>CAWHEV010000001.1:0-35930 GCA_963828485.1 uncultured Chloroflexia bacterium
CAGCCCGGAACGATGGAGCGCACGTTCGCCGGCGTCCAGGGCCCGGGTCTGGGCGGGATGTTTCTCTCGACGCTGGCCGGGGCATTCGTCGGTACCGCGATCGCAGGCGCCTTCTTCGACAACGACGCGGGTGCGGTCGAGGGCTCGCAAACGGATGCCGGCACCGCGGATTCGGACGCCGGCGACGCCGGGGGTGGCGACATCGGAGGCGGTGATCTCGGCGACGGCGGCTTCGGGGACTTCGGCGACTTCGGGGGTGGCGACTTCGGTGTCTGACCCTAGACGGTGACGACGACCTTCCCTGCCGCGGCCCCGGACTCCAGGTAGCGGATCCCTTCGGGGATCTGGTCGAACCGATAGGTCCGATCGATGACCGGGCGCACCTTGCCGGCCTCGGTGAGCTCCTTCAGCGTCAGAAGGTCGTCGCGGTTGACGTTGGCGAGGAATGCGGCGGCCGGCCGGCTCCCGAGGCGCGAGGTGATGACCGCGCCGGCAATGCGTGCGATCGGCCCGATCCACTGGCCCGGCTGCGGCGCAACCATCACGATCCGGCCCTTCGACGTCAGCACGCGACGCATGGCCGAGAGGCGGGCATTGCCGCCGACGTCGAGGATCAGGTCGTAGCGAGCGGCGCCGCGCGTGAAGTCGTCCCGCGTGTAGTCGACGACCTCGTCCGCCCCGATCGAGCCGGCCATCTCCACGTTCTTCGCGCTGGTCACGGCCGTCACGTGGGCGCCGAGCGCCTTAGCGATCTGAACCGCGAACGATCCGACGCCGCCGCCCGCGCCGTTGACGAGCACCCGCTCGCCGACCTCGAGCGCGCCCTTGTCGCGAAGGCCCTGGAGCGCGGTCATTCCGGCGGTCGGCACTGCCGCGGCCTGCTCGAATGTAAGGCCGGCCGGAATCGGCACCATGTTCTTGCTGCTCACGTATTCGGCGAAGGCGCCGAAGCGGGAGCCGTAGACCGCGTCGCCGGGCTTGATGTCCGTCCGCTCCGGGCCGACCTCCTCGGCGATGCCGGCGACGTCGAGGCCGAAGTGCTTCTCCTTCGGCGCGCGCAGGCCCTCGCCGAGGCGGGCGAGGTACGGCTTGCCGCGCAGCATGTGCCAGTCGTGGGCGTTCAGCGAGGTCGCGCGGACGCGCACCAGGATGGCGTCGTCGGCGCTGAGCGCCGGCTTGTCGACCTCCTCGAGGCGGAGGAGGTCGGGGGACCCGTATCGGTGCTTGACGATCGCCTTCATCGGTTCCCGTTCGTACGCTGTAAGAGGAGAGCCGCAGCCTAATTCGTACGCCGTAAGATGTCAACCATCGACGCCCCGCAGGCTACGATCTGGGCATGGAGCTTCGACTTCGAGGCAGACGCGGGCAGCCGGCTAGCCGTCGAACGTCGTCTCTCGGCTCGACGATCGGGCGCGTGACCTGGGCGGATGCTTGCGCCCCGTCTCGAGCTTGGTCGTGACCTCGCGGCGGACTCGAGCCGCGACGTTCTCGGTTTCGATGAACGAGCGCACGGCGCCGGCATCCCACACCACGAGCTGGCGAAGCGCCCACGACATCGCCTTGACGACCATGTCGTCGCGATCGGCGACGAGGAGACGGCAGATGCGCAGGGTCCGCTGGGCGTCGCCGGTGCCGCCTGCCGAGCGCAGGTTGAGCGGCACCGTCGAGACGAGCGCCGCCCGACGCCACCAGCGATCGGCCGATATCGCCCATCGCTCGACCGCGTCGTCCGGGATCTGCCGGCGCTGCCAGGCCATGCCCGAGATGAAGCGGCCGAAGGTGTCGACGGCCACCCACGAGTCGATCCCGCGCCCGAGCTGCTCGACCCACGCGAGGTCCAACGCTTCGCGCGCACCTCGGTGGCCGTCGACGAGCTCGTAGGCCACCCATCGTTGGCGTGGCACCAGGCCGTCGGCGACGGCGAGCACGTCGGCGCCGGGCGCGCTCCGCAGGCGGCGCGACCATTCCCGAAGGACCTGGCGCACGGGTGCCGCGGACTGATCGTCGAGCGCCGAGATCTCGCGATGGATCGCATCGGCCACATCTGACGGGTCGAGCTCGGACATCGCCAGCAAGCCTATCGCCGATGTAGAGTCGCCGCGCCATCAAGCGGAGGACTGACCATGCGGTTCGGAGTGATCGCCGACAACCCCGTGGAGCGGATCGGCATGGCCTCGGGTCTCGTGCCGACACCGATGCTCGAGCCGTACGGCGTAGGCTTCGGGCGGGCACTGATGGTGGCGACGAAGGTCGGCATGTTCGACGCTCTGGCCGATGGACCTCGTTCCGCGACCGCCGTCGCCGAGCGGTGCGGGCTCGACGCCCGGGCTGCCGAGAAGCTGCTCGACCTGCTGGTCGGCATGCGGTACCTGCGCCGATCGGCGGATGGCGCGTATGCGCTGAAGCGCACGGCCCGCAAGTGGCTGCTCTCCGGCAGCGACGCATCGGTCCGCGACATGGTGCTCATGAAGTTCCTCGAGTGGGAGTGGATCGAAGGGCTGGAGGCGTTCGTCCGCGACGGACACCCCCTCGACGTCCACGGCTCGATGAGCGGCGACGACTGGGCTCTGTACCAGCGCGGCATGCGCGCGCAGGCCGGCGTCATCGCGGGGTTCCTCGTGCGGCGCCTGCCGATGCCGCCGAACGCGACGCGGATGCTCGACATCGGCGGCTCGCACGGGTACCTGTCGGTGGCGGTGTGTCGCAAGTACCCCCAGCTGCGATCGGAGGTGCTGGATCTGCCGGAAGCCGTCGAGCAGGCCGCGCCGCTGCTGGCGGCGGAGGGGATGGGCGATCGCGTCGTGCACCGGGTCGGGGATGCGCTCGCCGAGGACCTCGGCAGCGAGGCCTACGACCTCATCCTCATGTTCAGCCTCGTCCACCACTTCGACGAGGAGATGAATCGCGCGCTCACGGCCCGGTGCGCACGAGCGCTGCGACCGGGCGGACTGCTGGTGATCGGCGACCTGATGCGACCCGAATCGCCCGGCCGCGCAAGCGCGTTCGACCTCTTCTACGACCTCTACTTCGCGCTCACGAGCCGATCAGGCCTGTGGAGCTTCGAGGAGATGGCGGACTGGCAGCGCGCCGCTGGCCTCCATCCTCGGAGACCGCTGCGCCTGGTGCCCGGGTCCGGTCCAGGACTGCAGGTGGGGGAGCGGCCGGCCGGTTGACGCCGTACTAAACCTCGACGGGGACGGGATAAACCTCCGTGGCCGGGTGTCCCGCACGCTCGTGGATGCGCTGGACCGCGTCGGCGCTCGGCGCCTCGGAGATACACCACACCATGCCGGAGTCGGGATCGCCCCAGGCGCGCTGGAAATCGACGCCCTCGTCGTCCTGGATATCGAGGTCGGCCTGGTGGGCCGCCTGGAGGGCTTCCGGGGTCACGCCATGCATCCCGTGATGGACGTCCATGAACTTGGGCATCGAGACTGCCTCCGTTCGTTCGGGTGCCGGCCGCCGAATCGCGGCCGCTGCGAGAGTTGTACTCCACACCAATGCCCTGCGGCCAGTCGTTCGTGACCATGCGCGTACCTTGTGAGTGAGATGAGACGCATCGGTCTCGTGTGCTTCGTGCTCGTGGCGGCAGTCTCCGCATGCGCCGCTCCGGCGTCGCCTTCCCCGACGCTCCCGATCGTGACCGCCACGCGCGAGCCGTCGGCAAGCGACACGGTCGCTCCGACGGCGATCGAAAGTCCGTCGCCGTCGCCCACGCCCGGGGAGCCGACGTTCGTGGTCGCCACCTTTCCGCTGCCCGCCGGCTCCGGACCGCACGACGTCGCCCCGGCGACCGATGGTGGCGTCTGGTACACCGCCCAGGACAGCGGCGAGCTCGGCTGGCTCGACCCGGACACCGGCGAGCTTCGAGAAGTCGCGCTCGGCACCGGGTCGCGGCCGCACGGCGTGATCGTCGGGCCGGACGGCGCACCGTGGATCACCGACGGTGGCCTCAATGCCATCGTCCGCGTCGACCCTGAATCGGGAGCGGTCGACGTCTATCCGCTGCCGGCATCGGCCCCCGACGCCAACCTGAACACGGCCGCCTTCGATGGCGATGGCGTGCTGTGGTTCACCGGGCAGGCCGGCTGGTACGGCCGCCTCGACTCGGCGGTCGGAACGGTCGAGGTCTTCGCCGCCCCGCGCGGGCTGGGACCGTACGGCATCACCGCCACGCCAGGGGGCGAGATCTACTACAGCTCGCTCGCCGGCAGCTACCTCGGCGAGATCGACCGCTCCACCGGGGAGGTGCGGGTCATCGATCCACCCACCGCCGGCGCCGGTCTGCGCCGCGTCTGGGCTGACTCGCAGGGCCGTCTCTGGGTGAGCGAGTGGAACGCCGGGCAGGTGGGCCTGTACGACCCCGAGACCGAGGAGTGGCGGGAGTGGCGACTGCCCGGCGATGCGCCGCAGGCCTACTCGGTCTACGTGGACGAGGCCGACATCGTCTGGCTGACCGATTTCACGGCCAACGCGATCCTCCGCTTCGACCCGGGCACAGAGACGTTCATGAGCTTCCCGGCGGAGAGCCAGCCGGCCGAGGTCCGCCAGATGCTCGGGCGCGAAGGGGAGGTCTGGGGCGCCGAGTCCGCCGCCGATCAGCTGGTCGTGATCCGCACCTCTTAGATCGGCGCTAACCGGGGATCAGGCCGGTCTTGCGGTCGAGGTACTGGAGCAATCGATGGGCGGCCAGCTCGATCTCCTTGTGGCGCCACTCGGCCGCGCGATAGTGCGCGGCGATAATCCCGGATCGATGCACCCGCCGGAAGTCGCCGAACACGAACGCGTAGCGAGCCTTGGTCTCGTCCGTCGCGCCCTTGGTCAGTCCTAGGTGCCAGGCCGAATAGTCGTCCCAGGACCGCTTCTCGAGCACGGCGTTCTCGTCGTCGGCTCCGGGCTGGACCTCTCCCCAGTCGCTGTTCAGCACGTACTGCCGCGCGTCGATGAGCCTCCGTGCGTGCGCCACCGCCCGCCGATTCACGGTGTAGGTCGCCATCGGTCGTCCTCGATCTAGAAGTCCCGGCGGCCGGCGAACTGCTCCGCAACCTGCGGCCGCGTCAGCTGGTACACAGCAAGCCGATGACCACCGGATGTCTCGAAGGTGCACACCGGGCCGTGCGGGATCTCGAGCATGTGGCCACGCTGCCAACCGCGTGCCTCCAGCTGGTGCATCGCGCGCTCGAGGTCGGCGACGCGGTACACGAGGATCGGACGTTCGCCCTCGAGGTGCCCGGCCAGCAGGAGTCGCGGCGGCTGGTCGGTGAGCTCGACCATCGCCACGCGCGTGCCCATGCCCTCGACCGCGAAGACCACACGTGCCCCCAGCACGTCGGTGAAGTGGCGCGCGTCGCCCGCAACATCGCCGCTGGGCATGTAGATGAAGTCGAGCTGCTCGAAGAGCATGACTCCACCGACGGTATCACCAGCCTCTACGATCGGTGCGTGACGAGCGAGCTCGAGAACGCGGAGCTGGTCGACTTCCCGCTGCGGGGAGAGTGGACGGCGTTCAACACGCCCGCTGACCGGATTCCGAGCCACGGGACCGACATGCTCGGCCAGCGCTTCGCCTACGACTTCATCCGGGTGGACCGGCGCAAGGGCTGGCATGTCCATCCGGCCGGCGGCCTGCGCAGCAACCTGCTCGGCTTCCCGATCCGGGAGGCATATGCGTGGGGGCAGCCGGTGCACATGCCCTTCGACGGCGAGATCGTCGATGCACAGGACGGCTGGCCGGAGCGAACGAGGATCGTCCCGATCCGCGAGATCGGGATCGTCCTGAAGAACGCCCTCACCTTCGACCCGAGCAAGCTGCGGTCGGTCGTCGGGAACTTCGTGCTCGCCCGATCCGGCGACACGTTCGCCGCGTTCGCGCACCTGACCACGGGGTCGGTGGCGGTGAAGGCCGGCCAGGCGGTGACGTCAGGCGAGCTGATCGGCCGTGTGGGCCACACCGGCAACTCGACCGCGCCACACCTCCATTTCCAGCTGATGGACTCGCCGGACATCATGACCGCGCGAGGGATCCCGGCTGCCTTCCGCCGCCTCGAGGTCGAGCGTGACGGCCGCTGGGAGCTGGCCGAGGCCGTCGTCCCACGCCGAGTCGACCGGATCCGGTACCCGGAGGGCAGGGGATCGCCAGCTGCATGAAACTCATCATCGGCCTCGCTGCCGTCGTCGTCCTGCTGATCGCCTGTGATCCTGCAGATCCCGCCGAGGAGGGCGCGATCATCGTCGTGGCGATGGCCGGACCGACGTGTGCGGTCGAGACGGATCCCCCGGATCCGGAATGCGCCCCGCGGCCCGTCTCCGGCGCACCGATCGTTGTGACGCACGTCGAAAGGGGTGGGGCCGCTGTCGCTCAGGGCGAGACCGACGCGGATGGTCGTCTGACCCTGGCCCTGCCCGCCGGAGACTACGTCGTGACCGCGGGGGCGGTCGAAGGGCTGATGTCCGCGCCGGAGCCGGCAGTTGTATCGGTCCTGGCCGGGCTGACAACCGAGGTCTCTCTCGGCTACGACACCGGCATTCGCTGATCGCATGTGCTGATCCGCACGTGACCGATGCGGAGCGCCCGCCTTCGGCGTTCCGGCCCTGGCCGCCGATCGGGCTCCGCACGCATATGACCCTTGGGGGAGTGCGCGTCGTCGGGTCGCGCGCCGTAATGAGCGCGTGTCTCGGCCCTTCCATCGGTCCCTGGCGCTCGCGCTGATCCTCTCGCTGGTCGTGCCGGCGACGATCGCGGCGGGCGAGGTGCCGCCGTTCACCGATGTTGCCGGCCATCGGTTCGAGGACGACATCGAGTGGCTGCGCCAGGCCGGCCTGACCGAAGGCTGCGGCGGGGGCAAGTTCTGCCCGGACGGGCTGGTCAAGCGAGGTCAGATGGCGACCTTCCTCGCGCGCGCGCTCGAGCTGGATCCGACCGGGGTCGATGCCTTCACGGACGACAACGGCACGGAGCACGAGGACGCGATCAACCGGATCGCGGCCGCGGGGATCACCACGGGGTGCACTGCGACGCGATTCTGTCCGAAGGCGACGGTCACGCGAGGGCAGATGGCAAGCTTCCTCGCGCGCGCCTTCAACCTTCCACTCGCCACCCGCGACTGGTTTGCCGATGACGACCGCTCCTCGCACCAGACGAACATCAACCGCCTCGCCGAATCGCGCATCACCCACGGCTGTGGCCAAGGGCGCTATCTGCCCGGGCACCGGGGTGACGCGGGGCCAGATGGCAGCGCTGCTCCATCGCGCGCTGACGGCTTCGGGACCGCCACCGTCGTGCACGCTGCTTCCGGCGTCGAACGTCTGGAATCGCCGAGTCGACGCGCTGCCGGTGGCATCGAACTCGGCGACGATGGTCGCCACGATCGGCGCGGGCGAGGACCTGCATCCCGACTTCGGCGAGTACCTCGGCTACGGGATCCCGATCAACGTTGTGACCGAGGCGACGCCGCGCTCGACGGTCAGCTTCGACTACGACGACGAATCGGACCACGTGGCGTACCCGATTCCGCCGTCGCCGCGTATCGAGGGCGGCGGCGACCGCCACATCCTGATGTGGGACGTCGAGGCCTGCCGGCTGTACGAGCTCTTTGCCGCTCGTCGCAGCGGCGGCCGGTGGCACGCCGGGTCGGGTGCGACCTGGGACCTGGGCTCGAACGCGCTGCGACCGAACGGCTGGACGAGCGCAGACGCGGCGGGACTGCCGATCCTGCCCGGGCTGGTCCGCTACGAGGAGGTCGCGGCCGGGGCGATCGAGCACGCCATCCGCTTCACCGCGCCGGACACGCGCGACGCGCACATCTATCCGGCGCGACACCACGCCGGCGATGGCAACGGTCCGTGGCTGCCGCCGATGGGGCTCCGCGTCCGCCTCAAGGCCGACTTCGACGTCAGCGGCTTCGGCCCCCAGGCCCGCGTCATCCTGACCGCGATGAAGGAGTACGGGATGATCCTGGCCGACAACGGCTCGCCGTGGTTCTTCAGCGGCTCCTCCGACACCCGCTGGAGTGACGATCAGCTCAACGACCTGAAGTCGCTGCGCGGCTCGGACTTCGAGGTGGTGGACACGTCGGGGTTCGTCAACGGGCCATAGCGGCCGACCGGGCAGCGCCGTGACAGCGTGGTCCGCGGTGGATGTTCACCACATGGTTGAACACCGGTCGAACCCCTCCGCCCTACCGGTTTCAGGCTCGGAATGTCGGTCCGCGCTAGACCCACACCGAGACGGTCACGGCCACGATGATGAGACCGATCGCGTGGTACGCGCCATTGATCGCGAACCACAGCCAGGGATGCGGCTTGTTGGGATCGAAGGTCGCGTCGACGAGCGTGTGCATCAGCGAGAGGCCGACGCCGACGACGAGCCCCAGCACGATCCCCTCGGCGAGCGTATCGGAGCCCAGCACCTTCCGCCAGCACTGCGACCGCCGCTGCCATGACGAGATACGCCAGCAGGGGAACGACGTATGTCACCGGGTTCATCTCCGGTGGCGTGCGCTCGGCATCCCATCCGATCGAGCGCTGCCACGGGCCGGAGAAGAGCAACGGCGAGTACCACACCGCGCCAAGTACGAAGTAGACGAGGCCGCTGAGGACCACGGCCAGCCAGTTGACCTGCTCAGGGTCGAGGGTCACGAGGCCAATCCTCCGTGCGTGGGACGGCGTCCCGTCGGACAGCCTAGCCACGCGAGCCAGGCGAGGCTGGCAACTCCGAGCGCCGCAACATGCGCCTCTGGAACCGGGACGTTGTCCCAGCGCCAGCGCGACGGCTTCATCGATCCAGTATGCGACCGGGACGCTTGCGGTCCGCACTACCATCACGACATGACCCAGCAGCAGGTTCCAGTGAACGAGCGCGAGCTCCCTGGCGAGGCCGAGGCGTGGAATCACCTGCATCACCTGATCGATCGGCTGACGCCCGAGAACGCGGAGCAACGCGGCTACTTCGAGGAGGGCTGGACCGCAAAGGACGCGGTCGCGCACCTCGGCACGTGGATGGCACGCGGGGCAACGATGCTGCGCCAGATCGCGGCCGGCACGTATCGCGAGGGTGAGATCGATGTCGATGCCGAGAACGCCCGATTCCTCGAGGCGATGCGCGACGTCCCGCTCAAGACGGTGCACCTCCAGGCGGCGGCCGCGCATGGCGAGCTGCTGAGCGCCTGGGCGCAACTGCCCGAGGTGACGCCGGAGGCGGCGTATTGGGTCCGTAAGGCCGGGCCGGATCACCTCGCCGAGCACACGCCGCGGCTCGAGGCCTGGCTGGACGAGCTCGACCGCCGGCGGGGGTGACGCTCGCGGGCCCGTGCCGCGTCCTGCTGGTCGGGATGATGGGGAGCGGCAAGTCGACGATCGGTCGGCTCTTGGCCGATGCCGCCGGATGGCCGTACGCCGACAACGATGAGCTGGTCCAACGCGCGCACGGCGCGAACCCGCGCCGGCTCCTCGCCGAGCGGGGCGAGGCGGCGATGCGAAGCGCCGAGTCCGATGCGCTGGCCGCCGGGCTGGCGCTCCCCGCCCCGGCGATCGTGGGCGTGGCCGCAGGCGTGATCCTCAGCGAAGCCGATCGTGAGGCGCTTGGCGGTGGTGGGATCGTCGTATGGCTACGAGCTTCCGCCGATGCGTTGGCCGAGCGGGCGGCCGGCGCCGAGCATCGGCCGTGGCTGGATGCCGACCCCGTCGCCTGGATGTCGGCCACGCTGGCCGAGCGCGAACCGCTGTATGCATCGGTGGCCGATCGCGTGATCGACACCGACGCGGTGCCCCCGGCGACGGCCGTCGCGGGGCTCCTCCGCTGGCTGGAGGCCGAGACGGCGTGCGCGACCGCCACGACGATCAGGAGCGGCGGGCAGCCCTGACCGCTTCCATGAAGGTGGCAACCCGGTCGGGGTCGACGGGGTTCCACGTACCGCCGTCGATCTTGAGCCCGGACCCGACGATGACGCCGTCGGCGACCTCGAGGAAGCGGCCGATGTTGTCGGAACGGGCGCCAGTGTTCATGAGGACCGGCACCCGCCCATCCACGGCCTCCCTCGCCTCCTCCAGCGCGGCGATGTCCGGCTCCGCACCGGCCATGGGTCCGGCGATGAGCACAGCGTCGAGCAGCGAGGAAGTGACCGCGCTACGCGCTCGATCCGCGACCGATCGCGACCCGAGCGGGCTGGCGAACTCGGGCGTGATGTTCCCGAAGACCAGCACGCCGTCGGCGTCGATCGCGTGGCGGTAGCGCAGCAGCTCCGCGGCATCGGGCGCCCACAGCCCCATGTCGCTCTCGTAGGCTCCGGTGACCACCTCGCGCATGAAGGCGGCGCCGGTGGCCCGCGCCAGTGCCATCGCCGCGAGGGGATCCCAGAGGACGTCGACGCCGAAGGGACGGTCACGCGGCCGCAGCTCGGCGACGACGGCCGCCATCGTGGCCGGGATCTCGGGGCCGACCGTGAGGCGATAAGGCCGGTCGTCTTCGTTGCAGAACAGGACGGCGTCGACGCCGCCGGCCAGCAGGTGGTCGAGATCGGTCCGGACGTGCTCGACGAGCTCGTCGAGGCTGGTTCCGGCCTCGTGCCGTGGCGTTCCCGGCAGCGCCGGCAGGTGGGCCATGGCGATGACCGGCTTCGGCTTCGGGAAGAGGTCGGCGAAGGTCGGGCGGATCGCCATCGGGCCGGAGCGTAGCAAACGGTGCGATCATCGGCCGATGACGTCCGCGATGGTCACCCGGATGCTCGTCGGTGGTTTCCTGGCGCCAGAATCGGTCGCGCCGGGGGAGCGGGTCGTCGTCAACGCCTGGGTCGTGCGCCATCCCGAGGCCACCGTACTGGTCGACACCGGCCTCGCCGAGCACCTCCCGCCCGAGGACGTGGCGGAGATGCGGTTCACGCGCACCCCGATCGTCGATGCCCTCGCCGGCGCCGGGCTCAAGCCGGCCGATATCGATCTCGTCATCAACTGCCACCTCCACGCCGATCATGCGGGGGGCAACGTCCACTTCCGCGGCACTCCGATCCTCGTGCAGCCCGCCGAGCTGGAGGCGGCTCGAGACCCCGACTACACCGTCGCCACCGACGTCGACCTCGAGCAGGGTCGTTGGGACGTGCGCGAGGGCGAGCACGAGCCGCTTGCCGGCGTCCGCGTCATCCCCACCCCCGGCCACTCACCCGGCCACCAGTCGGTCGCGGTCGAGACCGATGCCGGCCTGCTCGTGCTGGCTGGCCAGGTCTTCCGCGATGCCTCCGGGTTCGCGCGCGCCGTCACCGCGTATCGCCTTGCGTCCGAGGGCTACGAGGAGCCGCCCGCGTACCCCGAATGGCTGCCCCGGATGCTCGACCTCGAGCCGTACCGCGTCGTGTTCGGGCACGACCTCGCCATCTGGCAGCCCGACGCATGACAGCGCCGGTCCTCAACCGGCGCCAGCTGAACCGCGCCATCCTCGAGCGCCAGATGCTGCTCCGGCGCGAGCGCGCGTCGGCGATCGCCGTGATGGAGCGCCTGGTCGGGATGCAGGCGCAGGTGCCGACCGACCCGTACACCGCCCTCTGGTCGCGGATCGAGGGCTTCGATCCCGGGGGAGCTTTCGAGCGACATCCAGGCGCGTCGTGCCGTGCGCGTGGTCATGCTCCTGCGCACGACGATCCACCTCGTCTCGGCCCGCGACTGCCTCGAGATCCGGCCGTTGCTCCAGCCGGTCGCCGCGCGTCAGTGGCGCTACAGTCCGTTCGCGAAGGCCCTGGCCGGCCTCGACATCGACGAGGTCGTAGGCGCCAGCCTCGAGCTGCTGGCCGAGCGCCCACAGACGGGCGGCGCGATCGGAAAACGCCTCGCCGAGCGTTGGCCGGATCGCGACGCGTCGTCGCTGGGGTACGCGATGCGCTGGCTCGTGCCGGTCGTGCAGGTCCCGCCGCGCGGGTTGTGGGGGCGGGGCGGGCAGCCGGTGCTCGAGACCGTCGAGCGCTGGCTCGGCGAGCCCCTCGCCGCCGACCCGTCACTCGACGACCTCGTGCTGCGCTACCTGGCGGCGTTCGGGCCGGCGACGGCACGGGACGTCGGCGTCTGGTCGTGGCTCACTGGCATTCGGGACGTCCTCGAGCGGCTGCGGCCGCGGCTGCGGACGTTCCGCGACGAGGCCGGTCGAGAGCTCTTCGACGTGCCCGACGCCCCGCTGCCGGACCCCGAGACGCCGGCGCCGGTTCGGCTCCTGCCCGAGTTCGACAATCTGCTGCTCTCGCACGACGACCGGAGTCGCATGGGGGATCCCGCCTTCAAGGGCCGTCCCTGGTGGCACGGCTCGGTCCTCGTCGACGGCTTCGTGGCCGGCACCTGGCAACCGGAGCGCCGCAAGGGCGACATCACCGTGCGCATCGGTTTCTATCGGTCCATGACGGATGCGGAGCTCACCGAGGTCGAGGCCGAGGCCACCCGGCTGGCCGGCTTCCTCGCCCCGGACGGGGAGCGCGAGGTCGTCATCGCCGATCTTGATGCGGCCACGTGACTGGCCGGCCGATTGACGTACTCGCGAGCCGCGCATTCGGGCGATGGCGTCAAGGCCCCGAGCGGCGAACCTGAGCGCTGAAATTCATCATCGTCCAGGAGTCGCAGCCATGCGCGCCGGCGGCGTCCCGCCACGTGCCACCCGCACGCGGCATCGCCCGCTCCTGACCGGCCATCTGCCCACGTACACTCGTGGGCATGCTCCGCACGGCCGAGATCACGCGCTACGTCACGCCACTGCGCGAGGGCAGCTCGCTGCCGGCGCTTGTCGAGGCCGATGACGCCCACGAGTACGTCGCCAAGTTTCGCGGCGCGGGGCACGGCGCCAAGGCGCTGATCGCCGAGCTCGTGGTCGGCGAGGTGGGCCGTGCGCTGGGCCTGCCGGTCCCCGAGCTCGTCCTGCTGCTGCTGCCGGAAGAGATCGCGCGCGGCGAGTCGCACGCCGAGATCAGGGACCTGCTCGGCTGGTCCACGGGCCTCAACATCGGTCTCGGCTTCATCCCCGGCTCGCTGGCGCCCGACATCTCCCGGCCGCCGGCCGAGGGTCCAGATTGGGCCGCCGACGTCGTCTGGTTCGACGCGCTGACGATCAACCCCGATCGCACGCCGCGGAACGCCAACCTCGTCGTCCGCGATGATCGGACCTGGCTCATCGACCATGGCTCGGCGCTCTACGTCCACCATGCCTGGACCGATCCGGACGAGCACGCCCGCCGGGCGTTCGGGCGCATCGCCGAGCACGTCCTGTTGCCGTTCGCCTCCTCGATCGCCGATGCTGACGGACGGCTCTCCGACCGCCTCGACCGTGCCGTGCTCGACGCGATCGTCGACGCCATCCCCAACGACTGGCTGACCGACGACCGCTTCGACGGTCCCGCCGGCGAGCGCGACGCGTACCGGCGCTACCTGGCCACGCGGCTCGAGGCCCGCGTCGCTTGGGTGGCCGAGGCCGAGCGCGCCCGCATCGAGGTCCAGCGTGGCGCCGTCGCGTAGCCCGTTCGACTACGCCGTCCTGCGCGTCGTGCCAGACATCGAGCGCGAGGAGTTCCTCAACGCCGGGCTCATCCTCTTCTGCCGCGCCCGCAAGTACCTCCGCGCACGGACCGTCCTCGACGTTGCAACGTTGAATGCCGTCCACCCTGGCAGCGACGCGGACGCCATCGACGAACAGCTCCGTTTCATCGAAGCGGTGGCCGCCGGGACGCTCGATGCGTCGCCGTTCGCGACGATGGGCCAGTCCGAGCGCTTCCACTGGCTGACCACCCCGCGCAGCACCATCGTGCAGCCCGGCCCGCTGCATGCGGGCATGAGCGACGACCCCGACGCGACCTTCGACCACCTCTTCGCGGTGCTCGTGAGCCGATCGTGAACAAGGAGGCTTCGATGTCTGCCGACCCGTGGCGCAAGGCGCCGCCAGAGCTCAAGGAACGGTTCGAGGCAGCGGTCGCCGGCATCGACGGCCTCGAGCAGCGCCAGATGTTCGGCTACCCGGCCGGGTTCATCGGCGGCAACATGACCACCGGGCTGCACCAGGAGTCGTGGATCGTCCGGCTTCCCGACGACGAGCGCCAGGAGCGCCTGGACGCGGGATGGTCCGTTTTCGAGCCGATGGCCGGTCGGCCGATGCGCGAGTACGTCGCCCTGCCAAAAGACGTCGCCGCCGACCCCGACAAGGCCCGCGCCTGGGTCGAGCGGGCGGCCGCCTACGTTCGCACCCTCCCGCCGAAGGCACCGAAGCCCAGGAAGCAGAAGTCGGGCTGAGCGTCGGGGCTGGCGTAGGATGGGCCCGATGGAGCGAGTGACAGGCATCGGCGGCGTCTTCATGCGCTCGCGCGACCCGAACGCGCTGGCGCGCTGGTACACCGAGCACATCGGCCTCGACGCATTCAGCGAAGAGACCGATGCAACCTGGTGGCAGTCCGCGGGTCCGACGGTGTGGTCGCCGTTCGCCGCGGATACGGACTACTTCGGTCGCCCCGAGCAGACCTGGATGGTCAACTTCCGGGTCCGTGACCTCGACGCGATGCTGGCCCAGCTCCGTGAGGGCGGCGTGAAGGTCGACGACGACGTGCAGGCCATGGACGGCATCGGCCGCTTTGGCTGGGCGACCGATCCGGAGGGCAACCGCTTCGAGCTGTGGGAGCCGGCGCCGGAGGCGATGACGAGGCGTTGAATTTGACCGGCGCCCGAGAGCTACTGCGTCGTGCGCCGGTTGTACAGCCAGAGCCCGAGCGGGAATCCCACTAACAGGATCCCCACCGACCACAGGATGGCCGCCACCGTGTCGTTGTAGAGGTCCAATCCCAGCGTCAGATCACGGACAGCGTTGACCACGACCGTCATCGGCTGGTTCTCCGCGAACGGCCGGAGCCACTCCGGCAGGGTCTCGATGGGAACGAATGCGCTGCTCACGAAGGTGAGCGGGAAAACGACGGCGAAGATGATCCCCTGCAGCGCCTCGGGCGTGCGAACCGCTGCGCCTGCGGCCACCCCGACCCACGACAGCGCGAAGCCGAAGAGCAGCATGATGCCGATGGCCAGCATGATGGCCGCGAGCCCGCCTTCCGGCCGGAAGCCGACCGCCAGGCCCACCACCCACATGATCGCCACTGCCAGAGCGGCCCGCAGCAGGTCGGTCAGCGTTCGTCCGGTGAGCACCGACGACTGTGCCATCGGGAGCGATCGAAATCGGTCGATCATGCCCTTCTGCAGGTCGTTGGCCAGCAGCACGCTGGTGTAGATGCCGGCGAACGCCACGGTCTGCACGAAGATGCCCGCCATCAGGAAGTTCGTGTACGACTGGCTCGCGCCACCCTCCGCGCCGACGCTGATGGCGCCGCCGAACACGATGCTGAACAGCAGGACGAACATGATCGGGCTCAGCGTGACGTCGAGCAGCAGCTCGGGCGTGCGCTTGATGTGGATGAGGTTGCGCAGGACCATCTCCCACGAGTCGCGCAGCCACCAGGTCATGACGTCACCTCCTCGGCGGTGGACGCCTCTTCCGCCGGCCGCCCGGTCAGGGTGAGGAACACCTCGTCCAGCGTCGGCCTGCGGAAGCCGATGTCGTCGACGCGCACGTCGGCGCTGTCGAGCTCGCGGATGACGCGTGTCAGCACGCCGTCATGCGAAGCGACGGGAACGCTGACGTGGCGCGTTTCGGCGTCGACGAAGGCGGGTCCCTCGCCCAATGCCTCGAGAACTCGCTGCGCAGCGGGCAAGTGCAGCTCGTCGCTGATCGTGATCTCTAGGCGCTCGCCGCCGACCTGGCGCTTGAGCTGATCGGCGGTGCCGCGGGCGATCGCCACGCCGTGGTCGATGACGACGATGTCGTCGGCCAGGCGATCCGCCTCCTCGAGGTACTGGGTGGTCATGAGCACCGTGGTGCCACCACGGGCCAGCTCGGCGATGAGATCCCACATCGACAGGCGGCCCTTCGGATCGAGTCCGGTCGTCGGCTCGTCGAGGAACACGACCGGGGGCTCGGCCATCAGCGCCGCGCCGAGGTCGAGGCGCCGGCGCATCCCGCCGGAGTAGGTCTTGACCGGCCGATCGGCCGAATCGGTCAGCTCGAAGCGCTCGAGGAGCGCGTCGGCGCGCTGCTTCACGGTCTTCGGGTCGACGCGGTAGAGGCGACCGACCATGCCGAGGTTCTCGCGCCCCGTGAGCAGCTCGTCGAGGGCCGCGTACTGGCCCGCCACGCCGATCCGCTCGCGCGCCTTCGCCGGTTGACGGAGGACGTCGATGCCGGCGACCGTTGCCGATCCGCTGTCGGGGTGGGTGAGGGTCGTGAGGATCCGTACCGCCGTCGTCTTGCCGGCGCCGTTCGGGCCGAGCATGCCGAGGATCGTGCCCTCGCGGACGTCGAAGTCCAGCCCGCGCAGCGCGTGCGTCTCACCGAATGATTTGTGGAGGCCGACGGCCTCGATCATCGCGTTCGTCATTCGTGTCCTAGCCTAGCGATCCAGCCTCACCTTGTCCGTGGCGCCCAATCCTCCGTCCAGATCCGGACGATCCGTGTCATGAATCCGGTCATGGCAGGCGGCCACATCATGTAGACCGGCGGCCGGTCGCATTCTCATCGGTTCCGGTCGGGCTAGCATCGGCAGGTGGCGCGGATCGCGGTCGTCTTCACCGGTGGCACGATCTCGATGCGCTCGTCGGGCGCCGGGAACGTGCCGGTGCTGCGCGGCGCAGACCTGCTTGCCATGGTTCCGGGATTGGGCGAGGTTGCCGAGGTCGAGCCGATCGACTGGGGCCTGGTGCCCGCGTCGCACCTGTCCTTCGCGCAGGTCCTCGACGTCGGTCGCATCCTCGCTCGCGAGCTGGAGCGGCCCGAGATCGGCGGTGCGGTGGTGGTGCAGGGCACCGACGTCATCGAGGAGACCGCCTTCGCCTGGGACCTCCTGCCGCTTCCGGCCAAGCCGGTGGTCGTCGTCGGCGCGATGCGCTCCGCTTCGCAGGACGGGTACGACGGTCCAGAGAACCTGAGGAACGCGATCATTGCCGCGGCCGATCCGGCGCTGGCCACGCAGGGCGTCGTCGCTGCGATGGCCGGCGAGCTCCACGCGGCCGATGACGTCCGGAAGACCCACACGCACGCCCTCGACACGTTCAAGAGCCCGAACGTGGGGCGCCTCGGCGTGGTGACCGATGCCGGCGTCACGCTCGAGCGCCATCGCACACCGGTGCGCCTGCCGGCGCTGCCCGAGGCGGCGGCGCTGCCCGTCCCGATGCTGACCGCCGCCCTCGACGAGGCTCCGGTGGTCTCCGGCGACCCGGCCGGGTTGGTCGTGGCAGCTGCCGGCGGCGGAAACACGCCCCCGGCCTACCTCGAGCTGGCGCGGGCGCTCGTGGCGCGATCGGTGCCGGTCGTGCTGACGACACGCTGTCCCTCCGGCAGCGTGCTGTCCGGCTACGCGTTCCCCGGTGGGTCGTCGGAGTGGTGGGACGCTGGCGTCGTGTTCTCGGGGACGCTGGCCGCGCTCAAGGCGCGCGTCCTCGTGGCGCTTGCCGCCGGAGCGGGCCTTGGCGCCCGTGAGCTCGCCGTCATCTGCGAGTCCTGGGGTGGCGGACGCCGAACGTAGAGCGCTCCGGTCGACACATCGGCCAAATCGAGCCCGAAGGGCGCTTCGGGCGACGTTTCGCCGATGGATCGGTCAGTTAGGCGGCGGCCCGAGCCAGCTACGAATTGCTCCGAGCGATGCGCGCGACTTCCAGCAGGTTCGGGCCGGATCCGGGCGACGCGGTGGACGCCACCAGCACCACCGAGCTGCCGGCGGGCAGCCCCGGCTCGGCGTCCAGCCGCTCGGCGAGCAGGTCGAGGCGCGCGCCGGCCGGTGGAGCATCGCAGAGGCGCCCGGTGACGCCGTGCACGAGGGCCAGCTCGGCGACCACGTCCGGATCTGGCGAGAAGGCGAGGATCGGCACCCGTGGGCGAAGCGCGCTGAGGATGCGCGCGGTCCGGCCGGTGCGGGTGTAGCAGGCGATGGCGGCGACATCGGCATCGGCCCCGGCGAGGGCGACGGCGGCGTAAGCGAGCGCATCGGCATCGGTCTCGGTCGGCGGCACGCGTCCGGGTGCGAGGTACGCATGGCCGCTGCGGTCGCACTCGGCGGCGATGCGGGCCGCCGTTTCGAGCGCGAGCACCGGGTGCGCGCCGATCGCGGTCTCCGCCGACAGGAGGATCGCATCGGCGCCATCGAAGATCGCGTTCGCGACGTCGCTGGCCTCGGCGCGGGTTGGGCGCGGCGCCACGACCATCGACTCGAGCATCTGGGTCGCGACGATCGCCGGGACGCCAAGGTCCAACGCCCGCCGCACGAGCTGCTTCTGGATGATCGGCACCTCCTCGAACGGCAGCTCCACGCCGAGATCGCCGCGGGCGATCATCACCGCGTCAGCGGCCCGCGCGACGTCGTCGAAGTCGTCGACGGCGGCGCGAGTCTCGATCTTGGCCACGATCGGCAGCGTGGCGGATCCGGAAAGCGCGCGCAGCTCGCGGATGTCGTCGGAGCGGCGAACGAACGACTGTGCCAGGAAGTGCGCGCCCAGGGCGGCGGCGCGCGGCGCGCCACGGCGGTCGTCCTCGGTGAGGGTCGGTCGGGAGAGCCGGTCAGACGGGACGCTGACGCCCGCGTTCGGGCGGATCGGCCCGCCGCGCACGACCTCGGTCCGCACCTCGGGACCGGTCGACAGCACGCGGAGCTCGGCGGCGCCATCGGCGAGCAGGATCCGGTCGCCGGCACGCAGATCCTCGCCGAGACCGGGGTACGCGACGTGTGCGCCCGACGCGTCGCCGGGCGACTCGTCGTCGGGGCGCAGGACGAAGCCGTCGCCGGTCGTCAGCTCGACGACCGGCTCGACGAGGTCGCCGAGGCGGATCTTCGGCCCGGGCAGGTCGACGAGCACGGCCACCGTCGGATCGGCCTCGCGAAGGCGACCGATCGCAAGGGCGTGGTCGTTATCGGTCCCATGCGAGAGGTTGATGCGAGCGACGTCCATGCCAGCCGCGAGAAGCTCAGGGATGCGGTCCACCGAGGCAGGACCGATGGTCGCCACTAGCTTCGTCCGGCCCCCGGCCAGGTCGCGCATCGGTGCATCCTCGCAGATGCGCGACGAATGACGTAGACGTGAACGCGACGCGCGCCCAACGTCTCCTTAACCGAAGGGGCGTAGCGTACGCTAGCGTACCGATCAGAGAACCGAGTCAGGAAGCCCGAGCCATGATCCGCCGCGAAGACCGCCGTTCATCGACCGCCGTCTCCGACACCGAGCTGGGGATCGCCGCGTTCCTCCTCCTCCTCGTCGTCGTCCTCGCCGTCGCCTTCGTTCCCGCGTTCGTCTAACCCCGGCGCGTCCCCGAGCCTAGGGACGCAGCCGGTAGAAGCGGAAGAAGTCGTTCTCGATCGGCAGGATCTCGACTGATCCGAAGCCGGCCTCGGCTGCGTAGCGCCGAAGCGTATCCGGCCGCATGACCGTCCCCGTTGCGACCGACGGCTGCCGTGAGCGTCCATCCGGCAGGCACGTCGTGATGCTCCAGCCGTACATGAAGCGTTCGAGGTCGTCGCCCGGCGCGGTGAATGTCTCCGCCACCCGCTCGTCCACCACGATCAGCGACCCGCCCTCGGCGAGCGACTCGCGGACGGCCCGGAGCACCGGCACGGGGTTCGACATGTCGTGGACCGCCTCGATGATCAACGCCAGGTCGGCCGGCTCGTCGATTGCGGTCGCATCGGAGTTGCGGAATTCCACGCGGTCAGCCATGCCGCTGTCGATGGCGTGGCGCCGCGCGGCCTCGATCGACGGCGCGTCCAGATCGATGCCCACCACCAGCGCCGCCGGGTAGGCCCGCGCGATCGCCAGCGTCGACCAGCCCTCCCCACAACCGATGTCGACGACCCGGGCCGGCGGGTCCGCACCGAGCCGTTCGTGCACGTCGGTCACCGCCGGGAGCCACTCGTCGCCGAGCAGGTGCGTGATGGCGGGGCGGTTGAAGCTCGCCTGGCCCTCACGCATGTCGGCGCCGTACGCATACCAGCCGTGCCCCACGCCAGACCGGTAGGCGTCGGCCACCGCGGGCAGCTGGCCATAGGCTGCGACGACCATCCGCGACAGCGGCGCCATCAGGCTGATGCTCTCCGGATCGACGAGGACCTCGCGGTAGCCCTCCGGCAGACTGAACCGATGCTCCCCATCGACCTCGAGCAGGCCGCCCACCGCCTGCTGCTCGAGCCACTCGCGCGCGTAGCGCGCATCGGTCCCGGTCCTGTCCGCGAGCTCATCGGCCGTGGCCGGTCCCTCATCGGCGAGGGACCGATACCAGCCCAGCCGGTCGCCGAGGTAGATGCCGGCGATGTCGAAGCTCGCGACGGCCGAGGTGAAGATGCGCTCGATGAGCGCGTCGGGAGTGGCGGTCAACATCGGTCTCCTTGTCTTAGGTCGCGAGGTTCGGGCCTGGCACGTCGCGGAAGCGGAGCGCGATGACGATCGTCGCCACGCCGACGAGAAACGCGACGCTGTTCGGCACGACGATCGCGGCGTTTCCGAGCGCGAGCCCGTAGCCGACCCACAGCGTGAAGCCGACCTGGAGCACGGCCAGGTACGAGATCGAAATATCGCGGGACGATCGGCGCTCGAGGATGCGCCGAATCTGGAGGGAGGGTGAGAGGGCCATCAGGACGCCCCACGCGGCGGCCATGACACCGAGCGCATCGGTCACGAGCACTCCTTCGTTCGGATGTGCGCTCTGGCGTTCGGGCCGCGTTCGCTGGCGCGTGTCGTCCAGCGAGGAGCGCGAACGCGGCATCCCCATCCTACCCTCGCACCGTGGACGGCGTGTGGACAGGTCAAATTCGGCTCGCGAAGTTCGGGGATAAACCCGATTGCGCCGCCGCGCCGGCGCTCGGCATACTTCGGTCGTCCCGAAGGGGCAAGCGACACCGGATCACAAGATTTCGATCATGGGTTCCGGGACCGGGTTCAGTGGCTTCGGTCATTGGAGTCGGCGGTACGGTGGCTTCGGCCGCCGCGCCGGACGCCTGTTCCTTCGGGACATTTGCGTGCCCGGCGCCGCACGTCGGCGCCGAGGGTAGCATCGGTCCCATGAGCGCCACCCTCGTCACGACATGACCGACAGGCCAACCGAGAGGAATGGCGTCCGCGTCCACGACATCGAGATCGCGGACACCGAGGCATACGTGGTCGAGCCAATCGACGGCGGACGCGGGCCGGCGCTGCTCTTCCTCCACTGGTTCGACACCGAGGCGCCCGACGGCAACCGCACGCAGTTCCTCGACGAGGCGCGCGAGCTGGCGCGCACACACGGGGTCGTCTCGATCCTGCCGCAGGGGCGCTTCCCTTGGTCGAGCCCGCCGACCGATGCCGGCGCCGATGCCGAGCGCATCCGGGCCGAAGTCGCGCGGCACCGAGCCGCGATCGACCTGCTCGCGGCTCGCGACGACGTGGTCGGCGGGCGCATCGGTCTCGTGGGGCACGACTTCGGCGCGATGCACGGCGTGCTGCTGGCGGCCGATGACCCGCGGATTTCGGCCGTCGTGATCGTCGCCGCCGTGCCGCGGTGGGGTGACTGGTTCCTGGCGTTCTGGCCGATCGCCGGCGACCGCTTCGACTACCTCCGCGCCCTCGCGCCGCTGGACCCGATCAGCCGCATCGGCGACCTCGCGCCGAGGCCCGTGTGCCTGCAGTTCGCGCGCAACGACTTCTTCATCGCCGCGATGACCGGGCTCGAGCTGCACCGCGCCGTCGGCGAGCCGAACGAGATGCATGCCTACGATGCCGATCACGGCGTCCGTGACCCGCAGGCGCGGGCCGATCGCGCCGCGTTCCTCGTTCGCCACCTCGGCTGGGCGGATGGCTGAACGCCTCGTTATCGAGGGCCTCACCGGCAGCCCGACCCGGATCCTCGTCACAGACGGGCTGATCGAGGCCATCGACGGACCTGCGATCTCGGGCGTGACCGTGCTCGACGGTGCGGGGCTCACCGCCGCACCAGGGTTCATCGAGCTGCAGGTGAATGGCGTCGGGGACGCCGACTTCACCGCCGATCCATCCTCGATCCCGCGCGCCGCCGCGCTGCTCCCGCGCAACGGCGTGACGAGCTTTCTGCCGACGGTCGTGACCAGCCCGCGCGGCACGGTCGAGCGGGCCCTCGCCGCGCTGGATCATCCGATCGACGGAGCGACCCCCCTCGGGCTCCACGTCGAGGGGCCGTTCATCTCGCCGCAACGGCTCGGCGTCCACGATCCGGTGCTCCGCCGCGACCCCGATCTCGGCGAGATCCGCGACTGGCTGGCCGGCGGTGCGCGGATGATCACCCTCGCGCCCGAGCTCCCGGGCGCTCTCGAGGCGGTCGAGGCGATCGCCGCAGCCGGGGGCATCGCCGCCATCGGTCATACCGATGGCGATGCGGCGACTGTCAGGCGGGCCATCGAGGCGGGCGCGCGCTACGCGACCCACCTCTTCAACGCCATGCCGCCGCTTCACCACCGCGCGCCGGGTGCCGCCGGCGCGCTTCTCGCCGATGAGCGCGTGACGCTTGGGCTGATCGCGGATGGCGTGCACGTCGATCCGCTCATCATCGGCCTCGTCGCGCGATCAGCGCGCGGCCGAGTGTCGCTCGTCAGCGACGGGGTCGCCACCGGAATCGGCGGTCGCGCGCTCACGCATGGTCCAGGCGGGGCGCGGACGCCGGACGGCACGCTCGCCGGCGGCACGGCCGGCCTCGACCACGGCCTCCGCACCTTCGCCGCCGTGGCCGGCCGCGAGGCGGCCATCGCCGCCGTGACGGAGACGCCGGCACGCCTCCTCGGCCTCGACGACGGGCGGGGAGCGCTTCGCGAAGGCGGTCGCGCCGACGTCGTGCTTCTGACGGCAGACCTCGAGGTGACGGTGACGATCGTTGGCGGCCGGGTCGCGTTCAGATCGCCAGCGGCAGCTGCTCCGGGTCCGGCTCCGGGGTGAGGACGATCCGCCGCCGATCGGTGATCGGGATGCCGCGGCGGATCGCCGCCAGGCGCCGCTCGATCGGTTCGGCGTCCGAGCGGCGCAGGTAGCCGCTGCCACCGGACGGGTAGAGGCGGCGGTAGCGCTCGGCCTCCGCCGGCCATTCCCGCTCGAGCACGGAGAGAAAGTGCTCGCGCGTCCCGGCACGCAGGTTGAGGACGTTCGACCAGGCATGGGTGGCGCCGGCCTCGCGAGCGGCGGCGAGGACGGCGGCGAGGTCGCGGGGCGCGTCGGTCAGGCCCGGCAGGATGGGGGCGAGGGCGACGCCGGCGGCGATGCCGGCATCGGTGAGGAGGCGGATCGCGCGCAGGCGCTGGCGAGGTGGAGCGACGCCGGGCTCGAGGCGAGCGGCGAGCGCCTCATTAATCGTCGCGACGCTCACGCTCACCATGACGGCCGCGCGCTGCGACGCCTCCGCGAGCACGTCGAGGTCGCGGATGACGAGCGGCCCGCGCGTGATGATGCTGAACGGCGTCCGAGCGCCGGCGAGGACCTCGATGCAGCCGCGGGTCAGCCGGTAGCGACCCTCGGCCGGCTGGTACGGATCGGTGGCGGCTCCGATCGCGACCGTCTCGCGGCGCCAGGATCGCCGCTGGAGCTCCGCGCGCAGCACCTCGACGACGTTGACCTTGACGCGCACGCTCGTCCCGTAGCGCTCGTCCGAGGGGCGGTCGGCGCGGCGTTCGAAACCGCGCACGTAACAGAATGCGCAGCGGTGCGCGCAGCCCATGTAGGGGTTGAGGCTCCAGTTGAAGCCCATCCCTGTCACCCGGTTGAGCGCCGTGCGACACGGCTCCTCGCGATAGGCGGCGCGCATGATCGGCAAGTATAGAACATTCGTTCGGTTTCGCCAGCGGCGTCGTGGGCCGTTTGACACGCTGAGCATCGCGCCGGAGCATCGGCGATCCATGCGCCGATCCGCCCTCGTCCTCATGTGTGCGCTCGTCGTGACCGCCCTGGGCAGTGCCGTGCCTCGGACGGCCATCGGTGATCACGGCGGCCGCGAGATCAGCTCCCTCTTCACCTGCGACCGCCCGGTCTTCCCGCCTCGCTGCACGAGCGTCGGCGACGGACGCACCCACCACATCGCCTTCGACGCCAGCCTCACCACCGGCCTTGCCGAGTCGCTGCGGCAGGCGATGGAGGAGGCTTACGATCGCCCGACGCAGCTGTCGATGATCGAGGATCCGAGGGTGACCCGCAGGACCGACGCGATCGCCTTCTCCGACGACTATGGCGAGAACGGGGCAGCCGGGTGGGTGTACTGCCCGGTCGAGGCGCCGCAGGGCGTGAACCCGAGCGGCGACCGCTGGTGCCGTCAGCAGGAGATCCACTTCAACATCAACCCGCGCTACGGAGCCTTCTTCGCCGATGACGGCAGCCGCGACCACGTCACCTGCCACGAGCTGGGCCACACGCTCGGCCTCCGCCACTGGGGCAATCCGCCGCAGACCGATGGCCCCGAGGTCGGCGCGACGTGCATGAACTCGAACACGCCGGACGGTCCGACCCGCCTCCACCAGATCGACATCGACCACATCAACGGCTACGAGTACCGGCGCGTCCCGGTCCCTCAGCGCTCGAACGGAGCGCAGGTCCCGCCGCGCGTCCTGCCATGGCGTGGCGTCGTCGTCACGACCGAGGTCGAGCCGTTTCCCACCACGCTGCACGAGTTGGTCGGCGCGGCCGACGCGGTCGTCCTCGGCCGCATCGCGCTCGTCGTCCCCGGCCGCGTCATCGGGACGCGCCACGACAACCCGCTGCACTACGCGTCGGCCACCCTCGAGGTCGAGTCGGTCCTTGCCGGCGTCCTGCCGCGGGCGCATCGGTCAACGCTCACGCTCGAGATCCCGCTCTTCGATGGGCCGTCGTCGATCGCCGACCTGCCGGTGTGGGGGGAGGCCATCTTCCTCCTGCGCAACAAGGGCACCTCCGCCGGCGAGGTCGGGCTGTCCCCCGCGCGCGTGCGGGCGGAGTCCGCCTACTACCGCCTGCTGACCTTCACCGGGCTCGTCGTGAACGACGGCGGGACGGCCCTCACCGCGGATGACGCCGGGCCGCTGGCGGAGCTGTCGGGGAGGTCGTTCGAGGCGGCCGTGGCCGCGATCCGCGGCGAGGGACGGTAAGCCACCGGACAGAGAGGGCTTGCCCGGCGGGGTACCCTTCCTTCGCCGTCGTGTCCTTCGGCAGGTGTGGGGGGTGGCGACCCGAACCCCGGAGGTGACCGACGTGGACCTCAGCCTCGGAAGCGACCTTGCCGGCCTGGCGCTGCTGGTGGGCCTCCTCGCCAGCGTGATGTGGCTGCTGGCCAAGACCCGGCGCTCCCCGCGCTAGGCCTCAGCCAGTCAGGCCTCAGTCGGTCGCGGCCTGCGGCCTCACCGGCCGCGCCGGAGCCTGGACCGATCGCGGCTCGCCGTCGGCGACCTCCGCCTCCGCGTCCGCGGGCGGCGGGTCGATGGAGCGCAGCGCCACCCACGCCAGCACGGAGAGGCCGAACGCCAGGGCGGCGGCGAAAGCGGTGGTGACCTGCATCCCGCTGACGAACGCCTCTCGCGCCACGGTCGCCACCATGGACCCAAGCTCGCCGGGAAGCTGGTCGGCGAGCGCCAGCGCGCTTCCCAGCGTGTCGCGCGCGAGCGCCTCGGCCTCCGCCGGCACGCTCGTCGGCAGCCGATCGGCGACCTCGCCGCGGTAGACGGCCACGCCGATGGTGCCGAGAATCGCCAGCCCCAGCGCTCCGCCGAGCTCGGCCCCGGTCTCGCTGATTCCCGATGCCGCGCCGGCTCGCTCGGGCGGCGCGGAGCCGACAATCATCTCGGTCGTGAGGCCGAAGACCGGCGCCATCCCGATCGAGATCACGATCGACGAGGTGACGAGCATCGCGAGGCCATTGGCGCTCCCCACGGTCGCCAGCAAACCCAGCCCGAGGGACGCCACGAACAGCCCGCCGCCGATGAGGTAGACCGGGCGGACGAGATGGACGATGCGCGGCGTGACCTGTGAGCCGATCACGAACGCCATGGCGGATGGCAGTGACCAGAGGCCGGCTTCGAGCGGCGACAGGCCGACGACCAGCTGCAGGTACTGCGCGATGAACAGGAAGTAGCCAACCATCACGAAGATCGACAGGAAGTTGATCGACAGCGCGACGTTGAACGATCGGATGCGGAAGAGGCTGACGTCGATCATCGGATCGGCCAGGCGCCGCTGCCGACGAACCCAAGCGTATCCAACGGCAAGTCCGAGCAGGATGGCGACGGCGGGGATCGTGCCGAAGCCGTCCTGCACGATCTGCTTCAGTCCGTAGACGACGCTCAGGATCGCCACCAGCGACATGCCGGCGCTCTGCAGGTCGAGGCGACCGGCATTGGGGTCCTTGTACTCGGGCAGGACGCGCGGGCCGAGAATGAGCAGCAGCGCCATCACCGGAAGGGCCAGCAGGAACGCCGCTCCCCACCAGAAGAACTCGAGCACGATCCCGCCCAGGATCGGACCCACGGCGCTGCCCGCGCTGAAGGCGCCGATCCACACACCGATGGCGATCGTGCGCTCGCGCGGGTCGTTGAACATCGCGAAGATCAGGCTTAGGGTCGAGGGCGCCAGGGTCGCGCCGGCGATCCCGAGCAGCGCGCGGCTGACGATGAGCATCTCGGCGCTCGTGCTGAAGGCGGCGAGGATCGAGACGGCGCCGAATGCGGCAGCCCCGATCAGCAGCAGCCGCCGGCGGCCGATACGGTCCCCGAGCGTTCCCATCGTGATGAGCCAGCCGGCGACCATGAAGCCGTAGATGTCGATGATCCACAGCAGCTGGGAGCTCGTCGGCTGGAGGTCGGCACTGATGGCCGGGATCGCGAGGTGCAGGACCGTGAGGTCCATCACGTAGAGCAACGCGCCCAGGGCAAGGACACCGAGGCCGATCCATTCGCGCCGGGAGGCCTTGGCGGGCAGGGCGTCGACGACGGGGGTTGTAGTGGTCATGTCGGTGAGATTCTCCGGAGGCTCCTGATGACACTTTGACGAACAGAGCGGTCGGAATTCATCGGTCGCCCGGACGGGGTAGGATGGGCGGAATGACGGAGATGACCGCCGAGCGTGGCTCGGCGACGGCGCCGCCGGCCGACGTCATGGCGGAGCTCGAGACGTACCGGACGGAGCTCACCGGCTACTGCTACCGCATGCTCGGGGCGGCGTTCGAGGCCGAGGACGCGGTCCAGGAGACCTTCGTGCGCGCCTGGCGCGCCTATGACCAGTTCGAGGGTCGCTCGTCGCTCCGCTCGTGGCTCTACCGCATTGCCACGAATGTCTGCCTCTCGATGCTCGGTGCCAGCCAGCGACGAGCGCGGCCGATGGACATGAACCCGGCGCAGAGCGCGGACACGCCGCTTCCACCACCGCTCGCCGAATCGGTCTGGGTCGAGCCGGTCCCAGACAGCAGCGTGGTCCCGGATGGCAACCCCGCCGAGGTGGCGGTGGCTCGCGAGTCGGTGCGACTCGCCTTCGTCGCCGCGCTCCAGCATCTGCCTCCCCGCCAGCGGGCAATCCTCATCCTGCGAGAGGTCCTTCGCTGGCGGGCGGAGGAAGTCGGGGAGTTGCTCGGGACCTCGGTCGCATCGGTCAATTCGGCGCTGCAGCGGGCGCGCGCGACGATGGCCAGCCGGCAGGCCGACGGCGGGGAGGGGCGGACGCAGCCGCTGGACAAGGCGAGCGAGGCGCTGCTGGCGCGGTACGTCGAGGCCTTCGAGCGCTATGACATGGACTCGCTGACGAAGCTCCTCCACGCCGACGCGACCTGGAACATGCCGCCGTACGCGCTGTGGCTGGCGACGCACCGCGACATCGTGAAGTGGTGCCTTGGGCCGGGGATCGGGTGCCGAGACTCCCGGCTGGTGCCGACGTGGGCCAACGGGATGCCGGCATTCGGCCAGTACAAGCCGAGCCCGGACGGCGGCCACGAGCCGTGGTCGCTCCAGGTGCTCGAGCTGTCAGGCGGCCGGATCAGTGGGATCACGTTCTTCCTCGACACCGCGCGCTTCTTCCCGCTCTTCGGCCTGCCCCTCAGTCTCGAGGACTAGCTCGAACGGCAGCCCGCACAATGCGAGCACCTCGAGGAGCTCGACCGATGCCCCACGCAGGCGAATGCCGCCGCCCATGCGCATCGCGGTGAGCTCGACGCGCGCCAGCGCCTCCACCGTCCCCAGGTCCGGGTCTTGCAGCTCGGCCACGTCACACTCGAGCGGCGTGTCGGGTCCTTCCTGCAAGAGGCGCTCGGCGCGATCGAGAAGCGCGGGCATGTCTGCCAGCCCGAAAGGAGCGGGCAGCGTCAGACGTTGTCCCCGGCCGCTCGTACCCAGTTCCATCCCTCCCTTCGCCCATCAGACCCCGGGACGGGCCGGAAATCATCGGCTCATCCTGATCGAGACCGATGAATCCGCCGGCTTCTCACGGTCCTATCTCGTGAACCAACCCTTCGATTCCTGACGAGGACGTCTCATGACCGCCACATCCACCACCCTTCCGATCGATCGGCTCCGCGACGGCCTGACCGGCCGCGTGATCGTCCCCCGCGATGCCGACTACGACGAGGCCCGCACCGTCGTGATGGGCGGCATCGACAAGCGTCCGGCGGCAATCGTGCGCGTGGCCAACGCCCGCGACGTCGCGACCGTCGTGAGCTTCGCGCGCGACGCTGGCGCCGAGCTCGCCGTGCGCAGCGGCGGGCACTCCGGAGCCGGGCACAGCACGACCGACGGCGGCGTCGTCATCGATCTGCGCGACCTCAAGGAGATCGACCTCGACGTCGGCAACCGCCGCGTGTGGGCTGGCGCGGGACTGACGGCCGGCGAGGTTGGCGAGGCGGTCACGCCGCACGGGCTGGTCGTGGGCTTCGGCGACACGGGTTCAGTCGGAATCGGCGGCATCACGACCGGTGGTGGCGTCGGCTACCTCGTGCGCCGAGACGGGCTGACGATCGACAACCTCATCGGCGCCGAGGTCGTCACCGCCGACGGCAAGGTGCTCACCGTGGACGCGGACAACCACCCCGATCTCTTCTGGGGCATCCGCGGCGGGGGAGGCAACTTCGGCGTGGTGACGAAGTTCCACTTTCGGCTCAACGAGCTGCCGTCGTTCTACGGTGGGATGCTCGTGCTGCCGGCCACGGCCGACACCATCGCCGGCTACATCGCGGCGGCCGAGGCCGCGCCCGAGGAGCTGTCCACGATCGCCAACATCATGACGGCGCCACCGATGCCGTTCCTGCCGGAAGACATGGTCGGCAGCATCGTCATCCTCGGGATGATCGGATACGCCGGGGACGAAGAGGCGGGCGAGCGGGCGGTTGCGCCCTTCCGCGCAGTGGCCGAGCCGCTTGCGGACTTCGTGGCAGCCGGGCCGTACTCGGTGCTGTTCCCCGAGATGGAGGGCGGCGACGACTATCACCCGACCGCCGCGGCGGTGAACCTGCACATCGATCACGTCGACCGCGCCGTGGCGGCCACGATCGTCGAGTTCCTCGAGAAGTCGGACGCTTCCCTCCGCGCGGCCCAGCTGCGCGTGCTGGGCGGGGCGATGGCGCGGGTGCCGTCAGACGCGACGGCCTATGCCCATCGGTCGAGCCGAATCATGGTCAACCTCGCCGCCTTTTACGAGGGCGAGGACGACAGGGCCGCCAAGGAGAAGTGGGTCGCCGACTTTGCGGCGGCCATCGACCAGGGCGACCGCGCTGTGTACTCGAACTTCCTCGGTGACGAGGGCCCGGAGCGGGTCCGCGACGCCTATCCCGGCTCGACCTGGGATCGGCTGGTCGAGATCAAGCGCCGATACGACCCGACCAACCTGTTCCGCCTCAACCAGAACGTCACGCCATAGGCGCGGCGATCGACCGCCGCTGAGCGTTAGCACCGCTCAGCGGCTGGCCGATCCGGGCCGATCGGCGCGGAAGTGGCGACGGCAGAGGGCCTGGTAGGTCTCCCGCCCGCCGACGTTCTCGGTCACGAGGTTGACATCGGTTTCGGCTGATGGCGCGACGCGGGCGTGGAAGATCGCGTCCGCGCCGCAGACCGAGCAGACGGCAGTCAGCTTGTCGACCCGCTCGGCCTGCGCCATCAGCGACGGCAGCGGCTCGAACGGACGGCCGAGGAAAGTCACGTCGAGGCCGGCGACGATGACATGGAGCCCGCGCGCGGCGAGGCTCCCGACCACGACCTCGAGTGGGGGTCCGAAGAACTGGGCCTCGTCGATGGCGACGATGTCGAGATCGTCCGACTCGACCGCTGCCACGATCTCCTCGGCCGAGCCGACGACACGCGACGGGGCGTCGAGGCCAGCGTGCGAGGCGATCCGGCCGTCGCCGGCCCGGGTATCAAGAGCGTGCGAGAAGACGACGACGCGCTGGCCGGCGATCGCGGCGCGGCGGACGCGGCGGAGCAGCTCCTCGGTCTTGCCCGCGAACATCGGTCCGGCGATGACTTCCACCCGCCCGCCGGCCGAATCGGCCCTAGGCAACGGCGACGGTGGGCTGCGAGGATGCCTCGCTCGCAACGAACCACGCCGGCAGCTCGCTGACAAGGGCGGGATCGCCGTACAGGTGGACCGATCCGTCGGCCATCGCGGCCGTCCAGTCGCGTTGGCCGCGCGCCATCGGGAACAGCGCGGCTGCGTCAGCCTCGACGTAGACGTAGCGATCCCGGTCGAGCAGCGGATCCTCGAGGCACAGCGTCGGCTCGGTGTCGCGCGCGACCAGCAGCCAGTTGTGCTCGTGATCGGCGCCAGAGATCGCGAGATCGATGACGGCCTGGCGCTCGGGGGCGGTGCCGGGGTCGACCCGATGCGTGAGCCACCACATGATCACGGTCGGATCGCGCTGCGCCGCAGCCGGGTCCTCCGGTACCCACTGCTCGGCCCATTCCCACAATGACTTCAGCGTGGGCAGGAGTCGCTCCCCGGCCGGGGCGAGCCGGTAGGGAGCCGCCCGGTCCGCGCCAACCCGCGCGACGCCCTGCGGACCGAACTGGTAGAACTCCCGGACGATGAAAAGGCTCCATCGGTCGCCGAGGTGCTCCACGGCCTTGGTGAACGCGAAGTAGTCGTGGTTGGCGCTGGATCCCATCGGGGCAATTCTCTCACCGCCGCCAATTTGGCATGGCGAGTTCGATATTCGAACTAGCCCCGACCGACGATCGCTGGATCCTCTTCTGTGGCTGCTATCGGTGACCGATGCTCACGCATCAGGAGAATGCCGGCGGCCAGCATGATCCCTCCCCAAACCAGGAAGCCCGCGTCGTATAGCAGCTCGTCTGGTCCCGGCCGCACGTGGTGCACGCCCAGGAGATGGTGATCCACCAAGCCCTCGACCACGTTGAACGCGCCCCACCCGGCGAGCAAACCCCCAATGAGGGGTGACCAGCGCACGGGCGGACCTCCACGCAGTCCACCCCACACGAGCAGGATTCCCAGCAACGTGAAGACCCAGGTCCCCGCATGGAATAGCCCGTCAGCCAGCGTGTTCAGCTCAAGACTCGCCAGCGAGTCTGGGGGCGTATGAGCCGACAGCATGTGATGCCACTGGAGGATCTGGTGCAGCACGATGCCGTCAAAGAGGCCGCCGAGTCCGAGCCCCAGCAGGATCGTCCCCAAGGTGACCATGAAGCTGCCGGAGACCGATCCAATAGGACGCGAACCCCCTGCCTCGCCGACGCTAGGCGCTGGCAATGTGGACCGCCAAGTCGGCGCCTCCCATGACGAATCTCCTCGGATGGTGCTAGCTGCACGACCGCAAACGCACGGGCTGTGCCAGTCGTTGGGTTGGCACACCGGTTGCTTTTGAGCTCACCGTCCAAGGCGGTTGGCGATTGGAGGGGAACGACATGGCACTTGCACATGCCCAACGTGACAGCGGCCGGACAGCCATCGCGACCAGCCCGTACCAGCCCAGGCTGTTTCGACGTCTCCGGATCACGTGCCCGGTCACCGGAGTGGCGACCGATACCGGATTCGAGCTCTCCGAAGTGCCTGCCGTGGTCAGCGGCCCGCAGCTCTTGATCGACTGCCCCGAGTGCGGCCAGGATCACCCGTGGCAAATTGATGATGCGGTGCTCGATCGCTAGCTAGCGGGGCGGTCCGCAAGGTCGGGATGGCGGCGTCAGCGCCAGCTCTCCAATCGGGGTAGCGAGGCCAACAGCTCCCCAAACGCGCCGTCAAGCGGCTCGAGCGCCACCCACAGTGCGTAGAAGGCTGTCGTACCGCATTCCGGAGGATCGGTGCGCCCGGGGCGTGATCCGTTGCCCGACGTTACCTGCCGCCGGCAGCGATACTAGTACCCTCGCGATCCTCCGCCAAGGCGATGTCCAGCTCACGTTCGTCGCCGATGGCAGCCCGAGTTGCCCTCGTCAGGAGCTGCAATTGCTCCTCGACCACCTCGGCGCGATCGGGAGGTGCCATGGATCGCAGATCGTTGAGCGCCGCCCGCAGCCGTCGCGCAACCGGCGGCGACCCGGAGCCGGCCATCCGGATCTCGTCGAAGGCAAGGTGCACGTAGCCCTCCCAGGTCATGGTCGGGACGACCAGGCGTACCACGCCATCCGTGTCGCGATACCGGCCATCCGGGAACGGCCGCCTGACGAGCTGGCGGAGGACGTCGTGCAGACGGTCGATTGCCTGCACCGCCGTCGTTGGATCTTGGAATGGCGAGTCAGCGAGTGATCGTTCCGCGATGTCCACCAAGAGCCGAATACCGTAGGCGACGTCCTCGTCGAGCGTGGGCTCCTTCTTCATGATCAGCGCTCGCTGCAGCGTTGCAGCGTCGAAGCCGGTCGACTTCACCATGCACCCGGAACAGTGGGGAGTCGGCCGGGACGAACGTGCCGAGCGCCGGGATCAGCTCCAGTGTGCAGGCATGCGCGTTCGCCTCCTCCACCAGCTGCTCGAATCCGATCTTCACGATCACTCCGGATTCCGCGGATCTCACGATCTGCCCCGCGTCGTCAGCTGGGCCCTCGACTGCGCCCTTGTCGGGGTACAGCCTGTCGAGCAGTTTTCTCGTGTCCCTTCCGACGAGCTCAACGAGCGCCGAGACGCGAAGGGACTGGCCGATGTGATTCACGTAGATCACCAGCACCGCGATGCTGGCCAGGACAAGGACGAAGGCGGTCGCCACGGCGACTCCCGGCACCTCGCCGGTCCCATCCGGCCGGCTCGTGACCTCGCGAAGCGTGAGCATGGCGTGCACGAACGTGGCGACGAACAGCCCAATCGCGAACTGGCTGGGCTTGTCTTGGAGGATGCTCTGGACGATGCGGGGAGAGAACTGACCCATCGCCAACTGCACGACGACCATGGTGATGGTCAGCACGAGGGCGGTAAGGCTCACCATCGATGTCGCGATGGTCTGGAGGATGGCCGTCGCGGCGTCGGGACCGCCAACGAACTCGCTCGGAATGGCCTGGTAGTTGAATGCCCGGTCGACAGCGAGCGTGCCGAAGGAAACGAGCGCTCCACCGACGACACAGAGGACGGGCACGAACCACAGCCCGGAGGTGATCTGGAGGAGCAATCGCGACAGTGCCATAGCCGCGCCATGTGCAATCGTCCGGCCACATCGGCGGTGGCCGCTGAACAGTATCGAGTCCGCGCGGGATGACAGCGCGCGGCAAGCCCTCTCGAGCTCTGGCACCGTACATGCTTTCTGCCCGGTCCTAGGATTACCTACGCGAGGCTAGGGCATGGCTGTCCGGCAGCGAGATCCATTCGCCCGGCGGCGAGTCGTCGTGGTCAACGACGACCCAGGCATCTTGGACCTCTATCGCGATCTGCTGCGCGAACTCGACTTCGAGCCGGTTGCGCTCGCCACGACCGGCATCGAGACCGAGCAGATTCGCGCCCATGATCCGGACGCTGTGATCCTTGACCTCCAGGTGGGCGAAGAGGGTGAGTACGGGATCGCGACGGCGGTCCAGCTCCGCAGCGACGCGCGGCTGGCCAACATCCCCATCGTCGTGTGCACCGCGAACGTGAATGCTCTGGATGGCGCGCGGAAGCAGCTCCAGGACATCGGCGTGCCGATGCTGCTCAAGCCCGTCAGCATCGATACGATCGAGGCGGTTCTGAGAAACCCCGTCCCGCAGAGTAATCGCCCGGTCATCGGCGACTAGTGGCATCCGCAACGAGCCGCCGCGAAGCCCGGCCATACCCGCCTCCTGAGCTAGCAGGGAGGATCGGTGCGTCGGGATAGCGGCGGCTGCCATGCCGTCGGCTCGTTAGCCGCCGGCGTCGTCCTCGTCGCCGTCGCGGTCCTGCTGGCCCTGCGCATTCTCGCGGCCATGGCCGCCCCCGCCCATGATCGAGCCGATGCCAGGATGAACTCCGAGGTCCTTCGCGATCTGGCCCCAGCCCATGCCGCTTCCCTCGGTGCCATCGCCGTCGCGCATCGCGCGAATCTGGCCCATCAACGCCTCGTCCCCACCTGACCAGGCGACGACCCGAACGGCGCCGCCGACTCCGTACTGAGCGGCGAGCTCGGCAAGGAGATCATCGGAGACCTCGAGGTCGTTGGCAGCCAGTCGCTCAGCCGCATGTGCGAGATCCTCTGCGGTCGGTGGTGCATCCACATCATCTTGGGCGAGCTGGCTCGGCTGGTCCGGCGCCTGCGGCGCGCGCGTTGCGAATACGCTGCCCGTCGCGACGAAGGCGAGGGCGAGCGCTGCCAGCGCGGCGAGGCGATTCCTGCGACTCATCGGTGGAATCGTAGGCGCTCGACCTTGCAGAGTTCCTTGCGGCGAGTCGATCCGGTGCTCGCGGACACCACGCTTCGCAGCGAAGTCCGGCAACGTCTCCGGCCGCCTCTAAGCAGGGAGGGCCGGTGTTACGGAGAGCAGCGGCTCTCCTTGCAGGCACGCAGGCTGCATAGGACGTCCGTTGTAGAGATGTACCCGCTCGGGTGGGCGCGGTATCGCGCTTCCGGGAAGCCCTGCAGGGCCGGGCGGAAGCATCCAGGGGCTTCATCGCGCCGGGCACGAGCTGACGTTCGCGCCCGGCGCGCTCCCTCAGTTACTGGGCAGGGGGAACGAATGAGCCGCCGGACCGACTGCAGGGGGAATGCAGCTGAACCGGCGGCTCATCCGTAACATTAGCCGCCCGAGATCTGGCCGACCTTGTCACCAGCAGGAAGGCAGGTGCAGGAAGGCAAGCTCACCCGGCTCTGGGTCCGCGCCTCGGCCTCACTCCCGCTCGGATGGCACCTTGCCGGCGGTCATGCGCCGCGAGGTCGCAACCCAGTGGGCACCAGCGAGGAGCGCGACGGGGACGATGAGCGGGTGGCCCTGGCGCTCGAGGCTGAGGGGCCGGGCTCCGCCACAGGGACCGGCACGTCGTCAGAGCAGGCGCTCGCCAATCTGGCTGAGCAGCTTCGCCAGGTGCGGGGCAGTCCGAACGGATAGCAGCGGCTTCCGTATGCCGGCGTGGAATCCTTGGCGCGAGGTTGCAGCTCGTGCCGCGATCGGGCGCCGGTCCGATCAGAAGATGACGCTGACGCAGGAAACGAGCAGCCAGATCACGAGGATCACGCCAATCACCACCCCGAGGAGAATGCGTCCCATGATCACCCCATCTTGGTTTGCCCCTCTCGCAACTAAGCACGACGGGTGCCGCGCCGTCCGACATCGCCAGAGCAGGCGCTGGCTAGTCTCGCCGAGCGGCTTCGCCAGATGCGGGGCAATCCGGACGGGTAGCGTCGGCTTCCGTATGCCCGGCGCATGACTCAGGACCCCTTCTGGGCAAACGAGATCCACAGCGCCCTTGGGATGGTCGAGGGCGGTGATGCGCGCTTGGACTCGTATTCACTGGCAGGCGAGTGACTTAGCGTCCTAGCTAGACCTGCTCCATCGTCACGATGGGTCCGCTGAACTTCACGCCCGTTGAGTGAACAGGAC
>CAWHEV010000002.1:0-37577 GCA_963828485.1 uncultured Chloroflexia bacterium
GGGATGTCCTCGAACGGGATCTCGCGCCGATCCTCGATGGCGAACGTTGCGAGCTCGACGCCGTCGGCCGAGAGCACGGTCGAGCCCTGCGCGAGGTCGAAGTCCTCGATCTCCTCGACAGGCGGCAGGCCGCTCGTGTACGTCGCGTACACGCTCAGGATGCCGCCGAAGAGCGCCAACGCGGCGAGGCCGAAGGCGATGAGGATGATGCGGGGTGCCGCGGTGGACCCGGGTCGGCGTCGCGGGTCGTACCCCCTTGCCCCCCGTCGCGGTACGGGTGCCCGGCCCGGCGGCGGTGGTCGTCGGGTCATTCGCGCGGCAGGGTAGCACGGACGCCCGGGCAGGGCCGTGAGTTGCCTGGGATCGTCTGCACCAACACCTGACGATCCTCAGGCGATGCGCGTTACCCGTTGCTCTCCTCACACCCGCTTCAGTCGCTGAGCGACTGTTGTCGCGAACGATCCGGTGTCAGCGGCCCTCCTGCGCAGGATTCCATCCGCTGAGCGACCGAAACCGAGCACGGACGGGTTGTCGTTCATCGTAAGAGTCGCTGAGCGGTTGAACGGCCTGCAATGGCCGGCTCCGTATACTCGACCGATGTCCACGTCCGACGAGCGAGCGGCCGTCCTCGACGATCTGGAGTGGCGGCGAATGATCGCCGACCGCACCGATCTCGACGCGCTCCGAGCGGACATGACGGCCGGCCCGATCCGCTACTACTGCGGATTCGACCCCACCGCCCCGAGCCTCCATTTCGGCAACCTGGTGCAGCTCGTGACCATGCGCCGGATCCAGATGGCGGGACACCGCCCCATCGGCCTCGTGGGGGCGCGACTGGGCTGGTCGGCGACCCGAGCGGCGCACCGCCGAGCGGACCCTTCACGAGCGCGAGATCGTCGCCGACTGGGTCGAGCGCATCCGAACCCAGGTCGAGCGCTACCTGGACTTCGACGGGGAGAACGCCGCGATCATCGCCAACAACCTCGACTGGACCGGGGCGATGTCCGCCATCGACTGGCTGCGCGACGTCGGCAAGCACTTCAGCGTCAGCCGCATGCTCGCCAAGGAGTCGGTCAGCGCACGCCTGGAGGCTGGGGGCATCAGCTACACCGAGTTCAGCTACCAGCTCATGCAGGCGCTCGACTACCTCGAGCTGTATCGGCGTCACGGCTGCGTCCTCCAGCTCGGAGGTTCGGACCAGTCGGGCAATCTCACCGCGGGCGTGGACCTCATCCGGCGCGCCGACGGCGCATCGGTGCATGCGCTGGCGACACCGCTCATCACCCGGCCCGATGGCGAGAAGTTCGGCCAGTCGACGGGCTCGACGCTGTGGCTCGACCCTGCCCTGACCACGCCGTTCGCGTTCTACCAGTGGTTCGTCAACACCGATGACGCCGTGATCGGCTCGTACCTGCGCGTCTTCAGCTTCCGCTCGCACGACGAGATCACGGCCCTGGAGGCCGCAGCCGAGGCTCGCCCCGACGCGCGCGAGGCGCAGCGCGCACTCGCGCGGGAGCTCACCGAGCTCGTGCATGGAGCCGATGCCGCCGCTCGCGCGGCCGAGGCCAGCCGCGCCCTCTTCGGCGACGGGGAGCTGTCGACGATCGACGCGGTGACGCTGGAGTCCGCGTTCGCCGACCTCCCGCGCGCGACCATCGGCGATGACGGCATGCCCTCGGTGCTGGATCTGCTCGTTGCCTCGGGCCTGTCGGAGAGTCGCGGCCAGGCGCGACGCGTCATCTCCGAGGGCGGGGCCTACGTCAACAACCGCCGCGTGGCCGATCCGGCAGCGGTTCCGGATCGGACGGAGCTGCTCGCCGGGCGATGGCTGCTCCTGCGGCGTGGCGGCGCAACCTGGCCGTCGCCGAGGTGCTGTCGTGAGGCTGGCCTTCGCGACCGGGGCCTTGGCCGCCGGCTTCGCCGTCGCGATCCTGGCGACGCTCGTGGTGTGGGCGGTCACGCTGCTGACCCGATCCGATGACGCTTGGAGCGTGGCTCCGTGGCTCATTCCGGTGCTTGCGACCCTGACCGTCGTGGGAACATACATCGCCGAGGTCGTCGTCGAGCGCGCCGCGCAGCGCCGGAAGCGCGATACCGGCGAGCCATGGGCGTATCGGGAAGACTGAACGGAGGCAGCCGTGGTCCCGGCCATCATCGTCGGCGCACTCGCCCAGTCGGCGCTGATCCTCGCAGGCCTCGCGGTCTACGTGGTCAAGGTCCCGAAGCGAATCGTCGGAATCCTGGCCGGGTACGGAGCGGGCGCCCTCCTCGGCGCGGTTGCCTTCGACCTCATCCCCGATAGCGAAGTCCTGGACACGGCGCAGTCGGCCCTGTGGCTGCTGATCGGTGCTGGCATCTTCGTGATCGCCGACTGGTTGGTGGAAACCAAGCTCAGTGGGGGAGGTGGCGGTGGCCCACTGGGAATCGTCGTGGGGTCGGTCGTCGACGGGATCCCCGAGTCGCTGATCTTCGGCATCCAGCTCGCGGCCGGCCAGGGCCTGAGTGCGGCCTTCTTGGCGGCCGTGTTCGTGTCGAACATCCCACAGGCCCTCGCCCCGTCGGCCGACCTCGCCGAGTCGGGCGGACCGGCGGGAGGTCGGCGATCGTGAGGCGCCGCGCTCCGCTCCGTGACCGTTCGTCGCGGCCTCGGCGACGACCTTCTCGGCGATGCCGTGCGGCACCTCGGCGTAGTGGTCGAGGCTCCAGCTGAAGCGTCCGCGGCCCTGGGTGATCGAGCGCAGCTCGGTGGCGTAGTGGAACATCTCGGCCTGCGGGACCTGCGCCTTGAGATGTTGCATGCCGTCCGCGGAGTCCATGCCGAGCACGTGACCACGCTTCGAGGTGATCTGCCCCATCACGTCGCCCATGTACTCGTCGGGAACGACGATGTCGACCTGGAGTATCGGCTCCAGGAGCGCCGGTGAGCCGGCGTCGAAGGCCTTCTTCAGCGCCTGCGAGGCCGCCACCTTGAACGCCATCTCCGAGCTGTCGACGGTGTGGTACGAGCCGTCCACGAGCGTCGCCACGAGGTCGACGACCGGGTAGCCGGCCAGCACGCCCTCGGACATTGCCTCGCGCAGGCCCTTCTCGACGGCGGGGATGTACTGCTTTGGCACGACGCCACCGACGATCTTGTCTCCGAACTGGAAGCCGGTGCCCATCTCGGCGGGGGCGAACTCGATGACGACGTGCCCGTACTGGCCGTGGCCCCCGGTCTGCCGCTTGAACTTGTTGTCGATGCGGGCCGGCTGGCGGATGGTCTCGCGATAGGGCACCCGCGGCGTGGCGGTTTTCACGGCGGCCCCGAACTTGCGCTTGAGCCGATCGACGATGACGTCGACGTGCGCGTCACCCATGGCCGTGAGGATCGTCTCGCCCGTGCCATCCTCGCGCCGAATGCCGATCGCCGGCTCCTCTTCCTCGAGCCGATGCAGGGCCTGTCCCAGCTTGTCGAGGTCGGCCTTGGACTCGGGCTCGATGGCGACCTGGAGCGAAGGCGCGGGGAAGTCGAACCGGGCAGCTCGATGGCATGCCCCCTGTCGGAAACGAGCGTGTCCCCGGCCCGCGTCGAGGTGAGCTTGGCAATCGCCGCGATGTCGCCGGGCCCCACGGAGGCGAGGTTGGAGGTGTCCTTCCCGTGCACGGCGAGGAGGTTGCCGACGCGCTCCTCCTCGCGGCGGTTGACGTTGTAGACGTGCGCCTGACCACCCAGGCTGCCGCGGACGACGCGGAAGTAGGTGAGGCGGCCGACGAACGGATCGGCGGTTGCCTTGAAGACCTGCGCCACGAATGCGCCGGACGGGTCCGGTTCGATGGTCGCTCCATCGGCCGCCGTGCGGGCGCCGACCTCGGCGGGGGAGGGGACGTGCTTCGCGACCATCGACAGCAGCTCGCGGACGCCGATGTTCTTGATCGCGGAGCCGACGAAGACCGGGAACCACCGATCCCTCGCGCGTTCCCTTGTGGAGCGCGGCCTCGATCTCCTCGTCGGTGAACGCCTCACCCTCGAGGTACTTCATCATGAGATCGTCGCTCGCCTCGGCGGCTGCCTCAACGAGCGCGTCGCGCCGCGTGTGCTCGATGCCCTCGAGCTCTTCGGGGATCGGCACCTCCTGTCGGCGAGCCGCCTTCGTAGATGGTGGCGTGCTCCTCGATGACGTCGACATAGCCGCGGAAGGTCTCGGCCGCCCCTATGGGCAGGTAGACGGGCGCGATCTTGGGCCGAACTCGGCCTTGAGCTGGTCCAGCGCCGCGTCGTAGTTCGCGTTCTCGCGGTCCATCTTGTTGATGAACACGAGGCGCGGGAGGCCTCGTGCATCGGCCAGCTTCCAGACCTCCTCGGTGCCGACCTCGACGCCGGCCGAGGCGTCGATGACGACGATTGCCGCGTCGACGGCGGCGAGTGCCTCGACCACGTCAGCCTGGAAGTCGGCGTAGCCGGGCGTATCCACCAGGGTGATGCGCACGCCGTCGTGCTCGAGCGAGCCGACGGAGAGGTTGATGCTCTGGTTGCGCCGTTGCTCGTCGGGGTCCCAGTCCAGGGTCGTCGTGCCCGCCTCGACCGTTCCCAGGCGCGAGATCGCGCCGGCGTCGAACAGCATTGCTTCGGCAAGGCTCGTCTTGCCTGCGCCGCCGTGGGAGATGAGGGCGACGTTGCGGATCCTGTCGGGCGTGGTCGGCTTCATCGGTGCTCCTTGCGGGCATTCATGCGCAGCGCCGAGGCCGATGCAGTCGCCTCGGGCGATCGGTGGCCGAATCAGGGAGGGCCATTATAGGAGCGGCCCGTGTCGGTTCACGAACCTCGGGCCGACGAAGCATTCACCTTGTCTGGGTGATGCCGGAGGCGTGCCGGATCGTCAGCGTGTGGCGATCGGTCCCGGCGATTCTGCCGAGGCTGCAATGGAGCTGGAGATCTGAGACGTGGCATGGAACTTCGGCGAGATCCTCCTCACGACGCTCGCCATCTTTCTCTGGGCCGCCCTGATCTGGATGTTCATCGGCGCCTTTGCCGATATCTTCCGCAGGACCGACCTGACGGGGTTGGGGAAGGCGGGCTGGACCCTCCTGATCGTCATCCTCCCGTTCCTGGGAGTCCTGATCTACGTGATCGTGCGTCCCGCCTCGGCGGTCATCGACCTGCCGCCCGCCAGGGCTCGCGCGGAGCCCAGCACGCAGCTCTCCGCTGCCGATGAGATCGAAAAGGCCCGGCTGCTGCTGACGTCGGGGGCCATCACGCCCGCCGAGTTCGAAACGATCAAGGAGCAGGCGCTCGCCCGAACGGCGAGCAAGTAGAAGCCGGGTCTATCCTGATCTCGCACGCCGGCGGTCGAGACTGGCGACCGGAGGGGAGGCGGCATGACCCTCGGCCGGTGAACGGAGGAAGGTCTTGACGGCAATCGCACCAGCTGATCCGGTCGTCCCGGTCTGGCTGCGCCGCACGGGCGCGGTCAGCTGGCGGCTCCTCGTCATCGTGGCGCTCGCCGCGGTCACGATCTGGCTGGCGGTGCTGCTCGGGACCGTCACGGTTTCGGTCCTCCTGGCGCTGGTCGTGGCGGCATCATTCGCGCCGATGGTCGGCAGCCTCCGCGTCCGCGGATGGTCCTCGACGAAGGCGTCGGCCGCGGCGACGGAGTGCGCCGTCATCATCGGTGTCGGCGCCGTCCTCATCGTCGTCATCGCGTTCGTCCCCGATCTGGTCGACCTTGCCACCGACATCCAATTCGGTGTCGACGAGCTGCGGGCGCAGCTCGCGGCCGCCTCGATCCCGCCGATCATCGCCGCCCAGATCCAGGAAGTGGTGGACGGGATCCGGTCGTGGATCGGGTCCGGTCTCGGCGACGTGGTCGGGGCGATCGCTTCGGTCGTGACCGTCGCCTTCCTCTCGCTGTTCCTGACCTTCTTCGTGCTGAACGACGGCGAGCGGGCGTGGGTGTGGCTGCTCCAGGTCACGACCGAGGAGAAGCGCGCGCTGATCGACGCCAGTGGCCGAGATGCCTTGGAACGCGTCGGCGGTTACCTGCGCGGAACGGCCCTGCTTTCCGCCGCGAGGGCGGGGCTCTACGCCGTCTTCCTCTGGGTCCTCGGCGTCCCGGAGGTCATCCCACTGGCCCTGCTCGTCCTGCTCGGGGGGTTCATCCCATACGTCGGCCCGTTCATCGCGATGGCGGCCGTGCTTCTCGTGGCGCTCGGCACCGTGGGGGTCCAGGCCACGCTTGTCCTGCTCGTGCTGATGCTGATCGCCAACGGGGTCGTGAACAACTTCCTCCGGCCGATCGTCTATAGCCGCTCCGTGAATCTCCACCCGGCGATCATCATCATCGCCATCCCCGCCGGCGCGGCCATCGCGGGCATCGTCGGCGTCTTCGCCGCGATCCCGGCGACGGCGTTCGCAGTCGCCATCGGCGGCGCCCTGGTCCGGGCCCTGGAGCCCGATACCGAGCCCCGCCAGGAACGCCTCGTCGCCGGCTGGATCGACCGCCTCGCCCAGTGGAGCTGGCGCCTGCTCGCCGCGCTCGGCGTGTTCGCCGTCGCGATCTTCGTCTTGGCGCAGGCGCCGTTGGTCGTCGCACCGGTGGTCCTGGCGCTCGTGATCGCGGCGTCAGTGGCGCCCGTGGCGCGCGCACTCCGGCGTCGCGGCTGGGGCTGGGGTCGAGCCGCGATCGTCGCGATCGGTGGGACGTTCCTGCTGATCATCGGCCTCGTCGTCATCGCTGTGATGCAGTTCGTCGGGCCGGTGGCCGAGGCCGCCGAGGCCGCGATTGCAAGCGCCGCCGAGCTCGAGGACGATGCGGGCGGGACGCTCGCGTGGGTCGAGTCGCTCGCGGACGCGTTCGGAGGCAACCTGCTGGAGGCGGTCGCGGTCTTCGTCGAGGTGATCGCCGCAATTGGGGTCGCGCTGCTCCTGTCGGCGCTGCTCGCGTTCTACTTCCTGCGCGACGGGGCTCGCGGCTGGGCGGGCGTCGTTCAACGCGCGAGCTCCTGGCGCCGCGAGGCGCTTGATGGCGCCGGTCGTGACGCCGTCGACATCCTGGGTGGCTACATGTTCGGCACCGCGGCGATCTCGGCGGTTGGCGCGATCTCGCAGCTTACGATCATGCTGATCCTCGACCTGCCCTTCGCGGTGCCGGTCGCCGTGCTGTCATTCATCGCCTGCTTCATCCCGTACTACGGCGGCTTCGTCACGACGGGCCTGGCATTCCTCATCGCGGTCGGCTACGGCACACCAACGCAGATCGTGATCATGTTCATCTACACGATCGTGTTCAACCTCGTGCAGGGCAACATCGTCACGCCGCTCGTCTACAACCGAACCGTCCACCTGCATCCGGCGGTCGTCCTGCTGGCGATTCCGGCCGGCGGCGCGGTGGCGGGAGTGGCGGGCATGTTCCTGGCCGTTCCGATTCTCGCGGTCATCGCCACGACGTGGCGGACCTTCCTCTACGTCCTCGGCGACCGACCGGAAGTGCTGCCTGTGCTGGCGGTGGACGGGCCGGAGTCGTCGGCGCCTCGCGCACCTGCCCCCGATGCGCTCGGTCCGCAGCCGGCGGACTGAACCTCAGGTCACGGGCGGGCGCGTTCGCCCAGCTCTCGCCGCAGCGCCGCGATCTCGGATCTGATCATCGCGAGCTCGCTCGCCACTGCCGGGTCCGCGGGGGCCTCACGGCCGACCGCGTCCGCCTCCGACTGCGGGACGAGGACGCTGGCGAGGATGCTGGCCAGGGAACCGATGATCCCCACGCCGGCAACCATCACGAAGACCGCGACGCTCCTACCGAGCGTTGTCACCGGGTACGCGTCTCCGTACCCGACGGTCGTGATCGTCACGAGCGACCACCACAGGGCATCGCCGCCGGTCGTGATGTTCGCATCGGGCGCTCCGCTCTCCAGCTGGATCACGAGCAGGGTCGAAACGGAGATGACGAGGAAGGCGGAGAGCACGGTGATGAACCCGGCGTACTGGCCGCGGTTGTCAAGCACGTCCCGGATGAGCCGTCGACGATTGCTGCCGCTCAGCATTCTCCAGATCCGAGCCAGCCGGCTGAGGCGCGCGAGACGGAGCAGCGCCGTGGCCGGAAACCCTGCAAGAGCGGGGAACGAGCCGAGGAGGTCGAGCCAGCCGCGCTGGGTGATGAAGTAGTCGCGCTTCGGACGTGACCTGGCGAGGTTGACGGCGAAGTCGGCCAAAAAGATGACGCAGATAGAGTTGTCGAATGCGGTCAGGGCGGAGATCGTCGCCTCATCGAGCGGTAGCAGCAGCAGCGCCATGATGAGCAGCGAGAACACCGTGAGTACCAGCATGAAGATGGTGTACGAGTGGCTCTCGGGCCTCGCCTCGACCGCCCCGCCCGTCGTCGCGCTCATCGCCGTCTGCCTCCTTGTGCCCCCTCACGGTTCGCGAAGCATAGGGAAGCCCCGCCGCTGACGACGGGGCTTCCGGGTCGCTGCGGAGGGTGTCGGTCGCTACTCGCAGCCGACTCCATCGCGCATCTCGTCGTGGGCTTCCTGGACCTCGCCGGCGGCCTCCTGCACCGGCACGAGGGCCTCCGAGATCGCGACGTCGGCATCGAAGTCATCGACGGCGGTGGCGACCCCCTGCCAGGCCGCGTCGACGGCGGCATCATCGGCCGCGGGAACGTCGGCGGCAGCGGCCCGGACCGCGTCCCATGCTTCCTGGACGTCGTCGCGAGCGGCCTGGACGTCTTCGACCGATGCGGTCGCAGGGTCGAGATCGCGGAACGCCGTGAGCGAGGTGGAGAAGGTCGCGAGGCTGTCGCACAGCGCGCCCTCGGCATCGGCCTGGTCCGTAGGTGCGGCCTCGGTGCAGGCTGCCATCGTCATGACGGCGATCGCGGCGATCCCGAGCGTCGCGAAACGGCGGGGAAGCAAGGTCATCGCGTGGGTCTCCTCGTGTGTCGGTCTGGTGTCGTTCCACGTTGGCTCTGGCTTGATCCGGATGCATCCTCTCGATGGGATGAAACGAGGCGCTCGCTCACCGAGCGAGATTGGGGTAGCCTCAAACTCGAATTCGGCGCCGAATTGCGCCGCGGGGGCCGTGAACCGAGAACACGCGCATGCTCGATGTCCCACCCTCCAGTCTCATGCGTCCCGGCGGTCGGAGAGTCAAGTTGACCTTGACGGCTCCCACCGTCGGGTCCGACCGTGTCGTCCCACCGCTGTACGGAGACTCCGAATGACGGTGACGAGATCGCGGCGGGTGAGGCCACGTGCCGCTGAGCGCCTGCTGCCGAGCGGCTTTCCGGTGCTCGAGACCAAGCTCGTTCCACCACCATCTCGTGCGGGCCTGCTGAGGCGCGGCGCGCTGATCGACCGGCTCTCGGCAAGCCGCGAGGTCCCCATCCTGGCGGTCCTTGCCCCGGCGGGCTACGGAAAGTCGACCGTGCTGGCGCAGTGGGCCGAGAGCGACCCACGTGAGTTCGCATGGCTGTCGATCGACGAGCGCGACAACGACCCGGCCGTCCTGCTCGCATATATCGCCCTCGCACTCGGAGGCGCGGCGGCTCTCGGCCCCGATGTCGCAGAAGCGCTCGCGTCCCCGGGGCCATCGGTCTGGAGCGCCGCGGTTCCACGCCTCGGTGCGGCGCTCGCCAAGCGGCCTCGCGCCTTCGTGCTCGTCCTCGACGACGTCGACCGCCTCACCGGGCCTGACTCCGCGGATGTGCTGATCGCGCTCGCGAGCCACCTCAAGGCTGGATCGCAGTTCGTCCTGGCCGGTCGGACGGCGGGCCGCCTGCCGCTTCCTCGCATCCTGGCTGGTGGGCGCGGGTCGTTGGTCGAGGCTAGCGACCTCCAGCTCGACGACGGGGAGGCCGCCGCGCTGCTCCGGGCCGCGGGGGTCGACCTCCCGGACGAGGACATCGCGGCGATCAACGCGAGTTCGGAGGGCTGGCCGGCCGGGCTGTACCTGACGGCGCTGTCGATCCGGGCGCGGACGACCGATGGCGAAGCGCCGCTCGCGGCCACTCCGGTCAGTGGCGGGCTCGTGGCCGACTACATCCGGACCGAGATCCTCGGACGACTGACCGATGACGACCTTGCCTTCATGCTCGACGCGGCCGCCCTCGACCGGCTCAGCGGGCCGCTGTGCGACGATGTCATGGAGCGCGAGGGGTCCGGCGAGCGCCTCGACGACCTCTCCCGCTCGAACCTCTTCCTGATCCCCCTCGACGCGGAGCAGGAGTGGTACCGCTATCACCACCTCCTGCGCGAGCATCTGCTGGCCGAGTTGCGCCGTCGGAACGAGCCGCGGGTCCGGGCACTCCATACCCGTGCCGCGGCATGGCATGGATCCCGTGCCGACGACGAGTCGGCGCTCGAGTACGCCATGCTGGCCGGCGACACCGACCAGGCCGCGCGCCTGTTGCCGCAGCTCGCGCAGCGTGCGTACAACTCCGGTCGCGTCGGAAGCCTCCGCCGCTGGTTCGAGTCCATGGATACGGCCGATGTGCCGGAGACACACTCCGATCTGGCAGTGGTCGGAGCGATCCTCTTCGCGCTGCTCGACGACGTGGCCCAGGCCGAGCGCTGGTCGCAATATGTCCACGAGACGCCGCTCGACAGTGTCACCGATCCGCATGCGGCTGCGATGCTCAGGTTCGGCCGCGCCTTCCTCTGCCGCAGCGGCGTCGAACAGATGCGATCAGATGCCGGTGCCGCGCTGGCAGTCTTCGCGGAGGACGATCAGTGGCGGCCGCTCGCACTGCTCACCCTGGGCGTGGCGGAGCTCGCGTCGATTGGCCCCGAGCAGGCGGATGCGACGCTGCAAGAGTCCGTGCGCGCGGCGCACCGCGCCGGATTCGCCCAGGGCACTGCCGCGGCCACCCTCGACTTTCGCGCTTCCATCGCGATGGCGCGCGGCGACTGGGACACGGCATCCCAGCTCGTCGTCGAAGCTCGCGGCCAGGTGGAAGCGGGCCGTGGCGGTGAGCAGATCCCCGGCGTCCTGACCGATGCCGCCGAGGCGCGCGTCGCGCTCCATCGGGGCCAGCCGGAGGCGGCCAGGGCGCACCTCGCGCACGCCCAGCGGCTACGCCCTCTCCTCACGCGCGCACTTCCCTGGGTGGCCATTCGTGCGCGCCTGGACCTCGCCCACGCGCACCTCGCCCTCGCCGATGCGCCCGGCGCGCGGACGCTGCTCGCGGAGGTGCGCGACGTCCTCGTCAGGCGTCCGCACATGGGTGCGCTGGCCGATGAGGCAAGCGCGTGCCAGCGTCAGGTCGACACGATGCGTGGCGACATGATCGGTGCGTCGACGCTGACGACCGCGGAGCTGCGGCTCCTTCCGTTGCTCACCACGCATCTCTCGTTCCGGGAGATCGGCGCGCAGCTGTTCGTCTCCCACAACACCGTGAAGACGCAGGCCATCTCGATCTATCGGAAGCTGGATGCGACCTCGCGCAGCGAGGCGATCGAGCGCGCGGCCCAGGTCGGACTGCTCGACGCAGCCGGGCCCGTCCATCGTTTCATCCCTTCGGGGTGATGTGGGTTCCCCCGACCGCGGGGTCGAATCAGGTCTGCCGCTAGGGCCAGTCACCTCCATGGCGTCTCAACGGGACTCAATCCGGAGACTGTCGCTGCACGACCAGAGCTACCTCGACGGCGTGCAGTCGGCCACAGACCGCGGGGCAGAGGCGACACGCCTCGATGCTCGCGGTTGCAGCCTCGGCCGCATGGCGGCGCTGTTCGCTCTCGACGCGTCCGACAGCTCGTATGGGTGGGCAGCCGTCGCGCGCTCTCGCTTCGGGCGTGACCGCCGAAGAGCTCGTTGAGCTGCTCATCGCGTTGGCGCCCGTGCTCGGGTCGGCACGCGTCGTATCGGCGGCTCCAAAGCTGGGGCTGGCGCTGGGCTACGACGTCGAGGCCGACATCGAGGGTCTCGATGCCGGCCCCGAACGAGGCTGACCTGCGAGCGACGTCAGTCCGTCAGCTCGGCGACCCATAGCCCGGGACGCGTCCGCGTCCACCGATGGCACCACCAGCGTACGAGGCGACGTCGGCGACGACCGCGAGGCCGATCCACAGCCAGTCGAGTCCCTCGAGGCCAAGCGGCGACACCAGCACGAACATGAGCGTCGTCCAGGGCAGGAAGAGGAAGCCGAGCAGGGGGATGAAGAACGTGTCGAACGCCGCGCCCCACCGTACGGGTTCGATGAGCCACCAGAAAAGAATGACCACCCTGGGGCCGAAAAGCAGCAGGCTCAGGAACAGACACATGGCGGGGAGCACCTCCGACTCACGCCCGGTTGAGCGGACGTAGCGCCCGGGCCATGCCATGGTCCCGCGCTGGCGTCATCTGAATCATCACCCGCAGGGGATGAAACGTCGGCCGTCGGAGTGGTGGATGCTCAGGGCATCGGACAACGAGGTGAGCGGGGCGAGAGGCATGGCAGCGACGACGCTCAGGCCGACAGGCGAACCCAACGGTGACCCACCAGGCAAGGACATGCGCTGGATCCCGGGAGGCACGTTCCTCATGGGCTCGGAGGACTTCTATCCGGATGAGCGACCCGTCCACCAGGTCACGGTCGACGGCTTCTGGATGGACGAGCACCAGGTCACCGTGGCCGAGTTCCGGCGCTTCGTGCGGGCGACCGGCTACGTCACCCTTGCGGAGCGTCCGCTCAACCCGGGCGACTATCCCGACGCGGTCCCGGACCTGCTCGTCCCCGGCGCGCTCGTCTTCCAGCCCACGCCCGGACCGGTCGACCTCGACGACTACCGCAACTGGTGGTCCTACGTCCCCGGCGCGAACTGGCTGCGCCCCGAGGGACCCGACACCGACACGAACGGCCGCGACCGCCACCCGGTGACCCACGTGGCGTGGGAGGACGTCGAGGCATACGCCGACGTGGGCCGGGAAGACCCTGCCGACCGAGGCCGAGTGGGAGTACGCCGCTCGCGGCGGATTGGAGGGGAAGGTCTTCACGTGGGGCGACGAGTTCAAGCCACGCGGTCGCACGATGGCCAACACGTGGCAGGGCGAGTTCCCCTGGCAGAACCTGCTGGAGGACGGGTACCAGCGCACATCGCCGGTGAAGTCGTTTCCCTCGAACGGCTACGGGCTCTTCGACATGGCCGGCAACGTGTGGGAGTGGACCGCCGACTTCTACGTGTCGCGCCACCCCGACGACACCGCACATGCATGCTGTGGCCCGCCCGTGAACCCGCGTGTGACATCGCCGGACCAGAGCTACAACGTCGGCCAGCCCGGCGAGCAGTTCCCGCGTCGGGTCGTCAAGGGTGGGTCGCACCTCTGCGCGCCGAACTACTGCCTGCGCTATCGGCCGGCAGCGCGCCAACCGCAGTCGATCGACACCTCGATGGGCCACCTCGGCTTCCGCTGCATCGTGCGCGCGGCCGGCAACGCGGGTTGAGGATGACCGGCAACGTCAGGCTGCCGAACACCGCGCCGGGTGGCGTGCTCAGCCCAATCTCACCCGATCGGGATGATGCTGCGCAGAGCGTGCCTCAATAGGCTCGTGAGACGGGACCGGTGGACCGATTGACCGTCCCGATTGAAATCCATCGCCGATGAAGCGCGGGCCCGACGCCCGCTCCAGGAGGAATGCAGCATGGCCATCGGACCCATCGAGCTGCTGGTTGTCAAGTTTCCCGGCAACCAGTTCACGGGTGAGATCGCCCCTGCTCTACGGGAGCTCGTCGAGTCTGGGACGATCCGGATCATCGACCTCATCTTCGCCATCAAGGACGAGGCGGGGACGCTCGCCGTTCTCGAGCTGAACGCCCTTGGCGACGAGACGCTCGCCGTTTTCGAGCCGGAGCCATCGGAGTTGAGCGGCTCACTCACCGAGGACGACGCCCGCTCGCTCACAGGCGGACTCGAGAACAACTCGTCAGCCGCGATCCTCCTGTTCGAGAACACGTGGGCGACCAAGTTCGTGGACGCCATGCGCAACGCGAACGGTGAGCTGATCATGATCGAGCGCGTCCCGCGCGCGGTGATCGACGAACTGATCGCCGAAGTCGCGGCATCCAAGCAATCGATCGAAGTCGAGACGCCGGCATAGCGGCAGCCAGCCGAAAGGAGAGCACCGAAGATGAGACGCCGTCGAGGTGGATTGATCAGGGGAGTGGCGCGCACCGCCGTCGTGGTGGGCACTGCGTCCGCCGTTGCAGGAGGTGTCCAGCACCACCAGCAGCAGAAGTACGCCGCGCAGGACGCGGAGGCCCAGCAAGAGGCCGACGCGGCGGCCTACCAGCAGCAGATGGCCGCCATGCAGGCCCAGCAGGCTGCTGCCGCAACCGCCGCCGCCGCTGCCCCGCCCGGGACACCGGACCTGACCGCTCAGCTCATGCAGCTCGCTCAGCTGAAGGACCAGGGCGTCCTCTCGGAGGACGAGTTCCAGGCCGCGAAGGCCAAGCTGCTGAGCGCCTGAACATGCGGGAGGCGGCACGGTCCGCCTCCCGTCCAGGGGGACCGGGGTGACCGCCCGCTCGGCGCCGTGCGAGCGGAGCGTCGAATATGGCTGGGCGCGGGATACCCGATCAGCCGACGAATTGCAGGAGCTGACTCGTGGCTGATTCCGTCAAGCGGGATATCCTCCCGATTCCCGACCCGCCGTACGTGGGTGTGACGACCTACGACGCCAAGGATCCGGACACCAGGTTTCCGCCGATCACGCCGCTGCGCCCGCCCGATGGCGCGCCCAACGTGCTGATCGTGCTCATCGATGACGTCGGCTTTGCCGCGTCGACCGCGTTCGGCGGGCCGTGCAACACGCCGACCTTCGAGCGGCTCGCGGCCGATGGGCTGAAGTACACCCGTTTCCACACGACCGCCCTCTGCTCGCCGACGCGCGCCGCGTTGCTCAGCGGGCGAAACCATCACTCGGTGGGCATGGGCGGCATTACCGAGATCGCCACCTCCGCGCCCGGCTACAGCTCCGTGCGGCCGAAGAACAAGGCACCGATCGCGGAGACGCTGAAGCTGAACGGCTACTCGACGGCACAGTTCGGCAAGTGCCACGAGGTGCCGGTGTGGGAGACCAGCCCCATGGGCCCATTCGATGGCTGGCCCACCGGCAGCGGCTTCGAGCACTTCTACGGGTTCATCGGCGGCGAGACGAACCAGTACGCCCCGGCGGTCTACCGCGACACGGTGCCGGTCGAGCCGGAGGTTGCCCCCGGCGAGGAGTACCACTTCACCGAGGATATGACCGATCGGACGATCGAGTGGATCCGCCAGCAGAAGGCGCTGATGGCCGACAAGCCGTTCTTCGTCTACTACGCCCCCGGCGCGACCCACGCGCCGCACCACGTGCGGCCCGAGTGGTCCGACAGGTACAGGGGCACGTTCGACGACGGCTGGGACGCCCTCCGCGAGCGTAGCTTCGCCCGTCAGAAGGAGCTCGGCGTCATCCCGGCCGATGCCGAGCTGACCGCTCGTCCGGCCGAGATCCCGGCCTGGGACGACATGCCGGATGACCTGAAGCCCGTGCTTGCGCGCCAGATGGAGGTCTACGCCGGCTTCCTCGAGCACACCGACCACAACGTCGGCCGCCTGATCGACTCGCTCGAGGAGCTCGGCATTCTCGACGACACCCTCGTCTACGTGATGATCGGCGACAACGGTGCGTCGGCCGAAGGGACGCCGCAGGGCTGCTTCAACGAGCTGATCGTGCTGAACGGCGCCGGCGGCCTCGAGACGACCGAGTTCATGGCCTCGAAGATCGACAAGTTCGGCACCCCCGAGGCATACAACCACTATGCCGTCGGCTGGGCGCATGCGATGGACACGCCGTACCAGTGGACGAAGCAGGTCGCCTCGCACTGGGGTGGCACCCGCAACGGCACGATCGTGCGCTGGGGGAACGGCATCAAGGCCAGGGGCGAGCTGCGCAGCCAGTTCCACCACATCATCGACATCGCCCCGACGATCCTCGAGGCGGCCGGCCTGCCGGAGCCGACGTTCGTGCACGGCATCCAGCAGGCGCCGATCGAGGGCGTCTCGATGGCCTACTCCTTCGACGATGCAGACGCCGCGGAGCGTCGAACCACCCAGTACTTCGAGATGTTCGTGAACCGCGGCATCTACCACAACGGCTGGACGGCGGTCACCCGCCACAGCATCCCGTGGGCGGCGACGCCGACGCCGGCCATCGACGACGACGTCTGGGAGCTGTACGGGCCGGACGACTGGACCCAGGCCCACAATCTTGCGGACCAGGAGCCAGAGCAGCTGGCCAAGCTCCAGCGCCAGTTCATCATCGAGGCGGGCAAGTACAACGTCCTTCCGTTGGACGACCGCCGCTTCGAGCGCTTCAACTCGGACATCGCCGGCCGGCCGCAGCTGATCAGGGGCAACACCCAGGTCCTCTTCGGCGGGATGGGGAGGCTCTCCGAGAACTCGCTCGTCGTGATCAAGAACAAGTCGCACGCGGTGACCGCGCAGATCGTCGTGCCCGAGGGCGGGGCGAGCGGCACGATCGTGGCGCAAGGTGGCGCCTTCGGCGGGTGGAGCGTCTACCTGACCGATGGGAAGCCGGCCTACTGCTACAACCTGTTCGGCCTCCAGCAGTTCAAGGTCTACGGCACCGATCCAGTGCCGGCCGGCGAGCACCAGGTGCGCGTCGAGTTCGCCTATGACGGCGGCGGGCTGGGGAAGGGCGGCGATGTGGCGCTATACCTGGACGGCACCAAGGTCGGGGAGGGCCGCGTCGAGGCGACGGTCCCCATGGCCTTCTCGGCCGATGAGACCGCGGACGTCGGCAACGACACCGCCACCCCCGTGACCGATGACCTCGAGGAGGGCAAGGCGCAGTTCGGCGGCCGCGTCAAGTGGGTGCAGATCGATCTCGGCGACGATGCGGAGGACGCCGACCACCTGATCTCCGACGAGGAGCGCTACCGGATCGCGATAGCGCGCCAGTAGCGGCAGGAGGACCGGGCCTGCATGGAGGCGCTCGATCTCACGATCCTCGCGCTGGTGGGCATGGCGTACGCCGTCATGTCGGGCGCGCTCGGACGGACCGTCCTCACCTCGGCCATCTTCTTCCTCAGCACGGGCATCCTGCTCGGCGACGCCGTCCTCGGGTGGTTCGTCGTCGAGGCCGATGGCACCAGCCTGCGCCTGATCGCCGAGACGACGCTGGCGCTCGTCCTGTTCGCCGACGCTTCCCGGATCAATCTGAGGCTGCTGGCCCGCGAGATCGCGATCCCTGCCCGGCTGCTGGGGATCGGGCTGCCGCTCACGATCGTCGCCGGTACGGCCGCGGCACTCCTGCTGCCGGGGATGTCGCTGGTCGAGGCGGCCCTGCTGGCGATCGCGGTTGCGCCGACCGATGCCGCCCTCGGCCAGACGGTCGTCGCTGACGAACGGGTGCCCTCGCGTGTCCGCCAGGGGCTGAACGTCGAGAGCGGCCTCAACGACGGGCTGTGCGTGCCGCTGCTGCTGATCGCGCTGGCGTTCGCATCGGCTGAAGGTGGGGGAGACACCGAGCCCGTCCGGCTCGTGCTGGAGGAGATCGGCTTCGGCGTTCTCGGTGGACTCGTGGCGGGCGCGGGTGGCGCGCTGGCGCTGCGGTTCAGCCGTCAACGCGGCTGGGTAGCCGGCGCGTGGGCGCCGTTGGTGCCATTGGCCGCAACGGGATTGGCGTATGGCCTGGCGACGGTGCTGCACGGCAGTGGCCTGATCGCCGCGTTCACCGCGGGCCTCGCCTTTGGCACCCTTGCCGCCGCCAGTGAGCAGGAGGCGGTCGAGACGATCGAAACGATCGGCGACGGCTTCAGCGCCGTGACCTTCTTCGTCTTCGGGGCGGCGATCGTGCCGGCGGTCTTCGGAGCGGTCACGTGGACCTCGCTGCTGTTCGTGGTCCTGACCCTCACCGTCGCGCGGATGGTGCCCGTCGCGCTCGCGCTGCTCGGCACGAAGGCTCGCGCGCCGACGGTTGCGTTCGTCGGCTGGTTCGGGCCGCGCGGGCTCGCCTCGATTGTCTTCGCCGTCCTCATCCTCCAGGCCGAACCAATCCCGAACCTCGACATCATCCTGGCCACGATCAGCCTCACGGTGGTCGTCTCGGTGTACGCGCACGGCGTGACTGCCCTGCCGCTCACCGAGCGCTACGTCTCCTGGATGCGCGCCAACCGGCGTCCCGATGCGCTCGCCGATGAGGGGGCAGCGTGACCGGCCGGGCCGGACGCATCTCGGCCGATGGACCGGTGGAGATCGTGACCGCGACGTCGGTCGTCGGCCAATCGACGGATGATGGCGACGAACGTGCCGCGGGTTCGCGGACGGGATCACGCATGGATGGTGGAGGACAATCAGCGAGCTCGGCAGCCGTAGTCGACCGCCCCTCGCATCCCGTCAGGAGGACTTCACATGCCGAAGGGCAAGCCCAACATCCTGGTTCTGTGGGGAGACGACATCGGCTGGTGGAATCCCAGCATCTACAACCACGGCCAGATGGGGTACCGCACCCCGAACATCGACCGCATCGGTCGCGAGGGCGCGATGTTCACCGACTGGTACGGCCAGCAGAGCTGCACGGCCGGGCGCGCCGCGTTCATCACCGGCCAGTCGCCGATCCGCACCGGGCTGACCAAGGTCGGTCTGCCCGGCGCCAAGGGAGGGCCTCAGCCAGCTCGATCCGACGATCGCGACGCTGCTCAAGGAGCAGGGCTACGCCACGGGCCAGTTCGGCAAGAACCACGTCGGCGACCGTAACGAGCACCTGCCCACGGTCAACGGCTTCGACGAGTTCTTCGGAAACCTCTACCACCTCAACGCCGAGGAGGAGCCGGAGCACCCGGACTACCCGTCGCCGGAGCGATTCCCGAACTTCAAGGACCGATTCGGTCCCCGCGGCGTGCTCCACACGTGGGCGAGGGCGAAGGACGATCCGAAGGAGGACCCGCGCTTCGGACGCGTCGGCAAGCAGCGGATCACCGACACCGGGCCGCTGACGAAGAAGCGCATGGAGACCGTCGACGAGGAGACCATCGGCGCGGCCATGGACTTCATCGACAAGTCGCACAAGAGGAAGCAGCCATTCTTCCTGTGGTGGAACGCGACCCGCATGCACGTCTTCACGCACCTGAAGCGCCGCTCGCAGGGCAAGACCGGCCTGGGCGTCTATCCCGACGGCATGGTCGAGCATGACGGTCACATCGGCCAGTTCCTCGACAAGCTCGACAAGCTCGGCATCGCCGAGGACACGATCGTCATCTACTCGACCGATAACGGCGCCGAGGTGATGACCTGGCCCGACGGCGGCTCGACCCCGTTCCGGGGCGAGAAGGCGACGAACTGGGAGGGCGGCTTCCGCGTCCCGTTCGTCATGCGCTGGCCCGGCGTCATCGAGCCGGGCACCGTGAACAACGAGATCTGCGCCCACGAGGACCTGCTGCCGACGTTCCTCGCCGCCGCCGGCGAGCCGAACATCGTGGAGAAGTGCCGCGAGGGCCACACCGTCGGCGACACGACCTACAAGGTCCACCTCGACGGCGTGAACCTGATGCCGGCGCTCCAGTCGCCACCCGACCAGTGGCCCCGGAGGCTGTTCCCGTACTGGAGCGACGACGGGGACTTCCTCGCCATTCGCTACGAGGAGTGGAAGGTCGTCTTCAAGGAGCAGCGCGCGCACGGCATCGCGGTGTGGGAGGAGCCCTTCGTCGAGCTCCGTTTCCCGCATATGTTCAACCTGCGCTCCGATCCGTTCGAGACCGCGACCGACTCGATCTACTACGGGGAGTACAAGGCCGAGCACCTGTTCATCGTCGTGCCCGCCGCTGCCCTCGCGGCCGAGTGGCTGATGAGCTTTCGCCAGTTCCCGCCGCGGATGAAGCCCGGCTCGTTCAACCTGGAGCGGGTAATGGAGCAGGTGCAGAGCCAACCAGGGAAGAACTGAACGGGCCGGCAGGCCCGGCGACCACGCTAGAATCATCGGTCGTCACGAAGGAGGACCGATGTCCGGCCACAGCAAGTGGTCCCAGATCAAGCGACAGAAGGGCGCCAACGACGCGAAGCGCGGCGCGCTCTTCACGAAGCTGACGCGCGAGATCATCACGGCCGCCCGACAGGGAGGCGGTGACACCGATGCCAATTACCGGCTGCGGATGGCGGTCGACAAGGCGCGGGCCAGCTCGATGCCGGCCGACAACATCAAGCGCGCCATCGAGCGGGCCACCGGCGGCGGGGCCGATGCGGAGCAGTTCGAGGAGATCACGTACGAGGGGATCGGTCCGGCCAGCGTGGCGGTGATCGTCGCGGCGATGACCGATAACCGCAACCGGACCGCCTCCGAGGTGCGTTCGGTCTTCACGCGTCATGGCGGCACGCTCTCGACAGTCGCCTGGCAGTTCGTCCAGCGCGGCGTCATCAGCATCCCGCTCAACGGCCGCGATCCTGACGAGATCACCCTCGCCGCGATCGATGCGGGCGCCGCCGACGTCGCCGCGCCCGATGCCGGCTCGGTCGTCGTGACCACCGAGCCCGCGGACCTCGAGGCCGTTCGCCGCACGCTTGCCGAGGCCGGGTTCGAGGCCGAGTCCGCAGAGCTCTCGATGGAGCCCACCACGCCGGTCGAGATCAGCGATCCGAAGACTGCCCGCCAGGTGCTCGAGTTCGTCGAGCTGCTCGAGGACCTCGACGACGTCCAGGACGTCTACGCCAACTTCGACATCCCCGGCGAGCTCATGGAGCAGCTCGAGCAGCAGATCGCCTAGGCCGCGAGCTCCTCAGCCGGCGGTGCCGGTGCGACGCTGGCGCGCCGCCGGAGCGGGAGCGGGTGACCTCGACGCCGCGGAGGGAGGGGTCGCCGCGCCGAGGTACCCGCCAAGCAATGCGCCGAGATCCGGCACGGTCTCCGACCGCAGCCGGTAGCGCTTCTGGCCCACGCCGACCGCGACGAGGCCGGCGGAGCGCAGGATGATCATGTGGTGGTGCATGCTGGTCTTCGGGACGCCGAACATGTCGGCGAGCTCCATCAGGCTCTTCTCACCGTCGACGAGCGCCCGCAGGATGCGCAGCCGCTTCTCGTCGCCGAGCGCCTTCGAGAGGCGCACCAGCCGGAGCGGAGGAGCATCGGCGTCGGCCGTGACGCTCTCGTCCGCGACCGGGTAGACGATCAGCAGCGTCTCACCGAACTCGTTGTAGGTGACGAGCGGCCGGTTCACGAAGCTCGGGATCATGATCACGCGGTCGACGCCAGGCCGCGGCGCAAACTCGACGCCGTTCGTGGCGGTGGTGATGAACCGATCCATCGGCAGCTCCCGCTGGAGCTCCCGCTTCGCCTCCGCGTCGCGCTCGAGAATCGGCATGATCGTCAGCGACTCGGGCTTCCAGACGCGCTCGGCCCACGCCTCGATGACGGCGATGAGCTCGGCCTTGAACGCCTCGCCATCGGCGTCGAGCACCCGGCTGAGGTAGGTCGTCCACGGCTCCCACTCCGGGTGCGAGGTGCTCAGGAACTCGCGCCGCGCCTCCGGATCGCCGCCGATGGCGGCGCGAATGACGGCCGGCGGCGTCATCCGCCGGGTCTCGCGGGCATAGAACTGCACGAGGTGGAGCCGGATCTCATCGGCATCGGTCTCGCGCAGGTGGGCGAGGAAGGCCGGCACGTCGCGCGGTGCGGGGGTGTCGTAGACGAGGCCGATCAGGTTCACGAACGTGTCGTTCTCGCCCAGCGTCACGTCGGTGATGCGGCCGATCAGCTCCTCCCCGGCCCGTTCGCGCGCCTCGGCCAGCCAGGGCTCTCCGATCTCGTAGGTGCCGTCATCGTCCTCGGCGAAGGCGACGGCCATCGACTGCAGCAGCTCGTAGGCGGGGGAGACGTCGAGCTTGAGGATCGGCGGGCTGTCGGGACGACGCGTGGGAGCCATGGATCGGACCTCCTGTTGAGGGATCAGGCGGCGCGCGGCTGTGGGTTGGGCTTGGGGCGAGCGGGCTCGACCCGCTCGCCGGAGATCGCGGTCCCGGCCCCGATCAGGGCCCGGCCGACGCGCACCCGCAGGCTCGCGCTTGTCGGCGTCGGCTTGCCCCCTGGCGCGGCGTCGGCCGCAGGCGTCGCTGGCGTTCCGCGTGGAAGTGATCCAGGACGCTGGGGTTCGACATGATCATCATCGTTCTGGAGCCTTCCCTTCGTCCGGCCTGTGTCCTTGCATCCGAGTCTTGTCGAACGCGATGCGCATCGTACGATAGAATCCGTACGCCGTCAAGCCTTCCGTACGATAAGAATCGGATAAGCCGCGAGCCACGCCGGGCTACCATGCGAGAGTGATCACGCTCGGCATCGATCCCGGCACCGCCGTCTGCGGCTTCGGCGTCGTCTCGCTCGACGGGGGATCGTTGCGGCTCATCGACGCCGGCTGCATCCGCACCGATGCCGAGGACTCCGACTCCGAGCGCCTGCGGCGGCTCCATGCGGCGCTGCGGACGATCGTCGCCGAGCACCGTCCGGAGCGGATCGCCGTCGAGCGCCTCTTCTTCCAGCGCAACGTGCAGACCGCGATGGCCGTCGGCCAGGCGCGGGGCGTCGCGCTGTTGGCCGCCTCCGAGGCACAGGTGCCCGATCGACGAGCCGACGCCCAACGAGGTGAAGCAGGCGGTGTGCGGCAACGGCGCCGCCGACAAGCGGCAGGTCGCGGCGATGGTCGAGCGACTGCTCGGCATCTCGCTCGAGCGCGTGCCCGACGACGCGACCGACGCGCTCGCCCTCGCGATCGGCTGTGCCTACCGGGCCTCCGCAGCGCCGAAGGTCATCGACCGGGTGATCGGCTCGATTCGCGGCCTCGTCACCCACGTGGGCCAGGACCACGCCCTCGTCGAGGTCGGGGGGATCGGCTACCGGGTGGTCGCCGGCCCGGCGCTCCTGGCGAAGCTGCGCGTGGGCAGCGAGGCATCGGTCTTCACCCATCACCTCGTGCGCGAGGATCAGCAGGCGCTGTTCGGCTTTGCGAGCACCGAGGAGCTGGCCTTCTTCGAGCTGCTGATGACCGTCTCGCAGGTCGGCCCGCGGCTGGCGCTGGCGATCACCGCGGCGCATCCGGTGACGCGGCTCCAGCTCGCGATCGTGACCGATGACGTCGACGTCTACACCAGCGTCTCCGGCGTCGGCCGCAAGACCGCGCAGCGGATCATCCTGGAGCTCAAGGAGAAGGTCCACGCCGCCGGGATCGCGGTCGGCCCGGGTGCGGGCTCCGACTCCGACGTCGTCGCTGCGCTCGAGTCGCTCGGCTACACCGCCACCGAGGCTCGACGCGCCGCCGGCGCGGTCGCCGGGACCGATGGCGCCCTCGACCTTCGCATCAAGGCCGCCCTCCAGGAGCTCGCACGCTCGCGCTGACCGGGTCTTGTCATTCGCTCGCCACCGTCGCGTGTGTCCACGTGGCGGTCGCCGGCTCGTCAACCGCTCGTCCGGGTCGCGATAGCGGGTCGCTGGCCGGTCGGGACCCGGAGGCTGAGCGTGGATCTGCCCCGATCGCGCGCCCCGCATCCGTCAATGCGACCCAGATGAGCGTTTGACAACCCGGAGCGCCGATCGCGCCGGGAGCCTACCCTTCGGGCATGGAGGAACGAACGCCGACGCGCGATCCGCGCTGGTCCGATCCGACGGTGGCCGAGCGGATGCTGCGCTCGTTCAACGTCTGGGCCGTCGTCGGTTGTTCGTCGCGGCCGTGGCGCGCCTCGTTCGGCGTGTCGCGCTACCTGCTGAGCCAGGGCTACGCCGTGATTCCCGTGCACCCGAACGAAAAGGAGGTCCACGGCAGGACGGCATACCGCGATCTGCGCTCGGTGCCACGCGATCCGCCGATCGAGGTGGTCGACCTCTTCCGCCGCTCCGACCTCGTTCTGCCGCACGTCGAAGAGGCGATCGAGATCGGAGCGAAGGCGGTCTGGATGCAGCTCGATGTCTGGAACGAGGAGGCCGCCGAGCTCGCCGCCGCCGCCGGACTGCTGGTCGTCATGGACCGATGCCCGGCGATCGATCACCCACAGATGATCGGGGCACGCTGACTTAGTCGCGGCGGAGCACGAGGCCGATGTGGCCGAACGGCGGTCGCGGATCGGCGTACGTCTTCGTCCGGCCGTCGTCGGCCTCGGCGCCGACGTCCCAGAGGCGGTTCTGAGCGTCGAACGAGACCGATGCGAGCTGCGGCCATCGGTCGAGCATGCGCTGGCCGATCTCGTTGACGAGGTGCTGGATCGAGAGGCTGACGAACTCGTGGAAGACGGCGTTGGCGAGGTCGGCGACCTGCTCGGTGGCGACGTACTTCGAGGGATCCGCCAGGACGGCGTGGGACGCATCGGTGTAGGTCCAGCCGATGTCGCACCAGATGTACAGGGGCCGATCCAGGCGCTCGGGCAGGGTCGTGTGCTCGTCGCGCGCGAAGTCGACGAAGGCGGAGCCGGTGATCTTGATGAGCTGGATCTCGCGATGGCCCGACTCGTGGTCGGTGATCTCGACGCTGCCCGACGCGTCGCGGGCAAGCTCGAGGCGTGCGGAGCCGTAGTCGCATCGGTCGCGGCTGAAGAGCCGGTCGGAGGCAGCGAACCCGTCCTCGGCGGGCACGACGGCGGCCGGGAAGGGGAGGTCGCGCCCGACCATCGTCAGGCGTTCCATGTGCGGGTAGGTGTCGAGGAACGCGGTGCCGACTTCGAGCAACCACTCCTCGAGGGCCCGCGCACGGGCGCGAAGGGAGATGGCATGGATGAAGTTCTTCATCGTGTCGGTCGCCACGACGAGGCGGTTGTCGCCCTTCGTGTACGCGTCGAGGAACTGCGTGCCGCGCACGATCACCTCGATCTCGGCGGCGGCCAGGACGTTCTCGCGCCCGACGAACGGCGACTCGGGGATCGGCGTGATCCCGGTCAGCGGCTCCGCGTGGGTGCGGTAGACCTTGACGTCGGCCTTGCCGTAGCGGATCTCGTGCTTCACGTCGCCTCCTCGCCGAACAGTTCCACCGCGGCGCGGCGGATCTCGGCCTCGATCGCGTCGCGGTCTCCCTCGTGCGCGTCCCAGCGCGTGACGAGCTCGCCGAGCTGGGGATGGCTCGACACGGCGACGATTCGGCGCGCCCCGTCGATCGGATGGCTGACCTCACCCAGCACCGATGCGGCCGCGTGCAGCGCCAGCAGCTGCCCCGCCTGGTGCGCGTCCCAGCCGGCGAGGCCGATCTCGTTCATGAGCCGGGCGATCGGTCCATCCAGCCCGTCATCGGGGGCCACCGACAGCGCGAGCAGCGCCGGCGACTCGACCCCCTCCTCGATCAGCCGATGCGTCGCGCGGATCAGCCCGTCGCGGTCGATCTCGCCGACCATGTAGCGCGAGACCTCGAGCGCGATCGACTCGCGCAGTACCTCGGGCAGCGGGCGCGGGCCGCGCAGCTTCTCCCATCGGTCGTGGGCGATGAGCACGACGTCGTCGAGGCCGCGACGCAGCTCCTCGTCGCGGTCGGCGCGCAGGGCATGCTCGAGGATCGGGATGATGTCCGCCCGCGGACGGCCGGCGACGAAGACGACGAAGCGGAAGCCGAAGTGTCCCTCGTACGCCTCGTTGAGCGCCACCAGCTCGTCGGCGATCCAGGACTGGTCAGGGCCTGGCTCCTCGTCGTAGCCCTGCTCGGCGTGCGACTGGGGCGAGACCGTCGCCGGATCGGCGCCGATGCGCGGATGCGCGTTCAGCAGCTCGACCTGCTCCGGCTTCCGGCATCTCCCGAGCGACCGCGCGGGCGGACGCGAAGAGCTCGTCATCGGTCTCGAACGGTCGTGCATCGGCCAGGCGGCGGACGAACGACGGCGCGCCCTCGAACAGCGGCTCGACGGCCGCGGCGAAGGCGTCTGGGGCCATGGCGTCGAGCTCCTCGACGGTCGGCATCGGGTCAGCTGCCCCGGTACGTGCTCATCCCGTACGGGCTGAGCAGGAGGGGGACGTGGTAGGAGCGGTCCGCATCGGTGATGCGCAGGGCGACCGCGGCGCTCTGGAAGAAGGCGTCGGGATCGTCGGCGTAGCCACCGACATCGAAGGCGAGCTGGTAGTCGCCCTCGGTGAGGTCGGCGCCGCCGAGCAGGTCGGGGATGCGGCCGTCGCCATCGGTCTTCAGCTCGCTGACGAGCTCGGGGGCGCCGTCATCGGCCAGGCGGAAGAGGGCGACGCCCACGTCGGGCGCGGGTGCACCGCTGGCGAGGTCGAGGACGTGGGTGCTGATCGTCGGGCGCGCGGCCGCCATGGGAGCCTCCGCTATGCTCCGCCATCATGCCCGATGCACCCGTGGCTCGTACGGCCCGCTTCGACGTGCTCCTGGCCGGATCGCCAGGCCCGAATGTCGCCAGCACGTGCACGCTCGTGCGGGACGGCTCGGTGGTTGCCGTCGTCGACCCCGGGCTGGCGCCGTCGCAGGACGCCATTCTGGCGCCGCTTCGGGCGCTCGGCCTGGACGCCTCCGACGTGACCGATGTCGTCATCTCGCACCACCATCCCGACCACTGTCTCAACGTCGCGCTGTTTCCTCGGGCGCGGGTCCATGACCACTGGGCGATCTACGACTTCGCCGGCCGATGGGACGACGTCGAGTGCGAGGGTCGGGTGCTGACGCCGTCGGTTCAGCTGATCCGAACGCCCGGCCACACCGAGGAGGACCTGTCCACGGTCGTCGGCACGCCCGAAGGCGTCGCGGTGCTCACGCACCTGTGGTGGACCGATACGGCGCCGGTGGAGGACCCGTATGCGCCCGACCCTGCGGTGCTCCACGCGTCACGTGCCCGGGTGCTCGGGTTCGCGGACCTGATCGTGCCCGGCCATGGGGCTGCGTTCGGCCGTCGGAGACGACGCCGCGCTGATCGGCCGGCGATAGATCGCAGGAATGTCGCGCGAATCGCGGTTTGCGTGCGGTTTCTGCGCTTGAGCGAAGCCCACGCCGCACGAACCGCACCGCGGTGCGCAATTCAAGCGTACGAGGCGCCGGTATAGCGCAGAAACGCAACCCAAGGCGGCACTCAGGTGCAACTTCGCCGATACATCGACGCTCCGGCATCAGTTGCGAAGGACGTATGCTGCATCCATGGCTGACCTGAGCATCCGCGTCGGCGACCTCCGATTCACCGCGCGCTGGGAGGAGGCCGCGCCCCTGACGCGCGCCGCGCTCGAGCCGTGGCTCCCGATCCGCGACAAGCTCATCCACTGCAAGTGGAGCGGCGAGTCGACCTGGATCCCGTTCGGTGAGAAGCGCCCGGACGTCGGCTTCGAGAACCACAACGCGCACCCGGCACCCGGCCAGCTGCTGATCTACACCGGCGAGATCAGCGAGTGCGAAATCCTCTTCCCGTACGGCGCGTGCAGCTTCAGCTCGCGCGTTGGCCCGCTGGCCGGCAACCACTTCGCGACGGTCGTCGACGGCCACGAGCAGCTGGCCGAGATGGGGCGGCGCGTCCTGTGGGAAGGCGCCCAGGAGATCGAGATCAGCGAAGAGGGCTGACCGTCGTGACCGATCTCGTCATCGCCAACGGCACGATCGTCACGCCCGACGGCACCGTGAAGGCCGACGTGGCGGTGAGCGACGGGCGCATCGAGCGAATCGGTCCGACGCTGGAGGCTGACGGGGCCCAGGTCTTCGACGCGACCGGGTTGCTGGTGCTGCCCGGAGTCATCGACGTCCACACCCATCTGCGGCTGCCGGACGCGGAGCGTCCGCATCGGTTTCGGCAGGACACGCAGGCCGCGGCGGCCGGCGGCACGACCACGGTCCTGACCTTCAACAACCCCGGCACCGGGATCAGCGAGGATGGTGCCCGGTCCTTGCTGCGTGGCCTCGACGAGTTCCGCGAGCGCACGGCGGGGGAGTCGGCGGTCGACTACGGCCTCTGCGCCGTCGTCAGCGGGCAGCAGGACGACCCGATCGGCGAGCTGCCGGCTCTCATCGAGGCCGGCGTGCCGACCTTCAAGGCCTTCATGGTCTACGACTTCCGCCTGGCCGATGCGGACCTCGACCGGGCGTTCCGCACGTCGGCAAAGCACGGCGGGATGCTCCAGGTGCACTGCGAGGAGCCAGCGATCATCGACCCGCTCGTGGCCGATGCGCTGCGCCGCGGCGAAACTGCCTGCCGCTTCCACGCGTCGACGCGGCCGTCGCGCGCCGAGGGCTCGGCGACGCGCAAGGCGATCGAGATGGCCCGACGGGCGGAGGCGCCGCTCTACATCGTCCACCTCTCGTGCGCCGAGGCGCTCGAGGCGGTGTCGGAGGCGAAGGCGCGCGGGGAGCCGGTCTACGCCGAGACCTGCCCGCACTACCTCACCTTCACCGATGCGCTCTACGCCGACCCGAACGAGGCCGAGGTCATCAAGCGGGTGATCTCGCCGCCGCTGCGCACGGCGGCCGACGTCGAGGAGCTGTGGGCGGGGCTGCGCGACGGGATCCTGGACGTCGTGGGGAGCGACCACGTCCCCGATCGGCTCGACACCGAGAAGGCCGTCCCCGCGCCGCCCTTCCCCGAGATCAGCAACGGCGGCCCGGGCGTCGAGACGCTGTTGAGCGTGGTCTTCTCCGAGGGCGTCGCGCGCGGCCGAATCTCCGTCGAGCGGCTGAGCGAGGTCCTCGCCGCGACACCCGCGCGCCTGTTCGGGCTTCCCTCGAAGGGCGCCATCGAGGTCGGCCGCGACGCGGACCTCGTCCTCTGGGACCCCGGCGCGCGGAGGACGATCCGGCAGGCAGAGCTCCACCACACCAGCGACTACACCCCGTACGAGGGAATGGAGGTCTCCGGCGCTCCGGTGCGCGTGCTCATTCGTGGCGCGAACCCGGAAGTCGGTGGTGGCCGCTTCATCGAGCGACGGCTCGGGTAACCGCGCTTATCCGGCCGATGCGGCCTGAGGTGTACCCTTAGGTCTTGGCCCGCGCCCACAGCCGCCTTGCGCGGCGCTCTGCCTCCGATCTCCGCGCCATCGACCGCGCCACGTTGCGCATCGAGGAGCTGACCGTCATCCTCGATCGCCAGCTGAGCTCCGAGGAGCGCGACGAGGAGCGGATCAAGCACCTGCGCCAGGCCACCGGACAGATCACGCGCTCGGCGAACGACGGCATCCAGGCCTACCGCCGCATCGCCTCGGCCCTGCGCGCCGAAGCCTCACACCCCGACGCCGATCCGGTCGAGATCGCGGACGCGACCCGCGCGCTGGCGGAGGCCCGGACGCGGATGCTCGCCGCGCTCGAGGTTGCCAGCCAGCGGTATCCGTGGGCAGAGCCCTGGAACGCGGTGTTGGCCAAATAGCCGAAGACCCGGTGGCCGAAGCCACCGGGTCCGTATCGGTGCTGAGGAGCTGCGTCGCCTAGCGGCGGAAGCAGTCGCTGCAGTAGACGGGCTTGGTGCCGGTCGGGCGGAACGGGACGCGAGCTTCCTTGCCACAGCTGTCGCAGGTGGTCGTGAACATCTCGCGGGGGCGGTCGCTGTACCCGCCGCCGTAGCTGTCGCCGCCGCCGTTGCCGTAGCCACCCGAGGTCTCGCCACGCGCGGCCTTCTTGGCGGCGCGGCAGGCCGGGCACCGGCGAGGCTCGCTGAACTGGCGATCCGCGTAGAACTGCTGGTCGCTCGCGGTGAACGAGAACTCGGTGCCGCAGTCGACGCACTTCAGCGTCTTATCGGTATAGGTGAACAAAGAGAAACACTCCTTCACTTGCGGCCTCAGCGAGCCATCTCGCCGTAAAGACCGTGAGAGGAGCGTTCGTGGTGCCGCGGTTGGGTGCGCACATTGCGCGATTGCCGGACGAGCATACCACGGAACGTGCAATGGGGCTCGACAGGAGTCCGGCGACCCGTAGACTGCGCACATGCCGCGCGACGAGAAGCTCGAGCACCTCCGGCGCGTCCCGCTCTTCGCCAAGATGGGGACGCGTGAGCTGGAGCGGCTCGGGGCCCTCGCCGACGAGGTCGAGGTCGGTCTCGACACGGTCCTCGCGGAGCAGGGCAGGGTCGGCCACGAGTTCTTCATCGTGCTCGAGGGCAGGGTGATGGTCCTCGACGGGCGGACGCCGGTCCGAACGCTCGGCCCGGGTGAGTTCTTCGGCGAGATCGCCCTGATCGAGAGCGTCCCGCGCACCGCGACCGTGCGCGCCGAGGGGATCGTCCACCTGCTCGTCATCGGCCATCGCGAGTTCAACGCCCTGATGGACGAGTTCCCGACGGTTCGCAGCGCCGTCATGGACGCGCTCGCCGAGCGCGTGCGCCGCACCGAGGACACGTGAGCAGCGTCCCTCGACCGCGGTGAGGGAGCGCCTGGTCGAGCTCGGGCGGCGGTATCTGCCCTCCGGCGCGATCATCGTCTCGGCGCTCTACTTCGGCAGCTACGTCGTCGGGCTGCTGCGCGAGCGCGTCCTGGTCGGAACGTTCGGCGCAGGCCCGGAGCTCGACGCGTACAACGCCGCCTTCCAGCTTCCCGAGCTGCTGTTCGACGTCCTCGTCGAGGCCGGACTGGCCGCTGCGTTCCTCCCGATCTTCGCGCGACTGCGGGCGACCAGGCAGGGACTGGCCGATGCGGATCGCTTCGCACGGACCGTCCTCGCCCTCGGAGTGGCGGTCATGGGCGTCGGATCGATCGTGCTCTTCGTCTTCGCCGAGGCAACGACCGAGATCATCGCGCCGGGATTCACCGGCGCTCAACGGGAGCTGTACCTCAACCTCTTCCGCATCATGCTCGCCACCCAGGTGATCTTCGCGGCGTCGCTGACCCTGGCCCAGGTGCTCCTCGCCGAGCGCCGCTACTTCTGGTTCGCGGTCGCACCGATCCTGTACAGCGCCGGGATCATCGTCGGAACGCTGGCGCTGAGCGACGCGATCGGCATCTACGCGGCGGCGGTTGGTGCGGTGTTCGGGTCGATCCTGCACCTGGGAACGCGGTTCGTCGGCCTGCGGCGCAGCTCGTTCCGCATCGGCTTCGACTGGGAGCTGCGGACGGGCCAGATGCGCGAGTTCGTGCGGCTCACGATCCCGCGACTCGTGAGCCAGCCGGTCGAGCCGATCACCTTCGCGTTCTTCACGAATCTCGCCTCGCGCATGGCGGCCGGCAGCCTCACCGTCTTCAACATGGCGCGCAACTTCCAGAGCGCACCGGTCACGTTCGTCGGCGCCTCGTTCGCGGTCGCCGCCTTCCCGGCCATGTCGACCGCCTTCGCCGATGCCGACCGGCCCGCCTTCCTCCGCCTGGTCGGGCGCAACCTCGTCAGCATCGTTTCGCTGACGGTGCTTGCGTCGATCGGCATGGTCGTGCTCGGCGAGTTCGCGATCGGCATCCTTCTCGGCGGCGGCGAGTTCGGACCCGACGACGTGTCGCGCACCGCGGCGGTGCTCAGCGCGTTCGCGCTATCGGTCCCGTTCGAAAGCACCTCGCACCTGCTGAGCCGGGCGATCTTCGCGACCCGGCACACGTTCTTCCAGGCGCTCGCCTCGGTCGGCGGCATCCTGATCACCATGGCCGCCACCCTGCTGCTCGTGGCGGAGCTGGACCTCCTGGCGCTGCCGATCGGCTTCGCGATCGGCCAGGCAGCGAAGACCGCGATGCTTGCGGCGGTCCTCGGGTGGCGCCTGCGAGCGTGGTCGGCTACGAATCCTCTCGTGGCGTCGTCGGGATGAGGACGACGAAGCGACCGTCGCGGTCGGGATAGGCGCCCTCGGGGCGGGTCCAGCCCGGGCCGATCGACTCGTAGCCGGGCGGGCCCTGGAAGGCCGGCCAGTTGCGCTCGAGCTCGGCGAGGTCCTCGAAGTTGCCAGGTTCGTCGGACTTGCCCCAGATCGACGACGTGCGCGGGTACCACGGGTCGAGGATGTAGGCGCCGGAGACTGCCGCGTTTTCAAAGAGCGTCGGATCAGCATCGGCGCGGTAGCCGGTCATGACCCAGGTGTGCGCGCCCCACCACGGGAACATCACGACCGGCTTGTTCATCTCGCTGATTGCGATCGCCGACGCGCGCAGCGCATCGGTGTAGGAGTCGTAGGCGTACTCCCGGTAGCCCGGCTCGCCATATGCGGCGAGCGCCTTCCTCACGGCGTCCGGCCCCCAGCCGCCGTTCAGGCTGTCGTCGAGCGCCTCCCATTCGGGGATGCGGTCGTGGATCTCGGTCTGGAACTCGTTGCCCGCCGGCCCGAGGCCGAGGATGGTCAGCACCATCTGGGTTCCCGCCACCGCGCAGTCCTTGTCCGTGATCTGCGAGGTGAAGACGGCCGCTGGATCGCTGACGAGATCGACGTCGACCGCGACGCGCGGGATCGGCGTGGGCGACGGGGTGGGGGAGGCCGATGGCTCGAGCGTGACCTCGGGCGTCGGCGAGGGCGACGGTTCGGGCGTCACCACCACGGTCGGGACCGTTGGCCGGTCCGGCGGGGGATCGATCCAGTTCTCGACGAGTGCGGACCAGCGGTCGAATCGCTCTCCCATCCCGAGGACATTGGCCTGGACGACGGCGAAACCGGTGACGAACAGGAGAACAAGGACGAGCGCGGCAATCGGCCAGCGCTTTTGGACGAGGGTGTTCATGGTTGGGTCGAGCGAGAATGACAGGCGTTCGAGGGTCCGGCAACATGGGCCGATGGCAGAGGGTGCCGTGGCGCGTCCGGCGAGCCGTCTTGACCGGGTCGTCCGCTTCCTGTCATGGAAGATGCCTCGAGTGATCTCTCCGGTGACTGCCTCGACGCACCGCGTGGAGAGGCGGGCCGCGATGGCGTCACTCGTCCTCCTTGGCACCCTGCTGGCGCCGTCACCGAGTTCCGCGGTCACCACAACGAACGTCGCGCAGCGTTACGAGATCACCGCGACCCTCGACGTCGGAGCCAACCGCCTTGACGCCGTCGAGACGCTGACTGTCACCAACCGATCGTCGCGGACGATCAACCACCTCAACCTGTCGGTCGTCCCCCGCGCGCTCGGCTACCTCTCGATGCCCGACCCGGTCACGGTCGATGGGGCGGAGGTCGACACCCGATGGACGACCGGGATCAACCTGCGCGTCTCGCTGCCCAACCTCGCCCCGCGGGAGACGGCGACGCTGCGCATCCCGTTCACGCTCGAGATCGGCCGCAGCCCTGACGCCTTCACCGCGCGGACGAGCGTCGAGAACGGTGTGCTGAGCTTCGGCCAGTGGTTCCCGATCGTGTCGACCGAGCACGACGTGTACGGCCTCGGCGACCCACAGCTCTCGTTCACGGCCGACGTGATCCGGTTCGAGCTCACCACCACGACGTCAATGGGCCGGGATGCGGTGGCCTGCCCCGGTCTGCGCGCGGCGCCCGGCACCACCGGCACGTCATGGACGTGCCGGTCGAACGACGTGCGCGACTTCAGCTTCGTCGTCAACCCGCGGTTCAACCTCACCCGGCGGACGGTCGGCGACATCGACCTGCGCGTGTACACCGAGACCGTGTCGGGAGCGGCCACGGCCGACCTGGCGGCGGATGCCCTCGTTCGCATGTCCGAGACCTTCGGCGACTATCCGTGGCCGGATCTCGTGCTCGCCGAGGTCGGTTCGGGAGGCGGGTTCAGCATGGAGTACCCGCGCATGATCCACCTCACGCGCGGCAAGGTTGCCGACCCGTACGTGGTCTATCACGAGGTCGCCCACCAGTGGTTCTACGGCCAGCTCGGCAACGACCAGCAGCGCGAGCCGTGGCTGGACGAGGCGTTTGCCGACTTCAGCGCGCGCTGGCTGATGGGCATCGGCGAGAACCAGTGCTCGACGCGCCCGGTCGACAGCGAGGTCTTCGCCTGGGATGCCGGGCCGACCAGCGGCGGCGACTGGACCAGCTGCAACGGCTACTTCCACGCCGTCTTCTATCGCGGCACCGAGTTCATCACGGCCGTCCGATCGGCCATGGGCGACGACGCGTTCTTCTCCGCCATGCGCTCCTGGGTAGACCGATACCGCCATGGCTTCGTGACCGGCGACCGCCTGCTGCGCCACCTCCAGTCACGGACCGATGCGGATCTCGCGCCGATCTACGCCGCCTACCTCGCGGACCCGGTGGTGGTGCGCCTACGCGGAGCCCCCGCAGGTGTCTTCCTGCAGTGACCCTCGGTCACTGCTCCCGTGGCGATGTCGACGAGGACGAGCGCGACGATCCGCGACAGCTCCACGTGCGTGGCGAGGTCGACGTTGTCGATCGTGTCGCACGGCGCGTCACTGCACGGGTCGGAGGGCCGGCCTGCGACCGCGCCGGAGCCGGCGGCCTGCGCCTCGGTCACGAGCTCCCGACCGCCGCTGAAGAGACCGCCGATCGGGATGCCCGCCGCGGCGAACGGGCCGTGGTCGGAGCGTCGGTCGACGTCGATGCGATCCCAGCCGAGGCCGGCGTCCTCGAACGCCGCGACGAATCGGGCGGTGAGCTCGTCCGACCCCGCCGGCGCGTCGTCCTCGTCGTAGACGAACCGCACCGCGTTCGGCGAGGCCAGCATGTCGAAGTTCAGGTAGGCGACGATCTCCGCGCGCTCCTCGGCGGAGAGTGACTCGACGTAGGCGCGCGAGCCGAACGGGCCGCCCTCCTCGGCGCCCCAGAAGGCAAAGCGGATGGTCGATTCGGGCGGCGGGAGCTGCCGGAGCTCCGCTGCGATGACGAGCAGCGCGGCAACGCCCGAGCCGTTGTCGTTGATGCCCGGTCCGGCGGTCACCGAGTCGAGATGGGCGCCGACCATCACGACGCCCGACCCGTTGCCAGGGAGCTCGGCGAGGACGTTCGTGCTCGAGACACCGGCGACCGTGAAGGTGCGCTCATCCACCGCGTAGCCGGCGGCCGTGAGCGTCGTGACGACGTGGTCGACGCTCGCGTCGAAGCCCGGCGTGCCGGTCGCGCGGTTGCCGCCGGGCGTGGCATCGGCGATCTCCTGGAGCGCCGCGAGGTGCGCGCGCAGCGCCGGCCTGTCGATGAGCGCGGCGAGCGCGCTGCCGTCCAGCCGAGGCTCCGGTGTTGGCGCAGACGTCGGGCGCGACGTCGGTGAAGCGGTCGGCGAGGGGGAGGGCGAGGCGGTCGGTGTCGGTGCCACCGGCAGCGTCGAGGGCTGGGCGGAGCAGGCGGCGAGCAGCAGGCCGGCGAGCAGCCCGCGGCGCTTCATCGGCCTCGCGTTGCCTGGATGAACTCGAGGAAGCCGATGTCCCCGGGTGAATGCCCGGCGCGCGTGAGCAGGACGGCGGCCTCGCTGAACTGCTGGATGCCATGGCTGATGAGGTGCATGACGTAGATCCAGAGCGGCTGCGCCTGGTCCTCGTCGCGGACCGGCGGGGCGTCGAGGTCGGCATCGGTGAGGGAAGCCAGCCAGGCGCGCATCTCGACCTCGTCGCGACGCCAGTGCTCCGCCACCGCCTCGACGGTGGGGTAGTCCTCGCCACGGAGCTCCGCTTCCTCGCCCCACTCCGCCCAGTCGGCGCCGCGGAGCCGCTCGCGCCAGCTCCACTGGACGTCGAGCTCGTGGACCAGCGTCGCGCGCAGATCCCTGTTGGTGACCGTCTCGGCGGAGGTGAACGCGGCATCGTCGAGCTGGGTCGCCGCGCCGAGGACCGTGTCGCGGGCCCAGTAGAGGTAGTCGAAGAGCGTGGTCGCCTCGGACGTTCGCATCGGCACAGTGTCCACGACCCACGATGGCCCGTCCACGGCTTCCGCTTGGCGCCATCGAGTAGGCTAGCGGGCAGAGGCCGGCGGAGAGTCCGCCTTCCCACGCGAGTCCGACATGAACTGCCCGAGCTGCGGCGCTCAGAACGAGGGAACCCGGAAGTTCTGCGGCGAGTGCGGCCGCGGACTTGCGGTCGCCTGCGCGTCATGCGGCACGCCGAACGCGCCGGGCACGAAGTTCTGCGGTGAGTGCGGATCGGCGTTGACCGCGGCCGTGGCCTCCGAGCCGCGCCCACCCGACGGGAATGGCGTCTCCGATCCCGTTGCGGCCGACGTGATCGCGAGATCCGCCTCGGAGCGGCGCCTCGTCTCGGTCATGTTCGCCGACCTCGTTGGGTTCACAACGCTCGCCGAGGCCCGCGACGCGGAGGAGGTGCGCGACCTCCTGACCCGCTACTTCGACACGTGCCGCAGCCTGGTCGACCGCTACGGCGGGGTGATCGAAAAGTTCATCGGTGACGCGGTCATGGCGGTGTGGGGGACGCCGGTGACGAACGAGGACGACGCCGAGCGTGCTGTCCGGGCAGCGCTCGAGCTGACGGAGGCCGTCATCGCGCTCGGTGAGGAGGTCGGGGTGCCGACCCTGCGCGCCCGCGCCGGCGTGCTGACCGGCGAGGCTGCCGTCGCGCTGAACGCCACCAACCAGGGGATGGTGGCGGGCGATCTCGTCAACACGGCATCGCGGATCCAGGCGGCGGCCCAGCCGGGCGCGGTGCTCGTCGGCGACGACACGATGCACACGACGAGCTCGGCGATCGAGTACGAGGCAGTCGGCCCGCAGGAGCTGAAGGGCAAGGCACTGCCGATCAACCTGTGGCGCGCGGTCCGGGTCGTCGGCCTGCTGGGTGGGGCTGTGCGGGCGAGCGAGATCGAGCCGCCGTTCACCGGCCGCGAGTCGGAGCTGCGCCTCACGAAGCAGCTCTTCCACGCCACCACCGACGAGCGGCGGCCGCACCTCGTGTCGGTCATCGGCATCGGCGGCATCGGCAAGTCGCGGTTGGCATGGGAGTTCGAGAAGTATATCGACGGCCTGGCGGCCGACGTCTGGTGGCATCGTGGCCGGTGCCTCGCCTACGGCGATGGCGTGGCGTTCTGGGCGCTGGCCGAGATGGTCCGCGGGCGCGCCGGCATCCTCGAGGACGAAGAGAACGCGACGGCGCTGCCGAAGCTGCGGGCATCCCTCGAGGAGCACATCCCCGACGCCGACGAGCGCCGATTCGTCGAGCCGCGCCTGGCCCAGCTGCTCGGCATCGAGGCGCGAGGCACGGGCGACCAGGAGAACCTGTTCAGCGCGTGGCGCATCTTCTTCGAGCGGCTCGCCGACACGTCGCCGACGATCCTGCTCTTCGAGGATCTCCATTGGGCCGATGACGCACTCCTCGACTTCGTCGAGTACTTGCTCGACTGGGCGCGCGACCGGCCGATCTTCATCCTCACGACCGCGCGTCCGGAGCTCATCGAGCGCCGTCCGACCTGGGGCGCGGCGAAGCGCAGCTTCACCTCGTTGTACCTCGAGCCGCTCTCCGCGCCGCAGCTCGAGCGGCTGCTCGGAGGGAGCCGTCACCGGCCTGCCGACCGAGCTCCGCGCCCAGATCCTCGAGCGATTCGAGGGCATCCCGTTCTACGCGGTGGAGACCGTGCGGATGCTGATCGACCGTGGCCTCCTCGCTCGCCAGGGCAGCGCGTATCACCCGACCGCGACGATCGAGACCCTCGACGTGCCGTCGAGCCTCCAGGCGCTCATCGCGGCGCGTCTCGACCACCTGTCCGCCGACGAGCGTCGGGTGCTCCAGGACGCATCGGTCCTCGGGCGAACGTTCACGGTGCCTGGCCTGCAGGCCGTCTCCGGCCTGGAGAGCGATCTTCGCGCGATTCTCGGCTCGCTCGTCCGCAAGGAGATCCTTTCCCTGCGCACCGACCCGCTCTCCCCGGAACGCGGCCAATTCGGATTCCTCCAGGACCT
>CAWHEV010000003.1:0-314433 GCA_963828485.1 uncultured Chloroflexia bacterium
TTACAAAAGACAAAACATCAGCCGCTTATTTTAGTTGGAGGCCGAGTAGTTTCAAACTATAAGTTTCCTCTTGTTCAAACAAATCAAGTTCGATTTATTGCACAGTTAGAGGAGTTGAAAGAGTTTTTTCATTATCAATCAATTAGGGGGATTAAGGTTGTCGACTATTAAATATGCTCCGTCTTCCTGTTTTTATTATGGATGAGGAAATGAATATTCTAGCGCAATCTGATGAAGCAGCCGCTTTATTCGGAGAGGTTCAACATTTTTTAGAAATTGTTGACGAAGATAGTCAGAACAAAGCTAGAAAACGATTAGGGCAGAAGAAAAAAATAAAAACAGAATTAGTCATGCATTCGCGCAAAGCTAAAATGTCTCTTTATACCGTGAATTGCAAATGGGAGCAAGATAAGGCACATGTAATATGTGTAGAGGAAGATTCTCAAATTAGAATTCTTTCAGAAAAAATCGAACAACATACAGCGCGTTTATCTGAAACAGACTTAGAACTGCTGCTGCAAAAAGAACGATTAGAAAAAGCAATGAACCGAGTTATAGAACTGTCGGGACCGTTTATTCATTTATCGAACAACATGGTGCTTATACCTCTGTTTGGCGATTTGTTTGAGGAAGTCATCATGAAAAATGAACATCGGCTGCTCAGACAAATAGATGAAGAAACGGTTGATCGAGTTATCATTGACTTTAATGGAATAGGTCAAATTGATGAACGAGGTGTTGCAGCCCTAGAACATTTAATATGGGAATTTCAGCTAATGGGTGTACAGATTTATTTAACAGGTGTGACACCCGATCATAGTCAATGGCTTCACCAGTATCATTTTCAAGCAAATGTAAAATCTATTAGTAACTTAGGTCAGGTCATTCATCAATTTTTTACAACGGCATGAAATGACTACAAAAAGTGAACACTTCATATAAAGACAATAAGACAGGGGATCAATACTGATAAACAGGTGATTAAAATTTGGTGAAACACGCGCGTAAAGTAGCTTTAAGAATTTCAATTATATATATCATTATTGGCGCTGTATGGATCTTGATATCTGATAATATATCTAGAACATTAGCGCAAGGTCGTTTTGAAGTATATATTTTTTTTCAACAATACAAAGGTTGGTTTTTTATTTTAGCTACGGGGATTATTTTGTATGGGTTGGTATATAGGAGAGCTTATAAACTAGTGGAGTCCCAGCAAGAGCTCGTAGTAAAAGAACACGAACTTCAAACGAGCAATCAGCACTATCAATCTTTATTCAAACATAATCCCGATGGCGTTTTTGAAATAAGTAAAACGGGTGAAGTTCTTCTTGCTAATCCAGAAGGTGAAGCAATCGTTGGATACTCCAGTGAAGAATTACAAAAGATGAAACCTTCAGCTCTTATCGCAGCTGAAGAGTTTGATATGTGTAAAGAGTATTTTAAAGAAGTGCTGAATGGAAAAGGTGCTAAGTTCGAAATGAATGTGATCGATAGAAAGAGAGAAAGACGGTTGCTTCCAGGTGTTCTTTGCTTCCCATCATCGTTCATAAGCAGGTAGTAGGTGTATTTATGATTGCACGCGATATTACTACATACCGTCAAGATGAAGAGCTTATGATAACCTCGGAAAAAATGTCGGTTATTGGACAAATGGCAGGTGCCGTCGCACATGAAATTAGAAACCCGCTTACTTCTTTAAAAGGCTTTGTACAGGTTATGCAAGCCTCTAAGGAAACAAATGACACATATTTAGATATTATGATGTCTGAAATCGACCGCATCAACTTAATCTCCAGTGAAATGCTCATTCTTGGAAAAAAGCAGCATGTATCTTTTGAAAAGACCAATTTATGCGAGATTTTAAAACAAGTTATTACCCTAATGGAAGCGCAGGCCAATTTAAATAATGTTTCTATTTTATTGAAAGAAACAGCCAAAAGGCCTATTTATGTTTCAGCTGATGCAAATCAGTTGAAACAAGTGTTGATACAATGTGATTAAAAATGGTGTAGAAGCTATTATGGAGAAAGGTCATATTACAATAACAGTTGAAGAAAAAGATACACGAGCATTGATTCACTTTGAAGACAATGGAATCGGAATGAGTCAAGAGAGGATTGAACAAGTAGGAACGCCGTTTTATTCTACAAAAGAAGCTGGCACTGGCTTAGGGCTGGCCGTGTGTTACAAAATCATGGAGCGTCATCAAGGTACCATGCATTTTAAAAGCGGTAAAGGAAAAGGGACAACGGTTACTATTGATATGCCAATTATAGAACGAAACAGCCGCCTCTCGTAGTTCAGAGAGGCGGCTGTTTTCTTGAAAAAGAGGCAGTAAGCAGATGAGCCCTTTGCGTCTGGATCCATATAGGACATAAAACCTCCTTCTTATACAAGTTTTCGTTCATAATAAAGAGGATCATATTGTTTTCTATAGAAGCAATAGTGTATCATAGTTGAAGCTATGTTTATTGATGTAGAAAAGTTAAGGCAACAACCGATTTTTCTACTGACGGATTGACAGGGTCCCTTGGGATAAGGAAGGTTTATTTATAAATAGAAATTAAGGTCAGTATTAACGCACATCACATGGCGACTGATACATTCGTTTAATTGAAATGAAAAAAATCGTTTATAATATCGAGAAAAGCATGGAAAAGGAGATAGATATGAGTCAGTTTATAGAGACTTTACAGCCTTTTTTACAAGAGGCGTGGAAAAAAGCAGGGTTCAATGAGCCTACTGCTATTCAAACGAAAGCTATTTCAGAGATTTTAGCTAATAAAGATGTAATAGGAGAATCCCCAACGGGAACAGGAAAGACGCTGGCATATTTGTTGCCTGTCTTACATCGCATTCAGCCGGGACCATCTCATATTCAAGCAGTTATTTTAGCATCTTCCCATGAATTAGTTATGCAAATTCACGGTGAAATTCAAACTTGGTCGCAGGGAAGCGGTATTTCAAGTGCTGCGTTTATTGGCGGAGCAAATATGAAACGACAATTAGAAAAACTCAAAAAACGTCCTAATATCATTGTTGGTACCCCAGGACGTTTGAACGAGCTAATTAAAATGAAGAAATTAAAAATGCACGAAGTCAAAACAATTGTGATTGATGAGGCGGATCAATTGTTTGTACCTGAGCATTTTCAAACGGTTCAACAGATTGTAAAAATGGCGTTAAGTGATCGTCAAATCCTAGTCTTCTCAGCTACTGTATCAGAACGTACCAAATCGCTAGCGAAAGATATGATGAACCATCCTCTTGAAATAGAGGTAGGAAGAGACGAACTTCCAGCTTCGAAGGTAGAGCATGTATACATCAAAAGTGAAGCTAGAGATAAAGTGGACGTGCTTAGAAAACTAGTTCGTCAAGAACAAATGAAAGCTTTAGCCTTTTTTAAAGGGATTGATACTCTCATCGAGTTTGAAGAGAAATTAACATTTAAGCGTGTAGAAGCAGGCTCTTTACACAGTGAAACGAAAAAAGAAGATCGTGCTACGACGATTAAAGGGTTTCGAAAAGGAGATTTCCCTGTCTTATTAGCAACGGATGTCGCAGCTAGAGGATTAGATATTAAGGGATTGACGCATGTAATTCACATCGATGTTCCTCAAGATGCAGATCAATACGTACATCGCTCAGGTAGAACAGGCAGATCGGGAGCAGAAGGTACAGTCATTTCTCTTGTGACTGAACGTGAAGAACGAAATTTAAAACAAATCGCACGTGAACTTCAACTTTCATTAGTGAAAAAAGAACTTTATATGGGTGAAATCGTGGATGACGGAACAAAAGAGCAGTCCCGTACAGCTAAAAAACCTTCAAAAAAGCCATTTAACAAGAAAAAGAAACAAAAAGGTCGAATGTAAACTAGGTATTATTCCTTTTTATAACAGCAGTGTCACAACCTAAAAAGCAACGTCTACTGCTTTATTACAGCAGCCTGGCGTTGTTTATTTTCTCTATTTTACCTGTATAAATAAGTAAAAAAAGAGAAATGTAGATATTTTTTCCTAGGTATGAAAATAGTTTGAATGATGGATTTTGTTTTTTGTAACCTTATTTTAACATTACTTTAAGAGACTTCTAATAAAAGAGGAAGAAGGACGTGGGGACACCGCCCAGCGATGCCGCCGCAGTCCGGCCGCAGTAGCTCCCCATCAGGATCGCCAAGGACATGCGCAGCGATGCGCTCGCTCTCACACGGAGGAACCCTCATGCACGTTCACCGCACCCGCCTCGCCGTCGCGGCGATAGCCGCGGCCCTCATGCTCACCTCGATCGCGTCGGTCGCTTCAGCGTTCGACCGCCGTGGACCCGACGTCGCCGCCCCGGTAACGCCGTCAGGCGATCCGGGTGGCTCGACCACAGGAGCGGTGTGCCTGCTCGAAGCGGCTGCCAGCGACGAGGTCTATCGCACCACCGGTGCGACCGTCGTGCCGCTCGAGGATGTCCTCATCTTCGGCTCTGGGTATGCACCGAATGGCGAGGGTCTGCTCGAGGCGGACAACCTCGATTCCGGCGAGCACGTGGAGTTCGACGCAGCCTTCGAGTCAGACGGCACGTATTTCGAAGCCTTCTATTTTGTTGTCGGCGGCGAGGGAACCTGGCGGGAGACACTCAGCCAGGCGAGTCCCTCATGCTCGGATCAGATCGACATCGAGGTCCTACCGCTCCGCGACATCCTCGAGAGCAAATTCCTGCAGGACATCAAGTGGTTGTTCGTCGAGGACATCACCTTCGGTTGCACCTCCACCACGTTCTGCCCCGACGGGCTCGTGACACGAGGCCAGATGGCGACCTTTCTGTCTCGTGCGCTGAACCTGCCCGCCACCTCCACCGACTACTTCCGGGATGACGAGACCAACAAGCACGAGGCCAACATCAACCGCCTTCGGGCCGCCGACATCACCTTCGGCTGCACGTCCACCGCGTTCTGCCCCGACGGGCTCGTGACCCGCGGCCAGATGGCGAGCTTCCTGGTGCGTGCGTTCCACCTGCCCGCCACGAGCGCCGACTACTTCCGTGACGACGAGACGAACAAGCACGAGGCCAACATCAACCGTCTGCGTGCCTCGAACATCACGTTCGGCTGTGGCGGGACGAACTTACTGCCCGAACGGCTCGGTGACGCGTGGCCAGATGGCGGCGTTCCTGCATCGGGCCGTCGACTGACCTACGCCCCCGCACCAACGATGACCATCGGCTCGGTCGCATCCAGGAGGTCGGCAGCACTTCGTCGAGGTGTCCGGCGGCCTGTTCTCGGGCCAGTTGTTCGTGCCGGCATCGGCGATCAGCAGCGTGGTGCACGAGACCGTCCATCTCAGCGTCGCCAGCGGAGAGGTCGATAGCATGGGGGTGGCACCAGCCACCCCGGACCTCAGACGCGCTACATACCGGAGAGTTGCACCCATGGATATGAAGATCGAGCTCGTTTCCATTCCCGTGACCGATGTCGACCGTGCCAAGGCGTTCTACGTCGACCAGGTTGGGTTCAACGCAGACTTTGACCAGCAGGTGAATCCGGAGCTGCGATTCGTGCAGCTGACGCCGCCCGGATCGGCCTGCTCGATCTATCTCGGGACCGGGCTCACCGAGATGACGCCGGGCTCGCAGAAGGGGCTCCAGATGGTCGTCGCCGACGTGGCGGCCGTCCGGGAAGAGCTCATGAGCCGAGGCGTCGAGACAGGCGAGGTCGACGTCCAGTCGTGGGGATCGTTCATCTACTTCGCCGATCCCGACGGCAACACCTGGTCCGTCCAGCAGTTGCCGAAGCGCGACGAGTAGTCACCGGCTCGCCTTCACCCGCTCGCCTTGACGATGCCCAGGATCTCGTCTCCGTAGGTCGCCACCTTGCGCTGACCGATTCCGGGCACGCCCAGCAGTGCCGTGTCGTCTGACGGCTTCCGGACGGCGATGGCGGCGAGGGTCTTGTTGTCGGCCACGACGTAGGCCGGCACGCCATCTGCCCGTGAGCGGTTGCGGCGCCACTCGATGAGCTTCTCGAGCAGCGGCTCGTCGGCGGCTGACAGGTCGAACGTGGCCGTCGTCTGGCCGGGCTTCGGCGCCGGCCGCGCGACCGCGTTCGGTCGCAGCTCTGCGATGAACCGCGAGGCGCGAGCGCGAACCGACGTGCCCTTCGTGCCGATGCGATTGGCCGCCCACGACAGCGTGAGATGCCGGCGTGCTCGCGTGATGCCGACGTACAGCAGGCGGCGCTCCTCGGCGAGCGCATCGGCGTCGGAGGCCGACTGGCGGATAGGAAGCGTGCCCTCCTCCAGCTGCGGCAGGAAGACGGCGTCCCACTCGAGGCCCTTGGCCCGATGCAGCGTCGAGAGGGTCACGCCGCCTCCTTCGGCATCCGCCTCGGCGGCATCGCGCCGCGCGACCTCGGCGACGAAGTCCGCGACGGTGGCATTGGGCTGTTCGGTCTCGAGCTGGCGGGCGATGGCCAGCAACGTGCCCAGCGCGGCATGGCGATCGCGTGCCTCGGCGCCCGTGCCCGGCGGATCGGCCTCGTCGAACCCCAGCTCGGAGCGCCATCGAACAGCCACGATCCGTGAGAGGCGACCTTCGGCATCGGTTCGCAGCGCGCGGATGGCGGCTCGGACGTCCGGGCGGGCGAAGAAGCGGACGCCGCGAACGGTGAACGGGATCTCGGCTGCGGTCAGGGCCGCCTCGAACCCGACGAGCTGTGCGTTCGTGCGGACCAGGATCGCGATCTCGGTGACCGGCACGCCCTCGGCGACCAGTGACCGGATGCGCGTGACCACGGCGGCGGACTCGGCGTCGCCGTCGGAGTGGGGGACCAGCTCCGGAATCGGTCCTTCGGGGGCGTTCGAGCGCAGCTCGCGACCGGGGATCAGCCGGTTGGCGAGCGCGAGGACCTCCGGGCTGCTGCGGTAGTTCTGGCTCAGGCGCACGACCCGCGCACCGGGATATCGGTCGGCGAACGTCGTCAGGTGCTCGCTGCTGGCGCCGGTGAAGCTGTAGATCGTCTGGTCCGGGTCGCCGACCACGCACAGGTCGCGCCGCTCGCCCAGCCAGAGGTTCAGCAGGTCCTCCTGGAGCCGGTTCGTGTCCTGGTACTCGTCCACGCTGAACCAGCTGTAGCGCCGATGCGTCAGCGCCAGCGCATCGGCATCGGTCTCGTACAGCTCGACGGCCAGGGTCAGCATGTCCTCGAAGTCGATCCGGTCGGCGCGCGCCTTGGCCTGCTCGTACCGGCGCCAGAGGGTGCGGAAGACGTCGGGCGGGACGGGCGGCTCGCGCTCCGGCGCGTACGTGTCGGGGCGCATTCGGCGGACCTTGGCCCACTCGATCTCATCGGCCAGGTCCTTGGCCGGGGTGAACTTGTAGCCACCCGGCAGGCTTCGCGCGAGCGGACCAATGATCCGCAGCTTCGAGTCGAGCACCTCTGGCAGGTCCGCGCCGTGGACGATCGGCCAGAAGTGCGCAAGCTGACGTCGCGCCGCGGCGTGGAAGGTCGACGCCTGCACCTGCGGCAGCCCGAGTGCGGTGAGCCGATGCCTCATCTCGGTGGCCGCCTTCTCGGTGAAGGTCACGACCAGCGCCTGCTTGGGGTCGATGGCTCCGGTGGCGGCCGCGTACGCCACGCGATGGCTGATGACCCTGGTCTTGCCGGTGCCGGCGCCGGCGAGGATCACGACCGGGCCGCTGGTGGCGGTTGCCGCCTCGCGCTGCTCCTCGTTCAGGCCGGCCAAAATGGCGTCAGGGTCCATGCCGCGACGGTAGCAGGACCGCGGTTACCGGCCCGTCACCGCAGACGGGGAGTTAGTGGCGCTGGCCGCCGAGGAGCGATCGGAGACTCCATGGCTGCGGCGCGGGTGCGATTCCCTCCAAGCGCAGGGAGCTCGGGCCGCAACGGCCGATCGGGCGGACGCTCAGGACCCGGGAGGAACGATACGCGCACGACGGGCGTGGACCGAAGGTTGCCGAGCATCAAACGTTCGCCGGAGATCACCCTCGGCGGACGGCTGAGCCAGCCCACCATCGGCTGCGAACGAGCCGCTGCGGGGAGGCGGACCCATCGGGCGCCGTGCTCCTCCACGAGGATCACGTACCGCGATCCGGACCGGGTCGTCGCGATGACGGTCGATGTCACGTACCCGTACCCTCCTGCTCCGCAACTCTGGGCGCAGTGGTTGGCCGCCGTCAAGGTCACCGTCGCGTGCGCCTGAGCCGCTGATCCCTCAGCGGCCGACGTCGACGATCGTGTCGCCGCCGAAGACGTAGGGCTGGACGATCTGGAAGGCGTCGGCCCGCTTGTTCCACGCCTCGAAGCGCGGGTCGTCGTCGTGGGCGTGGTGGCCCTCATCGGTCGCGAAGATGGCGACCACCAGGTACTGCACCGCGCCGTCGACGGCCTTGGTGCTGATGTCGAGCCGGGTCAGCGTGGCCATCACCAGCAGTCCCTGCGAGTGGAGGTCGGCCCAGATCGGAGCCTCCTCGGCCCGGAATCCCTCCTCGAATGCCTCCGTCTGGGCGCTGTCCACGTTGAGCACGATCCCGATGGTCTGCATGGCATGGCCTCCTTGGTCGCTTGCCTTCACGCCTCATCGTGCTCCGAATCGCGCACTGGCGTAGCGTGAGGCGATGCTGCTCGACCTGGCGATCAAGGGCGTGGTGGTGATCGTCCTGGCGCTATTGATCCTGACCGCGTTCATGTATCTGACCCAGCGGAGCTCGCTGTATTTCCCGTGGGCGGGAGCGGTGGAGGAGCCGCCCCCGGGCATCGAGACCGCCGAGATCGCCACCGATGACGGCCTGGTCCTGGGCGCCTGGTTCGTACCGGCCAAGGGTGAGCGAACGGATCCTGGTCCGGCGGTCCTCGTCTGCAATGGCAACGCTGGATACCGGGCGCATCGGTTGCCCCTGGCGGAGGCGCTGGCGCAGCGCGGCTACCACGTGCTTCTCTTCGACTATCGCGGGTATGCCGGCAATCCTGGCTCGCCAACCGAGGACGGCCTGCGGACCGATGCGCGCGCTGCCGCGCGCGCCCTGGCAGCTCGCCCGGAGGTGGACCCGGAGCGCATCGCCTACTTCGGCGAGTCTCTGGGAGCATCGGTCTGTGGCGCGCTGGCGTCCGAGCTGCCGCCGGCGGCGCTCATCCTCCGATCGCCGTTCCCGTCCACGGTCGAGATCGGACGGCATCACTACCCGTACCTCCCTGTGGTCGAGCCGCTGGTCTGGGACCGATATCCGCTGGGGCTGCAGCTGGCACGAGGACGTCCGAGCGCCTCTCCTGGTGGTGGTCGGAACTCGAGACGAGATCGTCCCGCCCGAGTTGAGCCTGCGCGTCTTCGAGGCAGCCGTGGAGCCGAAACGGTGGGCGGAGATCCCGGCAGACGGTCACAACGACGAGGCGCTTCTGGCCGGTCAGGACTTCGTGGAGGAGGTGTCTGCCTTCCTCGACGAGTGGATGCGCTGAAGGTGGCTCACGGCTCGCGGGTGCGGAACCCGACCGGGCGCGTCTGCTTCGCCACCTCGACGTCCAGTGCGACGTCCTCGAGCACCACGTCCCAATGCGCGTCGAGGACCTGGAAGCGGCGCCGTTCCTCCGCCCGGTATCGGTCGAGGTCGGGGAAGAGGCGCGCGGCGATCTCGTCATCGGAATGCGACTCGGCGGCAGCCCAGTCGCGGTAGGTGATCGTCACGAGGAAGTGCCAGTCGGCCGCGCCATCGCCATGCAGGCGCGGCCGGTAGGCGCGGACTTCGGTGAAGCGGCCGGACTCGAGCTGGTCGCGCAGGATCGGCCAGTGGTTGCGTCGAAAGAGCTCGAGGAACTCCTCGGTGTGGCCCCAGTGCACGCGGTAGTAGGAGGCGATGGTGACTTCGCTCACGCGTCGATGCTACCGCCGCATCTCCCACCGGCGTTAGAGCTATTTGTAGCTTGGCCAGTTACAAATAGCGGCGGCCATCAGGCGGTGAGGTCGGCGGCTGCCTCCGGATCGACGACGGCCAGCTGGGCCTCCAGCTCCTTGACGCTGCGCATGACGCCGGCGCGGAGCAGGTCGAGCGCGCTCGACACCTCGTTGGCGGTGCTGCCGATGTGCGTCAGCTTGGTCTTGAGGCCTCGCACGACGTCGACCTGGCGGGTGAGGTCCTCCAGCGAGCGGCTCACCTTTTCGGCGTCGAGCTGGACCGCCTTGTCGCGCAGGGTCAGCAGGGCCAGGATGCGCGCCGTGCGGTAGGCGGCCTCGAGCGCGGTGGCGTCATCCGTCTCCGGGTCGTAGGTGGCGTAGACGTCCTGGCCGAACAGCGCGAACGGCGAGACCGAGCTCGGGGCGCTGTGCGGTGTGAAGACGGCGAGCGCCACCGCGGCGGAGCGGTTGATGCGCGCATCGGCGAGCTCGTTGGTCATGCGGTTCAGCGGCATGGAGCGGTCCTTGGCCTCGACCACGATGCGCAGGGTCGTCCCGCGCGTCCGGGTCGGGTCGACGGTGATGACGAGGTCGCCCTTCTTGGAGAGCATCGCGTCGCCGCCCTCGGTACCGCACAGCTCGACGAGGTCGCCCAGCCCACGGGCCATGGCGCCCAGCCGTACCTCGATGGCGTCCTCGAAGTCGGCGCCCTTGGCGGTGCCCTTGGCGCGCTCCTCGGCGCGGGCCTTCTTGGCCTCCTCGAGCGCGGTGATGCGCTCGGTCAGGTTGCGGAACTCGGTGTTCACCTCGCCGCGGAACTGGTGGAGCGGACTGCCGGCGCGGGTCGGGTCGAGCAGCGTGGCCAGGCGCGAGCCGTCGCCGTCGAAGTACTTGCCCAGCAGCTCGGTCAGGCGACCCATGGCACTCTCGCGGCTGTTCTCGTCGAACAGGTCGTGCGTCAGCTTCCGCAGCTTGCCGTCGTCGCCCAGGAAGCGCTCGAGGGTGCGCGGCAGGCGGCCGTCGACATCGGCGAAGTTGTCGCGCAGGGTCTTGGCGAGCGCCTCGGAGGCACGCTCCTGCGTCGACTCCATGCGCTCGTAGAGGCGCTCGAACTCGGCCTTCACGACATCGGCGCTCATGCTCACGCCGGCGTTCGACAGCGTCAGCAGGCCGATGCGGAGCGCCCGCTCGACGACCTGCGCGCGCTCACCCTCGGGCGTCTCGCGTACGAAGGCGGCGAGGGCGCCATCGGTCAGGGTCAGGCCCTCGATGCCGATGGCGTCGCCGGTGATATTGATGCGTGCCTGCGTCATGAACCGATCCTCGCGGGCGGTTGTGACAGCAGTGTGTCGCGAAATCGGGGCGCTTTGCAGGCCAATTTCGCACGGGTGTTCGATTAGGGGGCGTCCGGGGCCGGCCGCCTTGCCCGTTTGCGCGTGACGGGACTAACGGCCAGGTTGGAGCCGATGACGGTCGCTCGTTGGCCGGAACATGCCGCGAGGCGGGCAACACTGCCACGCACATCGCCGAATTGGGCGGAACGTGGCCGTTAGTTGCACGACGGGCAAATCCGGCGCCTGGACGGGTTTGACCCACAGCCGGACGCGGCGTGCAGGTGGATTGGGCGCCGGTCCGCGGCCGTTCAGCGGATATATCAGTAGTGATATATCGCGTGACAGGCTGCGACTTCGCGCAGCCTCAAGGGCGGGTCAGCGCTCCGCGGTGAACCGCCAGGCGACCACCAGGCCGATGATGAGCAGGAGCCAGATGCCCACGTGGAAGATCACGTCGGGCACGGTGTTCGGGCCGACCCCGCGGATCACCAGGTACAGCCCGATCGAAGTGCCGATCAGGGCGAACCCCTGGGCGAGGAGTGCGATCACGCGCGTTCGCACGGGCATCAGGAGCGTTCCCACCAGCCCGGCGGCGAGCACGATGCCGATGATCCCCTCGGCCGTCGATGCGGCCGGATCGGCGTAGCCGTCGACCAGCAGGCCCCGATGAATGAGTGATGCCAGCCCGAAGGCGATGGCCTCGACGAGCAGCAGCCCGCGAATGACGGCCACCGATCCAGGTTGGGTGGTTTGCGTTCGCTGTTGGATCTGATCGGTCATGCGCTTCGTGGCCTGCATCATCCATACCGCTCTGGCTGGCCCGCGCTCTGCAGCGTTTGGCGGTAACGAACGGACGAAGGAGCTGGGAATGGCAGTCGATGAGCGGGTCGAAGCGAAGGCGCTGACGGATCGAGGCGTCGCTCCGTGGTCAACGGCCGAGGAGCGCCTGGAGAACCCGGAGCGGCCGCGAACGTACTGGCTGGCGACGGTGCGGAGCGACGGGCGCCCGCACGTCATGCCAATCATCGGTCTCTGGTTCGAGGGGGAGTTCTACTTCGTCAGCGGCGAGCGGACCCTGAAGGGCCGCAACCTGGCGCGCGAGCCGCGCTGCGTGGTCGTGACGGGCAGCACCACGCTCCCGTCGGTCGACCTGATCATCGACGGCGTGGCGGCCATGGTCACCGATGACCTGCAGCTCCGCCGCGTGACGGAGGCGTATCGGACGAGGATGGAGTGGCCTTTGGAGGTGCGTGACGGGCGCGTCGAAGGTCCCAACGCGCCGACTGCCGGGCCGCCGCCGTACGCGATCTGGCGGATCACTCCCTCGTCGGTGATCGGCCTGCCGGGGATGCTGGGGATGGAGCAGTTCGATCCCGACGAGCTCCCACGACCCACGAAGTGGGCCTTCAGGTGATGGCCTGACATGCGCAACGACGCATTGGCGGAGCTCGACGGGCTTGTCGGCGACTGGACGCGAATGCGACCTCTGCCGCCGCCGCTGGCGCCGACTGTCAGCGGATATATCACTACTGATATAACGGCTGACAGCACGCAGACTTCGCCGCAGAGCTGGCCACCCTAGGTCGCGTACTCCACGCGCAGGTCCCCGACCGCGTCGATGTGGCCCTCGAGCAAATCGCCCGGCACCACGCGGCCCACGCCGGCCGGGGTGCCGGTCATGATCAGGTCGCCGGGTCGCAGCTCGACCAGGGTCGAGAGATAGGCGATCGCCTCCGGCACCTTCCATATCTGCTGGGCCAGGTCGCCCTCCTGGCGCAAATCACCGTTGACGCGCAGCCAGATTGCCCCGCCCTCAGGGTGGCCGATGGTCGCGGCAGGGCGGAGGCCGGAGATCGGCGCGGACTGGTCGAAGCCCTTGCCCATGTCCCACGGCCGACCCATCTCCTTGGCCGTTGCCTGGAGGTCGCGGCGGGTCATGTCCAGCCCGACGCCATAGCCGTAGACGTGCTCGAGCGCATCCTCCACCCCGATCCCGCCGCCGCCTGAGCGAAGCGCGACCACCATCTCGATCTCGTGGTGGAGATCATCGGTGGCGACGGGGAAGGGGAGCATCCCGCCGTTTGGCACGACGGCGGTCGCGGGCTTCATGAAGAAGAAGGGCGGCTCGCGATCGGGGTCGTGGCCCATCTCGACCGCGTGCTCTGCGTAGTTGCGCCCGATGCAGAAGACCCGCCCCACCGGGAAGACGGCGGCGGTGCCGTCGATCGGCAGCGTCACCGGGGGCGGGGGAGAGATCGCGTAGTTCATCGGTCCATCTTCCGGGTCATCGGCTCACGGCGTAGGCGGCGATGCGCCGCTCGAAGAAGCCGACCGCCTCCGAGAGAGCGAAGGCGAAGGCGAAGACGATGATCAACAGCGCCCAGAACTCGGCCATCAGGAATCCGCGCGAGTAGCGCTCGAACAGGTAGCCGATGCCGACGATCGCGATCAGCAGCTGCCCGATGATCACGCCCTTCACGCCGCGGATCAGGCCGAGCCGGACGCCGGCCAGGATCTCGGGCAGCGCGGCGAAGAGCACGATCTTCGTCAGCACCTGGCGCCGCGAGGCGCCGAAGGACCGGCCCATCTCGAGCAGCGAGGGGTTGACGTGCGCCACACCGACCTGGGTGTCGAGCGCGATGACCCAGACGCTGAAGAGGAAGACGGTCACGATCATCGTCGGCAGGCCGAATCCCATGAGCGCCATGAGCGCCGGCACGATGGCGGTCAGCGGCGAGCTCTCGAAGATGTTCGCCCACATGCCGAGCAGGTCGCCGATGGACTTCACGCGGCCCATGAGGAAGCCCATCCCGATCCCGATGACCAGCGACAGCGCCATGCCGATGGCGAACGCCTGGAGCGTGATGATGGCCGCCTCCCCGAAGCGCCCAGAGGTGACCACGGTGCCGATCGCGGCGAGCACGTCGGTGAACGGCGGGATCAGGAACACGAGCTCGAGGCGACCCACGATCTCCCACAGCACGAACCAGACGAGCAGCGACAGCACCATCGGGACGCGGCGACCGGCAATCGTCATGACGACGCCTCCGCCGGCGCGCGCATGTCCTCCTCGGCGTAGGCGCGCAGCTCGCTCCAGATCTCCTCGACCGCGTCGAGGTACGGCTGGCTGCGCCGGATCTCGTCCGGCGCTCCCTCGCGAGGGATCTGCGGGCGAATGGTGTTCGTGACGCGTCCGGGCCCGCGGGTCAGGATCACGACCTGGTCGCTGACGTAGACGGCCTCCTCGATCGAGTGGGTCACGAACAGGACCGTCTTGCGCTCCTCGCTCAGCAGCCGCAGCAGGTCCTCCTGGAACGTGCGCCGGATCTGCTCGTCGACCGATGCGAACGGCTCGTCCATGAGCAGGATGTCGGCATCGACCGCCAGCGCCCTGGCCAGGCCCACGCGCTGACGCATGCCGCCGGAGAGCTGGTGCGGGTAGTGGTCCTCGAAGCCCGAAAGGTTCGTCTTGGCGATGTACTCGCGCGCGGTCGACTCGCGCTCGGCCTTCGGCACGCCGCGCAGCTCGAGACCGAAGGCCGCGTTGCGCAGGACGGTGGCCCACGGCAGCAGGGCGAAGTCCTGGAACACGAAGGCGCGCTCCGGTCCGGGGCCGGTGATCGGCTGGCCCTTCACGATGACCTGGCCCTCGGTCGCCTCGATCAGCCCGGCCACGATCTTCAGCGTCGTCGTCTTGCCACAGCCGCTCGGCCCGATGAGGCTCGTCAGCTCGCCGGCCGGCACGTCGAAGCTGACGCCCTCAAGGGCGCGCGTTCCGCCGGGATAGTCCTTGGTGAGGTCGACCACGCGCACGGCCGGTTCGGTCGCGCGGGTCGCATCGGTCAACACGGCGGCATCGGTCATGGCGAGCGGAGCTCCGGGCGGAAGAGCCGCACCTCCAGGCGCGCCAGCAGCGTGATGGTCACGCTGGCGACGAGGATGATCGAGAGGATGGCGGCGTACATGTGGGCGTACTCGGCCTGCGATCGGTAGAAGGTGATGAGGTCGCCCACGCCGGTGGGCGTGATGAGCAGCTCGGCCAGGATGGCGCCGGTGAATCCCTGGGCCAGCCCGAGGCGCAGTCCCGGCGAAGATGAGGCCGCTGGCCGCCGGCAGGATCACCATCCAGATCCGCTGCCTGCGACTGGCCAGGAACGACTGGCTCATCTCGACGAGCGAGACCGGCGTGTTGCGGATGCCCCGATACGAGTTCAGGACGATGACCGGCGTGCTCAGCAGCACGACGGCGAAGACCTTGGCGGCGAAGTCGATGCCGTAGATGAAGGTGATCAACGGGATGATCGCGGCCGATGGCGCGGCCTGGAGGATGACGAACACCGGGATGCCGAGCCACTCGGCCTTTGGCGACAGGCCCATCGCCACCCCGGCCGCGACGCCGCCGATGGCGGTCAGGGTGATCCCGACCAGCAGCGGGCCGATCGTCTCGGTGTAGGCACGCTGGAAGGTGCCGTCGGCGAGCATCTCGCCGAACGCGCCGGCGGTCGCCGTGAAGCTCGGGAAGGTGAGACTGATCGGGATGCGCCCGCCGATCTCCCAGATGGCCAGGACGAGCGCGATCGATCCGGCGCGCAGGAGCGTGGTGCGCGTGGACGGCCCGAAGCCACCCCACGCTCCAGGCTTGCGTGCGGCGCCGGCGGCCGGCGCGGCGATGCCGCTGCCGGTCACCGGCCCAGAATCCGGGGGCTCAGTTCGAGCCCACTGCCTCGAGCGCGCCCTCCAGCGGCCCGAGGTCCCAGAAGTCCTCGACCGGGATCGTGGCCGGGTCGCCCTCGACCTGCCCGACGAGGCTGTAGAACTCGAAGTCGGTGCGGGCCGCCTCCTCGCCACCGCAGTCCGTGGCGAAGACGCCCTCCTCCCCGGCTTCGGTGTAGTACGGAACGATCTGCTCCTCGAGCTCCGGCTCGAGGTCCTCGGCAAGGCCGAGCCGGTCACGCTCCTCGACGACGAAGTTCGGATCGTCCACGATGGCCTGCCAGGTGATCAGGGTCTCCTCGAGCAGGACCTGTGCGAGCTCCCCGTTCTCCGCGAGCCACTCGGTGTTCGCGACGAACCCCTCGTCGGTGGCCTGGACGTCCGGGAGCGGCAGCTCATGGAACTGGTCGGGCGCCTCCTCCATCACGAAGTTGCGGTTCGGGATGTCGAGGAACGTCGCCTGGATGTTCCCCTGGATCAGGCCGGTGGCGCGCACCTCGGCGCCCGGCACGTAGCTGATCTCGCCGAACTCGATGCCCTCCTCCTGCTGGACCAGGATCGCCATCGCCTCGGTGCCCGATCCTCGCGAGTGGACGGTGAAGGTCTCGCCGTCCAGCGCCTGCCAGTCGGGATAGGCCTCCGCGTCGACGACGGCGAAGAAGCGAAGTGTCTGGAGCTGGCAGATGATCCGGATCGGCGCGCCGGTCTCCTCGATCACGGCGTACGGCGCCCCCAGGCCGACGTCGGCCTGCCCGCCCAGCACGGCCTCGGCGGCGAGGTCCTCCTCGGCGAACTCGACGAGCTCGACGTCGATGCCCCGCTCGCGGACCCGCTCGAGCGCGATGAGCAGGTTGAGGGTCTCGACCCCCTCGATGTCGCCGAGCGCGACGGTGATGCTGCCCTCGACGGTTTCGCCGTCGCCGGAGCTGCCACCGGCGCTGGGGTCATCTCCCGGGCTCCCCCCGCCAGAGCCGCAGGCGGCGAGGACGAGCGCGATCACGAACAAGCATGCGGCGGACCTCATGGCCCTCTCCTCCAGGACGTGCACGCTCGGGAGTGCGGATCTCTTACGCGATATCGATGGCTTGCATGGAGCAAGATACGCACCAGCCCACCCAGTTCACGGCAGCTGCCGGCGCCGCCACATTCCCCCGAACACGATGACCAGGATCGCGATCCCGGCCGCGACGACTCCCCTGAGCAGCCAGGACTGGTCGGTGTCGACCCCGCGGAACAGCGGCACGACCCCGTTGAGGCCTGCGTGGACCAAGCCGGTCAGCAGCACGCTGCCGCCGGTGCCGACGAAGATCCAGGTGAGGATGACCGAGTAGCTGAAGAGTGCCAGGACGGCTGGGAGCACGGCCAACCCCTCGTTGATCGAGCCGGGCACGAGCATGAGCGGCAGGTGGAGCACCGTCCATGGCACCGCCAGCACCAGGGCCGCCGCGAGCGGAGACATCAGCGGCAAGAGGCGCGGCACGGCGAACCCGCGCCAGGCGAGTTCCTCGGCAAACGCGGGAATCAGGACGACGAGCACGACGATCAGGATCGACGCGTCCACGCCATCGAAGATGTCCTCGCCGGCCTCTCCGAGCAGGATCGCGGCGAGCACGACGCCGAGTGCCCACGCAAGCGGCAGCAGCAGGACGAGGTACCAGCGAGCGTCAGCCGGGAACGTCCGAAGCGTTCTCCAGAGCCGACCGAGGGCACCGTTGCTCTCCCGCCAGGCCAGTCCGACCGCCACGAACAGCGGCCCAAGCGCGAGCATGAACGGCGCGAGATCCGTCGGCATCGCCGGTAGGAACGCGATCGCGGCCAGCGCGAGGCAGATGGCGACGAACCAGGCAACCGAGAGAAGGCCGCGTCGGTGATCAGCGGGTTGAGCCGCGGGCGCCTCGCTGGCGATGACGGGCGGCTGAGCCGCCGGCTCGACGGTCATCGGTCTCGGGCTCCATCTCGGACGGCCATCTTGCGCCGATCGACTCCCTTTGGCCAGCAAGTGGCATGGTCTGGGTCAACCGATCGCGATGACCGCGCAGCAGATCGCCACCGCCAGCGCAACCGGCGCCCAGACTCGTTCCCGTCGCGAGCGTGAGATCGCGTTCATGATGGCGCCAACCGCCAGCAGCGACTGCCAAGGCCCACATGAGCACCGTGGTGTCGACGGGCAGCCAGTCGTCGTCGATCAGCCCGGCGCCGGCCAGCACCACGAGCATGATCAGCGGGTAGACCACCAGCGCCGCGATTCCGCTCGCGATCCGAAGGCCACGCGGCAGGACGCCGGGGTTCTGCCCGCCCCACGCTGCCTCTCCCCACGGAGCGCCCAGGGCCAACGCAAGCTGGAAGGCCGCGATGATCGAGAGCAGAACCACCGCCACGATGGCCGCGATCACCATTCGATGTCCGCCATGGGCCGAATGATGGCAGGACGGCAAACGGCCGCCGAGGGCCCTGACGGTGGGAGACCTCGCTCGCGCCCGGGGTTTGCGCACGTGGGACTAACGGCCAAGCTGAGGCCGATCAGGGTCGCTCCTTGGCCGGAAGTTGTCGCGAGGTGGGCGGATCGGCCACGCAGATCGCCACATCGGCGGGAAGTTGGCCGTTAGTTGCGTATGGGGCAAACGGCCGTGGGCCGAGCAGCCTAGGCCCTGCCGGGTCGACGAGCCGCGTGCAGGTGGATCGGTCCGGAGACGCCCTTGAGCTCGACGGGGCCGATCTCGGCGAAGGCCACGCCCACACCGCCGGCAGCATCGACCACCGCCTGGCTCACCAGTACCTCGCCGGGTCGCGCATAGTCGGCGATCCGTGATGCGACGTTGACCGTCTGGCCGAAGTAGTCGCCCTGCTGGAAGAGGACCGGCCCGGCGTGCAGTCCGACGTGGGCCGGTGGCAGCCCGGCGTTCCCGGCCTCCTCGACCATCTCGAGCGCGGACTCGACGCCGGCGCCGGGCTCGCGGAAGTAGAACATCACGCCGTCGCCCAGCCACTTGATCGGCTTGCCACCATGTGCCGCCGATGACCGACGCACCACCTTGCCGAGCCGGCTGGCGAGGTCGGCCGCGGCGTCGTCGCCGTGCTCATCGGTCAGGCGCGTGTATCCGGTCAGGTCCAGGAAGCAGATACCGGGCGGATGCTCGGGCCGAGCGAAGACTCCGGCCTCGGCCAGCGCGGACTCGACACCGTTGATGATGCTCGTCGTCCAGTTGGTCTCCTGGTGACCGTGGTAGATGCCGAGGATCACGTCCTCGAGGAAGGGTGCCATTCGCTGCGCGATGTGGACATCGGCGTGCTCCATCATGTCGCTCGCGCTCATCCCGCTCTCCATGAGACGCTGCTCGACCTCGGAGTTCCACCAGTCGGCCTCGGTCTCGGCGATGCGGCGCATGCTCTCGCCGTACACGCGCAGCCATCGCTCGATGACGGGCAGGCGGAACCCCTGGGCGATCTGCATCTGCACCAACGGCGCGACCTGGAGCTCGACATCACGCACGTTGTCGTCGGGCGTGGGCTCGGCGAAGCCGACCGCCTCACGGATCACGACGAGCAGCTCGAACGGGATGCCGGTCTGCGCGCTGAGCTGGGCGAAGGTCGTATCGGTCAGGGTGCTGAATCGGTCGTAGCTCGACGCGTCCATGAATGCGAGCGACAGCTTGCCGTCGCGAACCGCCGCGGCGATCCCATCCAGCGGCAGGCCGGACCCCTCGAGCATCTTCACGAGTGCCAGGCGACGCACGTCGCCATCGGTGAAGCGGCCGTCCGCCGCGCCGGGCGCGAGAACCTCCAGCTCCAGAAGGCGGTCGACATAGGCGGGCTCGACCCCCGCGCGCTGGGCGGCATCGGCTCGGTCGTAGCTCATGGTTCGGTAGCCTAGCGGGCTCGGTCCGGTCGCAAATGGGCGCGCGCCCTATTTGTAACCGGTTCGACTACAAATAGGTTTGGGTCCACCCACACCGATGAAATCGTCGATGGCAGGCGGTCAGAGCACCAGAGGAGGTGAGCCGATGACCTACAAGGCCGATCCCCGCGTCGACGCGTACATCGATCCGCTGCCCGAGTGGCAGCAACGGATCTGCCAGGAGGTGCGCGAGATCCTCCACGAGGCGGATCCGGAGGTGGAGGAGACCATCAAGCGGACCGTGCAGCCGTACTTCGTGCTGCAGGGCAACATCGCGGCGCTCCAGGCCACCAAGGACCACGTCAACGTGTTCCTGTACGACCCGCTCGTGTCCGACCCTGACGGGATCATCACCCGCGGCCACGAGGCGCAGACCGGGCGGCAGATCATGATCTTCGAGGGTGAGCCGATCAACCGGCCGGCGCTGAAGCGGATGTTCCAGGAGATCATCGAGCACAACCGCGCGGGTGGCTGGCGCAAGATCCAGGCGGCTCCCTGACCGATCTCGGCGCGAATGGGATACTGCGCCCCGTCATGAAAGCCATTGCCCTGCTCTGTGTCCTACTCTTGACCGCCTGCTCCGGTGGAGCTTCGCCCACCGCTTCCGCGGACGACACCTCGTCAGCACCCAGCGCCGCACCCAGCGCCGCACCCAGCGCCGCGGCCAGCGTCGAAGCATCGGCCGATGCGAATGCCGGCTCGCTGTGCGCCGAGGGCCGGGAGCCCTGCGACATCGAGGCCGGCACCTACTCGACGGACCCGTTCGTCCCGGGCTTCACGTTCACGGTCGACGAGGCGTGGACGAACGACCGTGCGTACGCGGACGGCGGCGGCATCAGCCAGGACCTGGGCGGGATCTACTGGGCATCGAATGTCTCGGGCGGACAGCTTGACGAGGAGATCGTCGAGATCGGCCCGACACCGGATGACTTCCTCGCTCACCTGGCACGCCTCGCGGACGTCGGTATGACCGTCTCCGAGCCCACGCCCGTCACGATCGACGGCGTCGAAGGACAGCAGGTGGATGTCACAACGGGCGTGTATCACGCCCCCGGGCTGTACCGCCTCGCCGATGACGCCTTCAACCTGATCCCCGACGAGGTCGCGCGCTTCATCGTGCTCGACGTGGACGGTGAGACGGTCATCCTCGTCGTCGATTCGTTCTCGATCGCCGGCTTCGACGCCTGGCTCGAGACGGCGCAGCCGGTGGTCGACTCGATTCGCTGGCAGTAGCGCCCTAGGCTATTTGTAACTGCTTCGGTTACAAATGGGGAGGCAATCTGTGGGCACGACCGGCTCCGACGCTATTCGGAGATCGTCCCGTACAGCCGTGTGTCCTCGAAGAACAGGACGCCGTTGGCTTCCTGCAGCCCGGTGATCTCGGCGTCGTCCATGTCCCAGGTGGGCCCATCGGTCGGGTAGTTTTCCACGCGCACGCGGAGCTCGCCGAAGGTCGGCATCGTCGCGTCCTCGAGGGACTCGGCGAAGAAGAGCTCGCCGTCGGTGGTCATGAACAGCGTGCCGCGAACGAGAACGGGCTGCGAGAGGTCGCCGTCCAGCGCCTCGGACAGTGGAGCCCCAGGGCCTGAAACGGCCGCGCCGTCCGTCACGGTCAGGGTGCCCACCGGCTCGGGTGACGCCGTTGGCGTCGCTTCGGGTGTCTCCTCGGGCGCCTCGGAGGGTGCGGGAGCGCTCGGTGCGCTCGACGGAGGTGGGGTCGGGTCGTCAGCGGTCGCGGGCGACGTGCCGCACGCGGCAATGATGACGGCGATGACCGAGAGTCCGAGGATGGATCGGAACGGAGTCTTCATGGCATTTCTTTCGTAGGCGGCACAGGATCGGCCGCGTTGCGGTCATCCTCGGGTTGCGGCCCCGAGGGCGCGTCGGCCATGCGTCGCGCACGGGACGGGGCAAGCGGCCGCTGCCCTAGGGCTCGACGCGCTCCGACGGATCCCTCGAGACGCCACTCTCGGCCACCCGCTCGTGCGCCGGGTCGAACTCGTTGCCCATCTCGTATTCGGTGCGGACATCTCCCTCATCCGCCGTTGTGGCGCCGGCATCGGCGTCATCGGTCTCGAGGCCGGTCACCCCGGTCGGACCGGCAGCACCGGCTCCACCGACGGCGCCGGACGCCCCCATGCCGCCTGCCGCACCCTGGTGAGCGGCGACCGACGCGGCGCCGTCGATCTGTCCGATCGGCTCGTTGGCGTGCGGGCTCGCATCGTCGGCCGGGCGCTCCATGTCGACGCCGCCCTCGCTCTCTTCCTCGTCATCTCCGCCGCCGAGGACGTCCTTGATCTTCTCGATGAGGCTGTCGTCGTGGTGTGACATCGGGCCGATCTCCGCTGCGATTGCCGACGCGAGCCGCATTGCATGAACCGGACCGCGACCGATCACCGATCGGCGTCGGAATCGGCGGGGAAGAGTGCCTTCAGCTGCCCCTGGCCGCGCGGCACGAGGCCGAACGTGAGCGCCGCGATCAGGACGAAGGCGACGATGCCACCCCCGACGCCGAGCCACATCGCGACTCCACCCGATACGCCCAGCAGCAGGGCGAGCACCCCGGTGAGCACGCCGCCGACCATGGAGGTGATCAGCCCGATCATCCCGCCCGAGGTGGTCGACGCATAGACGATCTGGCCGATCGTCGAGCTCGGCAGGTTCCCGTAGGCGGTGAGGACGCTGTCGGTGTCGTCGTGCGTCGCCGAGGTGAAGTAGCGCTCGAGCAGCGGCGCCGTCTCGACGTACGCGTGGCGGATGCGCGCCATGCCATGCAGGGCGCGCAGGTCGTCGATGTTCGCGCCGCTGATGCGGCCGTAGGTCGTGAGACCGATGACGAAGTCGAAGGCGAGCACGATGGCGGCCACCGTCAGGAACTGATCGCCGAAGGCCATGGCCTGGGCGAGGAGCGCGAGCGCCACGAACGACATCGACAGGAACGTCAGGAACATGCCGCCGCGCGTGAAGGCCTCGTTGTACGCGAGCGAGCGTGCCGTCAGCTGGCTCCAGTGCTCCGTGCTCAGGATCTGGATCGCGCGAGGGTCGTCGAGCGAGTTGATCGGCCCCGGTGGCGCCGAGCTCGGGGGTGGCGCATCGCGATCGGTCATCGGGCGGGCTCCTTCCGTGGCGACTGGTGCGTCTCGCGATTGTCGCGCAACCGTACGATGGGCCGAAGCACGCAGGAGGCGAGACATGTCATTCGAGCGGATGCCCGGCGGGATGGGCGGGGAGCCGGGTCTGCCAACGGCGGCCGGCGGTCCGGGCGTCGAACCCTCACCGATTGCCCTACGACTTCAGGTTCTCGCCACCGAGCACTGGGGTCTGCTCGCTACGCGCTCGATGGTCTGGAACGAGTCGTTCACACGCGCAGGGATGTTCCTCGCGGCGTTGTCGGGGGCGATCGTCGCCCTCGCACTGGTCGCCCAGGCGACGGCTTTCGGTGACGAGTTTGCGCTCTTCGCACTGGTGATCCTGCCGGTCGTCCTCTTCATCGGGGTCACCACGTACATCCGCATCGGTCGCTCCAACGGCGTGGAGGCGTTGTGCGTGGTCGGGATGAATCGGATTCGGCGCGCCTACCTCGAGATCACGCCAGAAGTCGAGCCGTACCTCGTCATGGGCTCGTACGACGACCGTGCGAGCATCGATCAGTCGCGTGGATGGACACCGGGCCACACGATGCTCGTCGACATCGTCGTCTCGACGCCGTTCGTGCTGGCAACGATCAACTCGGTGATCACCGGCGTCATCGCCGCGCTCGTGGTTCAGCTCATGGGCGCGGGTATGGCGCCGACGATCGCCGTGGCCGTCGGCGTCGCGATCCTCTCCCTTGGCGTGGCGCTATTCCGTGGAAGTCGTGCGGTGCGGGCCGAGATGGCGGCATTCGAAGTGAAGTTTCCGCCACCCAGCGGCGCGCCCCCCTCGGCATGACGGTGCCGGCGGTCAGCCGGGCAGGCCGCCGATCTGGCGCATGAGGCCGAGCGCGTCGTGGTGGTGCCAGTGCTCGACGACCTGGCCCGCCTCGATGCGGAACCAGTGCGATTCGCCGATGGTGTAGCGCTGCCCGGCGGCGCCGGTGACGCCCATGAAATCGCCAGTCGGCGTCGCGCTGGAGGTCAGGCGTACCGCCACGCGATCCTCCTCGGCGACGATGTCGTCGATCGTGAACTCGACGTCGGTGAGGCTCTCGTGCACGCGCTTCGTGGCCGCCGTCAGCTGCTCGGGGCCGTTCTCGGTGATCCCGAACGTATGCGACACGAAGTCGTCAGCGACGAGCTCGTCGATCGCCTCCAGGTTGCCTGCGGCGAAGACCTCTTCCACGAATCGCCGCGCGACCGCCTTCATGGCGCTCAGGTGAATCTGGTCGTTCAGCAGCGTTGTCGTTCCCATGAAGGTGGAAACCTGCATTCCCCGTGCCGCGCTCGGGCTCGGCCGCCCGGCCTCAGGGCGCCGCTCAGGCGAAGAAGTCGATGATCTTCTGGGTGTCGTCCGAGAATGCCCAGCGCTCGACGAGCTTGCCGTCGCGGAGATGCATGATCTCGGCTGTCCGGTAATCCAGGGTGCGACCATCGCCGCGCGTGGCGTGAGCCTCGACCAGGGCGATCGCGTGCTCGTCGTTGGCGACGACATCGTGCACCTTGGCGCTGATCTGCCAATCCACGTCGCCTCCGGGCATCGACTCTGCCAATGCCTGCTTGCCGCGGAGCGTCGGTGCCCCGATCTGGTGCCAGACGACGTCGTCTGAGACGCTGTCGGCGTACGTCTCCATGTCGCCGCGGTCGAAAGCCTCCAGGCCCTCCCTCACGAGCTTCGCGTTCGGATGGTCTGCGGTGGTCTCCATGGCCGATCTTGCCTCCGTGCTCGGGGAGCCACGGGCCGAGTGGGCCACGGCCGGGTGCTCCGCCATCAGCCTACGCCGCGCTGCAACCGTCCAGCTTCAGCCTTCCCGCCATGCACCGAGTTCACGCCGACAGCAGCAGGAATCTCTCGAGGAGTGGGTTGACCAGCTCGGGACTCCGGATGTCAGGCCGATGTCCTCCGCCCGCGATCAGCTCGAGCCGTGCGCCGGGAATCCGGTCGGTGATGGCCTCGACCAGCGACATCGGCATGGTGATGTCGGCGTCGCCGTGGATGATGAGCGTCGGACACGACACGGACGCGAGGGCGCGGGCGGGACGCGTCCAATCGGTCTCGAGCTCGCCGGCGACGACGACGTCCGGGGTTGCCTCCATCCCGATGGCGGTCATCTGCCCGATCACCTCGTCCGAGCCGGCCTCGCTGAAGACGGCCCTCATGAAGGGCACCATGAATCCAGCCCAATCGGTCTTCCAGGAGGCCAGCTCCTCATGGTCCGGCGGGGTCGGTTCCGCTTCGATTCGCATGTACGGAGCAATGGTCACGATCCGCTCGACACGATCCGGCTGCTCGCTGGCAAGGAGAACCACCGCACCGATGCCTCTCGACGCGGTGATGACCGAGGCGCGGTCGAAACCACTTGCGTCGAGCACGGCGAGCGCGTCGGCCGCATGGAGCGGGAAGTCGTAGCCGTGGTCGGGCCGTTCGGAGCGACCGGCACCGCGGGGATCGTAGGTGACAACCGTCGCGTGTTCCGCGAGTGCGACGACCTGGTGGCCCACCACCCGGGCATCGACGATGTTCCAGGTCGGCACGAACAGGATCGGTGTCGGGCCGGCCCCGTAGCGATACCAGGCGATCCGCGTCCCGTCGGCACTCTCCGCCATGCCCTGCTCGAGAGGCGGCGGCTCCGGAATCATCGGCGGATTCTACGGCCACGCTGGCGGGGTATCGTGGCGCCCATGGCACGTGCGCCAGTGCTGGCTACGCTGGCCGCCGCGACGGTCGTCCTTGGGTCCTGTGCGGCCCTTGGACCGCCACAGCTGGTCCGCGACGAGATCGGCCTGTTCAGCGCCGAAGCCCGGGCGACGGCGGAGGATCGCCTGCGCGAGCTGGCGGCCGAGGCTGGCGTGTGGGCGTTCGTGATCACCGATGCCGAGGGCGACGCGCCCCGGATGCTGGAAGAGCCGATGAGCGAGGCAGGCGCCGCCGGCATGCCGGGGGTGGCCGTCCTCTTCGGCCCCGATGGTTTCGCGGGAGTCGGTCTCAACGAACGAGCCGACGAATCGTTCTCGTCACTCGACGTCGTCGCCGTCGACGCGGCCATCCAGGCCGGCGATGCGGATGGGGCGCTCGAGGCGGCGGTCGATGCCGTGGTCGACCGGGTGGCGAGCGGCGTGCCCGCGGGGAGTGACGGCCCCCCGATCCCCGCGGAACCAACCTAGCGCCAGGGATGAATTTCGGGCGTCCTTGCGAGATCAGCGCTCCCACAGGAGGGGACCGAGCTCCCGCTCCCCGATCACGGTGAGCTCATCGACGACGAGCTGCTCGCGGCAGTGGAGCACGAGGTACTCCGTGTCGATGCCGCCGAGGTGGAAGTCCGCGCTGGCCGTGCACCCGGTCGCGGCCGGATCGTCGAAGTGGCCGCGCACGCGGACCACGTCGCCGCGCTCCGGCAACGGGGTGTTCGGCGCGAACCGCATCTCGACGCCGCTGGTGCTGTGCTCACCCTCCGGACCGATGTCGTCCTCGATGATCCCGAGGCACGCATTCGGTGCCGCCAGGTGAGCGGGATCGAACGTGAACGGGGTGACCCTCCCCTCGGGACAGAGGACCTCGATGACGCCCTCGATCTCGATCTGCGATTCGCCGTAGCAGGCGAGGCGCTCCCAGGCCGTCGTGGCGTGCTCGCCATCGACGCCCTCCCACGGCCAGGAGAGCAGCGCCTTGAGCGATGGAGCCTCCGCGCAGGCAAACGGGACGAGCTCGAGGTACTCGAGGCCCGTGTCGCCCTCGGCGACCCAGCCGTTGATCCCGCCGTCGATGTAGGACGTGGCTTCACTCCCCCCGACGTGGACCTGGTACCAGCCCCGGCCGTCAGCCGATCGGTCCGGCGCCAGGTACGACAAGGGACCGGCTTCGACGAGGACGAGGTCGCCCGCCGACAGGGTGGTGACGATGCGATCGTGGTCCTTCGGCACCTGCGGGCTAGCGGCGCGGACTCGAAGGCCGTCCGCGGTGACCCGTGCCACACTGCCGGGCGGAAGAATGCCGATCGGACTCGCGATGGCGGGGTCAGCGGTCGATGGGCTTGGGACCGAGCTGGCGACGGATGGCGCGGCCGTCGCTGAGGAAGCAGCCGAGGCACCTGAGCTGGGGTCCGCCGGACTCGCTGATGGGCCGGCCGGCTCCGATGCGACTCCGCTGGGACTGGAAGCCGACCCGGCGCACCCGGCGAGCAGCGAGACCAAGAGGAGAGAGCGGATCAATCGCGTCATGCGCGGAGCATATGGGTCGCCGACTACGGCTCGACTGCGGCGCTCGGACGGCCGTGGGCACCGCTACTACCGGACGTCCGCGATGAGTTCGGACCACCGTCGCCGTCAAGAGGTTTTACACGCATGGGGCAAGATTGGCCGATGAGCGAGAACGGCCCGCCCGACTGGGGCGCGATCCAGGTCCGCGGCGCGCGCGAGAACAACCTGCGCGACATTAACCTCGATATCCCGAAGCGTCGGCTGACCGTCTTCACGGGCGTGTCCGGCTCGGGCAAATCCAGCCTCGTCTTCGAGACGATCGCGGCCGAGTCGCGGCGCCTCATCAACGAGACGTACACCGCCTTCCTCCAGGGCTTCATGGGCACGCCGGCGCGGCCGGACGTCGACTCTCTCGAGAACCTGAGCGCCGCGATCGTCGTCGACCAGGAGCGGATGGGAGCCAACGCGCGTTCCACGGTCGGCACGGTGACCGATGCCTACGACATGCTCCGGGTCATCTTCAGCCGCCTGGGACAGCCGCACATCGGGCCATCCAGCGCGTTCAGCTTCAACATCCCGGCCGGCACGATCAGCGGCGAGATCACCCTGGAGAAGGGCAAGTCCGGGACCGAGGCGCGCGAGATCACGATCACCGGCGGCATGTGCGCCGAGTGCGAGGGCCTGGGCCGCGTCTCGAGCGTCGACATCGACGCGCTGGTCGATCGCGACAAGTCCCTCAACGAGGGTGCGATCACGTTCCCGGGCTTCGGCGTCGGGACGTGGTACCACCGGATCTTCGTCGACTCCGGCTTCTTCGATAACGACAAGCCGCTCCGCGACTTCACCGATGCCGAGTGGGAGCGCCTGCTCCACGGGCCGGAGGCGAAGGTGAAGACCGAGCTGGTCAACCTGACCTACGAGGGCCTCGTCGACAAGATCCGCAGCCGCTACCTCATCAAGGATCCCGAGTCGCTCCAGCCGAGCCTGCGGGCGGCCGTCGAGCGGATCGCGACCTTCACCGACTGCCCGTCGTGCGGGGGCACGCGCCTGAATGCGGCGGCGCGATCGTCGTTGATCGACGGAAAGAACATCGCCGAGTGCGCGGCGATGCAGGTCAGCGACCTCGCCGGGTGGCTGCACGACCTCGACGCGCCCGGCGCCGGGCCGATCATCGAGCACCTCGGCGCCGTGCTCGACACGTTCGTCTCGATCGGTCTCGGGTACCTGAGCCTGGATCGCGAGTCCGCGACGCTGTCCGGGGGAGAGTCGCAGCGCGCCAAGATGGTCCGCCACCTCGGCTCGAGCCTGACCGACATGACCTACGTCTTCGACGAGCCGACCATCGGGCTGCACGCGCACGACGTGGAGCAGATGAACGGGCTGCTCCAGCGGCTTCGGGACAAGGGCAACACCGTCCTCGTCGTCGAGCACGACCCCGAGGTCATGCGCGTCGCCGACCACGTCGTCGACATGGGACCCGGCGCGGGGACGCACGGCGGCGAGGTCGTGTTCGAGGGCTCCTACGCCGAGCTTGCCACCTCGGGCACCACGACCGGCCAGCACCTGGAGGTCCAGCAGACTCTCAAGGAGGCGGTGCGAACGCCTGCCGGCGCGATCCCGATTCGCAACGCCAGCCTGAACAACCTGCGCGACGTCTCGGTCGACGTCCCGACCGGCGTGCTGATCGCCGTCACCGGGGTCGCCGGCTCGGGCAAGAGCTCGCTCATTCGCGGCTGCCTGCCACGGACCGATCCCTCCGTGACGTTCATCGACCAGTCCGCCATCCGCGGCTCGCGCCGGTCCAACCCGGCAACGTACACCGGGATCCTGGAGCCGATCCGCAAGGCGTTCGCATCGGCCAATGGGGTGAAGCCCGCGCTCTTCAGCGCCAACTCGGAGGGCGCCTGTCCGGAGTGCAAGGGGCTCGGGCTGATCTACACCGATCTCGCCTTCATGGCCGGCGTCGTCAGCGTCTGCGAGGTCTGCGAGGGCCGCCGATTCACCGATGAGGTCCTCGGCTACGAGCTTCGAGGGAAGAACATCGCCGATGTGCTCGACATGTCGGTCGAGGAGGCCGCGGCCTTCTTCACCGAGAAGCCGGTGAAGGTCATGCTCGATCGGCTCGTCGATGTCGGCCTGGGCTACATCTCGCTGGGCCAGATGCTCAACACGCTCTCGGGCGGGGAGCGCCAGCGGCTGAAGCTCGCGATCGAGATGAGCGGCGACGCCGACGTCTATGTTCTCGACGAACCGACGTCCGGGCTGCACATGCACGACGTCGACAACCTCATCGGCCTGCTCGACCGGCTCGTGGACAGCGGACGCACCGTGATCGTCATCGAGCACAACCTCGACGTCGTTGCCCGATCGGACTGGGTCATCGATCTCGGCCCGGGGGCGGGCCACGATGGTGGCCAGGTCGTCTTCGAGGGGCGTCCCGCCGATCTAGTAGGTGCGACCGGTTCGCTCACCGGGGAGCACCTGCGCCGCCGCGCGATGGTGACCGCGTAGAGGATCCGGCAGTTCGCCAGCGAGCGCAGCGCTCAGCGGTTATATCAGTAGTGATATAACGCGTGACAGGAACGGCCTTGGCTAGGGAGTCGGGTCGGGCGCAGGCGTTGGCTCAGGTGTCGGCTCAGGCGTCGGCTCCGGGGTGGGGGGCTGCGGTGTCGGCGTAGGCGCGGCGGTCGCGGCGGGCGGACTCGGCGTGGCATGGGCCGTCGTCGCCGGGGAGGGACCGGATCCGGATGTGGGCCTTGCCGTCGCCTGAGGTGAGCCCTCGCTGCCCGGCGAGGCACCGACGGGGCTTGCGCCACCCCCGCCAGGACCAGGCCTGCTCGCGCCGCGAGGTTGCGCACCCGGCTCGGCCGAGCCGCTTGCGGTCTCGCCACTGGCTGATGGATCTGCGGATGAGGGAGTCTGGGACTCGGAGCGCTCGGCCGGCTGCGACGTGCCGTCTGCCGACGGTGTGGCATCGGCGCTGGGCAGGGACGAGCCGTCCACGACCGGGCCGGACGTGAGGATGGCCACGGCGAAGACGATGATGGCGAGGCCGGCGACGAGATGCGTACGCGTGATCATCGATGCGTCTCCTGCGCGCAGGGAGTCGCCAAGAGCGTGCGGAGGCTACCCGCCGGGCGCTTGCTTGCAAAGGATGACGATCTGCTGAGTGGGGATGGTCCGACCGGCCGGGATTCGCCTCAGCGCCGCGAGCGGAGGAAGAGCACCTCTGAGCCGATGGGCTTGTAGCCGGCGGCCAGGAACGCGCGCAGCGACGCGACGTTGCCGGGGGTGACCTGGGCGAAGAGCGGCTCGCCCTCGGGGACGAGCTTCAGGGCGGCGCGCGCAAGGTCCGAACCGAGGCCGTGACCGCGGTGCTCGGGCAGGACCTCGATGCTCACCTCGAGCCGACCGGCCAACCCTCGGCCGAGGACCACGAGGCCGCGCTCGTCGCCATCGGTGTAGGCGGCGACGTCGGAGCGATATCGGCGCGAGCGCTTGACCCGGTCGTGGGCGTTGGCCTTCCTGTCGGGCAGCGGATCCAGGCTGAGCGCCTTCGGGGAGACCCAGCCCGGGAGCGCGACCAGCACGGCGTCGATCATCCCCGGCTCGCTGCCCAGCTGCTTTCCGAGCCACGCCAGGAACTCGGGGCTCATCGGCGCACCGGGATCGTTGGCGGTGAGGCGCTTGCGCACCTTGGCCGCATCCGTGCGCGCAACGACCAGGGAGTGGCCGCTGAAGGCCACGACCGCATCGGTCTTCGATCCGGTCGGTGGGGTGAGCACCTCGACCTCGAGGTCGGACGGTGGGAATCGGTCCCTGGCGGCATCGAGCAGGACGCTCAGCAGCCGATGCACGGGCTCCGGCTCGGGCTCGGGCTCGGGCGTCGGCTCCGGCTCTTCCCGGGCGGCCGATTTCGAGGATGCCTTCCTGGGGCGAGGGAGCGAGCGGACCGTGGTGCGGCGCGCGTCCGGGATCGCATCACGGACGGCCGCCAGCGTCGGGAACGGACCCTGCACCAGCTCCTGGCCGAGCTCATCGGTCTGGGTCGAGTCGACCAGGAACCAGCCGAGGCCGGATTGACGCACCTCGAAGCGCTCGTCCCCGGACCGATACGTTCCTGCGGACTGGCGCACCAGCTTGTTCGGATCGGGATCCGTGGTCTTCGCGGCGCGTGGCATCGGCTCAGTGTGCCGCACCCGCGTCCCGGACGTCCGACTGGCTAGCTTGCTTCCGGCGTCGGGGTGGGAAGAGCGGCGGTCGCCTCATCGGCCACGTCGACGAGCGAGATGCTGAGCTGGGTGACGGCCACCGCTCCCATGATCGCGAACGGCACCGTCACGATGGCGTGGGTCAGGAGGGCCATGGCCAGGGCCTCGTGCGCCGGCACGCCAAGCGCGGTGAGCGCGATGACCGTCGCCGCCTCGTATGTGCCGATGTTCGCCGGCGCCGACGGGATCGCGGTGCCCAGCGTGGCGACCGCGGCAACGAGCATCGAGGCGCTGATGCGGATGTCGATGCCCAGCGCCTGGGCGCTGAGCCAGTACGTGCCGGCCACGAAGAACCAGGTGATCGTGCTCAGCACCAGCGCCCCGCTCAGCGGGCCCCAGCCGCCACCGTTGGCGCCCTCGCCGAAGCTGATCGCCTGGTCGGTCGCCGCGCGCAGGCGATCGGCCCGGGTGCCCAGGAAGCGCGCCATGAGCTTGATCGAGCGCGAGATACCCGAGGCGACGAGGATCGCGATCAGCGCGAATCCGACGATCGTCACGATGGCCATGCCGCGGACCAGCCACTCCGGTGCCCCGGACTGCACGGCGGCCCAGACGCCAACCAGGGCGAGGCTGGCGAGGTCGATGACCCGCTCGAGCAGGACCGAGCCGAGGACGACGGCGAAGCCGAGCTGCTCGCGGCGAGCCAGCAGGTACGCCCGCGCGGGCTCGCCCAGGCGCCCCGGCAGGATGAGGTTTCCCAGGTACCCGGCCAGGAGGACGGGCATGACGCGCCCGATCGACGGTCGGTGCCCGTCGGCCTTCGGCGGGAGCAGGAGGCGCCAGCGCATGGTGCGCAGCAGGACCTGCCCGGGCACGAGGAGCATGGTCGCGGCCACGTACCACAGGTTCGTCTGGGCCAGCGTCTCCGCCGTCTCGCCGATGTCGATGGTGGCGACCAGGACCGCGATGGCGATCCCGCTGACGACCACGCCGAGGATGCCGGTCCCCACGCGACGGGCCTGTGCCCTCTTGGGGCGTGCCGGGCCGGTCAACAGTCGATCGCCGGGGTGTCGTCGGGCGGCGGCTCGGTGGCGAAGGCGTTCGCCACCTCGGCCTGGATGCGGGCGACCTCATCGGCGTTGAGGGTGGGGTTGTGGATCTCGAAGAGGACGTGGCTCTCCACGCTCGAGGGGTCGATGCGCAGCATGTCCGGCACGGCCTCGAGCGGCAGGTTGGTCCACATCGTGTCGCGTGCGGCCTCCAGGACCCCCGGCAGGTTGAAGAGCAGGTTGCAGCTCAGCTCGCGGCCGAGGGCACGCAGGACGGTCTGCTGGCGTCCCATGCGCGCCACGTCCCCGTCCTGGTGTCGGGTTCGCGCGTAGGCGAGGGCTTGCCAGCCGTCCATGTCCTGCACGCCGGCCGGGAAGTAGATCTCCCGGACGGTGACTCCGTCGGGGTCCGGATATTCGGCGTCATAGACCTCGGCCGGCACGTCGACGGTCACCCCGCCGACGGCGTCGACCATGCGCACGAACCCGTTGAGGTCGACCACGGCCATGCCGTCGAGGGTGACGCCGAAGAGCGTCTCGACGGCACCGCTCACCGCCATCCAGCCCTTCAGCTCGCCCTCGCCGGGGAAGAGCGTCGGGTTCTGCTGCGCGAAGACGAAGAGCGCGTTGATCGGCTCGGCCAGGCAACGACAGGCGAAGGCCGACGCCGCGGGCTCGGCCAGGGGCACGTTGTACGTGTAGCGCGGCAGGGAGAACGTGGCTACCCGACCGCTCTCGATGTCAACGCTGGCAAGGATGATCGCGTCCGCACGCTGGCTGAAGCGGCCCGGACCGGCATCGGAGCCGATGAGGAGCAGGTTCAGGCGCCCGTCGGCCGCCCAGGCCGGGGGCGGAGTCGGTGTCGGAACCGGCGTCGGGGTCGGTGTGGGCACCACCGTCGGCGTTGCCCCGATCGACGGGCTCGGCTCGGGTGACGGAGAAGGCGACGGGGTCGGCGGCGGCGTCTCACCGTCGCCCGGGCCCGACGGATCGAAGACCGCGACGAGGGTCTCGTGCGCGGCGTACCCGACGTATGCGGCGTAGCCGTGCATGACGACCGTAGCGCCCAGGAGGACCACCAGGACCAGCACCGATGCGATCCGGGTCACCTGCGACCGGGGCCGGATGCCGGACAGCTCGCGCCCGGTGCGGTACGCGTCGATGATGGCCCACAGCCGATAGACCATGAACGCCAGGATCAGCCCCACCAGGACGAGGAGCAGCGGCGGGCTGAGCAGGGCCCGCGCGATGATGAACTTGTCGGTGAACCAGATGGCCGCGAGACCGCCGATGGCGATGACGACCGGCAGGGCGATCAGCAGTCCTCGCGTTCGGGCGCCGGCCACCATCTGGCCCAGGCCCGGCAGGATGAACGACAGAAAGCTGGCGACGGTTCCGGACCGATAGAACGGCGCCGGCGTCGGCGAATCCCCCCGTCGGCCTCCCCCGGCTCGACGTCAAATCCTCGCATTGCGCGTGATGGTAGCGGTCAGGCGGCGACGGCGATCCTCGTCGGGCGCAGCATGAGCCAGCCGTGGACATCGGTGCCCGGCAGGGTGAGCTCCTCGACCACCCCGAACCCCACGCGCTCGTAGAGAAGGACGTTTCGCGCGGTGGCCGTCTCGAGGTACGCCTCGAGGCCGGTGGCGTCGGCTCGACCGAGGACCGGCGCCATGAGCGCGGTGCCGATCCCGGTGCCCTGGCGGTCCGGATCGACGCCGAGCGCCGAGAGGTAATAGTGACGTCGCGGGACGTGGTGGCGCCTCCGCTCCTCGAGTGCGGCGATGGCTCGCGAGATCACCCGGAGCCGTCCATACCCGCCAGCCAACCGGGCGACCGAGGGCATCAGGCGCAGGCTGCCGAAGAAGCTCGCCCCGGAGTAGCCGGGCGGGTGCCAGATCGCGGCGCCGGCCAGATCATCGGTCGTGTACGTGGTCGACAGACCATCGGATGCGTACCGCAGGATTCCGAGCCAGCCCTCCCACATCCGCTCGGAGCGCTCCGGCGCGTCGCCGGCGAGGTACTCGTAGAACGGATCGTTGGCGAAGGCACGGGTGAGCACCGCGGCAATGGCGCTGATGTCGCTCGTGGTGGCCAGCCGGACCTCGGTCATGCCGCCGTGATTGTGCGCCACACCGTCCCGCGTATCCTTGGCGCATGGCGCTCTACCGGCTCGAAGATGCCCCCGACCTCGAGGCGCCCGTCATCGTGGCGGCGCTCGAGGGCTGGGTCGATGCGGGTTCGGCCGGAACGACCGCCGCGCGGGAGCTCGCCGGCGACGGGGCGCTGGTCGTGACCTTCGACTCGGACGCCATCTACGACTACCGGGCCCGGAGGCCGACGCTCGACATCGTCGACGGCCGCCCTCGCTCGCTCGACTGGCCGTCCCTCGAGCTGCGGGCCGTGCGCATCGGCGAGCGAGATCTGCTCGTCCTGACCGGGCCGGAGCCGGACTATCGCTGGCGCGAGCTGAGCGCGGCCGTGGTCGAGGTTGCCAAGCGGCTCGGCGTCGTGAGCTGGGCCAGCATGGGCGCGATCCCCGCGGCGGTCCCGCACACGCGCCCGGTGCCGATCCTCGCGACGGCATCGAAGTCGGGCCTGCTGCCCGACGGCATCCGGCAGGGGCCAGACGGCGTGCTGCGCGTCCCGTCGGCGTGCCTCTCTGTGCTCGAGCTCGCGGCTGCCGCTGCGGGCATCCCATCGGTCGGCTTCTTCGCCCAGGTGCCGCACTACGTGAACGCGACCTATCCGGCGGCCTCGATCGCGCTGCTCAACGCCCTGGGCCGTTACCTGGAGATTGATCCGCCGGTGGGCCAGCTGGCGACCCGCGCCCTCGAGCGCCGCAACCTGCTCGACGCCGCCACCGCGTCCGACGACGACACGCGCTCGCACGTCGAGCGCCTGGAGCTGCTGGCCGATGAGGCGCGTCTGCCCGAGGGCGACGAGCTCATCGCCGACATCGAGCGCTTCCTGCGCGGGGGCGGCAACGGGGACGACGAGCCCGACGGCGGCTCCCGCCTGCACTGAGGCTCGACGCGGAGGCGAGACGCCGTTATGCTCGGCATCGTGACCGCTGAATTCCGCCGCGCATCCACTTGCTCCTGTCGCTAGGCGGGAGGAGCATCGCTCCCCGCCAATCGGTTGCGCGCATCGGTCAGCCGTCCGCCCGTCGCTAGAGGCTCCTCCTCCCGCCACCCAGGCACTCCTCGTCCTCGACCCTGCCTGAGCTGCATTGGAGCCCGCGACATGTCCCTCGACGCTGGTGCGACGAGCCGCCCCGCACTCCGAACCGCCGACCCGTACCGTGACCTCGACGTCATCGATGCCCGCGCCCCGCGGTTCAACCAGGCGACGGTCGCCGTCGTCTCGCTCATCGCCGTCCTGACCGGCTGGTGGCCGCTGTTCGGCCTCCTCGCCGCACAGCTCGGCATCGGCCTGCGCTTCGGGCGGCAGTACTGCCTGCCGTGCGTGGCTTACTTCGAGCTGGTGCAACCGCGGATCGGCGAGGGTCCGATCGAGGATTCGCGCCCGCCGAGATTCGCCAACCAGGTCGGCTTCGTCGTCCTCGCCGCGGCCACGCTCTCCTTCGTCGTCGGGCTCACCGCCCTCGGCACTGGACTGGGGCTGCTGGTGGTCGGCCTCGCCTCGCTGGCCGCAATCACCGGCCTGTGCGTCGGCTGCGAGGTCTACCGGATCGGCGCCCGCCTTCGTGGCATTCGCGGCCGGGCGGTCGACCGGGTCGATCTGGCCGACCTCGGGGCGCCGATCGGGTCGGGCGAGCTGGTCGTCGCCTTCAGCCATCCGCTCTGCACCGACTGCCGTGACGTCCTCCGCGAGCTCTCCGCCGGGCCGACGCCGCTCGTCAGCGTCGACGTGCGCGAGCGACCGGACCTCGCGCGCAAGTACGGGGTGGCCCTCGTCCCGACCGTGCTCCGCGTGTCGGCCGATGGCCGGGTCGTCGCGCAGGACGCGGGATAGGTTCTCACCGCTTCCGTCGCGGGCTACCTTGGACGCATGAGCATGACGGTGCGCCTGGCCGATGCGGAGCGCGACGCGGCTCCCGTGGCCGCCATCTACGGACCGGTGGTCACGTCCGGCCTCGCCACCTTCGAGGAGGTGGCGCCGGACACGGTCGAGATGGGGCAACGCATCAGCACCGTGCTCGAGCGCACGCCGTGGCTCGTCTTCGAGGCCGACCGCCGCGTCATCGGCTATGCGTATGCCGCTCCGCATCACGATCGCCCGGGCTATCGCTGGTCGGTGAACATCTCGGTCTACGTCGCCGACGGCCACCAGGGTCGGGGGATCGGTCGCGCCCTGTATGACGATCTGATCGCGCGTCTGCGAAGCCAGGGCTACGTGAACGTCTACGCCGGGATCGCGTTGCCGAACCCGGCGAGCGTGGCGCTGCACGAGGCGATCGGGATGCGCCGCGTCGGCGTCTACGAGCGCGTTGGCTTCAAGTTCGGGCAGTGGCACGACGTGGCCTGGTACGGGATGCGCCTCGCCGAGCCGGACGGGCAGCCGGCCGAGCCGAGCCCCGTTCAGCGTTGAAGGCGCCTGGCCGGCGGCCGTTTGCTAGGGTCCGGGAACCAACCAAAGCGAGGAGCACCAGTGGCCGATACGAACCTGGCCGAACTGGCCGAGATTGCCCCGATCCAGGTGTTCGAGGGCATCCGCGCCCGACGGGTCGAGGGCGACCAGGTCACCCTGGCGATCGTCGAGCTCGACCCGAACGCCGTCGTTCCCGAGCACGTGCATCCGCACGAGCAGAACGGCATGGTGATCACCGGCGAGATGCGCTTCCGGGTCGGCTCGGAGGAGCGGGTGCTCGGTCCGGGCGGCACCTGGCGAATCCTGGGTGGCGTCGAGCACGCGGCGACGGCCGGGCCGGATGGCGCGGTGGTCATCGACGTCTTCAGCCCGATCCGCGTCGACTGGAACGCGCACCCCGTGCTCGAACCGATTGCGCCGCGCTGGCCGTCCGGCGCCTGAGGCGTCGCCCTTCGTGTGTTTCGTCGTTTACCAACCAGGATCGGCTTGGGCGAGTCCAGACCCACGAACACGGCCCGACGGCGATGATTCACGCTCAGCGCGATGCCAGACGGTGCACGCGTCGCTGGCCGGCTCGCCTTAGCCCTGTTTGATTGGTACGTGGCAAGACCACGAAGGCAAGCAGAGCTCGAGCGGCCCTTCGCGGGTCGCGCACGAACGCGGTCGCCGCGCGGCCGCGCACGTCGAATGTCTCGAACAGGTGTGAGTGGTCATCGATCCGTCGGCGAGCGGTTCGCCCTTCCGCGACGACCAGCGCGGCGATGGTCCGTCGCACCCGCCATCCCCGCTGTGTCGCTACCTGCGGACCCAGCCGGAGCTTGGCGTCGAGCCTGCCCAACGTTTCCTGGAGATCCCAGATTCCCGTCTTGCACTCGGCTACCTCCAGTGTTTCCGTCGGCCGATGGAAGGCGAGGAGGTCGATCCGTCCGCGCTCGCCGAAGATGCTGTAACTCGCCTCGGGCCACAGGTCCCATCCCGCGCGCCGGTGCAGCGTCGACCAGGCATTGACGAGCTGCGCGTGATCGGCGTCGAGCAGCCGATCGAGGTCGCCGCGACCCGCCCACTGGATGTCGAGCCGTACCGAACCGCCGAACGCGCCGACAACGCGACGGACGGTCGCCAACGTGTATCGATCGATCCGCCCACGCTCAATGTCAGAGATCGCGGACTGGCTCACGCCCGCCCGTGCCGCAAGGTCCACCTGCCGCCAACTGCGGCGCTGGCGAAGGACCAGGATCGAGCGTCCCGCTCTCTGGTCGTCCATGGCCCCATGATGGCCAGCAGGCATTCCCCCGTGATTGCTCGTCACTTACCAACCAGCATCGGCTTGGGCGAAGCCGCAGGTCGCCGGGTGACACGTGGACGCTTCTCCACGCTCAGAGCCAGCCACGAGCCCACTGGACCCGGCTGTCTCCTTGCCTACGCCATGGGTGGTTGGTAGGTGACGATCAGGAGACCCGGCGTGGACTCCGGGGCCGCGTCCTCGCAGAATGTGAGGCATGCGGTGGGTCTGGATCGGAGCGGGATGGTCGGCATTGGCGCTCATCGCGCTTGTGATGCTCTCTTCGTGGGCAACGACCATCGCGATCGTCTGGCTGCTCGGCTTGATCGCCATGACGGGCGCGGCGCTCGCATCGCCCAGCGGCGAACAGATCGTCGTCTACGGGCCGTACGGGCAGACGGCTCGCGTCAACGAGCGGGAGGCTCTGCGAAGGGTCAACGACCACGGATGGTCGTACGAGCCGTCGGACGACTAGGCTAGCCGCACCGTGAGCACCTTCCGATACAGCCGATGGGACGGCAGCCAGCAGCTGCCGCCATTCGACGCGGACGACGTGCTCGACGCCATCAGTGACGACGTCCTGGCCGAGGGCGACGTCCGTCGCGCTCTCCAGCGGCTCATGCAGCGAGGGCTGCGCGGCACTCGCGGCGGCGACATCCCCGGGCTGCGGCGGATCATGGAGCGCCTCCGCGCACGACGCGCCGAGGAGCTCGAGCGATCGAACCTCGACTCGGCGCTGGACGACGTCAACCGCAAGCTCGACGAGATCCTGGCCAGCGAGCGCGCCGGGATCGAGCGACGCACGCGCGAGGCCGAGCAGCGAGCCCTCGACGCCCCGCCCGGCCCGGAGCAGGAGCAGGCGCGGATGGCCGAGCAGGTCACCCGCCGCACCGCTCGTCAGCGCGAGTACCGCCTCGACGCGCTGCCCGAGAACCCGGCCGGCCGCATCAACGGCCTGCGCGACTACGAGTTCATGGACGACGAGGCCCGCGACGCATTCAACGCCCTCACCGACGAGCTTCGGCAGCAGATGCTCCAGACCTACTTCGCCGGGCTGAAGGAGGGAGTAGAGCGGATCACGCCCGAGGACCTGGCCGGCGTGCGCGACATGGTTCGCGACCTCAACGCCCTGCTCGAGAAGCACGCCACCGGTGCCGACACGACCGACGACTTCGCCGCCTTCATGGCCCGCCACGGCCACTACTTCCCGCCAGGGCTGTCGAACACCGATGAGCTGATCGAGCACCTGCATCGGCAGGCGTCGCAGATGGCGAGCCTGCTCAACAGCCTTTCGCCGCAGATGCGCGACGAGCTGCGCTCGATGATGGACGACCTGCTCCGCGACGATCGGCTGCGGATTGACATGGCGCGCCTGGCCGGCAACCTCCAGGCGGCGCGGCCCGACCTTCCCTACGGCGAGCCGTATCCCTTCGACGGCGACGAGCCGCTCGGCCTGGCCGATGCGCTGGCCGCCATCGACCGCCAGCAGCAGTACGACGCCATGGAGGAGTCGCTTACCGCCGCCCGCGACCCGGATGCGCTCGACCAGGTCGACACCGATGCGCTCCGCGACCTGGCCGGCGACGACGCCATCGACGACCTCGAGCAGCTCCAGGAGCTGACACGGGCGCTGACCGATGCCGGTTATCTGGACCGCGAGGGCGGCCACCTCGAGCTCACGCCGCGCGCGGCGCGCAAGCTCGGCATGCGGGCGCTGACCGATATCTTCAGCCGGCTGCGGCGCGAGGGCTTCGGCGGGCACCCGCTGCCGCTGGCTGGGCGTGGTGGTGAGCCGACCGACGAGACGAAGCGCTACGAGTTCGGCGACCCCTTCGCGGTCGACATCAACCGCACCCTGTTCAATGCCATGGCGCGCGGCGGGCCGGGCACGCCGGTCCGCATCGGTCCCGGGGACTTCGAGGTCAGTCGCACCGAGGAGACGACGACCTCGTCGACCGTGCTGCTGCTCGACATGAGCCGCTCGATGCTCCTGCGCGGGTGCTCATCGGCCGCCAAGAAGGTGGCGATGGCGCTCCACACGCTCATCCACACGAAGTACCCGCGCGACCGCCTGTACGTCGTCGGGTTCGCCTACTACGCGAGGCAGCTGAAGCCGGAGTCGATTCCGACGCTGAGCCCGTACGAGTTCGAGTACGGGACCAACCTGCAGCACGCGCTCATCATCGCTCGGCAGCTCCTCGGTCGCGCGTCCGGGGGCAACCGCGAGATCGTCGTCATCACCGACGGCGAGCCGACGGCCCACATCGAGGCCGGCCAGGTCGAGTTCGCCTACCCGCCCACGCTGCGCACGGTCCAGTCAACGCTGCGCGAGGTGGGCCGATGCACCCGCGAGGGGATCGTCATCAACACGTTCATGCTCGAGCGCTCGCGCTACCTGTCCGAGTTCGTCGACCTCATGTCGCGGATCAACCGCGGCCGCGCCTTCTACGTGGAGCCCGAGCACCTCGGTGAGTACGTGCTCGTCGATTACGTGTCGAAGAAGACGAAGCGGGTCGCCTGACGATCCTCCGGCGACCGAGGCAGGTGCGCTGGCCAATCTGTCAGCCGTTATATCGTTATTGATATATTCGCTGAACGCTATCAGCGCGCTCACCCGGACGGCCGTCCATGGCGCTCACCAGGAAGGCGGTCGGCCGGCACCCAATCCGCGCGGTCGAGCGCCCACCACTCGACGTCGAGCTCGTGCCAGTGCGCGGTGCCTCGACGGGTCAGCCCGAGCTTCTCCATCACGTGCCAGGACCGGCGGTTCTCCGGGATCGTGATGCTGATGAGGCGCGGGATGTCGAGGCGTCGGAATGCCCAGTCGCGGACCGCGAGGGCGCCCTCGGTCGCGTACCCCCGCCCCCACCGGTCCTGCTGCAGCGCCCAGGCGATCTCGACGCGATCGTCGCCGGCCGGTGAGTCGGCGTGATGGAGCAGGCCAATCCGCCCGACGAGGTCGCCTCCATCGCGCTCCTCGACCGCCCACATGCCGAAACCACGGGCGTCCCAGTGCATCGACATGCGGCCTACCGCATACGCGGTCTCCTCCAGTGACAGGGCATCCGGCCGGCCGTGCCAGCGCATGACCTCCGGGTCGCCGTACGCGCGGTGCAGGGCGACCCAATCGCCCGCGCGCCACTGCCGCAGCCGAAGGCGAGGCGTCTCGAGCTCGTCCGTGACGTCGAGCGGTGGCGCGACCTTCATGAAGCCCCGCGGCGCTCGTTGCCGCGCTTGAAGTTGCCGGTGGCGCGCGCCATGAGCTGCTGGGCCGCGGAGGCGTCGGACCCGTCCATCCGGGTCGCGAAGCGTTCCGCCGACCGACCGCGCAGGAGTGTCACCGGTGCGCCGTGGTAGCTGATCACGATCGTGCCGTCGGCACGCGTCACGAAGCTGAACGGCTCACCGGCGAGGGGGTCCGCGTTCGCCACGGCTGCAATGTACGTCCGCCGATGAGGTGACACAATCAATCCGGTGACGAGGCCGCTCAAGGTGGGGGTGCAGCTCCCCGAGGTCGAGCGCGTCGTGCGCTGGCCCGAGCTTCGGGCGATGGTCGAGGCCGCGGAGCGCATCGGCCTCGACTCGATCTGGGTCGGCGACCATCTGCTCTACCGGGATCGCGGCGCGCAGCCCGTCGGTCCATGGGAGGCCTGGAGCCAGCTCGCCGCCGTGGCCGCGATCACGAATCGCGTCCAGATCGGCCCGCTCGTTGCGTCGACCAGCTTCCACAACCCGGCCATGCTGGCCGCAAAGGCCGCCGCGGTCGATGAGATCAGCGGGGGGCGACTGATCCTGGGCCTCGGTGCCGGCTGGAACGAGGACGAGTACCGCGCATTCGGTTTCCCGTACGACCAGCGAGTCAGCCGATTCGAGGAGGCGTTCACGATCATCCGCGGGCTGCTGCGGGATGGGCACGCCGACCTCGACGGCCGCTTCTACCAGGTGCGCGACCTTCCGCGCGTTCCGCCTTCGGCCCGCCCGGTCGGCCCGCCGCTCCTCGTCGGATCCACGGGTCCGCGGATGCTCGAGATCACCCTGCCGCACGTGGATGCCTGGAACGCCTGGTTCGCGCACTTCGACAACAGCCTCACCGGATACCTCCCGCTCCGCGACCGGGTCGATGCCGCGTGCATCGCCGTCGGGCGCGATCCGGCGGAGGTCGAGCGGACGCTGGCGCTGCTCGTCGCCTTCCCGGGCAGTGTCGGCCGGCAGGCCGGGGACGAGGACGAGGTCGAGCCTGCGGCGATCCCCGGCGACGCGGCCACCCTGGCCCCGACGCTCCGCGCCTTCGCCGACGCGGGCGTCGGCCACGTCCAGCTCGTCCTCGACCCCATCACCGTCGACTCCATCACCGCACTCGAGCCCACCCTCGCCGCGCTCGACGGCTGATACCATCGCGCCGATGGAGCCGAGCACCGATGCCCACGAGCCGAGCCTGTCGATCGGGCGGTCGGCGCGGCTCGAGGCACTGGGCCTCGCCCTTGCAGGCGACCATGCCGTGCTCATCCGCGAGACCGGCGTCGAACGGCGCGATCGCGCGCTCCTGACCACCGACAAGCTTGCCGACGGCGAGCGGCTTGTCGTGGTGCCGCTCGACAGCGAGGTCGAGGTGCGAGTCGACGGCGACGCGCTGGCGGTCTGGCTCGGCGCCGGCTCGCTGGCCCAGCTTCCGCCGGAGCAGACGCCCGTGCCGACCACGTCGGTCCCGCTGTGGGCATCGCTCGTCGGCGGCGTGCTGCTCCTCACCGTTCTCGTCTTTGCCGTCGTCGGGTCGGCCGTCGTCTTCACCTGGCTGGTTCGCCTGTTCTCGTGACCGACGGGCCGATGACCACGCCTCCGATCGGGCTTGCCGCCATGCGGATCGGCGTGGAGTTCGGCAGCGTCGATGCGTTCGCCGAGCTCCTCGAGCACGCCGTGGCTCGCGGCGGAGAGCGCGGTGCGACGCTGGTGGCGAAGCTCGACCTCGGGGACATCGGCATCCATCTCCCGCGTGTCGACGGTCCGTGCTGGAACTCGGTTCCGCTGTTCCACCTCCACCGGGGCGAGAGGCCGAGCGCCGAGGACTGGTCCGCCACCAGCGGGGTCCTCGAGCGCCTCGAGCGGTACCGCTGACGCCGATGCGGATCTACGTATCGGTGGACATGGAGGGCCTCGCGGGCGTCGCCCATCCGCATCAGGTCTGGTTCGGGCCGGACGTCGATCGCGTCGACTACGACCGCAGCCGCGGGCTCATGGCAGGGGAGGCGAACGCGGCCATCGGCGCGGCCCTCGAGCGGGGGGCGACCGAGGTGGTCGTGAACGACAGCCACTGGCAGATGCGCAACCTGCGGGTCGAGGACCTGCCCGACGGCGCGCGGCTCCTTATCGGCGACAAGCCGCTGAGCATGACGCAGGGCATCGGCGAGGACGGCGACGGGGACTTCGACGGGGCGGCCTTCATCGGGTATCACGCGGGCGCGGGCAACGCGACCGGGGTGATCGCGCACACGTACTCCTCGGCGACGGTGCTCGAGCTGCGCGTCAACGGCACCCCGCACAACGAGGCAGGCGTCAACGCCATCCGCCTCGGTCACCACGGTGTCCCCGTCATGCTCGTCGCCGGGGATGACGCGCTGGCGGCGGAGGTCGAGACCCTCCTGCCGTGGGCGGAGCGCGTCGTTGTCAAGCGAGCGCACGGGTACAGCGCCGCCGCCTCGCTCTCGCCGGCCGAGGCTCAGGCGGCGATCCGCACCGGGATGGTTGCCGCGATCGATCGGCTGGAGCAGATGGAGCCGTACCGGCCCGACCTGCCGCTGCGTGGCGAGCTCGACCTGCGCCTGCCGGTCATGGCCGACTACGCGGGCATCCTGCCCGGCGTCGAGCGCATCGGCCCGCGCACGCTGGCCTTCGAGGAGGGCGATGGCGATGCCTTCTTCCGGACCTTCCTGGCCCTCGTCCGGCTGTCGGGCACCTCCTCGACGACCTGAGGCGCGCGATGGACGATGCGGAACGCGCGCGCATGCGGGAGCTGTTCGGACGGTTCGCGACCGGCGTGACCGTCGTCGCCGCACGACACGGTCCGCTGCTGGCGGGCATGACCGCCAACGCGATCGCCAGCATCAGCGTGGACCCGCCGGTGCTCATGGCCAGCGTGTCCCGCAAGGCGGAGACGCATCGGGCCATCATCGGCTCACACGCGTTTGCCGTCAGCGTGCTCGCGGACGATCAACGCGATCTGGCCGAATGCTTCGCGCAGCCGACCACCGCGTCCAAGCTGACGCGCTTCTGCGACGCGGCCTGGCACGAGGCCGAGACGGGCTCGCCGATCCTCGAGGGAGCGCTGGCGTACTTCGACTGCCGGCTGACCGCCCATCACGACGGCGGCGATCACGCGATCTTCCTGGGTGAGGTCGTCGCTGCGGGCTACCGGACCGATGCGGCGCCTCTGCTCTATTACGCGTCGGCGTACCGGGAGCTCTCGGACTGACGGCGCACGAGCGTCAGCGTCGGGACGACCGGCTCCGTTCAGCGGATATATCACTAACGATATAACGGCTGACACGTGGGGCTTCGCAGGGCTCCGGACGGGTTCCGAGAGCTAGCGCGTCCGATCCTTGAGGATCTGGCCTGCCGCGAGCCTACCGGGCGCTCCCATCACGCATCCTCCGGGGTGGGTGCCCGAGCCGCACTGGTAGTAGCCGCTGATGGGCGTGCGGTACTGGGCCCAGCCCGGCGCCGGGCGCAGGAAGAACATCTGCGGCGCGGCGAGCTCGCCGGCGAAGATGTTGCCCTCGGAGAGGCCGATGGTCCGCTCGATGTCGAGCGGTGTGACGACCTCTCGATGGAGGACCAGGTCGCCGAATCCGGGAAAGTAGCGCTCCAGCATGGCCTGGACGGTGTCGCCGAGCCGCTCTCGCTCGGCGTCCCAGTCGCTCTCACGGAGGCGGTACGGGGTGTACTGGATGAAGCAGGACATGACGTGCTTGCCGGGCGGCGCCATGTCCGGGTCGATCGTCGACTGAATGGCCGCGTCGATGTACGGCTCGCGGCTGTACCAGCCGTACTTCGCATCGTCGAAGGCCCGCTCGAGGTAGTCCATCGAGGGGCCGATGTTCAGGAAGCCGCGGAACATCTCCCCGTTGCGATCCGCAAGCGCCGGGTAGACCGGGAGGCCGTTGAGCGCGAAGTTCACCTTCGACGAGGTGCCCTGGAACTTCAGGCGGCCGATGTCGGTGACCAGGTCGTCCGGAAGCTCGCGCGGGTCGACCAGCTCCAGGAACGTGCGGCGCGGGTCGAGCGCGCTGACCACCACGTCCGCGGCGATCTCGGTGCCGTCCTCCAGGGCCACGCCGGTCGTCTCCCCGTCGCGCGTCAGCACGCGCACCACCGGCGCCTCCAGCCGAATCTCGGCGCCGAAGGCCTCCGCGGCGCGCGCCAGGACCTGGGTGAACCCGCCGTTGCCGCCCTTGTGGAAGGCCCAGGTCCCGAAGGATCCGTCGTGCTCGCCCAGGGAGTGGAACAGGAGCACCAGGCCAGAGCCGGCTGAGCGAGGGCCGACCTTGGAGCCGATGATCCCCGACGACGCGATCCATCCCTTGAGCAGATCCGACTCGAAGTAATCGTCGAGGAAGTCCGCGGTGCTCCCGGTCATGAGGCGGATCGCGTTGTGGAAGGTTCGCTTGTCGAGCCCGCGGAACCGAGCGCCGAGCCCGGCCAGGGCAAGCAGCTCCTCGGGGTCATCGCTGAACGGATCGGGCGGCACCATGTCGAGCAGGGGCTTGAGCGCCTGGCAGACGCGGTCCATGTCGTGGCCGTACTGCTCGTACGCATCGGCGTCGTGGGGCGAGACGCGGGCGATCTCCCGCAGGTTCTGGTCGTGGTCCTGGGTGAGCCACAGGTACTCGCCGCCCTCGGTCGGCGCGAACTTCGACGACATCAGCATCGGCATGAAGCCGTGCTTGGGCAGCTCCAGCTCGTGGATGATCTGCGGCCGCAGGAGCGACAGGGCGTAGCTGAAGGTGGTGAACCAGAATCCGGGCTGGAGCTCCTCGGTGATCGCCGCGCCGCCGACGAGGTGGCGACGCTCCAGGATCAGCGTCTTCAGCCCGCCCTTGGCCAGGTACGCGCCGTTGACGAGGCCGTTGTGGCCGCCACCGATGACGATCGCGTCGTATCGGTCCATCTCAGGCCATCTTCCGTGGCGGGTTGTAGAGCGGCAGGCGCGCGGTGTGGGCTGCGACCTGCTGGTAGCGGTGGTCCACCGTGAACTCCAGGTAGACGCGGGTTCCGGGCTTGGCCATGTCCGGGCGCACTCGGGCCAGGGCGATGTGGCGCTGGAGGATCGGCGAGTACATGAAGCTGGTGGCGTAGCCCACCCGCTCCCGATCGTCATCGTAGACCATCCAATCCTCGTGGACGGGCGTGTGCTCCTTCGGCGGGATCAGGCCGGCGTCGCGGTATACGCGGTCGTAGTCCTCCCAGTCGACGACCAGGCCGGCCATCTTCCAGCGTGACGATTTGTCGGCCATCTCCCTCAGCAGGGCGGCACGACCGATGAACGGCCGATCATCATCGGCAAGGCCCTTGAACATCCAGGACCAGCCGAGCTCGATCGGCGTCGACCGATGCGCGTCGTTGAACGCGAAGCGGCTGTTGTCGAAGTCGACCGGGAGCAGCAGGAGCCCGGCCTCGATGCGCAGCATCCGCAGCGCGGCGAGACCATAGGGCAGCACGCCGTAGCCGTCGACCGAGTCCCATAGCGCATCCCAGACGGTGATGGCGTCGGGCGTCTCGACCCAGATCTCGTAGCCGAGGTCGCCGGTATACCCGGTCCGCGAGACCGTCACCGGGCGCGAGCCGATGCTGCCGGTGGTGATGCCGAAGAACGGAAGCTCCTCGACCGCCGGGACGAGGCGGGCCAGCAGGTCGCGGGAGCGTGGTCCCTGGACCGCGAGCGCCCCGATGCCGAGGCTGACGTCCTCGATGTCGACGCGCAGGCGCCCGACCCGATCGGCGAGGTACGAGTAGTTCGGCTCCGCGGAGGTGAGAAGGTACTCGTCCGTCGCTCGACGCTGAATGACGCCGTCCTCGAGCACGAAGCCACGTTCGTCGAGCCAGGTCGTGTACTGCGCGGCCTGCGGCGGGCAGGAGCGGACGTCGCGGGCCAGGATGCCGGAGAGGAACCGTTCGGCATCGGCCCCCGAGATCCGGTACTTGAACAGCGGCGACGTGTCGAAGATGCCGGCCGCGTTGCGGACCGCGAAGTACTCGAACTTGTCCGAGGTCTGGTAGCGGTTGGCCGAAAGATGACCGGCCCAGTGGTTCCACAGGCCGGTCTGGTTGAGCGCGCTGGTGCGCTCGTGGAAAGGTGTCGTATGGATCATCGGTCGCGAGAGGATACCCAACTGGGGGCGGGCGCCTCTTGGGCGCGCCCGTGGTCTGTCACCAACTATATCGTTAGTGATATATCCGCTGACAGCCACCGTACCGCCATCGAGTCCCGCTGCGTCGGACCGCGGCGCCAGTCAGGAGGCCTCGGACTCCTCCACGCCGAGCTGCCCCTGGACCGCCTGGACGAAGTCGGTGAACTCGAACGGCTTGCGCAGGACTGGCGCCAGGGCCTCGAGCCGGTTCGCCTCCTCGTCGTCAATGGCGGTGACGAAGAGGACGGGGATGTCGCGGTACTGCGGCCGCTCGCGAAGCGAGTGCAGGATCGTCGAGCCGAACTCGTCGGGCAGCCGCTGGTCGAGAACCAGCAGGTCGGGAATGAGGCCCTCCTCGACGAGGGCGTGGTACAGGCTCTCGGCATCGCCGAAGCCTCGGACGTCGTACTCGAGCTCGGTGAGCACCGCGATCATCGCGGTGCGGATGAGCGGCTCGTCATCGACGACCCAGATTCGCTGTCCCATCGATCCTGATCCTCCTCAGTCGCCGAGCGTGGCGAGCGCCTCGCTGATGATGCCCACGGCCGTGTCCACCTCGTCGTCCGTCGTGATGAGCGGCGGAATGATCCGCACCACCTGGCCGCGCGTGCCGCAGCTCAGCAGCAGCAGGTTCCGCGCCAACGTCTCGGCCAGCAGGCGCTTGACCAGGTCGGCGCGCGGAGCGAGCGTTCCAGGGTCGGCGAGCTCGATGGCGATCATCATGCCCCGACCGCGCACCTCGGCAACGTGGGAGTGCCCGGTTGCCGCCTGACTGAGGCCGGCCAGAATCCGATCGCCCAGCCGCTGCGCTCGGTCGGCCAGGCGCTCGTCGTCGATGACGTCGAGCGTGGCGAGGGCCGCCGCGCAGGCGACCACGTTCCCGCCGAACGTGCCGCCGTGGACCCCGGGGGCGAGCTGGTCGAGCAGCGCGCGGGGAGCGAGGATCCCTGACAGCGGCAGCCCCGAGGCGATCCCCTTGGCCATGATCACGATGTCGGGGGTCGCATCGGTCCATTCGGTGGCGAAGAAGCGCCCGGTGCGGGCGTAGCCGGACTGGATCTCGTCCACGGCGAGCAGGATCCCGTGACGCGTCGCGATCTCGCGCAGCGCCGGCAGAAAGCCGTCCGGCGGGACCACGTAGCCGCCCTCCCCGAGCACCGGCTCCACGATGAAGCACGCCACGTCGTCCGGCGCGGCGAGGGTCGCGAACAGCTCATCGATCGCCTCGAGCGTGGTGCCCAGCGCGGCCTCCGCGCCGCCCATTCGCAGCGGATAGGGATAGGGGACGAAGTGCACGCCGCCCATGAGCGGCTCGTAGTGGGCTCGGTACTTCACGCTCGAGCTGGTGAGCGCCATGGCGCCGTGGGTGCGGCCGTGGAAGCCGCCGCGGAACGCGATCACGTTCGGTCGCCGCGTCACGTACTTCGCCAGCTTGACCGCGGCCTCGACCGCCTCGGCGCCGGAGTTGGACAGGAAGAGCCCGTAGTCGGTGCCGGGCGCCGGGTTGGGGAAGCGCGCCGGGAGACGGCGATGGAGCTCGAGACCGGGCCGGTGATAGACGACGTTCTGCTGGAGGTGGATCCCGCGCGCCACCTGCTCGCTGACCGCCGCAGCCACGCGCGGATGGGCGTGGCCCGTGTTCGTGACGCCGATCCCGGAGGTGTAGTCGAGGTAGCGCTCGCCATCGACCGTCTCGAGCCACGCGCCAGAGGCGCGCTCGACGACCAGGTCGGTGTAGCGCGCCCAGACCGGGGCCACCCCTCCGGTGAGCCCGGCCCAGTCGGTCAGAACGTCGGTGGCGTGTTGATCCACAGCAGTCGGGTCTCCTCCGCGGCGTCGTTGCGCCACCGGTGCGGCATGGTCGAGGGGAAGGTGAGGGCATCTCCCGGTGCGGTCGAGCCGGTAGCGCTCGGAGTCGCCGAGCCAGACCGTGAGGGCGCCGCTCAGCAGGTACATGAACTCCTCGCCTTCGTGCGCGTAGGCCCCCTCGCTCGTGGCTCCGGGCGCGAGGACGAAGAGCTGCGGCTCGAGGTGCGTCGCGTGGCGTGCGAGCTGCTCGATCCGGACCGACGGCTCGCCGAGGCGCAGGACCAGTCCCTGCCCGGCGGGCACGAGCCGCGCGCCACCGGGCGCGGCCGGCGCGCCGAAGACGCGGTTGAGCGTCGTGCCGTACGCCGCCGTGAGCCGCTGGAGCGTGGCGATGCTGGCGCCGGAAGCACCGCGCTCGAGCGACGAAAGGAAGCTGACGGACAGGCCCGTGCGCTCGCTCGCCTCGCGCAGGCTGAGTCCGAGCTCCTGGCGGAGGCGCCGCAGCGGCCGTCCGTCGATGCGCCGATCGTGTGCGCTCGTCGAGACGGCGTCGCGGAGCACTCGACGAATGCCCGGCGCGTTGAGCTGATCCACCTGGCGCAGGCGCCGCACGCTGTGCAGGTGCTCGAGGTCCGCATCGGTGTAAAGCCGATAGCTGCCGCGGCGCGCCGGTCGAAGGAGCCCCTGGCGCTCCCAGAGCCGCAGCGCGGATGCCGATACGCCGACCTTTCGGGCGGCTTCGCCGATGAGATAGCTCACGTCGCTGGTGCCGCCTGCCTCGCCTCGGCCGCTCGACGCTGGCTCCAGAGCTGGACGCCGATGAACGCGATGGCGACGAGGAAGAACAGGGTCCCGAGCACGTTGACCTCGGGCGGGATGCCGACGCGGCTGGCGCCGAAGACCCACAGCGGGAACGTGACGGTTCGGCCGGCATTGAAGAGGGTGATGACGTAGTCGTCGATCGACAGCGCGAAGGCGAGGAGGCCTGCCGCCAGGATGCCGGGGAAGATGAGCGGGAACGTCACCCGCCAGAAGGTCTCGCGCTCGTTGGCATAGAGGTCCATCCCAGCCTCCTCCAGCGAACGGTTGAAGCCGACCAGGCGCGCGCGCACGGTGACCACCACGTAGCTGATGTTGAACATGACGTGCGCGATGAAGATCGTGAGGAACCCGCGCGGCACACCGATCGAGATCCACATCGTCAGCAGCGACGCGCCGAGGATGATCTCGGGAGCGGTCATCGGGATGAAGATCAGCAGGTTCAGCGCGCCGCGACCGCGGAACTGGTAGCGGGCCAGCGCGAGGGCGATCATCGTGCCCATGGTGGTCGCGAGCACCGTCGAAGTCGCCGCGATCAGGATGCTCGTGATCATCGGGCCGGTGATCTGCGGCCGGCTCCAGATGTCGAGGTAGTTCTGGAGCGTGAACCCCTGCCAGGTGATGTTCTGCCGGCCCGCGGGGTCGTTGAAGCTGAAGATGATCATGACCGCGATCGGCGCGAACAGGAAGACCACGACCAGGGCCGTGAAGCCCCAGAGCAGGTAGCGAGACACGCCCGATCCGCCCATCAGGTCGTCAGCCGATCGGTGCCGAATGCGCGGCTGTAGCCGGCAACCAGCAGCGTGACCCCGATGACGAGGACGAAGCTCAGCGCTGCCGCCGCGGGGTAGTCGTTCGCGTTGATGTACTTGAACTGGATGATGTTGCCGATCATCTGCACGTCGGGGTTCCCGGCGCCGATGATCTCGGCGTTGATGAAGTCCCCGATGGCCGGGATGAATGTCAGCAGGGAACCCGCGATGACGCCGGGCAGCGAGAGCACGAAGGTGACGCGCCAGAACGCCTGCCAGCGGCTCGCATACAGGTCGGTGGCGGCCTCGATGAGGCGCACGTCGATCTTCTCGAGCGCCACGTACAGCGGCAGGATCATGAACGGCAGGAGGTTGTACGTCAGCCCGAAGATGACCGACGCCGGGGTCGCGAGGAAGTGGAATGCCGGGTCGAGCAGGCCGGCATCCTTCATGTTCCCGAACAGGATCCCGTTATCCGAGAGCACCATCCGCCAGTTGAGAGTCCTGATCACGAAGCTGACGAAGAACGGAAGGATGACGATGAGGAGGAGGGCCGTCTTCAGCCGCCCGCCGTAGAAGGCGATCGTGTACGCCATCGGATAGCCGATGAGCATCGTCAGCAGGGTCGTCGTCAGTGCGAAGAGGAATGACCGGACGAACAGCTCCCAGAACTCGGCGATCACCTCGGGATAGATCCCGAAGTTCCAGGTCAATGTGAATCCGGTGTCGAGCGAGCCCTCCTGGAGGGAGACGCTGAGCATGATCAGCATCGGAATCGCGAAGAAGACCAGCAGCCATAGCCCGCCCGGCAGGAGCAGCAGGTAAGGGGCTAGGCGCTTCCGATTCATGGAGCTCGACGACGCGCGGCCGTCAGCCTCCGATCACTTCGAGGAAGAGGTCATTCCACTCGGCCTCCTCCTCCTCGGTCAGCTCCTTGTCGGTGTACGTGTTCGCGAGCTGGTCCTCGGTCGGCACGACCGTCGGCGCGAGCGCGTCGTAGTAGTCGGCCGTCTCGGTGTCGCCCTCGTCCCGCGCCGCCTGGGCGTCCTCCACGATTCGTTCCTGGACACCGTTGACCCCGGTGAAGTAGCCGATGTACTCGGAGATGAGCGATGCCCCGTCAACGCCGTAGTAGTAGTCGAGCAGCTGGTGCGCGCCCGTCTTCCGCTCGGCGCCCTTCGGGATGGCGAAGTTGTCGTTCCAGCGCATGGCGCCGCCGTCGGGGATGACGAACTGGACGTTCGGGTTGTCGTTGAGCTGCATCTGCGTGATGTCGCCGGACCAGGCCACCGAGATCACGAGGTCACCGGCCGCCAGAGCGTCGTAGTACTCGTTCCCGTAGTAGCCGCGGAACTGGTCGCGCGAGTTGGCTTCCAGCAGCTTGTCGCGTGCCTGGGTCACGTCGTCCACGGTCGCGTTTTCGGGTTCGACCCCGAGGGAGAGCAGCGTCAGCCCGAACATGTCGCGCATGTCGCTGAACCCGCCGGCGCGCTGGCTGAAGGCCGGGTCGAGCAGGTCGTCGAACGTCGTGATCTCGCGACCGGTGAGCTCCGGGTCATAGGCGATGCCGGTGATGCCACCCTGCCACCAGAGGCTGTAGGCGTTGTCGGGATCGAACCACAGCCCCTTCGCGTGGTCGGCGGCGTTCGCGGTCCAGTTCGGCAGCTGACTGTGATCCAGCTCCTCGAGGAGCCCGAGCCGTGCGAGCCGCTCGACCACCCAGCCGCCGGGGGTGATGATGTCCCAGCCGGTGGGGTTCCCGGCCTGGAGGTCGGGGAGGATCGTCCCGAGGAAGTCCGCGTTGTCCTGGATCGCCTCGCTGTAGTTGACGTCGATCCCGGATGCCTCCGTGAACGCGACGATGCTCGGGTAGTTGCCGTCATCGTCGATGTCGATGTACAGCGGCCAGTTCGCCCACTCGAGGGCGCCTTCCGCGTCGGCACCGCCCGAGGCCGCACCGCCACCGCCCGACGCCGTCGGCCCGATGCCGCAGGCGGCGAGGATGGAGGGCAGCGTCAGCGCCGATCCGGCAATGACCGCGCCGCGGCCGGTCTGGCGCAGAAAGCTGCGCCTGGACATCCGGCCGCTCGGCCGGAAGGCTCGTGCGATGGCACGTTCGATCGCCGTCTCGTCACGCATCGGTACCTAGTTCCTCCTCCACGTCGGGATCGACCACGGTTGCGGCTGTCGCGTCGGCGCTGATGACGAAGGTGTGCTGCGGCTTCCAGGTGAGGCGGACGCGCTGGCCGTCGCTCAGAACTTCGCTCGCGCCGGCGGTCTCGAGATTCTGGGCGTAGACGATCACTCGATGGTCGTACGGCGTCGCGATGAGGTACTGGGTGCTGACGCCCATGTACGAGGAATCCAGCACCGTTCCCTCGATGGCGTTCAGGTCTGTTGTCACGCCGGACTCGCCGTCCTCGAGGGCGATGATCCGCAGCTTCTCCGGCCGGACGCCGACCCGCACCTCCGTGGCGCCGTTGACCATGCCCGCCGGGGCGCGGACGATCGTGCCGTCCTTGAGGCGCATCGACGTGAACCGATCGTCGCTCCCCGCGACCTGGGCCTCGAGGAGGTTGCTGACGCCCAGGAAGCGGGCGACGAAGTCGGTCGCCGGACGCTCGTAGAGGTCCTCCGGCGTGCCGAGCTGCTCGATCCTGCCGCGATGGATGACGGCGATGCGGTCGGACATCGTCATCGCCTCTTCCTGGTCGTGAGTCACGAAGATGAACGTGATTCCGACCTCGTTCTGGATGCGCTTCAGCTCGACCTGCATCTGCTTGCGCAGCTTCAGGTCGAGGGCGCCGAGCGGCTCGTCGAGAAGGAGGACCTGCGGGTTGTTCACGAGCGCCCGCGCCAGGGCGATGCGCTGCTGCTGCCCGCCGGAGAGCTGGCTCGGCTTGCGCTTCTCGTACCCGGGAAGCTCGACCAGCTCGAGCATGGTGCCGACCTTCTCGCGCACCTCGGCATCGGGGAGCTTTCGGCGGCGCAGGCCGAACGCGATGTTCTCGTAGATCGACAGATGCGGGAAGAGGGCGTAGTTCTGGAAGACCGTGTTCGTGGCACGCTTGAACGGTGGCAGGCCGGTCACGTCGACGTCGCCAAGGTAGATCGTCCCGGCGCTGACCTCCTCGAACCCACCGATCATGCGCAGGGTCGTCGTCTTGCCGCATCCGGAGGGCCCGAGCATCGAGAAGAACTCGCCGGGCTTGACCTCGAGCGACAGGTCGTCGACGGCGACGAAGTCCCCGAAGCGCTTCGTGACACCTTCGATGCGAACGTCGGATTCAGGCACGCTCAAGCACCCAACCTTGTCGCGTTGCGATAGGGCCGGAGTATAGGTGCGGGCGATCCACGACTGTCAAGAAAATCGCCCCGAAAACGGCCACGATTCGTGCAACCAGAGGCACGCGTCGTGCGTCATTGGAGTACACGCACCAGCGGGGGAGGACTCCACCATGGCGAAGCTCAATCACCAGAAGCGGCACAGGCCGCGGCCCGTCGCCAGCCGGCGACGACGGACCACTCTCCAGCGCACACAGGAGCAGCGCAGCCGGCGCGAAATCGAGCGCTGGCGCCGAGCATCCTAGGCACCCTCTCCGGTCCGAGTTGAGTCGTCGCCAGGGATAACCAACGGCCATCGGCACTGCTGCCGATGGCCGTCCGTTCTTGGTGGAGGTGACTGGCGAACCGATTGAGGCCGGTCGGAAGGCCACAGGCTCCGTTGGTTTCCAGCATCGGCAACTGGCCGGCTCATCGCCCCCGGTCCCCTCGCTTGGTAGACTCCTCGCTGCCCCACGGACTTCCGCAGAACGGAGCCTCGCATGGATTTCGCCCTCTCCGCGCAGCACGAGGAGATCCGTCGCACCGTCCGGGAATTCGCCGAGGGCCGGATCGCCCCCGTCGCCGATGAGCTCGAGCGCAAGGGCGAGTTCCCGATGGAGATCATCCGCGAAGCGGCCGCCCTCGGCCTGCTGGGTGTGCCCTATCCCGAGGAGATCGGTGGCACCGGCCTCGACTCGCTGGCCTACGCCATCACGGTCGAGGAGCTCTCCCGGGTCAGCGGATCGGTGGGGATCATCGTCAGCGCCCACACCAGCCTCGGCTGCAACCCGGTCTGGCTGGCCGGCACCGACGAGCAGAAGGAGCGCTTCCTGCGCCCGATGGCATCGGGCGCGGTCATCGGCGCCTACGGCCTCACCGAGCCGGGCGCCGGCAGCGACTCGCGCGGAACCCGGACTCGCGCCCACCTCGATGGCGAGTCCTGGGTCCTCAACGGCAGCAAGCGATTCATCACCAACGCCGGCGTGGCGGGCACCTACATCGTCACGGCCGTGACCGATCGGGAGCAGGGGAGCGGCAAGATCAGCGCCTTCATCGTCGAAGCCGATACGCCCGGATTCGGCATCGGCCGCATGGAGGAGAAGATGGGCCTCCATGCCAGCAACACCGGCGAGCTGCTCTTCGACGACTGTCGCATCCCGGCTGGCAACCTGCTCGGCGAGGAGGGAGAGGGCGACAAGCTGTTCCTGAAGACGCTTGATGGCGGGCGCATCGGGATCGCCGCCATGGCGCTAGGGCTGGCACAGGCGGCGTACGAGGCGGCATCGGCGTACGCGAAGGAGCGCCGCCAGTTCGGCCGAGCCATCGGCGAGTTCCAGGGGGTCGCGTTCATGATCGCCGACATGGCCGTGAAGATCGACGCGGCCAGGCTGATGACGTATCGCGCGGCGTGGCTCAAGGACTGCGGACAGCCGTACAGCACCGAGGCGGCCATGGCCAAGCTCTTCGCGTCGGAGGTGGCCCGCGACGTCACCAACGACGCCGTCCAGGTCCACGGCGGCTACGGCTACATCACCGAGTACCGGGTCGAGCGCTACCTGCGCGACGCGAAGCTGACCGAGATCGGCGAGGGGACCAGCCAGATCCAGCGCATGGTCATCGCTCGCAATCTGCTGGGCCTGCGCGCGATGTAGCGATGGGCCCGATGAGCGCTGCCCGCCGAACTATCACGACGGCCGTGGGACTGGCGCTCGCCGTGCTGACCCTGTCGCCACCGTCAGCCACGCTCGCCGCGGAGGCCATCGAATGGCTGCCGGGCCGCACCCTGGCGGCGCTCGGGTTCGACCTCGACGCCGATGGCGATCGCGAGCTCGTCCGCCTCGTCGACGAGGGCGAGGACGACGGTGTCGTCCTGGACGTCTGGGACGTCGTGGGCGAGCGTTGGGCCCGGATCGGGTCGCCTGTCGCGGCGCGCCCGGGGTCGGGTCCGCCCGCGGCGGGCACCCGCGTCATCGGCCGGCTCGTGACCTGGCAGCGCGAGGGTCGAGAGCGCGTGCTCGTGGTCTCCGCGCATTCGCCGCCGACCGGCCCACAGGGTGAGAACTGCTGCCTCACGATCGGCGAGCTGAGGCTGGGACGCGACGGGCCGGTGCTCGAGCCGATCCCCGTCGCCGGTTTCGAATCGGCGCACGTCATCCAGCCGGTTGATCTCGACGCCGACGGCACGGACGAACTTCTCGTCCAGACGTACGCGTTCTCCGGGGATCGATACGGGGTGCGCGTGCAGCTCGTGCGCTGGGTGCGGTCCAGGCTCGCCTCGGTCCACTCGCTCGCGGGCGAGTATCAGCTCGTGGAGGGCGCCATCGGCGACAGTGACGGCGTGGCGGGCGACGACGTGCTCGTCGGACCGGGCGCCTCCGGGGAGGTGAGGCGCCTGACCTGGCGCAACGGGCGTGTGGTCTCCGAGCAATGGACCGACGCGGATTCTGTGTATCCCTTCGGGATCGTGGAGGGCGACCTCGTGGCGATCGCGCCAGACGGATTGCGGCGAATCCATTGGCCGCGCGACGGGGCCCCGATCGAAGTAGCGTCCTCACCGATCCTGTCGTCCGGCTCCGTCTTCGTCGCGACGAGCGGCAACGAGGTCGCGATCGTCGTCCCCGCCCTCAGCACCGGGGCCGCCGCAGCCCGGTCAGCCGTCCTGAACCCGGACCTCGAGCCCTTGGGCGAATTCGTGATTCCGCACACCGAGCCGCTCTGGACGCTGGCGAGCAACTACTCCACGCCGGATGGCAACCTCTACCCCTTCCTCGGCCCGTTCCCGATCCGACCCGATGAGACGGAGGTCTGGCAGGCAGGCGCCGTCATCACTGCCGGAGGCTTGAACGGCTACACCGTTCGTGAAGCCTCGCCATTCGTCGGGATCGTCCCGATGGCGGCGGTCGGACCGGACGACGGGTGGATCGCTGCGGGGTCGATCACGCAGTTCCAGCCGCCCGGCCCGTCGGTCTATCTCTTCGACGTCGGCGGCGGCGCAGGTGACGGCGGCCTGCGGCTGCTGCCGCGCGACGTGCTCGAGGGATTCTCGCCCACACCTGGCTCGGTGGAGGTGCGGATGGAGCGGGCGCTCGAGGTCGAGCGAGAGGCCGGGCGCCGCGAGTTGGTCACCGGGCGCAATGGCTTTGCCGCCACGGTCACCGCACCGGTCGGGACCTCCGTCGTCGTTATCAACGACGGAAGCGCCGATGTGACCGAGGTGGAGGGCGGATCCGTCGACGTCCACTTCCGTCCACGAGCCTCCAGCCTCGAACGCGACGAACGGTTCTCGCGGTCCGTCGCGATCGTGCTGCCCGACGGCCGGTTCATGGTGGAATCGTGGACCGGCAGGTTCCTCGCCGGCGATCCCGAGCTCTCCGCGACGGCCGAGACCGTCCCGTTCGCATGGGGTGCCACGATCGAGGGCCGGACGATGGCTGGCTCTGCGATCGGCGTGGCAGGAGCCGCCACGACGGCCGACGAGGACGGCCGCTTCGCGCTCGACGTCGATGCGTCCCTGTGGCCGCAGGACGTCCTGGTCAGCGTCGAGGACCCGCTCGGTCGGATGGTCGACATGGAGCTCGAGGTCGTCGGCTTCGTCGACTATCGGGGCTGGCCCTGGCTCTTCGTCGTCGTCCTGATCACGGCCGCCACCGGCGTCCACTTCTACCTGCGCACGCCGATGATCCGAACCCTGCCCGCGCCTGACGCCGGCGGTGACGGCACGCTCGAGGAGATCGACGCCTGATCAGTCGCGACGGTTGCTGAGCTCGACCGACCAGCGCCACGCCGAGCCGTCCTCCGCGTTCCACCAGGCCGTCAGGATGCCCGCCTCGCCGCCGGGCAGGATGACCACCGTCCCGAGATCGGCGTCGGTCGGCCAGCGATCCTCGCGCGTGACCGCGTCGCCGTCGATGGCGAAGCGCGTCATCGGCAGGTAGTCGCCGTCGCGAGTCAGCGGCTCGCCGCGGGCAACCACGCGGTCGTCTCCCTGGCGGACCGTGACGGCGACCTTACGCGGCACCGCGTGCGCCCAGGCGACGATAGTGGGATCGATGCGCGCACGCGCGTGCTGAAGCCCGGTGGCAGCGGCACCGGGGTACCAGATCTCCCACGTGTGACGGTGCTGTCGACCATGACCTTGATCGTAGCGTGCGTGGCGACCCTGGCACCAACGGCGGAGCCGGAATTGCTTCGGAGTATTGGAGTAACTGTTACGGGAGGATCCTGCCGACGGTTCCACCCCGACCAAGACCGTTCACGCTCGCACCGCTCTCGAAGTTCCGCGAGCCACCAACGCCTTGACCCAGGCGCGATACCGGCGTGGGGATCGTTCGCGTACTAGTCCCCAGATTGCTCAGCGACGAGAAGGGCCGGAGCGGATGGCAAGGTCCTCGCCGAGCACGGCGAATGCGTCGAGCGCCGAGGGGTCGGCCAGTGACCCACGCGACGCGGCCTCGTCGGGCGGTACGCCCATGAGGATGCGCTTGACCGGCACCTCCAGCTTCTTGCCGGACAGCGTCCGCGGGATCGATGGCACCGCGACGATCTCGTCGGGCACGTGCCGCGGCGACAGGGAGCGTCGGAGCTCGGCGACGAGTCGCTCGCGAAGCGCATCGGTCAGCTCATGGCCGGAGGTGAGGGCAACGAAGAGGAGCAGCCGGTCGCCGTCGTCCAGGTGCACGACGAGCGAGTCCGCGATCTCGGGGAGCCCTTCCACGACCGTGTAGAACTCGGCCGTGCCGATGCGCACGCCGCCCCGGTTGAGCGTGGCGTCGGAGCGGCCGCTGATCACGCACGACCCTCGCTCGGTGAACGTGATCCAGTCCCCGTGGCGCCACACCCCCGGCCAGGCGCCGAAGTACGCCTCGCGGTAGCGCTCGCCGTCGGGGTCGTTCCAGAACCCGATCGGCATCGAGGGCATCGGTCGGGTGACCACGAGCTCGCCCTGCTCGCCAATGACCGGGCGGCCCTCCGGCGAATAGGCCTCGACCGCGCACGCCAGGGCCCTGCAGCTGATCTCGCCCTCCCACACCGGGACCAGCGGTGATCCGCCGACGAAGGCCGTGCACACATCGGTGCCCCCGGAGACCGACTCGAGGTGGACGGTCGGAGACACCGCCTCGTGGACATAGCGGAAGCCCTCTGCCGGCAGCGGTGCTCCCGTCGAGCCGATGGCACGCAGATGCCGCAGGTCGGCGATCTCGCCGGGACGGAGGCCCTCGCGGCGGCATGACATCAGGAACGGCGCCGACGTCCCGAAGTAGGTGATCCGCTCCTCGGCAGCCAATCGCCACAGCTCGCCGATGTCGGGATCGCCGGGCGAGCCGTCGAAGAGGACGATGGTCGAGCCGACGGCCAGCCCGGAGACGAGGTAGTTCCACATCATCCAGCCGGTGGTGCTGTACCAGAAGAACCGGTCGGCGCTGCCGAGGTCGTGCTGCAGGCCGAGCATCTTGAGGTGCTCGAGCAGGATCCCGCCGTGGCCGTGCACGATCGGTTTGGGCAGTCCGGTGGTGCCCGAGCTGTAGAGCACGAACAGGGGATGGTCGAACGGGACCGATGCGAACCCGGCCGCCGCCGGCTCGGCCGTGAGCTCCTCCCAGCCGATGGCGTCCGGGACGCGTTCGACGGAGGGGTCGAGATAGGGCAGGACGACCGTGGCGGACAGGCTGGGCAGCGCTCGCCGGATGGCGGCCACCTCGTCTGTGCGGTCGATGATCCGTTCCCCGTACCGATAGCCGTCGATGGTGAGGAGCACCTTCGGCTCGACCTGGCCGAAGCGGTCCACGACGCTGCGGACGCCGAACTCGGGCGCGCAGCTGGTCCAGGTCGCTCCGAGCGACGCACTGGCCAGCAGACCGATGACGGCCTCCGGCACGTTCGGCAGGTAGGCCGCAACCCGGTCGCCCGGCCCGACGCCGAGCTGCGCCAAACCGCTAGAGGCGCGTGCCACCGCCTCTCGCAGCTCGGCGGCGGTCAGGGTGATTCGTCCACGTGTCTGCGACCGGGCGATGACGACCGTCTCGTCGTCGCGGCGGCCCACGAGGCGCAGGCACTGCTCGGCCCAGTTGAGCCGCGCTTCAGGGAACCAGCGCGCGCCGGGCATCGCGTCGTGGACGAGCGCCGGTCCCGGCTCGCCACCGAGCCCGAAGTGGTCCCAGATCGACCGCCAGAACGCGGGCAGGTCGTCGATGGACCAGTGCAGGAGGTCGTCGTAGCCGCCGAGCATCAGGTCATGCTCGCGCTCGACCTCGGACATGAAGGCGCCCATGCGGGTGCGCTCGCGAGCGTCCGGCGGCGGCGTCCACAGGACGGGCGGTCGGGCTGCCATGGCCGGATGATGACAGACGCCGCGTATGCTCAATCACCGATGGTTGTCGCCGTGGCGCTCGTCCTCTTGATCGGGGGCACGCCCTCTCTTCCGATCCCGCAGCCGGCTCCGCTGGCGGTCACCTCGGTGCCCGACGAGCCGGACGCGGTCATGCTGCCCGAGGCCGCAACGTACCAGGCCGTGGCGGCCGACGTGAACGGTGACGGCGACCGCGACGTCGTTCGCCTCGTCGGCACGTCGTCGGAGGCGATCGACGTCGAGGCGTGGAGCGAGCGTGGCGGCCGCTGGGAGCGCCTGGGCGATGGCCTCAACGTCGTTCCCGGCCGCCTGAACGAGACCGTAGGCAGCTTCGTCTATGCCGGTGCGCCCGCGCGCCTGGTCGCGCGCCGCGTCGACGGCGTCGAGCGCGCGACCCTCGTCCGTCAGCCGCGCTTCGACGAGCCGGGCCTCGAACAGACCTGCTGCCTCCTGCTTCATGACGTGGTGGTCACGGATGGCGTGCTGGAGCTCGACGAGGTGGCGCCCCGCGCGCAGAGCGCCGATGCGGTGCTCGCGATCGACATGGACGGCGATGGCACCGACGAGCTGCTCGTGACTCGAGGGCTCACGCCGCTCGGCGATACGACCTTCCCGACCGAGGGCCGCGTGCTGCGCTGGCTCGGCGACAGGTTCGCCGAGCCGGTGGTGACCGAGCTCTCCGTCGGGTCCGGCGTCTCGCCGTACGTGCTGGGTGACAGCGACGGAGCACCCGGAGATGAGGCAGCCTTCATCGGCGCGCAGTCGCGGCTGCACCGAATCTCGCTGCGCGATGGCGACGCGCTGGTCGCGGAGAGCACCGACACCGGCGTCCTCGATGCGCTCGCCGTGCCCATCGGCACCCGGCGCGGCATCGCGACCGAGTACGGGCTTCGCGGCCTGGAGGTGCGGCCGTGGCCGAGGGACGAGCCGGCGAGCGCGGTCGTCGGCGCCAGCGCTATCAACGGCGACCTCGTGGGTGTCGTCGCGCAGGATGGAGTGCCCCAGCTCGCGATCAGATCCGCCACGTCGACCGTCGTGTACGCCGCCCTTCCGGCGCTCGACACGATTACCGCCCCGGGGGAGCGGGCGGCTGCGCTCGGGACGAGCGAGCTGCGGCCCTACATCGGCCTGCTCCCGGGCGCCGGGCCGCGGGGCGAGGCGACCCTGCTGGCCGGCGGGGAGCTCGTCACCGAGTCCGGCCGATTTGCGATGACCTCGGCGCTGGCCGGCGTGGTGCCGACCGGGCTCGTCGGAACCGGCAAGAGGTGGCTGGCCCTCTGGCACGGCCTCGGCATCCCCGGCCACCGGGACCCGACCGGGGGACGCCTCGACGCGCCGACCGCGCAGCCGGGGTCGGGCGTGAGCGTCGTTCCGTTCACCGCGATCTTCGACCAGGAGGTGGACGATGGCTTCCTTGATCCGCCGGTTGACGGCGCGATCAGCGACGGTCTGGAGCTGGTGACGGGTGCCGATGGACTCGAGGTCCAGCTCGAGGCGCCGCCCGGGTCGAGGGCCTATGTTCGGGCGGGATCGGAGGTCGGCGACGACGTCGCGAGCGTGCCGGAGTCAGGTCGGCTCACGGTGGCCATCCCGCCGCCCGAAGATGCGGGACCGAATCCGAGCTACGCGGCACGGCTGACGGTCGTGAGCCCCTCCGGTCGAGCCTACGTCGCGTCCTGGCAGGTGAGCTCGCTCGGACAGGCGCCCACCCTCGAGGCCGATGCCGCGACCAGCGTCGGCTCCGCCGCGGTCGTCATCGCCGGGAAGACCGATCGCGCGGCCGAGGTCACCATCGGCGGGCGCGAGGTCTCGGCCGATGACGATGGCAGCTTCAGGATCGAGGTCGACCTCCCGCCATGGCCGACCGTGCTCGACGTCGTGGCGACTGATCGCGTCGGGAACCAATCTCGCGTGGCGGTCATCGGCATCGGCTGGTTCGACTACCGAACGCTGCCGTGGATCGTCATCGCCCTCGCCGGTCTGGCGGGAGCCGGCGTCTGGATCGCCCTCCGCGCGCCAAGGCCCAAGGAACGTCCGGTGCCCGATGGCGACGACGCGGTGCTCGAGGAGCTGGACCCAGGCGACGGCTGACCCGGTGAACGGGGCGTCAGCCGCCGCGACGGCGTCTGGCCAATCGCTCGGCGAGGGTCTCGCCGCCAGGATCGGCCGCGGCGGGCGCCTCCGCGGGGCTTGGCGCCGCACGGCTCGCTGGCGCTGACGGTCGTGGTGCGCTCGGGGTGCCCGTCGCGGCGATCGGTGCCGTGGCCTCGGCGGGCGGCGTCGCAACACGGCCGGCACGGCGCTCTCCGCGGGCTCGTGCCGCGCGGAGCTCGCCCAGCCCTGCCACTGTCTCCTGCTCGCGGCCGAGGCCGAGGCGGCTCGCGACCCACGCTCGCGCCCGCGCGACGTCTCCGACCGAGAGCGCCACGCGTCTGACCCCGATGTCGATCGGAACGAGCACGATCGCCAGGATCAACAGGATCGGCCAGATTGGCGTCGGGAAGGCGCTGGCCTCGATGTCGTGCCGCCAGACCTCCGCGCCGGGCTCCTCGGCGTCCAGGGCAAGCTGCCGCCCCGCGCCCGCCGCGGCGAATGACGCCAGCGAATCGATGTCGATGCCCAGCCGCCGATACTCCTCGGCCGCCGGCGAGACGATGCCGAGCGTGCGAGTGGCCGCGTCTGTGCCGTTTTCGTCGCTGTAGGTCTGCGCCACGCGGACCAGGTACGCGCCGGGATCGTCGGCCCGCAGGGTCCCGGCGTAGCGGCCCGGCCCGACCTGATCCAGCTCGACCTGCGTCGGCTCCAGGTTCGGCGAGACGAGCCGAAGCTGGGTGTCGTAGAAGTTGCGCGGGGCGCCGTCATCGTCGAACGAGGTCACCTCGACGTCGAGATCGCCGCCCCCGGCGGGCGTGAATCGGACTTCGATTCCCTCGGCGTCCTGCGGCGGCAGGGTCCAGGCAACCAGCTGTGCGGTGAGGGTGCCGAACTCGGCCGTCCCGATCCACGGGGTCGCCCACTGCTGTCGCGCGTCGGAGGTCCATGCCACCGCCCGTCCCAGCCCGTACTGCCATTGCGCGAGCAGCGGATCCTCGCGCGCGGTCAGGAGCGAGACGGTGGCGCTGCCCTTGGCGGTCGTGGCGTTGTACCCGAGCAGCTGCGGAAGACGACCGGCGTCGAGGCCGTCGAGGATCTCCGAGGACGAGGACGGAATGGGCTGGAACGGCTCCTCCACGATGCGCTCGCCCGCGGTCCGGATCGTCTCGCGCAGGAAGATGTCGGGGATGGTCGTGGCGTCTGCGGCGTCGTAGTAGCGGCCGCCCGACTCTTCAGCCAGCCGTCGCAGCACCTCGGCCGAACCGCCTCCGGTGCCGATGGTCGAGAGCGTGATGCCGGCCTCCTGCATGTCGGCCAGCAGCTCGTCGTAGGCGCCGTGCGTCGACCATCCGTCGGTGAGCAGGATGATGTGACGCAGCGTGGCAGGGTTGTCGATCAGGTCCTCGTAGGCCGCCTGCAGCCCGGCGAAGATGTTCGTCATGCCGTCGGCCTGGAAGCCGAGGCCATCGCCCAGCGCGCCGAAGTCGATCGGTGCCGTGCGCACCGCCCAGTGGGCGTTCTCGTCGAAGGTCACCACGCCGAGCTGGTCGGTCGGCGCGAGCGCCTCGGCGGCGCGAAGGATCGCCTCCTTGGCGATGTCGACCTTCTCGAACCCGCGCGAACCCGAGGGATTGGCCGTGTCGCGTGAGTCGCCGGTGCAGTGGCAGTCGGCCATGCTTCCGGACTTGTCGACCACCGCGACCATCGCAACGTCGGGAGATCGCTCGCGGTCGCGCACGCTCATGTAGACCGGAAGCGCCTCCTCCAGCGGGGTGTCGAGATAGCCGCCGGCTCCGAAGCTCTCGCGCCCGCCGAGCATGACGAGGCCCCTGCCGAGGTCGCGCACGTACACCTGCAGGGAGGCCATCGCGGTCGGCCCGAGGGCATCGGCGGAGACGTTGTCGAGGACGATGCTGTCGTAGCCGGCCAGCGAGGTCAGCGAGGACGGGACACCGCCGGAGTTGACGACCGTGACCTCCAGGCTGCCCTCGTTCAGGGAGGCGACGAGGTCGGCGGCCCGCTCGGCGTCGTCAGTCGCCACGAGGACCTGTGGCGGGCCGGTCACCAGGACGTAGGCATCGGCGGCGTTGTTCTGGCTGAACCGATCGTCATCGGGCTCGATGACGGCGCGGAAGACATGGAAGCCGGCCTCGTCGGCGGTGACGCTGAACGGGATGGCGGTGATGCCAGGCTCGAGGTCGATGTCGCGCGTCGCGACGGTCGCCCCGTCGGCCAGCAGCCTCAGCGTGGCCGAGGTCGTGATCGTCGAGCGCAGCCGGACGACGAGGTCGATCGTCTCGCCGACGCGCGCTCCGGTGGGGGCGTCGAGCGCATCGACGAGGACCTCGGCCGACTGGTCGTCGGCAGGGGTCACGACGTCGAGGCGAATGCCGCGCGCCGTCGAGGCGGCGATGGCATCGGCCGCGTCGCCGGTCGTGTCGTTGCCGTCGGAGAGCAGCACCATCCGCTGCTGCATGCCGGCCGGCATGATCGCGGCGGCGAGCCTGACGGCGGCCCCCACGTCGCTCGCCGCGGCGACCGGTGCCGAGGCCGGATCGGCTAGCTCGGCCAGCTCGGACGGAAGCCGATCGACCAGCGCGTTCGCGCCGAAGACGACCACACCGGCCCGGTCGCCCTCCGGCATGTCGCCCACGGCCGCGCGCGCCCATTCGACGAGCTCCTCGGAGGTCGCATCCAGCATCGAGTCCGACGCGTCGACCAGGAAGACGACGGCCAGCCGGTCCGAGGGCAGCGCGAGCCGCATGCCCGCCAGCGCGAGGACGAGGCACGCAGCGAGCACGAGCCGGATCACGAGCGACGCGATCCTCCGCCCGGCAGGGAGCGTGCGCGACGCGGCCAGCCAGCCGACGACGACGACCGCGATCGCCGGCACGGCCAGCCAGAGCCAGACCGGGTCGCTGAAGTTGAAGGGGAGGCTCATCGAGAGCGGCCGCCGAGCGGCTCCGGTCGCCGGCCGAAGGCCCGCCGCATGGTGCGCCGAGTGGGCCGATGGAAGAGGATCCACTCGGCGGCAAGGAGGAATAGCGCGAGGAGCGCGAGCGGCCACCACCACTCGTTGCGGGCCGACTGCGACGACGTCGCCGCGTCGTCCGGGACGCGGCCCATGTCGACGATGCGGGTGGCGTCGCCCGGCTCGACGTCGGACTCATCGGCGCTGAACAGGTTGACGGCCGTCGTGCCGAGCACGGTCCCCTCGAGGTCCGGATCCTCGCTCGCGACGCGGACCTCGCGCAGGCCGACGTGGTCGGCGCCGGGGATCGTCAGCCGTCCGTCGACCGCCGAGACCTCGATTGTCTCGACGGTTGAGCCCGGCAGGTCGGCGGCTCCGGCGGTCGTGACCGTGACCCGCTCGACGGTCGGGTCCACGCCGACGGTCACCGACTCCCCGAGGCGCATCGACGACGGCAGGATGCCGTCGCCGGCGGGGAGCACGAAGTCGACGAGGTTGCTCATCAGCAGCGGGAAGGCGACCTGGAGCGGCAGGTCCGACTCCTCGAGATCGAACGCGACGAGCCCGACACGCCGGCCGTTCGCCTCGCCGACGGCGATGAGCGGGGCATCGCGCGTGGAGGAGACCACGGCGTGCATGCCGGCGGCCAGGTCGACATCGCGCGCGCGACCGATGTGAATGCTCGCGAGGTCGACGAAGCGCAGGATCGGCTCGTCGGGATCGGTTCGGTCGATGACGGGGCCATCGATGCGGCCCTCGACCGTGCCGAAGGCGCCGTCGGTGTCGGGATCGACGTACAGCGCCGCCATCTCGGGAGCCTCGTCGGGCACGACGCCGTCGAAGATGACCAGCCCGTATGGCGTGCCGGCTTCCGCCGCCTCGTCGATCGCATTGACATAGCCGTCTGCGCCCACCGCGTAGAGCTCGAGGCGGGGGAGGAGCGCCAGTGCGCTCTCCAGGAACGCGCTGCCCTCGCTCACGAGCAGTGCCCGCGTCGCGTCGGCTGCCGGCACGATCGCGAACGCCCGGTCGTCGGTTAACAGCGCGTCAGCGCCGGCCAGCCGCGCCTCGACGGTCACGGCCGCGGCCGGCACGGTCGTCACCAGCGCCTCGGAGCGCTGGCCGGCCGGGATGGTCAGCTCACGGGCGTCGACGAGCGCGCCGTCGGCGTACACCTCCAGGCGCCGGGTGGCATCGGCGGTCGACGGGTTCGTGACCGCTACGAACAGGTCGAGCTGCGCCCCGCCCGATCGGCGCAGGGCGGAGAGCGCGGCGATCGCCTGGTTGGCATCGGTGGCGCCGACCCGCTCGACCACGACCGGGGAGCCGACGCCGAGTTCGGGCAGGTCGTCGCCGGCCGCATCGGTCACGACCACCACGGTCGAGTCGCTGTCGCGTGCCGCCAGGGCCGATGCGAGGGCAAACGCATCCGTCAGGTCCCCCTCCAGCTGGCTCGGCTGGATGCGCTCGATGGCCTGGAGCGCCGCCTCGCGGTCATCGGTCTCGCTGACGAGGACGCTGGCGGTGTCGGAGGCGGCCACGACGGTGACCCTTCCGCCCTCGGGCAGCCGGCCAACCACCTCGGCGGCTCGGCTTCGCGCCAGTGCCATGCGGTCCTCGTCGTCGGTGGCGGTCGCCATCGAGGCGCTCGTGTCCACGATCAGCACGACGTTCGCCGCGAGGTCCGAGGGGGTGGTGACGAACGGCCGGGTGGCTGCAACCACGATCAGCGCCGCGATCAGGAGCTGGAGGAGCAGGAGCCAGCTGAACCGCAGCCGTTGCCACGGTGCGTTGGCCTCCACGTCGCGCACGAGCTGTTGCCACAGGAACGTGGAGCCGACTGGCACGTCCCGGCGCCGCAGGCGCAGCATGTAGAAGGCCACGATGATCGGCAGGCTGATGAGGCCGATGAGGGCCAGCGGGGCGATCACTCGACCACTCGCCTGCGGCGAAGGACGTCGAAGAGGAGGTCGGCGAGGTCGATGTCGGAGGGGACGAGCACGTAGGTGCCGCCGCGCCTGGTCAGGAACTCGCTGATCTCGGCCTGCCACCCGGCCAGGCGCGTCCGGTAGCGCTCGACGAGGTCGTCGTCCCCGCTCACCTCGACCGGCTGGCCGGTCTCGTTGTCCACGAGGCGCGCGTCGGGCGGGATGTCAGGGTCGAGCTCGTCGGGCGCAAGGAGGTGGAGCACCGACAGCTGCGAGCGCGTCCCGGCGAGGTCGCGCAGGGCATCGAGGTAACCCGGATCCATGAGGTCGCTGATCAGGAGGAGCGGTCCGCTGCCCCGCATGCGGCCGGCGTACGCGCGGGCGGCGGCGGCGAGGCCGGTGAGGCGCTCGGTGCGCGGCTCCGAGAGGAACCGGAAGAGCTCGAGGGTCCTGCGCTTCCCGCGCATCGGCCGCATGGCGCTCGCCTCCCCGTCGCCGAGGAATGCGACGCTGACCCGGTCCATGCTGGCCAGTCCCAGATAGCCGAGGGCGGCAGCCGCGCGGCGTGCGGCGTCGAGCTTGTTCGGCTCGCCGTAATCCATGCTCCGGCTCGCGTCGACCAGGATGTGGACGGTGACGTCCTCCTCCTCGACGAAGAGCTTCACGAAGAGGCGCTCGAGGCGCGCGTAGGCGTTCCAATCGAGTTGGCGGAGGTCGTCGCCTGCGCTGTAGTTACGGTAGTCGGCGAACTCGACGCTCTGGCCGCGGCGCACGCTGCGTCGCTCGCCCTTCATCCGCCCGGCGATGAGGCGGCGCGAGGCCAGCTCGAGCTGCTCGAGGCGGCGCAGGAAGGCCTCGTCGAAGAACGGGGGACGCTCGCTGGCCGTCATATGGCGGTTGGGGCTCTGCGTATATACGTATATACGCGCGACACCACGACCTATTCGGCCGGTTCGGTGGGCGTCTCGGCGATGATCGAGCGGACGACCGAGTCGGTGCTGATGCCCTCGGCCTCGCCCTCGAAGTTGAGGATGACCCGGTGGCGCAGCGCGGGCGCGGCAACCGCCTGGACGTCCGCGTAGGCGACGTTGAAGCGGCCGTCGAGGAGCGCCGTGATCTTCGCCCCGAGCACCATCGCCTGCGCGCCGCGCGGGCGAGGCGCCGTAGCGAACGTACGAGCGGACGATCTCCGGCACGTTCTCCGTCTCCGGATGCGTGCCGCGCAGGATTCGAATCGCGTAGGCCATCACGTGCGAGGCGATCGGGACATCGCGCGCCAGCCGCTGCATCGCCAGCACGTCAGCCCCGCTGGCAGCCTTGCCCACGCTCGGGGCCTCGGTGCCGGTGGTGCGCTGCATGATCTCGACGAGGTCCTGCTCGGAGGGGAAGCCGACGTCGATCTTGAAGAAGAACCGGTCGAGCTGCGCCTCGGGAAGCGGATAGGTCCCCTCCATCTCGAGCGGATTCTGGGTGGCGAGCACGAAGAACGGCTCGGACAGGGTGTACTGCTGCTTGGCGACCGTGACGCGGTGCTCCTGCATCGCCTCGAGCAGGGCCGACTGGGTCTTCGGCGTGGCGCGGTTGATCTCGTCGGCGAGCACGAGGTTGCTGAAGATCGGCCCCTGCTGGAACCGGAAGCGCCGCTCGCCACCCTCCTCGACGATGATGTTCGTGCCGATGATGTCCGCTGGCATCAGGTCCGGCGTGAACTGGATGCGCGAGAAGCCCAGCTCGAGTGCCTCGGCCATGGTGCGGACGAGCATGGTCTTGCCGAGGCCGGGGACGCCCTCGAGCAGCGCATGCGATCCGGCGATCAGGCTGATCAACGTCTGCCGAACGAGCTGCTGCTGCCCGACGATGAACTGCCCGACCTCGCGCTCGATGGCCAGGGCCATGCCGGCGAACTGCTCGGGCTCGAGGTCTGCGCCGGTCGTGACCGGCGCGGTGGTGGGTCCTTCGGTCATTGCTGTGGCTCCAGGCGGGAGAAGTAGTCACGGACGAAGTCCTTGAGGGTGATCGGCACCTGCTGCCGATCCAGCGTCGTCTGCGCGTAGTCGTGGAAGAGGTCGTAGACGGACCGATACGGAACGACGCTGTCATTGTCGAATCCGGTGCCGGATCCGGAGCCGGCCTGATCGGTCCCGCCGTTGCCGCCGGCACCGGCGATGAAGTCGGGGTCGCCGGGACGGCCGAACCGATCGAAGTCGGTGAGGACGTCGCCCTGGTCATCGGTCGTGGAGCCCTGGTTGCCCTGGGTCGGCCCGTCGAACCCGCCGGTGCGAAGGCCACCACCGGGAATGCGACGGACGTTCGCGCCGCCGCCGCTGCCCGGCTGCGATCCTGGATTGCTGCCTGGGTTGGAGCCCGGGTTGCTCCCGGGATTCGAGCCGGGGTTTGACCCGGGATTGCTGCCCGGGTTCGATCCCGGATTGCTCCCGGGGTTGGAGCCCGGATTGCTGCCGGGATTGTTCCCAGGGTTCTGGCCGGGGCTGCCGCCAGGCTGACCTGACGCGCCCGGCTGGCCTGACGACCCCGGCTGACCTGAGGCACCGGGCTGGCCCGATGCGCCCGGCTGACCTGATGCGCCCGCCTGGCCTGAGGCTCCGGGCTGCCCGGCCGTTGGCTGTCCCGCGCGAGCGACCTGTCGCGCGCCGTCCTGCAGTGCCGCCTGGGCACCGGCGACGTCGCGTTGGAGCTGCCGATCGCGCTCGGCGCTGCGGAACGCGTCCGCGGCGCGATCCAGGGCCTCTGCCGCGGCACGGCGATCCTGCTCGGACCCGGTGCGCGAGGCTCGCTCGAGCGCGTCCGCCGCCTCCGCCAGTGCACGGGCTGCCTCCGGCTGCGATGCGGCTCCGCTCTGCGCCGCCTGCCGGAGGGCCGCCGCACGCGCGGCCGCCTCCTCCTGGCTCATCGAGCCGGCCTCTTCGGCGAGCTCCTCGAGGTCACGCGCCGCCTCCTCGGGTTCGCCCTCCGGGTTCGCCTCCTCGTCATCGGTCGCGGCCTGCGACGTGGCGCGTGCCAGCTGCGTCATTGCCGCGTCCCGCTGCGTCGCCTGTGGGTCGGTCATCCGCGCGAGCTCCTCCTGCACCGACCCGATTCGGGCAAGGGTTGCCTCGCGGTCGGCCCCCTGCTCGCGAAGCTGTCGGGCCAGCTCTCGCAGCTGGCGCTCGAGCTCCTCACGACGCGGGTCGGGGTTCTCGATGTTCTCCTCGGCCAGCTCGTCGGCAACGTCCTCGACCCGCTCGGCCACCTCCTCGGCCGCCTCACGCGCGGCTTCACGCTGTCTGAGGATCTCGTCCTGCGGGTTCGGCCAGGCCACCAGGATCAGCGTCATGGCGATGCCGAGGCCGGCGATCGCCAGCGGGCGGCGGGAGAGTCGCGGCCGGAATGCGCGACGGATGTCGACAGCGCCGAGCTGAGCACGCGCATCGGCGAGCTGCCGTGCCTCGAGGGGGTCGTCCGTCTCGCGCCCTGCGATCTCGAGAGCCGTGCCGAGGCGCTGGCGCAACGCGAGCTCCTCGTCCGCGCGCCGTGCCGACTCGACCAGCGACGGGCGGCGCCGGGCGCTGTCGATCGCCCATGCCAGGAGACCCAGGCCCAGGACGCCCAGCTGCAGCCAGAGCGCGTGCTCGAAGGGGAACGCGCGGGCGACGAGCTGCACGCACCGCCACCAGCACCAGGCTGGCCGCGCCCATGATCAGCGCGGACCGGACAGCGCGGCGGAGCCAGAGCCGGCGCCGGAGCGCGCGGAGGCGCTTCAGAGAGTCGGGCCCGAGCCGTTCGCCGACCGCGTCGGCCACCGGTCGGTCGTTCATCGCTGATCCCCTGAGTCGTCGCTCACGGGCACACCGATGTCCTCGATGCCGACGTCGGTCGCGGTCGCGGGTCGCGGGCCGCGTCGCCACGGGCGGCCGCGCATGCCGGCCGGGACGAGCAGCCGCATGGCCGCAAGCGTCAGCACGATCCCGATCCCCACGAACGTGAGCGCGATGCGCGGCCACCAGTACCCCGCGGTCGGCGCCGGGGCGTCGACGCCCACCGGGGCGCCCGCTCCTCCGGCCGGCCGGCAGTTGCCATTGACGTCGCACTCCACCCCGACATCGCCGTCGATCGGGAAGTCCTCGATCGGCACGTTGATGACCTCTCCGCGCATCTCGGCAAGCAGGCGTGTCACGCCGCCGAACGGGTCGGCTTCGGTGTTGGCCACGACGTCGAGCATCGCGACGCCGGGATTCGGGTAGAGCAGCAGCTCGGGCGCCGTCCTGGTCGGGCCGACTCCGAAGCCGCCGTTCGACTGGTTGGCGAAGATCGTCCAGAACACGAAGATCGCCGCCGTCCCGAGCGTCAGGGCCAATACGGTGATGTAGGTCAGGACCGTCGCGGCCTGCGTGCGCTTGAGGAGTGCGGAGAAGAAGAGGCCGATGGCTCCGAGGCCGAACGCTATGGCCAGCAGCACGACCTGCTGCCGCATGATGTCGCCGATGGTCGCGCCGCCGTACATGAGCACGATGGCCGTGATCGGCACCGCTGCGACGATCATCAGGACGACGTAGGCGAGCGCCGCGGCGAGCTTCCCGATGACGATGGCCCCGGGACGCATCGGTGTGCTGATCAGGAGGTCGAGGGTCTGCTTCTCGCGCTCGAGGCTGATCTGGCCGGCCGTGGCGGCCGGCGCGATGAAGCAGATGAGGATGAGCTGGAAGATCGAGAGCGTGATGAAGATCGCCTGGCCGACCAGTGCCGACGCGTTGGCCGACCCGGCCAGGCCGTTGTCGGCGTTCGGCGCGGTGAGGAGATACACGCCGTACGCGATCAGCGCGAGAAGGCCGAGGTAGATCGTCAGGACGATGAAGGCACGCCGCCCTCGCATGCGTGACCGCAGCTCCTTGACCATGATGGTGCCGACGGCGCTGAGGAACTCGCGCGGCGCGCCGCGTCGCGTGCTGCCGATGGCCGCCGGTGCCGCCGTCATGCCGCCTCCTCCTCGTCGAGTGCCTGTCCGGTCACCTTCAGGAAGATCTCTTCCAGGTCGCTGGTCGCCTGCGTGAAGCCGGCGACCGGATGTCCCGCCTCGATCATCCGGCGCAGCAGGCCGGCCTGATCCTCCGGCGCGCCATCGAACGCGGCCTCGAGCCGGGCCCTGCCGTCGACGCCGCCCGGCAGCGGCAAGACGTCACTGACTCGGGGATCGGTTCCGAGCCAGTCGATCGCGGCGGTGACCGCCGCCTCGTCGCCGAGGAGGTCGATCCGCAGGAGGGCGGTCGCCCGCAGGGAGCGTTCGATCTCGGCGATGCTCCCGGCGCGAAGCACGCGGCCGTGATCGATGATCGCGACCCCGGTGCACATCTCGCCCAGCTCGGGAAGGATGTGGCTGCTGACGAGGATCGTCTTGCCCATGGCCCGCAGCTCGCGCAGGATCTCGCGCATCTCCACCCGAGCGCGGGGATCGAGGCCCGACGCCGGCTCATCGAGGATGAGGAGCGCCGGGTCGTGCACCAGGGTGTGGGCCAGGCACAGGCGCTGGCGCATGCCTCGCGAGAGCGACTCGACGTAGGCCTCTCGCTTGTCGACCAGCCCGACGATCTCGAGCAGCTCGGCGATCATCGGTCCGCGGCGACGTGATGGGACCTCGTAGCAGCGGGCGAAGAAGTCGAGGTACTCCCACACGCGCAGATCGTCGTAGACGCCGTAGAAGTCGGGCATGTAGCCGATGCGGCGCCTGACCTCGATCGGGTCGGCGGCGACCGGGATGCCGGTCACGAACGCCTCACCGGCGGTCGGGGCGAGCAGGGTGGCCAGGATCTTCATCGTCGTCGTCTTGCCGGCGCCGTTGGGTCCGACCAGGCCGTAGATCTCGCCGGGGCCGACCACGAGGTCGATGCCGGCCACGGCGAGCTGGTCGTCGTAGCGCTTGACGAGGCCGCGGGTCTCGACGATTGGCACGGAGGTCATTGGTCGATCACCCCAGTGACCTCGGCGCTCACGAAGACGCCGGACTGGCCGAAGTTGGGATCGGCGGTCCCGCTGACGCGGACCTCGATGAGGCCGGTGGGACCGAGGGCGCTCGCGGCGTCGTCGATCGTGAACGAGCTCGACTGGCCGAGGTTTCCCACGAGCGTCCACGCTCCGGTGCCGGGATTGCGCACCTCGAGCGTGAAGCCGGCGGGCCAGGAGCCGCCCATGTCGCCGGCGTCGCCGAGCACGACCGACGGATCGGCTCCGACGAGGATCTCGACCTCGGTCGCCTCGAGGCCCGAGGCTTCGAGCGGGAGGCCGATGCTGAACGTCGCCGACCCATCGTTGATGATCACGCTCCCGGCCTCGAAGCCGCCCACGACGTCGCCCTCGCTGCCCGTCATGGTGACCGACATGCGGTGCGGTGCGAACGGTGACCTCGCCGCTGCCGATCGTCTGGCGCACGCTGACGACCTCGACCGCGGCGGTGTGCCGCTGCGCAGTGAAGCCCTCGATGGAGACCGGCATCGGCCCCTCGTCCGTTGCGCCAGCCGATGATGTACGGGCCGCGCCCGAACGACGCGCTCAGCTCCATGCCGGCCCATCCGCCGTAGCCGACCAGCGCATCGATCACCTGGCGGCGGAGCGAGACGAGGCGCTGCTCCTCCGATGAGCTGTCGAAACCTCCGAAGCCGTAGACCTGGTCCGATGCGCTGGACCCGTTGAAGTTGCTCGTCGGCGGGCTGAACTCGAGGCTGGCACCCGGCGCGAGGTCGCCGATGCGTTCGCCGCCGGCGCTGCTCACGTACGCGACATCGGCCACAGTGGTGGACGACGTGTTGGTGACGGTGCCGACCAGCTCGCCGTCGACGGTGGCCCAGGTCACCTCCAGCGCCGGCTCCGCCTCCACCAGGCCGCTGGCCTGGACGCCCGCGAATCCGAAGGCGCCGATGGAGAGGTCGCGCAGGCGAGCCGGCCGGCCCTGGTCGATTGCGACGTTGCCCGTCTGGCGTGGGATGCCATCGAACGAAGACGTGTCCAGTGCGCCGATCAGCGCATCGGCATCGACGGCAAGGTGGTATGTCGAGCGATCGGGCGAGAAGACGCCCGCGTAGGTCTGTGCCAGTGCGGCCCCGGTCGGCGACGTGCGCACGACGGCGATCTGGTTGACGACCACGTCGCTGCCCTTGAGCGAGCGGCCGATGCCGTACGAGCACGCGCTGAACGTCACGATGAGCAACGGCGCCGTGACCCACGCCAGCTCGCGGCGGTCGATGCGGCGCAGGACGAGGTAGCTGATGGGGCCGATGAGGAGGATGTAGCCCACGATCACCGCCAGCAGCAGCTCGGCGGGCGGGACGTCGAGGGTCGGCAGCGTTCCGAGGGCGCCATTCATCGATGCCTGGATCTCGTCGGGCTGACCGGCGCCGCCGAAGAACTGGTCGAAGATGGCGCTCGACGGGATGACGCGATCCCACAGGTGCGGCGCCCCCTCCCAGCCCCGGAAGGCCTCGACCGCCGCGTCGGCCCCGATCAGGACGACCTCCCCGGCGGCGAAGGGTCGCATCGAGACGAGGACGGTCCCGTCATCGGCCGTGACGATCGCTCGCCCTTCCTCGTGCACCGGTCCTGTCGAGACGGTCGCCGGTTCGAGGCTCGCCGCATCCTGGCCGACCCATGAGGCGAGCGCAGCCAGCGACGTGCCATCCGCTGATGCGAGGCCGGTGAGAGGCAGCAGGGAGGTGAAACCTCCAGTCCGTGTCTGCCAGTCCGTACCTCCGACGATGACGAGCTGGCCTCCGTCGGCCACCCAGCGCTCCAGGCTGCCGACCTGAGCGCTGCTCAGACCGGTGCTGTCGGCGGCCCACACGATGGACGAGAGGCCGCCCAGCGGCTCGGGGCGCTCGGGGATCTCGGCAACGGTGAGCGAGATGGGCTCCGGCCGGTTGCCCTGCCCGGAGGCGACGACCTGCGGGCGCAGCGTGGCGGTCGTGTCGCCGACGATGGCGACCTGGCCGCTCGTCTGCTCCATCACCCGAACCTCGGTCGTGGCGCTGACCGTCCCGTTCGGCTCGGTGTACGTGACGACCACCTCGCGCTGGAACGCCTCAGGCTCGACGTAGAGCGGCACGACCTTGCGGGCTCCGGCCGGGAGCTCGACATGGCGCCGTACGGTGCCGCCATCGGTCTCTGCGCTCAGGTAACCGTCGGTCGGTGCGCCCGAGTTTGAGAGGGTCACCGAGACGGCGAGCCAGCCGCCGATCTCGTAGCGGCCGCCGATCAGTGCGTGCGCTTCGATCTCGACCGCGCTGGCAGCCCGGGCCGGAAGGGCGCCGACGACGAGCCACGCGATCAACGCGCCAGCCGCGGCGCGGCGTGCACGGCGGAGAAGGAGGTGCTTCGTCATCGTCCCTCGGTCGAGTGTCTGGCCGATCAGGTCCACGCTAGACGCGCCAAGGCCGAGCCGAGTTGCACGCCCCCACACGCTGCCGCCGAGTGTAGAGTGCATCGCTGGGATGGAAGTGTCGATCGACGGTCCGAACGAGCTCGAACGCCATCTCGAGCGCCAGATGCGCACGCAGGAGCGTCAGATCGCGTGGGCGCGCCTTGTCATGGCGCTCCTGGCGGGTGCCCTGCTCGTCGTCCTCATCACTCGCGGTGCGACCGACCTCATCGCCCTGCTCGGGGTGGTGGTCGCCCTCGCCGCGTGGAGCGTCCTTGTGCCGTGGCTGCTTGGCCGCTTCCCGGCACGCGAGGTCGGGATCGTCAGCACCGTGGTCGAGATGGCCGCGGTCACGATCGCGGTCTACGCCGCTCCGGGCGCGGTCGACCTCTATCTCTTCTACGGCCTCGTGATCCTCGGTGCCGCGCTGCGCTTCGGCCTGGGCGCATCGGTGTGGTCGGCAGTGGTGATGAGCGCGATGTACCTCACCGTCGTGCTGGTCGGCGGCACCCTCGAGACGCCGCCGCTCCCCGTGCTCGGCGTGCGCGTCGCCTACCTGCTCGGATTCGGGGTGATCGCGGGGCTCTTCAGCCGCATCGTGATCGGTCGGGCGACGGAGAACGCCCGCCTCCAGCTCAGGCTCACCGAGGAGGAGCGGCAGCGCGCGGCGACGCGCGAGCGCGAGCTCCTCAGCCGCCTCGGGCGCGACTTCGGGGCGTCCCTCGACCGCGGAGCCACGTTCGAGGCGGTGGCCGTCGGCGCCGCTCCCGTCCTGGGCGGCGCCACGGTCGTCTTCACCATCCTGGACGCTGAGCGCCGCCTGGCGCCGGCGGCCGCCGCCGGTCCCGATGCCGACCTGGTCGACGCGTGGCGTCGAATTGCCGGCGAGCGTTCGCTGCGTCTCGGCGAGGGCCTCATCGGCGCCGTGGGGGCGACGGCCTCGACGCGCGAAGCTCGCGCCGACGACATCGCCACCGGCGATCCCGACTCGATGCGCGCATTGGGGCTCGACTGGCTGGTGGCCGTTCCGATCCTGGCCGGCGGTCGCCTGCAGGGCGTTCTGGCGACCGCGGGTCGCGCGGATCGTCCGTACGACGAGTCGATCCGCCGCATGGCCGAGGCGGTCGCCGAGCGCGCCGGCCCGGCGCTCCAGAACGCGCAGCTGTGGTCCGACCTCCAGGACCGGATGCTGCGCGAGCAGGCGGCGCAGCGCATCAAGGACGACTTCCTCTCGATCGTCAGCCACGAACTTCGAACGCCGCTCACCAGCATCCAGGGCTACTCCCAGCTGCTCGAGGGCCGGCTCAGCCACGAGCTCGACAGCGAGAGCAAGGAGATGGCGCACCTGCGGGTCATCCGCTCGCAGGTCGGCCGCATGCGCCGGCTGGTCGACGACCTGCTCGACGTCAGCCGGATCGACCGGCGCGGCGCGGTGAGCATCGAGCCCGTCGACTTCGACCTGGCCGAGCAGGTCCGCGAGGCGGCGGCACGCATCGCGCGCGAGCACAGCGATCGCCCGATCGAGGTGGTCACCTCGGGCGACCTGCCCGTTCACGCCGACCGCGACAGGATCGACCAGGTGCTCTCCAACCTGCTCGAGAACGCGGTGAAGTACTCGCCCGACGGTGGGCCCATCCGGCTCACGGCCGATCGGCGCGGCGGCGAGGTGGAGGTCACCGTCTCCGACACCGGCGTCGGCATCTCGCCGGAGCACCGCGAGAACGTCTTCGAGCGCTTCTACCAGGCCGATGGAGACGCCGGGCGGCGCCGCTTCGGCGGTCTCGGCCTGGGGCTCTACATCAGCCGCGCCATCATCGATGCGCACGGCGGGCGGATCTGGTCGGCGGCGAATCCCGAGGCCACTTCGGGATCGATCTTCGGCTTCCGCATCCCGCGCGTGGCGATGCCGCTCGCCGCGCCGAGCTTCGCGCCGACCGGCGAACCGCCGGAGTTCGTGGTGCGGCGCCGGGATTCCTGACGGCTGCGGCGGCGTGGACGGCTCGGGTGTCCGTCGTCGTGGCATCCGCTCCGTGTCACCGGTTATAGCAGTAGTGATATATCCGCTGAGCTGGACGACGGGCGCCGAACCTGGGGTCGACGCCAACCAAATCGCATGGTCGGGACGGATCGCGATCGCCTGACCGCGGAAGGGCGCGGGTATCCTGAAGGCCATGGTCCCCACCCGCCGGCGGCTGGCTCGGATGGCCGCCGTGCATGGCCTGCAGCTCGTCGGCGTTACCACCGCCGAGCCGCTGCCCGCCGACCGCGAGCGCATGGAGGCGAGCGTCCGCGCCGGACGCATGGGCCGCATGGACTGGATGGGAGGCGAGCGTCCCGGCCTGGCAACCGACCCGCGCCGGCTCGACCCCGAAGCGAGGTCGGTGCTCGTCGTAGCGGCGCCGTACGGTGGGCCGGATCGTGCCGCCTGGGACCCGGCGCCGACCGCCCTGGCGACCGCGCTGGCTCCTGTGCTGGCTGGATCGCCATCGCGACCGGCCGGGCGGATCGCCCGCTACGCCCTCGGCACCGACTACCACGTTGCTCTCCGAACGCGGCTCGAGGCCCTGGCATCCGACCTTCGCGCCGACGGCATGCCGGCGGGCGAGGTCGCCTACGTCGACGATCGCCCGCTGGCCGAGCGGGCCTTCGCCGCCCGCGCCGGCATCGGCTGGGTCGGAAAGAACACGAACGTCCTCACGCACGAGCGCGCCGGCTCATGGATCTTCCTCGGCGCGATCCTGAGCTCGGCGGAACTGCCGACCGATCAGCCGATGCGAGCCAGCTGCGGCAGCTGCACCCGGTGCCTCGGCGGCTGCCCGACCGGCGCGCTGATCGCACCGCGGACGATCGACGCGCGCCGATGCATCAGCTACCTGACGATCGAGCATCCGGGAGCGTTCGAGCCGTGGGAAGCGTCGGCCATCGGTGACTGGATCTTCGGCTGCGACGTGTGCCAGGAAGTCTGCCCCGTGAACGGCGACGCCGAGGACGACGGGCCCCTTCTCGTGCCGCTGGTCCCGCTCATCGAGTGGCTGCTGTCGCTGGGCACGCGAGCCTTCGGGCGCGCCGTCGGCGAGACGGCGCTGACGCGAGCGGGCCGGCATCGGCTCCTGCGCAATGCGCTCGCCGCGCTGGGCAACGCCGGGGATGTGCCCGAGGGGGCGCGCCGGCTCGTCGAGCGTGCCGCGCGCGACCGACGACCGGAGGTACGTGCCCAGGCAGGCGCGCTGCTGGAGCGATCGATCGCCCCGCTATCCTGAGCGCCGATGCCCGCCGTCGCGCCGTTCCGCGGCCTCCACTACGCGCACGCCCGCTACGGCGCTGACCGCGTCCCGTCGCGCATTCGCTCCGCGGATGACGTCGACGCCGCGCCGACGCGAGTGGCGGACCTGACCGATGTGGCCTGCCCGCCGTACGACGTCATCTCCGAGCCCCAGCGTGGCGACCTCCTGGCGCGCGACCCGCACAACGCGGTGCGCCTCGAGTTCAGCGCCGATGCCGATCCGCACGCGGCCGCCGCCGCGACGCTGGGCGAATGGATGGTCGACGGCACGCTCGAGCGTCGAGCGGAGCCGGCCGCCTACTACTACCGCCACGCCACCGGCGCCGACCCGGACGCGCTCACTGTCGAGGGCATCGTGGCACGGGTCCTCCTCGAGCCATGGGGCGATGGCGTCCGCCGCCACGAGCACACCATGGCGGGGCCGAAAGCCGACCGACTCGGACTGCTGCGGGCGACCCGCACCCAGCTGAGCCCGATCCTGGGGCTGTACTTCGACCGCTCCGAGCGCTACCGCCACGTCATGAGCCGTGCATGGACCGACGAGTGGCGCGCGCGGGACGCCGACGGGCTGCTCCACCAGCTGGCCGCCATCGAGCCCGATGACCGGCTCACGACGCACCTGGGCCGCCAGACGCTGTACATCGCCGACGGCCATCACCGCTACGAGACGGCCCTCGCCTACCAGGCCGAGGTTCGCGCCGATCCGCGCCTGACCCCCTCGAGGCCGGGAGAGCTCGCGGCCGACTGGATCATGATGCTGCTCGTCAACGCGCAGATGGTCGAGATGGAGATACGGCCGACACACCGGCTGCTGCTCGACGTCGACCTCGACGCGCTGCGATCGCTGGTCAGCGGCGACGACCCCCTGTGGCAGGCGCTGCCGATGGCTCCCGCCGATCTCGCGACGGGCCTGGAGGAGCGTGTTGAGGACGACGAGCCGATCATCGGCCTCGTGCTGCCCGACGACGACGGCTACCTGCTCGTCGGAGACGGCGATGGCCTCCGCGACCGATTGCGGCGTGAACGCATGTCGGACGCGACGCGCTCCCTCGACCTCGCCGCGCTCCACGTGGCGCTGCTTGGGGATCGGCTCGGGATCTCAGAAGACGACGCCGCTGCCGGCACCCGCCTCGCCTACACTAGGGACGAGGCCGATGCGCGCGAGCGGGTGGCGCGAGGTGACGCGGCGGCGGCCATCCTGGTGAGACCCACGCGGCTCGACCAGCTGGCCGAGGTGGCGAGCGCGGGCGACGTGATGCCGCAGAAGTCCACCTACTTCTACCCGAAGCTCATGACCGGCATGGTCTTCAACCCCCTGGAGGACTGACCCGACCGATGGTGCAGGCGATCAAGCGCGACGAGGTGTTCATCGAGCCCGAGGGGATCCACATCGAGACCCACCAGCCCGAGCGACGCTCGCGCAAGCCCCCGCTCCTCCTCGTCCACGGGGTCCTCACCGGCTCGTGGCTGTGGACCGAGTTCGCCGCCTTCCTCGCCGAGCGCGGCTGGGAGGCGCACGCCATGAACCTGCGCGGTCACTTCACCAGCGCTCCGGCGGAGCTCGACGAGACCACGATGCGCGACTACGCAGACGACATCGGGGTGGCGATGCGGCAGCTTGGCCGGCCGGCAGTCGTGATCGGGTGGGGGATCGGCGCGCTGGCGGCCCTGATGTACGGCGAGCGTGAGGCCTCGCGGGTGCTCGGCCTGGTGCTGCTGGCTCCCTCGCCACCGGCGGACGCTCTTCCGCGCCGCCCTGACGAGCACGAGCTGCACGACGTCCCAGCGATCTACGACGCCGCGTGGTGGGGCTGGACCGGCACGACCCAGGAGCTGCGAGAGCGGATGCCGGACATGGACGAGCACGACATCGCCAAGATGCGCGAGCTGCTCGACGGCGCCCGAGAGTCTGGACGCGCACGCCGCGAGCGGATGGAGGGCATCCCGATCGACACCTCGGGCCTGGTGGAGGTTCCGAGCCTCGTCATCGGTGCCGGCCTCGACGACGTGATCCACCCGGCAGAGGCGCGCCGCACCGCTGACCTGCTCGGTGCCACGTACGAATACTTCCCGTCGGCGTCGCACTTCGGACTGGTGATGGGGGAGCACACCTGGCCGGAGGTGGCGGCCAGCGTCCTTGGCTGGCTCGAGGAGCGCCGCCCGGCGATGGCCGCGGCGGCCGGCATGACGGTCGGCGCCCGAAGGTAGGGGACCCCAGGGAGGCGTCGGGTCAGAACGGCTTGAAGAGCATCAGCCACAGGATGGCGAGGATGCCCCCGAATCCGACCAGCGCGATGATCAGCGGCCGGGTCGAGGTGAGGAGCTCATCGAGCTCCTCGTCGCTGGCCATCGGCGCCCCCGAGGGCCGCGACCCAACCGCCCTGCGGACCCGGCGGAAGTAGGTGCTGGCCAGCGGGTACATCGCGACGGCGATGGCGAGGAACAGGCCGAGCGAAACCCAGATCCAGAGCATCCTCCACCAATTGCCGATGAAGCCGGCCAGGATGCCCGCGGCGAGCAGGACCACGATCGACGCGTAGAAGGCCAACATCGATGTGCTCGACAGATCGAGGAGGGTCACGATCCGCTCGCGCTCGCGCTCAGTGCGCAGCCGGAACATGACGGTCACCGACGCGCCGTGCGCGAGGAGGAAGCCGAACACGCCGGCGACGTGGAGGAACACGACCCAGGGATACATGGGCTAGCTATCGGCCTCGTCGGCGTTTGCCAGTCCCGATGTGGCCGGCCCGTGGATGACGGCGCCGAGGGCGTCGTAACGGGACCCGTGGCACGGGCAGTCCCAGGTTCGCTCGTCGGCGTTCCATCCGACGATGCAACCCATGTGCGCGCAGCGCGCCGACAGCCGATGGACGATCCCGGAGTCGTCGCGGTAGGCCGCGATCGAGTCGCCGTCGACTCGAACCACCGCCCCATCGCCGTTCGCAAGATCATCGATCTCGGCCGAGGTCGTCTTGACGATCAGCAGATCGGTCGGCGCCTGGTGGGACACCTTGTTGGGGATCGTGCCGAAATGGAATCTGCCACCGAGCATTCCCCTGTTCCCGATGACGATGAGGTCATACCCCTCGTCCTGTGCCACGCGGCAGATGGCATCGGCGGCATCGCCTCGGCTCGAGGTCGTCTGCAGCATTCCCGCCGGAAGGTAGGCCTGCGCCACCTCCTTGAACACGATCTCGGCCGTCTTGGGATGGCCGGCGTAGAAGAGGACGGGCTTCGCGCCGGTACGCTCTCCCACGGCCTGGGCACGTTTGACGGCCTGGAGCGACGTCTGCGACCCGTCGGTCGCGACCAACATCCTGCGGTACATCGCCTCCGTGCGGTCCCTCGCGTCGTCGGATGCGGTCCTCACGATCAGCAGGTCGCAGGGCGCGCTGTGCGAGATGAGGTCGGGGACGCTCCCGAGCAGGAATGCCGCTCGCCCGGACATGCCCTTGTTTCCCACGACGAGGAGGTCGGCCCGCTCATCGCGCGCAAGGGTCACCATGGCCTCGGCTGGGTCGCCGTGCACGGCGCGTAGGTCGACGCGCGGCCACGTCTGACGCGCCGCCACGGCGGAGGCCTCCAGCACCTCCTGCGCTCGATCGGACTCATCCTGATAGGCGGTGGCGATCGAGGAGCTGCGCGTCGTGGGCCTTCGCCAGCTGCGCGGCGCGGCCTTCGGCCAGGCGGGCGGTCGCCGAGCCATCGGTGCCGACAATGATCGTGCGGTAGGTCACGACGGTGGGAGGTCGCTGGCGTGTGGCACGGGCTTGGGCTTCACGGGAGGACCGTACCTCCCGCGACCCGGGCACGACAATCCCTCGGTGCCCCGGCCGCGGCGTTTGCACCGGCTCGACGGCCCTTGCTAGACTCGGCGGGACCTCGTGTCCGTGCCGCATTCGTCTAGAGGCCTAGGACACCGCCCTCTCAAGGCGGAGATCACCGGTTCGAATCCGGTATGCGGTACCAGCTTCGCCATTTTCGGCCCGATCCACGCTCGATCGGGCCGCTTCGCTGCCTGCCGCTCGCGGTTTGGTCCCTTGGTTACCGATCTCCGGCGAGAGATCGACGCTGCCCGGGAGCGAATCGACGACGGCACCGTGACCGTGCCGTGGTTCCCGGCCGAACGCGCGGCAGCAGCGGGCCAGATCAAGCTCCCGGCGGACGGCTGCTGGCGCTGATCGAGCGCCCTGAGCGCGTAGAGGGGAGATAGAGCCGGCGTCGACGCCGCGCCGACCGCCGTGACGGATCGTGCCATCTGTCACCGCGCCGCAGACGCGGGTAGCGGAAGGCCAGATCAAGGAGCACGAACGTGGCAACGCTGATCATCGCAACCACCCCTCGCACCCGGCCCGCACAGCGTCTCGGCGTCCTCGGAGTCGCCATCCTCGCCGTCATTGCCGTGGCGGGCAACGGCGTCGGCGTCTGGAGCCAGGCGGCTTCTGTCCGCGACGTCACCATCGACAGCAAGGCGTACGGTGTCGGCTACCCGCTTCACGGCGGCCTCGCCGGACCGAGCCGCGTCGGCCAGGTGTCGACGGTCGCTGGCACGAGCGAGCCCATGTCGACGATCGACATGCCCGGTCAGGACATGCCCGGTCAGTACGGCGTCGGCTACCCGCTCCGTGGCGGTCTCGCCGGTCCGAGCCGACCCCTGTCGGCGGTCGACTCGGCCGCTCACTACGGGCCTGGCTACCCGCTCAGTGGCGGCCTCGCCGGCCCGAGCCGCGTCGACAGCGGGGACTGAACTCCCGGCAGGCCTTCGACCTGCCACTTAACGGCGGCCGCGATGCGGCCGCCGTTAACCTTGACCCATGTTGGGGCCCGCGGCATCGTGGGCCGGACTGGAGGAGACCTTGCAGTTCAGGATCCTTGGCTCGCTGTCCGTCGTCGGCAACGGCGTCGTCGGTGCGCTCGGCCCACCAAAGCAGCGCGCGCTCCTCGCGATCCTGCTGACCCGCGTCGGCGAGGTCGCTGCCAGTGGAGCGGCTCATCGAGCTGCTGTGGGGCACGGCCGCTCCGCGCACCGCAGACCACTCGATTCAGATCTACGTATCGGACCTCCGCCGCGCGTTCGAGCCGCTGGGCGGATCGGACCTACTTGTGACGCGCCAGCCCGGGTATGTCCTCGACGTGGACCGGGACTCAGTCGACGCGTGGAGGTTCGAACGCCTCGTCAAGGACGGGACGCGGCTCCTCGAGGACGGCGACCAGGACGCAGGCCGCTCCACGATTCGCGAGGCGCTCGGCCTGTGGAGCGGCCCGCCCTTGTCGGACTTTCCGTACGAGGAGTTCGCCCAGCCGGTCGCCCGGCGGCTGACCGAGGAACGCCTGACCGCCGTGGAGGCGTACGCGGCAGCGAGTCTCGAGGCCGGAAGGATCACGGAAGCACTGGACCTGTTGACGGCTGCCGTACAGGAAGATCCCCTCAGAGAGCGAGCACGGGAGCTACTGATGCTCGCGCTCTACCGATCCGGCCGTCACGCAGATGCCCTGCGGTCGTTCCACGCCCTGCGGACACAGCTCACCGATGAGTTCGGAGTCGATCCGTCGCCGAGCATCCGAACGTTGTACGACCGGATCCTTGCGCACGACGCCTCGATAGGGAAGGGCTCGCTCGCCGCGCCCAGCGTCAAGGTGGGACTGGCGGGCGAGGGCGCGGGGGTCGGCGGGGACCGCCTCGGCGTGGAGCGGGGCTTCGACCGGGCGGTCAGCGACTTCTCGCTGGTGCCCCGGAAGGAGAACGTGTTCGGATTGGCCTACCGGGACTGGTCGTTCATCGTGCGGGAGCTGTCAGAGCAGGCGCCCGCGCTCATCGTCTCCCTGAGCTTTCCCCAGATCGACGCCATCGCGCACCATTACCCGGGCGCGCACTACCTGGTCTTCGACTACATGGGCGCTGAGCCGAACGTGTTCTATGTGTACTTCCACGAGCACGAGGCCTCATTCCTGGCCGGGATGGCGGCGGCGCTCGTGTCGAAGACAGGCATCGTTGGATTCATCGGCGGCTGGGACGCCATGCCGATCTGGGGATTCCTGGCCGGGTACGAGGCGGGCGTGCGAGCTACGCGCGGGGAAGTCCACCTGCTCACCGCATACGCGGGCGAGTGGCCCGACACTCGCGGCTTCGCCGACCTAGATCGGAATGAGGCGCTCGCACGTCAGATGTTCGCGGAGGGTGCCGACGTCATCCTCGCCGCTTCGGGTGCGGCAGGCATGGGGGTCGTCAGCGCCGCGGCCGACCTGTCGAGCTCCATGGATCGGCACCTCTGGGCAATCGGTGTCGACACCGATTGGTACGAGGATCTCAGCCAAACCATGGGGATCATCAGCCCTGCCGCGTGGCGTGGACACGTGTTGACGTCAGTCCGGAAGCGATTCGACTTGGCCGTCTACGAAGCCCTGCAGACCGTGGCTTCCGGCGACCGGCTTCCGCAGTTCAAAGCCTACGACCTGCGGTCGGGCTTCGTGGATATCTCATATGGAGGGGGATTCCTCGACGAGATTCGGCCGCTCATCGAAGACCAACGTCGGCGGATCGTAAGCGGGCAGCTGCCAGTCCCGTGCCTCCCATCCGCCCATGTCGACCTCGCCCGTGCCCACCTGGAGCAGACCGGGGTAACGCTGGACGACTGGCTCGACCAGGGATGTCCGCCCTGGCGGGAGTCGATTCCGATCATGTCGACCTCGCCCGTGCCCACCTGGAACAGACCTGGGTAGCGCGGGATGAACTGACTCGACCAAGGATGCCCGCCCTGGCGGAATTCGATCGGCGCGTGTTCGAGCGGGCTCGAAGGGGCGATGCGAATTCGTGATGCGACGCACCATCATCTAGTGGCGCGCTCGCGCTGACCCGTACGAGGACCGTACGGCCGACCGCAGTTGGTCCATCGGCGACGTCAGCATCGGCGACGAGTTACGTGGGAGTGAGAGATGGACACATGCCTGCGCTGGCGTGCACGCCAGCGCCAATCGGCCGGTGGGTTGGCTCGCGCCGGGTCTCTTTCATCGAACCGATGCCTGGAGCGTGATCGTCCAGGTTCGGTTGCGATCGGCGGGCGGATGGACCTCGATTGACCAGCGTGCGGCGAGGAGGTCGGCGATGCCCAGGGGATCTTCCGGATCTGCGACAGACGAGAGGAGGTGGCTTGCGGCCTCGCCGCGAACCCGTTTCGCGATGACATCGCCGATGTGGGCCGGGCCTCCCGGCGACGGCCTGATCCGCAAGGTCACGGTCTGGTCATCGAGACCTGTCGGGCGACCGACGGCCTGATAGGCCCGAGCACGCAGGTCAAGGACCGGACCCCGACGTTCGGCCACGTCGGTGAGGATGGGAGGCAGGAGGGTGCGCCAGGCGGGCTCCAACCGGTCCATGCCGTCCAGCCGCGCACAGACGTTGAGGCGATACGGCGGGATGTGGTCGGCGGGGCGCAGTGCGCCCCACAGCGCCGAAACGATGACCAGTCGCCGTGCGGCACGTCTCTCAGCGTGGGCCGACCAGGATCCGGCGTCGAGTCCCTCGTAGAGCGGCCCGGCATACGTGTCCACGGCACGCCTCGTCGGGAGGTCGCGCAGGTACTCGTTGCGTGCGACCTCGCCGGCGAGCGACGGCCCGACGAACAGGCGTCGGAGCGCATCGGGCCGTTGGCTGGTGGCGACGAGGGCGTCCATCACGCGCTCGCGCATCTCCGTCAGTGACGGGAACGACAGCCGGTCGAGATCGACCGGCGACCCGCCGTCGGGCGGCGGCAGCTTCGTCTCCGACGGCGGGAGGACGATCAGCACGGTGGCATCCTAGGGCCGCGGCGGTCCGAACCACGTGGTGAGCGCGTCAGGAAGGCCGTCTTGGGTTTTGTCTCCCACCCAGGCCACGTATCCGTCGGGCCGAATGAGCACGGCGGTGGGGCCAGTGACCGGCCCCGATCGCAGGTAGCTCCCACGTACCTTCGTGGCGGGCGTCGACCGACTGAACGCGATCTGCCCATGGAGTGATGTCGAGGCCGCCCGTCTCACCGAGGTTGAGCAGCACGGGCCGGGCATGGTGCAGCAGGGTGAAGACCCGAAGCGGGCCGTCGGCGGTGACCAGGTCGAGGTCGGGCATTCGGCGTCCGAGCAGCGGGTGCCCGTCGCCGAGGTCGTAGCGGATATCGAGGCCGGACATTCTCGCGGCGAACCGTATTCGCGGCTCATCCACGCTCAGCAGCTCGGCAACGGTGTCGCGCAGCGCCTCGATGCGATGGTCGACGCGCATGAGCGCGACTTGCGCCATCGTGTCGCGCAGCACGCGGGCAGCGACCGGGTGGCGCTCGGCATGGTAGGTGTCCAGCAGGCTCTCCGGCGCCGTCCGATGCACCACCTGGGCCAGCTTCCATCCCAGGTTCACCGCATCCTGCACGCCGGTGTTGAGGCCCTGTCCACCGACCGGGGAGTGCACGTGCGCCGCGTCGCCGCCCAGCAGAACCCGTCTCTCGCGGTAGGCCGCGGCCTGCCGCGTCATGTCGGTGAACCGGGAGATCCAGGTGGGGCTATGGACCCCGAAGTCGGTTCCGTAGACGGCGATGAGTCTCTCGCGAATATCGTCGAGGGTGGGTTCGGCGGTAGCTCCGACGCGTTCCTCGGTCAGCATGACTCCCACCAGGCCTCCCTTCTGGTAGACCACCTCGCCGTCCCGGACCTCGTAATCGACCTTGCCCAGGGCAAAGGTGCCGCGGGCGTCGCGACGGATGCCCAGCTCCGGCTCGTCGGCCATCTCGACCTGGGCGATGAGGCTGCTCGTCGTCGCGTCCCACCCGGGGAAGTCGATGCCGGCCGCTTTGCGGACCAGGCTCCGTCCTCCGTCGCACCCCACGAGATAGCTCGCGCGTAGGGACCGGCCGTCGGACAGCGCGACGTCGACGCCGGTCTCGTCCTGCGTGAAACCGATGACCTCGACGCCGTAGTGGATCGGCACCGCCAGGTCGCCGACCCAGCCAGCGAGGATGCGCTCGATGTGGTTCTGCCACAGCCCAAGCCCGTAAGGGTGCCTGGTGGGAAAGTCGCTGATGTCCAAACGGACGCTGGCGAAGCCCGCGACCTGGGCCACCTGCCCCTCCGCGAGGAACCGATCGGCGATTCCACGCTGATCGAGAATCTCAATGGTGCGTGCGTGCAGGCCGCCCGCGCGCGAGCCGATGAGGGCCTGGCTGGCTCGCCGCTCGACGATCGCGACGTCGACGCCCGCCAACGCCAGCTCGCCCGCCAGCATCAGCCCGGTTGGCCCTGCACCGGCGATGACCACGGCATGCTCGGTCATCGCCACTCTCCGGTCGGTATCACGCCGGTCGTCCGCATTTGCCCCTTCCGCTAGTGAGGCTCTGGCTTCCGCCAGCGCCGCACTCCTTAGATTGGCACGGTGGGGGTCGTCCTCATTGGCTCTGATCTGGGCGCCGTCGCGGCGCTAGCGTCAGAGTGCGTTGCGACCGACCCGGGTCCATGGCTCCATCACAGACTTGGAGATCAACCGATGACGGATCTGAACCCTGTCGAATCGACGAACCTCGAGGAGCACGGGGACCGCGTCCTCACCCCGATCGAGTGGAGCGCGCCACGCGAGTTGCTCTCCGCCCCGCCGCCGCCGGACACCCCCGGCGGCCACCTCGCCAGCGTCCTCGCCACCGTCCGGCCAGACGGCCGCCCGCACGTCACCGGCGTCGGCGCCCGCTGGTTCGACGGTGACCTCTACTTCCTGAGTGGCCCGGGCACTCGCAAATCGCGCAACCTGGCGGCGAATCCGGCCTGCATGATCGCCATGCGGCTGCCGGACGGACTCGACCTGGTGTTCGACGGCGAAGCCGCACCGAGCGACGACCCGGCAATCCTCGACGCCGTCGGCGCCCTGATCCGGCAGGCCGGCTGGCCGGTCGAGATCACCGATGGAGGCTTCACGGCCCCGTTTGGGCCATCGGGCGGCGGTGCGCCGCCGTGGCGGCTCTACCGCTTCGTCTTCCACACGGCGATCGGCCAGGGAGAGGCGGGTGCCACCCGCTGGCGTTTCGCGCGCTGACCGGTGCAAGCTGATTTGCCGCCGCGAGTGTCCTGGGGCAACGCTCGGGCCGCCCGCTATCCTCGGCGTGTGAGGCCCCTGAGATCGTGGCTCGACACCGCGCTCTCCTGGCTGGGGGGCATCGGCGCCGACCCGCACGACGACGACGAGACGCGGCGGCGGAAGGCGCTCCTCGTTCTGATTGCCGTCCTCATCCTCCCGGTCTCGATCGTGTGGGCTGCCCTGTACCTCACGTTCGGTGCCTGGACGGGCTGGGTGGCCGTCCTCTATGCGGTGATCTCGGTCGCGTCGATCATCCTGTTCGCTCGGACCCGCGACTTCGCGATGTTCCTTCGGATCCAGCTGGCGGCGATCCTGCTGGCGCCGACGCTGTCGACGATCCCGATCGGAGGCTTCCTCCCTTCCGGCGGGGTCGGGTTCTGGGGCGTTCTCGCGCCGATCGGCGCATTGGTCTTCGACGGCGTCCGGTCGGGGATTCGCTGGTACGTGGCATTCGTCGTGGTCTTCCTGGTCTCGGGCGGCATCGGCGTCGCGCTGGACAACCCCTCGCCGCTGCCGACGTGGTTCTCGAGCATCATGCTGGCGCTCAACGTGACGGTGGGCGGGACGATCGTCTTCACGCTCCTCGCGCTGTTCGCGACGCAGCGCGAGGACGCGTTGCGCGCCCTGAACGAGGAGCACCAACGTGCTGAGGGCCTCCTGCTGAGCATCCTCCCCGGGCCGATCGCCGAACGGCTGAAGTCCGACCCCCAGACGATTGCCGACCAGTTCAGCTCGGCTTCGGTGCTGTTCGCCGATGTCGTCAACTTCACGCCTCAGACGGAGCACTTGGCGCCGGCGGAGGTCGTCCAGCTGCTCGACCGTCTCTTCGGCCACTTCGACACGCTGGCCGAGCGATACGACCTCGAGAAGATCAAGACGATCGGTGACGCGTACATGGTCGCCGCCGGCGTCCCGAACCCCCGTCCCGACCACGCCACCGCGATTGCGGGTCTGGCATTGGACATGGTCGAGGCGACAGGACCCGGCGGCGCGGTAGGCGACCTGGGCCTGGACCTCCGGGTGGGGATCAACTCGGGGCCGGTGATGGCCGGAGTCATCGGACGAAAGCGGTTCCTCTACGACCTGTGGGGCGATGCCGTCAACACCGCCAGCCGCATGGAGTCGGAGGGGACGCCGGACCGCGTGCAGATCACGCGAGCGACCTACGAGCTGATCGGCGACGAGTTCGAATGTGAGCCGCGCGGGACGGTCCCGATCAAGGGCAAGGGCGACATGGAGACGTGGTACCTGATCGGCCGGAGGATCGGATGGCAATGACGACCGACCCCGTCTGTGGAATGAGGATCGACACCGAGGACGCGGCGGCGTTCGCCGAGTTCGAAGGAGCGACCGTCTACTTCTGCTCGCAGGCATGCCTGGACCTGTTCGTTGCCAATCCCGGCGCCGCCGGCCCTCGGACCGTCTCGGGATCACCCGACCGGCTCACCGAGGAGGAGTTCGCTGCGCGCGTCGGGACGAGCCGCGATGACGTTCGGCAGCTCGTCGGGCTCGGAATCGTGAGCCCCGACGACGACACTTTCGCCCGCGTCGATGTCATGCGCGCGCGCGTCATCGGCGACCTGCGACGCTCGGGCGTGGAGATCGAGGGACTCGCGACGGCCCTCGCATCGGGCCATCTGACGCTCGGCTACCTCGAGAGCGCCGGTCGGCGCCACCCTCGCTCCGACCAGACGTTTGCCGAGGTCGGCGACGCCGTCGGCCTCCCGTTCGCGACGCTCGAGCGCCTCTACGTCGCGTTCGGGCTGCCGCGACCCGAACCGGACGAGCGGGTACGCGCCGAGGATCTCGAGACGATCGGACTCTTTCCCGTCCTCCTGGGCATCGGCCTGACAGAGGCCGAGGTGCTTCGCCTGGCGCGCGTCTGGGGTGATAGTGCGCGACGGGTCGCCCAGTATCTGCCGCACTTCTTCCACTCCACGGTCGAGGCGCGGTATCGAGGCCGCGGCCTCCGTGACAACGAGGCCTTCGACACGGCGGTGCGGGAGGTCGGGCTGCGTGCGGGCCGCTCCGGTGAGGATCTCCTGGGATGGCTCTTCCGGAGACACTCCGAAGTCTTCATGACCGAGCACCAGCTCGGGCACGTCGAGGCCGCGCTGGAGGAGGCCGGCGTGCGCCAACGCCAGGCCCGAGCCACGGAGGCGATCGCGTTCGCCGATCTCTCCGGGTATACCCAGCTGACCGAGGAGTCGGGAGACGAGGCCGCTGCCGATGCCGCACTTACCCTGGCGCAGGTCGCGAGCGAGGTTGCCGGCGAGCACGGCGGGAGCACGGTCAAGCTGCTGGGCGATGGCGTCCTGCTCCACTTCCGAGACCCCCATGACGCCGTGAGGGGATGCCTCGACATCGTGGACCGCGCGCCGGCCGAGGGACTGCCGCCAGCCCACGTCGGCGTCGACGCCGGGCCGATGCTCTACGACGAGGGCGACTACTTCGGCCGGACGGTCAACCGTGCTGCGCGCCTGGCCTCCGCGGCGGGCGCGGGACAGGTCTATGTCGGGGAGTCGCTCTCCGAACCCGGTCCACACGCCGGATTCGCGCTCCGCGCCGTCGGGGAGCTCCAGCTCAAGGGCATCGCCGGGCCGGTACTGGTCTTCGAGGCGATCCGCGCGTGAAGTGCGGTGCGGAAGGAGGAACCGGGTGATCGACATCGATGCGGTGAGGCAGAGCTCACCCGGCTCTTTGGAGCGGATCCACTTCGACAATGCCGGCGCCTCGCTCATGCCGCAGGTCGTCATCGACACGGTGGTCGAGCATCTCCAGCTCGAGGCGCTGATGGGCGGATACCAGGCGGCTGCTGCCGAGAGCGAGCGCATCGACGCGGTTCGCGGCTCGGCCGCGCGGCTCATCAACGCCGAGCCATCCGAGATCGCCCTGCTTGAGAACGCGACCCGTGCCTGGCACAACGCCTTCTACTCCTTCGACTTCAAGCCCGGCGATCGCATCCTCGTGGGGCGTGACGAGTACTCGAGCAACTACCTCGCGTGCCTCCAGGTGGCGCGCGCCACCGGCGCCGAGATCGTGGTGATCGGTGACGACTCGGCCGGCCAGTTCGACGTCGATGAGCTGCGCCGGACGATCGATGAACGGGTCAAGCTCATCGCGCTGGTTCACGTGCCGACAGGCGGGGGACTGGTCAATCCCGCTGCCGAGGTCGGCCGCGTTGCTCGTGACGCCGGGATCGCCTTCCTCCTGGACGCCACCCAGTCCGTGGGGCAGCTCGTGGTCGATGTCGACGAGATCGGATGCGACTTCCTGTCCACGACCGGCCGGAAGTTCCTCCGCGGGCCACGCGGCACGGGCTTCCTGTACGTGCGAGGCGAGCGAATCGCAACCATGCATCCGCCGATGGTCGACACGCGAGCCGCGACCTGGCTGAGCCCCGACACCTATCGGTTGCGGAACGACGCCAGGCGCTTCGAGACCTGGGAGGTCAGCTACGCGCTGCAGCTCGGGCTGGGACGAGCGATCGACTATGCCCTCGACCTCGGCCTCGAGGCGATCGAGAAGCGCGTCACCTCCCTGGCGCGGTCGTTACGGGCCGCGCTCTCTGACATCCCGGGAGTTACGGTGCATGACCTCGGACACCGGAAGTGTGGGATCGTCACCTTCAGGATCGAGAGTCGTCCGGCGCCCGAGGTCGTCGCATCGCTCGAGTCCATGGGCGCCAACACGCACGTCTCCGGCGTGGAGGATTCGCTCCTCGACTACGAGCACCGCGGTCTGCCGGACCTGGTGCGCGCATCGGTCCACTACTACAACACCGAGGGCGAGATCGATCGCTTCGCCGACCTCGTGCGGGGCCTTGCCGCTCGGGAGTGAACAGTGACCGTGTAACGCCTAGGCCGCGTCGGCGGCGCGCCGAAGCTCATCGACCTCGATCTTGCCCATCTTGAGCATCGCCTCCATGGCCCGCCGGGCTCGCTCCGGATCCGGATCGTCGACGAGGACGTTGAGCTCGTGCGGCACGATCTGCCATGACAGGCCGAATCGGTCCTTGAGCCAGCCGCACGGACCGGGCTCGCCCCCGTCGGCGGTCAGCGCGTCCCAGAGGCGATCGACCTCGGCCTGGTCCTCGCACTCGACGACGAACGAGATGGCCTCGTTGAAACTGAAGTCCGGTCCGCCGTTCAGGCCCTGGACGCGTTGGCCGAGAAGCGTGAAGTCGACGGTCAGGACCATGCCGGCAGGCCCGCTCGGGGTTTCCGCCGGCGAGCGCCAGACGCGGTCGACGTGGCTGTCCGGCAGCAGGCCGGTGTAGAAATCGGCGGCCTCTTCGGCCTTGCCGTCGAACCACAGGCAGGTGAAGAAGGTGGACATGTCGCTCTCCTCGCGCATCGGCGGACTGGTGTTGATCTCGAAGGTTCGACCGGGTATCGGTCGGAGAGTCATCGGTGCAAGGGGCGGTCCAGCGGCTCGGCGTCTCGCAGCTCGAAGATCGCGAACCAGTAGCCCTGCACGACATCGTGGGAGCCGATGAGCCGGTAGCCGGCGCGCTCCATCTCGTCCGTGACCTCGGCCGGTCGCGATGCGTGGTGGCCCATCCACGGAGCGAGCAGGCCTCCCCGTCGCGCCTCGAGGATGGCGACGCGGGCTCCCGCCTTGAGGAACGAGCGCGCTTCGCCGAAGTATCGGACGCGGTCACGGAGGTGGTGGTACGTCGCGGACACGAAGAGGAGGTCGACCGCCTCGGGAATCTCCAGGCGATCGCGGGCGACCCGGACCGCATGAAGCGTCGTCAGTCCTCGATCCTCCGCCACGCGGCGCAGATCGTCGAGCGTCGCCGCGCTGGCGTCGAGGGCGTATACCACCCCGGATGGACCGACCGCCTGCGCCAGGCGGACCGTGAAGTGGCCGACGCCCGGGCCGAGATCTCCCACGATCATCCCGGGTCTCACATCGAGCGCGGCAACGACGGCATCGGGGTCGCGCAGGCGGTCGGCGCGGGTGCCGCCGCTGTAGAGCAGCCGCCGAAGCGCCCCCGGGAGTCGGTCGAGCGTCATTGCCCCTCGGCGGCAGCCATCACGCTGAGAGTCCCCGCGCTGCCCACGCACGGGCGTTGACCACGAATGGTGCCGCGGGAAGGAGGGCGCGGCAGCGTTCGCGTAGCGTCGCCTGTCGATCGGGATCGAGGCCCGCGGCGTACGCGCCTGCCGGGCCGACGCCGCGGGTGAACGGCTCCCACCACTCCTCGAACGTGGGGTGCTCGACACTGGCGACAACGCTGGTCTCCGTGACGTCGCGCAGGCCGGCGGCTTCGAACAGCACCGTCAAATGGCCCTCGCGGGCGCCGGGCATGGCCGATTCGTCCGCCACGTCCGGGTCGAGCTCGTGCGCGGCGGTCCAGAACGTCCCGAGCGGTCCCTGGCCACCGGCGTGGTCCCACACGCAGGCCGCGACCACGCCGTCCGGGCGGCTGACTCGAGCCATCTCGCCCAGGCCCCCGACCGGGTCGGCCATGAAGTGCACCACCAGCTGCGCGATGACGGCGTCAAAGGAGGCATCGGCGAATGGAAGGTCCTCGGCCGATGCATGGTGCACCTCGACACCCGGATGTCGGGACCGGGCCGCGGCGACGAACGGCTCGGACGGGTCGACGGCCGCGACCGACTCGGCACCGAGCCGATCCACCAGCTCGCCGGTGAGAGCGCCCGGTCCGCACCCGACATCGAGCACGCGCTGGCCCGGTCGGACCCCGGCGAGATCGGCCATCTGCGTTGACAGGAACCGTGAATACCGGCCCATGAACTGGTCGTAGGCGTCTGCCGCCACGTCGAATGCCATGCGAGGCACTCTACTCCCGGGTCAGTCGCAGCCGTCGACGCAGCGCCAGGTCCCGTCCCACTCCCACGTGTCGGCCAGCGGCGCGCCTTGCCCGTCGAAGCCGCCGTAGAGCACCATGACGTCCCGATCCGAGTCGTAGCCGACGGCCGGCATCCCTCGGGCCGATGGCGCGCCGCCCTCGAGCTGCTCCCAGGCGTCGCCGGCCAGGAGCCAGGTCTCATCGGTCAGCGAGTCGAATGTCGAGGCGCTCGTCGCGCCGCCGAACAGGAGGATTCCGTCACCGCCGACGGCCATTCCCGCGTGCGATCGCGCGCTCGGTCCGACGGGGTCGAGCTCGGCCCAGGTCGCACCGTCCCAGGACCAGAAGTCGTCGTAGACGCGCGAGCCGTCATAGCCACCCCACAACAGGAGGCGCTCGTTGGCGGCGTCGTCCACGAATTCGAAGTGGGCGCGGAAGGGCGGTCCGTCATCGGCCACCCGCTGCCAGGCGTCGCCGTCCCAGGTCCAGGTCGACGTCTGCTCGGCTCGCTCGGCGTCCTGGCCGCCGAACAGGACCGTCCGCTCGCGAGTCGAGTCGTAGGCGAGCTTCATGTGGTCGCAGGCGGTTGGCGCATCCGCCTCGACGGCGCTCCACGCCCCGTCCCACTCCCACGTCTCGGACACGCAGTCGTTGCTGGTGAGAGGCAATCCGCCGTAGCGAACGACGACTCCGCGACCCGAGTCGTATGTGACGCCGGGGACGACCAGGGCCGCGGGACCGGAGTCCTCGACCAGCGACCATGAGCTTCCATCCCAGGCCCAGATCAGCTCGAGGCTGTCCGGGTCGAACTGGTCGACGCAGCTCACCAACAGCAGCGCGCCGATCGACGCGTCGAAGTGCAGCTCGGCATCCAGGCAGGCGGGCGGGTCTTGGCCGGTCGCCACCGGCGATCCGCCCTCGTTGGCCGTTGAGCTCGGCTCGCCTTCCGAGGCCGAGGCCGAGACCGCGGCCGATGCCGCCGGCACCGGTGCTTCCTCCGACGAGGCCGGCGCGGTGCCGCACGCCCCGACCACGAGGACCAGGCACACGAGGAGCGCCAGCCGTCCGGGTGGCGACGAGCTTGGCCTCACATCAATCACTACGCACGGCACCGCGCGACGGGTTCATCGTGGCACCATGCCCGGCGTGAAGCTGGCTCCCACGATCACCGCGGTCGATGCCCACGCTGGCGGAGAACCGGGCCGCGTGATCATCGGCGGCGTCACCGACGTCCCGGGCGCCACGATGCTCGAGAAGCGCGACCACCTGGCGCGCGAGGGGGACCATCTCAGGCGGCTCATGCTGCGCGAGCCGCGAGGGTATCCGGCCTCCTGCTGCAACCTTGTCCTGCCCCCGACGTTGGCGGAGGCCGATGCCGGCTTCGTGATCATGGAGCAGGCCGAGTACCCGCCCATGAGCGGCAGCAACACGATCTGCACGGCGACGGTCCTCATCGAGGAGGGACTCGTGCCGGTGACCGAGCCGATCACCGAGCTCACGCTCGAGGCGCCCGCCGGGCTGATCCGCGTCCGGGCGGAGGTCCGCGATGGCCACGCGCGGTCCATCACCTTCGAGAACGTCCCGGCCTTCGCGCTGCGGCTGGACGCCCTCATCGATGTGCCATCGATCGGCACCCTCTCGGTCGACGTGGCGTGGGGCGGGATGTTCTTCGTTCTGGTCGATGCCGGCGCGCTGGGCCTGTCACTCACGCCGGACGAGGGCCGCGACATCGTGCGGCTGGGCGAGATGGTGAAGGCGGCGGCACGGGAGCAGATCCCGGTGAGCCACCCACTCATGCCCGAGCTCGCCGGCATCAGCATCGCCGAGCTGACCGGCCCACCGACCGCCACCGGCGCCCATGCCAAGAACGCGGTTGTCGTCAGCAGCGGCACGCTCGACTGGTCGCGCCCGGAGTCGTTCACCGGAGTGCTCGATCGCTCGCCCTGCGGCACGGGAACGTGCGCCCGAATGGCGGTCCTGCACGCGCGCGGCGAGCTGGCCATCGGCGAGGACTTCGTCCACGAGGGAATCCTCGGCACGACCTGGACCGGCCGGCTTCTGCGCGAGACGACGGTGGGCACCCATCCCGCGGTCGTTCCGCAGCTGACCGGGCGCGCCTGGATCACGGGGCGCGCCGAGTACGTCGTCGACGCCGAGGATCCCTTCCCGGCCGGCTACACCGTCGGCGATCTCTGGGGCCTGACCGACTGAGGGGCTTGAGCGGCGCGGCGGGCTGGCGCCTCACGGCCTGGCGGCGGGGTCGCGCCTGTCAGCCGTTATATCGTTTGTGATATATCCGCTGACAGTTTTCGCTCATGGCCCTGCCGACCCAGCTCGGCGCGCCGCCGCGCAGGTGGGTGACCTCACTAGAATCCGCCCGTGGATCGTTACGACGCGATCGTCATCGGCCTCGGCGGAATGGGGTCGGCCTCGGCCTTTCATCTTGCTCGGCGCGGCGTCCGTGTCCTCGGGCTCGAGCAGTTCCAGCCGCTGCACCAGCAGGGTTCGTCGCACGGGCTGACACGAATCATCAGGCTGGCGTACCACGAGCACCCGTCGTACGTTCCGCTCCTGCGGCGCTCGTACGAGCTCTGGCACGAGCTCGAAGCCGATGCGGCCCGTGAGCTGCTCATCATCACCGGCTCGCTGGAGGGCGGCCCCGAGGACGGTCCGATGTTCCGCGGTGCGCTGCAGGCAGCGGAGGAGCACGACCTTGAGCACGAAGTGCTCGACCTTGGCGAGCTGACGCGGCGCTACCCGGTGTACGAGAACCTCGATCCCTCGACGCGCGTGGTCTGGCAGCCCGACGGCGGGTTCCTGCTCGCCGAGGAGACGATGCAGGCCCACTTCGACGGTGCGCGAGCGGCGGGCGCCGAGCTCCGCTTCGGCGAGCCGGTGCGCGCGTGGGAAGCGACCGATGGCGCGGTCCGCGTCGAGACCGATTCGGGGACGTACGAGGCGGATCGGTTGGTGATCTGCGCCGGCGCCTGGGCGCGCCGCATGGTGCCCGATCTCGAGCGGCTGGCCGTGCCCGAACGGCAGGTGCTGGCCTGGCTGACGCCGAAACGCCCCGAGGCGTTCACGGTCGATCGGTTCCCGGTCTTCATCCTCGACGTGACGGGCGGGTCCTACTACGGCTTTCCGGTCCACGACGGGCATGGCCTGAAGATCGGCTGGTACCACCATTTCCGCGAGCCGATCGACCCCGACGACCCCGACCGGTCGACGCGCCCGGACGACGAGGCCGCGCTTCGCTCCTTCGTGGAACGACACCTGCCCGACGCGGCCGGGCCGACAGAGATGCTGAGGGCATGCCTCTTCACGAACTCGCCGGACGAGCACTTCATTATCGACCGGCTCCGCGGGATGCCCCAGGTGAGCATCGCGGCCGGGTTTTCAGGCCACGGCTACAAGTTCTGCTCGGTGGTCGGCGAGATCATGGCCGATCTCGCGCTCGAAGGGTCGACGCGCCACGACATCGGGCTCTTCCGCCTCGACCGATTCGCTGGGGAGCGCCCGGCCTGAGGCGAAAGGCACCGCCATCAGTACGGGTCTGGTGTGGTTGTGGACGAAGATGTGGACAAGTTGGTGGACAGACCCCTTCCCGATGGGCGCCGATGGGGCCTACGATCCGCCCCGGCCGTGCAACCATCCCCAGGTCACGCGGCCACGGAATCATCTCCCCGCTTCGCACTGGAGGGTGCTATCGCATGACCGAGCGGTCGTTGGTGTCCGACGCCTCGGCGCGGCACGACCCGTCGGCGGACCTACCTGCGCCGGATGTGGCTGCCTTCATCCGCTTCTGCCACCTGCGCAAGGGCGCGTCCTGGCCGGAGCTTTACGACGAGATGTGCGGCGTCGCCGCCCGTCGCGAGTTCAAGGGCTGGAATCACGGCGACCTTGAGGCGCGCGGACTGACCTTCTCGCTTCTGGAGATGCCTCGGCTGGCGGGATGGACGCGCGCCGTCCTGGCCGGAATGGCCGAGCAGCGCGAGAACGCCGGTGCTCGCGGAGCCACGACACCACGTCTCGAGGCGCAGGCGGTCGCCTAGCCGCTCGCCTGCGCCAACCGTGCCCACGAGGCCCCGTCCCGTGCTCCGGGCGGGGCTTCGGCTTTGGCGAGACGGGCGGACGATCAGTACGTGTGGCGGCGCGCCATCTCCCGCTCGATCATCCGCTCCATGACCATGTACTTCTCGATGCGCCGGCGGAGCTCGTTCGCCTCCGGCGTGTACAGATGCACGAACTGCTGCAGCTCGAGGCTCAGCTTGCGGCTGAACATCCGCGCGTGATCGAGGTTGCGGCGCAGGAGCACCTGGTCCATGCGGCGCAGGTGTTCCTCGTTGAGAAGATCCTCGTCGCGCAGCAGCTCACGGTCGACGTCGAGCTGGGTGCGCTGGAGCTGGACGGGCGTGATGATCGGATCGTCAGCCATCACCCGGCAGTGTAGCGGCCGGTATCCTCGCACGAGATGAACGACAGGCCGGCCGGACGGATGGATCGCTCCTGGCCGGCGATCGCCATCGGCCTTGTCCTTCTCGTCGGCCTGTGGCTGCTCCCGGACCTCACCCCGGCGGACGCCATCCCGACCGTCGGGCAGGTATCGCTCCATGGACGGCTGATCGAGGAGCTCGAGCCCGATGCCAACGGAGCTCCCCGCTTCGTGGTCGAGGTTCTCTCCGGCCCTGAGGCGGGAACGACGATGGAGGCGATCGTCCAGGATGGGTCGCAGGCGATTCCCGGTTCGACCGATCGGGAGCCGTATGCCGTCGGGGACGAGGTGGTCGTCACCCAGTTCGAGGGCCCGGCTGGCGGCTTTGCCGTGATCGCGGAGCCATGGCGGATCCCCGTCCTCGGGATCCTGGCGGCAATCTTCGCGATCAGCGTGGCGGTGGTCGGGGGCCTCATGGGAATCCGTGCGCTGATCGCCCTGGGCTTCACACTGGCGGTCGTCATCAAGCTCGTCGTGCCTCTCCTGCTGCGCGGCGTGGATCCCGTCCTCCTGGCCGTTGCTGGTGGCGTCGTCGTCACCGCCATCACGCTGCTGCTGACCGAGGGGGCAAGCCGGGTCACCGCCGCCTCGCTCATCGGGGTCAGCCTGGCGCTGCTGCTCACGGCGGGGCTCGCGGCGCTCTTCACCGGGCTCGCCGGGTTCACAGCGCTCCAGGGCAGCGAGGAGATCGCCTTCCTCATCCCGCTTGTCGGCGACCGGCTCGATCTGGGCGGCATCCTGCTCGCCGCGACCGTGTTCGGCGCCCTCGGGGTCCTCGACGACGTCACCGTAACGCAGGCGGCCGCGGTCGAGCAGCTCCATCGCGCGCGTCCGACGTCCGATCGTCGGCAGCTCGCCGGACGCGCGATGCGGGTCGGCCGCTCGCACATCGCCGCGACCGTCAACACGCTCGTCCTTGCCTATCTCGGCGTCGGGTTGCCGCTGCTACTGCTCTTCGCACTCGGGAGCCAGGATCCGCTCATGGTGCTCAACAGCGAGATCGTGGCCGTCGAGGTCATCCGCGCGCTGGTCGGCAGCATCGGCATCGTGGCGGCGGTGCCGCTCACGACGGTCATCGCCGCATGGCTGTTGGCGCGGCGAGAGTCGGGGGGCGTGGCGGAATGATCAAGCGAGGGCGGGCCGGCTGGATCGTGGCCCTATACTCTGCCGCGTGTTGATCATCGGCTTGATCCTGTTCGGGATGCTCATCGGCGCCGGCGCCCAGCTGTTGCTGGGACGCCCGTCGCGGGGGAGCATCGACTGGGGCAAGGCGCTCGTGTCCGGGCTCGTCGGATCGTTCGTCGGCGGCCTCATCTTCAGCCTCGCCGCCGGGGACGGTCTCGAGCTGAGACCGAGCGGCATCATCGGCTCGCTGCTCGGAGCCACGATCGTCACCGCGGGCTGGTACTGGTTCGAGCGCAGAGGCCGCGCGGCCGCCTAGCGACCTGGGACGGGGCGACCGCGATCACCGGGGTCCCCGTAGCTCAGTGGACAGAGCAGCCGCCTTCTAAGCGGCATGTCGCAGGTTCGAATCCTGCCGGGGACGCCACTTCAGCTCGGAGGGCCCGAAGCGCTGACCGATGCGGCGCCCAGCGACTCGATCGCGGTGACCGCCGATCCCAGCCCGTCCTCGCTCGCCAGGCGCGCTGCCAGCGCCTGAGCGCGTCGGCGCATCTCTGGATCACCCGCGGTCGCCAGGATGGCGTCGGCCAGGTCGTCGGCGTGAAGCTTCGCCACCGGAAGCGGCTTCGGCGCGACGCCGAGACGATGCAGCCGATCGGCCCAATACGGCTGATCCCCGACGTGAGGAACCACGACCGAGGGGACGCCGGCGGCGCAGACCGTGTGCGTCGTGCCGGCACCGCCGTGATGGACGACGGCCGCGACGCGCGGCACGAGGGCTCGATGGTCGACCGCGCCCACGTGCGCGAGGTTCGGCGACTGAACCGATGAAGCCACCGCGCCCTGCGCGATCACCCTGCGGCCCGCTTCGAGCACCGCGGTCACGGCGCCGTCGAGCGCATCGGCAGGGGCGCCGGCCATCGAGCCGAAGGCGATCAGGACCGGGGCGGGATCGGCATCGAGGAACGCGGCGAGGTCCGTGGGAAGTGCCTCCGGTTGCCCGCGATCGAGCCAGGCGCCTGTGACGCGGGTCGATGCGGGCCAGTCCGGGGCGACGGTGATGATCGACGGTGAGCACGCGACGAGGTGGAGCAGAGGTGATCGGGCCTGGAACAACGGCAGGCCCCGCTGCCGGCTCCCGGCGCGGGCAAGGACCTCGTCGAACGGACGGCCGGTCCGTGCCAGGCTGCGATCGAGGGCGGCCCACGCCAATCGGTTCAGGGGGCCCAGGCTGGGCAGCCCCGGTGGCGGGGCGGTCCTGGTCGGCAGCAGCACCGGGTCGAACACGGCGGTGGCCCATGGGACGCCGGTATCGAGCGCCGCGGCATGGGCCAGCGCATGAATCCCGTGCAGCACCACGAGATCGTGACCCGGCAGGAGGCCCATCAGCCTGCGGTAGTGCTCGGCGCCGTCGGCCAGGTGGAAGTCGCGCAGGACGGCGACCTGGTCGAGAGGTCGTCGCTCGGCGGCCTCCGCGGCCACGGCGGCGATCCGGGCGCGATCGGCGTGCGGCCCGGCCACCTCGACGCGGACACCGGGGATCGCCAGGGCGGTGCGGTGGACCGGCCAGGTGACGGCAGTGACCTCGTGGCCGCGATCGACCAGTCGGCTGGCCAGCCTCGCGAACGGGACAACGTCGCCGGTCGTGCCGACGGTTGCCAGCGCGATCCGCATCGGTCTGCGGCCTAGAGGGTCGCGATGCTGCGCGGCGCCATGCGCGGTCCATATCGCGGGGCCGTGACGCGTCCCACCTCGAGCAGCCGCTGCACCCGCCCGCGCTGACCCGCGTATGGCGCCAACAGCTCGAGCATGCGCTCGTCGCTGCCGCGAGGCTCGCCCGCCAGGGCCCACGCCACGATGTTCGGGATGTGGTAGTCGCCCACGCTGACGGCATCGGGGTCGCCGAATGCCGAGCGGACCACCTCTGCGGCGGTCCATGGCCCGATGCCCGGCAACGATCGAAGTCGTCGCGTCGCCTCGCCGGCCGTCACGGCCGCCTCCAGCCAGTCGGCGCGCGCCGCCACGCGCCGAATGAGGTCCGCGCGACGCCGCTCGAGGCCGAGCGGGTGGAACGCGTGGTAGGGCAGGCCGGCAAGAACGGCCGGTTGCGGGGGCAGCAGGAGATCGGCAGGTCCCGGGGCCGGTTCACCGTGGGCGCGAAGGAGCGCCGCGTACGATCGAAAGGCCTCGGTGCCGGTCACCTTCTGCTCGATGATCGCCGGGACGAGGGCGTGGAAGACCCTTCCGGTCCTCGGTAGGCGCAGGCCGGGGTTGGTGCGCTGCAGGCGGCGGATCAATGGGTGTCGCGCCACCAGGCGCTCGGGATCGTCCTCCTCGCCGACCAGTGCCGGAACGCCAGCGAGCGCGGATCGAGCGGCATCGCCCCAGGCGGTACCTCTCAATGTTCCGTCCATCAGGGCGAGGTGCAGGGTTGCGGCGCCTTCGGGATGCCGCAGGGCAAGCCATGCCTCGCCGCGGCCGATGCGAATGGTCCGATCTCCACGGCCGTGTGCCAGCGGTCCGAGCGTTGCGGCCAGGTCGAGCGGACCGCGCAGCTCGAAGGCCCGCTCGATCATCGGCGCAGTGACAGGAGGAGGGGAGAGGGTCCGGCCTGCGCCGCCTCGAGGTCGGCACGCGTTCGCAGCCCGCGGTAGCCCTCGAGCACGACGAGCTGCGCGCACGCGGCACCGAGGGAGCCTCCCGGACCGGAGAGCAGGACCACGTCGGGGGCATAGTCGCGCAGCGCGACGCCGATCCCCGCGGCGAAGTCGTAGGTCGTATGGCCCTGGGGGCCCAATGTCACGGCCGCCAGATCGGCGGGATCGGTCGACCATGGAGTGAAGCGAAAGCCGCGCCCGTCGATGAGCGTGACGTTGGGCCGGTCCCAGGAGAGGTCCTCGAGGTCGCCGGCCGCCGTGGTGATGGCGGCCGAACGAAGGGGAGTGTGCCAGCCGTCGGGGGCGGCCAGGCGCACCGGATACGTCCGGGCCCCGACGGTGATCGGGACGAGCGTGGAGCCGATCGACTCGATGCCGGCGGCCGTGCCACCGATCGTCGCGAACGCACCGAGGTCGATGGCCAGAAAGGCGGCGTCCGCCTCCCCGAGCGCGGTGGAGACGCGGTCGACCAGCTCATCGTCCGGGCGCCATGCGTCATCGGTGAGCGGGTAGATGATCTCCGCCGCGGACGCGCCGTCGTCGAGCGGGACCTCCGCCGCGCTGCCCATGGTCTGCGCCAGCCGAAACGCGTCATCGAACCCGAGTGACCCCGATGCGGCGAGGGCCGTGAACCATCCGGTCGAGCTTGCCCCGACCGCCACGACCTCGTGATCGTCGGCGATCCGCTCGGCGTCGAGGAGGCCGCACAGGAAGATCATCGGCCAGGCATTGGAGGGCCGAAGATGCGTCGCCGGGTCGAAGCGGTCGGCCGCATCCATCTCGGACAACGGGGCGAGGCCATCCGCCGTGCGCAGCTCGTCAGCGCGGTGGACCCACGGATGGCCCGCGGGCAGCGACGCGAGCGACCCTGGCCCATACGATCCTCGGCCCGGGAAGATGACGACCGCCCGGCTCATGCGCTGGCGGTCGGCTGCCGGCTGTGCCCGACCGCCGCCACCCCGGCGGCCACGACCTGGTCCAGGCCGACGAGGACTGCGCTGGTGGCCGGGCCGAGCGGCACGAACGAGTCGACCGCCCGCACCGAGCCGAGGCGCTCCGCGATGCGGTGCTCGGCGAGGTCGGCGACGATCGCGTCGGCGATGCCACCCCCGGTGGCACGGCACTCGTCGACGACGAGCACGGTGCCGACCACGGCCGCGTGCTCGCGGATCGCCTCGGTGGGAAGCGGGTTCAACCAGCGCAGATCCATGACTCGCACGCGCAGACCGTGGTCGTCGCGAAGGCGTCGGGCCGCCTGGAGGCTCAGCCGCAAACCGTTCGCGTAGCTCACCAGCAGGAGGTCCGCATCGGACTCGGTCTCGCCGTACAGGCCGACCTCGCCGGGCAGCAGATGCTCGGGCGGCGGCGGGTAGGACGTCAGCCAGCCACCGTCGCCATCGGCGTGGAGGTCCTTCTCGTGGTAGAGCGCGATCGGCTCCAGGAAGACCACGACGCGTCCATCCTCGGCGGCCATGGCGATCGCCCCGCGCAGCATCCGTGCCGCGTCGTCGCCTCGGGCGGGAGCCGCCAGGACCAGGCCGGGAATGTCGCGCAGAGCGCCGACGCTGTTGTCGTTGTGGAAGTGGCCGCCGAAGCCCTTCTGGTAGGCGAGCCCCGGGACGCGCACGACCATCGGGTTCCGGAACTGGCCGGAGCTGAAGAACTGGAGGCTCGCGGCCTCGCCGCGCAGCTGGTCGAGGGCGTTGTGGATGTAGGCCAGGTACTGGATCTCCGGCAGCGGGAGCAGGCCGATGTGGGCCGCGCCCTGCGAGATGCCGAGGATGCTCGTCTCGTCGAGCAGGGTGTCGAACACGCGAGCCGCGCCGAAGCGCTTCTGCAGGCCGTTGGTGACGTTGTACACGCCGCCCTTGCGCCCGACGTCCTCGCCGAAGACGAGCAGCTCGGGGCGCCGCAGCAGCTCGTCGGCGAGCGCCGCGTTCAGGCAGCCTGCCAGTGTCCGGGCATTCGGTGCGGCGGCGCGCTCGGGGAGCGTCGCTCCGAAGGACGCCGCGCGCTCGGCTTCGCCGGCGAGCGGGGTCAGGGCGCGCTCGTGCACGCGCTCCGGGTGTGACGGTGCCATCGGGGCCGTGACCTCATCGGTCGTCTGGAGCCGCGGCCGCCGAGCCGCCTCCTCCGCGACGGCCATCACGCGGTCGCGTGTCTCGCGGACGAGGTCCGCCAGCTCGTCGGAGGTGGCGGCGCCCAGCGCGACGAGTCGTCGGGCGTTGCGCACGAGCGGATCTCGTGCCTCCACCGCCTCGATCTCCTCGAGCGTGCGATAGCCCTGTTCGGCGTCGCTGCCGGCGTGCCCCCACAGCCGGACCGTCCGCAGGTGGAGGAACGCTGGCTGGCGCGCGCCGCGGACGTGATCGACCGCCTCGCCGACCGCCTCCCACACCTCGTCGATCTCGCCGTCGGCCGCCACGTAGCGCATGTGCGGCATGGCGCCGAAGGTCGCGGCGATCCATCCCTCGGGCGTCGGCACGCTGATGCCGGTGTTGTTGTCCTCGCACACGAAGAGGATCGGCATCGGGAGGCCCATGCGCACCGCATAGCGCGCCGTGTTGATTGCCGCCAGGGCGGTGGCGTGGTTCGCACTTGCGTCACCGAACGAGCAGACGACCACCGCGTCCTCCGGCACCTCGACTCCGACACCGATGCGCTTCGCGCGGGCAAGGCTGAAGGCGAGCCCCATGGCCTTGGGAAGGTGGCTGGCGATGGTGCTCGTCTGGGGCGGGATCCACATCGGGCGGCTGCCCCACACCTTGTGGCGGCCCTGGGCGATGGGGTCCTCGCTCGACGCGACGACCCCGAGTAGCGAGTCGAGGACCGGCGTGCTGCCCGCGAGCTGTCGCGAGCGTGCCATGAAGAATCCGCCGGATCGATAGTGCAGGAACGCCGGGTCGTCCACGCGGAGGCGGGCTCCGACCACGGCGTTGTCCTCGTGGCCCGCCGAGCTGATGGTGTAGTAGCTCCGGTCGGTCTTCTTCAGCTCGCGAGCCGCGACGTCGACCTGTCGCGACGTGAGCTGGTCCTCGAACAGGGCAAGCGCGGCGGCCGCCGTCAGGTCGGTCCCGGGGCGCAGCACCGCACTCGGCGCCAGTCTCGACGTGCTCGGCTCGGCGGCCTCGATCTGGCGGTCGAGCTGCTGCTCGACGATGGCGACGCGGTCCCAGGTCATGCGGCTGGCGTGGCTCACGTGGATGAAGGGCGGGGGTGTTCATGATAGCGCCGTGCAAGGCGCGCGCCGACGCCGCGCCGGGGGTTGCGATCAGAGCCTGGGAAAGTCGCCGCCCCCGGTCGCCGCGAGGCCGAAGATCGTGAGTGCCACCGTGGCGAGGTTGCGCGCGGCGGTGCGAACGGTCCGGACGATGCGAGCCATGGGGTCGAGCCTCGTGCCGCGCCGGGCGGACGTGGTGCCCGCACCACGGCGTGTGCCCTATCTGACTCCGCGACCGATTACCGCCCGCTTACCACCTGCTTAGTCGGCATCAGCCTCCGGCCGAGATGAGCACGATTCCCACCAGCGCGAGCGCGACGCCCACCTGGCCGAGCCGCGGGAGCCGTTCGTTGAGCACGAAGCGCGCGAGAAGCATGGTCACGATCGGATAGATCCCGATGAGGGCCGCCGCAAGGCCGAGGTGCATGTGCTCGCGAGCCACGACGTAGAGCACGTTCCCGCCGACGTCGAACAGCCCGGCGGCGATGACGATGGCGACGGGCACGGCAGCGCGGTCGAACCCTCGTACCCCCACGACGACGGCGGCGATCAGTGCGGATCCCGCTCGGCTGAACACGAGCGCCCACAGTGGATCGCCGGCGCGCGCGGCGAGGTCGAGCAGGACATACCACGCTCCGAAGCTGACTGCTGCCCCGGCCGCCAGGAGCAGCGATCGCCGCCCGACATCGGAGGTGGACGCGCCGCCCGCAGCAGCCGCAGCGGCCGCCGCGCACGCGACGCCGGCCAGCTGGAGCGGCGTGATCGATGCTCCGAGGACGGCGCCGGCGATCAGCGGAAGCGCCAGGGACCCCGCCCCGGCGAGGGAGGTGACCAGGCCCATGCTGCCGATGGCCATGCCGCGATAGAGGGCGGCCAGCCCGGCGACCCCGGCCACGCCCGCCAGCAGGCCGATGCCGATCGCCCCCGCGTCCGGGAGCGGGGGCCGAAGGATGAGCGCGCCGACAAGCAGGGCGAGGAGGCCGACGCCGTGCGCTCCGGCAACGACGATGAGCGCTCCGGCCCTCCGGGCACCGAGGGCGCCCATGAAGTCGCCGGCGCCGAAGCTGAGCGCGCCGAGCACGCCGGCGAGCACTCCGGTTGGGGACATGGCCCCGAGCGTACCGCAGGCGGCAGATCCGACGACTTGCGGAATCGAGCATCGCGGCACCGATCGGCTACGAATCCCGGGACAAGCGGTCCTCAGGACGAAGGAAATCGCGGTCGCAGAGGTTGACACGCCGCATGGGCGCGCAAGATAGTGCAGCCGACCCGACGCGCGTACTGCGATGATGCCGGCTTCACGGTCGGCAACCCGCATTCCCTGTCCGAGAGGTGAGAGTGACGGTCGATTCGAGCGCGGCGGCCCATGCCGCCGGGGCAGGGCCAGCTACCTCAAGCGCCCTGCGCCTCGAGGGGGTGGTCAAGCGCTTCGGCGAGGTCACCGCAGTCGACGGCATCGACCTCGACATTGCCGACGGCGAGTTCTTCAGCATGCTCGGGCCGTCCGGTTCGGGGAAGACGTCGACCCTTCGCATGATCGCCGGATTCGAGGAGCCGACTGAGGGCCGCATCCTCCTGCACGGTCGCGACGTGACCGGCGTCCCGCCGTTCGACCGTGACGTGAATACGGTGTTCCAGGACTACGCGCTCTTTCCGCACATGTCGGTCGGCGACAACGTGGCGTATGGCCTGGTCGTGAGCCGTGTGGGCGGCGACGAACGGCAGCGGCGCGTGACCGAGGCGCTGCGCATGGTCCGCCTCACAGGCTACGAGTCGCGCCGGCCGGCCCAGCTGTCGGGCGGCCAGCGCCAGCGGGTCGCATTGGCGCGGGCGCTCGTGAATCGGCCCCGCGTGCTCCTCCTTGACGAGCCGCTCGGCGCGCTCGACCTGAAGCTCCGGGAGGAGATGCAGATCGAGCTGAAGGCGATCCAGTCAGAGGTCGGCATCACGTTTGTCTACGTGACACACGATCAGGAAGAGGCGCTCACGATGAGCAACCGCCTGGCCGTCTTCAACAGTGGTCGGATCGAGCAGATCGGGTCGCCGGCCGACGTCTACGAGCATCCGGCGACGACGTTCGTCGCCGGCTTCGTGGGTACGTCGAACCTGCTGACCGGTGACGTGGCCCGCGCCCTCGTGGGGAGCGATGGCATCTACACCGTGCGCCCGGAGAAGATCCGGGTCGTGGAACCTGATCAGGAACCGGGTCCGGACGACGGCTCGGCCCTGGGCAGGATTCGCGAGGTCGTCTACATCGGCCCGGATACGCGCTACTACGTGGCGCTCGAGATGGGAGGCGAGCTGGTCGTCACCCGGCAGAACCTGGAGACCTCGTCGATGGAGGCGCTGACGGCGCAGGGCCAGGCGGTCCGGCTGCTGTGGAAGCGTCGACACGTGCTGAGCCTCGCCGCAAGCGAGCAACCCAAGGGGGAAGCGGAGGAAGAGACACCGTCATGAGGCATTTGCGCACCCCTGTCGTGATCGTGACCCTCGGTCTGATCTTGGCCGCGTGCGGGTCCGGCGAGCCGGCCGCCAGCGCCGTCACTGAGATCGGCGAGCCCGAGGACGCGCTCAACCTGGTCATTTGGGCCGGGTACGCCGAGCGCGGCGAGGCCGACGAGACCTACGACTGGGTCACCCCATTCGAGGAAGAGACCGGTTGCATCGTCAACACCACCGACATGACCGACTCGAACAACGGCGTGTCGCTCATCGAGTCCGGCGAGTACGACGGGATCTCCGCGTCGGGTGACGCGACGACCCGACTCATCGCCAGCGGGCTCGTGGCACCGGTCAATACCGACATCTTCGAGAACTACGAAGCCGTCTTCGACGGGCTCAAGGACCTGCCCCACAACACCGTCGACGGCGTGAATTACGGCGTCCCGCACGGGCGCGGCGCGAACCTGCTGGCGTGGAACTCGGAGGAGCTCACCGAGGCACCGACGAGCTGGGATGTCATCTGGGATCAGGGCGCCGATCATGCGGGCGACATCAGCATCTACGACTCCTCGATCTTCATCGCCGACGCGGCGTTGCAGCTCATGAACACCCAACCGGATCTCGGAATCGAGAACCCCTATCAGCTCAACCAGGAGCAGTTCGACGCGGCTGTCGCGCTGCTCGGGGAGCTCGACGCGAACGATCCCCTCTACTGGGCTGCGGCGGCCGATCAGATCGGCTCGTTCGAGTCGGGTGACGTGGTCGTGGGCACCACGTGGCAGTACCAGGTGAACACGGCCGAGGCGCCGCTCGAGGCGACCCTGCCCGACGGGGGCTCGACCGGCTGGTCCGACACGTGGATGATGTATTCGGAGGCCGAGCACCCGAACTGCATGCTGCTGTGGATGGATCACATGATGTCGGCCGAAGCGAACGCGCTGGCCACGGTGTGGTTCGGAGAGGCGCCGACCAGCCAGGCGGCGTGCGACTTTGCCGAGGACCTGTCGCCCGGCCACTGCGAGACGTTCCACGCCACCGACGAGACGTACTTCGACCGGGTGTGGTTCTGGAGCACTCCGCAGGAGGACTGCGCCGACGATGATGACGCGACGACCTGCGTGACCCAGGAGGAGTGGGTCGAGGCGTGGACCACCCTCAGGGGCGGATGATCGAGTCCGCGATCAGCTGACCTGGTGCTCCCCGGGGATCCGTCCTCGGGGAGCACCGTCACCACGGACGGCAACTCACCACTCGCGAGCCGATGACGACTTCGACCGCCCCGACCTCCGATAGGGCCGGCAAGCCCGGGCGCGGGCGCCGCCTGGCGACGTGGCTGCACTCGCGGCCGCGGACCCAGCTCCGTCTGCTCCTGGCCGCCCCGCTGGCGTGGATGGTCATCGCCTACCTCGGCTCGCTCGTGATCCTGCTCCTCAGCGCGTTCTGGGAGACCGACAGCTTCACGGGCCAGGTCGAGCCGTTCTCCTGGAGCCTCGACGCGTTCGAGTCGATCGCGTCGAACCCGGTGTACCGGACCATCGCTGTCCGGACCGTCGCGGTTGCCGTGGCCGTGACGATCACGGACATCCTGCTCGCGTTCCCGATCGCGTATTACATGGCGCGCGTGGCGTCGCGGCGAACGCGGGGAGTCCTCGTCGTGGCCGTCCTCATGCCGCTCTGGGCCGCGTACCTGGTCAAGGTCTACGCCTGGCGTACGATCCTGCAGGAGAACGGCTTCCTTGAGTGGCTGCTCACGCCCCTCGGGATCGACGCGCCGGGACTGGGCCAGATCCTCAACGCGTGGCTTGTATTGAGCTACCTGTGGCTGCCGTACATGATCCTGCCGATCTATGCGGGGCTCGAACGGATCCCGGAATCATTGCTCGAGGCGTCGGGCGACCTCGGGGCCCGCGGCTTCACGACCTTCCGTCGCGTGATTCTGCCCCTCGTCTTTCCCGCACTGGTGGCCGGATCGATCTTCACCTTCTCGCTGACGCTCGGCGACTACATCACGCCCGACCTCGTGGCCGATGCCAAGTTCATCGGCAACGTGATCTACGACAACTCCAGCCTCGGCAACCTGCCCCTTGCCGCGGCGTATTCGCTCATCCCGATCGTGATCATGATCGGCTACCTCTTCGTCGCCCGGCGTCTCGGCGCCTTCGAATCGCTGTGAGGCGCGCGGCATGACCGAATCGGCCTGGGTTCGGATCGGGCTGCGCCTCGTCTCGGCGCTGGTGCTGGCCTTCCTGTACCTGCCGCTGATCATCCTGGCCATCTACGCGTTCAACGAGGGGCGGTCACAGGCGTGGCCGCCGAGCGGCCTCGGCCTCGACTGGTTCGCCGAGGCCGCCGCCAATCCGGCGATCAGAAGGGCCTTCGTCAACTCCCTGATCGTGGCCACCGCTGCCACCGCCGTCGCGCTCGTGCTCGGAACGCTCTCGGCCCTCGCCATCCAGCGCTTCAGCTTCTTCGGCCGCGAGACGATCTCGTTTCTCTTCATCCTGCCGATCGCACTGCCGGGGGTCGTGACCGGGATCGCGCTGCGCACGACGTTCCAGACCGCGGGCATCGACTTCGGCCTGTTCACGATCGTGGTCGGGCACGCGACGTTCTGCGTGGTGATCGCCTTCAACAACGTCATCGCTCGGCTGCGCCGCCTGCCGCGGACGCCGGAGGAGGCGTCGGCCGACCTCGGCGCCGACACGTGGAGCACCTTCCGTCGCATCACGCTGCCCGGCATGGGAACAGCCCTGCTCTCGGGGGCGCTGCTCGCGTTCGCGCTCTCCTTCGACGAGATCATCGTCACGAACTTCACCGCCGGTCCTGGCACGCAGACCATCCCGCTCTGGATTTTCGGGGCCATCCAGCGGCCCACCGAGCTGCCCGTGGTGAACGTCGTGGCGCTCGTCCTGGTCCTGATGTCGACCATCCCCGTTTACCTTGCGCAACGCATCAGCAGCGGTGCGGGTGGGGGAGGCAGGTACTGACCCAATCGTCGAGATGCGGACGGGCGCGCTTCGGCGTAATCTCCGCGAGACGCCGGCCGTTCGTGCCGGACAACAGGGAGGGACCGTGCTCGTGACCATCTCCACCTCGACGACTGCGCTCGGAGGCTGGCGCCTGGCCGCCATCGGCGCGGTGGGCGCGCTCGCCGTCGGCGCCGGCGTCGTGGCGGGGTCCTTCCTGCTCACCAGCCGTGCGGTGGCGCTCGGGGCGGGGGCGGCCTACGTTCCGGCCGACGCCCCCTTCTACGTCGAGCTGAGCGTGGTGCCGTCCGCGGAACAGGACGCGGCGCTGCGTGAGCTCCTCGGGCACTTCCCCGCGATCGAGGGTATCGACCTGTCGCAGCCGCTCGGCGAGCAGCTGGCCGCGTTCGTCGACGAGCAGCTCGCCGCCGAGGGCGTCGAGGTCAGCTGGACGAGCGATGTCGCCCCGTGGTTCGACGGACACGTCGCATTCGCCGTCACCGAGGTCGCGCTCGAGGCCACGGTTGAGTCGCAGGCCGCACCGCCGGCCGTCGTCCTCCTGGGCGTCACCGATGCCGCCTCGGCCGAGGCGGCGCTCGACCGGATCTGGGCCGCGGGCGACGGACCGGCACTCACAGAGACCGAGCATGCCGGCGTCACCGTTCACGTCGCATCCGGCGAGGAGATGGGGGCCTATGCGCTGACCGATGACCAGCTGATCGTTGGCAGCAACGAGGAGGCCGTCGCGTCGGCGCTCGAGACGCATGCCAACCCCAGCACCAGCCTGGCCACCACGAACGACATGGCCCGCATGGCGGCTGCCCTCCCGTCGGATTGGCTGGCCTTCGCCACCTGGGACCTGACCGACATGGTCGCCCAGGCCCTCGAGGCGGCAGCGGCCGAGGACGCGGCCGCGACCGAGGCGATGCGAGGCCTCATCGAGGCACAGCCGCTGCGTGGGGCCCTGGCGGTCAGCGCGGCCGGCGATCGGATCGCCCTCGACACGGCCAGCGAGCCCTCGAGCGCCTACCCGACCGCGAACGCCGACCGGGGACTGGCGGCCGAGGTGCCGGGTGACGCGTTCTACTACAGCGAGGCGGGCAACGTCGGCGACGCGCTGGCGTGGCTCATCGGTGGCGTGAAGGAGGCTGCGGTCGCGTCGGGCGAGGGTGGCGAGTCGATCGCCATGGCCGAGGCCGCCCTTGGCGGCGAGCTCGAGGAGCTCGTGACCTGGATCGGGGATGCCGCGATGGTGGCCGGAACGTCCGGGGACGTTCCATACGCCGGTGTCGTGATCAACCCGACCGACATGGCGGAGGCGGAGCGCCGCATCGACCAGCTGGCGACGTTCGCCTCGCTGGGTGGCATGGACCCGTCGATGGGGATCAGCGTGGACAGTGAGACCGTCGATGGCGTGACCGTCACGACCTTCAGATGGGAGGCCACCGGCGTCGAGGCATTTGCCGCGGAGGCCGGTCCGGTCGTCGTCCAGGTGGCGATGACGGACGACCGCGTGCTGATCGGCGTGGGTGACGCATTCGTGACGATGGCGCTGGGCGTCACCGAGGGAACCTCCCTGGCCGCTCAGGCGCGCTACACCGATGCGGTCGCCGAGCTGGGCGGGCCTGACAGCGCCGGCATCACCTGGGTCGACGTCGCGGGTCTCCATGAGGTCGCAAGCACGCTCGCCGGGCCGATGCTGCCCGCGGAGACCTCCGACTGGCTCGGGCCGATCGATCGGTTCGTGAGCGTGACGGTGCTGGAGGGCGGCCTGCTCGTCCAGCACGCGGCGCTCCTGGTGGATTGACCGGAGACCTTCCGGATCCGGTGGAGCCGTTTCCCGACGGTCGCCATGGCGAGACGGGCGTTGCGGCCGCCCGCGATCGGCTGCGCTCCGCCGGCGTGGAGCCGTGGTCGTGGTCGAACGGGCCTGGCGACGTCTACGGTGCGCACGAGCACGCCACCACCAAGCTCCTGATCTGCGCCACCGGCTCGATCACGTTCCTGGTCGGCGACGGCGAGGAGCCGGTCGAGCTCGCGGCGGGCGAGGGTTTCGTGCTGCCTGCCGGAACGCGGCACGCGGCGGTGGTCGGCCCCTCGGGCTGCACCTGCCTGGAGGGGCATCGCTCCTAGCGAGTTCGGATCCCCTTCGCGGCCGCGCGCGCCTCGATCTCGAAGCGATTGTCGTCGTACCAGCGCTTGCCGGTTCGCCGAGCGGAGAACGAGGCGCCGAGATAGCGGATGGGGAAGGTCACCCCGTGGCGCCGCCACTGGCGCACATGCTCGAGCTCGTGCTCGAGCTCTTCGTCGCGCAGGGCACGCCACGCCACGACCGTGCCGCCGAGGGTAATGGCCAGCCAGTCGCGCAGGATGAGGCCACCGACGCGGCGCGACCACGGCCAGACAACGACCCGGTGACGGGGCCGCGTCATCCGTCGGCCGGCTCGGGGTGAAGGAGCAGGTCGCGCCGGTCCCCCCAATGGTCCAGGAAGCGGTAGAAGTTGCGCTTGCTGAGCCGGTCACGCTCGCCGTCGGGCAGAGAGGTCCACCCGCGGTGCTCGTGTCGCTGGAGCGGAAGCGACTCGGTTCGGACCGCCGTCCACCCGGCATCGCGGACGGCGAAGCTCAGATCGAGATCGGCGTTGCGGTAGAAGCGGAAGCGAGGGTCGATGCCGCCGACCGCCCGCAGCGCCTCGCGCCGGATGGCCAGGCAATAGCCCTCGACCGCATCGACCTCGCCGGGCGGCGCCTCGCCGAACTCGCGCGCGTCGGCGCTCGTCACGCCCCACCCGCCGGCGATCCCGACCCGCGCGTCGTCGAAGGCCGCGACGAGTGGAGCCACGAAGTCGCCGACCGGCTCGAGCGACGTGTCGAGCAGGATGGTGATCTCGCCGCGCGAGTGGCGCATCCCGAGCGTCCGCGAACCGCCCCATCCCAACCGCCCCTCGCTGCGAAGGACGACCGGTGCAACGGGCAGTGAGGCGGCGGCCGATAGGATCGGCTCGAGCTCGAACGAGGGCTCGTCGGCGACCACGATCAGCTCCCAGCTGAGGGCCGGCGGGTGCGCGGCAACGGCTCTCAGGCACCGGGCGAGGTCTTCCGCGTGATCCTCGGCGACGACCTGGAGCGACGCGACCACCTCCGCGGCCGCGTCGAGGGTCTCGACCGGCGCCTCGATCAGGATCGGGCGCGCCGTGGATCCGGCCGGCCCGTCCTGCGGCTCCCATCCCAGCGCGGCCATCTCGGAGCGGAGCGCGTCCGCCCGAGGCCAGTCGCGTGCCTGTCGTGCGGCCGATCGCTCATCGAGCAGGCGCTGCACGTCCGGCGGGAGCTCATCGCGAGGCATGAACGGAAGTACTCCCGGGGGTGCCCTGATCGTACCGGGCAGTTGGAGGGCACCTCAACCTTACTATCCGACCACGAGCCGCATCCACCGCACCTGCCCGTGCGGACGGCACGTGTCATGTGCCCATACACGAGGACCGACGCAGCGATGATGACGAACGAAGTTGGGAAGCTGCTCACGGCGGCCGAAGTCGCCGAGATGCTGCACCTGCACGTGAACACCGTCAAGCGCCTGGGCGATCGCGGCGAGCTTCCCTTCTTTCGGGTCTGCAAGCGCGGCGACAGGCGTTTCCGATACGACGACGTGCTGGAGTTTCTCCATCGGGCGAAGTAGCCAGCGCCATTAGATGCTCCCGGCCGCGCCGGGCGCGCCCTCGCCAGGGGGCTGAAGCCAACGACCGCCGAGGTGCCATTTTCTCGGCGGTCGTTCGCTGTCCGGCATAATCGCCGCGATGGCCGACGAACCCCGGATGCGTCTCGAGGAAGGACGCCGCCTCCTCGATCAGGGCGATCCCGAAGCCGCCCAGCGCATCCTCGCCGCGCTGACCGGCCACCCGGACCCCGACCTCTCGAGCGAGGCGTTCCTCCTGATCGGAACGGCGCGCTACCGGCTCGATGACGAGGCCGGCGCGCGGGACGCCTGGCGCGCGGCCGCCGCCAGCAGCGGCGTCGCCTCGTGGCTGGGATGGCGAAGCATCGCCGAGCAGGACGTCCGCGACGGCGACCTCGAGGCCGCGATCACCTCCTATCGCGAGGCGGATCGGCGCGCGCCGGCCCACGAGAGGGGCGCGATCGCGAACCGGATCGCGTGGCTGCTCAAGGAAACGGGCCACGACTTCGCGGCGCGCCGCCAGTTCAATCGGGCTCGCGGCGCCTATGCGGCCCACACGCCGTTCGTGACCTACGCCATCATCGCCGTCTGCGTCGGGCTGTTCGCCATCGATGCCGCGCTCGGCGGAGGAGCGGCCCTTTCCGGCGGCATCGGTCCGCTGGGCGAGCAGAACCTCATCAACGGAGCGGCCGTCGCGGCGGGTGAGTGGTGGCGCATCTTCACCAGCGCCTTCTTCCACCTCGGCCTGCTGCACCTCGGCTTCAACATGTACGTGCTGTACCTGTACGGGCCGATCGCGGAGCACCTGTACGGGCACTTCGAGTTTCTGCTGATCTACCTGCTGTGCGCCGCGGGCGGCAGCACCCTCACCATCCTCGTCGACCCGACGTCGTTCGCCGCCGGGGCTTCCGGAGCCATCTTCGGAATCGTCGGCCTGCTCTTCGTGGTCTCGCGTCGCCACCACGCGGTCCTCGGCCCGCAGGGTCGCCGCATGATGGCCGGCATCGGCGGCTACCTCATCTTCCTCCTCATCTTCACGTTCGTCGTACCGGGAATCAGCTGGACCGGCCATATCGGCGGGCTCGTGGTCGGCGCGGCGCTCGGCTTCGCCCTGCCCCCGACCGGGGCCGCGACCATGGCCGGCATGTGGCGGACGGCCGATGGGAAGCCGCTCAACCGCGGCCTTCCGCGGGTGCTCCGCGCGATCGTCTTCGTCGGCGTGGGCGCCGTGCTCGTGCTCGGCACCATCGTGGCGGTGAACGGGATCGGCTAGCGGCCTCGTCGGGGCCGTGCGATCCTGAGCGCATGTGCTTCGACCATGACTCCCGACCTCCGCTGCCGCCGATCCGTGGCGGCGCCGTCGATGCCCGCCAGCTGACGCTGCTCAGCCGCGACGGGGCCGCCTTCGCGGCGTATGCCGCTCGTGCCGAGGAGCCCTCCGGCGCCGGGATCGTCGTCATCCCCGACGTCCGCGGGCTGCACGCGTACTACGAGGAGCTCACGCGCCGTTTCGCCGAGGCCGGCGTCCACGCTGTCGCGATCGACCTCTACGCGCGCACGGCGGGTGCCGAGCCGCGACGTGAGGGATTCGAGTACGAGCCGCATGTCGGGCAGCTCGAGCCCGAACGCGTCGATGACGACGTCGCGGCCGCGGCGGAGTACCTGCGCACTCCCGAGGGCGGCGAGCCGGAGCGTCTCTACACCGTCGGCTTCTGCCTCGGGGGACGTGTCAGCCTGCTCCAGGCCGCCGCGGGCATCGGGCTTGATGGAGTCATTGGCCTCTACCCGTGGCCGGTCGGGCCGCACCGCAGCGGTCTGCCCGCTCCGGCCGACGAGGCACCTCGCTTCGGATGCTCGGTCCTCGCCCTCTACGGAGAGACGGATGCCGGGATCCCCGCCGATGCTCGGGAAGCTTTCGACGCCGCACTCGAAGCGTCCGGCGTCGACCACCGCTCGGTCGTCTATCCCGGCGCCCCACACTCCTTCTTCGACCGCAAGGCCGCCGACTTCGCCGATGCGAGCGAGTCCGCCTGGACGGAGATGCTTAGCTTCATGGGGGTCGGGGGGGCCCGATGATCGACCTCTCGCTGACCGATGCGCAGCGCGAGGTGCAGCGCACCGCGCGCGCCTTCGCAGAGCGCGAGATCCTGCCGCGCATCTCAGAGCTTGACGCGACCTCCACGTACGACCGCACGCTCTACGAGAAGATGGGATCCGAGGGGCTCCTCGGCCTGCCGATACCAGAGAAGTACGGCGGCGCCGGCATGGACTACATCTCCTTCGCCCTGCTGTGCGAGGAGATGGAGCGCGCCGACACGGCGTTCCGGGTCATCCTCAGCGTCCACACCGGGCTCAACTCGCTGACGCTGCTTCAGTGGGGAAGCGAGGAGCAGAAGGAGAAGTACCTTGCCCCCCAGGCGCGGGGCGAGAAGCTCGCCACGTTCGGGCTGACAGAGCCCGGGGTCGGGTCCGATGCGGGCAACCTCGCGTCCACGGCCCGACGAGACGGCGATCGGTACATCCTCAACGGCTCGAAGATCTGGATCAGCCTGGCCGACACGGCCGACCACTTTCTCGTCTTCGCCAACGTCGATCGCTCGCAGGGCCACAGGGGCATCACCGCCTTCATCGTCGAGCGCTCCTTCGCCGGGTTCAGCTCCGAATCGCTGCACGGCAAGCTCGGCGTCCGCGCCGGCAACACCGGCATCCTGACCTTCAGCGACTGCGAGGTGCCGGCCGCCAATCGCGTCGGCGAGGAGGGGGAGGGCTTCACGATCGCGATGAGCGCCATCGACCAGGGCCGCTACACCGTGGCGGCGGGGTCGGTGGGCCTGGCGCAGGCCTGTCTCGACGCATCGGTGAAGTACGCCCATGAGCGCAAGGCATTCGGCGAGGAGATCGGCCGCCACCAGCTCGTGAAGCAGATGCTGGCGAAGATGGAGCAGGGAATCGAGGCCGGCAGGCTCCTCGTGTGGAAGGCCGGCTGGAGGAAGAACGCGGGCGAGCGCAACACGCGCGAGACGTCGCTCGCCAAGTGGTTCTGCACCGACCACGCCGTGGCCTCGGCCATGGACGCGATCCAGGTCCACGGCGCCTATGGCTACTCGAACGAATACCCGGTCGAGCGCTACCTGCGCAACAGCAAGGGGTCGGTGATCTACGAGGGGACGTCGCAGATCCACACGCTCATGCAGGCCGATTACCTGCTCGGCTACCGCAAGGACAAGCCGCTCCGCATGCCCCAGCTTCCGTTCGAGGGGGAGATGTAGGGGGGCTTGACGCCCGTTTTCTGGAGCACGCTTTGCCCGCGCCGCGTCAGCGAACATGACGTCACTGATCTATGCGGTGACAGTGTGCGGGAGTGCCCGACAACGGCGCCTAACGCCCGCCTGCCCCGGCCCTCGGCACCAGCGCGAGCCGATCCACGATCGCCTCGTGGACGAGCTCCTCCGACCACGCGATCGGGACGGCCTCGCCGCGCACCCACAGATCGAAGAGGTCGCCGTAATGCGGCGAGAGGGGATTCCCCGACTGGCCACCGGCGACCACGAATCGGCTGCGCTCGACGTCACCGAGGTCGACGACCATGCGGTGGTTGGCGATGGCTCCGTGCGGCCCGAGCGGGTTGAGCGGCCACACGCCGGCCTGGGCCACGGTGTTCGTGTCGCCGCCGACGCGGGCGGGGCCGAGATTGAGGGCTCCCCGGAGCGGCCGCACGGCGCCGAGGGCATGTCGAAGCGTCAGTGGTCGCACATCTCCCCACCCCCAGGCCGCCGGATCCGGGCCGCGCAGGTCGGTGAGCGTCGCAACCGCCCTGCCGAGGGCGGCGTGGACCGCGGGCTCGTTGTCGACGCCATCGCGCAGCTGCCGCACGAGCCGGCTGACGGTCCGGGCACCGAACGCGGTGCGGCCGATGACGTCGCCGAAGCCGGCACCCATGGCCCAGCGCCACGATCGCGGGGCCGCCGCGGCCGTGAGCGTGGCCGCCAGGTCGGCCACGAGAAGCTCGAAGACCGATGCGGCCGGTGAGCCGGCCGTGACCCGACCATCCCAGGCACGGAGCAGGCCGATGGCGGTGCGCTCCGCGGCGTCGGCGGGCTCCACCGCGAGCACGGTCTCGCGCAGCTCGCGCCACGGGATCGAGGTGACGTCGACCTGGAGGGCGCCGGTCGAGTCGACATCCCAGTCGTCGTGCTCCGCCAGCCGCTCGCCGATGGCGGCGGCGCGATAGCCCTCCAGCCAATCCGCGCCGAGCCACGGCGCGTCCCGGACCTCGACCCGCGGGGCATTGTTGGCGCTCACGACGAACCCCGACTCGGGATCGCGCAGGTGGGGCATCGCATCGAACGGCAGGTGCTCCGAATCCCAGCCGGCCTCCCAGGCCGGCGTCGGCAGGGCCCCGTTGCCGGATCGTCGGCGCGGCAGCGTGCCGACGAGCTGCCAGCCGATGTGACCGTCGGCATCGGCGTACGCCACGTTGAGGGCCGGTCCCGGCCACGCCTCGAACGCCGCACGGAAGGACTCGAAGTCGCGAGCGCGGACGACGTCGAGCAGCCCGCGAACCGCGGCGGGCTCGAGCCAGGTTGCGCGCAACGACAGCGCAGCGTCGATGCCCTCGAGGACGGGCGTGAGCACCGGTCCGCGCCGCGTGAGCAGCACATCGGCGATCACCGGCTCGGCGCGGCGAACGGCGATCTCCTCGCGCAGCCGCGTCACCGGCTCGGGCCCGGCCGGACCGCGTGCGGTGCCGTCGCCGGAGACCTCCTCCCAGAACAGGTCCGCGGAGTCGGTGCAGCCGGCCGTGATGCCCCACGCGATGTGCCCGTTGTGCCCGCTCGGCACGACGGGTCCGCCAACGAACGAGGCGCCGGCCACCTCCCACTCCGGCGTTCGCAGGTGGACGAGGTACCACGGCGCCGGCACGTCAGCCGCGAGGTGCGGGTCGTTGGCGAGGATCGGGATGCCGCTCCGCGTCCGCGATCCGGCGACGGCCCACGCGTTCGAGCCTCCGAACCCGCCCGCGATGTCGCGCAGGGCGCCGAGGTCCTCGGCAAGGCGATCGAGGGCCTCGCCGGCCGCTTCCCCCGGCGGGTCGACCACGGGCAGCCACGTGGCGTATCGCGCGTCGACAGCCGCGAGCGCGTCGGGGCCATCGGCCATCAGGATGGCCAGTCTCGCAAGCTCCATGTCCCAGTTGCCGGCAAGAACGAGCGACTGGAGGCCCGTGAACGCGAGCACGTCCTCGACCTCCCAGTAGGACCGATGCGACCGGAGCAGCACGAGCTCGTGCGGTCGGGGAGTCGCCGCGTCCGCCGCGTTCACTCCCGCCACGTATGACTCGAGGATGGCGAGGACATCGGCGTCGAGGTGGGCGCGCTGGGCGTCCGCGACGCGGCGGAACCCGAGCGTCCGGGACAGCCGGTCGATTCCGACGGCCGGCAGACCGACGAGCTCGGCGAGCGTTCCGCGGCCCGCGCGCGCGAGGAGCTCGAGCTGGAACGCGCGGTCCTGGCCGTGGCAGAACCCGAGGGCGAACCACGCGTCGGCCTCGCTCGACGCGCTGATGTGGGGGATCCCCCAGCGGTCCCGACCGATGACGACCGAGCCGTCGAGGCCGGCTACGCGAACCGTTCCACGGGTCTGCGGCAGCCGGCGACCGAGCATCCGGAGGAGCATTCGAGGGCTGGGCCGCCTGGGCATCCGCCGCATGATGCCACCGTATACTCGGCCGCGTGAGTCGCACCATCGAGCTCGTCGCAGGCGTCCTGCTGCTCATCGTCGGGCTCGTCGTGCTCGCCAGCGAGCCGCTTCTGAACGTCATCAACGGCCTGACCGAGGGAGAGGAGTTCCTCCGCTGGTGGCCGATCATCCCGGTCGGGCTTTCGCTCTTCTTCCTCGTCCCGGGACTCCTCGGCGGCCCGAATCGGCGTCTGCGGGCGGGCATGATGATCCCCGGGACCCTCCTGGCCGGCATCGGCGGCGCGCTGCTCTATACGAGCCTCACGGACCAGTGGGACGCTTGGGCCTACCTGTGGAGCGTCATCCCGTTCAGCTTTGGATTGGGCATGTACGCGGCGGGATGGATCGCCGATGCCCCCGCGTTCAAGTGGATCGGGTTCGCGACAGCGGCCGGCGGCGTGGTCGCCTACCTCGTCTTCGCCACCGCATTCGGCGGTGAGGCCTTCCGTCTGGTGGCGGCGATCGGCATCCTGGCCATCGGCGCGGCGCTCACGGTCGGAGGCCTCGCCGAGCGCCTGAGCAGGAAGTCGGCCTAGCCCGCGCTCACCGCAGGTGGCGGTCGAACCAGTCGATGATCCGCTCCTGCCGGTCGATGCGCCGATCGGGGCGGCCGTAGTTCTTCATCTCGTGATGCTCCTCCGGGTACAGGAGGTACTCCACCTCCCGACCGAGGACCTTCAGCGCCGTGAAGAGCTGCTCGTTGTCGGAGGGCGGGCAGATCCTGTCCTCCTCCGCCTGCAGGATGAGGAGCGGTGTCCGGATGGCGGCCGCGTTGCGCAGCGGCGAGCCGCGCCACAGCCGCCCCATCCCCCTGTCGCTGAGCGGATCGCCCAGGCCGCCGCGCCGGTTGTAGTGGACGCCGAAGTACGAGGTCCCCCATGCGGACACCTGGTTGGCGACGCCGTTCTCTGCGCAGGCCGCCTTGAACCGATCGGTGATGCCGATGAGCCAGTTGGTCAGGAATCCGCCATAGGACAGGCCCATGACGGCCAGCCGCTCGGGATCGGCCAGTCCGAGCGCGACGACCCCATCGACCGCGGCGAGGGCATCGGCGGCGTCGACGTCGCCCCATCGTCCCGAGAGCGCCTTCACCCATTGCCGGCCGAACGTGGCCGAGCCCCTGATGTTCGGCATCAGGACGCGATAGCCGGCGGCGCAGAGGGCAATCTCGTCGAGCGTGCCACCGGGACCCCACGCGCCGGTCGGTCCGCCATGGATGTGCAGCACCGTCGGCAGCCGCCGACGGCCCGATCCGCGGGGGGACGCCAGCCAGGCCTGGATCGGTCCCGCCTGGCCCTCGAGCTGCAGCTCCTCGAGCTCGACGTCGGGGAATCGACGAACCCAGGCCGAGCCCTCCCGCGTCAGGCGTCGCGGTGCGCCGCCGTCGACCGTCCATACGTCGCCGGCCTCGCCGTCGATCGCCGCACTGATGGCAATCCGGCCGGCCGCCGCCATGAGTCCGGACGTCGCGATGCGCAGGCCCGCGTCGACGAGCGGCTCGACTCCGCCATCGAGCGTGACCCGGTAGGGAATGCCGCGGCCGTTGGTTCCGACCAGCACGGCGATGCTGCGGTCGTCGAGCCAGGCCGGACCGGGTACCTCGGCGGCGAGGAGGAGGTCATTCCACGCCCACTCGCCGACCGGGCGATCCAGCTCGCGAGTCAGGCTGCGCGGCAGGCCCGAGGGCAGATCCATGACCCACAGCTCCTCCGGAGCCTCGTCCGGGGGATCCTCGCGGTCGGTGCCGATGAAGGCGAGGCGCTTCCCGTCCGGGGAGAAGCTCGGCTGTCCCGCGTCACCCGGCAGGCTCACCAGCTCGCGGATGCGGGGCCGCGCCGCATCGGTCCCGACCGACCAGATCTGGGTTCGGGGATTGATGTTGGCGTCCGGCCCGCGGTCGGACTCGAAGGCGATGCGCGTCCCGTCAGGCGACCAGGCCGGGTTCAGGACGTCGAAGTCGCCGCGCGTCAGCGGCCGGGGAGCGGCTCCGGGACGCGCGGCGACGAGCCACAGGTGGGTGCGGCGATCGACGTGCCCCGACTCGTCGTCCCGGAAGTCGAGCCGCGTCAGGCGACGGACGCGGGGAGCCCTGTCCTTCGGTTCGTCGCCGACGATGAATCGGGGATCGCCGCCCGGCGCCACGAGCGCCAGGCGATCACCGCCCGGGCTCCAGTGGGCGCTGACCACGCCGTGCTTGAGCGGCTTGACCTGCCACGGCTCTCCGCCGTCGATCGGCAGCACCAGGACCTGGGCGAGCGCGTCCTCGACGCCGACGGGAGAGCGGACGAAGGCCACCGAGCGACCGTCGGGTGAGACGGCCGGCGATCCATCGCGAACGCGGCCGCGAGTCAGCTGGCGCGGACGCCCCCCGCTCAGCGAGCGCCACCACAGGTGCGACTCGTAGTCGCGGCGACGCACGCGCCGCAGCACGTAGACCACGGCCGAGCCGTCGGGAGTCAGGCAGAACGCCTCGAGAGCCACCTGGGCGTTGACGAGGGCGCTCGGCGTCGCTCGTAGTGAACCGCGCGGCATTGCCCGGAGTATGCACGGTATCCGCGCCCCGGCGTGGAATCGTTGACCCGAATCGGTGGCGTGTGCCATCCTCGCGCGACCGATGCGGCACCATCGGCCCTGACCGGGGCCTGCCGTGAGACTGCGTGGAGGCACCCGACACCGATGCAGAGCCGCCGACTCCTTCCCGTCATCGCCGCGGCAGGCCTCGCCCTCGCCGCCTGTACCACTCCTCAGTCATCGCCGAGCGCCGGAGCAGATGAGTCTGCGGGTGCGAGTGGAGGGGGCACGGCTACCGGCGGCACGGTGCGGATCGGCCTTCCCGGGTATCCCGACAGCCTGAATCCCGGCCTCGCCGTCCTCGCCGAGTCGTACACCATCTACGAGCTCGTCTACGACACGCCGATCACGGCCACCGCCGAGGGCGAGTTCGTGCCGAAGCTGGCGACCGAGTGGTCGGTCTCCGAGGACGGCCTGACATGGACCCTGACCCTCGAGGAGGGCATCACCTTCCATGACGGTGAGCCGCTCGACTCGAGCGACGTCGCCTTCTCCGTCGAGTTCTATCGCGACAACGTGTTCCCGCTCCTGACCTCGTATGCGGCGCCGTTCGTCGAGGTCGCCGCGGTCGACGAGACGACCGTCGAGCTCACCACCGAGGACCCGATGTCGCAGCCGCTGTTCGAGGGCAACGTCGCCTCGATCTACGTGCTGCCCGAGCACATCTGGGCCGACGTGGATCCGCAGGAATACGGCAACGAGGAGATGATCGGATCCGGCCCCTTCACCCTCGTCGAGGCGCAGCAGGGCGAGTTCGTCGAGCTCGCGTCGAATCCCGACTACTGGGGTACTGTCGCGGCGATCGACGGCGCCATCTTCCAGACCATCACCAATGCCGACGCGCGCATCACCGCGCTGACGACCGGCCAGGTCGACGCCCTGACCGAGTTCCCGGCCACGACGATCACGACGCTCGAGAATGCCGAGAACGTCGTCGTCAACCTCGCCGAGACCCCCGGTGGCCAGCTGCGCGACATCTTCTTCAACATCACCGAGGAGGAGAACTGCCCGCCGGAGGATGGGGTCTGCTCGGGTCATCCCGCGCTCAAGGACGTCGCCGTCCGGCGCGCCCTGGCGCACGCCACCGACAAGGAGCAGATCATCCAGGTCGCGACCCTCGGCACCGCCAGCCCGGGGCTCTCCCTGGTGACGCGGTCCCATGGCGACTTCTTCGATTCGGAGATCGAGGACTACGCCTTCGACATCGCCGAGGCGAACCGACTGCTCGACGAGGCCGGATACGAGGACAGCGACGGCAACGGCGTCCGCGAGTGCCTTGCCGACCAGGACTGCGAGGACCTCACCTTCCGCCTCAACTTCCCCGATGACAGCGACACGGCGCCGCGCGAGGCTGAGCAGCTCCAGGACACGTGGAGCCAGGCGGGCGTCGCGGTCCAGATCCAGGGCTTCGACCCGGACACCCTCACCAGCCTGTGCTGCCCGGGCTTCGACTACGACATCATCATCTGGAGCTGGTACACCGACATCGACGCCGGCGGCTTGCTGGGCGTCGCCACCTGCGCCGAGATCCCGACCGGCTTCAGCGAGACCGGATACTGCAATCCCGAGTACGACGAGCTGTTCGACGCGCAGGCGATCGAGCTCGACCGCGACACTCGGATCGACCAGATCCACCAGCTGCAGCAGATCCTGATGGACGACCTTCCCTACATCGTCCCGTACTACTTCGTCAACATGCAGGCTTGGCGAACCGACACGTTCACGGGCTGGATCGAGGGGTCGCCGACACTGGGACTCGAGGATCCGGGCCAACTCGTCGTGCTCCGACCGACCGAGTAGACCGAGCGCCACTGCACACGACGGCGACGGCACGTCATCGATGACCCAGCGAAGCGGGTACCTGCTGCGGAAGGTTGGCTGGGCGCTGGTGACGCTCGCCGTCGTCGTCACCCTGAACTTCGTCCTCTTCAGGATCCTGCCCGGGGACCCGGCGAAGGCGGGCGTGCGCGACCCGCGCCTGAACGAGGCCGCCATCGACGACCTCCGCGTGCGCTTCGGGCTCGACAAGCCGGTCCTCATCAACCTCGAGGGCGGCAACCCGCTCGACACGCAGTTCACCGCGTACCTCGCCGCGCTCGCGCGCGGTGACCTCGGCTCGAGCTATGCCTATCGCGACCAGGAGGTCGCCGACCTGCTCGGTGAGGCCCTGATCAACACCCTGTGGCTGATCCTCCCCGCCGAGATGCTCGCGATCGTCTTCGGCGTCGCCCTCGGGCTCTTCGCCGCCTGGCGTCGCGGCAAGGCGGCCGACGTTGCGTCGGTGACGTTCAGCCTCTTCATGTGGGCCCTGCCGATCTTCTTCCTCGGCATCATCCTGCTCATCGCCGGGGCGACCTGGTTCGGGCTGCCCACCGCCGGTCGCATCACCATCGGCGCCCAGTACACCTCGATCTTCGACCAGATCTGGGACATCGGTCGATACCTGCTCCTGCCGACGCTGACGCTGGGCCTCGCGCTGCTCGGCGAGTACATGCTCATCATGCGGAGCAGCGTGCTCGAGATCTTCGGCGAGGACTACATCCTCACCGCGCGCGCCAAGGGCCTCTCGACCTATCGCATCATTCGCGACCACGCGCTGCGCAACGCGATGCTCCCGATGGTGACCCTGATCGCGCTGACCCTCGGGTTCACCGTGGCCGGCGCGATCCAGGTCGAGGCCGTGTACTCGTGGCCGGGCTTGGGCTCGCTCACGGTGAACGCGGTCTCCGACCGCGACTACCCGGTCCTGCAGGGCGCCTTCCTGCTGCTGGCGGTCTCGGTCATCGTGGCCAACCTCGCCGCCGAGGTGGTCTACGGCTGGCTCGACCCGCGCGTGGTAGAGGACTGAGCCGATGAGCGTCGCCATGGAGACCGGCCCGCCGGTCGTCACCGAGATCGGTCCCCGCTGGCGCTGGCGCTCGTTCCTGCGCCATCGCAGCGGCATGGTCGGGTCGGCGATGCTGCTGTTCGCGGTCATCGTCGCGGTCTTCGCGCCGTGGATCGCGCCGTACGACCCGTATGCGCCCGTCACGATCACCTCGTTCGACGACATCTTCCAGGCGCCGTCGCCCCAGCACCTGCTGGGGACGGACGATGCCGGCAAGGACGTGCTGTCGGCACTCATCTACGGCGCGCGGGTGTCGCTCACGGTAGGGTTCACGGCGGCGGCGATCGCGATCTTCATCGGCGCGACGATCGGCATCGTGGCGGGCTACCAGCGAGGTTGGCTGGGGTCGCTCCTCATGCGGATCACCGACGTCTTCCTGGTCATCCCCGACCTGGCGCTGATGATCGTGCTGGTGGCGATCCTCGGCCCCTCGCTGCGGACGATCATCATCGTCATCGGCATCCTGGGCTGGACCGGCACGGCACGCCTCGTCCGCGCGCAGACCCTGTCTGTCCGCGAGCGCAAATACGTCATGCGCGCCAAGGCGGTCGGCGCGGGCGACACGCACATCCTCCGGCGCCACATCCTTCCCGCGGTCCTGCCGCTCATGCTCGCCAACATGGTGCTGGTGGTGAGCCTCGCGATCCTCGACGAGTCGAGCCTCGCCTTCCTCGGCCTCGGCGATCCGACGCTCATCAGCTGGGGCCAGATGCTCAACTTCGCCTTCGAGCGCGGCGCGATCAGCGCGGGGGCCTGGTGGGCGCTGCTGGCCCCCGGCTTCGCGATCGTGTTCGTGGTGCTGGGAACCACGCTGCTTGGCACCGCCCTCGAGGATGCGGTCAACCCGCGGCTGAAGCGGCATCACCTCGAGTCACCCGGGAGCGACGTCGCGCGTGCCGGCGCCGCGCCGCCGCCGCCGCCCGTGGCCGAGGGCGTCGAGACGCCGATCCTGCGCGTCCGCGACCTGGCCATCGAGTTCGAGGGGGAGTCGGGGCCGCTGCGTGCCGTCGACGGGGTCAGCTTCGACCTGCGCCGCGGCGAGACACTGGGCCTCGTGGGCGAGTCGGGCTGCGGGAAGACGACAACCGTCCTCGGCCTGCTGCGGCTGCTGCCGCCAGGGGGCCGGATCGTGAGCGGCTCGGTCTGGTTCGACGGCGAGGACCTCGTTGGCCTAGACGGCCCGGCGCTGCGCTCGTTCCGCTGGACGCGCCTCTCGCTGGTGTTCCAGGGCGCGATGAACGCGCTCAACCCGGTGCGCACGGTCGGGGACCAGATTTCCGAGGCCATCCGGCTCCACGCGCCGGCCACCACGAAGGCCGAAGCGGCGCAGCGCAGTGGTGAGCTCCTGGAGCGCGTTGGCATTCCCGCTCGGCGGGCGCGCGAGTACCCGCACACCTACTCGGGCGGCATGCGCCAGCGCGCGATGATCGCCCTCGCCCTCGCCTGCGACCCCGATGTGATCGTGGCCGATGAGCCCACCACGGCACTCGACGTCATGATCCAGGCGCAGATCCTCGAGCTGCTGGGCGGCATCGCCCGCGACTTCGGGATGGGCATCATCCTGGTCACCCACGATCTCGGGGTCGTGGCCCAGGTCTGCGACCGCGTCATGGTCATGTACGGTGGGGTCCTGGCCGAGGAGAACGAGGCGACCACGCTGTATCGCGAGCCTCAGCACCCCTACACGCAGCAGCTGCTGCAATCCTTCCCGGACCTCGCCCATCCCGACCGGCCCTTGCGCGGGATCCCAGGCTCGCCGCCCAGGCTCGGCGCCATGCCTCCGGGCTGTCGCTTCGCGCCCCGCTGCCCGCACGCGTTCGACCGATGCCGCGTGGAGCGCCCGCCCGAGTATCCGGCTGCCGGCGGGCGAGCCTCCTGCTTCCTCCTCGACCCTGCCGAGGCGCGGTCATGACCCAGACCCTCCTGAGCGTCGAGAACCTGGTCAAGGAGTTCCCGGGACAGCGATCGATCGTCGATTGGATCGCGCGACGCCCGGCGCTGCCCGTCCGCGCGGTCGACGACATCAGCTTCGAGCTCGGCGCGGGCGAGGTCGTGGCGCTGGTGGGTGAGTCGGGTTGCGGGAAGACGACAACGGGCAACCTGCTGATGGGCCTGCTGCAGCCCAGTGGCGGTCGCGTCGTCCTCGACGGCGAGGAGGTCGGGAGCCTGTCGGGCAGGGGCCTGCGGCGCCTTCGCCGCCGCGTGCAAATGGTCTTCCAGGACCCGTACGAGTCGCTCAACCCCCGCATGCGGGTTGGGGCGATCGTCGCCGAGCCCCTGAAGGTCCACAAGGTCGCCAAGGGTGCCGAGCTCCGTCGGCGCGTGGAGGCCGCGCTGACGGCCGCGGGGCTGACGCCGGTCGAAGCCTATCTCCGCCGCTACCCCTTCGAGCTGTCCGGCGGCCAGCGCCAGCGGGTCGTGATCGCCGCCGGCCTGGCACTCGAGCCGACACTCCTGATCGCCGACGAGCCCGTCAGCATGCTCGACGTCAGCATCCGCGCCGACATCCTCAATCTTCTCGGCTCCCTGGCGCGCGACCGCGGCATCGGGGTGGTGATGATCACCCACGACCTCTCGACCGTTGCGGCATACGCCGACAGGATCGCGGTGATGTACCTGGGTCGGATCGTCGAGTACGGCCCCACGCGCCAGGTGCTCTCCAATCCGCGGCATCCGTACGCCCAGGCGCTCCTGTCGGTGGTGCCCGTCCCGGATCCCAGCCTTCGGCGGCGTCCGGTGATCCTCGGCGGCGAGACGCCGGATCCCTCCCGCATGCCGTCGGGATGCCGCTTCCACCCGCGCTGCCCGCTCGCCTTCGACCGATGCCCGAAGGAGGATCCGCCGCTCTTTTCGGTCGGTGCGGGCCACCAGGCCGCATGCCTGCTCGTGGAGGGCGAGGGCACCCTCCCGAGCGCCTGACGCCGATGGACTCCGAACGCGATCCGGCGCCCGAACCGACCCTGGCCGACCAGGTCAGCCGGCTCTATGACCTCATCGGCGGCTACCACGCGACCCATCTGCTCGAGATCGGGCGGGACCTCGGCGTTTGGGAGGCGCTCGCGCAGGCTCCGGGCATCACCAGCGAGGCGCTTGCCGATCGCCTCGGCCTGGACCGCTTCTACACCGATGTCCTCTGCCGCACGGCTCTCGCATTCGCGCTTCTCGATCGCGACGGAGCCGGCTGGCGCATGGGGCCCCACTTCGACCAGATCCTCGGCGATCCCGCCTCGAGCTTCTACCTGGCGCGCGCTGCCCGCGTCCACATGCTGCTCGGACAGGACTATCGCGACTATGTTCGCCACTTCCGTGAGGGGACCTCGAGGTCGTACCAGGACCACGACGCGACCTTCATGGAGGAGGTCGCGGCGGCGCTCGAGACCTTGCCTCGGATCTTCCTGGACCACGTGCTGCCCCGGCTCCCGGACCTCGAGGCGCGCCTCCGCATCGGCGGCAGGTTGCTGGATGTCGGCTGCGGAGGTGGCTGGGCCGTGGTCCAGATCGCCGAGCGCTTCCCGGGCATGGAATGCGTCGGCATCGACGTCGAGGCCCACTCGGTTGCCCAGGCAAGGCGGTTGATCGCCGAGCACGCCCTCCAGGATCGCTGCGAGGTGCGCGAGCTGAGCATCGATCAGCTGGACGAGGCCACGTCGTACGACGTCGCCACGAGCTTCCTCGTGATCCACGAGATCGCTCCGGAGATCAAGGCAGCGGCCTTTGCGGCCGTCGCGCGGACGCTCAAGCCGGGCGGGCATTTCCTGATCTTCGACGAGGCATACCCCGAGACCGACACCGGGCTTCGGACGATGCCGACCCGGTTCGCCGCGCTCGCTCAGTGGTATGAGCTCACCTGGGGCAATGTCGTCAGCACGCGGTCCGAGCTCCACGAGCTGTGCCGCGACGCGGGCATGCGCGTTGCCGACGAGACCTCGTTTTCGCGGTTCCACATCATCGTCGCAACGAAGGAGTAGGGGGGAAGGTCGCGAAGCCGTCAAGGCATCCGGGGTGACATCCGGCCGGGCTGGTGGTAGGCTCGGTGAGCAGATGCGCATGGAGTGAGCAATTGCTCACCTTGACCCAGGACAGCATCGTGACCGACGAGCTCAACGACGACGAGCACGAGCTGCTCGCCCGCATCGCGCATCGCTGGTACGTGGACGACCGGACCCAGAGCGAGATCGCCCAGGAATTCGGGCTGTCCCGGCCCAAGGTCCAGCGGCTCCTGCGGCGGGCGCGCTCGACCGGTGTCGTTCAGATCCGGATCGAGGGGCCCGTGGGCGTCGACCTGGGCCTCGAGGCAAGGCTCATCGATGCCTTCGGCCTGACCGATGCCATCGTCAGCGCCAGCGCGCCCGATCCGGAGGCGCAACGCGCCGGCGTGGCTCGCAGCGCGGCGAGGTACCTCGAGCGCCGGCTGCGTGACGGCATGGTGGTGGCGGTGAGCCACGGCCGCGATACCGGCGCCATCCCGCGCCAGTTCCGCCCGGCGTCGCCAGCCGACTGTGTCTTCGCCAGTGCCATGGGCGGTTCGCCGGCGATCGATGCCCCGACCAATCCGAACGAGATCTGCCGCGCGCTTGCCGAGCGAAGCGGCGGACGTGCCGAGAGCCTCTTCGCTCCCGCATACGTGGAAAGCGCGGAGGTGCGCGACAGCCTCCACGCCCAGGAGGCGGTCTCGCACGTGCTGCGCACAGCAGCGTCCGCCGACGTCGCGCTCGTCGGAGTCGGCGGGACCGACGATGGGTGCACGATGGTCCGCAGTGGCTGCCTCGGCCTCGACGAGATCGCCCGGCTCCGTGAGCAGGGGGCGGTCGGTGACGTGCTCGGAAACTACGTCGATGTCGATGGTGGGCTGATCGCCTCGCCCCACAGCAGCCGCCTCATTGGCCTCTCGATCGACGATCTCCGCGGCATTGGCAACGTCGTGGCCGTCGTCAGCGGCGCGGAGAAGCCGCGCGCCATCCTTGGCGTGCTGCGGGCGGGCATCGTGGACGTGCTCGTCGTGGACGAGACCAACGCGAGGACCGTCATCGGCCTGGCGCACGGCGGCGCTGTCTGATGCCCGTCGCTCGCACCCAGGACATCGTGACGCGGGCCTTCGAGGGCCGGTACGGGGTCGCGGCCATCAACGTCGTCAACGACCTGACGATGGAGGCCGTGCTGGCCGCCGCAGAGGAGCTTCGATCTCCGCTCATCGTGCAGACCTCGGTGAAGACGGTGAAGTCGACCGGCGCCGACGTGCTGATGGCGATGTGGCGTGCCATGACCGAGTCCATCAGCGTGCCGGTCGCGCTGCATCTCGACCACTGCCCCGAGCGCGAGGTCATCAGCCTCTGCCTCGAGAAGGGCTGGAACTCCGTGCTCTTCGATGGCTCGAAGCTGTCGGTGGAAGAGAACAAGCGCCAGTGCATCGAGGTCGTGGCCGAGGCCGAGCGCTTTGGCGCGCTGGTGGAGGGCGAGATCGAGGGTTTCAAGCGCGTCGAGGACGTCGCCGACGACGAGGAGCCCGAGGCCCAGACCCTCGAGACGGCGGTCGACTTCATCACCGCCACCGGGGTCGACGTCTTCGCGCCGGCGATCGGCAACGCGCACGGCATGTATCGGTCCACCCCGAAGCTGGACAGCCAGCGCGTGACCGACATCGTCGAGGCGACCGGGATCCCGGTGGCCCTCCACGGCGGCACCGGCATGACCTCCGAGCAGTTCGGGGACCTGGTCGGTCGCGGCTGCGCCAAGGTCAACATCTCGACGGCGCTGAAGATCGCGTTCATGCAGGCGGGCTACGACCACATGGCCGCCAGCCCGGGCAAGTTCGATCCGCCGTCACAGTTCGAGGCGCAGCGCGCCGCGGTGATCGAGATGGCCCGCGAGCACATCCGCCTCCTGGGCAGCGAGGGTAAGGCCTGAGATGCCGGCCCTGGCCTTCGACTGCGACGGCGTCCTGGCCGATACCGAGCGCGACGGCCACCGTGTCGCCTTCAACCGGATGTTCAGCGAGCTCGGGCTTCCGCTCGAATGGTCGGTGGAGGCCTACGCGGAAAAGCTCCAGGTCGCCGGCGGCAAGGAGCGGATGGCCACCGAGCTGACTCCCGAGTTCGCGACGGCCAACGGCCTGCCCGCCGATCCCGACGGCCAGGCGGAGCTCCTCGCGGGCTGGCACAGGCGCAAGACCGAGATCTACACGGAGATGGTGGCCGCCGGCCGCCTCCCACCAAGGCCGGGGATCAGCCGCATCATCGCCGAGGCGGACGCCGCCGGATGGGCGCTGGCCGTGGCCTCCACCTCGGCGGAGCCGTCGGTCCGCGCCATCCTCGAGCAGGCGGCCGGACCCGAACGTGCGGCCCGCTTCGTCGTCCTCGCGGGCGACGTCGTGGAGCACAAGAAGCCGGCACCGGACATCTACGAGCTCGCCCTCGAGCGCCTCGGGACGTCGCCGGCCGAGACGCTCGTGATCGAGGACTCGCGAAACGGGCTCATCGCCGCTGTCGGCGCGAGTCTGCGGTGCGTAATGACCGTCAACGGCTACACCGAGGGCGAGGATGCCTCCGAGGCGGTGATGGTCGTCACATCACTGGGGGACCCGGATGGCGAGCGTACGCGCGTCCTGGCCAACCGCGGCACGGCACGGCCGGGCGACTGCATCACCCTGGCTGATCTGGAGCGCTGTCTTTCCGGCTGAGGCCGGCTCGGTCACCGAAGGAGGTTCGTGTATGGCAAGACCCGCGCTCGACGACCTCGACCTCGTCACCAAGACGATGGCGACGACGATCGTCGACAACACGGAGTACTTCTCTCAGCTCGACGCCGTCGTCGGTGACGGCGACTTCGGGTACTCCCTGCGCAGTGGCTTCGAGGTCGTCGCCGCCGAGTACGACACCTTCGACCGCTCGAGCGTCGGCGCCGTGCTCAAGAAGATCGGCATCACGATCTCCAGCAAGGTCGGCGGCTCGAGCGGGCCGTTCTGGGGCACGGCGTTCCTGCGCGCCGGCGTGACGGCCGGCGACAAGACCGAGCTCAGCACGGACGACCTGATCGCCATGCTCCGTGCCTCGGTCGAGGGGATCATGGCCCGTGGAGGCGCGTCGCTGGGGGAGAAGACGCTGCTCGACGCGCTGGTGCCGGCGATCGACAGCCTCGAGGAGAGCTTCCGCGAGCCGATCACCGACAACGGCGTGGCCGCGCTCCAGAAGGCCGCGGACGTGGCCGTCAAGGCGGCCGAGGACACCAAGGGCATGCTCGCCATGCGCGGACGCGCCGCGTACACGGGCGAGCGCAGCCGCGATTCTGTCGACGCCGGCGCGACGGCCATCGGCGTCATTCTCCAGGCCATCAGCGCCGCCTGGCGCGCCAAGTACAGCACCTGAAGGAGATCCGGGCGTGAAGAAGTTCGTCAACGATCCCAGCCAGTTCGTCCCCGAATTCCTGGAGGGAATCGCCCTCGCCAGCGGCGGCTCGCTCAAGTACGAGCCGAAGTACAACCTCATTTATCGGGCCGACATGCCGAAGGCCGACCGGGTGTCGATCATCCAGGGCTCCGGTTCCGGCCACGAGCCGGCCCACACCATGATCGTCGGCCCGGGCATGCTCGACGCTGCCTGCCCCGGTGACGTGTTCGCCGGCCCGCCGGTCGATTTCGTGACCGAGACCTCGAAGCTGATGGACACGCCCGCCGGCGTCCTGTACATCGTCAACAACTACACCGGCGACCGGGCCGCGTGGGAGATGGCCAAGGAGATCCAGGAGGCCGAGGGCCAGAAGATCGGCTACCTGCTCGTCAACGACGACGTGGCGGTCAAGGACTCGACCTGGACGGTCGGCCGCCGGGGTGTCGCCGGCAACTTCTTCGTCATCAAGGCCGTCGGTGCCAAGGCCGACAAGGGTGGAAGCCTCGAGGACTGCGTGGCGGTCGGCGAGAAGGTCATCGCCAACGTGCGCACGATGGGCATCGCCCTCTCCTCGTGCACCCCGCCGGTGCGCGGCACGCCGCTCTTCGACATCGGCGACGACGAGATCGAGATCGGCATCGGGATCCATGGAGAGCCCGGTCGCCAGCGGGCCAAGATCGAGCCGGCCGACGCGCTCGTCGACATCCTGCTCGATGCGATCGTGCCTGACCTGCCGTTCAGTTCTGGCGACGAGGTCGCGCTGATGGTGAACGGCCTGGGTGGCACGCCGATCAGCGAGCTGTACCTCCTGTACGGCTCCGCCCACAAGAAGCTCGAGGCCCAGGGCATCAACATCTGGCGCAGCTACGTGAACGAGTACTGCACCTCGCTCGAGATGGCGGGTGCCCACATCTCGCTGCTCAAGGTCGACGACGAGCTCAAGGACCTCCTCACGGCTCCGGCCGAGATCGCCTATCGGGTGTTCTAGACCGACACCGTCCCCGATCAACCAGCCGGGCGGGCGGCCCCCAAGGGGCCACCCGCCCGCGCCTATGCAGCGCCGGCGCCCATCAGCGCCCGAACCATGAGGACAGCGACCACCACTGCGGCCACGAGCATCGGGAGAAAGCGGATCCGCCTGGGCCAGAGCCTCGCGATGGCCGCGGCCACCAGCGAGGCGGCTGCCGCGCCCGACAGGCCGCCAACCGCCGCCGCGAATGCCTGGGCCAGCGTGGGTGACGCCGTTCCGACCTGGCGCTCCCCGGCCATCACCACCCCGAGAACGATGACCGCCAGGGCCCCGAACAGGCCGGCCGCGAGGGTGGCCGTCCACGCGCGGGCGAGTCCGACCTGGGTCGCGCCGGTCGCGGCGGCGCCTGCCGCGAGCGCCGCGGCGACCAAGTAGGTGCCGGGCATCGCCTCCTCGGCCTGGATCGGTGGAGCCACGACGAACCAGATGAACGCCGCAACGGGACCCGCCAGCATCCCGAGCGCGGCGACCCACGTCAGCGGCCGGGTCCAGTCCTCCGGGTCCTCGGGCGGGACGACCTCGCCGAGGCGAACGCTGACGGGAACGTGGTCGTCGTCGTCCGTCACGCCGCCGCGATGCCGGCCGCGATCGGAGCGGCCGACAGCCGAAGCCCCAGGATCCGCCCGGCCAGGTCGCGCACGGCGTGCCCCGCCTGCGCTGCCAGCCGCCGATCGTCGCTCGAGAGGGCCAGCTCGGCCAGCGCCTCGAGGGCGGGCATGGCGGAGGGCGTGTCGATGTCGTCGTCCATAGCGGCCAGGAAGCGGGCGCACAGCTCGTCCACCCGGGGATCGGGGGCATGACCGTCTGTCAGGCTGAGACCGACCTCCTCGCCGCGCAGGCAGGCGGCACGGAGGCGGGCGGCCGCAGCGGCGGACCGCTCGAGGTCCGCATCGGTGAAGTGCACCTCGGATCGATAGTGCTGCGACACGAGGTAGTGGCGGATGGCGTCACCGGAGTGAGTGCGGAGCAGGTCGCGCACGAGGACGAGGTTGCCCAGCGACTTGCTCATCTTGTCGCCGTCGTAGTGGAGCATGCCGGCGTGCGTCCAGAACGACACGAACGGGCGCTCGCCCGTGGCCCCTTCCGACTGGGCGCGCTCGGACTCGTGGTGAGGGAAGAGGAGGTCGCCACCGCCTCCGTGGATTTCGAACTGCGACCCGAGGTAGGTCATCGACATGGCGGAGCACTCGATGTGCCAGCCGGGACGGCCCGGACCCCACGGAGCCTCCCATGCCGGCTCGTCGGGGAGGGAGCGCTGCCACAGGACGAAGTCGAGCGGGTCGCGCTTGCCGGGCATGTCCGGGACGTTGCCGCGCTCGTTGGCGAGCGGCAGCATCTCGTCACGCGACAGCGCCGACAGCTCGCCGTACGACGGATCCGCACTCACGCTGAAGTAGACGTTGCCCTCGGCGGCATAGGCCAGGCCGTTGGCCAGCAGGCGCTCGATGAGCGCGACCATCTGCGGGATGTGCCGCGTCGCCCGTGGGTACTCGTCGGGCGGCAGCCAGTTGAGCGCCGCCATCTCGGTCAGGAATGTCGTGACGTGCCGGTTGCCGAGGGCGAGGTAGTCCTCGCCCGTCTCGCGGGCCCTGCGCAGCATGTCGTCGTCCACGTCGGTCAGGTTCTGGACGTACCGCACGTCATGGCCGAGGTACTCCAGGTACCGATGCATCACGTCGAAGCTGACGTACGTGAAGGCGTGACCCAGGTGACCGGTGTCGTACGGCGTCACCCCGCAGACATAGAGGCCGACCCGGTCGCGCCCCGCGATCGGCTCGAAGGGATGAAGTCCGCGGCGGCGGGCGTCGTACAGGCGCAGGGTCACGCTGCGGATTCTAAAGCGGTCCCGCCGATCGTGCGGAGGGCTGGACGGGGCCGATAGAATCGGTCGCCATACGCATCGAGCCATTCCGCTCGGAGAGGTTGATGGAAGTCCTGCGCTGGCTGCTCTTCTTCGCGATCGCCCTGTTCGTGATCGTCGCGGGGCTCTTCTTCCTCATGGGACGCGACCTGCCCATTCCGACCTTCTAGGAGCCCGGGCGCGTCACCACAGCTCTGGCTTCGTGCTCATCAGGAAGCCGATGACGCCGATGACCCCGGCCATGGCGTAGGCGACCAGGCGCTGCTGGCGAGCCCGCCTGTGCCATGTCGCGTCGTCGGTGCCCGATCGACTGAGACCCACGAGCGCCCGCAGGTTGGGCCGCGCGACGACGGCCGCCACGACGAGGTTGATGGCGTAGAGCGTGAGCGCAACGAGCAGCCATGGCTGGGTCAGCAGCTCGGGGCCGAGGATCCAGAGCATGGCGGCTCCGGTGATCGCCAGCCCCGCACCGATGATGAGCGTCCCGGTGCCCTGCATGGCCATCAGGAAGCGGGTGAACCGGCCCGGTTCCCGGCTGCTGCGCCGGAGGAGGAACGGCAGCAGCACGCTGGGCAGGAGCAGGGAGACGGCCAGCACGATGTGCGTGACCAGGAGGATCGGGAACCAGTTCATCGGTGGCCGATCCTAACCCAGCTGTCCTCGATGTCCCCTCGGGCTAGCGACCCTTGGTGAAGCTCGTGTGGACGCCGAGGCGGCGCAGCGCGGTAGGGATGTTCACTGCCCAGCCCACGCCGAGCGGTCGGTCGGTGAAGACCTTCGGGGAATGCGGGTTCCAGTACGCCTTGCGCAGCCCTTCGATCGTCGGAACGCGGAAGTCATAGGGCACGAAGCCGAGCAGCTTTCCGTGCCAGGTGCGCTCCTCGGACGGCTTCTGCAGCTCGACGTAGATGGCGGCAACCACCGAGCCGATGACCGCGGTGCGGATGAGCCACAGCAGGGCGCCCATCTCGCCCTTTGCCGTGTCGGCCTTGCGCGAGATGTCCTGACGGGCTGAATCGATCTTCATGTGTCCTCCTCGACGCCCCGCATCGCAATCGGCATGCCGCATGGCATCATGCCCGCGCCGATGCGTCTTGCGCCGTACCTTACCCTGCTCCGCCAGAATCCGGATTTCGGGCGCCTGTACGCAGCGCAGCTGGCCAGCTTTGCCGGCGACTGGTTCGCCACGGTCGCGCTGCTCGGCCTCGCGCTCGAGATGACCGGCTCGGCGGCGATCGCCTCGCTCGTCCTCGTGCTCCAGACCGGTGGCTTTGCCGCGGCCTCGCCCATCGCGGGGATCGTCGCGGACCGCTTCGATCGACGCATGCTGCTCGTCGCGACCGACATCGCGCGCGTCCCGGTGGCGCTTGCGTTTTTGCTTGCCAGCGGGCCCGAGACGCTCTGGGTCGCGTTCGCGGCGGTGCTGCTGCTGGCGGTTGGGGCGGCCGTCTTCGAGCCGACGTCGTCTGCATCGCTCCCGAACCTCGTCGAGGCGGAGGACCTCCCAACGGCCAACGTCCTCATCGGGTCGGCGTGGGGGACCATGCTCGCGGTCGGTGCCGCCCTCGGTGGCCTGGTGGCAGTGACGCTCGGCCGCGAGGCCGCGTTCGTGGCCAACGCGCTGAGCTTCGCGGTCTCGGCATGGCTCATCCTCGGCATCCGTCGTCCGCTCCAGGCGCCGCGCGGACCCGATCACCCCCAACCGGCCGGTCCGCTGGATGCCATCAGGACCGCTGTCAGCTTCGCGCGCTCGCGCCGAACGGTGGCGTCCTTCCTTCTGACCAAGACGTCGTTCGGACTCGGCACGGGTGTCGTGGCGCTGCTGGCCGTCTTCGGCGGGACCGTCTTCGGCGCCGGCGATGGTGGCATCGGCCTCCTCTTCGCGGCCCGCGGGCTCGGGGCCCTGGTTGGCCCGTTTCTCGCCCGGTCGCTGATGGGCACCGACGATCCCGGCCTGCTTCGTGGCATCGGCTGGTCGTTCGTGGCGGTGACCATCGCGTATGCATTGTTTCCGCTCGCGCCCGCGATATGGATCGCCGCCCTCCTCGTCTTCGTCGCCCACTGCGGCGGTGGGGCGCAATGGGCACTATCGACGCTCGGCATCCAGCGGGCCACGCCGGATGCGATTCGGGGGCGCATCTTCAGCGTCGACTACGGTCTCGTGACGCTCGTGATCGCGCTCTCGACATTGCTGGCCGGCGCCCTGGCCGACGCGCTCGGCCCCCGGATTGCCGTGTGGACCATGGTCTCGTTGCTCGTGGTGGCCGGTCTGGGGTGGTTCGCCTTCTCGCGGCCCGCACTGCGTGAGGAGCGGAGCACACTGAGCGCCATGGCGGATGACCGATGACGACCGACGCGCTGCCCTTTCTGGATGGTGATGCCATCCGCGCGGCCGTTCCGATCGGCGCGATGCTCGATGCGGTCGAAGCGGCCTATCGCGACGTTGCCGCAGGACGCGACCGCTCGCCCCTCCGATCTCGAGTCGCGCTCGACGACGGAGACCTGCTGCTCATGCCCGGAGTGCGCTCCGGCGGCCGGGGCGCGACCGTGAAGCTCGTGACCGTCATGCCCGACAACCCCGGACGCGGGCTGCCGACCGTCCAGGCGCTGGTGGTGTGGCTCGACGCGGCCACCGGACGGCCGACGGCGCTGCTCGATGGCGAGACGCTGACCGCGATGCGCACCGGCGCCGCTTCGGGGGTGGCGACCCGACTCCTGGCCAGGCCTGACGCCGCGTCCCTCGGTCTCCTGGGCGTCGGCGGCCAGGCTGCCTGGCAGCTGCGCGCCGTGATCGCCGCCCGGCCGATCCGCCGGGCATTCGCCTACGCGCGGTCGCGCGATGCCCGCGACGCCTTCGCCGTCCGCATGAGTCGCGAAACGGGCATCGATGTCGTCGCAGTCGACGATCCTGAGGCGGCCGTGCGCGAGGCGGACGTGATCTGCTGCGCGACGACCTCGTCCGCGCCCGTCCTGGATGCGAGATCGGTCCGCGCCGGCACGCATGTCAACGGCATCGGCGCGTTCCGGCTCGGGATGGTCGAGATGCCGCCTGCGCTCCTCGGTCGCGCCGAGGTCGTGGCGGTCGATTCGCGTGACGCGGCGCTGGCCGAAGCCGGCGATGTCGTCGCGGCGATCGAGTCCGGCTCAGTCTCGGAAGCCGACCTCGTCGAGATCGGGAGCGTCGATCGCAGCTGGGTCGAGTCTCGGCCGGCCGATGCCGTCACGGTCTTCAAGTCGGTCGGGCTGGCCATCCAGGACGTCGCCGCCGCGGAGCTCATCGTCGCTCGTCTGCTCGGCGGGCAGGACAGCGAAGGCTGACCAGCGCCCGGCGAGCTGCTCCACCAGGCGTCCGAGGATGACGCGGAGTGCGAACCAGCGGACCGACGCGCTCGTGCCATGCGTCGCGCGGCCGGGAAGCTCGGCTGGACCCATCGCGAGCCGCCCGGTGTCGACGGCCGCCGGCACCCTGGCGCGCGTCGGACGCGGTTCAGGCGCTTCGACCGCGGGTTCCGGTGACGCCTCGGTCGGCGCGGTGACGACGATCGGCGCCGGGTCGGGCGGGGGCGGCGGAGGTGGAGCCGTCAGGTCCTGGCCTCCGCCCGGAGCCTGGGACGGGGGCGGCGTCGGAGTCGGGGCCGGCGTTGCTGCGGGCGTCGGCGATGGCGTGGCGCTCGGCCCGGGCGTTCCCGGCGCCGGCGTGGTCGGAGGCGTGGGGGTGGGCGCCGGCGTCGGCTGCGGCGTGGGCGGCGGTGGCGCCGGGGGCGGAGCGGCGACCACGCTGACCCCGCTGTAGTAGGTGGTCATGATCCTGGCGGCGCTCATGCCCGCCAGTCCGCAGGCCTGCGTGCCCCATTGGAACATCTGCCAACCATTCGCGTTGGCGCCACACCGCTCGTTTGGCGCCCCGGCGTTGTAGTACGTCGCGAAGATGCGGCCGTTCTTCAGGGCCAGCGTGGCCCAGGTGGCATCGACGGCCGCCGCCATGGCCGGGTAGGTCGGCCGCGATGGGTCGTAATGCTGGTCGCGGGTCGAGTCGAAGACATCGAAGCACTCGCCGGCGGCGTTCACGTAGCCGCGCCAGTGCAGCACCTGGTACCAGGCGTAGTTCTTCACGGCCAGGGCGCCCGATCGAAGCGACTCGGTGGTCCACGAGCTGATCCATTCGCGCGAGAGAACGTTCTTGACGTAGGCGCGGAAGTTGACGACGTCGACGGTCCCGGATGCGGTCCGATAGACGCGGATCGTGGGTGGCGGCGTCGTCTCGGACGCGTGCGTGCCGCACGCCGCGGCCGCGGTGGCGGGAGCGGGTGCCGTGATGGATGTCAGCGAGATCGCCAGGCAGATCGTGGCGAGCGCGATCGCCGCGCGTCGTGATCGATGCATCGGTGGCGCACCCTACCGGTGCCCGAACCGCACCGCACCCCACCGAAAGTACCCCGCCGCGACGGCCCGCTCAGTCAGCCCAGCGGTGGATGCGCTCACGGACGGTGTCGAAGCCGAGCTCGTCGCACAGGCCGATGAACGCTTCGCGCGGCACCCCGCGCCACTCGAGATCATCGAGGCTGCGGGTCGTGGCGCCGAGGTCCGAGTCGCGGTTGAGGGTGGCGAGCGTTCGGTACAGGATCGCCTCGTCACGCCGATCGGCCAGGGTGGTGGCGAGGCGCGAGGCGTTGCGCAGATCGAGATCCCAGTCGAGCACCGACGGCGGGATGTCGTCGATGTGCCCGAACTTGGCGAGCACGGTGGCGGCGCTCTTGGCGCCCCACCCCGGCAGGCCGGGATAGCCGTCGCTGCTGTCGCCGACGAGTGCCAGGTAGTCGGGGATCGAGGTCGGGGAGACCCCGAACTTGGCGACCACGCCGGCCTCGTCGTAGGTGATCGTGCGCATTCGATCTCGCAGCACGATGCGGTCGTCCTCGACGAGCTGGGCGAGGTCCTTGTCGACCGAGCAGACGATGATCTGCTCCAACCGTCGGTCGTCGCCGAAGCGCGCGACCGCCGTGGCGATCGCGTCATCTGCCTCGTCGGGAACCATCGGCCAGGTGCGAATGCCGAGCGCGATCAGCGCGCGCTCCGCATCCCGGAATTGAGCGAGCAACGCCGGATCCATGCCCGCGCTCGACTTGTAGCCGGGGAACATGTCGTTTCGCCACGACTCGATCACGTAGTCGGTCGCCGCCCCGATGTGCGACATATCGGGCTCGCGCAACAGCGACAGCATCGAGTCGATCAGACCCTGGACCGCGTTCACGGGCCGGCCGTCGGGCGCGTTTCTCGGTGGGCGCGAGTAGTAGGCCCGGAACAGCTCGAAGGTTGCGTCGACGAGGTGGAGCTTCATCTGGCTCGACGAGGATACCCGCCGGGAGCTTGCGGGCGGTGGACGCGCGTCGGATCAGCCGGCGCGCGCCAGGTCCAGCACCATGCGGCCGAGCCCGTCTCCCGGCTCGAAGTCGAGGTAGCCCATCGCTTCGTACAGCCGGCGGGCCGGATTGCCCTCGTCGACGCTCAGCGACATCCGCTCGATCCCGTCGGCCTGCGCGCGCGCATGAGCGGCTTCCATCAGCCGCCGCCCGACGCCGGCTCCCCGATGCCCGTCGGCAACCGCGATCGCGAGCTCCGGTGTGCGCTCGTCGATGTACCCCTCCCCGTGCACCTCATCGGTGAAGAGCCGATACCAGACGAGGCCGACCGGACGTCCATGCTCCTCGGCCACGAGCGCCACGTCACCGGGCCGCCCCCAGCCCTCGTGGAAGACAGAGACCTGGGGATGGGCAAGGACGAACTCGATGGGCGGCAGAGCGACGCCCGGACGCCACGCGAGTGCGGCGTACAGCATCTCCTTGAGGAAGCCCAGCTCGTCGCTCCTCAGCTCGCGGATCGTGGCGGGCTCGGCGTCGCCCTGCGGCATTGGGGCGATCGCTCCGAGGACGCCGAAGCCGGTCGCGCCTCGATTGTCGGGCGAAGCCTCGTACTCGGCGATGAGCCCGCGCAGCCGATCGGCCAGCTCGGCGGCGCGCCCCGGCGTGAGCTTCACCGCGTGGTAGGAGACCGAGGCGACATCGCTGGGGCTGGCGCCGACGAGTCCGGCACCCAGCTCCTCGGCGATGGCGGTCAGCGGGTTGACGCCCTCGAGATCCACATCGCCGTGGAACCTGATGCGGACCGACGTCCGCTCGAAGATCCGCTCGGTGTGACGTCCCCTCGATCGGGTGCCTGCCTGGCGCACCAGCCCGTGCTCGACGAGCCGGTTGACGTGGTAGTAGAGGCGGTCGGCGGGCAGTTCCAGCTCCTCGGAGAGCTCGGGAATCGAGCTCGGCCGACGCAGCAGGCCGAAGATCCGGTGGCGCAGCGGGTCGTAGAGCACGGGGATCGCCGCAGGGTCCTCGATCGTCAGCATGTCCCTCATGGGTGACAGTGTCTCCAACCGCTGAAGATTCGTCAACCTGTCGGGACGGTCGATAGCTCCACCGTAAGCGGCCAGTAATCGGCGACGAAGAAGATATGAGCCGCGGCGTGGAGAAGCGTGCCCTGCGCCGTCGACCCGTGGTTCCCGGCCCGGGGTCGGCGGCCACGCCGCGGCTCGAAACGTGACGACCTTGACACCATTGGTCACGATGGATGTGGAGGTACCTCATGCATCGCCGACACATGATTCGTTCGACCGTCCTTGCCGTTGTGGCCGCATTCGTGTTCGCCGCACCCGTCGCAGCGGGAGACTTTCGCACCGGACAGACCGCCACGGTGGCCGGAGGAGAGACCGTTGACGACGATCTCTACATCGGCGCCGGGACGGTGACGATCGACGGAACCGTCAACGGCGACGCAACGATCGGTGCCGGGACGGTGACCGTCAACGGCACCGTGACCGGCTCCCTGAATGTCGCCGGCGGCGTGATCGACGTGCTCGGCGATGTCGAGGGAGCGGTCCGCGTCTCGGGCGGCACGGTCCGCATCGCCGGCGCGGTCGGGCGCGACCTGCTCACATTCGGCGGCACGACGACCATCCAGTCCGGCGCGGAGATCGCCGGCGACGTGGCCGGCGGCGGCGGCACGATCACGATCGCCGGGGCGGTCGGCGGCGACGTGCTCGCAGGAGCGGGAACGCTGGAGATCACCGGCTCCGTGGAGGGCTCGGTCGACACCCAGGTCGGCGACCTCGTCATCGGGCCCGATGCAACGATCGGTGGCGATGTGACCTACACATCGTCACGCGAGGCGCGGATCGCGGATGGAGCGACGATCGACGGCACGGTCTCTCGGAACGAGCCGGCGCAGGCTCCCGGCGGCGGGCAGCCAGCCATCGCCGACAACCCGATCGTCAGCTACCTCGGCATCCTGCTGGGGCTGCTTTTGCTCGGCTTCGGGCTTCTGCTCGTCCGATCCCGATTGGCGATCGGCACCGGATCGGCACTTCGGACTGCGGCCCTCCCATCGCTCGGGTGGGGCCTCGTGACCTGCATCGGCCAGTTCCTGCTCATCGTCTTCCTGATCATCGCGGCCGTGCTCTTCGCGCTGTTGGCGGGATCCCTGGGTGGAGCGTTCGCTCTCGCCGCATTGATCGTGTCGATGCTGATCGTGATCCTGATCTTCGTCTCGGCGGTGCCGGTGGCCATGGCCATCGGACAGCTGGTGCTCGCGCGCTCGGGATCGCCCTATCTTCAGTACCTGGTGGGGGCGGCGATCCTGGCCCTCGCGCTCGTGGCGGCCGGCTTCCTGCCCATCCTCGGCGCGATCCTGTTCCTGCTGGTCTGGATCCTCGGGCTGGGCGCGTTCGTCGTCTACCTGTGGCGGACGCGGAACGAGCCGCTGACCACGGCGATGGTCGCGCCCGCCGACCCCGGCTCCGACCGGCTGAAATCCCGGCCGGCGGGATCGGCCGGCGGCTCTCCGAACGGACGGCGCGGGCAGGGTGGCACCGTAACTGCGGGCGCACGTACTCATGACGGCCCGAGCAATCGCTACGAGGGACGTGATGAGACGCCTATTGCCATTCCTGCTGACCTTGATCCTCGCTGCGGCGCTGCCGATGGGGGCCGCCGCCACCCATCGGTTCCCGGCGCGGATCGACCTTCCTGACGGGTTCGCGCCCGAGGGGATCGCCATCGGGCACGGGGCGACCTTCTACACCGGCTCGCTCGCCGGGGCCGGGATCTGGAAGGGAAGCCTGCGCACCGGCGACGGGGAACTGCTCGTCACCGGAGGCGGACCATTCGTCGGCATGAAGGTCGACAGATTCGGTCGCCTCTGGGTCGCCGGCGGCCCTGCCGGCGGTGGGTACGTCTTCGACGCGCGCACCGGTCAACAGCTCACGACGTTCGCCTTCGCGAGCGCCCCGACCTTCATCAACGACGTCGTGGTCACACGGAAAGCGGCCTACTTCACCGACTCGATGCGGCCGGCCCTCTACCGCGTCCCGATCGGCCGCGGCGGTGCGATCGGCGCGCCGGAGACGATCGAGCTCGAGCCCTCGGACATCGGCTTCGTGGAGGGCGCCTTCAACCTCAACGGTATCGACGCCACGCCGAACGGCAGAACGCTCATCACCGTCAACTCGACGTCCGGGGGATTGTTCCTCATCGACGCCCGCTCCGGCGAGGTGACGGCCGTCGAGGTCGAGGGAGGGCCGCTCACCTTCGGTGACGGCATCCTGCTCAAGGGCAGCACGCTGTACGTGGTGCGCAACCAGCTCAACCTGGTGGCCGTCGTTCGGCTGTCACGACACCTCGCGCGTGGGGTCGTGGTGGACGAGCTGACCGGCGACACGGACGTGCCCACCACGATCGCCCGGTTCGGCTCATCGCTGTACGTGGTGAACGCGGCCTTCCGACCGCCCGGTGAACCGCCCGCCACGGAGTTCTGGGTGACCCGGATCCGCCGTTGAGGCTGCGAGGGGAGCCGCTGGTCAGACGGCCAGCGGCTCTCGGTACTCGCCGTAGACGCCGCGCAGGACGCCGCACATCTCGCCGATGGTGGCGTAGGCGGTGACGGCCTCGACGATGGCGGGCATGAGGTTCACGTCGCCGCGGCGGGCCTCGTCCTCGAGCCGGCTCATGGCGGCCGCGTGCGCGGCTGCATCCCGCTCAGTGCGGGTCCGGGCGAGGCGGTCGAGATGCCGTCGCTCCTGCTCGGGGCTGATCTCGAGCAGCGGGATGCGCAGCTCCTCGTCCGGGTCGGCGTAGCGGCTGAGGCCCACGATCTCGCGCTCGTGCTCCTCGACCTCGCGCTGCTGCTCGTAGGCCGCGTCGGCGATCTCGGCCTGTGGATAGCCCGCCTCGAGGGCCCGGACCATGCCACCCATCTCGTCGATGCGGGCGATGTAGCGCCAGGCAGCCTGCTCGGTGCGGTTGGTCAGCGTCTCGACGAAGTAGCTGCCACCGAGTGGGTCGACCGTGTTCGCCGCACCCGACTCCTCGGCGATGACCTGCTGCTGGCGCAGCGCGAGGAGCGCGGCGTCCTCCGAGGGGACCGCCCACGCCTCGTCGTACGCATCGGTGTGGAGCGACTGGGTTCCGCCGAGCACGCCGGCCAGGGCCTGGATCGCGACGCGGGTGAGGTTGTTGAGCGGCTGCTGCGCGGTGAGCGAGACGCCCGCTGTCTGGGTGTGGAACCGCATCCACGTCGATCGCTCGTTCTCGGCACCGAAGCGCTCTCGGCAGAGCTTGTACCAGATCCGCCGCGATGCGCGGAACTTGGCGATCTCCTCGAAGAAGTCGTTGTGGCTGTTGAAGAAGAAGGACAGGCGCGGGGCGAAGTCGTCGAACCGCAGCCCGCGCGCCAGCGCGTCCTCGACGTAGGCGATGCCATCGGCGATGGTGAAGGCCAGCTCCTGCACCGCGGTCGAGCCTGCCTCGCGGATGTGGTAGCCGCTGATGCTGATCGTGTTCCAGCGCGGCAGCTCACGGGTGCCCCACTCGACCGTATCGGTGACCAGCTTGAGCGAGGGCGCCGGAGGGAAGATGTACTCCTTCTGCGCGATGAACTCCTTGAGGATGTCGTTCTGCAGCGTGCCGGACAGCTGCGCGCGCGGCACGCCGGCCTTCTCGGCGGCCACGATGTACATGGCCCAGATCATCGCGGCGGGCGAGTTGATCGTCATCGACGTGCTGATCTCGCCGACCGGGAGCCCGTCGAGCAGGATCTCCATATCGGCCAGGCTGCTGACGGCGACGCCGCAGGTCCCGAACTCGCCCTCGGCCATCGGCTCGTCGTGGTCGTAGCCGTAGAGCGTCGGCATGTCGTAGGCGATCGACAGGCCGGTGCCGCCCGCGGCGATCAGCTTCTTGAAGCGGTCGTTGGTGTCCTCGGCGGTCCCGAAGCCGGCGAACATGCGCATCGTCCACAGGCGGCCACGATGGCCCGTCGGGTGGATGCCGCGCGTGAATGGCGGCTCGCCCGGGAGACCCAGATCGTCGATCTCGTCCCAGGGCGCCGGCTGGCCGTCCGATGGGCTGAACTGGTAGCGCGGTCGTCCGGCATCCGGGTCGTTGGCCGGATCGGCCAGGTCGGCGGGGGAGTACACGCGGTCGATCTCGACCCCCGACTGGGTGATGAATCGCGGACGCCGCTCGGGCGCGCGTTCCAGCGCCGGCTTCAGCCGCTCGGACTCCCACCGATCCTGGTGATCCCGCCAGCGCTTGGGGTCGGTCATGGCCGCAGTGTGCGGGCAAGCACGCGACCGGCGCAACCGACGGCGGGCGCCCGCGTCTCGCCGGCCGACGCTCAGCCGGTGCGAGCAGCCTCGCGCTCGGCGCTCAGCGCGCGCCTTGCCTCGAAACGGGAGGCCTGCGCGTCGAGATCGACAAGGAACCGGCGCAGCTCCTCGCGTCTCACCTCGGCAGAGGGATCGAGGTTCTCGAGCGTGAAGATGCCCCAATGGTCCAGCAGCGGCACGAGCACATCGTCGTGATGGACGCGAAGGTCGTAGATGCCGGCCTTCGCCATCTGCGCTGCCTTGCGCGTGAAGTTGACCATCCCCGCGCCGGGCATCTTGAAGTCCAGCACTTCGTCGGCGATGGCATGGACCGCGGCCGATGGATCGATTGCCAGGGCTTCGCTGAGCATGTCGCGATAGAAGACCATGTGGAGGTTCTCATCCGCCGCGATACGGGCCATGATCCGATCCGCGACGGGGTCTGCCGAGTAGCGGCCGGTGTTCCGGTGGCTGATGCGGGTCGCGAGCTCCTGGAAGGCGACGTAGGCGAGGCCGCGGAGGACGTTGCCGCCGTCATCGTGGCTGTAGGCGAGCTGCAGCTGGTTCATCCGCGACCGCTCGAGGGCGACCGGGTCGATGTTGCGCGTGACCACGAGGTAATCCCGCAGCACGATGCCGTGGCGGCCTTCCTCGGCTGTCCACCGGTTCACCCAGTTGATCCACGGCCCATCGCCGCGTCCGAACATCCGGTGGATCTCACGGTGGTAGCTGGGGAGGTTGTCCTCCGTCAGGAGGTTGACCTCGAACGCGATCTGCGCGACGCCGGTGATGCGCGGCTGATCAGGCGTCCACGGCTCCTTGTCGAAGTCGCGCCCCAGCGAGTACGGGATGTAATCATGCGGAAACCACTCCTTCGCCATGCTGAGGTGGCGATTGAGGAAGCGCTCGGCGGCGGGCTCGAGCTCGGCAAGGAGGTCACGCGGTGGCGCGAAGGTCGGGGTCGTCATTGAGTAGCTCCGAGTGCAAGTGAGTCGAAAGCACCGCGGTCACAGCGCACACGTCGCAATCGATTGGCTCCCATCGTCGCACGAATCCCGCTCATCGGCCCTGGCCAGAGGCGATTGACTATGGATAGAGGCCACGGAGCGTGGTGGCCTCGGCGACGCGCGAGACGGCGACCATCATGGCCGCGCCGCGCAGATCGACCTTCTCGGCATCGGCCATGGCCCGGATGTCGCCCATCGCCTCGTCAACGATCCGATCGAGCTGGTCGCTGATCTCGCGCTCGGTCCAGAAGAATGCCTGCATGTCCTGCACCCACTCGAAGTAGCCGAGGACCGTTCCACCGGCGGTGCAGATGATGTCGGGGATGACCGAGAGGCCTCGATCGCCCAGGATGCGGTCCGCTGCGGGCGTGGTGCCGCCGTTGGCGACCTCGGCCACGATTCGGGCCCTGATGGCGTCGGCGTTCGCATCGGTCACCTCGCCCTGGAGGCCGGCGAGGACGAGGATCTCGCAGTCGAGGCCGAAGACATCGGCCTTGGCGAGCGCGTTGGTCTCGGGGAGTCCGGCAATGGCATCGTGCTCGCGCATCCATTCGGTGGCGCGGTCGATCGGAATGCCGGATGGATTGGCGACCGCATCGCGATCGTCGGCGATGGCGACCACGATCGCGCCCGATTCGCACAGCTCCTCGGCAACCGTCATGCCGACCCGGCCGAAGCCCTGGATCACGACGCGCGCCCCCTCGAGCTTCATGCCGATGGCGCTCGCCTCGGCCAACACGCAACGGAAGCTGCCGCGCGCCGTGGCGCTGCGACGACCCAGCGTGCCCCCGACGGCCAGCGGCTTGCCGATGACCGACGCCGCCACGGTATGGCCTCGATGCATCGAGATGGTGTCCATGATCCAGGCCATGGTCTGCGAGCCGGTGTTGACGTCGGGAGACGGGATGTCGCTGTCCTTGCCGATGAGCGGGCTGATCTCGGTCGCGTAGCGGCGGGTGAGACCCTGGCGCTCCTGCTCGCTGAGCCGGCGCGGGTTGACCCGCACGCCGCCCGCGGCGCCGCCGAACGGGATCTGGACCAGCGCCGCCTTCCACGTGTTCAGCATCGCCAGGGCCCGGACCTCGTCGAGGTCGAGCTCGGGCACGTACCTGATGCCGCCGCTGGCCGGTCCGCGGTTGACGTTGTGGTGGACGCGGTAGCCGGTGTAGACCTCGACGTGGCCGTCGTCGTGGGTGACGGGGAAGTTGACGGTCAGCTCGCGCTTCGGCACGCGGAGCACGCGGTGCATCCCCTCGTCGAGCCTCAGTCGCTCGGCCGCCTCGTCCAGCTCACCCTGGATGTGCTCCCACAGGCCGTCAGCGACGGCCGCGCGTGGCTTCTCGGTTGCCATCGGCGCCTAGGCTAGCGCCTCGGCCCTCCCGGCGCCCATCACATCCGCCGTGGATTGAGCGTGGCAAGATGGGCCCGACCATTCCAGACCGATGCGCCGGCGGGCCAGCTCAAATCCCGACCGACGCCGCAATCCAAGGAGGGACCGCCGATGGCGCCTCGCGTCATGACCGTCTCCGGACCGATCCCGCCGGACAAGCTCGGCTTCACGCTCCCGCACGAGCACACCGGCATCGCGCTGTGGCACATCGAGAAGCGCTGGGATTACTGGGAGCTCACTCCTGACGAGGACCTCATCACCGATGAGCTGCGCGACTTCCGCCGGCGCGGCGGGGGGACGCTGGTCGACCTGACCCTCGACGGTGTGGGGCGCGATCCGCATCGGCTGCGGCGGCTGGCGAGCGCGACGGGGCTCAACATCGTCATGGGCTCTGGCTGGTACCGCGGCGCCCATTACCCGGCCGAGGCGCTCATAGACCGCCGCTCCGTCGACGACCTGGCCGCCGAGATCGTTCGCGAACTGAGCGACGGGGTGGGGGACACGGGTATTCGCCCCGGCATCATCGGCGAGATCGGCACCGACAAGCCATGGCTCAGCGCGGCCGAGGAGCGCGTGCACCGCGCGGCGGCGCGCGCTTCGCTCCGGACCGGCATGGCGATCACAACCCACGGCGTGCAGTCGGCCGTGGGCCTCGCGCAGCTCAAGGTCTTCACCGAGGAGGGCGTGGATCCATCGCGCGTCGTCATCGGGCATGCCGACTCCCATCTCGACATCGACTTCTACCTCGCCGTGCTCGATGCCGGAGCCAACCTGCAGTTCGACTTCCTCGGCCACCGCTTCGGGGTCGAGGAGACGCTCGAGCCGCGGCTGGTCGAGACGATCGTCGAGCTCCTCGAGCGGGACTACGGTCCGCAGATGCTCCTGTCCCAGGATGTCTGCCACAACCGGCAGCTCAAGGCGCACGGCGGGTTCGGATACGTGTACCTGCACCAGCACTTCCTGCCCACGCTGCGCACCGCGGCCGTCGCGGAAGGGGAGATCAAGGCCATGACGATCGACAACCCGGCGCGGATCCTCACGATCCTGTAGTGGGCGCGGCGTCACGCGATCCGGTCAGCGACCTGAAGCGGATCGCGTTCCTGCTCGAGGCTGCGCAGGAGCCGGGCTACCGGGTGAGGGCCTTCCGGAGCGCAGCGGACACGCTGGCCGAGCTGGGCGCCGACGAGGTCGCCCTGCGCGCCGGCAACGGGACGCTCCGCGACCTGCCCGGCATCGGTGAGGTGACCGAGCGCACGGTCCTCGAGAGCATTCGCGGCGAGGAGCCGGTGTACCTGCGACGGCTGGTGGCGACCGGCGGCCGGCCGCTGGACGAGGGCGCCGAGGCGCTCAGGACGGCGCTGCGGGGAGACTGCCACGCCCACACCGTGGCCTCCGACGGTGGCGCCACCATCCGCGAGATGGCCGAGACCGCCATCGAGCTCGGCCACGAGTACCTCGTCATCACCGATCACTCGCCGCGCCTGACGGTGGCCAACGGCCTCGAGCCCGACCGGCTGCGCGCGCAGCTGGCCGAGATCGAGACGCTCCGCGTCGAGCTTGCGCCGTTCCGCATCCTCACCGGGATCGAGGTCGACATCAACGAGGACGGCAGCCTCGACCAGGAGCCGGAGCTCCTCGCGGAGCTGGATGTCGTGGTCGGCAGCGTCCACTCGGCCCTGCGCTCGGAGGAGCGGGCCATGACGGTGCGCATGGTGACCGCGCTGGCCAACCCGCACCTCGACATCCTCGGCCACTGCACCGGGCGGATGAAGGCGGGACGTCGGAACCGGCCGCCGTCGGCGTTCGACCCCGAGATCGTCTTTGCGGCGGCGGCCCGCTTCGACAAGGCGATCGAGATCAACTCGCGTCCCGAGCGCCTGGATCCACCGAAACGGCTCCTGCGCCTGGCCGTCGAGGCCGGCTGCAGGGTCTCCATCGACTCCGATGCCCACGCGCCAGGCCAGCTCGCCTGGCTCGGCAACGGGTGTGAGCGCGCCTTCCTGTGCGGCGTGACGCCGCCGATGATCGTGAACACCATGGATGCCGATGCGCTCCTGGCCTGGACCGCGTCGCACGACGCCTGAGCCGGTCTCCCGGCATGGCACCGGCCGTGCATCGGCTCAGGTGATACGCCCATAGACTGGGCATCCACCAGCATCGAAGGAGACCACCCATGTCCGTGGCGAAGGTGACCGAGCTGTCCTGCACCTCGAACGAGAGCTTCGAGGACGCCGTCCGTCAGGGTATCGATCGGGCGAGCAAGACCCTCCGCGGCGTGAGGAGCGCCTGGGTCAAGGAGCAGCGAGTGAACGTCGGCGGCGACGGCTCCGTTGAGTTCCAGGCCAACATCCTGGTGACGTTCATCCTCGAGGGCTGACGCCTACTCGGCGAGGCCGATGCGCCCCTCGTTGCGAGTGAACCGCCCGCGATAGGTCGGGTTGCTGACTCGCTGGCTGATCATCGCTGCGTCGATCGGCTTGCCGCTGCGCGGCGGGGCATACCTGCCGCGTTCGGCGACCGCGGCCGCCAGATCGCCGGCGGTCATCGGCCCGCGCTCGGCCAGAACGGCGATCATCTCCTCATGGAGCGGAACGCGCGGGGTCTTGGGCGACGCGCCGACCTTCGTCGCTCGCTTCCGCTTCGCCGGAGCCTCGGCCGGCGTCTCCGCGGCTGGCGTCTTCGCGGCTGGCGTCTCTTCGGCGGCCGCGCGGTCCGGAGCCGGAGATGTCGCGGCCGCAGCTTCCGGCTCGGATGGCTGGGCGATCGGGGCGGCGGTGGCGTCTGATCGGGAAGCAGATTCGAGGGTCGCGACGCGCGATGCCAGTGCCGCGAGCTGCTCGGCGAGATTCGGTCCGCCGGTGGCCGTGCCCGTTCGCTCGGCGTCGAGCCGCTCCTCGGTCCACACGCGCACGAGGTCGCCGGGCCGGACCCCGGCCTCGGCAGCCATGCGCTTCAGGACGCCGAGGCGTCGGGGGTCGAGCCGGATCGACATGCCGCCCTCATCGGCGGCTCGGTCGGGTCGCCGCGGCTGGTACGGGCGATCGTCGCGGCGAGGCTGATAGGGACGGTCTCCACCACTCTGCTGGCGCGGCGGGTAATCGCTGCCCGGACGACGATACGGGCGGTCGGAGCGGTCGCGATCGCGGTCGGGTCGTCGGTCCGGACCGCGCTTGTTGAAACTCATGCACTTTCAACAGTACATCAGGTTTTCAACCGCCGCTCAGAACGACCCGGAGCCGCCTCCGCCACCGCCGCCGCCGCCACCGCTGAAGCCGCCACCGCCGGAGCTCGAGGAGCTCGATGGCGGAGAGGATCCGACGCTGCCGAGCGCACTGAACATGCCGCCGATGTCGGGGATCGCCGAGTCGCTGAAACCACTGCCTGAGCCCAGGCTGATGCCTCCGGCGGCGGTCGCGGCCGACCACGACGATGAGGGGCTCGAGCCGAGCCAGAGCGGGTAGTACGCGCCCGCCGGCGAGCCGGTCGCTCGGCGCTGCTCCTCGAGCCCTCGGGCCAGGAGGGAGGCGACCTCGTCGTGGAGGCCGAGGGCCATGCCCCACACGACCGCCTTGTCGGGCGTGTCGGCCAGCTTGTTGATCTCGGGTTGCTGGACCACCTCGCCGAACGAGCGCGCCTGCTCCATGGTCTTGCGAAGGGTGCGACGGTACGCGGTCAGCATCGCGTCGACGTACGCGCCCGCATCGGTGCGCTGGCTCATGGAGAAGCCGAAGGCGATGGTCCCGACCCCGCCCAGCACCAGCGCGGCGCCGAGCATGACGGCTCCACTCATCGGCAGGATGAAGCCGAGGATGCCGATCCCGATCCCGACCACCACGATGCCGGTGCCGATGGCCACCATCCTGGTGATCGACGGTCCCGGCATGCGAGCCAGCCAGCCGACCTTGACCGCCTGGTACTCCAGCGCGCCCTTCACCGGGTCCAGCGTCGAGTTCACCTTCCATAGCTGCTCCCGGCTGAGGGTGCCGCTGCCACCGGCGAGCCGCTGGATCTTGTCCCATGCCTCCAGCTGCGGTGGGCCGAGGCGCCGCTCGTCGAAGGTGCCCTCCTTGACCTCGATGGCGGGATCGGTCAGCGGATCGGGGTCGTCGTCGCTCTTGACCTCCCGGACCCGGTCGAGGTTGTGGAACTCGATGCGGTTCGTGCTGGCCAGCTCGGCGAGGACCGTGTTGATGGTGTGCTGATCGGCGCGCCCGTTGCGGACGACGGTGGCCAGGGCCGGGGTCATCTCCGCCGGTGGTCCCGCCATGAGGATCGACGGCGAGTCGGTCAGCTCCGGATCGTCGCCCTCGCGGCGCCACTTCCGCCAGGCCAGCCCGAGGGTGGCAACCAGCGCGAGCGGAGCGGCGACCAGCCCGAGGGCGGCATTGACGGTGCGCATGGCCTGGAGCCGCTCGTACCCGCCGGGGGTGATACGTGAGTCGACCTCGCGCATGGTCGCCAGCGTCGCACCGTCGAGATCGCGCGCGATGGCGAGGGGAACGAAGACGTCGTCGACGATGCCCTGGAGATCGCCCTCGTCCGCATACGCACCCAGGAAGCCGGACCCTCCGAACAGGCTGACCCTCCCGTTGATGAGGTTGTCCTGCATGCCGAGCATCAGCACCAGCGAGTCGTCGAAGCCCGAGCGGCCGATGCCCCACTGGTCGACCAGGGCGCGGGCGTTCTCGAGGTTCTCATCCTCGCTGATGCCCGGCGCCACCTGGGTGTACACGACCATCTCGACGCCCGACCGAGCCTCCGCCGCATCGATGATCGACTCCAGCTGGGCCTCGGTCTCGGGGGACAGCACGCCGGCGGTGTCGTAGACCGCCTGCCCATCGACGGGATCCGGGAATGGCGGTCCCGCTGCCAGCGCGCCAGCCGCAGAGATGAGCAGGAGCGCGATCGCGGCCGGGAGCGCTCGGGCGCATCGGTGCATGAACTGCAGCATACTGGGGTGGCACGACTCGTGCGGTCCGGGAGATCGCACCCGGGTGGCCGTGCCCCGCGGACGCGCTTTCGTCCGCCAAGCCACCCCCACCGGCACGCGTATGCCGGTGCCAGACCTCGTGGAGAATCCCATGCTTATCCGCTTCGGGGCGGCGCTCGTCGCCCTGCTCTTGGCCGCGGCCCTCGCCGTGTCGGTCACAGCCGTGATCGCCGCGGATGAGCCGGCCACGGCATCGGCGTCGTGGAGGTCGTCGATCACGGCCTCGCCAGCCGAGCCCTCGTCAGCGCCTGCAGTCCGCGAGGCGGTGCTCGGCGGAACCCCGATCGAGGTCCGCGGCATCGGCAGCAACTACCCAGCGACGGCCGGCTGGTCGGGCAAGGCAACGGTTGCGCTGCCCGGCGAGCTCGGCGGCCGATACACCGGCGAGGTGAACGGCTTCGTCACGGTGTGCGCGGATCGCTGCGCCAGGCTGCCCGTGGTCGACTGGTGCCAGTGCCACTGGGGCACCGACGACGAGCGCGTCGTCGACCTCTCGCATGCGGCCTGGGCGCTGATCACCGACGCGCCACTCGAGACAGGCCTGGTCGAGGTGCGCGTTCGTCGCGAGGGCTGACTCCTTCAGGAGCAGGAGGCCGTCACGGTGGCGGGCTCGACCTCCAGGCCGGGGATCGTGACCGTCACCGACGTCACGTCTCCGCCAGCGATGCGATCGGTGACCGTGTTCGTGGCGCGCACCCGCCGGCCGGCCTCGTCGAGGACGACGAGCAGGCACTTCGCCCGGCCCGCCGAGGTGCCCTCGTTGGTGACCGTGACCGTGATGGCGTAGCCGATCGGGTCGCCGGGTGTGATCTCGCGCACTTCGGCCGCGTAGGGACCCACACCGCGCATGGAGAGGCTGGCCGCCACGGCCAGTCCGGCGACCGCCAGCACGATTGCGGCGACGACGGTGCCGTGGTATTGCGAGGCCGAGGGCGTGCTCATGCCCGCGCGGTTGCAGATCTCGCAGATCGACTCATCGGGTCCGACCTCGCGCCCGCACTTGATGCAGCGGCGGGGTTCGCGTGCCGCGGTCATCGATGGCCCTCCGGAAGGCGCTCACCGCCCTCGATGGGCACCGTCAACCAGTTCTCGCGCGGGGCGAGCGGGCAGGACCAGATCGGGTCGTACACGCACGATGGGTGATAGGCATAGTTGAAGTCGAGGACCAGCTCCTCGTCGGTCGCGCCGAGGTCCGCTCCCTTGGCCGAGTCCCACAGGTAGCGACCGCCTCCGTACGTCTCCCCTCCACTGGTTCCGTCGCGGAAGGGGATGAAGATGCCTCCCGCGTACTCGTTGAGCCAGAAGACGCTGAGCCGGCACGGGATGCCGTCGACGGCGAAGCTCACCCAGCCGATGCGCTCGAATGGCAGGCCCAGGCCCTCACCCGAGCGCGGTACATCGAGGGCCGGCGCGTCGGGATCGGGCTCGAGGCGGGCCTTCAGCGCCAGCTCGGGCCGGTGCCGAAAGTAGGCGACGCCGCGGAACTCGCCCCGCTGCGCCTCCGGCACCGGTGAGGCCGGGTGGCCGCCAACGAGCTGATCACGTGCCGCACGAAAGGCCACGAGGCGCATCGGCGGTGCCCGACGGTCGGCCCGCAGCGCGGCGTACAGTTCGGCCACGCGGCGGCGCCAGTCGGCGAGGGCCAGCGGTTCGATGCGCGAGATCGTCATCGTCGCAAGGATGATGCACGAGAACGGGCGGGCCGGTGAACCGGCCCGCCCGAGCGGTGGTCGAGGCGCGTCGCGGCCTACTTAAGGCCGTTGTCGGTCAGCCACTGGTCGGCGATGTCCTCGTAGCTCTGCTGCTCGGCGATGAGCAGGTTGAGGTCGGTGAGCGCCTCGGTCGTCAGGAGCTCGCTCACCGCATTGAGGGTCGTCGCCAGGGTCTCACCTCCGGCATCGGCAAGCTCCTGGGTCATCACCGGAGCCATGTTCTGGGCCGGAGACAGTCCCATGTCGTCCTCGAGCAGGACGAAGTTGAAGCTGGCGATCTCGGCCTGCGTGGTGCAGACCTGGGCAACGTCGATGGCGCTGTTGTTCAGCGCCTCGGCGATCTCGACACTGCACGGGCTGAGCGACTCCGTCTCGATGGCGGAGATGTCGATGCCGTACACGTCGTTGAGACCCGGACCGCACAGCGGGTTCTCCGGACATCCGGTGGCCAGGCCCCACACGAGCTCATCGGCGACCGCCGAGACGTCGCTCATCGTGGCCAGGCTGAACTCGTCGGCGGTCTCGCTGCGAACGGCGAAGCCGTCGGCGTCGGTCCCTGGTGAATAGTTGAGCGCGGTCTGGCCGAGCTCCTCGAGGCCGGCGACCATGTTGGCATGGGTCTCGTCCGCGTCGGAGGACACCTCGACCTCAAGGAAAGCGGCGAGCCCGCCGATGTAGTCGGGCGCGAGGTTGATCTCCTCCGCGTCGAAGGCTGCGCGCACGGCGGGCCGTTCGCCGAGCTCGAGATTGCGCTCGACGGTGAATCCGCTGGCCTCGAGAGCCTGGGCGTAGATCTCGGCAACCAGTGCAGACTCCGAAAAGCCCGCCGAGCCGATCGAGATCTCCGGCAGATCGGCGGCCGCGCTGGCCGCTTCGCTGGCCCCTGCTGATGGACTCCCGCCATCTCCCGGCGAGCACGCGCTGGCGAGCAGCACGAGCGACGCCGCCCCGAGGGCGAGTGTGCGGTGGATCCGCATTTGGGTCATCTCCTCCAAACGTGAGTGGGCTGGCGCGAGTCAGGCGCCGCCGATGAGCGGCAAGTCTAGCGCAGGGCTCCTGACAGGCCCTGTCAGGCATACGGCCGCCGCCTCGATGTGGCTCAGTGGCCCGGACCACCCGTGGGGATCGCCGCCTCGGGCGACTGGATCGGCAGCGGCTGGGTACGCCCGCGCAGCCCGGGCGAGACGGCCCGACGCTCGAGTAGCGAGAAGCCGAGCTCGGTCAGAACGGCCAGCAGGGCGACGAGCATGGCCGCGCCGACGACCCGGTCCAGCGCGCGCACGTCGATGCCCTGGACGATGAATGCGCCAAGGGTCCCGCCACCGACGATCGTGGCCAGGGTTGCCGTGGCCACGATCTGCACGGCCGAGATGCGAATTCCGGCCAGGATGACCGGCAGCGCGACCGGCACCTCGACGCGGCGGACGAGCTCCCGCTCCGTCATGCCCATCCCTCGACCCGCCTCGACCAGGTCGGGATCGACCTCGCGCATCCCCGCGTACGTGTTGGTGACGATGGGCGGGATGCCCAGGGCGGTGAGCGCGATGACGGAGGGCACGAAGCCCAGGCCACCCCGTCCCAGCACCAGGAGGGCCAGCGGGAAGACGATCCCGAGCCATCCCACCGAAGGGATGGCACGACCCACGTTGGCAATGGCGATCACCGCCGGCGCGCCCCGCCCGGTGTGGCCGATCCAGATGCCCAGCGGGAGGCCGATGGCCGTCGCGAAGGCCAGTGCCGCCACCGCCAGAGAGATGTGCTCCCAGAGCCTGAGCAGGATGCCGTTGCGTGGATCGGTCCAGTTCTCGGCCACCAACAGCCATGCGATGCCATCGCCGAAGAGCTCCATCGATCAGTCCGTCGCCCTTCGAGCCCGGGCCCATGGCGTCAGGCGGCGCTGCAGCCACGCCAGCCCCAGGTCGGCGATCACCGCGAGCACCACGCAGAGCACGACGCCGACATAGATCGAGGTCGGAAAGAAGCGGCGGATGCCGCTGTTCACGATGAGGTAGCCGAGTCCGCCGAGGCCGATGAAGGTCGTGATGGTGACGAGCCCGATGGTCGTGACGGTGGCGATCCGAAGACCGGCGATGATCACCGGAACCGCGATCGGCAGCTCGATGCGCCAGAAGCGCTGGTTCGCGCCGTAGCCCATGCCGTTTGCCGCCTCGATCACCTCCGGTGAGACGCCGTCGAGAGCCACGACGATGTTGCGGACCAGGATGAGCAGCGTGTAGAGCACCAGGGCAACCACGCCCGTCGTGAGCGAGAGGCCGGTGATCGGGATGAGGAGCACGAAGAGCGCCAGCGACGGAATGGAGTACAGCGTGCCGGTCACCCCGAGGATCGGCCCGTACGTGGCGCGCCACCGACGAGCGATCAGGGCGAGGACGAAGCTGATCGCGAAGCCAAAGATCATCGCCGCAATCACCATGACGAGGTGCTCGCCGAGCCGCTGGCCGATCTCGTCGAGGTTGTCGACGATCCAGTCGAACCGGATGAGCGGCTCGCCCTCCCTCACGAGGCGGCCCCGTCGCGTTCGCCGACCGGTTCGCGCAGGCGCTCGCTGATGGCGTCGACGCTGACGAGCCCGATCACCCGATCGCGCCCGTCCACGACCACGCCGAGTTGGACGCTCGAACCGAGGAGGGCGGAGAGCGCGTCGCGCAGCGTCGTCTCGACCTGCACGGTCGGGGCGCCGGGGGTCGCGGCGTCGGGATCGATCGGCCCCTCCCCGGCAAGCTCGTGCTGGTCGATCCAGCCCATGGGCCGATCTTCGTCGTCGACGAGGAGCGCGAAGCCGAGGCCGCCGGTGCCGTCGAGCCGGCGGCGCACCTCGGCGCGATCCGCACCGGCCTTCACGACGACAGGCGTCAGCAGCTCCAGATCCCCGACCCGCGCCAGCGACAGTCGCTTCAGCCCCCGGTCGGCACCGACGAAGCGCTCCACGAACTCCGAGGCCGGCTCGGACAGGATGGCGGACGGCGTGTCGTACTGCGCCAGGACGCCGCCGCGCATGAGGATGGCGATGCGGTCGCCCATCTTGATCGCCTCGTCGACGTCATGCGTGACGAAGATGATCGTCTTGCGCACCTGCTCCTGGAGCCGCAGGAACTCGTTCTGGAGGCGCTCGCGGCGAATCGGGTCGACCGCGCCGAACGGCTCGTCCATGAGCATGACCGGGGGATCGGCGGCAAGCGCTCGCGCGACGCCAACGCGCTGGCGTTCACCGCCAGAGAGCTCGCTCGGATAGCGGTCACGGTATTCGCTCGGCTCGAGGCCGACGAGGTCCAGCAGCTCATCCACGCGCGCGCGGACACGCGCGGACTTCCAGCGGAGCAGGCGCGGGACGACGGCAACGTTGTCGCCGATCGTCAGGTGCGGGAAGAGGCCCACCTGCTGGATCACGTAGCCGATCCCGCGCCGGAGCTCGACCGCCGCGAGGCTCGTCACGTCGCGCCCGTCGATGGTGATCCGACCGCCCGTCGGCTCGATGAGCCGGTTCACCATCTTCATCGTCGTCGTCTTGCCGCACCCGGACGGCCCGACCAGGACGCAGATCTCGCCGGCGTGAACCGTCAGCGTCAGGTCGCTGACGGCCTCGGGTGAGCCCGGCGGGCCGTAGCGCTTCGTGACGTGCTCGAAGGCGACGACGGCGCCGGCAGCGTCCTGCATCGGCCCATACTAGGGTTCGGTCAGACGCCAGATCCGCGGGCCGGCGGCGTAGACGAGCTCCAGCGATGGACTCGAGGCAAAGTCGACCGGGGAGCCGCAGGGCTCGGGCCGCCCACCATCGACGACGTAGGTGGCGGCGTAGTGGCGCATGAGCGCGACCGAACGCTCGGCGTCGCCGCCGCAGTAGATCGCCGTCACATCGTCGATCCGCTGCTGCGGGTCGAACCCCAGGTTGGCGATGTAGGGCCCGAACGTGGTGAGGCGCTTCCGGCCGGCCGAGTCGGTCAGCGAGTTGACCCAGCCGTCGGTGACGAAGACCGCTCCGGGCGGGGTCTGCTGGCGGACCCACTCCGACGCGCTCACCTCCGCGGTGGAGAGCACCTGGAGGTTCGAGGTTGCCGTCCAGCCGGCGACGAGCAGCGGCGACGGGATGCTGAGGGCCACGATCGCCACGACCGCGGGCATCGGCCAGCGGTGGATGAGCCACGCGGCCAGGATCGCCGCGGCGATCCACATTGCCTGGAAGTACTTGTTCATGTCGAAGTCGATGACGCTGAGCTGGATGACGTTCGGGATGAGGAACATGCCGATGAGCCATGCGCCCAGGAACCATGGCTTCGGCACGCGCGGCACGAACAGCGCGAACAGCGAGAGGACGAACGGCACGCCGAGGTTGGTGAGGTAGAAGAAGATCACGGACGTGACGCCATCGTCGTGCGGCGCCGAAGGCCACGGAAAGACGAGCTGGACCGCGCCGGAGCCGCCCGCCTGGACTGCCGGGCCAATGACGAACGGCGCGGCCAGCGCGTACGGAGCGAGGAAGGCAAAGGCGTTTCGCGGCGCGTCGCGGTCGATGAGCCGGCCGCCGGTGACGACCCAAAAGGCGGAGATGAGGAGCACGACCGGGAAGTAGAAGAAGTGAAACGGCGCGAGGAGCGCGCCGAGCAGGCCGGCGAGCGCGATCAGTGCCGGTCGGTCGCGCCAGCCGTTCGCCCGCTGCCTGGCCGTCGGGAGGCCCGCCACCAGCAGAAGGATCGCCCCGACGAGGATCGGCAGCCCCGCGGCCGTCGCCCGATGGGCGAGCAGGCCGGTGCCCATGACCGATGGGATCCGGAAGTAGGGCCATTCGGTGAGCCACTGGTTGTCGTAGTTGTTCCGGGCGATCAGGTCGAGCGGGGGTCCGATTCCGCCGGCCACGTCACGCACGAAGAGCAGATACCCCATGCCGCCGGCGAAGATGGCGATGAGCGCCGCCAGGGTCGCCACCCTCGTCGCGAGGTGGCGCCGCACCAGCAGCCGCGCCAGGCTGAAGACCGTGAGCGAGAGCGCGCCGGCCAGGACGGATGACTGGACGACCATGGCCGGAATGCTGAACAGGCCGGCAGCCTCGGCCAGGATCGCCGCGCCGAAGTCCGCGAACCAGTGGTAGACGAGCGGCTCGCCTGCGAAGTAGGGGACCTGCGGGGGGAAGTTCGCCCCGGAGTTCAGCGTCTCGGCGATAGAGAGGTGGACTCCGAGATCGCTCCAGTTCGTCCCGCCCGACGAGATGCCGGTAGAGGTCGTGCGCCATAGGCCGAGACCGAGCGTGACGCCGACGACGAGCATCGCCAGTCCTGCCACGATGGCCGCACCCCACACGGGCCGAGCGATGCGCGGGATGGTTGGGCGCCAGCCGAACCAGAGCGCGCCCACCGGCGCGACCGCCAGCAGTGCCGCGACGGCGAAGACGACGGCTCGCCCGTAGCCGCCGGCCAGATGGCTGAACAGGTTCACCAGGTGGGTCGACCCGACGACGCTCAGGACGACCGCCAGCCCGATGCGGCCCGGCCCATCGATGCGCGGGCCGAGCCGCGCCAGGAGGACCCACCCCGGCACGAACAGGAACAGCGGCCAGACGACGCCGACCGCCAGCGGAGGCACGAGCCAGGCGCCGACGAGCGCGACGGCCGCACCAGCGCTGGCCAGGAGTACGCGGCCGGTTCGGGACGTCATCGGCTGCGGATCATACGCCGGGGCCCCATACTTACCCGCCGATGCCGCGGGTGACCGACCGAGCGCGATCGATCTGGCTGCTCGCAGCCGCGTGCGCCGCCGGCTTCGTGCTCCTGGCAATCCTCGTGGCCACCGGCATCACCGACCCGATCGACGCGGCGATCATCGACGTGGTGCGAGCCCCCGCGCTCGACGACGCGCTCGCGCCACTCGCGTCGATCACCCAGCTCGGGTCGACCTGGGCGGTCATCGGCGTGGGTGCCCTGGTCCTGCTGACCGGCTTCCTGGGCGGCAGGCCGCGCGACGGCGCCATCGGTGCGCTGATGATCGCGATCGGCTCGCTCGCCATCGAGATCGTGAAGCGGTTGATGGGTCGCGCCAGGCCCGACCTGCTCGAGCCGCTCATCGAGGAGGTCGGCTTCAGCTTCCCGTCCGGCCACGCGGCCAACTCGATGGTCGCCTACGGCGTGCTCGGGGTCCTCGTCGCGCGGCTGCCGTGGCCCCTCGGCGTGCGCATCGCCATCGGGACCTTGCTGGGGGCGATCGTCTTCGGCGTCGGCCTGTCGCGAGTGTGGCTCGGCGTGCACTTTCCGACCGATGTCGTTGCCGGGTGGCTCCTGGGTGGCGCGTTCGTTGCCGCCTATGCCGCGATCACCCTCCCGGCGTCGCCTGTGCCAGCCGCGGCAGCGGCTGACGCGGATCCAGCAGAGCCACGATCCGATCCACCTGCTGCGGGCTGAGCTGCTCCTCGGCGCTCATGAGGCGGGCCAATCGCACCGGGTCGCGCTCGGCCACGATCCCGATCTCATCGCCCCTGGCGGCTGTGATCTCCATCTCGACCGGCGAGATGAGCACGCCGGTGACCGTCGCCGGCAACGACGCGCGCTCGAGGTGGAGCGCGAGCCGATGGCCTGCCATCCGGGTCACGGTGACCGGCGCCGCGTTCCACGGCACCCATGACTCGGTCGATCGGTTCCACCGGTACCAGTGGCCATTGCGGCGGGCGAACCGCCCACGCTCGCCGGACAAGGTGACGGCAAACGTGCCTCCCGGCCCGACGATCACCGCGTCGATCGGATCCCCGCCGCCGGCGACCACGTCGCGGAACCAGTGGAATCCGTCGTCGAGGCTGCGGCCGAGCGCGCCGGCCAGTCGATCGTGCTGCGGCAGGATGCCCAGACGCCGCGACCGCGAGGCGGGATGGAGGATCATGGCGCCGTCGAACCTCCTCTCGTCAGGCAAGGGGCGTCGGATGGGCGCCTTCGAGTGTAGCGCGGAGGCATCACGGCGAACAGGTCCGAGCCCGATAACGCCGTATGATGCCGGCCATGAGCGACCCCAACGCCTCGATGGAGGACGCGGTGCGCACCCTGCTGGCGGAGATCGGTGAGGATCCCGTTCGCGAAGGGCTGGCTCGGACACCGGAGCGCGTGCGGCGCATGTACGACGAGCTGACGGCGGGCTACCACGTCGACCCAGACGCGCTGATGAATGGTGCCTGTTTCAGTGTCGACTACGACGAGATGGTGATCGTGCGCGACGTCGAGTTCTTCTCGCTCTGCGAGCACCACCTCTTGCCGTTCCACGGACGCGCTCACGTCGGCTACCTGCCGCGCGGCCGGGTCATCGGCCTTTCGAAGGTCCCGCGCATCGTCGACATGTACGCGCACCGGCTGCAGCTCCAGGAGCGCCTCACGGTCCAGGTCGCCGACTTCCTCATGGAGCGGCTCGAGCCGAAGGGCGTCGCATGCGTCGTCGAGGCCACGCATCTGTGCACGATGATGCGTGGGGTGAAGAAGCAGGAGGCGACGATGGTCACTTCGGCCATGACCGGAACGTTCCGGCGCGATGCCAGGACCCGTGCCGAGTTCATGGGACTCATCGGCAAGGCTTGAGGCAGAAACGATGCCGTACGCCGACCCCCTGACCGATGACGAGGCGGCCGCCGCGCTGGCCGGCCTCACCGAGTGGTCCCGCGACGGTGACGTTATCCGGCGCACGGTCCGAGTCGGCGGCTTCCGCGCCGCGGCGGACCTCGTGCTGGCCGTCGCCGATGCCGCCGATGCCGCGAATCACCATCCCGACGTCCACATCACCGACTACCGCAACGTCACCTTCGAGCTCACGACCCACGCGGCCCATGCGCTGACTCGACGCGACATCGATCTCGCGACCGAGATCGACCGACTTATCATCGGCGCCGCATGACCGATACCCCGATCCGCGTCCTCATCGCCAAGCCCGGCCTCGACGGCCACGACCGCGGAGCGAAGGTCCTCGCCCGCGGTCTCCGCGACGAGGGCTTCGAGGTGATCTATACCGGCCTGCGCCAGACGCCCGAGATGATCGCCGATGCTGCCGAGCAGGAGGACGTCGACGTCGTCGGCCTCTCGATCCTATCGGGCGCACACATGGCGCTGCTGCCGCGCACCGTGGAGCTCCTGCGCGAGCGCGGGATGGACGACGTGCTGGTGGCCGCCGGCGGGATCATCCCCGATGCCGACGTCGCGCAGCTCAAGAAGGCGGGCATCGCCGAGATCTTCGGTCCGGGCACGTCCATCGGGCAGATCGCGCGCTACTTCCGGGAGCACGCCCGGCGCGACGCGTGAGCGCCGTCAGCGAGGTCGCCACCGGCGAGCGACGTCCGCTGGCACGCCTGCTGACGAGGATCGAGAACGGCGATCGCACGGTCCGGCCGCTTCTGCCCGAGCTGTTCGCTGCGGGGCGTGGCGCCCACCTCGTCGGCATCACCGGGCCGCCCGGCAGTGGCAAGTCGACCCTGGTCAGCGCGCTCATCACCACGTGGCGATCGCGCGGCCGCCGCGTCGGCATCCTGGCAGTGGATCCATCGTCGCCCTACACGCGTGGCGCGATTCTGGGGGATCGGATCCGGATGATGGAGCACGCCGCGGACCGCGACGTCTTCATGCGCTCGATGGCCTCGCGGGGCGAGCTCGGCGGCCTGGCAGCCGCGACCTGGATCGCGGCGGCGGCGCTCGACGCCGCGGGCTTCGACCCGATCCTGGTCGAGACCGTCGGCGCCGGCCAATCGGAGGTGGAGATCGCCCGGCTGGCAGAGACGACCGTCGTGGTCGAGGTGCCCGAGATGGGCGACGAGGTGCAGGCCATCAAGGCAGGCCTGCTCGAGGTTGCGGACGTCATCGTCGTCAACAAGGGCGACCGACCGGGTGCCGATCGCGCCGCGCGGCAGCTGCGGGCCATGCTCTCGACGGCCGGCGGACGGATCGAGCGCAAGCCGCCACCAGTGCTCGTCACGACCGCGTCCACCGGGGACGGCGTCGAGACACTGGCCGACGCGATCGAGGCGCATCGCTCGGTCGCGCGCGAGCCGTTGAATGCCCGCGAGCGAGCCGCGAACCAGGTACGTCGCGCCCTGGCGGACCTCGCGGCCCGGCGCGCGGCCGATAGCGCGGCCTGGGACGGGACGCTCGATGCCGTCGCCGCTCGCGAGCTCGACCCGGCGACCGCGGCCGAGCGCCTCCTCGATCCGCCCGAGGGCGCGTGATCGCGCTGCGCGACCAATGCCGGACGCGCCAAGATGGGCGACATGCAGGTTGACGCCGTCCTCGAGCGCTACGGGCCAGCGCCCACGGTCGCGCATCCCCCATGGCTCGCCGATGCCCGTCGCGGGATCACCGGAGCGGTCGATCGGCTCCTGGCGATCGAAGAGGAAGATCTCGCCCGCCGATGGTTGTGGCGCGACGACCGAACGGGTGGGGCCGAGGCTCGATACGCGTTCTTCCGCGCTATCGAGACGCTCGAGACCGCCGCTGGCGCCACCATGCCCGCCGTGGCAAGCGGCGGTCCAGCGCCCGCTGCCGCCGGCGCGTTCGCCGCGGCGACGATCGCGCGGTGGGACCTCCACGGGCTCCTCGCGTCGATCGGGGACGCCGATCTCGACGCCGATCCCGGGGGCGGGGAGTGGACGATTCGGCAGACGCTCGCGCACGCGGTGAACGTCGGGCGCGCCTATCCCTCCTTCTCCGCCTGGTGGCTGGGCCGCGAGCAGACACCGGAGCTGCCGCCGAGCGTGCCGGACGATGTCGGTGAGGGCTTCCCCGACGAGGCCGAGGAGGGTGTTGGCTCGCTGCTCGAGATCCGCGAGCGTCTCGACGCGGCGATGGACGGGGCCGCCGAGCGCCTTGCGTCGCTGGACGGGGAGCAGCTTGGCATTCCGGCCCGTTGGTCGGGATACGCGGTCGACGTCGCGTTCCGCCTGTGGCGCCAGTCCTCGCACCTCCAGGAGCACACGATCCAGGTCGAGAAGACGCTGGTCATGCTCGGGCGTTCGCCGCTGGAGGCCGAGCGGCTGGCCCGCCTTCTCCTGCGGGCCTACGGCCGGCTCGAGGCATGCGTCTACGCGCTCCCGGCCGATCTTGCCGAGCGGGGCCGGGAGCCCGTCCTCGCCGCGGTCGAGGCCGTCGCCGGCGCGGCCGAGCACGTTCGGCGCCCCGGCTCGATCTCGACCGACAGCACCTCCTGACCCAGGAGGCGCTTCGCGGGCTCAGATCGCGGCGATCGCCTGGACCTCGAGCAGCATGTCCTCGTGGGCCAGCCCGCTGACGACGAGCAGGGTGTTCGGCGGATACCGACCGTCCGGCAGCAGCGCCGGGAACTCCCGACTTCGCCACGCGCGCAGGCGGTCCACGTCCTCGCGGCGGGTGATGAACGTCATCGTCTGAATGACGTCTACCCATCCGCCGCCCGCGGCCTGGAGCGCCGCCCCGAGGTTGGCGAACACCCGATCGCACTGGGCGTCGAAGTCGCCCGCGCCGACGAAGGCCCCGTCAGGCCCGATGGCCACCTGCCCGGCGATCACCACGAGGCTGGCGCCGGGTGGCACCCTCGCGACATGCGAGTACGCGCCGGCCGGCGGGCTCAGGGCATCGGGGTTGAAGATCTCGATCTCGGTCATCGGCGCAGTATGCGACCGTGGGCGGGCGGGTGGCTGACGGCGGCTGGTACGCTTCGGCATCCATGAGCATCGATCGCGTCTTCGTCATCGGCGCCGGACTGATGGGCCACGGGATCGCCCAGGTCAGCGCCGCGGCCGGCAAGCAGGTGACGCTCTCGGATCGCACCGCGGAGCTCGCCGCGAAGGGGAGGGAGCGCGTCGCCGGCAACCTCGCCCGGCAGGTCGAGAAGGGCAAGCTCGAGCAGGGAACGGCCGACGAGATCCTGGGCCGGATCGGCACCGCCGAAGGGACCGATGGAGCACCCGGGCCACGACATCGTGATCGAGGCTGTCTTCGAGGACGAATCGGTCAAGCGTGCCACCTGGGAAGCCCTGACCGGGACCGCCGACGCCGATGCGATCTTCGCCTCCAACACGAGCAGCATCAGCATCACCAGCCTCGCCACGGCGACGGACCGCGCCACGCGGTTCATCGGCCTCCACTTCTTCTCGCCGGTCCCGGTCATGGGTCTGATCGAGATCATCCGCGGGCTGGAGACCGACGACGCCACGTACGCCGCCTGCAAGGGCTTCGCCGAGGATCTCGGCAAGACCGTGATCGAGTCGCGCGACTACCCGGGCTTCCTGGTCAACCGGATGCTCGGTCCGTTCATCAACGAGGCCGTCTTCGCCCTCATGGAGTCGACGGGCACGGCCGAGGACATCGACACCGGCGCCAGGCTTGGCCTGAACCACCCGATGGGGCCTCTCGAGCTGAGCGACTTCATCGGCAACGACGTCATGCTCAATGTGATGGACGTGCTGTACCGCGGCTTCGGCGACCCGAAGTTCCGGGCGGCCCCGCTGCTGCGTCAGATGGTCACCGCGGGCCACCTGGGCCGCAAGACCGGTCGCGGGTTCTACACCTACGACCAGCAGGGCAAGAAGATCGAGCGATGAGCGTCGAGACCGTGGTGGCGGCTGATCCATTCGCGCTCTCCGAGGAGGAGCGCGGCGTCCGCGACACGGTCCGTGACTGGGCCCAGCGCGAGGTCACGCCCGGCGCCGCCGCGCGAGACGAGGAGGAGCGCTACGACCGGGCCCTCTTCGACCGAGCCGGCGAGCTCGGCATCACCGGCCTCCCGTACCCGGAGCGGTACGGCGGCGCCGGCATGGGCACGTTCGCGTGGGCCCTTGCCCTCGAGGAGATCGCCGCCGCCGACATGGCGATGGCGGTCAGCCTCTCGGTCCACGTCCTCAGCCAGCTGTGCATCTACGCCAACGGGACCGACGAGCAGAAGGATCGATTCCTGCCGCCCATGGCCGCGGGGCATGACCTCGGCGCCTTCGCGCTCACCGAGCCCGGCGCCGGATCCGACGCCGCCTCGCTGTCGCTGGCGGCGCGCCGCGACGGGGACGCGTACCTCCTGACCGGCACGAAGATCTGGATCACGAACGCCGGGGAGGCCCAGCGCTACATCGTGTTCGGGACGGTCGACCGCTCGCGGGGCAAGAACGGGATCACCGCCTTCGTCGTCGAGTCCGACACGCCCGGCTTCCGCATCGGCAGCAAGGAACGGAAGATGGGCATCCGCGGCACCACCGGTGCGGAGCTCGTCTTCGAGGACGCGCGGGTCCCGGCCGAGAACCGGCTGGGCGAGGAAGGGGACGGGCTGCGGGTTGCGCTCGCGTCGCTCGGCGCGGGGCGCGTCGGAATCGCCGCGGCCTGCACGGGCCTCGCTCGATCGGCGCTCGAGCTGGCCGCCTCGTACGCCCTGCAGCGGCGCCAGTTCGACCGGGCCATCGCGGACCAGGAGATGATCCAGGCCATGCTGGCCGAGATGGCCGTCCAGGTCGACGCCGCGCGGCTGCTGACCTGGCGAGCTGCCCGCATGCGCGACGCGGGCCAGCCGATCACCTCTCCCTCGAGCATGGCGAAGTGGTACGCCTCCGACACGGCCATGCGGGTCACGACCGACGCGGTCCAGATCTATGGCGGGGCGGGGTACTCGCGCGACAATCCGGTCGAACGCCTGATGCGCGACGCCAAGGGCGCGCAGATCTACGAAGGGACGAATCAGATCCATCGGCTTATCGTGGCGCAGGGACTGCTCGATGCCGTCCGTCGCACGGGCTGATCGGGACGCAGGAGGAGGAAGGACCGATGACGACCACCACCGAGCCTGCGGCTGATACACCGTCGCCGGAGGAGCCGCCCGTAGCGCAGGCTCGACCACGCCTGATGCAGACGCCCGAGATCGAACCGCTGGTCGTGGCTCCGGGTGCCGCCGCACTCAACATGGTCGACCTGGTGCGTCGCGCTGCCGAGCGTTACCCCACGCGCGAGGCGATGCGCTGGAAGCTTCCGAAGGCGCAGCGGGCCGAGGGCTCCGACGAGCCCCTGTGGACCAGCCGCACGTACCGCCAGATGTGGGACTGGGTCACCCAGCTGTCGCTCGGGCTCAGGGACCTCGGCATCCGGGACGGCGACAGCGTCTGCATCATCGCGCGCACCAGGCCCGAGTGGTCGGTCAGCGACCTCGCTTCGCTGGCCCTGGGGACCGTCACCTGCCCGATCTACCCGCAATCCGAGCCGGGCCAGGCGGCGTTCGTCATCAACAACGTCAAGGCGAAGGCGATCTTCGTCGAGAACGCGCAGCAGGCGGCCAAGGTCGAATCGATCCGCGCCGAGTGCCCGACCCTCGAGCACGTGATCAGCTTCGAGGAGAGCGGCAAGCTGCCTCCGGGCACGCTGACGATCGACGACGTCATGGCGCGGGCCGACATGGACGCGGCAAACCGCCGCGCCTGGCTCGACGGCATCACCGCCATCGATCGGGATCACCTCGCGACGGTGATCCACACGTCGGGCACGACTGCCAACCCGAAGGGCGCGATGCTCAGCCACGGCAACCTGCTATTCAACTTCGAGGCCGCCACCCAGGTCGTCGACTTCTACGAGACCGATGTCTTCCTGGCCTTCCTGCCGCTGAGCCACATCTATGGCCGGATCGTCGATGAGTTCGTCGCGCTGGGCCGGGGTGCCGCGGTGGTCTTCGCCGAAGCGCTCATCGAGCGCCTGCCGGCGAACATGGTCGAGGTCAAGCCGACCGTGATGGGATCGGTCCCGAGGCTCTACGAGCGCGTCTACGCCCGCGTCCACTCGGCAGTCGAGGCCGGGTCACCGATGCGGCAGCGGATCTTCCATTGGGCGGCGGGGCTGGGCAGGCAGAAGTACGCCAACCACATCGCCGGCAAGGGCGACTCGCCGTGGCTCGCCGTCCAGCTGAAGGTTGCCGATGCGCTCGTCTTCGGAAAGATCCGCGAGCGGACGGGCGGCCGCGTCCGTTACTTCGTCTCCGGCTCCGCGCCACTGGCACAGGAGATCGGGGAGTTCTTCTACGGCATGGGCATGCTCGTGCTCGAGGGGTACGGGTTGACCGAGACCTCCCCGTTCGTGAGCATCAACCGCCCCGACGACTTCGTCTTCGGCACGGTCGGCAGGCCTGCGCCCGGGTCGGAGGTCAAGATCGATCCCGAGACCGGCGAGATCCTCGTTCGCGGGCCGCAGATCATGCAGGGCTACCTGAACGCGCCCGAGGAGACGGCCAAGGCGATCGAGCCCGACGGCTGGTTCCATACCGGCGATATCGGGGAGCTGGACGACATCGGCCGCATCCGGATCACCGATCGGCTCAAGAACATCATCGTCCTGGGCAACGGCAAGAACGTCTCACCGGCACCGATGGAGGCGGCGTTGTCGACCTCGCGCTTCGTCGCGCAGGCGGTGATCCTCGGCGATCGGCAGGCGTACACCGGAGCGCTCATCGCGCCGGACTTCGACGAGCTCGCCGCGTGGGCGGCGGCGAACGGCATCGCCGAGATGCCACCGGAGCAGCTCATCGAGGAGAAGGCGGTCGACAAGCTGTTCGATGCCGAGGTGAAGCGGACGCTCGAGGAGTTCGCCGTCTACGAGCGGCCCCGTCGGGTGGCGCTGCTCCCGCGACTCCTGACGGAGGAGGCCGGCGAGCTCACCCCGTCGCTGAAGACGAAGAACCGGGTGGTGCTCCAGAACTGGGCCGACAAGATCGCCTACCTCTTCGACGAGAAGAAGGCGGGCGGCGTCTAGGCCCTCGGCCGTATATACGTATATACGCGGCGCGCGTCGCCGGCCGAGGCGTACCATCTGCGCATGCGTGACGTGTATATCCTCTCCGCCGCGCGGACGCCGATCGGGAAGTTCGGTGGAGGGCTCTCCACCACGCCGGCAACGGACCTCGGCGCCACAGCCATCCGGGCCGCCGTGGAGCGGGCCGCCATCGCCCCGGAGAAGATCGACGAGGCGATCATGGGCCAGGTCCTCCAGGCAGGTGCCGGCCAGGCGCCGGCGCGCCAGGCCGCGTTGAACGCCGGGCTGCCGGACGGCGTCAGCGCCACCACCATCAACAAGGTCTGCGGCTCGGGGCTCAAGGCGGTGATGATGGGCGCATCGGCCATCCGCGCGGGCGATGCCGATCTCATCGTCGCGGGCGGCATGGAGTCGATGAACATGGCCCCATATCTCCTGCCGCAGGCGCGGACCGGCTATCGGCTGGGCGACGGCACGATCGTCGACTCGACCGTGCACGACGGGCTGTGGTGCGCCATCTGCGACGTCCACATGGGCATGCACGCCGAGCGTGTGGCGGCCAAGCACGAGATCAGCCGCGAGGCGCAGGACGAGCTGGCGCTGCGCTCGCACCAGCGGGCTCTCGCCGCCCAGGAGGCCGGTCGCTTCGACGACGAGATCGTGCCCGTCACCGTGCCGGGCAGGAAGGGCGACACCGTGGTCAGCGTCGATGAGAACCCGCGCGCCGATACGAATGCTGAGGCGCTCGCGAAGCTGAAGCCGGCGTTCCAGCCGGACGGCGGCACGGTCACGGCCGGCAACGCACCCGGCATCACCGACGGCGCCGCCGCCCTGGTCATCGCCTCGGAGGACGTACTCGACGGCGCCCAGCCGATGGCGCGCATCACCGGCTACGCCCAGGCCGACGTCGCCCCCGAATGGCTCTTCGAGGCGCCGATCCACGGCGTGAGGCGGTTGATCGAGCGCGTCGGCGGCACGGTCGACGACTTCGACCTCATCGAGATCAACGAGGCGTTTGCCGCCCAGGTGCTGGCCGACGGCAACGAGCTCGGGTTCGACTGGGACAAGGTCAACGTCAACGGTGGGGCGATCGCGCTCGGGCACCCCATCGGCGCCTCCGGTGCCCGCGTGCTGACCACGCTGCTGTACGAGCTTCGCCGTCGCGGTGGCGGCAAGGGTCTCGCCACGCTCTGCCTGGGGGGTGGGGGGGCGGTAGCCATGGCGGTCGAAACCGTCTGATCGGCAACTGATGCCCGACGCCGTCTTCGACGAGCCGCGGCTCGCGGCCATCTACGACGCCCTCGACCCCGATCGGTCCGACCTCGACGCCTACCTCGCCATGGTCGAGGAGTTCGGCGCGAGATCGGTGCTCGATCTCGGCTGCGGCACCGGTGTCTTCGCCCTGATGCTGGCCGATCGTGGCGTCGAGGTGTTCGGAGTGGACCCGGCCGGTGCCTCGCTCGACGTCGCCCGCACCAAGCCCGGTGCCGATCGCGTCACCTGGATCCATGGCGATGTATCGGCCATCCCCGATTCGGTCGCCGTCGACGCGGTCACGATGACCGCGAACGTCGCCCAGGTCTTCCTGGCCGATGCGGACTGGCTCTCGACGCTGGCCGCCGTGCATGACAGGCTCCGGCCCGGCGGTCGGCTGATCTTCGAGTCGCGCGATCCGGCACGCCGCGCGTGGGAGGGATGGACCAGGGAGCGGACGCTCTCGACGACGGACGTTCCGGGTGTCGGCCGCGTCACCGACTGGGTCCACGTTACGGAGGTCGTCGATGGCGGCGAGCTGGTCACCTTCGAGTCGCCCAACCTCTTCGAGGCTGACGGGTCGGTCATCACCTCCCGCTCGACGCTGCGATTCCGCTCACGCGAGGCGATCGAGGGCTCCCTGCGCTCCTCCGGATTCGTGGTCGACGAGGTCCGTGACGCGCCCGACCGTCCGGGCCGCGAGCTCGTCTTCGTTGCGCGGCGCGTGGAGAACTAGCCTCGCGAGTCGGTCAGCGCCCCGTCCAGCCGGCTCACGATGAGCGCGGCCTCATCCTGCGTGATGCACAGGGGCGGACGGACCTTCAGGACATTGCCGTGGCGACCGGTCGTCCCGATGAGCACCCCGCGCTCCGCGAGGTCGTCCTTCAACCTGGCCGCCAGTGCCCCGTCGGGCTCCCTTGTCGCCGGGTCGCGCACGAGCTCGATGCCGGTCATCAGCCCGCGGCCCCGGACGTCACCGATGGTCGCGTGATGCGGCACGAGTCCGCGGATCGCGTCACGGAGGGAGGTTCCGACCGCTGAGGCGCGGTCGATCAGTGCCTCGCTCTCCAGCACGTCAAGGACGGCAAGGGCCGCGGCGCAGGCGACCGGGTTGCCTCCGAATGTGCTGAAGAAGGTCGTCTGCGCCCCGAAGCGATCCGCGATGTCGGAACGAGTGATCACCGCAGCGACCGGGTGGCCGTTGCCCATGGGCTTGCCGAGGGTGACGATGTCCGGCGTGACGCCCCACAGCGTGTGCCCCCACAGGCCGTCGCCGGTACGACCGAATCCCGACTGAACCTCGTCGGCAACGAACAGTGCGCCGGCATCGCGCGCGGCCCCGATGATCGCTGCGACGACCGGCGGAGCGGGCACGAAGATGCCGTCCGCGGAGAAGGTCGAGTCAAGGAAGAGCGCGGCGGGTCGCCGGCCCCGATCGGCCAGGCGCGCCACCGCGCCGACCACCTCCTCACGAGCCACCGACACCGGGTCGTCTGCATCGGCGTAGCGGCCACGGTAGGTGTCCGGCGCGGGATACGTCTCGACGCCGTCCGGCCGCTCGCCGCGGGGCCACTCGGACGGGCTGAAGTCGGCGATCGCCGCGGTCACGCCGTGGTAGCCCCAGTCGGTGACGACGCCAGCATCGGCGCCCGTGACGGTCGTCGCCAGGCGCCAGGCGAGGTCGTTCGCCTCCGACCCCGAGTTCACGAACATGACGGTGTCGAGGCCGTCGGGAAGGGTTGCGGCGAGGCGCTCGGCCAGCTCCACAACGTGCTGATGGAGATAGCGGGTGTTCGTGTTCAACGTCGCCGCCTGGCCTGCGATCGCCTCGACGACGCGCGGGTGGGCGTGGCCGACCACCGGGACGTTGTTGTAGGCGTCGAGGTAGCGCCGACCGTCGGCAGCCTCCATCCAGGCGCCGTCGCCGCGCACCAGCTGGAGCGGCGTCCGGTAGCTGAGCGACTCGAGGGCGCTGCCCAGCACCCGCCGCCGGCGCCCAACGAGCTCATCCGTCGAGATGGATGCGCCGATCGGCGTCCGGGCAATCCCCGCCAGGCGCCGGCCGGCCTCGTCGAACCCGATGCCGTCGAGCTGCTCGAGGAGCTCCCAAGCCGGCTCGGACCAGCCGTGGATGTAGGCGTTGTCCGGGTACTGGCGCGTCCGGAAGGCGCTGATGAGGATGGTCTGCGCCATGCGCCCGGCCACCAGGTCGCCCATCAGCTCCGACTCGGCTCGCTCGAGGGGGGTGACCGAGGCGTAGCCGGCGAGGAACGCATCGGCCACCTCGAAGACGTCGGTGCGGCCGCGGACGAGCGACTGGAGCGTTGCCGGGATGTCTAGCACGAGCGCGGTGTGGCTCATGTCGCCGAAGTCGATGATGCCGCTCACGCCGGACCCGTCGTCGATCAGCAGGTTGTCCAGCGTGAGGTCGTCGTGGATGACCTGCGACCGCAGTGACGGCAGCGCAGGGAGCACGTGCCGCTTGATGCGCTCGATCACGCGATCGAGAAGCTCTCGTCGGCTCCCATCCTCGACGAGGCCGGCATGCTCGAAGAGCAGCGGCAGGCGCTGCTGGTCCCAGAGGATCGTGCGGCCGGCAGCCGGATGGAAGAACCCACGCAGCGCGTGGCCGATGCGCGCCACGACCACGCCGATCTCGCGCTGGGCCGCGGCATCGAGCTCGGTCGGCGCGACGTTGCGCCCGGGCATGAGTGGCAGCAGCCGCACGAGGTGCACCGAGCCGGCGATCTCCACCTCGCCGATCGGCTCGCCACCGACCGTCGCGCGGGCGACCGGCACCGGCAGCCGGGGATCGAGGGCGGCGATGCGCTCGACAGCCGCCACCTCCATCTCGACGACGCCACGGTCCTCGGCGGCGTTCGACACCTTCAGGACCCAGGCGCCTCCGGCGTCGTCGGTCAGGCGGAAGTTCTGGTCGCGCTCGCTGACGAGCGGCTCGGCCGCGGCGCTGATGCCGAACGTGCGCTCGGCGACCTCGGACGCCTGCACGGCGGTGAGCCCAGGTGGCGCTGCATCGAGGACGTCGGCGCGCTGCATCGGCTCCGATGCTACATGGGCAGCCCGGGCGAGGGGGTGCGCTAGAATCGGCAACCGTCAGCGCGAGCCGGCCTGCTCCGCCACTCAAGCGGCGAGGCGCCGAGACCGCGGCCGTGCAAGGAGGCATCCAGCACACCCGATGGCCATCCAGAACAAGGTGGCGGAGGTCCCGAACATCTGGGCGGTGGCCCAGTCGCAGTTCGACCACGCTGCCGACAAGCTCGATCTCGACGATGGCATGCGCCGCGTCCTGCGCGTCCCGCAGCGCGAGCTCACCGTGAACTTCCCGGTCACCATGGACGATGGCGACGTCCAGGTCTTCACCGGGCACCGTGTGCAGCACAACGTCAGCCGAGGGCCGGCCAAGGGTGGCATTCGCTACCACCAGGACGTGTCGCTCGACGAGGTCCGGGCGCTGGCGATGTGGATGACCTGGAAGTGCGCCTGCGTCAACATCCCGTACGGCGGCGGCAAGGGCGGGGTCATCGTCGATCCGAAGCAGCTCTCCCTGCGCGAGGTCGAGGGATTGACCCGCCGCTTCACGACCGAGATCAGCCCGCTCATCGGCCCGGAGCGTGACATTCCCGCCCCGGACGTGAACACCAACGCGCAGACCATGGCCTGGATCATGGATACCTACTCCATGCACCACGGCTATACGATTCCGGGCGTGGTGACCGGCAAGCCGATCGCGGTCGGTGGCTCGCTCGGCCGTAACGAGGCAACCGCCCGCGGCGCCGTCTTCACGCTCCTCCAGTGGGCACGAGCGAAGGGCGAGACGCTCGATGGCGCCCGGGTCTCGATCCAGGGCTACGGCAACGCCGGCAGCATCGCGGCGACGCTCCTCAAGGCCGAGGGTGCCGTCATCGTGGCCGTGAGCGACTCGACCGGCGGGGTCCACGATCCGGCCGGGCTGGACCCGGCCAAGGTGAGCGCCTGGAAGGCCGAGCATGGGACCGTGGTCGGTTTCCCCGGAGCTGACGAGGTGACGAACCAGGAGATTCTCGAGCTCGACTGCGAGGTCCTCGTGCCGGCGGCGCTCGAGAACCAGATCACGCGTGCAAACGCCCCGAAGGTCCGAGCCAGGGTGATCGCCGAGGCCGCCAACGGGCCGACGACCCCGGATGCGGACGAGATCCTCTTCGACCGCGGCGTCTTCGTCATCCCCGACATCCTCTGCAACGCCGGTGGGGTGACGGTCAGCTACTTCGAGTGGGTCCAGGACATGCAGAGCTTCTTCTGGACCGAGGACCGCATCAACGACAGCCTGAAGGGCATCATGGATCGCGCCTTCGAGGCGGTCTACGCCATGAGCGATCGACGCGAGGTCGACATGCGCACCGCGGCCTACATGGTCGCGGTCGCCCGGGTTGCCGAGGCGACCATGCTCCGCGGGCTCTACCCCTAGACCAGTCCGGGCCGATGCGCCGCGATCCGGCGGCGCTCGTGACGCATCGGCACCGCCAGGAAGAGAGGACTCCGATGCTCGACCACGAAGAGCGATTCCTGTTCCGGGAGGAGATCCACAACCTGGCCAACGCGCTGGCCGATCCGGGGCAGCTCGACAACGTCGAGGATCTGCTCGCGGAGGTGACGACGAGCCCGCGCTTCGACGCCGACGTCTTCACCCTCGAGCGGTCCCTGCAGGTGATGCTCGGCGGACGAGCCGGCTCGACCCTCGTCGGCCTCCTGACGGTCGATCGCGGCGTCTTCGAGGAGCTGGGTGAGATGGGACTGCCGCCCGACGTCCAGGAGCGCCTCGTCTCGTGGCGCGCGCGGTTCGGTCTGGTGATCGACAACGCCCTGAACTTCCTCAACAACCCCGACGGCATCCAGGGCCACAACTTCGGGACGCAGCTGTCGCATGGCGAGTCCGGCCTCACGCTCCAGGGCCGGCTGACGCTGGTTCGCTACAACAATGAGCCCCAGTTCTTCATCGCCGATGCGGACGTGCTCCTCAGCGTGGCCGCCGACATGCTCGAACGACTCGGCGAGCACCTCGAGCCGGACATGATCGACCCGGAGCTGGTGGGACGCCTGCGCGAGGGAGTGGACCTGGTCGAGCGGCGGACCAAGGCACGGTCCTAGGCTGGGCCGTTCGGCGCGCCGCCTCTTCCTGGCCGCCACGGGACAGAACCGGGGCAAGACGACCACGAGCCTCGGGCTCCTGGCGGCCATCCGCGAGCGGGGGCTCGCGGTCGGCTTCGTGAAGCCGGTGGGCCAGCGCTACCTGGTCATCGACGGCACCCGGGCCGACGAGGACGCCGTCCTGATGAGCGAGGTGTTCGGCCTCCCCGACGCCCTGAACGACATGTCCCCGGTCACCCTGCCGCGTCATTTCACGACGGACTTCATCATGGGCCGGATCACCGACGACCTCGAGGCGCTCATCCGCGAAGCCGATGCGCGCATCGGCAGCGACAAGGACGTCGTCGTCTTCGAGGGCACCGGGCACGCCGGCGTGGGCGCCGTGGTCGGCGTCTCGAACGCGCGGGTCGCCGCGATGCTCGATGCGCCGGTGATCGTTGTGTCCGAGGGCGGGATCGGACGGCCGATCGACGAGATCGTGCTCAACAGGGCGCTCTTCGAGCAGCACGGGGCACGGGTCATCGGGGCGGTCGTGAACAAGGTGGACATCGAGAAGCACCCCGGCCTGCCCGAGGTCCTCGAGCGCGGCCTCCGTCAGCACGGCGTCGAGCTCCTGGGTTGCATCCCGTACTCCGACCTGCTGGCCAACCCGTCGCTCGAGCTGATCGCCACGCATCTCGACGGGGAGCTGCTCACCGGCGAGGCGACGCCGGGAAGCACGATCGGGTGGACCGCCATCGGAGCGATGCAGGCGACACACGCCCTCGAGTTCTTCCGCGACCGCACGCTCCTGATCACGCCGGGTGACCGGGAGGACCTTCTCCTCGCCGTGGTCGAGGCCAACCGCATCTCGACCCCGACGACGCGCGTCATCGGCGTCGTGCTGACCGGGGGCTTCAGGCCGGCGGAGCACGTGCTCGACGCCCTGAGGGGAGCGGGCATCTTCAGCTACCTCGTCCGCACGGACACGTACCGCACTGCCCAGGCCGTCGACGAGATCCTGGTCAAGACGCACGCAAGCGACACGGAGAAGATCTCGACGATCATCGATCTCGTCGGCGGGTCGCTGGACGTCGACTCGCTCCTGGAGCGCCTGTAAGACGCGACTTCCGCCACCGTCGGGGACTCGATCCGTTCAGCGGTTATATCGTTAGTGATATATCTGCTGAGCAGCGCGGTCGGCGCAACGGTCGGGTCCATGTCAACGGGCGGGACATGCGAAGGGAGGCCGGACGTGGGCACCCGCCGGCCTCCCATGCACCGGCGGCGCTCACGGCCGCGTTGGCGGCCGGCACCTCGGTGACAGCGCGAATCATAGGTGGCGGCCATCGGCCCGCACTAGTACTTTGGCCTCGCGCCGGGTGGCCCGGCGGGTGATCTACGGCACGTCCCAGGCGAGTGGCATGTTGTCCGTCAGCCGCGCCCGTCCGATCCAGACCGCGAGGAGCGCCAGCGCCGGTCCGGCCACGCGCTGGAGCTCGGCCAGCGAGTCCGCATCGGCCACGCTGACGTAGTCGATGCGGGCCTTCGTCTCGGCATTGATCGCATCGGTCATGCGCCAGCGGAGGACCTCGGCGGAACGCTCGCCGGCGTCGTAGGCGGCCCGGGCGGCGTTCAGGGCGTTGTACAGGCAGTTCGCCGCGTGCCGCTCCTCGATGCTCAGCAGGGCGTTCGCGCTCGAGAGCGCCAGGCCGTCGTCCTCGCGGACGGTCGGACAGATGACGAGCTCGACGTTGATGAACAGGTCGCGGAGCATGTGACGCACCAGGACGACCTGCTGCGCGTGGCGCTGTCCCATGTACAGGCGCGCCGGGCCCACAAGGTGGATGAGCTTCAGCATGACGGTGGTCAGGCCGTCCATGTGCCCCGGACGCGAGGCGCCCTCGAGCTGGCGCGTGAGGCTCTCGAGCGTGACGCGCGTGGTGTCGTCGGGCGGATAGAGGGTCGTCACATCGGGCAGGAAGGCGATGTCGACGTTGGCCTTCTCGAGCAGCGCGAGGTCGCGGTCATGGTCGCGATCGCCCTGGCCGCCCTCGTCGAGCGTGCTGAAATCGTGCGGGTTGATGAACGACGACACGACGACGCATCCGTTCTGGGATCGGGCGCGCTCGACCAGGGACAGCTGCCCGTCGTGGAGCATGCCCATGGTCGGCACGAAGCCGACGCTGTTGCCCGCGATCCGGCGTTCCCTGATCGCGTCGCGCAGGTCGTCCGTCGAGTGGACGACCTTCACGAACGGCGGCGCCTCCGGGGGGCGTCGGCATCTCCAGCGGCCGGCCGCGCATGCTGATAGCGGTCACCGATGAGATCCCACAGGCGCTCGGCGACCTGGCGCTTGGGAAGCATCGGCCAGTCGGTCAGCGCCCCCTCGCTCCCGAAGACGGTCACCTTGTTCTCGTCCGAGCCGATGGCGTCGAACGGACCGCCGACGACGTTGCCGACGATGAGGTCCAGCCCCTTGTCGCGCAGCTTGGCGGCCGCGTTCGCCTCGAGGTCGTCGGACTCGGCCGCGAAGCCGATGAGGAACGGCCGCATGCCGTCCGGCATCTCGCCCACCTCGGCGACGATGTCCGGGTTCGGGACGAGCTCGATCTGGAGGCTCTCGCCCGAGCGCTTGATTTTGCGCTGGCTGGCGCGGGCGGGGGCGAAGTCGGCGACCGCCGCCGCCATGACCAGGATGTCTGCTCCCGGCGCAGCGCGGATCACCGCCTCGCGCATGGCCTGGGCGGTGGTGGCATCGACCACGGTGACGCCCCTCGGCGGCGTCACGCTCATGGCGCCGGCGATGAGCGTCACCGAAGCGCCGCGGTCGCGCGCCGCCTCGGCGATGGCAGTGCCCATCTTTCCGGACGAGCGGTTGCCGATGAATCGGACCGGGTCGAGCGGCTCGCGGGTTCCGCCGGCGCTCACCACGACCTGCAGCCCCTCGAGCGCGCCGGATCGGACGAAGAGGCGTTCGACCGCGTCGACGATGGTGGACGGCTCCGCCAGGCGGCCGATGCCCGTCAGTCCGGAGGCGAGCTCGCCGACCTCCGGCTCGACGACGAGGTAGCCGAACTCGCGAAGGGTCGCCACGTTCCGTTGCGTCGCCGGATGGGTCCACATCCCCGCGTCCATGGCGGGCGCGACGACCACGGGGGCGCGGCTGGCGCAGGCGATGGCGGTCACGGCATTGCCCACGAGCCCGGCGGCCAGCTCACCGAGCAGGTTCGCCGTGGCCGGCGCCAGGACGATCGCATCGGCTGCCTCGGCCAGCTCGATGTGTGCAATCTGCTGGTCGGCGTCGAGCTCGAACACGTCGGCGAGGACGGGCCGATGCGTGAGGCTGGCGAAGGTGAGCGGACCCACGAAGCGGACGGCGCCGGGCGTCATCGCGACGTCGACGACTGCCCCTCGATCGGCGAGCAGCCTGACGAGGGTCACGGCCTTGTACGCGGCGATGCTGCCGGACACGCCGACCACGATTCGCCGGCCGGCGAGCGTGCCGCTCCCCTCAGTCACGCTCGTGCGCTCCGTGACGCGCCGGCACGATCGCGCTCGGTCCGCGCCTGCCACGCGTAGCGGATGCCGCGAAGCGTGAGATCCGGCTCGATCGCGTCGATGCCCGGCACGTCGCCGAGCCAGGGCTGATGCGTGTAGCCGCCCGTGGCGATGACCGTCACGCGGCTGCCCGCCGGGGATCGTTCGACCAGCTCGCCGCGCAGGGCCGTCAACAGCCCGCTCACGAGGCCGATGTACCCCAGCACGGTCCCGGACTGCATGGCGTGCACCGTGTTGGCGCCGATGGCGCTCGGCGGCCGGCGCAGCTCGATGCGCGGGAGCTTGCTGGCCCGCCCCACCAGCGCCTCGAGGCTGAGTCCCATGCCGGGGGCGATGGCGCCGCCGATGTACGCGCCATCGCCGTCGACGAGGTCGAAGTTCGTGCTCGTCCCGAGATCGATGACGATGGCCGGCCCGCCGAACTCGATGCGTGCCGCGAGCGCGTTGGCCAGGCGGTCGGCACCTGCCTCGCCGGGCCGATCGATGCGGATGTCGAGGATCCCGTCCAGGGACGCGGCATCGACCATGGCCGGGGCGACTCCGACGCGCTCCGCGACGAGCCGCTCCCAGGTCTCGGTCAGGGGCGGCACGACGCTGGCGATGGCGACGGCGTCGAGCTCGTCGAGCCGGTGCCCGTCGAGTCCGAGCATGGCAGTGAGCATGGCGGCCACCTCGTCGGGGGTGGCGTTGGCGCGGCTGATGGCGCGCCACGAGTGCACGAGACGCTCGTCCTCGAAGAGGCCGATGGTCACGTTCGTATTGCCGATGTCGGCCGCCAGCAGCTTCACGCGCCGTATCCTAGCAGCCGGTTCTGAGCGCTCCGCCCGGGCCTGGAGGCGGTGCTAGACTCCGCGACGACCCGCAGCGATGGACCGATGGCCGAGGCGCGCGCAAAGCTCTACATCAACACCGGTGTCGTGACCGGGAAGAGCGACATGTACAACATCCTGCGCCCGCTCTTGAAGCAGACGGTCAGCTACACGTACTTCCGCGGCTCGAAGGTCGAGTCGACCGGGACGGGCTGGGTGGAGCGGATCGTGGTCGACCACCCCGAGGTCGCCTCGTACTTCACGCCCCTGGCGATCTGCCTCAACCTCGACTCGTTCGACTACCTCCAGTTCGACACGACCTCGGAGCAGCTGCTCGTCTATACGCTCGCGATCGGAAGCGAGCGCGTCGCGCTCGAGTTCGCCGCCGCAGGACAGCCTCGTCTCGGGAGCGAGCCGGAGGTCGATGGCGCCTCCGGCATCGGGCGACCCCTGCCGCGCAACGCCGAGGAGCTCGCGCGGGACCTCCGCTTCATCCAGATGGAGCTGCTCATGTCCGCCGAGGCGGAGGCATCGGACGGTGAGCGTGTCGACGAGGACGAGGACACGGCGTGACCGCGACGCCGGCCAGGGTCCGGCCGCGAGCGGTGACCACTCAGAAGCATCGTCGATCGGTCCTCCCGAGCGGCCTGCGGGTCGTGACCCAGGCGATGCCGGGCAGCCGCTCGGCGAGCGTTGCCATCTTCGTCCCGGTCGGCTCGCGGCACGAGGACGAGCGCCACGCCGGGCTCTCGCACCTGCTGGAGCACCTCGTCTTCAAGGGAACGCGCGCGCATCCCGAGCCGGGAATGCTCTCGCAGGTCGTGGAGGGCGTCGGCGGCAGCGTCAACGCAAGCACCGATCGTGAGCTGACGGTCTACAGCTCCAAGGTGCCCTCCGAGCGCATGGACGTCGCCCTCGGCGCCGTCAGCGAGCTGGCGCTGCATCCGCTCCTTCGCCGGCGAGACCTGTCGGCGGAAAAGCCGGTGATCGTGGACGAGATCCGCATGTACGTCGACTCGCCCGGCGACCACGTCTTCACGCTGTTCGACGAGCTCATGTACCACCGCCACCCCCTCGGGCGCGAGATCGCCGGCACCGTGGGAGCGGTGCGGCGCGCGACTCACGACGCGGTGCTCGGTCACTGGCGCGCGGCCTACCGCCCCGGGGCGATGGTCCTTTCCGTGGCCGGGGCGATCGACCATGACGCCGTGGTCGGGGCGGCCACGGACTGGCACGCTGCCGGGCCGGAGGTCGACGGGCGGTCCGCGCTGCGTCCGCCCGTGGCGGAACCCGCGCCGTCGCCGGCGCCGAGCGGCGCGCTGCGGGTCTCCTATCGGCGTCTCAGCCAGGGCAACCTGTGCCTTGGCATGCCCGGCGTCGCGCGCGATGACCCGGACCGCTGGGCGCTCGACCTCCTTGGCGCCATCCTGGGCGACGGGATGGGCAGCCGTCTCTTCCTCGAGCTCAGGGAGCGCCGCTCCCTGGTGTATGACATCTCGACGTTCAGCGCCACCTACGCGGACACCGGAACCTTCGGCGTGCACGCCGGGTTCGACCCCGACGATTGCCGCCAGGTCGTCCGCGCCATCCTCGACGAGCTCGATCGGATCACCACCGATCGCGTTCGGCCGGACGAGCTGGACCGCGCGCGAGCCTACACCCGCGGCCGCCTCGAGCTGCGCATGGAGGACTCCGGCGCCGTCGCCGGCTGGATCGGCACGGGCGAGACGCTGCTGCCGGCGATCCTTACCGTCGACGAGGTCATCGAGCGTCTCGAGGCGGTCACCGCCGACGACCTCCTGCGGGTCGCGCAGCGATTCGTCGCCCCGTCGGAGGCGCGGCTCGCCGTCTTGGGCCCCTTCCGCTCCCGTCGCCCGTTCGAGGCCGCGCTGCGGTCGTGAGCGAGGAGGAAGAGGAGGATGCTGCCGAAGAGCAGCTTCACGTCATCGACGTGATCCCCGACGAGCTCGGCCTCGGGCGCGCCCAGCTCGACGCGGGACTTCCCGGTTTGGCTGAGGGAACGGTGCGGCGGCGCCTGGCGCGGCTGGAGGCCGACGGGGGAAACGGTGCGGCGGCCGAAGCCGACGCGCTCAACCTGCTTCTGGCCGAGACGCTGTGGCGCCAGCAGCGGCCCGTCGCGGCGCGAGCCGCACTCGAGGCGATCAGCCCCGGGAGCCAGCTGCGACGGCTGCCGATCGCCATGCTGGTCGAAGCCGAGGCCCTGGCCGCCGCGGGCGAGTCCGATCGGGCGACGGGGGTCCAGGAGCGCCTGATCGCGGCCATAGGCGTGGATGACGCCAACTCGCTTCGCGCGGGCGTGCCGGGGCGGCTCGCCTGGCCCATCTCGAACGAGCTCCGACCCGATCCGCCACGCCCGGCTCGACCTCCGTGGAGCTCGGCACCCTCGCTTGAAGCCGCGCCCGAGCCGGCGCCGGCGGACGACGACCAGGCCGCCCTCGCCCGGGGGCGGCTCGAAGACGCTCGCGTCGCGTACGTGGGCGGGGACCGAGACCGCGGGGACGGCGAGATGTCGATCGCCCTGCGCCTCGATCCGGGCCTGGCCGCCGATGGCGTGGCGATCCTCGAGCCCACGCTGGGCAGGCAGCCGACGCCGGAGCGTCTGCTACTCTACGGCGACCTGCTCCGCGCGGCGGGGCGCGATGCCGAGGCCCAACGCGCCTTCGAACGTGCGGCCGAACGCCGGAGCTGACCCTTCTTCCTCAGGAGACCGATTCCGCATGCAGCGCACCCTCGTCCTCGCCAAGCCCGATGCGGTGCAGCGTGGCCTCATCGGCGAGATCATCGGCCGCTTCGAGCGCAAGGGCCTCAAGGTGGTCGGGCTGCGGCTGATGGCGGTACCGACCGCCATGGCCGAGGAGCACTACGCCGTCCATGCCGGGAAGCACTTCTACGCCGGCCTGGTCGAGTTCATCACGTCGGGCCCGGTGGCGGCCATCGCGCTCGAGGGCCCGGACGCGATCGCCGTGGTGCGCAGGATGGTCGGCAAGACGATGCCCAACGAGGCAGACCCTGGAACGATCCGCGGCGACCTCGGGGTGAGTGGCCTCCGCAACCTGATCCACGCGTCGGACGCGCCGGAGACGGCCGAGGCAGAGCTGGCCCTCTGGTTCGGCGCCGATGCGCTCGTGGATTACGGCCGCGAGATCGATGCGTGGATCGTGGCCGAGGAACCCGCCTAGCTGTCGTTGGCCTCCAGCGCCGGGTACGACGGGCGCTCGATCAGCCCGAGCCGGTCGAGCGGGAAGTACCGCAGCCAGGCGCGGCCCAGGATGAGCTCGGCGTCGACCGGGCCGAAGACGCGCGAGTCCTGGCTCGAGGGCCGGTTGTCGCCCATGACGAAGTACTCGTCCTCGCCCACGATCCACGTCAGCGGACAGTCGATGCGGGGGCATTCGGTCGGCGCCGTCGTGCCGTCCTCGAGCTTGAGGACGTATGACTCCTCGAGGCGCACGGGGCTCTCGCCGGGCTGCGTGACGAAGACGCGACCGTTCTCGAGGCTCACCGTGTCCCCGGGCATCCCGATGACGCGCTTGATGAACGGGATCCCGTCGCTCGCCACCCCTGATCCGGTCGGCGGGTTGAACACGACCACGTCGCCGTACTGGTAGCCATCGAACCGTGGGGTGAGCTTGTCGATGAGGATGTACTCCCCGTCGACGATGGTCGGGACCATCGAGCTCTGCTGGACCTCGAACGGCTGCGCCACGAAATTGTGGATCAACAGGTAGATGAGGAGCGTCAGGACGAGGGTCTCGACGACCTCGAAGGCGCACCCGAGCGCGCGGCGCGAACCGGCGCGCTCGCTCGAAGCGGGCGCGCCGGAAGGATCGGTCTCGGCGTCGGGCAGGTAGGTCATCGGGCCTGAGATACGAATGGGGCCGCGACAGAATAGCGCACCGCCTCGGATAGACTCGGGCCAGCCATGGGCACCCTGATCCTCGTACGGCATGCGACCACCGCGGCGAGCGCGTCGGGCCGGAATCTCGGGCAGCGCGCCGACCCTCCGCTCGCCCCCGAGGGTGAGGATCTGGCTCGCCGGCTGGCGGGAACGCTCCGCTCAGAGCTCGAGGAGCTGCCGTGGGAGGCGGCGCGGCTGGTGAGCAGCCCGGCGCTCCGCTGCCGTCAGACGACCGCCGCCCTGACCTCGATCGTCGATCTCGAGGATTCGGCCGTCGAAATCGAGGCGGGCCTGCTGGAGATCGACTACGGCGAGTGGGACGGTCTCACCGCGGACGAGTGCCGTGCGCGCGACCCCGCCCTGCGTGCCGCCTGGGAGAGTGACCCGTTCGAGACACGCTGCCCGGGCGGCGAGAGCGGCGCCGACGTTGTCGCACGCTCGTTCGGCGTGCTCGATCCGCTCGAGCGCTGGCTTGCGGACGACCGCGGCCGGCTGGCGATCGTGGTCGCCCACAACCACGTCAACCGCCTCCGGCTGTGCGCCCTGCTCGGCTGGCCGATGCGCGAGTACCGCGAGCGGCTGTCGCAGGATCCGGCCGGATACAGCATCGTCGGCTTCGGCACCGGCCAGCCCGTGGTGAGACGGGTCAACGCGGCCCCGGCATGACGCTGGCATGACGCCGGCATGACGCCGGCGGCCAAGCACGTGGGATCGTCCCTATAATCGTGGGCCCCGCGCTCCACGAGGTCCCATTGTCGATCGAGATCACCCAGCAGCTCCAGCCGGCGATCCAAACCAAGGTGACCCCCAAGCAGATCGCGGCAAACGCAATCCTCGAGATGAGCTCGGTCGAGCTTCAGGCAGCCATCGCCGAGGAGCTGGATGAGAACCCGGCGCTCGAGATGACCGATCTCCCGGCTTGCCCGATCTGCGGGAACCCGGTGTCGGGGAATTACTGCACCGAGTGCATGCCGGCAAAGTCGGACGACGCCGCCGACGGCACCGGGCTCAGCACCGACGACCTGCCCGGCGACGGGGCGACTCGCCTCCGCGACGAGGCCGACGAGTTCGACCCGATCGCACGCGCCGAGGCGGGCTTCACCCTCCAGGACCATCTGACCTGGAACCTGCACGCCCTGCTGCCGACCCACCTCCACCCGGTGGCCGATTACGTCATCGGCACGTTGGACACGAACGGGTTCGTCACGCAGTCCGACGCCGAGATCGCAGCGGCCGTCGGCGCGAGCGAGGCCGACGTCGCCACGGTGCTCGCGGCCATGAAGGGGCTCGAACCCATCGGCATCGGGTCACGGTCGATCTCGGAGTCGCTGCTGGCGCAGGTGGAGTATCTGCGCGAGCAGGGCGACATCGAGATCCCGCCGCACACCGAGGCCGTGGTGGCGGACCACCTGTCCGACCTCGGAGATCGCCGCTTCCGGGAAGCTGCGGCCGCGGTCGGCGCGACGCAGCGCGAGGTGGTCGCCGTCTGGGAGTTCGTGAAGGCGAATCTCAACCCGTACCCGACGGCTGCGTTCACGGCGGCGGTCAGCGATGACGGGCCGCGAACCCTCGTGCGGCCCGACGTCCTCATCCGCGGCCACGACGGCAAGCTCACCGTCGAGGTGATCGAGTCACGACGGTTCAGCCTGCAGGTCGCGCCGATCTACTCGCGCCTCTCGGCGCAGCTGCGCGCGTCCGACACGACCGAGGACGACAAGGAGCACGTGCGACGGTACGTGAGCCGGGCGCGGTTCTTCATCGACAACATCAACCGGCGCCGCGCGACGATTCACCGGATCACCGAGGCGCTCGTCGAGGCCCAGCGCGACTACCTCGCCCACGGCGTTCAGAGCCTCGTGCCGCTCACCCGCGCCGAGGTGGGGGAGCGGATCGGCATGCACGAATCGACGGTCAGTCGTGCGACGGCCGACAAGTTCGTGATGATCCCCTCGGGTGAGGTCGTCCCGTTCAGCCACTTCTTCACGGCCTCCCTGGGCATCAAGGACCAGATTCGCAAGATGATCGACGCCGAGGATCCCGAGCATCCGCGGTCAGACCAGGAGATCGCCGACACCCTGGCGGAACAGGGCGTGGTGCTGGCTCGCCGCACCGTGGCGAAGTACCGCGACGAGCTCGAGATCCTTCCCGCCCGCCTCCGACACCGCTGAGCCGCCGGTCGGCGCCGATGCGATCGGTCATCCTGCGCAGCATTGCGGTCATCGGCGCAGGCGCGCTGATCCTGGCTGGAGTCCTCTACGTGGCCAGCACGGTCGACGGACGCTCGCCGTCGGTCCTCGAGGTCCGGCTGACGCAGCCGGCCGCGGACGACGATCGGCTCGCCCTGGTCACGACGAGCCTGGAAGTCGCGTTCAGCGAGCCTGTCGACACCGGCAGCGCCGAGGCGGCCGTCGCGATCACGCCGGACACCGCGTCCGCGGCCAGCTGGAGCGGCAGCACGATGATCCTGACCCCCGTGGAGCCCCTCGCCCTGGAGACCGAGTACGTGCTCACCATCGGCCCAGGCATCACCGACCTCGCCGGGAACGAGATGGGAGATCCGCCGTCGCCATTCGAGTTTGCGACGGCCGGAAGCCCGGGACTGCTGGCCTCAACTCCGACCGACGGCGCCGTCGATGTGTCGCTCGCGACGCCGCTGATCCTCACTTTCACCGCGCTGATGGACACCGCCTCGGTGGAGGCTGCGCTCAGGATCGAGCCGGCGATCGACAACGAGCTGCGATGGAGCGGACCACAGCTCGAGATCGTGCCCACGGCAGGGTTGGCGCCCGCGACCGAGTACCGGATCATGATCTCCCCGCGGGCGACGGATGTGGCGGGCGTGCCTCTTGGACAGGCCGTCGCCGTGGCCTTCCGGACCGAGCCGGCCGGGCTCGGCGCCGGAACGCTCGTGCCGGCGCCCGGCGTCGACGGCATCGCCACGGCCACCCCGATCGGCGTGGTCTTCGACGTCCCGATCAACCCGGACACGGTGTCCGATGACCTGGTCACGATCACTCCCGACGTCGGCGGCTCGCTCGGGGTCATTCGGCTGCCGGATGATCCGGAGTCCGAGGACGGCGCCGGAAGCGCGCTCGTCTTCACCCCGACCGCGCCGCTCCCGGCCAACACGACCTTCACGGTCGACGTCGCGCCGGGAATGGTCGGCGTCGGTGGCGAGAGGCTCGGAGGCCCGCTGACGTGGAGTTTCACCACCGGTGTTCCGGCATCCATCGTCTCCAACCAGATCACGTTCCTGACGGATCGCGGTGGCGTTAGCAACGTGTGGGCCATGAATCCCGATGGCACCGGCCAGCGCCAGCTCACCAGCGAGCTCGTCCCGGTCTCCGACTACGCGATCGCGCCCGACGGCGACACGCTGGTCGTCGCCGATGGATGGCGCCTCGTCTTCCAGCGAGCGGACGGCTCGGAGCGCCGGGTCCTCACCGACGCCGACGCCCTCGAGTTCGACCCGGCCTACTCGCCGGACGGGCGAAATGTCGCCTTCGCGCGCGCCGATGCCGTCACCGGAGCCGGCCTGGGCCTGTGGGAATGGGAGGTCGGCAGTGGCGAGGCCGAGGCGATCTCCCTGCCGGCGGAGGATGAGGAGGAGGAGGAGGGCCCAAGTCCAGATCCGACCGATCCACCGGAGGTCGAGCCTGCGCTGCTGCGGGCTCCTCGCTACGCGCCCGATGGCCGGGCCATCGCATTCGTGGACGCGGCCGGCGACGTGGGAATCCTCGATCTGTCCGCCGAGGAGCTGACCAGGGTCGCATTCGTGGCGGCCGCCGCGCCCGCATGGCTCCCGGACTCGTCCGCGGTCATGCTGGGAGGGCTGAGGTCGGGCGACGCGTCGACGACGGTGGCGCCGCCCGTCGCGCCCCTGGCCCCGGGGGTAGCCGATTCGGCCTTCGAGCTGTCGCGTTCGGGAGCCTCGCTCAGTCCGAGCCCGTTCGGTGTCGGCTCCCGAGTCCTCGCCGTGGGATTCGACGGAGAGATCGCGTACGCCGATCGGAGCGGCGCGCTGTGGATCACCGACGATGCGACCACCGCCGCCGAGGCCCCGGTGCTCGACGCCGAGCCGGTCCGAGCCGCCGCCTTCGCCCCTGGCGCATCGCTCCTGGTCATCGAGGTGGACATCCCGGGGAGCGTCCGCCTCGAGCTGTTCGATCCGGCCAGTGGCGACCGGACCGAGCTCGTGGACGGCGGTTTGCGGCCGAGATGGCTGCCGTGATCGGCTCGCCGGACCGTGCTAGAATTCGCCCGCCATCGCTGGCGGGGCATGTGACCGTGTCCTCCCGCCGGCGATTCGTGTGCAAACGCCCCGGCCAGACGCGCGCCCGATGAACCGTGGCCGCCGGCCGCACTCGGAGGTTCCATGGAGCTCATCAACTGGGTGATCCCCGTAGCGGGGATCGCGGCCGTCCTCTTCGCGCTCTACCTCGCGCGTGACGTCATGTCGCGGGACACCGGCACCGCCGAGATGGTCGCCGTCGGCGACACGATCCGCGAGGGTGCGGATGCCTTCGTCAAGCGCCAGTACACGACGATCGCCGTCCTTGCTCTCGTGGGCGCGGTGGTCATCGGCGTCGTCATCGGCCTGGTCGAGACGGCGGACGTGGCCGACGTTCCGTCGCTTGCGGGCGCCCCGATCGGCGTCATGACCGCCATCGCGTTCCTCGTCGGCGCCGCGTGCTCGATGGCGTCGGGCATCATCGGCATGTTCGTCAGCGTCCGTTCGAACGTGCGCACCGCCGCCGCGGCACGCACCAGCCTGGTCGGTGCGGTCCAGGTGGCGATGCGCGGCGGCGCTGTCTCGGGCTTCCTCGTCGTGGCGCTCTCACTGCTCGGTGTGTGGGGCATCTTCACGGTCTACCAGACATTCTTCGACGTCACCGTGGCCGAGGCGCCGTTCCTCATCGTCGGGTTCGGCTTCGGCGCCAGCTTCGTGGCGCTGTTCGCGCAGCTCGGCGGCGGGATCTACACCAAGGCGGCCGACGTCGGCTCCGACCTCGTCGGCAAGGTGGAGGCAGGGATCCCGGAGGACGACCCGCGCAACGCGGGCGTGATCGCGGACCTGGTCGGTGACAACGTCGGCGACTGCGCCGGTCGCGGCGCCGACCTCTTCGAGTCGACGGCCGCCGAGAACATCGGCGCCATGATCCTGGGCGTCGCCGTTTTCGCGATCGCCTCGGCCAACAATTGGCCGAATCCCGAGGCCTGGATCTTCTTCCCACTCGTCATTCGTGCCTTCGGCTTGCTCGCCACGATCGTCGCGATGTACTTCGTCCGCGGCAGCGAGACCGAGAACCCGATGAACATCCTGAACCGCGGGTACTGGGTCACCACGCTCCTCTCGGTCGCCGGTCTCGCGTTCGTCACGTGGGTGATGATGAACACCAACGGGACGATCTCGAATGGGCTGCCGGTCTGGGTCTGGTTCTTCTTTGCCGGCATCGTCGGCCTCGCGACGAGCGTGGTCTTTGTCTACATCACGCAGTACTACACCGCCGGCACGTTCCGGCCTGTCCGCGAGATCGCCGAGGCTTCCAGGACCGGCCCTGCCACGAACATCATCAGCGGCACCGCGGTCGGCTACGAGACGACCTTCGTGACCGCGATCGCGATCGGCATCGCGATCATCGCCAGCCATTGGCTCGGATCGCAGGCGGAGCTCTTCAATGCCGAAGGGCAGAACGTCGGCGGCATCTTCGGCACCGCGGTGGCCACCATGGGCATGCTCATGACGACCGCCTACATCCTGGCCATGGACACCTTCGGGCCGATCACCGACAACGCCGGAGGCGTGGCCGAGTTCAGCCGCTCTGAGGCCCACACCCGTGAGATCACCGACCGGCTCGACGCGGTCGGCAACACGACCAAGGCACTGACCAAGGGCTACGCGATCGCCTCGGCGTCGCTCGCCGCGTTCCTGCTCTTCAGCGCGTACATCGACAAGGTCAACCTCATCCAGAGCAACCGGGGCGGCGATCCTCTCGAGGCGGTGAACCTGGCCGACGTGAACGTCTTCGTCGCCGCGCTCATCGGCGCCATGCTCGTGTACTTCTTCAGCAGCCTGGCCATCCGGGCGGTTGGCAAGACGGCGCAGTCGATCATCGTCGAGGTGCGGCGCCAGTTCCGCGAGATGCCCGGGATCATGGACTACACCCAGCGACCCGATTACGCGCGCGTCGTCGACATCACGACCCGCGCCGCGCTGCGCGAGATGGTCGCGCCGGGCCTCGTCGCGGTCGCCACGCCGATCCTCGTCGGCCTCCTGCTCGGCTACCAGGCCGTGGCCGGCTTCCTCATGGTCGGCACCATCGCGGGCGTCATGCTCGCCACCGTCCTCAACAACGGCGGCGGGGCGTGGGACAACGCCAAGAAGTACATCGAGGCGGGCAACCTCAAGGACGAGGACGGCAACGTGCTCGGCAAGAAGACCGAGGCGCACGCCGCCGCGGTGGTCGGCGACACCGTTGGTGATCCCTTCAAGGACACGGCCGGTCCCTCGCTCCACGTGCTCGTGAAGCTCCTCGCGACGATCACCCTGGTGCTCGCGCCGCTCTTCATCCGGTAGTGCGGGTGCCGCGTATATACGTATATACCCGGCGCTGAAACGTGGATGTCGTCCTCCAGGCCGCGCTGATCGGGCTGCTCCAGGGCCTGACCGAGTTCATCCCGATCAGCTCGTCGGCTCACCTCGAGCTGGTGCCGTGGATGCTCGGATGGGAAGAGGACGCCCTGGTTGGTTCCCTGGCGTTCGACACGTTCCTGCACCTCGGGACGCTGCTGGCACTCCTGATCTACTTCGCCGCCGACTGGCGGCGCTACGTCGGCGCGTGGGTCGAGAGCATTCGCGAGCGACGGATCGCTGGCGACCCGGACCGCCGGCTCGCCTGGCTGCTCCTGGTGGCCACGATCCCGGCCGCCGTCATCGGCTTCGCGCTCGAGGGTCTCATCGAGGATGCCTTCCATGGTGACGACAACGTGGCGAGGCTCGCGATCGCCGGCTTCCTGGTCATCGGGGGCGCGGCTCTGTGGATCGCCGATCGCCTCGGGCGCCGGACGCGCGAGCTCGACGACGTGAACGCCCCGACCGCGCTGACCGTCGGTTTCGCGCAGGCGCTGGCGCTCTTCCCGGGCATCAGCCGCTCGGGCGCCACGCTCACGACCGGACTGGCCCTGGGAATGACCCGGGAAGCGGCGGCGCGGTTCAGCTTTCTGCTGGCCACGCCGATCACCCTCGGCGCCGGGCTCTACGGCGCACGCCGGCTGTTCACCGAGCCGCACACCGGGATCGAGTGGGTTGCCATCGCCGCGGGCTTCGCCACCGCCGCGGTGGCGGGGCTGCTGGCCATCGGCTTCATGCTGTCGTGGCTTCGCACGCGATCGGTGACAATCTTCACGCTGTACCGGTTCGGCTTCGCCGCCGTCGTGGTCCTGCTGGTGATGGCCGGTCGATAGGCCCTCGGCCGACGCTCGCGAGGCGGTCGGACGGTCGTCTGGGCTTTGACTTCGAGTGGATCGCGGCCTACAATCTGCCGACCGCCGGTCTACCCGGCGGTGACGCTTGGCCACCGGAGGGGCCATGCTTCAGGAGACGCCGCCGTTTGGCGGGGCCTGGAGCGTTTTTTGTTATCAGCACACGGAGCCCGGCGGTCGCCGCCATCGGCTCCGGAAGGCGTTCCTAGGAGGACAGGGGGCCCACCATGAACACGAAGCCTGTCTATCTCACCGCCGAGGGTCTCGCGAAGCTCAAGACCGAGCTCAACGAGCTCATCACCGTCGATCGACCGCGCGTCGCCGCTCGCATCCACGAGGCGAAGCTCGACGGCGATCTGAGCGAGAACGCCGAGTACGAGGATGCCAAGCAGGAGCAGTCCTTCCTCGAGGGTCGCATCGCGACGTTGGAGCTTCAGCTGCGCAACGCGGCGGTCATCGAGAAGAGCAACGGCGACAAGGTCGGGATCGGCTCGAAGGTGGTCATCAAGGGCACCGATGGCGAGGAGACCTTCACCATCGTCGGCTCCGCCGAGGCCGCTCCGCGCGACGGGCGGATCAGCAACGAGTCGCCCGTTGGCGCTGCCCTGATGGGCCTCAAGAAGGGCGACCGATTCACGGTCCAGGCACCGGCCGGGCCGATCGAGTACACGCTCGTCCGCATCGCATAACGCTGGTGTTCTGGGCTGACGAGCTCGCGGCGTCGGCCACCGGCCCCCAGGTCGTCAACGACTCGAAGACGCCGTCGGGTACCGTCCACGTCGGGAGCCTCCGCGGCCCGGTCATCGTCGACACCATCGCGCGAGCGCTGCGCGACGCCGGCGTCCCCGTCGAGCTGCGCTACGGCGTCGACGACCTCGACCCGATGGACGCCCAGGCGCTCCTGACGCCCGATGCCATCGAGCGCTCGATGGGAGTCCCGCTGGCGCATGTGCCGGACCCGGCGGGGGACTGCCACCCCTCGTACGCGCGGCACTTCGCGCAGGTCTTCATCGACACCTTCGATGGCCTCGGCATCCGGCCCGACACCTATTACTGGATGAGCGAGATCTACGCCTCAGGCGCCATGGACCGATACATCCGCATCGCCCTCGACGGCGCGTCGACCGTGCGCGAGATCTACGTCCGTGTCGCCGGTGTCCATCACCCCGACGAGTGGCACCCGCTGTTCGTCATCTGCGAGTCCTGTGGCCGGATCGGCACCACCATCGTCACCGGCTGGGACGGAGAGCGCGTCCGGTACGAGTGCCGCGCCGACCTCGTCGAGTGGGCAAGCGGCTGCGGCCACGCGGGGGAGACCACGCCCTTCGGCGGCCGCGCCAAGCTGCCCTACAACGTCGACTGGGCGGCGAAGTGGGACCTGTTCGGAGTGACCATCGAGCCCGCCGGCAAGGATCTGTCGACGAAGGGTGGCTCGCGCGACCGGTCCGACGCGATCGCCCGCGAGCTCTTCGGCAACGAGCCCCCCTTGAACGTCCCATACGAGTTCCTGAACATCGGCGGCCGCAAGATGTCGACGTCGAAGGGCCTGGGCGCCTCGGCCACGCAGATCGCCGACGTCATCCCGCCCGAGCAGCTGCGGACCCTCTTCCTGCGTCCGAAGCCGAAGGTCGCCATCGAGTTCGACCCTGACGGGACCGATGCCATTCCTCGGCTTTTCGACGAGTCCGATCGCCTCGCCGCGGCCACCGCCGGCCGCGAGGTCCGCGGTGAGCTGCCCGCCGACCATGAGCGCCTCTTTGCGTTCGGCCTTGTCGAGCCCGACGCCGACGTCGGGGCCGAGGCCGCCGCATACCGGCCCAACTTCAGCCACCTGGCCCTGCTCGAGCAGATTCCCGGTGTCGACGTCCGCGAGCGAGTGGCCGCCGAGAAGGGATCGCCGCTGGAGGTGCGAGAGAGCGAGATCCTGTCGCAGCGTCAGGCCGCCGCCCGCGCGTGGCTGGCTGCGTTCGCGCCCGACCGCGCGCGCCTCGCCGTGCAACGCGACGCGCTCCCGGCCGCGGCCGCCGAGCTCGACGCCGAGCAGCGCCTCTACCTCGGCTCGCTGGCCGGCGCCGTCGACTCCGCCGAGTGGACGGGGGAGTCGCTGCAGGCCGCCATCTTCGCGACGGCCAAGGACCACGACCTTCCCGCGGGTCGCGCCTTCAGCGCGCTCTACCTCGCCTTCCTTGGCCGCCCGTCCGGGCCACGCGCCGGCTGGCTGCTAGCCGCGCTCGACCGCGGCTTCGTCCTCGAGCGCTTGCGCGAGGCGACCGCGACGCAGGGGGTCGTGGCGTGAGCGTCGGCATCCAGCGCCTCCGCGACGAGCCTGACGTCATCCGCGCGGGCGCCCTCGACAAGGGCGAGGACCCCGCGCTCGTCGATCGCGCCCTCGAGCTCGACGAACGGCGACGCGCGCTGCGTCGCCGAGGGTGACGCCCTGAAGGCCGCTCGCAATGACGCGAGCCGGCGCATCGGCGAGGCGATTCGTGCCGGCGCCGACCCGAACGGCCCCGAGGTGGGTGACCTCAAGGTCGCCTCGGCGACGACCGCCGATCGCATCTCCGCCATCGACACCGAGCTCGACGGCGTCCAGGCCGACCTCGACGACGCGATGCTTCGCATCCCGAATCCGGCCGATCCCGACGTCCCCGTCGGCGGCGAGGAGGCGAACCGGGTGGTACGCACGTGGGGTGAGCCTCTGCCGAGGGAGACGCGGCGGCCGCACTGGGAGATTGGCGACGCGCTCGGCATCATCGACAACGCACGCGGCGCGAAGGTGGCGGGGTCCGGCTTCCCTGTCTACGTCGGTGATGGCGCCCGGCTGCAGCGGGCCCTCATCGGCTGGTTCCTCGACGTCCACGCCAACGAGCACGGCATGACCGAGGTCTGGCCGCCGGTCGTCGTCAACGCCGACTCGGCGCGCGGCACGGGCCAGATCCCCGACAAGGAGGACCAGATGTACGTCGTCACGCGCGACGACCTGTACCTGATCCCCACCGCCGAGGTCCCGGTCACCAACCTGCATCGCGACGAGATCTTCGAGGCCGATGCGCTGCCGCGCCGATACGCCGCCTACTCCGCATCGTTTCGCCGGGAGGCGGGCGCCGCCGGCCGGGACACGCGCGGGATCCTGCGAGTCCACCAGTTCGACAAGGTCGAGATGGTCAGCTTCACGCGGCCCGAGGCATCCGCGGACGAGCTCGAGTGGCTGACCGGCTGTGCCGAGAAGCTCCTCCAGCGACTGGGCCTCGCCTACCGGGTCGTGCTGATGAGCACGCGCGAGATGGGCTTCGTGCAGGCGCGCAAATACGACCTCGAGGTCTGGGCGCCCGGGGTGGAGCGCTGGCTGGAGGTGAGCAGCGTCGCGAACTTCCGCGACTACCAGGCTCGTCGCATGGCGATCCGCTACCGCTCCGAAGCCGGCGCGAAGCCCGAGCTGGTCCACACGCTCAATGGCTCCGGGCTCGCCCTGCCACGGACGGTGGCGGCGCTGCTCGAGACGTACCAGCAGGCGGACGGTGGCGTAGCCGTCCCCGACGTGTTGCGCCCGGCATTCGGCGGGCGAGAACGGTTCACCGCCACCATCTGATCAGGGCCCGCGCCGTCGGCTCGTCGCAGGTGAACTCGATCGTCCCTGACAGGTCGACGGCGTCCATCTGGTCGCCGCCGGTCTGGTATCCCTCGTCCCGCACGAGGCCGCTGAAGGTCACGGTGCCGCTGAAGTCCATCGAGGGAGTCGACAGTGCTGGTCGAGTCGCTCGTCATGGCGACCTCGGTTGGGAAGCCGTCGTCGGCGATCGGTCCGGCGTCGTTGAGCAGGAACCACACCTCGAGGCCGTCGCTGCGCGTGGGTCTCCACAGGTCGCCGGTCGAGAATGTCACCATGGAGATCACAAGATCTTCGAGCGGTATGCCCTGGGGCTCGTCGAGCGAGATGGAGAGATCGACGCCATTCGTCGTCGATGAGCACTGCGCCGCGTTGGTCGACTCGGACGCCTCCGGGCTGGTGAGCACGATCGTCATCGACCCGGTTGACGGGAACCGGCAGCTCGCGAGCCGGACCGAGGTTCTGGCCCAGGAGGAGGCCGATCGCCGCGGCGCCGGCAACTGCTCCGATCGATCGTGAGATCGTTGTGGGAATCAGGAGGCCGATGACGGCGGCCACCGCGAGGCCCGCCCCCGCGAGGGTGATGGTGATCCCCAGCAGGGGTTTCCACCACTCCCAGTTCAGCCATGCGCCGACGGCCGCCGCCGCGACGCCCACCGCGATGAGGCCGATGATCCACGGCCACCTGATCGACCGGCCGTTCTCGGATGCGGCCATGACGGACGGTTACCTCCTGCTCGGTGAAGGCCTCCCATGGACGGCGCGCATCATACCCGTTGCTCAGTGGCGATCGTGGATGACGGCGTGACCGCGTCCGCGGGCGATGAGCCAGCGATTGACCGGGAACGCGACGACCCAGGCGATCGCGAGCGCGAGGGCCAGGCTCCCCCAGAAGAGAGGCGTGTCGAGGCCCGCGTCCATGGCGCCGGGGATGAGCAGGATCATCGCGTTGTCCACGACCTCCATGACCGTGATCGAGAGCGTGTCCGCGACGAACGCCAGGCCGAGCGCCGTCGTGAGCGCCATGCCCGAGGCGACGAGCGGCCGGAGTGTCAGGCCGTAGCCGAATGCGAACGCGAGGATCACCGCCAGCACGATCGTCGGGAATGTCGGCCAGCCGAGCGCCGTGCCGATCACGAGCCCCAGAACCTCCCCGATGGCGCAGCCGATGAGGCAGTGCGTCGTCGCCCGCGCCGCCAGCCTGTTGAGCGACTCACTCGCCCTCGACTCGTGATCCATGCCTCGACCGTACTGAGCGCGTCAACTTGGTACTCTGGCTCCCGCCCGGAGGGGTGGCAGAGCGGACGAATGCATCGGTCTTGAAAACCGACGTGGGTGCAAGCTCACCGTGGGTTCGAATCCCACCCCCTCCGCCAATCCGACCACGGTCGGATGGATGGCCCACATGAACCCCACCTAATCGCACCAGCTTGCGTAGGCACCACGTCACCGCGTGCCGATCGATGTCAATCGTCTCTAGCAAGTGGAGCCACCAGCTTGGTTGGTTGACGCTCGTCGCATACTCGTCCGAACGGAGGCAGGCTATGACGCGCGGAGTGCCCACGGTCGCCGATCCGCCGCGCTGAGCCACTGGCGAGACCGAGCCCGGCCGTTCTGGAGGACTCCGTCGTGCACGCCCGACCTTCCGCGCTTCGCGTGATGTACGCGACGCTTGCCGCATCCATCCTTCTCGTGTTCGCCTTTGTGGGTGCGCAGCGAGTCGGCGCAGCTCCGGGAGACCCTCCGACGGCATACGTCGATGAGGCTGCGTTCCACGCCGACGCCGGAGCGACGACGAGCGTCATCGATTTCATGGAGCTGTCCCCGATGGGGGCTCGATCTGCCCCGGTGCCGGGCGTCCGCTGCTCCCGAACCCATACAACACCGGGGGCGCGGCCTTCAGCGGTCCGGGCTGTTTCCAGATCCTTCGAAACCAGGGCAGCAGATTCGATCCCGAGACTGAAGAGCATCGTCTTCGACGAGATGGCGCTCCTTCCCCGTGAAAGCAGCAGTGGGGGCGGTCCGCGACCATGAGCGTGTCGGGGACGTGCGGCATCGGCTTCCATCCACGCTTCATGGGCGCCAGCGGGAGCTCAAGGCTCGACGTCACGGCGACGGCGACCGGTGGCGGCTCCGTCATCGCATTCAGTGCGGCGTTTCAGTCCGGAACGCAAAGTGGCGAGACGTACTTCCTCGGCCTGTGGTCGCCGGATGGCCTGACGAGTGTCCTATTCGAAGGAGTTTCGACTGGGAGACCGCCGATCGGCCGGATCGAGCTGGTCGCCTGTGACGGGCCACCCGACGCCGATGGGGATGGCGTGCCTGACGATGTCGATTCGGATGGAGGTGCCGGGACGGGGCCGGCGGGTTTCTCTGATCTGATCACCGGTCAGCCGGCGACGACGGGGACGGTGTCGTCCGGGTCGGTGACCGTCGTGGACGTGGCGGACCCGAGTGGAGTGCGCGTGAGGGCAGGGCCAGGTGGAGCGGTGTTGTCGCCCGTGTGCGGGTCGGCGTTCGAGCTCGAGATCCCGGCGGGAGGGTCGGTGACGATCACCTGTCACAGCATCGAGGTGCAGGACGTGACGGGCGGGCCGGTGACGCTCGCGGTGTCCGGCGGCGCGGTGGTGACGTTCCCGGATGGGACGTCGGGCACGGTGGCCACGTCACCTGGTGGCGGTGCGGTGGTCAGCGGCGTGAGCGGTGACGGCGTGACGCTCGAGGTCGGCGGCGTCACCACCCCGGTGGCCGAGGGCGGGTCGCTTAACCTGATCGTGGGCAATGCCGGCAACAACACGATCACTGGCACCGCGGGTGACGACGTGATCGTCGGCAATGGCGGCAACGACGCGATCAACGGCGGTGGGGGCAACGACACGATCACCACCGGCTCGGGCAACGACAAGGTCGACGGTGGGGCCGGTGACGACACGATCACCGCCGGCAACGGCAACAACGTCGTCAACTCCGGAACCGGCAACGACCAGGTCACCACTGGCTCCGGCAACGACACGGTCGACGCTGGTGCCGGTGATGACACGATCACCGCCGGCAACGGCAACAACGTCGTCAACGGCGGAGCCGGCAACGACCAGATCGCCACTGGCTCCGGCAACGACACAATTGATGGTGGCGCAGCTTTCGACAGCTGCCAGGCTGGAGGCGGCAACAACAAGGTCAAGAACTGCGAGGCCTGACAAGATCAGTCTGGGTGAGAACCGCTAACCGAGAAGACCCGGGTTAGCCGTTCCGGGTGACGCGCCGCCGGCGCCGCGGCGTATCACCTTCATGCCGACCCGTCTTGCCACTGTGGGCTCCGCTGCGCTCGCGTTCATGCTCGCGGCCAGCGTCCTGGCATTCGGACTCCTGGCAGCAGCCGATCCGGCAGCGGACCCAGCGGCCGCTTCGATTGCCCCGGCGCCGACGCCAGCCGTGGTCGCCCGTGCCGAGCAGTTGGCGGCCCGGGACGTCGAGGTCGCCTTCTGGGAGGCGCGCCTCGATGACCGGCGGCCGGGAGACGACGCTCCGCCTCGTCGATGCGCTGATCGAGCGCGCCCGCGCAAGCGGCACGCTCTCCGACCTCGAGCGAGCGCGCCAGCTGCTCGACGCCCTCCCGGATGACGAACGATCAGGCGATGGCGGGCTGCAGCTGCGCCGTGGGCGAGTCGCCTTCGCGCTGCACGACTTCGCCGGCGCCCGCGAGGCCGCCGACGCGGCTCTGGCCCTGGACCCCGCCGATCCCGCCGCGCTGGCCCTGGCGGGCGACGCAGCGCTCGAGATGGGCGACGTGGCAGCCGCCGACGAGGCATACGTCCGCCTTGCCGACGGGGAAGCCGCCCGGCGACCGCCCGTCCTGTCCCGCCTGGCCCGGCGCGCGTGGCTCGGCGGGGAGGCCGGTCGGGCCGAGGAGCTGGTCCGCGAGGCGATCCGCGCCGCCTCCCTGGCGGAGGGCGGGGACGAGCTCGCGTTCTATCACTACCAGCTCGGCGAGATGCTTCGCGGGCGCAACGCCCTTGGCGAGGCTGAAGCCGAGTACCGATCGGCCCTCGACGCGCAGCCCGACCACGTGCCGTCCATGGGCGGGCTCGCGCTCGTGCTGGCCGCCGGCGGAGACGAGCACGAGGCGATTCGCCTCCTCGAGCAGGCGACCGCGCGGCTGCCGGCGCCGGACCTGGTCGCCGCCCTGGGCGACCTGTACGCGCTCGCCGGCCGCGATCGCGACGCGGCGGACCAGTGGGCGCTCGTCGAACGGATCGCCGAGGTCGGGGAAGCCAGCGGAGGAATCTACGACCGCCAGCTCGTGCTGTTCCTGGCCGATCACGACCGCGACCCGGCACGCGCCGTGCGACTTGCCATCCGCCGAGCTGGCGCTGCGCGCCGACGTTTACGGCCACGACGCGCTGGCCTGGGCCCTGTTCAAAGCCGGGCGGATCGCCGAAGCCGATGCCGCCGCCGCCGAAGCGCTGCGCCTCGGGACGCCTGACGCGCGGATCCACTATCACGCGGGGCTCATCGCCGACGCCCTCGGACGGCCCGCCGACGCACGCCGTCACCTGGCCTTCGCGGCGTCCCATAGCGGCGCTCTCGCGCCGCTGCAGGCGAGCCGGCTCGCCGATGCGCTCGAGCGCATCGGTCCATGAAGCGCACCGCTCGACGCAGAACAGTCGCGGCCACGATCCTCCTGGCCGCCGGCCTGATCGCCGTGAGCGCCGGGTCGGTATCGGCCCATCCGCTCGGGAACTTCACGGTGAACCGGGCCATCGCCATCCGTGTCGGGACCAGCGTGGAGGTGACGGCGCTCCTCGACATGGCCGAGATCCCCGCATACGAGGTGATCCGAGAGCTGGACACCGACGCGGACGACGCAGTGTCGCCCTCTGAGGGATCCGGGTGGGCCGCCACGACCTGCGCCACGTGGCGCGATGCCATCGCGATCGCCGTCGACGGTGAAGCGGCCGGCCTGCGAGACGTCGATGCCGATGGGCCGCGCCTGGCCTTCCCGGCCGGCGCCGGCGGCCTGCCGACCCTGCGCCTCGAGTGCCGGTTCGCGCTGGACGGTCCGAGCGATGCCGCGGCACACCGCTTCGAGCTGCGTGATACGACGACCGACGAACGCGCCGGCTGGCGCGAGGTGACCGCGGCAGCGGAGGCGGGCGCGACCCTCGACGCATCCGACGTGCCCGAGGTCAGCGCCAGCGATCTCCTGACCGCCTACCCCGAGGAAAGCCTCGCCTCGCCGCCGGACGTGCGATCCGCCAGCGTCGTCCTGCGCCTCGCCCAGGACACCGGGGCACCGGCCGCTGCGGGGGCGTCCGACCTCCCGCCGACCGTGCGGGGCACGGCGAACGATCCGCTGGCCGCGCTCATCGGTGGGCCGCTGTCGCCGGGCCTGGTGCTCCTGGCGATCGCCATGAGCGTCGGCCTCGGAGCGGCGCACGCGCTGTCGCCCGGCCATGGCAAGACGCTCGTGGCCGCGTACGTGCTCGGCGCGGGAGGCTCGGCGCGCTCGGCGCTGCAGATCGGGCTGTGGGTGGCGATCTCGCACACGGCCGGCGTGTTCGTGCTCGGATCGGTGACGCTCATCGCGAGCCAGTACCTGCTGCCCGAGCGACTCATCGACTGGATGTCGCTCGCCTCGGGGGTGATCGTCACCGGCCTCGGCATCGTCCTGCTCGCCAGGCTGGTGCACGGCGCCCGGCGCCGGGCGGATCACGCCGACGCTGGCCACGTGCATCCCCATCCCCATCCGCATCCGCACGCTCATGCGCATCCACACGAGCACGAGCCGGCCGGTGAGCTCGACCTGGCGCGGGGCGGTCGCGCTCGGCTTCGCAGGCGGCGCCGTACCGAGCGCCTCGGCCCTCATCGTCCTTCTCGTCGCCCTGGCGACCGATCGGGTCGCCCTCGGCATCGGCCTCATCGTCTGCTTCGGCATCGGCATGGCGGTCGTCCTGGGAGGGCTGGCGCTGGTCGTCGCACGGGTCCGCTCCATCGCCGCGAGCCGGTCCGTTGTTGGCTCGATGCCCCCCTTGGTCGCCCGCGCGGGCCGGCTGGGGCCGGTGCTCGCCGGTCTCGTGGTCCTCGCCACCGGGCTGGCCTTCACGGCCGCGGCCGCCACCAGCCTCACGTGATGGGCTCCAGTGATGCGCCGGGCCGACGAGCCCGTAGCACCTCACGAGGCCATCGCGATCTGGAATGGGATGGCCACCCGTCATCGCATCACCGAAAGGGGAGTTCCATGCGGCGACTCATCAGGCTGGCGGCAATCGCCGGCACCGCCCTCGCCCTCGCGGCACCGACATTCGTGTCGGCGGCGGACCATCTCGATGGCACGGCCGTGTCGGAGAACGGCGCCATCGACATCAACGACGTCTACGTGTTCGAGGGATCGGACGCGGACAATACCGTCCTTGCCATGACGATCAACCCGGCTGCCGGGATGATCAGCGGCACGGACTTCGACTCGGGCGCCGAGTACCGCTTCCTCATCGACACCGACGCCGACGCAGTCGAGGACGTGGCCCTGGAGATCACCTTCGACGATCCGTCGGGTGACTCGCAGGCCTTCACGGTGACGCGCGACGGCACGGAGATCGCCAGCGGCACCACCGGTGCACCGGCCGACGTCGATGGCGGCGGCACGGCGTGGGCCGGCCTTGTCGACGATCCGTTCTTCTTCGACCTCGAGGGCTTCCGCCAGCTGAAGACCACGCTGCTCGAGGCGGGCACGCTCGAGGATGCCATCAGCCTGATCTGCGACACCGATCCGGACGTCAACTTCTTCGCAGGCTTCGACGGCTCGGCCATCGTGCTCGAGCTGCCCGACGACGCCGTCGGCGGCGAGGTCGGCATCTGGGGTGCGACCAGTGTGGACGGCAACCAGGTCGATCGCATGGGCAAGCCGGGCATCAACACCGTGTTCATCACCGGCGACCCGGAGAAGGATGCCTACAACGCGGCGCAGCCGGCGAATGACCCGGCCGAGTACACCGATGAGGTGGTCGGCATCACGTCGGCCATCCAGCAGGCTCTCGGCGTCGACGCCGCCGATGCCGATGCCTACGGCGCGACCGTGGCAGGGATCGTCCTGCCCGACGTTCTGCCGTACAACACCGCCGAGGCGGCCGACTTCTCGGTCTTCAACGGCCGGGCCCTGGCCGATGACGTCATCGACGTCTACTACTCGGTCCTGACCACGGTCGACGGGACGCCGGCCCTGACGGGCGACTGCGTCGCCAACGACAGCGACTTCGGCGCAAGCCTGCCGTACCTCGCCGCCGCCAACGCGGCCGGTGAGCCGGCGCCGAGCGCCTCGCCGATGATGCCGAACACGAGCGTCAGCTCCGCATCGAGCGGCTCGGATCTGGGCATCGTCGCGGCGGCCCTGCTCGTCGCGTCGGCACTCACGCTGGGTGCGACGCTCGTGCTCCGCGGGCGACGCCGCTAGCCGATCGCCCAGTGGAATCGGGGGGAACGACGAGCGGCGCGGGCACCAGCCCGCGCCGCTCCATCGTGCTCAGGTGCGGACGGTCAGTCGACGAAGCGGTCACATGTGCAGGCGGCGGTCCGCGGTGCGGTCGGCTTCCACCAGTGGTCGGGGCATCCACCCACAACGACGCGCATCATCGCCCGGCGCTCCCACCACTGTGGCTGGCGCGGTGCGGCGCCTCCGCTGAGGACGCGGAGCTTCGGGGTCGGTGCCGGCATCGCCAGCGCGTGCATCGTCATCGGTCTCTCGCTTCGTGGCTGTGTCTGGGGGTTGATGCTTCGCATCTTCCGCCACGCCACGCCGCGCCGACCACGCGCACACCGCCGAGCGCCCGCACCGACAAACGGGCAGCCCGGCCTACGTCATTCGCTGGTGCCGGAGGACCGCGTCAGGAGGACGCGAGCTCCTGGCAGATCGCGGAGCTGCTCACCGACGGGTCCGCGCACTCGATGCCCAGCAGGAGCTCGGCCGTGGCCGGGTTGACCTCCTCGGCCACGACGTCCTGGGCGCCGGCGATCCAGTCGGCCACGGACTCGCAGCTCTCGATCGTCGGTCCCACCTCGTCGAGCTCACCGAGGTCCGACGTCGACTCGATCCCCATCTCGGCGAGGGGAGCGAATGCTTCAGCGCACGCCGCCGATGCGGTTCCCGACGCCTCTCCGGACGCCGCCGCGGATTCAACGCCAGACGCCGATCCCGACGCTCCGGCTGACGAGCCCCCTGTCGAGGTACACGCCGCAAGGAGGCCGGCGACGGCCAGCACGATGAGAAGCCTGTACATGGAATTCCCCTGGTTTGACATGCGGGCATGCGGGGCAAGTCGCATGCCACACGTCGGTCAATCGGGGGATGCCGGCGGCACCTCGTGATGGAGACGGCAGCGTGCCTCGTACGTCTCGTCGCCCATGCCACCGATGACGATCAGCGGGGAGTCGGCGCCCGCCGGCACACCATCGATGAGGCGCTGGGTTCGGGTGGCCGGCTCGCCACACACCATGCAGATCGCCGTCAGCTTCGTGACCTGGTCGGCCAGGGCTAGCAGGCGCGGCATCGGTCCGAACGGGATCCCGCGAAAGTCGCGGTCGAGCCCGGTGACAATGACCTGCTTGCCGAGCTCGGCCAGGCGCTCGACGACTCCGGGGAGGCGCTCGTCGAAGAACTGGCCCTCCTCGATGGCGACGATGTCCGCATCGGCGACGGCGGACTCGATCTCGGCGGAGTCGTCGACGGTGACCGCGTTGTGCTGGGCGCCGGATCGGGATACGACAGTGACCGCATCGGTCCGCGTGTCGAGCCTCGGCTTGACGAGGATCACGCGGCGGCCGGCGATCGAGAATCGCCGCAGCAGGCGCAGCATCTCGTCGGTCTTCCCGCAGAACATGCACCCGGCGATGACGTGCACCCACCCGTGCGTGTAGAACATCCGGCCTCAGCCTTCGAGGTTCGCTTGGAGGACCACGTCGCCGGTCGGCGCGTCGACCCGCTCGGCCTCGACGGTGACGGCGAAGGTGGTCGCCGCGCCGATCTCCTGCTCCAGGGGAACCATGGCCAGGCCGCCGGTCTCCTCGAGCGTGCCGACCGCCACCGGTGTGCCATCGGGGCCGATGAGCCACAGCTCGTACAGCTGGCCGGCCGGCAACGCGGCCAGCTCATCGGCGACGAAGGTCGCGCCACCGTCAGATTCGAGGAGGAGGCCCGATCCGGCCGAGCCGCTCACCTGGTGCACGGCATCGGCCGAGGCGATGGCACCGATCGCGTGGTCGCGCTGGGCGATCTCCTGCCGCAGGTTGACGTTCCAGATGCCGACGCCGATGGCCAGCACCAACGCCACCGCGGCGAGCGCCAGCGGCGCCATCCCGCGCCACCATGTCGCGGCGGCCGGCTGCTCGCCCGACGGGACGGGGATCGGAACAGGCTCGGGCGCCGGGCGGTGCTCCTGCGGGGTCGCGGCCACCGTCGCCATCAGGCGATCGCGCAGGCCGGAGCTCGGCGCGACCGGATCCACCGACGCCCCGAGCAGGGCGCCGCCGTCGATGAGGTCGCGAGCCTCGAGATGTGGCTGATCGCAGGTGGCGAGGTGCTCGCTGACACCGACGTCCTCGGCGGGCTCGACGGCGCCCACGGCATACGCCGCGGCCAGCTCGTCGACGGTGACGCAGTTCATCAGCCGCGCTCCCGGCTGAGGATCGGCTCGGCCGCCGCGCCGGGCCGATCACTGGCCGACTCGGCGAGCGCGACCTTCAGCTTGGCGAGCGCCAGTCGCAGGCGCCCGGTCGCCGTGCCGGGGGGCACCCCGGTCAGGTCGGCGACCTCGCGGTAGGTGTAGCCCTCGAAGTAGGCGAGCTCGAGGGCCCGTCGCTGCTCGTCGGGCAGGACGGCGATCGCGGCGCGGACCTCGGAGGCCGAGGTGCGCGCCAGGGCGGCCTCCCACGTCGGGTTGGGACCGGTGCGGAGCAGGGAGCGCTCGTCGGCCTCGTCGAGATCAACCTTCGGGCGTCGGGCCCGAACGCGGTCGATGGCGCGGTTGCGAACGACGGTCATCAACCAGCCGCGCAGCGACCCGCGCTCGGGATCGAAGCGGTCGATCTTGCGCCACACGGCCACGAACGCATCGTGCACGACATCCTCTGCCTCCTCCCGATCCTTGACCACGCGCAGCGCTGTGCCGAGAGCTGACGAGGCGTACAGGTCGTACAGCTCCCCGAGCGCGTCGGTGCGGCCGGCCCGGATCCTCTCCGCCAGCCGCGCGTCGGCGCCGCGCTCGTCCGTCACGCCGCGCTCATCGGTAGAACGTGCTCAACGGGCCCGCGCATCATCGAGGCTCAGTCGCCGACGACCGACATGCCCTGAGCCGCGGCTCCCAGCGCAGCGTCGAGCGCAGCGCGCACGACCTCCGCATCGGGCACCGAGCCGGTGAGCAGCTCGACCGTCACCGCGATCGATGCCATGAATGGCACGTGGCCGTCGGAGGCAGTGCCGCCCTCGGCGAGGACCGCGTCGACGAGCGGGGTGGAGCCCTGCGCCAGGGCGAGGTCCAGCAGGTAACGCTCGCGCGGCACGAGCTCGGTCGGGATCGGCGACGCGGCACCGTCGCTGCCGAGGCCGCTGGCGTTCACAAGCAGCTCGGCTCGGACAAGCTCGGCCTCGATGATCGCGTCATGCCAGGGTCGCGCGCGGATCTCGGTGGTTCGTGCGGCCCGGCTGAAGTGGGCGACCAGCGCCTCGGCGCGGTGCAGGTGGCGATTCAGCACGGCGATGTGCTGGAATCCCGAGCCGATGAGCACCGCCACCACGGCGCGCGCGCCACCGCCGGCGCCGAGCACAACGGCGTCCCGCGGCCAGCTGCCCTGGGCCGTCGGGAGGATCGCGGCCAGCCCCGCGCGGATACCGTCGGCATCGGTGTTGTGGCCTCGCAGCCGGGCGTCGGATCGGACCAGGAGGCTCACCGCGCCACTGACGCGGGCGTCGTCGCTCAGCCAGTCCGAGAGCGGAGGAGCCTTCTCCTTGTGCGGCGACGCGATCAGCGCGCCGGCGAAGCTCCTCTCCGGCGCGAATCTCGTCGAGCGCCTCGGACAGCAGGTGTGGCCGCCGCTCCCATCGTTCGATCTCGATGGGGCTGCCGACCGCCGCCAACGTCGGCCGCAGGACGCCTTCGAGGACGGTATCGGAGAGCGGATGTCCGAGTATCGGAAGTCGGGTCGGAGGCATTTCGAGCACGCTTGGTGATGGTCTGACGGGTACTGCGCGGCCAGGTGCCGGCACCGTCCGTGGAGGAGCCTCATGCTATCATCGGCCGCGATTGGAGAGGTCGCATAGTGGCCTAGTGCGGCGGTTTGCTAAACCGTTGAAGGGGGTTTCCTCTTCCGAGGGTTCGAATCCCTCCCTCTCCGCCAGCACGTCGCTCCGAGCGGCGTTCCGGGTGCCCGTAGCTCAGTGGATAGAGCGTCAGGTTGCGGACCTGAAGGTCGGAGGTTCGAGTCCTCTCGGGCACGCCACCCATTCGTGCACGACCCTCCGCGTTCCGCGGGATTCCCGGCCACCCGTACGGGTAGGTCGCGAGCGGTTCCCCCGAGCTGGCTGCTCCGCCCGTGGAGAGCGCGCTGCGAGGTCAGAACAGCGCGGGTGGGCCGCGTGAGGGAAGGGAGTTGGTATGGCCAAGCTCGTGTTCGGATTGAACCAGTCCCTGGACGGCTACGTCGATCACATGGCGTTCGCGCCTAGCCCCACGCTCTTCCGCCATTTCATCGAGGAGACGCAGAGGCAGGCGGGCAGTGTGTACGGTCGCCACATGTATGAGGTCATGCGTTACTGGGACGACGATCATCCTGAGTGGGATGCAGATGAACACGCCTTCGCGGCGGCATGGCGGAACCACCCGAAGTGGGTCGTCTCGCGCTCGTTAAAGTCGGTCGGCCCCAACGCCACGCTTGTTGAGGATGATCTCGAGGGCTCGATCCGTGGGCTGAAGGCCGAGCGCAACGGGGAGATCGACGTTGGTGGCCCGAACCTGGCGCAACGTCTCACCGAACTCGGCCTGATCGACGAGTATCGAATCTACCTGCACCCCGTCGTGCTTGGGCACGGCAAGCCATTTTTCGCCGGACCCCGGCCCCCGCTCCGCCTCATCGCTGATGATCGGATTGGAGAGGATGTGATCAGGTTGACCTACGTTCCCGCTTGATCTCGCGACTCGCCGGATGGACACCGCCACAATGGCAACCCCATCGGCGGTCCCGCCGGTGACTCATACAGGCGCGGGCGCCACCACGATCCTCGCTCCGCGCTCGGACCGCACCAGCGCGTAGCCGATCCAGCCGATCGCGAGCGCCAGCGGAACCTGGTATGGCGTGCTCCCAGCAAGAATGCCAACGACTCCCCCGATGATGAGGAGGACGGCAGCCGGGCGCGGGTAGACGTCCGCGCGGAAGGTTGCGATGCCGAAGGCAATCCAGCCGATCGCGAACAGTCCGAACGTCGCGCCCGCCCCGATCACCATCGAACCGGTGATCGCGCCGGACATCACCTCGGGCGCCGTGGCGGCGATGCGGGGAGCGATGAAGCTCTCGAACCACCAGTCACCGGCGACGAGGAGGGTTCCCAGGAAGGCGACCAGGTAGCCCGCCAGGCCAATCCTGCCGGCGTGGTCGGCTTGCCTGAGGTAGAGGCCGGTCAAGGCGAGCAGCAACGCGTACATGGCGAGCAGCGCCAGAACGTACTTCACCGTGTGGACGGCGCTATCGGCCGACTGCGCGCCCATGGCGAGCCCGAGAGCCAGGTTCAGCCCCTGGCTTACGACGATCAACGCCGCCGCGATCATGCTGAGCGGGCCTACCGAGCGACTGAGTGTATGAAGCGTCATGGCTTCTCCCTGTGGCTCCTGCAACTCCGGCACCGACGAGCGCACGGCTCGGTCCCGGTGCGGCCCGTGTTGGCTTCGGCTAGATGCCGCATTCGCTCAGGCGCGTTCCCCGCCACAGGTCGGTCGCGGCAATGCTTGCCGGACCTGCTGAGTGTCTCACGAGGGTCCTAATCTCCCGAGCCAGCTCGAGGTCGATCGTCTCGCGGCGGGGCAACGAACGAGCCCCTCGGATGACCGAGGGGCTCGCATCGGCTTGGCCGCTGCTACGGCGTGACGGTGATCGGCGTCCTCGCGAAGATGCCGTACTGCGTTGCCGTCACGTACCAGAGCTCGTACTCGCCCGGGTCCTCCGGCGCGGTCAGCGTCCCCGGGCTCCCGACGCTCGTCCCGAAGTACGAGAGGTAGGTCCTGGGCTCGGCGCCCTCGGGCACGATGGTGATGTAGTCGCCCGGGCCATCGGGACCGGTCCACTCGACGTCGAACTGCTCGCCCGCGGCAACCTCATCCGGTCCGTCGATGGTGGCCTCGAGCTCCAGGACGGTGATCGGAAGCGTGGCCTGCACAACGGCGCCGGTACCGGAGACGTAGCGGATCTCATAGGACCCGGCCTTGATGGGGGCGACGAGGTCACCGGGACTCCCGGTGCTCGTGTTGAAGTAGTCCTCGCCATTCCAGTTCCCGGCTCCGACCTCCATCACGGTGATGTAGTCGCCCGAGCCATTGGGTCCGTTCCAGGCCACCGAGAACACCGTGCCTCCCGCGACCTCGTCCGGTGCGAGCAGATCCCCCGAGAACGGGGTGACCTCGATGGGCGTTCGCGCCACGATCTCCTCGCTTGCGCCATCGAAGTAGGCCAGCTCGTACGAGCCGGGCGTGGTCGGTGCCGTCAGGCCGCCGGGGCTTCCAGCGTTCGTGTTGAAGTAGTCGTCCGAGTTGGTCCACTCCGTCGCGTTGACCGGCACGATGGCGATGTAGTCACCCTGGTTGTCAGGCCCGGTCCAGGCGACCTCGAAGTCGGCACCGGCCTCGATCTCGGTGGGGCCGTCGAAGGTCGCCTCGCCGCTGTTCGGCGTGGCGGTGGGCGTGGCCTCTTCGCTCGGCGCGGCCGATGCGCTCGGTGTCGACTCAGGCGTGGGCTCTGCGGTCGGGGTCGGGCTCGCGCCACCGCCGCCACAGGCAGCCAGGACGAGGACCAGGACCGCCGCCAGGACGAGCCCGGCGCGTGACTGGGCGTTCATGCGTTCCCTCCGATTTGCCGTGGCACCGCGGGCGGTGGATAAGAACTGGTTGATGCCGAGCGGATGGTAGTCCTTCGGCGTCGTGGGAGATATCCCACGATCGGCACGGGATTCGTCAGGCGGAGACCTGCTCGCGGCGAAGGTCACGGCGCATCGGGACGCTGGGACCGTCGGCTGCGACCAGCACGAATCCAACTCGGGTCTCGCGCCCCATGGCGCTGGTCTCCGGCCCGGATGGCACCTGGTCCGTGGTCGTGGGGCGCGGCTGAGGCGCCTGGTCGGTGACGGTCCGCATCGGTGGCTCCTTGATCGGCGGCAATGAGTTGACTCGTCCATGGTCGGGCGACCGCCCCTGCGCTCGCACCGGCTGGCGTGCCGGATCGGCGCACGACATTCGACGCCGACCCGGGTACGTCATGCGTCGGGGTGACGCTTCGGCTAGATCCAGCACCACCCCGGTGGTGGGCTCCCCGAGCTGGTCGTGTCGTCGGGGAGCGTCTGATCGCCGCAGTCGGTGAACAGCATCCGCAGACGCCACGCGTCGGGCTCGAGAGGCAGCGCGGTGGCCACCGGCAGCCAGAACGCGAAGCTCGCGATGACGAGCAGGGCATACCCGCCGGCAGCGATCCGGGACCAGGTCCGCGACCACGCCCACGCGGCGAAGCAGCCCAGTGCGAGGCACAGGAACGGAACCGTCGGCAGGAGGTACCAGATGAAGGTCTGCGATCGATCGCCGGAGAGGACGAGCCACGGCACGTAGGTCGCCAGCGCGGCGGCGACGATCACCGGCTCCGGGCGTAGCAACCCCCAGCCGGACCTCCACCACGTGACCAGCAACCCGCCCAGCGCCACGAGCCCCGGCCACCAGATGAGCGGGTTGCCGAAGGCGAGGATGTGGCGATACGTGCCGCCCTCATCGCTGAACCAGTAGGCAACGGGGCGCTTGAGCAGCGGCCAGGACCACGGTGGGGACTGGTACGGATGGTCGCCGCCGAGGGCGGTATGGAAGTCCAGCATCGCTCGCTGGTGCTCCCAGATGCCGCGCCACACCGATGCGGGATCCCAGGGCAATGCGAAGACCTGGCCGGGCATGCGGCCGGTGTAGCTCGCCGCATAGACGGCGACGGGCACCACGCCGAGCAGGAGGAGGGTCGGCAGCGCTTCGCGGCGGAACGCGCTCCCGATCCAGGAGCCCCATCCAGCGTCGGGATCGGCGCGCCGGCTCTCGGCGATCTCCCATGCGATGACGAGGCCGATGACCGCCGGAGCGACGTAGGCGCCCGACCACTTCGTCGCGGCGGCCGCGCCGAGGAAGAGTCCGGCAACCAGCCGCCATGGCCGCCCCAGCGTCAGCCGCCACCACCACGGGGCGTCGGCTCGGTCGCGCCGGCGATCCCGATCGAGGACGATGGCGGCCACGGCGCCGACGACGAAGAGGACGATGAACGCGTCGAGCATCCCGACCCGCGAGTGGACGAGGTGGAGCGGATCGATGGCCAGCAGGACTGCCGCAGCCGCCGCGCCGATGGTGGCCCCGGCCGTCGGCGTCACGCCGCGCAGCAGTCGCCAGCCCAGGGCATAGACCAGGGCCACCGAGGCGGTGCCCGCGACGGCAGCCGCCACCCGCCACCCGAACGGGTCGTATCCGAAGACCGCGATGCCGGCACCGATGAGCCACTTCCCGAGGGGCGGGTGCGCGCGGCTGGCGAGGTCGGTGATGCCGCAGACGGATTCGGTGCCGATGACGTACCAGCAGGCGTCACGCGCGTAGAAGATCTCGTCGAACACCAGCTCGACCGGCCGTCCCAGGCTCACCAGGCGGAGGGCGGCCGCCCCGAGCGTGACGAGGACGATGATCGCGGTGTCGAGGCGGGTCCAGCGGCGGACCGCCGTGGATTCGGGAGTGGTGATGCTGCCGGCCCCTGGGCGAGGATGGCTCCGTATCCTAGCGCCACGGCGGCGGGCCGCCGACCCTCTGCTAGACTCGACGCGCCGCTTGCGGATTCAGTGGAGCGGGAGGCGCACGGTTGAATTACGAGCTCTTCATGGCGGAGGCAATCGCCGAGGCAAAACGCGGTGCCGCCGAGGGCGAGGAGCCCATCGGCGCCGTTGCGGTCATCGATGACGCCATGATCGCCCGCGACCACGATCGCCACGCTCAGAACGACGATCCCACCGCCCACGCCGTCCTGCTGACCATCCAGGCCGCCGCGCAGAAGCTCGGCGCGCGGAGGCTTGCCGAGGCGACCGTGTTCACGACCCACGAGCCCTGCGCCATGTGCGTCGGTGCCCTGCTCGAGTCGAACGTGCGGGCCCTCGTCTTCGCCATCCCTGACCCGGAACGCGGGGCTGCCGGCAGCCTCATGCAGCTCGCCCGCGATCCGCGCATGTCGCACCAGCTCTCGGTCGTTTCCGGGGTGCGGGAGTCCGAGGCGCGACGGCTCGAGACGGAGTCCGCATCGGTCTAGTCCGATGCCGTGCGCTAGACTCGAATCAGGCGTGGAGAGGTGTCCGAGTGGTTGAAGGTGCCGCTCTCGAAAAGCGGTGTGCGGGTAACCGTACCGTGGGTTCGAATCCCACCCTCTCCGCCACGCACGTACGCCACCTTGCCCGAGGAGAGGTCGCCTAGAGGCCTAGGGCGCGGCACTGGAAATGCCGTTCGGGGCAACCCGACGTGGGTTCGAATCCCACCCTCTCCGCCACCGCCACCGATTGACCGATGCACGGTCACCACCTACCATCGCCGCCGGTCGTGCTAGGCGGGGAACTAGCGGTGCCCTGTATCCGCAATCCGCTACAGCGGAGCTGAACTCCCGGTCGAGGCCCGCATCGTTCGCCCACCACCACCGTGCTCGACGTTGAAAGTCGGGTCCCGCGCAGCGTTGGTCCGTGAACCCCGTCAGGTCCGGAAGGAAGCAGCGGTAAGCGATCGCCTTCGGGTGCCGCGGGACAACCTGGCCGGAGCCGGGCACGTGGGTGAGTGCGAGTCGATGCGGTTCGACGCCGGGTGCACGACCTATTTCATTCCCCTCGGCCAATCGGTGTACGGTAGGCAACTGATGCCCGGACCCCAGCCGATGCCCGAGACCGCACCCGACCTGCCCGCCGCACAGCCCCACCGGGCCCTGTACCGCCGGTTCCGAGCCCAGCGCTTCGGCGAGCTGGTGGGCCAGGATCCCATCGTCACGACCCTTCGGAACGCTGTTGGCGGCGACAGGATCGCGCACGCCTACCTGTTCGTCGGGCCGCGCGGCACCGGCAAGACCTCGACCGCGCGCATCCTCGCCAAGGCCATCAACTGCACCGACCTCGGCGCCGACGGGGAGCCCTGCGACGCGTGCGCCGCCTGCGTCTCTATCCGCGACGGCCGGGCCCTGGACGTCATCGAGATCGACGCCGCCTCGCACGGGGCCGTGGAGGACGCCCGCGACCTCGTCATGCGGGCCCTCACCGCGCCGTCGGAGCTCCGGCGCCGGGTCTACATCATCGACGAGGTCCACATGCTGAGCACGCATGCGTTCAACGCGCTGCTCAAGCTCATCGAGGAGCCGCCGGACCACGTCGTCTTCATCCTGGCCACGACCGATACGCACAAGGTGCCCGCGACGGTCATCAGCCGCACGCAGCGCCACGACTTCCGCCGGCTCGGAGAAGCGGCGATCGCAGGCAAGCTCGCCCGCATCGTGAGCGCCGAGGGCACCGAGGCCGATGAAGCGGCGCTGTCGCTCATCGCCCGCCTGGCCGATGGCGGCATGCGCGACGCGGAGTCCATCCTCGACCAGGTCCTCTCGTTCGCAGACGCACGCCTCACCGAGGTAGATGTCCGCGAGGCGGTGGGCCTGGCCGATGACGAGGCCATCTCCACGCTGCTCGACGCATACGCCGCGGGCGACGCTCCCGCGGCCCTCGACGCCATCTCAGCCATGGCCGATGCCGGCCGTGATCTCGCGCAGGTAGCCTCCCAGGCCGAGGGCGAGGCGCGTCGCCGTCTGCTCGCCTCCGCGAGGGACCCGCAGGCCGCAGGTCGCCTGGCCGCGATCCTCCGCACGGTTGCCGAGGCGGCCGGCGGCGGGGCGCGCGAGGGTCGCTCGCGCCTCCTCCTCGAGCTCCTCGCCGTCGAGGCGGCCACGGAGGGGAGCCGCCAGCCAGCGCCGCGCCCAGCGCCGCGCCCAGCAGCCTCCGCGCCGGCACCGCCTTCTCGACGAGCCGATGAACCGGCGCCCGCGGCCCCACCACCGCCGACGCGTGCCGCCGATCCCGAACCGGCCGCCACCGAGGATCCCGTTCCCGTCTCGGCCGTAGAAGCCGCCCCGGTCGAGGCCCCTCAGCCGGTTTCCTCCGGCGTCGGCGACGTCGCCGACCTGCGCGCCCACTGGGCCGAGGTCGTGGAGCGGGCGAACCCGGTCATCAAGCCGCTCCTGCGCGAGTGCCGGCCGATCGCGCGCGACGGCGCGCGCCTGACTCTCGCGTTCCCCGAGGGCCGCGATTTCATGCGCTCCCGGATCGCCCAGCGTTCGTCCGCGATCGAGTCCCTGCTGACCGACATGTTCGGCGGCACGTTCGCGATCGAGTGCGTGGCGACCAACCTCGAGCTCGAGCCGCTGACCGTCGCCCAGGCGGTGGGCGACCCAACCGAAGATCCCGAGGCGCGCGCCCTGCTCGAGGGCGTGCTCAAGATCACCGGAGGCGAGCTGGTCGACGCGCCTGAAGTGCGCTGAGCAGTCGCTCCCGAACCCAGCAGACGAGGAGACCGGCGTGAACATCGGTCAGATCACGAAGATGGCGCAGCAGCTCCAGACGCAGATGGCGCAGGCCCAGGAGGAGCTCAAGCAGACGACGCTCGAGGCGAGTGCCGGCGGCGGCGCCGTGCGCATCGTCATCAGCGGCGCCCAGGACGTGCGCAGCGTGGAGATCGACCCGTCGGCGGTCGACGCCGATGAGGTCGAGATGCTCCAGGACCTGGTCATGACGGCCATCAACGAGGCCATCACGCGCAGCAAGGAGCTCGAGCGCGAGCGCATGGCGGGCATCGCCGGCGGCATGGGGCTGCCCGGCATGCCGGGCCTTCCCGGCCTCGGCTGAGCCGTCGATGGCCGGCCTCATCGCTCCGGTCGCCCGGCTCATCGAGGAGTTCAGCAAGCTCCCCGGGATCGGCACCAAGACGGCGCAGCGCCTCACGTACCACGTGCTGCGCACGTCGACCGACGACGCCCGCGCGCTCGCCGCGGCGCTCATCGCCATCAAGGAGAACGTCGCCTACTGCAGCACGTGCTGCAACATCACCGATGCCGGCGTCGACCCGTGCGACATCTGTGCCGACCCACGACGCGACGCGACCCGCATCTGCGTGGTCGAGGAGCCGCTCGACGTGCTGGCCATCGAGCGCACGGGCGAGTTCGGCGGCCGCTACCACGTGCTCCACGGCGCCATCAGCCCGATCGACGGCATCGGTCCGGAGCGGCTGCGAACCAGAGAGCTCGTTGCGCGCGTGACCGACGGCTCGGTCGAAGAGGTCATCCTGGCCACCAACCCGAACCTCGAGGGAGAGGCGACGGCGATGTACCTCGCCGACATCCTCGCCTCCCACGTCCCATCGGTCACCCGCATCGCGCGTGGCCTGCCGGTCGGCGGCGACCTCGAGTACGCCGATGACGTGACGCTGATCCGATCGCTCCAGGGCCGAAGGGCGATCGAGCGCTGATCCGACCCCACGTGATGAGGATGTGATGTTCAGGCGCAGGAAGGCGGACGAACCGGTCGATCCCGAGGCGAGATCGCCGGAGCTCGGGGTCAAGTACAAGGACCTCGTGCTCCTCGGCCAGCTCATCCAGCAGGGTGCGGATCTGCACAAGCCTCGCCACGCCCTGTACTACCTGTACTTCCCTGATCGGGCCGCGGCCGAGACCGGCATGCAAGCGGGTCGGACGGCCGGGTATCAGTGCGAGGTCCGGGAGCCACTCCCCGAATACCCTGGGCAGTGGTCGCTCGTGTGTGAGCGTTCGGATGCGATCCTCGACCCGCCCGGTGTCATCGCCGCGGACGACCTGTTCCAGGGAATGGCTGACCGCCTGGGGGGCGAATTCGACGGCTGGGAGGCGGCTGCGCAGCCCTGACCAGCCGAGCTCTGTCGCTCGGGGTGGCGGGCCGACGACGCCTGCCGCCGTGCTTGACGCCTCCTCGCCCGTCACCTATCATTCCCCTTCGCGCCGGCAACAGCCGGCCGATTCGCCACGAACGGCGGCCACGGGCCGCGCCGCGAGGCGAGTCGCGAGTCCACCTCAAGGGGAGTACTCGAATCGAACGATGCCGAGCAGTCGGCAGAGTGGCTTACCAGCTGAAGAGTGACAGGAATCCACACGAGTCAGCGGGACAACGTCGAACTCTAAACCGGTGGAGCAGCCTCTCCAGAACGTCTGGAGGCAAGACCACTGGTTTCGTTTTGTACGGAGAGTTTGATCCTGGCTCAGGACAAACGCTGGCGGGGTGCATGAGACATGCAAGTCGAACGAGGATCCTCCGAGCTTGCTTGGAGGTCTCCTAGTGGCGGACGGCTGAGTAACGCGTAGGTGACCTACCCGGAAGTGGGGAATAACTGCCCGAAAGGGTGGCTAATACCGCATGTGGTCGGCGATTCGATTCGCCGTCTAAAGGAGCAATTCGCTTCCGGAGGGGCCTGCGTCCGATTAGCTAGTTGGTGGGGTAACGGCTCACCAAGGCGACGATCGGTAGCTGGTCTGAGAGGATGATCAGCCAGACTGGGACTGAGAACGGCCCAGACTCCTACGGGAGGCAGCAGTCGGGAATTTTGCCCAATGGACGAAAGTCTGAGGCAGCAACTCCGCGTGAGGGATGAAGGCTCTAGGGTCGTAAACCTCTTTTCTCAGGGAAGATCCAAGACGGTACCTGAGGAATAAGCGACGGCTAACTACGTGCCAGCAGCCGCGGTAATACGTAGGTCGCAAGCGTTGTCCGGATTTACTGGGCGTAAAGAGCGCGCAGGCGGCTGGTCAAGTCCGATGTGAAATCTCCCGGCTTAACTGGGAAACTGCATCGGAAACTGATCGGCTTGAAGGTGGGAGAGGGTAGTGGAATTCCCGGTGTAGTGGTGAAATGCGTAGATATCGGGAGGAACACCAGTGGCGAAGGCGACTACCTGGCCCATTCTTGACGCTGAGGCGCGAAAGCTAGGGGAGCGAACGGGATTAGATACCCCGGTAGTCCTAGCCGTAAACGATGAACACTAGGCGTAGTCGGTATCGACCCCGGCTGTGCCGTAGCTAACGCATTAAGTGTTCCGCCTGGGGAGTACGGCCGCAAGGCTAAAACTCAAAGGAATTGACGGGGGCCCGCACAAGCAGCGGAGCGTGTGGTTTAATTCGTCGCAACGCGAAGAACCTTACCAGGACTTGACATGTGGCGGAAAACGGCGGAAACGTCGTCCTCCCGCAAGGGACCGTCATGCAGGTGTTGCATGGCTGTCGTCAGCTCGTGTCGTGAGATGTTGGGTTAAGTCCCGCAACGAGCGCAACCCCCGTGGCATGTTGTATCTCTCATGCCAGACTGCCGAGAGAAACTCGGAGGAAGGTGGGGATGACGCCAAGTCAGCATGGCCCTTACGTCCTGGGCTACACACACGCTACAATGGCCGGTACAACGGGTTGCCAAACCGCGAGGTGGAGCTAATCCCTTAAAGCCGGTCTCAGTTCGGATTGCAGGCTGCAACTCGCCTGCATGAAGCCGGAGTTGCTAGTAACCGCAGGTCAGCACACTGCGGTGAATATGTTCCCGGGCCTTGTACACACCGCCCGTCACGTCATGAAAGCCGATAACACCCGAAGCCGGTGGGCCAACCGCAAGGAGGCAGCCGTCGAAGGTGGGATTGGTGATTGGGACGAAGTCGTAACAAGGTAGCCGTACCGGAAGGTGCGGCTGGATCACCTCCTTTCTAGGGAGATATGGGGAGCCGGTTCGCCGGATCCTCCGATCCCAGGTCGATCGGCCAGCTCGCCGCAAGGATCGATGCTCGAGGGAGCATCGATGAACGAGCTGGACGCCCTCGAAGTGAACGACCTGATTCCCGCTGAATCGTCAGATTCCTGTCACTCTTCAGCCGACGAGCCGAGGCCGCTTCCCAACAGGGAGGCGGCCTTTCGATTGCCCGGTCGGAGTGCGCGCTTGCGGCTCGAGAGCCCTGTGCTACGATGCCGCCTCCCGAGGGGCGTTTAGCTCAGCTGGTTAGAGCACTGCCCTGATAAGGCAGAGGTCTCTGGTTCGAGTCCAGAAACGCCCACCACCCCTCTCCCTCGACCGATGGAGCGCCCGTGTCCCCAGACCCGGCCGGCAGCGAGCCGACGACCGACGAGCGCCCGATTGGAGTCCTCCCCGAACCGAACGAGGGTCGCGCCCTGCACGCGTCGTTGGCGGGCTCCGTGTATGCACGGCACCCGGTCCGGACGCACCTCGTCACCGCCGCCGATGACGCCGTCGAGGTGGTCGACCGCTACGTCGGCGCGATCGGCGACGATGTCCGGCTGGTGGCCGTCAGCGAGCGGATGGTGGCGATCACCCAGGGCCGCAGCTATCCGATCGACCAGATCCGTCCCGGTCGCCTGGCAAGGCGCCTGGAGCGCTACGTTACGCGTCCCGGGTACGGCATCGGCCTCGGGTCGGCCGAAACGATGCAGCTGGCGATCGACGAGGTGGGCGCGCCACGGATCCTGCTCGCCGCCGCCGCATCGGCCATCACGAAGCCGTTCGGCGTCCACGGTGTGTTCTACCGTCTCGCCGGACCGCAGGCGAAGGCGATCGACGGCCCCACCAGCTACACCATCCCGCCCTACAACCAGGCCGCGACGCTCGGTCCGAAAGACCCCGATGGCGCCGCCCGGCTCATCGCCGCGGCGCTGGGAGCGCCGGTGGCCATCATCGACGCCAACGACGCCGGCTGCGCCGTGCTGGGCGCCAGCCCGGGCGTGGACCGCCGCTTCGTGGCGCGGCTCTTCGCCGACAACCCGCTCGGCCAGGCCCGCGAGCAGACGCCGATCTGCATCGTCCGCGAGGTCGCCTGGCCCGCCGGGCGCGACTTGCCGCCCGAGCCGCAGCGCCGCCTCACTCCGCCTTGACCGGCGCCATGCGGCCCGGCGAGCTGGTCCTGACCCTCTCCTGTCCCGACCGGCGCGGGATCGTCTACGCGGTCGCTCGCGCGATCTCCGAAGGTGGCGGCAACATCCTCGAGAGCCACCAGTTCGGCGACCCCGACAGCGGTGTCTTCTTCATGCGCGTTCACTTTGCCGACGAGACCGAGGCCGGCGTCGATGCCTGGCGCGTCGCTGCTGCCACGCTCGCCGACGAGTTCCGGATGCGATGGGAGCTCCACGACGGCGGCCACCGTCCGCGGATCCTCGTCGCCGTCTCGCGTGAGGGCCACTGCCTGAACGACCTGCTCTACCGGTGGCGGTCCGGCGCGATCGCCGCCGAGATCGTCGGCGTCGCGTCGACGGTGCACGACCACGACGCCCTGGTGGCGGGCTACGGCCTGCCTCTCCACCCCCTCCCCGGGACCGGAGCGGATGACGCCGAGCGAGACAGGGCGCTCCTGGCCATGGTCGACGCGCATGACATCGAGCTCGTCGTGCTAGCGCGCTACATGCATGTCCTGGGGGCCGATGCGTGCCGCACGCTCGCCGGGCGTGCGATCAACATCCATCACTCGTTCCTGCCGTCGTTCAAGGGCGCCCGCCCATACGCGCGGGCTCATGCCAGGGGAGTGAAGCTCATCGGCGCGACCGCGCACTACGTCACCGACGTGCTCGACGAGGGACCCATCATCGAGCAGGAAGTCGCTCGAGTCGACCACGCGCACAGCGTGGCCGAACTGGCACGCGTGGGCCGCGACGTCGAGTGCGTCGCCCTGGCACGTGCGGTGCGCTGGCATGTCGAGCATCGGATCCTGCTGCATGGCGAACGGACGGTGGTTTTCCGGTAGGATCAGTCGCTGCCGTGGGGATGTAGCTCAGCTGGGAGAGCACCTCCTTTGCAAGGAGGGGGTCAGGGGTTCGAGTCCCCTCATCTCCACCACTCGCTCACGCGGGGGCGGTGACCGAGAACAGCCGCCACTCGCCGGGGATGCCCTTCAGCGACGCGAGCCCGCGGTCTTCGAAGGCCAGGCCCGAACCGGCCACGAGATCCCGCACGGTCTGTGACACGAGGACCTCTCCGGCGTCGGCCGATGCGGCGACGCGGGCACCGATGTTCACCGCGACGCCGGCCACCTTCTGATCGAGGATCTCGACTTCTCCGGTGTGCAGGCCGGCACGCACCTCGAGATCGAGTGGGCGGACGGCGGCAACGATGGCCTGCGCGCACCTGATGCCGCGGGCCGGACCGTCGAAGGTGGCGAAGAAGCCATCGCCCGCCGTATCGATCTCGCGTCCGCCGAAGCGCTCGAGCTGGTGTCGAACCACGTCGTTATGCCGCTCCAGCTGGTCTCTCCACCGACGGTCTCCGATCTCCGCCGCACGTTGCGTCGAGTCGACCAGGTCCGTGAACAGGACGGTAGCAAGGGCCCGATCGGGCACCGCTGACTCCCGGCGACCGGTCAGGAACTCGCGAATCTCGGCAAGCGTCGCGTCCGGATCGAACCACGGCACATGCTCGTCACCCGGCAGCTCGACGTAGCGAGCGCCGGGGATCGTCCGGGCCAGGAATCGCGCGTTCTCGACGTGACACACCCGGTCGCCAACCGCGTGGATCACCAACGTCGGGACGCGGATCGCTGGCACGACGTGGCGAACGTCGATGTCGAATGCCATGCGCATGAACGCTTCCGCCGAACCGGGCGTCGCCGCGTTGACCTGCACGCGACCACGCCACGCGCGCGCCCACGCCTGACCGGCCACGCTCGGCGCGATCTGGTCGATGCCGAGGCCCTGGCCCCAGCGGTCGGGAATCGTCGCCTGGTTTGCCTCGAATTCGTCGCGGGTGGCCTCTCCCCACGGCCAGTCGGCGTCCGTGCGCTCACGCACCTCGGCACCCTGGAGGACGAGCGACGTTGTCCGTTCCGGGTGCGCAGCGGCGAACAGGAGCGCGAGCGGGCCACCCTCGGACTCACCCATGATCGTGGCGCGCTGGCTTCCGACGGCGTCCATGATGGCGCGGATGTCATCCATGCGCTCCTCGAGCGTTGTGGCACCCGGCACTCGATCGGACATGCCCATCCCGCGCTTGTCGAACAGGATCAGCCGAGAGAACTCGGCGAGCCGTTCGCAGTAGTGACGAAAGGCGGGGAGCTCCCAGTAGACATCGAGATGCGTGATCGCTCCCTGTGCGTAGATCAGGTCGATCGGGCCGTCGCCGACGACGCGGTACGCCACGTTGACGTCCCCGCTGCGAGCGAACCGAACCTCAGTCACCGCGCAAGATTCCCGCCCACGGCCGGAGCGTGTCAATGCGCGGGCTGAACCAGTGCCGTTCGGTTGACCGCCTCATGGGTGGCTGGTAAAGTACGTAGGCTCTCGCGGGGAGACCGCTGTTTGGTCGTCCTCGCGATCGTTGCGACAAGCCCAGAGACGTCATCGGTCCTTCTGACCGCGCGTCTCGGCATTGCGCGACCGGCTTATCAATCGAAGAGTGGAAGCATCGATTTCGTCGAGGATATATTCCGACGCGACCACACCGTGTCAGGCGAGCCAGCACCGTGCTAGCCGCGTGAACGTGTAGGTCAAGCTACTAAGAGCAAGCGGTGGATGCCTTGGCGCCAAGAGCCGACGAAGGACGTGGCAGGCAGCGAAATGCTTCGGGGAGTTGCGAGCAAGCGTTGATCCGGAGATATCCGAATGGGGAAACCCCCCTGGAGTAATGTCCAGGGACGCACGGTTGAATACATAGACCGTGACGAGGACACCGAGGGAACTGAAACATCTAAGTACCTCGAGGAGCAGAGAACATTCCGTTAGTAGTGGCGAGCGAAAGCGGAGAAGCCCAAACCGTGGCTGCGTGATAGGTCGCAGCCGTTGCAGTCGCGGTGTTGTAGGGCCGTCCAGTGGGAGCTGCGATTCCCGCAGGGAGTTACAAATCGGTTCGTTAGCAGAAGCGGCCTGGAAAGGCCCGCCGGAGAGGGTGACAGCCCCGTAAGCGAAAGCGATCCGACTCCCGGACGTGTCCCTGAGTACCACGTGGAAGGTCTCTTCATGTGGGAACCCGGGCGGACCACCGTCCAAGGCTAAATACTCTTGGCGACCGATAGCGAACCAGTACCGTGAGGGAAAGGTGAAAAGCACCCCGGGAGGGGAGTGAAACAGTACCTGAAACCGCGTGCTTACAAGCAGTCAAAGGGTGTTGCCTGGGGCCTTCGGGTGCCAGGTAGCCTGATGGCGTGCCTTTTGAAGAATGAGCCGGCGAGTTACCCGGTCTGTGGCAAGGTTAAGTCCGAGAAGGATGCAGCCGTAGCGAAAGCGAGTCTGAACAGGGCGTCACAGTCGCAGCGGGTAGACCCGAAACCGAGTGAGCTACCCATGGGCAGGTTGAAGCGGGAGTAATGTCCCGTGGAGGACCGAACTCACTAGCGTTGAAAAGCTAGGGGATGACCTGTGGGTAGAGGTGAAATGCCAATCGAACTCGGAGATAGCTGGTTCTCCCCGAAATAGCTTTAGGGCTAGCCTCGGGGGTTCAGTCGTGAGGGTAGAGCACTGAATGGGCTAGGGGGCTTCCCGCTTACCAAACCCAATCAAACTCCGAATCTCACGATTCCATACCCCGGGAGTCAGACTGCGAGGGCTAAGCTTCGTGGTCAAAAGGAAAACAGTCCAGACCGACAGCTAAGGTCCCAAAATTCAGACTAAGTGGGGAAGGATGTGGAGTTGCTCAGACAACCAGGATGTTGGCTCAGAAGCAGCCATCATTTAAAGAGTGCGTAATAGCTCACTGGTCAAGTGATTCCGCGCCGAAGATCCAACGGGGCTCAAGTCTGATACCGAAGCTTCGGATCCTCGCGTGCCTTCGGGCTCGCAGGGATGGTAGGGGAGCGTTCCGTCAGCAGTGAAGGTCGACCGTGAGGACGGCTGGAGTGGGCGGAAGTGCGAATGCCGGCATGAGTAGCGAAATGCGCGTGAGAAACGCGCACGCCGTATGTCTAAGGTTTCCTGAGGAAGGTTAATCCGCTCAGGGTTAGTCGGGCCTAAGCCGAGGGCGAAAGCCGTAGGCGATGGACAATCGGTTGATATTCCGATACCGCCAGAGATCGTTTGCACCGCAAGGTGTCACGGTCGTGGACGCCGGTGCGCTGAGGCAGCTTTGCTGTCGAGGCAGCCGGTGAGAAGCGATCGCGGGAGCAAGGGCGTGACCGGGAACGGTAGGTTGAGCGCACTTTTGGCTATGTGCGTCTAAGCCGGTAGGGGGAGAGGACAGGTAAATCCGTCCTCTCATTCAACTCCGAGCAGCGAATGAAAGGCGAAAGCTGATTCGACTGAGCCGATCCTGCAAGAAAAGCGTCTAGCGAGATCAAAGGCGACCGTACCGCAAACCGACGCAGGTAGACGGGTAGAGCATACCAAGGCGATCGGAAGAACCCTCGTTAAGGAACTCGGCAAATTGACCCCGTAACTTCGGGAGAAGGGGTGCCTCGCAGTACTTGCCTTGCGTAAGTGGCTGATCGAGGCCGCAGTGAAACGGCCCAGGCGACTGTTTAGCAAAAACACAGGTCTCTGCTAAAGCGAAAGCTGACGTATAGGGGCTGACGCCTGCCCAGTGCCGGAAGGTTAAGAGGAGGGGTGCAAGCTCTGAATTGAAGCCCCGGTAAACGGCTGCCGTAACTATAACGGTACTAAGGTAGCGAAATTCCTTGTCGGGTAAGTTCCGACCCGCACGAATGGCGTAACGATCTGGGCGCTGTCTCAACGAGGGATCCGGCGAAATTGAAATACCTGTGAAGATGCAGGTTACCCGCGGCAGGGCAAAAAGACCCCGTGGAGCTTTACTGTAGCTTGATATTGGACTGAGGTTCAGGATGTGTAGGATAGGTGGGAGACGTTGAAGCTGGGGCGCTAGCCTCGGTGGAGTCACCGTTGAAATACCACCCTTTTTGGATTTCGGCTCTAACCGCGACCCGTAATCCGGGCGCTGGACAGTGTCAGGTGGGCAGTTTGACTGGGGCGGTCGCCTCCTAAAGTGTAACGGAGGCGCCCAAAGGTACCCTCAGGCTGAATGGAAACCAGCCGTAGAGTGCAAAGGCATAAGGGTGCTTGACTGCGAGACCTACAAGTCGAGCAGAGACGAAAGTCGGGCTTAGTGATCTGGTACCTCCGAGTGGAAGGGGTATCACTCAACGGATAAAAGCTACCCCGGGGATAACAGGCTTATAGGGCCCAAGAGTTCATATCGACGGCCCTGTTTGGCACCTCGATGTCGGCTCGTCGCATCCTGGGGCGGAAGTACGTCCCAAGGGTTTGGCTGTTCGCCAATTAAAGCGGTACGCGAGCTGGGTTCAGAACGTCGTGAGACAGTTCGGTCTCTATCCGCCGTGGGCGTAGGGAACTTGAGAGGAGCTGCTCCTAGTACGAGAGGACCGGAGTGGACGAACCAATGTTGTACCAGTTGTCATGCCAATGGCATTGCTGGGTAGGTATGTTCGGTTGGGATAAGCACTGAAAGCATCTAAGTGCGAAGCTCGCCTCAAGATGAGGTTCCCCACTGGGTAACCAGGTAAGACCGCAGCGAGACTAGCTGTTTGATAGGCCGCACGTGTACGCGCAGCAATGCGTTGAGCGAAGCTGGCACTAATGGTCGAGGGCTTGACCTAGTTCACGCGACTAGCACGATGCTGGATCGCGACGGAGTGACGGCACAGCTGCCGTCGCCTCGATGATTCGACGCTTCCACCTTCGATCCGCCTGAAAGGGCGAGGTCGGCAATTTAAGATCTATCCCGGTGACGCTAGCGGAGAGGAACCACCCGTTCCCATCCCGAACACGGAAGTTAAGCTCTCCAGCGCCGAAGATACTCGGGGGGCGACTCCCTGGGAAAATAGGTCGTCGCCGGGATATTTCATACGTTCGGCTCCTTCGCCCTCGTGGCGGGGGAGCCGCTTGTTATCCTCGGCGGCGTGGAAGAGGTCTGCCCGCTGCTCGCTCTCGTCGGCGATCGGCACGCAGCCGTCGATGGGGCCGATGCGGGGCACCGCTGCCACGCGGAGGACCCGCCCACTCCGATCGAGCGTGCGACCCAGAGCCGCCTCTGCCTGACGGCGGCGCACGAGCGCTGCGAGCGCTACCAGGCATTCCTGGCTCGGCGGCCGGGGACCACGCCGGGTCGGTACGCGGCCGGCGACGGCATCGTCTCAACTCGCCTTCTCCTGGCGCCGCAGCCGGCCTGGCGCGGCATCGCGGGGCGCGCGCGTCGGTCGAGGTCGCTCGTGCTCGTGGCTGGGGTCGCCGGCACGGCTGCTGTCGCGATCACCGGAGTCGCGCTGGCGGGAACGCTGCTGGCGGCCCTGCCCGATTCGACCCCGGAACCCGGGTCACCATCGCCCTCGGCGACGCCTCGGCCGACTCGCACCGCCTCGCCGACCGCAACGCCCACGCCGACGGCCGACGCCGACGCCGCCGACGCCGGCGCCGACGCCGATCGCCACGCCCGCCCCGACCCCACCCCCGCAGACGACGTACACCGTGGTGGCCGGCGACACCCTCGCGCTGATCGCCGAGCGGTTCGGCACGACGGTGGCGGCGCTGCAGGCGGCGAACGACATCGACGATCCGAACACGCTGACCATCGGCCAGGTGCTGGTCATCCCCTGAGCTACATCGGTGGCTGACAGGTCCGGCAGAAGGTCGTTGCCTCGCGACCGCCGATCTGTCGCAGCTCCCGCCCGCAGCGGGGGCACGGCTGGCCGCCGCGCAGGTGGACCTTGAGGAACTCGCGGTGCTGGGTCTCGATCTCGGGCGGTACGAGGTCGCGCAGCCGGTCGATGGCATCGGCCAGCACGCTGCGCATGCTCACGTAGAGACGTTCGACGTCGTCGTCGCCGAGGGTGCTGCGCCGGCGGAACGGCGCCAGGCGCGCCTCCCACAGGATCTCGTCGCTGTACGCGTTGCCGATGCCGGCCACGAATCGCGGGTTGCGGAGCAGCGGCTTGAGCTCGCCCGGGTGTCGGCGGATGCGCTGGCGGAAGGCCTCGAGCGTCAGGGCCGGGTCGTCCGCATCGGGCCCCGTCTCCGACCAGCCGGGAATGGCGTCCAGCTCGGCGGGATCGACGAGGTAGAGCTTGCCGAGCATCTCGCGGTCCACGTAACGCAGGTCCTCGCCCTGGCTGAGGCGGAGGCGCAGGCCGGTGCGCGCGCGGACGCGCTCGCCGCTCCGCGTGATCCAGAACCGCCCGGCGAGCATCGGGTTGGCCGCCAGGACGCGCTCGTCCCGGCCGCCACGCTCGAACGGGAGGAGGAGGAACTTGCCACGGCGGCGCGCGACGCCGACCGTCGAGCCGGCGAGCGCCTCGAGATCGGCCGGCGTCGCGCGCACGAGAATCGGCGCCGGGGCCTCGGCCGCGACGACCTCGCGACCGGCCACGCGGCGCCGGAGCTCCTCGGCGACGATGGTCAGGTCCGGCAGCTCAGGCACGATGGAAGCCGTCCATTTGACCGTAATGGTATGCTGTCGCGGCCGCGTGGCAGACAACCCCATATGCGCGCAAGCGCGTCCATCCATCGGTATGCGCAAAGGAGCACCGAGTCGTCCAACGAGACAGCAGGCAGCACCTGACAGCGACGATCGGTGATGGACGCCCTCCGTGCGAGGGCGTCGTTTGTTGTCGCGGACACTTACCGACAGGAGCGTATTGACCAACTTGACCGAAGATTCGAAGCAGGCGACCACCCCCGAGGCCGAGCCGCAGGACGAGGTCCAACCGGCGACGGCAGAGCAGGCCGACCAGGCCGATCCCGCGACAGCGGAGTCCGACGAGGGAGTCGCATCGGTGTCGATCGTCGACCCCGAGGAGGCGGCCGCCACGCCAGCCGACGAGCCAACGCAGGTCGCGGACGACGCGCCCGCCGAGGTTCCCGAGGCCGCCCCGGTCGCCAGCGAGGCAGCCGCGATCGAAGTCGCGGCGCCGGAGCCTTCGGTCAGCGACCCGCCCGCCGGCGACGAGCCGCAGAGGTCGAGAGCGCCAGCCGCAGAGGTCGAGGAGGCGCCAGCCGCCGAGGCGGCCGATGAGCCCGCGATCGAGGCCGATGCGGCGAGCGTCACGGACGACGCCGCCCCCGCCGCGTCCACGCCCGTCGAGGAGACCGTCGACGAGCCGATGACGATGGCCGAGCTGCTCGACAACCCCGACAACGAGGTGAAGAGCCTCAAGCACGGCGACGTCGTCGAAGGCACGGTGGTGCGGGTCGACCCGGACGAGATCCTGGTCGACTTCGGCGGCAAGAGCGAGGGCGTTGTCAGCAACCGCGAGCTCATGAACCGCCGCGGACCGCGGGACGGCGACGAGGCGCGCCCCGAGATCCAGGTCGGAAGTGAGGTGCTCGTCTACGTCCTCCAGCCCGAGTCACCCGAGGGCCACGCGGTGCTGTCCCTCCGACGCGCCGGCCTCGAGCGCAAGTGGCGCGCGATGCAGGAACGCTTCGATGCCGGCGAGATCGTCGACGCACGCGTCATCGACCACAACAAGGGTGGTTTGATCGTCGACCTCGGCGTGCGTGGCTTCGTCCCCATCAGCCAGATCGTCGACTTCCCGCGCCGGCCGCGTGACGAGCAGCCCCGCGACGCGGCCCAGGAGATCGCCGAGAAGCTCCAGCCGTTCGTCAACCGCACCCTGCGCCTGAAGATCCTCGAGGTGAACCGCAAGGCCAATCGGCTGATCCTGTCCGAGAAGGTCGCGCTGTACGAGGAGCGTCGCGAGAAGCGGGACGAGCTGTTCAGCAGCCTCGAGACCGGTCAGCGCGTCACCGGCGTCGTTCGTTCGATCGCGCCGTTCGGCGTGTTCGTGGACCTCGGCGGCATCGACGGCCTGGTCCACAAGAGCGAGCTCAGCTGGAACAAGGTCAATAATCCCGAGACCGCCTACCAGATCGGCGAGGAGGTCGAGGCCGAGGTCATCGACATCAACCACGAGCGCGGCCGGATCAGCCTCTCGATCCGACGCCTGCAGCCGGACCCATGGCAGGAGTCGGTGGCCAAGTACAAGATCGGCGACGTCATCGACGGCACGGTCACCAAGCTGGTGAACTTCGGCGCCTTCGTGCGCGTCGAGGAGGGTCTCGAGGGCCTCATCCACATCAGCGAGCTGTCGCACCAGCGCGTCGCGCATCCCGGCGACGTGGTCCAGGAGGGCCAGCAGGTCAAGCTCCGGATCATCAGCCTCGACTCCGAGCGGCACCGCCTGGGCCTGAGCCTGAAGCAGGCCGAGGATCGGCCGGCGCCGGCCGCCCGCGAGGAGCGCCCGCGACGCGACCGCGGCGCGCGACGCGATCGATTCGACTACCGACCGGAGGACGCCACAGCGGAGCCCGAGGGCGGGATCGACAACACCATGGCCGCCGCGTTCGCCAGCTCGGGCCTGCTCGACCAGCTGCGACCGGCCGACGAGGCCGCCGCGGCAGCAGAGACGTCCGACGCGACGGCTCCGGACGCCGAGGCTCCCGAGGCATCGGCCGAGCCGGCCGCCGCCGAGCCCGCCGCTGAAGCGCCGGCCGACGCGGAGCCGGCTGAGACCGAAGCCGAGCCCGCCGTCGCAGAGACGGAGCCCGAGGCTCCGGAGGGCGATGCCGATGAGCCCGACGCCGACGCGAAGGCCGAGGCGGCCGCGCCCGTGGCCGAAGTTGCCGAGCCCGAGGCGGCTGAGCCCGAAGTAGCCGAGCCCGTCGTCGCAGAGGCCGAGGCCCCGGAGGCCGAGCCGGCGAGGCCGAGGCGGCCGAGAGCCGAAGCCGAGCCCGTCGTCGCAGAGGCCGAGCCGGAAGCGGCTGAGCCCGAGGCCCATGACGCTGACGCTGACGCGAAGGCCAAGGATCCGGCCAAGGGCTGAGCCCGGGTCTCTCTAGCCCCGTCGGCTCCGCGATCTCCCCTGCGCACGACCGGATCGTCCGGAACGATGATCCTATTCGTGCCGTCTGCCGTATGAAGTAGACAACGCATATCGGGGTGCGCGGCTCTGCGCGACGTACGCGATCGGTGCCGTACACTGCCAAGGCAGACGACCCCTGAGGCCGGCAAGTCATGGACAGATTCGACAAGTTCACCGATCGAGCGCGGAAGGTGCTGACCCTCGCCCAGGACGAGGCGCAGCGCTTCAACCACAACTACATCGGCACTGAGCACCTCCTCCTCGGCCTCGTGCGCGAGGGCGAGGGCGTCGCTGCGCGCGTGCTCGAGAACATGAACGTCGAGCTGTCCAAGGTCCGCACGGCCGTCGAGTTCATCATCGGCCGGGGTGATCGGCCCGTCGTCGGCGAGGTCGGCCTGACCCCCCGCGCCAAGCGCGTGATCGAGCTGGCCATCGACGAGGCCCGGCGCCTGGGTCACAACTACATCGGCACCGAGCACCTCCTTCTCGGCCTCGTGCGCGAGGGCGAGGGGATCGCCGCGGGTGTCCTCGAGAGCCTCGGCGTCAACCTCGACAAGGTCCGCCACCAGGTCATCCACGTGCTGAGCCAGAGCTCCAGCTCCGCGCCGGCGCAGGAGACGAAGCGCCCGTCGAAGACGCCCACCCTCGACCAGCTCGGCATCAACCTGACCGATGCCGCCCGGGCCGGCACCCTCGACCCGGTCATCGGTCGAGAGAAGGAGATCGAGCGGGTCATCCAGATCCTCGGCCGCAAGACGAAGAACAACCCCGCCCTCATCGGCGAGCCCGGCGTGGGAAAGACGGCGATCGCCGAGGCGCTCGCGCAGCGGATCGTCTCAGGAGACGTGCCCGAGACCTTGACCGACAAGCGCGTCCTGACCCTCGACATCGGCTCACTCGTGGCGGGCACCAAGTACCGCGGCGAGTTCGAGGAGCGCCTGAAGAAGATCATCGAGGAGCTGCGCAGCTCGCACGACAGCGTGCTCTTCATCGACGAGCTGCACACGCTCGTCGGGGCCGGCGCGGCCGAGGGCGCGATCGACGCGGCGAACATCCTCAAGCCACCGCTGAGCCGCGGCGAGCTCCAGTGCATCGGCGCCACGACGCTCGACGAGTACCGCAAGTACATCGAGAAGGACGCGGCCCTCGAGCGACGTTTCCAGCCGGTCATGGTCGACGAGCCAACCGTGGACGAGGCCATCGACATCCTCTTCGGGATCCGCGAGCGGTACGAGGAGCACCACCACGTCAAGATCAGCGACGAGGCGATTCACGCCGCCGTGGACCTCTCGGTCCGCTACGTCGCCGATCGCGCCCTCCCGGACAAGGCCATCGACCTGATCGACGAGGCCGGGTCTCGGGTGCGGCTGCGGTCCGCATCGGCGCCGGCGGAGATCAAGGAGGCCCAGCTGGCTCTCGAGGAGATCACCCGGCAGAAGGACGAGGCGATTGCCGGCCAGGACTACGAGGCCGCTGCCAGGCTGCGCGACGAGGAGGCTCAGGGCAAGGAGCGGATCGAGGAGCTCCGCACGAAGTGGCGCGAGGACCAGTCGAAGGAGACGCCGATCGTCACCGACGAGGACATCGCCCAGGTCGTGAGCATGTGGACCGGCATCCCGGTCATCCGTATCAGCGCCGAGGAGTCCGAGCGGCTGCTCAAGATGGAGGACGCCCTCCACTCGCGCGTCATCGGCCAGCAGGAGGCGATCGAGACGATTAGCCGGGCCGTGCGGCGGGCGCGCGCGGGCCTCAAGGATCCCAAGCGACCGATCGGATCGTTCATCTTCATGGGCCCGACCGGGACCGGAAAGACGCTGCTGGCGCGCGCCCTGGCCGAGTTCCTGTTCGGGAGCGAAGACGCGCTGATCAAGATCGACATGAGCGAGTTCATGGAGCGCCACAACGTGTCGCGGCTGGTCGGCGCCCCGCCCGGCTACGTGGGCTACGACGAGGGCGGCCAGCTGACGGAGGCGGTGCGCCGCAAGAGCTACTCGGTCATCGTCCTCGACGAGATCGAGAAGGCGCATCCCGAGGTCTTCAACATCCTCCTCCAGATCCTTGAGGACGGCCACCTGACCGATGCAAAGGGCCGTCGCGTCGACTTCCGCAACACCGTGATCATCATGACCAGCAACGTCGGCGCGCAGCAGATGCAGCGCGACTCGTCAATCGGCTTCCGCGCCAGCGGCGCGTCGGAGGCGGCACAGGACGCCATCGACTACGACCGGATGAAGGACAAGGTCCTCTCCGAGCTGAAGAACACGTTCCGGCCAGAGTTCCTGAACCGCATCGATGCGACCGTGGTCTTCCGGCAGCTCACCCGCGATGAGATCCGCCAGATCGTGGACCTGCTCCTGGCGCGCGTGAAGGCCCAGCTCGCCGGCCAGGAGATGGACCTCCAGGTGACCGATGCCGCCAAGGACTCGATCATCGCCAAGGGTTACGACCAGGCCTACGGCGCCCGGCCGTTGCGTCGCGAGATCCAGAACCAGATCGAGGACCCGCTGGCTGAGCGGATGCTCCAGGCGAGCTTCGAGGCGGGGGACACCATCGTCGTCGACGCGGCGTCGGACGGCACCCTGACGATCGAGCGGGCCTCGCCGCCGGCAAAGCGACAGACCGCCAAGGCCGGCCGCTAAGCATCCGGTAAGCGCGCGGTACCCCCGCGCGTGCCATCATCGGCTATGCCCTCCCGGCGATCGACGTGCCTGCCGTAAAGACCGCGTACCTCTGCCAGCAGTGCGGCGGGTCATCCCCCAAGTGGGCGGGACAGTGCCCGACCTGTGGCGCGTGGAACACCCTCGTCGAGACCGTGGCCGCACCGCGTGCCGCAACGCGCCAGCCATCGGCGGCGAGGGTCATGGCGGGTCGGTCAGCGGTCATCCCGATCGGCGACGTCGAGAGCGCCGAGGCGTCACGTCTCTCGTCGGGTCTCGACGAGGTTGATCGGGTCCTGGGCGGTGGCTTCGTGCCCGGCTCGATCGCCCTCTTCGGCGGCGACCCGGGGATCGGCAAGTCCACCCTCCTGCTCCAGCTCGCCGGCCGCATCGCCGCCCAGGGCCGCGGCGTCCTGTACGTGACCGGCGAGGAATCCGCGGCGCAGGTTCGGGGGCGCGCGGAGCGCGTCGGCGCCGTGGTGGACGGTCTCCAGCTGGCCGCGACAACGGACCTCGAGACGGCGCTGGCCGCGATCGACTCATCCCGCCCCGACCTGGCCGTCGTCGACAGCGTCCAGACCATGACGAGCGGGGAGCTCGCCGGACCGGCCGGCAGCGTCGGGCAGGTCCGCGAGGTCGCGGCTCGGTTGGCCGAGGCGGCCAAGGGCAGCGGCACCTGTGTGGCGCTCGTTGGCCACGTCACCAAGGAGGGGACCGTCGCCGGGCCGCGGACGTTGGAGCACATCGTCGACGCCGTCATCTACCTCGAGGGGGAGCGGCTGGGGACGACTCGCCTGCTGCGCGGCGCCAAGAACCGATTCGGCTCGACGGACGAGATCGGCGTGCTCGAGATGCGCGGGGACGGCCTGGTCGAGGTCGCCGATGCCAGCCGCTTCTTCCTCGAGTCCGACGAGTCACCGACGGCCGGATCGGCGGTGACGATCGCGCTCGAGGGCACTCGCCCGCTCGCCGTCGAGATCCAGGCGCTGTGCGCTCCGGCCGGCTACGGGTCTCCACGCCGCGCGACCACCGGCGTCGACACGAACCGCGTGCTGATGCTCATCGCCGTCCTGGCCCGCCACGCCGGGCTGAACCTGACGAGCCACGACGTTTACGTCAACGTCGCGGGAGGGCTGCGGATCGACGAGCCCGCCGCCGACCTGGCCATCGCGGCGGCGCTGGCCTCGAGCCTTCGCGAGCGGCCGGTGCGGAGCGCCACCGCGCTTGCCGGCGAGGTGGCGCTGTCCGGACGCCTGCGCGAGGCGATGCGCGTCGAGCGACGCCTGCTCGAGGCGTCCCGGCTCGGGTTTGAGCGCGTCGTGACCGGGTCGAGCCGCTCGTCTTCGGTTGCCGGGCGCGCGGGCACCGACCTGGTGGTGGCGCGGGACATTCGGGAGGCCGTCGAGGTGGCGCTGGAGCCCTGACGGCGGTGTCCAAATGCACCGGTACCTACCCGGTACCTGCGTGGACTCGGCCATGGGCAAGTGCTACCGTGACGGACGCGCAGGCGGCGTTCATCCTCCATCGTTCATCCCGGCGAGCCTGCGGCTCATCATTCGCAATCATCGGTACCCATGGCTACACGCATCATCCAGCTCGCTGGTGCTCTGCTCGGCACGCTATTCGGATTCGCGCTGGGCCTTGCGGTCCTGCGCGCCACAGACGGATTCATCCAGCCGGAGACCGGCCCGGCGTTCCTCACGGCCATCGTCGTGGCGATGTTCCTGTTCGGCTACCTGGCCATCCCGTACGTCACGATTTACCCGGCGCGTGCCGCGGCGGAGAAGCTCGAGGAGGTCGGCGCCGGGGAGTTCTCCCTCGGGGTTGCGGCCATCGTCGTCGGCCTGGTGATGGGCATGCTGATCGGCGTGCCGCTGTCCCAGATCGGGGGGCTGGGCGGCACGATCGCGCCCCTGGTGGTCGCGCTCTTCCTGGCGGCCATGATGCTCATCATCACGATGTCGAAGCGGGACGTGCTCCTCCCCGCGCTCACCTCGATCTTGCCGGGCAGCCGCCGCAGCGGCCCGACAAACCGGGTCGTCATCGACACCAGCGCCGTCATCGATGGGCGCATCTCCGACATCGCCGCCACCGGGTTCATCCTCGGGACGCTGGTCGTGCCGCGCTTCGTCCTCGACGAGCTGCAGCGGATCGCCGACTCGCCGGACGCGCTGCGGCGCAACCGTGGCCGGCGTGGGCTCGAGATGCTATCGGCGCTCCAACGCGACGCCGTCACCCAGGTGGAAGTGGTGGAGGAGACCTACCCAGAGGTGGCCGAGGTCGACGCGAAGCTCATGGCCTATGCGCGTGACACCGGTGCCGCCATCCTCACCAACGACTACAACCTCAATCGCGTGGCCGACCTCCAGGGGATCCGCGTCCTCAACATCAACGAGCTCGCCAACGCGGTGAAATCGGTCGTCCATCCCGGCGAGGAGATGAGCGTGAAGGTCATCCAGGAGGGCAAGGAGGCGGGGCAGGGCGTCGGTTATCTCGAGGACGGCACGATGATCGTGGTCGAGGGGGGCGTGCGCTACATGGACAGCGAGGTGCCGGTCAACGTGACGCGGGTGCTCCAGACGGTCGCCGGGCGGATGATCTTCGCGCAGCCACGCGACGTGGAGTGACAGCGCCGGGACGCCCATGACCTCCCCGTACGCCGCGATCCTGGTCGCCGCCGGCCGGAGCAGCCGGATGGGCAGCGACAAGCTGTGGGCCGATCTCTGGGGCCGACCGACCTGGCGCTGGAGCCTCGATGCCCTCCTGTCCGATGCCGGCCTGGCGCACGTCGCCATCGCGGTTCCTCCCGACGCCGCCGAACGATTCCGCGCCGAGCTGCCGGCCGATGCCACACGCTGCCTCATCGTGCCCGGAGGCGATGTGCGCGCCGACTCGGTCATCGCCGGACTATGGGCCCTCACCGGCGCGGGCCATGCCGACGATGCCCTCGTGCTGGTCCACGATGCGGCCCGTCCCGCGGTGACTCCGGCGCTCATTCGCACCGTCGCCGAGGCAGCCGCTTCGATCGACGGCGCGGTCGTCCCCGTCGTCCCCGTCGTGGACTCGCTGAAGCGGGTGCGGGACGGTCGCGTGGTCGGGCCTATCGAACGCGACGAGGTGTCGGCCGCCCAGACGCCGCAGGCCGCGCGCCTCGGCGCGTTGCGGGCGGCGATCGAGGAGGCACATGCCTGGGGTCGCCCGATCACCGACGATGCGGGCGCTCTCGCCGCGGCGGGCGTCCCGGTCCACGTGGTGCCAGGCGACCCGGCGAACCTGAAGCTGACCGAGCCGGCCGACCTCGTGGCCCTGCGCGGCGTGCTGGCGGATCGAGCGACCGGCGGCCTGTCGGCGTCGCCCGAGCTGCCCGCCGGCGCGCGGGTGGGAATCGGCTTCGACGCGCACCGCCTCGTCGCCGGCCGACCCATGCGCATCGCCGGCGTGGCGTTTCCCGACGAGCCGCGCGGACCGGAGGGCCACTCCGATGGCGATGCCGCCCTCCATGCCCTGGTCGACGCGCTGCTTGGTGCGGCGGCGCTCGGCGACGTCGGCGCGCTCTTCCCCTCGAGCGACGCGGCGTGGGAGGGCGTCGACTCGGCGGTGCTCGTGAAAGGCGCCGTCGATCGGTTGCGCGAGCATGGCTGGCGTGCCGCGTCGGTCGACCTCGCCGTCGCCGTCGCCTCCCCGGCCGTCGCGCCGCGTCGAGACGAGATCGTGGCGCGGCTCGCCGTGCTGCTGGGAATCGAGGCGCCCTCCGTCTCGGTCAAGGGCACGACGTCGGACGGCCTGGGGTTCGCCGGCAGTGACGGCCTCGCCGCGTGGGCGGCCGCCACAGTCGTGCGCGACGGGTGACCGACTGGATCGGCGGCCGACGCCCGGTCGCCGAGGCGCTTGCCGCGGGACGTGAGGCGCATCGGCTCCTCGTCAGCGCGAGCGCAAAGGCGTCGCCCGAGCTGCGCACCATCACCGATGCGGCCCGCCGCGCGAAGCTGCCGATCGACCGCGTGCCCGCCGATCAGCTCACACGCATCGGCGGCTTCGATGGTCACCAGGGGGTCCTGCTCGAGGTCGGGGAGCGGCACTGGTCGAGTCTCGACGAGATCCTCGCGCACGCGACGGCCGCCGAGGGCGAGCCCTTCGTGCTCGTCCTCGAGCATCTCCAGGACCCGACGAACTTCGGCACGTTGCTCCGCTCGGCCGAGGCGGCCGGCGTGGACGGCGTCGTCTTCCCGGAACGAGGCGCGGCTCCGCTGAGCGCCGCTGCGGTCAAGGCCAGCGCCGGCGCGAGCGAGCACCTGCTCCTCGCCCGCCAGCCGACGATCGGCGAGGCGATCCACGAGCTCAAGTCCGCGGGCCTGCGGCTTGTGGCGGCAGACCAGGATGCGCCCGTATCGGCGTGGGACAGCAACCTGTCGGGACCGATCGCCGTCGTCGTCGGCAGCGAGGGCTCGGGCCTGTCCGGTCAGACCAAGCGCCGATGCGACGTGCTCGTCTCGTTCCCGATGGCCGGGCGCATCGCCAGCCTCAATGCCTCGGCCGCGGGTACCGTCCTGCTGTTCGAGGTCGTCCGTCAGCGGCGCTCGGGCCTGCAGACGCGGCGCGGGACCTAGGCGGGCAGGGCCGTCCGAGCCTTCCGCCGACCAGCGAGGATCGCGAGGGCGAGAAGCACGAAGCCCAGCGCCGGCGGAACCGTTGGCGGCACGCGCATGCTCGTGTCGGGCAGCGCCGAGCCGTCGGCGGATTCCGGTCCGCCCGACGCGCCAGCGGTGGCCTCGTCGGTCGACGGCGCCGGGTTCATGTCGGTCGAGGGCGCCGGATTCGGGTCGGTTGACGGCACCGGGTCCGGGTCGGTGGGCTCCGTATCGGTATCCGTATCGGGCTGGGTGTTGTCGTCGGGATCCGGGTCGGGCACGGGCGGCGCTGCGACGTCGACCGTGAACGCGGCCGTCGCGACGTTGCCGGCGCCATCGGCCGCCGAGCAGGTGACGACCGTCGTGCCGACGGCGAACAGGCTTGCAGGAGAGGTGTCGCATGTAACCGGCAGGGGGCCGTCGACGAGGTCGGTTGCGGTCGGCATCGACCAGTCGACGACCAGCCCATCGTCCGCCATGGCCGTGGCCAGAACGTCGCTCGGCATCCCGTACAGGGTCGGCGCGCTCGTGTCGACGACGGTGACGGCGAACCCGGCGCTCGAGGCGTTACCCGCCGCGTCGACGGCGGTGCAGGTCACGGCCGCGTTCCCGACGGCAACTCGGCTGAATGGCGGCAGGTCGCATGTGACCGCCACCGGGCCGTCGACCGCATCGGTCGCGGTCGGGGGACTGTAGGCGACATCGGTCCCGTCCGGCGCGACTGCCTCGACGACGAGGTCGGCGGGAATGCCGGCGATGACCGGCGGACTGCAGTCCACAACACGAGCTACCACGTTCATCCGCCTCGTGCGGGTGATCGTCTCGCCGTGGCGATTGAGTCCGCTGGCGCTGAAGGCGACGGCGCCTCGATAGCGGCCGAGGGCCGTTGGTGTGACCGAGACGTCCCAGGCAGCGGGTGCGGAGAAGGTGCCGTTCGGCTGGCTTCGCCAGTTGGCCGCCATCACCAGGGTGGGCGCAACCGCCCCAGCGGATAGGCCGTCGCCGGAGACGACGAGCGCGGACGTCTCAACCGTCGCTCCGTTCTCGAAGACCTGGCGTCCGTTTGGATGGCCGGTCGCACGCACCGCGACAAGGACGGTCGCGCTGGCCGCCGTTCCATGACAGATCGTTCCGAGGTTGAGGCGACCGTTGGCAACCGGCGCCAGGCCGTCGCCATCGGCGAGGAGCGCATCGGCCGACACGGCCTGCGCGCTGAACGCCAGAAGTACCGCGGCGATGACGACGGAGCTGAGCCTGCGCATGATTCCTCTCGGTTGAGCTGATTCTGTGTGGGTCACCGGGTCGCTCCCGGTCCTGCCGAAGGGTGGCCCGAATGGCGGTCCCGCGCCATGACGAGAAGGTCACCCGTGTTGGAGAGGGCGGCGTCCGACGACACCACACAGTCGTCAGTGCGGTCCAGTGCAGTACCCCGGCAGGACCTTCGACCCACCGCCGATCGGGCGCGAACGGGCAGGACCAGGAACGTCCCGCGTCCCGGCGCGACGGGCTGGCTAGACTGGAGGGACCGGCCGAGGTAGCTCAATGGCAGAGCATCGGTTTTGTAAACCGACGGTTGTGGGTTCGACTCCCACCCTCGGCTCCACCGTTCTGAGCGCGAGTCCGCCCGCAGCGTGGCCCGTACCACCCGCCAGAAGGAGCGACACGTGACACAGTTCTTCTTGACCGTACCCCACGACTCGGCCGAGGAGCCGACGATGGCGTCGATGGACCCCGCCGAACTGGAGGCCGCGCTGGCTGCCGTGGAGGAGTTCAACACCGACCTGCACAAGGCCGGCGCGTTTCGCTTCGCCGGCGGCCTGCACCCGCCGTCGTCGGCCAAGACCGTCGACGCCACCGGCGGCGAGCCCGTGGTGGTCGACGGACCGTTCGTTGAGGCGCCGGAATACGTCGGCGGCTTCTGGGTGATCGAGGCCGCAGACCAGGACGCCGCGGTCCGATGGGCGACGCAGGCATCGAAGGCGCTGGGTGGCCGCATCGAGGTGCGCGCGTTTCAGGACCCGGAGGACGCCTGACTGGCGGTGGCATCGAATTCCGCGCAGCCAGCTACACCGCGGTTGAGACCCTGGAGACCTATCCGATATACTCCGCCGGCGATCGGCGAGCACGACGCGCCGACCGGAACCGTGGGTAGGTTGAGCAGGTGGTGAGCTCCGCTGACTGTAGATCAGCCGTCTTTCGACTGTGGGGGTTCGATTCCCTCCCTGCCCACCAGGCTTCCCATCCGAAGAGCCCTCATGGACGGTCCGAATCTCGGCACGAATCGGAGATTTGCCGAAGTTGACCGATGGTTGCCCAGGATCGGCCGATCCTGAGACACTGCGTCCACCCGTTTCAGGACGGAGACGCCCCGAAAACGGGCCCACGTAGCTCAGCAGGCAGAGCACTTCCTTGGTAAGGAAGAGGTCTCCGGTTCGAACCCGGACGTGGGCTCCAGCACCGCCTCGGTGCCGGAGCGACGGTCATCGCAACGGACATGGCACGGCTCCCGGAGGCGGCTCTTCGCGTGGACCTCAACGTCATCCTCCCGCTCGCCAGCTCGGTGCTCTCGTTCGTCTTCGCCGCTCTCGTCTTCGACCAGTGGCTCCGGCGGCGGCAGCCGTATCAGCTGGTCTGGAGCGTCGGACTGCTGTGGTACGGCATCAGCGCCGGGACCGAGTTCGTGGGCGGCGCGTTCGGATGGAATGAGCCGATCTATCGCGCCTGGTACCTGTTCGGCGCGTTCGGCGTCGCGTCCTACCTCGGCCTGGGCACCGTCTATCTGCTGAACCGGACCCGCTTCGGCTACTTCGTCGGGGTCTCATTCGTCCTGGCCGCGGTGTTCAGCTTCCTGACCAGCGTCAAGTACGCGCGCGAGGGGGCTCCGGCGTCGGACTCCACCGTCGCCCTCGTGGTCGGGATCTCGCTCGCCTCGGCCGTCCTGCTGTTCGCGGTCACGTACCTTGCCCGCAGATGGATCGGCCACACCACCGCGGCGATCCTCGTGGCGGCATCGGTCGTGGTTGCCTGGGCCACCCTCAATGCGCCGGTGGCGCCGCCCGGATACGCGCTTGACTCGATCGGCATCCCCACCGGCGACGCATTCCCATCCGACCTGCGCATCCTGACGCCGCCGTTCAACATCGTCGGGGCATTCGCGCTGGTATTCGGCGCCGTCTACTCGGCCTATATCTTCATGCCGAAGAATCGCGTCATGCGCGTCACCACGGATGTGCCGATCCTGGGTGCTGCCGGTCGGGCGATCGCCGTCGTCGTCAACTTCATCGCCTCCGTCCCAGGGGCGTGGCGCGCGTTCCGCGCCGGGACCCTCAACTCGCGCGTGCCCGCCACGATCCTCATCGCGCTCGGCGGCTTCATCCCCGGTTGGACGAGCGGGCTCAATCGGTTCGGTGTGACCTGGTCGTTCTTCATCGGTGAGCTCCTGGGCGTGATCTTCATCTTCCTCGGCTTCCTCGTGAGCATCGAGGTGTTCAGCGACCTGCGGCTGCCGGGAACCCGGATCGTCCTGCGGCGCCGAACCACCGACGGCGGCTCGCGTGCCGACGACCTCGTCGGCGAGCGGACGGCCTGACCGACCCCTCGATCGGGGCCTGCCCTCGATCCGTCGGCCGCGTTGACCGTCGCCGATCTCGTGGAGTAGAATCCGCGAAGTTCCCCCGGTCCACAGGCCTATTTCAACGTGGCCGCCGCCGCGGGACGACGAAGGATCCAACGACGTGGCCAAGGCCGAGAATCGACCCGTGATCACGCTGGCGTGCACCGTCTGCAAGGAACGCACGTACAGCACACGCAAGAACAAGAGAAACGACCCGGGGCGCATGGAGCTGAACAAGTTCTGCCCACGCTGCCGGCAGCACCAGCTGCACCGGGAGACCAAGTAGCATCGCGTCCGATAGGGGTGTAGCTCAATTGGTAGAGCACTGGTCTCCAAAACCAGCGGTTGCAGGTTCGAGTCCTGTCGCCCCTGCCATTCCCCACCGGACGCACCTCACTCACCGATAGCAGGAAGAACGAACCGACCGTGCTGACCGGCTTCCGCCGCTACATGACCGAGAGCTGGGCCGAGCTCAAGAAGGTCGCCTGGCCCACGCGCGAGACCGTCATACGCCTGACGCTGCTCGTCGTCGCGGTGTCGATCGCGGTCGGCATCTACATCTTCCTGCTCGATCGGATCTTCAACACCATGCTGGATGCGCTGCTGCCATGACCGAACGAACGACCGATGAGCTGACCGAGGAGCTGACCGCCGATCTCGAGCCGCAGGCGACGGCGACAGAGCCGGCGGTCGAGGCCGCGCCCGACGAGGTGGCGGCCGCGCGGGCGGCGCTCGCCGACCTGCCTGCCGATGCCGCCGACTCCGCCGATGCCGCCGATGCCGCCGATGGCGAGGCTGCGACGGCTGACCCTGCCACCGCGAGCGCCGACGACGAGGCCGCCGAGAGCACGGCCAAAGCCGGCGTCGTGGCCGATGCCGAGCCGGCCGCCGACGGAGAGGGCGACGATGTGCCGAACGAGGCCCGCGAGGCCGCGCGCCTCTCGCGCGAGGCGCCCCGCCCCGGCGACCTGGCCGACGACTCGAAGCAGTGGTACGTCATCCACACCTACTCCGGCTACGAGAACAAGGTGAAGGCCAACCTCGAGCACCGCATCGAGTCGATGGGCGTGGAGGACCAGATCTTCCAGGTCCTCGTCCCGATGGAGGAGGAGATCGAGATCCGCAACGGCCAGCGCCAGACGGTGAACCGCAAGGTCTTCCCCGGCTACGTCCTGGTCGAGATGGCCATGAGCGACGAGTCGTGGTACGTCGTGCGCAACACGCCCGGGGTGACGAGCTTCGTCGGCTCGGGCAACCGCCCGCTGCCGCTGGACGAGACCGAGGTCAAGAAGATCCTCAAGCAGATGGGGGTCGAGACGCCGAAGTTCAAGGTCCAGTACAGCAAGGGCCAGAGCGTGCGTGTCAAGGACGGGCCGTTCGCCGAGTTCATCGGAACCGTGGACGAGGTCAACCCCGAGAAGAACAAGGTCAAGGTGCTCGTGTCCATCTTCGGCCGCGAGACGCCGGTCGAGCTCGACTTCCTGCAGATCGAGAAGCTCTAGGACCGATAAGACCGATGGCGGCGCCCGGCGCCGCCGCAAGCGAAGAGGGAGGGGCGCATCGGCCCCGCCAGCACCTCGAGAGGAGAGACATGGCGAAGAAGATCAGGGCGATGCTGAAGGTGCAGGCGCCCGCCGGCGCCGCCACTGCGGCGCCGCCCGTCGGGCCGGCCCTGGGCCAGCACGGCATCAACATCATGGAGTTCATCAAGGCCTTCAACGAGCGCACTTCCGACCTGCGCGGCTACGTCGTGCCGGCCGAGATCACGGTCTACGAGGACCGCTCCTTCACCTTCGTGACCAAGGCTCCGCTGGCAGCCGCGCTGCTGAAGCGCGCCGCCGGCGTCGAGTCGGGCTCATCGGTTCCGAACAAGGAGAAGGTGGGGCGCGTCACGCGCGCCCAGCTGCGCGAGATCGCCGAGATGAAGATGCCCGACCTCAACGCGAACACCGTCGAGCAGGCCATGAAGATCATCGAGGGCACCGCGCGCTCGATGGGCATCGAGGTCGCCCAGTCATGACGAGGCACGGTCGCAAGTACACCGAGGCGGCGAAGCTCGTCGAGCCGGACCGCCGCTACGAGATCGCCGAGGCTGCCGAGCTGCTGCCGAAGCTGTCGATCAGCAAGTTCGACGGGACCGTGGAGGCGCACCTGCGCCTCGGCGTCGATCCGCGCCATGCCGACCAGCTCGTGCGCGGCACCGTCGTCCTCCCGCACGGCACCGGCAAGACGTCGCGGGTCATCGTCTTCGCGCAGGGCGAGAAGGCCCAGGAGGCGCTACGCGCCGGCGCTGACGAGGTCGGCGGCGACGACCTGGCCAAGCGGATCGACGACGGCTGGTTCGACTTCGACGTGGCCATCGCCACGCCGGACATGATGGGCACGGTCGGACGGCTCGGGAAGAAGCTCGGGCCGCGCGGCCTCATGCCGAACCCGAAGTCCGGCACGGTGACGTTCGACATCGAGCGAGCGGTGGGGGAGATCAAGTCCGGGCGGATCGAGTTCAAGGTCGACCGCGCGGGCATCGTCCACGCTCCGGTCGGTCGGGCGTCGTTTACGCCGGAGCAGCTGGCGGCAAACGTCGCCACGCTGGTGGACGCCATCAACAGGGCCAAGCCATCGGGCGCGAAGGGGACGTACATGCGGACGCTCACGCTGGCGCCGACGATGGGCCCCGGCGTCCGCGTCGACATTCCCTCCGCGCTCGCGGCGGCCAACGCCTAGGACGCGGCCGAGGACAGACTGCGCCGCATCGGCTAGGATGCGCCTTCGACAACGAAAGACGCCAAAGACCGCGATGCGTACCGGGTGAGATTCCCGGACCAATCGCCAGCGCAACGAGACGCTGACGGCACGCGCAGGCACGAATGACAGACTTGCCCGGTAACGGCGGTCCTCGTGTCTGCGCGCGAGACCGCCGTTTTGCGTGTCACGGACACGAAGGAGACGAAGACAGACCGATGCCCACCGATGCCAAGCGCCAGGCCGTGGCCGAGCTGGCGGAGCTGCTCCGCTCGAGCTCGGCGATCGCCGTGGCGGACTATCGCGGCCTCAAGGTCGACGAGATGCAGTCGGTGCGCCGGACGCTCCGCGAGAGCGGCGTGCAGCTCACCGTCGCCAAGAATCGCCTGCTGAAGATCGCCGCCGACGAGGCGGACCGCCCCGAGCTGAAGCCGATGCTCGACGGGCCGACCGCGCTGGCCACGATCGACGGCGACGAGGCGGCCATGGCCAAGGCCCTGGCCGAAGCCCTGCGGCCGTACTCGCGCGTCGTCAGCGTGCGAGGCGGGATGCTCGGGAACGCCCCGATCGACGCCTCCCAGCTCACCCGCCTGGCGGCGCTCCCGTCCCGCGACGTCCTGCTCGGCAAGATCGCCGGCGGCATGGCGGCACCTCTCAACGGCATGGCCAACGTGCTCGCCGGCAACCTTCGCGCGCTTGCGAACGTGCTGACCGCCGTGGCCGACAAGAAGCAGCAAACGCAAGACGCGGCCTGACGGTCGCCGTACCCAACGACAGGAGAAGGAAGAACCGATGGCGACCAAGACCCTGGACAAGGACCAGATCCTCGAGGCGATCGACACCATGACCGTCCTCGAGCTGAGCGAGCTCGTGAAGGCCTTCGAGGAGCGCTACGGCGTCACCGCCGCCGCGCCCGCGGCCGTTGCCGCAGCCCCGGCAGCGGGTGGCGATGGTGCCGCAGCCGGCGCCGGCGCAACCGAGGAGCAGACCGAGTTCGAGGCCACCCTGACCGACGTGGGAGCGAACAAGATCCTCGTCATCAAGGCCGTCCGCGAGCTGACGGGCCTCGGCCTCAAGGAGGCGAAGGACCTCGTCGACGCCGCCCCCAAGGCCGTCAAGGAGGGCGTCACCAAGGAGGAGGCCGAGCAGGTCAAGGAGAAGCTTGCCGAGGCAGGAGCCACCGTCGAGATCAAGTAGCTCTGGCTACCCGCTACCTCCCCGAGCCGGCCCGTCATCGGGCCGGCTCTCGGTTGCAGGGAAGGCCGCGACCGCTTCACTTGACGAAGCGCCTCGGAGTGATATACTCCTCGTTCGCGTGTCCGCGCCCCACCATGCCTTCTTCCAGGAGTACTGAATGGCCTTGGCCGATTCTGTCGTGCCGTCCACGCTGGCCCCTCAGCGCGAAAGCTTCTCACACATTCCGGAGGTCCTCCCCCTTCCGAACCTGATCCAGACCCAGACCGACTCGTTCGAGTGGTTCGTCAAGACCGGCCTCCGCGAGCTGCTCGACGAGATCACCCCGATCACCGACTTCACGGGCAAGAATCTCGAGCTGCACTTCCGCGAGTTCTACTTCGAGGAGCCGAAGTTCTCCGAAGAGGAGTGCCGCACCCGCGACCTCACCTACGCCAAGCCGCTGAAGGTCGAGGTCGACCTCGTCATCAAGGAGACCGACGAGGTCAAGCACCAGACGGTGTTCATGGGTGACTTCCCGTGGATGACGGATCAGGGCACCTTCATCATCAATGGCGCCGAGCGCGTCGTGGTGTCCCAGCTCGTCCGCTCACCGGGCGTCTACTACACCGCCGCCGAGGACCTGGCCACCGGCCGGATGCTCCACGCCGCGAAGGTGATCCCGAACCGCGGTGCGTGGCTCGAGTTCGAGACGTCCAACAAGGACCTGTTGAGCGTCAAGGTCGACCGGAAGCGGAAGATCCCGGTCACGACCCTGCTGCGCGCCGTCGGGCTCGAGACCGCCGAGATCGAGAAGATCTTCACGCCCGTCGACGACAACCCCGAGCATCCGTACGTCCAGCTGACCCTCGAGAAGGACACGGCCACCGACCAGGACCAGGCTCTCATCGAGGTCTACAAGAAGCTGCGTCCTGGAGATCCGCCGACCGTCGACAACGCGCGCGCCCTCGTCACCAGCCTCTTCTTCAACTTCCGCCGCTACGACCTCGGTCGCGTCGGCCGCTACAAGCTGAACAAGGCCCTTGGCGAGGTCGCCGACAAGATCAAGGTCGAGCTGCCGTCGGAGGAAGCCGCCAATCCCCGCGAGAGCCGCGTCATCAGCCGGCACGACATCGTGGCGATCATCGGCAAGCTGATCGAGCTCAACAACGGGCGCGGTGATCCGGACGACATCGACCACCTCGGCAACCGGCGCATCCGCGCCAACGGCGAGCTGATCCAGAACCAGTTCCGCATCGGCCTCCTGCGCATGGAGCGCGTCGTCAAGGAGCGGATGACGATCACCGATTCCGACCAGGCGACGCCGAACACCCTTGTGAACATCCGCCCGGTCGTGGCGGCCATGAAGGAGTTCTTCGGAGGCAGCCAGCTGAGCCAGTTCATGGATCAGACGAACCCGCTGGCCGAGCTGACCAACAAGCGCCGGCTCTCGGCCCTCGGCCCTGGCGGCCTGTCACGCGAGCGCGCCGGCTTCGACGTCCGCGACGTGCACCCGTCCCACTACGGCCGGATGTGCCCGATCGAGACGCCGGAGGGCCCGAACATCGGTCTCATCGGCTCGCTGGCCACGTACGGCAAGATCAATCGGTACGGCTTCATCGAGACGCCGTACCGCAAGGTGCGCCGGTTCATCGGCCACCGCGACGCGAAGGCCGACGCCATCGGCCAGATCCTCGCGGAGGATCTCGTCCTGACCGACGGCGGCAAGCCGGTCGCGAAGGCTGGCACCGAGATCGACGAGGCGCTGTGGGCCAAGATCAAGGACGCCAAGGTGGCGAACGTGCGCATCCGCCCGGTCGTGACCGACGAGATCGCCTACCTGGATGCCTCCGAGGAGGAGAAGTTCCACATCGCGCAGGCCAACGCCGCTCTCGACGAGCACGACCGCTTCAGCGAGGACCGGGTGCTCGTGCGCTGGAAGGACAAGTTCCTCGAGGAGTCGGTCGACTCGATCGACTACATGGACGTCAGCCCGAAGCAGATCGTGAGCGTCGCCACCGCGATGATCCCGTTCCTCGAGCATGACGATGCCAACCGCGCCCTGATGGGCTCGAACATGATGCGCCAGTCGGTCCCGCTCCTCCAGCCGGAGGCGCCGGTGGTCGGCACGGGCGTCGAGTTCCGGGCCGCGCTCGACTCGCAGGGCGTGCTCACCTCGCGCGCAGCGGGCACCGTCGTCAGCGTGACCGCCGACTACATCGTGGTCGAGCGCGATGCCGGCGACGAGCGCGACGAGTATCCGCTCAAGAAGTTCCTGCGCTCGAACCAGGGCACCTGCATCAACCAGCGGCCGGTCGTCGACGTCGGCGACCGCGTGGCCGTCGGGCAGGTCCTGGCCGACGGGAGCAGCACCGACAGCGGCGAGATGGCGCTGGGGCAGAACATCCTGGTCGCCTTCCTTCCGTGGGAGGGCGGCAACTACGAGGACGCCATCGTCATCAGCGAGCGCCTCGTCAAGGACGACCTCTTCACGTCCATTCACATCGAGAAGTACGAGATCGAGGCCCGGGACACCAAGCTCGGCCCCGAGGAGATCACCCGCGACATCCCGAACGTGGGCGAGGAGAGCCTGCGCAACCTCGACGAGGACGGGATCGTGTACGAGGGCGCCGAGGTCACTCCAGGCGACATCCTCGTCGGCAAGATCACGCCGAAGGGCGAGACCGAGCTGACCGCCGAGGAGCGGCTCCTGCGCGCGATCTTCGGCGAGAAGGCGCGCGAGGTCCGCGACTCGAGCATGCGGCTGCCGTCGGGCACCCGCGGCATCGTGGTCGACGTGCGGCAGTTCAGCCGCGACAACGGCGACGAGCTGCTGCCCGGGGTCAACCGCCTGGTCCGCGTCAGCGTGGCGCAGAAGCGCAAGATCGCCGTCGGCGACAAGATGGCCGGCCGCCACGGCAACAAGGGCGTCATCGCCAAGATCCTCCCGATGGAGGACATGCCGTTCATGCCCGATGGGACGCCGGTCGATATCGTCCTCAACCCGCTCGGCGTGCCGAGCCGCATGAATATCGGTCAGATCCTCGAGACGCACCTGGGCTGGGCCATGCAGGTCCTCGGCCTCAAGGCGGCGACGCCGGTCTTCGACGGCGCCACCGAGCAGCACATCGAGGACGCCCTCAAGCGGGCGAACCTGCCGACCGACGGCAAGACGGTGCTGTACGACGGGCGCACCGGCGATGCCTTCGACCATCGGGTCACCGTGGGCTATATCTACATGCTCAAGCTCCACCACCTGGTGGAGGACAAGATCCACGCCCGCAGCACCGGGCCGTACAGCCTGATCACGCAGCAGCCGCTGGGTGGCAAGGCGCAGTTCGGCGGCCAGCGCTTCGGCGAGATGGAGGTCTGGGCGCTCGAGGCCTACGGGGCCGCGAACATCCTCCAGGAGCTCCTCACCGTGAAGTCGGACGACGTCGTCGGTCGCGTCCAGACCTACGAGGCGATCGTCAAGGGCGAGGAGATCCAGTCGCCCGGCGTGCCCGAGTCGTTCAAGGTGCTCATCAAGGAGCTCCAGGCGCTCGGTCTGTCGGTCGAGATCCTCAACGAGAACGAAGAGGAGATCCGCTTCATCGAGGACACCGGCAGCTATCCGCTACCGGACCTCGGCGGAATCAACCTCCAGGGCTTTGAGGAATAGCCTCGCAGCCCGTCGCGCCAGGACGCGTCGGGCTCGCATCACCAATCGGTCAATCCTGAGCCGGGGTCTGGTCCACCTCGGCGACGAGCGCAGCGACGGCGCGGAGCCGTCGCAGGAGTCCCAAGCCGCTCATGCTTGAAGTCAACAATTTCGACGCCATCCGCATCAGCCTCGCGTCGCCCGATCAGATCAAGGGCTGGTCGTCGGGCGAGGTAACGAAGCCGGAGACGATCAACTACCGCACGCTCAAGCCCGAGAAGGATGGCCTGTTCGACGAGCGCATCTTCGGTCCGACCAAGGACTGGGAGTGCTATTGCGGCAAGTACAAGCGCATCCGCTACAAGGGCATCATCTGCGACAAGTGCGGCGTCGAGGTCACTCGCTCGAAGGTCCGTCGCGAGCGGATGGGCCACATCAAGCTGGCCAGCCCGGTCAGCCACATCTGGTACTTCAAGGGCACGCCGAGCCGGCTCGGCATCCTTCTCGACATCAGCCCGCGCAACCTGGAGCGGATCCTCTACTTCGCGCTCTACGTCGTCACGCGCGTCGACGAGTCGCAGCGCGAGAAGGCGCTCGAGCGCATCGACGCCGATGTCGAGGAGCGGATCGGCACCGCACAGGCGGTGGTCGACGAGAAGAAGGCCGAGCTCGAGGCCGCCGTGGCCGACAAGCGGACCGAGGTCGATGCGGCCCACGCCGCCGAGAAGACCCGCATCACCGAGGGCAAGGCCAGCCGCACCGAGGAGCTGACCACCGCGGCCCAGGAGGTCGAGGCGACCATCAAGGGCGGGGGCAAGACACTCGCCGAGGACGTCGTCTTCGCCGCCACCGGTGAGGTGATCGGCCGATCGGGCGACACGAGCAAGGAAGCCCTCGCCAAGCTGCGCGAGGTGGTCAAGGGCGAGGTCTCCGCAGTCGACAAGGACGCCAAGGAGACGCTCGCGTCGGCGGAGGAGAAGTTCCAGACCGCCGTCGCGGACCTGACCTCGGGGATCGAAGAGGCGACCGCCAGCGAGCGCGAGCACGTCGCGCGCGAGACCGACGAGGCCCGGCTGTGGGCGCGCACCGAGCGCGCCCGACTGGCCGACATCCAGGTGCTCAAGACGCTCACCGAGGGCGAGTACCGGGCCATGACCGAGGCGCACGGCCGGCTCTTCGACGCCGGCATGGGTGCCGAGGCGGTCAAGAAGATCATCGAGGCCATCGACCTCGACACCCTCAGCCAGGACCTGCACGTCGAGATGCGCCAGACCTCCGGTCAGCGGCGCAAGAAGGCCATCAAGCGGCTGCGCCTCATCGAGGCCTTCCGCAAGTCCGGCGCGCGCCCGGAGTGGATGATCCTCTCGACCCTGCCGGTCATCCCACCGGACCTGCGGCCGATGGTCCAGCTCGACGGTGGCCGGTTCGCCACGTCGGACCTGAATGACCTGTATCGGCGAGTGATCAACCGCAACAACCGCCTCAGCCGGCTGCTCGACCTCGAGGCGCCGGAGATCATCATCCGCAACGAGAAGCGGATGCTGCAGGAGGCGTGCGACGCCCTCATCGACAATGGGCGGCGCGGCCGTGCCATCGCGGGCACCGGCAATCATCGGCTCAAGAGCCTGTCCGACATGCTCAAGGGCAAGCAGGGCCGCTTCCGGCAGAACCTGCTCGGCAAGCGCGTCGACTATTCGGGCCGATCCGTCATCGTGGTCGGGCCGGAGCTCAAGCTGCACCAGTGCGGCCTGCCGAAGAAGATGGCGCTCGAGCTGTTCAAGCCGTTCGTCATGCGCCAGCTCGTCGAGAAGGGCTTCGCGCACAACATCAAGAGCGCCAAGCGCATCGTCGAGCGCGTGCGTCCCGAGGTGTGGGACGTGCTCGAGGAGGTCATCAAGGACCACCCGGTGCTCCTGAACCGTGCACCGACCCTCCATCGACTGGGCATCCAGGCCTTCATGCCGGTGCTGGTCGAGGGCTCGGCCATCCAGATCCACCCGCTCGTGTGCTTCGCGTTCAACGCGGACTTCGACGGCGATCAGATGGCGGTCCACGTGCCGCTCAGCACGGCCGCGCAGCGCGAGGCGAAGGAGCTCATGCTCTCGACCCGCAACCTGCTCTCGGCCGCGGACGGCAGCCCGGTGGTCAGCCCGACGCACGACATGGTGCTCGGCTGCTACTACCTGACCGTGGACAAGGCCGGCTCTAAGGGGCTCGAGACCGAGTTCAAGCCGTGGCAGGTGTACACCGACGACGCCGAGGTGCTCCTGGCGGTCGCCTCACGCGCCATCCACGTCCAGGACGTGGTGCGCGTTGAGACCGACACGTGGGAGGGCGCGATCGCCGACGGGAAGACCGTTCGGTCGATCGTCACCACCACGGCGGGCCGCGTGATCTTCAACTCGATCCTGCCGCCGCAGCTGCGGTTCACCGACCGCGTCATGGACCGCAAGGGCCTCAAGGAGATCATCGCGCGCTGCTACCGCGACCTCGGGCCGGAGGCGACCGCGACCCTGGTCGACGGCATCAAGGCCATCGGCTTCCACTACTCCACCGAGGCCGGCATCACGATCAGCGTGAGCGACCTCGCGGTGCCGAAGGAGAAGACCAAGCTCCTGAGCGATGCGCAGACGCGCGTCAACGACATCGATCGCGAGTTCCGGCGCGGCTTCATCACCGATGACGAGCGCTACACCCAGACCGTCGAGGTCTGGCGCGCGACGACCGACAACGTGACCCAGAAAATGCTCTCCGGGCTCGACGAGCGCGGCTCGATCATGCTGATCACGAACTCGGGCGCCCGCGGCTCGGTGACCCAGGTGCACCAGCTGGCCGGCATGCGCGGGCTGATGGCCGATCCGTCCGGTCGCATCATCGACCTGCCGATCCGGTCGAACCTGCGCGAGGGCATGAGCGTGCTCGAGTACTTCATCTCGAGCCACGGAGCCCGCAAGGGCCTCGCCGACACCGCGCTGCGCACGGCCGACTCCGGGTATCTCACCCGGCGCCTGGTGGACGTGGCACAGGACGTCATCACCCGCGAGGACGACTGCGGCACCGATCTCGGGACGTGGATCACGCGCGAGGAGTCGGAGATCATCCCCGAGCCGTTCATCGAGCGCCTCATCGGGCGCATGGCCGCGATCGACGTGGTCGACGAGAAGTCAGGGGAAGTGATCGTCGCCCGCAACGACGAGATCAACGAGGGTGCGCTCGAGCGCATCGAGGAGGCCGGGCTCGAGCGCGTCAGCGTCCGCTCGCCGCTCACCTGCGTCGCGCGCCACGGCGTGTGCCGCATGTGCTACGGGCGCAACCTCGCCACCGGTGAGCTCGTGGCGATCGGCCAGGCGGTGGGGATCATCGCCGCCCAGTCAATCGGCGAGCCCGGCACCCAGCTGACCATGCGGACCTTCCACACCGGCGGCGTCGCCGGCGAGGACATCACGCAGGGCCTGCCGCGCGTCGAGGAGCTCTTCGAGGCGCGCATCCCCAAGGGCCAGGCAACGATGACCGAGATCGACGGCACCGTCGAGGTGCCGCCTGCCTCGGGTGATCAGCCGATCACCGTCCGCGTCACCCATCGTGAGGCGTACGACACGGCCTTCAAGCTCACGCCGCAGCACGAGATCCTCGTGGCCAACGGCGACGAGGTGACCGAGGGTCAGCTCCTGGCCCGCATCGGCGAGGGCGACGACCTGGTCGAGGTCAAGGCCACCGCGGGTGGGCGCGTCACGAAGAAGGGGAGCACCCTGACCCTCCACACCGAGGAGGTCGTGGTGCGCGAGTACCCGGTGCCGCACTCGGCGCGCATCCGCGTGGCCGACGGCGACGTGGTCTCGGCCGGTGACTCGCTGACCGAGGGCTCGCTCAACCCGAAGGAGCTGCTCGAGATCAAGGGCGTGGACACGGTCCAGCGCTTCCTGGTCGCCGAGGTCCAGAAGGTGTACCGGAGCCAGGGCGTCACGATCAGCGACAAGCACGTCGAGATCATCGTGCGCCAGATGCTGCGCAAGGTGACCGTGGACAACCCCGGCGACACCGAGCTGCTTCCGTCGGAGCTCATCGACCGCTTCGAGTTCGAGGAGACGAACAACCGGATCCTGGCGGAGGGCGGCGAGCCGGCGACGGCGCAGACCGTCCTGCTGGGCGTGACCAAGGCGTCGTTGAACACCTCGTCGTTCCTCGCGGCCGCCTCCTTCCAGGAGACGACCCGCGTGCTGACCGAGGCCGCCATCAATGGCGCCAAGGACCACCTCATCGGCCTCAAGGAGAACGTGATCATCGGCAAGCTCATCCCGGCCGGGACCGGCGCCGAAGCGCGCCGCCTCGCCGCCGAGCGGGCCGCTCAGATCCCGCTCGAGGAGGAGGAGGCCGCACGCGAGCGCGAGGCCGCCCGAGCCTTCCTGTCGGGTGATCCCGACGCGGATGGCGACGGTGACGTCGAGCCCGAGGAGGCCGAGGCCGCCGCGGAGGAGGCCGCCGACACGGTCGCCGAGCTCATGGATGCCGGCAACAACCCCGAGATGGAGGCGGCCGTCGAGGAGGCCGTCTTCGACGAGCTCACCGACGAGGAGCAGGAGCGCCAGGCCGAGGAGGCCGCGGCAAAGAAGTAGGCGTTTCCTCAGACGCACCGACGCGAAGGGCGGCCTCCGGGCCGCCCTTTGTCAATGTGCTGGGGGCTGCCTCAGCGTCGGTTCCGCCGCGTCTCGCCTCGTTGGTCAGGCCCGGTGTTCGTGTAGGCGAGCAGGCCGGTCATCAACCACGCGGCGATGGCGAAGAACCCGAGGACGAAGACGGCGAAGAGCCAGTCGCCCGAGATCGTCAGCAGGTAGAGCGCGCCGACGACGGGCGGTCCGTAGCGAAGCCCTGCCACCAGCGCCACGGCCTGCCAGGAGACCTCTCGCTCGTTGGCGCGCTCGCGCTCGAGCCACACCATCAGCACGAGGTTGATGGCGAGATAGCCAAGGGTCAGGGCAAGGGCTGTGGACATCGGTGCTACGTAGAGTAGACGGGCCGCGGCCCCGATGTTCAGTCGGCTCCGGAGCCTCGACCGATGATGGTGGGCTGCACAGCACTTCAATTGACACTCAACCACCCCCTTCCGTATACTTCGTGGTCGGTGTCCCGCGTGCGGGACGCCTTCGTGTGTGCCCGCGGTGCATGCCACGTGCATGTGAACCGGGGCAGCCCAATATCGGCCTCCAGAACGGATCGCCATGGGCGCCACCCGGCCATCGATCTCACTCAGTAGCCAGTCACGCGATACGAACGCGAGGTTCTCGTTGCCAACCATCAGCCAGCTGGTCCGCAAGGGTCGCAAGCCGGCGATCAAGAAGGTGAAGGCCCCGGCTCTGCGCCGGACGCTGAACACCCTCAAGCAGACCACGTCTGAGGGACGCGGCGCGCCGCAGCGGCGCGGCGTCTGCCTGCAGGTCATGACGCGCACCCCGAAGAAGCCGAACTCGGCGCTTCGGAAGGTCGCGCGTGTCCGGCTGACGAACGGCATGGAGGTGACCGCCTACATCCCCGGCATCGGGCACAACCTCCAGGAGCACTCGATGGTGCTCGTCCGCGGCGGTCGCGTGAAGGACCTTCCGGCGGTCAAGTACCACATCATCCGCGGCACGCTCGATGCCGCCGGCGTTCGCGACCGCAGGCAGGGACGCAGCAAGTACGGCGCGAAGTCGCCGGGCAAGGGCGGCTGAACCCATGCCACGACGTCCCACCATCGCGCGCAAGACGAAGTACGCCGAGCAGCTGACCGGCACCGCGCTGACGCTCGACCAGTTCACGAACAAGCTGATGTATGGCGGCAAGCGCCATCTCGCGCACCGCATCCTCGAGGGTGCCCTCTCGCGCTGCGAGGCCCAGGCCGGCCGCGCCGGCGTCGAGGTGCTCGAGGCTGCTCTGCGCAACGCCATGCCACTCATCGAGGTCAAGCCCAAGCGCGTCGGCGGCTCCACGTACCAGATTCCGGTCGAGGTCCGCGCCGATCGCCGGGTCAGCCTCGGCATGCGCTGGCTCATCGAGTCGGCACGCAAGCGCAATGGCAAGAGCATGTCCGACAAGCTCGCCGCCGAGCTCGTCGATGCCAGCAACGGCCTCGGCGCAGCCGTCAAGCGTCGCGAGGACACCCACCGCATGGCGGAGGCGAACCGCGCCTTCAGCCACTTCAAGTGGTAGTCCGATGACAACGCAGACCGCACGCACCGCGACGAGCCCGGCCATGAACGCGCTCGAGCGCACCCGCAACATCGGGATCATCGCCCACATCGACGCGGGCAAGACCACCGTGACCGAGCGGATCCTCTTCTACACCAAGAAGATCTACAAGATCGGCGAGGTCCACGAGGGCGCCGCGACGATGGACTGGATGGAGCAGGAGCAGGAGCGGGGGATCACGATCACCGCCGCCGCAACGACGTGCTTCTGGAACGACCATCGCATCAACTTGATCGACACGCCCGGGCACGTGGACTTTACGGCCGAGGTCGAGCGCAGCCTGCGCGTGCTCGACGGTGCGGTCGTCGTCTTCGATGGCGTGGCCGGCGTGGAGCCGCAGTCCGAGACCGTCTGGCGCCAGGCCGACAAGTACCGCGTGCCACGGTTCTGCTTCGTCAACAAGCTCGACCGGACCGGGGCCGACTTCTGGCGTGTCGTCGGCATGATCAAGGATCGGCTGGGCGTGAACGCCGTCCCGCTCCAGGTCCCGATCGGCGCCGAGGGTTCGTTCCGCGGTGTCGTCGACCTCATCAACATGAGGGCCATCACCTACGGCAACGACCTGGGCGACCAGGTCGACGTCGGGGAGATCCCGGCCGATGTCCTGCCGCTCGCCACCGAGTGGCGCGAGAAGCTCATCGAGTCGCTCGCCGACCTCGACGACGACATCGCGCACAAGTACCTCGAGGGCGAAGAGGTCTCCGCCGACGAGATCCGCCAGGCGGTCCGCACGGGCACGCTGGCCTACGAGATGGTCCCGGTGCTGACCGGTTCGGCGCTCAAGAACAAGGGCGTCCAGCCGATGCTCGACGCGGTCATCGACTTCCTGCCGAGCCCGCTCGACGTCCCTCCACTCACGGGGCGCAACCCACGATCCGGCGAGGACGTGAGCCTCGAGACCGACCCCGACGCACCGTTCTCCGCCCTGGCGTTCAAGATCGTGGCCGACCCGTTCGTGGGCAAGCTCGCCTTCTTCCGGGTCTACTCGGGCACGCTCAAGACCGGCTCCTACGTGTACAACAGCACGAAGGGCAACAAGGAGCGAGTCGGCCGCATCCTCCAGATGCATGCCAACCATCGCGAGGAGATCGACCAGGTCAGCGCCGGCGACATCGCCGCCGCCGTGGGCCTCAAGAACACGACCACCGGAGACACGCTGACGGCCGAGGACAAGCCGGTCGTGCTCGAGTCGATCACGTTCCCCGAGCCGGTCATCGAGCTGGCGGTCGAGCCCAAGACCAAGGCCGACCAGGACAAGATGTCGATTGCGCTCCAGCGCCTGGCCGAGGAGGACCCGACCTTCCGCGTCCATACCGACCAGGAGTCGAGCCAGACGCGCATCGCCGGCATGGGCGAGCTGCACCTCGAGGTGCTCGTCGACCGCATGCTGCGCGAGTTCAAGGTCCAGGCCAACGTCGGCCGGCCGCAGGTGAGCTACCGAGAGGCAATCCGCAAGGCCGTCCCCAAGGCCGAGGGCCGCTTCGTGCGCCAGACCGGCGGCAAGGGCCAGTACGGCCATGCCGTGCTGACGCTCGAGCCGCTCGAGCGCGGGTCGGGCTTCGAGTGGGAGTCGAAGATCGTCGGTGGCGCCGTCCCGCGCGAGTACTGGCGCGCCATCGAGGAAGGCGTCAAGGAAGCGCTGCTCGGCGGCGTGGTGGCCGGCTACCCGGTCATCGACGTGAAGGCCACCCTCGTCGATGGCTCGTACCACGAGGTGGACTCGTCAGAGATGGCCATGAAGATCGCCGGCAGCATGGCGGCCAAGAACGGCGTCGCCAAGGCCGACCCGGCGATCCTCGAGCCGGTGATGAAGGTCGAGGTGACCACGCCCGAGGAGTTCATGGGCGACGTCATCGGCAACCTCAACGCACGCCGAGGCACGATCGACGGCATCGACGAGCACGGCACGAGCCGCATCATCCACTCCCACGTCCCGCTGGCCGAGATGTTCGGTTACGCCACCGAGCTGCGCAGCATGACCCAGGGACGCGCGACGTACTCGATGGAGTTCGGCCGCTACGCCGAAGTCCCCGCCAACCTCGCCAACGAACTCATTGCCAAGTCCAAGAGCTAACGGACCGATAGAGGAGCGACGAAGAAGACACCATGGCCAAGCAGAAGTTCGACCGTAGCAAGCCGCACGTCAACGTCGGCACGATCGGTCACGTCGACCACGGCAAGACCACGCTGACCGCAGCGATCACGAAGTTCCTCTCCCTGTCGGGCGGGGCCGACTTCCATGCCTTCGACCAGATCGACAACGCTCCCGAGGAGCGCCAGCGCGGCATCACGATCGCCATCAGCCACGTCGAGTACCAGACGGCGAATCGTCATTACGCCCACGTCGACTGCCCGGGCCATGCCGACTACATCAAGAACATGATCACCGGTGCCGCCCAGATGGACGGCGCCATCCTGGTCGTGTCCGCCGCGGACGGCCCGATGCCCCAGACGCGCGAGCACATCCTCCTGGCCCGCCAGGTCGAGGTGCCGAGCCTGGTCGTGTATCTGAACAAGGTCGACATGGTCGACGACGAGATGCTCGTCGACCTGGTCGAGATGGAGGTGCGCGAGCTCCTCAGCAAGTACGAGTTCCCCGGTGACGACATCCCCGTCATCCGCGGCTCGGCCCTCAAGGCGCTCGAGTCGACCAGCGACGACCCGGAGAGCGAGGACTACGCCTCGATCAAGGAGTTGATGGACGCCGTCGACTCGTACATCCCGACGCCGGCCCGTGAGACCGAGAAGCCGTTCCTCATGCCGATCGAGGACGTCTTCGGCATCAAGGGCCGCGGCACCGTGGCCACCGGGCGCATCGAGCGCGGCGTGGTCAACACCGGCGAGACGGTGGAGCTGGTGGGCATCCACCAGGACAAGCCGCGCCAGCTGGTGGTGACGGGCGTCGAGATGTTCAAGAAGACCCTGGACACCGGCGAGGCCGGCGACAACGTCGGCCTGCTCCTGCGCGGCATCGAGCGTGAAGAGCTCGAGCGCGGCCAGGTCCTCGCCAAGCCGGGCACCGTGAAGCCCGGTACGAAGTTCAAGTGCGAAGTCCTCGTCCTGACCAAGGAGGAGGGCGGGCGCCACACGCCGTTCTACGCCGGGTATCGCCCGCAGTTCTACCTGCGCACGACCGACGTGACCGGCGCGATCATCCTGCCCGCGGGCGTCGAGATGATCATGCCCGGCGACAACGTCAACATCGACGTCGAGCTGATCACCCCGATCGCCATCGAGCAGGGCCAGCGATTCGCCATCCGCGAGGGCGGCCACACCGTCGGCGCCGGCGTCATCACCGAGGTCGTCGGCTAGTCGCATGGCCAAGCAGCGCATCCGCATCCGGCTCAAGGCGTACGACCACAAGCTGCTCGACCAGTCGGCCGAGCAGATCGTGGAGACCGCGCAGAGGACCGGCGCCGACATCGCCGGCCCGGTCCCCCTGCCGACTCGCATCGAGAAGTACACCGTCATCCGCGGCCCGTTCGTCCACAAGGATGGCCGGGAGCAGTTCGAGATCCGGACGCACAAGCGCCTCATCGACATCATCGATCCGTCGACGAAGACGGTGGATGCGCTGATGCGGCTGTCGCTGGCGGCCGGCGTCGATATCGAGATCAAGATGTGAATTCCCGCATCGGACCTCATCGGTCCGATGTGAGGAACGTCCCGCCATCGAAGGAAGGAACCACCAGAAGTGCCGGCAGGTTTGATCGGGAGGAAGCTCGGGATGACGCGCATCTTCGAGGACGACGGCAGCGTCGTCCCGGTGAGCGTCATCGAGGCCAGCCCGAACACGGTCACGCGCATCCGCAGCGCCGAGCAGGACGGCTACACCGCCCTGCAGCTCGGTGCCGGTTCGGCGCGCCGTGTCACCAAGCCGGTGGCGGGCCAGTTCAGCCACCTCGGCAAGGACCAGCAGCGTCCGAAGCACGTTCGCGAGGTCCGCGTCGAGGAAGCCGACGAATACGAGGTCGGGCAGCAGCTCGGCGTCGACCTGTTCACCGCTGGTGAGCTGGTGGACGTCACCGGCATGAGCAAGGGCCGCGGGTTCGCGGGCGTGATCGCCCGCCACAACTTCCGCCGCGGCCCGAAGTCGCACGGCTCCGACCACCATCGCGCCCCAGGCTCGATCGGCGCCGGCACGTATCCCGGTCGGGTCTGGAAGGGCACGAAGATGCCCGGACATGCCGGCGACGAGCGAGTGACCGTCAAGAAGCTCAGGGTCGTGAGAATCGATCCCGAGCGCAACCTCATCCTGGTCAGGGGTGCGGTGCCCGGGGCCCGCAACGGCCTGCTGCTCGTGCAGAAGGCGAAGTAGAACGATGCCCACGACCACGATCCTCACAGCGGACGGCAAGGAAGCCGGCTCGGTGGACCTTGCCGAGTCGCTCTTCGCGGCCCCGATCAACGAGCCCCTCATCCACCAGGCGGTGGTGCGCCAGATGGCCGGACGCCGCATCGGCACGGCTGACACGCTGACTCGCGGCGAGGTCCGCGGTGGCGGCAAGAAGCCGTGGCGCCAGAAGGGCACCGGCCGCGCGCGCCAGGGAACCAAGAGCGCGCCCCAGTGGGCGGGCGGCGGCGTCGTCTTCGGCCCACACCCGCGCAGCCACGAGCAGCGCATGCCGGCCAAGATGCGGCGCAGCGCTCTGCGTGGTGTCCTGAGCGCCAAGCAGGCCGATGACGCCCTGCGCGTCGTCGCCGGGTTCGACCTCGACGAGATCAAGACCAAGGCGGTTCGCTCACGCCTCGCCGCATGGAAGGCCGAGGGCAAGGTCCTCCTGGTCCTTCCGTCGCGCGACGAGCGCGTCGAGGTGTCCTGCCGCAACCTGCCGGAGGTTCGCGTGATCCTGGCCGACAGCCTCAACGTCGTCGACCTCCTCGAGGCCGACACCGTCATCTTCACGCGCGAGGCGCTCGACCGAACCCAGGAGGTGTACGCGTGACCGCATCGAGCCTGCACGACGTGCTGCTGCGACCGGTGATCAGCGAGAAGAGCACGCTCGAGACCGAGCGCAACAACTACACGTTCGCCGTCGCCCGCGACGCGAACAAGTTCCTCATCAAGGCCGCCGTCGAAGCCGAGTTCAAGGTGAAGGTCCTCGGCGTGCGGGTCGTCAGCGTGCGCCCCAAGCAGAAGCGACGCGGCCGCCGGACGATGGGCACCGTGCCCGGCTGGAAGAAGGCCGTGGTGACGGTCGCTCCCGGCGACAAGATCGAGCTCTTCGAGGCCGTCTGACCAATGCCACTTCGCAGCTATCGACCGACGTCGCCGGGCCTTCGCGAGATGACCCGCTCGACGTTCGAGGAGATCACGACCGACGTCCCGCACAAGCCGCTCACCGAGCGTCTGGTGCGCCGCGCCGGCCGCAACAGCCAGGGCAAGCTGACCGTCCGGCACCAGGGCTCGGGCCACAAGCGTCTCTATCGCGTCATCGACTGGAAGCGCGAGAAGTTCGGCGTGCCCGCCAGGATCGCCACGGTCGAGTACGACCCGAATCGCTCCGCCCGCATCGGGCTGCTCCACTACGCCGACGGGGACAAGCGCTACATGCTGCTCCCGCACGGCCTCGGGGTGGGTGACACCGTGGCGTCCGGCCCGGACGTCGAGGCCCGGACCGGCAATGCCTTGCCGCTGTCCCGGATCCCGCTCGGGACGCAGATCCACAACGTGGAGCTCGTCGCCGGACGCGGTGGGCAGATCGTGCGCAGCGCCGGCGCCAGCGCCCAGCTGCTGGCCAAGGAGGGGGCGTTCGCCACCATCCGGCTGCCCTCTGGCGAGGTGCGCCGCGTGCGCATCGAGTGCATGGCGACGATCGGCCAGGTGAGCAACCTCGACCACGAGAACCAGAAGATCGGCAAGGCGGGGCGCGCGCGCCACATGGGCAAGCGCCCGACGGTGCGCGGCTCGGCCATGAACCCTCGCGACCATCCGCATGGCGGTGGCGAGGGCAAGCAGCCGACCGGCATGCCGCCCAAGACGAAGTGGGGCAAGCCGGCCATGGGCCTGCGCACCCGCGCCAAGAAGAACAAGAGCAGCAAGTTGATCGTCCGCCGTCGGTACGGACGGGGTTAGGAGCCGATAGATGAGTCGTTCCGTCAAGAAGGGACCATTCGTCGACGCGCGCCTGCTCGGCCGCATCGATGACATGAACAAGCGCAGCGAGCGCAAGGTGCTGAAGACCTGGTCGCGGGCGAGCGTGATCTTCCCGCAGATGATCGGGCACACGATCGCCGTCCACGACGGCCGTCGCCACGTGCCCGTCTTCATCACCGAGAACATGGTCGGGCACCGGCTCGGCGAGTTCGCCCCGACGCGCACATATCGAGGGCATGGTGGCCGAGCCACCGAGCGCTCGACGTCGCTGAAGTAGGCGATGCCGATGCGAGTCAGCGCGACTGCCAAGCACGTACGGATCAGCCCCCGCAAGGTGCGGCTGGTCACCGACCTCATCTCCGGCAAGCCGGTCGAGGAGGCCGCGGCGATCCTGCGCTTCCTGCCGAATGCGGCTGCAAAGGACGTGGCCAAGGTGCTCAAGAGCGCCACGGCCAACGCGGAGAACAACTACAACCTGTCGGCCGACGAGCTGCGCGTGGTGAGCGCGGTCGCCAACGAAGGCCCGACCCTGAAGCGCGGGCGACCGCGCGCCCAGGGCCGCTACTTCCAGGTTCTCAAGCGCACCAGCCACATCACCGTCGCGGTGGCTGATCAAGAGGAGGCCTGAGCATGGGTCACAAGGTCCATCCGTACGGCTTCCGGATCGGCATCATCAAGCCCTGGCTGGCGAAGTGGTACGCCGACCGCGACTACGCGACGCTGCTCCAGGAGGACATGCGGATCCGGGAGCTGGTCGCGCGCCAGCTGTCGAACGCCAGCGTCAGCCAGGTCGAGATCGAGCGTGGCATCAACCACGTCACCGTCACGGTCCACACGGCCAAGCCGGGGATCGTCATCGGCAAGGGCGGCGCGAACGTCGAGGCGCTGCGCACGAACATCGGCAAGCTGACCGACAAGAAGGTCAAGCTGGAGATCAAGGAGATCCTCCAGCCTGAGCTTGACGGCATGCTGCTGGCGCAGAACGTGGCCGGCCAGCTGGAGCGGCGCATCGCCTTCCGGAAGGCCATCAAGCAGTCGATCCAGCGAACCATCAAGGCCGGCGCCAAGGGCGTGAAGATCCAGGTCTCCGGCCGCCTCGGCGGCTCCGAGATGAGCCGGACGGAGTGGGACAAGGAGGGGCGCATCCCGCTCGGGACCCTGCGTGCCGATATCAGCTACGGCGTCGTCCACGCGCACACCACCTACGGGCGCATCGGCGTCAAGGCGTGGGTCTACCGTGGCGAGCAGCTCGGCGACCGTCCCGGCAGCGCTCGCACCGAGCCGCGCGCGCCGCGCCGCGGGGCGACGGCGACCCGAACCCGTCGTGCCACGACGCGCACCGACCAGGCAGCCGCCGAGTCGTCGGTGGCCGTCGCCGAGCCTGAGACGACCGTAGCGGCGCCCGACGCCGCTCAGGTCGAGACGCCGGTGGTCGAGGCCGCCGAGGTGACCGAGCAGGTCGCCGCCGAGGCGGCCACCGAGAGCGTGGAGACGGCTCCCGATGCGGCCCCGGTGGCGGAGGCCGCGGAGCCCGAGGCCACCGAGGCTCCGGAACCCGCCGCGGATGCCGCCTCGTCGGACGAGAAGGGGGCCTGACGATGCTGATGCCCAAGCGGGTCAAGCACCGCAAGGTCCAGCGCGGCCGCCGCGCCGGCCTCGCCAAGGGCGGCACGACGGTCAGCTTCGGCGACTTCGGCCTCATGGCCGAGGAGGTCTGCTGGCTCACGAGCCGCCAGATCGAGGCAGCGCGCCGCGCGATGACGCACCACATCAAGCGTGGCGGTCGAGTCTGGATCCGGGTCTTCCCGGACAAGCCGGTCACCAAGAAGCCCGCCGAGGTCCGCATGGGCTCGGGCAAGGGCGCGCCGGACCACTGGGTCGCGGTCGTCAAGCCCGGTCGCGTCATGTTCGAGATGTCGGGCGTGCCGGAGCCGATCGCCCGCGAGGCGATGCGTCTCGCCGGCCACAAGCTTCCGATCAGCACGAAGTTCGTCGTCAAGGAGGGCCTCGAGCATGGACATCAGTGAGGTGCGAGCCCTCTCCGACAAGGACCTCGAGGGCGCGCTGCGCGACGCGAAGCAGGAGCTGTGGAAGATCCGCTTCGACCTCGCCACGCGCCAGGAAAGCAACTACAGCAGGCTGCCGGCGACCCGCAAGCGGATCGCCCGCATCCTCACCGTCATGACTGAGCGTCAGCACGCCGCCGAAGCCGCGGCTGTCGACGCAGAGAAGGCCAGCTGATGCAGGGCAAGAGACGAAGCAAGGTCGGGCGCGTGGTGTCCGACAAGATGGACAAGACGGTCGTCGTCAGCGTCGAGCGGCTGCGCCGCCACCCGATCTACAAGCGGGTGGTCCGGCTCAGCAGCAAGTTCAAGGCGCACGACGAGACCAACACGGCGCGCGTCGGCGACACGGTGCGCATCGAGGAGAGCCGTCCGCTCTCCAGCCAGAAGCGGTGGACCGTGGTCGAGGTCGTCGCGCGCGGCTCCCACGTGGAGCTCGTCGACGGGACGGAGACCGAGTGATTCGCCAGTACAGCAGGCTGCGCGTGGCCGACAACTCGGGCGCGCGGACGCTGCAGTGCATCACCGTCATCGGTCGTTCGACCAGTGACACGGCCGAGGTCGGCGACGTGATCGTCGCCAGCGTCAAGCAGGCGCTGCCGAACTCGGGCGTCAAGAAGGGTGATGTCGTGCGCGCCGTGATCGTGCGCACAACGAAGGAGTACGGGCGACCCGATGGCAGCCACATCCGCTTCGACGAGAACGCGGCCGTCCTCATCACCCCGCAGGGCAGCCCGCGCGGCACGCGCATCTTCGGCCCGGTGGCGCGCGAGCTGCGCGAGCGCAACTACATGAAGATCGTCTCGCTTGCCCCGGAGGTGCTGTGATGGACGTTCGCAGGGGCGACACCGTCCTGGTGCTCAACGGCAAGGATGCCGGCAAGCGCGGCACGGTCGATCGCGTCGAGAAGACGAAGCGCGGCTTCGGGGTCGTCATCCCGGGCATCAACATGGCCAAGCGGCACCAGAAGGCTCGGTCGCGGACGCAGGCCGGCGGCATCATCGACATCCCCGTGCCCGTCCACATCAGCAACGTCCAGGTCGTCTGTCCGCGCTGCAACCAGCCGACGCGCGTCAGCCATGGTCGTCTGGAGGACGAGCACGCCCGCAGCACGCGCGTCTGCAAGCGCTGCGGTGAGCAGATCGAGGTGACGAGCAAGTGAGCCCAGACGAGAAGCAGCCGACCAGGCGACGGACCGCCGCCCCGAAGGCCGGCGCCGCGGAGGAGAAGGCACCCGCCGAGTCGAAGGCTGCCGCTCCGCGGGCGAGGTCCGCCGCGAAGCCGAAGGCCGCGGGCCGCGCAACGGCCAAAGCCGAGCCGAAGGCGACCGCCTCGCGCGCGAGCACGCCGAAGGCGCCCGCTGACGAGGCACCCGCCGCGAGTGCCACGTCGTTCCGGCAGCCGGAATACAGCGGCCTTCGCCAGCGGTACCGCGAGGAGGTCGTTCCGGCACTCCAGCGCGAGTACGCCTATGGGAACCCGATGGAGATCCCGCGGGTCAGCAAGGTCGTGGTCAACATCGGCCTGGGTGAGGCGATCGCCAACGCCAAGGCGCTCGACGCCGCGGTCGGCGACCTGACGACGATCACCGGCCAGAAGCCGATCGTGACACGCGCGAAGCGCAGCATCGCGCAGTTCCGGCTGCGCACCGGGATGCCGATCGGCGCGAAGGTGACGCTGCGCGGCCAGCGGATGTACGACTTCCTCGAGCGGACGATGGCGCTCGCGCTGCCGCGCATCCGTGACTTCCGGGGGATCCCGACCCGCTCGTTCGATGGGCGAGGCAACTTCAGCCTGGGTCTGCGCGAGCAGCTCGTCTACCCGGAGATCGACTACGACCGCATCGACCGCCTGCGCGGCCTCGAGATCAGCATCGTGACCACGGCGAAGACCGACGAGGAGGGGCGCAAGCTCCTGGAGCTCCTCGGCATGCCGTTCCAGAGCAACTGAGGAGCACCATGGCCAAGAAGTCGATGATCGCCAAGGCGAAGCGCGGAGCGCGCTTCCCCGTGCGCGACCACAACCGATGCCAGGTGTGCGGCCGTCCGCGGGGCTACATGCGCCGGTTCGCGATGTGCCGCATCTGCTTCCGGGAGCGCGCCCTGCTGGGCCAGCTTCCCGGCGTGACCAAGTCGAGCTGGTAGCCGCTCGCAACACCGATGGTCGTCGCGAGGCGGCCAGCCATCAGCGGCAGGCGCTCGCGGGAGCGAACCACCGCCGAGGAGAAGAACGAACACCAACATGAACGTGACCGATCCGATCGCCGACATGCTGACGCGCATCCGCAACGCCAGCGCGGCACGGCACAAGGAGCTGACCCTCCCCTCGTCACGGGTGAAGCGCGAGATCGCGCGGATCCTGGCAGAGGAGGGGTTCATCGACGCCTTCGAGACCGAGCCCGACGGGGTCCAGGAAAAGCTGGTGCTCCGGCTGAAGTACGCCGAGGGGCGCACCCCGGTGGTGAGCGGCCTGAAACGCATCAGCAAGCCGGGGCTGCGAGTCTATGCCCGCAAGACCGAGATTCCCCGCGTCCTCGGCGGCCTCGGCCTCGCCATCCTCTCCACCTCCCACGGGATCATGACCGGCAGCGATGCCCGGAAGCAGAATCTCGGCGGCGAGGTCCTCTGCTACGTCTGGTAAGGAGCAAGCAGCATGTCCCGTATCGGACGAATGCCGATCCCGCTCCCTGCCGGAGTGGAAGTGACGCAGGACGGAACGCGCCTCACGGTGAAGGGGCCTCTCGGCACGCTGGAGCGACAGCTCCATCCGGAGATGGCTCTCGAGCGAACCGATGGCGAGCTCCGGATCGTGCGGCCGAGCGACGAGCCGCGCCACCGCGCGCTCCACGGGCTGACGCGCAGCCTGGTCAACAACATGGTCACCGGCGTGACGTCGGGCTTCACGAAGAACCTCGAGATCAGTGGCGTGGGCTACCGCGCGCAGCTGCAGGGCTCGAAGCTCGTCATGGCGCTCGGCTACTCTCACCCGGTCGAGGTCGACCCGCCGGCAGGGATCGAGTTCCGGGTCGAGAGCCCGACGCGTCTCGGCGTCTTCGGCGCCGACAAGGAGCTGGTCGGCCAGATCGCGGCCTACATTCGCGCCCAGCGCAAGCCGGAGCCGTACAAGGGCAAGGGCATTCGCTACGCGGGCGAGCAGATCCTCCGCAAGGCCGGCAAGGCCGGCAAGGTCGGGGGAGCGTAAGGACAGACCGATGAAGAACCCATCCCGCGACGCGCTGCGTCGCAAGCGCCACACGCGACTCCGGCTCCGCATCCGCGGGGACGCGGATCGTCCGCGCCTGTCGGTCTTCCGCAGCGCCAAGTTCATCTATGCCCAGGTGATCGACGACAGCACCGGGCGCACGCTGGCCGCCGCGTCGAGCCGTGAGAGCGATCTCGGCGGCACGACCAAGGTCGACGTCGCTCACTCCGTGGGTCGCGCGCTCGCCGAGCGCGCCAAGGCGGCGGGGGTCACCTCGGTGGTCCTCGATCGAGGCGGTTACCAGTATCACGGGCGGGTCCGCTCGCTCGCCGAGGGCGCCCGCGAGGGCGGCCTCAACCTGTAGAGCGAGAGGAGAACACCGCATGGCACGCATCGATGCGTCCAAGCTCAATCTCGAGGAGAAGGTCGTTCAGATCAACCGCGTCGCGAAGGTCGTCCAGGGTGGCCGGCGCTTCAGCTTCAGCGCGGTGGTCGTGGTCGGCGACGGCAACGGCAACGTCGGTGCCGGCATCGGCAAGGCCGGCGAGGTGCCGGAGGCGATCCGCAAGGGCGTCGAGGACGCCAAGAAGCACATCATCAAGGTGCCGCTCGTCGGCTCGACGATTCCGCACGAAGTGCGTCGTCACTTCGGCGCCTCGAAGATCATGCTCAAGCCCGCAAGCGCGGGCACCGGCGTCATCGCCGGCGGATCGGTGCGTTCGGTCGTCGAGGCGGCCGGCATCCGCGACCTGCTGAGCAAGGCCTCCGGATCGACCAATCCGATCAACGTCGTGCGCGCAACGATGGAGAGCCTGGCCGCGCTGCGCTCGGCCGACGACATCGCCGCGCTGCGCGGTCGCACGGCGGAGCAGCTGCTGGGCAAGCGTGGCGCGGAGCTGTCGCGGACGCCGCACGAGATCCCCGAGCGGCGCGAGCCGATGAATACGGGGCCGGGAGGCGGACGTGGCCGCTAGGAAGACCGCAGCCGACGGCGCGAAGCTCAGGGTGACCTGGGTGAAGTCCACCATCGGCCACAAGGCCGCGGCGCGCGGCACGATCCGCGCCCTCGGACTGCACCGGCTCAACCAGACGGTCGAGGTGGCCGACACGCCGATGATGCGCGGCATGATCCGCCGCGTCGCCTTCCTCCTCGACGTCGAGGAGCCGGCGACGGCCGGCACGAACACGAACGAGGAGGCGAAGTGAAGCTCCACGATCTGCACCCGGCTCCCGGGTCGCGCAAGCCCGCTCGGCGGGTCGGTCGCGGCCACGGCTCCGGCCGAGGCAAGACCGCGGGGCGCGGCACCAAGGGGCAGAAGTCCCGCGCCGGCGGCAACCTGCCGGCATGGTTCGAGGGCGGCCAGACCCCGCTCCACGTCCGCACCCCGAAGCTCCACGGCTTCCGCAACCGCGGCCGGGTGGACTACGCCCCCGTCAACCTGGCACGCCTCGCCGAGGTCGAGAAGGGAACGCTCGTGACGCCGGACGTGCTGGCGCACGACGGCCTGATCGCCGATACCCGCAAGCCGGTCAAGATCCTCGGCGTCGGCGATGCGCCCGCCGGCATCACGATCCACGCGCACGCGTTCAGCAAGAGCGCGCTCGACAAGCTCGCCGCGGCCGGCAGCACGCCCCAGCGCCTCGGCTGGCCCGGTAACGAGCCGCTCGAGGAGCTCGTGCGGCCGCCGAAGGTGCGCAAGGCCAAGAGGGACCGCACCAAGCGCAAGGCCCAGAGCACCGACGACGATTCGGCATCCGCCGAGCCGAGCGACGCAGCCGAAGCGGGCGCCGCCGAGGCGTCCGACGGCGCGGAGCCGAGGGCTACGCCCGATGAGGCACGAACCGACGACGACCAGGCATCCGCCAAGAGCGAGTCCGAGGCTTGATCGAAACCGTCGTCGCCGCCTTCCGAGCGCCGGACATCCGGCGCAAGCTGCTCTTCACGCTCGGGATCCTCGCGATCTTCCGAGCGCTGACGAACGTTCCGATCCCGAACGTGAACACGGAAGCCCTGACGAACCTGTTCACGGACAACCCGCTGCTCGGGATCCTGAACATCTTCTCGGGTGGTGGCCTGGCGGCGGCGTCGATCATCGGCCTCGGCGTGAACCCGTACATCAACGCCAGCATCATCATGCAGCTCATGCGTGGGGTGATCCCAGCGCTCGAGGAGCTGAGCCGCGAGGGGGAGTACGGCCGCAACCGTCTCAACCAGTACACCCGCATGCTCACCGTGCCCCTGGCGATCGCCCAGGGCTACGGAATCAGCGTGCTGCTGAGCGCGAATGGCGTCATCCCGCAGAACGATCTGTTCAGCATCCCGACCATCAGCCTGCTGCTGAGCTTCACGGCGGGCACGATCCTGCTCATGTGGCTCGGCGAGCTCATCAGCGAGCGCGGGCTGGGCAACGGCATCAGCTTCATCATCTTCGCCGGCATCGTCGGCAGCATCCCCGGCCAGATCGGCCCAATCCTCTCCGGACCCGACGGACTGCTGCGCCTGATCCCGTTCATCATCGTCGCGGTCGTCGTGATCGCCGCGGTGGTCTTCATCAACGAGGGCCAGCGCCGCATCCCGGTGCAGTACGCCAGCCGCGTGCGCGGTCGCCGCATGTACCAGGGCCAGACGCAGTACCTGCCGTTGAAGGTGACCATGGCTGGCGTCATCCCGATCATCTTCGCGGTCAGCATCCTGCTCTTCCCGGCCCAGATCGCCACTTACTTCACGGCCAGCGAGATCGACTGGGTCCGGAACGTGGCGACGTGGATCAGCACGAACCTCAACGGCCAGGACAACGTCCCGCTGTACGGGTCGCTCTACTTCGGCCTGGTCGTCTTCTTCACGTACTTCTACACCGCCTTCCAGTTCCGGCCCGACCAGACGGCTGACTATCTGCGCAAGAACGGAGGGTTCATCCCCGGCATCAGACCCGGGAAGCCGACGGAGGACTTCCTGTCACGCGTGACGAATCGCATCACGCTGGGCGGTGCGCTCTTCCTCGGGACGATCGCGGTGCTCCCGCTCATCGTCTCCGCCTTCATTCCCGGCACCGACAACCTGCAGCTGGGCGGGACGAGCATCCTGATCATCGTCAGCGTCGTGGTGGAGACCATGAAGCAGCTCGAGGCGCAGATGATGATGCGGCACTACGAGGGCTTCATCAGATGACCGCGGCATCCTCGGGCCCTCACCCGGAGGCGGGTGGGCGCCTGATCCTCCTCCTCGTGGGCGCCGTGGGGACCGGGAAGGGCACGCAGGCGAAGGCACTGTCGAAGGAGCTGGGGCTGCCGCACCTCGCTTCGGGCAACCTGTTCCGCGCCGCGATGGCCGCCGGAACGCCGATCGGCGAGGAGGCACGGGAGTACATGCAGCGCGGTGCGCTGGTGCCCGACGAGATCACCATCGGCATGTTCATGGATGAGCTCGCGAAGCCGCCCGCGGCGCGTGGCGCGATCCTCGACGGCTTCCCGCGCACCGTGGGCCAGGCGACGGCGCTGGACGAGACCCTCGACGCCGTGGGCGAAGAGGTCGATCGCGTCATCTACATCGAGGTCCCGACGGACGTGATCATCCGCCGCGTGGGTGGGCGATGGGTCTGTCCGAAGTGCGGCACGCCCTACCACGAGACCGCTGATCCCCCGCGCGTGGCGGGTGTATGCAACAAGGACGGCACGCCGCTCCGCCAGCGCGATGACGACCGGCCGGAGGTCGTGCAGGCACGACTCGATCGCCAGGTGCCGCCGATGCTGGCCGTGGTCGACCACTACGAGCGCGCGGGCATCGTCGACCGCGTCGATGGGACGGCACCGATCGCCGAGATCACGGCCGAGATCCTCGCTCGGATGAGCGCCTCGAAGGCAGCGCGATGAAGGGGACCGGCGGCCCGAGCGCGGCGACGATCAAGCGACCGGCCGAGGTCGAGCGGATGCGAGCGGCGGGGGACATCCTGGCCGGCATCCTCGTCGTGCTGCGCGCGGAGCTTCGCCCGGGCGTGACGACGGCAGACCTCGACGCGATCGCGGCCCGGATGATCGCCGATGCCGGCGCGATCAGCTCGTTCAAGGGCTACGGCAGCAATCCGCCGTTTCCCGGCGTCATCTGCGCGAGCATCAACGACGAGGTGGTGCACGGCATCCCATCACGCAGCCGGCGCCTCGCCGATGGTGACCTGGTGAGCATCGACATCGGCTGCATCGTCGATGGATGGCACGCGGACTGCGCGCGGACGTGGATCGTGGGCCGCGCCCCGCGCGAGGTGGTCGACCTGGTCGATGCGACGCGACGGGGGATGGAGGCCGGGATTGCGGCGGCGCGCCCCGGCAACCGGCTCGGCGACATCGGTCACGCCATCGAGTCGTTCGCCAGGGAACGAGGCTATGGGATCGTCCGTCACTTCGTCGGGCACGGCATCGGCCGCGCCATGCACGAGGAGCCCCAGGTGCCCAACTATGGCCGCCCGGGCACGGGGATGACGATCGAGCCGGGCATGTGCTTCGCGATCGAGCCGATGTTCAATCTCGGCGGGGACGACGTCTACGTCGAGGACGACGGCTGGACGGTTCGTACCGTGGACGGGGCCCTCTCCGCCCACTTCGAGAACACGATCGTGGTGACCGAGAGTGGGCCCGAGATCCTCACGGAGCCCGGATGAGGCTCCTTGTGCCTCGAAGCCGATCTGGGGTATACTGCCCGTTCGGGTCGCCGTTGCGCGGCGGCCTTTCCCTGTGTCAATCCCCATTCCACTGATTTGCGCTGAAACGAGGGTGCGTGCCGCTTGGCGAAGAAGGATGCAATCGAGGTCGAGGGTGAGGTGATTCTCCCCCTGCCGAACGCGCAGTTCAAGGTGCGCCTGGAGAACGGGCACGAGGTGCTCGCTCACATCTCCGGGAAGCTCCGCCAGAACTTCATTCGCATCCTGCCCGGTGACACCGTCCGCGTCGAGCTCAGTCCCTATGACCTCACTCGGGGTCGCATCACGTACAGGATGAGATGAAGGTTTCGGCTTCCGTGAAGCCCCGCTGCGAGCGCTGCAAGGTGATCAGGCGCTCCGGCGTGGTGATGGTCATCTGCGTCATTCCCAAGCACAAGCAGCGGCAGGGGTAGAGCTCGTGGCACGCATCGCCGGCGTTGACATTCCCCGCGAGAAGCGGGTTGTCATCAGCCTCACCTACATCCACGGCATCGGCCCCACCTCGGCCTCGAAGGTGATCGGCGCGGCGAACGTGTCACCCGACACGCGAGTGCGCGACCTGACCGATGACGAGGTCAACCGCATCCGCGAGATCGTCGACCGCCAGTTCAAGGTCGAGGGTGACCTCCGACGCGAGGTCAGCCTGAACGTGAAGCGGCTCATGGAGATCGGCTCCTATCGGGGCCTTCGCCATCGCCGCAACCTGCCGGTCCGCGGGCAGCGAACAAAGACGAACGCGCGGCAGCGCCGAGGCTCGAAGAAGACGGTCGGCGTCCGCCGCAAGAAGTAACGGGAGTTCCATGGCAGAGCGTAAGAGCGCGAAGCGCGGGAAGAAGCGCGAGCGAAAGAACGTGCCGGCGGGGCACGCGCACATCCAGTCCACGTTCAACAACACGATCGTGACCATCACGGACACGACCGGAAACGTGGTCAGCTGGGGCAGCGCGGGGCTGGTCGGCTTCAAGGGCTCGCGCAAGAGCACGCCCTTCGCCGCGGCGCAGACGGCGGATCTCGCCGCCAAGCGCGCGATGGAGCACGGCATGCGCCAGATCGAGGTCTTCGTGAAGGGCCCCGGTGGCGGTCGCGAGCAGGCGATCCGCTCGCTCCAGGCTGCCGGCCTCGAGGTCACCGCCATCACCGACGTGACGCCGATCCCGCACAACGGCTGCCGCCCGCCCAAGCGGCGCCGGGTCTGAGAGGGGATCGAGCATGGCACGCTACAACGACGCGGTCTGCCGCATCTGCCGCCGCGAAGGGCTGAAGCTCTTCCTCAAGGGCAGCCGCTGCTACAGCCGCAAGTGCGCCTTCGAACGACGCAGCACGCCGCCCGGCATGAACACCATGCGCCGCCGCAAGGTGAGCGAGTTCGGCCTGCAGCTGCGGGAGAAGCAGAAGGTGCGCAAGAGCTACTCGGTTCTCGAGCGCCAATTCCGCAATTACTTCCACAAGGCGTCGGCAGCCAAGGGCATGACCGGCGAGGCGCTTCTGCGCATGCTCGAGATGCGACTCGACAATGTCGTCTATCGCATGGGCTTCGCCTCCAGCCGTGCCCAGGCGCGCCAGCTGGTCTCGCATGGCCACTTCGCCGTGAATGGGCGCGCGACCAACATCCCGAGCTTCGCGACGAAGGTCGGCGACCGGATCGAGGTCCGGGACAGCCGACGCGGCCGCGAGTACTTCAAGATCGCCGCAGAGACGATGAAGGCTGCTCAGATTCCCGAGTGGGTGAGCGTGGACCCATCGAAGCTGTCGGGCACCGTTTCTTCCGAACCGGCGCGCGAGCAGATGCCGCTCGAGTTCAACGAGCAGCTCGTCGTCGAGTACTACTCGCGCTAGGAGTCACTTCTTTCCCATGATCGAACTCGAAACCCCGCAGCAGCATGAGCAGCCCATTCCCCAGCCGCGCATCGAGGAGGTGCGCACCGAGGGCAACCTGAGCCACTTCGAGGTCGGGCCGCTCCAGGAGGGATACGGCGTGACGCTGGGCAACGCCCTGCGACGCGTCCTCCTCAGCTCCCTGGAAGGGGCCGCCGTGACGAGCGTCCAGATCGCCGGCGTCTTCCATGAGTTCAGCACGATCCCGAACGTCAAGGAGGACGTCACCCAGATCGTGCTGAACGTGAAGAAGCTGCGCCTGCGCTCATTCGCGCGTCACGCGCTGACGCTGAAGCTCATCAAGCGCGGCGCCGGCCCGGTCACCGCCGCCGACGTCGCCGAGTCCGCCGACGTCGAGATCATCAACCCCGACCTCGTCCTCCTCACTCTCGACTCGGACTCCGGGTCGATCGAGATGGATCTGACCATCGAGTCCGGCATGGGCTACCGGCCGGCCGAGCACACCGAGGAGATGCCGATCGGCGTCGTGCCGGTCGACGCCATCTTCTCGCCGGTGCGCCGCGTGAACTACCAGGTCGAGAAGACCCGCGTCGGACAGATGACGAACTTCGACAAGCTCATGCTCGAGATCGAGACCGATGGCACCACGACCGCGCAGGCGGCGCTGAGCCAGGCGGCCGACATCCTCGTCCGCGAGTTCGGCCGGTTCGCCGAGATCGGACGCCCGCCGATGGCCGGCGCCGACGAGAGCCCCGTGGCTCCCGCGGCGAATCTGCTCGATGCGCCGATTGAGGAGCTCGATCTGCCGATGCGGGCCTACAACAGCCTCAAGCGCAACTCGATCACGAAGATCGGCCAGGTCCTCTCGCTCAGCGACGACGAGTTCCTGCGCATGCGCAACTTCGGCCAGAAGAGCCTAGACGAGCTCAAGGAACGCCTCGCCCTGCGCGGCTTCATCAGCCCGGAGGCCACCTCGATGAGCACCGACGAGTCGGACCTTCCCGCCTCGGCCGAGCTCGACGAGGCGGCAGCCGCAGAGCTCGACCGCGAGGCCTAGACCCATGCCGCACCGGACCGCCGGCCGCAAGCTGAGCAGGCCGCACGCCCACCGGCTTGCGATGCTCGGCAACCTCGCCGTTTCGATCATCCGCTACGAGAGGGTGAAGACCACCGAGGCGAAGGCCAAGGAAGTCCGCGGCATGGTCGACGGGATGATCACCCTCGCCAAACGTGGCGATCTCCATGCGCGCCGCCAGCTCATCAGCCGGATGCCCCACGAGCCACTCATCGTCGAGAAGCTCATGGGCGAGCTCGCGACCAAGTACTCCGACCGCGGATCGGGCTTCACGCGGATCGTGAAGCTCGGGCAGCGACCGGGCGACGCCGCCTCCATGGTCCAGATCGAGCTCGTCTGACGGCTGACGAGCGTCCACCAACAGAACACCGACACGAACCCGATGGCCACCCGACCGCAGCGATGCGTCCGGGTAACCCTCGAGTACGACGGGACGGCCTTCGCCGGCTCGCAGGTCCAGCCGAACGCTCGGACCGTGCAGGGAGAGCTGGAGAAGGCCCTTAACAGGCTGATCGGCGAGAGGACGAGAGTCCGGCTCGCCGGGCGAACCGATGCCGGGGTGCATGCCACCGGCCAGGTCGCGGCATTCTGTCTTGTGGGGCCGCTGCCCCGCGGCGGCGGGCTGCGCGAGCTGCAGCGACGGCTCAATGCCGCGCTGCCGCCGGACCTGGCGGTGCGCTCGCTCCGGGTGGCCGGGTCCGGATTCGATCCGAGGCGCGACGCGCTCTGGCGCGTCTACCGCTACCGGGTCCTGATGAACGGGGCCTCGCGACCGCTCGAACGGCACCGGACGCTGGAGATCGACGATCGTCTCGACGTGGCGGCCATGCAGGCCGCCGCGGCGCGCATGGTCGGGGAGCGCGACTTCGCGGCCCTCGGCAGCCACGCGCGGGGACGCACGGTGAGGCATCTCGCGGAGGTGCGGGTTCGCCGCTCCGGCGACCTCGTGGAGGTCTCCGTGAAGGCGAACGCGTTCCTGCGCCGCATGGTGCGCAGCCTCGTCGCCGTGCTCCTGGAGGTCGGCCGCGGTAGGCTGGAGCCGGATGCGGTCGACGAGGTCCTCGACGGCGGGCGTCGCGCGCTCCACGGACGGGCCGCGCCACCACGCGGACTCACGCTCGAGCGCGTCATCTACCCGAAGATCAGCCAGACAACCGAACGAAACGCGGCAGCGCCCAGAGGGCGCCGCCGGAGCAACCAGGACAGGACCGGAGAGCAGTAAATTCGTGAAGACCTACGCCGTCAAGGCGAGCGAGATCGAGCGCAGCTGGTGGGTCGTGGACGCGACCGACCAGACTCTCGGTCGGCTGGCGACACGCATCGCCACGCTGCTCGAGGGCAAGCACAAGCCGATCTACTCCCCGCATCTCGACACCGGGGACCACGTGGTGGTCCTCAACGCGGGCAAGATCCGCGTCACCGGAGACAAGCTGCGTCAGAAGAGCTACTACCGCCACTCGGGCTATCCCGGTGGGCTGCGCGAGGAGAGCCTCGGCCGTCTCCTGGAGCGAAAGCCCGAGCTCGTCATCGAGCGTGCCGTGAAGGGCATGCTCCCGCAGAACCGCCTCGGCAGGGCGATGTTCAAGAAGCTGAAGGTCTACCCCGGCGCGGACCACCCGCACCAGGCCCAGCGGCCCGAGACCATCGAGCTGTAACGAGGAAGGACGAACGGTGAGCACGAACTACGTTTACGGGACCGGCAGGCGCAAGACCGCGGTCGCCCGCGTCCGCCTGCTGCCCGGCGATGGCGGCATCATCGTCAACGGCAAGCCGTCGGGAGAGTATTTCGGCGGCGCCATGAAGGATGGGGCACTGCTCCTGCCGTTCCGCGTCACGGAGACCGAGGGCCGTTACTCGGCCAGCATCCTCGTCGCCGGCGGCGGGGTCTCCGGCCAGGTCGGCGCCATCCGGCACGGCATCGCCCGGGCGCTCCTCAGCGCGCACCCGGATGCGCGTGCCTCGCTGCGCGAGGCCGGACTCCTGACGCGCGACCCGCGAGCCAAGGAGCGCAAGAAGTACGGCCTCAAGCGCGCACGCAAGGCGCCGCAGTACACCAAGCGCTAGCCGGGTACTCGGCCGCCAACGCGGCAACACTCGAGGCGAGCTGGGCGTCACATGGGCGAGCGGCGGGGCTGTGCGCCCGTCGCTTGGTATCATCGAGCCCATATCGCTGCTGAGAGCGCAGGCACGCCACACTCGTGATCGACGGGATCCGTGAATTCTTCGAGTCGTATCTGAACGGACGCTGGACGTCGATCATCGACATCCTGCTGGTGGCCGTTGTCATCTATTGGCTCTTCATCCTCATCCGCGGCACGCGCGCGGTGCGGATCGCGATCGGCCTCCTCATCCTGTATCTCGTCTACCTCGCGGCGCGGTTCCTGGGCCTTGACCTCCTGCGGACGCTCATGGAGGCCGCGGCCGTGGTCGGCCTCTTCGCGATCGTGGTCGTCTTCCAGCCCGAGCTGCGACGCGCGCTCGAGCAGATCGGCCGCATCGGCAGCGTGAATCGCTTCTTCGTCAGCAGCGAGGTGGCCGGTGCGGAGCGCGTCGCGCGCGAGATCAGCCGCGCGGCGCGGATCCTTGCGGGGTCCCGGCACGGGGCCTTGATCGCCCTTGAACGCGAGACCGGCCTCCAGGACCTTGCCACCGAGTCCGGCGTACCCGTCCACGCCGACCTGCGTGCCGAGCTGCTCGTCACGATCTTCTACCGCGGCACGGCTCTCCACGACGGGGCCGTGATCATCTCGGGCGACAAGATCACCGCGGCCGGGGTGCTGCTACCGATGAGCCAGACGGTCATGGACAGCGAGCGCTACGGGACCCGCCACCGCGCCGCCATCGGCATCAGCGAGCAGACCGATGCGGTCGTGGTCGTCGTGAGCGAGGAGACCGGCTCGATCAGCCTCGTGGTGCGCGGCAGGATCGAGCGGAACCTGACCGAGGACCAGCTGCGGCGACGGATCTTCAACCTGATCCGTCCCCAGCAGCCTCGGCGCGCGATCCCCTTCCTTCGACGCTCGGCGGAGGGCCGCTGGCAGCTGAGCGATGACGAGGCTGCCGACCTCGAGCCGATCGACCCGGAGGCAAGGGTCGTCGTGAGGCGATGAGCCGATGAGATGGCTCGTCCACAACTGGCACCTCAAGCTGGCCTCCGTGGCCGTCGCGACGGTGCTCTACACCGGGCTCGTCTTCTCGAGCACCTTCGCCGACGAGACGATCCTCGTTCGGGTCGACCAGGCCAATGTGTCCCGTGACGCCTTCGTCCTGACCGGCGACCTGGGTTTGGTGGAGGTCCGCTATCGCATTCCCGCCGACCAGTCGGCCAGCTCCGATGCCGACTTCGTCGCTTCGGTCGACATCGCCGAGTACGACATGGAGCGCGCTCCGGAGCCGCAGCAGCTCGAGGTCCAGGTCACCGCGCTGCGTGAGGGCGTCGAGATCGTGTCCGTCACGCCGGAGACGGTCCCCGTGGAGGTCGACCGCATCGACGTGCGTACGGTGCCGGTCGAGGTGGAGCCCGGCACGATTCCCGATGGCCTCGAGATCGACGATCCGGTGGTGAGCGAGTCGGAGGTCGAGGTGCGCGGCCCGGCGTCCGTCCTCGAGCAGGTCGACCGGGCCGTCGCGTTAATCAGCATCCCGGCGTCGGGGATCGACCTGAACGAGGCGGTCGACCTCACCGCGGTCGACATCCGTGGTCAGCCGGTGCCTGCCGGCACGGTCGAGATCGACCCCGAGACCGTATCGGTGCAGGTCTCGGTCGCCGCCATCGAGACGCAGACGACCGTCGCCGTCCGACCGAACGTCGAGCCGGGGACGCCGGCCCCGGGGTTCGCGCTCGAGGTGCTCCAGGTCGAGCCGTCGACGGTGACCATCGTCGGCCTGCCCGAGGTCCTCGCCGAGATCGACTCGATCCCGACCGAGCCGATCTCGATCGACGGCGCGTCGAGTGATCTCACGTTCGAGGTCGCCCTCGAGCTGCCGGACGGCGCCCGGCTCGCGACCGGTGAGGAGGACGTCGTGACGGTCGTGGCGACCATCGGGCCCTCGGTCTCGAGCCGAACGTTCGTCGTCGGGGTGGTGTGCCAGGGCGCCGGCGACAACGCCTGCCTGCCCGGCCTCGACCAGGTTGCCATCACCGTCAGCGGGAGCGGCGAGGCGCTCAGCGGGCTCAGCGCCGGCGACATCACGCCGGTCCTCGACGCCTCCGGCCTGGCGCCCGGCGAGCACACGCTCCAGCCGGCCATCAGCGGCCTGCCGGCGGGCGTGGAGCTGCTGAGCATCTCCCCCTCGTCGGTGCCGGTGACGATCGTCGCCCCCGAGCCTCCCGCCACGCCGGCACCGACGCCGTAGATGCCAGGCCGCTTCGGCACCGACGGCATCCGTGGGAGAGTCGGGACGGACATCGACGCGGAGCTCGCCTTCGCGCTCGGCCGCGCCACGGGCCACCTGCTCGCCGGTCCAGGGAGCAGCGTGGTGCTCGGAAGGGACACGCGCCGGTCCGGCGAAATGCTCGGAGCGGCGCTGGTCGCGGGCCTCACCTCGACCGGCACCGACGTCGTCGATCTCGGCATCGTCACCACGCCCTGCCTCGTACATGCCAGCGCCGACGCGCGGCACGCCGCGGGCGTCATGGTCTCCGCCTCCCACAATCCGGCCGGCGACAACGGGTTGAAGGTCGTGGTGGCCGGGCGCAAGGCCGACGACGCCACCGAGGTCGAGCTCGATAGGCTCATCGACGAGTCGTCCTCGATTCCGACCCGTGACAACGCGGATCTCGGCCGCCTTCGCACCGACCCCGAGGCAATCGACGCCTACTCCCGCCATCTCCGCGAGGCCGCCGGGGAGGCGTTCGCCGGGTTGCGCATCGGCGTGGACTGCGCCAACGGGTCGGCCGCTGTGGTGGCACCGGACCTCTTCCGCTCGCTGGGCGCCGACGTGACCGTGCTCTTCGACGCTCCGAACGGGGCCAACATCAACGACGGCTGCGGGTCCACCCACCCCGAGCGCCTGGCAACGACCGTGGCTGCGGCCGGGCTCGACGTCGGGCTGGCCTTCGACGGTGACGCCGATCGCCTCATCGCCGTCGACGAGCGAGGAGGGCTGGTGGATGGCGACGCCGTCATGGGGATCTGCGCGCTCGAGCGGTTGGCAGCGGGGACCCTCCGCAACAACCTCCTCGTGGCGACGGTCCTCAGCAACGTCGGCCTGGAGCGCGCCATCGCCGGCGCCGGTGGCCGCCTGATCCGAACCCCCGTCGGCGATCGGCACGTATTCGAGGCGATGGAGCGGTCCGATGCGATCCTCGGCGGAGAGCAGTCGGGCCACATCATCTTCCGCGAGCGGTCCACGACCGGCGACGGCCTGCTCACCGCGATCGAGCTGGTGCGATCCCTGCGGGCGTCGGGCCGCACCCTCGCCGAGCTGGCCGCCACGATTCCGAGGCTCCCGCAGGTGATGCTAAACTCAGCCGTCCGTCAGCGCGACGCGTGGCAGCAGGACGCCGAGTTCATGGCCGCCGTCGAGCGCGCCACGAGGCAGATGGGGGACCGCGGACGCGTGCTTGTCCGTCCATCCGGCACCGAGCCAACGATCAGGATCATGGTCGAGGGCGACGACGCCGGCGAGATCGACCGAATCGCCCACGAGCTCGCAACGCTCGCCGAGGCACGACTCAACTAGGCGCCGCGACTCGCGTGGCGAGGAGGACATATGTGCGGCATCGTCGGGTACGTCGGGCCGAGGGACGCCGCTCCGATCCTCATCGAGGGCCTCAGGCGCCTCGAATACCGGGGGTATGACTCGGCCGGCATCGCGGTGGTCACCGACGACGGCCAGGTCTTCGTCGAGAAGAAGGCCGGAAAGCTGGCGAACCTCACCGACCACCTGAACGGCAGCGCCCCCGCCGGACATCCCGGCATCGGGCACACGCGCTGGGCAACACACGGCAGCCCGAACGACGCGAACGCGCACCCGCACACCGACTGCAGCGGCAAGCTGGCCCTCATCCACAACGGAATCATCGAGAACTACGCCGAGATCAAGCGCCGGCTGGTGGCCGAGGGCCATGGGTTCACCTCGGAGACCGATACGGAGGTCCTGGCGCACCTGATCGAGACCAAGTACGCCGGCGACCTGGTCGAAGCCGTCCGTGCCGCGCTCAACGAGGTTCGCGGCGCCTACGCCATCGGCGTCATGCACACCGACCACCCGGATCGAATCGTCGGCGCCCGCATGAACGTGCCGCTCATCGTGGGGCTCGGATCCGGCGAGGGCTTCCTGGCCAGCGACGTGCCCGCCATCCTCGAGCACACGAAGAACGTCGTGATCCTCCACGAAGGGGACATTGCCGACGTGACGCCCGAAGGCACACGCATCCTGTCGCTCGATGGCGCGGAGGTGCAGCGCGACGTCACGGAGATCCACTGGAACATCGAGGCCGCCGAGAAGGGCGGCTTCCAGCATTTCACCCTCAAGGAGATCTACGAACAGCCCCACGCCATCCAGGAGTCGCTTCGCGGACGAGTCGGGCCGGAGGGGGAGATCACGCTCCACGAGCTGGATGCCATCGAGGACAAGCTCCGTGCGATCGACCGCGTCTACGTCGTCGGCTGTGGCACGGCCAGCTACGCCGCGCAGATCGGCGCGCACCTCATCCAGGAGTGGGCGACCCTGCCGGCGGTAATGCAGGTCGGGTCCGAGATGCGCTACAGCCCACCGCCTCTCGACGAGCGCACGCTCGTGATCGGCGTGAGCCAGTCGGGCGAGACCGCTGACACGCTCGCGCCGCTCAAGCTCGCCGAGGAACGCGGTGCGACGGTGATCGTCGTGACCAATGTCGTCGGCAGCGCGATCACCCGCGAGGCGGACGCCGTCTGCTACCTGCAGGCCGGGCCCGAGGTGGCGGTGGCTAGCACGAAGGCCTTCGTGACCCAGGTGCTGGTGCTGCAGCTCATCGCGCTGCACATGGCCCGCCTGCGGGGAACGCTCACCGAGAGCCGCATCCGGACGTTCGGCCAGGCGCTGCGCAGCCTTCCGCGCCTGGCAGCCGAGACGCTCCAGCTGGCGCCGCAGATCAAGAAGCTCGCGCAGCAGTACGCCCGGGTGAGCGACTTCATCTACATCGGCCGTGGTGTCGGGTTCCCGATCGCGATGGAGGGCGCGCTGAAGCTGAAGGAGCTCAGCTACGTCCATGCCGAGGGCTACGCCGCCGGCGAGCTGAAGCACGGGCCGATTGCCCTGCTCGATGCCGATACCCCGCTCGTCGCGATCGCCACCGCCGGCGCCATCTACGAGAAGGTGGTGAGCAATGTGGCCGAGGCTCGAGCCCGCTCCGCGCCGATCATCGCCATCGCCACCGAGGGCGACGACCAGATCGACCACTACGCCCACGACGTCATCTACGTCCCCGAGACGCCCGAGGCCATCAGTCCGGTGATCGCAGTGCTGCCGCTCCAGCTCCTCGCGTACGAGGTGGCGGTGGCACGCGGGACCGATGTCGACCAGCCCCGGAACCTCGCCAAGTCGGTGACCGTCGAATAGGAAGGCAGCCCCGGCAACGCCAATGAGCCGCCACGAGGTCGGGATCGACCTGATCGACATCGACCGCATCGTCGCCGTCCTCGAGCGGTTCCCGGACCGTTTCCGCCATCGGGTCCTCACCGAGCACGAGCGGCGCTACGTGGGCCGGCGCGTCGAGCGCCTGGCCGGTCGATGGGCCGCCAAGGAAGCCATCAGCAAGGTGCTCGGGCTCGGGGTCCGCGGGGTTGGCTGGCGCGAGATCGAGATCCTGCCGAACCGCGCGGGCGCGCCGCAGGTCACGCTGCACGGACGCGCGGCACGGCGGGCGGATGCGCTCGACCTCGACGAGGTGACCGTGTCGATCTCGCACGAGCGTCGTATGGCAGTGGCGGTGGCGGTTGCGCATCGCCGGCACGGGTAGGTACGAAGATGCCCGCCGCGGCACAGTCGATCACCCAGCGCTGGGTGGCACGCAACCTTCCATCCCGCCCGGAGCGCGCGCACAAGGGCGACTTCGGCCGGGTGCTGATCGTGGCGGGGTCGATCGACTACCCGGGCGCAGCGCTGTTGGCCGCACTGGGCGCGCTGCGGACCGGTGCCGGCCTGGTCCGGGTCGCTACGGCGGAGTCGGTGGCGGCGCGCGTCGCGGGTGCCGTGCCCGAGGTGACCTGGATGGCGCTCGACGAGGAGGCACCCGGGCTGATCGCGCCAGGCGGCTGGAGGCGCGTCACGGCGGAGGCCGGGGACTACGACGCCCTGGTCATCGGGCCTGGTCTGGGGAGCCAGCCGGCCACGCACCGGCGCGCACGTCAGCTTGTGGCATCGCTGGGCATGCCGGCGGTTGTCGATGCCGACGGCCTCAACGCCCTGGCCGAGCAGGCACGCTGGTGGCAGGGCATCAGCAGTTCGCTGGTCCTCACGCCGCATTCGGGAGAGTTCGCTCGGCTCACTGGGGAAGACGCCCCGGCCGGCGACGATGACGACGCCCGCGCCGCGGCCGCGGTCGACGCCGCCCTGCGCTGGAAGCAGGTCGTGGTCCTCAAGGGCGCGCACAGCATCGTCGCGGCGCCCGGCGGAGAGCTGTACCGCTCGAACGTGGCGACTCCGACGCTGGCAACGGCCGGTAGCGGCGATGTCCTGGCCGGTGCCATCGGCGCGTTCCTCGCCGCGGGCGCCGAGCCGATCGTGGCAGCGGGGCTGGCCGTCGCCGTCCACGGTGCCGCCGGCCTGATCGCCGCCGAGCGGATCGGTTCGACGGGCGTGATGGCACGTGACATCGCCAACCTCCTGCCCGAGGCAATCGGCCAGCTGCGCGGCGACCGATGACGGCGGCGCGGAGCCCGCACCGAGCCTGGATCGAGGTCGATCACGAGGCGATTCGTGCCAACCTCCGCGTGCTGCGCGAGCGGGTCGGGAGCGCCGAGGTGATCGCCATCGTGAAGGCGAACGCCTACGGGCACGGTGACGTGGCCGTGGCGCGCACCCTGGTCGACGCGGGCGCGGAACGCCTGGCAGTGGCGACGGTCGACGAGGGCATGCGGCTCCGCGAGGCCGGCATCGACGTGCCGATCCTGCTGCTGTGGGGCATCGGCCCGTCGGAGGTCGAGGCGGTCGTGACGGCGCGTCTCGAGCCGATCGTCTACGACGAGCGCACCGTCGAGCTCCTTGAAGGGGCATCGGGATCGGTCCGGGTCCACCTCAAGGTCGACACCGGACTCGGGCGGCAGGGCATCGACCCTGACGCGGCGGTCGGGCTCGCGGCGCGCATCGCGGGTGGCCGTGGCGTGTCACTGGCCGGCACGATGAGCCATCTGGCGGTGCCCGGTGAGGACGATGCCTATACGGAGACGCAGCTGCTGCGGCTGGCCCGTGTTGTCGACGCCATGCGCTCGGCCGGGATCGACCCCGGCCTGGTCCACGTCAGCGCGACCGGCGGCATCCTGGCCGGGAGCATCGGCGTCGCGGATGCCATCCGGCCCGGCCTCGCCCTGTACGGGCTCGTCCCCGGGTGGGCAACCGATCTCGGGGTCGATCTGCGTCCCGCGCTCAGCCTCAAGGCACTTCCGCTGCGAATCTTCGACGTCGCCGCAGGGGAGGCAATCGGCTACGGGCTTCGCTTCCGCGCCACCCGGGCGACGCGGATCGCGACGCTCGGCATCGGCTATGGCGACGGGTGGCCGCGAGCGCATGCCAACAACGGCAACGTGCTCGTGCGGGGCCAGCGCGCGCCCATCGTCGGCGCCATCAGCATGGACGGGATGACCGTCGATGTCACTGGAATCGCTGGTGTAACCTACGGCGACGAATTCACGATCATCGGCGAGCAGGGTGGGGTCCGCATCACCGCGGAGCAGGTCGCCGAGGAGCGTCGAACGATCAACTACGAGGTCACTACCGCTCTCAGGGGCCGGCTCCCGCGATTCCACATCGGGGCTCGGTGACGGGGCGGTCGAGAGCGGAGCGTCGTGGCAGGAAAGATCGAGATCGACGTCTGGCAGGGTGACATCTCCGAGCTGGAGGTGGATGCCGTGGTGGTCGCCGCGAGCGAGTCCCTGTTCATGACGTCCGCCGCGGCCGCATCGGTCAAGCGCCACGGCGGTGACGAGATCGAGCGCGCCGCAGTGGCCCAGGGCCCGATCCTGCCCGGCACCGCCGTCGTCACCGCCGGCGGCAGGTTGCCCGCGCCGTACGTCATCCACGCGGTTGCCGTCGGCCATGACCGCGTCGCCGATCCCGAGGTGCTGCGCTCCGCCGTGAGGGCCGCCCTCGCCTTTGCCGAGCCGCTCCAGCTGAGGCGCATCGCCGTCTCGCCGCTCGGAGCCGAGACGGGCACCTTCACTCCCGACGAGTGCGCCGCGATCCTCATCCCGCAGCTCGCCGAGGCCGGTGCCTCGACACCGATCGAGTCGATCGTTCTGGCGGCTGCCCACGCCAGCCATGCGCGCGCCATGGCGGAGGCGGTTCGCGGCGCCGATACGGGAGCGTCGGTGGCGTGACCGGCGGGCCGGCGCGCCGCCTCGCCGAGGCGATCGGCCGGCGAGGCCTCACCGCGCCAGCGCGGCTGCTGGCGGACGCCCATCAGCCGCTCGGGCCGCTCGTGGCGGACCTCGGCGCCGCTCTCGGGCCGCTGGTTTCCGCCGCCGTTGGCGGACGTTCTCACGAGGTACGCGACTTCCTGGCGCAGCCGGGGGCGCTGGACGCGTTGATCGAGGAGCTCGACCGCAGACCCACCGGGGACTCGCGTGCCGACCCCAGCTGAACTCGTCGAGCGACTCCTTGCCTTCATCAGCGACGTCCTGAGCGCCTCGTCGCTGCGCCTCGGCGTCGGCCCGACGCTGATCGTGCTCGGGATCGTCCTCGTCTTTCTCCAGCTCGTGGCCCGGCCGGTCACGCGCTGGGTCACGACCGATGCCGGAGGTCTCGCCGGCGTGGCTCGATCGATGGCCATCGCTGCCGAGGCCGGGACCGACGCGGTCGTGACCCTCGGCACCGGCGGCATCACCCGCTCGACCGACTCGCTGGCGCGGCTGCAGACGCTGGCCGCGCTGCCGATCCTGGGTCACGTCGTTCGCGCCGCGGCCCGGAGCGGCGTCGCCCTCCGCGTGCTCGTCAACGATCCGTTGGCCGAAGTCGCCGCGCGCGCGACGCTCGACGCCGCCCATGAGCGAACCTCGACCCTCGAGCGCGTTGGCCGATCGCGCGTGGTGCTGGTCGGCGAGGGCCGGCTCCCGGCTGCCGGGCTGGTGATGTCCTCCAGGGCCCGACCGGCGGCGGCATTCGCCGTCGGCAGCGTGCGGGAGGAGGCGACACTCCACCTCGAGGGCCTGCGCGGCACCGCGGACGCGCTCGTGTCGGGGACCGCGGAGGCCGCCCAGGCCGCCGCGCCGCGCTTCGCGGAGGGCGGAGTCCTCATCGGGCCGGAGCTGTTCCAGGTCGGCGGTGACCTGCGGTCGGACGTCAACGAGCGCTCGGTGGTGCTGGCAGCCAACCGGCTCATCGCGCTGGCCGTGGCCGCGATCCTCATCGGCAGCGTCCTCTCAGTTGCCGGCGTGCTCGAGCCGATCGACCTCATGCTGGGGATCGGGCGTCCGTGAGGCGAGCAACCATCCCGGCCCTGGTCGTCGTCGTCGCGATGCTGATCCTCGTCGACCTGCTCATCGTCAACGACTCGCTGTCCTCGGTCACTTCGGTCGTCATCGATGCCGCGATCGTGGTCGCCGCCGGCGCGGCGCTCGCGGCCGGCGCATCGCTCGCCCTGCGGCGGGCCGGCGACCTGTGGGAACGACGCGGGGATCCCGTCGGCGCCGGCGCGGTGCTGCTGGGCATGGGACTCGTGCTCGTGGCTGGCCTGAGGCCGGGAGCGTCCGGCGCGTCCGACCCGGCGGTCACCTGGCTGGTCGCCGCGCTCGTCATCCCCATCGGCGCCACGCTCTTCGCGCTGCTGTTCTGGACCACCATCACGGCCATGCGTCGCTCGATCCTGCGACGGGATCGAGAAGCGACGGTGATGGCGATCCTGGCGTGCGTGGTGCTCGCGCTCCTGATCCCGCTCGGCGGCCAGGCCGGTGAGGTGATGGCGAGCGTCGCGGCCTGGATCCTGGCCGTGCCGGTCGGCGCCGTGTTCCGCGGCATGCTCATCGGCATCGCCATCCTGGCGTCGGTCCTTGCCGCTCGCACCCTGCTCGGAGTCGGCTCGACTGATGAGTGAGGCCGCGGTGCGGCTCGCGGCCCCCCTCATCCTCGTCCTGGCGCTGGCCGCCGGCATCCTGCTCGGGTCGGCCGGCATCGAGTCGCGCGGTGCCGAGGACGCGGCGTCAGAGAGCTTCGTGACGCTCGTTGACGCGCTTCCCGAGGATGCCCTGGTGCTCGTCGGCTTCGATCCGGACCTGGGCACGTACGCGGAGATCCGGCCAACCGTGCGGACGCTCCTGGCCGACCTGATCGCGCGCGGTGCGCGGCTTGCCATCGTCAGCCTCACGCCGGAGGGCCGCGCCCTGGCCATCGCGGAGGGCGAGCGCCTCGAGCGCGTGGGCGCCGGCGCCGACCGCGTCGTCGATCTCGGGTTCCTGCCGGGAGCGGAGGCTGGGCTCGTGGTCGTGGCGGGTGCCGTCGCCGGGTCAGAGCCGCTCGGTCCGCCTTCCGGCTCGGTCGACCTCGGCGACTCCGACCTCGTCGTTGTTATCGGCGGCAACGACCTCGGCCCGAGGAGCTGGGTCGAGCAGGTAGCCCCGCGGATCGGGCCCATCCCGATCGCCGCGGTCACACCGACGATCCTGATCCCCGAGGTGCAGCCCTACCTGCTCAGCGGTCAACTCGCGGCGCTCATCACGACCCCGACCGAGGGAGCCGCCTTCCGCGACGAGGTCGACCTCGGCGCCTCCGCGGCGCTCGGCGACCCGGCCGGCCCGTCGCGCCTGGCCATCGCCGCCGGGCTCGTCATCGCCATCGCATGGCTCCTCACCGCTCTCGTCCGTGCCCTGGCTCCCAATCGCGCGGCGCACCGCGAGGGCGACGGATCGTGAGCGGGCTCTTCGGCACCACCGACGCGGACGGGGTAGCGACGCTCGTGGCCGCCCTCGCCACGCTCGTCGTCCTCGGCGGGCTGCTCGGCGAGCGTCGCCTGTTCGGGTGGGCACAGCACCTCTTCGCCGGCCTGATCACCGGGTACCTCGTCCTCCTGGCGATCACCGAGGTCATCGTCCCTCGCATCGTCGAGCCGCTGGTCGCGTCGCCGACGGATCGGCCCGAGCTGTGGCTGGCGCTCGGGCTCATGGCGTCCGCGGCGGGAGCGCCGTGGCTGCCCAGGCCGCTCGCGGCCGTGCCCGTCTCGATCGCCATCGGTTCAATTGCCGCGTTCGCGCTCGGCGGCGCGGTGGTCGGCACGATCCTGCCGCAGCTCGTCGCGACCATCGTCGAGCCGGGGGACGAGGCGCTGGCCACGGTTGCCAGTGCCGGTGCGGCGATCGTGAGCGGCCTGGTCCTGATCGCCTTCATCCACGGAACGCCGCGCGGACGATCCCTGCGCTCGGCCGCCTCGGCCGGCCGCTGGCTCATGCTCGGCGGGATCGGTGCCTGGGTCGGCTACCTCCTCTTTGCCCGGCTCGTGCTGATGATCGATCGGATCACCTTCCTGGTGGCCGATTGGCTGGGGTTGGGCCGATGACGGCCGACGCTGTGAGCACCGAGCTGGCGCTGCTGCTCGACATCGGGTCGGCGTGGGCCAAGGCCGGCGTCATTGGCAGATCACGCGGCCGATGGCGCGTCGTGGCACATGCCGCGCAGCCAACGGCCTGGGGTGCTCGCTCGCTGCGCCGCGCGCTCGTCGATCAGCTTGAGGCGACCGGAGACCCGCGCCTGGCGGGCCAGTACGACGACCTCATCGGGGCGGCGAACCGGATCGAGTGCCATAGTCCGCGGCGCCAGGCCCGCCTCGCCCTCGTCGCGGTCTCCCGCGAGCTGTCGGGTGGTGCCGCGCGGCGTGCCGCCGAGGCGGCCGGCTGGGAGGTCGGTCCGATCGTCACGCTCGACGACGGCACGGCGCTCGCGGATCGTCTCCGCACGCTCCAATCGGCCGAGCCGGATGCCTGGCTGGCCGTGGGCGGGTTCGACGAGGGAGCGAGCCCGCGAGCCATCGAGGTGGCAGCCCTGGTGGCTGCCGCGCGCCGCCCGGGATCGGCGCCCGTCGTCTGGGCCGGCTCACGGCGCCTCGCCGATCAGATCGTCGCCCTCTTCGAGGCCGATGCGGCCGTGAGCGTCGCCAACCCGCGGCCCAGCGCCCGGGAGGAGGAATCGGGGCCGCTGCGCGAGCACCTGGTCACGCTGCTCCATCGCGTCGTCACCGACGAGGAGCCCTCCCACCTCGCCCCGGTGACGCTGCCCCGCGCCGTCGCAGCCCTCGCCGCGGCGGGCGCCCTCAGCGTGCTGGCGGTCGACATCGGGGCGCGCTCCGCGATCCGTGTCCATGCGACGCCCGATGGTGAGGCGGCCGTGCGGGTCAGCGCCGGCGGTGGCGTGTCTCGGGCGGCGCTGCTGCAGGGCGGCCCGGCTCGCGTCGCCCGACTCGCGCCCGAGGCCGGCGACGAGGGAACCGTCGCCGACCTGCTCCAGACGCAGCGCGCGCATCCCGCGTCGCTGCCGCAGTCCCCGGAGGAGCTGGCCGCCGTGCAGGCCGCGACCCGCGTAGCGCTCTCGGCGCTGCTCGAGGACGCGGCCATCGACTCGGTCGACCTCGTGATCGGAGCTGGGCAGAGCATTGCGGCGGCGCATCGGCCGGGGGACATGGCCCGCATGCTGCTCGACGGAGTGCGACCGATCGGCGTGACCCAACTCGCCGTGGATACGGCGAGCGTGCTCGGGCCGTTGGGCTCGCTCGACGACGACGAGCTCGCCGAAGGCCTGAGGCTGCTGTCCGACGACCTGCTCCATCCCCTCGGCACCTCGGTCGTCTCGCGCGGCGGCGAGCCCGGTGACGTTGCCATGCGGGTCACGGTCCAGCGCGTGGGGTGGCCCACGCCGCCGCCGGTCGCGGTTCGGGTTGGACAGCTCCTGGTCCTCCCGCTGCCGCGCGGTGCCGAGGCGGAGCTCGTGATCGAGCTCGGCCATGGGATCAGCCTCGGAGCGGGTCGCCGGGCGGCGCAGGTCCGAGTGACGGCGACGGGCGGATCCGTCGGACTGATGCTGGATGCACGGGGCACACCCATCGCGCTGCCACGCCGCGGCGACGACCGCCGGGCCATGCTGGCCGCCTGGGGCGAGGCGTTGACCCGCGAGCCGGAGCGATCCGGATGAGCGTTGCGCATCGCGTGCGCCTCCCGACCGGCGCCCGCGTGCTCGTCGAGGTCGGCCACCAGGTCGAGCCTGCCGAGGTGCTCGCCAACCGCCGGATCGCCGGTGACGGCGCCAGCCTGCCGGTGGCGGCAAGACTGCGTCGCTCGCCGGCTGAGACCGCCGACCTGCTCGTCGCGCGGCCGGGGATGCGCCTCGAGGCCGGTGAGCCCATCGCGGCCGATGGCCGCGGTCGCCAGGTGACGGTCCCGCACGCGTGCCTCTTCCTCGGATACGACCGCGACGACGGAACGGCACTGCTCGCGCCGCTCGGCGAGGCCGAGCCGGTGATCGGCCACGTGCGCGGCGAGGTGGCATCGGTGTCGCCGGAGGCGGTGGAGATTGCCGTGGCGGGAGCGGTGGTCGCCGGCGTTGGCGGTATGGGCGGCGCGGTGCACGGGGAGCTCATGCTCGCCGTCGTGGACCCCGCCGACGAGCTTCGCGCCGCCGCCATCGATGTGTCGGCCGCCGGTCGAATCCTCGTCGGAGGCTCGAGGGCGTCGGCCGAGACGCTCACCAGGGCGCGGACGATCGGTGTGTCGGGCATCGTGCTCGGTGGCGCCCTCGACAAGGAGCTGCGTGACTTCGAGGCGGCGCAGGCCCGGCGTCGCGAGGTGGGGGCGCCGCACGCCGACTTCGCCGTCCTCGTTGTCGAGGGCTACGGCAAGGTCGGGCTGGATGCGGCCCTGTTCCGCTGGTTCGCCGACCACGACGGGCACATGGCCAGCCTGTTCGGCACCGAATCGCGCCTGTACGTCTACGACGCGACACCGGCGCCCGCGCGCCGGGTCCTGCCGCGGCCCGGAGACCGGGTCGTGGCGCATCGACGGCCGTTCGCGGGCGCCACCGGCCGGCTCCTGCGCGTGCTTGATGGGCTCCATGCCGCGCCCTCGGGCCTGATGGCTCGCTCGGCCGTCGTGCGCTTCGAGGACGGCCAGACCACCATCGTTCCCCTCGCCAACCTGGAGGCCACCGAGGCGGACGGCGACTGACGGCGGGCTTCCTATACTCTCGCCATGCATCGCTCGACGGCGCTCGCGACCTCCGCCGTTGCCGGCGTCCTGCGCAGCACCGGGCCGGAACGGACGCGCGCGGTCGGCCGGGCCATCGGTCGCGCAGCGCGACCGGGCACGTTCGTCGCGCTCATCGGCGAGCTCGGCGCCGGGAAGACCCAGCTCGCCAAGGGGGTCGCCGAGGGGCTCGGGGTCCTTGGCGTGGTGAACAGCCCGACCTTCGTGCTCATGAACGAGCACGTCGGCCGGCTCCGTCTCCACCACGTCGACGCCTACCGCCTCGACGATCCCGAGGAGGCGCTCGCCGCCGGGCTCCTCGACGAGCGCCAGGCCGCGGGTGTCGTGGTGGTGGAATGGGCGGATCGACTCGCTGGCTGGCTGCCCGACGAGCGACTCGAGATCGCCCTCACCCCGGTCGACGACGAGTCGGTCCGCGTCCTGCGCTGGCAGGCGCTCGGTCCGGAGCACGCGCAGCTGGCGGCTGAGGCGCTGCCGGGCCCTTGATCATCGCGATCGACGCGGCCTCGACCGACATCTCGCTCGCCCTGGCCGAGCCGGATGGCGAGCCGTTCGCCGCGGACACGTGGACCAGCGCACAGCGTCAGTCCGCAGAGCTGATGCCGCGCCTGCTGGACCTGCTCAGGCGATCCGGCCGGGATCTCGGCGAGGCCCGCCTGCTGGCCGTCGGAACCGGACCGGGCTCGTTCACGGGGCTCCGGGTGGCCATGGCGCTGGCGAAGGGCCTCGCCGTCGCTCATGGGCGCGCCCTGGTCGGGGTCGGCAGCCTCCCCGCATGGCTGGACGAGGCGCCCGATGCCCGGGCTGCGATCGCCCGCGCCGGGGCGCACGAGGCCTATCTGCTCGAGCGCGGGGCCGATGTCCCCGTCGTGGCGCCCGACGCGCTGCTTCGGGAGCGGCTGGCCGAGACGCCGGTGGTCGCCCCGGCGGAGCTCGCCGCGGCGTTCGGCCTGGCGCGCGCGATCTCGCCGCATGCCGCCCCGGCGATCGCCCGTCGCGCGGCGAGGCGGCTGTCGGATCAACCCGGCGGCGATGACGTTCGCCTGCTCGAGCCGGTCTACCTGCGCGCGCCACGCGGCGTCGAGGTCGAGACCGATGCGCGGGTGCGATGGCTCTGACGGCGCCGGTGACCATCGACCCGATGAGCCTCGAGGACGTCGCCGCCGTCCATGAGATCGAACGTCTCAGCTTCTCGGCGCCCTGGCCGGCATACGCCTTCGAGCAGGAGCTGCGCGGTAATCGCCTGGCGCATTACCTCGTCGCGCGCGCCGGGGACCACGTCGTCGGCTTCGCGGGGACGTGGCTCATGGTGGACGACTCGCACATCACCACCTTCGGCATCCATCCCGACTGGCGCCGACGGGGGATCGGTCGCCGGCTGCTGCTCGCGCTCGCGGAGCTCTCGATCACGATCGGCGCGAGGCGGATGACGCTCGAGGTGCGCGCGTCGAACGATGCCGCGCAGGCGCTCTATCAATCGTTCGGGTTCGAGGTTGTGGGGCAGAGGCCGCGGTACTACACCGATGACGGCGAGGACGCCCTGGTGATGACGACGTCGGAGCTGGAGGCTCCGTCGATGAGCGCGATCATCGCCGCCGAGCGCGCGCGGCTCGAGGCATGAGCGGCCCGCGCATCCTCGCCATCGAGTCGTCATGCGACGAGACCGGCGTTGCCGTGGTGGTCGGGGGCCGCCGGATCGAGGCCAACGTGGTCGCGAGCCAGGTGGCCCTTCACGCAGCAACCGGCGGAATCGTTCCCGAGGTCGCCGCCCGCCAGCAGCTGCGCTGGATCGTCCCGACCCTCGACGGGGCGATGGGCGAGGCCGGAGCCGGCTGGGACGACCTCGACGCGATCGCCGTCACCAGCGGCCCGGGCCTCATCGGTTCGCTCCTGGTGGGCGTGAACTTCGCCAAGGCGCTCAGCGCCGCGCGGGAGCTGCCGCTCATCGGCGTGAACCACATCGAGGGCCACATCTACGCGAACTGGTTGACCGATGGCGAGCCGGACGCCCCACTGCCATCCGAGCCGGACTTCCCGCTCCTGTGCCTCGTCGTGAGCGGTGGGCACACGCAGCTCGTGCTGATGCTGGACCACGGTCGGTACACGCTGCTCGGCCAGACCGTCGACGACGCGGCGGGCGAGGCATTCGACAAGGTCGGACGCCTCCTCGGCCTCCCGTATCCGGGCGGGCCGGCCATCGCCGCCGCCGCGGCGAGCGCAAGCCCGGCGACCCGCTTCCCGCGGGCGCGGACCGACGGCGCCTACGACTTCAGCTTCTCGGGACTCAAGACCGCCGTGCTGCGTGAGGTGACGGGATACCGCGACCGTGGCGAGCCGATCCCGGTCGACGGCATCGCGGCGGCCTTCGAGGAGGCGGTGGTCGATGCATTGGCAACCAAGACCGTCTCGGCTGCCCTCGATCATGGCGTCGCCGCGGTGGCGCTCGGAGGCGGAGTCGCGGCGAACTGGGCGCTTCGCGCGGCGCTCGATGAGCGTCTCGCGGCCGAGGGACTTCCGCTGCTCGTTCCGCCACCGGCCCTTTGCACCGACAACGGCGCGATGATCGGCGCCGCCGCCGGGTTCCGGTTCGCGGCGGGAGATCGAGCCGACGCCGCCCTCGAGGCCGTTCCGAACCTGGCGCTGCCATGGCTCGAGCCGTCATGACCGATCCGCTCGCCCCCGAGCGACTCGTCCCTCCGACCCCCGGCCAGCTGCGGCGACTGATGGGCGCCGAGCGGTTGCGGCCGCGGCGGAGCCTCTCGCAGAACTTCCTCACCGATCCGGTGGTCCTCGACGCGATCGTCGAGGCCGCGGAGATTCACGAGGGGGACCTCGTCGTCGAGATCGGACCCGGGCTGGGGGTTCTCACCAGGCGCCTGCTCGCCGCCGGCGCCACGATCCTGGCGGTCGAGCTCGACGCCCGTCTGGCCGAGTACCTGCGTCGCGAGCTCGGCAGCGTCGAGCGCTTCGAGCTGATCGAGGCCGACGCCCTCTCCCTCCACCCGCGCGAGATGTTCCCGGGACAGCCATTCAAGCTCGTGGCCAACATCCCGTACCACATCACCAGCCCGCTCCTCCACGAATTCATCGAGGGGGACCGACCGCCCGATCTGACGGTACTGCTCGTCCAGCTCGAGGTCGCCGAGCGAGTCGCGGCGCCACCCGGCAAGATGAGCTACCTATCGGTGTTCGTCCAGAACGCCGCCACGGCCGAAGTGGTGGCCCGCGTCCCGGCCGATGCCTTCGAGCCGGTGCCGGCGGTCGACTCGGCGGTGCTCCGCCTGCGGCGGCGCTCGATGCCCGACGTGCCCGTCGGGGATCGCCGGGAAGACTTCTACCGCGTGGTCCAGGCCGCGTTTCGGCAGCGCCGCAAGCAGATTCACAACGGCCTGACCCGGGAGCTCGGGCGCGAGCGAGACGAGGTCGCCACGGCGCTCGATTCGTGCGGGGTCGACCCAGATCGGCGGCCACAGACGCTGACGATCCCGGAGTGGGCGTGCGTCGCCGCGCAGCTGTTTCCTTCGTCGTGACACCGCTGAGGCTCGACGCGCCGGCCAAGCTCAACCTGTCACTGAGCGTCGTCGGTCGCCGCGATGACGGCCACCACCTGCTCGACAGCCATTTCGTCCTCCTCGAGCTGGCCGACCGCCTTCTCCTCCTGCCCGGGTGCAGCGGGCTCCGGGTCGAGGGCGCTCGAGATCCGTCGCTCCCGGTCGACGAGTCGAACCTCGCGTGGCGTGGCCTCGTCGCCGGGCTGGGGCGCGAGCCGGACATGGTCTGCCTGACGCTGGAGAAACGCGTGCCGGCAGCCGCCGGGCTGGGCGGCGGGTCGTCGGATGCGGCGGCGGCCTGGCGCCTCGGCCGCGCGTCGCGAGGTGAGGTCAACCCGCCTACGGCGGCCGACCTGGTGGCACTGTCAGGCATCGGCGCAGACGTGCCCTTCTTCGCCGCCGAGGTCGCTGCCGCTCACGTGACGGGAATCGGCGAGGTGGTCGAGCGCGTGGAGCCGCAGCCGGGCCACGTCGTCCTCGTCCACCCGGGCTTCGGCCTCTCGACCGCCGCGGTCTTCGCCGAGCTGCGCGCGGACGAATGGGGACGGCAGCCGAACGACCTCCTGGCGCCCGCCCTGCGCCTGCGGCCGGAGCTCGCCGGGATCATGGCCGTTGTCGAGCGCGCCGGGGGAGAGCCGCGGCTGACCGGATCGGGTCCGACGATCTTCAGCCGCGGCGAAGACCCCGAGCGGGCGCGCGCCGTCGCAGACCGCGCGATCGAGGCAGGCCTGCATGCGACCATGACGCGGATCCGCACAGCCCCCGCGGCGATCGAACCCATCGCAGAGGAGGACCCATGAGCACCCGAGAGGCGATCAGCACCGACGGGGCCCCGGCGGCAGCCGGCCCGTACAGCCAGGCGATCCGCATCGGCGACCTCGTCTTCACCGCCGGCCAGCTCGGGCTCGACCCGGCCACCGGTGAGTTCGAGGCACCCGACGTCGCCGGGCAGGCGGAACGCGCGCTCACGAACCTCGCCGCCATCCTGGGGGCCGCCGGGAGCGGGCTCGATCGCCTCGTGAAGGTGACGGTCTACCTGGCCGATATCGGCGACTGGCCGGCCGTGAACGAGGTGTATGCGCGCATCGTTCCGGAGCCGTTTCCCGCCCGCAGCGCGTTCGCGGTGAAGGACCTTCCCAAGGCGGCGCGGGTCGAGATCGAGGCAATCGCGGCGGTCACGCCCGGTTGACGCCCCGAATCGGCCACCTCTACCATCGCGCAACGTGTCATCACCATTGACCGCCCACGCGGCCATCGTCCTGGCGGCCGGCCAGGGCACCCGCATGCGCTCGCGCCTCCCGAAAGTGCTCCATCCGCTGGCCGGACGACCCATGATCGACCACGTCCTGGCCGCACTCGCCGATGCCGGAATCGACCATCCCGTGGTCGTCGTCGGCCACGAGGCGGAGGCCGTCGAGCAGGCCCTGGAGGGCCGGGTCAGCACGGTGCGACAGGTTCCGCAGCGCGGGACCGCCGACGCGACGCGCATCGGGCTCGAGCAGATCGGATCGTCCGCGACGACGGTCATCGTGACCATGGGCGACGCACCGCTCATTCCCGCCGAGCTGCTCGAGGCACTGACGAGCGCGCGCGACGCTTCCGACGCGGCCGTCGCCCTCGTCTCGGCGCGCCTGCACGACGCCTCCGGCTACGGACGCATCGTGCGCACCGCTGATGGCAACCCGACCGCGATCGTGGAAGAGGCCGATGCGGACGAGGCAACCCTCGAGATCGACGAGGTGAACGCCGGCACGTACGCGTTCGACGCCGCCTGGCTGCGCGACGCCATCGGCCGGGTCACGCCGGCCGCCAGCGGCGAGCTGTACCTGACCGACCTGCTGGCCCTCGCCGTCACGGACGGGCGTGCCACGGTCGTCGTCCCCGCGCCGGACCCGGAGGACGCCCTCGGCATCAACGACCGCGTCGCGCTCGCCGCGGCGGAGGAACGGCTGCGTCGCCGCATCGCCGAACGCCACATGCGCGACGGGGTGACGATCGTCGACCCCTCGACGACCCGGATCGATTCGGGCGTGGAGATCGGCCAGGATGCCCGCATCGAGCCGTGGACGGTGCTGGCCGGCGCGACGGTGATCGGCCAGGACGCGGTGATCGGCCCGAACGCGCACGTGCGCGACAGTCGCATCGGCCCTCGCACGACGGTCTGGGCCAGCGTGATCGAGGAGTCGACCGTGGCCGAGGACGTGCGCATCGGCCCCTACGCTCACCTGCGCCCCGGTTCGGAGGTCGGCGCGCGCTGCCGCATCGGCAACTTCGCCGAGATCAAGAAGAGCCGCCTCGGCGCCGGCACGCAGCAGCACCACTTCAGCTACCTCGGTGACGCCGAGATCGGTGAGAACGTGAACGTCGGGGCCGGCACGGTGACCGCCAACTTCGACGGGGTGGTCAAGCATCCCACCACCGTCGGCGATCGGGTCAGCCTCGGCGTCGACAGCATGCTCGTTGCACCGGTCACCATCGGCGAGGGCGCCACGACGGGGGCCGGTGCCGTCGTCACGCGGGACGTGCCGCCGGGCGCCACGGTCATCGGCATCCCGGCCAGGCCGATCGAGACGCGACGTCAGCCGCGGGATGCGTCCGACCCGACCGCGGCCACCGAACCATCGCCCGTCCCGTCCGGGACGGAACGGAACCCGTAGGGAGGCGGCAGCAACACCGCCCAATGGACGGCAGCAGTCCCACCGGCAACCCGGTCACCGACATCGTGGTTGTCGTCATCCTCATTCTCATCGGCGGCTTCTTCGCCGCCAGCGAGATCGCCCTGATCACCGCCAAGCGCTACCGCCTCGGCCAGCTCGCCGACGATGGCAACCGTTCGGCCCGCACCGCGCAACGCCTCGTCGAGGATCCGAGCCGCTTCCTCGCCACGATCCAGATCGCGATCACCTTCCTCGGCTTCCTTGCCGGCGCCGTCGGCGCCGCCGCGTTCTCGCGGTACCTGGCCGAGCTGATCGACGACATTCCCTGGACGCTGGTCCAGGACGCCGCCGGCGGGATCGCCTTCGTCATCGTGACGCTGGTGATCGCGCTCACCTCGATCATCGTGGGTGAGCTGGTGCCGAAGACCTTGGCGCTGAACTTCCCCGAGCGCTTCGCAGTCGTCGTGGCTCGGCCCATCGGCTTTCTTCAGACCCTCCTCTCACCGATCGTGTGGTTCGTCACCAGGATCAGCACGGTGCTCGTGCGCCTCCTCGGCGGCCGTGAGAAGCCGCAGGGCGGATACCTGTCGACCGAGGAGCTGAAGATCCTCGTCGAGACCGGCTCCGAGCAGGGGGAGATCGAGGAGGAGGAGAAGGAGATGATCCACGGGGTCATCGAGCTCGGGGACGAGGTGGTCCACGAGGTCATGGTCCCGCGCATCGGCATCCGCGCCGTGAACGTCAACGATCCGCTCGACGAGGTGATCGACACCATCGTCCGCGCCGGCCACTCGCGCCTGCCGGTGTTCGACGAGAGCCTCGACAACATCATCGGCATCCTCTACGCCAAGGACCTGCTTCCGTACCTGAAGGGCAACGGGCGGTCGAACGGCGACATCGACCTGCGCAGCCTGGTCCGCCCCGGCCGTCTACGTCCCCGAGTCGAAGCCGGTGGACGACCTCCTGCAACGTTCCTCGCTGCGGCGGGCCTGCTCCTCGGTGCTGGTTCTCTCGACCGCGAACGCCACTTGCGCCGTGATCACGCTGGCGAGCTGCAGATCGTCGTGGCTGGCCGCCGTCGGCGCGGCGTAGAACAGCATCAGCATGCCGACGACGCGGTCGAGGCTGATGAATGGAATAGACGCCAGCGCGGCGATGCCTTCGCTCGCCAGGGTCGCCAGGTAGGTCTTCGAGCGTCGGGTCCTTCGTCACGTCCGATACCCACGTCGGCTGAGGGTCTGGACTATCTGGTGGCCAGGGCGTGGCCCTCCACGGCGCGACGATACGACTCCGAGAGGCCGCGAAACGCCTTGAAACGCAGGACGCCATCGGGATCGAACAGGAGAATCGAGGCCCGATCCACACCGAGTCCCGAATTCAGCGCGTCGAGCGCCGCGCCGTAGATTTCCTGGACGCTGCGACTCTTGCTGATGGCGCGCGTCAAGCTCAAACAGGTCGCGACTTGCTGCGAGGCCGTTGTCGGCATGATGCCCTCGGAGGATCGAGGCAATTGTCTAAACGGCTGAGGTAGGGACTGTAACTGTACTCGCTGCGACAACCGGCAGTTTTTTCGGTCGGAGTTGGCCGGTCAGAACATGGTCGAGCGTACACAGGCGGGATGGATGGCGTGCCGCCGCGCCGGCTGTCGTATCCGACAAGCCGGCGCGCGCGAACGTCGGCGGCTACTGACTCACGAAGACTTGGCGCTCATTCGAGCGTGAACCCGTTCGCCTCCTCAGAAACTGAACCGGCCCGCGAACTGGACCAGCCGTCCCTGGAGAATGGCGCCGCCGGTGTATGGGTCGCCAATCGGCCGGAGCCACTGCGAACCGTACGTGCCGTTCACGTTCAGCACCGAACTGGAGTTGAACGCGTTGTAGAGATCGAGGCTCGCTTCCAGGCGGGCCTTCTGAGCACGCGGAACTGCTTCGTCACCCGCAGGTCGACCTGGGTGCGCCGCGACTCGTACATCGTCGCCGGGATCGATGAGCGGCACCTGCGCGGTCGCCGTGCAGACCGCCTGGGCTGCCGCATGCGGCGAGGTTGCGGCCGAGCGACGGCACGATCGCGGAGTTGGGCGCATTCCAGGTCGCGGTGATCATCGGCCCTGAAACGTTCTGCAGCGTCCCGCTGACCACGAAGTCCCACGGCAGCGGATAGCTTCCGTAGGCCTTGACCTGCGTCTGGCCGCTGAACGGAAGCGTGTAGCCGCACTTGATCGGGCACGTTCGCCGGCACACCCGGAGGCGCCGGCAGGTTCAGAGCACCCGTGAGCCGCGCATAGTTCCCTTCCTGAGGATTGCTGACGACGATGCAGTTCTCGTACGGTGGTCCGGCCGGTGTCGACTCCGCCGCCGAGTTGCACACCCCTGCCCAACCGCGTCGTGACGTTGACGTTGAAGAAATCGTTCGACAGCTTCACGTCTCCGAAGTTCGACGCCTGCGTCACCAGGTTCGTGACCTGGCCGAGTTTGCTCGGGCTGACGTCGTACAAGCCGCACACCTGATAGCCGCCGCCGTTCGGCAGGCGCGCATCGGTTGGCGCGGTCACGCAGAAGGGACTGTAGTCGGCCGGCGTCACCGCCAGGTTGTTGGTGACCGGGAAGTTGCTGAACCAGTTGTGGTAGTAGCCGCCGGTGATCGAGACGCCCGGCGCGGAGCTCGTGCTGCACTTCGGCGGCGATATCCCAGTTGTACGGGACGCGCCGCAAATCCGCTCGTCACGTCGTCGGCATACCGCGTCGCGCTCGGGTTGTTCCTGCCGAAGTTGACGTTCTGGAACGCGCCGCATTCGCCGTTGCCGGCCGGATTCTGCAGATTGCAGTCTGGAAAGACGTTGCCGTTCGGTGTCGTTCCACGTGCGGGTGACGCTGTTCACGCTGGTGATAATCGGGTTCACGGCGGCCGTGAGGACCGTGGTTTCCGGGAAGACGTACCGGCCGAGCGACATCCTGCAGCGCCGTCCGGCCGTTGCCGAACAGGTCGTACGACGCCCCGACGCGCGGGTTGATGTCCGTCCAGTTCGGGACGTCGTGCACGGCCGCAAATTCGCGCGCGGGCACGAACGTGCTGGCCGGCGTGCTCTGCTCCGGCACGTAGCCGTTGAAGTAGTCGAAGCGCAGTCCGTAGTTGAGCGTGAGGCGCTTGAACGTCCAGCGGTCCTGCGCGATAGAGCGCCAGATCGGCCCGCATGCGCATCTTGCGGACGTATGGGGTCGCATACTGGACGACCGCGTTCGGCACCTGGTTCAGCATGATGTACTGGATGTCGTCGATGACATCGGTGCCGAGGTTGTGGATCCCCTCCATCAGCACCATGCCGCCCTTGAACGCGTGCGAGCCCGGTCACGTACGAGACGGAGGCGCGCTGGGTGTATCGATCGCTGTCCTTCGGGCCGCCAAGATTGGTATTGGAGTTGTACAGGAAGTTCGTCGACTGCTCCAGAACCGGGATGTCGTGCGGTCCGACACCCTCGTTGGGCGGGCCCGGCCACTTCGTGATGGCCGCGCCGCGCGCTGGCTTCGATCAGCAGCTTGTTCGTCCGGACGGAGTTCCACGTCGCCTGATAGATCCCGAGCGGCCAGAACTGGAACCAGTACATCGCTTCGGGCGCGGCGAACTCGCCGCGATGCACGTAGTTGCGCTGCGGCTCGACATGGAAGGTGAACTTGTTTTTCTGGTTCGCCTGCCAGGTCAACCGGAACGTGCCGGCCGCCAGCTCGTCGTCTCGAACTCCGGGTCGATTCGGATCCGGCGTGTAGAACGGCGTTCCCTGCGTCTGCGTTGAAGAAAATGCCGGCGAGCCGATTCTTGCTCGTCGTGTAGCGGCCCGCGACGAAGTACCACAGCTTGTCCTGCTTGAGCGGACCGCCCACGAACCCGTCGATCGAGCGCAGGTACTCCAGGCCGTTCACCGACGTCAGACCGCGTGCGCGCAGACTCGTCGGTCAGGTTGTCGGTCTGCAGGTTGCTGTCGGAGAAGCTGCCCGACACGCTCCCGTTGACCGTGTTGCCGCCGCTCCTCGGGATGACGTTGAGGCGAACGCCGGCAGCATCGCTCTCGGCCAGGCCGCCGCCGGTCTCGACCGTCCATTCGTCGACGGTGGCCGGGCTGATGAGCGGACCGGTGCACGAAGCGCAGTCCATGTCGGTGATCCGCATCCCGTCGTAGGCCGTCGTTCCGCCCGACTTACCATGGAACGTCACGTTGAGCACGCTGGACATCGAATACGCGCCGGCCGAGCCGCCGACGTTGACCTGTCCCGCCATGCCTGGCGTGATCGACCCGATGTTCGAGAGGGTCACGGTGCTCGTCGGCAGGGCATTGAGCACCTCGCGCGACACCACCTGCTGCTGCCTGGTGTTCTGAATGTCCACCAGCGGGCTGGAGCCGGTGACCGTGATCGTCTCTTCGAGCGCACCCGACCTTCAGTTCCGCGTTCACGGTGGCCGTGAACCCGGCCGTCAGCTCGACGCCTTCCCGCTTGCAGCCCGCTGAAGCCGGTCAGCGCGAAGGTGACGACATACGTGCCGGGCCGGAGATCGACGACGTTGTAGCGGCCTTCGGCATCGGTGACGACGCTGCGAACCTTCTCCAGCAGCGCCGGACTCGACGCTTCGACGGTGACCCCTGGCAGGACGCCTCCGGAGGTGTCTCTGACCACGCCGGCGATTCCGCTGGCCTGCTGTGCTGACGCAAATGCAGGCGCCATGAGCAATAACATCAATAAGGGCACTGACTTCGATAACCTTCGAATCATCATCATTTGTGTGTTCTCCGCCGCGTGAACCAGCCGAGCGGGAGCGCCGTGATGAGGACGGCGGCGTTGCAGCACCGCACGGCGGCCGCAAGTTTGAGTGGCACACCGGAAAAAGTCAATCAAGTCACCTCGGGATGACAGGCGTTTGACGGGCCACGCTGACGTTCTCCAAAAAACCGTAGAGCGGGCGGTCTTACAATTCTCGACGTTCCCTTTCAGAACTGTGCAGTGGTCCACCCGCCGAGGCTGACCGCACCAGCTCCATTGGACGACGAGTAATCGTCAGACCCGAAAGAAGTTAAGTCTGTGGTCGCCTCTGGCGCGTCCAGGGTATGCGACTTGCCGTCGCACTGTTCCGGCTGTTTCGGCCGACGTGTGCGTCGAGGCGCCACGCGCTTAGCTGCTGACGAGACACATGACCTTCCGGCGCCTGTCGATGACGGCAAGTTGATGCCGATCACGATCCTGACGAGCTCGCCGCCGCAGCCGGAGCCCGGCCGGTGACAGTACCGGGCGGCCAGCTGCTCGTCGTCCACGACAACGACGCGTACCGGGACATCCTGTGCCGGGCGCTCGAGCGTCACGGCTACAGCGTGATGTCCGCGGCCAGCGGGCGTGAAGCCTTCGACCTGATCGAGACACACCCGTTCTCCCTGCTGCTCCTGGATACCGAAATGCCCGGCACGAGCGGCCTCGACGTCCTGACGGTGCTGAGGGAGAGGTACTCACCGGCCGAGTTGCCGATCATCATGATCACCGCGACACAGGAGAGCGAAATCGTCACCGAGGCGCTGCGCCTCGGCGCGAACGATTACGTCACCAACCCGATCGACGTGCGGGTCACGGTCGCGCGCATTCAGACGCAATTGCTGCGCAAGCAGGCCGAGGCCGCTCTCCGTGAGAGCGAGGAGCGCTACGCCCTCGCCGCGCGAGGGTCGAACGACGGACTCTGGGACTGGGACCTGCGCACGAACCTGATCCACCTGTCGTCCCGGTGGAAATCGATCGTCGGCTGTGAGGAACAGTGCGGCAACGAAAGCCCCGACGTCTGGCTGGGGCGCGTCCATCCGGACGACGTCGAACGCCTGTCTGCGGATATTGCCGCTCACCTGGAGGGACGTTCGTCGCAGCTCGAGAACCAGCACCGCATCCTCCACGCCGACGGCAGCTACCGGTGGGTGCTGAGCAGGGGCGTGGCCGTCCGCGACGCCGCCGGCAAGGCCTACCGGATGGCCGGCTCGCAAACGGACATCACCGAAGGCAAGGTGTCCGACGCGCTGACCGGGCTGCCGAACCGCGCGCTGTTCATGGATCGGCTCCGCCGCTCGCTCGAGCGGACCCGGCGCCATCCGGACTACGTGTTCGCCGTCCTCTTCCTCGATCTCGACCGGTTCAAGCTGGTCAACGACACCCACGGGCACCGATTCGGCGACCAGCTGCTCATCGCGATCGGCCAGCGGATCGCGAACTGCCTGCGAGCGACGGATACCGTCGCGCGCATCGGCAGCGATCCGACCCTCGCCCGCCTGGGCGGCGACGAGTTCACGATTCTGCTCGAAGACATGCGCTATTCAAGCGACGCGGTCGGGGTCGCGGAATGCATTCAGGAAGCGCTCAAGTCGCCCTTTCACCTTGACGGCCACGAAACCTTCACGTCGGTCAGCATCGGCATCGCGACGAGTGTCACGACCTACAGCCAGCCGGACGATCTGCTGCGTGACGCCGATACCGCCATGTATCGCGCCAAGGCGCTCGGCAAGGCGCGCTGCGAGCTGTTCGACGCCCGCATGCGCGACGAGGCGGTCGAACGCTTGACGCTGGAGACCGATCTCCGCCGGGCGCTCGAACGCGGGGAGTTCCACGTCTACTATCAACCGATCGTCGCGCTCCGGAGCGGCGCTCTGGTCGGCTTCGAAGCGCTGGTCCGCTGGCTCCACCCTCATCGTGGACTCGTGCTGCCGTGCGAGTTCATCCCTGCCGCGGAGGAAACCGGCGCCATCCTGCCGATCGGCGCATGGGTGCTGCGCCCACAGCTGCCGGCAGATGCACGCATGGCAGGAGCCCGACGGGCTGGCGGTCAGCGTCAACCTGTCCGGCCGGCAATTCGCACAGCGGGATCTCGTCGACCAGGTCGAGCGGGTGCTCGAAAGCACCGGCCTGCCGGGCTCCCGGCTCAAGCTCGAGATCACCGAGAGCACGATTATCCAGAACCTCGGGGCCGCGGTGGCCGTGCTTCAGCGCCTGAAGGCACTCGGCGTCCAGATCGCGATCGATGATTTCGGCACCGGCTATTCGTCGTTGAGCTATCTCGACCGGCTTCCCATCGATGCACTGAAGATCGACCGCTCCTTCGTACGGTCCATGACGGCGGACCGGTCGGCAATCGTGCGCGCCACCATTGCACTGGCGCACAACCTGCGACTCCATGTGGTTGCGGAGGGAATCGATACCGAGGAACAGGCCCGGCAGCTCAGCGACTTCGGCTGCGAGTACGGTCAGGGGTATCTCTATGGAGCACCGATGCCCCCGACCGACGCCGAAACGATGATTGCGGGCGCACGTTCCCGCAGCCGCGGCGTCCAGCCGGCGATCGCCATCCCTGCCGTGCGCGCATGAAAATTCTCCAGAGGCCTTTGTCGTCGATCTATTGCGCGGTGTCCTTCGGATAGACGCGAATCGTGCGGCGCTTGATCCGCCAGCCATCCGCCGTCTTCGCGAAGACATCCTCGTAGTGGCCGGCCGAGACCGGAGTGGGCGGAGAGGTGCTGACGTTCATCATCATGTAGTACAAGCGGCCGGTCGCCCCGTCAGCGCTGGGCGTCAGTACGAGGCTGTTCGTCCAGTGGCGCAGGTCGGACCGTCCGCCAAGCTGTGCGCGCCGCGCGCGGCGGTACTCGGCGAGCCCCGCACGGCCGACATACGCCCGGCCGTCCGTCCCGGTCCAGACCCCGTCGGGCGTGAAGACCGACACCCACATATCGCTGTCGTGCCAATCGGCGCCCTGATTCAGCCGAGAGGTGAGATGCTCGATCTCGGCATAATCCTGCGGACTCAGCGCCGGCACCTTCGCGTCGCGCGCGTAGGCCCAGACCATTGCCGTCAGTGTCAAGGCCAGGCCGATCGTCATCGAGACAGTTCGCCTTCGCATGCCCACTCCTTTCGACCGCCGCGATCCTCACAGTAGGGCGGCGGCTGCGCGTCTCCGGCCGCCGGCGCTGACCGGCAGCATACGCTCTCCGCCCTTTCCCTCAATTCGGCGCGACGCCCGTCAGAACTGCAGCAGCCGGGTCACCTTGACGATGAGCGCGCGACCGGTGAGCTCGGGGAAGCGCGGCGAGTTCGAGTCGCGCTGCTCGTTGAACACGATGAAGAACTCGCTGCCGGGCCGGTACTCCCAGCGCAGTCGCACGTTCGCCGAGACGACGTGGGTCGTCGAGTTGTACTGCAGGAGCGCGCTCGCGAACATGTACGGCGTCATCGTGTGGGTCACACGCATGCCGAGCAGGTTGCGTGCTGAACGATCCTTCCGGAAGCGTGACGCGGTTGAGCGAGTAGATCGGCTGGAGTGACAGCTGGTCGGTGATCATGATTCGACTCTGGCTCACCGTGAATGCCGTGCGTGGCCGTCATAGAACGTGCCCTGCTCGGCGAGCAGGTTGGCCGCCGCGAATCGTTGCTGCCCGAAGTTGTAGCCGACGCGGAAGTTGCCGAAATCGTAGTCGCCGACCGGCAGCACGACGCGCGGCGACGTCGAGATGACGAAGGGTCTCGGGAGGAACTCGTAGATATCGGTGTAGCCGGTGACGAACCGATCGCCGTTGTGAAGCTCCAGCGCGAACTCGCCGTCGATCTCCCGTGTCTGCAGCCGCCAGTCGTCGCCTTCGATGTAGCTCGCGGTGCCCGGTATAGACGGATCGCCGGATGATCCGGTTGCGCTTCGTCCGCGGGCTGAACCGGGCCTGACCGAAGCTGCGGCGCATGTCGACGCGGCGCACGAAGCCGACGTCGGGATTGAACTCGTTGCCGACCGCCAGGTGCTCGAGCTGCCAGCCGTACCGATCGCCACCGTATTCGACCTGGGCGCGATAGCTCACGTCGTGGTCTTCAGCCGACTCGGTGGGCGTTCTCGCCCAGTACGTGGCCACCGCGAGCTTGTTCCGGAGGAACGAGAACGTGCCGTCGATGCCGTAGGTGTAGCGGCGGACGATCGAGGCCGGACGGGACCGAGCGTCCGGTGAAGAGGACGCCGACGCTGCTCGAACGAAAGACGTCCCGTCTCACGCGGAAAACGGAGAAGCTCGTCGGGTCCACCCCTGATATCGGCTCGTCTTCGGTGTGGATGTTCAGCATGCCGACGCTGAACTTGCCCGCGCGGCCCGTCAGTCGGCCGCCGGCCAGGATCGGCACCAGCCGGCTGCCGTTCAAGCCGATGCGCCGGCTGTAGAACAGGATCGGCGTGTCGGCGCCCTCACCGCCGAACGCGAACGTCTGCCGGTTCTCCAGGAAGAACTCGCGCTTCTCGGGAAACTGCAGGTTGAAGCGCGTCAGGTTGACTTGAAACTCGTCGGCCTCGACCTGCGCGAAATCGGTATTCACGGTCAGGTCGGCGGTGAGGCTCTGCGTGACACCGTATTTCACGTCGAGGCCCACGTCGGGCGACAGATCGTTCGAGACGGGAGGCGAGGCCACCCGATCCGTGGTCAGGCTGCTGCTGGCAAACGGCTTCACTTCGAGGTTCCGGGACGCATGCGGCGGCTCGATGCCGGTCAGCGAGCCCGCGATCGAGGGCCGCAGCCCGCGCACGCCGAGGCCCGCGGGACGGGCGAGAGGTACGAGGTCTCGTTCTTCCATCGATTACGCCGGCGCACGTTGAAGCCCCAGACGTGCGATGTCCACGTCTGTCTTGTAGCGCAGCGACTTGAACGGGATGGCGGCTTCGACACTCCACCCGCCCTCGAACTTCGCGACTTTGACGTCCCAGACCGGGTTGTAGTCGAGATTGGTCGATTCCTCGTTGCTCGACTGGCCGTCCAGGCGGCCGCCGAGCGCGTTGGTTTCGAACAGGATGCCGTTGCGCCGGTCGGCGAACGTGTCGAACAGCCAGGCGATGTTGTCGTTCTGGCCGATGTTCGACCCGTCGCGGCGCATCTCGTTGACGACCATGTGCTCCGGGTCGCTCTCCCAGCACCGGGCGGTGAAGTAGACGTAGCGATCGTCGAAGAAGACCCAGAGCTCGGTCTTCTCGGTCGCCGCGGCGCCTTCCTGGGGCTCCGCCTGGAAGAACTCGGAGATCGGCTCGAAATCGGCGTAGAACGGCTTCGTCCAGCCGGCCGTCGAGATTCATCGGTGTCGTCAGCTTGACGGCGCGCACGGTCGCGCGGCCGGACGCGTCCCGCGTCATCAGCGAGTCGGGCGCGGTGGAAGCCGTCGCATCGGGATCGGACGTCCCGGCGGCCGCTGTCTGCGCGGAGACCGGCCTCGCGAGGCACAGCAGTAGCGGGATCAGAACGAGTCGAGTCCGCATGTATGGGTCAGCTGACAGCGGCTGCGGTGAGGCGGCTCCGGTTAGAAGACGGCGATCGGGTTGAGCACCGAGCCGACGCCGTTTCGCACGGGCAGCGGCGACGCGGTGAGCAGGAACTCCCACCGCTTTCGGGCGGAGGCCGCCTCCGCCACGCGCGTCGAGATTCATGTTGTCCATCAGATGGATGCCGAGCATGATCAGCGAGAAGTCGTGGAGCGGCAGAACGGTCACTTCGGCCCCTTCCGGAGCAGGCACCGCGTCCTGCGCCGTCTCACTGCCCAGGACGGCCACGTCGCGCTGGCGGAGCCACGGGAATGACCGTACGCGTCGAGGCCCGCCGCCTCACGCGCGGCGTTCCACGGTCCGACTGTCGCTCGCCGCGTCCAGCGGCCCGTGCGGACGAACAGGGCGTCGCCCGCCGACACCTTCACGCCCGCCTTCTTCTCCCATGCTTCGAGATCGTCGACGTAGATGCGGGTGCCCGGTTCGAGATAGGGCACGCCTTTCAGACGCGGCATGTCCACCAGGATGCCCCGCGTGAAGATGCCGTTGCGCGCGGCGTAGATCGAGCCCTTCCTGGCGCCGGCCTCGCTCGTGACCTCGTCGCGCGGGAACCCGTTCCACATCTTGCCGTCGAAGAAGCGATGGGCAAAGGCGTCGAGGTGGGTGTGGCGAGTAGCCGTGGTACGCCACCGAGAGCCGTTCCCCGGCGTTGATGTCGGCTGAGCTGAATCATCGTGTGCTCGTACGGCGCGGTGTTGTCAGCCGACTTCTCGGTGTCGACGTCGCTGGCCATGGAGACCGGCACGCCGTCCTTGACGAGTGCGGCGGCCCGTTTGCGCTTGGCCGGCGTGACGAGATTGAGCGTCCCCAACTCGTCGTCCTTGCCCCATCGGCCCCAGTTGGAGAGTTCAGTCTTCCATCGTTCGAACTCGGCCTTCGTGAGCAGCGGGCGATTGTGCTGCGACGCCCTGGCCGGCCGCTGTCGAACGCAGAGAACGCATCCCACCCTGCCGCGGCGACCACCGCGACGAGCACCAACCGCCCGAACGTCATACCAGCCATTGAGCCTCCTCGCTGTTGACGCACCGCCCCGGAGTAGTATAGGTCGAACCGCGCGCTGCGCGTCAAAAGGTGTCTTCAGGTATCCTGCGCACGCGCCGCCGCACGCTGAAGGAGAGTTGCCATGAAACCAACGCTCGCCACCCTGTCGCTGGCCGCTGTCATGTTCGCCCTCACCCCTGCGCCGGCGCGCGCCGCCGACGCGGATTATCACCATGTCCACCTGACCGCTCCGAGCCCGGAGGAAGCGGCCCAGTGGTACATCCAGCAGATGGGTTGCGAGGCCATGACCACGCGGAAGGATGCCGCCCGCTGCGGGACGGTGCAGCTGCTCTTCTACCGTCGGCCCCGAAAGGGGGAACCGAGGGGACCGGCATGCACCATATCGGCTTCTCGTTTCTGAATCTCGCGGACAAGATGAAGGCGCTCGAAGCCGCCGGCGTCAAGATCGTCACACCGATGCGCGAAGGGAAACTGAAGGCGGGGTTCGTCGAGGATCCATGGGGAACCAGGATCGAGGTTGTCGAGGACGCCGAATCCCTTGGCTTCTATCACGTGCATCTGCACACGATGGATCCCGACGCGACGCTGAAGTGGTATCACGGCGCCTTCGGGGGTCAGCTTCTCAAACGCAAGCTCACCGGCGTCGACGGGTTGCTCTACGGCAAGTTCTGGGTCCTCGCCACCAAACCAGCCGCCCACGAACTCCCGCTGCAGCCGACCGACGGCCGCGCCGTCGATCACCTCGGCTTTTCATTCGGGAATCTCGATACGGCTGTGGCGGAGCTGAAGCAGAAGGGTCTCAAGTTTCGCGAGGAGGTGCGCACGGTCACCAACGCGGTCGGGGAAACGCTGAAGATCGCCTTCGTCATCGGACCAGACGACGTCACCATCGAGCTGGTGCAGCCGCCGAGCCCTTAGTCTCTGTTTTCCGGAAGCCGGCGCACGCGGCCGCAGACCTGACACCGGCTCCACGAGGCGCCGGCGTTGCGGAGCCAGCCTCTCACTCCTGTGGCGCCGCAGTGCCGGCACTGCTGAGCGCTGACGAAGTCGGTGATCCGTTTTCCGCCTTCGATGATGCTGTCGCGCTTGCGTCGCTCCCGACCGTCCAGCCGAGGGGGGGTCGCGGGCTGGCTCGTCCGGCGACTCGCTCCAGGCTTGGCCATCGGTACATCGAGCACGCAATATCAGGGCCGCAGTAAATGCCGACACGCCCCGGCTCGCCGGGCGCTCGTCGTCTGTTTCTCCATCTCAACCGATACAACACCGGACTCCGTCGTTCAAACCGTCGTTTCGACCGTGCGATACTGACGGTCGAATCCACTCGAGGTGGAGGCAGTCGATCGTATGTCCGCGCCGAGGTTGATGGCCGTGCTCGCTCATCCCGACGACGAATCGCTCGGGGTTGGAGGGGCGCTCGCGAAATACGCCGCCGAAGGGATCGAGACGTTTCTCGTGACGGCGACGCGCGGCGACGGCGGGCGTTACCGCGGTCTTCGGGCGGACGACGATCGGCATCCCGGCCCGGACGCGCTCGCCAGGATTCGCGAGGCAGAGTTGCGCGCGGCGGCGGCAGTCCTGGGCGTCCGCGAGGTCACGATCCTCGATTACAAGGACAAACACGTCGATCGCGCCGACCCGGTCGAGGCGGTCGAGCGTATCGTGACCCTTCTGAGGCGCATCCGCCCTGAGGTCGTCGTGACCTTCGGCCCTGACGGCGGCTACGGACATCCGGATCACATTGCCATTTCCCAGTTCACCACGGCGGCGATCGTCGCGGCAGCTGACCCGGCGTTCAGCAGCGGCGGCAACGCGCCCGCGCGACCGCACGCCGTGTCGAAGCTCTATTACATGGCGTGGACGGCGTCGACGTGGGCCGCCTACGAGGCCGCGGTCGGACGCTTGTCTTCCACGGTCGACGGTGTCGAACGGCTGGCGGCGCCGTGGCCGGACTGGTCGATTACCACCGTCGTCGACACGCGCGACTTCTGGCCGATTGCGTGGCGGGCGATCTCGTGTCACGAGTCGCAGGTCGCCGCTTACGAGCGGCTCAAGGATCTCGCGCCCGAGCACCATCAGGCGCTCTGGGGCTGGCAGTCGTTCTATCGCGCGCTCAGCACGGTGAACGGCGGACGCGTCGGCGAAACGGATCTGTTTGAAGGCATCGGCCGTCAGCTCAGTTGACCGGCTGCGGATCCGAGTGGGCGTTGCGTTCCCTGATGCGCCAGCCGTCAGCGGTTCTCACGTAGGTGTCTTCGTAAAACCCGGTGTCCACGACGGCCAGCGGCTCGGTGGTCGGATCGAAGGCCATCCAGTAGACGCGGCCCCTGGCGTTTCCGTCAGCGGTCGGCGTGATGACCCAGCTGCTCGTCCAATGGCGATAGTGGTAGGGAGGCTTGCGGCCGGCAAAGACGCCAGCTCGCCATTTCGTCATCGCCTCGCGCCCGACGTGTGCGGTGCCACCGCCAGGCTGGTTGGCCGTCGGGCGGAAGGTGGCATCCTGCGTGAACACGCCAAGCCACATCTCCGCGTTGCCGAAGTCGGTACCCTGTGCGTAGCGCGCGTACAACTGTTGAATCTCCGCGTAGTCCGCCCCGGTGAGCGCGCCGGAGCCGCTGCGTCCCTGCGCCCACGCCCAGCCGGCTGACGCGAAGGCGGCGAACAGACCGATCGTCAATGCTGCTGATAATCTCCGCATAACGCCTCCCTCGTGCCGCGAGAGCCGCGACGCGGCACTGCACCGGTATCTTACCGCCGGCGGCGGACCGCTTCGTTCACGGCGGCGCGCGCCTGCCTACTCGCGTTTCGAGAGACTGGTCAAGGCGGCGCTGTGCTCCCAGAGCCGCGCCGCGGTATCTTCGTCCTGCGCGAGTTGGGAGGGCGGGATCTTTCGATTGCGTTCGTAGTAGCCGCCGGTTTGCCCCTCCATTTCCGGGCTCGCCGCGAGATACACGATGGTGTCGGCGCCCTGCGCCGCGCTGCTCATGAACATCTTCGCCACCGCGAGAAACGGCCGCGCGTACGACGGCGCGTGAGACCAGATGTTGGTCGCCACGGCGCCCGGGTGCAGGCAATTCGCCGTCACACCGCTGCCCGCCAGACGGCGGGCGAGCTCGGCGGTGAAGAGAACGTTGGCGAGCTTCGATCGCGCGTACGCCCGCAGGATTGAGTAGCCGCCACGCTCGAACTGCAGATCATCGAAGGGCATCGTCCCGCCGCGGTGCGCAGCACTCGCCACGGTCACCACGCGCGCTGGCGCACCTCGCGCCAGCGGCTCCAGGAGCAGGCTGGTCAGCAGGAAGGGACCGAGGTGGTTGACGGCAAACGTCCGCTCGAGCCCGTCTTCAGTGATTTCGCGCCTGGCGTTGACGGATCCTGCGTTGTTCACGAGCACGTGAAGCTTCGGGTGGCTGGCCGTCACGCGCGCGGCCAGCGCACGGATCTGGGCCTGCGACGCGAAGTCGCACAGCATCAGCGAGACCGCCCTGGACGACGAGCGCGCCGTCACGGTTGCGAGGGCAGCGTCACCTTTCGCGCGGTCGCGCGCGACGAGCACCAGCTCGGCGCCCATCCCGGCCAGCATCGCGCTCGCTTCGAGCCCGATGCCCGCAGTGGCGCCGGTCACCAGAACCACCTTTCCCGAGAGCGGCAAGGACATCGGCCGGAGTATAGCGTCCGGCGTCGAGCGTCCGGCGCGTCGAGCGCTTCGACCGGCGCCCGCCCGGCGTTCTCGATCTCCGGTGGCCGAATGTGTAGAGTGAGCGTCATGCAGCCGTCGCTCTATGAGATTGTCCACAGCTACGACGCCGACGCTCCACTCGACCACGCATCGACGATCCCGGCAGTCGTGGTACCTTTCGTCGGCGGTCATGGATCTGGAGCGCCGGACCGTCTTTGCCCGCTCGTGGCAGCTCGCCGGCCGCGCAGATCAGGTTCGGGCTCCGGGCGAGTACGTCGTCCTGCGTGCTCGCCTCGGGCGAACCTGTCGTCGTGGTTCGCGGCAGACGACGGCGTTCTGCGCGGCTTCTTCAACGTCTGCCGCCACCACGCGGCGGCGGTCGTCACCGACGCGAAGGGTCGGCGCAGACGCTTCGCTGCCCGTATCACGGATGGACGTACTCGCTCGAGGGCGAGCTCAAGGGGACGCCCGACTTTGCCGGCGTGTGCGACTTCGACCCGGCCGCGAACGGCCTCGTTCCGGTCGAGATTGGCGACGTGGGAGAAATGGGTCTTCGTCAGGGCCGCGACGGGCGGTCCGTCTCTCGACGAGTTTCTCGGCCCGGATTTGCCGAGCGGCGTGCAAGACCTGAATCTCGGCACCCTGGCCTGGTTCGAGCGGCGCGCACTACACGCTCGACTGCAACTGGAAGGTCTTCGTGGACAACTATCTGGATGGCGGATACCACGTACCGCATCTGCACAAGGGCCTCGACAGTGTGCTCGACTACAGCCGAGTACACAGTCGAGCTCGGCGGACGCTTCTGCCTGCAGTCGAGCCCGATCGTCAGCGAGGGCGCCGACGCGCGAACCGGGCGCGGTGCGCGGGGGCGATCGCGCGTACTACTATTGGATTTATCCGAACTTCATGATCAACTGTTACGGCGGCAGCATGGACACCAACCTCGTCATTCCGCATGGGGTTGACAAGACCGACGTCATCTTCGACTTTTTCTTTTCCGACGTGTCCGAAGCTGCCCGTGCCTACAATCGTCGCGAGCATCAGGTGAGCGAGCAGATCCAGGACGAAGACGTCTCGATCTGCACGTCGGTGCAGCGCGGGCTGACGTCGCGGCGCCTATACGGCCGGCCGGCTCTCCGTCCGCCGCGAAGCCGGGGAGCATCTGTTCCACCGGCTGCTCTATCACGATCTCAACGCGGACTGACGGAGTGAGCGTTATGAGAACGAACGGCATCGTGTTCCGGTGCGATAGCCGTCGATCTTCGATCTGGCCGCTCGCTGCGCTCTTTGGCCGACGGCGTGGCCGCGCAGCAGCGAGTGGTCGAACCCACCGTCGGTCAGGCAGGCAAGGACGCCGTGTGGGTGCCGACGTCAGCGGCGATGGTCGAGAAGATGCTCGACCTGGCCAAGGTCACGCCGCAGGACTTCGTGGTCGATCTCGGGTCGGGCGACGGCCGGACGATCATCGCCGCCGCGAAGCGGGGCGTTCGGGCGCTCGGCGTCGAGTACAACGACGACCTCGTGGAGTTCTCGCGCCACCGCGCGCGCGAGGCGGGCGTCGCCGACAAGGCGATGTTCGCTCAGGGCGACATGTTCGAGGCCGATATTTCGAAGGCGACGGTTCTTGCGCTCTTTCTGCTGCCCGAGAATCTCGAGCGCCTGCGAGACAAGTTCCTCGCGTTGCCGCCGGGCACGCGCATCGTGCTCAATACGCTCGGGCATTCCTGGCTGGGAGCCGGACGCCAGCGAGGTGCTCGTGGAGATGCGCGAGCTGGTGCACGGCGCTGCTGCACATCGTGCCCGCGCGCGTGGCGGGCGTGTGGCAGCTGCCCTCCGGCGAGCTCATGCTCAATCAGCAGTTTCAGATGGTCTCGGGCACGCTGTCCGGAAGCGGGGCGACACCGATCAGCGACGGCCGGCTGCTCGGCGATCAGATCACGTTCAAGGTGGCTGGCGACGAGTATACGGGACGTGTCACCGGCGACCGCATCGAGGGAACGGTCAGCTCCGGCGGCAACCAGCGTGGCTGGAGTGCGACGCGACGCCGCTAGGGTCCCGTTTCGCTCTGTACCGGTTTCCCGCTCACCGCGTCGTGCTTCGTGGTAACGTGAGCGCAGATCGGCGAGCTCATCAGCTGAATGCTGCTTCTTCAGGAGCTTCCCTATGGACACCTTCCGAAAGATCCGACCGGGTAACCTCGTACTACAGGGCGTGGCAGCCGCAATCGTGGCGAGTGCGGCGGCAGGTCTGACGGCGCAGCAGCGCCCGCCGAGCGCCTCCGGCGCGACGGCCGCCGCCGGAAGCTCGTGGGCTCAGCCGCGGACGCCGTGGGGCGATCCCGATCTGCAAGGCATCTGGACGACCGACGACGAGGTCAGGGTACCTGTCGAGCGGCCGAAAGAGTTGGGAACCCGGGCCGTTCTCAGCGAAGAAGAGATGGCGGAGCGGC
>CAWHEV010000004.1:0-63404 GCA_963828485.1 uncultured Chloroflexia bacterium
AATGGTCTCGTACGCCTGCTGGGCGATCGCGGCGATGCCATGTCGGCCGGGCGGCCGCTGCTCGGCGCCTGCGTGGCTGGTCCACCTTCGCGGGCGGCGACATACCGCTCTTCGAGATCCTGCCCATCGCTCGCGACGTCGAGGCCGCCGGATGCCGGAACGATCACGCGGTCTGCGACCGGCGCCGTTTCCGGATCGGTCCGCGGCGTGGTCAGTGGGTGGGAGTGAGCCCGGCGGGAATACGCTCATCGGCGAAGCTCTCGCCCGACGGCGGCCATCTCTGCACGGAGGAGTCGAGGCTGGTCGATCGTCGACGGCGAGCCCGTCGCCGTCCCGCAGCGTGAGGAGGAGCCGCTCTCCGGCGAGCGAACTCTCCTCCAGATCCGCCCAAGCTCACGCTCACTACCACCTGTCCCGGTGGACGAGTCGGCGCGAGGTGAGATACAGCGTTCCGCCGCATCCGAGCGCGCGTTCGCCCCCCGGTTCACTCAGGATCGCATGCGAACGCAAGGCGTGGACCCGCTCCTCGGTGGCGAGGTGAGGTCGAATGACGTCATCGGTCTCGATGGAGGGGATGGGACCGATGCGGAAGCGGTCGCGGGCAGCAGCGGCCGCTTCCTCATCATCGGCCGCTCGGGCAGCCGTCATGGCAGCATCTCGCAGCGCGGGACCTTCCTCCGTGGACTCCTCGGCCGTGTGGGCCGATCGATCCAGGTTCCGCCCCGCCAGATGCATGAGCGGAGCGTAGGTCGAGCACGGCGCCGTGAGCATCCGGAGATCTACGGACGCGCCTACTGAGCGGCCGCTCCGTACCCGGACGAGGGGTGCGTAGGCGCACGAGCCGGGGCCGCGACCGCTTCAGCGGCGGCGAACCTTCCGCAGCAGGACGTCGATCGCGTCGCGATAGCGGGCACCGGAGGCGTGTCGCCGGAGCCAGTCGAGGTACTCCGGGTCGCGCCGTGCGACCTCGCCGAGCGTCCAGCCCTCGTAGCGGCCGAAGTCGAGCCGCAGATCGGCGCCGTCGGCGTCCAGCGGTCCTCGCGGTGCTCCGTGGGTCGCGCCCTCGCGGGGGGTCGGCGGGGGAGCGCGGCGGCGGTCTGACTCCCAGACGGAGCGCTTCACGGGATCGCGGACCACGGACCACGCCCAGTTGAGGTCGGCCATCCGCCCCTCGGCGGCCTTGTCGAGCGGCGCGCCCGCGTCGGGATGGAGCTTGCGCGCGAGCACGCGGTAGGCCGCGCGCACGACGTCGGGATCGGCGTCGGGCTGAACCTGCAGGATCCGGAACGGGTCTCGACGGTCGACCACGGGACCCTTACCGCAGGGTCCGCTCGACGACCCCGCGCAGGACGGGCAGCGGAAGCGCGCCCTGCTCCAGCACCGTGTCGTGGAAGCGGCGGATGTCGAACCGGTCGCCCTGGCGCTCGCGCGACTCGGCGCGCAGCCGCAGCAGACTCGAGCTGGCCGAGCTTGTAGGCCAGCGCCTGGCCGGCGTAGCTGATGTATCGGTCCACCTCGTTGGCGATGTTGTTCTCGCCGAGGGCCGTGTGCTCGACCATGAAGTCGATCGCCCGCTGCCGCGTCCAGCCCAGCGCGTGCATGCCGGTGTCGACCACCAGGCGGGCGGCACGCCACGCGTCGAAGGAGAGGACGCCGAAGCGATCCGTCTCCGTCGAGAGCAGGCCCATCTCTTCGGAGAGGCGCTCGGTGTACAGGCCCCAGCCCTCGATGTAGGCGGTGCTGCCGTTGAAGCGACGGAACGCGGGCAGCTCGCGTCGACCTCCTGCATGATCGCCGAGCTGCAGGTGGTGGCCCGGCACGGCCTCGTGGAAGGCAAGCGTCTCGGCCTCGTAGCGCGGCCGCGTTTCGGGGGCGTAGGTGTTGACGTAGTACTGGCCCGGGCGGCTGCCGTCGGCGGCCGGCTCGCGGTAGTAGGCGATCGTCGAGTGCTTCTCCTCGTGCGCCGGCATGACGACGACCTCGCACGGCGCCTTCGGCAGCCTGCCGAACCACTCGCCGATCGCGCCGTTGGCGCGTTCGAGCGACGCTCGCGCGGTCGCCTCGATCTCCTCGCGCGTGCCGAAGTGCAGCGCCGGGTCCTCACGCAGGGCCCGAAGGGTGGCGGCGAGCCCATCGGTCCTGAGCAGGCGGGCGCCGAGCTCGACGAACTCGCCGTCGATCCGGGCGATCTCCTCCAGACCGATCGCGTGCACGTCCTCGGGGACGACATCCAGCGAGGTGTGCGCCGGGTCAGCAGCCGATACGCCTCGGTGCCGCCGGGGATGTGCGCCAGCCCGGGCAGCGTATCCGGTCGCGCGGCCGGAGCGATCTCGTCGATGATCACGGCGCGGTAGCGCTCGAAGGCGGGCCTGATCTCGTGACCGATCACGTCCACGAGCCGGTCGCGGATCTCCGGCGCGTCCCGCGCGGGGTCGGCCAGCGGCCACTCGGCGTCCGGCTTGGCGAGCAGCTCGTCCAGCTGCTCGACGACCTTCGTGCAGAGCATCGCTACGGCTGTGCGGCCCTCGGCCGTGCCGCGGCGCAGGTCGGACGTGGCCTGGTCGAGGTAGCGCGGCATGTCACGCCAGCGCTCGAGGAGCGCATCGGCCTCGGACGGGGAGCGGATCGGCTGGTAGGAGGGGATGTTCAACAGCTCGACCTGGGGCCCGTTCATCGGGTCGACGTTGAAGGCGTTGAGGTCGGCCTCGAGGAAGGCACGGTCGACGCGCAGTGCGTCGGCCAGGGCGGCGCGGGTCGTCGGGTCGCCATCATCGCCGAGCCCAGCCAGCTCGAGCTCGAAGCCACTGAGCAGCGCGCGCCAGGCACCGTTGGCATCGGACGATTCGTCCTCGAGGCGATCGTCGAAACGACGGTCGCCGATGGCCGTCGCGAAGGTCGGGTGGCGCCGGAGGAACGCCTCCCAGTAGGCGTCGGCGAGACGGTCGAGGGCGGTCGAAACGGTGGCGGTGGTCACCGCGCCATGCTAGCGACCGCGGCGCATCACTGGATGATGCCGATGAACTCCATCGTCGCCATCATCCGGTCGAGGACCGCCCGGTTCAGGTCGTAGTCGCCGCCCATCAGGCTGGACGTCCTGACCACGAGGTTCGGACCCTCCTCGGGTGTCGGACCGAGCTGGACCACGTACTCGTACAGATCAGCGTCGTTGCCCACCAGGCGTACGCGTGTTGCCGGCTGCGTCGCTCCGACGAGACCGTCGTCCTGTTCAATGATCTCGAGGAGGTACTCACGGGCACCCTCGATCACGAAGATCTCGATCGCCACCTCGTCCGGCACCTGGCCGGGGTCGCCGGTCTCGTACTCGGTGGGTGCGAACCAACTGCACGGCGGGACGCCGCCGATCTCGGCGTTCGTGTTCCACTCCGCCGGGAAGTCGACCTGGTAGCCAGCGTCGAGGTTCTCGCACGTGAAGCGGTCCGCAAAGAGCGCATCGGCCTCCGCGTTCGACTCGAGCGTGAAGCCTCCCTCGCCCTCGACGGGCGACGACGAAGCGCTCGGTGCAGCCGACTCCGTCGCATCAGGTGACGGCGTCGTCTCGGCGCTTGCTGATGGCGTCGGGTCGGGAGAGAGGGTGGGCTCAGCGGATGGGCTGGAGTTCGTGGTTGATGCGCAGGCTGCCAGGACCAGCAGCACCGCCATGGAGAGCGCGCGGAGGAGTCGGTTCATCAGTCTCACTGGCGTACAACGTTCGGCGCCGGTGCCTTTTTGCACCGCGTCCTGCGCATCCTAGCCGCCGCGCGCCGGCTCGGGCCGGTACGACGGTGGTCGGCGGATCAGCCCATTCCGCGCAGCCGCAGGAACTCCGCGTTCGACGGCTCGCGGCCGAGGAACGTACGAACGAGCACGTCGGCGTCGCGTGAGCCGTTCGGTTCCAGGATCTCGCGCCGGTACTCCGATCCGACCGCGGGCGACAGCACGCCATCCGAGGCGAACCGGCTGAACATGTCGTCACCGATGACGTTCGCCCACAGGTAGCCGTAGTAGCCCGCGTCGTAGCCGCCGAGCAGGTGTCCGAAGCCGCTGAGGAAGAACGTGCCCTCGGGGTAGGGGAGGCCGGTGACCTCGAAGGTCTTGCGCATGGCGAGATCCATGTCCGGCGTGACCGGCTCCGCGTGCAGCGCAAGATCGAGCTGGCCGTAATAGGCCTGGATCGCGGTCTTCAGGCCGACATTGACGAAGCGCGCTCGCGCAAGCTGATCCACCAGGTCGGCCGGCATCGGCTCACCGGTGGCGTGGTGCGTTCGCGAACCGCGCCAGGACCGATGGGTCCCAGGTCCAGTGCTCGCATGATCTGGCACGGCGCCTCGACGAAGTCCCACTCGGTCTCGGCGCCGCTGAAGCGGGCGAATTCGGCGCGGGTGAGGCTCATGTGCAGGATGTGGCCGAACTCGTGGAAGAGCGTCTCGACCTCGGTGTGCCTCAGGAGCGATGGGCGTGTCGCCCGACGGCGGCGTGAAGTTCGCGACGATCGCGCTCACCGGCGCGACGTACTCGCCGTCCGCGCGCGCGATGGCCGATGACGAGCGGGAACGCCGCCGCGTGTCCGAACTTGCCATCCCGCGGGAAGAGGTCGGCGTAGAAGTGGGCGAGATGGTTGCCGGTGGCGGCGTCGAGGATCTCGTAGAGGCGGACGCTGTCGTGCCAGGCGTTGGCCTCCCGGACGACCCGGTACTCGAGCCCGAACACGTCGCCGGTGATCGCGAACATGCCCTCCATCGTCGGGTCGAGCGGGAAGTACTCGCTGATCCGGTTCTGATCGACGCCGTACTCCGCGCGACGCAACGCGTCGTCGTAGTAGCGCCAGTCCCAGGCGGTGATCGGTCCGTCGTGGCCGTCGGCGGCGAGCAGGCCCTCGAGCCGATCCAGCTCGAGGCGCACGGTCCCGGCCAGCGACGGCAGGAGCTCCTCGTAGAAGGTTCGCACCCGCTCCGGGTTGCGGGCCATCTTGAGCTCCATCGAGTGGTGCGCCCACGTCGGCTCGCCGAGCACGGCCGCGATGCGACGTCGTAGGTCGAGGGCCTCGTCGAGCAGCGGCCGGTTCTCCGCGACCGCCCGGTTCCAGTTCTTGACGAAGAGCTCACGCCGCAGGTCCCGGTCGCGCGCCTGGTCCAGGAACGGGTTGAGCTCCGGGTAGTCGAGGCTGACCCGAAAGGTCTCGGGCGCCTCGCCGGGCGACAGCCGCTCGACGTACGCGTCGGGCAGTCCGGCCAGCTGCTCGCGGGTGACGTCGATCCCGTCGCGATACTCGTTGACGTTGCGCTGGAAGGCGACCTCGACCTCGACCAGCCGGGTCCGAAGGCGCTCCAGCTCGGCGCGATCGTCGGCCGACAGCTCGTGGCCGGCACGCCGGAAGTCGCGCAGCCAGTGCTCGAGCAGGCGTGCCCGCTCGCCGGTCAGCGCCGATGCGTCGTCCGTTGCCGCGAAGACGCGGACCGCCTCGTACAGGTCCGTGCGAAAGGCGACCGCGACACGCCACTTGTTGAGGCGCTCCTCGGCCTCGTTGCCGGCATCGCGGACGGCGGCGTCAGTCTGCACCTGGCCCATGAAGGCGGCGCGACCGTAGGCACGGACGAGCTCGGCGCCGGCCAGCTCGAGCGGGAGGAGCGTGGCGTCGAAGGACGGCGGCGCGGCGACGGCGTCGGCGACCAGGGCATCGGCGCGGGCGATGGCCGCATCGGTCTCTTCGTTGACCGTCGTGACGGTTGCGGTGGTGTAGTCGTACAGCATCGGCGGCATCGTACCCAGATGCGTCGGCATCGGTTCTGCATGGCCCCGCCAGATCAGTTCAGCGCTGCTTTCGAGAGGAGGCGGAACGATGCCGATGGGAGTAACGAAGAAGCAGGAGCGCCAGTACGAGCACATCAAGGAGTCGTACGAGGAGCGCGGCGTCTCGACGGACGAGGCCAAGGAGCGCGCCGCCCGGACGGTGAACAAGCAGAAGGGCAAGGCGAGGTCGAAGAAGAAGGATTCCTGAGGCGCCCTACGCGCGGCTCGGTACCTCCTGGAGCAGCCAGCCGTTGCCGTCGGGGTCGCTGAACGAGCAGTACGTCCCGAAGTCGCCACGGTTGGGGTCGAGGCCATCGGTCTTGCCCTCCGGGCCGAAGTGGAACGGCTCGCTGATGTCGAGGCCCCGACCGACAAGCTCGGCGCGGGCCGCTTCGATATCGGACACCACCAGGTGGAATCCCTCGTAGCTGCCCGGCTCCTTCGTCGACATGCCGATCCCGAACGTGATCGAGCAGGCCGATCCGGGCGGCGTGAACTGCACGACTCGGAAGCTCTCGTTCGGCTGGTGATCGACGTCGCAGACGAAGCCGCACTGGTCGGCGTAGAAGGCCTTCGCGCGATCGACGTCCGACACCGGGATCACGATCGCCTCGAGCTTGAAGTCCACCATGAGGCACCTCTTCGTTGGACATGCCAGTTTGACCGATGAGTCCGCGTTGCGCCCATCGGTCAGTGACTCGTACGACGCGCCGAGGTGAATCGACCATGCCCAGCGTGCAATCTGACGATGGGACGTCGATCGGCTACACGAGCATCGGTGAGGGGCCGCCGGTCGTCCTGGTCGACCCCGCCGGCGGCTTCCGCGGCTTCGGGCTCCTGACGCCGCTGGCTGAGCGGCTCGCCTCCGACTTCACCGCCATCACCTACGACCGCCGCGGACGCGGCGAGAGCGGCGACACGCTGCCGTACGCCGTCGAGCGCGAGATCGAGGATCTCGCGGCGGTCATCGACGTCGCCGGTGGCTCGGCCTTCGTCTACGGCTTCTCGTCGGGTGCGATCCTCGCGCTGTGGGCGGCGGCCGACGGCCTGCCGATCGACGGCTCGCGCTGCTCGAGCCGCCGCTTGCATTCGAGCCGCAGCCGGAGGGAGAGGACCTCGGCGCCGAGGTGACCGAGCTCGTCGCCGCCGGCCGCCGTGGCGACGCGTTCATGCACTTCAACCGCAGCATCGGCGTGCCCGAGGAAGACCTCGCGCGCATGCGCGATGCGCCGTGGTGGCCCGCCGCGGAGGGTCTTGCCCATACGCTCGTCTACGACACGCGCATCTCCGCCGGCTTCGACGGTCGATCGACTCGCGTCGATCACGACGCCGACGCTGGTCGTCGACAGCACCGCCAGCGACGAGCGGCTTCACCGCTGGGCCGCGGCCGCGGCGAATGCGCTGCCGAACGGCGTCCATCGCACGCTCGAGGGCGAGTGGCACGGCGTCGGGCCCGAGATCCTGGCGCCGGCGATGCGGGACTTCTACCTCAGAGACTGATGCCGTAGCGCGCCTTCAGCTCATCGGTCCAGTCGTCGAGGATGTCCAGGCCGTAGGCATCGGCGGCAGCGTTGTAGCGCTTCGTCCACTCCGGGCCGTGCTCCCGGAGGATCGGCGCGATCTCCTCGAAGTACCTCTCGAGGCCGCCCGGCATGACGACTTCGAGCACGCGAGCGGGCTGATCGCGGACGTTCCACATCGCGTGCGGCACCGATCGCGGCTTGATGAGCCAGCTGCCGGTCGGCACCTCCTCGACGATGTCGTCGGCGGTGCGCACCCCGATCGGTCCGGCGCAGCACCAGCGAGAACTCGTCCTCGCGGGTGTGCAGGTGCGGCTTGATGAGCGTCCGCGGCGGGATCGTGACCTCGAGCATGCTCAGCGCTCCATCGGTCTGGTCCGCGCCGATGCCCCAGCGGAAGGCGGTCTCGTACAGCTGGAGCGTTCTCGCCTGGTCGGGAAGGACGACCTTCGCTTTCATGGGTCCCGATTCTAGGCCGATGCAGGAGCCATCTGTCAGCTGGGACGGCTACGAATAGGGCCTGGGCGGGATTACCCCTTCTGCACGCCGATCTCGAGCGGAGTCGGGAAGCTGCCGGTCACGCGCGTCGGCCCCATCCACGCCTCCAGGCGCGCGGCCTTTGCCTCGATCGCGCGCCTCGTCTCAACCCCGACGTCCTCGAGCAGCCGCGGCACGACCTCACCGCTCCGCCGCTGCGCCCAGCCGCCGACGATGCGGCCGTCGACCCAGATCGTCGGTCCGGCGTTGCCGGCGGTGTCGAACAGCTGCGGCCGATGCGGGCCGAGGTACCAGTCGCGGCCGGTCCAGCCCATCGTCGTCGCGTCGAGAGCCGGCAGCAGCGCGACCCACGGCGGCGGCGGCTCGATCGGCTCGAGGTCGTCCGGCAACGCGTACCCAACCGCCCCGCCGTCCAGCTCGACCTCGACGGCGCCGATCGCCTCGAGCGCCTGACGCGTCGCGCCGACCGTCCAGCCGGTCCACCATCGGACGTCGTCGCGCGTGGCGGGGCCGAATGCGCCCGAAGCCAGCGCCGGACGAGCTCGGCCCGCGCCTCCTCGACGTCCATCGGTGGAATGCCCGAGGGGAACCAGCGCTCGATCGGGCTCCAGCGGAACTGGCCGCTGACCCAGGTCCCGCGCGGGCGGCCGCGCCCGATCCTGCCGTCCAGGGCGAGGTGGTGGACGACGCGGGAGATGACCGCCATCGAGCCCTCGTAGCTCTTGCCGCGCGCGACCGTGAATCGCTCGGCCAGGCGAGGGTCCATTTCGCGCAGCTCCCGGGTGGCGACCTCGCCGCGCTCGCGGATCGCGGCGAGGGCCACCTCCTCCAGCTCGGCGAGGTGCGGGCCGGGGTCGGGACCGATGCCGGCGGCCGCCAGCATCTTCAGCGTGCGCGGGTCGCTCGCGGTCGGCGACGTCGCGGGAGCCGGCGGCGTAGACCATCGGCACGTCCGGAAGTCGGAACGAGGAAGAGCGTGCGGCGCATCGCGAGCATGCGCAGGACCGTCGGCTCCTCGTACAGCTCCCGCTCGATCGAGGACGGGGAGGCGTCGCGCATTCGCGCCCAGCCCTCGAGGAAGACGGTCGCCGGGTCGGTGGCGTGGAGCACGACGAGCGCGGAGGCCGCCTCGGCAAGCGAGGAGACCTGGGTCGCATCGGCAAGGAGGTGACGGACGCCGAGGCGCGCGCGACGCTCGTCATCGGTGAACGTCCGGGTCATCGGCCGATCGTAGCCATCCCGGCCAGCCTCTTGCAGGTCATGAACGATGAGAACCGCGGCACGTCGCGGTCAGCTCGTCACCACATCACCAAGGAGCACCCGGATGAACCTGAACAGCATCTTGATCGGCTCGGAGAACCCGCAGCGCCTGGCCGACTTCTACACGAAGCTCTTCGGCGAGCCCACCTGGAGCGATGGGGGCTACATCGGCTGGCTGATCGGCTCTGGCTCCGTGACCGTCGGGCCGCACGACCAGGTCACCGGCACGAACCCGCAGCCCGGCCGGATCATCTGGAACATCGAGACGCCGGACGTGAAGGGCAAGTTCGAGACCTTCAAGGCGGCCGGGGCGACGGTTGTCGCCGAGCCGTATGGCATGGACGACTCGCCCGACGAGGGCCTGATCGCGACCTTCGCGGATCCGGACGGCAACTACTTCCAGCTCATGAGCCCGATGCCGGCGCAGGTCACCGCCTGACCGATGTGGCCGCGGCCAACGGGCCGCGCCCGATGGCTCAGTGCTCTCGTTCCGGTGACACGCGCTTGGCCGCGGCGCGCTCCATGTGCTCTCGCTGGCGCGCGCCCGCCCGTTGGAGCACGGCGTTGGCGAAGGCGAGGATGACCGAGACGCCGGCGAGGACGTAGACGATCGTGAAGGCCTTGCCGACGGCGGTCTGTGGGGTGAAGTCGCCCAGTCCGACGGTCGTCAGGGTCGTGACACTGAAGTACAGCGCGTCGAGCGGCGCCCCAGCCCTCGACAAGCCAATAGAAGATCGTGCCGGTCAGCAGGAGCCCGAAGACGACGACGTACAGCGGCCGCGTATCGGGGTCACGACCACCCTCGATCAGCGCCCCGAACCAGATGCGCAGGAACCGCATCGGTCTCTGTTTCGGTCAGCCCGAGCTCAGGCGCCCGCGGGCTGCTGTGTGCTCGATCCGCCCGCGAAGCCGGCGATGATCCAGGCCATCCCGGCGACGAGGAGCTGGACACCAACGAAGACGCCGATCACGATCCCGCTGACCGGGATGTTCGTCCACACCCAGATGCCGAACAGGATGTTGATGACGGCCAGGACGATCATCCAGACCGAGCTCCCCGGCCGGTCCATGAAGAAGGCCACGATGCGGAAGATGCCGTCCGCGATCAGCATCGCTCCGATCACGACCGTGACGGCGATGGCTCCGGCCAGCGGGTCGGCGATGAGGTCGAACCCGACCACGACGTAAAGGATCCCGAGGAGGGCCTGTAACAGGCGCCAGCCGATTCCAACGTTCGTGGTAAATGCGCCGATGACGTTGGCGATGCCGGCGATCACGAGCAGCCAGCCGATGATCACAGTGGTCACCAGGCTCGCGTCGATCACGTTCCACAGCGCGACCAGGCCGAGGATCACCAGGACGACGCCGAGCGCGATGAACCAACCGCGGCCGCTGCCAGCGTCCGAGTCGGGGTTTGACGCGATGGTCATGCTCCGTTGCACCTCCTTTGTGCCGCCACCGCCCGCGGCGCGGACTGCGGCGCGCTCCGAGTATGCGCCACGAGCGTGCGTCGATCCACGTTTTCATGCGTCTCGGGCGATGGGACGCCTTGCCCGCCTGCATATGCTGACTCGGGTACTGCACACAGGAGGCGCAACGTCCGTTGGCATCCGAGCCAACTGCCACGACCCCGCGACAACGTCGGAGATGGCTGCTCATCGGCCCTCCCGTCGTGCTGCTCCTCGCCAAGGGCGTGAGGACGCTCGTCGAGCTCGGGCTGGCCGACACGCCGCCGGATCGTGTGGGTTTCGTGGCCGGTCTCGCCATCCTGAGTATCGTCGCGGCCCTCACCCTCCTCGCGGGTGGGCGTTGGGGGTGGCTGCTCGCGGTGGGAGTCCTCGGGTGGGAGCTGGCGGCTGAGCTCGGGCTGTGGTGGCTCGGTTCTCCTGATTACGTGGCCCTGGGGCTGCTCGCGCTGTGCGCCATCCTCCTCACGACCCCGGAGATGCGAGCGGCGCATGCGGGGCGAGCACGCGAATGACCGCGACGAAGCCCTCCACGACCGCATCCCGGCCACGGATCGACGCCGCCGACATCGAGCTACTGCGCGCCTTCGAGCCCGTGGTGAAGTACACGCGCGGTGAATCGTTCCTGCCGATGGACGTGGGGATCTACCTCGAGTCCGCGGTCCGCATGCGAAGCGATGGCCGGGGCCGGCACGTGGCGCTCGGCGCGAAGGGAGAGGTGTCCACGGTCAGCCTCATCGACAACGCGACCGACGGAGCGGCGACCCGCGACTTCTTGACCGTGGCTGGAGCCGGCGAGGAAGACGACGTTGCCACGCTCTTCCAGCGCGAGAGCAAGCAGGCCGTGGGTTTCCATTCGCACGGCGGGCGGCTGGCACGCGTGGGATACGCATCCCGCCTGATCGACGCCATGTTCGCGATCTCGCTCCTCGCGCGCGGACGCGTCCCGGGATCACTCGCGCGACGGGCGGTGCTGCACTATCGCTCGCTGCCAGCCGAACACAGCTCCATGCACCCGTACTATGCCCGCGTTGTCAGGACGGCGACGTGGACGGCACTCCAGTATTGGTTCTTCTACGCGTTCAACGACTGGCGCTCAGGATTCCACGGCGCGAACGACCACGAGGCCGATTGGGAGCAAATTTTCGTCTACCTCGATACCGATGCCGACGGCCGCGCAGTCCCCGTGTGGGCGGCCTATGCGCAGCACGACTACCACGGCCGCGACCTGCGTCGAAGATGGGATGATCGCGAGCAGCTCGATCTCGAAGGAGACCATCCGGTCGTGTACGCCGGCGCCGGCTCGCACGCTTCGTACTTCCGCCCGGGCGAGTACCTCGCCGAGCAGCCAGTGGCGCTGCCCGCGCTCATCCAGCGCGCCGTCAGCGGCATCTCGCGCTTGATCCGCGGTAAGGGTGGCGGAGGAGAGTCAGGAGTTTCGATCGCCTTCGTCGACTTCGCGCGAGGCGACGGCGAGAGCATCGGTCCACGGTGCCGAGCGCAGCTGGACGCCGGTCGTCATGGATGAGACCCAGCCGTGGGTTCCCGGCTACAGCGGGCTGTGGGGCATGTCTGTCGAGGATCCCTTCGAGGGCGAGGATGCGCCGGCCGGACCGATGTTCAATCGCAACCGAAGCGTGCGGATGTCGTGGTCGGATCCGATTTCGTTCGCGGAGCTCGACCTCGAGCCGCCGCCGTCGCAGGCGGCGGCACTGCTCCGCGAGCGCGAACAGGCCGTCGAGCGTCGACAGGCCGAGGTCGCGGCCTCGATCCCCGCGCTCGAGCGCGACCTCGCGGCAGCGGGTGCCGAGGACAGCGCATCGTCTGGCGACCCGAATCGCACGCCGTCACGGATCGCCGAGCGAGAGCGGTTGCGCACCGAGTTGACCGCGCTTCAGCGTGAGCGCGAGGAGAACGAGCTGCGCCTCGCAGACCTGCCGATGGCGAAGGACGCCGCCGAGGAGGGCCGGGACCGCCACCTCAGGCGCACCTGCGCCGGATCCCGGTGCCGAGCGCCCCTGGGGCGGACCGAACCGGGAGGGCACTCGAGGCTTGGGCAGCGGTGAGCGTTGGGCTCATGCTGCTGTCCTGGTGGGCGTGCTGCTGCTCGCGCCGCGGTTCGGGCTGGCATCGCCGTCGGCGTCATCGGGCTCTTCCTGCTCATCGAGTCGATCCTGCGCGGCGGGGTGATCGGCCTCCTGGCCACATGGGTCCGGCTCCTGGCTGTCGTCGCCGCCGTGGTCGTGTTCGTCAACTACTGGGAGCTCGGGATCATCGTGGCCGCGATCGCGGCCGGGCTCTTCATCCTCCGCGAGAACGTCGGCGAGCTCCTCGACACGGCGCGGACGGGTAATGGCATCGGACACCGCGGGCGCAGGCCCGCCACGCACATGGCGTCGGGTCGCGGCGTGGGTTGTCGTCGTGCTCACGGCCATCGCGGTCACCGGATCCGTGATCGGGTTCTGGGTGCATCGAACCGTGCTCGACACTCCCGCGTTCATGGCATCGGTCACTCCCATCGTCGAGAGTGAATCGGTCCAGGCCGTGGTTGGCGATCGGGTCGGCGACCAGCTGGTCGAGGCGCTGAGCCTCGAGACGCGCCTCGGTGAGCGGCTCTCGCAGGCCGAGGACCGGTTGCTGGAACGCCTGGCCGAGGTGCTCGAGCTGCCGGACGCCGTTACGAGCCGGCTCGAGAATGCCAGCTTGGGCCTCGAGTCCCTGGCTCCGGTGATCGCCGCGGGAGTCGAGTCGCGGATCCGCGATGCGGTCAACACGTTCATCTCCTCGCCCGAGGGGACCCGACTCCTGGTCCAGACCATCGAGATCGCGCACGAGCGTTCCGTGCTGCTGCTACGCGACGAGCTGGACCAGCTGCCGAACGTCGTCGTCGACGAGGGAGAGGTTCGTCTCAACCTCGTGCCCGTCATCGTCGAGGTGCTGCGCTCGGTCATCAACGCCGGCCTGGATATCATCGGGATCGAGCGCGAGATCCCCGCGTTCGATTCGGCCGAGGACGCGTCCGCTGCCGTTGAGCGCCTCGCAGCGCTGCTCAACCGGGACCTGCCGCCCGACTTCGGGCAGGTGCGACTCGCGTCGGAGGCCGGCCTCGAGCGTGCCCAGGGCCTCGTACGCGCCTTCGACATTGCGCTCTGGGTGCTCGTCATCGTCATGTTTGTGCTCGGCGGACTTGCCATCTGGCTGGCGCCCTCCGTCAGGGCAGGAGTGATCCGCGTCGGTGTGGCGGCAACCCTCGCAGCGATCGTTGGGTGGCTGGGCGTCCAGCTGATCTCCACGCAGGTCGTCAACGCGGCCGCAACCTCGGAGGGACGAGAGGCGGTTGGTGAGATCGTGACTGCCCTCGTGAGCGGCCTGAGCGGGACCGCCTTCGCCCTTGTCGTCATCGGGATCGGGATCGTGGCCGCAGCGATCGTTGCCGATCGGCCAGGGAGGCCCGCCGTGGTCGGTGCCGCCGGCGCCGCGCCGCCACCGCAGCCGACCGCGTCGGAGGCGACGCCAGAACGTCAGGCGCCGCCAACGAGCTCAGCCTCGGCCAAGTCGACATCGGCCAAGTCGACATCGGTCAGGAAGCCTCGAGCCCAGCCATCGCCGGCGACCCCGCAGGACTCGGCAACGCCTCAGGACAACGCGACGGTCAAGGATGCGCCGACGGGCTCAGCCGCGGCCACAAAGAAGCGCCGGCGGCCCCCGGCCACCGGCGCCTGACGCGAGGGAAGCCGGCTCAGCCGGGCGTTGGTGGGACGGAAGCCGTGTTCTGCGCGGGCTCGTCGACCCAGATCGCCTCGACGTCGCCTGTGGTCATGGCCTGCCAGACCGCGCCGACCGCCGCCAGCCCGAGGTAGATCAGCAGCCACAGGAACGACTCGCTGACGACCGCGTCCACGGCGCCGTAGCCGAGCTCCTCGGGCTCGATCTGCTGCAGGACGATAAGCACGCCGCCGAGCGTCGCACCCGCGCCCCAGAGGGCCGTGACCACGATCACGATCGCCCGAGGCAGTCGGAGGACGATCGCGGCGAGCGCGAAGCCCACGCCCACGGCCAGGCCGAGGAGCCAGCTGACGATGTCGAGATCGAGATTCAGCGCCGGCAGGAGCGCATTGCCGATCGCGAAGCCCATGCCACCGACGGCCAGGACGATGCCGAGGGCCCACCAGAAGTAGGCGAGCAACCCGAACACGATGCCGACGACCACCGCGGCCACGATGCTGAGCAGCGTGGCGAAGATCCCCTCGTTGAAGATGAGAAAGACCGCCTGCGCGCCAACGATCGCGCCGACCACGAAGCCGAATACCGGGAGGACGGCCCGGAAGAGACGGTAGCCGAAGAAGCACGCGATGAGCCCGATGGCGACCGCGATCAATGCGACGAACAGATCCATTCCACTCCTCCTGTGCGGACACGCCAAAGGCGCATCCTCGGCGAAAACTCTACACCGGAGCGGCAACCGGTTGGCCGCTGCTAGGCCCGGGAAGTGAGGCGCCGGTCAGGTCCTGCGACGCTCCCGCCAGCCTTCGATCAGCAGGTACGACGCTGGCACCACGAGCAGCGTCAGGAACGTGGAGCTATACGGAGACGGGCAGACCACGCAACTGGCCCGATGGGACCAGGTCAGAACGGAAGCAATACCGCGACGACGCCGACCGCGGTGCCGATCGCGAACGACGTGAGGCTGATCTGCCGGGCACGGCGCCGGTCGCGCGCCAGCGCATCCGCATCGGTGATGGCGATCCGATCCCCGAGCGGCCCGAAGTTGAAGACGCCCAGCTGGCCGTAGCCGGCGCAGAACTTCAGTCTCGCCTGCAGGTAGCCCGAGGCCGAGATCGTCGCCGGCATGATCACCGCCAGGCGCGCCAGCGGATGCACATCGATGAGCATCAGCCCGGCGAGGAGGGCGACCGTCGCCATCAGGCCGACGTGCCCTGCTCGGCGGCGCCGCGCGATCTCCGCGGGACCGATGTTGCAGACGCCTGGCTCGTAGGTTGCCGCGGACTGCGGGGCCGGGATCGATCCGGAAGCGAAGGCGGAAGTCGTCATCTGTTGGCGATGGTACCGCAGACCCTCTGAACGGACCCTCGGCCCGTTCGCTCGCAAGCGTCGGTCCGGCGCACAATGCACGGATGGCCGAGATCGCACCGATCGACCCATCAGTTCCGCCGAGCGGGACCGGCTGCGTCGAGTGCCTGGCGACGGCCGACGGCTGGTGGTACCACCTGCGCCGATGCGCGCACTGCGGCCACGTCGGCTGCTGCGACACGTCGCCGTCCCAGCACGCCCGCCGCCATGCTGCCGACGCGCACCATCCCATCCTCCAGAGCTTCGAGCCCGGCGAGGACTGGTTCTACGACTTCGCCTCAGACCAGGTAGGTGACGGTCCCGAGCTCGCCCCGCCGCGTCATCGGCCGCTGGATCAGCCGGTCCCGGGTCCGGCCGGCCGGGTACCGCCGGACTGGGAGAGCCAGCTGAACTGAACGGCTGCGGTCAGATCCGGCCGCGCCAGATCCCGACCGGCTCGAAGGCCATCGGCACGTCGACGAGGATCAGCTCGGATGCCTCGGTCGCGCGGATCCTCAGCTCGTCCGCATCGGTCACCTCCGCGGCGTCGCCCGTGGCAAGCTCCTCGCCGTCGAGCGCGACAGCGCCCTCGATGAGGTACGCGTAGATGCCTCTGCCGGGGCCGATGGCATGGACGGCTTCGACACCCGGGTCCAGGCGAGCGACGTGGACCGATGCGTCCTGGTGGACCTTCACGACGTCGCCGCCCTCCGGGCCCATCACGTTCAGCAGCCGGTTCGATCGGTCCTCGGTGGTGAAGACGCGCTGCTCGACCGCCGGCGGCAGGTCGGGCGTGTCGGGCAGGATCCAGATCTGGATGAAACGCATCGGCTCGTCCTGCGACGCATTGAGCTCCGAGTGGAGCGCGCCCGACCCGAGCGTCATGCGCTGGACCGATCCGGCCGGCAGCGGACCGAACGCGCCGCCGACGTTGTCCTGGTGGCCGAACGTGCCCTCCACCACGTACGTCAGCCCCTCGATGTCGCGGTGCGGGTGGAGCGGCCAGACCGCGCCGGGCTTCAGGCGGTCGTCGTTGAAGACGCGCATCGCGCCGAACGAGTCGTGCTCGGGGTCCTCGTACCGGTCGAAGCTGAAGTGCCAGCGGGCACGGAACCAACCGCCGTCGATGTCGTAGATGTCGGCGTCCCGTCGGACCTTGATCATCCTGGCGCCGCTTCCGGAGTGATGGTCGTCCTTCCCCGGCATGGTGGCACACCCCTGCTCGAACGCCTAGTGCCCGACTCCTGGCGGTGGGCGACGGCGAGGTCGGAGACCGCGCCGCCGCTCGAGATTCCTCTACGGAGCCAGAGGGCAGGTCGTCTTGAACGTGAAGCTACCCTTGCCGAGCCACGCCTCGACCGCATCGAGCGACCCCTCGAATGCCGCCTGGCGAGACTTGCTCTTGTCGGCATTGACCTGGATGCAGGTGCCGTCGTCGAAACGGAACCTCCCGCTCTGTCGGATCGTGGGGCCGACGCCGGTCCACGTGCCGTGGACCGTGATCGAGCCGCCGTCTGATTCCGTGCATCCGGTGGGATCGCACACGACCTGCGTCAGCTCGATGACGGTCGGAGCGAGAGTGATCGACGTCAGCCCGCGCCTCGTCAGCGCGTTCGACCCGCGCGTGCATCCGAAGCTGGAGCTGGACTCGATGCCCTCCCCGGTCGACGGGTCGAAGGTGTCGTGGTGGTCGCTGTAGCAGACCTGCTCGCCCCGGAAGGTCGGCTGGCCAGTCTCGAGGATCCTGCCCTCGAACGCATCGATGGATTGACCCTCGCAGGTCACCGTCCCGTCCGGGTTGTCCACGCAGGCATCGTTGAAGGCAACGGCATTCGCGCCCGCCTGCTTGAACGTCGTCCACTTGCTCGCCGCCGCGACGGGCGCGGCAAGGGTGAAGACAGCCACGATCGCCATGACCAGACTGGCTGCCCTGAAACCTGAGCGCATGTCGCCCTCCTTGCTGATCGGTCGCCATCTGCGACCTCTGGAGGGACGCTAGGCGCGGTGGCCTGCGGGCCGAGTGCGGCCGGACTGCGGGCAGACCGCGGCCGTTCCGACGTCAGGCGATCGGCTCGACGACCAGCGTCAGCTGATCCCGGCCGACGACGCGGATCGGGTGCCCGGCCGACACCCCGGCCTCGCAACGGGCCCGCCAGTCCTCGGCGAGCACGCGCACCATCCCCTCCGGCCGGCAGTCGGTGATTGCCCGACCACTCGCCCCGATCAGCGTCTCGGGGCCGACCCTTGCGCTGCCTCGCCGGGACCACCGCCACGTGCCATCGTCTCGAAGAACTCGAGGATCGCGGCGATGATCACGACCGGGATGCCCCAGCCGTCCGGGAAGACGAAGATCGCCAGGCCGATGCCGATGAGCAGGATCACCCCGCCATTCTGCGCCGCTCGCGCGCGGGACTTCAGTCAGGGAGAGCGGCGATCGCGTCGATCTCGACGAGGACGTCCGGCCTCGCGAACGCTGGGACGACGAGCACGGTGATGGCCGTCGCGTGTTCGCCCCACACCGCCTTCGACGCCGCGAACCCGGCGATGATGTCCGAGCCTGCGATCACGTGGATGTTCAGCTTGGCGACGTCGGCCTGTGACGCGCCGGCCTCGGCGAGGACGGTCAGGACGTTGCGCAGCGCCTGCTCGGTCTGCGCCTCGAGGGTGTCGCCGACAACCTCGCCGTCGGCGTCGACCCCGTTCTGCCCGCCGACGTAGAGGATTCGCGCGCCGGCCGGGACGATGGTGCCCTGCGAGAACGCGGGGTTCGCGTGCATGGATGGGGGGTTGACGTACGTGATGGTCATGTTGGGATCATCCAGCACGAACCTGACCACCGTTGGCAGGAAGCTCAGACGAGGCGGCGACCGCGACGCGGTTCGGAAGTCATCGGCCCGGAAAGTCCAGGCGGACGAGGAGCCGAGGCAGCCGGCCGCTGTGACCGTCGGTGACGAGGACCCGACGGAAGCCGGCTGCGTCGAACATCGAGGCGATCCCCACGAATCCGGCGCCGACCTCGACCCGGCGCCCCTCCGGGTCGATCGGGTACGCCTCGACGCCCGGAGCTCCCGCAGCCTTGGCCGCTTCGACGACGCCGTCGAGCAGGGCCCGGGCGACGCCACGGCGCCGGTAGCCGGGACGGATCCGGAAGCAGCCGATCGACCAGACGGGGAGGTCGTCGATCGCCGGAATCGTCCGCGACTTCACGAGGCGGGGCGTGAGCGGTCCGCACGCTGACGCCGATCCAGCCCACCGGGACGTCGTCGAGGTAGGCGAGGAAGCCGGGAGCGGGTGGCCCGGCGGCGATCTGATCGCGCATCAGCTGCGCGCGGGACCTGTCGTCCGCCTGCGCCTTCGTGTCGAACCCGCGCCACGGCTGGCACCAACAGCCTCCCTCGCCGTCGTCGCCGAGGAGCGCCTTCACGTCGTCCCAGCGGTCGAGTGTGGCGGGCACCACCTCCGGCGCCGCGCCGGAATCGGTCTGGTCACGGCGTCCATTGTGCCCGATTTGGGTATGTGCGCTTGACAATACTGTGTGACACACACTATTGTCACAGCCATGGTAGACGACGAGCTGCTCGGGACGCACCGGCAGGAGCTTCGGCGGGGGACGGTCGTCCTGGCCTGTCTTCTGGCGCTGCGCGCGCCCGAGTACGGCTATGCGCTGCTCAAGCGCCTCGACGTGGCCGGCATCCCGAGCGACGCGAACACGATCTACCCGCTGCTGCGCCGCCTCGAGGAGCGCGGGCTGCTCGAGAGCGAGTGGAACACGAACGACACCCGCCCGCGGAAGTTCTATCGGACGAGCCCGGCCGGCACCGCGCTGGCCGCACAGCTGATGACTGACATGACCGATCTGACCGCATCGCTGCATGCTCTGAACGGAGGAGACATCGAATGACCTCGCTCACCGAGCGCTACCTCGCGGCCACGCTGCGCGGGATCCCGGAGAAGCAGCGCCCGGACGTCGAGCGTGAGCTGCGATCCTCGATCGCCGATGCCGTCGAGGACCGCGTCGCCAACGGAGAGGACCGCGTCGCCGCGGAGACCGCCGTCCTCGAGGAGCTCGGCAATCCGACCCGCCTCGCGGCCGGGATGACCGGGCGACCGCTGTACCTCATCGGTCCGGAGCTGTTCGTCGCCTATCGGTACATCCTCTTCCTGCTGCTCGGCATCGTCGTGCCGATCGTCGGGGTCGTCGAGACGGTCGTCGAGATCAACGGCGGTGCCGGGATCGGCTCGGCGCTCCTGGCCGGTATCGGTGGCGCGCTGACGGTCGGCGTCCATGTCGCGTTCTGGGTGACGCTGGCGTTTGCCATCGTGAGCGCGTCGATCGGTCCATGTGGAAGGACACCGATCTCAAGGAGCTCACCCAGCCGTGGACGGTCGAGCACCTGCCTGAGCTGCCGAGCTCCGGCGCCGTGACCGTCGGGGAGACGGTCGGAGAGATCGTGACGGTCGGCATCTCGATCGGTGGCCTGCTCTACCTGCGTGGGTGGTCGTGGGTGACCGATGCGAATGGCGAGCCGATTCCGCTGTTCGACCCGGCGCTCTGGGACTTCTGGTTCCCGGCGCTGATCGGGGTGCTCGCGCTCCAGGCGCTGTTCCACATCGCCAAGCTCGTGGTGGGCCGATGGACGATCGGTCTCGCCATCGTCAATGCCGTCCTGCTGGCCGCGCTCGCGGTGCCGTTCGCCTACCTGGCGGTGACCGGCTCGCTCATCAACCCGGCATTCGCCGCCGAAGTCGGCTGGCCTCCGCTCGCCGAGGGCGACGGGGTCGTGATGCTGGCGGTGGCCGGGGCGACCGTTCTCATCAGCGGGTGGGAGGCGGTCGACGGCTTCCGAAAGGCTCGACGCCCGCAGCCGACACCGGAGTACGCACGCATGACCACCGAGACAACGAAGCCTCCAAGCGTCCCCCCACGCTGGTTCGTCCGCACCGCCTGGGTCGTGCACCGCGCGATCTACCGGCTGACCTTCGGTCGCATCGGCCTCTGGCCGCCGAAGCCGAACCGATGGGGGACGATGCGCCTGACCACCGTCGGACGCCGGAGCGGCCGGGAGCGCGTCGCGATCCTGGGCTACTACGAGGACGGCGCGAACCTCGTCACGATGGCGATGAACGGCTGGTCCGACGGCGAGCCCGCCTGGTGGCTCAACCTGCAGGCGCAGCCTGACGCCACCGTCGTCGTGGCCGATGGCTCGCGCGACGTGCGTGGCCGCTGCCGCGCTTGGCGACGAGCGTGCGCGTCTCTGGGCCCGATGGCGTGAGATGGGCGACGACGTCGACGGCTACTCGAAGCTGCGATCCACCGAGACCGCCGTCGTCGTGCTTGAGCCGAGAACGGAACGGAGCGAGCCGCCGCACCGGTAGAGTGGCGCCGTGACGCGCTGGTTCCGGATCCCGTGGGCCCACCCGTCGGCCGTCCTGCTCATCGTCCAGCTGCTGGGGATCCTGCTCTACCCCTACTTCGACGACTCGCCGGTCGGTCGCGCGTTGCTCTCGCTCTTCAGCCTGGGAGTGCTGGTGCTGGCCGTCCGCGCTGTTCGCGCCACGCCGGCGTGGACGTGGGTCGCGTTCCTGTTGGGGCTCCCACTGGTCGCGCTGACGGTGCTCGAAGCCGTCTTCTATCAGAACGCGACGGTCATCCTGTGGTCGGCGGTTCTGCACGCGGCGTTCTACTTCTATACGAGCTATGGGCTGCTCCGGTACCTGTTCAGGGACCGGCTCGTCACGCCCGACGAGCTCTGGGCCACCGGGGCGACGTTCACGGTGCTGGCGTGGGCGTTCGCCTACGTCTACGTGGCGGCCCAGATCGTCTGGCCGGGCTCCTTCACCGCCGCCGTGGACCCGGCCGCGCCGCGCTCGTGGGTCGAACTGCTCTTCCTGTCGATCACGACGCTGACGGCTACCGGCCTCTCCGACATCATCCCGATCCTCCCTCACGCGCGGTCGCTGGTGGCGATCGAGCAGGTGGCCGGCCTGATGTATGTGGCGCTGGTGATTTCGCGGGTCATCGGCCTGACGCTCTTCCGCGAACGCTCGGCGGCTGAGTCGCGTCGTGCTGACGTTAGCGGGTGACGTCGACCACGCAGAAGCGATTGCCCTCGGGGTCGGCGAGAATCACGTAGTCGGCGTCCGGAGGCTTCTTGTCCCAGTGCACCTCCGTCGCGCCGAGACCCATCAAGCGCTCGACTTCGCCGGCCTGGTCATCGCTGTACAGGTCGAGGTGGATGCGTGGCGGGACCTGGACCGTTGCGCGGACTCGATCGAGCGACACGTTAGGGCCGGTCCCTTTGCGCGGGCGGAGCAATGTGAACCCCTCTTCGTCGCCGCCTTCAGGACCGCGCGGCACGTAATCGAGTGCGGCCGTCCAGAACGCCTGTTGCTTCTGGAGATCGTCGACACGGATGACGATGGAACCGATGGTGACCATGGCGCAAGGCTAGCCGCGGCGCGTGTCGACCGTCACGCCTGGTGCCGAGCGCGACCGAGACCATCGAGGATGAGGTCGAGGCCGAGCTCGAATTCGTCTGCGTAGTCGTAGCCGGGCTGCATGACGTGGTCGGTGAGCATCTCGGTGAGGTGGGGGTATGCGCCGGCGGCGAACGGCCGCAGCATGCTCTCCGCCGCCGTCCCAGCGTCGGCCGCGGTGAACGGGAGGGCCAGCTGTGTGGCGGCGAAGCCGTAGATGTAGCTGTCCAGCACGGAGTACGCGTGGGCGGCCATCGCGATGTTGAAGTCCGCGGCTCGCAGGCAGCCGATGACCGCGTCGTGGTGTGAGAGATTCGCCGGGCCGGGGCGGGCACGCGACTCCATGAGGCCGATCGCCCATCGATGGCGAATGAGGGCGTCCCGAACGGCGATTGCGCGCTGGCGCATGGCGTCCCGCCAGTCACCTTCGGCGGACGGCGGTCCGATCTCGACGAACACGATGTCGACCATGGCGTCGACGAGGTCCTCCTTGTTCGCGACGTGCCGATAGAGCGCCATCGGTCCGACCCCGAGCTCCTCGCCGAGGCGGCGCATCGTGACGGCGTCGATCCCGGCCTCGTCGGCCAGGGCCATCGCGGCACGGAGAACGCGCTCGCGTGTCAGCGGGGCGCGCCGTTCGTCCGGAATGGTGGTTTGCGTACTCATCGGCACCTCATTGCGTCGCTAGCGTACTACGTAAACTTCGGGCTTGACGGCTCCATGTGTACGTCGTAGTGTACATCATACGCTTACATAGTACACACAAACGGAGGCGACGATGAAAGCAATCACCCAAGACCGCTATGGCGCAGCCGAGGTCTTGAAGGTCCAGGAGATCGCGAAGCCTGTGGTCGCTGAGGACGAAGTGCTGGTCCGCGTTCACGCGGCATCCATCCACATCGGCGACTGGGTCCTCATGACCGGCGAGCCGTACGTCATGCGGCTGGGAACCGGCCTGCGCAGGCCAAAGCACCGCGTTCCGGGGACCGATGTCGCGGGAACGGTCGAAGCTGTTGGTGCCAACGTGCACCGTTTGCGACCGGGGGACGAGGTGTTCGGTTGGGGCACCGGCGCGTTCGCCGAGTACGCGATTGGGCCCGAGGATCACTTCCTCACGAAGCCGGCGATCCTCAGCTTCGAGGGGGCGGCCGCCGTCGGCGTGTCCGCGAGCACCGCCCTGCAGCTCCTTCGCGATGACGCCAAGCTCGTGCCGGGGCAGAAGATCCTGATCAATGGTGCGTCGGGAGGCGTGGGCACCTTCGCGGTGCAGATCGCCAAGGCATTCGGCGCCGAGGTGACCGGGGTGTCCAGCACGAAGAACCTCGAGGTGGTCCGCTCGATCGGCGCGGATCACGTCATCGATTACACCCACGAGGACTTCAGGTCAGGGAGCGAGCGATACGACGTCATCCTCGACAACGTCGGGGACCGCTCGATGGCGGACACCAGGCGTGCGCTCACGCCGAACGGGATGCTGATCTCCAACGGCGGAGGACACGCGCCCGGCAAGTTGGGTCGCGTCATCCGCGCAGCCCTGGCATCCATCTTCGTGCGCCAGCAGGCCCGCCCATCCGTCAAGACTCAGAACCGTGCCGACCTGGTTGCGCTGAAGGAACTTGTCGAAGCCGGCAAGGTCGCGCCGGTCATCGGAGGCACCTACCCATTGCCGGAAACCGCAAAAGCCATTGAGCACGTGGCCGCCGGACACGCGCGGGGCACGCTCGTCATCGCGGTGTCGGACCCGTCGGGTTCGACGATCGATTCACCGAGCACAGCGAACGAGAAGGAGACCGCGCCGCTCGCGCAGCCGGCCGCCGTGGCTTCGTGAGCGCGAGGGAGCGCGCCAGCACCGCGGGTCCGATGGACGGCAAGACGGTGCTGATCACCGGCGCCACCGGCGGGATCGGGAAGGCCACCGCCGACCGCCTCGCCGCGCTCGGCGCCAGAGTGGTGTCACCGGTCGCGACCGCGGCCGGGTCGAGGCAGCGGCCGCGGAGATCCGTGAAGCGTCCGGCAACCGTGAGCGTGGCGGCTTCGTCGCCGACCTCTCGTCGCAGGCCGAGGTGCGCCGCCTCGCGGCCGAGGTGCTGGCGGCCTACCCACGCCTCGACGTGCTGATCAACAACGTGGGCGGGTCGTGGGCCACGCGCCACGTCACCGCCGACGGCCTGGAGCACACGTTCGCCGTGAACCACCTCGCGGCGTTCCTGCTCACCAACCTGCTGTCGGATCGCCTGAAGGCCAGCGCCCCGGCGCGCGTCGTCACCGTCGCGTCCGGGGCCCAGGCGATCGGCACGATCGACTTCGAGGATCTGATGGGGGAGCAGGGTACTCCGGTCAGCGGGCCTACAACCAGTCGAAGCTCGCGAACGTGATGTTCACGTACGAGCTCGCCCGTCGCTTCAAGGGGACCGGTGTCACGGCCACCGTGCTCCACCCGGGCATGACGAACACGGCATTCAGTGCGGAGGACCCGTCACGGGTCTTTGCCCCGCTCGTAGTCGTTCTCCGGCCATTCATGAAGAGCCCGGAGCGGGGCGCCGATACCCCGGTCTATCTCGCCAGCTCGCCGGATGTGGAGGGGGTCAGCGGCCGGTACTTCGCCAACCAGGCGGAGAAGCATCGAGTGCAGCGTCCTACGACGCCGCGGTGACTGGCAGGCTCTGGCAGGTCAGCGCCGATCTGGTGGGTTCCGAGCACAAGGAGACGCCGCAATGACACTGCCGCTGCGGTGGCTCGTCGCGCCAGGTCCGGTCACTGGCGTCGTGCTCTGGCGCCTGACGGCCCGCACCCGGTCGTGGCAGCAACCCCGGCGTGAGTGTGGAGCTCGTCGCGGCGATCCTGTTGATCGCCGTGCCAGTCGGCTTCAACCTGGCGTTCTTCGAGCTCGGCCGAGCATTCGACTATCCCAGCATCCTGCGTGAGCCGGCGGCGGTCATCCTGGGCCGTTTCGATGCCGGCGGGACCGGCCTTCTCCTGCGCTGGCATGCGCTCCTTATCGCGGCGCTGGCGATGCTGCCGCTGGTCGCGCTCCTGGCTGTTGCGCTCGGCGCGTCGCCAGCGCTGAGCACAACGACCGTCGTGATCGGCTCGTCGGCGGCCCTGGTGCAGGTGCTGGGGCTCGTTCGGTGGCCGTTCGTCGTTCCCGAACTCGCGCGCCGCCACGCTGCCGCCGACGGTCCGGACGCGGATACGACGCGCCAGACCATCGAGGTCGTCTTTGCCGCGCTCCACCGGCTGGCCGGCGTGGGCGTCGGCGAGCATCTCGGTTACCTGCTGACCGGCCTCTGGACGCTGCTCGTCGCCGTCTCGATCATCACCGCATCGCTCATTGCGCCTTGGCTCGGGTGGCTCGGTATCCCCATTGGAGCCGCCCTGCTCATCGGCAGCGTGGAGTTCGTTGGCCCGAACGAACGGGCGGGGTGGGCCGTCGCCGGCACCATCGTCCCGATTGCCTACGTCGCGTGGTCGCTCTGGCTCATCGCGCTCGGGGTCGGCCTGATCCTGTAGCGTCGCGAAGGCGCTCGAGGCCGTCGAGGATGAGGTCGAGCCCGAAGGCGTACTCGACGTCGTCGTCGCAGCCGCCGAGCCCGCCGTCGTGGCTCACGCCCATCGCCATCTCGGCCACATACGGGTGCGAGTCGGCCACCGCGGCGGCCATCGCCTGCATGGCCTCGGGACTGACGTCGGGCGAGTCGTCGAAGAGGTCCTGGGTGAAGCCGAGCAGCCGGCTTCCGAACAGATGGATCGCGTGGTGGGTCATCTCGAGCGAGAATCCGCCCTCGCGCAGGATGCCCATCACCGCGTCGTAGTAGCGGAGGCCGCTGGGGCCGGGATCATTCCGCGTCTCGATGATGCGCGGGGCCCACGGGTGGCGCAGCACGACGCTCCGGGCGCCGAGGATCGTGGTCCGTAGCGAGGCCTTCCAGTCGTCGGCGGCGCGGTGGATCGGGATCTCGCCGATGACGAGCTCGATCATGCCGTCGAGGAGGTCCTCCTTGCCGCGGACGTGGGTGTACAGCGACATCGCCTCGATCCCGAGCTCCGTCCCCAGGCGGCGCATGCTGACGGCTTCGATGCCATCGCGGTCCGCCAGCTGAACGGCAGCCTTCAGGACGCGCTCCCGCGTGAGCCGGGAACGCTTCGGCCTGTTGTCGAGCCTCGCCATCGCCATCGCGAACTCCTGTGCGGCGGGTGGAACGCAGTCCGGCTTTCCGTGCATCGGCACAAGACCCTTACGCCGTAGGGCGATAAGCATACCGCGCCGACTGCCTCTTCCCCAGCCTCAGCGCGCTACGCTGGCTGCCCGAACTCGACACGCGAACGACACGAGACCGATGACCGACGCGGAGATGATCGATCTGGCCAGGTCCCGATGGATCGACGGGAAGGATCCGCGCCTCGAGGTGCTGTCCGCCGAGCCGCTGGTGCTCGAGACGCCGATCGAACTGCTCAAGGGGCAGCGGATCATCGAGAAGGACCGCCTGTTCGTCCGCAACATCCAGGACCTTCCGCAGGGCCATGACCCTCGAGCCCAGGCCGATCGATGGCTGGGAGATCGAGCTGACCGGGCTGATCGAGCCGCGGCGTGTGACGATCGGCGCCGAGGAGCTGCTCGAGATGGATCAGGTCGAGTACGAGATGATCCTCCAGTGTTCGGGCAACGGCCGGTCGATGTACGGCGGCATCCAGGGGACACCATGGAATCAGGGCGGCGTCGCCAACGTGCGCTTCGCGGGCGTCACCGCTGAAGGCGGTCCTCGAGAAGCACGGCGTCACGGTCGATCCCCAGGTCAAGTACGTCACCGCCGAGGGCCACGACGGGCCCATGGGACCGGGAGCTGCCGGACCTCGAGCACAGCCTGCCGGTGGCAGACGTCCTGGACCAAGAGCATTCTCGCGCTGGAGCTCAACGGCGAGCCGCTGCCGGGCATCCATGGCGGACCGGTGCGCTTGGTGACACCAGGATTCTTCGGCACCATGCAGATCAAGTGGCTGGCGCGGCTGCGTTTCGAGACGGCCGAGTCACCGAGCTTCTACCACGCGAACGAGTACCGCGTGCCGCTCGAGCCGTCAAGCCGGGCGAGACGTTCAGCTTCACGATCGAGAACAGCCGGCCGACCTGGTACATCAAGCTGATGAGCTACATCCTCGACCCGGAGCCGGGACGCAACCATCCAGGCCGGTCCCGTCACGGTCAGCGGCGTCGCCTACAACGATGGCACGGCACGGATCGAGTCGGTGCTGGTGTCGACCGACCGCGGCAAGAGCTGGCAGCCGGCGACCTTCGAGACGCCCGACAGCCCCTATGCCTGGTACCAGTGGTCGCCCAGACCGACGTTCGAGCCGGGCGAGCACGAGATCTGGGCGCGTGCCGATCGACGAGCTCGGCCGCAGCCAGCCGCTCGACGGCGCAGATCTACTGGAACCCGAACGGCTACGAGTGGACCGGCGTGTTCAAGACCCGGGTGACGGCTCGCTGACGGAGCGACGAACCTGCTTGACAGTCCTTACGCTGTACGGATACACTTACACCGTAAGGACCGCCCCCCATGACCTGCGGCCGGCGGCCAGCGCGAGTAGGAGATTCGGCATGACCACCCCGTCCGTCGACCACACACCAGCCAAGTCCTCCCCGTGGCTCCCTCCGCGGTGGTTCATCCGGGGTGCCTGGGTGGCGCATCGCGCGATCCATCGGTTCACCGGCGGTCGGCGGGGACTGTCGCTGCCGAAGCCGGGCGGCTCGTTCGGCCACATGCGGCTGATCACGACCGGTCGCCGCTCCGGGAAGGTCCGCGCGGCCATCCTCGGCTACATCGAGGACGGAGACAATCTCGTGACCGTCGCGATGAACGGCTGGTCGAGCCCTGAACCAGCATGGTGGCTGAACCTCCAGTCGCAGCCGGATGCACGCATCGAGCTGAAGAATGGCGTGCGGGACGTGCGGGCTCGCATGGCGACCGGCGATGAGCGGGATCGGCTCTGGGCGAAGGTCGGGGAGTACACCGGCTACGGCGACCTCGACGGATTCGCCCGCCGGCGAGCGAACGAGACGGCGGTCGTCGTCCTCGAGCCTAGTGACCGGTAGGCCACCGCGTCAGCTCTTGTACGGGAACGAGTGATGCTCGTGCGCCACGACCCATCGGCCGGCCACCTTGCGCAGGCCGATTGAAAGCCGCAGCCGACTAGCCGGATCCGCCTCGAGCTCGTCGGGCGTGCCGCAGCGGAGCAGAGCCCAGGCATACGCAACGTCCTCGCCGGCGGTCACGTCGAGCTCGACGATCTCGAACGACGCGCCGTTGAGCTGCCAGTTGAAGAACGGCGGCCATACGTCGCGATAGGTGGCGATGCCGCGCACGCCCTCTTCCGGTGGTAGGACGTCGAACATCACGATGTCATCAGCGTGGTCGGCGACGACGGTCTCGAGGTCGCCGGCGTGAACCGCATCGGCCCACCGCTGGATCAGAGTGCGGATCAGCGACTCATCGTTGGACCATCGGCCTCTCGCCTCGTCGTTCATGCCAATAGGACCGCGTCGCGGTACCGAACTCATCGAGCGTCTGCGGGGCACGGGGAGTGCTAGGCTGGTCGGCACCCGAGCATCGTGTGTCTTGATAGAGAGGCAGTGCACACCATGCGAGACCGATACGCGCACGCGCATCGAAGGCGGCTCGGAGCACCCATCGCCGTCGTGGCCCTGATCCTGGCTGCCTGCCAGGGAGGTGGCGGCGACGCGGGAAGCTACCCGGAGCAGGAGATCACCATCGTCGTGCCTTTCGCCGCCGGTGGCCCGACCGATACGGTGACGCGGCTGATCGCGGAGCCGATGGCGGCGGAGCTCGGCGTCGAGATCATCGTCCAGAACGTCGAGGGTGCCGGTGGGACCGTGGCGGCCGACCAGGTCGCCAACGCCGAACCCGACGGATACACCGTGCTCATGCACCACATCGGGATGTCGACCGCGCCGACGCTGTACCCCGACCTGTCGTACGACCCGCTCACGGACTTCGCGACCATCGGCCTGGTGACGGAGGTGCCGATGACGTTCATCGGCAGCCCGAACTTCGAGCCGAACACGATGGAGGAGCTCATCGCCTACGTCGAGGAGAACAGCGACACGGTGAACTACGCGAACGCCGGTGTCGGCGCCGCGTCGCAGCTGTGCGGCCTGCTGTTCGAGACGGCGACCGGGATCGACGTCAACGAGGTGCCGTACGACGGCACCGGCCCGGCCATGGACGACCTGCTCGGCGACCAGGTCGACTTCATGTGTGACCAGACGACGAACACGTCCGAACCGATCCTCGCCGGTGAGGTGAAGGCCTACGCGGTCACGACGCCGGAGCGGGTCGAGTCCCTGCCGGACGTCCCGACGACCGAGGAGGTGGGTCTGACCGACCTGCAGGTGAGCGTGTGGCACGGACTGTACGTGCCGGCCGAGACGCCGCAGGAGATCGTCGATGCGCTCAACGCCGCGCTCCTGGTTGCGCTCGCGGACGAGAACGTGATCACGCGGCTCGGCGAGCTCGGGACGGCGCCCGTCCCGGAGGATCGCGCGACGCCGGCAGCTCACACCGAGCAGCTCGAATCGCAGATCGAGCTCTGGAGGCCGATCATCGAAGAAGCCGGCGTGACCGGCGGCTAGGCAGACCAATCAGGATGGGGCGGCGACGACGCCGCCCCATCCGTCTATCAGGAGGGTGTGGGAGAGCAGATGCCGTCGGTCCGTGGCGCGCTCAAGGACATCCTGGCCGGGGCGATCTTCGTCGCCTTCGGCCTCGCGTTCGCGATCGGTTCCCTCGCCTACGAGATCGGCTCGCCGACAGAGATGGGGCCCGGCTATGTGCCGCTGGCGCTCGGGTTGCTGCTCGCCGGCCTCGGTGGACTCATCATCGTGAAGGGCTTCATCGCCGGCGATGGTGAGCCGATCGGCGATGTGGATTGGCGCGCCGTCATCCTGATCACTGCCTCACTCCTCTTCTTCGGGATCACCGTCCGTGGCCTCGGCGTCATCGGTGCCCTGTTCGGCGCGACGCTGCTTGCCTCGTTGGCCCGCTCCGCAACGAGCTGGCGAGAGGCGTTGATCATCGCCGCCGGGTTGACCGTGGTGTCGGTCCTCATCTTCATCGTCGCCCTTCAGCTGCGGCTGCCGCTGATCGGCAACTGGATCCCGGTCTAGGCGCCGCCGATGGAGCTGCTCGGCAATCTCGCGCTCGGGCTCGAGACCGCGCTGAGCCCGGAGAACCTGCTGTTCTGCTTCATCGGGGTCGTCCTGGGGACGGCCGTCGGCGTCCTGCCGGGGATCGGTCCGACCGCGACGATCGCGCTGCTGCTCCCGATCACCTTCGGGCTCGCGCCGGTCACTGGGCTGATCATGCTGGCCGGCATCTACTACGGCGCGCAGTACGGCGGATCGACGACGGCGATCCTCATCAACCTGCCCGGGGAGTCGTCGGCGGCGGTGACGGCCATCGACGGCCACGAGATGGCGCGCAAGGGACGGGCGGGACCGGCGCTGGCGGCGGCCGCCATCGGCTCGTTCATCGCCGGCACCGTGGCGACGATCGTCATCGTTCTCTTCGCGCCACCGCTCGCCCGCGCGGCGCTCACGTTCGGCTCGCAAGAGTTCTTCGCCCTCGTCGTCCTCGGGCTGATCGCGTCAATCGCCCTGGCGCGAGGCTCGACGGTCAAGGCATTGGCGATGATCGTCTTGGGCCTGCTCTTCGGCACGGTCGGCCGGGATGCCTTCGCGATCACGCCCCGGTTCACGTTCGGGGTGCGCGAGCTGGAGGATGGCATCAACTTCGTGTCGGTGGCGGTCGGCATGTTCGGCGTCGCCGAGATCCTGCGGAATCTCGAGGACGAGAAGACGCGAAAGCTGGTCACCAAGACGATCTCGAACCTGTGGCCGTCGCGCGAGGACTTCCGTCGCATGACGGCGCCCATCGCGCGCGGCACGGTGCTCGGTTCGGGGCTCGGCATCCTGCCCGGTGCCGGGCACGTGCTCGCCTCGTTCGGCGCCTACGCGGTCGAGAAGCGCCTGAGCAAGCGGCCCGAGGAGTTCGGACACGGCGCGATCGAGGGCGTCGCCTCTCCGGAGGCCGCGAACAACGCGGCGGCGCAGACCTCGTTCATCCCGCTGCTGACGCTCGGGCTGCCGGCCCACCCGGTGATGGCCCTCATGCTCGGCGCCTTCATCATCCACGGCATCGTGCCGGGCCCGAACGTGATCAGGGAGGAGCCGGCGCTGTTCTGGGGCCTGATCGTGTCGATGTGGATCGGCAACCTGTTCCTCGTCATGCTCAACCTGCCCCTCATCGGGATCTGGGTGCGGATGCTGACGATCCCGTACAAGGTCCTCTTCCCTGCGATCATCGCGTTCGCGTCGATCGGCACGTTCTCGCTGGGGTTCAACGCCTGGCACGTCTTCGCGATCGCGTTCTTCGGCCTGCTGGGCTACGTGCTCATCAAGCTCGGCTGCGAGCCGGCGCCGCTGCTGCTGGGCTTCGTGCTCGGCCCGCTGCTGGAGGACCACCTGCGACGCTCGCTCATCATCTCCCGCGGCGATCTGACGACCTTCATCACGCGACCGATCTCGGCGATCCTGCTGGCGATGGCGGTCGCGGCCATCGTCCTCGCCGTGCTGCCGGCCATTCGCAAACGCCGCGAGGTCGTCTTCGCCGACCTCGATGAACCCTAGGGAAGCGGCACGTCAGTGAGGCGGAGGTTGCGCTGCACCTCGATGAGCCTGGCCGGATCCGGGTTCATCGCCCCGCGCTCCGGCGAGGCGAAGTAGGCCGCATCGGCCGCTTCGAAGGCGTCCCAGCCGCCGGGGTGCGCCAGAAGCCAGAGGAACCGATCCTCCTCGGGGACGGTCCAGGCAGCCGGGATCTCGAAGCCCATGGCCCGCCGCAGCGGCGCCAGGCGGGCCGTCCACTCACGGACGAAGGTGTCGAGATCGCCGGCGCGGATGCGGTAGTCACGGAGCTGTGTCGCCATGCCGGTTGTTGTAGCACCCGGTGGACCGATGCGTCCCTCTGCGAGGATGGACGCATGCTCACCGCCGACGAGGTCCGCGCCGCGCTGCCGGCCCCGCACGCTCCTCGACCTCGACAAGTACCTGCGGCGGGGATCCGCCTGGGAGGCGCTCGAGCGGCTGCACGAGGCGCGCGGCCACGTCTGGCGGCTGATCGCCGTCGCCAACGACGTCGAGTACCCCGCCTACGGCATCACGGCCATCCTGGACGCTGCGGGCGATCCGGCGATCCCCGCGGGGATGGGGGAGACGACCTCGACGCTCGACCTCGATCGCTTGCCGCGGGCCGCGCGGGCGCTCGCCAGGCGGCTCGAGGAGGCATCGGCCGCGGCTGGCGCGAAGACCGGCGAGCCGCCGGATCGCCGACGGCTCGCCGCCTACGCCATGGAGCGCCTGGCCGGCTCGGCCTGACCTACGCTCCGCTCGGGACGGGGTCCCGGTTATAGAGGCGCAGGGCCCCCCAGATGCCGACCACGGTGATGGCCGCGCACCAGCCGAGCGCGATGACGCCGCTCCACTCGATCGGCGTGCCGAGCAGGAGGCCGCGCACGGTCTCGATCATCGGCGTGAACGGCTGGTACTCCGCGAACCAGCTGAGCGGCCAGGGCATCGACTCGGGCGGGACGAACGCGCTGCCGAAGAACGGGAGCAGCAGGATCGGCAGGGGCAGGTTGCTCGCGGTTTCGACGCTGTTGGAGACGAGGCCCATCGGAACTGCCAGCCAGCTGAACGCGAAGCTCGCGACGGCAAGCATGCCGATCGCGCCGGCGATCTCGAGCGGGCTCGTCGTCGGCCGGAAACCGGTGAGCACCGCGACGCCGATGACGAGCAGGATGCTGAACATCGTCTGCAGCACACCGTTCACCACGTGGCCGGCAAGGACGGCGCCGCGGGGGATCGACATCGTGCGGAAGCGCAGGACGATGCCCTCGTGCTTGTCCATGGCGATGACGATTGCCATCGACGAGATGCCGTTGGCGACCGTCAGGATCAGGATCCCCGGCGTCAGGTAGGCGATGTACTCGTCGCGGCCGCCGATGGCCCCCGGCAGCCCGTCACCGAGCGTGGAGCCGAAGACGAACACGAAGATCAGGTAGAAGATCACCGGGATCGCCGCGACGAGCAGCGTGAGCGACGGATATCGGCGCGCGTGAAGCAGGTTCCGGCGAAGCATCGTCGCCGTGTCCTGGAGGACGAAGGTCATTGGGTGGCCGCCTTTCGCGGGGCGTTCTTGCCGGTGAGGGAGAGGAAGACGTCGTCGAGGTCTGGCGTGTGGAGCGACAGGCCGGCGATCTCGATCGATGTCGCTGACAGCCGATCCAGCACCGCCTGAAGCGTCGCGACCTCGCCGTCGGTCGGGACGTCGAGCGCCAGGGCGTCGGGGTCGCGGCGCGCGGTTGCGAGCCGTTCCGCCGCCCGCTCCAAGCTGCACCGGGTCGCCGAACTCGAGGCGGATGTGGCCACCCGGGACGAGCCGCTTCAGCTCGGCCGGCGTGCCCTCGGCCACGATGTGGCCTCCGTCGAGCAGCGCGATGCGCCCGGCGAGCCCATCGGCCTCTTCGAGGTACTGGGTGGTCAGGAAGATCGTGATGCCGTCGCCCACGAGGGCTCGGACGATGTCCCACATCGTGCGTCGCCCGCGGGGATCGAGCCCGGTCGTCGGCTCGTCGAGGAAGACGATCCGCGGATCGCCGACGAGGGTCATCGCCAGATCGAGACGGCGCTTCATGCCGCTCGAGTAGGTCGCCACCATCCGCCCGGCGGCCTCGACGAGGTCGAATCGGTCAAGGAGGTCGGCGATGCGGCGCCGGCCCTCTTCGCGCGGCAGGTGGTTGAGATCCGCCATGAGCTGGAGGTTCTCCTGGCCGGTCAGCAGGTTGTCGACCGCCGAGAACTGGCCCGTCACGCCAATGGAGGCACGGACCCCTTCGGGATCGGTCCGCAGGTCGTGTCCGCCGACCTCGATCTCACCCGCATCGGGCGTGAGCATCGTGGTGAGCATGTGGACGGTCGTCGTCTTGCCGGCCCCGTTCGGGCCCAGCAGCGCATAGACCGATCCGGTGGCGACCTCGAGATCGATCCCGTCGAGCACGAGGGTGTCGCCGTAGGACTTCCGGAGGCCGCTGGCCAGAATCGCGGTGGCGGTCATGACCATGACCCCCACTCGCCAACGGGACGAGCCTCAGATGTCGAGCTCCTGAACGCCGGGCTGCCTGACCGATGCGGAGACCGTCTCGAAGAGCTCGGCCGGAACGCGATCCTTGAGCTCGTCGAGCGTGTCGAAGACGTCGAGGGTCGCCTCCGCGGGCTTCCCGCCGCCTGCAGCCATGCCGATCCCGGTCCACGCTCGCCAGCCGGTGAGCGGGTTGCCCTGGGCGTCGCGCATCTCGAAGTACTCGGTGTTCTCGATGTGAAGCGCGAACTTCTTCGGCCCGCGGTAGACGCGGTAGTGCACGAACTTCTCGCCCAGAGAGCTGAACCACTCGCCGAGGAGGATGGCATGGAAGCGGACCTTGCGGCCCGCTCCGAAGCCGACCTTGACGATGACCTCGTCGTAGCCGGCCTGGCGGGCGTCCTCGGCCTCGACATACCGCTTGAGCGCGGTGGTGATCGCCGAGGATAGGTTGCCGCCCGCGAGCTCCTGTGCCCGCTGGAAGAGCTCCTGGGCGTCGTCCGAGACGTAGATGGTCTTGTTTGGCACGTGCGCATCGTAGCTCCAACTCATGCGGGATAGGATACCTATGCGCATGAGTATACGTATAGACCTACGTATGTCAACCGGGCGCGGCTCAAGCTCCACTTTGCTGCTGGGAGGCCAGGCGATCGTGCGTCTCCGCCAGGAGCGGCTTGACGACCTCCTCGAACGAACGAGCGCTCGGGTTGAGGATCGAGACCCAGCGCTGCTTTGCGTAGACCGGATGGAGGAGGATCCGGTCGAGCTCGGTGTAGTCGGCAGCCTCCACGCCACCGACCAGGCGCGCGAACGTCTCCTTCGTCAGCGTGCCGATGTTCAGCCGGAACACGCCCTCGCGTGAGAGGTCCGAGGCGTCGTCGTGCTCATCCGTCGTCACGATCGTCGCGAAGTTCGGCCAGTGCTTCTCGTCGAGCGAGAAGAAGGTCGCGTTCATCGCCCGCGCGATGATCGTCTCGGGATAGGTCTCGGTGATGTAGGCGGTGATGGCGTCGGGATCGGGCCCGTCGGCAGGTCGAGCTGTCATGGCTCCAGCCTAGATTCCGCATGTCAAGGGCCTTCAGGATCAGGGCGAGCGCCGAAGCAGCCGGCGAACGTCACGGGCCGGCACGGTCAGCCAGAGCGCGATGGCGAAGTACAGCGCGACCGCCAGGACCGCTAGCCCTTGTCGAGGAAGTCCAGCGTGACCGCGGCGAACAGCGGCGAGGCGAAGATGTCGTAGTGGGTGAGCCCGGGCAGGATCGCGAGCGCGTGCCCGCCCTTCGGCCGGTTCTCGCCGGCCCAGCCGCCGTCACGCAGCCCGCCGTCGAGCAGCTTGAAAGCGTCGACGAGGGCCGATGGCGGCGCCTGGTCGGCATCGGCCGCCACGAGCATGGTCGGCACCTTGATCCCGCGCAGCTCCTCGGTGTAGTCGAAGCCCTCCTGCATCATCGCGCCGATCTTGTCGAGCAGCCGCCCGAAGTCCTCCGGCCGCGGCGCGAGACGCTGGTACATCTCCCACATCGGCGTCTCCTTCATGAACTCCGCCGCCGATGCGTTGACCTGGCCCTGCATCGCCTTGCAGCTCGTCGTGCACGTCGTCCGAGCGGAAGTACACCGAAGCGGTCACCAGCTTGCGGACCTTCTCCGGGTACTTCACCGCGGTGTGGAAGGCGACGCCACCGCCGAGCGAGTAGCCGACGACGTCCGGCTGCTCGAGCCCCAGGTGGTCGATGAGCGCGGCGACGTCGTCGGCCATCAGCCGCTCGTCGATCGGCCGGTCGATATCGGCCGTACGTCCGTGCCCCTGGAGGTCCGGCGCGATGACCTGCGTGGTCGACGGTGAGCGCCGGGAGGATCGGTCCGAACATCTCGCCCGACCCGAGCCCGCCGTGCAGCAGGATCATCGGCCGCCCCTCGCCGTAGGTCTCGTAGTAGAGGTTGAGGCCGTTGACCTCGGCGTAGGCGCCGGTGCCCTTCACGTCGGCCGTCCAGGTGGTCGTCATCGGTCCGTGCCCCTCGTGCGATCGAATGGAATACCTGCAAGACCGATGCTGCCCGCGGAACTGATCGGTCCGGGAACCCCCAGGAAGATTCAGTCGCGGCCCGTGGTCGTGGCGACGTCGGCCTCGTTGCCGGCGGCGTCCGCCAGCGTCCACCATGACGGCGCGAACTGGTCGCGCACGATGCGGCCGCCGGCGGCGAGCGCGGCCGCGACGCGCTCCTCGGCCAGTTCCGGCGGGACCCAGACCGCGACATGGATGGCGCCGCCGCCGTCCTTGCGCGGCTCGGCCATGGGCTCGAACCAGAACGAGGGTCCGCGCGTGCGCGGATCGACGAGATCCTCGTCCGGGCTGTCGGCGCGTGGGTCGTATCCGAGGATTGCGCGCCAGAACGGCATCACCTCAGCCGTGTCCGGCGCACCGGGGATTACGAGGAAGCTCTGGAGCGCGGACGGATCGGCAGCGAGTCCGAGCTCCCGCGCGGCCGCCGAGATCCGTCGCGCCAGCTCGAGGTCGCGGCGGCTCGGCCCGTACCAGTCGTCGGCGATCGTGATGAGCCGGACGGTGACGCCGTCGCGCCGCACGTCGACGTCCGGCGGATGGTTCTCGATCCCGAGCCGGCCGATCGCGTCCACGAGGCGTGCGCTCTCGGCGAACGAGCCGGTCCTGAAGAAGGCGCAGGCTCCCTCGGCAAGGACACGCCAGTCGTCCGTGCCGTCGGCCTCGTGGAACTCCCGCGGTGGAATGCCGTCGTCGGTCACCCTGCCGCTCCGGCCGGCACCTTTGCGACGCTGCCGATGACCTTCGCGAGCTCGTGGGGGCGCGACCACATCGGCCAGTGGCTGGTCGGCAGGTCCACCCAGGTCGTGTTGCGGAGCTCGGGGATCCCGGCGAGGAACGTCCACTCGGGATGCTCCTTCGCGTAGGTCTTGTACTGCTCTGCGCTGAAGGCGGTGCAGATCAGCGTGCTCGGGATGTCCCGCCGCGCCTCATTGGTGAGCTCGACCGAGTCGCGTAGAACGGCGCCGGGAACCGGGACCGCCCGCTGCCGGAACGTCTCCTTCTGCTCCTCGCTGATGCCGTCGAGGTTCTCCTCCTCCTCGACCGAAGCCCAGTCGAGTGGCTTCTCGGCATCGGTGAAGTCCGCGTCCATCGCGCCCTTTCCCGGAGCGGTGTCCACGTAGACCATCGCAGCGATCTTCTCGGGCACGCGGTCGCTGGCGGCGTAGCCGCTGTAGCCGGCGGCGCTGTGAACGACGAGCACGACGGGGGAGTCGGCGGCCTCGACGGCCTGGACGATCGCGTTGACGTGGTCTTCGAGGCCGATCGACGAGCGATCCGCGTCCGCCGACTCGAGGCCGGGCAGGGTGATGGCGGTGACGTCGTGGCCGTCGTCGCGCAGCTTCGCGGCGACCTCGTCCCAGGCCCAGGCGCCGAGCCAGAAGCCGGGGACCAGGATGATGGATGGGGGATTCGCGCCTTGAGTTTCAGCCATCTCGTTCTCCTTTCAAGATCGCGTTGAACGGTTCCGTCAATCGGTCCGCGAGGTCTCGGTCGTGCCGGCGAAGTTCGTCCAGGAACCCGCGCGTGGCCCGATCGATCGCCTCGAGCAGGACGTCGGTCCGTAGGTTCGGGACGAGCGTCGCTTCCATCGGCGACGTCTCATCCGCCGGCAGGTCGTCGACGCGTGTGAAGTCATCGGAGTCGAACCCGTGACGCTCGGATGCGAGCGCAAGCGTGCGGTTGCGGATGCGCTGCAGGAAGTAGGCCGATTGCCACTTCCTTCCCCGGTTGGCTGCCACGCAGGCATGAAGGACATCGTGCGCGGCGAACCCGGCCTCGCCTCGCCAGTCGGGCGTGGGTGACCACGGAGCCCACGCCGCAGCGACCTGCGTGGTGCGGCCCGTGCGATCGAAGGGGACCTGCACCGGCGCCCAGACCTCGAGATCGCCGATTGGCGTGAAGGCAAGGTCGAGGAGGAGCGCATCGCGCAGCAGGAATCCGCGGACACGCGTCGTGCCGAACTCGGTGGCGTAGTGGTGGACGACCGGCCATTCGCGGTACGCAATGGCCTCCCACTCGGTCGTCACGGACTCGACATCCGCGTCATCCGCGATCACGGCGTCAAGATCGATGTCCGACCACCGATCGCCCTGCCCGCGGCCGAGCGATCCCGTCAGGAGGAGACCCTCGACTCGCTCGTCGTCCGACAGCAACGCGACGGCACGTGCGAGCACCGCGTCGCGGTCTGCCTCGATGAACATCTAGAAGTCGATCCGCATCACGACCCGCCGCGGCGTGGGGTGGCTGGCCTCGACGAAACCGGCGGTGGCGAACACGTTGCGGCTGCCGACAAGAATCTCCCCCCACGTGATCTCCTGCCCGGGCTCCGTGATCAGTGGATAGCCCTCGACCGCGCGCGCGCCGCGCGCCCGGGCGAAGTCGGCCGCGGCCCGGGCAAGCGCGTAGCTGAAGCCCCGGCCTCGGAAGCCGGCGCGCACGAAGATGCAGGTCACGGCCCAGACGGTGTCATCGGTCTTGTCCTCCGTCCGGCCGTCCCACGGGACCCTGAAGACCCGGAGCAGTCCCGTGTAGGCCGTGCGCGGCTCGACCGCACACCACCCGACCGGCTCGCCGTCGAGATACGCAACCAGTCCGGCGGTCGTTTCCGCGTCGGGATGCCCGGCATTCGTCTGTGCGCGGAGCCTCATGGCCCGTTCCTCGGGAGGAAAGCTCTTGAACGCCTCCCTCGGGGCGAGCTTGAACCGCTGGCACTGGCAGCCGGCCGCGTCGCCACGCGTTCCGAAAACGGTCTGGATGTCCTCCCAGTTCGCTTCGTTGGCAGGGACGATCGTGAGCTCCTGCGCCCTCGGCTCGGTCATGCGGATGCGGCGCCCTGGGTGGCAGCGACGTCGGCGCGTCCGGCCCAGCGCAGCACGCGAAGGGCATGGAGCGTGTTCCAGCGGCTCGGCTCGCCGACGCGCTCGCCGAGATCCACGAGCAGCTCGTCATGGAGGGCGAGGTCGAGCGGCCAGCGGCCGTCGGCGTCGCGCTTCGACTCGACGAGGTCGAGCGCCTCGGTCAGGCGATCGTCGGGTGTCGCGCCGGCGTCACGGAGATGGTCGAGCGCGCGCAGGGCGTTGTAGTGCCAGCCGGTCGGGAAGGCGAAGTGCAGCCACTTGCGGTCGCCGATCTCGCCGTCCGACAAACGGCGCAGCAGGCGTCGCTCGAGCAGGTACTCCTGCCCGCGCTCACGGGCGGCAGCGACGTTGGCATGACCTCCGGCGGCGCGCTCATACTCGAGCAGCCCCTCGAGGACGTTGATCGTGGTGTCGAACGACCCTCGAATCGAGCCGCCCCTTTCGGCTTCCTGGTCGCAGTTCCAACCGCCGTCCGCCATCTGCTCGGTCAGCAGCCGGTCGACGATGACCTGCACGTCCTGGCCGAAGTACGACCCGACTGCGACGGCCTGGCCGTTGATGCACGGCTCGACCTCGCCGTCGAAGTAGGGGAGATCGTCATACTCCCATCGGGCGTTGGCGCGGACGAGCGTGAGAGCGCTGCGCACCTGATCGTTCGATGGATCGATGCCAAAGTGGCGCAGGAGCTGGAGGGCCGCCGTGGTCGACGTCCACTCGGGCGAGTACGCGCCGCCGTTCCACGTGCCGTCGGCGCTATGCGCGGCGAGCACCTGAGCGCCCCACCCCTCCGTCACGACTCGAGCGCGCTCGGAGGCGACTTCATCCGCGGGCGCATCGGTCAGGTCGCGCATGACCTGCCAGCGGATGGCGGGGTCCGAATCGAGCAGCCACTCCACGACGGACATGCATTCCTCCTCGGTTGGGTGTCAGGACGCCACCATGATGCGGCGAATTGGTGACAGTTGCCGACAGGAATGCGGCTGTAGCATCGGACCATGACGAACACATCCATTCGGCCCGCCTATCACATGTGGCCGCAGTACAACCGCCGGGTGCGCGAGCTCATCGTCGGCATGACCGATGAGCAGCTCGGCATCCGGCCGGGGCCCGACCTTCTGCCCATCTGGGCCGCGGTCGGCCACACCGCCGCGATGCGCATCTACTGGCTGTGCGCCGTCGTCGGCGAGCCCGGAGCCGAGTCGACGCCGTTCTGGAACGGGTCGGAGGCGATCGACTGGGCGGACGACCTCGACCACCCGCGCTCAGCCGCGGAGCTCGCCGCCGCCCTCGACTCGACCTTCGCGATCATCGACGGCTGCCTGGACCGATGGACATTCGAGATGCTGACCGATGAGATCCAGCGCTCCTATGGCGACACCGTCCAGGTCCACACCCGCGCCTCGATCCTCCAGCGCCTCCTCACCCACGAGGCCTGGCATTGGGGCGAGCTGTCATTGACGCTGGGGATCAACGGACTGCCACAGCCCGATCTCTGGCGCCGCGACTGAGGGGCCGGAAGACTCCACGATGGTGAAGTCCAGGCGCGTTCGTTCAGCGCTCTGAGAGCACCTCGCGCAGCTTCGCGGCGAAGGCCTCTGGATCGCCGGTCTGGCCATACTCGCCGCCGAGGAAGCCGCCGTGGCCGCTCGGGAAGGCCGCCACCGTGGTGCCGAGCCGCTCCGCGACGCCGTACGCGCCGCGGTTGGCCATCGTGCCCTCCTCGTTGCCGGCGGCCATCACGATTCGCGTCGAGGCCGCCCGCAGGGCGTCGGGATCGAGCTCGTAGCCGATCGAACCGACAAGGGCCAGGCCGAGGAGCGGATCGGTCCGTGAGCCATCGTCCTCCGTTGGCATGCCGAACATCGCCGGATCGGGGGCCGGCTGCTGGGCGAAGTCGTCCGGGAACTCGCCCTGGTGGCTCACGATGGCGATGAAGTGCGCCATTCCGGCACCCCAGCCGCGCCGCATGTAGGTCTCGTGGCAGGCCTGAGCCGACGCGAGAGCGGCCTTGCGGTCGGGAAGGACCGACGGGAGCGGGGGCTCGTGCGCGACGAGCGTTCGCACGTCATCTGGGTACCTCGCCACGAGCGCCAGCGCGTTGACCGCGCCGCCGCTGCTGGCGAAGAGGTCGACCGGCCCGCCGCCGAGCTCCTGGATGATCCGGTGCAGGTCGTCGGCGTGCTCCTCGGGCGTCGGCGGCTTCGTCGGCTCGTCGAGCGTGCTTCGTTCCGTCCCGCGTGGGTCATAGGTCACGACCGTCCGGTCGGTGAAGTGGCCCGACAGGGTGCCGAAGCCAGCCCCACCCATCGGTGAGCCGATGAGGAACAGCGGGATGTCGCTCCCGGCGCCGGGCCGGACGTCGTAGGTGAGGGTGGCGCCGGGCGCCGCGAGGGTGCGCGTCGTCGGCTCGGTCTTCACAGTCATCGTGTGTCTCTCCTGTCGGTCGTGTGGGTCACTGAACAGACTGGTTCAGGGGTGGAACTGATCGGCTGGTAGCGGAGCAGGGTGACGCCGGAGTCGAATGGCTTCGCCTCGAGGAGGCGCATGGGCAGGGTGGCCGACTCGTACGGACGCTTTCCCTCGCCCTGGACCGTCGGGTGGATCCAGGCCAGGACCTCGTCCACGAGTCCGGCCTGGATGAGCTGTCGGGCAAGCTCCCCGCAGCCGGACATGAACAGGTCGCCGTCGAGCTCGGACTTCAGGCGCCGAACGCCCTCGACCGCGTCGCCCTCGATCGGCTTCCCGTTCCACTCGAGGTCGCCGAGCGTGCCGCGCGAGGCGACGTACTTCGGCATCGGGTTGATGATCTCGGCCCACGGGCCGGACTGCGTCGTCCAGAACCCGGCCAGTCCCTCGAACGTCGTGCGGCCCAGCAGCATCGCGTCGGCATCGGCCAGCAGCTGTTGGGCAGCCAGGTCGTGGTCGCCCTCGGCGACGAACCAATCGGGGCTGACCGGCTCGATGACGCCGTCGAGCGACATCGCCACGCTGTTGATCACACGTGCCATCGGTCATCCATCCTTCCTGCGGTAGGTGATCGGGAAGTCAAGCGCCCAGGCGGTGCCGTCCGGCGAGGACTCCATCGGCCGTCGATCGTTTGGCCGTCGTCGCGGAACTCCCCGACGAACCGCTGGTGGAAGTCCGGGGCCGCCCGCGCGAGCGTCCAGGCCGTGTCGCTCAGGCTGCCGCGGTAGATCCTCAGGACCCCGCGGTCGTCCGCGTAGAGCTGGGTGAGCTCGCCCGTCGAGTCGTCCCAGCCGTAGATGCACTGCGATGTGACCGGTGCGTCTTCGATCCAGCCCGGGTCCGCCCAGTCGGCGGTCGAGCGCTGGAGGACGAACGCTCCGTTCTCGATCCACTCGAACGTCGCGCGACCGCGGCCGGCCGACCGGCCGTCGACGAGCGGCTCGAACTCCCAGGTGCCGATCAGCCGATCGAGCGGGGACTCCGCCATCAGGTCAGCTGCCTCGCGCCGCGACGGCGTCCTCGGCGAGGATCGCGTCGATCTGGCCGAGGGCCTCGACCAGGCCCTGCTCCATGCCCATGGCCAGGACCTGCTCCATCGCCTCAGGGCTGGGGTGGAGGCTCTCGATCGACATGCGGGTGCGGCCGGCGCCGGTCTCCTGGATCGTCACGCGCATCTCGCCGCGTGGGAAGTCGTCGTTCGGGGTGCCGTCGTCGTTGGCGAAGCCGTCGCGGACGACGAGCCGATGCGGCGCGTCGACTTCGAGGATGTCCCAATAGCCCTTCGGCTGGTCACCCTCGGGTCCGGTCATGTGGTACTCGACGCGGCTGCCGGGGGTGAGATCGTGCTTCGTGAACGTGGCCGGGTACGTCGGCGGGCCCCACCAGCGCTCGAGCTGGCGCGGGTCGGCCCACAGCTGCCACACGCGCTCGGCCGATGCGTCGAACTCGGCATCCACGGTCAGTGTCAGGTTGTCGGTGTCCTTGCGGACGGCGGTGACGGTCATCGTTGGGTCTCCCTTGTGTACTCGTTGACGAGGTCCTTCATGCGGTCGATCCGCCCGCGCCACAGCTCCTCGTACTGGTCCAGCAGGCGGCGCGCCACGAGCAGCGCCTGGAGGTTGGTGCGGACGACCTTGCGTCGGCCGATGCGTTGCTTGGTGACCAGCCCGGCCCTCTCGAGGATGGCGATGTGCTTCTGCACCGCCGCGAAGCTCATCGGGTAGTGGCTGGCCAGCTCGGCGACGCCCTCCTCGGCATCGATCGCGCGGCGCACGATGTCGCGGCGGGTGTGGTCCGCCAGGGCGCCGAACATGCGGTCGAAGTCGGGAGGGGCGATTTGCATGGTACAACCATACGGTTGTATGATCGCGCCGTCAAGCCCGTGCGGCGGTGAAGATGACCGTGTCATATGTGACAGCACCCGGAATCCTCACCAGACGGTCGCCGGCGGGACCGATGAGTCCGGCGGGAACCGCAGGTCGGTAGGAGCATGAACGTGATGACGGGCGAGAACGCGGTTCCACAGCGGGCAACCAGGCGGGAGTGGATCGGCCTCGCCGTTCTCACGCTGGCGGCGTTGGTCTACGCGATGGACCTGACGGTGCTCAACCTCGCCATCCCACGGATCAGCGCGGAGCTGCAGCCGTCGAGCGCGCAGCTGCTGTGGATCATCGACATCTACGGCTTCCTGGTTGCCGGCCTCCTCATCACGATGGGCTCGCTGGGAGACCGGATCGGGCGGCGCAAGCTCCTGCTGGCGGGCGCGGTGGGCTTCGCGCTCGCGTCGCTGCTCGCGGCCTTCTCGACGAGCTCGGAGATGCTCATCGCCAGCCGTGCCGTGATGGGCGTCGCCGGGGCGACGATCGCGCCCTCGACGCTCTCACTGATCTTCACGATGTTCCTCGACCCGAAGCAGCGCTCCACTGCGATCGGGTTCTGGATCGCCGCCTACTCCGCGGGCGGAGCGATCGGCCCGGTGCTCGGCGGCGTGCTCCTCGAATTCTTCTGGTGGGGCTCGGTCTTCCTCATCGGTGTCCCGGTGATGGGACTGCTGCTCATCCTCGGCCCGCGCACCCTGCCCGAGTACCGGGACCCGAACGCACACCCCATCGACCTCGGCAGCGTGGCGATGTCGCTCCTCGCCATCCTCGGCGTGGTCTTCGGCCTGAAGGAGATCGCGCAGGGTGGGTTGGCGCCGATCCCGGTCCTCGCGATCGTCGCGCGGCCTCCTCCTCGGCGTCTGGTTCGTGCGCCGACAGCTTCACCTCGAGTCCCCGATCATCGATGTGCGCCTCTTCAGGATTCGCGCATTCTCGGCCTCGCTCGGGACGTACCTGCTCAGCATCTTCGTCGTCGTTGGGTACTTCCTCTTCATCGCGCAGTACCTGCAGCTTGTCCTCGGGCTGTCGCCGATCGAGGCGGCAATCTGGTCGCTTCCCTCGGCCGCCGGCTTCATCGTCGGGTCCGTCGTCGCGCCGAAGATCATTCATCGGTTCCGCCCCTCGGTGATCATGGGGGTGGGCATGGCCATCGCCGCGGCCGGGACGGCGACGCTGCTCGGCCTCGGGCTGGACAGCGGCCCGGGCATCGCGATCATCATCGTCGCCTCGATCGTGATCTCGCTCGGGCTCGCGCCGGTCATCACGCTCGCGACCGAGCTCATCGTCGGCAGCGCGCCACCCGAGCAGGCCGGGGCCGCCACCGGGATGTCCGAGACGAGCGGAGAGCTCGGCGGCGCCCTCGGGATCGCGCTCCTTGGCAGCCTGGGGACCGCGGTCTATCGAAGCGAGATCGCGGACTCGATCCCGTCGGAGATTCCCGCCGATGTCGTCGGTGCCGCGCAGGACACGCTCGGCGGCGCGCTCGCGGTCGCGCAGACGCTGCCCGAGGCGCTGGGGGCGGCGCTCGTGGCGGTGTCTCAGGCGGCGTTCATGGACGCGCTTCACTTCGTCGCCGCAGTGGCCACGGTTCTCGCGATCCTGACGGCGATCGTCGCCGCCTACGCCCTCCGGAGCGTGCCGGCTCGGGATGAGGCGCCCGTCGAGGACACTGCTCCCGAGCCCGCCGCCGCCGACTGACCTCACGCAACGGGAGCCGAGCGCTGGTGCGCCCGGCTACCATCCCACCGTGACCGAGCAGAGCGATGGCCCGGGCGCCGCGCGAATGCGGGCGGCATTCCATGACCGATACGGCCCTCCCGAAGTCGTCGAGCTCCGCGAAGTCGAGCGTCCGACGCCGTCCGAGGACCAGGTCCTCGTCCGCGTCCGGGCCGCATCGGTCAATCGGGCCGATCTCGATGGCCTGAAGCCGAAACCCGGGTTCGTCCGTCTCTTCATGGGCCTCCGCGCCCCGCGGAACCACGAGGTCGGGATCGATGCGGCCGGCGTCGTCGAGGCCATCGGCCCGGACGTGACCCGATTCAAGCCCGGCGACGAGGTCATGACCGACCTGTTCGCGGCCGGCCGGTTCGGAGCCTTCGCCGAGTTCGTCTGCGCGCGCGAGAAGGCGTTCCAGCCGATCCCGAGCGGCATGTCGTTCGAGGAGGCCGCCACGCTGCCGCACTCGGCGGTCCTGGCGCTCCAGGGGATGCGCACGCGCGACGGCCGGACCTTCAAGCCCGGCGACACGGTGCTGATTGACGGCGCGTCGGGCAACGTCGGTCCGTTCGCCGTCCAGATCGCCAAGGCGATGGGTGCCGAGGTGACCGGCGTCGCCAGTGGCGACAAGCTGGACCTCGTGCGATCGCTGGGCGCCGATCACGTCATCGACTACAAGAAGGTCGACTACACGAAGGCGGGGGAGCGGTACGACTGGATCGTGGCCGTCGACTCGCACTACTCGATCTTCGCCGTCCGGCGCGCCCTGAAGCCGAACGGCGTCTACCTGACGCTGGGGGGCACCACCAGCAGCATCCTGGCGTCGCTCTGGGGCAGCCTGGTGATCTCGCGCTTCGGCGACAAGTGGAGCGGCCTGATGCTGTGGTGGAAGCCGTTGCATGCGCCTGACGTCGACACCCTGAAGGAGCTCATCGCGGCCGGCAAGCTGAAGCCGGTGATCGATCGGCGCTATCCGCTGGACCAGGTCGTCGACGCCCTGCGGTGGGTGGAGGACGAACACGCCCGCGGGAAGGTCGTCATCAACGTCTCCGACGCGTGACCCTCGACCGCCTGGCCGAGCCGATCCGGCGATGGCTCTACGCCGGGGGGACGCGCCAGGATCGTCTGCGCGACCCGGATGCGGTGGTGGCGGCTCTCGACCTCCGACCCGGCATGGTCGTAGGCGATCTCGGTCCGGGCTACGGGCATTTCACTCTCCGTCTCGCGCGCGCGGTCGCGCCGGACGGCATCGTGTACGCCCTCGACGCGAGCCCGAGCACGCTCGACGACCTGCGCCGCGCGGCCGATGAGCGGGGAATCACGACCCTGCGGGAGGTCCTGGTGCGCCGCGACCGGCTGGAGATCCCGGAGCCGGTGGAGCTGCTCTTCGTCTCGGCCACCTATCACCATCTGCCTCATCCGACGACGTATTTCGCTGGGGCGCGCGCCCACCTTCGGCACGCCGCGAGGGTCGCGATCCTCGAGTCGCGGCGCGAGGGCCTGCTGGCACGGTGGCGGGGCCGCCACGCGTCCTCGCCGCGCCGGGTGCTGCGCGAGATGACGGATGCCGGATATCGGCTCAGCGCGACTCACGACATCGTCCGTGGCTATTGGTTCGCGCTGTTCGAGGTCGCCGACCCAGGCAGATCGGCCTAGGCTGCAGATGATGACCGTTCGTGAGGTCGAAGCCGAGCAGCGGGTGACGCCGCTCGAGCTGTTCTTCGATCTCGTCTTCGTCTTCGCCATCACCCAGGTCACCGGGTTCCTCACCGAGCACGACTCCTGGGATGGGCTCCTGCGCGGCCTGCTCCTGCTCGGCGCGCTGTGGTGGGCGTGGGCCGCCTACGCCTGGCTGACGAACACCCTCGACCCCGAGGAGGGCGCGGTTCGCCTGGCCGTCTTCGGCTCGATGGCCGCCATGCTCGTCGTGGCGCTCGCCACGCCGACGGCGTTCGGCGCCGACTCCCTCGTCTTCGCGGTCGCGTACTTCCTCGTGCGCGCCAACCACCTCGTGCTTTTCGCCATCGCCGGCAAGGGCGATCGCGATCTCCTCGGCGCCGTCCTGCGGTTCACGCCCGGCGCCGTCGTGGGGCCGTCGCTGCTCATCGTCGCAGCCTTCTTCGAAGGGCCTGCAGAGGTCGCCCTGTGGTTCGCGGCGCTGGCGATCGACTACCTCGGCGCGCTCGCCACCCGCGGGCGGGGATGGCGCGTCTCGCCCGAGCACTTCGTTGAGCGCCATGGGCTGATCATCATCATCGCGCTGGGCGAGTCGATCATCGCCATCGGCGTCGGCGCGGCCGGACTGCCGCTCGATGCCGGCCTCATCACGGCGGCAATGCTGGGCATCGTCGTCGCCGCGTCGCTGTGGTGGTCGTACTTCGACTGGGTCATCTACGTCTCGCAGGCGAGGCTCGCCGATGCGACCGGGGCTGAGCGTGCTTCGCTCGCCCGCGACCTGTACAGCTACCTCCACCTGCCGATGGTCTCTGGCATCGTGCTGTTCGCGTTCGGGATGGAGGTCACGCTGGCCCATGCCGGCGAGCCGCTCGAGATCGTCCAAGCCGTCGGCATGTGCGGCGGGCTGGCGCTGTATATGGCCGCGCACGTTGCCATGCGGCTGCGGACCGGCGGCGGCTGGGGACACGGGCGGCCGACCGCCACGGTCCTGCTGCTCGCGCTGATCCCCGTTGGCACGATCGTGCCGGCCCTCGCGACGCTGGCGCTCGTGGCCGCCGTGTGCGCGGGCCTCATCGCGTACGAGGCGATCCGCTATCGGTGGGCGCGCTCCTGGATCCGGAGCCACCGTGGTTCCTTCTCGACGGAGGAAGTGAGGCGCTACGCCGGCACGCGAGGCGGTGCACCTCCCCCCGAGGCGGCGAGCGAAACCGAGTCGTCATCGCCCTGACCGAGTCGCCGGGCTCGACACCGTTGGTCGGGGGTCTACCATGCGAGGCTGGAGAGATTGCCAGCCCAGACGGAGGATCGCACCGTGAGCACGACCTCGATCCCGATCACCGGCGTCGACGGCCGCACCCAGCTGGACCCGCCTGCCCTTGATGCATTCGGTGGCAGCCTCGACGGAGCCCTCCTGCGCCCCGACGACGAGGGATACGCTGAGTCGGTGTCGCTGTGGAACGGCATGATCGCCAAGCGGCCCGCGATCGTCGCGCGCGCCGCATCGGTAGACGACGTCGTGCGCACCGTGCGCTTCGCCGCCGACCATGGTGTCGAGCTGTCGATCCGGGGCGGGGGACACAACATCGCCGGCCTCGCCCTGACCGATGGCGGGCTGACGCTCGACATGTCGGCCCAGAACCGGGTCGAGGTCGATCCGGGAGCGCGGCTCGCCCGCGTCCAGGCCGGTGCCCTCCTCGGTGACGTCGATCGGGCCACCCAGGAGCACGGGCTCGCGGCCACGCTCGGATTCGTCTCGCTCACGGGCGTCGCGGGGCTGACGCTCGGAGGCGGGTTCGGCTACCTGACCCGACGCTTCGGATGGACCGTGGACGACCTCGAGGAGGTCGAGCTCGTGCTCGCCGACGGATCGGTCACACGCGCATCACGCGACGAGAACGCCGAGCTGTTCTGGGCGCTTCGTGGCGGTGGCGGCAACTTCGGCGTCGTCACCGAGTTCACCTTCCGCCTCCATGACGTCGGGCCGCAGATCACGGGCGGACCGATCGCCTGGCCCGCCTCAGAGGCCGAGCGTGTCCTCGACGCGTTCCGCCGCGTCACCGAGTCGGCGCCGCGCGAGCTCACGCTGGTGGCGATCCGGCGTAACGCCCCGCCCGCCCCATGGCTGCCGGAGTCGGCGCACGGGACGCCCGTCGTGATGATCGTGGCCTGCCACTCGGGCGATCCCGCCCAGGCGGCAGCCGACCTCGAGCCGATCACCTCCGTCGGTGAGCCGCTGGCGAACCTCATCCAGGCGAGGGACTACACCGCGCAGCAGACCCTGCTCGACGCGACCCAGCCGCGCGGCAACCACTACTACTGGAAGTCGGAGTTCGTGCCCGGCCTCTCGGACGAGCTCATCCGGACCTACCACGCCCAGTTCGAGGGCCTCACCGCGCCGGCCAATCAGATCGTCCTGTTCCAGATCGCGGGCGCCCTCTCCGAGCACGCCGAGGATGACGGCGCTGTCGGCAACCGTGACGCCGCCTTCGCCTGCGTCATCCAGTCGATGTGGACGCCGGACTCGCCCGCCGGCGAGTCGAATCGGTCCTGGGTCAGAAGTGCCTGGGAAGCGCTGAAGCCGTTCTCGACGGGCGGGAACTACGTCAACTTCCAGACCGATGACGAGCCCGACGACCGGACGCGCGCCTCATTCCGGTCCAACTACGATCGCCTCGCCCAGGCCAAGGGCCGCTACGACCCGACCAACCTCTTCCGCGTCAACCGCAACATCGGCTGACGCCGGCGGCTGAGCTCAACCGAGCGCGGAGCGCAGCTCGTCCGCGCGAGCCAGGTCGTCGGCGATGGTCGCCACGTCACCGGCTCCAAGCTCGGCCGCCGCAACCTCGTCGAGGAGGACGGCGGTCAGCTCATCGTCTCCGAGGGCGTGGGCGGCCTCGGCGCGCAGGATCCGGGCCTGGACGCGGAGGACGTCGGGAGCGCCCGGGTCATCGGCGATCGCCGCGTCGAGCACCCGTGCCGTCGTCTCCGGGTCGCCCTTCGAGTGCATGAGCAGGGTCGCCGCGTCGAGCGCCTTCCCCAGGCGCGAGCTCGGGCGCGCGGTGGCGCCATCGGTCGCGGCCAGGGGCTGACCGATGCGGATGATGTTGCCGCCCGGATCGGTCAGGAGGAACTGGCGCACGCCGTAGGACATGTCCCCGAGCGCCCCGATCCGCGGGATGCCGCGGGTCGGCACCCGCCCGAGGCTCCTCTTCAGGCCCGCCCGGAAGTCGGCGTACAGCGTGTCGACGTCGGAGACGAGGGCGTAGCACGTGCTGTACGAGTTGGCAGGCTCGTAGCCCTTGAGCACGAAGAAGTGCAGCTCGATCGCGCCGCGCTGGACCGATGCGTACACGTTCGGCGCCTTCTGCCGATACGTGACCTCGAAGCCGAGCGACTCGTAGAACGCCAGCTGGTCGTCGATCGATCGGCATGGGAGGAGCGGGATCATCCGATCCGGTGGCAGGTCGCTCATCGAGCCATGCTAGCGGGGAGGGATCGCGCCACCGATGTCGATTGTCGGGCGACGGCTCCGTTCCTGCGGTGGTGAGTGCGGGAGACGCACTCAGGAGCGGAAGGGATGAGGAGATGACACTTCTGCGGATGGACAACGTCCTCATCGTTGTCGACGACCTCAAGGCTGCGATCGCGTTCTTCACTGAACTTGGCCTGGAGCTCGAGGGCGAGACGACCGTCGAGGGACAGGGGGTGGACCGCCTCGTCGGACTCGACGGCGTCCGAAGCGACATCGCCACGATGCGGACCCCGGACGGCCACGGGCGGGTTGAGCTGGACAAGTTCCACACGCCAACGGCGGTCAGGGCTGAGCCAGAGGACGCACCGGTGAACGCGCTGGGCATCCGTCGCATCATGTTCGCCGTCGACGACATCGACGACGTCCTCGCCCGCCTGCTCGCCCACGGCGCCGAACTCGTCGGCGAGGTGACGCAGTACGAGGACGAGCTATCGGCTCTGCTACGTCCGCGGCCCCGAGGGCATCATGATCGCGCTGGCCGAGGAGCTCAGCTGATGTCAAACACGCCGATGCGTAAGCTCATCGTCACCAACATCATCTCGGTCGACGGCTTCTACTCCGGGCCGAACGACGACGTCATGGTCATGCCGTTCGACGCGCCGTTCAGCGACTACAACGCCGAGCGTCTCCGCGCCGCGGACACGCTGCTGCTCGGCCGCCGCTCCTTCGAGGGCTTCAGGGGTTACTGGCCGGCCGTCGCCGACAATCCCGACGCCGAACCCGTGGAGCGCGAGATCTCGCGCCTGAACAATGCCATCGACAAGGTCGTCGTCTCCGACTCCCTGACCGATGCGGACCTCGAGCCGTGGACGAACACCCGGATCATCCGCCGCGGCGATGCGCACGACGCGATCGCGGAGCTCAAGCGAGGCGAGGGGCGCGAGATTCTGGTGTTCGGCAGCCACGTCCTCTGGAACGACCTGCTGACCGCCGGGCTCGTCGACGAGCTGCACTTCATGATCGGCTCGGCCTTCCTCGGTGACGGCGTGCCACTGTTCACCGGTCCGCGGACCGACCTGCGGCTGCTCGACGCTCGCATTCTCGATGGCTCGCAGCTGGTCCTGGCGAGGTATGCCGCGACCCAGTGATCAGGACGGCCGAGCGCGACGGTCTCGCCTCATCGATGACCTGAGGCCGCTTCCCATTGCTCGACCGTCATCTCATATTCCACCTCGCCCTGCTCGGCGCCCTCCACGGGATCGGTCGTGGACGTGGGGAAGGTCCGGACGTAGGTGAGACCGATCCGCTCCATGACGGCTCGGGCTGCGGCGTTGACGGTCATCGTCTGGGCGATGATCCGGTCGAGTCCGACGTCGTCGAGGCCATAGCGGACGAGCTCCCGCGCACCCTCGGTCGCGAGACCCTTGTGCCAATGCCGCCGCAGCAGCCGGTAGCCCAGGTCGGCCACACCCGGGTCGTCTGGCTGGTCGGGGCCGTGAGCCGGCTGGAGGATCCACCAGCCGACGAACTCGTCGTCGACGAGGCCGATCCAGAAGCCGAGCCCGTCCACCTTCTCCGCAGCCGCCATCCGCCGCGCATGGCTGGCCTCGACCTCCTGGCGCGTGCTTGCCCGACCGCTGAGATAGCGCATCACCTCGGGATCCGAGTCGACCTCGACTTCCCATTCGAGGTGCTCGTCGGCGAGTGGCACCAGCGTGATCCGCTCGGTCTGCAGGGTTGGCTGCGGCTCGCTACGCCGCACGAGGCGGTCCGAACCAGGTCGTGAGCGCTTCCGCGAGCCCTTGCTGCGTCAGGTCTCCCACCCAGGCCACGTATCCGTCGGGCCGAATCAGCACCGCGGTCGGAGCATCGACCGCCCCGAGCACCGGAAGCTCCCACCTGCCGGCGTAGTTGGCGTCGACCAGCTGAACCCGACCCCGCCAGGAAGTGACGTCGAAGCCGCCGGGCTCACCGAGGTTGAGCAGCACCGGCCCGGGCATGGTGCAGCAGGGTGAAGACCCGCAGCGGGCCGTCGGCGGTGACCAGGTCGAGGTCGGGCATGCGGCGTCCGAGCAGCGGGTGTCCCGCCCCCAGGTCGTAATGGATGTCCAGTCCGGACATCATCGCGCCGAATCGCTTACGCGGCTCGTCCATGCTCAGCAGCTCGGACACCGTGTCGCGCAACGCCTCGATGCGATCGTCGGCACGCATGAGCGCGACTTGCGCCATCGTGTGCTTCAGCACGCGCGCACCGACCGGGTGGCGCTCGGCCTGGTAGGTGTCCAGCAGGCGTTCCGGCGCCGTCCGGTGGACCACCTCGGCCAGCTTCCATCCCAGATTCACCGCGTCCTGCAGGCCGGTGTTGAGGCCCTGTCCACCGACCGGGGAATGCACGTGCGCCGCATCGCCGGCCAGCAGGACCCGTCCCCTGCGGTACTCCGCAGCCTGCCGAGTCACGTCGGTGAACCTGGTGATCCAGGTGGGACTGTGGATCCCGTAGTCGGTCCCGTACACGGCGATGAGGCCCTCGCTGAGATCGCGCAGGGTGGGCTCGCTCGTGCCGACCTGCGCCTCGGTCAGCATGACCCCGACCGTACCGCCGGGCTTGTAGACCACCTCGCCGTCCTTGATCTCGTACTCCACCTTGCCCAGGGCATGCATGCCCGAGGGAGTGCGGCGAATGCCCAATTCCGGCTCCTCGGCCATCTCGACCTCGGCGAGCAGACTGCTCGTCGTCGGATCCCAGCCGGGGAACTCGATGCCGGCTGCTTTGCGGACCACGCTGCGTCCTCCGTCGCACCCGACGAGATACTGCGCCCGCAGCGTCTGGCCGTCGGACAGCGCGACGTCCACGCCGGTGTCGTCCTGTGCGAAGCCGGTCACCGCGTTGCCGTAGTGGACCGGGACCTTCAGCTCGGCGACCCAACCGGCCAGGATGCGCTCGATGTGTTTCTGCCACAGCCCGAGCCCATAGGGGTGGCGGGTGGGAAAGTCGCTGATGTCCAGACGCACCGAGGCGAAGCCCGCGACCTGAGCCACCTGTCCCTCCGCGAGGAACCGATCGGCGATTCCGCGCTGATCGAGGACCTCGATGGTGCGTGACTGCAGTCCGCCCGCACGCGAGCCGGGGAGGGCCTGGCTGGCGCGTTGCTCGACGACGGCAACGTCGACGCCCGCCAACGCCAGCTCGCCCGCCAGCATCAGCCCTGTCGGGCCTCCTCCGGCGATCACCACCGCATGCTCGGTCATGGACACGCTGCGGCCGGTCTCGCGCCCGTCGGCATCCGGCGCACGGACCCGTCAGACACGCTCAGGCCGGCTCCCGAGTGAACCCATCGGGCCAGGCGCAGATGCAGACGCGATTGCCGGCGCGGTCGGCGAGCGTCTTGTGCTCCGTTCCGTCGTCCACGATGCGGCCACCCGCGGCGAGCGCCGCCGCCAGCCGCGCCTCGACCTGGTCGCGCGAGACCGACACGTCGATGTGCATCGCGTGCCGCAGCGGCTTCGTCTCGTCGAGCTCCTGCATCCACACCGTCGATCCGTGGCCGAGCGGGTCGACGCCGTTGTCGTCGGCCATCGGCGCGTAGCCCAGCACCGCACGCCAGAAGCCAAGGTCAATCGCGTCGGGCTTCGCGGAGATCGCGAGCTGCACCTCCTGGACGGCTGCGCGGTCGGCGACTGCGCCGAGCTCCCGCGCGACCGCCGAGACGGCCCGCGCCAGCTCCACGTGCCTTGGCTCGAGCTGCCACATGTCGCGGGTCAGCCTCACGGTGAGGCGTTCATCCGCGATGGTGAGCAGCGCCCCGCTGCCTTCGAATTCCGGGACGTCTGCGACCGCCGCCGCCAACCGAACCGCTTCCTGGACCGATCCGAGGCGGAACAGCGCCGTTGCTCCGCCATGAAGCACGACCCAGTCGTCGACGCCGTCCGCGGCGAGGAATGCCCGCCATCCCTGCTCGCTCATGCCGATCCGGCCTCAGGCCGGTGGATCGGACGTCGAAGTGGCGGGTGAGCGGCGTGCCGCCGTCCCTGAGTCCACGGTCCTCAGCGTCAGTCGCCGGCGGCGGGCGATGTACTCCGCCATGAGCTCCCGCACGTCGTTGTCGTCCAGCGTCTCGTCGCCGCGCAGCGCCGCTTCCACCCGCTGTGTCGGCATGGCCGGCCGTCCGGTCACAAAGCCAAGCTCGGCGGCGATGTCTTCGTTGGGGATGCGCAGCGCTCGGGCAAGCTTCGTTGCGGTCTCCAGGGACGGGATCCGATCGCCGGCGAGCAGGCGGGAGATCGTCGAATGGTTCACTCCCGAGAGGTGCGCCAGCTGTCTCTGGCTCATCCGGCGCTCCCTGAGCTGGCGCCGGAGCCACAGGTTGAAGACGATGGCTCCAGCCCACCCGTGTCCGGCCTTGCCGAACTCGACCGCCATGCTCACCGTCGTCGGAATCCGCGGGCTGGCAATGGCAATGACCGATGCCGCCGACGCTGAAACGACGTCCGCGCAATCCTCGCCGCAACCGCCGATATCCGCTCGCATGCTGGATGTCTGCTCCAGGACGAGAGCCACGGGCGCGCGGGCATTGCTCGTCGGTCGAGCGTCTTCGCGAATCGCTGCCGCTGCCTCCTTGGACCTTGGCGACCTGGCCTCGTGGGCGGCAGCGATCGGCTGGCTGACCGGCTCACGGGTGGAATGGCCGGGTGCCGGTTGAGCCGCACCGGGGTAGGCAGATCCTCCCGATCCCTCCACTGCTGATCCACCGGAGGCGCCAGCCGACGCGCCCGGCGAGTCAGCTGAGTTCGCCTTCGGTTGCGGACTCTCCTCGCCCGTCGTTGCTGGCGAGCCGGTCGGTTCGGTGGGCGCCGGATCCTCCGGCGGCGCGGTGGGCTCGGTGGGCGCCTGCTCCTCGGACGGGAGAGTTGTCCCGGGTGCCGGCTCCTCCGGCGGCGCGGTGGGCTCGGCGGGCGTCGGCTCCTCCGAGGGGGGAGTGGTCTCGGGTGCCGGAACCACCTCCGGCGGCTCGGTGACCTCGGTCGGCGGCTCCTCGGGCGGGGCAGGGGGCTCGGGCGCTGGAACCACCACGGGCGGTTCGGTGGGCTCGGTGGGCGGCCCCACGTCCGGGGGAGGGCCCGGCGGTTCGGTTGGCGGTCCCGGCGGGTGCGGCGGTCCATCGCCTTCCGCGTTCGCTCCGGCGGGGGCGGCGACGTCCGGCTGCTGCTCGGCTCCCGCCGCATCGGCGACCTGGGTGAAGAAGAACGAGAGCCCCAGGACCAGCGCGGCACAGAGGCGCAGGAGCCTCGCGGCGAGGACGCGCGATCCAAGGCCTGTCAGCACCGCGTCGGGCACAAGGCGGGTGACATCCGATCGATCGATTGATCCCCGAGTCATCGTCATGAAGGAGGATGCATGAGTGGTGCCTGCTAGTCCAGAGGCGAGCTCGACTTCGGTCCCTCTTGCGCTTCCGGCGATGATCGGGCGAGCGCGCCGGAAGGTCGGCGCGGACCTGAGCAGCCGAGGTACAGAGCCGATGTCATCCGAGCGCCCCCTGCCGACCCACGTCCTGCCGATCACGTCGATCGACGACCCGCGAACGATCCAGCTTCTGTCGACCGAGCATTGGAGCCTGCTCGGGGCCAGGTCGCTCGCCTACAACGAGGCGTTCGTGCGCGCGGGCATGTTCCTCACGTTCCTTTCGACGTCCTTCGTCGGGCTGGCCCTGCTGGCGCAGGCGATGTCCTTCGGCCAGGACTTCCTGGCGGTCGCTGCGCTCGTGCTGGCGTTCGACCTCGTCGTCGGCCTGACGACGTTCCTGCGGATGAACGGGGCGAACCTCGACGACCTGCGAGCCAACCACGGGATGGCTCGCATTCGACATGCGTACACGCAGATTACGCCGATCGTGACGCCCTACTTCGTCACGCCCACGCACGATGACATCGACACGGTCACGACGGTCTACGGCCCGATCTCGGATTCGCTGTTCGGGCAATTCATCTACGGGCTGAGCACCTCGAACGGAATGATCGGCCTCATCGTGGCCATGATCGGCGGCGTGCTGACCACCGTCGTGGCGATGCTGTTCGGGCTTGACGGCGGCGCGTCGATCTGGGTCGGCGTGGTCGGTGGGGTCGTCGTCCTCGCGGCCCTGTTCGCCCTGACCTTCGCGGCGATCACGCGCGAGCAGGCCCGGATCCCGGCCGCCTTCCCGACGCCCGCCGCAGTCCCGGTCGAGGGTGAGTCGTCAGCCCAGGGTTGAGCGGCGCATCGCGGCCTCTTGCAGCCGGTCCTGCCGCTGTCGTCGGTTATGGCGTTCTTGCTATATCCGGTGACAGTGCCGCGCGAGCTGGGAAAGCGCCACTTCTGCTAGGGTCGATTCGGTGACCGATTCCCTCGAGGCGGCGCTTCCACGGCTACGGGCCGAAACGCCGGCCTGCGCCGAGGTCATCCACTTCAACCACGCCGGGGATTCGCCCTCGCCGCGCCCGGTCCTCGACGTGGTCCAGGCACACCTCGAGCGCGAGGCGTTGATCGGCGGCTACGAGGCGGAAGACGAAGCGCTCGAGCGCATCGAGGGCGTGTACGCCTCGATCGGGCGCCTGATCAACGCAGCGACCGATGAGATCGCGATCGTCGAGAACGCGACCCGTGCCTGGGACATGGCCTTCTACGCCATCCCGTTCTCGCCGGGCGACCGGATTCTGACGTCGGTCAGCGAGTACGGCTCGCAACACGATCGCCTTCCTCCAGGTGGCCGAGCGGACCGGGGCGGTGGTCGAGGTCGTTCCCAACGACGAGCACGGCCAGCTCGTCGGTCGCTGCGCTGGCGGACCTGCTCGACGAGCGGGTCAAGGTCGTCGCCGTCTCGCACATGCCGACGAACGGCGGTCTCGTCCAGCCGGCCGGCGGAGATCGGCCGGCTGGTCGAGGGAGGCCGGTGCGCTCTACCTGCTCGATGCCTGCCAGACCGTCGGGTCAGCTGCCGATCGACGTTGACGAGATCGGCTGCGACGTGCTGCCGCGACGAGCCGCAAGTACCTGCGCGGACCGCGCGGCGTCGGCTTCCTCTACGTCCGGCGGTCGCTCGTCGAGCGGCTGGTCCCGCCGTTCCTGGACATCCACGCCGCGACACTGGGTCTCGCGCGACCGTTACGAGATCCGCCCCGATGCGCGACGCTTCGAGAACTGGGAGAGCACGTGGCCGGCAAGCTCGGGCTGGGCGCAGCCATCGACTACGCCCTCGACCTCGGCCTCGACGCCATCTGGGCGCGGGTCGAGCGGCTGGCCGCCACGCTGCGTGATCGCGCTCGATGGCGATCCCGGGCGTGACCGTCCTCGACCTCGGGCAGGACAAGGGCGGCATCGTGACCTTCACCGTCGCCGGCGTCCCGGCATCGGATGTCTGCGCCGCGGCTCTCGAACGCGACCGGATCAACACCAGCGTCTCGTCGATCACCTCGCACCCGATACGACATGGAGGCCAGGGGCCTGGAGGACATCGTTCGGGCTTCCGTCCACTACGTGACGACCGACGACGAGATCGAGCAGCTGGTGGATGGCGTCGCGGCGATCTCCGCGTCTGGCTGAACCGCTGGCCGCCTCCTTGCAGGTCCAAACGACTGGATCAGGAGGACGACCGATGAAAACGATGACTTCCCCGAGAGAGACGAAGAATCTCGACCGATACGGCTCCCCACCACTCGAGTGGGACCGCGTGATTGGGGCCCTCGACAAGATTCGCGACCTGGAGATCGCCGACTCGGCGAGCCACTACTGGATCGCGACGACGCGCCCGGACGGACGTCCGCATGTCATGGGCGTCGGCATCGTCTGGGACGACGGCAAGTTCTACATGTCGACCGGCGCCGGGACGCAGAAGGGCAAGAACCTCGCCCACGATCCGCGCTGCATGGTCAGCATCGCGGCGCCCGGCATCGACGTCGTCGCCGAGGGTGAGGCGAAGATCATCCGCGACGAAGCCGAGCTGAAGCGCATCGCCAAGCTGTACAGCGGCTGGGGTCCGCAGGTCCGCGACGGCGCCTTCTGGCACGAATACAGTGCGCCGAGTGCCGGCCCGCCGCCGTGGGACGTGTACGAGATCACGCCCACGACCTTCTTCGCGGTCGGCGACCGAAGAGCCGAACGGGGCAACGCGCTGGCGGGTGTGAACCTCGCGTCGGGCTGATCAGGTCGAGGGAGCCGATTCCAGACTGGCCTGCCGGAAGAGCAGGCCCGCTGCGACCCACGCTAGGACGAAGAACGCGTCGGCCAGGATCGTCGGACCGAGGTTTGCGATGAGCGCGATCGCGGCGACGATGACCTGCGCTCCGCCGTCGCGAACATCGCGATCGACGCCTCGCGTGGCTCGAAGCGGCCGATCGCGGCGCCGACGAGCGCGACGAAGAGGACGACGACGTACATCAGGTTCCCGTTCTCGACGTCCATCATGCCGACCGCGAGGTTGACCCAGATGAGGCCCAGCCCCGCAAGGACGGCGATACCGACCGCGGCCTTGTGCGCGACGCTCCCGCCGCGCGAGCTGGCGTACTCGAACAGGAGGCCGCTGCCGAGGATGAGAACGCCCATCGTGGCGAAGTCCATCGGTCCCCAGTTCACCCCCTCCGTGCCCTGGCCGGGATCGGGAACACCGATGTTGAACGCCATGGCGAGGGCCGGCACAGCCAGGACGGCCGCGGTCACGAGCACCCAGCGCCCCCATCGGATCAGGTTGTTCGTCTCCATGAGCTGCGTCATGTTCTCCCCAATGATTTCTGCGGAGGTTTCGGCGAACGTCCCGAGCGCGAAGCCGATGAGGCCGCGGTTCGCATCGGTCCGTTCGCGGCAGAGGTCGGTGAAGGTCTGCGCCATCGGTTCGGCGAAGCGCTGCTGGAACGGCCTCGGGTAGAGGCGGAGCAGGCGGGCGTACCAGCGGCGGTACCGGTCGATCGCAGGGTCAGACCTCATCGGCAACGCCGATCGGGTTCGGCGTGATGTGCTTCTCGGTGGCGACGGCGACGACCTCGCGGTATCGGTCCAGCTCGGCGTTCAGCGCCTTCCGCCCGAGCCCGGTGATCGAGTAGTAGATCCGGCGCTCATCGTCCATCGCGGGGTCGACGCGTTTGTCGCTCTCCTGGATGAGACCGGCGCTCATCATCCGGCCGAGGGACCCGTATAGCGTGCCCGGGCCCATCTTCATTTTGCCGCCCGACTCCCGCTCGACCTGCTTCATGATCCCGTACCCGTGCCGCTCCTCGGCGGACAGCGCGAGCAGGATGTGGAGTACCGCCGGCGTCAGGGGAGCGTCCTTGCCGTTCTTCACCGTGCCTCCGACTGTATCCGTGACGGAGGCAGCCTATATCCGTTATGGATATACGTCAAGCCGATGGGCTTGGCGCTGCCGCCCAATGGGTCGGCCCAGGCGAAGGCGACGGTCCAGAGTCTCGACCGATGAGCTTCCCCGCCAGGATCGGTCTGAACGGTCTCCGCCTTGCAGGCTCCGACTTGGCTCCCCTACGAGGACATTCCCATGAACACGAGCTGCCATGCCTGACAACCGCCGGCTCGTCGTAACCGAGAACATCACTGCGAACGGGGTCGATCGAGTTCATCGACGACTGGTTCGATCCTGCCGATCAAGACGACGCCGAAGACCTGTTTGCCGTGATGCACGATCAGATGGCCAGTGAGGAAGCCTTGCTGTTGGGGCGGAAGACCTTCGAGGAATTCCGCGGATATTGGCCGCTACAGACCGATGACGCGTCAGGCAGCGCGGAACACTTGAATCGGGTGCCGAAGTACGTCGTGTCCTCGACCATGACCGATCCGGCCTGGTCGAACAGCACGGTGCTCACGGGTCGGCTCGAGGACGAGGTCGCGGCCCTCAAGGCTCACGGCGATGGTGGTGACCTCGGCGTGACCGGCAGCATCGGCGTGGTTCACGCCCTGATGCGCGCCGACCTCGTGGACGAGTACCGGCTGTTCGTCTACCCGGTGCTCAGCAGCCGCGGTCGCGATCTCACGCCCGATGGCCTGATGCCTCAGGGGCTCGACATTGACCGAATGCACGCCGTTCCAATCCGGCGTCGTGCTGCAGGTGTACACCAAGGCATGACGAATTTCGCGGACAAGAGACCGATCGTGAGGTCATGAGCAAGGTCCGAGTGCACATCTCGACTTCGCTGGATGGCTACGTCGCCGGCCCCAACCAGACCCAGGAAGAACCGCTCGGCGAGGGCGGCGAGTCGCTGCACGACTGGTTGGTCGCGCTGAAGGCGTGGCGCGAGCCGCAGGGCATGGAGGGCGGGGAGGAGAACGCCAGCGATCCGGTGGTGCGCGAGACGCACGCGAACATCGGCGCCGAGATCATGGGTCGCGGCAAGTTCGGGCCGGCGACCCGCGGCGAGTGGGGTGACGACCCGTGGCGGGGCTGGTGGGGCGAGGAGCCGCCCTTCCACAAGCCGGTCTTCGTCCTCACCCACCACGAGCGCGAGCCGCTGACCCTGTCGGACACGACCTTCACCTTCGTGACCGATGGCATCGAGTCCGCGCTGGCGCAGGCGCGGGAGGCCGCTGGCGACAAGGACGTCTTCATCGGTGGTGGCGCCGACGTCATCAACCAGTACCTGGCTGCCGGCCTGGTTGACGAGATCGAGCTGCACGTCGTGCCGAGGATCCTCGGCGGTGGCGCGCGGCTGTTCGAGGGCATCGGTCCGGATTTGAAGCTGGAGCTGCTGCGCGTGGTCGAGGCACCCGGCGTCACGCACCTCAAGTACCGCGTCGTGAGGTGAGCGAGGCACGCTGTCCTGATTTAGCTCCCGGACCCGCCGGCTGCCAAGGCTGCAGGTCTGGCGCCTCAAGGTCGAGATCGAGGCCACGGCCGTTCTCGGGTGACCGAGGTCCGTCTCGGGCCTGCTTCAGTTCGACGAGCTAGTCGGACATCACCAGGCTGTTGGTGCTGAGCCTCGCTCCGAAGTAGCGGGCCTCCGGGTCGACGATCACGGTCTTCGTGTCGTCGCCCTTCTTCGCCAGCGCCTCGCGAGCGAGCTGCTCGAACGTGATCTTCTGCGGTCCGCCGACGCTCACGATGCCGTTGAGCGGCGCGCCGACCGCCGCTCGCGCGACCGCGGCGGCGACCTCGTCGGCGGGACCGGCTGGATGAGCGCATCGGGAACGCGCGCCTCGTCTCCGACGGTCATCGACTCGGTGATCGCGCCTGCGAACTCGACGAACTGGGTGGCGTGCACCGATCGAGTAGGGAATGCCGGACTCGGTGATGATCTTCTCCTGGGCCACCTTCGCGCGGAAGTACCGCTTTCAGGCAGGCCGTCGACGCCGACGATCGACAGCGCGACGTAATGGCCGACGCCGGCGCCCTTCGCAGCGTCCGCGATGTTCGTGGCCGACTTCGTGAAGAAGTCCAGCGCCGGGGTGCCCTCGAGCGATGGCGAGTTCGTCACGTCCACGAGCGCGTCGGCGCCGGCGAGCGCATCGGCCAGGCCGTCTCCGGTCAGGGCGTCGACGCCGGACGACCGCGAGGACGCGACCACGTCATGGCCCTCGCCCTTCAGGACCTCGACGACCTTGGTGCCGATAGTTCACTGGCCCCCACGACCGTGATCTTCATGCGCCGAACACCTCTGGAAGCGTGAACTGGAGGTCGGTCGATCATCGACGAGATCGGTCGACGAGGCGATCAGGCTTGCCGGGGCAGCACCATTGGCAGCCGATGATCGTCGGGGATGATTCCGGACGTTGGTTGTGAGACGTTCTCCGGGAGAGGTTGAGATGCGATCGGTCGGAGGATCACGTGACCTGGGAAGCAAGCCGAGGAAGCCGCGAAGCCGGTCCTGAAATGTCCGCTGTGCGGCAGCACCGAGTTCGATCGCCAGCAGGGTCGGATGGACTCTCGCTGGGGGATCACGAGCCAGCAGCTCGTCCTCCAGATCTGCCGCCGATGCGGCTCGTCCTCCAGTTCTCGGCAGGCCGCGGGATCTGGACTTCGACTGAGGGCCGAGGCGGCGTTCCAGCGACGCTTCATCCGAGGTAGCGATCACGGTCGGCTTGCTCAGCTTCTCGATGGAATAGCGGAACATCACCGCGGCATCGTCGCGGCATGGGCGTCGAGGAAGGACGCGAGCCGAGGCTGGTCTCGCTTTCCGGCTTCCGCAGCATCCATCCAACGGCCTTGCAGACGAGGTCGTCCGGGTCATGTGCGAGCGTTTCCGCGATCCGATAGGTGTCGTCGAGCTCGATCGCGCCGGATCAATGCGTAGGTGCTGAGGATCACGGTTCGCCGCTCCATCGGTCTATCGGAGCGCGCCAGCTCGTGCAGGATGTCCCGCGGCTTGTCGACCAGGTACTCACCCACGACGTGGATGGCGCTTCGGTCGACGAGGTCCCAGGTGTCGATGAGGTCGTGCCGGCGGATGTACAGGTCGAATAGCTCGCGCAGCCGCTCGGTCGGGCGTCTTTCTGTCACGCGCCCGCCAGTCCATGATGCTGACGGCGCCGACCCGGACCAGGTGATGCGTCGCTCGAGCAGCTCCTCGATCTCGGCCGGCTCCATCGCCTGGAACTCGCGGGCCAGCTTGAAGGTCTGGCCCATCCCGATGCCGGCGTACGGTCCTTCACCTTGCCATCCGCTGGGCGGAGGCAGCGAGGTCATTGACGAACGCCCGCGCCGTGAGCGCGGCATCGGCCGGCATGTGTCGAGCATACGATCGCGCGATGCCGCCAGCCCGTAGCGGGGCATCTCCGAGTCCTCGATCTGGCACCATGCCGGGTGACCCTGCGAGCCCTGATCCGAGCCGAGACGGCGATTTCGTCCATCTCCACGTCCATTCCGAGTTCAGCCTGCTCGACGGGTCTGAGCCGCATCACGGAGATGACGCAGCGGGTCGCCGAGCAGGGGATGTCGGCGCTGGCGCTGACGGACCATCGGCGCATGTACGGGATGATCCAGTTCTACGCCGCCGCCAAGCAGGCCGGAATCAAGCCGAT
>CAWHEV010000005.1:0-40781 GCA_963828485.1 uncultured Chloroflexia bacterium
GACCTCGGCCATGGCGGCGACGCGCGGATCGTCGGCGTTCAGCACGGCCAGGCCGTCGCGAGGCAGCGCGGCCGGCAGCTCGGCCTTGGCGCTCGCGATTCGGTCGATGCTGCCCGCCCGCTCGAGGTGCGTGGGATGCACGGCGAGCACGACCCCGACCTCGGGCCGCGCGATCTCGGCCAGCCGCGCGATCTCGCCGACGGTGTACATGCTCATCTCGAGGACCGCCGCCTGGTGGGCCGGCTCGAGCCGGAGGAGGGTCATCGGGAGACCGGTCTCGGAGTTGAGGTTGCCCTCGTTGCGCAGCGTGGCGAGCGCCCGCGAGAGGACGTCGGCGGTGATCTCCTTCGCGATCGTCTTGCCGGTCGAGCCGGTGATGCCGATGACCCGCGCCGGATGTCGCGACCGCCACCACGCCGCGAGGTCCTGGAGCGCGCGGAGCGCATCGGCCACGACGACCTGCGGAGCGTCGCGCACGTCGTCGGGAAGCTCGACCGGCCGCTCCACGAGGGCCGCGGCGGCCCCGGCGCGGAGCGCATCGGCCACGAAGGCATGCCCGTCCGTGCGCTCACCGGGGAGGGCAACGAAGATGGACCCCGGCGTGGTGCGGCGCGAGTCGACCGACGCGCCGGTGATCGAGAACGAGGCTGCATGGCCAGGCCCGTGCAGGCGGCCGCCGGTGGCGGCGAGCAGGTCCTCGAGGCGGATGGTGGGAGGCACTCGCACTCCGCTGCGGACGTCGTTCGAGTCTAGCAAGGTCACGGTTGGGCGACCGGCTCGGGCGGACGGTCCGGCGGGATGGCGAGGTAGTCGAGCACCTGTGGCATGACGCGGGCGTACACGTTCTCCGGGCGATCGGGCATGGTGCGGCCCCCGGCGCCGGCCGGGCGATGGATGAGGACGAGTGTCACGAGCTTCGTGTCACCGGCGGGGAGGAGGCCGACAAAGCTCGAGTCGACCCAACCGTCGCGGTACTGCCAGCGCTCGACGAGCTGGCCGTCGGGCCCCTCGACCATGATCGGCGCCGCGATCTGTGCCGTGCCGGTCTTGCCCGCGACCGTGTAGCCCGAAACCTGGGCGCCGGTGGCGATGCCGTTGTCGATCGCGTTCGTGAGGAGCTCGATCATCGTCTCGGCGGTCTCCTCTCGCATGATTCGCTCCCCTGGGGGCTGCTCGGCGACGTGGGACGTGCCGTCCGGATCGGTCCAGCCCGCGACGACGTGCGGCGTCACGAGGTGGCCGCCGTTGGCGAAGGCGGCATAGCCCGCGACGAGCTGGATCGCGGTCAGGCTCAGCCCCTGGCCGAAGGAGTTCTGGGCCGCGGTGAGGTCTCCGCTCGCGTTCGCGCCGTCGGGGTCCCAGACCACGCCACTGGCCTCGCCGTGCAGCTCGATGCCCGTCTTCGCGCCGAAGCCGAAGCGCAGGAACGCCTCGTACAGCTCCCGGCGCCCGAGCTCGAGGCCGACCTTCGCCGCGCCGACGTTGTTCGACAGCGCCAGCACGTCGGCGGCGGTGATCCGTCCGTGACCGTACGGATGATCCCAGCGGTCGGCGTTCTGGATGCGAACCGCTCCGATCTGCAGGTTGTTGTCGTCGACGAACTTCTGCTTCGTGGTGATCGCCCCGGCATCGAGCGCGGCGGCCACCGTGAACGCCTTCATGACCGATCCGGGCTCGTACTGGCGCGCGACCGCCGGGTTGCTGAAGAGCTCGCCGTCGGTGGTGGCGAAGTCGTTCGCGTCGTACGACGGGTAGCTGGCCATCGCCAGGATCGCGCCGGTCTCGGCGTTCATGATCACGCCGGTCGCACCCGCGGCACGGTTCAACCGGTAGGTGTCCCAGACCGCCTGCTCGAGGATGTGCTGGACGCCGAGGTCCAGGGTGAGGCGCAGGTCGGCGCCGTCGACCGGGTCGAGCAGCAGCGTCGCCGAATCGGCGATCCGCCGGCCGATGACGTCCTCCTGGGCGCTGACCTTCCCCGGCATCCCGGCGAGCAGCGCGTGTTCGCCCTCCTCGATTCCGTATCGGCCGCGGCCTTCGACGTCGACGAATCCGAGCAGCTGGGCCGCCACCGTCGTGTTCTCGGCGATGCCCTGGACTGGGTAGACGCGCTGGGTCTCGGGAAGCATCCCGATGCCGCGCAGGTCGAGCGAGCGGACGCGCTCCGCCGCCTCGGGGCTGATGCGCCGCTTCAGCCAGACCCAGTCGCGCTCGCCGTCCAGGCGTGCGCGGACCTGGGCCGACGAGATGTCGAGGACCGGCGCCAGCAGACGTGCCGCAAGGGCCGGGTCGTCGATGAGCGGCGGGGTGGCGAAGACCGACTGGAGCTCGATCGAGGTCGCCAGCAGCGCGCCGCTGGCATCGGTGATCTCGCCGCGCTCGGACGGCAGATCCTCCACCTGCGAGAGCTGGCCGAGCGCCATCGCAGACAGCCACGGCTGCTGGACGACCTGCCACCAGACCAGGCGCGCGCCGATCGCCGACGCGACGAACGCGACGACGATGAGAAGGACCAGGGCGCGGGCACGGCTGTCGGTCCTGGCGAGCATGTCGGTCTCCGTGCGGCGGCCGCGTTCGGCCGCGTGAGATGGGTCAATCGGCTGATGTTTCCGCGGGCTGGGCGAACGTGACGGCCGAACCGTCGAGGGCCTGGAGGCCGAGCTGGAAGCGCGCGCGCCGGGTGACCTCCGCCGGCGAGCGAGCCCCTGCCACGGCGGTCAGCAGTTGCTGCTGCTCGGCGCGGCGATCAGCCAGGGTGAGGCCCAGGGTGTCGATCTCGTAGCCGCGGGCCGCGACGCCGGTCGACTGGCTCAGGTAGAAGATGGCGAGCGCGGCGGCGACCACGATTGCCACCACGAAGGGCCGAACGTCGACCGATGCGCCCAGCCGAGCTCGTCCGCGCCGCCCTCGACGGGCAGGCCTGCTGCTCCGCCTCGGCCGGATGCGCCCGCGCCCGGGCAGGAACCACGGATTCGTGGCCGGTCGGGCGCCGATGACTGCCATGGCTCGGTCCGCTCGGTCGCGTGCTAGGCCGCGGTCGCGCGGCGGCGGGTGGCGATGGCGAAGCTCGTCGGCGCCTCGAAGTTGGCCCCCTCCTCGATCTCGATGGCCGCGACCTCGTCGCTGAGCCAGTAGGCCTCCTCGCGGGCCGCGTGCGTGCGCCGCTCGCGGAGGTCGCGCTGCCGCGCCGAATACATCCGGCGGCGGCTGGCCTGGTGACGCGATCGTCCCTTGCTCACTCGGGTGACCCTCCTTCCTCCGTGCCCGCGCCTACGCGAGCTTCTCGGCGACGCGCAGCTTCGCGCTGCGCGCGCGGCGGTTCCGCCGGACCTCGTCGGCACCCGCGGTGATGACGCCCTTGGTGACGGCGCGCAATTGCGCGCGGTGGCCGCAGATGCAGACCGGCGGCTTCGGGTCCTCGATGCAGTCGCGGCTCTCGCGAACCACGAAGCGCTTGACGATGCGGTCCTCGAGGCTGTGGTAGCTGATGGCGGCCATGCGTCCGCCAGGTCGCAGCGCGGCGAGCGCGCCGGCCAGCCCGGCGGAGAGGACCTCGACCTCGCGGTTGACCGCGATCCGCAGCGCCTGGAACGTGCGGGTGGCCGGGTGGATGCGACCGGCATCGGCCCCGCCAGGTCGAGCCGGCGAGGCGGCGGCGACGACCGACGCCAGGTCAGCCGCGGTCACGAGACGCCCCTCCTGACGCGCCGCCACGATCGCCTTCGCGATGCGGCCTGCACGGCGCTCTTCACCAAACGTCGCGAGGATTCCGGCGAGCTCTCGCTCCGAGGAGCGGTCAATGAGCTCGAGAGCCGATAGACCACTGGTTTCATCGAATCTCATGTCCGGCGGCGCATCGGCCGCGAAGCTGAATCCCCGGCTCGGATCGGCAAGCTGATAGCTGCTGAGGCCGAGGTCGAAGAGGACGGCGTCGACCGGCGCGAGGCCGGAGTCGATCGCCGTGTCGTAGATCGACTCGAAGTTGGCGTGGCGCAGGATGACCCGGTCGCCATATGCGGCCAGCACGGAGGTCGCCTCCGCGATGGCCGCCCGGTCGGCATCGAGGCCGAGCAGGCGGCCATGCGGAGACGTCGCCTCCAGAATCCGAACGGCGTGCCCACCGCCGCCGACCGTGCAGTCCGCCACGGAGCTGCCTGGACCAAGGCCGAGCGAGGCAATGACCTCGTCGACAAGGACCGGCAGGTGCCCTTCTCCCATGGCGCGTCGCACCTCTTGTGTCGAGCGGCGGGCCGTCCGGCCCGGAGACGCATGAATGGCCCAAGCACCGTCAGATGCCCAGGTCGGCGAGGTGCTCGGCGAGCGCCTCCGGCTCGTCTTCGATCTGAGACCGATACGGACCCCACCGTGTCGGTGCCCAGATCTCGAGCCGGTTCAGCGCGCCGACCACGACCACCTCGCTCTCGGTCAGGCCGGCGTACTCGCGCAGGTAGCTCGGGACGAGGACGCGCCCCTGGCGATCGAGCTCCACCTCGACCGCCCCCGAGCTCATGAAGCGGCCGAACTGTCGCGCGGCCGCGTTGGTCGTCGGCAGCCCCTGGATGCGGGCCGCCAGGTCCTCCCAGGTGTCCGACGGAAAGATGGCCAGGCAGCCATCCAGCCAGCGCGCCAGCGTGGCGCCCTGTGCCAGCCGCGGGCGGAAGCGGACCGGGACCGCGACGCGACCCCGATCGTCCAGCGCGTGCCGGAACTCCCCGGTGAGGAAGGATGCCCGCTCCATTTGGCCTGTCGTTCACCACTAGTCCCCATTTGGCCCCATTTGGAACCACAGGGCGCCACTATACAGGGCAACGACTGCCCGTCAAGGGGTTTTGCGCATCCGCGCATGCGAGAGTTCGACCACGATCCGGTCGACGCCGGCGCCGCCGACGCGGGCGTCAGCCGATTCTCGTGGGGCGGGACTATCGGCGAGTGAGTGGCCGAAATCCCGTGGGACGGGAGGGTCAGGCGCCGAGGCAGCTCACGTCGGTCGCCAGGGCTCCCGTGGGGTGGGAATTCGGCAAATCAGTGGCGGATGCGCCCGTAGGGCGGGCGCGGCCCGAGCGATCGGCCGATGACGCGGGTCAGGGGGCGGGAGTCGCCTCGGGGAACTCGGTGAGCTCGTCGTCGGGGAGGTAGGCAGAGCGGCGCTCGCCATCAGGCGTCAGGAACACGGCCCGGACACGGAACGATCCTGAATCCGGATACCGGTATGACCAGCCCTCGAGGCCGCCCTCCTCGGTCTGCCAATACACCCCGTCGTCGGCCGCCTCGCGCGGCCTCGCGCGCGCATAGGAGAACCCCTCGAACGACGTCTCTCGCGTGTCGACCACTCGACCGAGCCGGTTCAGGTCGAAGAGCGTGTAGCTCTGCGGCCCGACCGACACCTCGTAGAAGGCAAACGTGTCACTCACCGATGGCGTCAGCTCAGGCGTCGGGCTGGCCAGGCCGGATCCGCTCGGCGGCACGGCGGTCGGCGCCGGCGTGGTGCTCGGCTCCGCGGAGGCGGTCGGCGTCGACGCCGCGGTCGGCTCGGGACTCGGCGATGGCGAACCCGACTCCACCGCCACCGACAGGAGCCCCTGCCCCCAGACGAGGTATCCGGCGGCGCCGCCACCGACCACCACCAGCAGGAGGAGCAGCAGGAGCAGCGGCGCGGTACGGCGCCGTCGCTCGACGGGTGCAGGAACCGGCACGGGCTCGGGAAGCGGTGCTCGAGGCTTGCGCAGCGCCTCGAGCTCCTCGGTCGGGATGACGAGCACGCCGCGCAGGTATCGCGGGCAATTGCCGTAGCCGCGTTCCTGGCAGACCCGCGTCTGTTGCTCGGCCGAGAGCGGAGCGGGGTCGCCGAAGGCGTAGCAGCGGTGGTCGTCGCTGACGCCCTCGATGTATCCGGCCCGTTCGCCCGCCAGTCCCAGGAACGGGCAGATGTTCTCCGGGCGCTCGGCCAGCTGGGCAAACAGCGCATGACGCTCGGCCTCGCGAGCGGCCTCGGCGGCCGCCTCCTCCTGGCGCTTGCGTCGACCGAACACGGCACCTCCTGGCGTGGCAGCAGCACCGCGCACGCGACAACTGAACGTGAGTCTAGCGCGCCGGAGCTCGCCGGCATCAGGCGCCAGGCGGTGCGCGGCCGATGGTACGAACGCGCCATTGTTGACAGGACGCCACGGCCGGTAGCCTGCGGACACGGAGGACCGACCACACGCACTGTGGGCACGCCGATGGCGCTGAACCCGATCGAGGGGAATGACGAGCGTCGACCGATCCCGCGATCAGGTCGGATCCGTCGCTGCTCCGTTCGCCACGTCAGCATCCTCCCAGGCGATCCGCCATCGGTGCAGGTCGACTGCCTGCTTGGAGGCGTCGAGCACCCGCTCCCGCTCGGCACGATGGACGAGGCGCGCCCGGTGTGCAACGCCTGCACGGCGCGATCGGTCTGGCGCGAGGACGAGGATTAGGTCCTCGGGCCGCAACGTATATACGATATCGAGCGGCCCGAGTGGAGTCCCTGGAGAGCGGCCTGTAAGCCGAGTTCTGTCGTGAGCCGATGTCGCCATCGGTCACGGACGGTCATCCATCTGTGCGACCTACCCGGGAGCTGAGCGAGCCACCTGCTGCGGCCGAAGCCGCCTTGCGCTCCCCTATTCGGTCTTGCTCCGGCTAGAGCTTGCCGCGTTTCACTCCCTCCCGGCGAAGGGCGGGCATCGTCACTGTGGCGCTGTTCCTCGCCTCACGGCGGACGGGCGTTACCCGCTAGCCTGCTCGTTGGAGCTCGGACTTTCCTCGGACGCGGCCTTTCGACCGATGCGCCCGCGACCATCCGGCCGCCTCCAGGGACCGATAGTCTACCGCCCGTCGATGGCGACGTTGCTCAGCCGGTCCGCGTCGGCGTTGAGCGCCCGCGGGACGTGGCCGACCGTGTAGCCCTCGAGCGAGCGCAGAACCTCCATGGCCGCCGCGTGGATCGGCTTGAGGTCGGGGTGCTTCACCCTATAGATGCCGCTGATCTGGCGAGCGACGAGCTCGGAGTCCATGCGCAGGTCGACGTGCGTGGCACCCAGACGGCGCGCCTCTTCCAGCGCGAGCAGGACGGCGGTCCACTCGGCGACATTGTTCGTGGCCCGGCCGAGCGGCTCCGCGATCTCTGCCACGACTCGACCCTCGGCGTCGCGCAGGATCGCGCCGGCGCCGGCGGGACCGGGGTTGCCGCGCGCGGCGCCATCGGTGTAGATGAGCAGCCTCACGAGATCCCGGCGCTTCGGATCTCGTTCGTCACCTCGAGGATGGCGCGCGTGATCTTGATGTCGCGCGGGCAGGCCTCCACGCAGTTGAAGGTCGTGCGGCAGCGCCACACGCCGTCGGGGTCGGCCATGATCTGGAGGCGCTCGGTGTGCGCGGTGTCGCGCGAGTCGACGATGAACCGATGAGCGTTCACGATCGCCGCCGGGCCGACGTACTGCTGGTCGGACCAGAACACCGGGCAGCTCGTCGTGCACGCCGCGCACAGGATGCAGCGGCTCGTGTCCTCGAACCGCTCGCGGTCCGCCTGCGACTGGCGGCGCTCCTTGCCGTCGGCGGGGAGATCGTCGTTGACGAGGTACGGCATCACCTGCTTGAACGAGTCCCAGAACGGCTCCATGTCCACGAGCAGGTCCTTGACGATGCCCATGCCGCGGATCGGCTCGACGCTGATGCGGCTGCCGGCGTCGCGGACGAGGTACTCGCAGGCGAGCCGGTTCCGACCGTTGATGAGCATCGCGTCGGAGCCGCACACGCCGTGGGCGCAGGATCGGCGGAAGGTGAGCGTGCCGTCCTGGTACCACTTCACCTGGTGCAGGAGGTCGAGGACGCGGTCGGTCGGCTCTGCCTCGACGGCGTACTCCTCCCAATGCGGCTCGCTGTCGAGCTCGGGGTTGTAGCGGAGGATCCGCAGCGCGACTTCCATCAGTACACCCGCGCCTTCGGCTCGAACTTCGTGATCGTCACCGGCTTGTAGTCGAGGCCGATCTCCCCCGTCTCGGGCGAGCGCGTCACGAACGTGTGCTTCAGCCACCGCTCGTCGTCGCGCTCCGGGAAGTCCTCGCGGGCGTGGCCGCCGCGCGACTCGGTGCGGGCCAGCGCCGAGGCCACGGTCGCCTCGGCGCTGTCGAGGAGGAAGCCGAGCTCGAGCGCGTCGGTCAGGTCGGTGTTGTAGCGGCAACCACGATCGTCGACCCGGAGCGTCTGCGCTCGGCTCCGCAGCGACGCGACCTCGTCGCGCGCCTCGGTCAGGAGCTGCTCGGTGCGGTACACGCCGCACTTCGTGAACATCACGTCCTGGAGCTCGGTGCGGATGACCGCCGGGCGCTCGCCGTCCGTCCCGGCCAGCAGGCCGGAGACCATGCCCTGGACCGATGCCTCCGCGGCGCGATCGTCGACCGGCTCCGGAAGCTCGGCGAGGTCGACGGCCATCCGCTTCCCGGCCCGCCGCCCGAAGACGAGGATGTCGAGCAGCGAGTTCGTCCCCAGCCGGTTGGCGCCATGGACCGATACGCACGCCACCTCGCCGGCGGCGTACAGCCCGGGAATCGCCGTGCCGCGAGCGTCGGCAAGGGCGCGGCCGTCGATGTCGGTCGGGATGCCGCCCATCGCGTAGTGGGCAGTCGGCTGGATCGGCACCAGATCGGTCAGCGGCTCGAGTCCGAAGTAGGTGCGGATGAAGCCGCTCATGTCGGGCAGCTTCTTGTCGAGCACCTCGGCGCCGAGGTGGCGCACGTCGAGGTGGACGTAGTCCTTGCCGCCGATCCCGCGCCCCTCGGCGACCTCGAGGTAGATCGAGCGGCTGACCACGTCGCGCGAGGCAAGGTCCTTCATCGTCGGCGCGTAGCGCTCCATGAATCGCTCTCGCCGGCGTCGTTGACGAGGAAGCCGCCCTCGCCGCGCATCGCCTCGGAGAGGAGGAAGCCGAGCTTGTACATGCCGGTCGGGTGGAACTGGAAGAACTCCATGTCCTCGAGCGGCAGCCCGCGCCGGTACGGGATCGCCATCCCGTCGCCCGTCAGCGTGTGAGCGTTCGAGGTGACCTTGAAGACCTTGCCGTAGCCGCCGGTCGCGAACAGCACGGCCTTCGCGCGGAAGGCGTGGAGCTCCGAGGTCGCCAGCTGGAGCGCGATGACCCCGCTGACCGGCCCGCCGGGACCCTCGGGCAGGATGAGGTCGAGGACCTGGTACTCGTCGAAGAAGGTCACCTCGCGGCGGATGCACTGCTGGAACAGGGTCTGGAGGATGGCGTGCCCGGTGCGATCGGCCGCGAAGCACGAGCGCCGGACCGGCCCCTCCCCGAAGTTGCGCGTGTGCCCGCCGAAGCGCCGCTGGTTGATGAGGCCTTCCGGGGTCCGGTCGAACGGCAGGCCGAGGTGCTCCAGGTTGATGATCGTTTCGACCGCGTCCCGGCACATCACCTCGGCCGCGTCCTGGTCGACGAGGTAGTCGCCGCCCTTCACCGTGTCGAACCAGTGCCACTCCCAGTGGTCCTCCTCGGTGTTGCCGAGCGCGGCGCACACCCCACCCTGCGCCGCCCCGGTGTGCGATCGGCTGGGATAGAGCTTGCTGATGACGCCGATGCGCCCTTCCGGGCCGAGCTCCTGCTTCAGCTCGAGCGCCGCGTAGAGGCCGGCGCCACCGGCGCCGACGACGACCGCGTCGAGCTCGTGCACCCGGCTCGGCGGGATGACCGGACCGCCTGTCGTGACGAGGGTCACGAGAACGGACCGGTCGGCGGCGCGGTATTCGGATCGAAGAAGACGATGACCGCCATGCCAAGCACGAGCCAGATCGCACTGATCGCGATGAGGATGCCGACGAGCAGGCTCCGTGCCGTGCGGTTGGCGACGTAGTCGCCGATGACGACCCGCGTCCCGTTCGCGCCATGGACGAAGGCCAGCAGGAGCAGCAGGAAGTCGTAGATCCGCCAGAACGGCGTGCCCCATCGGCTCTGGACGAAGGCGAAGTTGATCTCGCCGCCGGTCAGCTCCACGAGCACGTGCATGATGAACATGTGGCCGAGGGCCAGGATCACGCAGCGCCAGGCCACTGAGGCGCATGAAGTACCACCAGAACCGCTCGCGGCCGGATGCCTCCGGGAGCGGCCGCGCCGCGCGCGACGGGTTGGCGTAGATGACGCGAGGACGGCGGGCGTCGGTCATCGGCTCATCCGCCCCACGGCATGAACGGGCGGGTCATGATGAAGGCCATCGGGATCATCGCCACGACCGTGGCGGTGATGACCCCGTAGGTCAGCGGCCGGTAGTAGACGGTGAGCCCCGGCCAGAAGTCCATGGCGATCACGCGGAGCCCGTTCAGCGCGTGGTACACGAGCGCGGCCATGAGCACGACCTCGCCGAGCCGCGCGGGGAGGTTCTTGAAGATTCCGACGGCGGCGTCGTAGACCTCGGGCCCGAACAGCACCGTCGAGGTCTCGACGATGTGCATGAACAGGTAGAAGAGCACGCCCAGCCCGCTCACCCGGTGGCCGAACCAGGCCAGCTCCGCCCATGACACGCGGTAGCCGAAGACGGTGATCACGTCGACCCAAGACCCTCCCACGGGGCACCACCCGACAGGGCGATGCGAATCAGCGGCCCCTCGATTCTATCGCGCAGCGCGGAGCGTGGCGCTCCGGTCGGAGGCGCGCCGCTGCGGCGACGAGCAGGCACGATTCGACCGGAGTGGCGCGCCGGCGCACATCGGGCATCAGACCGCCGGCACGCGGCTCCGAGGCATCACCTCGTAGTTGCGTGCGCTGGGCGCACACCTCCACGGGCGTCAGGCAGACGCCAACCGGGTGGCCACCGCGTCGGCGAACTCGCGGGTGCCCGACGATCCGCCCAGGTCGTAGGTGACGGTCGTGCCCGCGGCGATCACCTCCCGGGTGGCCGTCTCGACCGCGTCGGCCGCATCGGTCTCCCCGAGGTGACGCAGCATCAGCGCGCCGGAGAGGATGAGGGCGGTGGGATTGGCCTTGTTCTGGCCCGCGTACTTCGGGGCGGAGCCGTGGACCGGCTCGAACACGGCCGCCGTCTCACCGATGTTCGCACCCGGCGCGACGCCGAGCCCGCCGACCAGCCCGGCCGCGAGGTCGGACACGATGTCGCCGTACAGGTTCGGCAGGACGAGCACGTCGTACAGCTCGGGCTTCTGGACCAGCTGCATGCACATGTTGTCGACGATGCGGTCCTCGAACTCCACCCGCCCCGCGTACTCGGCGGCGACCTGCTGTGCGGACTCGAGGAAGAGGCCGTCGGACAGCTTCATGATGTTCGCCTTGTGCACGGCGGTGACCTTGCGCCGGCCGTTGCGCACCGCGTACTCGAACGCGTAGCGCGCGATCCGCTGTGACGCGGCCCGCGTGATGATCTTGATGCTCTCGGCCGCATCGGGCCCGACGCGGTGCTCGATGCCCGCGTACAGGTCCTCGGTGTTCTCGCGCACGATGATCAGGTCGACGTCCTCGTAGCGAGTCTCCACGCCCTTCATCGTCCGCGCCGGCCGGACGTTGGCGTACAGCTCGAGCGCCTGGCGGAGGCCGACGTTCACGGAGCGGAACCCGGAGCCGACGGGTGTCGTGATCGGTCCCTTGAGGGCCACGCCATTCGTGCGAATCGACGCGATCACCCGGTCCGGCAGGGGCGTGCCCTCGCTCGCGATCGTCGCCTCTCCGGCCTCCTGGACGTCCCAGCTGAAACCGATGCCGGTCGCCTCGAGCACCCGCTTCGCCGCCTCGGCCAGCTCCGGACCGATGCCGTCGCCGGGGATCAGGGTCACCGTATAGCTCATCGAGTCCTCGCTGCTGCAGCCGGTCAACGCGCCGGCGAATGCGCGGACGAGTCTATACGCCGGTCAGTGGCGCAGCTCCGCCAGCCGCCTGGCCATCAGCTCGTCCGCGGCGATGACGCTGTGCGGGCTGCCGGTGACCGCCTCGAGGAATGCCTCGCGCGGCAGCCGGTAGCCGGTCATCGGATCGGTCACGTCCACCGTCGCCGTCCGGGGCCGGTCACTGAGCAACGCGATCTCCCCGAAGCCATCCCCCGCGCCGAGCGTCGTCTGTCGGTGGCCGTCATGGATGATCGCCACGGTTCCAGACTCGATGACGTAGAAGCAATCTCCCGGATCGCCCTCGGTGATGACGCGCTCGCCGCTCGCGAAGGAGACCGGCTCGAGGCTGCGGGCGAGCTGCTCGAGGGCGGTGAGCGGGAGGGGTGCGAACATCGGCACCCGGCGCATCGCCGCAAGCTCGCGCTCGGGGAGGATGGCGGAGCGCTCCGCCCGGCGAACGCCGCGGAAGCTGACCGCTGCCACCACGGGCAGCACCAGGCCGGTGATCACGAGCGCTCCCTGCAGCCCGGCGAGTTGCACGAGCACCGGAGCGAGGACCGCGCCGAGCGCGATGCCGAACCCCGCCGAGCTCTGGAACACGCCGAAGACTCGGCCGCGCACCTCGTTCGGGACACTTCGCGCCAGGAGGGTGTATCCGGCCACGTCGATCGACGCGTTCGCCGCCCCGATCAGGCCGGCCATCGCGAAGGCAAGCGCCGGGTTCGGCACCAGCCCGATGACGGCGATCGGCGCTCCCCACGTCGCAAGCGACACGGCGAACGACACCGACAGGCCGCGGCCGACCAGGAGGCTCATCGACATGATGGCACCGACGAGGCCGCCGGCCCCGATCGCCGCGTTCAGGTACCCGACGCCCGACTGGCCGATGCCAAGGAGCTCGATGGCGGCCGACACGAGCAGGACGGTGAACGCGCCACGGACGACGACCTGGGTCATCACCAGCCCAAGGAGCAGGCCGGCAGACGGGTAGGTGGCCAGGGCGCCGAAGCCGCCGAGCGTCTGGCGCAGGGTCGCCGCCATGCCCGCGAGGGCGGGCCGAGCGAGGGTCACGACGTGAAGGCCGAGCACACCGAACGCCGCGAGGAGGTAGGCCGCGGCCGTCGCCCATAACGCGAGCCCCGGGCCGCCGACGACGAGGAGGACGCCGGCCACCGCAGGGCCGACGAGCGACCCGGCCGCCTCGCCCAGGCTCGTCACCGCGTTGCCGGCGATCAGCTCGTCGGGCGTTCGCGCCAGCGCCGGCAGGAGCGCGCGTGTGTACGCCGTGTGCTGACGCGTGAGGATGCCCTCGATGATCGCCGCGGCGACGATGATCCACAGCCCGAGGTCGAAGGCGATGGCGGCGGCGGCCAGCGCCACGGCCGCTGCGCGTCCGAGGTGAAGGCCGAGGAGCACCCGGGCCGGGCGGAACGAGTCGAAGACCGACGCGAGAATCGGCCCGAACAGGCCCGATGGGAGGGACGCCAGGAGGGTGAAGGCTCCGACCGCCACCACGTCGCCGATCTCGTACGCGTAGACCAGCAGCGCCACCAGGTACGCCTTCTCGGCCGCGATCCCGATCAGCCACACCAGCTGGAGGCGCCGCAGCGACGGGTTGGCGAGCACCTGCGCCAGCGTTTCGCGGACCTTCACCGGGCAACGGTACGGTATCGGCGAGGCAGACCACGAATCAGCCGTCTTGCCGGGGCATCCGCGGCGCGCATCGGTACAATCGGTTGCCCGCGTCGGCTGAGAGCCTCCGAGCATGCGCGCCCGACGACCGACCGCAGCAGGAGACCGGAGTGAAGCTCCAGGAGTACCGATCCAAGGAGATCCTCGCCCGCCACGGCGTGCCGCTGGTGGCCGGCGAGACGGCGACGACGCCCACCGAGGCGCGCGCCGCGGCCGAGCGGATCGGTGGCCCGGTGGTGGTGAAGGCGCAGGTGCTCATCGGTGGACGCGGCAAGGCCGGCGGCGTGAAGGTCGCGCAGACGCCGGAGGAGGCGGAGGATCGGGCGCGCGAGATCATCGGCCTCGACATCAAGGGCACGACCGTGAAGACCGTGCTCGTGGCGCCGGCCGCGGCGATCGCGAAGGAGTACTACCTCGGCCTCATCCTCGACCGCGGGGCCAAGGCCATCACGGTGATCGCGAGCGCCGACGGTGGGGTCGAGATCGAGGAGACCGCGCGGACCAACCCCGACGCGATCCTGAGGCTGCCGCTCCACCCGCTCATCGGCCTGCAGGAGCACGAGGCGCGTCGCATCGGCTTCTTCCTCGGCATCCCGGCCGAGCTGCGCAAGGACTTCGGCGCGGTCATGCGCGGGCTGTATCGGTCCTTCGTCGAGTCCGACGCCGATCTGGCGGAGATCAACCCACTCGTCGTGACCGATGCGGGCAGCGCTCGAGGCTCTCGACGCGAAGATCGTGCTCGACGACTCGGCGCTCCCCCGCCACCCGGACCTCGAGGCCTTGCGCGATCTCAACGAGGAGGAGCCATCGGAGATCGCGGCGCGCGAGGCGGGCATCAGCTTCATCAAGCTCGACGGCAACATCGGCTGCATGGTCAACGGCGCCGGGCTGGCGATGACGACGATGGACCTCGTCAAGCTTGCCGGCGGCGAGCCGGCGAACTTCCTCGACATCGGCGGTGGCGCCAAGGCCGATCGCGTCGCGGCGGCGTTCAAGATCATCCTCGACGACGAGAACGTGAAGGCCATCCTCATCAACATCTTCGGCGGCATCACCCGCGGCGACGAGGTCGCCCGCGGCATCGTCGAGGCCCGCTCCCAGCTCACGCGCGACGTACCGATGGTGGTGCGCATCGTCGGCACGAATGCCGAGGAGGCTCGTCCCATCCTGGCGGAGGCGAACCTGATCACCGCCGACTCGCTGGACGACGCGGCCGCCAAGGCGGTGGCCGCCGCGGGGAGCGCCGCGTGAGCATCCTCGTCAACGGCGACACGCGACTGCTGGTCCAGGGCATCACCGGCCGCGAGGGCGAGTTCCACTCGACCGCGATGCTCGAGTACGGCACGAACATCGTCGCCGGCGTCACGCCTGGCAAGGGCGGGCAGGCGGCGCTCGACGGTCGCGTGCCCGTGTACGACACCGTGGCCGATGCCGTCGCCCAGACCGGCGCGAACGCGTCGTGCATCTTCGTCCCGGCCGCCTTCGCCCCCGACGCGATGCTCGAGGCGGCCGCGGCCGACGTCCCGCTCGTGATCTGCATCACGGAGGGCATCCCCGCCCTCGACATGCTGCGCGTGTATCACGTGTTGAAGGCGAAGGGCGTGCGGCTGATCGGTCCCAACTGCCCCGGCCTCACCTCGGTCGGCGAGGCCAAGGTCGGCATCATCCCCGGCAACATCCACGCGCGCGGGCCGGTCGGCCTCGTGTCGCGGTCCGGCACCCTCACCTACGAGGTGGTGCAGGCTATGACCGATGCGGGGATGGGCCAGACGACGACGCTCGGCATCGGCGGCGACCCCGTCGTCGGGACGAGCTTCATCGACGCGCTCGACCTCTTCAACCAGGACCCCGAGACCGAGGCGATCGTGATGATCGGCGAGATCGGCGGCGAGGAGGAGGAGAAGGCCGCGGCCTTCGTCGCCCGCGAGGTGCGCAAGCCGATGGCGGCCTTCATCGCCGGCCGCACCGCTCCGCCCGGACGGCGGATGGGCCACGCTGGGGCGATCATCTCGACGACCGGTGGCGGGACCGCCGAGTCGAAGCGCGCGGCGCTGGAGGAGGCCGGCGTGCGGGTCGCCGACTCCCCGTCGCATATCCCCCAGCTGCTGCGCGACGCTGGCGTGTCCTAAGTCGTCGCCACCCGCGTATATACGTATATACGCGGTCCCCGCCGTATGGCGAGTACTCGCACCAAACGTTGTCCATCACGACCTCGAGTTCTCGTTCATCGAAGTCGGCGGGGTAACGCGGCACGGATGGACTCGTAGAGACCACGCAGTACACCGGAGCATTCGCATGTCCCCATCTTCTGTCCGATTGGGCCGCGCGCTGGTCGTCGTCGCCATGGCTGGCGTCCTTGCAGCATGCACCAGCGAGGCTGACCCGACACCGGAGGCGACCGAGCCCGCACCAACCGCTTCGCCAAGCGCGACGGAGGTCGAAGCAACGGCGACCGCCGACGCGACTGCCTCCGCCGACGACTCGGCCGCGGCCACTGTCGTCGTCGCCGACTCCGACCTCGGCGAGATCCTCACCGATGCGGATGGCCTGACGATCTACTACTTCGCAAACGACACCGAAGGCGTGAGCAACTGCGAGGGCGAGTGCCTCGCCAACTGGCCGCCGGTGGAGGCAGGCGACGAGCAGTCCGCCGGCGACGGCGTCGAGGCCGAGCTCGGCACGTTCGAGCGGTCCGACGGCACCGTCCAGCTGACGATCAACGGCTTCCCCGCCTACTACTTCGCCGGTGACGCAGCCGCGGGCGACGTGAACGGCCAGGGTCAGGGCGACGTCTGGTGGGTCTTCGGCCCGGACGGCGAGCCGATCGAGCAATAGGGGCTACGCGGTCGGGCTCCTCTCGGAGTGACGGATGCGGCCGATCAGGATCAGCGCTCGAGGAGCTCCCACAGCACACCGTTGAGCGTCCGTGGGTGCATGAAGGCGACCGTGCCGTGCGCTCCGGGCCGCGGCTCGCGATCGATCATCTCGGCCTCGGCGGCCGCCAGCGCCTCGAGCGAGGCGGGCAGGTCATCGGTCACGAAGCAGAGGTGATGGATGCCCTCGCCGTGGGATGCCAGGTAGCGGGCGACGCCGCTGTCGTCGTCGATCGGCTCGACGAGCTCGAGCCGCGCGGCGGGCTCCGGGCCGGTCGGCAGGAAGCAGAGGCGCACGCGCTGCGGCGTGAAGACCATCGGCGGTGCCTCCGGCTCGAGGCCGAAGAGCTCCAGGTAGCGCGGCAGGGCCTCCTCGATCGAGCGGACCACGATCGCGACGTGGTGGATCGGCCCGATGCTCACGGGCGGTGCTCGCCCCACACGCCGCGAAGGGCGTTGGCGATCTCGCCCAGCGTGACGTCGGCCTCGACGGCGACGCGGATGCGCGGCAGCACGTTGTCGGTGCCCGTCGCGGCGGTCGTGAGCGCGCCGAGCGCGGCCTCGGCGGCGGGCTGGTCGCGGCGCGCGCGGACGGCGCGGGTGCGCTCGACCTGCTGACGTTCGAGCTCGGGATCGATGGCCTGCGGAGCCGGGCGCTGCTCGTCGCCCTCGTCGGTGAACGCGTTCACGCCGACGATGATCCGCTCCCCGGCCTCGACCGCGCGCTGCACCGCATAGGCCGCGTCGCCGATCGCGTCGGGCTGGTAGCCCGCCTCGAGCGCGATCAGGGTCCCGCCAAGGGCGTCGATGTGCGCGAGCTCCGCCATCGCGCCGGTGTGGATCGTCTCGGTCAGCGTCTCGACGTAGTACGAGCCCGCCAGCGGGTCCACGGTCGCCGCCACCCCGGCCTCGTGGTACAACACCTGTTGTGTTCGGAGCGCGAGCCTGGCCGTCGATGGAGTCGGCAATCCGAGAGCTTCATCGAGCGCGTTCGTGTGGAGCGACTGGGTCCCGCCGAGGACCGCGGCCAGCGCCTGGACCGTCGTGCGGACGACGTTGACGTCCGGCTGCTGTGCGGTGAGCGTCGAGCCGCCGGTCTGGACGTGGAAGCGCATCGCCATGCTCTTGGGGTCCTTCGCCCCGAATCGCTCACGGGCGACGGTCGCCCACGTCCGCCGGGCGGCGCGGAACTTCGCGACCTCCTCGAGCAGGTCGCCGTGGGCGGCGAAGAAGAAGGAGAGGCGCGGCGCGAAGTCGTCGAACGCCATCCCGGCAGCCAGCGCCGCATCGGCATAGGCGATCGCATTGGCGACGGTGAAGGCGACCTCCTGGATCGCCGTCGAACCCGCCTCCCGCATGTGGTACCCGCTGATGCTGATCGTGTTCCAGGCCGGCAGCTCGGCGCGGCAGTAGGCGAAGGTGTCGGTCACCAGGCGCATCGATGGGCCGGGCGGGAAGATGTAGGTCCCGCGCGCGATGTACTCCTTGAGGATGTCGTTCTGAATCGTCCCCCGCAGCCGATGCGGGTCGACGCCGCGCCGCCGCGCCACCGTCTCGTACAGCATCAGCAGGATCGCGGCGGTGGCGTTGATCGTCATCGAGGTGGAGACCTCGCCGGGGTCGATCCCGTCGAGGAGCAGCTCCATGTCGTCGATCGAGTCGATCGGCACACCCGTCCGGCCGACCTCGCCGACCGCCATCGGATCGTCGGAGTCGTAGCCCATCTGCGTCGGCAGGTCGAAGGCGACCGACAGGCCGGTCTGGCCCCGGGCAAGGAGGTAGCGGAAGCGCCGGTTCGTCTCCTCGGCGGAGCCGAAGCCGGCGTACTGGCGCATCGTCCATGGCCGGCCGCGATAGCCGTCGGGGCGAATGCCGCGGGTGTACGGGAAGGAGCCGGGCTCCCCCAGCGCGGTGTCCGGGTCGAAGTCCTCCAGATCCGCCGGGCCATAGACCGGCTCGATCTCGATGCCGGACGCGGACCGATGCGGACGGCGCCGTTCGGGCGCGTCGGGCTCGCTCATCGGCCCCCGATTGTAGCCGTGCCTACTCCAGCCGAAGCAGTCCGGCGCCCGTCGCCACGGTCTGGCCGGGGACGACCTCGACCTCCACGACCCGGCCGGCGCGTGGGGCGCGGACCTCGTTCTGCATCTTCATCGCTTCGATCGTGAGGAGCGCGGCCCCCTCCTCGACCTCGTCGCCGACGGCCACCGCCACGACCACGACCAGGCCCGGCAGGGTCGCGCGCACCTCGATGGGACCCGCATGGGAACGCGCCTCGGTCTCGGCCTCGGCGAGGATGCGCTCACGCCATGAGCGGACGGTGACGGGGATGCGCCGACCGTGCAGCGTCACCGTCCAATCGGTCCCCTGTCCTTCCGCAAGGACAAGCAACGAGCGCTCGCCGTCGCTGAGCCGGGCGACGCCATGCCGCGCATCCACCCAGTCGAGCCGCCAGCCGTCCGGGGCATCGATCGGCTCGCCGCCGACGCGGGTTTCGAGGTCGGTCATTCGCGCAGCCCCTCGCGCCGGCCCAGTTCGCCCCAGGCGGATCCGCGGGTCGGGGCCGGTGCCCAGCCGCCGTCGTGCTGCGCACGGCGTGCGGCGGCCGCGGCCAGTGCGGCCAATCCCCGCTCGTCCTCACCGAGGGGTGGACCATTCGCCCACCGTTCAGCGATCAGCGACGTGTCGTACTCCCCGGCGACGAACGCGGGGTCGTCCACCAGCCAGCGCAGGAAGCCAGCATCGGTCTGAAGGCCGCCGATGAGGGTTTCGTCCAGCGCCCGTCGCAGGCGGTGGATCGCGGCGGGCCGATCGCCGGCGTGGACCATGAGCTTGGCGAGGAGCGGGTCGTATTCAGGACGCAGGTCCGTGTCGGCCTCGATGCCAGCGTCGACGCGAATGCCTGGACCGGAGGGCATGACCCATGCGCCGATCCGTCCGGCGCTCGGACGGAAGTCGTCGTACGGATCCTCCGCGTAGAGGCGGACCTCGATGGCATGGCCGCGGGGTTCCGCGTCGAGAACCGCTGCCGGCAGTCGCTCCCCCGCCGCGACCCGGATCTGCCAGGCAACGAGGTCCAGTCCGGTGACGAGCTCGGTGACCCCGTGCTCGACCTGGAGGCGCGTGTTCATCTCGAGGAAGTAGTGATTGCCGTCGTCGGCGACGAGGAACTCGACCGTCGCGGCATTGTGGAATTCGACGGTGCCAGCGACTCGACGGGCCGACTCGAAGAGCGCCTCGCGGGTCGCCTCGCCGACGGCCGGTGACGGCGACTCCTCGACGAGCTTCTGGTGCCGGCGCTGGACCGAGCAGTCGCGCTCGCCCAACACGGCCAGCGCGCCATGTCGGTCGCCGAGCAGCTGCACCTCGACGTGGCGCGCCGGCGCGACGAGGCGCTCGACGTAGATCGTTCCGTCGCCGAATGCCGCCTCGGCCTCGCGCCGTGCCGCCTCCATCGACGGCCGCAGCTCGGCGGCATCGTCGACGCGCCGCATTCCGCGACCGCCACCGCCCGCCGCGGCCTTCAGCATCACCGGGTAGCCGATGCCGGCAACGGCTTCGACATCATCGGTGAGCGCGACGGTCGTGCCGGGGACGATTGGGACACCGGCCTCTGCCGCCGACCGGCGCGCCGCCAGCTTGTTGCCGAGTGCCTCCAGCGCCGACGGGGGCGGACCGATGAACACGAGGCCCGCCGCCTCGATCGCCCGCGCGAATGCCGCGTCCTCGGACAGGAAGCCGTACCCCGGATGGATCGCCTCTGCGCCGGCGCGGCGGGCCGCGTCGATGACGGCATTGATCGAGAGGTACGAGTCGCGCGCCGCCGGCGGACCAACGCGCTCGGACCGATCCGCGAGGCGGACATGCAGCGCGTCGATATCGGCATCGGAGTGGATGGCGATCGGGACAATGCCCATCTCGCGACACGCGCGGATGACACGGATTGCGATCTCTCCGCGGTTCGCGATGAGCAGGCGCTGGAATGGTGGCGCCGGGATGTCCGTGCGCAAAGACGCCGGGCCGCTCAAAGCGGGATGTTGCCGTGCTTCTTCGGTGGCAGCGACTGCCGCTTGTTCTCGAGCATCGCCAGCGCGCCGGCGACACGCGCCCGCGACTCCGACGGCTGGATGACCTCGTCGACGTAGCCGCGCGCGGCGGCGATGTACGGGTTCGCGAATCGATCCTCGTACTCCGCGACGAGCCGGGCGCGTTCCGCGTCGGCGTCACCGGCGTCGGCAATGCGGTCGCGGAAGATGATGTTCACCGCGCCCTCGACGCCCATCACCGCGATCTCGGCGGTCGGCCACGCAAAGTTCATGTCGCCCCGCACATGCTTGCTGCTCATGACGTCGTACGCACCGCCGTAGGCCTTGCGGGTGATGATCGTGACTTTCGGAACGGTCGCCTCGCAGTACGCGTACAGCAGCTTCGCGCCGTGCCGAATGATGCCGCGATGCTCCTGGTCGACTCCGGGTAGAAAGCCCGGAACGTCGACCAATGTCAGCAACGGGATGTTGAACGCGTCGCAGGTCCTGACAAATCGGGCGGCCTTGTCGGACGCATCGATGTCGAGGACGCCGGCCAGCACCTCGGGCTGCTGCGCGACGATCCCGATGCTGCGACCCTCCACCCGCGCGAACCCGCAGATGATGTTGCGCGCGAAGTGCTCGTGCACCTCGGTGAACGACGCTGCGTCCGCGATGCCGCCGATGACGGTGTGCATGTCGTACGACTGCTTCGGCGAGTCGGGGATCAACGCGTCGAGTGCCGCGCCGTCAACCGACGACGTCGACCATTCCGCACGACGAGGCGGCAGGTCGACGTTGTTCTGCGGCAGGTAGCCGATCAACGTGCGCGCCAGCTCGAGCGCCTGCGGCTCGCCGGACGCGAGGAAATGCGCGATGCCGCTCGTCTCGTTGTGGACGCGCGCGCCGCCGAGTCCCTCGAAGTCGATCTCCTCGTGCGTGACGGTCTTCACGACGTTCGGGCCGGTGACGAACATGTAGCTCGTTCCTTCGACCATGACGACGAGGTCGGTGATCGCCGGCGAATACACCGCGCCACCCGCGCACGGGCCCATCACCAGTGACAGCTGCGGCACGACGCCGGACGCCAGCGTGTTGCGCAGGAAGATGTCGGCATAGCCACCGAGGCTCACGACACCTTCCTGGATGCGCGCGCCGCCCGAATCGGACAGACCGATGATCGGCGCCCCGTTCTCCATTGCCAGGTCCATCACCTTGCAGATCTTCTCGGCGTGTGCCTCCGACAACGAGCCGCCGAACACGGTGAAGTCCTGGCTGTACACGAAGACGAGCCGATCGTCGATGCGACCGAACCCGGTGACGACGCCGTCGCCGAGGTAGCGCTCCTCGTCGAGACCGAAATCGCTCGCGCGATGCGTGACGAACGCGTCGATCTCGGTGAAGCTGTCGTCGTCGAGCAGAAGGTCGAGGCGCTCGCGCGCCGACAGCTTGCCGCGCGCGTGCTGCTGGTCGATCCGTTTCGCTCCCCCGCCCTGTCGCGCATCGGTGCGCATCGTGGCCAGTCGCTGGAGCTTGTCGGCCGTCGACACGCAAGCACTCCTTCGCGCGATCGGTGGTGTGGGCCCGGCAGGAATCGAACCTGCGACCGTCCGGTTATGAGCCGGTTGCTCTAACCATTGAGCTACGGGCCCGCGAGCAAGACGGTGGACAAGTCCGAGTATAGACCGATGTCTTTGCACAACGACATCGACATTTCTCCACGTTGTGGATAACCCGGATGTCCGAAAACGGTCGAGCGCCTATCATCGGTTGCGTTCCTCCCGCCCCCGTCCCACGGAAGGTGTTGCGTTGACCAAGGTCATATCCATCGCGAATCAGAAGGGCGGAGTGGGCAAGACCACCTGCTCCATCAACCTGGGCGGCGCACTGGCGGAGCGCGGCTATCGCGTCCTCTGCGTCGACATGGATCCGCAGGCGAATCTCACCGTCGGGCTCGGCATCTCGCTGTCGGATGTCCGTGTCTCCATGGCCGACGTCCTCTCCGACGACCGCATCGCGCTCGACGAGATCGTGCGCGAGACCGAGACGCAGGGACTGTGGGTCGCGCCCGCCACGCTCGAGCTTGCGTCGACCGAGGTCGAGCTGTTCACGGCGATCGGCCGCGAGATGGTCCTGCGCGACGCGCTGGCCGGCTGGGCGGACCGGCAGTTCGACGTCGTCATCATCGACTGCCCGCCGACGCTGGGGCTGCTGACGATCAACTCGCTCGTCGCCTCGAGCCGGGTGATCATCCCGGTGCAGACGCAGTACTACGCGATCAAGGGCCTGACCGCGCTGATCAAGGTCATCAACACGATCAAGATCAAGCTGAACCACGATCTCGAAGTGCTCGGCCTGCTGCCGACGTTCTACGACGGACGGACCGTGCTCGCGCGCGAGATGCTCGAGAACCTCAAGCAGCTCGGGGACCACCGGGTCTTCAACACGATGATCAAGCAGACGGTGAAGCTCGGCGAGGCGCCGCTGACCGGCAAGCCCGTGACCGAGTACGCCACGAACTCATCGGCCGCGCGCGCGTTCCGCGACCTGGCCCAGGAGGTGATCGAGCTTGGGTAGCAGCAAGGGTCCCGCGTTCCGCGAGAACATCCACCGCCTCTTCGACGAGGCGCAGGCCGCCGACCTCGCGCCGGGCATCGTCTCGCTCATCGAGTCACGCGGCACGCACGCGCAGATCCGCGAGGTGCCGGTCGCGAAGATCCTGCCGAACCCGGCGCAGCCGCGGCTCTCCTACGACGAGGAGTCGCTCACGGAGCTCGCCGACTCGATCCGCGAGCACGGCGTGCTCCAGCCGATCCTCGTCCGACCCAGTGGCTCGAAGTTCGAGCTCATCGCCGGCGAGCGGCGGTGGCGTGCGTCGACGATGGCGGAGCGAGAGACGATCCCGGCCATCGTCGCCGAGTTCGACGACCAGACGGCGCTCGAAGTCAGCATCATCGAGAACCTCCAGCGCGAGGATGTCTCGCCGCTCGAGGAGGCGGCGATGTTCCGCAAGATGACCGAGACGTTCGGCTACTCGGTGCGGCAGCTCGCCCAGAAGGTCGGCAAGGACAAGGGCTACATCGAGAACCGGCTGCGCCTGACCGATGCGCCCGCCGACGTCCGCGAGCTCGTGTCCGTGCGCAAGGACACGATCAGCCACGCCTATGAGCTCATGAAGATCGGCGACGAGCGCAAGCGCCGTCGGCTGGCGAAGCGCATCGCGGCCGGCGAGCTGTCACTCGCGAAGCTGCGAATCATCACGGGCACCACGGGCCAGGTCGAGGAAGAGGAGAACGTTCATGCCGTGCGCACGCCGAGACGGCGGGCGAAGACGGCTGCCGGGCGAGCAGCTGACGCGCGGGCCGCGGACGACGCGCTGATGGGCGCTCGCTCGAAGCTCGCCGACGGGATCGACGACCTCGTCGACATCCTCCGCCAGCCCGAGCTCATGGAGCAGATCCCAGAGGTCAACCGGGCGAACTTCGCGAAGCACCTGACGATCACGAAGCTCAAGATCGAGAACGCGATCGCCATCATCAGGGCGGGGACCCCGGCCAGCGCCGAGGGCGAGTAGCCCCGCGGGCGGGGAACGCCGCTCGGTCGCGGCTCAGGCGACGTAGCTCATCACCTCGCGGTTGGCGACGAGGAAGTCGACCAGCTTCTCCTGCGCCTTCGGATCGATCCGCCGCAGCCCGGCGATCGCCTTGGGCAGCTCGAAGATCGGTGCGGCCAGGTTGCCCGCGGTGTCGATCCCGATCACGTGGTCCGGTCCCCCACCGACGAGGAAGGCGCGCTGGAATCCGCGCTCGTCGAGCCCGGCCGCCTTGCGGAATGACGCGATCGCGGTCCCGACGCCCATCCGCTTTGCGTAGTCCATGAACAGATCGGCCGCCCACGCATCGACCTGGTGCTGATCCTGCGCCGTGACCATCTCGCGGTAGCTGCCCGCATCGACCTCGCTCATCGCGACCGATTCTAGCGAGGCGCGGGCACGCCGCGGGACGCGACGCCGCGGTCCGGCGCTGCGTTATCCTCGCCCCGAATGATCAACCAGCACGCCGACCCGCGCACCGACGACACGCTTGTCTTCGAGCTGCTGCGGACCGAGCGCGGCGGCACCCGCCCGGAGGTCGTCGGCCGCGCGGTGTTCCGGGGTGGCCAGTCGACGGTGGAGGCTGCGGAGGCCGTCAAGGTCGCCGTCGAAGAGCTGCTCTTGCGCGCCTTCGTCGACCGGGTCCGGCCCGACGAGCGGCCACGGGGCTATCGCCGCAGCGGCAGCGGGATCGTCGATCTGCTGGTCCCCGGCATGCCCGAGCACTTCATCGCCCGCATGCGAGGGCTATGGCTGAGCTACCCGGACGGATCGGTCATCACGGCGCGCAGCGCGACGGCGGGCGCCTCGACCGCGGTGGCCCTCCCCGAGGCGACCGACGTTGGCCCGCCGGTGACCGATGCCCGCACCCGCCGTGCGACGCTCGGCGCCGCGGACCGGACACTCGGCACGCGGCCGCTCGTGCTGAGCCATCCTCCCGACACGGGGGTCCGCCCGATCGGTGAGACGACTGTCGGCTTCTCCCCCGTCAGCCGGACCGACTGCGGCTGGCTCGTCTGAGCATGGGTATCATCGGTCCATGCGTCTGCTGAAGTTCGCCGCCATCCCCGGCCTCGTCCTCATCACGGCCGCGGTGTACTGGTTCCTCACCTACGAGTGGGCCGGCTCGGTGCTCCTCTTCATCTTCGCCATCGCCCTGGCCGTGATGATCTGGGTGCTCGGCCCGACCCTGAACGATGTGGGCCCCACCGCGCCGGTCGACCCCGACTGGCACGAGCGCCGGAGCTGAGCGTCCGAGGACCCCGGGGCACGAAAGAGCCGGACACTGCGGCTGCCCTGGCGGCGTGAGCCGCCAACGCAGTGTCCGGCACAAAGGTACTAACGGAAGATGGGCCATAGCGTTAGCCCTGCGTTGACAAAAGGGAAAGCCGCACATGACCGTCATCGCCATCCACCTCGCCCCCGAGCACGGCGCTCCGGTCGTGCCGGTCGCATCGGCCGAGGCCCGCGCGGGCAAGGGCCTGCAGGGCGACCGCCACTTCTTCCCGGACGGGACGGCCGATGCCGGGGAGGCACTGACCCTGGTCGAAGAGGAGGTCGTCGGGGAGGTCGGACTACCACCGGGCGCCACGCGCCGGCAGGTGACGGTTCGCGGCGTACCGTTGAACGAGCTCATCGGCCGGCGCTTCCGGGTCGGCGACGTCGAGTGCTACGGGGTCAAGATCTGCGAGCCGTGCGTCACCCTGGAGCGGAACACCCGACCGGGGATCATCAAGGACCTCGTCCACCGTGGCGGCATCAACGCCGACATCCTCAGCGATGGGACGATCTCGGTCGGCGACGAGGTCACGACCCTGGACGCATGAGCCGTCCGCCGGGACCGATGCATCGGCGCTAGGCCGCCTTCTGGCCGATGACGACCTCGTTCCCGTCGGGATCCAGCACGCGACCGACACGCTCGCCCCAGGGCTGGTCGGCGGGTTCCTCCGTGACCGTTCCGCCGGCTGATCGGACGCGCCCGACGACGTCATCGCAGTCGTCGGCGTAGGCCCAGAGGCTGATCGGCCGCGGTCGGGGCGGGCCGGCAACATCCGCCTCGAGGCCGATCCCGAGGTGCGACGATCCGAGATCGAGGCCGACGTAGACCGGCTTGCCGTCATCGCCGGGGAAGGAGAATGTGACCGTCCCGCCGAGGAGGTCGCGGTAGAAGCCGAGCGACCGCTCGAGGTCGGGCGTCGAGATGATCGGGAAGAGCTCGCTGATCATGCGAAGCGGAAGCGCGTCGGGTCCCGGGTGATGTCGGTCCAGGCGATGACCTTGCGGAGCCGGATGGCGATCGCGCCGTTGCGGCGGTAGAAGTCGGCGGTCATCGCGTACTCGGGGAACTTCGCGTTCGACGCTGCCGCCAGTCCCTCGGCGAGGTCCGCGTCCACGGCCTTCAGCACCTCGGCGTCGCCCTCGATGAGGACGACGTCATCCACCCCGTCGAGGTGGATGCTGACGGCAGGGTGTGCCTCGACGTCGTGGACCCAGCGGGTCTCGCCGCTGCCGCCGACGTAGATCACCCCGTCGTGGTAGAGGCCGTCGATCGGGCGCACGCGGGGCCGTCCATCGGCGCCGACCGCCGCCAGCCAGTAGACGCGGTCGGCGGCGAGGCGCTCCTCGACGTGGCTCCAGTCGACGAATGCGGTCGCCCGGCTCGTGCCGTAGGACGGCGGGATGCCCGGCCGGTCGACGCGTGGCGCGCCGATTGCGGGGGGTGAAACGTCGGTCATCTGTCACGCCAATGGTACGAGGTCGCGGCGCAGCGCGGCGGATCGGTCAGAGAGGTACCCGAACCATGCGAGAACCTGCCTTCGAGCTGATCGGCCTGTCGAAGACATTCGGACCCACGGTCGCCGCGGATCGCGTGACCCTGACCGTTCCGAGCGGGTCGTTCTACGGGCTGGTCGGCCCGAACGGCGCCGGGAAGACGACCTCCCTGTCGATGGCGGTCGGGCTCCTGCGACCCGACGCGGGGTCTGCGCGTGTCCTCGGCATCGACGTGTGGCAGGACCCACCGGGCGCCAAGCGGATGCTCGGCGTCCTGCCGGATGGGCTCATGCTGCCGGAGCGGCTGACCGGTCGTGAGCTGTTGACCTACCTGGGGCTCCTGCGGGGGCTGGACGAGGGGGTCGTGGCCACTCGGTCTGCCGAGCTGCTCGACGTGCTCGGCCTTGCCGATGCCCCCGACACGCTCGTCATCGAGTACTCGTCCGGCATGCGCAAGAAGATCGGTCTCGCGGCGGCGATGCTGCACGCACCGCGATTGCTGGTGCTCGACGAGCCCTTCGAGAGCGTCGACCCGGTCTCGGCCTCGACGATTCGCACGATCCTGCAGCGCTTCGTCGGCGGAGGGAGCACGGTCGTCTTCTCCAGCCACGTCATGGCGCTCGTCGAGATGCTCTGCTCGCACGTGGCCGTCATCGCCGACGGCCGGGTTCGGGCGGAAGGCCCGATCGACGAGGTCCGAGCCGGCCGATCGCTGGAGGACGTGTTCGTCGAGCTGGTCGGCGCCGAGATCGGAGGTCGGGAGGGCCTCACGTGGCTGGCGTCCTGATTCGGCTCAAGGTCGCCACGCTTCGGCACGCCTGGCGTGGCGGCCAATCGTCGATGCTTTGGAGCGGCGCCGCCCTCGGGGCGCTGCTCGCGGTTGCCACCCTTGGCGCGGTCACGTCGACGGCTGGTCTCGGCGCGGCATTCAACACGGCCGCCGTTGCGTTCGGCGTGTGGGCACTGATCTGGATGATGCTGCCGCTCATCGGCGGGTCGGGCGGCGATCCGCTGCGCCCGGAGATCTTCCGGCTGCTTGCCATTCCACCGCGCCGGCTGGCCATCGGTCTCCTCGCCGCCGGCGCAGTCGGCGTCACACCCGCGGTCTCGGTTCTTGCGTTCGCCAGCCTCGTCGCCGTCGGCGCGCGGCTCGGCCCGGTGCCGGTGGTGGTGTCGGTCGTGGCCGTGGTCCTGATGATCGCGCTCGTGATCGCCCTGTCGCGCGTGGTGGTCGGGGCCATGGGCCGCGCGATGGAGACGCGCCTCGGCCTCGAACTCGCGGCGATCCAGTACGCCATCGTCATCGCGCTGTCGATGTTCTGGCTGCCCCTGAGCGTGATCAGCGCGGAGGCCGGCTCGGCGCCTGGCGACGGGAGGGTTCGGCCGTGTCCTCGTCGACGTCGCCCGCATTCTGCCGACCGGCTGGGGCGTGCTCGCGGTCGAGGCCGCGGGCACGTCGAACTGGCCGGCGATGGTCGCGGCAATCGGCGGCCAGCTGGCCGTCATCGGCCTGCTCGCGTGGGCCTGGGCGGGGCTCGTCGCACGCCGGCTGGAGCTCTCGCCCGGCTCGCGATCCGGCCCTGGCCGCATCCTGCCCCGGCTGCCGGCAGCGGTCCGCGAGATCGTGCCGGCCTCTCCGTTCGGCGCCGTCATCACACGCGAGCTGCGGACGTGGCTCCGTCATCCACGACGAGGGCTGGAGCTTCGGGTTGCCGTTTGGAGCGCCGTGCTCCTCGCCATCGCGCCGGCACTCCTGGGGTCAACGCTCCTCTGGCCGTGGGCGGGGGCCATCATCGTCGTGATCGCCGGCAACGGCCTCGCGAACGTGTTCGGCATGGACGGGACGTCGTTCTGGCTCACCCTCATGACGCCGGGGTCCGAGCGGATCGAGGTCCGCGGGCGGCAGGCGGCGTGGCTCCTGGTCGTCGGCGCGGTCGGAATCGGGACGGCCGTCGTGCTGACGGCGTTCAGCGGCCACCCCGAGGCCTGGCCATGGGTAGTCGCCAGCCTGCCCGCCCTCCTCGGTGGCGCGGCCGGTCTCGGGATCCTGCTGTCGGTCGTCACCCCGGCGGCCCTGCCCGAGCGTCGAGGTGGCGACCCGCTCGACCTGGGAGACGACCCGACAACCGGGGGCAATCTCATGCTCCACGGCGTCGTGATGTCGCTGGCCGTGCCCGCGCTCGCGATCCCGGCCGTCCTGGCCGCCGCGGTCAATCCGGTCCTCGGCCTCGTCGTCGGCCTCGCGACTGGTGCGGCCTATGCCTGGCTGGGTGGCGCGATCGCCGCGTGGCGACTCGAGCGCGCCGGCCCCGAGACGCTCGAGCGCCTCCGGTCACGACCGGCACCGCAGAAGCCGCCGGCGGCGCGCGGCGGGCAGACCCCGGTGAGCCGCTGGCGCTCGATGGCTCGCAACGTTCTGCTCCTCGCCGGCGCCCTCCTCGTCTTCCCGCAGGGCATCGCGGCGCTCGGGCTCAGGATGTCCGGCTCCGAGTCGAAGGTCTGGTTCGCGGCCCTCTACCTGCCTGAGCCGTGGCCCGTCCCCGCCGCCGTCGCCTCGATCGCGCTGGGAGTCGGGGCGTGCTACCTGGCCTGGCGGGTCGGCCGGCGGCCGCCTCGCGCGACGCCCGCTCGAGCCCGGGCCGGGCCGGTCATCCCGGCGAAGCCCCGGCGCGGAGCGCATCGGCGTAGACCGCCCGGGCGGCGAGCAGCTGGCGAACGCCGGCCACGTCGCGATCGAACCGCTCGACCCGATACGCCGGATCTGAGATCGCCAGACCGCTGAAGTAGAGGCCGACGATCCCACCGAGCAGTGAGCAGACGATCAGAACCTCCGCGGTCACTGCGCGAAGCTCGCCCAGGAGGTCGACCGTGACGAGCACCCGCGGCTCCTCGCCGATCCACCCCTCCAGCACCGAGGCCGGGATGACGAAGGCGGCGAGTGCGGCAAGGAACACCGAAACCGCGATGGCGACGAAGATCGCCTGGAGCAACGTGGGCACGACGACGAGCAGCGTCAGGTTGCCGCGCTGCAGCCAGTTCAGGCGCGGGAGCGCGAGGGGATCGCCGACAGCCGCGTCGACGAGCGCTCGGGCAGGCGTCTCGCGCGCGTCGGCGAGCATCCGCTCGCGATCGCCATCGGCCTCGATCCGGCGCAGCTCGCCCCGGAAGGCGGTGCCGACGAAGAGGCCCGCGAGGAGGAGCAGAAGCACCAGCACGACCCCCAGCTCGACGGCGCTGAGCGCGTGCGCGACCTGCCAGATCTCCGAACCGAAGAGCAGGAAGACGACGATGATCAGCAGGATCGGCAGGGTCCTGGCCACGAGACCGATCAGGTAGGTCAGCTGCTGCCACAGCCGCTCGATCGCCCAGCGGCCGATCTCGACGATTCCGAAGCCGACGATGAGGTAGACGACGCCGATCCCGGTCAGCGCCCCGAGCCCGGAAAACAGGGCTTCCCGCAGGGAGGCGTCGATGAGGGCCGCCGGCAGGACGGGGAGCAGCGCGATCGTCGCAATGTCCACCAGGTCGAAGGTCGACGTGCGCGGCCACGCCGGGCGGCCGCGGAGCCGGCGGACAGCGGCCCAGGCGATCGTCATCCAGGCGAGGGTGCCAATGATGCCCGCGAGGTTGGCCGCGATAGGCCAATCGGGACGAGTCCCCCACCAGCGGATCGTCCCGAGGATCAGCCATCCGACGAGCAGCGGGGCCGCCCTGGCGTCCATCGCCGGCTCTGAGCTGTAGCCCTCGATCAACTGCGGAACGCCTCGGCGCGCGAACCAGCGCTCCACCTCGCTCCGCACGGCCGGAGAGATCGGCGACGTGCTGTCTCGTGGTCCCGTCAGATCGCAACCCCCGGATGGTGTTCTCTCATCACGGCGGAGGTGGCTCCGGCGGCAGGACTCGAACCTGCGACCAAGTGATTAACAGTCACCCGCTCTACCAACTGAGCTACGCCGGAACGCGCGCGCGACCGATCACCTGAAGGGATCGACCGGACGACCGATGATACCGTCGCCTCCAACGGCCGGTCAAAACACGATCGTCCCGTGCTGCGCCCTTACCACGTCTCCCAGCGGGCGAACTCGTCCGCGCTTCGCCAGCCGCGCTTGAGAGATGGCGACTTCTTGTCGGGCAGCGGCGATCCGACCGGGATGACGCCGACCGGCGTGTAGTCGTCGGGCATGCCCAGCTCGGTGCGGATGGCATCGAAGTCGCCGCCGGCGAACCCGGCCCCCAGACCCTCGTCAACCGCCGCCAGCAAGATCAGCATGACCGTGCAGCCAATGTCCATCCACCAGTACGGCACGTCCCAGTCTTCCTCGCTGCCGGGCTTGACCGATGGATCGCGCTTGTCCGGCTCGTTGTAACGATCGACGTACACCTTGGCCGACACGGCCGGCACGAACAGCGCCGGCGCCTCGCTGATCCACGGATCGAACCCCCGTCCGGTGTAGAACGCCTCGCCTGCCAGCTCGGCCAGGCGCCGGCGACGGTTCGCATCGGTCACGATCACGACCCGCTGGCCCTGGCTGAACCCGGCGGATGGCGCGCGCTGCGCCGCGGCGGCGATCCGCTCGAGCACCTCCCGCGGGACCGGCTCGGGTGCGAAGTGGCGAACGATCCTTCGCTGCGCGACGACGTCTGAGAACTCCATGGCTGCTCCGGTGTCCGTTACTCGAGGTAGTCCTTGAGCTTCCGGCTCCGGCTCGGGTGCCGCAGCTTGCGGAGCGCCTTGGCCTCGATCTGGCGGATCCGCTCGCGGGTCACGTTGAAGTCGCGACCGACCTCCTCGAGGGTGCGTGAACGGCCGTCCTCGAGCCCGAAGCGCAGCTGGAGCACGCGCCGCTCGCGTGGCGTCAGCGAGTCGAGCACGCCCTCGACCTGCTCCTTCAGGAGCTGGTGAGATGCGGCGTCGGCCGGCGCCACCGATGCGAGGTCCGGGATGAAGTCGCCGAGGTGGCTGTCCTCCTCCTCGCCGATCGGCGTCTCCAGACTCACCGGCTCCTGGCTGACCTTCATGATCTCGCGCACCTTCTCCGGGCTGACCGTCTGCGGGCCCTCGCCGACACGCTCGTCGACCTCGGACTCGGTGGGCTCGCGCTGGAGCTTGTCGCGCAGCTCGCGGATGACCTCGTCGCGACTCATGCGCCGCGCGATCTCCTCGACCGTCGGCTCGCGCCCGAGCTCCTGGAGCAGGGTGCGGCTGACGCGGATGAGCCGGTTGATCGTCTCGACCATGTGGACCGGGATGCGGATCGTGCGAGCCTGGTCGGCGATGGCGCGGGTGATCGCCTGGCGGATCCACCACGTCGCGTACGTGCTGAACTTGAAGCCCTTCTCGTAGTCGAACTTCTCGACCGCGCGGATGAGACCGATGTTGCCCTCCTGGATGAGGTCCAGGAAGCTCATGCCACGACCGATGTACTTCTTGGCGATGCTGACGACGAGGCGCAGGTTGGCCTCGGTCAGGCGCTTGCGCGCATCGGTGCTCTGCTCGACCAGGCGGCCCGAACGCTTCTCGAGCGGGACGTCGAGCGGAATCGTCGGGTCGTAGCCCAGGCTGAGCAGGTACTCCGGGTCGTGGCCCGACTCGATGTACTCCTTGACGATCTCCTGCGTCGTCTCCCGCGCCCACTGCTCGAGCTCGTAGAGCTCGGCCGAGCCGGGATGGCTGACCGATCGGAACCGGAAGGTTGCCCCGAACAGGATGGCGTCCTTGATGCCCTGCGGTGGGTCCGAGGCGAGGACCTTGAGGATCGACTCGCCCTCCATGAGCCTGGTCCGCGCCTCGTCGTCGAGCCCTGACGCCTTGCGGTACTTCGACAGCCGGATCGTCGGCACCTCGATCGTCTTGCGGCGGCGTACGGTCCACCAATCGATCGCGTCGTGGGTGACGTGCGGGGCGTCCTTGGGCAGGTCGAAGGCGCGCATGGCCGCCATGCTCCGCGCCTTGGGCTCGCTGTCGAGCGTGACCCAGGCGAAGAGGTTCACGAGCGAGCGCGCCGGATCCTCGACGATGAGCTCGCCGAGCTCGATCGCCTTGGCCAGCACGACCTCCTCCTCGGCCGTGAGCAGCGCGACCTTCCCGATCTCCTTGAGGTACATGCGCACCGGGTCGTCGATGCCGATGAGATCGGCGGCGAGGGCCTCGAGGTCCTCCTCCCCCTCCTTGGCCGGAGCCGGCGCCGGCGTGCCGGCCGCGGGCGCGGTCTGCGCCTCGTCGGGCTCACCGATGAGCGTCGGCTGGTTCTGCTCGTCGAGGACCTCGACGCCGGCCTCCTCGGCCGCGGCATAGAGCTCCTCCACGGCGCCCATCTGCGCCTCGGGCTCGGGGATGGCCTTGAGGATCTGGTCATGGGTGATGAAGCCCTCCTCGCGCCCGCGCGCGATGAGGTCGGCGACCACTGCCGAGGTGACGCCGCCGTCATCACCGGCGCCGTTGGACCGCGACGCCGCCTTCTTCGTGGACGGCTTCTTCGAGGCGCCGGCCTTCGTCGCAGCGGACTTCGTCGCAGGGACTTCGCGCCGCGGAGGTCGCTGCGGCCTTCATTGGGGGCTTGGCCTTGCCTGTCGCCGCAGTCTTCGCGGGCGTGGCCTTTGCCGGCGCGGCCTTCGCCTTCGTGGCCGGGGTCGCGGCCTTCGCCTTCGTGGCCGGGGCGGCCTTGGCTTCCCCTGCCTTCGTCGGTGTCTTCGTGTTCTTCGCGGTGGCGGTCTTGGCCGCGGGCCGCTTGGTGGTCGTGGTGCTCGCCACGGGCTACTTCCTCCTCTGGCCGGCCAATACGGCCGCCGGATTGATTGCTTGTTCGAGCTGCTCCCGTTCGAGATGCAGAACCGTGAATTGTCGTTCGAGCGTGCCGATGTCGTCGTTGTCGTCGCCATCGCGCGAACCCACGCTGATGAGCGCCTGGAGGTCGGCCAGTCGCTCCTGGACGCGCTCCTTGCGCAGCCGCAGGAGCACGACCCGCAGCGCCTCGCGATCGGTCTCCGGATCGGCTCGCACGCCGCGGGCCCGGGCCGATGCCAGCAGGTCGCGCGCCAGCGCGGCCGTCGCCGGGTCGAGGGTCGCGACGAAGGCCTCGAGCTCGGGGCGCCCGTCAGGCGCCGTCACCGCGGCACTCCACGCTCCCCAGAGTGCTCGCGCCGTCTCGTCGCGCAGTGGCAGTGGCGGCTCGGCGGCTGCCTGCTCCACCGCGAGCACCGGATCGATGAGCAGCAGGGTCAACGTCTCGCGCTCGAGCGGCGTGAGGCGTGGGCCTTCCTCCATGGCAGGCTCGGTCGACACCGGACGTACCGGCATCGGCCGCGGGCCACGAGACAGCTCGTCGCGGAGGACTCGCTCGTCGATGCCGGCCAGCTGGGCCAGGCGCGGGACGTAGGAGTCGCGCTCCACGCGGTCCGGGATCCGGCGCAGCAGGTCGAGCATGCGCCTCGTGTAGGTGCTGCGACCGTGCGGTTGTCGCATGTCCACCTCGCTAGCGGCGCGCTGCATGAAGTACGGCAGGAGCTCCTCGGCGGCCTCAACCGCTGCTCGCCACCCCTCCGGATCGGTCCGTATCAGCTCGTCGGGGTCCTTGCCGGCCGGGATGCGGATGACCCGCACCTTGCTCACGACCGGGCCGAGCTCCTCGAGCAGGCCGCGCTGGGTGGCGGCCTCGCCCGCGATGTCGACGTCGTAGGCCAGCGCGACCGCATCGGCGTAGCGGTTGGCAAGCTCGACCTGCCCGGCGGTGAGCGCCGTCCCGAGGCTGGCGACGACATTCTCGAATCCGGCCTGGTGAGCGGCCATCACGTCGGTATAGCCCTCGACGATGACCGCCAGCTTCTGCCGCCGGATGGCGCCCTTGGCGAGGTCGATGCCGTACAACGTGCGGCTCTTGTCGAAGAGGGCCGTCGCCGGCGAGTTCAGGTACTTCGGACCTTCCGCCTCGGGCAGAATCCGTCCGCCGAGGCCGATCGCGCGCCCGGACGCGTCCCGAATCGGGATGATGATTCGTCCGCGGAACGCGTCGTACACGCCGCCGCGATTCGACGGCTTGGCGATGCCCGCATCGGTGAGCTCGGCGTCGCTGAAGCCCTTCGAGCGCAGCCGCTTGCTTGCCGCCTCCCACGTGTTCGGCGCATAGCCGAGGCCGAAACGCTCCTGGGTCGCGGCGCTGAGGCCACGCTCCTCGAGATACGCGCGCGCGCGTTCGGCCTGGCGAGCCTGAAGCAGCACCTCGCGGTACCAGGCGATCGCAGCCTCGAGGGCCTCACGCAGCCGCTTGCGACGACGGTCCTCCCCCGCGGACCGCGCGCTCAGCTCGACCCCGGCCCGCTCGGCGAGGCGCGACAGCGCTTCACGGAAGTCGAGCCCGTCGCGGCGCATGACGAACGTGAAGATGTCGCCGTGCTCACCGCAACCGAAGCAGTGCCATGTCTCGCGCTCGGGCGTGACGATGAACGACGGGGTCTTCTCGCCATGGAAGGGACAGAGGCCTTTGTGGATCGTCCCCGCGCGCTTGAGCGCGACCGTCTCGCCGACGACGTCGGCAACCGGGAGCTTCGCCTTGATCTCGGCAACGATGCCTGAAGATGAGGTGATGGTGCCGCCCTCGCGCGCTCGGGGCGCGGTTGTCAAGTGCTTTGTCAAGGTACTCGGGCCTATTCTAACCGATTGTCAAGTGTGCTGCCACATCGGGACCCGGACGGGCCTGCTGTAGACCGACCAAGTACACTCTTCTGTACCAGACCCCACCACGGTCCCATCATCAAGGCATTGGAAGCGCCCGACTCGCTCCCGTTCAACGAACGCGTGCCCGATCCGTTTCCCGAGGACGTCTTGGCCGCCTTCCGCGATGTTCACGCGCGCAGCCTGCACGGCTTCGCGCTCTTGTTGACGCTCGGCGATCGTCCGCAGGCAGCGCGGCTCGCCGAGCGTGCGCTCGCGGGCGCCGCCGGCCGCGTCGGCGAGCTCCGTCACCCTGAACGCGCTGCGGCATGGCTTCGCCGCCAGGTCGTCCGGGGAGCACGAACGGGCGGGCTCCGGCGTCGGGCGCCGGCCAATAGGCTCGCCGAGCTCGGCGCCGACGCGGCGATGATGCGCGCGCTTGCCTCGCTCTCACCCCGCGAGCGCGCCGCCCTTCTCGCGTTTGACGTCGAGCGGCTCGATCGTCGCGACGTGGCGTCGGTCGTCGCACACGATGGCTCGGCCCTGGAGGACCTCCTACGACGCGCCAGGGAGCGGTACTTCCGCGCCTACGTCGAGGCAGCACCGGGCGAGGTGCTTGACGGCCCGACCGTCCTCCGCATCCGGGCGATCGCCCGCCGGCACATGACGTGAGCGTCCTGCACGAGGAATTCGCCAGATGGCTGATCGAGGGGGCCCGCGACGAACCGGCACGCGATGTCGCCATCCACGCGTCAGCGTGCCCGAGCTGTCTGCTCCTCGCGGGCGCCAACGACGCCCTCACGCTCATCGACCCCTCGGCCGCCCCGTTGCCGTCGACGCCACCGGTCAGCGACTGGGCGGATCGCTCCTCGTGGCCGCTGCGGGTGGCCGCGAGCGCAGCCGCGGTCTTCCTTGCCGCCATCGTGGGGATCGCCGCCGGTGGAACGCTGATCCGGCTGCCCTCCGCTGCGCCAGTGGGCGACCTGTCGCCGACCCCGAGAGAATCGGTCCTCGGAGATACCGGCTCTCCGACCCCTGCGATCACGCCGCTCGGCGAGGACGCATCGGCGACTTCGGACGCCAGCCCGACGCCAACCGCGCCGCCCGGCACCGTGCCGCCGCCCGCCGGTCCGCCACCGATCGGCCCTCAGCCTCCAGTCGTGGGGCCGACACCGTCGGCTGCGACGCCGACACCGACGGCGACACCCAGCCCAACGGCCACACCGACACCGACGCCGACACCCAGCCCGACAGCTTCGCCCACCCCGACCCCGACGCCGAGCCCGTCGCCATCGACCAACCCGAGCCCGTCATGCGAAGTCGGGTGCGAGCCATGAGCGAGCCGGTAGGCGCCATTCTGGTACGAGTCCTGCGGGTGTGGAGCGCCAAGGAGGGAACTGTGCCCATCTCGAGCCTCTCGTGACGCGTCTCAGCGTCCAACTTGCTTCCAGCGTGCGCCGCCTCGAGGGGCAGCGTGACCAACCGTGGCTCGTCATGGCGGCAGCCATCTCCGTGGCGGTCTTCATCGCTCTCGTGGTGTCCCAGATGCTCGGTCCCTCGCCCAACGATGGAGCGATCGGGCTGCCGGACGCCAACGCGAGCGCGGGACCGGCGTCGAGCGCGGCAGTTTCGCTAGTGAGCCGGCTGGGTAGAAAACCCCGATGACAACCCGGATTCCTCATTGGTCGAGGTACTTGGACTGAAAGAGGCAGACGCAGCCACGCGGTCTTGACGTCATAGGTTATAACCACTTAGTGTGAGCGCGCACACACTGAGGTCTACGCCTCGTCTTCAAGGAGGAAGAGCATGAAGCCAGTCCCCCGGGGCAACCACACGAGCAGTGGGTGGCGCCTTATCCGCTCTGCGGCCGTTTTCTGCGTCGCCATTTCGCTGGCGGTCACCGCGTGCGGGTCCGGTGAAAGCACCGAACCGGGAGCCAATAACACCGTCAGGACCGGTGAGGCTCCCGACTACTACCCGGCGGAGTACCGGGACGTCATTGCCGCGTCGAAGAACGAAGGCGGGAGTCTGACGATCTACTCCAACACCGACCAGGAAAACTGGGACCCCATATTCCGGGACTTCAAGAAGAAGTATCCGTGGGTTGGCGAGATATCGGCGAACAACCTCGACAGCGACGAGGTGTTCCAGCGCGTGCTCAGCGAGCAGGCCACCGCGGGGTCGCCTGCCGACATCGTCGTATCCAACGCTGCGCAGGCGTGGGCCGACTTCGCTGGCCGTCCGGGAACGCTGTTGGAGTACGAGTCTCCTGAGGTGGCCAAGCTTCCGAAACAGGCGACGCTGATGCCGAACGTCTACTCGATGTCTCTGGACCCGTTGTCCATCATCTACAACACATCGCTGATGACGGAGAAGCCGACCGGCTTGAAGAGTCTTGCGGACATCATCTCGAAGGATCCCGGAAAATATCGGGGCAAGATCACTTCTCGTGATGTAAACGGCGCGTTCGGTTTTACGGTGTCCAATGCGTTCGCCACCGCGCGGCCCGACTCGTGGTCGGTACTGGACAAGATCCTGCCGATGGCGAAGGCAGAGACCTCGTCCGGCACGCAGATGGAGAAGATCACCTCCGGTGAGTACCTGGCCGGAATATTCATCAGCGCGGCACCCGCCTATCCGAAGGTCGATGATAGCGGCGGTCTCTTGGCGTTGTCCTTCTACGACGACGGCACCGTCGTATTGCCCCGCGGTATCGGAATCCCTGCCAAGGCACCGCATCCCGCCACTGCGAAGTTGTTCACCGACTTCGTCCTCTCGGAAGAGGGGCAACGCGCCGTCGCCGAGGGTGGACTGACTTCGTATCGTGACGGAATCGAGGCCGCCGACGGCAGGCACACCTATCAGGAGCTTGTCGAATCGGTCGGCAAGGAAAACGTCGTCGATGTGCCCTACGTCCAGGTCCCCGAGGACGAAGTGAAAGCCTTCACCGCCCGCTGGGACGGCTTGCTCGGCCGCTGATCTAAAACGAAACGAAGGATTTGTAGTGTCATGACGACGACGACGTCTCCGCCGCCTGCCGTCCGAGGCGCGGTATCGGGGGGCCACCCCGGCGCCCCGATACCGCAAGTTCCTCGGCCTCGGCCGAGAGATGTGGCTGCAGTACGCGGTCGTCATCTTCCTCGCCATTTTGGTGCTGGCACCCGTTGTGCCGACCTTGTATCAGTCGCTGCTGGACCGACCGCTGTACGAGGCCGGCGGAGTGCTCAGCCTCGACAACTATGTGCGTCTGTTCACCGAGGCAGGGTTCGGCCAGGTCGCGCTGAACACACTGCTCTTCGCCGGGCTGACAACGATCTTGACGCTTCTGCTCGCAGTGCCCATGGCCATCGTCGTGGTTCGGACCAAAATGCCGGGGGGCGGTGTTCTTTCGGCGGCCATGCAGTGGCCGTTCTTCATCTCCTCGCTCATCCTTGGGTTCGGTTGGATCATGATGTACGGACCATCGGGGTTCGTGAGCATCAAGGTGCAACAGGTCCTTGGCGACCTGCCGTGGAACCTATACTCGATTCCCGGCATGGCCCTGACCGAAGCCGTGGCACTAGCACCCATCGCGTATACGTTTTGCGCCAACGCATTACGGCAGAGCGATGCATCACTGGAATCGGCAGCACAAGTGTGCGGGGCGGGGCCGCTACGGATCATCTTCGGAGTCATTCTTCCGATGCTGCGCCCACCGATCGTCTATAGCTCTATTTTGGTGATCTCGATGTCGGTTGAAACACTGAGCGTGCCACTGCTGTACGGGCAACCGGTGAACATCCAGGTGTTCTCGACTTTTCTGTACAAGAACGGCCTGCAGTCCATCAATCCCGACTACGGTGTGCTCGGCGCCGCATCGGCGATCATCCTGGTAGTGACGATCGGCTTGGTCGCGCTACAGGCCAAATTGCTCAAGGACGCCCAGCGGTTCGTCTCGGTGCGAGGGAAAGCGATCCGCCCGCGACTCCTCGACCTCGGCCGGCTGAAATGGATCAGCCTGTGCGCCATCGTCTTCTATGTCGTCATGGGCGCCCTATTACCCATCGCCGGACTGATCATGCGCTCGTTCACGTTGGTATTCAGCCCGCTTCAGTCGCCGCTGAAGAGCTTGACGATGAACAACTACGACCGGGTCTTTACCTACGCGGCCTACGTCCAATCGATCAAGAACAGCCTGATCGTTGCCGCACTCGGCGCCGTGCTGGTCAGTTTCGTTGCGCTGATGGCTGTCATGGTGGCCAGGCGGTCTACCTTTCGGTTCCGCCGGGCCGCCGAGTACCTGGCGCTCGCGCCCCAGGCCATGCCCGGCATCATCGTCGGAATCGGGTTCTTCTGGGCGTTCGCCTATGCGCCGTTCGGGCTCGGCCAGTTGGTCCAGGGATCGCTGTGGGCACTCATCATCGCGTTCGGTTTGCGTGCGCTGCCAAGCGGTTTCGGGTCGCTGGCGCCATCGCTCATGCAGATCGGCCAGGAACTCGACAACGCCGCCCGGGTGGCCGGTGCCGACTGGGTCAAGACGTTCTGGCGAATCCTGGTGCGTCTGCTGACCCCAGCGTTCGCGGGTGCACTCATCCTCACCTTTGTGACGATGCTCAAGGAGTATTCGCCTGCTGTGTTCCTTGCCTCTGCCGACAGCAACATCATCGGCACCACGATGCTCGAGCTTTGGGTGCAGGGCAATACCGGCTCGGTCGCCGCACTCGCCAGCATTCAGATTGCGATCACCGCGGCTTTCGTGGCGCTCGCCGGACTTCTCCTGAAAGGACGCAAAACCGATGCCTGACGTCAAGGTCAGCCACTTGAACAAACAATTCGGAACCAACACGGTCCTCGAAGATGTCGACTTCACCATCCGCGATGGCGAGTTCTTTACTCTTCTTGGTCCCAGCGGTTGCGGCAAATCGACGACGCTGAATTGCATCGCCGGCCTGGAGCAGCCGAGCAGCGGAGCGATCACCGTCGGTGACTCCACCTTCTTCGACTCGTCGCGGAAAGTGTTCGTGCCCCCCGAGGGCCGAATCTCGGCATGGTGTTTCAGACCTACGCGTTGTGGCCGCACAAGAAGATCACCGACAACCTCGCGATGCCGTTGCAGATCCGCAAGATCGCCAAGGATGAGCAGCGTCGCCTCATCGACGACGCGCTGGACAAGGTGGGATTGGCACACCTGCGCGATCGTTACCCGCATCAACTGTCCGGCGGGCAGCAGCAGCGCGTTGCCCTCGCTCGAGCGTTGGTCTACTCGCCGACGGTTCTGCTGCTGGACGAACCACTGTCCAACCTCGACGCCAAGCTGCGTGAGCAGGCGAGAGCGTGGCTCAAGCGTCTGC
>CAWHEV010000006.1:0-270189 GCA_963828485.1 uncultured Chloroflexia bacterium
GAAGGACCTGCGCCACGCCCTCGACGTCGCCCGCGAGCTGGACCTCCCCATGCCCGCCACAGCCCTCGTAGCCCAGCTCTTCGCCACCGTAGCAGCGGACGGCCACAAAGAAGCCGGCACCCAGGCCCTCGTGAAAGCCCTGGAGAAGCTCGGCGACCACAAGGTCGGGGAGTAGCAGAGATTAGATAACAGGCTTACGGGCAGACCACGTAGCCAATCGCGAGTCACCACTGTAGCCGAGATGTTCCCCATCTCGGCGGCGGCGCGTACCGGACTCTCCCTTATCCTGGAAGCCCGGTCCCTCCGCCCTCTGCACCCGCGTACAGCTTGACGCTCACTCCAGCCTGTTATCTGCTCTCTGTTATCTGTTATCCACCCGGAGGAAGCACCCCATGCCCGACCAGTCCATCCTCGACAGCAACGACGCCGTCACCGCCCGCCTCGAAGCCCTCGTCTCCAACCTCACCGACGCCGACCTCGCAGCCGACCTCGGTGGCGGCTGGACGACCGCCGTCGCCCTCGGGCACCTCGCCTTCTGGGACCGCCGCATCGCCTACGTACTCACGCGCTGGAAGGACGGCGGCGAACCCCACCAGGAGCTCGACGATGACGTCGTCAACACCGCCCTCGAAGAGCTCCTCAAGTCCCTCCAACCGCGCGAAGCCGCCCGCCTCTGCGTCGAGTCCGCGAAGGCCGCCAACGCCGCCATCGCCGCCACCCCGGACGCCATCGCCAACCAGCTCATCGCCGAAGACCACGCCTACCTCCTCAGCCGCCACAACCACCGCACCGAACACATCGAGCAAATCGAGCGCGCCCTGGGATAGCAACGACGCACGTCGCGCATGAGTTATTGCGAAGCCTGTCGAAGCACCTGCGGCCCGCGCCCTGCCCGAACTCTGCAGTCCGCCCGTCGCAGTGCGTTGATACAGCTGAGGAATCGCCGCACAGGGCGGGCTTCGGCGACGCCTCTGCTCTCAACTCTCCGACGCGCTCTGGAGCAGCGACTGACCCTGGCCAAGCAGCCATCCTGCTCGAATGCCATCTTGACGCATACAGCTGGGGATCCGGGGGCGGAGCTCTCTGCAGCATCGGGAAATCTTGAATCGCAGCGATCATCCGCTCTTGCGACGGTCAGACGCCCGCAGCGATGCTGGCCTCCTGCGCGAGACGACTCCCGGTTCGAGGATGACGTCGCGACTCTTGGGGCTGCACTCGGCTTGAAGTCGCCTTGAATCCGACAGGCATTCAGGTAGATGACCAGCGTTCCGACCCGCTTCGAAACGGTGCGGCTTGGATCGCTCTTCATGCTGGAACAGCCTGCAATCGCAGGTGGCAGCAAGATAAGCCAAGCGTCTGGATTGGCTCCTCAGTCGATCGAGGGAGCAACTCTCTGACAGCAGCGTAGTCAAGACTGCTATCGCGTTCGAGTCGTCCTGTGTTCTCGGACTCGGAGCCGCTCGTGCAAGTGCTATCGGAACGAAGTGCGTTCATCCCTCGGCGATCCAGCAGTTGCGTCAGCGACGTCGGTGTTCATGACGACGCATCTATGAAGCCCGGAGTAGCAATCGTTCGACGACGGACGACGTCGAAGGAGTCTTGTCACGAGGTCAGCTCGAAGCTGCTGAAGCGATTTGCGCACTGCTACTAGTACACCTCGGCGACCAATGCGCAGTCACGTGCCGAGTGAAGAGCGTTGCGAAACGGCTAAAGGCCGAATGGTTCGCTCCGGGACAGCATCGCCGACGCTTCCCTACATCCGATCTCAAACGCGCCTGGAACTGCGAGCGTGCTGCGCAAGCTCGACGCCCGCTACCCCGCGTCGCGGTTAACCAACCCCGGCGCAAACGCCGGCACACACACCGACATGTACTCCGCCCCCTCATCCCCCGGCGAGCCGTACCGCACCCACGTCCCCTTCACCGCCACATACGCCTCGCCCGCCCCCACCTCAACCACCCCATCGCGCGTCTCCACCCGCAACGACCCCGCCAGCACCACCGTGTACTCATCGAAGTCCGGCGTCTGACCCGGCTCTTCCCACCCCGCAGGACTCCTCATCCGCGCCACGCTCACGCCCGCATCGCCGGAGTTCACCCGCCCAACGAACTCCTCGATTACCTTCGGCATATTCCCCGCCGCCTCAACCAACGTCGGTTTCTCGATATGTCTGTTCATGACGCGATTCTATGATCCATAGCTCCGGCTTTTATCCGGAATCACGAAATCCCGCGAGAATCCGTGATCCTCTAGCTGAGGGTTTTAACCCTCAGTACGCAAACCCTGACCGTCAGCCGTGAACTGTTAACCGTGAACCCTCAGACCTCGTTCAACACGTCGATCAGCTCCCGCAGCCGCCCATAGTGGTGGTTCGGGTAGAACGCCAGCCGCTCGCAGTCGAGGTCGTCCTGGTCCTTCATCTCCGGCGCCGTCGGCCCGGTCACCTCGAACTCCCCCTCCACCAGCAGGTCCGCGAACTCCTCGTTCAGCCGCGCCAGCATCGCCTCGTCCGGCGCCCGCTTCATCCGCAGCACCAGCCGGTTGCCGATGAACCGCGCCGACTGGTAGTTCGTGGTAGAAGCGCTCGATCTCCTCGACCGCCTCCTCCGGCGTCATCGCCAGCCGGTACAGCGAGAGGTCGCTCGGCAGCAGGAAGTTGCGCTCCTCGATCTCGCGCCTCACGAAATCGATCCACTCCTGCCAGTACGTGCTGCCCTTCGGCTCCAGCAGGACGATCGGGTGCGGCGGACTCTTCCCCGTCTGCGTCAGCGTCAGCAGCTCGAACGCCTCGTCCATCGTCCCCCAGCCACCCGGCAGCAGCACGAAGGCAGACGACTCCTTCAGGAACGTCACCTTGCGCGTGAAGAAGTACTTGAAGTTGATCAGCTTGCCGTCTTTGGCGATGTACGCGTTGCGCACCTCGCGAACGGGCGCGAGGTTGCCGTTGACGACCAGGCGAGCAACGGCATCGGGGTAGGGGCCGTATCGGTCTTCGAAGGCCTGGCGCTCACCGGCTACGAAGGCGTCGAAGTCGTCCGGGCTGACGAGCTCGTCCTTGGCGCGGTTGATGAACTTCACGAACTCCGGCAGGTGCCAGTCGTGCTGTGGTAGACGAGGTTCAGCTCCGGCCGGATGATCCTTGATGAGGAGGAGCTGACCGACGCCGTCGAGCACATCGGGATTTGGCGGGATGTCGGCTTCGGCCGCGCTCTCGCGGAGCACCCGGTGGCAGAAGCTGTGGAAGTTGCTGACGCTGAGGCGAGCGGCGGTGGCCGGACCGACGGCTTCCTCGATCCGCTCGCGCAGCTCGCGCGCTGCCTTGACGTTGTACGTCAGGACGAGGATCGACTCAGGCTGGAGATCCGGATTGGTATCGAGAAGCCATCGGACACGCTCGACGATGACCCGGGTCTTCCCGGTGCCAGCTCCGCGATGACAACGACGGGTCCGTCGCCATGCTCGACGATGGCCCGCTGCGCATCGGTCATCGGGAACTCACCGCGCTCGGTCGGGGCTGGCGGCGCTACGGCGATGTAGCACCTCCCGGCCCACTGGCGCTGACGCGGATCCACTCGCGGGAACCGACCCGCTCAAGGCCCTGTGTCTCCGGATCGGTCGTGCGATGGTAGACCTCGGTGCCGGAACGCAGCGAGAGCTCGCCTGTGAAGTACGGCTTGCCTTCGAGCGATTCCACCAGCAAGTGAACCCTCCCGTCGATGCCGACTCCCAGCTCGTCCGCTACGCCTTTTGGAAGCGTGAAGTGGCCCTCCTGCGTGTGAGCCTGAACGAGGCATTGACCTCCGGCCGTCCATCGGTCCGCTGCCGGCGTTCGGTCACTCGATGCAGCGCGCGCGCGCCATCCGCAATCGGGCGGCGAACCATCGGCTCGTAGACCTTCGCGAGATCTTCCAGGACGGGTATCAGTGCCTCGCGCGCGAAGGCAGGTCCGCGGCGGACCGCGTCTTCCTTGGGCCAGGAACGCCACACGTGCATGTCGTGCCAGCCGTCCTTGGGCAACTGCTCGAGGTGATGCCTCAGGGCGGCGAACCCTCGAAATTGCTCCTCGCCCGCGTGGTTGAGGAAGACGAGCTCGCCATCCTCCATGCGACCGACACCACCGACCTGTGTGGCCGGTCCGAATCGCTGGCCAACGAAGTCACCAAACTGGAGAGAGTGGCGCTCCATGGCCTGGGCGAGCGGCTGGGCCGTCGCCGGGTCGGTCAGGCTCGTCACGAACAGGGGCCAGTCCCACCGGGCATCCACCGCACCGTAGGGATCGCTGCCATCGCCCTTCTCGATATAGAGGCCGGCCACTGCCTGGGGGATCGTCTCGGGCAGCTCTCCGGTCGGCCCGTGCGCGTAGACGACCAGCTTCGCCGCCCGCCAACCGCTTTCGCGCTGGTCGAACTGTTGGTACCGATCGGTGATTCCGAAGTGGACCTCGGCGGACCGGTAGACCGACCACGACGAGAAGTGGGGATGGACCTCTCGCAACGCCCGAAGAATCAGGGGCGGCAGGCTGCCCGGGGCGATCGCGACGACGCCACGTCGTGCCGGTGACATCGCCGAACTCGTTGTCCTGGAAGCCGGGCCAACCGAGCCCGGACGCAGCCGGCAGGGGCTGAACGTCATACGGATTGTTGCGAGCCCATGATGGCTTCGAAACTCGCTTGGGCTTCGGTGGCGTGTAATCCAGCCGTGCGAGCTCACCGTCGGCCGCGATCCGGACGGACGCGCGACGATTTCACGCCCGGCGACCAGCGCGCGGATGGCTGAGTTCGACGCTCGCCGAGCTGCCCTACGCGGCCGATGACGCGAAGTGCAAAACGACACAGATCCGGGTCCGCCAGCCAATCGGACATCGACTCGATGGGGGCGGAGGACGCCGTATCGCGCCACATCGTCGCGGTGGTCGATGCGGTCGTTCGGCAAAGCCTCCCTGACATCGCGAAGCAGATCCTCGAGAGGGCGATCGTTGGGGGAAGCAGGCGCTACGGCGATGGTGATTCCTCCTGGCTAGGAGAGCGCTCCATGGATCGAAGCTGCTCGATCGCGTCTTGGTTCCCATCGGCGGCGGCGGCTCTGTTCGACCGCTTGAGATTCATCGGTATTCGGCATGACCGCGGCTGCACGAAAGCTTGTCCCCCACCCAGTAGCGCCCCGGGTTGCGACACGGTTCGCCCTTCTGAGTGATCCCCATGCAGTCGCCTGACTCCACTGGTGGGCCAAACGGCGTCACTTGGTCGAGCACCCCAGTGCCCCGAGTTCTGGCAGTCTGTGGCGGGAGCGGCGGAGCGCTACGACCTTTGAGTCGCTGCCTCGCATCGTATGCCTCGGCGGCCAGGGTGCTATCCAGCTTCGTGGCTTCGCCGAGTGCCGCGAGCGCTTCTGCAGCCTCGTACGCTCGACCGAGCGCTTCGAACACCCTGACGACGAAGTGTGGGTGCATCCCATCACGCACCCATCCCAAGAGTGGTTCGATGACAGCTGGCCCGAAGGCGGCCAATCGGTCGCGGTGGTCGATCCGATCGGCATCTGTGGCCGATGCTGCTCGGCTCAATGCCGCTCGCAGTTTCGCGCTGCTTGTCATGTGCTCGGGCCCCCGAAAGTAAGGACGGCGACCTGAAGTCGAAGTCCTCAACTAATCATGCCCGCCATGGTCAATGGCCGCCCGCGCCGATCAATAGACGAAGAAGTCGTACTCGATCCCGCGCTCGTCGAGCCAGGATCGCAGCAGTGTCGTCACCATCGAGCTGCCGCGCCACTTTCTGGCGATGAGATCGGCGACCGAGGCTCGCCGCGGCGCCCGCTTCATGTCGGCGAGGAGCGCCAGGCGAACGTCCTCGAGGCGCGCCGTCGGGATGGTGAGGAAGGTCTCGACGTCGCCGCCGCCGAACGCCGCGCTGGCGCCGAACCCTATGGATTGGCTGCTGATCCGGAGTCCGTCGGGCACATCCTCGGACCCATGCCCAGGTGTCGTCGGTCCCGGCCTTGCCGGCGAAGAGCGGTCGTTCAGTCGTCTTGATCGTCATCGGTCCCCCTTGCTTCCTGTAATCACGAGCTCACGTTCCATGACCGATGCGACAGCAGCGTGTCGCAATCAGACCGATGCAGTCGGGAACTCCTCGATGGCCGTCACGGTCCGGTCGAGCTCGTCGACGAGCTCGGCGTTGTGCGCCGGGTTTGGCGCGGAAGCCGTCCACGAGTGCCCGGTAGTAGCCGATCGATTCCTCGCGAGACGGCTTGAACCGCGTCCAGAGCTCGTCGCCGACCCGGTGCAGATCGGCGAGGATCGTTCGCGCGTTGTGGAGCTTGTCGGACGCCGAGACGAGCAGGATCGACGCATCGGCATCGGCCAGGTGGGCGATGTAGGCCGCCTTGCGCTCGCGCCACGGTGGCTTCGGCTGGATGTCGGAGTCGCTGCAGCCTTCGACGATGGCCAGGACCCGATCGCCGAAGGAGGCGACGGCCGCGCGGGCCTCGTCGATCGGCTCGACATCCTCGATGGCGTCGTGCAGGAGCGCGGCGATCGCTTCGTCCTCGTTGGCGCCGTACTCGAGCGCGATGGCGCACGTCCCGAGCAGGTGGCTGACGTACGGGATCGTCGTCGTCTTGCGCACCTGGGCCGCGTGCATCTGGGCCGCCGTCGTCAGCGCTCGGACGAATCGGTCCGAGTACAGCCACCCATCGCGCTGCGGCACCGGGATGCTTAGGTGCTCGCCTTCATCGCTTGGCAACGTGAGGTCCCCTCACAGCAGTCGGTCTCGACTCACTACACATCATTGATGACGGACCCGTTCGCCAGGTGCGGCACGCAGGTGGCGGTCAACCGCGCTGGCCAGTGCCTCGATCCCGCGCCGATGGACCTCGACTCGATCCGCCACGCACACATCGGCCCGGTACAGGTCCGACACACGGTGCCCGAGTGGCGTGGGCGCCCAGACAACGACGAGATGTGCCCACGAGCAGTTCTGAAGCGCCTCCCGCTCGTTCGATCCGCGTGTCCCGTCGACGAATCGGACGTCGATGGCGCCAGCCGGGACCAGCGCCCGGAGCGCGTCCCACTGGCGAGGGCTACCGCCGACGATGAGCATCCGCTCGACGCCGGCATCGGCGCAGGCGACGGCCATCGCGCGGAAGGCACCGTGGTTGTTGCTGCCGCCGCAGATCTCGCACTGGGCTCGGCTTTCGACGACGATCACCTCGCGGCCGTCCACCTCGAGGAGCGCGCGGCACTCCGCGCGCTCGCAGACCCCGGCCAGCGCGGCTTCCAGTGCGGCCGAGGCCCGCTCGAGCTTCGTCGAGCTGAACCCCGTCTTGCCGGGACGCGTGATGCCGGCGTCCTCGAGAACTGATCGTGCCGTCACTGCCGCGGGGCCGGCGTAGCCCGCATCGGCCAGGTAGGCGGCGATCGAGACCGTGTACTCGGCAGGCAGTGCCTTCGTCATCAGCCCGCCGCTTTCTTGGCGATCGCGAGCGCGATTCCGGTCTTGTTGACCACGGTGTAGCCCTGCTCTCCCAACGCTGCGGCGAGCTCGGCTTCGGCGCTGAGCGCATCGGCCTTGGTGGCGTACTTCGGCCAGTCGGCCCACAGGTCAGCTCGCGTGCGAGCGTAATGCTTCATCCACCGCTTGTCGGCGGCGTAGTAGCCGGTCCGATGCTCCTTCAGACGCTCCCGCCGCTTCTTGCCCGTGTACCCGACATACACGTAGGGAGCCGCCGAGATCTTCGCCGGGATTCCTGGCTTCTTTCCGACGGAGTCGCTGAGCTCGAAGACGTAGAGGGCGTACCTGGCCATGGCGGAATCGGACCTCGCGAGCACGCCGTGCGCAACGTGACGAACGGATGGCCCGTGACCGATCACGGCCGGAAGAGCCCGACATGGATCGCCCGCCCGTCGTGGACGATGGCACTGCCGACGATCTTCGGCCCCTTGAACCGGACATCGTGGCCCAGGCCGACGAGGTGTGTGACGCTGGGGCCGCTCGAGCGCCTTCGCTGGCTCGCTGGATCATGCGGTCCAGCGGCTCCCGGGTCCGGATGCTGGTGGCGCGGCTTCGGGAGTGCGCCGGACGCGACCATGCGCTGCCAATCAACGTGCGCCAGCACGGCCGACTGAACCAGCCGCGGCCACTGACGCTCCAGCGTCTCTGCCGAGTCGAAGAGGTCGACACCGACGACCCGGTCGCCGTGGGCAATCGCGACACCGCGCGCGGAGTTCGGTCGCGGGAACGACGCCACGAGATCGGCGATCGACGTCTCATCCGAGCGGTAGACGTCATGCAGGGCCATCGTCGGCGAGTTGAGAGCGGCACGAGACTGCTTGTGGGCGATCTCGCTCCAGATCGCACCCTGATCGGCGCGGACGCCGCCGCCCTGTTCGCCGATCTGCTCCGCGAGCATGGCGCGCATGCGGTGATCGACCTTGCCGCCAACCGCAAACCGCCGCCCGCTGTTCCATCGCCCCTGCTCGAGACAGCTGACGGGAATGGGGGTCTTCGCCGCGGCCGGGAGGAGGATGGTGACGTTGATCACCCGGTTCTGCGCGCCGCCGACGATCGTGTCACCGTCGATGATGAGCACCTTCGTCGGACCGGTGACGACATCCACGGTGGGCACGGTGCGTTGGTCCGCCTCGTCGATCGTGATCGCGCCCTCGGTGTCCTGGGCCTGATCGAGGGTCAGGTAGTCGGGAACCTCATTCGGCCGATGCGAGTCGACGGGGATGATGGTGAGCCCATCCCGAGACATCGTGATGATCGGGCGAATGGACCAGAGTGATGCCTTGACGGCGGCTGCCGGATCTCCGGAGCCTGGACGAACGGTAGTTGTCGCTTCGGGCACTGACGCTTCTCCCCTCTTGTGACCGCGAGGGCCGGTGCCTCCCCCCTCGGGCATGGCACCGACCCGCATCGGTCATGTCTCCAGCCTGGGCTGGACTCGTGACAGCTCTGGTGTCGCACCGGGTTGCGGCGCGGATCTGTCCGTAGTACCATACACTTAATGTCCGACATGTCAAACACTGCCGCCAACCTCCGCGTTCGAGCGGCTCGTGCGCTCGAGGTGGTACGGCCCGGGCGGCATCCTGGGTCTGAGCAAGGCCAGCGGGGTGAGCCGCGCAACGCTCTACTCGTGGTTCCGCGGCGAGACCGTGCCCGATACGAAGTCGCTCGCGAGGATCGCGGACATGCTCGAGATGCCGCTGGCCGAGCTCGTCGACTCGCTCCACTCGGAGCCGGCGCTCGGACGCGTCACCGAGCCAGACCGAGCGATGCACTGATGCCGGCCGCACTCCGGCTCGCGGCGCCGATGTCTCCGGGCCGATGCTCGGCCGATGCAGGCGCCGAGCCCAGCGTGCATCGGCGCCGAGGCGCGGCGGACGACGATCGGTGAAGCACTCCCGCGGGGCGAGGTCTTCTGCGTGCACGCCCGACGACCCCATCGGTCCGGTGGCCCGCACCCTCTACGAGCGGCACTACTCGCAGGCGCCCGTCCGCGGCGATCGCGGCTGGATGGGGCTGCTGACCACCGAGGCCATCGCGCGCTGGATGGCCGGGCGCAGCCGGCACGACCTCGACGTCGAGGCGCGCGCGCCCGTCCGCGAGGTGCTCGCCTACGCCGATGACGCCGGTGACTTCCGAGTCGTCGAGCCATCGGCACCCGTCGAGGAGGTCGTTGCGCTCTTCGACGACGCGACCACCCGCGGCTGGCCGATCCGGGCCGTCCTGGTCGGCAGCGGCCGCGATGCCAACGCCGTCGGCGGGATCGTCACTGCCTACGACCTGCCCCGCCTCCGCCGCTCGACGACCCCTTCGGGGTCGAAATCGAGGGCTTGACAAGCCACCCCAGAATGCCGGCCATTCGCGCCGCAATCCGACACCGAACCTGTCACGACCGACCGCCAACCTGATCCAGAGAACCCACGAGAGGGGGCCAACAATGTCCACGAAATTCACCGCCCGCACCGACCGCAGCCTGGTCCGCGCCGGCGCCAGCTCGACCCGCCACGTCCTGATCGAGGCCACCGCGCCGAAGCGCGCCAAGCGCAAGGACAGCCGAGGAGCGCCAGCCGGTCAGCGTCGCGTTCGTCCTCGATCGGTCCGGCTCGATGGCCGGCACGAAGCTGGCGCTGGCCAAGCACGCGGTCGACCGCGCGCTCGTCGGCCTCGACCCGAAGGACCGATTCGCGATCGTCACCTACGACGACCACATCGAGACCGTCGTCGACTCGCGCCTCGCGACCGATGCGAACAAGCGCGCCGCCCGCCTCGCCCTCCAGGCCGTCGACGCCCGCGGCAGCACCGATCTCCACGGCGGCTGGACCGCGCGGCGCCGATGCCATCCGCGAGCACCTCGCTCCCGATGGCGTCAACCGGGTGCCTGCTCCTGACCGATGGCCTCGCCAACCAGGGCGTCATCGACCCGAACACGCTGGCCCAGGTCGCGAAGGACCTGCGCGCGTCCGGCATCGGCACGTCGACCTTCGGCGTCGGCGCGGACTTCAACGAGGTCCTTCTGACCGCCATCGCCGATGCGGGCGGTGGCCACTTCTACTTCATCGAGCATCCGCAGCAGATCCCCGACTTCATCACCGGGGAGCTCGGCGAGCTGCTCGAGGTCGTCGCGCGCAACGTGACGGTCGACGTCACCCACCACCCGGCGCTCGAGGTCGAGCCGCTGTCGCCGGTCGCCGGCGTCGCGGCCGGCCCGGGCGTGCTGAAGCTCGGCATCGGCGACCTCGTCGTCGGCCAGAAGGTGGAGATCGTCCTGCGCGTCCGCTTCCCGCAGGTGGACGAGGGCGCCCAGACGACGGCCTTCTTCACGATCGCCGACCGCGACGGCGTCCTCAAGGCCGATGGCTGCACCCTCTCCTGGGAGCACGCCAGCCACGCCGCGAACGACGACCAGCCGCGCGACCGCGACGTCGACCGCGCCGTCGCCCGCATCCACGCCGCCCGCGCGCGTCTCGAGGCGGTGCAGCTCAACCGGCAGGGTGAGTTCGACCATGCCCGTCAGGCCCTCCGGGGGGTGGCCCGACGGATCGGTCAGTACGCCGGCGAGGATGCCGCTCTGAACGAGCTCGCCTCCTCCCTCGTCGCCGAGGAGGTCGTCATGGCGGCACCGATGATGGAGATGGACCGCAAGAGCGCGTACTTCCGCTCGGCGAACGTGCAGCGCTCGCGCGACGTCGAGGGCAAGGCCCGGCGCTAGGCGGTCCCGCTCATGGACGAGATCCTGGACGGATGCATCGCGGTGGTCATGCTCATCGTCGCCATCGCCATGATCGCGTTCGGGGCGGCGGGACTCTTCGGCTTCTTCTAGGCGGACTCGCGAACCGGATGCGCTACGCCGTCCTCGTTCTTGGCGGACTCCCAGCCAGCAGCTCCACCGTGAGCGGATCGCGCTCGCCGTCGTAGAAGCGCGCGAGCGCGCGGCCGAAGCGGGGATCGTCCGGGGCAACCGCCTCGAACAGCGTCAGGCACGATCGAAACTTGAGGTCGTCCGGCGTGCCCAGGATGTCCCGAGCCGACCGATCCGGCACGGCGAGCATCAGGTCGATGCACTCGCGCAGCCGTGCTCCGAGCACCGGGTGGTTCCAGTAGGCGAGTGCTTCGGCGCGGCCCGCCAGGCCGAAGTGGTGCGCCGTGGGGCTGCGCCCGAGCCCTCGCAGCTGCGGAAAGATGAACCACATCCAGTGGCTGCGCTTGAGACCCGCTGCCAGCTCCGACCTGACCGTCTCGTACACCGGGTCCTGAGCCTCGACGAAGCGCTCGAGTGACTCAGGCGACGTCGTCATGGCCGCACTCGACCGCTAGCCCGTCCGCTCGAAGATCAGGTCGAAGTCCTTGCGCCAGGTCTTGCCCTCGTCCTCGGACGCCTCCGTCCGCGCGTCGATGCGGTCGGCCGACACCGTTCCGGCGAAGCGCTGGTGGAAGTCGGGATCGGCGCGCTCCATGAGAAACTCGCCGTCCTCGAACGTCATCCGGAAGACGCGGCACACGCCACGTGAGTCGTGCGAGAGGACGGTGATCCGCTCGTGCGGATCGCTGCGGCCGATGACCCAGGTGATCGTCGAGTCGTCCTCCCACGTCGAGTGCAGGTGGAGGAACGCGTCGCCGAGCCACTCGACCGTCGCCTTGCCCTTCACCTTGATGTCGGGGCTGTCGAGGAACCACGCGTCGGTCATCGTCAGATCCCACTCCCCCACCAGGCCCTCGAGCTTCGCCAGCGCCTCGTTCTTCATCGCACCGCTCCTGTCTGGCTTGGACGCCAATACAGCCACATCTCGGCGATCGCGGCGTGCAGCAGGAACGAGATCCAGAAGGCGATCCCGAACGCATCGCGCGTCTCGAAGACGCCGAAGGCCTCGAACAGCCCGATCCAGATGCGGATCGTCCCCACGGCAAGCCCGACCGCGAACGCCCGGATCATCCAGCGCCGATGGGTGGTGATGTCCCGGCGCCGCACCGCCCGATACGCGAGGAGCAGCGACGTCAGGAACCAGGCGCCGAAGACCACCGACGCCGATGCCTGCACCGTGCCGCCGAACGACTGGAAGAAGCCGAACAGGATGGCGAAGACGCCGCTCGTCAGTCCCGCCGCGAGGGCAACGCGCCCGATGCGCCGATGGCGTCTGAGGTTGCGGTTCCGGAAGCCACGCCACAGCTGGAACGGCGCCAGCGCCAGGTACACCACCCCGGGCAGGATGTGGGCGTAGGCGAGCCAGGGGTACGCCGCGTACCGGTACTCGAACTCATCCTCGCCGGGTAGCGCGCCCGAGAGCACGTTCGGAACGTCGGTCGTCAGCCGGAGGCCGACGAAGACGACCATGACGACGAGCAGGAGGCCGATCACCACCCAGATCGCGCGATCCGCGACTCGGTCCACGCGGTCAGTGTACGAATGCCGAGCGCCCTCCCGCTACATGGGCGGGAGTCGGCTGGAACCGCCCTACGTGAGCTTCACCCTTGCCTCTCCACGGCTCGCGCGAAACTGTCAGCGGATATATCACTAACGATATAACGGCTGACAGAATGCAACGGGCTTCGGCAAGGCCGCCTCTCAGGCGCCCGCCTTGAAGCGCAGCCCCGGCCGCCCGCCGACGGTCGTGCTGCCCCAACAGCCGCTTGCGGAGGCGGATGGCGGTGGGAGTGACCTCGACCAGCTCATCGGCGGCGATGAACTCGATCGCCGACTCGAGGGTCAGCACGCGCGGCGGCGTGTGGATGCGGTAGTCGCCGTCGGTCGCCTGGGTCCGCATCTTCGAGAGCGCCTTCGACTTCGTCGGGTTGACGTCCATGTCGCCGGGCCGGCTGTTCTCGCCGATGACCATCCCCTCGTACACCTCGGTCGACGGACCGATGAACAGCTCCGACCGCTCGACGAGCGACGAGAGCGCGTACGCCCGCGACTCGCCCGCCCGGTCCGCGACCAGCACGCCGCTGGTCCGATGCGTCACCTCGCCCGCCATCGGCCCGTAGCCCTCGCCGATCTGGTGGAGCAAAGCCGTCCCGCGCGTGTCGGACAGGAGCTGCCCGCGATAGCCGATGAGCCCGCGGGTCGGCACGATGAACTCGAGCCGGGCGCGCCCGTCGGCATCGGTGCTCATCTGCTCCAGGCGTCCCTTGCGGGCGGCCATCGCCTGCTGCACGACGCCGATGTACTCGGGCGGGATGTCGATCGTGACCCGCTCGTACGGCTCCTGCCCGTCGCGCACGATCACCTCGGGGCGCGAGACGGTCAGCTCGTACCCCTCGCGCCGCATCTGCTCGATGAGGACGGCCAGCTGGAGCTCGCCGCGGCCGCGCACCTCGTACCTGTCGCCCGATTCGGTCGGGTGGACCTCGATCGCCGTGTTGCCGAGCACCTCGCGGTCGAGCCGGTCCTTGATCTGGCGGCTGGTCAGGAACGTCCCGTCGCGCCCGGCCATCGGCGAGGTGTTGACGCCGAACGTCATGCGCAGGGTCGGCGCATCGACGTCGAGGCGCGGCAGCGGCCGCGGGTCATTTGGGTCCGTCAGCGTGTCGCCGATCGTCACCTCCGGCAGCCCGGCCACGCTCACGATGTCGCCCGGTCCGGCCTCGCCGATGTCGACGCGGTCGATCCCGTGCGCGGTCTGCAGCGCGGTGACCGGCGCGACCATCGTGGCGGTCCGCCCGGGCTCGACGCTGCCATCGGCGTCCTCCGCCTCCTCGCGCACGATCGCCACGCGCTGGCCGATCTTCAGCGTGCCGTTCCGAACGCGGCCCACCGCCATGCGGCCGACGTAGTCGTTGGCGCTCAGGTTCGTGACGAGCAGCTGGAGCGGGTGGTCCTCCTCGTACGTCGGCGGCGGGGTGACCTCGACGAGGAGGTCGAGCAGCGGGCGGAGGTCTTCGCCCGGCTGCGCCAGGTCGCGCGTGGCGGTGCCGGCCTTGGCGTTGGTGTAAACGACCGGGAATTCGATCTGGTGGTCATCGGCGCCGAGATCGATGAAGAGGCCGTAGACCGCGTCGAGGACTTCGGCCGGGCGCGCATCGGTGCGGTCGATCTTGTTGAGCGCGACGATCACCGGAAGGTGGCGGGCCATGGCCTTCTGGAGGACGTAGCGGGTCTGGGGAAGGGGTCCCTCGGCCGCGTCCACCAGCAGCAGCACGGCGTCGACCATGAGGAGTGATCGCTCGACCTCGCCGCCGAAATCGGCGTGGCCGGGCGTGTCGACGATGTTCAGGCGCGTGCCGTCGTAGTCGACCGTCGTCTGCTTGGCGAGGATGGTGATGCCCTTCTCGCGCTCGAGGTCGCCGGAGTCGAGCACGCGATCGACGACCGCCTCGTTGCTGCGGAACGTGCCCGTCTGGCGCAGCATCCCGTCCACGAGCGTGGTCTTGCCGTGGTCGACGTGGGCGATGATCGCGACGTTGCGCAGGTCGGTGCGGACCGCGAGCGTTCCGGTGGGCATGGAGCGAATGCTACGGGCGATGTCGCTTCAGTGCTCAGCCCTGGTCATCGCCTCTTCCATCACCGCGCCGAGGGTTGCCTCCGCTTCCGCATCCTCGCGCGTGCCGGCCGCACGTCGGTTGCGCACGAGGTCCTCGATCGCTGCGACGCGGACAAGGATCCCTGCGTCCACGTGCATCGGCACGGCGTTCCCGATCAGCATGTCGTATCCGTCGCCGGCCGCGGTCTCGGTCTGGACGCGCAGGCGGTCGCCCTCCGCTCGCGCGCCGAGGTCGGCCAACGCCAGGCCGATGCGCTCCCGTGCGACATCGGTCGACGCGACGCAGACCTCGATGGTCCTGCCGATCTTGCCGGGCGAGCCGTGGGCGGCTTCCGCCAGCTCGCCGACGAGCACGAACGGAACACCGAAGCGCCGCAAGCGCCGCAGGATTTGGATCGGGCTCGTTTGGGAGTCCTTGCCGGCCCTGCCGAGCACTTCGCGGGTCCGTCGCGGAACGCTCATGGCCAGCCGGCTTCGGATGGCCTCGCGATCGACCGGATGGCTCATTGGCTCGATCGTCAGCCGATGGCCGGTGGCGCGCAGCATCGTGACCAGCGTCGCCGTCCGTGGGATCACGGTTCCGCTCTCGATGCGCGCGACGCTCGGCTGCGGCAGGCCCGTCGCCCGCGCGAGGTCGTGCTGGGTCATTCCGGCTCGGCGACGCGCCCATTTGACCGTCCGCCCGATCGTTTTCGCATCCATTCAGCAGTTATATCATTAGTGATATATCCGCTGACAGTCTCCAGCGACGTGCGGCAAGCGAGAGATCCTGCGAGACACGGACGACGGCGTATAGTCCGCGCCATGCCGACGCCCGTGGACGACGCAACCTCGCGATTCCTCGAGGCCGCTGCCGACGACCTCGAATGCTACCTCCCTCGCAACGGCGTGGTCGAGCGCATGTCGGTGTCGACGCGGGAGGGCAAGATCGCGCTCGTCGCCCGCATGCGCGTGGGAACGCGGACGTTCGAGCTCGAGGGGATCGGCGACAGCCTGATCACGGCCCATGCCGCGTTGCGCGAGCGGGTGCCGGAGGCGCGCCTGGCCGCCGCGGTCCGGGAGCTCGTCGAGCGCCCCGGCCGCATCGGTCTTTCGTGAAGACCATTGGTGAAGCTGCAACGCCGCGGATTAGGTGAGCCGGACAGCGTCCGGGACGTCCCGCTCGGGCGGATCGAGACCTACGACCTTGGGGAGTTCCGCTTCGGGCGATCCGTCATGCAGCCCGGATGGCGCTGGAGCACCTCGATCAAGCCGATCGCGCGCACCGAGTTTTGCGACGATCACCACGTCGGCTACTCCATCTCAGGTGCGTGCCGCGTCCTGATGCGCGAGGGCGCCGAGATGCTGATCGAGGCGGACCAGTTCTACGAGATCCCGGCCGGTCACGATTCGTGGGTCGACGGTGACGAACCGTGGGTGACCATCAACTGGCAGCCCAGCACGACGCTCGCGCGCTCCGAGGGCGGCGACTACGACCGCGTCGTGGGCACGCTCCTCGTGACCGACATCGTGAACTCGACGGCTCGCGCTCTCGAGCTGGGCGACGGAGCGTGGCGCGACCTCCTCGCCCGTCACAACCTCGCCGTCCGCACCCGGCTCGACCGATTCAGAGGGCGCGAGGTGGCGACCACCGGTGATGGATTCATCGCGATGTTCGATGGCGCGGAGCGCGCGATCCGCGCGGCGCTGGAGATCTGCCGGGCGGCATCGGACCTCGGCCTCGAGCTGCGTGCGGGCGTCCACACCGGCGAGCTCGAGCTGGAGGGTGAGAACGTGCGCGGCGTCGCCGTACACATCGCCGCCCGCGTCGCCGCGCTGGCGGGAGCGGGCGAGGTCCTCGCCTCGTGGGCCACGCGGGAGTTGCTGGCGGGCTCATCCATGGCCTTCACCGACCGGGGCCTCCAGGAGCTGAAGGGCCTCTCCGAGCCGCGGCGCATCTACCTGGTGGATTCGACATGAGCGAGCCCGACGACCCGAAGCCACTGAAGTCGCGCTCGTCAGCGGGACAGGTCATCGGCGGCATGCTCGCCGGCCTGGAGCATGCGCTCACCGGTCGTCCGAAGACGCCGGTGCAGATCGAGGAGCAGTACCGCGAGCCGTGGGCATCGGCCGATGGCTTGACGGTCGAGGGGCTCGACGAACCCATCGACCGACCGGAGCCGCCGGACCGGTCCGGCGCGAAGCTGTAGCTCTCGCGCGATGCGGCGCATCGGCTGGGTGATCGTGGCGGTGCTGGCCGTGGCGCTCATCGGCGGCGCGTTCGTCGTGGCGACCGCGCTGACGCGAGAGGAGCCGACCCCGCCTGCCGGCACTCTCGCACGTCCCGACGAGGGCGAGGTCCGGGCCGACTACCTCGCCGATGGCACGCCGGTCTGGGTCATCGGCCTGGCCGACGGCACGGTCCGGGTCCTGTCAGCGTTCAGCACCCATACGCCGGCGTTCGTGGGGAAGACGCTGTGGTGGTGCCAGACTGCCGAGGCGTTCGAGGACCCGGCCCATGGGTCGCGATACGACCCGCAGGGGCTCAAGATCGGCGGCCCGGCGCCAACCGGCCTGCCGGCGTACGAGGTCACCGCTGTCGGATCGGGAATCCAGGTCGGGCGAGCTTGGGCCGGCTCCGCCACACGACACGGGTCACTCGGGCCCGGCCGAGTCGGAGCGAGTCTGGTGCGCGCTGCCGGACGACGGAGGCGCGATCCTCTTCCACACCTTCGAGGACTGGCCGCTTCACGAGTCACCGACCGACGCGGTCGCATCGGCGCCGGAGGGATGGATCCTGCTGGCTGGCGAGCTCACGGTGGACGGCGGTGACGTCGTGCTGTGCGCCATCGGCGACTGCACCGATGCGGTCATCGCCGTCGGCGTCGACGCGAATGCCCAGCGCGGTCCATCCTCGCCGCTCAACGGGGAGCGGTTCATCGCGAGGGTCCGGGACGGCGCGCTCGCCGACGTGACGCGGGTCCTCCCTGCCGGCAGATAGCGACCTTCGGGGAATGCCGCTGGCCTAGTCTTCGAACACGCGGTGGAGGAAGGCGGCCATCTGCCCGCGCGTCACCAGGCCGTTCGGGCAGAAGTTGGTGCCGCCGCAACCGAACGTGATCCCCGCCGCGCGGAGGCGGTTGATGTTCGCCTCGTGCTTGTTGCCCTCGTCATCGGTGAAGTAGTCGGTGCTGGTGGGCGGCCGATCGAAGGCACGCATCAGGAAGCTCGCCATCTGCCCGCGCGTCACGAGACCGTCGGGGCAGAACGTCGTGGCCGTGCATCCGAAGGTGATCCCCGCCTCGCGCAGGCGGTTGATGTTCGCCTCGTGCTTGTTGGTCTCGTCATCGGTGAAGTAGTCGGTGCTCGTCGCGGGCAGGCTGAGTGCGCGGGTGAGGAACGTCGCGAGCTGGCCGCGGGTCACGATGCCGTTAGGGCAGAACGTGGTCGAGGTGCAGCCGGAGGTGATGCCCTCGAGGAACAGCCACTTGATGTGCGTGAGGAACTTGTTGCCGATCACGTCGTCGAGCGGCAACACCCGGATCTCGACCTGGTCCGAGCAATCGGGGTCCTCCTGCCTGAGCGTCAGGAGCCAGTCCCCGTGGCCATCTCGCGCGAAGAAGAACGGCGCGGAGAGGCTGCCATCGTCCGTGAACTCGACGGGGAAGACCTCGTCGCCAGGCCTTTCGACACCGATAACCAGGAGCTCGCCATCACCATTGGGCGTGTAGCCGGACGCGGACAGGGTGAACTCCTCGAACGGCACGACCGACGTGCCCGACATGGACACGCCGCCGGTGGCAGCCACCTGGAGCGAGCAGGCCACAGTTCCGGTGGTCGATCCGCCGTCGTCGGTTGCGAGCGCGACGGACGTCATCGAGCTGGCGAGCATCGAAGCGACGATGGCGATGGCGAGTAGCCGCATCCGGCCCATCTGATTCCCTCCCTCAGGCTGCCGCGTCCCGAACGTGCGGTGTGCGACTCCCGGCCGAGAGCCGTGACGGCAGTATGCGCGGCCACCGCAAGGCAGGATCGACCTTGCCCTGCCACTCCATCGGCGCCAGACTGCTCGCCAGGAGGTGCGTCATGGGGTGGAATGGCACGATTTTCACGAAGGGCGGAGTCCGGAGCCTGAAGGCCGGAGAGGAGGCTCGCGCGCAGCAGCGCCGTGAGCGAGAGGAAGGCTCGATGGCGACCCGACGCCCCGACGTGGTGGACGCCGACACCCACTCCGAGACCGAAGGCGACGAGCCACGGGCAGAGGTGCAGGACCGCCCCTGAGCCGAGCGCTCAGGCGCCGATGATCGGCTCTCGATCGCGCGCGAGACGCTCCAGCAGGGCGACAGCCTTCTCGACGCTGGGAAGTGCCGCCATCTCGGCCGCGAAGTCCTTGGCACGAGCGGCGTAGGTCGGGTCCTCGAGGACCTGCCATAGACGGCTCCGAATCACCTCGGCGGTTCGCTCCTCCGGGCCTCACCTGGCGCCCAAGACCGAGCACCTCGACGCGCTGCGCGGTGTACGGCTGGTCGCCGCCGATGGGGATGACGACGAGCGGGATCCCGAGCGAGAGCGCCTCCTTGGTGCTGTTGAAGCCGCCGTGGGTGATGAAGGCGGTCGCCTCCTCGAGAACGGCGATCTGCGGCACGTAGTGCTCCATCCGCACATTCGCGGGCGGCTGACCAAAACGGGCCAGATCCTGATCGCGACCGATGGCCGCGACCACCTCGATCGGCTGATCGGCGACCGCCTCGATGATCGCCTCGAAGATCCCCGCCTCCGCATGGTGGACGGTCCCCAGGCTCGCCAGCACCAGGGGCCGATCGCGCGGCGCGTCCAGCCACGCCGGCCTCGGCTCCTGTCGGGCTCGCGGGTTCGTGTACCGAATGAAGTGCGCCGTCGGCGGATGCACGTCGCCACCGTCCCATCGCGGAGGCGTGAACCCCAGGTGCAGGAGCCGATACACCATCTCCGCCGATGGATCCGGCGGCATCCCGAGCTTGCTGCGCCACTCGTCCAGGACATCTGCGACCACGAATCGCATCTCGTCGAGGCTGCTCCACGACCCGGTCGCCACCGATGCATGCGGCAGGCCGATGCGCTCTGCGACCAGGCAGCCGGCGAACTCCGCCGTCTCGCGCACCATGACGTCGGGGCGCCAGCGCTCGGCATGGCGCTCGAGGTCCGGCAGCATCGCGTCTACCGCTCGCGTCGCGAACGCCACCCGATGCGCGAAGCGCCACCGATCCGGATCGGTCCGCGGCGGGGCATCGACGAACAGTCCGCTGAACTCCTCGGCCCCGCCGGGCAGGTGCTCGAATCCTGCGCTCGTCACCTGCGTGGCGAAGGCCGGCGTGCAGCAGACGGCGACCTCGTGACCACCATCGGCGAGTCCTTCGGCCAGCGGCAGCAGCGAGTTGAAATGGCCGGTCGCCGGCAGGCAGGAGAGGAGAACCCTCATGCCGCGATGATGCGCCTCTCGCGGGGCTCGACCGGACCGGAAAGCGTCTTGCGCAGGGCGGCCAGCGATCCTGTCAGCGGATATATCATTAGTGTGATATTCCGTGACGGTGGCGCAGCCGCCACCGCGGGCTGCCTCCAAGCGCGACAGGAGAGCTGTCGGGATCGGCATCCACGATGGGTCCATGCCCATCGTCGACTACCGCCTCTTCGTCAACCGCGATCTGCCGATTCGCGAGCGCGCGTGCGAGTCGAAGGCCGTGTACGTGACCCGTGCCGATGCCCGCTCGACCGCCCGCCACGGCCGCCACTCCGATGGCGCCCTGGCGCCGTACCACTGCCGCTTCTGCTCCATGTGGCACCTGGGCCATCGGCGCCAACGCCACGGCCGAAGGCCGGCCGCGTGACCACGCTCACCGAACGGCCTTGCCCACGCTGCGGCTCGACCGATGCCGTTCCGATCCTCTACGGCCTCCCGGGCGCCGACATGGCCGCAGCCGAGGAGCGCGGCGAGATCATCCTCGGCGGCTGCATGGTCTGGCCCGAGGCGCCCGACTACGAGTGCCGCGCCTGCGGCTCATCCCTTCCATGGGTCGCGCCGAACGCCGATGAACTGTGACTCAGGCCGTTGGCGCAATCCGAATCGACACGACCTCGGTGCCGACGGACTTTCCCTTCAAGTCGAGCGTCAGGCGCTCGAGGTCCTGATCCAGGTCGGAGGCCGCTGCCGCCTCGGCTGAAACGAGCACCTCACCGGTCTCGGCCTTCGCGGCCAGGCGCGCGGCAACGTTGACGGTGTCGCCGAGGGCCGTCAGTTCGACGTGCCGACCCTCCCCGACGACGCCGAACCACGCCCTGCCGGAATTGACACCGGCACCGACGGGCACCCACGGACCGCCGGGATCCGTGTGGCCGGTGGCGCGCAGCAGGTCCTGCGCAGCCGCCACGGCTCGCGCGACGAATCGCTCACCGGTAAGGAGCGGGAAGAAGAGCGCCACCAGCTCGTCCCCAACGAACTTGTCGATGAACCCGTCGTGCTTGAATACAGTGTCCGTCGCGACTGCGAAGTAACGGTCCAGCAGGGCGCTGTAGTCCTTCGAAGACATCCCCTCCGCGAGGGTGGTCGAGCCGCGGATGTCGGCAAAGAGCATGGCGCCCTCGATCTCGGCCCCGCCGTGGTGCTTGGACATGAAGTCGGTGCAGGTCGTGCACCAGTTGGGATTGGCGTCCGACTGTCGCTTGCCGATCAGGCGCATGAGCGGCGCACCCGGCCCGTGGAAGGGCGACGCGCACATGCGACAACGCGGATCCGATGGGATGTGCTTCAGCACCCGACGACCGATGCCCTTCATCGAGTCGCCACCCTGCTCGAGGAAGTCCCGCCAGAACTCCTCGTCCATGGCCGGTGGCTGCTGGCCTGTCACGTGATCCTCCTGCGGCTCCCCTAACAGTAGGACGCCGCCTCAAGCCCTCGGCGTGACCAGGGTTCGCGTTCGCTCGAGGTACGGATGAGCACCGAGCTCCTCGAAGAGGGCGGCAGCTCCCGCCAGGTCGGGCGCCGGCTCCCCCGCCTCGGCCATCCACAGGTTGATCCGCGCCACGTCGAACGGACGGTGCTCCTGGATGAGCAAGGCGAGCGCGTCGGCAGTGCTCGGGAACGACTCCGCCGGCGGCTCGACCGCGGTGCCGGCATCGCGCGCCAGCCGCGTGAGCTGCTCGACGGCGCACCCAACCGCCGCCATGCGGAGCTGCACCTGGACGAGCGCCCCGCTCATGGCCGCGTCGGGACCGAGGGCTCGGGCGTAGGCGGCAAGTGACTCGACCGCGTCGCGAACGATCGGCGACGACCGGCCGCGAGCCGCCATGGCCGACAGCGTGTCGGTCATCTCGAAGAGGGTCCAGCTGCTGATGACCGACTCGGGTCGCGTGCCGCGCAGCTCGATGGCGCGCTGAATGCTGGCGAGCGCCGCGGCGTCCTCGCCCAGCCCGGCCTGGGCCGCCGACAGGGCCGCGAGGGGCGGCAACACGGCCTGGATGTCACCGATGCGGCTCGACGTCTCCGCGGCCTCGGATGCCAGCGCCAACGCCTCCTCGTACTGGCCGCGCCACGCCAGGAGCTGGGCGGCAAGGCTGCGCACCTCGCTGCCGAGGTAGGCCTCCGCCGCCGCGGGATCGATCCCGAAGATCACCGGCTCGGCCTCGTCCCATCGGCCGGTGACGAGGAGGAATTCGCCCCACGCCGAGCGAATCCATCGGTCGAAGACGCCGTCGGGAATGGTCCGACCGGAGTACTCCACCCCCTCCAGCAACAGCGCCTCGGACTCCGCATGCGGGAACGGGAAGATCCGGTTGCCCTGCCCGGTCAGGTTGGCGTAGGCCCGGCCGACGTCGTCGGGCAGATGGTTCTCGAGTGCGAGCTGCAGGCTGCGGCGCAGGTATTCGACGCCCTCGGTCTCGCCCTTCCAATGCAGGACCGATCCGAGGTTGTTGTAGGCGTGGACCAGGGCGGCGGTGGCATCGGTCTGCTCGGCGACCTCGATCGCCTTGCGCGCCCACTTCTCGCCGGCGTCGAAGTCCGGCTCGAGCATGTCGCTCTGGGAGCGGAAGCTGTAGGCCATGGCCAGCTCCGGGCTGGGGCCGAGGCGCTCGAGACCGCTGATGGCGAGGTCGATCTGTCGCTCGGACTCCGCCTTGTCGCCCAGGAGCCATCGGAACCGGCCGAGCCAGCGTCGCGCGTTGAGGGCCTCCCGCTCCGCGCCGACGGACTCGAACAGCCCGATGGCCTCCTCCTGGAGCTCCGTCGCGAGCTGGATCTCGCCGATGAGATAGCGCTGCCGGCCGGCCGCCTCGATCATCTCGCCGCGCTGCAGCGGATCGTCGGCGTACGCCTCGCGCCGCATCGGTGAACCAGCCGAACGCCTCGCTGTTGGCGTTGAGGGCCTGCGCCCGCTCGCCGGCCAGGCGCATGTAGCGCCGCGCCTTGTCGATGTCGTCGCTGTCGCGATAGTGGCGCGCCAGCTCGGCGACGCGCTCCTCGCCGCCGTGCTCCTCGAGCCAGCCACCGATGCGCCCGTGCAGCGTCCGGCGCGTGCTGAGCAGCAGGCTGCGGTAGGCCACCTCGTGGATGAGCGGGTGACGAAACACGAGCGTGTGCTCGGTCCGGCTGGCGGCCACCAGCTCGGCGCGCTGGAGATCGCGCAGGGCCGCATCGGTCTCGGTCGGGTCGAGCTCCGAGAGGTCGACGACCGTGCCCTCGGGGAATTCCATGCCCACCGACCGCCGCCAGCTGAAGCGTGCGCCGCGTCTCGGGCGGCAGGTCGTCCAGCCGCGCGAGGAGCATCTCGTGGATCGTCGCCGGCAGCCGTGCGACTGTCCGTCGGCCCGACCCACGCTCGCCGTGCAGCAGCTCCTCGAGGAAGAGCGGGTTGCCGGCGATGCGCTCGAGCACGCGCTCCGTCAGCTCGCTCGAGACCGATCGCGTCCGGCCGCCAGCTCCTGGGCCATCGAGCCGCGCGTCCTCGGCCGCAGCGCGCGCAGGTTGAGCTGCTCGTACGCGCTGCGTCCCTCCCAGCCGTGCGACCAGTTGGACCGATACGTCGCCAGCAGCACGACCCGGCAGCCCGGACAGGATGTCGAGCAGCTCCTCGACGACCGCCAGGCTCGCCGGATCGGCCCAGTGCAGGTCGTCGAGCACGACGAGCATCGGGTTCGCGCTGCGACGCGGCCCGCAGCAGGCCACCGATCGCGTGCACGAGGATCCGCTGCCGCCCCGCCGGCGACAGGTCGGCAAGCTGCGGGTCGTCGTCGGCGGCCTCGCCGAGGACCTCGTCGAGGACGGCGGCCCATCGACCGAGCGCGTCCTCGTCGACCGTCGACGTCGGCGGCGCGGAGCACATCGGCGGTGCTCTGGCCCGGTCGCCGGTCGAGCAGCTGGTCGACGAGCTGGCTGACGAGGTGGTACGGAAACGCCGATGCGTACGACCGCGAGCTCGTCCACGCGGTCGTGAAGCCGGCCGGCCTCGGCACGCTGCCGCATCTCGAGCGCCAGGCGGCTCTTGCCGATCCCCGGCTCACCGACGAGCGCGACCATCAGGCCGCGGCCGTCGCGGGCTTCCTCGAGCGCCGACTCCAGCGATTGCGAGCTCGCGCGTGTCGCCCGACCAGGCGCGCCTCGCCGCCGTGCATGCGCGGCCGCTCGGGCAGCTCGCGCTCCAGGCGCCAGGCCTCGATCGATTCGGTGCGGCCCTTCAGCGCCATCTCGTCGAGCGGCGCGAAGGCGAAGGCCTCGGCGCTGAGCCGGCGGGTCATGCCACCGACGAGGATCTCGCCGGGTGCTGCCGTCTGCTGGAGCCGGGCCGCCACGTTGACGGCGTCGCCGCTGACGGTGTAGTCGCCCTCCTGCGGACCGGCTCGTGCCGCCGACGACCTCGCCGGTGTTGACGCCGATGCGGACCTCGCAGCCCGCCCTCCAGCTCGCCCAGCGCCGTCCGGATCTCCAGGGCGCTGCGCAGGGCGCGCTCGGCGTCGTCGTCGTGCGCCTGGGGCGCGCCGAAGATCGCCATCGCCGCGTCGCCGATGTACTTCTCGAGCGTCCCGCCGAATCGCACGACCTCGCGCGTCACGGCGGCGAAGTAGGCGCGCTGGAGCTCGCGCACGGTCTCCGGGTCGGCCTGCTCGGCGCGCCCGGTGAAGCCAACGAGGTCCGCGAAGAGGACCGTCACCAGGCGCCGCTCGTCGGTGATCGTCACGTCGGTATTGTGGGCGACATCATCGGTCGGTGAGCGCTCGATGGTGGAACGCGGCCACTTCTCGACCCGGGGCAGCAGCGGGCGTATGTTGGGCATCCAAGCAGCCCCTCGACGGCGCGACAACAGGTATGTGCCGCCCACGTCAGACTGCGCACCCGCGAAGGAGGCACCGACCAATGGCCGACCATCCCAACGCCGCAAAGCTCCGAGCCGCAGCCGAGGCGCTGGAGGCGAGCGGCGACATGTCATCGCAGATGGGCATGATCGTACGACATCCCGGCCGCCCGGAGCTCGCCTGACGCCCTAGCCTCGACATCTGAGGCCGCATCGGTCTCGCAAGCGCTCCAGCACGGTCGGGACGTGACCCCACGTCCATCGACCCATGCATTGGGAGCGCTTCTTCGTGTCAATCACGATGTCGCCGCGCCGGGCATCGTTCGGTTGGCCCCATGGCGAGCCGTACGAGGACGTCCAGCGCGGCACCCTCAAGTCAGGCAAGGAGGCCGAGATCTTCCTGGTGGAGCGTCGATACGCCACCAGCGGTCCGCGCCTCATAGCCCACAAGCGATATCGCCCCCGCTACCCGCACAAGGACCAGCTGCGGGACGAGGGGTTCAGCAACTCGACCTCGTATCGCGGCGACGCGATCTACAAGGCCGGGTGGTTCCTGCCGACCCGCGACAAGAAGGCGGTCATGGGCGGAAGCCGATACGGCCACGAGCTCGCCGCGCGCCTCTGGCCGATGCAGGAGTGGAGCATGCTCCGCAGCGCCTGGGACGCCGGCGTCACCGTCCCGTACCCGGTGGAGCAGACCGAGCACGGGCTGATGATGGAGTTCATCGGCGACGAGGAGCGGGCGGCGCCGAAGCTGGCGCAGGCACGCCTGTCGGCCGATGAGCTGGCATCGGCGTGGCAGCAGCTCACCGGCAGCCTGGTCGCGCTCACGATGGCCGGGCTGGTCCACGCCGACCTGTCGACGTACAACCTGCTGTGGTGGCAGGGCCGGCTGATCGTGATCGACCTGCCGCAGGCCGTGGAGTTCACGACCAACGCCGATGCGTTCGACCTGCTCCACCGCGACGTCGCCAACGTCGGCGAGTGGTTCAACCGTCGTGGCGTCGCGGTCGACGTCGAGGCGGTCTATGCCGAGCTCGTCTCGGTCGCCTGGCTCGGCTGACGTGCGAATGTAGATCCAGAGGCTGGTGAAGAGCACTCTTCCATTCAGGCGCGTCACAGGGACGTGCCGTGAGGAGGAGCCTCGTGCTCGAACCGTTCGTCGACCGCGCGCGACATGGGGACCGTGAGGCCTTCGGTGCCCTGGCGCAGGTGGCCGGCGATCGGTGCCTGGCGATCGCGTATCGGATCCTGCGCGACGTCGGCCTCGCCGAGGACGCGGTGCAGACCGCCTTCATCTCCGCGTGGCGCGAGCTTCCGGACCTGCGTGATCCGGAACGATTCGAGCCGTGGCTGCATCGGATTCTCGTCCGTTGCTGCTACGCGGAGGCGAAGCGCCGGCACCGAGCCAGGGCGAGCCTCACCACCATCGGCCTGGAGGACGACGTACGCGCCCGACGAGGTCCTGACCGTTCACGATCGGGACCAGCTCGACCGGGGCTTCCGGAGGCTTCCGCCCGAGCAGCGAGCCGTCCTCGTCTTCCACTACTACCTCGGACTCACCCATCCCGAGGTGGCCGACCACCTCGGGATCCCGCTCGGGACGGTCAAGTCCCGGCTGCGGTACGCCACGGGAGCCATGCGGGCCGCCCTCGAGGCCGATGCACGACCGCCCGCGGACTCGCAGGAGCGTCCCGCATGACCACGTCGCGCGATCCCGATCGGCTCATCACCGCCTTCCTCGACGAGGGTCCTCTGGTGCTGAGCGATCACGTGCTCGACGCGATCCGGGACGACGTGAATCGAATCGATCAGCGGGCCGGGTTCGGCCCGTGGAGGACTCTCACCATGTCTCGACCGCTAATCGCGGCAGCCGTCATCGTCGCCGTTCTTGTCGGCGGGCTGGCGGTCTACACGCTGGTCCGACCGTCGGTCGGGCTCGATGGGCCAACGCCGCCGCCCGTCGAGCCGACACCTTCGCCCGTCAGCTTCCCGGTCGATGGCGACCTGGAGAAGGGCACGACCTACATCACCGACGGCTTCAGTGAGCCGATGCGCTTCACGGTCCCCGCATCCATGAGCGACGGCCGCCTCGCGGGCGACTTCAATCTCCCGAACGGTTTCCGGGTCAACGACTTCGAGTACGGGGTGGCGACCTTCTACGACGATCAGAACGTCGCGGATGACCTGTGCAATGCCACAGGGCTCATCACGATTCCCTCGACTCCCGAGGAGATCGGAGCGTGGGTCACCGGAAGCACTGGCCTGACCGTCTCTGATCCCATCGAGCTCTCCGTCGACGGGCGAACCGCGCTGGCATGGGACGTCGAGCTCGCGGAGTCGTGCTACGCCGGCGGCGAGCCGCCGGTGAGTAATGCGGCGTTCTGGTTGCAGGCCAACGAGCATCACCGCATCTATGCGATCCCCACGGGCGACGACACGATCCTCGCGCTCACCTGGGGGAACGACTTCGGTGGTGCGGGAGAGGAGTTCCTTGCCGAGATGAATGCCGCCATCGATGAACTCGTGAGCTCGATGGTCTTCGACTGACCTGATCCAATCGCCGCCCGCGGCGGTGTGACGCGCGGGGTCGCCACGGCGCGCTTGCCGTATCGGCCCCGGCGTCGCAGCCGCCTCTACGCGACAACCGGCAGCAAGCGACGCACAACGCGAGCCGAGTTCGCCGATGCGACGGCGAGGAACCGGGCGAAGACCTCGGGTGACGGGGCCGCCTCTCCGGCGAGGTCGCTGATGGCTCGGATCACGAGGTGCCGGATGCCCAGACGCTCGGCCACCTGGGCCAGCGCCGCGCCCTCCATCTCGACCGCCGCCCCACCGAGCCCGGATACGAGGCGCTCGCGCACCGCCGCCGAGTTCACGAACACGTCGCCGGTGAGGACGGTGCCCACGGCTATCCGCGGTCGGCGGCCCTCCACCTCGTCCAGCTCGAGTCCACGGAGCGCGTCGATCGAGGCCGCCAGGAGGGACGCATCGGTCTCGAAGCCGAGACGGTCGGTGGGATTGAAGAACGGCAGGTGCCCGGCCTGGTAGACGCGGAGGCCGTCCGGCTCGGCCACGCCGGCATCGTGCTGAATGAGCCGGTCGGCGACGACCACGTCACCGATGCCGATCTCCGGATCCAGCCCGCCGGCCACGCCGGTGAATATGACAAGGGAAGGACGCGTACGGGAGAGCAGCAGAGCCGCCAGGGCGGCCATCGCGACCTTGCCGATGCCGGCCTCGGCGAGCACAACCCGATGTCGGTCGAGCGTGCCGGACCAGGCGGGGAAGCCACCTTCCAGCGGCAGAGGCTCGATGTCGACGGTTGCCTCGCGCAGCGTTGCGAGCTCCTGGGAGAGCGCTGAGACGATGGCAATCGGCCTGGTCACGGCTCAGGCGTAAGCGAGCACGGAGGCGCCCTGCCGCTCGAAGTCGGGCCGGTTCCGGGTGACGATCGTCGCGTCGAGGCCCTTGGCCACCGCGGCGATCAGCGCGTCGCCGAGGCCGAGCCTCCCTCCCGACCGATGGCGCTCGAGCCGCGCCGCTCCCGCGGCAGCAGCGGTTGCCGGATCGGTCGCGACGTAATCGAGGGGTCGCAGCAGGCTGCGGATGACATCGAGGTGCTCATCGGTGCCGCCGGACAGGGCTTCGCAGACCACGACGTCGCACGTGAAGAGCTCGGCGCCCTGCTCGTACAGGGTCTTCAGCGTCCGCATCGCCGGCTCGTAGCCGTTGGCGTGGTCGATGATGAGCGTCGTGTCGAGGAGATAGCGCATCGGCTAATCGGTGTCCTCCGCGCGAAGTTCGTCGACCCACGCGGCGACCTCGTCAGGGCTCATCCAGCCTGGTCTGCCGATCATGGCTCCCGCCGTCTCGCGGATCGCGGCACCCAGCGCGTCGCGCCGCACGCGCTGCGCCACCGCCTCGGCGACATACCTGCTGCGGCCGCGCGGCCCGGCGTAGCGGTCGACCTCCTCGAGCAGATCGGCCGGGAGCGTCACGTTCGTGCGGGCAAGCGGTTGAGATCGCGCGTGTGCCATGTCGTGTGCAATGATAGCACACTCCAACCCAAACGCTCACGCGCTGAGGCGGGCCACCCAGATCTCCTCCGCCGGCCACTGCCACGCCCATTCCGGGGTGACGTAGTCGTAGTACGGGTGCGCCTTTGCCTCGGGTGGTGCCTTGAGCTCGATAAGCCGTTCGATCTCGAAGCGGTTCGCGCGCAGCAGGTCGATCCAGTCGCCGTGGGCGAGGTGGTATTCAACCCCGATCTCGCCGGCCCACTGGATCCGGTACGCCCCGAACTGTGGCCGCTCGAGGCTCTCCGCCGTGCCGCCCTCGTCGATGGCGCACAGGTATGAGATGAACGAGTTGGTCAAGAATGCGAGCCGGCCTCCCGGGCGCAAGAGCCGCGCGGCCTCGGGAACCCACAGCGCGGGATCGGCCCACAGCGAGGCGCCGAACTCCGACACGGCGAGGTCGAACGACGCATCCGGCAGGGGCACGCGCTCGCCGGGCGCCTCGACCAGCGGGAAGGTGATGCCCGTCCGCTCCATCATGCGGCGGGCGGTCTCGAGCTGTGCCGGGGTGGGGTCGACGCCAACCGGTCGCGCGCCACGGCGAGCCAGCTGAGCGGCGAAGTAGGCCGTACCGCAGCCCAGCTCCACGACGTCGAGGCCGTCGACATCCCCGAGCGGCGAGCCGATCGAGTCCTCGCGCACCTCGAACACGCCCCAGGTCACATCCTGCGGCGCCCAGGCGCGCTCGGCCTGCTCATCGGTGAACTGGGTGTTCGTCTGCGACCACTCGGCCACGTTGGCGGCGATGGAGTCGGGCAGCTCGTGGTCGGGCATCAGCCCAGCGCGGCCAGCGCGCGCTCGGCCTGGGCCATGTGGAACCGATCGTGGCCGGCGATGAGCACGAAGGTCAGCCGATAGCTCTCGGGGCCTCGCTCCCGATGGATGCCGTAGCGCTCCCTGTCGGCCTCCGGTGTCCGCGCCCAGAGCGCGAGGTTCGCGTCGCGCAGCGCGCGCCAGAAGGCCACGAGCGCGTCGGCGTCCTCCATCGGCGTGTGCAGGCGGTTGGCCCACAGGTCCTGGTCGTAGCCGATGAGCTCCGGGGTGTCGTGGGCCAGGATCCAGCGGTACCGCCCGCTGGCGACGAGCTCGGCGTCGGTCATGTGGGCGATGCACCCGAGGACCGACCACTCGTCCGGCGCCGGGCGCTCGGTGGCGCGCTCGCCGGCACGCTCGAGCAGCTCGCCGATGCGGTCCGCGGTGCCGGCCTGGACCTCGGCCGGGTCGTCGTCGCCGACGAGCCCGACCAGCATGTCCTGGTAGGCCTTCGGCTCGCGGACCGGATCAGGACTTGGGGTCAGCACCCGCCTCTGCCTTGAGCTGACCGGCGAAGTAGCCGAGCGCGACCTTCGTCTTGGTCTCCTGGGCTCCGCCGATCTCCACCCCGCGCGCATGCAGGTAGGCGCGAGCTTCCGTTGCGACCTGGAACGCCTCGGTCGGCGCGCACTTCGTCGACAGCTCGAGGAGGCGCGAGCCATCGGGGTAGAGCCACATCTCGGCCACCATCCGTCGCCCAAGCTCCTTCGGCTCGAAGGCTGCCTTCAGCACGAACGTCGGACCGAGCACGCTGAGGTCCTCGAGCGCGAGACCCTTCGGCGCATGCTCGGCGTAGAACGCGCGCTGCGTCTTCGAGAACAGCTTGCGAAGCGGAAGGTCGCCGCCGAGGGCGTCTCGGACATCCTGGCCCGAAGCCTTCCCCTTGTACGACGCCGAGCAGACGAAGCCGCCCGGAATGACGTCGACCTCCACGTTGAATCCTTGCGCACGCCGCAGATCCGCGGGGAGCTGGTCCGGCTGCACGGGACGCAGCTTGACCACGGTATCGCCCTTTCCGCCCTGGATACGGCGAGCTCGAACCACGACCCCAGCCTTGTTCAGGGCCAGGTCCGGTGTGTCGAAGAAGAACACCTGCCGCGGCTGTGCCTCGACCGGATCGAGGGGCAGGCCCGACATCGACGTCCGATGGGCGCCGCTCGGGACAGTGACCTTCAGCTCGGTGCTGTCGACGCCCTTCAGGATGTCAATGAGCTTGGCGAGGTCGGCATCGGACAGGCGCCTGGCGGAGTCGCCGTTGCTCTCGTTCGCTGTGGATTCGACCGGTGCGGTCTCCGCGACGGTCGGCGTGGCCTTGGCCATTGAGGTCCCTCCGTACGGGATCGCTGCCGGATCCCCGGCGGCCATCATCCGACATCCGCGCAAGCACCGCTGTTCCAGCGACGTATGCTGCCGCCGATGACAGCCGAACTCAGCGCCGAGGAGCTCAAGCGCAGACATACGCCCGTCTCGCCGGGCACGCCGGGCCGCGTTCGCCTCGCGGCCTTCACGGATGGCGACCTCAGCGAGATGGAGGACGACGAGGCCGTCGACGCCCTCCCGTCGTTGCTGGAGGATCCGGGCACGATCGTCTGGGTCGACATGGCCGAGCCCTCCGAAGAGCAGGTGCATTCGCTCGGCAAGGCGCTGCAGCTCCATCCGCTGATCGTCGAGGACATCCTCGAGGGCAACCAGCGCGCCAAGGTCGAGGCGACCAACGGCATCATCCACATCGTGCTGTTTGCGCTGACCCACGGAAAGCGGTTCGTGGCGAGCGAGATCGACCTCGTCCTGGGCAACGGCTACCTGCTCACAGTGCACGACGGTGGCTGGAACCCGTTCGCGACCCACCACCTGCGGCAGGGCGTGGGGGCGATCATGGAGCGGGGGCCGGACCACCTGCTGTGGGCCATCAGCGACGACATCGTCGACGGCTACTTCCCCTTCGCCGATGCGCTGGGCGACGAGATCGACCGGGTGCAGGATGCGATCCTCTCGAACCCGTCGCGGGGATCGCTCGAGGGGCTGTTCGCCATCAAGCGCGAGCTCATCGAGGTGCGCCGCGCGGCCGGCCCGACGCGCGAGGTCTTCTCGCAGCTCACGAACCGCGATCTGGCGCTCATCGACGAGGAGGAGATCGTCTACTTCCGCGACGTCTTCGACCACGTCATCCGCCTGACCGATGAGATGGACAGCTATCGCGAGATCGCCTCGTCCACCCTCGAGGTCTACCTGACCCAGATCAACAACCAGCTCTCGGTGATCATGAAGCGCCTCACCGGGGTGACCGTCATCCTGGCCGGGATCGGCGCGATTGCCGGGATCTTCGGCATGAGCGAGGCGGCGATCGAGGCGGGCAACTTCTGGATCGTCACCGGCATCATCGTCGGGCTGGCGACGATCGCGGCGATCGTGCTGCGGAGGATCGACTGGATCTAGCCGAGCTTCGGGGCTGCGGCGCTTGCCCTCGCCTGACGGGCGCCTGTCAGGGGCTATATCAGTAGTGATATATCGCGTGACACTTTCCAGGTGCCCACGGCAAGCCGGCCCAGGGCTGGTGCCGAGCCGCATGGCGGCGGCCGCGTCAATACTGGGACATGCCACGCGCCACCGATGCCGAGCGCTTCAGAGACTTCCTCTTCGACGGCGCCGATGACGACCGCTTCGCCGATGAGGTCGCTGGGTGGCTGGCGACGTCGGCACGGTTCAGGGCGTTCACCGAGACCCATCGCGACAAGATCCGCAAGAAGCTGCGCGGAGCCACCGATCCGGAGGCCAGGCGGGACGTCAGGACCGAGCTCGCCGTGGCGCATCGGCTGATCGGCGATCGTCGGATGGACGTGGCCTTCGAGGCCTACGGTTCGGGCAGGCCCGGGCCGGACTTCACGATCACCAGCCGAGGCGATCGGTTCAACCTCGAGGTCACGCGACTGCGCGGCGATCCCGCGTCGGCCGGCTTCGGTGGCCTGCTGGCCAAGCTCCGCCAGCTGCCGCCGAGTGTGCCGAACGCGGTGCTGCTGGCGATTGACGGGACGGATGCGGACGCCTACGACGTGTCGACCGCCGTTCGCGCGTTGCGAGCCCGCGCCGACGCGAAGGATGACGCCCTCTTCACGGCGCGCGGGTTCACCGGCGCCGCGGATTTCTACAGGCGCTTCGCGCGTCTCGGAGCGGTGATCGTGTGGAGCGAGCGAGGTGCCGGCGCGGGACGCGCGGGCGCCTGGTCCAACCCGTCGGCACGCATCGCCATGCCGGCTCGAGCCTTGCGCGCATGCCTGGCCTGCCTGCGGGAGTCCTGAAGCACGCGCAATCGTCGGCTGATCATCGGTGGTTCCGCTCGCCGGGAAGGCTGACCCAGCCCCGACCGATGCTCGAGCCTGCCTGACCGCGAGACTGGCGGCGAGGCCCGCGTCCGCGTGGCGGTCGCGCGGCATCCGGTCGCTTGTGGGACGGAGCCGGGCGGCGGCCGCCCGGGCGTGGCGCACCCTGGCCGGAGCGCAGGCGGATCGGCTCTGGTCGAGCCGACGGATCGGGCTCGAAGCCGGCGACGACCTCGGTCGGAATCGGTCCGCCCAGCAGGCGCTCGATCTCGCGCAGCAACGGCTTCTCGTCGACGCAGACCAGCGAGATGGCATCGCCCTCCGTGCCCGCGCGGCCGGTGCGTCCGATGCGATGCACGTAGTCGGAGGGCACCATCGGCAGCTCGTAGTTGACGACGTGCGGCAGCTGCTCGATGTCGAGCCCGCGCGCGGCGACCTCGGTGGCGATGAGCAGCGTGACGCGGCCGGCCTTGAAGTCGTTGAGCGCCTTCACGCGCTGCGGCTGCGACTTGTTGCCGTGAATCGCCGCGGTGGCGATCCCGTCCTTCCACAGCATCTCGGCGAGCTTGTTGGCGCCGTGCTTGGTGCGGGTGAAGACGAGGGCCTGGTCGACCGCGCGGGTGCGGACGAGATGCGACAGCAGCTCGCGCTTGCGCGATCGGTCCACGGGATGGACGACCTGGCGAACGAGCTCGGTCGGCGTATTGCGCGGGGTGACCTGGACCGACTCGGGTCGGTCGAGCATCCCCTGGGCCAGCTGGCGGATCTCGTTCGAGAAGGTCGCGCTGAAGAGGAGGTTCTGCCGGCGATCCGGCAGCAGCGCCAGGATCGAGCGGATGTCGCGGATGAAGCCCATGTCGAGCATCCGATCGGCCTCGTCCAGGACGAGGACCTCGACGCTGCGCAGGTCGATCGTGCCCTGGCGCGCGTGATCGAGCAGCCTGCCGGGGGTGGCGACCACGATCTCGACGCCGCGGCGCAGCGCGCCGATCTGGCCGCCGATGCCGACGCCGCCGTAGATCGCGACGGATCGCGAAGCGGCCTGCGCCGTAGTCGCGCACGCTCTGCTCGACCTGCATGGCGAGCTCGCGCGTCGGCACCAGGATCAGCACCCGGATGTGCGGGCGGCCGGTGGTGGTCCCCAGGCGCTGGAGGATCGGCAGCACGAAGGCGGCCGTCTTGCCGGTGCCCGTCTGGGCGCCAGCGAGCAGGTCGCGGCCGGCGAGCACGATCGGGATCGCCTCGCGCTGGACCGGGGTGGGGTGGGTATAGCCCTGCGCCTGGACGGCACGGAGCAGTTCGGGCCGCAGCCCGAGTTCAGAGAAAGACAAGGTAGAGAGACTCCTGACGAGGCCCTCCCGCAGGACGCGGGGCCCGGTCAGGGCAAGGGTGAATCGGTATCGGGGCGGTGGTGACCACCGCGGCGCGGACCGGAGCGCCAATCGAACACGTTTTCGAAATCATACCGCATTCCGGGGCAACGTGGAGTAGGCTGAAGGTCCACTACCCGCGAGGCACGCATGTCCGACCAATGCATCCATGGATTCCTCACCGAGCAGTGCGTGTCATGCCGGACCTGTCCCCACGGACAGGTGACGACGGCGTGCGCCAGGTGCCGAGCGCCGGCCACGACTCGAAAGGCCGCCAAGGTGGCCGCACCGGTGCCCCCCGACGAGACGCACGGCGACTACGAGGTCTACTACGAACCCGAGGTCAGCGGCTGGCGCTACCGCAGCGCCGAGTCGGTTCCGTCGCGGCTCTCGTACCGATCCGCCTTCCTGGCGCGCAAGGCAATCGACCAGCTCGGTGCCGAGCCCGAGGCCAAGGCATCGGGCAAGACGAAGGGCGCCAAGGCCAAGGCCACGCCCTAGCCGTCCACCCGGCCGTTGCCGGGTGTAGCCTCGGAGGTCCACAGTGAGGAGGGCCTTCGATGGCCAAGTACATGCTCATCGGCAGCTACACGTCCGAGGGGGCGAAGGGGCTGCTGAAGGACGGCGGGACGAAGCGCGTCGAGGCCGCGCGCGCCGCGATCGCATCCGCCGGTGGAACGGTCGAGTCGTTCTACTTCGGCTTCGGGAGCGACGACTTCTACGTCACCGTCGACGTCCCGGATCATGTGGCCGCTGCGGCCGCGGCGCTCACCATCGGCGCATCGGGACGGACCAAGACCCGAACGGTGGTCCTCATCACGCCCGAGGAGATCGACCGCTCCGCGCAGGTGTCCGTCGACTACCGACCTCCAGGCGGCTGAAACGCTGAACGCCGGGGCGCCGGCGCGGGTAGAGACTGATGATGCGTCGCGCCGGTCCCCTGATGTTGGCCCTCGTTGCCGGCGCCTGCAGCTCGAGCGGGCCTGACGGCACGTCCAGCGAGGCGCCTTCGCGGAGCCCCGAGCCGAGCGAGGCGGCGGTGTCCGAGCTGGTGGCTACGGGCGAGCCGCTCGAGCCCGGCACCTACACGCGGTCCGGGTTCGAGCCGCGCATCACGATCGAGCTGAACGGTGACTGGCAGGCGGTCCAGCTCCTCGACGGATTCTTCGACGTGCAGCAGCTGGTCGGCAGCCCTGACGTGATCGCCGTCCAGTTCGCCCGCCCAACCGATGTGGCCGATGCCGAGGCCGCCGTCGCGGCCGTGAACGCAAACGACGCCCTGACCGTCGTCGAGAGCTCCGAGTCGCTCATGGACGGCATGGAAGGCCTGCAGGTCACCGTCGAGAACGCCGGCACGGCTCACGCGACGGTGTTCGTCGTACCGCCCGGCCCGCTCGGCATCGATCCCGGCCGGAGGCTGTGGATGGCGTTCTTCGACACCGATGACGGCCTGCTGGCCATCATGGTCGGGGGGTCGGTCGCGCGGTGGGAGGATGCGCTGCTGGCGGCCGAGCCGGTGCTCGAATCGGTGACGATCGGCCCCTGAAGGCGGCAGACAAGCAAAAGGGCCGCCCGGAGGCGGCCCAGATGCTGAGTGCGACGCTCGGCTCAGTCGGGAGTGGCGCGGTGGATGAACGCGGCCATCTGGCCACGCGTCACCGAGCCATTGGGGCAGAAGTTCGACCCGCCGCAGCCGAACGTGATGGCCGCCGCGCGCAGGCGATTGATGTTCGCCTCGTGCTTGTTGCTGTTGTCGTCGGTGAAGTAGTCGGTGGACGTTGCGGGGAGGTGATAGGCCCGAACCAGGAAGCTGGCCATCTGACCGCGCGTGACCACGCCGTCGGGGCAGAAGCGGGTCCCGCTGCAACCGAACGTGATGTTCGCCGCACGCAGGCGGTTGATGTTCGCCTCGTGCTTGTTGCTGTTGTCATCGGTGAAGTAGTCGGTCGACGTCGCCGGGAGGTTCAGCGCCCTCGCCAGGAAGGTCGCCATCTGGCCGCGGGTGACGAGCCCGTTCGGGCAGAACGTCGTCGCCGTGCAGCCAGAGGTGATGCCCTCGACATACAGCCACTTGATGTCACCGAGGAACTTGCTGTTGAGGATGTCGGTGAGCGGGAGCACGGTCGCGTCGATGGTGGCGCTGCAGTTCGGGGTCCCCTGCTTGACGGTGAACCGCCACTTGCCGGCGGAGTTGCTCGGCGGGAAGAAGCCGGACTGGAATTCGCCCGCGGCGTTGATGGCCACGCGGCGGACGGTCTGGCCGCTGGCGCCGACCTTCTTGATGGTGAAGGTCGTGGTCTGACCCACGTTGAAGTTGTCGCCCCAGACGTGAGTGTGCTCGCCGGGCACGACGTAGGCGTGCGTGTCGAAGATCTTGTCCTCGCCCGCGACGAGCAGGTAACAGTCCTCCGCGGGAGCACCCGAAGTGCTCGGTCCGGCGGCCATGACTGCCGATCGCCCGACGCCGAGCACGAGTGCGGATGCGATCACCCCGAGGCTGAGCGCGGCGGCCATGGCGGTACGGCCAAAATGATGCCGAGACATGTGTCCCCTCTCTAGTACGATCGTCCCATTCCGGGCGATCAGTGATGGCGGGCAGTCTCCCCCCTGAGCGTCGGATCGTCAAGCCGCACCGCCATCGGTACCAGATCCGCGGTGCCTTCCCGGGAACCACAAGCGATGCGCGGATGCACCGGCGCGGCTATGGTCCTGACATGAACGAGCGGAAGCGGGCCGCCGTATGGGGTCACCTCGTCGGCGACGCCATCGGCGTTCCCTACGAGTTCAGCCAGCCGAACCCCGATCGCGTGGTCGAGGTGCGCCAGTACGGGATGCACCACCAGCCGGCCGGCACGTGGAGCGACGATGGAGCGCTCATGCTGGCGATGCTCGACTCGCTCACCAGCGTGAAGTTCGACCCCGACGACCAGGGACAGCGGATGCTTTCCTGGTTCGACGAGGCTGCCTACACGCCCGACGGCGAGGGAGCGTTCGACATCGGTGCCACGACGCGAGCGGCGCTGGACCGCCTTCGCGGTGGGGCCCAGGCCATCAACGCGGGCGGGGACGCCGACCGCGACCAGGGCAACGGCAGCCTCATGCGCATCCTGCCCGTGGCGCTGGTCGGGACGGCGCAGGACGGCGTCCGGGTCGAGCGCGCGCACCACGCCAGCCGTGTCACCCACGCCCATCCGGCATGCCAGGTGGCCTGCGCTCTCTACGTCCTCATCGCCGATGAGCTCCTGACCGACCCCGCGCGCGCCGCCGATGCGGTGCTCGACGGCGCGCTCGCCCGCCTGCGGGCGGTCTACGCCGAGGACCATGAGGCGTTCGTGCCGGTGCTCGAGGAGCTGATGGCGCATCGGGCGCTGCTGCGTCGCGCCGGAGGCGGATGGGTCCTCGACAGCTTCTGGTCGGCGTGGGGGGCCCTGTCCGGAGCGAGCTCGTATCGACACACGATCGAGCGTGCCGTTCGGCTCGGGCACGACACCGATACCACGGCGTCAATTGCCGGCGGCCTCGCTGGTCTGCGCTGGGGCATGAGCGAGGCGAGCGGCGGCATCCCCGCTGAGTGGCTCGATGCTCTTCGCGGCAAGGAGATCGTCGAGCCGATGGTGGCGCGCCTGGATTGAGTGTTGCGGGCGCCCTTCGGGCGGGGTTATCCGCTCGTTCACGGGTTATATCATTAGTGATATATCAGCTGAACGGCCCCGATTGCGGCGCCGAGGGCGGATCTGCGGCGCACGCTCACCGGGCGGTAGAGTGACACGGTGACGACGACTCCCCGCATGGTCCAGCGGACCTATCTCCTCCTCACGCTGCTCACCACCCTGGCCGCCTCATTCATCTGGGGCATCAACACGCTCTTCCTGCTCGACGCGGGCCTCAGCAACACCGAAGCCTTCGCCGCGAACGCGTTCTTCACGCTCGGCCAGCTCGTGTTCGAGATCCCGACCGGGGTCGTTGCGGATACCCGCGGACGACGCTTCAGCTTCCTGCTCGGCGCCGGAACGCTCCTGATCTCGACGCTGCTCTACCTGGTCATGTGGAACATCCACGCTCCGTTCTGGGGCTGGGCGCTCGCATCGGCCTTCCTGGGACTCGGCTTCACGTTCTTCTCCGGCGCGACCGAGGCCTGGCTGGTCGATGCGCTGAACGCGACCGGCTACAAGGGCCCGCTCGAGACGGTCTTCGGGCGCGCCCAGATCGTCGCTGGCGGCGCCATGCTGACCGGATCCGTCGCCGGCGGCTTCATCGCCCAGGCGACGAACCTCGGCGTCCCGTACATCGTGCGAGCCGCGATGCTCGGCATCACGCTCGTGGTCGCGTGGTTGCTCATGCGCGACCTCGGATTCACGCCGGCGCGGGATGCGCGCCCGATGGACGCGGTGCGCACGGTCGTGAGCGGCGCCGTCGATGGCGGCCTGCGCAACCCACCGGTCCGCTGGCTCATGCTGGCCGCGCCGTTCACCGTCGGGGTGGGCTTCTACGCCTTCTACGCGTTCCAGCCATACCTGCTCGAGCTGTACGGGGACCCCAACGCCTATGGCATCGCCGGCCTGGCCGCGGCGATCGTGGCCGGCGCCCAGATGGTGGGCGGGTTCGCCGTCCCGTTGGTGCGGCGCCTGGTCTCGCGTCGGACGCACGCCATCCTCGCCGGCACGATGCTGAGTGTCGTCGCGCTCGTCGGCATCGGCCTCACGGGCAGCTTCGTGGTCGCCCTGGTCATCGTGGTGGTGTGGTGCATCCTGCTGGCCGTCCAGGAGCCGATGCGACGCTCGTTCATCAACGGCCTCATCCCGTCTGAGCAGCGCGCCACCGTCCTGTCCTTCGACTCGCTCATGGGTTCGGCGGGCGGCGTCGTGGCACAGCCGGTCCTGGGCCGCACGGCGGACGTGGCCGGCTACGGCACGTCATATATCGTCGCCGGGATCTTCCAGGCGCTGGCCATCCCCTTCGTCATCCTGGCGCGCCGTGAGAATGCGCCGTCCGATCCCATCGGCCCGGACGAGCAGGGCCTGGAGCCGGAAGCGCCGGCTGGATCGGTCGTCCCCGACACCCCAGGGTGACGGGCGAGGACTCGTCAGGGGGCAGGTATCTGCCGCTCGCGGTGTACGGCACCCTGCGCCGCGGGGACCGCAACCACCATCTCCTGGGCGAGTCCCCGTACCTGGGCAGCGGCGAGGTCGAGGGGGTGCTCCGGCACGTCCCCGCGGCCCCGACCCGTCCGTATGGATTCCCTGTCCTGCTGCCGGCGGCCGCGGGCCGAGTCACGGTCGAGCTCTACCGCCTGGCCCGGCCCGAGCTCATGGTGGCGCTGGACAAGCTCGAGAATTACGACCCCGCCCGCGAAGCCGAGTCCGAGTTCCTCCGACGCACCGTGCGCGTGTTCGACGGACCGGTCGACGAGGCGGAGGTCTACGTCTACAACGGTCCGACCGAGGTGCTGGGAGACGTCATCGGCGGCGGTGACTGGATGGCGTTCGAAGGGCGGGCAGTCTCCATCTGAGCCCGCCGCGGGGCCCAATCATCGCCCGTTCGCATCGATGATTCTGCGCCGTTTGCGTCCCATGGGACTAACGGCCAAGTAGCGATCGATTTGGCGCCGATGTTGGTGGATTCTTGCCAAGCGACGCACAAGGCGACCACGCAGCCGCCCAATTCCGCTCGAACCTGGCCGTTAGTCCCGCCACACGCACACCGACACCGGCCATGGACAGGTAGGCGACCCAACGATCGTAGGAGCGCGCTCCCAGCGCGTGTGCCTTCCAGGTTTCATGACCATCGCTGTCAGGTTTGATGGGCACGATGAGCGCACCCAGGCAGCCGATGGAGGAACCATGTCGACCAAGGTGCAGGTCGTCTTCGATTGCGCCGATCCGGGCGCTCAGGCTGAGTTCTGGAGACAAGCTCTCCATTACATCTCGCCTGCTCCCCCACCCCCACACGCATCGTGGGAGGACTGGGCCCGTGCCGAGGGCATTCCAGAGGACGCCTGGAACGATGCCTCGGCGGTCGAGGATCCCGACGGGATCGGGCCGCGCCTCTTCTTCCAGCGCGTGCCCGAGTCGAAGGTCGCCAAGAACCGGATGCACCTCGACCTGAACGTGGGGGGCGGAAACTCCGTGGCCCTCGAGGAGCGGCGAACCCGAGTCGACGCCGAAGTCGGGCGGCTCAAGGCGCTCGGCGCGACGGACGAGCGCGGCGCCATCGAGAAGCAGGGTGAGTACTGGGTCCGAATGAACGACCCGGAAGGCAACGAGTTCTGTGTCCAGTAGCATGTCTCCCATGACCGATGTCGCCGCCCCGCCCGCCGATCTCGTCGCGACCCTGGAGCGGCACCGCACCGAGCTGACCGGCTACGCCTATCGCATGCTCGGATCGGCGTTCGAGGCCGAGGACGCGGTGCAGGAGACGCTCCTGCGCGCGTGGAAGGCCTACGACCGCTTCGAGGGACGCTCGCAGCTGCGGTCGTGGCTGTACCGCATCGCCACGAACGTGTGCCTGGACATGCTCGGCAGCCGTCAGCGCCGGGCGCGGCCGATGGACTTCGGCCCGGCCGGCACGACCGAGCAGGGACTGCGCCCGCCGCTCGTCGAGTCGGCATGGATCGAGCCCGTGCCCGACGGGATGGTCGTGCCCAGCTCGGCGGATCCGGCCGAGACGGCCGTGGCGCGCGAGTCGATCCGGCTGGCGTTCATGGCGGCCCTCCAGCACCTGCCGCCGAAGCAGCGCGCCGTCCTCATCCTGCGCGAGGTGCTGCGCTGGCAGGCAAGCGAGGTGGCGGAGCTGCTCGACACCACGGTCGCGTCGGTCAACAGCGCGCTCCAGCGCGCGCGGGCGACCCTGTCCGACCTCGACGTGGACGAGTCAGCCCCTGTCCCGGACGATCCCGGTCAGGCGGAGCTCCTGGCGCGTTACGTGGATGCCTTCGAACGATATGACATGGACTCGCTGACCGCGCTCCTGCGTCAGGACGCGACCTGGAACATGCCGCCGTACGAGCTGTGGCTCGATGACCACGACGAGATCGTGAAGTGGTGCCTGGGCCCGGGCATCGGCTGCAGGGGCTCGAAGCTCGTTCCAACCATCGCCAACGGCTCGCCGGCGTTCGGGCAGTACAAGCCCGCGCCGGATGGCGGCCTCGAGCCATGGTCGCTGCAGGTGCTCGAGCTCTCAGGCGACCGGGTCGCGGGCATCACCTTCTTCCTGGATACCGCGCGCTGGTTCCCGCTCTTCGGACTGCCCGCCCGGCTCGACGCCTGAGCTCGGCAGGACCTCGCTCAGCCCGGCAAGCTCGATCAGGTCGCACAGCTCCCGGCACGCTCCCTGCAGGCGCAGGCTGACGCCCGACCGATGTGCCGCCAGCTGGAGCCGGGCGAGCGTATCGACCGTGTCACAATCGGGCCGCACGAGCCAACCAACCTCGAGCGCGACCACGCGCCGCGCGGCCTCCCTGCCATCCACGCCCTTCTTGACGCCCCGAGCCGGCGGAACTGATCGGCACAGCGACCGATGAGTCGCCCGGCCACGATCCGTCGAAGGTGTGGATGGACGAAGCACCACAACGAGGGAACCCATGATCGAGCAGGATGTACTCACCGGCATCACCGGCCGCGTGATCACCGCCGATGACCCCGATTACGACTCAGCACGCCAGGTGTTGTTGGGCGGGATCGACCGCCACCCGAGCGCGATCGTGCGCGTTGCCGACGCGGCCGATGTGGCTCGCGTCATCGCCCACGCCCGCGAGACCGGCACCGAGCTCGCCGTTCGCTGCGGCGGCCACTCCGGAGCCGGGCACAGCACCACCGAGGGCGGGATCGTCATCGATGTGCGCGACCTGCGCGAGCTCGAGATCGACACCGAGGCCCGCACGCTTCGTGCGGGCAGCGGGCTGACCGCGCTCGATGTGAGCTCTGCCGCCGCCGAGCACGGCCTGGCCATCGGCTTCGGCGACACCGGCAGTGTCGGGATCGGCGGGATCACCCTGGGCGGAGGGTTCGGGTACCTGTCGCGTCGCGACGGCCTGACGATCGACAACCTGCTCGGGGCCGAGATCGTGACCGCCGAGGGCGAGATCCTCGAGGTCGACTCCGGGAGCCACCCGGACCTGTTCTGGGCCATTCGCGGCGGCGGCGGCAACTTCGGAGTCGTGACGCGCTTCACCTATCGCCTCCGCCCGCTCGACGGCGTGGTCGGAGGCATGCTCATCCTGCCCGCCACGCCCGAGACGGTCGCCGGGTGGATGGCGGCCAACGAGGCGGCGGCGGACGAGCTGTCGTCGATCGCCAATGTCATGCCCTGCCCGCCCATGCCGTTCGTGCCCGAGGAGCATCACGGCAGCCTGGTGATCTTCGGCATGATCGCCTGGTCCGGACGGCGCGAGGATGGCGAGGCCGCCATCGCCCCGTTCCGCGCCCTGGCCACCCCGCTGGCCGACATGGTGAAGCCGATCAGCTACCCGGAGATGTTCCCCGCCGAGGAGGGGGCGGAGGACTACCACCCGCTCGCCATCTCGAAGAACCTGTTCATCCGCTCGGTCGACGAGGCGGTGGCCCGCACGATCCTCGAGGCGCTCGCGGCGTCGGATGCGCCGATGCGCGCCGTGCAGCTGCGTGTGCAGGGTGGCGCGGTCGCCCGCGTGCCGGCCGATGCGACCGCATATGCGCATCGGTCCAGCCCGATCATGGTCAACGTCGCGGCCTTCTACGAGGGACCGGCGGATCGCGACGCCAAGCAGGCCTGGATCGACGAGCTCAGCGCCGCGCTCGACCAGGGCGAGACCGGCGCCTACGTGAACTTCGTCGGTGACGAGGGCCCCGCCGGCGTCCGCGCCGCGTACCCGGGCAAGACCTTCGACCGTCTGGCGGCGATCAAGGCGCAGTACGACCCGACAAACGTGTTCCGCCTCAACCAGAACGTGCCGCCGGCGGCCGCCTCATGAGGTTCGGCCGATGACCTATCCCGATCCGCGCTACCTCGGCGAGGAGGGCGAGGTGACGGCCACGCATCGCGACGCGAGCGCCGATCCGGACTTCATCTACCCGAACGGCACGCGGGTGCACTACCTGGCCACGGGCGGAACGACCGATGGCCAGTTCGGCCTGTACCGCTGGGAGATGAGCGCTGCGGCGAGCGGACCTGCCCCGCACTTCCATCGGACCTTCACCGAGTCGTTCTATGTCCTCTCCGGGACGATCCGCATCTACGACGGCTCGACGTGGCTCGACTGCAGCGCCGGCGCGTTCGTGCACGTGCCGGAAGGCGGCATCCACGGGTTCCGCAACGAGTCGGGCGCGCCGGCCACCATGCTCATCCACTTCGCGCCGGGGGCGCCGCGGGAGGCGTACTTCGAGGGTGGTCCGGCCATGGCCGAGGCGACCGACGAGGAGCGGGCCGAGTTCTATCGTCAGCACGACCAACAGTTCACCTGAGCCGGAGGCAGAGCCGATGCGCTTCCAGACGACGCTCGTGCAGTCCGGCGGCAACGCCACCGGCATCCGCATTCCGCCCGAGATCGTCGAGGCGCTCGGCTCGGGGAAACGACCGCGGGTGACGGTCACCCTCAACGGCACCTACAGCTACCGAAACACCGTCGCGGTCTACGGCGACGAGTACTGGGTCGGCGTCAGCGCGCAGCATCGCGAGGGCGCCGGGGTGGTTGGCGGCCAGGACATCGACGTCGACCTCGAGCTCGACACCGCGCCGCGTGAGATCAGCGTGCCGGAGGACTTCGCCGCCGCACTCGATGCCGATCCGCCGGCGCGCGTCACGTTCGACGGGCTCTCGTACAGCAACAAGTCGTGGCACGTCCTCTCGATCGAGGGGGCAAAGACCGACGAGACCCGGCAGCGCCGCATCGCGAAGTCGGTGGCCACGCTGCACGACGGCAAGCCGCGCTGAGGCGCGCTTCGCTCGGCTAGCGGTTGGCGCTCAGCAGGTCGTTGATGGCGTCGACCAATGCGTCGATGTCGGCGGGCTTCTCCATCCAACGGTCCGCGTGGATGCGCGACGCGGCGCTCTCGAGGTCTGAGGAGCCCGAGAGCACGAGCACGCGGGCATCGAGGCCGACGCCCATCGCTTCCTGCCGCGCACGGAACTGGAACGCATCCATCTCCGGCATCGAGAGGTCGAGCACGATCAGGTCCACGTCATCGCCCGCGGCCAGAACGTCCAGCGCCTCATTGCCGTGTGCGGCGGTGACCACGTCGTGGCCCTCGTCGTCCAGCAGGTCGCCAAGGGCTCCGCGCATGGTGATGTCGTCCTCGATCACGAGGATCCGGTGCTGCGCCATGAACGCGCTCCATAATTTCGGTCCCCCGCGCCGGCTACCCGCACGCCGCGTGCCACCATCTGCGCGGGTAGCATCACCGGTGCATGCGCGACACGAATCGGCGATGACGACGACGACCCTGCCCAGCGGAACGGTCACGTTCGTCTTCAGCGACATCGAGGGCAGCACGGCGCTCCTGAAGCGCCTCGGCGACGAGGGGTATGGGCCGTTGCTGGCGATCCATCGACGCCTGGTTCGCGACATCTTCAGCGCGCACGACGGCCAGGAGATCGACACCCAGGGCGACGCGTTCTTCTACTCGTTCGTGCGCGCCCGCCAGGCGGTCCATGCGGCGGTCGAGCTCCAACGTGCCCATGTGAAGGCGTCGTGGCCGGGCGGCAACTCGGTCCTCGTGAGGCTCGGGCTGCACACCGGGGAGCCGGTGGTCGGTGACGAGGGCTACACCGGTCTCGACGTCGTCCGCGCATCGCGCATCGCCGCCATCGGCTCCGGCGGGCAGGTGCTCATTTCGGACGCGACGCGCGCCATCGTGGCCGGCGACCTGGCGGACGGCGTGACGCTGCGTCCGTTGGGCGAGCGCCAGCTCAAGGACATCGATCGCCCGGAGCCGATCTTCGAGCTGGTCATCGACGACCTCGCGCCGATGCCCGAGGGCGCGACGCCGGAGCCCGCCGAGCCCGCGACTTCCGAGGCCGGACCGAGCTCATCGGCGTTCGGCGAGCTCTTCAAGGATGCGCGCCAACAGATCGAGGGCCGGGTGCTGGCCCAGCTCAAGGAGTCCCTGGGCAACGACTTCCCGTTCGGGCCGAGCGCCTCACCCGGGCCACCTGCCATGCAGACCTCCCGGTCGGTGTCGCGCGAGATCGCGCGCCTGAAGAAGCTGCACGCCACGGGCGCGCTGACCGACGCGCAGTACGAGCGGGCCGTGGACAAGCTCCTCGACGCGGACCCAGATGCGGACGCGGGGGCCGAGACCTAGGACGCTCGGCGGACCTCGAAGCGGTCCAGAGCATCGGCCAGGGGGATGGCCGGTGAGAACAGGAACCCCTGCGCCCGGCGGAAGCCGATCTCGAGGAGCGTCCGACGCTCCTCCTCGCGCTCCACGCCCTCGACGATGGTCTCGAGCCCGAGCTTCTCGGCGATGTGGTTGATCGCCCTGAGGACCTCCTGCCGCTGCGGCTCGAGGTGGAGGCGCTCGACGAGCGAGCGATCGATCTTCAGCACGTCGATCGGCAGGCGCCCGAGGTACTCGAGCGACGAGTAGCCGGACCCGAAGTCGTCAAGGGCAATGCGCACGCCGAGTGCCTGGATGGCGTCGAGCTCCGCATCGGCGCCGGCGCCGGCGGTTGCCATGGAGCTCTCGGTGAGCTCCAGCAGGAGGCGCGAGGGAGGCATCCCGGTCTCGGCCAGCACGCTGCGCACGCGCGTGCGCAGCTCGCCGCTGCCCAGCTGTTGCGCCGAGACGTTGACCGAGACCGTCACCTGGCTCGGCGCGAGGTCGACGCACGCGCGCTCCAGGACCCAGCCACCCAGCGCGCTGATGAGGCCGCTGTCCTCGGCGATGGGCACGAAATCGGCCGGCAGGAGCCGGCCGAGCTGGGGGTGGTTCCAGCGCACCAGGGCCTCGAGGCCGGTCGCCGCGCCGGTCGCCAGGTCGACGATCGGCTGGTACTCGAGCAGGAGCTCGTCTCCCTCGAGGGCGCGCACGAGCGCGCTGCGCAGGTCGCGACGTCGGTTCCGAGGCTCCTCCATGCGCCGGTCGAAGTCCTGGACGCGACCGTTGCCGATGGCCTTGGCCGCGTACATGGCCGTATCGGCGTCCCGGAGCAGCTCCTCGGCGGTGTCGGTCGGATCGCCGTCGTGAGCCAGGCGCTCACCGGTCGCGATCCCGATGCTCGCCGAGAGCGATGCGGTGCTCGTGCCAAGGTCGAACGGCTGCGCCAACGCGCGCAGAATCCGATCGGCGGCGTGCCTCGCCTCCTCGGGGGACGCTTCCTCGAGCAGGAACGCGAACTCGTCGCCGCCGAGGCGGCCGACCGTGTCCTCGGCACGGATGACGCCCGACAGCCGCTCGCCGACCAGCCGCAGGAGCTCGTCGCCGGTCGCGTGTCCGAACGTGTCGTTGATGACCTTGAAGTCGTCGAGGTCCACGAACAGCACCGCCATCCCGAACCCGGGATTCCCGCGGCGGACCAGGGCATGCGAGAGCCGATCGACGAACAGGACCCGGTTCGGCAGCCCGGTCAGCGGATCGTGCAGTGCCTGGTGGCGCAGCTGGTCCTCCAGGTGCTTGCGATCACTGATGTCGACCAGGATGCCCTGCACGATCGTCGGGCGGCCGTCGGCGTCGCGCGAGATGACGGCCTCGTCGTCGATCACCCATACCACCCGCCCATCACGGGCGATGAGCCGGTACTCCCAGCGCTCCTGGTCTTCGGCGTGCTCGCGGCCCTGCGACTCCGCCAGGATCATCCGGTCGCGGTCGCCGGGGTGCATGCGGCTCATCCACATCCGTGGATCGGCGGTCCACTCCTCGGCGCTGTAGCCGAGCAGCTCCTGGATCTTGGCGCTGACGAAATGCCAGCGTCCGTGCTCGCCGGCCTCGGCGACGTAGACGACGCCGGGGACGCGCTCGACGACAGCGCGGTATTGCGCCTCGGCGACGGTGAGCTCGTCGGTGAGCTGCTGTTCGCGGCCCAGCGCCCGCTCGCGATCCACGAGCAGGAGAGTCTGGCGCGCCACGACCGCCACCACGACCAGGCTCAGGGCGGCGCCCATCGTCAGGCGCAGCTCACCGCTCACGATCGCGGGGCGGGTGATGAGCAGCACGCCAACGCCCGCGGTGAGGAGCGCGCTGGTGAGCGGGATGAGGCCGCGCAGCGAGCCGGCGATCGCGGCATAGGTGGGCGAGTCGTCCTGCTCGTCGGTCCAGTGCGCCGCACCGTGTGCGGCGGTGATGACACCGCCGGCGACGAGAGCGTGGAAGAACTGCTGCGTGAGCGCCATCGGCTGCGGCAGGAGGAGGCCGATGTACCCCGTCGCGGCCAGGCCAATGCCGACGAGGATCTCCCAGTGCCCGATGAATCGCAGCGGCACGCGGGTCGACAGGTCGAGCACGAGCGTCGCAGCCATGATGCCGACGAAGAAGGCGACATGGATCAGCAGGCCGAGCCCGGGTCCACCATCGCTGACGAGTCCGGAGCCCACGACCAGCACCGCGCCCGCAAGCCCGAAGAAGACAGCGGCGGCATCCAGGTACAGGACCGCCTCGTCGACGCGGCGCATCCGCCCGCGCACCGCGACCACGAACGTGGCGCTGGCGCAGACGCCGAGCGCGACGATGCTCAGCAGCCCGAGCGGCGCCGGCTCGCCGATGAGGATCGCCGCGAGACGACCGACTTCGCTCAGCAGCCAGATGGCGACGGCGAGCGCGATCCAGCCGCGCGCTGAGCGCACGCGGCCCGAGGCGGATCGCCAGCCCATGACCACGACCAGGGTGGCGAACAGCGCGCCGAGGACCCGGACGAGCTGTCCCCCGCCCCGCCACCGTAGGTGAGGAGCGCAAGCGCCACCATCGCGGCCAGCGCCACGCCGAGGAGCGGGATCAGCCAGTGGGTGACGGTCGTGCGCAGCGACCGCTCCCCGTGGAGAAGCATCGGTACGGGTGACACCAGGTCGCGAGTTGTCGGTGGGCGGAGCCTACGGGGCGAGGCGCGTCCCGGTTATGGGTCGAAGGTACCGCCCTCGGATCGAGGGCGCCGGTCAGGCACGCGCAGGCGCCCAGCGACCTGGCTCGAGAGCCGGCCGCCCGTGCGGGCGAGCCAACGAGTGCCGTTCCACGCCAGCCTCGCGCCGCGGCGCGCGAGCCACGCGTAGACGATGCCGATCGCGGCCAGGTCACGCTCGAGAACCCCTGGCTGGAGGCCAACCTCGCCCAGCGCGCGCTCGCGATCGATGGGCGGCAGGCCGTTGAGCGCCAACCGCAGGGCGAGGAGGACCGCAACGGCATCGTCCAGCTGACCGGCGACCGGGATGAAGCCGGGAACCAGGTCGATCGGCGAGACGAGGTACGCCGCCCCGGCGATGAGGGCTGCACGCCGCGCCGCAGGAAGGCGGTCATCGCGGCTCAGCCGCCAGGCGAGCCTCCCGTAGCGCGGCAGCCGCCTGATGAGCTCGCCGAACCGTGCGCTCGGGAACGGGTCGCCGGACTCCGTCATCAGCGCGCGTAGCGGATGGCGCTGCCCCGTCGCTCCTTGTTGAGCCGTCGGTTGAGGTGCAGGCCTTCGAGCACGAGCTCGGTGGCCGAGGCCACCCCCGCCGCCGACTCGCCGGCGTCCAGCCGACCGATGGCGGCGCGCAGCTCGGGGATGGCGTCGACCATCTGGCCATGGGTGGCCGACGGCACCACCTCCCCGACCTCGGCCTCCAGGCCCTCCTCCTCGAATCGCTCGAGGAGCGGCGCAAGCTCGCTCAGCGCGAAGTGGCGGTTGAAGACGTTGACGACCGCCCGCGCCACGAGCTTCTCGACGACACGGTCCTCGCGCGTCTCGTCACCGAGCGTCTCGAGCTCGATCTTGCCGGCGGTGGACGCCACGACCGCGGGGAGGTCGCTGATGCGCGGTGCGGCCGTCGGCTCTCCCAGGCGCACGGCTCGCTTGAGCGCCGCCGCGGCAAGCGTCTCGTGGTTGGCGATGGTCACGCGCACGCTCACGCCGGAGCGCTGGCTGACCTCGGAGGAACGGCGCGCCAGCTGCGAGAGCTCGGCCACGATCTCCTTCATGAATCCCGGCACCTGCACGGGCACGGCTTCACCCGCGCCCTCGTCGAGCGAGGTCGCCTCGGCCTCCATGATCGCGATCTCGGTTGCCGACTCCTCGGGGTAGTGCGTCCGGATCTGCGCGCCGAATCGGTCCTTGAGGGGGGTGATGATCCGCCCGCGGCTGGTGTAGTCCTCCGGATTGGCGCTGGCGATGACGAACAGGTCGAGCTCGAGCCGGACCCGGTAGCCGCGCACCTGGACGTCGCGCTCCTCCATCACGTTGAGGAGGCCGACCTGGATCCGTTCGGCCAGGTCCGGCAGCTCGTTGAGGCTGAAAATCGCCCGATGCGTCCGCGGCAGCAGCCCGTAGTGGATCGTCAGCTCGTCGGACAGGTAGCGCCCCTCCGCGACCTTGACGGGGTCCACCTCGCCGATGAGGTCGGCGATGCTGATGTCCGGAGTCGCGAGCTTCTCGCTGTACCGATCCTCCGCGGCCCACCAGCTGACACGGGCCGCGTCACCGTCCTCGGCCACGATCTGGCGGCCGACGGGCGAGACCGGATGGAGCGGGTCGTCGTGGAGCTCGGTGTCGGCCAGGAATGGGAGCCAGGGATCGAGCAGCGCCACCAGCGCCCGCGCGATGCGGCTCTTCGCCTGTCCCCGCTCCCCCAGCAGGATCACATCCTGGCCGGCCAGGATCGCGTTCTCGAGCTGGGGCAGGACGGTCTCGTCGTAGCCGAGGATGCCGGGCAGGAAGGGCCGGCCGTCGCGGATCGCGTCGAGCAGGTTCGCGCGCATCTCCTGCTTGACGCTCCGGCTCTGGTAGCCGGCGGCGCGCAGCTCTCCGAGGGTCGTGTCAGGGGGCCGCTCTGTCACCTTTCGAGGCTACCACTCGATGCGAACGGGCGCCGTGACGCCACCTGGGTCACGTCGTGGAGAAGGTCCGTGCCGCGGCCGCGACGGCCGGCGGATCGCAGATACCGCGGCGCGCCAGGTCTTCGAGGAAGGCGGCCCGCGCGTCGAGCTCCGCATCGAGGTCGGCAGGCTCCATTCCCAGGCTCGCCGCGAGCACCGCGTAGGCGGCCGGATCGTGCAGGAAGGGACGCCCGGCTCGGCCGCCGTCGTCGGGGAGCATCGGCGGCGATGGAAGGCGCTGGGCGCCCGTCAGGCTGGGCGACCGCTCGCCCTCGATGGCGCCGAGGCGCACCGGCGCCAGCGCGCCATCGGCATCGAGGCGCAGGTGCCACGCCTCCTCCACGCGGCGGTACATCCCGGCCGGCGTGAGATAGGCGGAGTACTGGAGGTATACGGTCAGGCCGGCGAGGTCCGCATCGGTCGCGCCAAGGTGGGTGCGGAGGCTGTGGAGCGCCTCTGGCAGCGAGTCTGCGTGCATGGTCGCGCCCAGCCCCCAGCCCTTGCCGGCGAGCATCAGCGCGCCGCGGGCGGCGCGACCCCAGACGTAGATCGGGAGGTGATCGCTCATCTCGTTGATGAGCAGGTATCCGGTGCCGGCCGGGACCTGGTCGACCCACTCGTAGTCCTCCCACCATCCGCGCACGAAGATCCCGGTGGTGTCGTCGGGCAGGAAATCGACCAGTGCGGATAGCGTGGTGGTCTTGCCGGCGTGTGGAGCCTCGCTGCTCAGCATGACCCCCCGCCGGCGGGAGACGAGTGCCCACAGGGTGGCCATCAGGCGGCTGTCGATGGCGGGAGTCCCGATCAGCTCGACCGCGCTCATCGGGTTCGGAGGCACCCAGCTGTAGCCCCACCATCCCTCGGGGAAGCGGTCGAGGCCGTAGCGGTCGGCGTCTGACATGGAATCGCCACGGTACGGGTGCTCGACCCGAGCCGCAAGCGCGCCGCTTAGGTGCGATGCAAGGCAGGCGCCGGCCCCGGCCCGGTCGCGGCCTCCCCGCGCTGTCAGCCGATATATCACTAACGTCATAACCGATGACGCGACCCACGGCCCGTGGTCAGGCCGTATATACGCCCCTCGGATCCAGAACGTCACGAATGAGGCGCAGCTCTTCGGCCGACGGCGGCTCGGTCTAGGAAGCTCGGCGGCTCCGTCGAAGGCCGAGCACGAGCCTTGACCCTGCGAGGACGAAGGCCAGCGTCAGCACGCCGATGGCGAGCGGCAGGGATGATCCCGCCTGCTGCGGTGATGCCGTGTTCGGGAGGTCATCTCCGGTCGCCGACGGCGTCGGCGCCGGCGCAGAGGGCTCGGTCGTGGGCGCCGGCGTCGCCGGCACCGCCGTAGCCGATGCCCCGCCCGCTGCGACGGTGATCTGGATCGTGTCGGTCGCCGTGCCGCCGTTCCCGTCGTCGACGGTGAGGGTCACCTCGTACGTTCCGGGTCCGGGGAACACGACCGTCGGATTCATCCCCGTGGCCGTGCCGCCGTCGAAGGGACCGGTCCAGGTGTAGGTCAGCACGTCGCCGTCCGGGTCGCTCGATGCGCTTCCGTCGAGCGTCACGGAGGTCCCCCCGCTCGTCTCGCTGACCGTCGCATCGGCTCCGGCATCCGCGGTGGGCGGCTCGTTGACGCCCACCGGGTTGAAGTCATTGATCATCGTCCAGGAGCGCACGTCATGGTTGCCCCAGCCCGCTCCGGTGCCCGACGTGAAGCCGACGAACGCCGTCGTCGCTCCGAGCACCGTCGGCACGTCGATTGTCGCGGACAGCGTGGCCAGCGTCGGTCGCACGTTGACCTGGGCCAGCCGCACCTCGATGGTGTCGGTGGCGCCGTCGTAGTCGATCCAGGCGAACCACTCATTCCCATCGTTCATGCGCGTGGGGATGTCGACTGCGCTGACGGATGCGACGCTGCCGCCGATGTCGAGGCCGACGTGGTTGCCGCTGGTCTCGCCGTTGTCGTACGTGTCGAACTCGATCGCGAAGCTGTTGGCCAGACCCTCGTAACCGAGACCCCCGCCGAGGCTCCCGGCCGTGTTGGACACGGTCTGCACGACGAAGGCGAGCCCATCGGCACCGAGCCCATCGCCATCGCCGATGCCCCCGGCCTCGCCGGTGATCTGGAACCCGAAGCTGGTGCTGAACGACGCGTCGGCCTCGAAGGTGACGCCCTCGGTCAGGAAGGCACTGCCGGATTGGTCGCCGGCGGCCGGGGTGAGTCGAAGGACGGTCACACCGCCGGAATCAGCCGTGGCGGCGTTGCCGTTCAGTTGCATCAGGGACGTGTCGCTGAAGTCCGGGAAGACGATCGTCGTCGACCCAGCCGAGACCAGCTGCGCCATGAGCAGGAAGGCGGTGGTGGCAACGGCCGCGGCGCGCACGCGTCGCCACGCGCGGCGTCGCATCGGGGGCTGGAGGTTCGCGAGGGGCACTCTCGTCGGCTCCGATTGTCGCTGGGTGACGCCGGTACCTTCGGCGTCGGGGCCAGTATGCGGGCGCCGAACCGTCGGCGCCGGAGTTTCCCGCGCTAGACGCCGAGCGGGTTGACCGGCTTCGGCGAGGTCGACTGGAGGACGGCCTTGGTCTCGGTGTACAGGTCGAGCGCCTCGATCGACTGCTCGCGTCCGTAGCCGGACTCCTTGAAGCCGCCGAACGGCACGCCCGGGAAAGCGACGAACGGGGTGTTGATGCCGATCGCGCCGGACCGGATGCGCTGGGCGACCCGGTGGCCGCGCGCCGCGTCGCCGGTCCACACCGTGGCGGCCAACCCGTAGCGCACGTCGTTGGCAACCCTGATGGCATCGGCCTCGTCGCTGAACCGCGTCAGCGTCACGACCGGTCCGAAGACCTCCTCCTGGGCGATGCGCCACGCGTTCTCCACGCCGCCGATGACGGTCGGCGCCACGAAGGCCTCGGCATCCAGGCCGTCGTCCAGCGAGAGATCGCCGCCCGCCAGCAGCTCCCCGCCCTCGGACAGCCCAAGCTCGACGAAGCCGCGAACCTTCGAGGCGTGGTCGCGGCTGATGAGCGAGCCGACCTTCGTCTCCTCGGCCAGCGGATCGCCCACGGTCAGCGACTTGGCCTTCTCGGCGAAGGCCGATGCGAACGCGTCATACGCCTCGTCCTGGACCAGGATTCGCGAGCGTGCCTCGCACGACTGCCCCGCCGCGTAGTAGATGGCCCACAGGGATCCGACCACCGCGGCGTCGAGGTCCGCGTCGGCGAACACGACGTTGGGCGACTTGCCGCCGAGCTCCAGCGACACGCGTTTCAGCGACTCGGCCGCCACCGACGCGATCCGCCGCCCGGTCGACGTCTCGCCGGTGAAGGCGATCTTGTCGATCCCCGGGTGAGCGGCCATCGCCTCGCCGACCTCACCGCCCGGACCGGCGACCACGTTGAGGACTCCGGGCGGGATCCCGGCCTCGAGGGCCAGCTGACCCAGTCGCAGCGCCGACAGCGGCGTGGCCGATGCCGGCTTGAGGATCACGGTGTTCCCGGTCGCCAACGCCGGCGCCACCTTCCAGGCCGCCATCATGAGCGGGTAGTTCCACGGGATGATCGCGCCGACCACGCCGACCGGCTCGCGCAGCGTGTACGACACGACCGCGGGGTTCACGACGTGCGATCGGCCGTACAGGTGCTGGGCGGTCCCGGCGAACAGCTCGAGCGTCGAGACGGCCACCTTGATCTCCGCGACGCACTGCCACTTGGCCTTGCCCACGTTGCGCGACTCGAGCTCGGCGAGCGCATCGGTCTGCTCGTCCAGGAGCTGGGCGAGGCGATTCAGCATCCTGGCCCGCTTGGCCGGCGCCGTCTTCGCCCACGCTCCCTCGAAGGCGGACCGCGCGGCCGTCACGGCGGCATCCACGTCGTCGGCCCCGCCCTGCGCGACCCGCGCCAGCTCGACGCCCCGGGCCGGGTCGTTGGCGACGAACGTCGCGCCCGACGACGCGTCTCTGAGCTCGCCGTCGATCACGAGCTGGGTGGGGACTTCGGTCATGACGCGATGGTAGCGTCGAATCGCCACTGGTCGACGTCGCACACCGGCTCGTAGCCGATCGAGCGGTAGATCCGGTTCGAGGTCGGGTTGGCGAGGTCGGTGAAGAGGAAGACGAATCGCCGCCCGCGCTGGAGCTGATCGTCGCTGGCAGCCGCGGTGAGCGAGGTCGCGTAGCCGCGGGTACGGCGCTCGGGCGGGGTGTAGACCGGGCCGATCCGGATCCCGTTCGGCGTCTCGCCCCCCGCACCGACCAGCGAGACGATCTCACCGGCGTCTTCCCAGACGTAGCCGATCCGCCCGACCTGTGCCACCCATCGATCAGCGACGGCGAGTGGCTCGGTGATGGGCGGCGACCCGGGCACCGCCTCCTCGTGGAAGCCGACGATCCAACGCGCGATCGTCTCGCGATCTCGCTCCTGGGCCATCCGCCACGCGCCGGCTGCCGGGCGGGCGGGTGGGACGACCCGGACGAGCCGGTGGATGCGCTCGGCCACCTCAACGCGCGCCTTCATGCCGGTCAGGGCCGCATATCGAGCGGCGAAGCGCCGTGCCTCGTCCGTCGGCCCCAGCACGCCGGGAATCGCCTCATCGCGGAGCGCATCGGCGAGAAGGTCCACCGCCTCGGGATCGTCGGCCATCGAGAGCACCTGGTTGTTGGGAGGCGTTCGAAGGCTGGCTGCCACCACGCGACCGGTGTCGTCGGTCACCACCAGGAATCGGGGCGGAGCATCGGCGAAAAGCGCGGGCGCGGACCGAATGGCGCTGCAGATCCCGAACAGGAGGTTGTGCTCGGCCTCGCGTCGAGCCAGGAAGTCGCCGGCCAGCGACAGAAACGCATCGGCATCGGCGGCTTGTTGGAGGCGCAGCGGCATGTTAAGACCACTTTGGAACATCTTGGCGCGGCCTTCATCGGCTTCACCGATGCTGACCCGACGTAAACCTGCCATCCCCAGCGAGGACATCACCGATGCGACTCACCAAGACCCTCGGCCTGGTCGGGGCGCTCATCCTGGCCGCACTCGTGGGCGGCACGCTCATCGGGTCTGCGCTCGCCACCGATGAGCCCGCCGGCACCGGCGGTGAGCCCGATGCGGCCGGCTACTGCGACTCGTTCCTGGATGCCTTCGCCGCCGAGCTCGGTGCGTCGACGGACGAAGTCGTCGCGGCCGGCAAGGCCGCCGCGGCGGCCACGATCGACGCGGCCGTCGCGGCCGGCGACCTGTCCGCCGAGCGCGCCGAGAACCTGAAGGACCGGATCAGCGACGCCGATGCAGACTGCAGCCTCTTCAAGGCCGGCTGGGCCCGCGGGTTCGGAAATGGCGCCGCCCACGGCTGGGCGCGTGGCTTGGCACGCGGGTTCCTCGGTGGCGACACGTTCGAGGCGGCCGCCGATGCGCTCGGCATCGAGAGCTCCGAGCTCTTCGGGCAGCTCCGTGAGGCCGGTTCGCTCCAGGCGCTTTCCGAGGAGCTCGGTGCCAACTACGACGAGGTCACGGCCGCCATCCTGGCCGCCGTCCAGGCGGACCTCGACGCGACCGAACTGGGTGACGAGCGAGTGGCGCAGGTCATCGAGAAGCTCTCGACCTGGCTCGAGGAGGGTGGCGAGGTCGGAGATCTGCGGCCATTCGGACACCGGCGCGACATCGGTCCTGACGAGCCTGACGCCTCCGACGCACCCTAGCCCTGAGGACCAGGGTCGGGGTCCTGAGTGAGCGATTTCGGGGCCGATGATGCGTGCTTGCAGGTGGCGCATCTAACGGAGAACTTGCGGTAATCCCGGGCCGCTGCTTCGCCGTCCTGTGCGGCTGGGCGCAACTTGGCGCCAACCTGCGCGGGGATGTGGGCCAAAGTTGGCCGTTAGTCCCACGCGATGCAAGTCACCGTGGGCCGAGCCGCTCGGCGGCGCTACGCTACGACCCATGACGAAGATCGGCTACGCCTGCATGCTCGAGCAGTTCCACCCGACCGACCTGCTCGATTGGGCCGAGCAGTCGGAGGCCGCCGGATTCGATGCCGGCTTCCAGGTCAGCGAGCACTTCCACCCCTGGACGCCGCAGCAGGGGCAATCGGCCTTCGCCTGGAGCTTCATGGGCGCTCTCGGGGAGCGAACGTCGCTTCCGTTCGGGACGGCAGTCACCTGCCCGGGCTTCCGCTACCACCCCGCGGTCATCGCGCACGCGGCGGCCACGCTCGGCGCGATGTACCCCGGCCGCTTCTGGCTCGGGCTGGGCGCAGGCGAGGCGCTCAACGAGCACGTCATCGGCGGCGAGTGGCCGGAGATCGGCATCCGGAGCGCCATGATGTTCGAGGCGATCGAGGTCATCGCCAAGCTCTTCAGCGGCAAGGTCGTGAAGCACGACGGCGAGTACTTCACGCTCGAGTCGGCCCGCCTCTATACGCGTCCGGAGGAGCCCGTGCCGATCTACGTCGCCACGGCCGGTCCGGTGAACGCAAAGCGAACCGGCCGGTATGCCGACGGGATCATCACCGTCGGCGCCGCCGACGAGAAGATCGCGATGCTGTGGGACAAGTTCCGCGAGGGCGCCGCCGAGGCGGGCAAGGACGCATCGGCCATGCGGACGCAGCTCCAGGTGCATGTGAGCTGGGCGCCGACGCAGGCGGAGGCGGAGGAGAACGCCGTCAAGGAGTGGCCCAACGGCGGCATGCCGTTCCCGAAGCAGGACATCCGCAATCCCGAGGACTTCGAGAACATGGCGAAGATGGTGCGCATCGAGAGCTTCGCGAACCGGATGCTCATCAGCGCCGACCTCGAGGAGCACACCGCCGCGCTTCAGAATTACGTCGACATGGGGTTCGACGAGATCTACCTCCACAACGTGGGGCGCGACCAGGCGGGGTTCATCGCCGCCTTTGGTGAGAAGGTCCTGCCCGCGCTCAAGCTCGCCTGAGTACTGGTACCCAGCGGGGACCGATCGGCCCATCGCTACGATGGCGCGCCGCGCCATACGCTGACCTCATGGTTGCGACAGGCAACGACGAGGCCTCAGGGGTCGCTGCCGCGCTCGGCGCGGATGACCTCATGGTCTTCGAGCTGAGCGGCGAGCGCGCACACCTGCGCGGTGGCGTGGGCCGCGGTGCCGGCTGGGCCGGGATCGTGGACCTCGACCTGGCAGAGGAGCCGCTCATGCGCGAGGTGATCGACAGCGGCCGAGTCATCCGCGTCGAGGTCGCCGAGCCGATCCGGATCGTCGGGCCGTACTGGAGCGCCCATGCGGCACTGGCTCCGGTCGGGTCGAGCATCGTGGTCGCGGGCGGGGCGCAGCGCCTTCGCGCGTCGAGCGCGGAGCTGACGAGCCGCGCCACCGAGGCGGTCGCCGCCGTCGGGGAGGTCTCCCCATCGAAGCTGCTCGCCGACGAGCTCGAGCTCGTCCAGGCCGTGCGCCAGCTGACCGACCACAGCCCACGCAACCTCGCCGAGACGGCGCGCCACGTGGCGGAGGTCGCGGCGGACGCGCTGTCCTGCGAGATCGGCGCGGTGCTGTTGCGACACGACGGCCATACCGAGGTGCACGGAGCCGGGCCGGCGTGGCAATCGATGGCCGACGACGAAGGGCTCATCGCCGAGCTCCACGAGCTGGCCGTGCGCACGGCCTATGGACCGATCGTCGAGCAGGACCTCGAGGCCGTCGGATCGACGGGCCTGCGCATCGTGTCGTGCTACGCACTGGGCATCGGCCGCGCGACGCAGTTCGGCGCGCTCATCGTGGGACACACCGACGCTCGTCCCCGCGGCTTCACGCTCCTCTGCCAGCGGGTGGGCCGCGCCCTGGCCGATGCCTCGGAGCCATCGCTGCTGCAGGCGATCGCGCTCGAGGAGCTCTCGGCTCAGCGCGACCGGTTCGCGCGCGAGGCGCGGACCGACCCATTGACCGGGCTCGGCAACCGCAACGCCTGGCACGACACGCTGACGCTGGAGCAGGCACGGCTGGACCGCCATCCGCGGCCCGCGGTGCTCCTCTCGATCGATCTCGACGATCTCAAGGCGTCGAACGACGCCTTCGGCCACGCGGTCGGCGACGAGCTTCTCGTCGCCGCGGCCGGCATCCTGCGCCGCTCGCTGCGGCGCGGCGACGTGGTCGTGCGTCTCGGCGGCGACGAGTTTGCCGCCTTCCTCCCCGAGTCCGACGCCGCCGCCGCCGCGGCCGTGCGCCGCCGGGTCGACGGGGCCTGCCGCCACTGGCGCGGCACTCAGCCGGATGCCAGGCTCTCGATGTCGATCGGCTGGGCCATCCCGGAGGAGGGCGAGACCCTGGCCGAGGCGCATCGGCGCGCGGATGCCGCGATGTACGAGGTCAAGCGCGCCGCCTCCGCCGCCGCGGCTTCATAGGCGGACGCGGGCTCAGTCGTCTCTCAGGCTCACTTTTCTGAACGTCGCCAGCAGCGCCAGGTCGTAGACGATCTTCAGGCCGCCGGCGACGAGGAACGGGATCCCGGCCGCCATGCCCATCGAGATCGACGCCAGGACCGGCCCGGCCGGACGCACGACGTGCCTCGCTGCATTCGTATAGCCGGCCGCCGCGGTCCGCTCGCCGGGATCGACCAGCGCGGCCACGTACGCCTGGCGCGCGGGCACGTCCATCTGCGAGAGAGCTGAGCGTGCGAACAGGAGGGCGACGGCCCAGCCAAGTGTCGGCGCGAACGGAATCAGGATCAGAAGGACGTTCGACGGCAGGTGCGTGAAGACCATGGTGTTCAGCAGGCCGATGCGAGTACCGAGCCAGCCTGCCCCGGCTGACGAGGCGGCCTGGAGCAGGCCGACGCCGAAGAAGACGAGGCCCATCAGTTCGGCGTCCGCTCCGAACTCGCGCCCGAACCAGAACACCAGGAAGGTCTGGACAATGAAACCGCCGGCGAAGGCGTCGAGGGCGAAGAGCACGGCCAGGCGCCTCACGACCCCTCGCGAACTCGCCAGGCCGCGGGCCGCCACCGGCACGTCGGGCGGGACTTCCACACCTCGGCCCAGGCCCCACGCGATGACCAGGCAGATGACGGATCCAACCGGCAGCACCAGCAACCATCGCTGGTCGGGCGGTAACCCCGGCAGCACGTCCCGCATGGCGCTCGGTCCGCCTGCCGCGAGGGCGCCGACAGCCCCGGACAGATAGGCGACCGCGTTGTACGAGCCATAGACGCGGCTCCGCTCGGCTGCCGGCTGGGAGGCCAGCATCGCCTGTTCGACGCTGGTGATCGGGCCGGACTCGTTGGGGTCGGTGGACAGCGTGCCGGTCAGCGCCGCCGCAATCAGGAACCCGATCGAGCCGGTCAGTGCAAAGATCGCCCCCGAGACGCCCATGCAGGCGAGCAGGACGGCGTAGGTCCGGCGACGGCCGATGGCCTCGCCCCACCGTCCGACGGCGAGGGAGCTGATCGCCATCCCGACGAGGATGGCGGTGAAGACGAGTCCGACCGCGGCCGGGTCGAGACCGCTCGCGGCCAGCGAGCTGCCGATGAGGATGCTGCTGAAGCCGTACAGAAATGCGCGGACCGCCTGGATGGAGAAGATGCGGCGGACATCCGACACGCTGGAGGTTCGCTATTCGATCGCGAACCAGGCGCGCACCTGGCGCGTGACGGTAAGGTCGCCAGCCGCCACCTCGGTCGGCGCGCCCTCGGCCATCGCCCCGGCAGCCAGCATCGCCATCCGCGGCATTGGCGGACCATGCGTGGGCTCCTCCTCGACTCGCGCGAGCGCACCGAGCGTCACCCCTCCGGCGTCCGCCAGCGCAATCGGCCTTGCCTCGTGCCGCGGTGATCGCCGCGCGCAGCGCCTCGTGATCCGCAGCCGAGGCGTCCGACGCGGTCATCTCCGTGCCGTGGACCTCGTTCGCCCCGGCCGCCACCAGGCCATCGAGCACGTCGCCGAGCCGATCGAGGTCGCGGACCTTTGCGGTCATCTGCCGCACGACGCGGTAGCCGGTCAGTCGCTGTCCCTTGCGATAGTCGTACTCCGGGTGGATGGCGACGTCGGGCGCGTTGAGGTCGCCCTCGGCGATCCCCATGTCCCGCATGCCTGCAAGGACCGATGAGGTGCGCTCGTTCACGTCATCACGCGTCGGGGCCAGCTGCTTTCCGCTTCCGCTCACGGCGAACGAGACGACAGCCACGTCGGGTGCAAGCGTCGCTTCGCCCGTCGCAATCACGCTGATCCATCGCTTCGTCATCGGATCACCTCTCAGCCGCCGAGGCGCTCGGCGAAGTCCTCATAGTCGATCACCAGGCCGTCCGCGTCGACAGTGAGCCGATAGGTTCGCCCGCCGACGGGCCGGAACTCGTAGGTATCGTGACCGATCCTCCGATAGCCCTGCGCGACGGGAACGACGCGCAGTGAAGGCACGTCGACCCACACGACCCTGATGATCGCCTCCTGGCCGACCTTCAGTCCGAGCCGGCGGATGGAGATCGTGTTCGTGGCCGGCGTGGCGGCGACGTCGATGTCGACGCATCCGTCGAGGGCACGGCGGCGCCGCCCGCTCACCCACCACTCGGCGCTGACGGGGTTCACGTCAATGCTCGTGCCGAACGAGACCGCGCGACGCGTGAGACCCAGCGACGCGTACTCGGTCCGCCAGTCATCGGTCAGCTCGATCCCGTAGGAGATCGCGTACGACGAGCGGCCGGTCACGATCTCGTGGGCGTCCAACTCCCACCCGTCGCCGTGGTCGAGCCTGCCGGTGCCCAGGCCGTGAACATCGGTCCGTCGCCACGTTACGAACCGCGGGAGGGACACGCCTACTCGACCGCCTCGAACACCGCGGCGATCCCCTGCCCGACGCCGATGCACATCGTCGCCAACCCGTACCGCGCCCCACGCCGCCGCATCTCGTGGAGCAGCGTCGCGGTCAGCCGCGCGCCCGACGCGCCGAGCGGATGACCGATGGCGATCGCGCCGCCGTTGACGTTCACCTTCTCGGGGTCGAGGCCGAGCTCGCGCATGACCGGGACCGCCTGGGCCGCGAAGGCCTCGTTGAGCTCCACGAGGTCGAGATCGTCCACGTCGATTCCCGCGCGGTCCAGCGCCGTGCGCGACGCAGGGATGGGTCCGAGTCCCATGGTGGCCGGATCGACCCCGGCGACGGCCGAGGAGACCATCCGGGCGATCGGCCGCAACCCGGCATCGCGTGCGCGCGCCGCGCTCATCACGAGCAGTGCTGCCGCGCCATCGTTGATGCCCGACGAGTTGCCGGCCGTGACCGACCCGGACTCGTCGCGCTTGAAGGCGGGCTTGAGCGAAGCGAGCGACTCCATCGTCACGTCCGGCCGCGGGTGCTCGTCGGTGTCGAAGGTCCGCGTCACCTTGCCCTCGGGCACCTCGATCGGCACGATCTCGTCGCCGAAGCGTCCTCCGGCGTTCGCATCGGCCCAGCGCCGTTGCGAGGCCAGGGCGAAGGCATCCTGCTCGTCGCGGGTGACGCCACAACGCTCGACGACGTTCTCCGCGGTCTCGCCCATCGAGTAGGGGTAGTAGGCATCCGCCAGCCGCGGGTTCGTGAAGCGCCAACCCAGCGTCGTATCGAAGGCGGTCTGCTCGCCACGAGGAAACGCGGCCGATGGCTTGGCCATGACGAACGGTGCGCGAGTCATGCTCTCGACCCCACCGACCACGAAGGCCTCTCCATCTCCGGCGACGATCGCGTGCGCCGCGCTCACCACCGCCTGGAGTCCCGAGCCGCACAGGCGGTTGACGGTCTGGCCGGGGACCTCGATCGGCAGCCCGGCCAGGAGCGCGGCCATGCGACCGACGTTGCGGTTGTCCTCGCCGGCCTGGTTCGCAGCGCCGAGGATCACGTCGTCGATCGTGCCCGGGTCGATGCCGGTGCGTCCCACCAGCGCGCCGATGACGTGCGCGGCCATGTCGTCGGGGCGCACGTCGCGCAGCGCTCCGCCGTAACGCGCGAAGGGGGTGCGCAGGCCATCGATGATGACCGGGGTGCGATCCGGATCGGGTGCCATCGCGCCCGATGCTACTCCGCGCCGTAGCCACGTGCGCCGTCGGGCACGACCGGCGACGTACCATCGGCCCGGGACCATGCACTGGAGGCTCCGATGGACTTCTATCCCTGGCTCAAGACACTGCACATCGTCTTCGCCGTCGTCGCCGTCGGGTTCAACATCAGCTACGGCATCTGGCAGGCTCGCGCCGCGCGCGCGCCGGAGCACATGGGATTCGCGCTGCGCGGGATCAAGTTCCTGGATGACCGCGTCGCCAACCCGTGCTACGCCGGCATCCTGGTCGCCGGAATCGCCATGGTGCTCATCGGCCCGTATCGGTTCGACATGCTCTGGGTGGCGGTCTCCATCGGCCTCTACCTGCTCATGGGGGCGGTGGCGATCGCCTTCTACTCGCCGACCCTGAAGGCCCAGATCGCCTCCTACGAGGCATCCGGGGCGGAGACCGCCGAGTTCGCACAGCTCACCGGTCGCAGCCGCGTGCTCGGCGCCGCGCTGGGGTTCATCGTCGGAACGATCATCGTGCTCATGGTGGTCAAGCCGGGCGCCTGAGCGCCCCACCGATGTCGGACGCCGGACTGCCACGACCCGGGGCCGAGCGAAGCTGGTGGCTGCGTGAGGCTCTCGAGGACGAGGGCGAGACCATGCCGGCGCCGCCGCTCGAGGGAGCCATCGAGGCCGACGTGGCCATCGTGGGCGGCGGCTACACGGGCATGTGGGCCGCGTGGTTCCTCACCGAGCGCGCTCCCGGCACCCGGATCGTCATCCTCGAGCAGGACATCTGCGGTGGCGGGCCGAGCGGGCGCAACGGCGGCTTCGTGCACGGCTGGTGGGAGCTCCTGCCGGAGCTGGCGAAGCGGTACGGGAGCGAAGTGGCCCTCGCCGTCGCGGGCGCCGCCGACGAGGTCGTGGCCGGCATCGGCGCGTGGTGCGCCGACAACGGCGTCGACGCCTGGTTCCAGGCGGCCGGCTACCTCCGCGTCAACGCGTTTCCGCAGGAGCCCGACGATTGGGGCGAGACGGTCGGCCACCTCACGGACCTCGGCGGCGAAGGCCAGCTCGTCCCGATGTCTGCCGCGGAGGTGCAGCGGATCTGCGCCAGCCCGTCCTTCGGCAACGGCCTGTTCATGCCGAGCGCGGCATCGATCCAGCCAGCCCGCCTGGCGCGTGGCCTGCGGCGCGTCCTGCTCGAGCGAGGGGTGCGCATCTGCGAGGGCACCCGCGTGCAGAACCTCGAGGCGAGCCCCACGTCGGCGGTCCTGCGGACCGATCGCGGCTCCGTACGCGCCGGCCAGGCCATCCTGGCGCTCAACGCCTGGGCCGCGGGCTGGCCGGGATTCCGGCTGCGGACGCTGGCCTGGGGAAGCTACATGGTCGTCACCGAGCCGATCCCGGATCGCCTCGCCACGCTGGGCTGGACCGGCAGCGAGCTCATCAGCGACTCGCGATTCACGATCAGCTACTTCAGGACGACGCGGGACGGGAGGATCGCCTTCGGCGCCGGGGTCGGGGCGGCCGGCTTCGACGGGCGTATCGGCGAGACGTTCACGCACGATGGCCACGCCATCGCCCGCGTCGCGCGGAACTTCCGGCACCTCCTGCCGATGCTCGACGACGTCCGGTTCGAGGCCGCCTGGGGCGGCCCGATCGACATCACCGCCGATCGGTTTCCCGAGATCGGCTCGCGCGATGGCGGGCGGGTCCACTACGCCCACGGGTTCGCCGGCAACGGCGCCGGGCCGTCGCGACTCGCGGGCCGCATCCTCGCCGCCCTTGCCGACGATCCAACCGATCCCATCGCTCGCCTTCCGATCGTGGGGCGGCGCCAGCGAGCGTTTCCCCCGGAGCCGCTTCGCTACGTCGGCGCCCGAATCGTGCGGGAGGCGCTCATCCGCCAGGACGACGCGCTCGACGCCGGGGAGAGCCCTTCGTGGCCGGTCCGCGCGGCGGCGCGGCTTCCGCGGCTGCTCGGCTATCGGCTCGGCCACTGAGCCGCGGATCCTTCGCCCCGACCGACCGGCCTGTGCGCCGCACCGCATCGGTGAGGATGTACTCGATCTGGCCGTTCACGCTGCGGAGCTCGTCGGCCGCCCATCGCTCCAGGGCGTCGTACAGGCGCGGGTCCACCCGCAGCAGGAATGCCTTGCGCTGTGCCAAGGTCGGTTACTGGTACAGGGTGCCGGCGTTGACGACGGGCTGTGCGTGGTGCTCGCTGCACAGCACGACGAGCAGGTTCGAGACCATGGCGGCCTTTCGCTCCTCGTCGAGCTGCACGATGTTGTTCTCGCCCAGACGCTCGAGCGCCTGCTCGACCATCCCGACGGCGCCCTCGACGATCCGGCGCCGCGCCGCGACGACCGCCTCGGCCTGCTGCCGTCGCAGCATGTCGGCGGCGATCTCCGACGCATAGGCAAGCCTGCGCAGCTGAACCCGTCCGACCTCGACTCCGATCGGGTCGAGGTGGTCCTGGAGCTCGGTGACGAGGACGCCGATGACCTCGTCGGCGTTGGCACGAAGCGAGATCTGGCCGTCGGTGTAGACGTCATACGGGTAGAGGCTCGCCATGTGCCGCACGGCGGTCTCCGTCTGGATCTTCACGAACGCCTCGTAATCGTCGACCTCGAACGCCGCCCGAGCCGTCTCGGTGACGCGCCACACGACGACCGCCGCGATCTCGATCGGGTTGCCGATCGCGTCGTTCACCTTCAGCGTCTCGGACTCGAAGTTCCGCAGGCGGAGGCTGTAGGCCGGCTTCAGCGTGAGCGGAACGGTCCAGGTGAACCCGGTGCGGCGGATCGTGCCCGCGTAGCGGCCGAGGAAGATCACCACGCGGGCGATGTTCGGCTCGACGACCGTGAACCCCGACGCCGCCACGCCGGCCACGAAGATGAGGAGGGTGCCGCCGACGATGAGCGGAACCGACACGGACGTGCCGAAGATCCCGACCACGATGGCCCACCCCGCTGCGACGAAGAGGGCGACGTCCACGACCAGCATCGGCCAGCCCGACAGGGACAGCGCCTGGCGTTCCTTCATGTGATTCTCCTGTTCACCCGCGCGCATCGGAACGGCGCGCGAGATATCAGGATGATATCACGCCGACGCCACCGCTCCTGCGAGTCCGGGGGGCCACGGATTCCGGCGTGCCGAGGGGTTGATGGCACGGAATCGTTGACCGGAATCGGCGCGCGGACGTAGCATCCGGCGATCGGCCAGCTCGGCGACCGCCCGAGCGAAATGGAGGATGTGCCCGTGCCCGCTCCGATCAACGCTGCCCGCAGATTCCCAGCCGCACTCGCCGGTCTTGCGCTCGTCCTGTCCGCCTGCGGCTCGGCGGCCGAGCCCAATGAGCTCCTGGTCCTGGAGTGGGCGGGCTACGAGGCGGAGGACTTCTGGACCGACTTCGCCGCGGCGAACGCGGAGACCGACGTCACCTTCGAGTTCGGCACGAATGACGCCGACATCCTGGCCCAGATGCAGGCCGGCAGCCAGGCCGACATCTTCCACTTCTACACGGGCTGGCAGCAGTTCTACGTGGACGAGGGCCTGGTCCAGGAGATCGACACCAGCCAGCTGACGAACTGGGACAAGGTCCCGGACAGCTTCAAGGAGCTCGGTCAGATCGACGGCAAGCAGTACTACCTCCCCTGGGATTGGGGCTTCACGTCGATCCTCTACAACACCGAGCAGGTCGATGAGGTCACGAGCTGGGACGTGCTCTTCAACGAGGACTACGCGGGTCACATCTCGATGTGGGACGACGGGCCTGGCGCCGTGACCACCTCGGCATATATCAACGGCTGGGACGAGACGGCGATCACCGACGAGCAGCTGGCCCAGATCGAAGAGGACTGGATCGCCCAGAAGCCGCTCAACCTCCACTACTGGGACAGCGAATACGAGAACCTGTGCCCCGAGGTCATCAGCGGCGAGATCTGGGTCGCGTACGCATGGCAGGGGTGCTACGCCACGGCACTCTACGAGGGGGTACCGGTCGCGTACGCGAACCCCGAGGAGGGTCGCAACTCGTGGGTCGGGCTGTACGGGATCAGCGCGGAGACCGACAGCTATGAGCTCGCTCTCGAGTTCCTCGACGACAAGCTGGCCGATCTGACCTGCGGCAATGCCGTGACGCTCTTCTACTACGGCTGTGCGAACGCCGATGTCATGGCCGCCGTCGATGACCCGGTCCTGATCGAGGCCTTCGGCATCGACGATCCGGAGGCTCTCGAGTCGGCGAACTTCACCCCACCGGTGACCGCCGAGCAGCGCGACGCCTGGACCGCCATGTGGACGAGGGTCAAGTCCGAGTAGGACCGATTCCGAGGGCCGGAGGCTGCGTTGGGGCGTCGCGGTGCGCTGAGGGCGCTCACGGTGCCGTCGGCGATCTGGCTGGGCGTCCTGTTCGTCGCGCCGCTCGTCTTCATCGCGGCGATCAGCCTCCGGCCGGAGACCGGCCCGATCGACTTCGACGATCCCTGGTCGCTCACCCTCGCCCAGTACCAGCGGGTGTGGGAGACGGAGTCGTACCTGCGACTCCTGGGTACGTCAGTCCTGGTCGCGCTGACGGTCGCCGCGGCGGTGACCGTGCTGGCCTTCCCGATCGCCTACTTCCTCGCCTTCCGGGCGCGCGAGCGCGCGACCCTGTACCTGGTGCTCCTCCTCATCCCGTTCGCGGTGAGCTTCCTGCTCCGGGTCATGGCGTGGCGGTTGATGCTCGGCCAGGAGGGAGCGATCAACTCGTTCCTGTCCTGGTCCGGGCTGGCTTCGGGCCCCGTCGACCTGCTGCTCTACTCGCGGGCGGCAGTGGTCATCACCCTCACCTACGTCTGGATCCCGTTCGCCGCCCTCCCGATCTACGCGGCGCTGCAGCGGATCGATCGCGGGCACCTGGAGGCGGCAGCTGACCTCGGCGCCGGCCCGTGGAGCCGGTTCGTGCGCGTCACGCTCCCGATGAGCCTGCCCGGCGCCATCGCCGCCTTCTTCATGGTCTTCATCCCGACCGTCGGCGAGTACATCACCCCCTCGCTGGTCGGCGGGACCGAGGGCTACATGTACGGGAACCTCATCCAGGACTTCTTCAGCAGGGCGGCGAGCTGGGCGATCGGCGCCGCTCTCTCGGTGATCATGCTCGTCGTGACGATGGTGCTCGTGGCGATCGCGCTCCGGGTCATCGACGTGAGGCGGTTGACCTCGTGACCCGCCGCAGCGCCATCGGCGTGGGACGGACGCGGGTCCCGCTCGGCCCGACGTACGCCGTCATGCTCGTCCTCCTCTACTTCCCGGTGGCCCTTCTCTTCATCTTCTCGTTCAACGCCAACACCGTGCTCGCATTCCCGCTCCAGGGCTTCACGCTCGAGTGGTATGCGGACGCGCTCGGCGACAGCGCCCTTCTCGGAGCGGCGCGCAACAGCGTCATCGTCGCGACCGTGTCCGCGACGATCGCCACGGCCATCGGCTTCGCGATCGCCCTTGCCACGACCAGGTTCCGGTTCCGTGGCCGGCTCGGCCTCCTGTCCCTCTCGATCCTGCCGCTCATCGTCCCCTTCGTGGTCTTCGGCGTCGCTCTCTTCCTGCTCTTCTCGTTCGTCGACGTGCCCCGCTCGCTGCTCACCATCGCCGCGGGGCACACGGTGATTGCGCTGCCCTTCGCGACGCTCATCCTCCTGGCGCGCGTCTCGGGGCTCGATCCGCAGCTCGAGGATGCCGCCATGGACCTGGGGGCCACGTACCCGGCGACGCTGCGCCGAATCATCCTGCCGCTCATCGGGCCGACGGTGCTCTCGGCCTGGCTGACGTGCTTCATCGTCTCGTTCGACGAGGTCGCGATCGCGCTCTTCCTCGCCGGTGGGGACCCGACCTTCCCGGTGTTCCTCTACGGGCAGCTTCGCTTCGCCCAGCGGCTGCCGGTGCTCATCGCCATGGCCGTCATGCTCATGATCGGGACGATCGCCCTGACGCTCATCGCCTTCCGCCTCGGTCGTCAGCGGCATTGAGGGGTCCGCCTCGAGAAGCGGGCGTCGAGGTCGGCTAGGCGGTCGAGTAGTCCGTTGCGGCATCGCGCTTCACGAGCTCGTTGATCGCGCGCAGACGCCAGCCGAGAACGATCAGGAAGACGCCGAACACGATGGCCAGCGAGCCGATGAGCCACACCAGCCCGAGGATGCCCGCGGTGGGAAACAGGAACATCGAGACGCCCAGGATGATGGCCGCGACCCCCGCCAGTCCCAGCCAGAACTCGCCCCGGATCTCGTCGCGCAGCCGGATGGCCATGGAGATCTGGAAGAGGCCGATGACGATCGCCCAGGCGGCGATGAGGATGAGCAGGATGCCCGAAGCGAACCCGGGAAAGATCAGGGCCAGCAACCCGGCCGTGATGCTGAGGACCCCGACCAGGAGCTCGAGCCACCAGTTCCTGTTGGCACCGCGCGTCCTGAGGCCCGTGAAGAAGGCACTGATGCCCTCGATGAGCGCCCAGATCCCGAACAGCGCGACGAGCACCAGGACCCCCCAGCCGGGGGCGAAGAAGGCCAGGATGCCGAACCCGACTGCCACGACGCCACGCAGGATGAAGGTCCACCACCAGCGTGACATCGCCACCACCGTGGCCATGTCGAGCAGCGTCATTCAGACCTCCAGGCTGAGCCGGATGGCGCTCGGATGGCTACGACGCGCGACGCGCCTGGGGATGGGTCAGGGCGACGGCCTCGAGCAGCTGCTTGGAGGCCGCGGCGACCTGGATCACTGCCTCGTCGAACGCCTCCTCGTTCGCGGCGGACGGCTTGCGGTAACCGCTCACCTTGCGCACGAACTGCAGCGCGGCAGCGGTGATCTCGTCGTCGTTCGCCGGCACGGGGCCGGTTCGCAGGGTCTTGATGCTTCGACACATGCGACAAGGATACGGCGTGATCAGGAAGTCAGCAGTTCGGTGAGGGAGCCGATGACGCGGTCCGCCGCCGACACATCGGTCTCGGCGAACTGCGGAACGGCGTAGCAGGTCAGTCCCGCCGCCTTGGCGGCGGTGATGCCGGAGATCGAGTCCTCCAGCGCCAGCGCGTCGGCAGGCTCGACGCCGAGCCTGCGGCAGACCTCGACGTAGATGTCGGGCGCCGGCTTGGGGTGCTCGACATCGGACGCGCTCACGGTGGCGGCGAAGGCGTCGGTCAGGCCGGAGGTGGCAAGCGCGTCGTCGACCAGGAAGCGCGGCGAGTTCGAGGCGAGGCCGAGCGGGATGCCGAGCTCGCGCAGTGCGGCGACGAGCTCCACCGCACCGGGGCGGGCTGCGACCTCGCGACGCACCATCTCGTGCATCAGCGATGTGCTCTCCTCGACGAGCTCCGCACGCCGCTCGAACGGCCACCCCAGGCGCTCGGCGAAGTAGCGCGCCGTGACCTCGTAGCTGGTGCCCATTACCCGCATCTGGTCCTCGCGCGTGAAGGCCGCCCCGTGCCGCCGGAAGAGCTCAGTCTCGGCGGCCAGCCATAGCTCCTCGGTCTCGAGCAGCAGGCCATCCATGTCGAAGACGACGGCGCGGAACCGTCCGCTGAGCGGCATGGGGTCAGCGGGTTGAAATGAAGAAGGAGCCGCCCGAGTCGGCCAAGGCGCGCAGCAGAGGAATGGTGCGGTACCGCCCATCGGGCACGGCCGCGTGGAGCGCGTCGAGGGTATGGACCACCGGCGCCAGGCCGATCCGCTCTCCCCACCCGAGGGGTCCTTCCGGCCAGTTCGTGCCGAGCCGCATGGCGGTGTCGATCGCCTCGGGCGTGGCGACGCCATCGGCGACCGCGGATGCCGCCTCGTTGACGATGGCGGCCAGGATGCGCGCCTCGATCTGGGCCGTGTCCAGCAGCGCCGGGGTCGGTCCGGTCGCCCTCCGCGCCAGGCCGGACCACGGCGTGCCGCGGGAGCCATCGCCCTCGTACTCGTAGCAACCGCCGCCCACCTTGCGACCGAGGCGGCCCGACTCCACGAGCGCTCGCTGCAACGGATGGGGCCGGTAGCGCGGATCGCCGAAGAGCTGCTCGAAGACGCTGATGCTGACGGCCAGGTTCACATCGGCGCCGATGGCGTCGATGAGCTCGAACGGGCCCATCCGGAAGCCGATGCCGCGCATGGCCGTGTCGATGGCCTCGACCCCCGCGGCGCCCTCGCCCAGGATGCGGAACGCCTCGAGGTAGTAGGGCCGCGCCACGCGGTTGACGATGAACCCGGGCGTGTCCGCGGCAACCACCGGGGTCTTGCCCAGGCGACGGCCGAAGAGCGCGACCGTGTCGACGACCTCCGGCGCGGTCATCGGCCCGGCGATGACCTCGACCAGGCCCATGAGCGGAACGGGGTTGAAGAAGTGCATCCCGACGACGCGCTCCGGATGCGCGGTGGCGGCGCCTATGGACGCCACCGAGAGCGAGCTGGTGTTCGTGGCGAGGATCGCGCTCTCCGCTGACGTGAGGTCGAGCCGTCGAAACGCGTCGCGCTTGAGCCCGAGGTCCTCCGGGATGGCCTCGATCACGAGGTCGGCGGACGCGAGCGCCTCCACGCTGTCGACCGGCCGGATCCGGGCGAGCGCGTTCCCCGCGTCGATCGAGCTCAGCTGGCCCTTGTCGATGCGCCGCTCCAGGAACCCGCCGATGCGCTGGAGCGCGGTCTCGGTGGCGCCGTCGATCGGGTCGTGCACGATGGCCTCGATCCCGGCTTCGGCCACGACCTGGGCGATGCCGGCCCCCATCGTTCCGGCACCAAGGATGCCGACCACACGGATCTCGTTCATCGGCCGCGAAATGCCGGATCGCGCTTCTCGGCGAAGGCGGCGACGCCCTCGGCGTGGTCCTCGGTCCGCCCGGCCAGCTCCTGGAGCGCGGCCTCGGTGGCGAGCTCCTCCGACAGCGTCGCGTCCTCGGCGGCGGCGAGGAGCCGCTTGGTGAGACCGATGCCGGCGGTCGGCCCGTCGGCCAGCCGCTGCGCCAGCTCACCAGCCGCTGTCATCAGCCGATCGGCCGGGACGACGGCCGATACCAGACCAAGCTCGTGGGCCTGGTCGGCACCGAGCTGTCGTTCACCGGTGAGGATCTCGAAGGCACGATGCCGGCCCACCGCGCGCACCAGCACTCGAGCCAGTCCCGAGTCCGGCACCAGCCCGATCCGGTTGAATGCGGGGACGAACCGCGCTCCCTCGGCGGCGATCACCACGTCGGCCGCCATCGCAAGGCTGAACCCCGCGCCGGCGGCCACGCCATTGACCGCGGCGATCACGGGCTTGGCGAGCCCGCGAATCCCCGCGATGAGCGGGTTGTACTCCGCGATGAGCACGGCGCGGAAGTCGCGCTCCGAGGTGCCGCCACTGAGGTCGGCACCCGAGCAGAATCCGCGGCCGGAGCCGGTGATGACGACCGCCCTCGTCGTCTCGTCCCGAACTGCGCCCTTAACGGCGCTGAGCAGCGCGGCGCGGAGCTCGGCGTTGAGCGCGTTGAGCGCATCGGGCCGATTGAGCGTGAGGGTGAGTACGCCCGCATCGGCGGCGGTGAGGAGGCTGTCTGTCGGGGCTTCAGGCATCGCGCCCGATTGTACCGACGCGCATTGACGTACAAAGGCCCGGCGTCGAGACCGACGCCGGGCCTGAACCAGTCTGTTCGGGCTGTCAGACAGCTCCCCCGCGCCGTGAGGTCACCATCTGCCAGACGAAGCTGACGATGATGGCGCCGACGATGGCCGCGAGCAGGGTCGAGAGATCGATCCCGGTCAGCCAGTCCTCCTTGCTCGTGAGCAGGGCGAAGAGCCAGCCACCCACGACGGCGCCGACGATGCCGGCGATGATGCTGCCGATGACCCCGTAGTCACCGGCTCCGGGTACGACCCTGCCGGCCACCCAGCCGGCAATTGCACCGATTACAAGCCACGCGATGATGCTCATCCAAATACCTCCGATTCCCTCTCCATCAGGCTGAAAGCCGCCCGGCCTACTGCACGTCATACGCCAAATCGGCGCCTGGTACGTGCTGACTTCTCTACCGGGTGAGCGTCAGGAAGCTCCCGACGTCGACCATGCCGGCCGCCACGTACAGGCGATGCGCCACCGTCCGCTGACTGCCGCTCTCGAGCTTCGCGGCGCGCGCGTCGCGCGCGAGGGCCCAGGTGAAGGCGGCATCCAGCAGCGCCGCTCCGATGTCGCGACCGCGGGCCGCCTCGGTCACGATGAGGTCCGGGATCCAGGCCTCGGGCTGTCCGTCCCGGAGTCGCGTTCGCAGCTCGAGGCTGATGAATCCGACGGCGTTCCCCTCGAGAAACGCGAGCATCGAGCCGGTGTCGCCGCGAGCGACGTGCTGCCCGTACGTGCGGCGCAGCGCCGGGAGCTGGTCCTCGGCCGGCGCCGGTCGCCCGAGCTCGGCGAGGAGCCGAGTCGTCGCCGCAACGTCGTCGTCTTCGGCGGTGATGGGCCTGACCTCCACGCCAGCCTGGCGCTCGATCCCCCGCACGCGCACCGGCGCGATCTCGAAGAACTTGCCCTTGTCCTCGAAGCCCGCGGCCTCGAACAGGCCGATCGCGGCGGTCTGCTCCCGGCGCACCTCGACCTCGACCTGGTGTCCACCCCGCAGCCGCCACTCCGCGACCGCCGCGGCCACGAGCGCGCGACCAATGCCCCGCCCACGATGCGTCTCTCGCACGGCGAGCTCGCCGACCCAGCCCTCGAACGTGGCGTGGTTGAGCCGCCGGCGGAACTGGAAGCCGATCATGCCCACCGGCTCGTCATCGGCCAGCGCCAGATACGACGCGCTGTCCACGCTGCCCACGAGGGCGTCGAACGCGCGGCGCGCCGCCTCATCGGTCGCCGTTCCGAGGCCATGGACCTCACGCACCAACGCCAGCGCCGCTGCGGCGTCGTCACGCGCCAGCGGGCGGATCTCGATGCCGTCGGGCCGCGGGACGGCGAGTCCGCCCACCGGGCGATCGGGGTTCCCGAGGCTCATCGGCCGGTGAAGTCGGGGCTGCGCTTCTCCAGGAAGGCGGCCATGCCCTCCTTCTGGTCCTCCGAGGCGAACAGGAGGTAGAACAGGCGCCGCTCATGCGCGAGCGCATCGGTCAGGCTCATCTCGTAGGCCGCGTTGACCGCCTCCTTGGCCACGCGCAGGGCGATCGGGCTCTTCGTCGCGATCGCGGCGGCCAGGGTAAGGGCGTCCTCGACGCACAGCTCGTCCTGGGTCACCCGTGCCACGAGACCCGCGTCGTGCGCCTCGCGCGCGGTGATCGGCTCGCCCGTCAGGATCATCTCCATCGCCTTGCCCTTGCCGATCGCCCGCGTGAGCCGCTGCGTGCCGCCGGCGCCCGGGATGACGCCGATGCCGATCTCGGGCTGCCCGAACCTCGCGCCCTCGCCCGCCAGGATGATGTCGAGGGTCATCGCGAGCTCGCACCCGCCGCCGAGCGCCCAGCCGTTGACGGCGGCGATCACGGGCTTGCTGATCCGCCGGATGCGGTCCCACTGGCCGATGCGGTTGGTGAGCAGCATGTCGATCGGCGTCGCACCGGCCATCTCGCCGATGTCGGCGCCGGCGGCGAACGCGCGCTCGTTGCCGGTCACGACGATGGCACGGACCGCGTCGTCCGAGTCGAGGTCCTCGAGCACCGCGCACAGGGCATCCATCACGGCGCCGTTGAGCGCGTTGAGCTGCTTCGGCCGGTTGAGCCGGACGAGGGCGGTTCGCTGCTCCGCCTGCCGCTCGACGAGGACGAGCTGCTCGTCGTTCACGAGGTCGCCCGTCGGCCGGCCGCGTCGCCGCTGCCAGCGAATATATCAATAGTGATATAACGGCTGACGGTTGCGTCGTGGCCGTGCAGATCCCGACTCATGGGCCTTCCCACGCGTCGGGCAGCTCGACGCCGCAGGCGCCGCAGAACCTGTGCGCTGCCGGCAGGCCGACGGCGCCGCACGAGGGGCAGGTACGACCCGCGCCCGCCTCGAGGCGCCTCAGCTCCGCAAAGCGTGGCCGGCGCTTGTCATGGAAGGCGGCGACCGCCTCCCGCGTCTCGTCGGCGGTGGAGTGGACGGCCAGCCAGTCGCGGGCGTGCTCGACGGTCTGCGACCAGACCAGGTCTCGCCACCAGTTGAGCTGGGTCTTCGTGTAGCGCATTGCCTCGGGCAGCTTGCTCGCGAGCTTCGCGGCCAGGTCGGCAACGGTGGCGTCGAGCTCGGCGCGCCCGACGACACGCGACACCAGGCCCCACTCGAGGGCCTGCGCCGGCGGGACCGGCTCGCAGAGCATGATGATCTCGCGAGCGCGCCGGTCCCCCACCATGATCGGGAGCCACTGCGTCGCCCCTCCGGCCGGGACGGAGCCGTGCTCGGGGCCGACGTGGCGGATGTACGCGTCGTCGACGATCACCGACAGGTCGCAGGCCATCTGGAGCTCGTTGCCTCCCCCAACGCAGATCCCGTTGATGCGGGCGATGGTCGGCTTGCCGATGTGCCGCAGGCGGTCGTGCATCTCGATGAAGGCGCCCATCCAGCGCCAGTACTGCCCGCTCGTGGCCCCCATGAGCGCCTGCTCGTCGAGATCGGCGCCGGTGCAGAACGCTCGATCCCCCGCCCCGGTGACGACCACCACGGCGATCGCGTCGTCCCACGACGCCTGCTGGAAGGCCGCCGCCATCTCGGTCAGGGTCGGAAGATCGAGGGCGTTGAGGACCTCCGGCCGCTCGATGGTGACGGTGGCGACGCCCGCGTCGGTATCGCGCTCATAGCGGATCCGCTCGAAGCCCAGCGTCGAGGGATCGGCGGCGACCGGCGATCCGGGCTCAGGCATCGGCCTCGTCGGGTGCGATGAAGAGCGTCACGCCGGCCGTGGCGAAGCTGCGCAGGTCTCGGGCGCTCTCGACACCGGCCTCTGACATCAGCGCGCCATCGAGATCGGCGCTCGTGTCGAAGAACATCTCGGCCATGAGATGGAAGGGCGGTGGACGGCCCGCGACGCCGGCCGGACTGGTCAGGCGCACCTCGCGCAGATTCGGATAGCGCGCCACGATCGGCGAATGGACATCGCGGTAGTGCGCGTCGAACGCCACGGGGTCGTCGGGGACGTTGTAGAGGGCGATCAGCCGCGGCATGCCGCTACTTCTTGAAGTAGTCGGCGTTGATCTGGACGAACTGGACCTGGTCGTCGGGCACGGCGTCCTCGGCGAAGATCGCGGTCACGGGGCACTCTGGCTCACAGGCCCCGCAGTCGATGCATTCGTCTGGATCGATGTAGAACTGCGGGTCGTCGTCGGTCGCGTGGATGCAATCGACCGGGCATACGTCAACGCAGCTCGCGTCCTTGACGCCGATGCAGGGCTCGACGATGACGTAGGTCATTGCGCAGTCGGATCTCTCATGCGGATGCCTCCAGACCTGATTGAGTCTACACAACTGCCGTCAGCGCGACGGCGCGACAATCGGTGCGCAACCTGGGTGACATTCGGGCCGTCGCCAGTTCGTCCACGCCGAGGTCGCCTCCGGAATAGGAGCCCACTCTGCCTGCGCCGTACCGTGTCCGGCAGGTGAGGGAGCCACCGCCAAAGGAGTGGATGAGATGCACGCCAACACACAGCCAGTCGCCACCAATCACCTGTCCGGAGCCGGCCGCGCGGCCGCCGTCGCGGCGATCGTCATTCTGGCCGCCGTCGCCGGGTTCCTGACCGGAAACGCCCTCCAGGGCTCCGGATCCCAAGGCGAGGGCTCTCTCGGGGCGTTCTCGGCCGCGGAGCTCGTGTACGTCGACCAGGGCCTCCGCATCGCCCGCCAGGAAGCGTCCGCGATCACGACGCAGCAGGGGGCCGTGTACGAGGACCTGGGCCTCCGGATCGCCCGCCAGGAAGCATCCTCGTTCACGACGCAGACGTCGCCCTCGACCTGGGAGACCGACCGCACCGCACCGGCACCACGCTGAGATCGACAGACCCTGCTCGAACGGGCCTCGCGAGCGATCGCGAGGTCCGTTCACGTGTGTCCCGCTACGATGCGTTGGTGAACCTCAGCGATCTCGATCATCGACCGCTCATCGTCGCCGCCGTCACGCCGCTCGGCGATGACGGATCGTCGGTCGACACCGATGCGATCGGCCCGTACGCGGAGTTCCTCACCGCCCACGGCGCCGACGGCGTCTTCGCGTGCGGCACCACCGGCGAAGGGGTGCTCCTGAGCCTGGACGAGCGGCGGCGCACTGTAGTTGCCTTCCGCGATGCCCTCGACGGGTATCTCGTCGCCCACGCCGGGGCGCAGACCACCGCCGACACGGTGGCCCTCGCCACCCATGCCGCCGAGATCGGCGCCGACGCGGTCGCGGTCATCCCGCCACCCTACTTTCCGCTCGACGCCGACGCGCTGACAGCGCACTTCGTCGCCGCGGCCCTGGCCTGCGACCCGCTTCCGTTCTACTGCTACGCCTTCGCGCCGCGCTCGGGCTATCCGCTCCCGGTCGAGGTCGTGCGACGGATTGGTGCGTCGGTCGGCAACCTGGCCGGGCTCAAGGTCAGCGAATCGCCGTTCGAGAAGGTGGCGCCGTACCTCGACCTCGGGCTGCCGGTGCTCATCGGGAACGAGCCACTGATCGCCGATGGCCTGGCGCGCGGCGCGATCGGCACCGTGTCGGGGATGGCAGCCGCCTTTCCCGACGTCGTCCGCGATGGGCTCGACGCCGGCGACGCCGCCGCCATGGAGAGGCTCGCGAGCGTGCGCGGCGCCATGGAGGCCAGCGGCCAGTTCATCGCCGCCGCGAAGCACGTGATCGGGCGACGGGGCGTTCCGGTCGGGCCGGCCATGCGCGCACCACTGCGGCGGCTGACCAGCGCCGAGGCGGGCGCGCTCGACGCGAGTCTCGGCTCCCTGATCGCCGCCGCCGTCTGACGCACCCCCGGCGCTGGGACCGTTGGGGGATGGCGGCCGGCGCGTCAGTCGGGCGTAATCAGCGCATGAGCCACCGGCGTCGCGCGCTCGCGCTCGTCTTCACCGCGGCCGCGCTTCTCGGCACGACCGCGGGACCTGCCCTGGCCGTCGTGCCACCGTTTTCGGATGTCGCCGGGCACCGATTCGCCTCCGACATCGAGTGGCTGCGGACCCACAACCTCACCAGCGGCTGCGGCGGCGGCAGGTTCTGCCCCGAGGGCCTGGTGACGCGTGCGCAGATGGCCTCGTTCCTCGATCGCGCCCTCGACCTGCCATCCACGAGCCGTGACGCGTTCACCGACGACGAGGGGTCGACCCACGAGGCGGCCATCAATCGCGTGGCGGCGGCGGACATCACCTTCGGGTGCGAAGCCCGGCGCTTCTGCCCGAACGGCCGCGTCACCCGCGCGCAGATGGCCTCGTTCCTGGCCCGCGCCTTCGATCTCGAGGCCTCGCCCATCGACTGGTTCGCCGACGACGATCGATCGACCCACCAGGGCGCCATCAACCGGGTGGCTTGGGCCGGCATCACGGTCGGCTGCGGCGCGTCGATCTACTGCCCGAACGGCCTGGTGACCCGCGGCCAGATGGCGGCGTTCCTGCATCGCGCACTCGCCGCGCCCCGCACGCCGCCGTCGTGCACCCTGTTCCCGGCCACGAACGTGTGGAATCGCCGCGTCGACTCGCTGCCGGTCGCATCGAACTCGGCCACGCTCATCAACACCATCGGCGCCGGGCAGCGCGGCCATCCCGACTTCGGCGAGTATCTCGGCTACGGCATCCCGGTCAACGTGGTCGGCGCATCGACACCCCGCTCATCGGTGAGCTTCACCTGGCCGAGCGAATCGGATGCCGGCCCGTACCCGATCCCGTCCAATCCGAAGATCGAGGGCGGCGGCGATCGCCACATCCTCATGTGGGACGTCGAGCGCTGCCGCCTGTACGAGCTGTTCGCCGCGCATCGAACTTCGTCCGGCTGGCGCGCCGGCTCCGGCGCCATCTGGAACCTGCGGTCGAACGCGTTGCGACCGAACGGGTGGACGAGCGCCGATGCGGCCGGCCTGCCCATCCTGCCCGGCCTGGTGCGCTACGACGAGGTCGCCGCCGGCGCGATCCACCACGCCATCCGGTTCACCGCCCCCGAGACGCGCAATGCGCACATCTATCCGGCGCGCCACCACGCCGGCGCCGGAAGCTCGTCGTCCCTGCCGCCCATGGGGCTCCGCGTGCGGCTCAAGGCCGGCTTCGACATGGGCGACTACAGCCCGCGCATGCGCGTCATCCTCATCGCGATGCAGCGGTACGGCATGATCCTCGCCGACAACGGCTCACCGTGGTTCTTCAGTGGCGTCTCGGACGTTCGATGGGACGACGAGGAGCTCAACCAGCTGAAGGACCTGCGCGGCTCGGACTTCGAGGTGGTCAACACCACCGGATTCGTGAACGGGGACTGACTCCCGACTTCCTGAGTCCCAACCCGCGGGCGGCGCGCAGACTGTCACGGAATATATCGTTAGTGATATATCCGCTGACAGTATCGAGGAATCGATCGCAAACGGGCCGCCGCTCGAACGCTCAGGCCGTGGCGAGGTCAGCGGCCGCCTGCTGCGCGCGAAGCGTCGCGAAGCCCGGCTTGATCTGCTCGTTGATGATCCGCAACCGGCCGTCGAACGGCCAGAAGGCGGACTTCATCGCGTTCAGCGTCAGCCACTCCATCTCGTCGAGGCCGATACCGAACGTCCGCGCCAGCGTGGCGAACTCGCTGCTGAGGGTGATGCCGCTCATGAGGCGGTTGTCGGTGTTCACCGTCACCCTGAACCGGAGGCGTCGCAGCAGATCGATCGGATGCTCCTCGATGGAGGACGCCGCGCCGGTATGCACGTTCGACGTCGGGCACATCTCGAGCGGCACCCGAGTGTCACGCACGTAGGACGCGAGCCGGCCAAGGGCCACACGGCCGTCGGGGCGCACGGTGATGTCGTCGACGATCCGCACCCCGTGGCCGAGGCGCTCGGCTCCGCACCACTGGAGCGCCTCCCAGATCGACGGAAGCCCGAAGCCCTCACCGGCGTGGATGGTGAAGTGGAAGTTCTCGTGCGCGATGAGGTTGAAGGCGTCGAGATGACGCGTCGGCGGGTATCCGGCCTCCGGGCCCGCGATGTCGAACCCGACCACGCCCTCGTCACGGTGCCGCACGGCCAGCTCGGCGATCTGAACCGACTGCGCGGCCTGGCGCATGGCGGTCACGATCAGGCCGACGGTGATCGGGCGATCCGCCGAAGCGCGACGGAACCCGTCGAGCATGGCGGACACGGCTTCGTCCAGGGTCAGGCCGCCATCGGTCAGGAGCTCGGGCGCCATGCGGACCTCGGCGTAGACGATCCCGTCGGCGGCGAGGTCCTCGACGCATTCGGCCGCAACGCGCTCGATCGCGTCGCGGGTCTGCATCACCGCGACGGTGTGTCGGAAGCCCTCCAGGTAGAGCTCGAGCGACTTGCGATCGGCGCCGGAGGTGAACCAGCCGGCCAGCTCGTCGGGATCCGTGGTCGGCAGCTCCCGATACCCGAGCTCCGATGCGAGCTCGATCACCGTGCCGGGGCGAAGGCCCCCATCGAGATGGTCATGGAGGAGCACCTTGGGCGCGCGTCGCACCGTTTCGAGCTCGAGCCGACGGGCCGGCTGCTCCATCGACCGCTAGCCCTGGCTCGGGCCGAGCTGGACATCGGCCAGTTCGTCGCCGGTGGCAGTCTCCTTGAGCTCGACGAAGATCACGTGCGTCTCGGTCTCGCCGACGTTCTCGCCCAGGTGCTCCTGGGCCGCCAGCCACCGCGTGAGCCCGGGCTCCATCTCGACTTCGGCGGATCGGTCCCCGCTCACGAGCCGGCGTCGGAATCCGCTGAGCGTGATCATCACGCTGTCGGGGTGTGCATGCGGGGTCGTTCGTTCCCCGGGCCGGTCGCGATACTCGAGGACGCGCACCCTCTGGTTCTCCAGCACGACCCGGTAGAGCCCGGGGTTGGTCGCGACTGGGTCCGGCTCGGTCATGGTTGCTCGTCGCGGGCGTCGCACCAGGCGCGCACGACCGCCTCGAGCTCGGGACGAGCCGCCTCGATGGCATCGGCGTCGGTCAGGCGCGTGTAGCGCGCCGTGTCGCCACCGCCCTCCAGGATCGGATGCGCTCCCGGAATCGTGGCTCCCTGGTGCCACAGGAGGCTCACGAACTGCTTGGCACGCGGCTGGAAGCTCGCCAGGTTGCCCTCGTAGACGAAGGTTGGCGTGCTCCACTTGATCACCTCGCCGATCCGGGAGTCGGCACTGAGCATGATCTCGCGGACGCGCATCACCAGCGGCTTGAGCGGATTGTCGTAGTGCTCCAGCCAGGCATCCACGTCGGGATTGTGCTGGTCCATCAGCCGGTTTCGGCCACGTCGCTCGGCAGCGCGCTCGCGTCCAGGGCGCCACCGGTGCGACGGATGTCGGGCGCCGTGGCGGCATTGTTCATCTGGAAGCGCGATGGTGGAGCCGCCGCCGCCAGGCGATCGATGTCGTCATCGGTCAGGTCGTAGCCGAATCGGATGGCTGCGACGTTCTCGTCCTCGAATCGGCGGGGCAGCGACTCGCGAATGGCGGCCTCGTCGAACTCGATCCCGGCCAGCCGCAGCAGCCGCCCTAGGGCGATCATGTTGCCGAACAGCTCCTTGCCGAAATGCTGCGAGCCGAGGGAGGCGAAGGGGATCTGCTCCTGCCCCGGAATTCCGAGTCCGAGGTCGGTGACCACCTTCTTGCCGGTGATGCGGAGATGCCCCTTGTCGGCCAGCTTGAGCATGATGTCGGCCTCCTCGACGACCGGGTTCTCGATCGGCTCGTCGTCGAAGATGAGGAAGGCGTCGGACATCGATCCGCGGACCGACGAGTCGTAGTCGAACAGAACGGTCACCTCCTTGCCCATCCGCGCCAGGAGGGCACCCATCACGCCGGCGATGACCCGAACGCCCTGGCCGCCGACGCCGTCGAGCGCGATCTTCGTGGTCACTCGGGCTCTACCCCGGCCTCGCGCATCGCATCCTCGAGGCTGATCTCTCGCTTCGCGACGCGCAACTTGAGCTCGGATGGCAGTCGCTGCATGAGCGCCAGCTTGCGCTGCGCCTCGGCGCGTTTCGCCTCCTTGGGGTCGCCTGCGACCGATGCCGGCTTCGCGTCATCCGCGGTTCGAGGCGCCACCGGCTGTGGATCGCCGCCAGGGCTCCCGCCGACGAGGTCGCGCTGCTCGGCGACCGCCTCGGCCTTCTGCGCGTCAAGCTCCGGCTTTGTCTCGCTCTCCGGATCGGCGCCGGACGCCGAGCGCGCGACGACCCCGGGCGGGGATGGTGCATCGGGTGGTGCGCTGGCGCCGGTGCGCAGCCACTCGGGGATCTCGAGCCCAGCTTCGCTCAGGGCCTGGACGAGCGTGATCTCCCGCTTGGCGACGCGCATCTTCACCTCGGGATCGAGCTTCGCCATCAGCGCCGCGCGTTCCACGGACTCGGCGCGCCGGCGGGCCTTCTCGTCGTCGCTGCGCTCGACGACTGCCGTCGCCGCCTCCGGCGCGGTCGCCCCACCCTCGCCCGGCGACTCCGTCGCCGATGCCAGCGGGCCGGCCGGCTGCTCGGGCAGCGCCTCGGGCCGGCTCCCGTTGGACTCCGCGCCGTCGGTTTCGTGGCCGTTGCGAGAGGGATGCTCGAGCGGATAGACGATTCCGATCTCGAAGGCGTCGAGCCTCTCCGCATCCTTCGGCGCCCGCTTGTAGGTCTTGCGGTAGAAGGTGAGCATGTCGTTCGCGCTCGCGAAGCCGATGCGCCGCCCGTTGTTCTCGATGCACTGGCTGGTGATGTCGACGAAGCTGAAGCCCGGCCACTCGATCGCCTCGCGGATCGCGTTGCGCAGGTGGAGCTGGTGGTAGACCGTGGTCTTCGCGTAGAGCGCGTGGGGAGATGAGCGCACCAGTCCCTGGAGGTTGATCGGCGTGTTCGGATTGCCGCCGGGCGAGGACAGCGTCTTCGTTCCTGTCGGGGTGGTCGGCCCGGTCTGACCGCCGGTGAGCCCATAGATCTCGTTGTTGTTGCACAGCACGGTGACCGGCGCGTTGCGCCGAATGGAGTGGATCAGGTGGTTGCCGCCGATCGACGCTGTGTCGCCGTCGCCGGCGACGACGATGACGTTCATCTCGGGGCGCACGGTCTTGACCGCCTCGGCAACGGGGAGCGTGCGGCCATGGAGCGTGTAGACCGCCTCGTGCTTGAGGTAGCCGCCCATGCGACCGGTGCATCCGATGCCGGTCACGATGATCGTGTTCCGCTCGTCGAGGCTCATCTCGTCGAGCGTGATCGCCAGCTGCATCATGATCGTGCCGATGCCGCAGCCGGGGCACCAGATCGTGGGAAACAGGTCGAGCTTGAGCCGGTCCTTGTAGGTCATCTCGGCGAGGGGCGCTTCAGGCATCAGCCGACTCCCAGCGGTGAGCGAGGCAGCGTTTCGGTCGGCTCCGGCGGGATGGGCGGCTCCGACGGCCCGCCGGCGAGCACTCGATCCACACCGTCGCGCACCGCCTCGAGGCTGATCCGCCCGCCGAGCAGCGGCACGCGCTTGACCTCGCGATGGATGGCGAGCTCGACGAGGTCGGCGTACTGGCCGTCGTTGGCCTCGACCACCACGATGTCGCGGTAGCGGGCGCACACCTCGCGCAGCTCGTCGCCGAGGACCGGATGGATCCGAATCGGCCTGAAGAGCGCGAACTCGTCGCGCATCGGCGCCGCCACGCGCGAGACGATCCCGTAGCAGACGATGAGGACGTCCGCGTCCGTGTTCCAGCCGTGCTCGTAGCGGGCGTAGCGCTCCGCGACCTCGAGGTGCCGGTGCTTGGCCTCGTAGAACTGACGCAGGTACTCGTCGGCATCGGCGGTTGCCGGCTCACCGGCATTCGGCCCGTGCTCGTACATCAGCACACCGGCAAAGAAGCGCGGCGCATCCGTGAACTCGCCGAGCGCCGGGACCGTGCGCTCCACGACCGACACCGATGCGGCGATCTCATCGAGATCGACGACCTCGTTGAGGTGCGCCACGAACGTGTCGGAGAGGACGACCACCGGCGAGAGCGACTCCTCGGCGGCGTTGAACGCCTCGACCGTGATCCGAAAGGCCTCCTCGACGCCATTTGGGTAGAAGGCGAGCGGGGTGTAGTCGCCGGTGCTCCCCCACTTCACCTGCATGATGTCGCCCTGGCCGGGCATCGTCGGCATGCCGGTCGCGGGGCCGACGCGCATGACGTTCACGAAGACCGATGGCACCCCGACCTTCTGGGCGTAGCCGACCGCCTCCTGCATGAGGCTGAAGCCAGGCCCGGAGGTCGCCGTGAAGGCCTTCGCCCCGGCCAGCGAGGCGCCGATGACGGCGTTGGCCGAAGCGATCTCATCCTCCGCCTGCAGGAATCGGAACTCCGGGTGCTCGGCCGCCTGGCCCGAGGCGATGTTGAGGATCTCCGTCGACGGGCTGATCGGGTACCCGGCGTAGTAGCTGGCGCCGGCGGCGAGCGCGCCGCGGAAGACCGCCTCGTTGCCCTGGGTGAGCTTACGGGTCATCGTCGCCGCCTCTCGGCGGCAAGTGCTGCGGCGTCGGGCTCGGCCGTGCCATGGTGATCCCTCAGTGGCCCGTCGCCGAATCGGTTTGATGAAGGCCGCGGATGACGGATGGACGCAGCGACGGCGCCGATCGGTCATCGACCCGCATGCACCAGCGCCAGCCGTCGTCAGCGCCGTCTCGTACAGGTGAGGTCCGGCATCTGGTCCATGGCCAGGCGCAGTCGTCGGATCGACCGAGACCCGGTCGACGTCCGAGCCGGCAATCCAGCCCTCGGCATGGCCCGGCCAGACGATCAGGTCGTCATCGCGACCCCGTGGCGAAGAGCTCCGCGGCTGCCGCTCGGCATTGCTTGCGTCGCAGCACGTCCAGGGTCCAGACCGGCTGGTTAGCCGATCGGACGGCTCAGTCGTTCTTCTTGGAGTAGCGCCGCTACAGCCTCTGGGATCATCTCGATGGCCAGGTCCGGGCAGTAGCGCTCACACAGGCCGCACAGGATGCAGTTCTCCTCCTCGAGGATCGCATCGTTGCGGAGGACGAGCGTGTTCTTCGGGCAGATCTCGACGCAGATGTCGCAGCGCTTGCAGAAGACCGGGTTCCAGCTGATGTTCGTGTAATCGACCCAGCGAATCCCGTCGCGGTGGTTCTCCGAAATGCCCGATCCGAACTGAAGGGCGGCGTCGTCGGTTGTGACCGGCTGCTCTCCACTCATGGGCAGCCGATGATACGCCGCGGACCGGTCCGGCGTGGTCCGCTCGGTCGCTGGAGCACAGAACGGCCGCGACCCGTGAACCGGGCCGCGGCCGTCTCCCCGCAGGATGCGTCAGGGCAGCTGTCCGCGAATGGCACCCGGTCCGAAGTTCGGCATCGAGTGCACGTTCACGTAGAAGTTCTCCGGAGACTCGGCGATCGCATCGGCAAAGGGGCTCCGCACGCAGCCGTGGTGGAAGCCTCTGCCCGCGAATGCCTCGTTCATGAAGAACTCGACACGAATCGGCCCGGACGCGTCGGCGCCCGCTTCGTGGATGTGCGCCATGTGGACCGTGCCATCCACTCGCTTCCAGGTCACCGCCCAGCAGACCGTGTCGCTGCGAGGTACCACCACCACCAGCGCCGCACCGATGGCGTCCGGATCGCCCGGACCTGGCCGCTCCGCCGCGCCGGTGAGCACCGTGGCAAAGATCGCCACTCGCGGATGCGTCGCCAGCGCAGTGCTCGCGGTCATGCCGACGAGCAGGGTGGCCGCCAGAAGGGCGGCCATCGTCCTCCGAATCATGGATCGTTACCTCCCCTGTGAGCTCTGCGGCGCGCGCAGGCGGCTCGGGGCGCGCCTCACGTGTACGTACGCGAGCGGTTGCACCCGACACTGGCGGTCCCCGCCGCACGGCCAGCGTTGCGGCTACCATCGCGCCGATGCAATCGCGTCTCGGGCTCCTGCTCGCCGCCCTGGTCCTTGCCGTGGCCGGATGCACCTCGTCCACCCCCTCGCCGGACGGATCCGCGACCGAGGCTCCCACCCCGACGCAGGCACCGACGCCGACCCCCGAACCGACGCCAACCCCGGTTCCCGAGGTGGAGGTGCCGCTGGCCGTGGTCACCGGCTACACGAACGCCGAGGCGTCGATCACCGCTGCGGAGGTGGAGGCCGCGATGGAGGCCGACACGTTCATCCAGCTGTGCGACTTCCTGGCGGCGGCCGACCCGCAGCCACGGTGCCTGATGGCCGACGAGGTGGTCGAGCATCTGGTGGCCAATCCGGCCGACGTCGCGTTCCTGCCCGCCGGGCTCGTCGTACCGACCATCAAGGTGCTGCCCGTGGACGGAGCCGATCTCTTCGGGAGCCCCGAGGCTCGCTCGGCACCGTACCCGTACTCGGTCGTCGTCCCGTTGGACGCCGCTCACGAGGAGCTGGGCATTCGACGGCGGCGAGGTCCGCACGCTCATGAGCCTCGGCGACTCGTGCCCGGACCGGGGGGTCGCGTACGCGGCGATCACCCTCGGCATGGGCTGGGACTGGGTCTTCGGTGGGGGGACCGCCGAATACACCGCGGTCTATCCGAATCCCGTGCCGCCCGGCTTCGTCGGCAACGGCTTCAACATCGTGGACGCGGTCCCCACCGGCAACGAGGGCGCGCTCGCGGACCTGGTCAGTGGGGCCGACATCACCATGGACGACTTCGAGTGCCCGGTGGTCGATGACTTCACGGTCAACGAGGGCGTCGTCTTCAGCATCGACCCCGCGGTTCTGCCGCAGCTGCGGGACACCTACGGCGTGGACGTCGCGACTCTGGCCGCCAACCATCTCTTCGACCGTGGCACTCCCGGCTTCCTCGAGACTCTCGACCAGTTCGCGTCGGCCGGCATCCCGACCACCGGGGCGGGCGCCGATCTCGACGCCGCACTCGAGCCGGCCTTCGTCGACGCGAACGGGCTCACCTTCGGCTTCGTGGCATTCAACGAAGTCCCGGGCTCGCTGGAGGCCGGGGCGGAGCAGCCCGGCGTCCTGTGGCTCCGCGACGCCAACGTGGTCCAGGCCGTATCACGTGCCCGTGACGGGGGCGCCGACGTCGTGATCTGCGTCCCGCAATGGTGGGGCGGCGCCGAGTACCACGCGCAGTTCATCGGCGACATGCGCCGGCAACAGCAGGTCTTCTTCGACGCCGGCTGCGACCAGGTCGTCGGCCACGGCACCCACTGGTCCGGACCGATCGAGGTCGCCGCCGATGACGCCGGTGCCCATCACGTCACCATGGTCAGCCACGGGAACTTCCTGTTCGGCCAGGAATGGAGTCAGCAGACCCAGGAGGGCGTGACGCTCGAGCTCAGCTTCAGCGGCACCGAGCTCGTCCAGGCCCGGATGCACCCCTACATCATGCTCGAGCAGGCGCAGACCAACCTCACCGATCCCGAGACCGACGGCCTCTACGTGCTGAACCGGATCTACGAGTCCTCCGGCCTCCCCGTCGTCGCGACTCCCTGAAGGCGGTCAATCGCCGAGCCGGCTTCGAATCTCGTCGGGAAACTCGGGGAAGTAGCGCCCGATCACGGGCAGGTCGAATTGGCGCAGGATCGACTCCCGCGACTCGCGCTCCAGGAGAAAGGCGAAGGACGCGGTCACGAGCTGCTCCACGCTGGAGTTCGGCGCGAGATCAGCGAGTGTGGTCCGCTCGACGCTCACCCGATGCTCGGTAGCCCCAGCGTCCTCGCCGACCCGGACGGCGCAGCGCCAGCCGCTCTGCGTCGCCTCGCAGTCGACGCTCGTGGTCACGTGGCCTCGCGCGGGCCGATTCCGGCCACTTCCTGCGTGGGCCCAGGCTCCTCGGCTTCGCGCGGACGGCCACTCACCATCGCGATGACGGCGCCGATGATGATCACCCCCGCGATGAGCGTGCGCGGCGTGATCGGCTCCGAGAGGATCCACGCTCCCAAGGCGACGGCAACGATCGGGTTCACGTAGGCATATGTGCTGGCAACGGCCACGGCCGTGTTGGCCAGAAGCCAGAGGTACGCGGTGTAGCCAGCCAGCGATCCGAAGATGACGAGGTAGACGAACGCGATCAGCGAGCGCGCCGTGAACTCGGCCAGCTCGACGCGACCGAGCTCGCCGAGCAGCAGTCCACCGACCAGGAGCGCGATCCCCCCGCCCACCATCGACATCCCACTGCCGAGGGTGCCGCTGGCGGGATGGGGCGCCCCGCGAGAGTAGATCGAGCCGGCGGCCCATGCGAGCTCGGCCCCGAGCGCCAGCAGCACGCCGCGTGTGTCAAGGCCCTCGAGGCCGGCAACCGGCGCGAGCAGGATGCCGACGCCGACGAGGCCGGCCACGAGCCCGCCAACGACGAGGGGAGTCGGCCGGCGCCGGGTCACGATCGAGTCGAACACCGACAGCCAGATCGGGGTCGTCGCAATGATCACGGCCACGACGCCGGAGGGCACCGTCAGCTCGGCGAGGACGACGCCCCCATTGCCGCCGAGCAGCAGGAAGCTGCCGACGATGAACGCCGTGACCCAATGGGCGCGCGTCGGTCGCTCGACCGGCCCGGTTCGGGTGATCCTCGCGTGCAGGTGCACCGCGGCCATGAGGATCAGGCCGGCGATCAGGAAGCGGACGCCTGCCGACAGCAACGGCGGCATCGACTCGATCATGATCGCGATCGCGAGGTAGGTGGATCCCCACACGATGTAGACCGTCAGGAGCGCCACGACGACCTGGACGGTCGCCGGCCGTCGCCGCGAGGGGGAGCTCATGCGGGCATTGTGGCGGTACCGCAGAATTCGATCCGGATGTCGATCCGGGCTGCTCCCGGTCGTCGTCATCGGTGCAGGGGATGCGCACCGCAGGTAAGGAGCCACCGATGAAATACATGATGCTGATCGTGGGCGACGAGGACGCGTGGGCGAGGCTCCCGAAGGACGAGCTCGAAGCGACCTACGCGCGGATCGGTGCATGGTGGGGCGAGCAGTCGGCCGCAGGCCGGGTGGTCGATGGCCACGAGCTCGAACCCACAACGACTGCGACCACAGTCCGCATCGGCCCGAACGGGTCGACCACGGTCACCGACGGGCCGTTCATGGAGGCCAAGGAGGCGATCGGCGGATACGGGATCCTCGACGTGGCGGACCTCGATGAGGCTCTCGCGGTGGCATCCACCTGGCCTGGCGTTTCCGACGTCCTCGAGATCCGACCCATCGTGGTCCGTGACTGAGCGGAGCGCGGTCGACGCCCGACTCTCCGAGGTGCTGCGCGACGAGCGCGGCCGCCTCACCGGCGCCCTCGTCCGCATCCTGCGCGACTGGGACATCGCCGAGGAGCTCGTGCAGGACGCGGCGGTCTCGGCGCTCGAGCATTGGACCACGGACGGCATTCCGCGCAATCCCGGCGCATGGCTCATGACGGCCGCTCGACGAAAGGCCGTCGACCGTCTTCGCCGGCAGGCGCGCTATCGCGAGCGCATGGAGCAGCTGACGCGGGAGGCCGAGCGCATGGACCGAGCGACCGAGACCGGCGGACCGATGGAGGCCGATGAACGCCTGCCGCTCCTGTTCACGTGCTGCCACCCCGCGCTCAACCGCGAGGCCCAGGTCGCGTTGACCCTGCGAACGATCGGAGGGCTCGAGACGGCGGCCGTCGCGCGCGCCTTCCTGGTGCCAGAGGCCACCATCGCCCAGAGGCTGGTGCGCGCCAAGCGCAAGATTCGCGACGCCGCCATCCCGTACCGGGTGCCCGAAGCGGCCGAGCTGCCGGCGCGCCTGAGCGAGGTGCTCACCGTCCTCTACCTCGTCTTCAACGAGGGCTACCTGGCGTCATCGGGCGAGACACCCGAGCGGCGCGACCTGGCACGGGACGCGGAGTGGCTCACCTCCCTGGTGGCGAGGCTCATGCCCGATGAGCCGGAGGTGCTCGGCCTGCTGGCGCTCATGCGCCTCCACCTCGCGCGTGCCGACGCGCGCTTCGGGGCCGATGGGTCGCTGATCCGCCTTCCCGACCAGGATCGTTCGGCATGGGATCGCGACGCGATTGCCGACGGCGTCGCCCTCCTCGAGCGAGCCGAGCGGATGGGGCGCCCGGGAACCTATCAGCTCCAGGCGGCAATCCTGGCGGCGCATGCCACGGCGCCCACCTGGCAGGCGACACCGTGGCCGACGATCGTCCTGCTCTATGACGCGCTGGTCAGGATCGAGCCGACGCCCGTGGCTCGACTCAACCGCGCCCTGGCGCTGGCGGAACGGGATGGCCCATCGGCCGGCCTGGCGGAGCTCGATCCGCTGGCCGATCGGCTGTCGCGGTACCACCTCTACCATGCCGCCCGCGCCGACCTGCTGCGTCGTCTTGACCGCGGTCCCGAAGCGAGGGAGGCAGACCGCCGCGCCCTCGAGCTCACCGACAATCCGGCGGAGCGCCGGCTCCTCGCCGAACGGATCGGCGGCTGACTCAGCCGCCCGGCAGGTGTCGCTCCGGAGGACCGACGTACCGGACGTCGGGCCGGATCAGGACGTTCGCATCGGCCTGCTCGAGACAGTGCGCGGTCCAGCCGGCGTGCCGCGCCAGCGCGAAGACCGAGGGGAAGAGGCTCGGATCCAACCCGACGCCCTGGAGCACGGCGGCCGCGTAGTACTCGACGTTCGTCTTGATCGGGTAGTCGGGCTTGAATTCGGCGAGGACGCGCAGCGCGATCTCCTCGACCGCCACTGCCTTGTCGAGCCAGTCCGCGACGCCGGCCATCCCCTCTGCCACCGATCGCAACGCCGCTGCGCGCGGGTCGTAGGCGCGATAGACGCGATGACCAAAGCCCATCAGCCGCTCGCCGCGCGCGAGGGTGGCGCGGATCCATGCCTCTGCCTGGTCGACAGAGCCCATCTCGTGGAGCTGATCCACGACCTCCGACGGCGCACCGCCGTGCCAGGGCCCCTTGAGCGCACCGATCGCGCCGACCACCGCCGAGGCGACGTCCGAATGCGTGCTGATGATCACGCGGGCGGTGAAGGTCGACGCGTTGAAGCCATGCTCGGCGCCGACGACGAAGTACGCGTCGAGCGCTCGCGCCGAGGCTTCGTCCGGTCGATCGCCCTTGAGCTGATAGAGGAACCCCGCGGCCACGCCGAGTTTCGGGTCAGGCTCGATCGGCTCGAGCCCCCCGCGAAGGCGCGCGAATGCGGCGAGGACCGACGGCGCGGCGGCGGTAATGGCCCGCGCCTGCTCGACCGTCGGCGGCCACAGCGTCCGGTCGACCGCGCCCCAGGCCGACATGCCGGTGCGTAACGCGTCCATGGCGCCCACCGCCGGTGGCAGGCGACGCAGGACGTCCAGCACCTCGACGGGGAGCGGCGCGCACGGCAGGGACGCATCGGTCCGCCAATCACCCGTCCACAGCAGCTCGGCCACCTGCGCATAGGTGCCGTGCTGGACGAGCTCACCGATCGGGTAGCCGCGGTACTGGAGACGGCCGAGCTCGCCATCGATCATGGCGAGGTGCGTCTCCCCGGCAACGACGCCCTTGAGACCGGGTGAATAGGCGGGTTGCGCGGCGTCGGTCACATCCCGAGTCTACCGGCGGCAGCGTAACGAGGACGATCGGCCACGCGTCAGGACGCCGATCACAGAGCACCGGACGCACCAAGGAGCAATCGAACGCCATGCACCGAACCTTTCGGCTCGCCGGCCTCATCATCGGCGCCCTCGTTCTGACGGCCTGCGCCGGTCAGGGCGCCAGTCCGTCGGTCGAGTCGAGCAGCCCGGCCGAGAGCCAGGCCGGCAGCTCGCCGAGCACCGCACCCGCCAGTGTCGCCGCAAGCGCCGCGGCATCGGCGGAGGATCTCGGACCGTTCAGCTGCGACCTCCCGATGCACGTGGACGCGACCGTGGCCAAGGCGAACATCACCGACGTCCGAGTCGCGACGCATGAGGGATACGACCGTGTCGTCTTCGAATTCAGCGACGGGATGCCGGAGATCTTCGTGGAGCGGGCGACGCCGCCCTTCACGCACGACGCCTCCGGCGAGCCGATCGCCGTCGAGGGCTCGAGCTTCCTGCGCGTCACCATGCGCGGCGGGACGAAGCAGATGGATGACGGCTCGAGCAGCTACGAAGGTCCGACTGACTTCGATCCGGGCTTTCCCGCCCTCGTAGACCTCATCGAGGGCGGCGACTTCGAGGCCCAGAGCACGTGGTACTTCGGGCTGAACTCGGAGGCCTGCGTGCGGGTGATGGACCTGGTCGGCGAGGGCGGTCCATCCCGCCTGGTCATCGACCTGGAGCAGTAGCGGGCTAGACGACCCTCACGCCGTCCTGGTAGACGGACGAGATCCGATCCGCCAGGCCGACGACGTCGAGCGGATCGCCGTCGACGACCACGAGGTCGGCCCGCTTGCCCGGCTCGAGCGTGCCGAGCTCTTCTTGCAGGCCCATGAGCTCCGCGGCGGAGCTCGTGGTGGCGACGATGGCCTGCATCGGCGTCATTCCGCCATCGACCATGAGCTCGAGCTCCCGCAGGTTCTGTCCATGCGGGGTCACGCCGGAATCGGTGCCCATCGCGACTCTGACGCCAGCGTCGACGGCCTTCGCGAACGAGGCACGGTGGATCTCGGCGACCTCGCGCGCCTTGGCCACCGATTGCGGCGCGATGGCTGCGCCGGCCTCGGCCGCGTCGATCACGCCCCGCGGCGCGACGAGCGTCGGCACCAGCCACGTGCCGTGATCGAGCATCATCTGGATCGCCTCGTCGTCGAGGTAGATGCCGTGGTCGATCGAGCGGATGCCGGCGCGAATGCCGTTCTTGATCCCCGGCGTCGCCTGCGCATGGGCCATGACGAAGATGCCGGCCGCGGTCGCCTCCTCGACGAGCACGTCCAGCTCGGCCTGGCGGAAATGCGCATGCGTCGGCTTGTCGCGCGGCGAGAGGACGCCACCGGAGACGGCAACCTTGATGACGTCCGCTCCCATGCGCACCAGCTGACGGACTTTCTGGCGCATCTCATCTGTCCCGTCCACGATGGTGTCGGGCACGCCCGGATGGCGCGGGAAGAGCCGCAGCTCGGCGCCCGATACCGTCCACGAGTCGCCGTGGCCCCCGGTCTGCGTGAGCATGGCGAGGCTGATCTGCATGCGCGGACCGCGGATGACCCCATCGGCGACGGCCTGCTTGATGCCGAGGTCGGCGCCGCCCGCATCGCGAACGGTGGTGATGCCGATCTGCAGCGTCGCCTCCAGGTTCTCCATGGCCTGGAAGAAGCGGTAGCTGAAGGGCGTCTGCGCGTTGCGCATCTGGTCGATGGTGCTGACCATCACGTGCGTGTGGCAGTCGAACAGGCCCGGAAGCAGGACCTTCCCCGACAGGTCGACGCGCTCGTCGCCATCGAGGCCCGAGGCGATTTCGACGATGCGCCCGTCGTCGACCGCCAAATCCCCCACAGCCGGGTCGGCGCCGGTCCCATCGACGATGGTCGCGCCCGTGAAGAGGGTTCTCGTCATGGCGGCGAGGCTACCATGAGAGCCTCAGACTCCCACCCACCTGGAGACGCCATGCCTGAACCTCTCGCCCCGCCGTCGGGCGCTCTCGACACCTCGAAGCAGTACACGGCGACCTTCAAGACCGAGCGTGGCGACTTCACGGTCGAGCTCTACGCGGATCGCGCGCCGATGACCGTCGAGAACTTCGTCAACCTGGCGCGCGCCGGCTTCTACGACGGCACGACATTCCATCGGGTCATCGGAGGCTTCATGGCGCAGGGCGGCGACCCAACCGGCACCGGCACCGGCGGACCCGGCTACCAGTTCGCCGACGAGTTCGATCCATCGCTGAGGCACGACAGCGAGGGCGTGCTGTCCATGGCCAACGCCGGTGCCGGCACGAACGGCAGCCAGTTCTTCATCACCTACGGCCCGACGCCGCACCTCGACGATCGCCACAGCGTGTTCGGCAAGGTCACCCAGGGGATGGACATCGTTCGATCGCTCCGCGATCGCGACCCCGGCCGGGATCGGAACCCGGGCGATCGGATCGACACGATCGAGATCAGCGAGGGCTAGCCGACCCGCCCTGCTCGAGCACCTCGTCAAGCGGGAGCGAGGCGTATCGATCCATCCACTCCAGCACCTCGTCCGCGTACTCGCCGTCCGCGTTGTACGCGATCAGCGCTCGCCTGAGCTGCTCGCGGACCTCGTAGTCGCCGGGCTCGCGCAGGCACAGATGGGCCGCGGCGGTGAGCGCCGCGTCATAGAGGTTGTCGGGGTCCGCGAGGCCGTCGCCGTTTCCGTCCCTCCCCAGCTCCGCCCACGTGGTCGGGATGAATTGCAGCGGTCCCATGGCACGATCCCAGACCATGTCGCCATCGAGATCACCGCCATCGGTGTCGGGGATCGTCTGCGTGCCACGCGTTCCATCCAGAGCGCGACCCCGGATCGGTGGGCTGACCGTGCCGTCCTCGTCGATCGTGCGCGACCCATCGAGGCGGCCGTGGCGCGACTCGACCTGGCCGATGGCCGCGAGCATCTCCCACCCGACGTCGCAGGCGTCGGTGATCGAGCCCGATGCGTCCGCAGCCGCGACATACGCCCGATGCGCCACCGGTGGAATGCGGCCGCCGAGCATGGCCACGTCGACGCGGCCAAGGCCCAAGGCGGTCAACGCGACGATGCCGATCAGGATCGCCCCCACGAGGAGGGCGATTACGGCGCGGCGCCGGCCCGACGTGGGCCGAGGAGTCTGCATGCGGGCCAGAGGGTGACACAGGCGCCCGCTCCGTGCACCCGGGGCGCTCGTCAGGCGGCGACGGGCTCGTAGAGGAGCACGAAGGTCGCAACGGGGTCGGGTGCGAAGGCGGTCCGTGTGTTGCAGGCGCTGCACACGAGCTCGTCATCGGCCTCGTCGACCGTGAAGACGACCTCGTCGCCGCACCACGCGCAGTCGAGGAGAATGTTCATGCGCCGATCCTGAGCGTGGCTCGTGACAACTCGCGTGTCGCGATCGGGACTTGCGTAGTTGCGCAAGCAATGAGATCATGTGATCCGAATGGAAACGGTCCTCAGCACCGATCACGATCGAACCCGCACGGCCGCGGTCGCTCGCGCCCTGGCGGATCCGAAGCGCCTATGCGTGCTCGAGCAGCTCGCCGCGGGAGAGCGAAGCGTCAGCGACCTCTCGCGTGATGCGGGCTGCCAGGTCCCCAACATGAGCCAGCACCTGTCGGTCCTTCGCGCGGCCGGCCTCGTGGCCAGCCGCAAGGACGGCAGCACGGTGCTCTATCGGCTCACCGATGATCGCGTCCTCGACGCCTACCGACTGCTCCAGCAGGTCGCCGGCTGACCGGCGTGCCCACGAAAGGAACTTCCTCAAGCCATGTCATCCAACGTTCCCGAGGTCACCGACGCCACCTTCGAGACCGACGTGCTCCAGAGCGCCAAGCCGGTCGTGGTCGACTTCTGGGCTGAATGGTGCGGACCGTGCCGCATGGTCGCTCCCGAGATCGAGAAGCTCGCGGCCAAGTACGCCGGAGACGTCGAGGTCCGCAAGCTCGATGTCGATGCCAATCCGCAGACGGCCATGCGTTACGGGATCATGAGCATCCCGACCGTCGCGCTCTTCGCGCCGGGACAGCCGCCGAAGGCCGCCGTCGGGTTCCGTCCCGCCGAGGCGCTCGAGGAGGCGTTCGGCCTCGAGTCGTTCGCGGGAGGCAACGGAACCGCGGGCTGACCGCGGGCTGACCGCCGGCCGCGCCGGTCCGGCGCGGCGCTCCCTCCACGCGGTTGAGGTTCGCTCGGCATACTGAGCGGCCGATGCGCCGCTCGCTCAACGCCGTCCTCATCGGCACCTTCACCCTGCGCTTCAGCACCGGGCTGACCGGTGCGCTGCTGCTCTACTACCTCGCCGATCTGCCCGAGTTCGGCGGACCCGTCGTGAGCAGCACGGTCGCCGGGATCCTCACCGCCGCCTATTTCGCGGCCGAGATGATCGGGTCGCCGTTCTTCGGCGTCGTCTCGGACCGCGTGGGCGCGCATCGGATCATGCAGGTCGGGCCGATCCTCGGCGCGATCGCCGTGCTCATCACGGCGATCACCACCGACCTGTGGCTCCTGGGCGGCACGCGCCTGATGGAGGGCCTGGCGGCTGCGGCCAGCGTCCCGTCGATCCTCGGCTACATCGCGCTGGTCACCTCCGCCGACGAGAGCCTCCGCGGTCGGAGCGTCGCCCGATTCGAGGCGGCGACGATCGCAGGGCTGGGCGTGGGCGCCGTCGTCGCCGGTCCCCTCTTCGAGATGCTCGGGCGGGGGGCGTTCGTCGCCAATGCCGTCGTGTACGGCGTCTCGTTCGCCATCTATCGGTTCGGCGTCCGTCCGGCGAGGCCCGACGCGCACGCGGTCGAGGCAGCCTCAGAGCACGCCGTCAGCTCGGGTGAGATTCGACCGCGCCAGATGGAGCTCCGCCGCTTCGGGGCGCTGCTGGCCACGTCGGGCGTCTGGCTGCTGGCGCCGACATGGATCGCGCTCAACGCGATCATCGGCGCCTGGACGACCCAGACCGTCTTCCAGCTCGTGCGCGACAACCCCGATCCCGCCTTCGACGACCAGGTGCTGATGGGCGGTTTCGAACCGGCGCAGGTGAGCATCGGCCTGGCCATCGCGTTCATCGTGTTCTTCGCCGGAATCTTCGTGTGGGGGAATCTCTTCCAGCGCTTCCGGCGCACCACCATCATGGCCATCGGTGTCGTCGGCGGCATCGTGATGGTGGTCGCCTTCTACGGCATCAACCACTCGGGCGGTTGGCCGGAGATCGCCGTCATCGGGCTCAGCGCCATCTCACTCGGCGGACTCTTCGTCATGGCAGGGGCGACACCGGCTGCCCTCGGCATGCTGGCCGACATCAGCGAGACGCACCCGAACGACCGCGGCGCGATCATGGGCCTGTACTCGGTGTTCCTGGGGGTCGGCCAGATCATCGGCAGCGTCGCCAGCGGTGCGGCCGCCGACTGGAGGGGCATCGACGGCCTGCTGATCGTCTCGATCGCCCTGTTCCTGATCGCCCTCGTGCCGCTCTATTGGCTGCGGGCGTCGGAGCACCTCGTCGGCCGGCGAGCCGTGGGCGCCGCGGCGGGCGGGTAGCCCGGCGCTACAATCGGCGGCTCATGCGCCTCTCCCAGCTCTTCTTCGCCAGCCTGAGAGACGACCCATCCGACGCCGAGATGGCGTCGCATCGGCTGCTCGTCCGCGCCGGATATCTCCGGCAGCTCGGATCCGGCATCTACTCGCTCCTGCCGCTCGGCTTCCGCGTGCAGCGGCGCATCGAGCAGGTCATCCGCGAGGAGATGGACGCCATCGGCGGGCAGGAGATGGAGATGCCCGTCGTTCATCCCGCCGAGCTCTGGAAGGAGTCGGGACGCTACGCGAAGATCGGGCCGGAGATGGCGCGCTTCAAGGACCGATCCGGGCGCGACCTGGTCCTGGCCATGACCCACGAGGAGGTCGTCGCCGACCTCGTGCGCGACCTCGTGAGCAGCTATCGTCAGCTGCCGCTGATCGTCTACCACTTCCAGACCAAGTTCCGGGACGAGCCCCGTGCTCGAGGCGGGCTCATCCGCGTCCGCGAGTTCGTCATGAAGGACAGCTACTCGGTCGACGCCGACGATGCCGGGCTCGACCACAGCTACCAGCTGCACCACGGGGCGTATGAGCGCATCTTCGCGCGGATCGGCCTCGAGGCGATCCCGGTCGGGGCCGACGTCGGGATCATGGGCGGCAGCGGGGCGGACGAGTTCATGGTCCTCAACGAGCATGGCGAGGACACCCTGGTGCTGTGCGACGCGTGCGGCTACGCGGCCAACCAGCAGATCGCGCGCGTTGCCGTGACCGGCGACAGCTCCGAGGCCCCCCTGCCGGTCGAGGAGGTCGCGACGCCCGGCACCGACACGATCGCGTCCCTCGCCGCGCTCCTCGAGGTCCCGACCTCGCGCACGGCGAAGGCGGCCTTCTTCTTCACCGGCGACGAGCGGCTCATCACCGCGATCGTGCGGGGCGACTTCGAGGTGAACGAGACGAAGCTCGCCAACGCGGTGAAGGCAGTCCGAGGGCTCCGTCCGGCGACCGGTGATGAGATCCGGGCGGCGGGGATGGAGCCCGGCTACGGGTCACCGGTCGGCGCGCACGACACCGTGGTCGTGCTCGACAGCGTGGCGGCCACCTCGCCGAACCTGGTCGGCGGCGCCAACCGCGCGGGATTCCACCTGCGGAACCTCAACCCGGGACGCGACTTCACGCCCGACATCACCGTCGACATCGCCAACGCCCGCGAGGGAGATCCGTGCCCGGAATGCGGCGCGCCCGTGCACCTGGCGCAGGGCATCGAGGTCGGGAACATCTTCAAGCTCGGCAGCGACTTCACCGAGGCGCTGGGCGCGACCTACCTGGACGAGGATGGCGAGCGGCATCACCCGGTGATGGGCTCGTACGGGATCGGCCTGGGGCGAGCCCTTGCGTGCGTCGTGGAGGCACATCACGACGAGAAGGGCATCTCCTGGCCGGTCTCGGTCGCACCATATCGCGCGCACCTGGTGGCCATCGGCGCCTCCCGGGATCCGGCCGTGGCGGAGGCCGCCGACGGACTCTACGCGCGCCTCACCGATGCCGGGGTGGCGGTGCTGTACGACGACCGCGACGAGTCGCCGGGCGTGAAGTTCACCGATGCGGAGCTGCTCGGCATGCCGACCATCGTCACGATCTCCCCCCGCTCGCTGGCGGCCGGCGGCGTCGAGGTCACGGACCGCGCCTCGGGCGAGCGCGGGACGCGACCGATCGACGCCCTCGTCGAAGAGCTCACCGCGGCCGGATGAGCGACGCGGCGGATCCCTCCGGCGAGGACCTGATCCCCGACCGTTTCGACGAGCACACCGTCATCTTTCTGGTGCGGCACCCGCAGGCGCCGGAGCTGAGCGACGAGGAGCTCGATCGCCTCCAGGTCGAGCACCTGACCTACCTGCGCGGGCTCAAGCGGCAGGGCGTGCTGATCGCCAACGGACCGCTGGCGGAGCAGACGGACGAGCGCATGCGCGGGATGTCCGTCTACCGGCTTCCCCTCGACGAGTCGCTGGCGCTCGCTCGCGCCGACCCGATGGTGCGGGCCGGCAGGCTCGAGATCCATGGTGCGCGATGGTGGACGGCGGAGGGAGCGGCGCGCTTCGGCGACCCCGGGTAGCACAGGCGGCCAAGCGCTCAACGAAGCTGTGGCAACACCTCCGTGGCGATGCGCTCGAGCCGCGTCGTGTCGGCCACGCCGCGCACGCTGAAGATGACGTGCTGGGCCCCGGCCTCGGCCAGGCCGCCGAAGCGCTCGACGACCGCATCGGTCGCTTCGGTCTCCAGGTCGATGCTGGTGAGCACCGTGCGCTCGATCTCGTCATAGGGGCGTCCCAGCCGCTCGCAGTGCCCACGCAGCACCTCGAACTTGCCGGCGACGAACTCCGGCGAGCGCCCGAAGATGTTGCAGGCGTCGGCGTACTGGGCCACGAGCCGCAGCGTCTTCTGCTCGCCGCCACCGCCGACCATGATCGGGACCCGGGGCCGGCTCATGGACTGCGGCGAGTTGATGAGGTGCGTGGCGGTCAGGTGGCGTCCCTCGAAGGCCTCATGCGTGCCGCTGCCCTCGGACCACATGGCGTGGGCCATCTGGAGCGTGTCCTCGAGCCACTCGAAGCGCTCCTTGAGTGGCGGGAACGGGAAGCCGAGCCCATTCGACTCGTGCACGTTCCAGGCGGCGCCGATGCCGAACCAGGCCCTTCCGCCGCTCAGCACGTCCAGCGTCGTGGTCATCTTGATCCACAGCCCGGGCGGCCGGTAATGGACCCCGCCGACCATGAGGCCGATGCGCGCGCGATCGGTGTGGGCCGCGATGAATCCGAGCGCCGTCTGACCCTCGAGCATCGGCGCCTCGGGCGGGCCGAGACCGCGGATCTGGAAGAAGTGGTCCATGACCCAGATCGAGTCGAATCCGGCGTCGTCCGCCGTGCGCACGACGCGCGCGAGCGTCGGCCCGATGGCTGCGGCGCCACCGGGCCACGTGAACTGGTTGACCTGGAGCCCGAACTTCACCGATCGCTCACCACGAGCGGTGGGTTCCCATCCCGGGGTGCACGGCCTCGTGCATTGCGGGGCCAGCCCCGTTGAGCTCGAAGCGATCGACCTGGAGGGTCCGGATGTCAAGGGCAAGCGCGTCGTGGACGTCATGGCCGAGAAGCAGGCCGTGGAGCTGCTGGAGGAACGTCTGATGCGCGACGAGGATCACCGCCGGTCCTGGAACCGCGAGGAGGACCTCGAGTGCCCTTTCGGCACGCGACCGGACCTCCTCGAACGACTCCCCACCGGGGGGATTCAGCGAGTGCCTGATGCCGCCCCTCTCGATGTAGGTGATCCGATCGGCGTAGGTGGCAACCTCTTCCGGGGGGATCCCCTCGAGGACGCCGTAGCTCCGCTCGACGCACAGCTCGCTGGTCACGATCGCGCCGTCGTCGACGGTGGTGACGATCGCGGCAGTCTCCCGCGCACGGAGCATCGGCGAGCTGGCGACCGTGTCGGCGCTGAGGGGCCCGAGCAGCTCGCGCAGCTCCCGTGCCAGAGCCCGTCCGGCATCCGAGAGTGGCTCGTCGAGCCGGCCGCTGATGATCTGGGAGGCGTTGTGGGCCGTCGTCGAGTGGCGGATGGTCGTGATCGTTCGAGCGGCCGTCATGCGCTCGCTCCGCGCAGCAGCGCGTTGGTCCGCATCACCGAGCTGAAGTCCGAGAACGGGCCGATCTTGATGTAGTCGGCGCCGAGGTCGGTCGACAGGTGAATCAGGAACGGGGCGTCCGTCTCGATGGACCGGTGCGAGGCGGCGATGGAGAGCCCCGCCGCCCGCGCAAGCTCTGCGAATCGCAGCGGTGCCCGTCACCGTCCCGTTCTGGTCCGGCTTGACCAGGACGCCGTCCACGAGGTGCGACTTCGCCGCCAGCTCGGCGGGCTGCACCGACGTCAGGTTGTCGCCATAGAGATGGGAACGCTCCGGCCGGCGCCGATGGAGATCCGCCCACGAAGCGACGTCGGTTTCGGCGAACGGGTCCTCGAGGATCTCGAGGTCGAAGCGGTCCATGAGGCGCAGCCACTCTTCCACGAGTGCCCCGGGCTCGAGCCGAGTTCCGCTCACCGAGAGCTCGTACTGATCGTTGACGAACCAGTCGCCGGCACTCGCATCGGCCATCAACCCGAACTGTTCCGAGAGGCCCGTGTCCGCGAGCAGCCTCTCCAACAGCGCGAACCCGGCGAGGTTCGGATCGCGCCCGAGATCGTGGACACGATTCCCTCCGACCGTGGTCGTGGGCAGCTCGGCCAGAGCGCCTTTCGCCTCGCCGAGGATCTGGACATACCCCGCGACCGACGCCGCCAGGTCGTCGGACCGGGCGACGAGCAGGAACTCGCTGCAGTCGGAGACGATGGGGTTCGTGTACGCGTGCAGGCCGCCATTGAGGACGTTGAACAGGATGCGCGGGGTGCGGCCGAGGACGACGGGTCGCGTCGCTTCGTAGAAGGCGCTCGACATGGCATAGGTGGCGGCCGCGCCCCATTCGGCGCGCCCTTCGAGCAGCAGTGCATCGAGTTCCGCCTGGTCGAGCTCGACTCCCTCGACTTCTCGTGCGATTGCCTTCAGGACCTCGTCCGGCGCCGACCGGCCGCCTGTCTCGCGGTCCTCGTAGATGCTTGGCGTCTCACCACGGGGTGATGCCCCACGTCCCGTCCGTCCGTCCGCCAGCGTAACGGTGAACTCGACGGTCCAATCCAGGTGCGTGTTCAGCACCTGCCGTCCCGAGACCCCGGCGATCAGGGCCTTCTCGAGAGCCACGTCAACCATGTCCCCTCCGTGGTCTTCGATGAGTGCAGAGAAAAAGCGGACCCTAGAATACGGGTGCCTGCAAGGGTCACCGCCCGACCCGAGCCAAGCGACGAAGGAGGGAGTTCGATGCACCTGTTCGCCCTTGGCGTGGGCCTCGATCCGTCCGGGATGGATCGACTCGCCGATGAGCTGCACCGCACGGCCTCGCTCTACCCTCAGCTGGACCACGACGCAGCGTGGCAGCGGCGGTTGCCGAACGGAGTCTTCGTTGGGGGCGTGGCGAGCCCGAGCGCGGTGGCCGCGCCCCGTGTCTACGTCCACGCCGCCGAGCGCGAGATCGTGTTCTACGACGGGCTCCCGATCGACGCCTCGCCTGGCGGCATCCGCGGCCACGTCGCTGACGAGCTGGCGAGGTCCTGGGACGAGCTGATTCCACGACTCGAAGGCCGATTCGGCATCATCCGCGCCTCCCTGGACGGCTCGCGCGTCTCGCTCATCAACGACGCGTTCGGAGCCATGCAGCTGTACGTGGCCGAGCCTGGCGGCGCGACCATCGTCTCCAACAGCGCCGGTCTCGTGGCGCGAGCCATCGACGCGCGGGAGCTCGATCCTCTGGGTGTGAGCACCTTCCTCGCCATCGACTGGGTCGGGGCCGACCGGACCCTCCGGGCTGGAGTTCGGGTCCTCCCCGGAGCCCAGGACTGGCAATGGACCAGCGGCGGTGGATGGACCCGCAGGCGCTACTGGCACTATTCCGATGGCGAGCCGCCGACGAGGCGTGTCGACGACGCCTACGTGGACGAGATGACCGACGCTCTCGGCCGGTTCGTCACAGGGGCGGCCGCCATCAACGGGACGATCAACTCGCCGCTCACGGGCGGCAAGGACTCCCGCATGCTCGCTGCGATCCTGATGTCCACGGGCATCCCGGTGCAGTACTGGACCAAGGGGCTGCCTGAGAGCCTCGACGTCCAGATCGCACTGGAGATCGCCCGGCAGCACGGGCTTCAGCATCGGCTATCGGGGCGTCCCACCGAGCCACCGGGGCACGAGGCGAAGCCGGTGGCGGAGGACTGGGAGTCGCTGACATCGCAGTTCGTGTCGCAGAACGACGGCCTCCCGAGCCTCCACCTCGTCGGGAACATCCAGGGCCAGCCGGACCGGGTCGATCATCTCGCGGTCACCCTGTCGGCCATGTGCGCCGAGTCGACTCGCCGCGCGACCGCGCAGACGTATCTCGATGCGCCGGGAGCCTCGCTCGAGCGCGCCGAGCGCTACATCCCCTACGCGTGGCTGGGCATCCCGCGCGGGCTCGTGAAGGGGGAGGCCTTCCGCCTGGCTCGCGATCACCTGCGCGATCTGGTCCAGCGCCACGCAGACGAGGGCGTGTCCCTGAAGAACCTTTCGAACGTCGTGTACCTCGACGAACGCTGTCGTCGGTGGGCGCCCAACAATCCAAGGGAGCTCGCACAGACCGAGGACAAGGTGCTTCCCTTCCTCACCCGGCCGTACCTCGAGGCAGCGCTGCGCAGCGATCCCGAGGATCGCGCGTCGCACCAGGTCCACCGGCGCGTGATCCGGAGGCTCGTCCCCGAGCTCGAGCACGAGCCGCGGCTGGACAAGCCGTGGTTCACCGAACCGGAAGAGCTCGGCACGAAGCGCAAGGTGACGAACGACGTCATGTCCCGCCTGCCCTACACGCTCCGGCGTGGGATCGTCGCCACCCGCGACCGGATCCGACCTCCGCGGCCCACGTGGGAGCGATGGACGGCATACGACGAGGCGAGCTGGCTGGAGCCGAACCTCGGCTGGGCGCGCGACGTGGCGCTCTCGTCGCCCAGCTCGAGGCTCTGGGACTACATCGATCGCCCCCACCTCGAGCGGCTGCTGAACCCCGCGACCCACGCCTCGGAGCGCCGGGTCCATCAGCTCGCCCTGTTTGCCTCGCTCACGATCTTTGCGTACGAGGATTTCGAGCGCCGCCTCCGCGCCGGGCAGCCATCAATGGCCGCACCGGGCGAAGACGCGACTGCTCATCGGGCCGCCGACGCATCTCCTCCGAGCGAGCCCGACAGGTAGGCGTCGTAGGCGGCCATGTCGAAGTGGCCGTGGCCCGAGAGGTTGAACAGGATCACCCGCTCCTCGCCGGCCTCGCGCGCATCGAGCGCCTCGTCGATCGCGGCGCGGATCGCGTGCGACGACTCCGGTGCGGGGATCAGCGCCTCGGTCCGGGCGAACTGAACGGCGGCATCGAAGCAGGCCTCCTGCGGATACGCCTTCGCGTCGACGAAGCCCTGGTCGACCAGGTGCGAGACCATCGGCGCCATGCCGTGGTAGCGCAGCCCGCCGGCGTGGATCGGCGCCGGGCGGAAGTCGTTGCCCAGGGTGTACATCTTCAACAGCGGCGTCGTGCCGGCGGTATCACCGAAGTCGTAGCGGTACTCCCCCTTCGTCAGGCTCGGGCATGACTCGGGCTCCACGGCCAGGAATCGGGTCTGCTTCGATCCGGTCAACCGGTCGCGGAGGAACGGGAAGGCGATCCCGGCGAAGTTGCTTCCGCCGCCGGCGCATCCGATGACCACGTCCGGCTCATCACCGGCCATGCCCATCTGGGCCATCGCCTCCTGCCCGATCACCGTCTGGTGCAGGAGGACGTGGTTGAGGACGCTGCCCAGCGAGTACTTCGTGTCATCGCGGGTGGCCGCCTCCTCGACGGCCTCGCTTATCGCGATCCCCAGGCTGCCGGTGGACTCGGGGTCCTCGGCCAGGATCGCCCGACCCGCGTTGGTCTCGTTCGACGGCGACGGGACCACGGTGGCACCGAAGGCCTGGATGAAGCTGCGCCGATACGGCTTCTGCTCGTAGCTGATGCGGACCATGAATACCTTCGTCTCGATCCCGAACAGCGAGCCGGCGAAGGCGAGTGCGCTCCCCCATTGGCCGGCGCCGGTCTCGGTGACGAGCCGCGTCACGCCCTCGGCGCGGTTGTAATACGCCTGCGCGATGGCCGTGTTGGGCTTGTGGCTGCCGGCCGGACTGACACCCTCGTTCTTGAAGTAGATCCGCGCCGGCGTGTCGAGCGCCTTCTCGAGCGCCGTGGCCCGATGCAGCGGCGTCGGACGATAGATCCGGTACGCCTCGCGCACCTCCTCGGGAATCTCGATGTAGCGCTCGGCGCTCACCTCCTGGCCGATGAGGGCCATCGGAAAGAGCGGCGCCAGCGCCTCCGGCCCGATCGGCTCGCGGGTCCCAGGGTGGAGTGGTGGCGGCGGCGGTACGGGGAGGTCGGCCGCGATGTTGTAGTAGTGCGTCGGCAGCTCCGTCTCGGGCAGCAGGAAGCGACGCTGGGTGTTGGAGATGGTGACCGTCATCGGTGTGGCCTCCGTGAGAACAACGAGACCCCTTCGCCTCAACGGGCGAGGGGGTCGTCTCACGGTGCCACCGTTGTTCCCGGGGTTGTTCTCGTCCCCGGCTCGATTCGACCACGGAGCCCGCGCATCGCTCGCTCGATGGTCTCGGCTTCGGTATCGGTGCCTCTCCGCCGGGGGCTACTGGCTCGTCGCGTTCGCCTCCGGAGCTCGCGGGTCCATTCGCCGGTCGCGCCGCCGCCGGGGTCTCAGCCTTCCCGGCTCCCTGTGGGCTCGCCTGACGCGGGTAATCGTCCCGGTCGTCGCCTTCTTCTAATGTCGCGACGGACCGTACGCCCCACGACGTCGCGACGTCAAGGCCGCCGGTTCGATTGCGTCCGGTGCCTAGCATGACGGCGTGAGGAGCCTCGTCGGGCACGTGACCGCCGCCGTGCTGGTGACGGGATGCGCGCAGCAGCCGTACTTCGACGCCCCGGCGGACGTCGACGTCGCTGCCCCGATGGGCACCGATGATTCGATCTATGTCGGGATCTGGCCGCTCGTCGCGCAGTTCGGCGACGTCGTCGAGCTCGACGAACTCGAGTTTGTCGACGCCGAGCTGGACAACGTTGACGTCACGCCCCTGGCGGTCGACATGTCCGACGTCAAGGGAGACTCCATCGGCGTCATCCCGGTGGCCGCGACGTCGACCGCCAATGAGGCGGTGAGCCGCCTCGAGCCGCTCGCCGGCTTTCGGTTCCGCTCGGACGAGGCGATCGGCAGCGGTCACGTCGTCGTGCGAGTCGATGGCCTTGGGCCAGGCGTGGCATCCTTCCGCGCCGTCCGGCTCAGCTTCTCGGTGAACGGAGGACCGTCGCAGGTCCAGGAGATCACCTCGGGCATCCGACTCTGCATCGACGACCCGAAGCCCGCCCGCTGCGATCCGTAGGTGGCACCGAACCTGCCACGGATTCACCAGGAGGTACTCGCCATGGATGAGAGCCAGGGAGCCGACCCCGCCAGGTACGACGGGACGGATTACGTCTGCGACAACTGCGGCTGCGAGATCATGGTCAAGCATTCGGGCGACCACTCGAAGCACACGAGCGACGCGTACACCTGCCGATGCGGCACAGTGATGCGCCTCGAGCATGCGAAGGCCGGCCAGCTGTGACCAGCGAAGGGTCCGTCGGACGCACGCAGGGCGAGACCCACGGACAGGACCAGGAGCCGACGGAGGCCGGGGACCAGGATCCGGCGAACCGAGATCCTCAGCCTGGTGGACCGATGGATCAGCCGACCGATACGGACCCCTCAAGCGGCCGTTCCGGCGAGGCCAGCGACGCGGACGATGGGCTCGGCCGAGCCCAGGGAGACCTCGAGACGGGTCCGGGTCGGGTGTAGAAACGACTACACCTAACCTTAACTAACTACACCTAACCCCCTTGATCCGCACTGGTACGATGCGGTGGATCGGCCGACCGAGTCGGAGCTGCTGCCCGCTTCGGAGTTCATCCCGGCCCGCAATTATCTTTCTGGGAAGCCCGTCGCGGACGACGTGTCCGCGGCAATCAAGGGCAGCACGACCTCTCCGGCACGACGCGGCCGTCCAGCGGCGGCTGAATGCCAATGCCCCGCGCGACCGCCATCGGTCGGGGTCAGAGAGAGGGACTTATATCGATGTTCAGTACCAAGCGACTCGGGCTGCTCTTCGCGGCCCTGCTCGTCGCGACGATGTCACTCGGCATCGTCACCAGCGGCGCGTGGTTTACCGACACCGACACCGCGGCCGTCACGGCAACTTCCGGCGGCATCAATGTCGAATGGTCTGGCCCGAACGCTGACAGCTTCACCGTCTCGAACCTGTTGCCGCAGAACGGCTTCGCCAACTCGCCCAAGCACGCGCTCGACATCTACAACACCGGCTCGTCGACCTCCGCGGTGAAGTTCCGCGTCACCGATGAGTTCAGCACCGAGACTGCGCCTGGGTTCTACTCGGAGCTATGGGTTCACGTCGAGGAGCTCCATTGCGGTTCAACCTCGGTCGTGCGGGTCGCCTATTCGGGCCTGCTGCAGGACCTCGAGTTCACCAGCATCGGCTCGAAGTACGACCCGCTGCCGATCAACTTCACCGACTGCTACACGTTCCAGTTCGCGTTGTCCCAGTTCGCCGGCAACGAGTTCCAGAACCAGACCGCGACGTTCAACCTGCGTCTCGACGCCACCCAGCCCGAGAACCCCGGCTGGTCCGAGTAGATCCGATCTGTGCCCGGGACGGCTGCGGGCCGGCGTCCCGGTATCAGCTCGATCATGAACGCTGACGTTCGTCGGACCCTCATCGGGGCCGGAACCTTCGCCATGAGGGCCATGCTGATCGCGGCGATCGCGATCACGGTCTTCGTGGCGTATGGGCTCATCAACAACGCCTGGTACCACGTCCTCGCGGTACGGGGCGGCAGCATGGAGCCGGCGATCACCGCCGGCGACCTGATCATCATCAGCCGACCGCCGGAGCAGGTCGAGGTCGGCCAGGTGCTGACCCTCCAGGTGGACGGATCGATCGTCACGCATCGGGTGGTCGAGGTTCGACCCGACGGAACGTTCGTGACCCAGGGCGACGCCAACGACACGCGGGACGACTTCACCGCGAACGATGTCCACGTCGTCGGCGAATTCCGGTTCAGCCTGCCGCTCATCGGCATGCTGATCGAACCGATCATCACCGGCGCGTGGTTCAACGATGGGGGCAGCGCGTCGATGCTCGCGGGTTCCGGATCCTGGGAGCCCGAGGCGATCATGTGGTCGGGAGCAGGAATCACCTGGTCCCCGCCCAGCGAGGAGCCTTCGCCGTCGCCATCCGCGGCGTCGACTGAGGGCCCCGACGATTCGACGCCGGCCGATGCCTCGCCCAGCTCCTCCCCGTCGACCGACGAGATGTCGCTCGGCGGATCCGGGGGCCCATCGGCTCCTCCGGAGGGACAACCGTCCCCCGGCGAGGTCGCTCCCAGCGAGGCCCCGGGCGCAAGCGAAGAGGCTGCTCCGAGCGAGGCGACGCCAAGCGAGGAGTCCGCTCCCAGCGAGGAAGCGAGCCAAAGCGAGGAGGCTGCCCCAAGCGAAGGGCCTCCGAGCGAGGAGGCTTCTCCGAGCGCGGAGCCGTAGCCAACCAACGCCGGTCTCGGCTCCGTCCGCGGGGCCGAGGCCGTAGCATCGCCGAATGAGCTCAGCGGACCGCGCCGACGTCGTCATCGTCGGCGGGGCGATCATCGGCTCCGCGGTTGCGACCTTTCTGGCCATGCGGGACGACTTCGACGGTCGGATCGTCGTGGTCGAGCGTGACACGACATTCGCAACGAGCTCCACCACCCTTTCCGCGGCAAGCATCCGGCTCCAGTTCAGCACGCCGCTGAACATCGAGATCAGCCGCTTCGGCATCGACGTCATCAAGCACCTCGACCGATACCTGGGCGTGGACGGCGAGGCGCCGGACGTGAGCTTCGTCGAGAACGGCTACCTCTTCCTGGCCACCGATGCCGGACTCGCCACGCTCGAGCACAACCACGCCATCCAGCGCGCGCATGACGTGCCGGTCGTCCTCCTGACCCCGGCTGAGCTGCGCGCGAAGTTCGACTGGATCAACGTCGAAGACCTTGCCGGTGCGTCGCTCGGCCTTTCCAGCGAGGGGTGGTTCGACGCGCACGCTCTGCTGCAGGGGTTCCGCCGTCGCGCGCGGTCGCTGGGAGTCGAGGAGCGGCTGGGCGAGGTGGTGGCCATCGAGCGTGACGGGGATCGGGTCAGCGGCGTGCGCCTGGCCGACGGCTCGACCATCGGCGCCGATTGGGTGGTGAACGCCGCAGGGCCGCGCGCGGCCGATGTCGGCGGCGATGGTCGGCGTCGCGCTCCCGGTGCGACCGCGCAAGCGCTTCGTCTACCACGTGGAAGCACCGGTGAGCCTCGGAGCCGCCCCGCTGACGATCGATCCGTCCGGCGTCTACGTCCGTCCCGAAGGACCCACGTACATCACCGGCTTCTCACCGAAGGCCGGCGAGCCGGATCCGGACACGCTGGACCTGGCGCCGGACCGAGCGCAGTTCGAGTCGTTCGTGTGGCCGGCGCTCGCGCACCGCATCCCTGCCTTCGACCACCTGCGACTGCTCGACACCTGGGCGGGACACTACGAGGTCAACACGCTCGACCACAACGCGATCGTCGGCCCGCACCCGCGCATCGCGAATCTGCTGTTTGCCAACGGCTTCAGCGGCCACGGGCTGCAGCAGGCTCCGGCAGTCGGCCGCGGCCTTGCGGAGTGGATCGCAACGGGCCGATGGGAGACGCTCGACCTCTCGCCGCTGGGCTACGGCCGGATCGAGCGCGAGGAGCCGATCCGCGAGCTCAACGTCGTCTGACGCGGGCCAGCCTCAGCGGGCTCCCTCGTCGAGCGGATAGGCGTCCCTGAAGGTCACCCGACCTGCCGGGGGTCCCTTGATGATCTCGCGGGTGTCGATGATGACGGTGCCCGCATCGTCGATGCGCACCGGAAACCGATCCATCCCGCGAGACGCCGGGCCGATCTTGAGCTTCTCGCCGAGGATGTTGTACGTGCTCTGGTGGCAGAGGCACTGGAATCGGCCCCGTTCTTCGGAGGCCTGCGGGACCATGCAGCCGAGGTGCGGGCACTTCCGCCACAGGGCGATGAGGTCGCCGGCGTCTCGCGCGGTCGTCGTCGGGCGCTCTCCGAGGGCCATCGCGGTCGCGGCCGGGACATTGATCAGGAAGGCGCGCGCCGGCCGGAACTCGTAGGGTCGCCCTTCGGCCCAACGGGGCCACAGCCCTCCGATATCGTTCAGGCTGCCCACGCGATGCTCGACCCCGACACCGTCCGCGGGCGGTGGCCACAGGAACGCGATCGTTCCGCCCAGGAACTCGAGCGACATCAGTCCGACGCCAGCGCCGAGCATGCGCCGCATGAACGTCCGCCGGCTGACGGTCCCCGTGTCGTGGTCGGGGATGACGCCGATGCGCGCGATGGCTGCGGTACTCGTGGGTGGGCGCATCCGACTGTTCCGCCTGGCGGTATGTCGAGTCGATTTGTACGCCTGACTCAGCCATCGCCCAAGGGCCGGATGTCCCGGATCAGCCGGGACGCCGGATCCTGAACGTCAGCCCTCGCTCGGGGTCGAGGCGCGAGGCGACGACCAGCCCGCGGGCCGTCACACGCCGTTCTGTGGGGGCGAATCCCTTCGCGGCATGGTGCATCCCGTCCTCGCCCGCGAGTCCGGAAACCGTGACGCGAACGCGGAGCGTCCATTCGGTGACCGCCTCGCGGGCGAGCTCCGGCCGCGCGACGTCGATCACGGTCCGGAATCCGGCTCGGTCGAAGCTGCCGTGCGGCCAGCCGACCCAACGCGTCGCCTCGGGCAACGAGACCGGCTCGACGTCGAGGTCGATTCGGCCGGCATGGCTCTCGATCCATAGCTCGAGCGCGGGCTCCCGGTCGGCCAGGTCGACGCTCCGGATCAGGGCCCAGCCGGTAAGGCGCAGCGACGAATCCCCGATCCACTCGGTGCCCAACGCGCATGCCTGCAGTCGGGTCTCCCCGGCGCTGAGCTCGAGCGTCTCGGCGGGGAGCTCCACCCCGAGGGCGATGGCGAAGTCGTCCGTCAGGCGGACGCGACCGTCGACGATCGTGGTCGGCGGGATGGAGCCCAGGTTGCGGAAGAGCTGGTTCGCGGCCCCGACTCTCTCCCAGTCACCCCTCGACGCCAGGTACGCGCGTACCTTCTGCCGGACGCGGATAAAGGACATGGCGGTGGGAGTGGCCAGTGCCTGGTAGGTGCCGATGGCCTCCGAGAGCACCGCCCGATATGCCGGATCGGCGACGAGAGCATGATCGATGTAGGCCGCCAGATCGATGTCGAGCACCCGCGCGATCCACGCCGCCTGCACGACTTCCGACGCCTCGGCTCGAACGAGAGCGAGGCCCTCCGCCTTGACCTTGATCCGATCGGTCAGATTGCGGAGGACGTGCTTCTGCTGTCCGGTCGACGTCCCGTCGTCGCGGAGGCGCCAGTTGTACGTGACCCTCTTGAGAAGGTCGAACCGGGCCGCACGTACGTACGCCGCCACCATCGGAACGTGGTCCTCGTACAGGATCCCACCCTCGAAGCCCTGGATGTGCTCCTGCCAGAAGGAGCGCCGCAGCAAGCGGTTGCAGGCGATCACGTCGGCCAGGGCCGTCGGAAAGTCGTCGATGGCCATGCCGATGCGGTCGCGATCGTGGACCAGCACGTTCCAGGATGGCCGGTACTGCGTCCCGTTGGTCATGCGTTGCGCGGCACCCACCGCGAAGTCCGATCCGCTGCGCTGCAGGACGTCGATCATGTGCCGATAGCCATCGCGCGGGACCGTGTCGTCGGCATCAAGGAACGCGAGAAACTGCCCCCTCGCATGCGAGACGCCCAGGTTGCGGGCCGGACCCTGGCCCGCATTGTCCTGCCGGAAGGTCCGGACGCGCCGGTCGCGGGCGGCGTACTTCGCGATGATCGCCGGCGACGAATCGGTCGATCCATCGTCGACGACGATCACCTCCAGGTGCCGGAGGCTCTGACCAAGGACGCTGTCGAGGCACTCAGAAAGGTACGACTCGACGTTGAACACCGGCACGACGACGCTCAGCTCCGGTGGGCCAAGCCGCGCCCGGCGGCGGACATGGCGGACGGCGGCCCTCATGCCGGTGTCGCCCGTGGCGGCCCTGACGGCATCGGCACGTGCCAGCAGGGATCGCAGGCGGCGCCTGATCAGTCGGATCACGTGTGCAGCATCGTATCGTGAGGCCCTGGCCGACCTCCGACCTCAGCTGGGACCGAGACGGCAGTACTCGCGCGGCAGGGTCGTCGCGTCAGTGACCCGGAACCGATCGTCGGTGCCGTCGAGGATCGCGGCCCAGTCGACGGCGGAGGCGAGCCGCTCGCCGAGAGCTCGCAGCTCGTCGAGCCGATCCGCGGCATCCAGCCCGATGTCCTCCTCGAGCTCGACGTCGATGCGGTAGAAGGCGGCGAGGCGGTAGTGCCGATGCACCAGCTGCGTCTGCTGCTCCGCGGGCGAGCGGAGCAGCTCGGAGAGGAGCCAACCGAGCCAGGGCCAGATCCAGCTCGGCCGCTCGCGTCGCAGGTAGCGACCGGTGCCGAGGCTGACCACGATGGTCGACGCGGGATCGTACGCACCGGTGTACTCGAAGGCCTCGACACATGCCTGGTACGCCGGATTGCCGGCCACGCCGATGCCGCCGTCGATCAGCTCACCGATCGGCGAGATGGTCCATGGCGGGAAGTAGGTCGGTGCCGCGGCGGACGCGGTGACCGTATCGGCCAGGGGGAAGCCGCCGGCGCGGCACGAGTTCGCGTCGCAATCGCGCACGAAGTACCACGGCATCCCGTCGGAGAGGCGCTTGGCTGTCACCAGGATGTCGACCGGCGAGTCGTTCAGGGTCCAGTCCGCCTGCGGTCCAAGCTCGTCGCGGATCATCGCCCGCAGCTCAGCGGTGTCGTACATCGAGCCTCCGACGATGCGGCGCAGGAGCGAGACGACCGGCACGCGCCGCAGGAGTCGCGGGGCGCGCTCGAGGTAGAGCGACGCCAGGCGCTCGGCCGGGATGCCGGCCACGATCCCGCCGGTCAGGATCGCTCCCGTGGACGTGCCGGCGACGAAGTCGAACGTCTCACGTGCGAGCTGCCCCGACTGAGCCTCCAGCGCGGTGAGCAGCGTCGCCGGAATGATCCCGCGAACGCCGCCGCCGTCGATGGTCAGAATTCGTCGTGGTCGTTGACGCGAGCCGTCCGCGACCTCGAGCGCGGTCACGGCGTGCCACCAGCCAGGGTCTGTCGAAGGCCCTCGTCCAGCGATGTGCTCGCTTGCCACCCGATGTCGAGGAGGATCCTGCTCACGTCGAGCCGGGACGATCGAACCTCCCCGGTGCGCTCCGGGGCGTGCTCGTGGTCCAGCGGGCTGCCGGAGGCGCGTCCCATCGCCTCGAGCAGGCCATGCACCGTCGTGGCTCGACCGGTCCCCACGTTCCAGACACCGGTTCGCGTGGACGCCAGCAGCATGCGCAGGGCGTCCACCACATCGGCGACGAAGATGAAGTCGCGCGACTGCTCGCCGTCCCCATAGACGACGACCGGCGCCGATGCGGTGGCGGCCGCCGCGAAGATGGCAACGACGCCGCCCTCCTGGTCGCCCCGCTGACCGGGACCGTAGACGTTCGAGAGGCGCGCGGCCGCCCATGGAGTGCCGGACTGCGCCACCACCCGCTCCGCCTCGAGCTTGTTGGCTCCGTACGGGCTGAGCGGCCGTGGGTCAACGTCCTCCGATGCGCCGTCGGACTCCCCGTAGATGGCTCCCCCGCTGGAGATGAACACGATCCGCTGACAGCCGATCCTGGCGGCTGCATCGGCGACGAGGCGGGTGCCGACCACGTTCACGGCGTGATCCCGGTCGGGATCGTCGATCGACTTCGTGACGCTGATCTGGGCCGCGGCGTGGACGATGGCCGCCGGTCGGAGTCGTTCAACGGCCGCGCCCGCTTCTGGAAGGGAGATGTCGACCTCGACCAGCTCGGCGCCCGGCGGCACATGGTCGCTTCGGCCGGAGGACAGGTCGTCGAGGACGACCACATCGTGGCCATCTTCGACGAGCGACCGGGCCAGCGCTGAGCCGATGAAGCCGGCTCCCCCCGTGACGAGGATCCTTGTCACGACGGCGCTGACGCGGTCCGCACGAGGCTCAGGCTACCGTCCACCCGCGGCGATGACCGGAGACAGGCCAGCCTCCTTCGCCTCCCGCGCGCGGCGCTCCTTCGCCAGCCGCGTATGTTCCTGGTGCATGGCAACGACCTCGTCGGGCTCACCCTCGAGGGCGATGTGGCCCTCCTCGATGAGGATGGCCCGGTTGCAGTACTCCTGCACCCAGTTCATGTCGTGCGTGACCAGGACGACGGCCTTCGCGTCCTCGACAAGCTCGATCACGCGCCCCTTCGACTTCTCGCGGAAGGTCGCGTCGCCGGTGGCCAGGACCTCGTCGAGCAGGAGGATGTCCGGGTTGACCGACGTGGCGATGGCGAACCCGAGGCGCGCCCGCATCCCGGACGAGTACGTCTTCAGCGGCGCGTCGATGAACTGGCCGATGTCGGCGTACTCGACGATCGTCGGCAGGATGTCGCGCGTGACCCGGTCGTCGAGGCCGAGGAACGCGCCGGCGAGCAGGACGTTTTCGCGTCCGGTCAGCTCGGTATCGAAGCCGGCGCCGAGGCTGAGCAGTCCCGAGACGTGTCCCTGGACGTCGACCATCCCCTCGGACGGTTGGATGATTCCGGCCAGGACCTGGAGCAGCGTGCTCTTGCCGGCGCCATTCGGGCCGATGACCGCCAGCGACTCTCCGTGGACGACGTTGAACGAGACATGGCGCAGCGCCCAGAACGGCTCGGCATGATCGCGCGCCAGGAACTGGCCGATCGTGCGCTGAATCGTGTTCTTCCGGCTGAAGCGCAGGCTGTACTCCACGCCCATGTCCTGCGTCACGATCGCATGGCCGGTGGAGGTGATCGGCGGTGGGGTCGAACGTTCGGACATCGCTACATGGCCTTGGCGAAGCTGGGCTCGAGGCGCTTGAAGATGACGGTGGTGATGGCGAGCAGGATGACGCTTGCGGCCAGCAGCGCGGCCAACGCCCCGAAGTCGGGCAGCATCGGAGATCCCTCGGGCGTGCCGTAGATCACCGCTCGATAGGCCTCGAGCAGGATGGCGAACGGGTTGAGGGAGACGATGGTGGCCAGCGTCGGGTATCGCTCGAAGATGGAAGCCCCCTGGAGGAGCGCCAGGGTGTAGAGACCCGGCGATAGGTACCACCAGAGACGCAGGAGGTGGCCGAGGACGTTGCCGAGGTCGCGGACGAACACGTTGCCCGCCGCGACGAGGACGCCGATGGCCAGGGTGAAGACGAACTGCACGACGGCGATGACCGGGATCAGGAGCGGGTAGAACGACAGCCGATCGTTGTAGATCAGCAGCATCCCGAACAGCGGGATGAGTCCGAATGCGAAGCCGACCACGCCCGCGCTGGTCGCGGCCAGGGGGAGCACCACTTTCGGGAACGCGATCTGCTTGATGAGGCGCTGCTGCGAGACGACCGAGCTCGCCGAGTCGTTGATCGCGACGGTGAACCACTTCCAGGGCAGGATCGCCGAGAAGATGAACAGCGGATAGTCGGGAATGGAGCGCGAGCTGATGATCGTCACCAGCACGACGTACACGGCCATCAGCAGCAGAGGGTCGAGGATCCACCACAGGTTGCCGAGCACGGTGTTGACTCCGCGCTTCTTGATCTCGGCCTGGACCAGGTAACGGACGAGGCGCCGCCGCGAGGCCACCTCCCGGATCGCCTCCATGAGCAGCGCGAACGGACCCGGTCTGGCGGCGGCGTTGTGGAAAGCCGCCGGCGCCTCAGTCGTCGTCGACATCGGCGCGGAGCCTAGCAGGTTGGGCTCTCGACCCCAGGAACCTCTCCACGAAACGGACCGAGGCTCCGCCGTCGCAGGCGTCCAGGTGACGCGCCACGAAGGCGTCGTGTGCGGCCGGGTTGAAGGTGCCGCGCACGACCGCGTCGGCAACCGCGTCGGTATCGGCGACCTGGATCCCGATCATCTGCGTCCGGTAGTCGAGGTACAGGCCGGGATCGATCTCGTACTCGGCGAGATCCGGGACGAGGAGGACCAGCGGCCGCCTGAGCAGGGCCCACTCGAAGATCGATGACGAGTAGTCGGTGACGAGGACGTCCGACAGCGTGAACACCTCGTTGACCTCCAATGCCGGATCGAAGACGAGGTCGTAGCCGTCGGTCGGGGTCGCGTTCGGGTCGAGATTGGGATGCGTCTTGAGCACGAGGGCGTGGTCGTCCGGCAGCAGCGATCGCAACCGGGCCGCGTCGAACCCCGGGGCCGCGCGCCGGCCGGCGCCGCGTCCGCGAAATGTGGGCGCATAGAGGACCACCCTGCGGTCACGCAGCTCCGGGTGCTGCGCGAGCAGGCGCTCCCGGGCCCGGCCCATCGCCTCCGCATCGAAGAAGAAGTCCGTCCGCGGCGTCCCGAGCGGCAGCACGCGCTCGACCGGCGTGCGCAGCGCCGATGCGTACGGATGACGCGAGGTCTCGCCGGCAACCACCGCGTAGTCGTAGTGCCGGTGGAGGAACGCCCGCTCCGTCTCCTGGTCGACCGCGGTGCCATCGAGGCCGAACCGCTTCAGCGCCCCGGCGGCATGCCAGACCTGCACGACCGTCGTCCCACGCCGATGCGGGCCAACGTGGATCGGGAAGTAGGCGTTGTCGACGATGAACAGGCGCGAGGTGCTCAGGTAGTACATGCCGCGCACGAGCCGCAGCAGATAGACGAGCCTGCTGAGGAATCGGTAGCCATAGGGCTCCAGCAGGAGCACGCGGGGCAGCTCCGGGTGGCTCCGACCGACTGCCTCGTACAGGTAGCGCAGGTTGCCCTCCAGCACGCCGTGGCGCGGAGACGCGAAGACGATCCGCCTGCGGTTGATCGGAAGCACGCTGAAGGCGAGGCGCAGCACCCGCATGAGGGCGGTGGCGAGCGCGTACTCCAGGCGCCTCATGGTCGACCCCGACCGGGCGCCGACCTACGGATCAAGGTTGCGTCGAACGTCGAGCACCTGGCCGGTCAGGTCCGACCTGATCAACCGCACCGTGGCGCGAGCGACCTCCTCGGAGGTGAGCAGCAGGGCGTGGCTCTCGTCCGGGAAGGCGCGGCGGCGCATCGGCGTATCGGTCCGTTCAGGGCTCACCGCGTTGACGCGGATGCCCTCGTCATGCCACTCCTCGGCCAACCCCTGCGCCAGGTTCACGACGGCCGCCTTGCTTGCCGAATAGGCCACGTATTCGGCCCGGCCCCGCGTGAACGAGCTGGAGGCGAAGACGGTCAGCGACCCGTGGCTCGCACACAGATGCGGGTAGGCAGCTGCCGCCACGTTGAGCGTCCCGGTCAGGTTGACGTCGATCGTCTCGTGGATCGCGTCGAGCGTCTCCACGCTCACGCGCCCGACGGTCAGGACGCCGGCCGTGACGACGACGTGGTCGAGCCCGCCCAGGCGCGCAGCGACCTCGTCGACCTGGCGGCGAACGCCATCGGCGTCCCGGACGTCGAGCCCGTTCGAGCGGCTCAGCGTCTCGACGCGCGCCCCGAGCCGCGTCGCCTCGTCCGCGATGGCCAGGCCGATGCCCTGCGAGCCGCCCACGACGAGGAGCTTCGCCTCGTCGAGCGACGCGGCGACGGTCGCGTCCTCCTCCATGCCGATGGTGCGCAGCTGGATCATGCGGTCGGCCATGACCATGTCGAGGCGCGTCGTGATCTTGAGGTTCACCTCGTCGCCGGGCACGGCCAGGATTCGCGCCCGCGGGACGTAGCGCAGGACGAGGCTGCAGTCGTCGGTGGCGGATTGGTCCCCGGCCGCGCGTGCCGCCTCGTACGCGCGCTGCAGTACCCCCTTGCGGAAGACCTGCGGCGTCTGCCCACGGCGATATCGCGCCCGGTTCGGGATCTCGACCACCACGCCGCCCTCGACGATGACGAGCGTGTCCGCGCTCGGGATGACGGTGTCTGTCCCGTCGGCCTGCCCCTCGACCACCGGATCGATCGACCGACGCAGGACCTCGGGAGGCAGGAGCGGACGAACGGCGTCGTGGACCACGACCACGTCATCCTCACCGGCCGTGAGCGCCATGAGGCCGTTCCAGGTGCTCTCGTTGCGGCTGCCGCCACCCTCAACCACCCTGGTCGGGATCTCGTCGCCGGCCATCGCGACGATCCGCGTCGTCTCGTCGATCCAGCGTGCGTGCGCGACGACGACGAGCTCGTCGATCTGCGCTGAGACCAGCGCCCGCACGCTCCGCAGGAGGATCTCCTCACCGGCAAGCCTGAGGAACTGCTTGGGAACCTCGCCGCCGAATCGATTCCCGTCTCCGCCCGCAAGAAGGATGGCGGAGATCAGCACTGAGCGCCTCCTCGCACTACGCCTGCCGTGGTCTGCAGCAGCCTACGGCATTTTGGCGTCCGCTTCACCCGCGAGGGCGGCGCCCCCGGAGTGCGGCACGCCGGGCGATCGGTCGGGTCGGTATCATCGCGACGTGGTCGAGCCAGTGACCAGCCACTCCGCGGTCGGGGCTCCCGACCTCGAGGTGGCAGGCATCCGTTGGGAGCGCATCCAGCTCGTCGTGACCCTTCGAGACGCGCTCGGTGGCACCGCGACCGTGGCGGATGGACGATCGTTCTCTCTGAGCGGTGTCGATCGGCCCTCGGAGCGGCTGGAAGGACGGCCCGGTCCCCGTCCAGGCGACGTCCGGTTCAACATCTTCGCGGCGGCGGACCGGATGCCGCTCCCGCCCGGGCGCTGGCGGCTCGTGGTCGCGAATCCTGGAGCCGGACCGCCGGTCCCGGTCGCCTGCGGGGCCACGCTCGTCGAGGCATCCGGCGTCGACCGGGAGTTCGTGCATCCATCCTGGACGTTCCGGGTCAGTCCGACGGCCGTCGACGACGCGCTCGAGGTTCGGGTGGCCGTGAGCCGGACCGCGGGCGAGGCGGCCCGGCGAACGACCATCGGAAGCGTCTGGTATCGCATTCAGCGGGCCGTCCGCGTGGGAGGCTTCCGCGCGACCGTCGCACTCGCACGCCTCCTGCCTCGGCGTGAGCGTCTCATCGTCTTCACGTCCGACTCCCGCGCGCAGCTGGGCGGGAACCTCAAGCTCGTCCACGACCGCATGGTCGAGCGCCGCCTGGATCGCGGGAACCGGCTCCGCAGCATCCTCAGGCCGAGCGTGCGCAGCAGACGCAGCATGGTGGACCGCGTGCGGCTGGCCTGGCTCCTGGCGCGCGCCGAGGTCGTCCTGCTCGACGACTATCAGCCCGCGATCTCCCAGCTGGGGTCGCACCAGGGTGTCCGAATCATTCAGCTCTGGCACGCATGGGGCGCCTTCAAGACGGTGGGCTACAGCCGCATCGGCAAGCCCGGAGGACCGAGCCCGTTCGCATCGGTCCACAAGAACTACACGTACGCCACGGTGAGCTCCGCGCACGAGGTCCCGTTCTACGCCGAGGCCTTCGGTCTGCCGGAGGCGGCCATCGTGCCAACGGGGACGCCGCGCATGGACGAGTTCCTCGATCCGGCGAACCAGGCGGCTGGGCGCGAGCGCGCGCTCTCCGCCTTCCCCGCCGCGCGCGGACGACGGGTCATCCTCTTCGCACCGACCTTCCGCGGTGACACGGCGAACCTGGCCACCTACCCGGTCGAGATGATCGATCTGACGGCGCTCCACGCTCTGGCCATCGAGCTCGACGCGGCGGTGATCCTGAAGATGCATCCGTTCGTCAGCGAGCCGTTGGAGATCCCGCCCGAGCTGGCCGATCGACTCCTCGATGCGGGCGGGACGCGCATCGACGTCAACGACCTCCTCCTCGTGTCCGACGTGCTCGTGACCGACTACTCGTCGCTTGTCTTCGAATACGCCGCCCTGGGACGCCCCATGGTCTTCTTCGCCTTCGACCTCGAGGAGTACGTTGCCACGCGCGACTTCTACGAGCCGTTCACCGCCTTCGCCCCCGGAAAGATCGTGCGCACCTTCCCCGAGCTCATCGAGGCGCTGCGGCACGGCGACTTCGAGCTGGAGAAGGTCGAGCCCTTCGCGCGGGCTCACATCCCGGCCGAGCCCGGATCGGCGACAGATCGGATCATCGACCAGCTGATCCTCGCGCCGTGAGGGACCTCGTCGTCCTCGCCCGGATCTGGCTCGTGCGGATCGGATTCGGGATCGGCTCGTTGGGCCGTGTGCGCCCGCGGGTGGTCCTGGCGACCACGCATGCCGACCGGCCGACCGGGAACCTGGCGGCGATCCGAGACGGCCTCGCCCGCCACGTTCCCGGAGCCGAGGTCACCGTGCTGGCACATCGGTCCGGCTCGGGCATCCTCGATCGGCTCGCCGGCGCACTCCATGGCATGCGGGCCGGCTTCCAGCTCGCCACCGCCAGCCTGTTCGTGGTCGATGACTACTACTTTCCGATCTATGCCATCCGGCCGAGAGCCGGCACCCGGATCGTGCAGGCGTGGCATGCCTCCGGGGCATTGAAGAAGTTCGGTTACAGCCTTTCGGACAAGACGTTCGGCGCCAGCGAGGCGCTCCTGCGCCACGTGCGGATCCACTCGAACTACGACCTGTGCCTCGTCTCGAGCGCTCACGTCGCCCCCGCCTACGCCGAGGCGTTCGGACAGCCCCTCGATCGATTCACCGCCGAGATCGGCATTCCGCGCACCGATCCCCTCTTCGACGAGGCGTGGCGCACCTCCGCCGCCGATGACGTGCGCCGGCGGTATCGCATCCCCGGCGACCGGACCGTCGTCCTCTATGCGCCGACCTACCGGGGTGAACGAGATCCACCGAGCCCGCAATTCCGACGCGCTCGACCTCGCGCGCCTGCGCGACATGCTCGGCGACGAACTTGTCGTGCTCGTGCGCCTGCATCCGTTCGTGCGCGAGCGGACGCCGATCGCCCCGGAGCTCGCCGGGTTCGCGATCGATGTCTCCGACCATCCCGATATCCACGCCCTGATGCTCGTGAGCGATCACCTGATCACCGACTACTCGAGCGCGATCTTCGAATACTCGCTGCTCGGGCGGCCGATGGCGTTCTTCGCCCCGGACCTCGAGGCGTACGAGCGGGAGCGCGGCTTCTACCTCGACTACGCGGCCGACCTTCCGGGCCCGACCTTCACGGAGACCGACAGCCTGGCCCGATACCTACGCGCCGGCGAGTTCGACCTGGATCGAGTGGCCCGGTTCCGCGAGGCCTCGTTCGACGTCGCCGATGGCCGTGCCACCGAACGGTTCGTCGAGCGGATCGTCCTCCCGGCGGTCGGCGGGCGCCCATGAAGCCGATCCTGATGCGGGCGCCGAAGTCGCCGTTCAAGGTGGCCACGGTCCGAGAGGTGCTCGACGACAACCTCCTCGGCGACAACACCGGCAATCTCGTCTTCATCCATGCGACATGGAAGATCATGGCCACCCGCGGCGCCCGGATCGAGGCGGCCGGCATGGGCGGCTATCCCCAGCGCGCGGACGAGTTCAACGAGCGCAACAGCATGTACATCCTGCCGCTCGCGAACGCGTTCCGGCTGGACTGGGCGCCGAACTTCGAGCGCCTCACGAACTTCGTCGAGCGGCTGAAGATGCCGATCGTGGTCATGGGCGTCGGCGCCCAGGCGCCGCTCGGCGTCGACCCGCTCGAGGAGCTGCGGCCCATGGAGCCGATGGTGCGCCGCTTCGTGAACGCCATCCTGGAGCGTGGGCCGAGCATCGGGGTCCGCGGCGAGATCACCGCCTCCTACCTCGAGTCGCTGGGGTACCGCGACGTGGAGGTCATCGGCTGCCCGTCGGTCTTCCTCAATGGCGACCGCATCGGCGTCGAGAAGCGCCTCGACCGGATCGACCGCCACTCGAAGATGACCATCAACATCTCGCCCTACATCGAACGCATGGGCCCGTTCGTGATGAGCGTTGCGGCCCGCTACCCCCGGATCAAGTACATCGCCCAGGACCGGTGGACGCTCGCAAAGATCGTCGATGGTGAGCCGCCCGAGGAGGCGAGGCTGCCGGACCCGATGCCCAACCATCTGTCCCACCCGCTCATGCGACCGGGACGCGTGCGGCAGCACGTCGAGCCGTGGCCGTGGATCGAGGATCTGCGCCGCTTCGACTTCGCGTTCGGGAGCCGCATCCACGGCAACATCGCCGCCATCCTTGCCGGAACACCGGCCTACGTTCTCGCGCACGACTCGCGAACCCTGGAGCTGGCACGCTACTTCGGGATCCCCCACCGACCGATGACCGAGGTGGATGCGGACACCGATCCGGCGGACCTCTACGCCGAGGCCGACTACGCCGAGCTCTTGAACGGCCACGGCGAGCGCTTTGACCGGTTCATCTCATACCTCGAGCGGCACGGCCTGCACCACATCTTCGCCGACGGAGAGGACCCCACTGCCTTCGACCGCCAGGTCGCCGAGATTCGCTATCCGGGTCCGTTCAGCCCGCCCGGACGGGTGAGGCGGGCGGTCATCTGGTCACGGGCCAGGGCTGAGGCAACCTCGGCGTGGGTGCGGCGCAAGCGCCGAGGGCTCCGGCGACGTGCCGGCGGGGTCTGGCAACGAGTCGTGGACGCGCGGAGCCGGCCACCGACGGGATGACCCTCCGGGCGCGATCGCTCAGGCGAGAACGGCCGGACCCAGCAGGAGCGGCGAGCCGAGCTTCGCCTCGTACCGCGGCCGGAAGCGATCGACGTTGTACATCGTGGGCACATCGAGCGTGCGAGCTCCCTGCGATCGCTCGGGAAGCGGCGCATGCGCGTACTTGCCGTCGCGCACCGCGACCATGCGGCCGAACTGCCCGTCCGCCAGCAGGTCGACGGCCACGTTGGCGAAGGTGATCGCGACCATCTGGTCGAGCGCGTCGGGGTCGCCGGACCGCAGGTCATACGTGAGGTCGCTGTGGACGGTCTCGATCCCCGTTCGCTGCTTGAGCTCGGCGGCGAGCGTCTCGCCGATGTCGGCCTTGTGGCGGTGGCCGAAGGCATCGGCCTCGCCCACCTCGTCCACGTGCCCGCCCTGCCAGACTGCGCCCTCGCTGGCGATGAGAAGCGCGTAGTTCGACGGGTTCAGCCGCCAGTCATCGGCCAGCAGAGCGGCGAGCTTGTCGAGGTCGAAGGGCGCCTCGGGAATGACGCAACGGGTGCTCGTGACGTACGCGGAGTACCACGCGGTGTATCCGGCATTGCGGCCGAAGATGCGGAAGATCCCGATGCGCTCGTGGCTGCCGAGGGTCGTCCTCTGCCGGTTGATGAGCTCCTTGGCCCGCGTCACCGCCGTCGAGAAGCCGATGCAGTACTCGGTGCCGTGGACGTCGTTGTCCATCGTCTTCGGGATGGCGATGACCGGGAAGCCCTCCGCCCCGAGGCGCGCCGCGTAGCTCAGGGTGTCGTCGCCGCCGATGGCGATCAACGCGCCGATCTCGAGTCGCTCGAGGTTCTCGAGCACGATCGGGGTGAGGTCGTACCGATCGTCGCTCGTGCGCATGCGCTCTCGGCGCCCGTCGTCGATCCCCTCCGGCAGCGAACGGCCGGCCATCGCCGACGGATTCGTCCGCGATGTGTGCAGGACCGTGCCGCCGCTCCGATCGATCGTTCGCGTGTTGCCTCGATTCAGAGGACGCAGGAACCCGCCACCATCCTCGTCGGTGGCGTCGACGTGGGTGAGGCCCTTCCAGCCGCGGCGGATGCCGAGCGCCTCCCAACCGACTTCGCTCGAGCGGTAGACGACGCTCTTGATGACGGAGTTCAGGCCGGGCACATCGCCGCCGCCGGTGAGGATGCCGATGCGTTTCATCACGTGCGACGGTCATGCTGCCAGATCGCCCGGCCGTTTGTGAAAGAGGGCCGTTTCTGGCACAATATTCCTCCGCACTCGGAGCACGCCCTCGTGTCCTCGACCCCTACTCGCCAGCGTCGATATGTGACGTGGCGCCTCCCGGATCGACACTTCAGCAAGGTGCATCTTGTCGGCGAGCCGGGCTCGACCATCTGTGGACGCGCACTCCCGCGCGCGATCGGGCAGCCCAAGGCTCCGATCCCCGATTCCGAGATGTGCCAGGACTGCGACGCCCAGGGCTGATCGTCAGCTCGCGGCTCCCATGGCCTCATCTCCGACCGCCGACGACCTCGGCGGTCGATCCGTTTCCATCACGCTTCCGGCGGATGCCCTCGTCCTCCTGATCGGCATCGCCGCCAGCGGCAAGTCGACCTTCGCCGCGCGCCACTTCCGCCCGACGCAGGTTCTCTCCTCGGATGCGCTGCGCGCGCTGATCGCCGATGATCCGTCGGCCCAGAACGCGACCGACGACGCGTTCGACCTGCTCCACCGCATCCTCGAGATGCGCCTGCGCCGAGGTCGCTTCACGGTCGTCGACGCGACCAACGTGGAGGACTGGGCGCGCGGCAGGCTGACCGAAGTGGCGCGGCGCCATCGACGACCCTGCGTGGCCATCGTGCTGGACGTGCCCCTCGAAGTAGCGGTAGCCCGCAACGCCGCCAGGCCAGCGCCCCGCCCGCCGGTGTCCGCGCTCCGCCGCCAGGACCGATGGCTGCGCGAGTCGATCCCGACGCTGCTGCACGAGGGCTTTGCCGCGATCCATCGCCTGTCCTCCGTGGAGGAGGTGGACGGCGTCCGGCTCGAGGTCGCGGCGACGCGCTGACTCGTCGCCGGGCACGGAAATGTCCCGAAGGAACATGCGCCCGACCTCGATGACCGAAGCCACCGCTGCCGTCCGACTCGCTTGGACCGAAGCCCTGCGCTTCCGGTTACCGGAACTCACAACCGAAATCATGTGAACCGGTATCGCTTGCCCCTTCGGGACGACCTCAGTGTCGCTGCCGTGACCGCATCGGCGCAAGGGTGGTTGTCCACGAACTTCGCGACCCGATCGGCTCCTGTCCACAGCCCGTCCACGACCAGGGTCACCACCCCACCACGAAGGCTCACCTAGACTGCGTCGATGCGTGCGCGCGATATCGGCATACGGATCGGTCGCATGGAGCCCGGCGAGCTGGACGCGATCACCGATGTGGGCGGCGTGCGCGTCGGCCATACGACTCTGATCCACGGCGACGGGCCGCTGCGACCCGGCGAGGGTCCGGTGCGCACCGGCGTGACCGTGGTAATCCCGCACGACGGTGATGTCTGGACCGAGCCGGTCTTCGCCGGCGGTCATCGGCTCAACGGCAACGGCGAGCTCACGGGGCTCGAATGGATTCGCGAGGCCGGGATGCTGGCCGGAGCCATCGGCATCACCAACACGCACAGCGTCGGCGTCGTGCGCGACGCGCTCATCGAGGCGGCGGCGCGTGCCCACGCCATGAGCGACGGCGTCTGGGCGCTCCCGACGGTCGGCGAGACCTACGACGGGGCCCTCAACGATATCAACGGCTTCCACGTTCGGCCCGAGCACGTGCACGCCGCCCTGGCGGCCGCGACCAACGGCCCTGTGGCCGAGGGCAACGTGGGCGGTGGGACCGGGATGATCTGCCACGAGTTCAAGGGTGGCATTGGCACCGCTTCGCGCCGGGCGGGTGAATGGACGGTCGGCGTGCTGGTCCAGGCCAACTATGGCGAGCGCGACCTGCTGCGCATCGATGGTGTTCCGGTCGGCGCCTCGATCCCGACCTCGGACGTACCTTCTCCATGGGACCAGGCGGACGCCGTCAGTGCGCGAGCCTCTGCCGAAGGCGGCTCGATTATCGGCATCGTCGCCACCGATGCGCCCCTGCTGCCCCATCAATGTGCGCGGCTGGCACAGCGCGTCGGCATGGGAGTGGCTCGGATGGGCTCGTACGCCTCGCACGGATCGGGCGACCTGTTCTGCGCCTTCGCGACCGGTAATCGCGACCTCTCACGCAACGCCGGCGAGGACGATCCGCGACGCACGCTCGGCGTGCGAGATGGTGGTCGACCAGCACATCAACCCGCTGCTCGAGGCGGTCGCCGAGGCCACCGAGGAAGCGATCGTCAATGCTCTCCTGGCCGCCGAGACGATGGTCGGCCGCGATGGGATCACCGCGCACGCGATCGACACCGAAGGGCTCATGGCGGTCATGCGCGCCCACGGGCGCTAGGCGCCACAGTAGGCAGAGCAGCGATACTGTGCCCAGCTTGGAGGCGCGGAAAATGACCGATACCAGCAAGGCCACCCAGCCGTGCGCCAGTTGCGACCGCGAGACGCGCCCAGGAACGGCACTCTTCAGCGACCGACGAGTGGTCGACGGCGACGACGGCACTGTCATCCACTTCTGCGGCGACTGCAACGAGCGGGCAGTCTCGCACTACGGCCGTCAGCCGAGCGATAAGGAGATGACACAGATCGCCGCCAGGGCCGCGGGCTGGGGCGGTTAGTGACTTACGTCACATGACGTAGGTGCCGGTCCACCCTTCGTCCCTATCGGCGCCGGGCGACGCGGAGGATAGTGGGGACAACCCAACCTCCCTCCAGGCGAAACCCCGTCACTCGAGTCGTGGCGGGGTTTCGTTGAGCCGGGGAGGCTCAGTCCACGGCGATCGGCACCGGCTTCCCGTCGTCGTCGATCGCCACGAACACGAAGCTCCCGCTGGTCGCCAGCCGGCGCGTCCCGCTGGCCACGTCCTCGGCGAACATGTCGACCGCCACGGTGACCGAGGTCCGGCCCACCTTCGTGATGCGGGCGACGAGCTCCACGAGCTGTCCCGCGTACACCGGAACCTTGAACTCGACGCGGTCGGAGGCCACCGTCACCATCGTGCGCCGCGCGTATCGGGTAGCGGCCACCCAGCCGGCGTGGTCCATCAGCCCGAGGGCGTGGCCGCCGAACAGCGATCCGTGATGGTTCGTCCGGTTGGGCATGATGAGCTCGGCGAGGTGGACCTCCTCGCTCCGCGGCGCCTGCTCGTCGTGCATCGTGCGAATCCTAGCGATGGCCGATGGCGTCGAGGATGCGCGCCGTGGCACCGGCCGGATCGAGGTCGCTCGTGTCGAGCTCCAGGTCGGCCAGCCGCGCGTAGAGCGGTCCTCGTTCGGCCAAAGCGGCCTCGAACCATCCGCTTGCATCGCCTTCCAGCCAAGGGCGGTGATCGGCGTCGGCCGATCGGGCCACCAGCACCCCGACCGGCGCTCGCAGCCAGACTACGAACCCGGCTCCGGAGATGGCGCGACGGTTCCCAGCATCGAGCACCGTGCCGGCAGCCACGGCCGCGATGACCGGCGGCGGCAACGACAGCGCCACCGCCAGTGCCTCGGCCTCGGCGCGTCGCAGCCCGGGCTCGCCGGACTGCGCGAGGAGGCCCCGCGCCGTCGAGCCGGTCGCTCGCTGGACGAGGGTGTCGTTGTCGGCGAAGGGCCAGCCGGTTCGAGTCGCCAGCTCTCGGCCGACCGACGACTTGCCGCTTCCCATCATCCCGATCAGGAGGATGCGGACGGGAGCCTGGCCGGCGTCGGTGTTGAGCACGCTGCGAGCGTACACTTGAGTCATGTTCGGATTCGGTCGACCCTCAACCATGCCCGACCCGGTCAAGGCGCTTCCCGGCCGGGACCAGCCCATCCCCACCGCGGAGACCCACCTCATCAACGGAACTGCGCTCAAGCCGCCCTATCCCGAAGGGAGCGAGGTCGCTGAGTTCGCACTCGGATGCTTCTGGGGTGAGGAGAAGCTCTTCTGGCAGCAGCCCGGCGTGATCGTCACATCCGTTGGCTACGAAGGCGGCTACACGCCCAATCCCACCTACGAAGAGGTCTGCTCCGGCAAGACCGGCCACACCGAGACGGTCCGGGTGGTGTTCGATCCGACGAGGATCAGCTACGAGCAGCTGCTGAAGCTTTTCTGGGAGGCCCACGACCCGACGCAGGGCATGCGCCAGGGCAATGATCGGGGAACCCAGTACCGCTCCGCGATCTTCACGCACACCGATGCGCAGCGCGCCGCCGCCATCGCGTCGCGCGACATGTACCAGCGAGAGCTGACGAAGGCCGGCTTCGGAGCGATCACCACCGAGATCGCCGATGCGCCGAGTCTTCTACTTCGCCGAGGACTACCACCAGCAGTACCTGGCCAAGGTCCCGAATGGTTACTGCCCTGTCCACGCCACGGGGGTGACGTTCAGCGGCCCGATCGTGGAGATGGAGCAGGTCTAGCTGCGGCTTACCGGTCCAGGCGATCGGACACGTCGAAGAAGTCGTAGAAGTGCCTGAGGTCCTCGTTGGCCCACGACGTGTTGGGCAGGATCGGCAGATCGGTGCCGAACCGGGCGTTGAAGATCACGCGGAACGAGTTGACGGGGCTGATGTCGTCACTGAAGCCGGCCGCCTCCAGGTCGCTGCCGGGAGCGCGCAGCGCGAAGAGGATGCCGAACTTCTGCTCAAGCTCCGCGTCCGTCGCATCACGCCACTGAAACTCCCACGGATCGTCGCGGTAGCGCAGGTTGAACTCACCCTCGTCGGACTGGATGAGGATGATCGCGTCCGGGTCGCTGGCAACGATGGTGTCGACCGCGGCGAGGAGCTGGTCGTTCCCGTAGCGCAGGAATCGGACGTAGCGCTCGAAGGCCGAAAGCTCCTCGATGTCCTCCTCGGTCATCGGCGTGCCGTCGGCATCCATGGAGTAAGGGCCGTGCGGCACCACGAAGTGGGCAAACACGTACTTCGGGCCGGGCGTGCCGCTGATCTCGTTCAGCATGCGGAAGCCATAGCGGACGTGCTCTCGCGCCGTGTCGATCAACGGTCCGTCGAGGGGCGTGCTCTGCGGGGACAGGAATTCGCGCGCCGGCGTCGTCATCGCCAGGGCGACGCTGAACTCGTCCTGGCCCGCCCACTGAAGGACACGATCGGCGTCGGGGTTCGTTGACGTCGGCGGCCACCAGTTGGCGATGTGGACGTAGCGATACCCGAGCTCCTTGAGGGCGCGTGGGACGGCGTGGGACGCGGTAAGCCGGTCCTGGATCGGCCCTTGATCCGAGCCGCTCGTCGCCTCCGCCTTGAGCGCTTCGGCGTCGAGCCAATCCATGTTCAGCGAGCTCGTCAGCGACAGCACGGTCTTGATGTAGTTCGCATGAGCATGGCGGGCGACCCGGAAGCCGCGCTCCTCGAGCGCCGTCAGGAACGGCTCATTGTCGTAGTCGTACGTTTCCCGCAGAGCCGTCAGCCCTGCGTAGCGGTCGGGAACGATGTAGTAGACGTCCGGCAGGTCCGACGGATCAGTCGGCTCCAGCTCGAGCCCCGTGAGCTCGCCGTCGAGCTCATTCTCGGCCGACGAGGCGGTGGCGACACCGACCACGGGCGACACGTTGAGCACCAGCGCGATGATCGTGAGCAGATTGAGCGCGCGGGTGGCCGGGACCAGGTATCTGCCGGCCCGCCACGCGAGAACCAGCCCGATCCCCACCAATAGGAGCCATGCGAGCTGAAAGCGCCTACCCGAGCCGATGAAGGGCGAGGCGGCGTCCATGGCGTGGCCGTATGCGAAGAATCCGACCACCACGACCGTCGTCATCAGCGCAGCTCGGCGCGCGTCGCGCAGGACGAGCCACAGCACGGCCATGAGCAACGCCGCGCTGCCGATCGAGAGGAGCAGGGGCAGCCAGAGCGGCTGGAGCGAGATCTGTTCGGCGGCGTTCGTGGCAAACAGGAAGACCGCTGGATAGGCCGCCGCCAGCAACGGGTGGATCGGGATCGCCCCCCAGCCTGCGTTCTCGCGAGGCTCCGACGCCGGGGGTGGGGTTATCATCGCCTTAACACTACATCGGGGAGTGCGCCATGGTTTTCGGCTACATCGACCCGGGGTCGGGCAGCATGCTGATCCAGGTCATCCTGGCCAGTGCGCTGGCCGTGCCATTCTTCTTCCGACGCACCATCGGTGACTTCTGGCACCGGATCCGCGGCGGCGACCGCGACGTCGATACCCAGGAACGTCGAGAGGATCCCGACACTCCGACCTGATCGGCGGACGTCCTGCGAGGAAGAATAGAACGTCTGTTCTATACTTGGCCGATGCGGGCCGAGTATCGCGAGGAACCTTGCCGCACGGCGCTCAACCGGGTGACGGGGATGGGATTCCACTGGAGCCTCAACCCGTACATGGGCTGTGTCCATCGCTGTGCCTTCTGCTACGTGCGCGGCTTCGAGCGGCGCGCCGACCGCCCGTCGGATGACCGATACGGCACGAGCGTCCGCGTCAAGGTCAACGTCGTCGAGCGGCTGCGCAAGGAGCTCGCCCGGCGATCGTGGCGGCGCGATGTCGTGGCCATCGGCGCCGCGACCGATCCCTACCAGCCGGCCGAGGGCCGGTATCGGCTGACTCGCGGCTGCATCGAGGCCCTGGCCGCGGCCCGCACGCCGATCACGCTCATCACGCGAGGTCCCTTGGTGATCCGCGACATCGATGTGCTCGCGCACGCGTCCAGTCGCGCGGACGTGCGCGTGAGCGTCAGCGTCGCGACGCTGGACGACGTCCTCGCCGGCCGACTCGAGCCGGGCGTCGCTCCGCCGCGGCAGCGGCTCCGCGCGATCCGCGCGCTGACGGATGCCGGCATCGCTGCCGGGGTGGCGCTCGCTCCCGTGCTCCCCGGGCTCACCGACGCGCCGCGCCATCTCGCCGCTGTCCTGTGCGCCGCGCGAGACGCCGGCGCCACCCATGCGTGGAGCAACGTCCTGAACCTGCGACCGGGCACGCGCGAGCACTTCCTCGAGGTCCTGGCACGCGAGTGGCCGGAGGAGCTGGACCGATACCAGCGGCTCTATCCGGCCGATGGCAGCGGGTACCTGCGGCGGTCCGACGCCGCGCCGATCGAGCGCCGGATCGAGGCCGTGCGCAGGGGCGCGGGGATCAGGGACCGGCGAGGGGTCCGCCTGGAGCCGGCGCAGGATCCGGAGCAGCTGGCAATGACGCTCGCCTGATCAGCGGGCCGCCGAACGCAGGCGCGCCACGATCTCGCCGAACGGCTTCCCGCCAAGGGCCTGGATCGCCGGCGGCCCCTCGGTCGTGCCGGCGAGTCCCCCCTCGTTCGCCACGACGGCCCCGAACTGGGTGAGTCGGTAGAACGGACCATCGGTCTTGGCACTGAGGAAGAAGACTCCCTCGCTGCCCTCCGTCTGCTCGAGCGCCGTGATCGACTCGGGCCCATCGAAGAGCGGGACCTCGAGGGTGACGATCGCGGCCCCTCGCACTGTGCCGCCAAGCACCGCGGTCACGTCGAGCGACGCAGCTCCGTAGTGGAGGGGGCGGCCCGACCGGCCGCCGAACACGCGCCCCGGCCGGACCTCGGAGATGCGGCCGACAACGACCGCGTCCGCGCCGTTCGCGATCTCGTCGAGGCTGCCGGAGTGCTCGACCTCGATCGGGTCGATGTTGCGGCTGAGTCCGAGCGGCATGAGCACGTACTGGCGCCACTTCGGTGCAGGGGCCGGCTGCGTCCGATAGCCGTAGGCGTTGATGTGGTCGATGTCGATCTGATGAAGGTGCGTCGGTCCGTTGGGGGTGTTCGAGTTCATGCACGTGGCGGCGGCGGGGCCGTTGCTCTCCGGCGGGTTGCCCCAGTGGCGCAGCCCGAGGGTGTGGCCAAGCTCGTGGCAGGTGACGTGGTCGCGCGAGGCGTCATCGTCGAAGAACACCGCGTAGCGCGGGTTGAGGTTGAGGAACAGCTCCTGGCCCTGGCACCAGCGGTGGCCAGAGGGATTCGTGCCCTGGGGCGAATCGGGAGGACAGGCCACCCACCCGGCAGCACCGTTCTCGCCGTAGTCCTCCGAGTAGGCAATGACATCGGTTGACGGCGTCACCTCCTCGTCGACGACCATCGTCAGCTTCGTCGGCTCGTAGTCCTCGGCCATCGTGTCGGCGAGCGACGAGGCGAGGCCATCGGTCAGCGTGACGTCGAAGTACACGTGGTGGGTGAAGTTGTTGCCCACGCTCGTACAGCGCGGCGGCGTCACCGGCCGGTTGCAGCGCGAGAACGAGCCGATCGGGCGACCACCGTGGTGCGCCACCACGGGACCGGCCAGCTGTGTCATGAGCAGGAGCACCATGACCAGCAGGGCAGTGGCGCGGCGTGGTCCGATCACCTGGTCACCATCCCCTCCGACGCGAGCTGCCCGCCGACGATCGTGGCCGACACCTCCAGCCGATCGGTGAGCAGCACCAGGTCGGCTCGCCCGCCGAGGCGGATGAAGCCGCGCCCATCGTCGAGGCCGAGCAGCCGTGCCGGCGTCGCCGTGACGGCCTCGATGGCCGCATCGGGTCCGATGATCGCCGCCATGGCCCGCACGCCGTAGTCCAGCCCGGCGAGCCCGCCGGCCATGGTGCCGTCCGCCCGATGGCCATCGCGAACCGGGTGAGTGCCGAGGCGCTCACCTACGCCGTCACTGACGATCGAGGGGCGACCGCACATCGCCCGCGCGGCGATGCCGAGGACCACCGGATCGACGTGGCGGCCGTCGGCGATGAGGCCGATGGTCATGCGCTCGTCAGCGAGGAGCGTACCGACCGGTCCCGGATCGCGGTGGCCGAGCGGCGGCATGGCGTTGAACAGGTGCGTGGCGTAGCGGGCACCCGCATCGATGCCACGCGCGGTCGTGGCCGCATCCGCATCGGTATGCCCGATGGACGGCACGATGCCGCTGGAGGCGAGGCGCTCGATGACCCCGATCGCATCGGGCAGCTCGGGTGCCAGCGTCACGAGGCGGACGTGTCTTGGATCCCAGGTGTCGACCTCGGCCAGGTCCGGCGGACGAAGGTGGTCGGGATCATGCGCGCCGGCGCGCTCGGGCGAGATGAACGGACCCTCGACATGGAGCCCGATCGGCACGGCGCCGGCAGCTGGCGCACGCACGAGCTCGCGGCGTGCCGCGATCGCCGCCTCGACGGTGCCGCGCGGGCTGGTCACGATGGTCGCCAGGTACGAGGTGACGCCGTGGCGGGCAAGAAGCTCGCCGGCACGGCCGATCGAGCCGGGGTCGCTCGTGAAGTCGACATCCCCGACGCCGTTCACCTGGAGGTCGATGAAACCGGGATGCGCCGAGAGCCCGGTCGCGTCGAGCAGCCTGGCGCCGGCGACGCCGGCGGCCTCGTCGTCGAGCGCGACGATCAGGCCGTCCTCGACAAGAACCGCCGAGGGTGTCCCCATCAGCCCGCGAATCAGCAGCCGGTCAGCCATGTGCAGAAGGTACCCCGGGCCGGCCATCAGGGTTCGATACCCGCCACGTTACGGGGCCGGGCACGGAAATGTCCCGAAGGAACATGCGCCCGACCTCGATGACCGAAGCCACCGCTGCCGTCCGACTCGCTTGGACCGAAGCCCTGCGCTTCCGGTTACCGGAACTCACAACCGAAATCATGTGAACCGGTATCGCTTGCCCCTTCGGGACGACCTCAGTGTCGCCGCCGATGACCGCATCGGCGCAAGGGTGGTTGTCCACGAACTTCGCGACCCGATCGGCTCCTGTCCACAGCCTGTCCACGACCAGGGTCAGCCCACCGGAGGCGCGCTCGGCGAAGATCGAGTACGCCTTGGAGTTGTAGGTGTGGTCGTAGCCGAGCTCGGACGCCAGCCACGGGCCGATATGAATCACCTCGATCGCCGGGAAGGCGGGGCGCAGCCGCTCCTCCATGCGCTCGCGGCTGAGCCGGTTCCAGTAGTACAACCGCCGCGGCGTGATCTCGTGCTCGGGGATCTCGGCCATGTTGAAGAACGTCAGGGCCAGGCCCCGGCGGGCGAGACGCGTCGCCTCGTCGAGCGCCTCCTCCCGGGCCTCCGGTGACAGGTGCTCGAAGATGTCGGCCGCGATGACGTAGTCGAACGAGGCGTCGGGCGCCGGCACCCGACGGATGTCGCCGACCACGAAGTCGACACCGGGAAATCGGTCACGGGCGTTCGAGATGTTCTTCGGGGTCAGGTCGATGCCCCGGTAGTCGAGGAACCTCGCGAGGCCGCACTCGACGAAGGTGCGGTAGTCGTTCGCCGAGCCGCAGGCGAGCTCGAGCACCGACAAGGGGCCCGCCTCTCGCCCTTCCAGGACTGATCGCCAACGGTCGCCGAACTCGGTCTCGCGGTCGCGGATCGCGTCTTCGACGCGCCGTACATCCGACGCCTTCTTCGAATCGAGGTAGGAACCCATGGTGACGCCGAGCTCGGCCGCCCGCGTGCGCAGGACTTCGTTGAGCTCCACCGCGAACCGCAGCTCCTGCTCCATCAGGTCGTCGAACTCGCTCCCGAAGAGGCGGCGCAGCAGGAAGTGGCGCTGGAGGACGCTCTGGACATTGATGCGCGGGTTCTGATAGCCGGAGACCAGGTACGAGTCGAGCATGTCGGCGGGGGCGCGGTTCCACCATCGCTTCAGGAAGTACCGCTCGAGGACCCGGGTGCGCGGCAGCGAGGAGGCGGCGCGTTCCGCTTTTCGCAACACGCGGTTCAGGACACGGCTGCCCTTCGAGCTCGTCGACGACATGACGCAACGGTAGCAGCGCTCCAGCATGCGCGCATGGCACGGAATGATGAGCGTTGCTAACCGTTGCAGTTGACAGAATGGTTATGACCCCAATAATTGTCGAGTGATTCAGAAGTCCACCGCGACGGCCGCCGACATCGCCGAGGCTCTCGTGCCGCTCCTGGCCAACCAGCGCAAGCGATGGGCCGCTCGCTGCCACGCGCACGGAGTCTCCATCCTCGGCTTCCACGTGATGGCTCTGCTCGATGAGCACGAAGCTCTCCCGATGAGCCAGCTCGCCGAAGCGCTGGACGTTGCCTTTCCCAACGCGACCGGCATCGTCAACCGCATGGAGGAGCGCGGCCTCGTGACCCGCAGCAACGACCCGGCGGATCGCCGCATCGTGCGCGTCTCCCTGACCGATGCCGGCCACGCTCTGATCGGCGAGATGGAGGCGGGACGCAGGGAACGGATGAGCCGCCTCATCGCCGAGCTCGATCCGGAGCAGCAGGGACGGCTGCTGCTGGCCGTCAACGACCTCAATGCCGCATCGCGCCGGCTCGACGCAACCGAGGGATGAACGAAGTGACGCAGACAGCGGCCATCGACGACGAGCCGATCCACATCGACCACCGGGCGCGCATGGAGATCCTGGGCGCGGTTCTCCTGACGATGTTTCTCTCGGCGCTCGACCAGACCATCGTCGGAACGGCCCTGCCCAGGATCGTGACCGAGCTGACGGGCAACGAGCTGTACGTGTGGGTCGTGACGATCTACCTGCTCACCGCCACGGTGAGCGGGCCGATCTACGGCAAGCTGTCCGACCTCTTCGGGCGGCGGCCGATGATGATGATCGGCGTCAGCCTCTTCCTCCTCGGCTCGCTGCTGTGCGCGCTCTCGCAGGAGATGTGGCAGCTGATCGTGTTCCGCGGCATCCAGGGGCTCGGCGCGGGCGCCATATTCCCGATCGCGCTCGCGATCATCGGCGACCTGTTCAGTCCCCGCGAGCGCGGCAAGTACCAGGGTCTCTTCGGCGCCGTCTTCGCGCTGGCCTCGATCATCGGTCCGGCGCTGGGCGGCTTCCTGACCGACACGATCAGCTGGCACTGGGTCTTCCTCGTCAACCTTCCGCTGGGCCTCGTCGCCCTCTTCGTCCTGTGGCGGCTCCTCCCGCAGGTCCGGCATCCGGAGGCGGTGAAGTCGATCGACTATCTCGGCGCCGGCGTCTTCATCGCGGCCATCGTGCCGCTGCTGATCGGCCTCACGAACGCGCAGTTCGGCGAGTGGAACGACCCCCAGGTCGGCGGTCTCATCGCCCTCGGACTGGTGCTCGGCGCCGTCTTCGTGTGGGTCGAATCACGAGCTGGCGAGCCAATCATCCCGCTCGAGCTGTTCCGCAATCGGGCCGTGGCCGGGTCGATCGCCGCCACCTTCCTCATCACGTTCGGCTTCTTCGGCGCGATCATCTTCATCCCGCGATGGTTCCAGTTCGTGCTCGGTTCGAGCGCGACCCTCTCGGGCTATCAGATGCTGCCGCTCATGGTCGGCGTCCTGGGCAGCTCTGTTCTGTCGGGGCAGCTGGTTGCCCGCACCGGGCGCTACAAGTGGATGACGGTCGGGGCGATCCTCACCTCGGTCGTCGGCCTCTTCTTCCTCACCGGGATCCACGCCGACACCCCCGTCGCGTTCGTCTGGCTCTCGATGTTCCTGGCCGGCCTCGGCATCGGCCCATCCTTCGCCGTCTTCACGATCGTGGTTCAGAGCGCCGTTGCGCCACGGATCATGGGCGCCGCCACGAGCTCGCTGACCTTCTTCCGCCAGGTCGGAGGATCGGTCGGATTGGCAATCGCCGGCGCGATCTTCGGCAGCACGTTCACGAACCAGATCCCGGTGCAGATGGCCGCGCAGGGCGTGCCGCAGCCGCTGATCGACGGGTTCTCGAGCGTCGATCCCGCCGCACAGGGTGAGCTCACCAACGTCGGGACCGATCTCGGCCAACAGATCCTGGCATCGGTGCCCGAGGCTGCCCGGCCCACCGTCGAGCCATTCATCGCGGCGATCGTGGACGCGATCCACCAGGCCTTCTCCATCGCGATCGGCAACACGATGTGGCTGGCGGTGGGGGCTGCCATTCTGGCGGCGGCCGTCGTGACCATCGTGGTCCCGGAGCTCAACCTCCGTCGAACGACCGGCGACAGCTCATCGGCTTCCGAGTCCGCCCCGGCCGGCCTGCCGGTGATGGAGTAGGCCTTAGCCCTTCATCATCCGGATCCGCCGATACGAGGCGTCGATCCGCTCCTCGCTGATCCGACCATCGCGAACGAGGCGCTCGATGATGTCGATCGTGTCGCTCACGATCGACGGCTCGAAGGTCTGCTGATTGGCGACCAGGAGAATGTCGATCCCGGCCTCGATCGCCAGGGCGACGGCCTCCTCGTATCCGTACTCGGCTCGGATGGCGCCCATCTGCAGGTCGTCGCTGACCACGACGCCTTCGAAGCCGAGCCGATCGCGCAGGATCCCGGTGACGGTCGGCTCCGACAGCGTGGCCGGGTGATCCGGATCGAGGTCGGCATTGAAGATGTGAGCGGTGACGACCGCATCGGCCAGGCCCGAGTCGACCAGCGCCGCGAACGGCTCGAGCTCCTCCTCGGACCACGCGCCGGTCACGTCCACCACGCCGAGGTGCGTGTCGCCGGACGCGCTCCCCTGGCCGGGGAAGTGTTTCGGGGCGCACGTGATGCCCGTCGCGTGGTGCGCCTCGATGAAGGCGGTCGCATGCGCGATGACGATCGCCGGATCCGACGAGTAGCTGCGCTCGAGCCCGGCGATGATCGAGTTGTCGGGGTTGACGGCGAGGTCGACCACCGGAGCCAGGTTGAGCGTCACGCCGACGCCGGCGAGCGTCTGGGCCATGGCGCGGGCCGCCGCGCGCGTCTCATCCGGGCTGCCACGACCAAGCTCGGCAGCCGTGGGTGTTTCGGGAAAGCCGTGGCGCGGGCCGAGCCGGGCGACGCGGCCGCCCTCCTGGTCGATGGCCACCGTCAATGGCGCCATGGTTGCCGCCGCCGCCAGATCCGCGACGAGCTGCGTGAGCTGCTCCGGGGACGCCACATTGCGCGCTCCGCCGGTCGGCTGGTCGACCGAGAAGAGGATCACGCCACCGAGACCCAGATCGGAGATGTCGCTCACGGTTGACTGCGCCTCGTCCGCCGTGAGCCCGCGGAACCCGACGAGGAGCATCTGGCCGATGCGCTCCCTCAATGAAGCCCCAGCCGGCGACGGTGTGACGCTCGGAGCCGGCTCGCTCGGAGCCCCGATGCTCGGCGGCGTCCGCGGCGACATCGACTCGATCGCGGCGGCGCAGGCCGCCAGCAGTACACCGAGCAGCGATGCGAGGCCGCCGACCATGAAGCGGCGTCTGGTCAGCATCGGCCCCCATGCTACGGGAGCCACCGCTACGATTCGTGACCCATGACCGATACCCTCGGCTTCATCGCCGCCACGTGGGGAGTGGCGATGGCCCTCTCCCCGATTCTCCAGATCCGTCGCATGATCGAGCGCCGATCCTCGGCCGACATCTCGCTGGGCTACCTTGCCGTGCTGCAGATCGGGTTCCTGCTGTGGGTCGGCTACGGCATCTCGCTGTCGAACCCGGCCATCTTCATCCCGAACTCCGTCGCCTTTGCCGTCGGGGTCGTGACGATCGGGCTGGCCGTGCGCTATCGCGGCGGCGCGATGAGCCCGGCCGGGGAGTAGTCCTGGCATAGCCCTCGGCCACCCGGTGCGCCATCATCCCGACATGAGCACCACAGCCGAAGCGCTCGCGGAGCGCCTGTTCTCGTCCGCCGTCGCCGCGTTCGACCTCGCGGGCGTTTACCTGGGCGATCGCCTCGGGTACTACCGCAGCCTCGACACCGATGGATCGGCAACCCCCGAGGAGCTGGCCTCACGAACGAGGACCGATGCGCGCTACGCGCGTGAATGGCTCGAGCAGCAGGCCGTGACGGGGATTCTCGCCGTCGACGGCGACGGCCGGTTCAGCCTTCCCGACGGCCACGCCGCGGTCCTGGTCGACCCGCTCAGCCTGAACCTCATGGCACCGATGGCACGCCAGCTCGTCGCAGCGTTCGGCCAGCTGCCCAACGTCAGCGAGGCCTTCCGCTCTGGCGGCGGGGTGGGGTGGGAGTCATACGGCGCCGACATGCGCGAGGGCCAGGCCGCGTTCAATCGCCCCGCCGTCACGCACCTCCTCGGCGCCGAGTGGCTGCCGGCCGTGCCGGATCTGCACGCGCGTCTCGGTGCGGCTGCCCCGGCTGCCCGTGTCGCCGACGTCGCCTGCGGCGAGGGGTGGTCGACGCTCGCCCTGGCGCGCGCCTATCCGTCGGCCGAGGTCGTCGGCATCGACCTCGATGGCCCATCGATCGATGCCGCCCGTCGCCATGCGGACGAGGCCGGCATGGCAGACGCCGTCGAGTTCGTCCATGGCGATGCCGCGGGGCTCGAGGGCACGTTCGACATGGCGCTGATCGTCGAGGCCGTCCACGACATGTCGGACCCGGTGTCTGTCCTTCGTGCCATCCGAGAGTCACTCGCGGCCGACGGTTCGCTGATCGTGGTGGACGAGCGCGTGGCCGAGTCGTTCACCGCCCCGGGCGACGATCTCGAGCGCTTCATGTATGGCTGGAGCATCACCACCTGCCTGCCCGATGGGCGCTCGCGAACACCGAGCGTGGCCACGGGGACGGTGATGCGGCCGAGCACGCTACGCGCGTACGCCGCCGAGGCGGGGTTCGGGGCGGTCGAGATCCTGCCGATCGAAAACGACTTCTGGCGCCTCTATCGCCTGCGCCCGTGAGCCGTGGGCGAGGGGCCTAGAGAAACGCCGGAAGGATCGCGACGCTGAGGACGACCGAGACCAGCAGGAGGAGCGCGGCCATGCCGAGCTCCCGATCGGAGATGGTTGCCGGGGTCTCACGCGGTTGGGGTCGAAGCATCGGACTGGGTCTCCTGGAAGCCTGACCGCACCACCGTACGGCGGCCTCGTCAGGCCAACATCACCCAAATGATATGAACTGACCTACGTCAAATGACGTGGTGTCTGGGGTCCGTGGACCTACGATGGCCTCGATGGAACCGATTTCCGTGCCGCGCGCCCGCCCGCTCGGTTCGACACGTGCCCGCGCCAAGCTCGTGTGCACCCTCGGTCCCGCGTCCGTGGACCGCGTGGGCGAGCTGGTCGACGCCGGGATGGACGTGGCTCGCCTCAACTTCTCGCACGGCTCTCCGGCCGACCATGCCGCGGCGGCGGAACGTGTCAACGAGATCCCCGGCGTGGCGCTGCTCGTCGACCTGCCCGGGCCGAAGATCCGGCTCGGCGACCTCGCGGCGGAGAGCGTCACGCTCGAGGCCGGCAGACCATTCATCCTCAGACCCGATGACGCCGCTCCCGGCGACGAGGGCGGGGTCCACGTCGGCTATCCGGAGCTCGGTCAGGACGTCGTGGCCGGCGATCGGATCCTGCTCGCGGATGGCGCGGTCGAGCTGCGCGTAACCTCGGCAGGCACCGACGTGGAAACCGAGGTGGTGCGAGGCGGGACCATCCGCCCGCACGCGGGCGTCAGCGTGCCTTCCGAGCGCATCTCCCGCCCCTCGCTGACCGATGCCGACCGCGTCGGTGCGCCGCGGGCAGCTGCAATCGGAGCCTCGTACGTCGCGCAGTCCTTCGTGCGCCGCGCGAGCGACGTGGCGGAGCTTCGCGAGCTGCTCGGCCCCGACGGCCCGCCGATCGTGGCCAAGATCGAGACGCAGCCGGCGTGCGACGACTTCGACGCCATCTGCGAGGCCGCCGACGCGGTGATGATCGCCCGCGGTGACCTCGGCGTGGAGCTGCCCTACGAGGAGGTCCCGATCATCCAGAAGCAGCTCGTCCGACGCGCGCTCGACCGGGGCGTGCCCACCATCGTGGCCACGCAGATGCTCGAGTCGATGATCAGCGCGCCGAGGCCGACACGGGCCGAGGCCAGTGACGTCGCCAACGCGATCTTCGACGGAGCCGACGCGATCATGCTCTCGGCCGAGACGGCGATCGGCGCCCACCCGATCCTGGCCGCCGAGGCCGCGACGCGCATCGCCCGGCTCTGCGAGCAGCGAGGGACAGACCACCTGCCCGCCGGAGCCCCACCCAGCGCCGCCACCGATGCCGATGCCTTGGCGTACGCCGCGGTCGCGCTCGCGACCGCGGACCACGAGGTCGGAGCGATCGGGTGCTACACCCGCAGCGGCCGGACGGCCCGCATCCTCGCGTCGCTGCGTCCGCCGGTGCCGATCCTGGCCTTCAGCCCGGATCCGATGGTGGTCGACCGGCTGGCGCTCGTGCACGGAGTCGTGGCACGCGCGTGCGTTCCGCCGACCGACGCACAGACCCGCCTGGGCCTCATGGCCGAGCTGGTCGGCAATGCGGGCTCCGTTCCGCCGGGAGCCGCCGTGGTGCTGGTGGCTTCGACCGCTGAGGCCGGCTCCGGGCCGAACCTGCTCGAGATCCACCGGGTGTGATCTGGAATTTGTAACGCATTCAGTTACAAATGGGGTTGGGTCAGGTCGCCAACAGGGACGCGAGCGAGATCCTCTCGAGGTGCGCCAGGGAGGCGTCCCGTGCGCCGACCAGGGCCTCGTCCAGCGCCGCAGGCGTGACGGCGACGGGCTCGCCCGCCATGATCGAATAGATCCGCGCCAGCGAGATCGTTGCAGGGTCGCGGGCGAGCGCCCAGCCGCCGTTCGGCCCACGTCGCGACTCGACGATTCCCTCCGCGCGCAGCATGCCGAGGGATCGACGCACGACGACGGCGTGCGCGCCGATGACGTCGGCGATCTCCTCGGATGTCGCCATGCCGCGCTGCGCCTCGGCGAGGACGATCAACGCCTGGACAGCCTGGGCAATGGCGTCACCCCTAATTGTAGCCATTCCAGTTACGAATTCCTTCCACCCCCGAATGGCTCGAACAGTCCGACCAGCCCACCCGCATCGAGGCCGGCGCCCAGGCCCAGGGCCACGAGCACTCGCGCCTTGAGCGTGTCGAGGGTGCCCGAGAAGAGCGCGCCGGCCTCCCACCACTGCGAGCTGCCGCCGGGGAAGCCATATCCGGGCAGCGGTCTGCCTGATGGACATCGAGTGGTCAGGACCACGGGAATGCCTCGTTCGATGAGGGTTCGCGCCAGGTCCAGATGAGCCAGCGGCGTGTTTCCGCCGCCGGCGGCCGCGACCACCACGCCGGCGGGGTCTCCCATCGGCGGAATCGGCGGAGCGTCGAGCGCCACCTGCAGAATCGGCACCGGCAATGCGGCCGATTCGGGCGTCCGCGGGAGGCGTACCGGGGTTCGACGCCGAGCCAGCACCACCCGGCCACCGGCCACCAGCCCGAGCCTGCCGGCGTTCGGGCTCTGGAACGTCGCGTGAGCATGGGTGTGTGTTTTGCGAACGTCGTCGGCGGCGTGGATCTCGCCCGCCATCGCGACCATCACGCCAAGGTCGCTCGCATCGGCGGACGCCGCGACGGTCACGGCATTGCGCAGGTTCTCCGGACCGTCGTAGGCCTCCTGCGAGGCAGAGCGCATGGCGCCGACCACGACCACCGGCTTCGCCCCGAGCGGCAGCAGATCCCACGCAAACGCGGTCTCGTCGATGGTGTCGGTCCCCTGGACCACGACGGCGCCGTCGATCTCGGGTTGGGCGAGCCGGTCGGCGAGGATGGCTCCGACCTCGAGCACCTGCTCAAACGTGAGATGAGATGCTGCCACCGGGCCATAGTCGATCGGCTCGACCTCGGCGATGGCGTCGAGCCCGGGCACCGACGCGAGCAGCCCTTCGCCATCCAGCACCGGCACGTTGCCATGGCCCGAATCGCGCATCGAGATCGTTCCCCCGGTGAAGACGACGGCGATGCGAGGGCGATCCATGGGCCGATCCTACGCCTCGAGCGAGCGCCACCGATGAGAATCGCTGGCATTGCCCGTCTGCACTCCCGGACGGCGATTCGCGGATGCGATGTTGCGAGCGGAGGAAGAATTGCTGACAGGAACTGTCGGGATCTCGACATACGCTGAGACCTCAGAAGACGCCTTATCGCACACGCGCTACGCTGGCAGAGCGAACAAGAACGAGCCGATTCGATGACGAACACCATGATCGAGGCCGTCGGCCTCCATAAGTCCTTCGGAGACACGCACGCCCTTGCCGGGCTCGACTTCGACGTCCAGGAGGGCACGATCCTCGGCATGCTCGGCCCCAATGGCGCCGGAAAGACGACGGCGGTGCGAATCCTCACGACGCTCACCCGGGCCGACTCCGGGGCCGCAAGGGTGGCCGGAATCGACGTCCAGCGAAGTCCCGGCAGGGTCCGCGAACGCATCGGGGTGGCGGGTCAATACGCAGCACTCGACGAGCTCCTCACCGGGCGCGAGAACCTCGGCATGGTCGGACGCCTGTACCGCATCAAGTCCTCGACGGTGAAGGAGCGCGCCGACGCGCTGCTGGACCGCTTCGAGCTCACGGAAGCCGCCGATCGGCCGGTCAAGACGTATTCCGGCGGCATGCGACGCCGCCTCGACCTCGGTGCGGCGCTCATGGCCCAGCCGCCGGTCGTCTTCCTCGACGAGCCGACCACCGGCCTCGACCCGAAAGGGCGCCTATCGATGTGGGACCTCATCGCAGGGCTTGCCAAGGGCGGCACGACGGTGCTGATGACCACGCAGTACCTCGAGGAGGCCGACCGCCTCGCGGATGACATCGTCGTCATCGACCATGGCAAGGCCATCGCGCGCGGCTCCGCCGACGAGCTCAAGCGCCAGGCCGGCGGCGAGCGCCTCGAGATCACGATCAGCGATGAGGAGCACCTTGCGTCCGCTCAGCGGGTGCTCGAGGCGCTCGGTGAGGGTCCGGCGCGCGTGGACGCCGAGGCTCGTCAGGTCAGCGTGGCGGTGGCATCGCACGACGGTGTGCTGACCCGGGTCATCCGGGAGCTGGATAGCGCCGACGTGCGCGTCGACGACATCGGATTCCGAAGGCCGACCCTTGACGAGGTGTTCCTCACGCTCACGGGCAAGCCGGCAGAAGAGGCCGAGACGGCCGAGGAGGCGACACGATGACTCGGTGGCTGCTCGACTCGTGGGAGATGGTCCTGCGCAACCTGATCCACATCAAGCGCACGCCCGAGCTCCTGCTCGACGTCACGTTGAGCCCGATCATGTTCGTGCTGCTCTTCAGCCTCGTCTTCGGTGGCTCGATCGACACGGGCCCGGTCGACTACACGAACTTCCTGATGGCCGGCATCTTCGTCCAGACAATCGCCTTCGCCGGCATCTACACGTCCGTCCTCCTGGCGAACGACCTCCAGAAGGGCATGATCGACCGATTCCGATCGCTTCCGATGTCGCAGTCGTCCGTCCTGGTCGGACGGACGGTCACCGATCTCCTGCGCGCGGCGATCGCCATCGCGATCATGTGGGTGGTCGGGTTCGCGGTCGGCTACCGTCCCGAAGGCGGCTTCGGCGCCAACCTGGCGGCCATCGGGATCATGCTGCTCTTCGGCTTCGCCCTCTCGTGGCTGGGCGTCGCAGCCGGTGCGCTGGTGCGAACTCCCGAGGCCCTGCAGGGCATCATCTTCGCGGTCGTCTTCCCGCTCACCTTCGTGAGCAGCGCGTTCGTGCTGACGGCCAGCCTGCCGGACTGGCTCGCGTGGTTCGCCGATCGCCAGCCGTTGACGCTCGTCATTGACGCGGTTCGAGATCTCAGCCTGAAGGGCGAGCCCGGCCCGGCATTCGTCCCGGCCCTCCTCTGGTCGCTCGGCGCGCTGCTGATCTTCTTCCCGATCGGCATGTGGGCATACAACCGGCGAACGACGCAGTAGCGACCTACGGGCGCCGTAGAGCTTCAGGAGCCGGCTCCCATAGCTCGAACCGGTTGCCTTCCGGGTCGGTCGCCCAGCCGAAGCGGCCGATGCCGTCCATGGTCTCGACTCGCTCGTCGACCTCCACGCCAACGGACTTGAGCCGGTCCAGGATGGCGTCGAGGTCGTCGACGCGGAAGTTGATCATCCAGCCCTGGCCGCTCGGACCGAAGTAGTCGGTGTCGGCCGGGAACGGCGCCCACACCGTCGGACCCGCATCCTGCCACCACACGGCCTCGGTGTCGCCGGCCATGGCGTCGATGCCCAGGCGATCGGTGTACCACCGGGCCAGGGCAGCAGGATCGGCCGAACGCATGAAGACTCCGCCGATTCCGGTCACGCGACTCACGGGTGAATCGTACGCGCCTCAGGACGCCAGCTGCGCCACGAGCTCCCGCTCCTCGGGCCCGAACCACGGAGGGCTGCCCGCTGCGGCGTTCTCGGTCGCATGCCGACTGGAAGACGTTGCGGGGATCGTCGCGCTGACGCGGGAGTCCGACAGGATCCATTTCAGGAGCGCCTGCGGCCAGGTGCGCACGCCAAAGCTGGCGAGCGGAGCGAGCGCCTCGGTCGGCGGCGCGTGGCGCAGCAACGCTCCCTCGCCGAAGGGCCGCATGACGAGCACCCCGAGCCCGAGTTCTGCGGCGAGGGGCAGGATGTCGCGCTCGACCTCGCGCGACCTGGGGTTGTAGGGCACCTGGATGGCCTCGACCCGTCCGCTGCGCATGGCCCGCGAAAGCTCGGTGAAGGCCGAGGGCAGGTAGTGAGTGGCGCCGATGGCCGTCACCTGTCCCGACTCGCGTCGCAGCTCGAGCTGGTCGATGCGTCGCTCCCAACGAACCAGGTTGTGCACCTGGTAGAGATCGACCCGCCCGCCAAAGGTATGGAACGCGAAGTCGGCCTGGCGCTCGGCCTCGGCGTCGTCATCGGTCCAGATCTTGGTCGCGACGATCGCCTCATCGCGCCGCCCGTCGAGCGCTCGACCGAGGACCCGCTCGGCGCGGCCGTACATCGGCGACGAGTCGAACAGCCGCGAGCCGTTGGCCAGCGCGGTGTCCACCACGGAACGTGACCCTTCCTCGGCGGCGTCCCCGACGTCGAAGGTTCGCCACGTGCCCGTCCCGACGACCGGAACGCGGATCCCGGTCGCGCCGAGCGCACGCTCCTCCACCTCAGCGCGTCTTCGGCGTCTTCGGCTTCTTCGGCGGCTTGGGCGGGAGGGTTCGAACGTATGCGGCCGCGCGCTCGACCCACGACCGGGCCCGCGCCGGATCGGCGACCACGTCAGCCGGGAGCGCGACGTACTCGCGCATCGGGCGACCGGGCATCGGCTCGAAGATCGTCCAGCCCTCCGCGAGTCGTTCGGCGCGCTCGGACTCGCCCAGCCGGACGATCCACGAGTCCTGGTGCAGTCCCGTCGTCATGTTCCCGCCGATGAACCCGGCCGGGTAGCCGAACATCTTCCGCTGCTCGAGGCCCTCGATGCCGGCCACTGCCGCCTCGAACCGCTCGCGCAGCTCCTCCGGCGCCTTTCGCCAGGGCTCGGATGCCATCTGGTCACTCCCCTGCCGTCATGCGCAAGGCCACGTCTCGGGCCTGGCGACAAGGTACCCCCTGCTCACCCCTTCGCGGTCGCCACGACCGCGATCCGCTCAGGACTCCCAGGAAGCCTCGGTCATGTCCGTGCTCGTGGCTCGTGGCTCGCTGGCGACGAACGCGACCGCGCCGACGCCCATGATGGCCAGGCTGCCCGTGCCGATCACGGCCATGCCGAAGTTCATCGCCGCGGCGATGACGAGGAAGACACTGACGACGAGGATGGTTCCGACGACGAAGGCTGCTGCTCGCATGTCTGCGACGCTCCGAATCGATTTCTGACCCGCCGAGCATGGGGCCGGTCCCCATCTGTGCCATCGACCACCCGTAGCAGCCTGGGCTACGTCATTCGACCCAGGACGATCCGCAAGCCGCCGAGCCTCGGCCGCCGTGGGGCAGCGCGGTGTCGGGCAGGAGGATGCCACCCTGCGGCGCCGGCGTCGGTGCGGGAGGAAGCGCTCCGAACGTGAGCACACAGGCGAACCAGTGCGTGCCACCGGCCACGAGCTCGGCACAGCCGATGCGGCCGTAGCTGGAGTTGGAGAGGATCGCGTTGTGCGCGGGGCTGCCCTGCCAGCCGCTCACCGCGGCCGAGACCGGGTCGGGCATCCCGCTGTTGAATGCGACCACCTCGGCCGTTCCGGCCCGCATGCCGTCGTGCGTGAGGCATCCGCACGAAGCGAGGTCGGCGACACGCTCGTGGGCGATCGCGTGCAGCTCGGCATCCTCGTATCGCGGAACGTAGGTCGCGGCGACGACCGCCGTCAGGCCCGAATCGGCACGAACGCCCGTGGAAGCCGGCAGGGCGAGGGCAATCGCCAACAGGCCGGCCGCGATGGCGGCACGGAACAAGGGGCACTCCGGTTAGCGATGGCGCTGGTTGAGCTCCTCAACCCAGGCCTCGAGGCGAGGCAGGTGCTCAGCATAGTGCTCGGGACCCGCCTTGCGAACCCAATACGCGGCCTCCGGCGTCACTTCGGGAAGCTCAGCCCAGGCGCGCAGCAGCTCGGCGTGCGCCGCCGCAACCTGCAGGTGCACCGTCTTGAGCGGAATGTCCCTCAGGGCCTCGAGGAACCGTTCGTTCTCGGCGTCGATGTCGATCTCGCCCTCTCGGTAGGTCCCGGCCGCGATCTGGCGCAAGACCGTCGCGCCGCGCGCCATCCACGCCCCGAGGTGGCCGATCGCGTCCTTCGCTGTCCAGCCCTCCTCGAAATAGCCCTTCTCCTCGGCGGTCTCGGGCGTCACCCGATCGATGAGGTCGTGGAGCCGATGCCAGGCCTCGGCTTCGCCGGGAAGCTCGCGCTGGTCGGTCGGGATCGACTGGCTCACGGACCGATGGTAGTCGTTCCGGCAAGCGACCTCAGACGACCAGCTCGGTGCGCAGCTCGTGGCTCAGGTCCGGCAGCCGAGCCTCGTACCAGATCCGGTGGCCGCCGCCGGGGAGCGCCACGACGTCCAGGTAGCGGACGTCCCGCACGGCATCGGTGCCGACCTGCTCGAGCTCGCCGGGACGCCGGCCGGTCAGCCGCGCCAGGCCGGTGCGCTCGAACCAGTTCTCCTGCTTCGACGCGCGGCCGTCGTACGCGGCGCGACCATCCGCGAGCACGGCCGTGAGCCGTGCGCCGCGCTGGTCCCACGTTCCCGGTCGGGGCGCGAGGACCGTGCCATGCCACTCCCACGACACCCCGTCGGCGGAAGTGGCATAGCCGGTCGTCATGCGGTCCTCCTCGTCGCGCTCGTCGAGCGGGTGGCAGCAGATCCAGGCCTGCCAGCCACCGTCCGGCATGCGTTGGACGATCGGGTCCTTCATGCCGACCGCCGAGTCGCCCGGAAAGACGCTCACCGGATCGGCCTCGGCAAGGCCGGCGGGATCATCGGCCTCGAGCAGGTCGATCCACCAGTGCTTGCTCGGAGGCTTCGAGGCGGCGCACACGTACAGTCGCCACCGCCCGTCGTCGGTGCGAACGATCGCCGGGCGCTCCATGGATGCCGCGTCGAAGCGGGCCTGGTCGAGGTGCGCGACGGTGGTCAGGCTCACGCCATCGGGCGATCGAGCCACGACCGTCGATCCGCGGCCGGCGTGCCCGGTCCGCACCCGGTAGGCGATGACGAAGGATCCGTCCTCGTCGAGCGCGGCGCTGGACGAGCCGGCCCACCAGCCCTCGCCGGTGCCCGGAGCCGGGACGGCTACGACGAACGGGGCAGAGCCCGGCAGCGGGAAGTCGAACATCGCGCCGATGGTATCGCCACCGCCGCGAGGGCGGTGGCGAGGAACCACCGATGCTTCTGGAGACCCGGCTACATGATGTCGAAGATCTCCGCCACCTCGACCGAACCACCGGTGGCCAGGTGCGGGCAGCCCTTCGCAAAGCCGCTCGCCGCGTCCAGCGAGTCGGCCGACAGGATCGAGTAGCCGGTGATCGGGTTCGCGCCGCCGCCGGAGCTGACGGAGCCATCGCTCGCCACGGTGTTGGCAGCGGCGGTCGGGTTTCCGCGATCGACGGTCCCCGAGCCCATGCCGGTGAACCATTCGGTCCACGCCCGTGTCTGCTCCTCGCGCTCCGCGTCGCTGGCCGGCGCGGCTCCACCGTGGTAGACGAGCAGGTAGTTCGCCATGATCTGGACTCCTCTCAATGTCGTAACCGGGATTGGTGCTGACATTGACGCGCGTCCTGGGCGAAACTATGCGCGTGACCGAGATGCGCGCCGGGGTGGCACTGGACGAAGCGACCTTCGGGCCGATGACCGAGGCCCTGCGACGCGACCTGCTGGTTCACTGCTACCGGTTCACGGGCTCGTTCACCGAGGCCGAGGACCTCGTCCAGGAGACGCTCACGAAGGCCTGGCGCGGACGCGCCGGGTACCGCGGCGAAGCCGGGCTGCGCACGTGGCTGCGCCGTATCGCGACGCGGGTCTGCCTCGACGCGCTTCGAGCCCGCCGACGAGGGCGGACGCTGCCATCGGCAGCGGACGGCGAGACCGGCGGGGAGACGCTCTGGCTCGAACCGCTGCCCGATCACCTGCTGGCCGATGTCGAGGCCGATCCCGCGGCCGCATACGACCTCCGCGAGAGCGTCTCGCTCGCGTTTCTCGCTGCGCTCCAGCGTCTTCCCGCCCGTCAGCGAGCCGTGCTCATCCTCCGCGACGTCCTTGCCCTGCGCGCGACCGAGGTTGCATCGCAGCTGGAGATCACCGAGTCGGCGGTCACCAGCCTCCTGCACCGTGCCCGCCAGACGATGCGTCAGGAAGGCGCCGAGCCTCGAGCCACAAAGCCGCCGGACGCCGCGACGGCCGATCTCCTGCGCCGCTACATCGGCGCGTGGCAGGCCGGCGACGTCGGGGCGCTGCTCACGCTGCTGAAGCACGACGCCACGCTCGAGATGCCGCCCATCGCCTTCGCGCCGGCCGGCCACGCGGCGATCCGCACCTTCCTGGCCGATGGGATCCTGGACGGCACCCGCGACCGCTGGCATGCGACTCCGATCGCCGCGAACGGCGGCCCGGCGGCCGCCATGTACGAGCGCACGCCGGAGGGCTACCGGTTCATCGGCGTGCATCTGCTCGCCACCGACGGCGACGAGATCGGGGTGGTGACGGCGTTCATGGACGGCGGCCTCGCGGAGCGATTCGCGGTACCGCCGATCATCGCCGCCTAGAGCCGAGTCACGGCGCTCCGGCGGCGATCTCTGCCTCTGCCGCCAGATGGGCCTCGAGGCGCGCCGTGTCCGCATCGGTCCACCGATCGGGTGGGGCGACCTGTGCGAACGCATCGGCGTAGTCGACACGGTAGTCGTGCCCGTAGCCGGAGGGGAGGCTGGCGCCGAAGGAGATGTCCGCGGCTGCCTGGACCGCCGAGACGATCGGGAACCAGCCGCCGTCCTGCGGCACGCCGTGACCGCGAGGCTCGCCCATCCATTCCGCTGGCGACCACAGGACATCCAATCCGAGGAGGTTGACCGGGTCGGATGGATGTTGGAGGTAGACGACCCTCGGCGGACCCCATGCCGGATCGGGAACCGAGGTCGCCCTATCGCCGGTGACGAAGCGGACCGCCTTGCCACGGCCATAGACCGGTTGCCATTCCGGTGAACCCGCTTCACGGGCATCCGTCAGCTGGCGCAGGATCGGATTGCCCCTGAGGCTGCCGACGATCAGGGCACCGTCCGCGCGGCTCGCGAAATTCGCGACCGATGCCTCGACGTCCGCGCCGACGAAGGGCGTCTCCGCGCCGCCGGCCCCGAGACTGGCGCCGAACACGATGAGCTGCGGCCGGCTCGGCTCCGGCAGAGCTGACCAGCGCTCGTGGACCGCGTCGAAGAGGACCGAGCCGGCCTCGATGGCCTTGCTGCTGTCGATCACGAGGCTGAAGAAGCTCGGCAGGTACGAGTACTGGGCCGCGACGATCGCCGTGTCGCCGGCATGGAGCAGCTCGAGGGCACGCGCCGCGTTCGGGTCCATCCAGCCCGAGCCTGCCGGGATCCAGACGACGAGCACGCTTCGCTCGAAGCCGCCCGCTCGCTCGAGCTCGCGCACGGCGAGGGCGGCTCGCTCCTCGATCGTATCGGCCGTGCGCATGCCGACGAACACCCGGATGGGATCACGAACCTCGGCTTCGGCGCCGTGGTAGGCCAGCAGCTGATCCCGACTCGTCACCCCGGCGGCGAAGTCGCGGCCCCAGAGACCCATGGTCTCCCACGCGATGAGGGATCTTGGGCCACCCGCGACGGTCGCCAGTGTCGGCGGATCGATGCCGGGGTTTGTTCCCTGGTCCAGGGCCTCGTAAACGACATAGGTCGCGAGCACAAGCCCGCGGACCACGACCTGTCCTCCGACAACCGCTATCAATGCGACCACGAACAGCGCGGTGGCCGGGATGGCCAGCCACGCTGGCATGCGCCTCCTGGCTCGGCGATTCACCCCCCGCAACGACTCGCCGATCGCGGTGCCGATCCAGATGAGGCCCATCGCGACGGCCATGGAGAGCAGCACCATCGGCGGCCCTTCCCACCAGGCAAGATGCGACATCCCTACGAGGTCGCGCGCGTCGTCCTGCCACGTGCCCCACAGCACGATGCCGACAACGCCGATGCCGAGCAGTGCCCCCGCGACGGCGAGCCGGCCGGGTTTCCTCGTCCTCGCTCGCCTTCCTGGTCGCAGCGGGGCGGATCGGATGCCCCGCTCCACCAGGGTGCCGATGCCGTACCCGATGGCCAGGCACGCACCGCTCGTCACGCCCTGCACGATCCAGCCTCGCGGAATGAGCGTCGGCGTGAGCGAGGCAAGCCAGAAGAGGATGCCAACCACCATGCCCGTCGGGCTGGTGGAGCGAGCAAGCGACGCCACGCTCATCGGGCGATCTCGTCCATTCCGGCGGCAGCGTACGCCCTGAGACCACTCTCGGGTAGCGCACGATCGGGCCAGCGCGGACTCAGCAGGAGTGCTACTCTGCCTGCGTCACGGGGGGAACGGGCCACGTCCAGTCCTCATCTGCCCTGATCTGTATCCACGCGGCGCCGTTTCCCGTGACACCCCCCTCTCTCCCATCGCCGCATCGCGCTGCGCCGGTGCGGGAGGCGACGCGTCAGCGGATGCCGGTGTCGTACACGATCGTCACCGAGCTGGTCACGCCCTCAGTGACGACGATGGTGAGTGGATCGGGTCGCCCGAACAGCCCCTCGACGTCTCCGCCGGTGACGATGTAGTCGCCGGGGGACAGGACGAAGGACACCGCGCCGCCGGCGTCGGTCAGGCCGTCCGCGACGAGGATGTCGCGTCCGTCACCGGGCGAGACGATGACGAGCGCCAAGCCGACGGGCCGTGGCTCACAGTCCGGATCGGGCGGATCCGTCTCCACCGGGCATACCGGTCCCGCCAGAGCGTTGACCTCCAGCACCCCGGTACCTCCGGTCGGCGTGGGCGAGCTTCCGGGCGAGCAGGCGCTGAGAGTGACGAGGGCGAGAATTGGGATCAGTCCGCGCACGCCGGTACGACGCTCGACCACCACCGTGCGGTTCCCCGCGTCCGCGAGTCACGCGGCTGTCGGTGGGATACTCGACCATGCATGGCTGTTTACCGCGTCAATCGGAAGGCGGTCGCGAAGGCCCGGCGGATGATCGATGGGCGCCAGTACGTCCTCGACAGCGACTGGGGCGAGTCCCAGCCCACGGCCGACGACGAGAACGCCTACCTCGAGTCGAACTCGTGGGCCGACTACGCCGAGTGGTACCTCGGTCTGACCGAGGGGGCGACCGACGAGACCAAGGCCCGCTACGGGTTCGTGTTCGGCGACTTCAAGCGCGTCCACCGGACCGGGCTCATCGCGTGCGTCTATCGCGCCTCGGAGTGGCGCCACAAGGAGGTCGAGCTCGCGGCGCACCGGCTGCTGCAGCACCTCGACAGGGTCAGCGGCTGAGGATTCAGCGGACCGGCGGCGTGTTCGAGCAGCTCGACTTCATCTATATGCCCAGCCGTGACGCCGCGGAGGACGTCCGGTACTTCACCGACGTGCTCGGCGCTCGACTCATCTTCGCGGTCGACGGAATGGGCACGCGGGTCGCCATGCTCGAGCTCGCCGACACCCCGCCCCGCCTCCTCGTCGCCGAGCACCTGGAGGGTGACCAACCGGTGCTCGTGTACCGCGTTGCCAGCATCGACGAGGCGCGGGCCACCCTCGAAGCGCGCGGATGGAAGCGCGGTCACAGCCTCGAGATCCCCCATGGGCCGGTCGAGTCGTTCATCACGCCGGAGGGCCATCGGCTCGCGATCTACGAGCTGGTGCGTCCGGAGGTGGGCGAACACTTCGCCGGACGGCGTGACTTCTAGGCGTTCCGAGAGGTGAGAACGGATCGGCCGAGGTGGTGCATCTTGACAACAGGCCGTATCGTGACGGTCCATCGCGTGCCCCGCGGATAGCACACGTCGCGTGCCCGGGGAGTCCTGCTGTGGACGCACAACTGCGTGAGATCGTGGTGCTGGCGACCCTCGCATGCCTGTTCGTGGTCACGCACCACGTGATCTCCCATCGCATCGCGCAGCAGCACGAGCTCGAGTCGAAGCTGGACGCTGCGCGAGCCGAGATCGCCAGCCTCCGCTCCCGCCTGACCGACGCGACGCGCCCGCCGACCCAGTTCGCGCGCATGCACATGCGTGAGGTCGCGGTCGATCGATTCGTGCGCCTGCGCCTGGCGAGGCCGAGGCGCTCGATGCAGGCGCTGCTCGACCCGGTCCGCGACACCACGCACTGAGCTCACAGGCTCAGCGAACGACCGGAGCCTCACCGATGAACGGCAACGGCTTCTTGTCGGCTGTCCCGAGGGCGAAGAAGTAGGAGCGATTGCCAAGGATCCGCCCCTCGGACTCGCCAGCATGCGGGGCGGAGGAGACGAGCTCCACCGATGCGAAGCCGGCCTTCGCGATCATCTCGGTCAGGATCGCCTCCGTCGGCTCCCACCCCATGATCTCGCCGCTGCCGGATATGGCATGACGAGCGCGCATCGTCGGCCCCGTGCCCTGGATGGTCTGCGACGAGATCAACGCCAGGCCACCTGCCGTGACCGCGTGGTGAACGAGGTCCAGGCCCAGCTGGTAGTGCCGCAGGTGATAGAGGAGCCCGACACAGCACACGACGTCAAAGACGCCCAGGTCGAGGACCTGGTAGAGGTCCATGTTCATGACCGCGACGCGGTCCTCCAACCCGAGGTGCCCGACGACGAAGCGAGCCTGGTCGACGTAGAACCTGCTCCCCTCGACCGCCGTCACCGAGGCACCGCGCCTCGCGAATTCGATTGAGAGTCCTGCCGCGTTCGCGCCGAGGTCCAGGACCCGCAGGCCACGCAGATCGGCCGGGAGGCGACTCTCGTACAGGGCGAAGGTCAAGCTCTGATCCCGATCGCCGGGCGTGATGACCCCGTCACCCAGGTCGATGCGGTGATACCACTTGCCGAGGCTGCTTACGCGTCCTTCGAGGTCGCTCACCCGCGCGCCCGCCTTCCTGTGATCGCTACCAGAGTGACACACGAGCCCAACGTCGGACGCTAGCGTTGCACGGTGACGAATCCCATCCGCCCCTCGGCAGGTGACCAGCGGCTGAACGCGGCCGTCTTCGTGGCGATCGCCGTGATCGGCGGGGGGAACCCGGTCGGGGTCGCCATCCTCGTGGACGAGCTGGACCCGCTATGGGCCGCCGCGCTCCGCTTCCTCGTGGCTGGGACGATCTTCGCCCTTGGCATGGCCGTCCTGCGGATCCCGATCCCGCACGGTCGAGCCCTCATCGGGTCGGCGCTCTACGGCATCATCGGATTCTTCGCCGCGTTCGCCTTTCTGTTCTGGGGCTTCCTCGAAACGCCGCCGGGCACCGGGCAGATCATCGTGGCCCTGGTCCCGCTCCTCACGCTTCTGCTGGCCGTGGCCCACGGCCTCGAGCGGTTCAGCCTGCGTCCGTTGCTCGGTGTGCTCATCGCGCTCGCCGGTCTCGTCTTCCTGGTGAGCGACCGCGTCGAGGCCAACGTGCCGCTGCCCGCGCTGCTCGCGGTCGTCGTCGGCGCGGCATTCCTCGCCGAATCGGGCGTCGTCGTGAAGCTCACGCCACGAGCCCACCCGATCGCCAGCAACGCGGTCGGCATGCTGTCGGGTGGCGCGCTCCTCCTCGGGCTCTCCGCCATCGTCGGAGACGCTTGGACCCTACCTTCCGAGCCCGATACGTGGGCGGCGCTGGTCTTCCTCATCGTCGGCGGGTCGGTGGCCGTCTTCGGCCTGTTCGTCTTCCTCCTGGGCCGATGGACGGCATCGGCGGTGTCGTACACCCTCATCCTCCAGCCGCTCCCGACGCTCATCTACTCCGCGCTCCTGACGGGAGAAGCGCTCACCGCGTCGCTGCTCCTGGGCGGAGCGGTGGTCGTGCTCGGGGTGTATGTCGGCGCGTTCACCGGCAACCGCGAGGTGGAGGCTCCCGAACCGGGCAGCGCGGCCGTCTGAGCAGCTCGACTCTCGCGCTGCACAGCGCTCGGGCGGTTTGCGCTCAGCGGGACTAACGGCCAACTTGGAGCCCGTCAGGGCTTCTGCGTGGCCGCCGCGACCGCCCGGCAGCAACTTTCGGCCACGGTGGGCGCCGTTCTTGGCCGTTAGTCCCACCCCACGCAAGTTCCAAAGGCGGGCAAGGGGTCACGCGAGAGTCAGGCCCTGGCGCGCATGCGCTCCAGGCCGTCGAGCATGATGTCGAGCCCGAACTCGAACTCGAGCTGGCTGTCGCAGCCGATTCCGACCGTCGGTCCCTCGTGGCTGATCTGGCTCGCCAGCTCGGCCAGGGTCGGGAACTGGGCCGCCATCTGCTCGATCATGGCGATGTCCGGGCTGGCGGCAAGGGCATCCGAGTCGTCATAGAGCTCCTGCGCGAAGCCGAAGATCCGGCTTCCGAGCACATGGATCGCGTGGTGGGTGAGGTCGACCGTGAAGCCGCCCTGGCGCAGCAGCGCCATCGTCGACTCCATGTACAGCATCACCGTGCCGGTCATGTTCACCCGCGAGGCCATGACGGCCGAGGCCCAGGGATGTCGCAGCAGCGCCTCGCGCGCAGAGAGGATCCGTGCGCGGACGGCCGTCTTCCACTCCACGCCTTCCAGCGGCGGATCGATCTCCCCCACGACGATATCGACCATGCCGTCGAGGATGTCCTCCTTGTTCGCCACGTGGTTGTAGAGGGACATCGCCTCGACACCGAGCTCGGCCGCGACCTTCCGCATGCTGACCGAGCCGATCCCCTCACGATCGGCGAGGTCGACCGCAGCCCGAAGCACCCGCTCCCTCGTGAGGGGCAGGCGCGCTTCCGTGCCTGCTTCGGTTGCGATCGCCATCGGCCGCGTCCTTCCTTCCGGTTCCGACGTACAGGGTAAGCCTTTGGATTGGGGCTTGACAGGCTTACGGCGTACGTCCTAACTTACGCCGTACGCTTACATTGTACGTCAACGAGGATGAGGAGGCCGCAACCCATGTCAGCCCAGGCAGGAATCAGCCACGGCACCACGACCACGGCCGTTCGCGCGGGAACCATGACCGCGGTCGTCCAGGACAGCTACGGGACGCCCGACGTCCTTCACAGCGCGGAGGTCGAGCGGCCGGGCATCGCCGATGACGAGGTGCTGGTGCGCGTCCACGCGGCCGGCGTCGCGCGTGGCGACTGGCACGTCATGACCGGCCGGCCCTACCTCGTCCGCGTCATGGGCTTCGGCCTGCGGCGGCCGAAGATCGGCGTGCGCGGCCAGGACCTGGCCGGGACGGTCGAGTCGGTGGGGGCCGCGGTGACCACGCTCAAGCCCGGCGACGAGGTCTACGGCTGGGGCCGGAGCTCGTACGCGGAGTACGCGGCCGCCAAGGCAGCGGACATCCTTCCCAAGCCGGCGCGTCTCTCGTTCGAGCAGGCGGCGGTGGTCGGGATCTCCGGCATCACTGCCCTCCAGGCCGTTCGCGACTCCGGCAAGCTTGGCCCGGGAATGTCGGTGCTCATCACCGGTGCCGGAGGCGGGGTCGGCACCTATGCCGTCCAGATCGCCGCGGCGTACGGCGCCACGGTGACCGGCGCCAGCCGGGCCTCGAAGCACGACCTCGTTCGATCGCTGGGCGCGACCGATGTCATCGACACCGAAGCGGTCGACATCACGCGCCTCGGGCGGCAGTGGGACGTGATCATCGACACCGCCGGGCGACGTCCGCTGCGTCGGATCCGGAAGGCGCTGACGCCGTCGGGCACCCTGGTGCTCATCGGTGGCGAGGGCGGCGATCGCTGGATGGGTGGCTTCGACCGCCACTTCCGCGCGATGGCGCTTTCCCCATTCGTGCGCCAGCACCTGCGCATGCTCGCCTCGGTCGAACGCGGCGAGGACCTCGCCGCCCTCGATGAGCTGATCGAGGCGGGCAAGATCACGCCGGTCGTCGACCGGGTCTTCCCGCTCACCGAGGCCGCCGATGCGATGCGGCACCTCGAGTCGGGTCGGGTCGCCGGGAAGATAGCCCTCAGCGTCATCGGTTGACCGCGCGCGGTGGCCCTCGGCGCTTCAGGTGACGCTCGAGGCCGTCGAGGATGAGGTCGAGGCCGAACGCAAAGGACCCCTCGTCGTCCGGGTCCGGCGGCTGAAGGTGCTGATGGACGTGCTCGACGAGGTACGGGTACGTATCCGCCGGCAGCTCATCCAGGAAGTCCGAGGCCTTGGCGACCAGCTCATCGCGACTGCCGAGGTTCATGCCCGCCACCCACAGGCTGTAGCCCATGATGTGGCTCTCGAGGGCGTGGTAGGCGTGGTCGGTCTGCTGCGCGGTGAAGCCGGCTCCCCGAAGGCAGCCGAGCATGGAGTTCATGTACGCCATCCGCGGCTGGCCGACGGTGGGTGACGAGAGCATGAGCGTCGCCGCCCAGGGGTGCCGCCCGATGATCTCGTGCACGGAGAGCGCCGTGCGCCGCAGCTCCGCCTTCCAGCTCCGCCCCGATGACGGCAGCTCGATCTCGCTCTCCATGATCTGCACCATCCCGTCGAGCAGGTCGTCCTTGTTGCTGACGTAGTAGTAGAGCGTCATCGCCTCGACGCCGAGCTCCTGCGCCAGCCGCCGCATGGTGAGCGACTCGAACCCGCTCGCGTCGGCCAGGCGGATGGCAGCTGCGAGCACGCGCTCACGGCTCAACGGGATCCGCGGCTCCTCGCGCGCCGCGGCTTCGGATGCAACCCTTGACATTCTTACACCGTAAGACGTACTGTGTGATCCGTCTATCTTACAACGTACGAAAAGGCAACGATGAAAGCATTCGTCAGGGACCGATACGGCTCCCCCGACGTCCTGGCGCTGGGCGAGATCGACCGGCCGGAGCTCACCGACGAGGGCGTGCTGGTGCGCGTTCATGCCACCTCGATCAATGCGCACGACTGGCACATGCTGCGCGGCAAGCCCTACGTCGCGCGCATGGATGAGGGATGGCGCCGCCCGAAGAATGCCGTGCTCGGGATCGACGTCGCCGGAACCGTCGAGGAGGTCGGTCCGGCCGTCACGGATCTGAAGGTCGGCGATCGCGTCTTCGGCTCACGATCCGGGGCCTTTGCCGAGTACGTCGTCGGCAAGAACATGGTGCCTATGCCCCCCGACCTCACCTTCGAGCAGGCGGCGGCCGTCTCGGTGGCGGGGCAGACCGCGCTCCAGGGACTGCGCGACAAGGGCGCGTTGCAGTCCGGCCAGCGCGTCCTGATCAACGGTGCCGGCGGCGGCGTCGGCACCTTCGCGGTCCAGATCGCCAAGGCGCTCGGGGCCGAGGTCACGGCCGTGTCCAGTCCGCGGCACCTCGAGCTGGTCCGTTCCATCGGCGCCGATGCGGTGGTCGACTACACGCAGGACGACTTCACCCGATCCGGTGAGGCATATGACCTCGTCCTGGACATCGGCGGCAACCACTCGGTGGCGTCGTTGCGTCGAGCGCTCGTCCCGGGCGGCACCGCCGTCATGGTGGCGCCGGGCCAGGGCGAGTGGGTCGGATTCCTCGTCCACCTCGCGGGTGCCTATGTCACGTCACGCTTCTCGGATCGGAAGGTGCGACCGTTCCTGTCGAGCGTGAGCCGGGATGACCTCTTCGTGCTCAAGGACCTCATCGAGGCCGGCAAGGTGACGCCGGTGGTCGACCGAACCTACCCGTTCGAGCAGCTTCCCGAGGCGATCCGCCACGTCGAGCGCGGAGGCGTCGCCGGCAAGGTGGTCGTCACGCTTCTGCCATAGCAGGGAAGCGGCAGCGGACAGCGGTGCCCTCGCCGACCTTGCTCTCGAGGGTGACGTCGCCGCCGTGGGCGCGAACCAGGTCGCGCACGATCGCGAGCCCGAGGCCGGCGCCGGCCGCGTCGCCCGAGCGATAGAAGCGCTCGAACGCGTGCTCGGCGGTCGCCGCCTCCATGCCGCTGCCAGTGTCGGCCACCTCGAGCTGCACGCTCCCGTCCTGCGTCGACACCCTGACGGCGACCCGACCGCCGGCGGGCGTGTGCCGCAGCGCGTTGGAGACGAGGTTGCCGATGACCTGGCGCATGCGCAGCGGATCGAGCTCGATCGACGGCACGTCACCGCCATCGACGTTCAGCGTCACGCCGGCGGCGGTTGCCTGGGGCTCGAAGCCGGCCACCACGTCCGCCGCGAGGGCGGCCAGATCGACCGGCTCACGATGGAGGGCCAGGGCGCCCGCATCGGCGAGGGAGAGGGTCCGCAGGTCCTCGACCAGGCGCTCGAGCTGGCGCGTCTCGGCCAGCAGGCGCTCGAGCTGCGGTCGGTCAGCCGGGTAGAGGCCATCGATCATGCCCTCGATGCTGCCCTGGATGATGGTGAGGGGAGTACGGAGCTCGTGGCTGACATCGGCGAGCAGACGGCGGCGCTCCTCGGTATCGGCGGCCAGGCGAGCGCTCATCGAGTTGAAGGCACGGCCGACGGCGCGGATCTCGCGCGGCCCGCGGACCTCGACCTGGGTGCCGACCTGGCCCGACTCGACCCGCGCTGATGCCTCGACGAGGTCGCCCAGGGGCGCCGCGGTTCCGCGGAATCCCCTGATGAGGCGGGGGACGGCAATGAGCAGCACGAGCAGGAAGATCGCCGGGCCGATGGCCGACGAGAGAGGGTGGCCGATGACGGTGCTCAGCAGCCAGGCGAGGCCGAGCACGGCGGCGATGACCATCAGCACGGCAAACACGAAGAAGCACCCGGCCCGGCGCATGAAGCCCCGGCGCATCTGGCGCCACGCTTCGGGATCCTCCGGAGGCCAGGCCTCGCCCTCGGGCCACCACGGCGGCCGCCGGCCGTCGCTCCAGCGGCGAGGACCCCAGCCCCGAGTGCCGCGCTCGGGTGGCTCGTCAGTCGGCAAGGCGATACCCGACGCCGTAGACGGTGAGCAGGTACCGCGGTGCGTGCGGCTCCGGCTCGAGCTTGCGGCGGATGTTCTTGACGTGGGCGTCGACGGCGCGCTCGTAGGCCTCGAAGGCTTCGCCGTGGATCGCATCAAGCAGCTGCGATCGGGTGAAGACGCGCCCCGGCTGACGAGCCATGGCGGCGAGGAGCGCGAACTCGGTCGCCGTGAGGTCGATCGGCGTGCCATCGCGGCTGACGCGCATGCGAGGCACGTCCAGGGCGAGGGCACCGGCGCGCAGCTGCTCGGTCTCCGCGGTCCCGGCATGGCGACGGAGGACCGCGCGGACGCGCGCAACCAGCTCTCGCGGGCTGAACGGCTTCGTGACGTAGTCGTCGGCGCCCAGCTCGAGGCCGATGACCTTGTCGGTCTCGTCATCTCGAGCGGTGAGCATGATGATCGGCAGCTCCCCGCCGCGGCGGATGGAGCGGGTCACGTCCAGCCCGTCGAGGCCCGGCAGGCCGAGATCGAGCACGACGAGGTCCGGCGCCTCGGTCCGAACGCGCATCAGGGCCTCATCGCCGCTGCGGGCGGTGAGGACGACGAACCCGCCGGCCTCGAGATAGTCGGCGACGAGCCGCACGATCTTCGGCTCGTCGTCAACGATCAGGATGCGTGCCATCGGGGTCGATGGTACGGCGCCGCGATCAGGTGCTTGCGGCCGACTGCTCGCCGCTCGGCGTTCCGCCGCTCGGCGCTGCGCCGCCTGAGGCGTCACGCCGGTGCAGCTCGCGGTGCATCTCCTCCATCCGCTCGTACCGGCCGCCCGGGCCGCCGCCCCAGCCGCCCGGTCCGCGTGGACCGTTCCATCGGCCCCAGCCGAAGGCAGCGCGCGCCAGGCCGATGACCAGGAAGATCCCGAAGATCAGGAAGATGAACCCGAAGATGCCCCACCCGCCGGGTCCGTGCCAGTACGGGCCATAGCCATAGCCGTACGTCGGGATGGGGACCGCGTCGCCCGACGCCGCCGCGACGCGCACGGCCTCGTCGAGCCCGGCCGTCACGCCGGCGTTGTAGACGGCGGCCCCGATGCCGATCGTCACCGCGACCAGCACCAGGACGGCCACGAATCGGAAGAATCCACTCATCGTCGTTGCTCCTCAGCAGTTGGCCCGACCTTCGGACCGATGAGGTCAGCGTGGAGCCGGGTTGCGGACGAAATGTGAATGCCCGGTGCAAAGCCGATGGATGCCGCGGCGAAGCGATTGTTGTCACGATCCGTCCACATTCACCGGCACCATGGCCGTGAACCGATCGCCGGAGCGATGGGTACCTTTCTTGGAGCGGATTCAACGGAGGGACGAGGTGCTTCGCACCTGGCCGACCTGGCTTGCGATCGTGGGACTCGGGCTCCTGGCGCTCGAGAGTGTCCTGGTCGCGCCCTCCTCCGCACCGCTCGCCGCCGAGGTGATGCCGCACGCGCTCGGGCTGCAGTCGATGCTCACCCAGATCCTGCTGGCCGGGGTCCTGCTCATCGGCCTCAGCGCCGGCCTTGCGATACGGTCGCGCGTCGCGTACGTCGTGGCGCTGGTCATCGGTCTCGTGCCACTGGCGGCGTGGATGTACCTGCTCTTCTCCAACGACCCGGTCGCACGTCAGCCGCTGGCGATCTACGTGGTCACGCCACCCGTCCTGGTGGTCATCGGCCTCATCGAGGCCTGGCCGGCGTTCTGGGAGTCATCCGGGTCGGACTCGGCCTGAACGACCGACGGCCCGTCATCCGCTTGCGGCTCACGGAGCCGGGCGGGCTGACGGGCGTCGGGTCGACCTAGTACGCGTTGCTCTGCTGGCGGTGCTGCCGCTCCCATTCGCGGCCGGCCGCGGTGAGCGGGTCGACGGTGCCACTCTGCAGGTCACGCTGGAGCTCCCATCGGCCTTCGGCCTGGAGGAGGTTGATCGACGGCGGCTCGATGACGGGCCGCTGGAGATCGAAGGGATCGAGGGCCACGAAGCCCAGGATCGCGACGATGAGGACGACTGCCGCGGTGACGGTCGCCGGAATCTTGGCGAACGGGGGAAAGCCGCGTTCTGCCGGGCGGGTCTGGATCATCGGTATCGCTCCTTGCTCTGTCGCCGGATCCCCGGCGATCTGTGCAATGAGCATCCGGCCTGGAGGCGCCGAGCGAAATTCCGCGCGCGACTGGATCTATGACGCAGGTGAATCCCGGGGGTCAGCCCGCCGAATCCCGGGGGTGCCCGGCACCCTGGGCGAGAGCCGCGCCGAGATCGGCGCGCGAGGTGATGCCGAGCGTGCGGTAGATCGCGCTGAGATGCGCTTCGACCGTGTGGGCGCTCATGAACATCCGATCGGCGACCTGGCGATTCGTCAGGCCGCTGGCCACGAGCTCGGCGATGCCGCGCTGGGTCGGCGTGAGGCCGCCGTCGTGGCGCGCGGCGCTGATGCGCGCGAGCTGCTCCCTGGCCTGCTCCGTCCACAGCCGCGATCCCATCAGGGCGAAGCCCTCCAGGGCTTCACGGAGGGCGGCACGCGCCTTGGCCCGGCGTCGTGAGCGCCGATGGATCTCGCCGGCCAGCAGGAGCGTCCGAGCCAGCTCCCATCGATCCTCGATCTGCCGATGCATGGCCTCGGCCTCGGCGATCGCTGCGTCGGCTGCCCCCGGCTCGCCGCCGGCAGCCAGGACGCGGGCGCGGGCGCGAAGCACCTCGGCGCGCAGCCTGGGGGCACGATGACGGCGAGCCTGCTTCTCGATTGCGGTGAGTGCCGACCGCGCCTCGTCGAGCCGCCCGAGGGCAACGAGCGCCTCGATCGCCGCCCCATGGGCCCAGCGCCGGCGTCCCGAATCGTCCTTCTCATGAGGTGGCAGCGCACCGGCGACGAGCTCGAACGCGGCAGCGGCATCGCCCCGGCTGAGCTCGAGCAGCGCGAGCTCCGAGCGCATCCACCACTCCCCGACCCTCCACGAGGTGACGGCCATCAGCTCGAGCGCACCCCGTCCGGCCGCGTGGGCTGCCTCCGCGTCCCCGAGTCGAGCCGCGACGCGCGCTCGCACCGCCAGCGTGTGGACCAGCGCCGTGCGCTGATCGGTGACCTCCGCCAGCCGCGAGGCCTGGTCGAGGCGCTCGTGGGCAACGTCGATCCGCCCGTCGAGGAGGTCGCCAACGGTCACGTTGCCAAGGAGGAATGGAAGGCTCGAGTAGTCCCCGTCGCGCTCGGCCCGATCGATGAGGGTGCGAAGCCGGCCGAAGCCGGCCGCCGTCTGGCCCTCGGCGATCTGGATGTTCCCGATGTCGAAGGCGGGCAGGTCGAGCGTCCGAAGCCCGGCGGTCCACGGCTCCAGCTCATCGGCACGATCCGCGAGGGCGGGGTCGTAACCGTGGCCTGTGGCGTAGCGCCACGTCGCGTACGCGCCGATCGCCGCGACCTCGAGACTCGGGTCGCCCAGCTGCTCGGCCATGGACATCGCCTCGAACGCGTGCCGAGCACCGGCCGCCCAGCTGCGGCCGGTGATGAAGCTGATCCCGGCAACGAGGAGCTTGACCCGGATGGTGAGCGGCAGGTCGTCATCGACGTGGCGCAGTGCCTCGCGTCCGAGCGACTCCGCGGCGACGAAGTCGTCCAGGAGCTGGCGGACACCGGAGAGGCGATACAGCACCTCGGCGCGAGCGGGACCGCGCTTGGCCGCCGGCTCCGCCAGGGCACGCTCCAGGAGCTCCCTGGCCGACGCGACGTCCCCCGCCATGAGCCGATAGCGCCCGGCGCTCGCCATCCGCCGGGCGCGATCAGGATCGGGTGCCGGCGTGAGGTCCGCTGCCAGCTCGCTGAGCTCCCCGGCCGCGTCGGATGCCCCACGCGCATGCGCATGCACGGCCGCGTCGTCGAGGACGGCTGCTACCGCGGGGTCCGGACCGTCCGCCGCGAGCGCGAGGTGACGAGCCAGCTCCTCCGGCTCGGTCACCACCGATGCGAGTCGCCGGTGCATCTCGTGGCGGTCCGACTCGTCGAGCGTCGCGTAGACCTCGGAGGCCAGCAGCGGGTGGCTGAACCGAATCGGGTCATCGCCAGCGACCAGGACGTCGGCCGATCGAGCCTCGGCCAGGCCTCTCTGCACCCGTTCGGCACCCAGGACCTCGCCGAGGATCGCGGGCGTCGGGTATGACAGTGCCGCGGCGTGCGCGGTCACCAAGCGGGCGTATGCGGACAGGGCGACCACCCGCGCTCGAAGCAGGTCGTCGAGGGCGTCCGGGACGGCCGCGCGATCCGATGCTGTGTCGCCTCCGGAGGTGGCGAGGTGGCGGCCGATCTCAATGGCATGGAGCGGGTTGCCCCGCGCCATGCGGTGCACGCGGCCGCGCTGCGTCGGGCTGAGCTGGAGGTCCAGCGACTCATCCATCAGCCGATCGACCTCGGCGCTGCCCAGCGGGAGCACCGGCACGACGCTGACGCGGTCTGCTGGCAGTCCGTCGACGATCGGTGGCGGAGGTGTGGCAGGCCCGGTCCGCGCGGTTGCAAGGACGACGACCGGCTCGTTCTCGAGCCGACGGAGAGCAAACCGCACCACGGATGCGGTGGACTCGTCGAGCCACTGGACGTCGTCGATCGCGATCACCAATGGCTTCGCTGAGGAGGCGAATCTCATGAGCTCGAGGACGGCGAGTGACAGGGCCAGCGGCTGCATCGACTCACCGGAGACATCGACGCGCATGAGGGCGACGTCGAGGGCCAGCCGCTGCGGTGGCGACAGCGGCGGTGAGTCGGCGTCGACGAGGCCCCCGAACAGGTCGTTCAGTCCGGCAAACGGGAGCCGCGCCTCCGCCTCTGTGGGCCGGGTGACGACCACCCTGGACCCGTGCCGCGCCGCGGCCTCGAGCGCCGCGTGCCAGACCGTCGTCTTGCCGATGCCCGCCTCGCCCTGGAGGACGATGGCGCGCATCCCCGCCCTGTCGTCCTCGATGACGGATGCAACGCGCCGCAGCTCGTCCTCACGGCCGATCAGGCGAGATCCTCGGTCAAAGGCGCCGGTCACGGCCACAGGGTGCCAGACCGGACGCGTTGGTCGCCATGCCGCTTCGCCCCTGACGTCAGGCAGCGCCCGGATCAGGCCTTGGAAGGAGCACCCTCCGGCTGAGCCTCGGACTCCTGGGTGTGGAGCTCGCGGTGAAGCTCCGCGATCATCGCCCGGCGTCGCCCCCACCGCGACGAGCCGCCGTGCGCCCGCTTGCCTGCGACGATCGCTCGAAGAGCGACGACGGCGACCACGATTGCGAGCACCTTCGGCACCACGGACCCGGCCGACCCGCCACCGATGCCCTCGGTGGGGTAGAAGGTGCCCCTGATTGGCCGCCCCGTTCCCAGTTGCGTTGATCTCCCCACGGTTGCGTGCATCAGTCATGAACCTCGCTTCGGTGCGACCCGCGCTTCGGGCCGCTCACCGACGAGGCTGACGCCCGATTGCGGACGACGTGTGAAGGCGCCACGCCAATCCCGTGATGCCGCACGCCACCTACGGCAGGAATCCGGCGCTTTCGTCGAGCCAGTGGCGGTGGCGCCAGTCATCGAGGACGCTCCGCGCCGGCTCATCCGCGAGCGCCTCGGGCAGAGTCTGGCGGGGCATCTGGCTGAGCGCCTGGCGAAGCAGCGCCTCGAGCTCCTCCCACTGGTATTCGGTCGGATAGCGCGACAGTGTCGGAGCAACAATAGAACGGATGTTCACTTTCGCGAGTCTACGCCGCTCGGCCCACCACGCCAAGAGGCAATTCTCAACGGTGGCGCGGTGCTACCTTCAACCGGTCCGATGCGCTGGTCGAACGTTCCCATCCCGGAGCCGCACGTAGCCGCCGTGCTCGTCGCGGCCAGCCTGCACTACCTGCTGCCGCTGCGCCTCCCCCTTGCCGGACCCGCCCGCTGGGTGTCGGCCACGGCCCTGGTCGGGGCCGGCGTCGGCCTGGCGGCATGGGCGGTCGTGTCGGCGGGCGAGGCCGATGTCGAGTCCGATGCCGCGCTCGTCACCGAGGGGGCATTTGCCCTGACTCGCAACCCGATGTACCTCGGCTGGTCGACGGCCGTCCTGGGGCTGGCGGCCGGCACTCGGTCCGCGTGGCTGCTGGGCGCGTGGGTGCTCGCCGTCGCCGCCCTCGACCGTGAGATCCGGATCGAAGAGTCACGGCTCGGGGTGCGCTTCGGGGCCGCCTACGCCGCGTATCGCACCCGGGTCCCGCGCTACCTGACCTCCGGGTCGCCGTAGACGTTCACGTCAGGCGTGTAGCTCGCACGCGAAAGGTACCGGCCGGGCGCGGCATCGGTGGGATACAGCCCGCCGATGCGTCCCGCCACACTCGCCCCGACATGACCGAACTCGAGATGGAACTCGCGGCCCTCCGACGGCGACGCCAGTCGACCGGCTTCGTGGCCTGGCTGCGCAGCAAGCGGCCGTTCGATCGACGCGCCATCCGCGAGCCGGACGAGCGCGACGCCTACTGGGTCACCGTGCAGCGCCGCCTCGCCGAGAGCGATGCCGCGTTCCTCACCCGCTACGACCCCTACCCCTCCGCGAACCGCCTTCGCCTGGAGGTCTGACGCTCCCCGAGCACCTATGATCGGGGGCCATGCGCTTCAGCCCCCGCGTCGCCGCGCGCCTCAGCTACGTCGCGGTGTTCGCCGCGGTCGGGGCGTGGTTCCCCTACCTCAGCGTCTTCTACCAGGACCGCGGACTCGATCTCTCCACGATCGGCCTGATGACGGCGCTCGGCGCGGCCGCCGGCCTGGTTGCGGCGCCGCTCTGGGGCGTCGTCGCCGATCGCTTTGCCGGCTCCCCGCTCGTCATCCCGATCTCGGCACTCATAGCCGCCGCGGGAGCGGCTGCCCTCGCCCTCGTCGATGGCATCTTCGCCATGGCCTTCGCCCTCACCGTCCTGTCGATGGCGTTCGCCGGCATCGCACCGACGCTCGACGCGCGGGCGCTCGAGACGGTCGGCAGCGATCGGGACCGATACGGAGGCCTCCGCGCGTGGGGCTCCGCGTCGTTCATCGTCGTCGTGGCGTTCACCGGCGCGCTCATCGAACGGGCCGGTCCGCGGAGCCTCTTCGCCGTGTGGATCGCGGCGCTGCTCGTGCTTGCCGTCGTGTCATTCCCCCTGCGCGGCGATGGTGGCGGGCCGAGGCTCCCCCGCCTCAGCGCCATCGGCGTCGTGCTGCGCCATGCGCCGCTCGCGCGATTCCTTCCCGCGGTGCTCCTGGTCTGGTCGGCCTCCATGGCCATCAACTGGTACTTCTCGATCCACCTCCTCGACCTCGGCGCTCCCGGCGAGCTGGTTGGATCGGCGTGGGCGATCGGTGCGCTGGTCGAGGTGCCGATCATGGCGGGCTACCCGTGGCTTGCCGCGCGCGTGGGCGGCGAGCGGCTCCTCATCATCGGCGCTGCGCTGTTCGCGGTCCGCGCTATCACCATCTCGTTCGTCACCGACCCGCTCCTGGCCGCGGCCACGATGGCTCTCCACGGAGCGGCCTTTGCGCTCGTCCTCGTCGGTGGCGTCATCTTCGTCTCGCGTCATGCCCCTGAGGCGACGGCGGCAACGGCGCAGGGCATCCTCTCGGCGACCGTCTTCAACCTGGCGATGATCGTCGGCCCGGGCATCGGTTCGTGGGTCGCCGAACAGTACGGCGTGCCGACCATGTTCGCGCTGGCATCCACGATGAGCGTCGTGGCGATCCCGATTCTCTGGCTCGCCGCACGCGGTGCGCACGCGGCACGGACGAGCGCGGCGCCCGAGGTCACCCGCTGACGCGTCGTTCGCTAGGAGTCGCGTTCCTTCAGCCACTTCGCGATGGCGCGGGGTCCGGCGCGCGACAGCCAGGCGCCCTCGACGAACCCGGCGAGCTCGTCGCGGCTCAGCTCCCCCACCCGCGCGCCGCGAAGCAGTACCGAACTGTGGCCGTCGAAGTGCGGCGTGGTAAAGAAGGGCAGGGACGCATCGGCCAGGATGGCCTCCTTCTCGAGCGCCGACTCGACCCAGAAGACGATGACATCGGTGTAGCGCTCGCGGGTTTCGGGGTCGAACGCGTCCGGGCGCGGATTGCGAAAGAAGAGGAAGCTGCGGCGGCTGACCTGGTAGACGGTCGGGTCCAGGCGACCGCGACCGCCGCCCAGGGTCACGCCCGGCAGGGCGCGCGCGATCTCGTGGATGTCGTCCACGGTCGCGGCGCGCGACCCCACATCCCTCGTTCGACTCACCCAGCGATGCTACCCGCGGGCCGCTACTCCTCGGCCGCCTCCGACGGCGCGAACTGCGCCATGGACATCTCGACGGCCTCGGACAGCTGCTCCGGAGTGGCGGTGCCGGAAGCCTCGACGGCTGAGGCCCAGGCGCGGACGGCCTTCTCGCTGAATGCGATCGCTTCGGGCGAGCTGGCGGCGGCAACGGGATCGTCGACCGTCTGGCCGGCAAGGTGCAGCTCCAGCGCCAGCAATGCGCCATCCCAGCCCGGGCCGACCCACATCGCGCCGGCCCCGCTCTGCGCCATCTCGATCGGCACGGTGTGCTCGAGCTCGAGCGCCGTGGCGCCGTCGCCATCGGGCGAGAGGCGGACCTCCAGGAAGCTGGTCTCGCCGCCGAACGTGACCCGGAAGCGGTTGGGCCTGTCGCACTCCAGGATGTCGCCCTCGGCGTTGCCCTCGAGCCGGAAGTTGCCTCCTGCTCGCAGGTCGCCGCTGATCGGCATGAACCATCGGGCGATGCGCTCCGGATCGGTCAACGCGGACCATGTGTCCTCGGGATTGGCCGCGTAGGTCCTTCGCGCCAGGACGGTCACGTTCTCGCCGCCGTCCTCGCGCGGCGTGCGGCTCACGCTGCGCTCTATGGCGCCGATCTGCGTTGGAATGTCGATGATCATTCGTGCTCCCCTGTCTCTTCGCGTTTCGTGCCGGGTTCATCTCTTTCGCGCCCGAGCCGCCGATCGCGACGCCCGCGAGCGAGCTCGGTTGCCAGCGCGTCCATCGGCTGGTCCCACATCGTGCGGAAGGTTTCGAGCCACTCGTCGACCTCGCGCAACGGAGTGGGCTCCACGACGTAGAGCCGCCGAGCGCCCGCGACCCGCGAGGTGGCGAACCCGTTCTCGCGGAGAACTCGCAAGTGCTGGGACACCGCCGCCTGGGAGATGCCGAACTCGCGGCGGATGACATCGGTGATCTCGCCGGCGCTCAGCTCGCCATCGGCGAGCAGGTGCAGGATGCGCCGCCGGGTCGGGTCTCCGAGGATGTCGAAGGCGTGCACGGCCTCATTATTCATCCACGACTTATATAAGTCAAGGGTTAATTTAGCGCCGTTCAGACCAGGACGCGCTCCCCGACATCGGGGACGAAGCTGAGCTGGATCCCGAACCTTGCCCTGAAGCCAGGCTCATCGATCGGCAAGAGCCAGGTCTGCTCATCGGTCTGCTCAAGCTGCAGCCCCTCATCGGTGAACCGCTCGGTCTTGTGCTTCGCCAGCCGCAGCTCCGGTTCGAGCACGGCCTGCACGAAGCAATGCCCGTGGTAGATGAGGTTGTCGCTGAAGCCGATGCCGAAGAGATCGCGCTCACCGACGTACACCTCGAGCCGCATGACGAGGTCGTTCTTATCCGGCGCGCGGCCCGAGTCGAGCCAGCCCTCCCAGAGCATCCGCCGGCTGCGGTCCTCACCGATCCAGTCGAAGACGACTTCGGGGTCGTCGAGCTTGTGGCTGTGGAACGGGCCGTAGCAATTCTCGGCCTCTTTGCCCTGGTGGAACAGATCGAAGTCGACGCCTCTCGGCTTGAGCGAGACGCCGATGAAGAACTCGCTCTTGCCCAGAAAGTCGCTGCCCTTGCTGATCTCGGCGTCGATGAGCCGCAGGTTGGCGTGGATGTCTCCGTGGAAGAAACGGGTCGAGATCTCGAACGCCTCGCGCGAGGTGATGAGCGAGTCCGCGCCGCCATGGCACTTGTGCACGAACGCACGCGGGGCGCCGGGGACCTCGGCGTGGTCGACCTTGACCAGGCCGTCGCTGCGGTTGTAGTTGAGCCCGAATTCGCCCTCGACCGAGAAGAGGCGGTTCAGCAGCGTTGCCGGCCCCACCTCGAAGGTCCGGTAGTTCGTGCCGATGACGGTGAGGATGCGATCGAGGGGGAATGCCTTGCCCAGGTTCAGGTAGCCGGCCGGGTTGGACGGGTCCTTCTGCTTGTCGGGGTTGAAGCGCTCGATCTCGTCGCGGGCTTCGAGGAAGGGCAGCCACTTCAGGCTGCTCAGCCGCTGGAACGCGATCCCCTTGTGCGGGGTGCCGAGCGTCACGACCTTGTTGACCGCGTTCGGCGCTTCGCCTGCCGGATACGCGACCTGGAGCGTCTCGCGCACGATGAGGCCGCCCATGGAGTGGGCGATGATGTTGACCTTCGGCTGCGGATCGCCAGTCTTCGCGGTGACGAGGGCGCGAACGAGCTCGATCAGGCGCTTGAGTGCCACCCCGTACTGCTCGAAATTCCGGTCGTCGAGGTCGTAGTAGCGGAAGACCCAGAGCGTCCGATTCGGCTCCGCGTTCTGGCGCAGCGACAAGGCCATGGCCGGGTCGACGACGATCTTGTCGCCGATGAAGAACTCTCGAGGAAAGTCCTTCAACAGTTCCGGGTCGATCTCGCGCTCCTGCCCCGGCTTGTTGTAGTAGCCGATGACGTTCGTGGCGTCCTGGTACCGCCATGCCGACTTCATGAAGCGCAGGACCATGCCCTCGTAGATGTAGTTCTCGCCCTGCTTCTGTGGGTAGACGGTCCCGTCGTTGAAGCCGTAATAGGCAAGCTTCTTCTCGTCGCCGACGCCAAGCCCGCCGAAGCCGCGAATGAGGATGATCGGAAGCTCTTTCCGCGTCGACTCGGATGCGATCGCCATGGGGGTGCCCTCCTGTGTCGCGCGGCTGACGGTACGCCCGGCCCGACACGACGGCAAGATCTCTTGACATGGCCGATGCCCGATCGATACTCGGTACGAGCCGATGACCACTCAGTCCTCACCGGAAAGCTCCGGTCGAATAGGGCACGCATCGGCGCATCATTGGCGGATTGAGTCCGATGTCGGTCACGGTTCCACCCAAGGGGACGCGCGGGACCCCGTTCCCGCGCCTGGTCGTCCACCTGCTCAGCCGATTCACCCCGGGCATGTTCCGCCGGCGCCCACGCAAGACCGGCGGAGGCATCCCGACGCTGATGCTGGAGACGCGCGGCGCCAAGTCGGGCAAGGTCCGACACGCGATCCTGGGCTACCTCGAGGATGGTCCCGATGCCTGGCTCGTGGTCGCATCGCTCGCCGGCGCCTCGCGGCAGCCCGACTGGCTGCACAACCTTGCGAACCAGCCACAGGCGACGGTCGAGTTCCACGGCGGTGATCGCGTCGCTGTCGAGGCCATGACGCTGACCGGGGCCGAGCTCGATGCCGCCTGGAAGCGACTCGCCGTCGAAGCTCCTGAATACCCGAAGTACCACGAAAAGACGGACCGCGAGATCCCCGTTCTCCGCTTGCAGCGTCGCTGAGCCGAGGAGCATGACCACCGGGTGAGAGTCATTCTCGAGGTTGGCAAGAAGCGTCGGGTGGTCGCGGCCGCGTACGAGTGGCCCGGCCTCGATCGCTGGGGGACCTCGGAGGACGATGCCCTGGCGAAACTCTCCACATACCTTCCCCGCTACGCCGAGGTCGCCGATCGGGCGGGCATGGCGCGCGAGTTCAACCGATCGCACACGCTCGAGGTCATCGAGCGAGTCCCGGGATCGAGCTCGACCGACTTCTGGGGCATCGCGCATGTCCCGTCGGAGACGGAGCGCGAGGTGCTGAAGGCGAAGGGTCTCGAGCGCCGCCTCGCGCTGCTCGAGGCCACCTGGGCCCACTTCGACGACACGGCGGAACGCGTCTCCAACGAGCTTGGTCCAGGACCGCGCAGCGCGGGCCGAACGCGCGAGCAGATCATCCGCCACGTGTACGCCAACGAGCCCGAGCAGATGTCACGGAAGGTCGAGGTCCGCACCCCGCGCGACGTGGTGCTCACCCCCGACGGCCTCGCGGCGCACCGGCAGGTCTACCTCGATGCGCTCCGCGCCTACAACGCCGAGGGCAGGCCGGCGCGGACCTGGCCGATCCAGTTCCTCATCCGCCGAACGGCGCACCATGCCATGGATCACGCCTGGGAGATGGAGGACCGGGACCTGGCGCCCGGCATCGGCGATGGCTGAGCGGGCAGGAGGTCTGCCGATCGGCGTGGATCTGCGGACCATGAACTCGGAGCCGGGCTGGTGGCTCGAGAGCGCCAAGCGTCTCGATGCCGCCGGCTACGCGGGGCTCTGGGCATGGGATCACTTCGTCGGGCGCAGATCCGAGAGCGATCCGGTGGTGGAGAGCTGGACGATCCTGTCGATGGCCGCCGCGAGCACCTCGCAGGTCACGGTCGGGACGTTCGTCGCCAACGTCATGAACCGCCATCCCGCCGTGCTGGCGCGGATGGCCTCCACGCTCCAGATCGCCAGCGGCGGCCGGCTCGTCCTCGGCATGGGCATCGGGGGCGGGCCGCGCGAGCACGAGATGTACGGGAAGGAGTACCCCGACGCCCCGGAGCGCGTCGTCCGGCTGACCGAAGCCGTGGCCGTCATCCGCGCGCTCTGGACCGGCGGTCCGGTAACCCGGCCATCGGAGTTCTACCCGCTCACCGATGCCCAGGCGCATCCCGTGCCGGTGCCGCCTCCGCCGATCATCATCGGCGGCGAGACGAAGACGGGTGCCCGCCTCGCGGGCCGGATCGGGGATGGCTGGACTGCCTTCGACGAGAACTTCGAGGCCAACCTGCCTGCCTACCTGGAGTCGCTCAAGGAGAGCGGCCGGTCGCGCGCCGACCAGCGGGTGTTGGTCGGCTTCCAGGGCGACTGGCTCAGCGACGATCCGCTCGACGACAGCCCCTGGATCACCGATCCGCGCGAGGCCTGGTCCCGATGGCGCGACGCCGGCGCGGATGGCGTGATTGTCCTGGCCCGGACCACATCCGACGTGGACGCCCTCGTCGCCGCTGTCGACCGCTGGTAGTCGTGGTACCTTGGTTGCTCACGCAACTACTAGAGCGAAGGACCCGGCGCAATGGACTACGAAACCTTCACGCGCGAGCTGAGCGCGGATATTCGAACCAACGGACGGCCCACCTCCGGACCAATGGAGGGGCGGCCGCTGATGATCCTCACCACCACGGGCGCCAAGTCCGGAGCGGAGCACCAGGCGATCGTCAACTACCTGCGAGACGGCGACCGCTACATCGTCGCCGCGACGAAGAGCGGTTCCCCGACGAACCCGGCCTGGTACCACAACCTGGTGGCGCATCCTCAGGCGACCGTGGAGGCGCACAAGGACAAGTTCCGTGCGCAGGCCACCATCGCCACGGGCACGGAGCGCGATCGCCTCTGGGACAAGGTCGCGACGGAGTTCCCGTACTTCCAGGACTACCCGTCGATGACCGATCGCGTCATCCCCGTGATCACGCTCGATCGCATCGGCTGATGCGCGAGCTCGACGGAATCCGGATCGTCGGGCCGACCGATGGCGAGCGGAAGCCCGGCCGTAACTCGGCGCTACGCGAGCTGATCTCGGCTGCCGACACCGGAGGCCGATGGAGGTTCGGCGAGGTCACCGCAGACGCGGACGACAGCGTCGCGACGCACATCCACCCCGGAGAACCGGAGGCGATCATCATCCTGGAGGGCGAGATCGAGCTCCACGGCGCCGAAGGCATTGCTCACCTCGCTCCCGGCGACGTCGTCTTCATCCCACCCGACACCGAGCACGGCCTCCGCACTCCGACCGGGGGTCGGTGGCTCGCCATCTGGCCGACGCAGGAGCGCGTTCCAGGCAAGCGGTACGCTCCCTAGGGGCTCAGGCGGCCGTCTCCGGGACTGATGGCTCTAGGCGACCCGCCGGTCTCGCCGCAGGATTTCGAGGTAAACGCCAGCCGCGACGACAGCGGCGAGCACCCAGACGAGGATGTTGCCGGAGCCGAAGAACCATCCGGCAACGATGTAGAGCGCGAGCCACGCGATCACGAACGAGCCGAAGGCTATCCCAACTCGGCGAGCGACCTTGACCATCAACCAACCTCCGGTGAGCTGCGCGGACCTCCAGCGAAGTGTCCGCGTCAGCCACCGGCTGGTCAATTGCGACCGATGAGCTGTCGCGACGTCTCATCACGATCCGGGCATGGATCAGCAGCCGCGTCTCGTCAGCGTGAACGCCCACATCGGCTCGGTCGAGCTGGGCATCGAGGTCGGCATCCGGCTCCGCGAGCTCGACGGCCGTTGGCTCGCGGTGGCCGAATTCGGCGGTGAGCCGGAAGTTGGCATCGGCGCAACGCCTCGCACGGCTCTGACGGCAGCCCTCGCCACGCTGGGCGAGCGAACCGCCGCCGCGCTGATGGCCGATCCTCAGATGTTCGGCCTCAGCGCGGCCATCCGCCGCCCGGCCTAAAGGCCCAGACGGAATCGCGAACCTCGGCCCTCACGACGGTGCCGACTCCGTGCCCCGCGGCATGGTGATGAGAAGGATGACGGCACACACGATCGCAATGGTCGGTCCCGACACCATTGGTGGCGGAGGCGGCTGTCCAGGATCTACGCCGGCGACGAGGTAGAAGATCGGGACGCCCGCAGCCCAGATGGGAAGCGCCCAGGCCGTCCACCATGCCCATCGATCTCCGCGTCGGAATGGGATGGCCACGATCACCATGAGCAGGACGCCGATGAACACGAGGCTCCATCCGTTGATCCTCGTCATGAAGTCGAACAGCGCGTACACATCCGGGCTCTCGGCCCGAAGCTCATCGACGGATCGGCCTGTCAGGCTCTGCGGAATCGCGATGTCGGCGGCCGCGCCAGAGGCGATGTCCGTCACACCAAAGATCGCGAGGGTCGCGCTGATCCCGAAGAGGCCCCACCACGCGTGCCGCCGAAGCCACGCCATCGTTCCGATCCCTTCGATTCGCAGGTCTGCGCGGGCTGCGGCCATGGTACGGGCCCTCGCCAAGCCGCCCGTCCATGGTCGAGACTAGACCGATGCCTCAGCGCTCGACCGCGCCGTCCGCCCTGGAGCGAGGGAGGACCTCGTTCGACCTCCGGGCGTGGGAAGACGCTCGCGAGCTGCTCTCAGCCGCGGATCGCGAGGCATCACTGAGCCCGGACGATCTCGAGCGGCTGGGGATCGCGATGTACCTCACCGGCCGGTACGCCGAGAGCACCGAGGTCTCGGAACGGGCGTACCACGAGTCGATTCGCATCGGCGATGTCGGGAGCGCCGCTCGGAGTGCCTTCTGGGTTGCCGTCGAGCATCTCGGGCGGGGTGAAATGGCGCCGGCCGCGGGCTGGCTCGCTCGGGCCGAGCGCATCGTCGGCGAGGCAGGCGACGAACGGGTGGAGTCCGGCTATCTGCTGGTCGCCTCGGCGGCACGAAGCCTCGCGATCGGCGACCCTGCCGCCGCGCTGCACGACAACGAACGGGCGCTCGAGGTGGGCACGAGGTTCGCCGATCCGGACCTCATCGTGCTCGCACGCCTCGGCGTCGGCGAGTCGCTGGTGGGGCTGGGCGAGGTCGCGCGCGGGGTCGGGCTGATGGACGAGGTCATGGTCGACGTGACGTCGGGTGACGTCTCGCCCGTCATCGTCGGGATCGCGTACTGCTCGGTGATCGACTCGTGCCATCGCGTCTTCGACCTGCGCCGGGCGCAGGAGTGGACCGCGGCGCTCGACCGCTGGTGCGAGTCCCAGCCCCAGCTGGTGCATTTCCGGGGGCAGTGCCTCCTGAACCGCGCCGAGCTCCGCCGCTTCCACGGCGCCTGGGACGCGTCCGCCGCCGAGGCCAGGGAGGCGACCGAGCGACTGGCCGAGCCGGGAGCGGATCCGTCACTCGGCGAGGCGATCTACCAGACCGCCGAGCTGCATCGGCTCCGAGGGGAGTTCGCCGAGGCCGAGGCCGCCTACCGTCGCGCCAGCCGCCTGGGCCGGCGGCCGGAACCGGGAATCGCACTCCTGCGGCTCGCGCAGGGCCAGGGGGACGTGGCCGCGGCGACCATCACCCGCGCCACGGACGAAGCGACGGGGATCTTCGCCCGCGCCCGCCTTCTCGAGCCGTTGGTCGATGTCATGCTGGCCACCGGGTCGACGCCTGCAGCTCGGCTGGCCGCGGACGAGCTGCTGCAGATCGCCTCGGACGTGGGCGCCCCGTTGCTGAGCGCCATCGCCGACCGGGCGCATGGCGCCGTGCTCCTCGCAGAAGGGGATTCCCGCCGTGCCCTTGCGGCCCTGCGACCGTCGTGGTCCGCGTGGCACACGCTGGACGCGCCTTACGAGGCGGCACGGGCGCGTGTCCTGATCGGTCTCGCCTTGCGGGCCCTCGACGACACCGATGCGGCCGCGATGGAGCTCGAGGCCTCGGCCGCCGTCTTCCGCGAGCTCGGCGCCGATCCCGACCTGGCGCGGGTGAACGCGCTGCTCGATCAGCCGGCCGTCGCTCCCGCCGGTGCCCTGACGGCCCGCGAGCTCGAGGTGCTGCGACTGGTGGCCGCCGGGAAGACGAACCGGCAAGTCGCCGCCGACCTCGTCATCAGTGACCGCACCGTCGCCCGCCACCTGAGCAACATCTTCGACAAGCTCGGATTGGCCTCTCGCGCCGCTGCCACTGCCTACGCGTACGAGCACGGGCTCATCACCCCGCCTGGGTAGAACTGCCCACGCGACCGCGCGGCCGAAATGGATCGTTCAGCCGATGCGCCGCGGAGCTGCGTCGCCGCACCCTCGAACAAACGCATATCGCAGCAAGGGGTCCGTGGAGATGGGTGACGGTCGACAGTCGGACGTGGTGGTCATCGGCGGTGGACAGGCGGGCCTGGCGGTCGGCTATCACCTCGCGAGGCAGGGGCGCGACTTCGTCATCCTCGACGACGGTGCGCGCGTCGGCGACGCATGGCGAACCCGGTGGGATGGACTGCGCCTCTTCACGCCCGGCCGCTTCAACGGCCTGCCGGGGATGCCGTTCCCGGGCGACCCACACGGATTCCCCACCAAGGACGAGGTCGCCGATTACCTGGAGGCCTACGCGACCGCGATGGAACTGCCGATCCGGCACGGCGTCCACGTCACGGACGTGTGGCCGGCGGACGAAGGCCAGGGCTTTCGGATCGCCATCCGACGACGGCGGCGACTACATGGCCTCACAGGTCGTGATCGCCACCGGCGCCTACGACCGACCGCGCATCCCCGAGTTCGCCGATGAGCTCGACCCATCGATCACGCAGCTGCATTCCAGCCAGTTCCACAGCACCTCGCAGCTTCGCGACGGGGCCGTCCTCGTCGTCGGCGCCAGCAATTCTGGCGCGGAGATCGCCCTGATGGCGGCGCGGGAGCACCAAACGGTCCTGGCGGGTCGCGACGTCGGCAAGATGCCGTTACGCCCGGAGGATCGGCTGGCTCGCGCCTTCGACACGGTGTTCTGGTTCTTCGTCAACCACGTGGCAACGCTCGACAACCCGATCGGCCGCAAGGCGGCGCCCGGGATCCGCAATCACGGCCTGCCCCTGGACCGTGTCCGCCCGTCGGACCTTCTCGCCGCAGGGGTGGAGCGGATCCTGGCCCGGACCGTCGGTGTCAGCGACGGCATGCCGCTGCTGGACGACGGACGGGTCATCGAGGCCGCGAACGTCGTGTGGGCGACCGGCTTCCGGCCCGATCACGGCTGGATCCACGTCCCCGTGACCGGCCCCGACGGCTGGCCGCGCCAGGTCCGGGGAGTGGCGACCGATGCGCCGGGGCTGTACTTCATCGGCCTGCCATTCATGTACCGCGGCGCGTCGGCGCTGCTGGGCGGTGTCGGGCGGGATGCCGTCTATCTCGCCGAGAGGATGACGCGCCAGGCTGAGGACCTCCGCGCGTCAAGCGGCACGGAGCGGGCCGTCGCCTGATCCTCAGCCGGCGCGGATCCGGCGAGCGCTGGCAACGACCTGGTCGAGGCTCTCGGCGAGGTCGGCGACCGAGCCGGCAGCACCGACGTCCTTGGACGCGGATCCACCGGCGCATCGCCGCCTCCGTCCTGAATCGGCCGGGATCCTGGCGCAGCGCGTCGATGACGACCGCTTCAGTGTCGCTCTCAGCCTGGGCCGCCCGCCTGCGAATCTCCTGGAGGACGTCGTTCGCCTCCGTCTCGAAGAGGCCCAGGGCGGCATCGGCCCTGCCCAGCTCGTTCTTCACGGACGAGGTGACCTGGCCCTGGACCGCCGTGCCAAGGAGTGCGCCAAGACCGGCGAACGCCAGCGTCTGGAGGCCCGTCATGAGCGTCGTGAGCCGGATCCATTCGGACTCCTCGGCGCTGCCGGCCTCGTTGACCATGGTCTGGATCATCACGAGATAGGCGACCACGACGACGATGCCGATCGCCGTCCCGACCAACGTGATCGACGAGAACCGGGATCCTTCGAAGAAGCTCATCCGGACCGCCGCGACCGTCACGAGCGCCACGGCGATGAGCACCAGCAGGCCGACGCCCGTCGCCATGAGCCGATAGGGCGCGTCCTGCGGCAGGATCATCAGGTTGACCACCTCGAGGGCGGCGAGGCCCAGCGCCGCGAAGGCGGCCGCCGTGCCGAACGTGGCCCCCTCCACACCGAGCTGGTCCGTGCGCAGCCACGCGAGTGCCAGGCCGACGAGCGCCACGATCGACGCGATCGCGACGCCGAACGCGATCGCGCGTGCCGAATCGTCAGTGGCCGCCCATGGCACGGCACCGGGAATCGCGACGAGCGCGGTCCAGGCGACGACCAGGGCAACCGCGATCCTCCCTACGGCCGCCGTTCGACGCTTCGTGTCCTCCGGGCTGACCGGGACCGGATCCGCCTCATCGTCAGCCGGAACCGGATCGCCCGGCGCTCCGATCCATCCCACGGTCTCCTCGGACATCACGGCCCTCCCGCCTTGCGGTCATCCACGAACAATCAATGCCCGGCAGGATGCGCGCAGCCCGCAACGTCGGTCAACCTCAATCCAAGGGTCGATCAGCCGATCGGTTGACGGCGGAGTCCACCGAGTGCGCCGCAAGATCCGGCCGGCACGCCGATGCGCCGACGAGGGGGCGAACGCCACCCTCGGGGCATGAACATCGTCGAAGTCACCGACCTAACCAAGCGCTACGACGGCCGTGCCGCCGTCGACGGCGTCTCCTTCACCGTCGAAGAGGGGGAGATCTTCGGCATCCTCGGGCCGAACGGCGCCGGAAAGACGACGACGGTCGAGTCGATCGCCGGTCTGCGCCGGCCCGACTCCGGCACGATCCGGGTCCTCGGGCTCGATCCGCAGCAGGATCGCGATCGGCTGCGGACGCTCGTCGGCGTCCAGCTCCAGGAGAGCGAGCTGCCCGATCGCCTGACCGTCGCCGAGGCCGTCGAGCTGTTCGCGTCCTTCTACCCGGATCCCGAGGATCCGGCGGCGCTCATCGAGGACCTCGGGCTGACCGAGAAGCGCGACACGCAGTACCGGAAGCTGTCCGGCGGCCAGAAGCAGCGCCTCTCGATCGCCCTCGCGCTCGTCGGCAAGCCGAAGGTCGCGATCCTCGACGAGCTGACGACGGGCCTCGACCCGCAGGCACGCCGCGAGACGTGGAGCCTCATCGAGTCGATCCGGGCGCGGGGCGTCACCGTCCTGCTCGTCACCCATCTCATGGAGGAGGCGGAGCGCCTCGCCGACCGGGTCGCGGTCATCGACGGCGGCCGCATCATCGCGATCGACACGCCCGCCGGCATCGTCTCCCGCGTCGACGCGGAGCAGAAGCTCCGGTTCCGCCCATCGGCGCCGATCGAGGATCGGCTGCTGACCGACCTCCCGGAGGTGAAGGACGTCGAACGGGCCGGACCCGTCGTCGTCGTCACCGGCACCGGCAACCTCATCCATGCCGTCACATCGGTCCTGGCGCAGCACCAGGTCGTGGCCAATGACCTTCGGGTCGAGCAGGCCAGCCTGGACGATGCATACCTCGCCCTGACGGCCCGCCCAGCAAAGGAACTGTCATGAACGAGATGCGCGCCCTCATCGTCGCCGAAGCGAAGCTGCTGCTCCGCGAGCCGATCAGCTGGCTCGCCGCGATCGCCCTTCCGTCGGCGATCCTCCTGATCTTCGGCTCCCTCTTCGCACCACACCGACCCGATCCCGCCCTCGGCGGCCTGCGATGGATCGACACCTTCGCCCCGTCGCTGGTGGTCATCACCACGGCCACGCTCGCGATCCAGACCCTGCCGATCCGCCTCGCGACGTACCGCGAGAAGGGCATCCTGCGGCGCCTCTCGACGACGCCGGCGCGACCGGCCTCGCTGCTGGTTGCCCAGCTCGTCATCTACTCGGTGACGGCCGTCCTCGGCCTCGTCCTGCTCGTGATCGTCGGCCGCATCGCGTTCGACATCCCGCTTCCGGCGAACCCGATCGGCTACGTCGCCGCGTTCGGCCTGGGGATGGCGGGCCTGCTCGCCATCGGGCTGCTGCTGGCGGCGTTCGCACCGTCGGCCGGCATCGCCACGGCGATCGCGGTGCCGCTGTTCTTCGTGGTGATGTTCCTCGGCGGGGTGTACCTGCCGCGGTTCCTGCTGCCGGACGTGCTCGTCACGATCGGCGAGTTCAGTCCGCCGGGCGTCCAGGGCCTCCAGGACGCGTGGCTGGGAGCCGCGCCGAAGCTGCTCCCGCTCGCCGTGCTGGCCGGGATCACCGTCGTGGGCGGGGCCATCGCCACCCGCGTCTTCCGATGGGAGTGACGGACCGATGGAGTAGCGTTCGGCCATGAGTGCGCCGATGGACGCCGCGGCGAAGCCGGCCTGGGAGCGGTTCGGCGACGCGATGGTCGGCTGGTGCGGGTACGTCCTGCTCGTGCCGCCGACCGTCTTCGCCGTTGTTGGCGGGAACGGCGACCCGGCGTGGCTGGCGACGACGCTTGCGATCGTGGCCGCGGCCGCCGCATGGATCTACGCCATGTTCACCCGCCTGCCGGAGCCGCGGCATGCGCATCGGCTCCGGATGGGGATCTTCTTCGTCGGCCTGCTCGTGCTTGCATCCATCCTGATGCTGCGGTCCCCCATCTTCTTCATCTTCCTGATCAGCGGCTTCTTCTACGCCTCGATCCTGCGGCCGCTGCCGCTCGCGTTCCTGGGCGTGTTCGCGACGTCGTTCCTGATCAACACGCTCATCGCCGGGTTCCCGCAGACCGCCGAGTCATGGACCTTCTACCTCGCCATCATCGTCATTCAGACGCTCGTGATCGGTGCGGGATCGATCGTCGGCGAGAAGGTGACCGAGCAGAACGAGGAGCGCCGGCAGGCGCTTGCCAAGCTCGAGGCCGCCCTGGTCGAGAACGCCGGGCTGCATGCCCAGCTCCTGACCCAGGCCCGCGAGGCGGGCATCCTCGACGAGCGCGCCCGGATGGCCCGCGAGATCCACGACACGATCGCGCAGGGCCTCATCGGCATCGTCACCCAGCTCGAGGCGGCCGATGCGGCGCACGACCGCCCGACCGATCGGGAGCGGCACCTGGAGAACGCCGAGCGACTGGCGCGCGAGAGCCTCACCGAGGCCCGCCGGTCCGTCGAGGCCTCGATGCCCTCCGCACTCGAGTCGGGCACGCTCCCCGACGCCCTCGCCGACGTCGCCCGCGACTGGTCCGAGCTGAACGGCATCCCGGCCGAGGTCACGGTGACCGGCAACGTCATCGCGCTCCATCCGGAGATCGAGGTCGCGCTGCTGCGCATCGCCCAGGAGGCGCTGGCGAACGTCGCCCGCCATGCAGGCGCGACCCGCGCCGGGCTGACGCTGTCGTTCATCGGCGACGTCGTGACCCTCGACGTCCGCGACGACGGCGTCGGGTTCACCGTCCCCGAGTCCGATGCAGCCGGGCCGGCCGGCTTCGGCCTCAGCGGCATGCGCCAGCGGGTCGCGCGCGTCGCGGGCTCGCTCGCGATCGAGTCGGAGCCCGGTGGCGGCACCGCCCTTTCGGCCCGCGTCCCCGCGATCGCCGCCGGCTCCTCGGTCGCTCCCGCGCCATGAGCCCGGTGCGGCTGATCATCGTCGACGACCATCCCGTCGTCCGCGACGGGATCCGCGGCATGCTCGCCGGCGATCCGGACCTCGACGTCGTCGGCGAGGCTTCCGACGGAGCGGAGGGCCTCGCGCTCGTCGCGTCGCTGAAGCCCGACGTCGTCCTCATGGACCTTCGCATGCCCGGCCTCGGCGGCGCGGCGGCGATCCGGACGCTGGCCGAGCAGGGCTCCGACACGCGCGTCCTCGTCCTGACGACCTACGACACCGACAGCGACGTCGTGCCGGCGCTCGAGGCCGGCGCCACCGGCTACCTGCTCAAGGACTCACCCCGGGAGGAGCTCGTCCGTGCCATCCACGCCGCGGCTCGGGGGGAGTCGGTCCTCGCGCCATCGGTCGCGACGCGGCTGGTGGGCCAGCTCCGCGCGCCCGCCCAGGACGCCCTGAGCGACCGCGAGCTGGAGGTGCTGACCCTCATCGCCCAGGGCGAGACGAACCGCGGCGCGGCGGCCCGCCTCTTCATCTCCGAGGCGACCGTCAAGACGCACCTGCTCCACATCTACGAGAAGCTGGGCGTCAACGACAGGGCAGCTGCCGTGGCTACAGCCTACGAGCGCGGCCTCCTGGTCCCGCAGCGCGACTGACCCGCAGCTGGCGCGTTCCCTTCCGCGACTAGCCTCCTCAGAGGATGACGGGCCAGTAGCGTGCGGTGGCCATCGCGATGACGGCGATCGACAGCCCAGCAATCACGACCCAGCCAGCTGCGCGGGACTCACGCCCGGTGCGGGCCAGCAGCTGCTGCTCGTCGGGCGTCGGTGGTCGCTGCTCGGTCACGAGCGTGCCGATTGTGCGCTCGACGGTGCGGGTGCGCGGAAACACGTAGAGCCCGCCGACGCCGAGCGTGACGATCGCGGCGATGCCTCCCACGGTGAACCCGAGCCGCGAAGTGTCGAAGAGCAGCTCCGGATCGAGGCCATTCGAGGTGATCACGAGCAGCCACGCGCCGGCCAGGACCGTGACGATCGCGCTGCCGAGGACGATCGACGAGAAGCGCCGATAGTGCAGGAGCTGGTAGATGAAGCCCGATGCGCTCGGCCCGGCTGCCACCGCCGCGGGCTGAACGAGGAGGAAGAACGCGAACACGGCACCGACCCAGAAGGTGCCGGCACCGATATGCACCAATCGCAGGATCAGGATGTCCACGTGTCGCCTCCCTCGGCCGGTTGACGTTCCTCGAGCGGTGGGAGCATAGGCCTTGCGCTTGCTCAGCGGTCGTTATCCTCGAGCCCCGCTAGATGCCCGGCGGAGGCGTTCAGCATCCGGGTCGTCAGGGAGCCCTCGCTGCCTCCCGCTCCACGATCCTGCGGAATTCCTCCAGCTCGCCCTGGAAGCTGCCCTTGTAGGATCCCGCGGCGAAGATCCGGCCGGTGATCGCCGATACGAAGCCACGCGTCCGGAACGTCTGCGTCAGCCGCGTGCCGGCGACCTCCGGCGTGAGCCACATCTCCGACTCGCCCTTGAGGATCACGCTGCCGAACCTGGTCCGCACGTGGTGGGGACGCTCCACCTCGACGATCTCCGTCGGGCTCTTCAGCGGTCCGAACCACACGGTGTAGCGAGTGCCCGGCTGGTCGATCGGGCCGGTGACATCGCTCACGCGCGTCACGCCCCCGACCCATTCCTTCATCCGCTCGAGGTCCATCCACAGCGCGAACACGCGATCCGGCGGCGCGGCAATGAATGTCGTGACCTGGTGCCCTGCCATTTGGAGCCACGATGGCACACGTGGCCTCCCGGTGCCGGAGGAACATGTCCAAAGAGCCTCACCGGGAAGCGCGCTCGGCGACCTGGAGGACGAAGCCGCCGCCCGGGACCAGCGTGATCGACTTGCGAGGCGTGAGCCCTGCCGCGACCTGCCACGACCGCATCTCGTCGAAGGTCCAGAGCCCCGACTCGCTGGTCAGGGCGAAGTAGAGGTCGAAGAACGCACCCTGCTGGCCGCCCTTTCCGGGAGCCGACGGGCGCAGGGCGTCGCCGATCACCAGGTAGCCGCCAGGGCGAAGGGCACGCGCCGCCCGGCTCACGAGCGAACGATTCGTCGCGTCGTCGAAGTGGTGGACGAGGCTGAAGATGAGGATGAGGTCGTAGGCGGCCTCGCCGAGGTCGTCGGTCAGCGCGTTGCCGGCTCGCAGGGTGACGCGGTCGCCCATCCCCTCCCGCTCGAGCAGCGGACGCGGCATGCGTCGACGGCGTCCGGGAGGTCGAGGACGGTCGCCGTCAGCCCTGGGTGCTTGCGGCACAGGACGACCGAGAAGTACCCGTGCGATCCACCGATGTCGAGCATGTCCCTGGCCCCGTCGGGCACGGGCACCCGGCGCGCCAGCCACGACGCCAGCGGGTTCGCCTGGGCCCGCATCCCGCGCTGGTAGGCGCCCCAGTCATCGGGCGCCATCGTCCCGTGCACGTCCAGCGGCCTGCCGTCCCGCACGAACGTCTCGAGCTGGTCGATCCATCGCCACTCCAGCTCCTTCATGAGGATCACGTCGCGGATCGATCCGGGCGCATCGGCCAGGAGCCAGCGCCGGACGCGACCGGTGATCGAGTACTCGCCGTCGCGGTGGCGCAGGTACCGCATCGTGACGAGCACGTTGAGGAGCTTCTCCGTGGCGCGCGGATCGGTGCCCACGGCGCTCGCGACGGCCTCCGCTGACCGCCCGCCATCGCTCAGCGCATCGAAGATCCCGAGCTTCGTGGCCAGCACCAGGGAGCGGGCGTAGACCGGCGCATAGGCCTCCAGCATCGGGGTCGGGACCATCCCGGATGCCAGGACCGCAGACTCCAGCGGGTTCTCGGCCATCAGTCCGACGCGCATCGCTCGCCTCCTTCATTGTCGCCATCGAGATCATGCAGCATGCATCGCGGCGATCTGGATGAGGTTTCCGCATGTGTCGTCGAAGACCGCGGTCGTCACCGGTCCCATCTCGGTCGGCGGCTGAGTGAATCGGACGCCGAGCGAACTGAGCCGATCGAACTCAGCCTGGACGTCGTCCACCCCGAACGAGGTGTACGGCATGCCGTCCGCCACCAGCGCCTCCTTGAACGGCCGCGCCGCCGGGTGCGCGTCGGGCTCGAGCAGCAGCTCCACGCCATCCGGCGCCTGCGGCGACACCACGGTCAGCCACCTGTGCTCGCCTGCGGGCACGTCGTTCTTCTTCACGAAGCCAAGGATGTCGGTGTAGAAGGCGAGCGCCTTCGCCTGGTCGTCCACCAGGACGCTCGTGGTCACGATCTTCATCGGTCTGTCTCCTTCTGTGGCAGGGACCACCGCTCCGCGATCTCGCTCAGGGGCGATGTATCGAGGTAATGGAACTTGTATCGGCCCGCGCGCTCGGTCCTGACCAGGCCGGCATCCTCGAGAACATCGAGGTGCTGCGAAATCGCCTGCCTGGATGCGCCGATGCCGTGCTTCATCACAAGCCGGCCGCAGATCTCGAAGAGCGTCTGCCCGTCTCGGTCGCTCAGTTCGTCGAGGATCGTGCGCCTGGTCGGGTCCGCGAGCGCCTTGAACACGTCGCCCATCCACCGATCATAGGCAAGTCCCTACTTGCCTGTCAAAGCGGCTCCGCGCTTCGTCAGGGCAACGCCGAGAGCCACGCATGGGCCGGCTCGAGAGACCGGATCGCCTCGGCGAGCCATGCCCGATCGCTCCGATCGAGGAGCGGTCGGAGCAGCTCGAAGTCGAGCACGTCGTGCTCTCGGGGCGCATCGCGCGGAAGCTGGCGCCACGTCGGTGTGACGGCCTTGTAGTAGACGATGACCGGCGGGGTGAAGGCCGGGATTCCCCAACCCGTCATGCCGGTCGCGTGCTCCATCGGCAGGGCATGCCGGGGCGTTCTGCACAGGAGCAGATCGGTCCCGTCTCGTTCCGAGAGCTGGAAGTCCCACTCGATCCCCGGCTCGCTCGCGTGGATGTGAGCCGGCATGTCCAGCCATCGGCCGGCCCACGGCTCCTTGGTGTCGCCCTCGACGTTGTCGTCGTGACCGACCGGGATGCGATCGGCCATGAACTCGTACAGCGCCAGCTGCTCGTCATGGAAGACGGCGACGTCCACGTCGACATGCTGCCGGGTGACCCTGCCCAGCCACGCGTCGACGCTCCAACCGCCGCACAGGAACCACGGCCGATCGAACGCGTCCATCACGGCGGCGGCACGCGCGAGCGGATCGGGAATCGGTTCTGTCATCGCCGTGCATTTACGCATGCATGGCGGATTCCACGGGGTTCCCGCGACGAGGCGTGCGTGCTAGCCTCCGGCCAGTCGGATCCGGGCTGATCCGAAGGCATCGCGGCATGCGAGTTCGAGTTTGGAGGCCGCCGATGAGCGTCAGCATGATGACTGACGGCCGCGTCTCATGACCAGGATCGCCTTCCGATCGCCCGTCGAGGTGCGCCTCCTGCTCCAGGGGCAACCGAAGCCTCCGGGCCTGCCGCTCACGGCCACGTTCCGGATCATCAGGCGCGCGAAGGATCCGGAGAAGCTCGGTCCAGGTGGCAAGCACATGGCCATCGACATCGGGAACTTCGACTGCGGCGCACCGATCGTCGCCATGGCTCCCGGGACGGCGCACCGCACCGAGGACGAGGCGAAGAAGAAGGGCGCCGAGACCAACGCGCTCGGGATCATCATCGACCACGGCTCGGGCGTGACGACGGAGTACTGGCACTTCCAGTCGTTCCTGGTGGCAGACGGGACGCGCGTGAAAGCCGGCGACCGCATCGGCCGCGTGGGCGACACCGGCATCGCCGATGGCTGTCATTGCCACATCGAGCTCAAGGTCAACGGCCGCCACCGCGATCCCGAGCCCCAGGCCCTCGGCAAGACGCTCGAGCTCTCAGGCCGATCGAAAGGAACCGCCATGCCCCTGACCTTCAAGGCGACCGACTATCGGGCGATCACGAATCGACGCTTTGTAACTGACAAGAAGGCCCGCTTCCGCGAGGCTCCGAACACGCGCAGCCGGATCCTCAAGACGTTCCCCAGCAACATCAAGGTCATTCCATCCGGCGTGGTCAAGGGCGAGGCCATCGCGGGCGGCGCGCCGCGGCAGGGCCTGCGCGCCACTGACTGGCTCGAGGCCCGGATGAAGGTCGGGACCAACGTCGTCCTCGGCTACTTCCATGCCTCGGTTCTCACCAACAAGGAGGTCAGTCGAGTAGCGACGTCCATCACGGATTGCGGACGGCTGGCGGACCAAGGAGGCCCGATGACCGAACGGATCATGGCCAAGCAGTTCCACGCGGCCGAAGGCGCCGAGGCGTGGCGCATCCTCCCCGAAGGCGCATCGGCCTTCTTCAGGAGCGACTCGTTCGCCACCTCGGTCCGCTTCGTGAGCGCGATCGGCGAACACGTGGGCGATGGTGATGCGCCGCACGTCGACATTCGCTCCGACGGCGTGACGATCCTGCTGCGGGCGTTCCGGGAGGCCGGCTACGGTCTGTTCCAGCCTGACCTCGACTTCGCCCGCGCCATCTCGACCACGGCCCGCGAGCTGGGACTGACCCCCGACCCCGCCGCGGTCCAGAGCCTGCTGGTCATCCCTGGTGCGACCGATCGGAGCGGCATCATGCCGTTCTGGCAGGCGGTCCTCGGATACAAGCCGCGGCCGGACAGCCCGGACGAGGACCTCGTCGACCCGCACGACCGCCTGGCGCCGTTCTGGTTCGAGGAGATGGACGACCTGCGCTCCGATGGCAAGGGCTCGATCCATCTGGTCGTGTGGGTGCCGTGGGACCAGGCCGAGGCGCGCGTCGCCGCCGGCCTCGCAGCTGGTGGCCGGCAGGTCCGATACAACGCCGAGGAGCTCTTCTGGACCCTCGCCGATCCCGCCGGCAACGAGATCGATATCGGTACCGCACCGGCACCCGAGGCGTGAGGCAGGCGAAGGGTCAGATCGGCGCGTAGCGATACCGCGGCGATCCGGGGACCGATGGTTCTTCGGGCTCATCCTGGGGTGCCGGCTTGGCGGCTTCCCGGCTCACCGTCTCCTGCGGTGCCGCCGGAGGGGCTGGGGGCGCGGCCGGCTGTGGCGCGGGCGCGGCCGGCTGTGGCGCGGGCGCGGCCGGCTGGGCCGGCAGCGGTCCGGCAGCCAGGACGCAGACGAACCAGTGCGTGCCCCCGCCGTCCACCAGCTCGGCACATCCGATCCGGCCATAGGCCGAGTTGGCGAGGATGGCCGCGTGGGTCGGGCTGCCGAGCCATTGCGCCACGGCGTGCCCGATCGGGCTCGGGTAGCCCTGGTTGAACGCGATCACCTCGGCGGTTCCGGAGCGCATCCCGTCGTGCGAGAGGCAGCCACAGCTTGCGAGCTCATTGGCGCGCTGGTGCGCGATCTCGTGGAGTGTCCCGTCAACGGTGCGGGCCAGGAAGGTCGCGGCGACGGCTTCGGTCAGCCCGCCATCGGCGCGGACGGGTGCCGCGGTTGCCAGAAGGAGCACCACTCCCAACATCACATAACGCATGCCAACCCGATCAGCAGGACGCGGACCAGCGCTTGCTCGGCGAGCCGCAAAGCGGTGCGCTCAGGCCACAGCGGCGCTCAGCGTTCGGTCACCTGCACCTCGACCCGTTGACGCAGCGCGCAGATCTCGCTCCATGGACCGCTGCGCCGGCAAGCGATCCGTGGTGTGGGTGGTAGCGTCTGATCCGCGATGAACACCGCGAGTGACGGCGAATCACGCGATGGCGTCTCGCTGACGAACCTCGACCAGCCCCTGTTCGATGGGGCCGACGCGACGAAGCGCGACCTGGTCGAGTACCTCGACGCGATCCGGGATCGGATCCTCCCCGTGCTCGAGGATCGGGCGCTGTCGGTCATCCGCGTCCACCGCGGCCAGGACGCCTTCATGCAGAAGAACGTGCCGAAGTACACGCCACCCTGGGTGCGCACGGTGCAGGCGTGGTCCGAGTCGTCGAAACGGGACGTGTCGTACGCGCTGTGCAACGACCGCCGCACGCTGCTGTGGTTCGCCAACCAGCGAGCGATCGAGTATCACCCCGCGCTGGCCCGCGTCGATCGGCCCGATCGCATCACCCACCTGGTTCTCGACCTCGACCCACCGGAGGCCGATGCGTTCGCGATGGCGGTCCGGGTCGCGCATGCGGTTCGACAGGCCCTGACCGATGTCGGGCTCAGCGGGGCGGTGAAGACGAGCGGCGCCAAGGGGCTGCACGTGTTCGTGCCGATCGACGACGCCGCGTCGCCCGAGGACTCGGCCGCGGCGACGCGGGCCATCGCGCGGCGAGCGGAGCAGCTCGATCCGGACGTCGCGACGACCGCGTTCGTCAAGGCGGACCGTGGCGGGAAGGTCTTCGTCGACTCGACGAGGGTCGGCGGCGCCACCGTGATCTGCGCCTACAGCCCGCGCGTCCGACCCGGCGTCCCGGTCTCCTTCCCCGTCGCCTGGGACGACCTCGACGACATCACCCCAGCCGACTTCACGGTGCACACCGCCCTTCGACAGCTCGGCGACCGCGATCCGTGGCGCGAGCACATGCCCGAGCCGCAGACTCTGTCCACCGCGCTCATCGAGGAAGGCCATGCGATCCCGGTCGCCCGGGTCCAGGCGATGCACGAGGGCAAGCGCCGCGCACGCGAGGCTCGCGACAAGGGCCGCTGACGGTCCCATCGGCTCAGTGGTTCGCTCTTGCCATCGGGAGTACGGTGCGGCCATGCCTAGCTTGGTCGAAGCCCTGAGCCTTGTTGCCCTGATGGCGGCGGCTCTCCAGTACGCCATCGTGATGCGGCATCGTGAAGAGCGGCGCGATGCGATCCGTTGGCAGGCCGAGCTGCGCGAGTCGCTCGTGTCCGTTGGCCGCCTGGATGAGGGGCCGCGTCCGACCTGGACGGACGGCGGCGATCGGTTCCGGGTGGAGCGCTAGCCAACCTATCAGTACATGATCACTCGTCGCGCGCCATCGCCGCGACGCATGGCGTCGAACGCGCCGTCAAGCTGCTCGAGGCCGATGCGCTCCGAGATCAGCAGCTCGAGGGGCAGCCGGCCTTCGAGATACTCCTCGGCGATCTTCGGGAAGTCCCTGCTGGGATCGGCCGATCCGTAGTTCGAGCCGCGAATCGCCTTTCCATCCTCCACGAATCGGTAGACGTCGAAGCTCGCCCGTTGCCCCTGCGGCGTCATGCCGACGAGCGTGACCGTGCCACCCGGTCGCACGAGGTCGATCGCGAGCTCGACGGTATCGACCAGGCCGATGCACTCGAGCACGTGATCGGCCCCGCTGGCCTGGTCGGCTTCGCTCGCGAGCAGCGCCCGATGGGCGCCGGCCCGTGTGGCGAGGTCGAGCTTCGCCCGCGAGCTGTCGATGGCCGTCACCGACTCCGCCCCTTGCGCGACGGCTCCGATGATGGCGCTCAGGCCGACTCCGCCGACACCGAGCACGACCACGGACTCCCCTGATCTCACGTTCGCGGTGTTCCGCACCGCACCGATCCCGGTCGTCACCGCGCAGCCGATGAGGGCCGCGATCTCCGGAGGCGTCTTCGGGTCGACCTTGATGGCTGCCGAGGCCGCCACGACCTGCCGCTCGCCGAATGTGCCGATTCCGCTGTAGACCCCGACCGGGCCGCCGCTTCGGTCGTGCAGCCTCACCAGCTCGGGAGCGAGCCGGTGCCCGCTCCCATCCGGGCGAGTGCAGAGCCATGGTTCGCCACGCCGGCAGCTCACGCACGAAGCGCACGGCGCGGTCCAGGCAAGCACGACGAAGTCGCCGACCTCGAGACCGGTGACTCCGTCACCGATCGCCTCGACGAACGCGGCACCCTCGTGCCCCATGACGACGCCGGCCGGCCGCTCCCACTCGCCGTCCACGACGTGGAGGTCGGAGTGGCACACCCCGGCAGCCGCCATCCGAACCCGGACTTCGCCGCGCTGCGGCGGGTCGAGGCTCAGCTCCTCGATCCGTGGCCGCGCCCCTGTGCCCCGGAATACGACGCCACGCGTGCCGATCGCCAAGCCTTCCACGCGGCCGATGCTAACGCTCCAACGCCGAATGGCGGGCCAGGCTCTACTCGGGCCAGGGCGCGCCGGTCTCCATGGCGTGTGCGTACTCCGCCAACCGGTCATCGTCGTGCCCGCGGATCTGTGACAGAAACGGGAAGTCGTCAGGCTCCACCGCCACCCGGGCAAGCGGCCGCACGGCCACGAAGCTGGCGAGCTGCGGAACGAGCACCTCGAGCTCGCCGAAGCGAAGCGTGGGCTGGAGCTCGAAGGTGTCACCCGGCAGGACGTAGACGGTGCCCGATCGCCACGGTCGCTCGGGCAACGCGCTTCGGCTGATCGAGAACACGTACCGGGGTGGGCTGACCTCCCCTGCGGCATCGGCCAGACGAACGCAGGCGTTGGTCACCGATGGGATCCGGTCCCGGTCCACGATCGCGAAGAACATCGCCCAGAGCCCGTCACCGGCCGCGTAGACCGCCTTCTGGTTGCCGAAGGCATTCAGGTCGATCGCCTGGCGGGGCTCGAAGACGGCGATCCCCGGATCGCCCGAGCCGTGGAGCACGACGCCCCGGGCATCGGCGAGGTGACAGAGGAACTGCCACCGCTCCCCCTGCGGGACCTCGATCATCGGGCAGTCGCCAGACGCGATGGCGCGCTCCCACACCCGATCGAAGGACGCTCTCAGGTCCGGCCCGGGCTCAGCACCTGGACGCGACAGCCAGTAGTCGGGTAGCTCCACCTGGGCCTCCAGCCTCCTGCCGATGCGACCGCGACATTCTGCGCCGGCGAGGCAGCCCGACCCATTGACGGTTGATGTTGGCCTCCTGTGTGCTCGCATCGTCGTTGGTGAAGAAGTCTGTAGTCGCACTGAAGGAGGTCCCACCGTGGGCAAGGTCTTCACGCACATGACGATGTCCCTGGACGGATTCGTCGCCGCGCCCGACGACAACCCAGGCGAGCTGTTCGAGTGGTACGAGGCCGGAGACGTGTCCGTGCCGAGCGCGAACGAGGACGTCAAGTTCGATGTCGACGAGGCCAGCGCGGAGGTGCTTCGAGAGCTGACGACGATCGGCGCGATCGTCTCTGGCCGGCACCTGTTCGACATCGCCGACGGCTGGGGCGACTCTCATCCGGCCGGCGCTCCGGTGGTCGTGGTCACCCACAAGCCACCCCCGGATGCAACCGAGCGGTGGCCGAAGACGACGTTCGTCGACGGAGTCGAGGCCGCGGTCGCCAAGGCGCGCGAGATCGCCGGCGACAAGGACGTCACGATCGCGAGCACCAAGGTGACCCAGCAGGCACTCGACCTCGGCCTCGTGGACGAGGTATGCGTCAGCCTCGTGCCGGTGCTGTTCGGCGAGGGCGTGCCCTACTTCACCAAGCTCGACCGCGGACATCTGCTGCTCGAGGACCCGGTCGTCGTCCAGGGCCGCCGAGCCCTCCACCTCAGGTACCCGGTCCGCCGCTGACGCGCGGGGTACGCTAGCCGCTGGATTGGCTGGAGGCTCGACGATGAGAACTCCATGGTTCCACTTGGGTCCAGAACTTATCGGTCCCGAGCGCGGGACTCCTGTCCACCGTTGCGAGAGTTGCCGCTCGTCGAACGAGATGAGCCGGACGACACCGCCCGGCTCATATCTTGGAAGTGCCTAGCTGCAGCCGCTTGTCGCGCCGCAGTTGATGCACTTGTAGCAGGACCCGTTGCGGACCATGATCGAGCCGCAGTCGGTGCAGGCCGGCGAGTCCGCGGTGTCGAAGATGACGGGCGCCTGCCCCACCTCGAGCCGCTCGGCCCGATCCTTCGCCTCGACGTTCTCGGCCAGGATCTTCAGCCCATCCAACAGCCCATTGGCCGCCGTCTCTTCCTCCCCAACCTCGAAGCTAGCCTCAGGCTGAATCGGATCCCCCGACCCTTCAACCTCTTCCGCCGAACGTGTCGAAGCCGAGTCGGCAGTGGTTGAGGCGCCGTGCGAGGCGTGTCGGTCCCGGAGCGGACCCGTCGCCTCGGTAGGCGCCGCATCAACTCACCGGACTCGCCTCCGACAGCTTCAGCTGCCGATTGATGATCCCGATCTGATCCTTCTCATCCTGCGACATGAACTTCGTGGCCATGTACCGGAAGATGTAGTCGACCAGGCTCTTGGCCATCGGGATGTCCCGGTTGGTCGTGAAGCCCGCCGGCTCGAACCGCAGATGGCTGAACTTGTTGACGAGGTCCTTCAGCGGCACGCCGTACTGGAGCGCCAGGGAGACCGCCGTCGCGAAGGCGTCCATCAGCCCGCTGATCGTCGAGCCCTCCTTCGCCATGCGCAGGAAGATCTCGCCGGGCGTGCCGTCCTCGTAGAGGCCGATGGTCAGGTAGCCCTCGTGGCCACCCACGTTGAACTTGTGCGTGATCGAGGCGCGCTCATCGGGCAGGCGCCGGCGGAGCGGCTTGTAGACCGTCTCGACCTGGGGGGTCGCCGCCACGGCATCGGCCTTGGCCTCGTCGCCGCCTTCCTTCTTGGTGTTCAGCGGCTGGCTGCGCTTGGAGTTGTCGCGGTAGACCGCGATGGCCTTGAGGCCCATCTTCCAGCCGTCGACGTAGACCTGCGCGATCTCCTCGGCGGTCGAGGCCTCCGGCATGTTGACCGTCTTGCTGATCGCGCCGCTGATGAACGGCTGGACCGCGGCCATCATCTTGAGGTGGCCGTTGTAGTGGATCGAGCGCGTGCCGTTGGCCGGCTTGAAGGCGCAGTCGAAGACGGGCAGGTGCGCGTCGAGCAGGTGCGGCGCGCCCTCGATCGTCTCGTGCTCGTCGATCCAGGCCACGATCTCCTCGGCCTGCTCCGCGGTGTAGCCGAGCGTGCGCACCGCGTTCGTGACGCCCTGGTTGACGATCTTCAGGTAGCCGCCGCCGACGAGCCTCTTGTACTTGATGAGCGCGATGTCCGGCTCAACGCCGGTCGTGTCGCAGTCCATCATGAAGGCGATCGTGCCGGTCGGCGCCAGGACGCTCAGCTGCCCGTTGCGGAAGCCGGTCTTCTGCGCCGAGGGCCACGACCTCGTCCCAGCCGACGAGCGCCGCGTCGAGCAGCGGCTCCGGCACGAGTGACCCGTCGATCCGGTACGCCGCGTCGCGGTGCTGGTTCATGACCTTCAGGTACGGCTCGCGGTTGACCGCGTAGCCGGCGAACGGGCCGCCCTGGTCGCGCGCGATCCGCGCGGACTGGAGCGCCGCCTCCGACTGCATGAGCGAGGTGATCGACGCGGAGTAGGCGCGACCCTCATCGGAGTCGTAGGCCAGGCCGCGGTTCATGAGCAGCGCGCCGAGGTTGGCGTAGCCGAGGCCGATCGGCCGGAAGTCGCGGCTGTTCTCCCCGATCATCGGGGTCGGGTAGCTCGCGTTGTCGACGATGATCTCCTGCGCGGTGAACACGATCCGCACCGCGTGCTTGTAGCCCTCGATGTCGAACTCGCCGTCGTCCTTGACGAACTTCATGAGGTTCAGGCTCGCCAGGTTGCAGGCCGAGTCGTCGAGGTACATGTACTCGCAGCACGGGTTGCTGGCGTTGATCGGCGCGGTGTTGGCGCTCGTGTGCCAGCGGTTGATGTTGTCGTGGTACTGGATGCCGGGATCGCCGCAGACCCAGGCCGCCTCGGCCATCTTGTTCATGAGGTAGCGGGCCTTGACGGTCTCGACCGGCTCGCCGCTGGTGACCGCGTGCGTCGTCCAGTCGGCGTCCTTCTCGAGCGCCTCCATGAAGGCGTCCGTCACGCGCACCGAGTTGTTCGAGTTCTGGAAGAAGACCGATGCGTACGCCTCGCCGCCGTTGAAGTTCCCGTCGTACCCGGCGTCGATCAGCGCCCAGGCCTTCTTCTCCTCGTTGAGCTTGCAGTCGATGAACTCCTCGACGTCCGGGTGCCCGACGTTGAGGATCACCATCTTCGCGGCTCTTCGGGTCTTGCCTCCGGACTTGATCACGCCGGCGAAGGCGTCGAAGCCCTTCATGAAGCTGACCGGGCCGGAGGCCTCGCCGCCGCCTCTTAGGGTCTCCTTGGAGGAGCGGATGGTCGAGAGGTTGCTGCCGGCGCCCGAGCCGAACTTGAAGAGCATGCCCTCGGTCTTGGCCAGGGTCAGGATCGACTCCATCGTGTCGTCGACGCTGTTGATGAAGCAGGCGCTGCACTGCGGGTGGGCGTCGATGCCCACGTTGAACCAGACCGGCGAGTTGAAGCTGGCTCGCTGCTTGAGGAGGATGTCCTTGAGCTCGTTGCGGAACGCATCGGCGTCCTCACTGGTCGCGAAGTAGGCGTCCTTGACGCCCCAGTCGGCGATCGTGTCCGCCACGCGGTCGATCATCTGCTTGACGGAGCGTTCTCTTTCGGGCGTTCCCAGGTGGCCGCGGAAGTACTTCGACGCGACGACGTTGGTGGCGAGGGCCGACCAGCTCTTGGGGAACTCGAGGTCCTTCTGCTCGAACACGACCTTGCCGTGCTCGTTGGTGATCGCCGCTTCCCTCAGGTCCCACTCGACGGTGTCATACGGGTGGACGTCGGGGCGCGTGTAGCGCCGCTCGATCGAGAGGCCCGTCCAGGTCGGCTTCTGCCCCGGCTCCAGCTGGAGGTAGGCGCCCTTGCCCGGCTTCGTCTTCGCCCCCGTCCCCGTGCTGTGGCCGTTTCCGTGGCCGTTCGCGGTTCCGTTGGCGTGCTTCGTGGGAGAGGCAGTGCGAGCCATGATGGACGAGTTCCCTCTGCTGCTGTGAGGCCGAGAGGAAGGCGCAGGAACCCCGCGACGTGGGCCACCCTCCACCGGTCCGGCGCCTAGCTGTGCGCCGTGTCGTCAGGTCGTCCAGTGTATGACGACCGACCGGCCGAGTCAAGCAAAAACCACAACATCTGGTGGTACCTTCGACTCCCGCACCACAAGATGATGTAGACACTTCCTGTCAATTGTGTGACACGTGTGGATCGGTTGTGGGCAAGTGGCGCTTGCCTGTGGACGGCCTGTGGAGGGTCGCCCGGCCGGCCGGGCGTTGCATCGGGCGAGACCAAGTTCACGTGATGGGTCGGTCATGCGGCTGGGGTTGCACCTGATGGTCCTGACGTCGCGTGGGCACGCGTTCGCGTGACGATGGTTTCGCCGGGTGCGACGAGTTTCGACGCATCAGGATGATCGCGTCTCCGCCGGGATCGCGGCCCGCGCCCAGCGCGGCCAGGAGCGTCCTCGGTGGAACCGGGAAGGACTGCTCGAGCTCCAGTGCGGCGGCCATGGCGCGTCGGTTGATCCGTGTGTCTTCGATCAGGATCACGACTCGGTCGGCACCCAGGTCCCTCTGCTTGGCGCGAGCGGCGCGGACCTGCGCCTGGGCATCGGCGAAGCGGCGATAGGCCTCGATGACGATGCGACACCCGGGAATGGACGACACCATGTCGGCGGCGCGAAGGTCGCCGGTGCGAGGCATGGGCACTTCGTGTCGGTGATGCCACGATGGGTGCATGCGCGTCGTGAGCGCGCCAAGCAGCTCGAGCTGACCCTGATCGCGAATCGGGCGCTGGGTCGGATAGAACTTGAGGGAAGGGCGCAGGCCCACCGACGCCGCGACGAGGACGATCTGCTCGAGGGTGACGCTGGGTGAGCGGCCGCGCTCGATGCGACTGATGGTGCTCTTAGACGATCGAACGCGGTCGGCCACCTGCTGGAGTGTTGCGCCCGAGATGTGCCGAGCGAGACGCAGCTCGCGGCCTGCATCGGCGCGGAGCCATGCCTCGAAGCGCCGAGCCTCGGCGAGTGTCTGGGTCCGTGGCGGCATCGCCGAACGATGGTCGTCGAGCCTCTACTGCCGCTTAGGCGCCGCTTTGTGGATCGCCGAGGTGACGCGCTAGGTCAGCCGGTACGTGCGATCGGCCGCGACCGGCGGCCACGGGCTCGCCTGGCCGTCGGCGGGGCGAAGGGCCGACTCGAGCTCGGCGGCCGGCAGCGCCGGAGCGAAGTGATACCCCTGGGCCTGCTCGCAGCCCATCTGGCGCAGGGCGGTGACCGCGTCGGCCGACTCGACTCCCTCGGCGATGACCGTCGAGCCAAGGCGCCGGGCCAGGTCGATGACCCCGGTGACCAGCGAGGCGGCACGTTCGTCGTCGTGCATGGCGGAGACGAGCGAGCCGTCGACCTTCAGGACGTCGAAGGGATGGCGCAGGAGGCGGCTCATCGAGCCGTAGCCCGTCCCGAAGTCGTCGATGGCCAGCCGCACGCCGAGGGCTCGGACCTCGCGAAGGGTCCGGACCACCGCTTCGGAGTCGGGGCGGACCGACTCCGAGACCTCGAGCAGGAGCTGTGACGGCCGCAGATGGGACCGATGCAGCGAGCTCGCCGACCGCCTCGGCGGCACCGGGCTCCGCCAGCTCGAAGCCGGACATGTTCACGCTCAGGAATCGGTCACCCGACAGCAGGCCGGTCGACCAGGTGCGGGCCTGGTGGGCCGCCTCGGCCAGGACCCAGCGGCCGATGGGGATGATTGCGCCGGAGCTCTCGGCGACGTGGATGAAGTCATCGGCCACGAGGAGGCCGCGCGTGGGATGGTGCCAGCGCAGCAGCGCCTCGACGCCGGTGAGCTCGCCGGTGGCCAGGCTGATGATCGGCTGGTAGTGGAGCTCGAACTCGCGGTCCGCGAGGCCACGCTCCATGTCGGCCTGGAGGCCCATGCTGCGGACGACGGCTTCGTGCTGGCTCGGATCGAAGACGGTGAAGCGGCCCTTGCCCTCGCTCTTGGCGACGTACATGGCGATGTCGGCCTCGCGCATCAGCGCCTCGGCCGTCGTCACGCCGCTCGCCCCGACGGCAATGCCGATGCTGCCGCTGGTCGAGCGCTGACGACCTGCCACCTCGATCGGCGCGGCGATGGCGGCCAGCACCCGGTTCGCCAGCTCGGATGCCCCTTCGATCGAGGCCTCCTGGTCGACCAGCACGGCGAACTCGTCGCCACCCAGGCGGGCCACGGTGTCGGCGGCGCGGACGGTGCGGCGGATCGATTCGGCCACCGAGGTCAGCAGCGCGTCGCCGGCGTGGTGGCCGAACGTGTCGTTCACGCTCTTGAAGTCGTCGAGGTCGACGAAGAGGACGGCCACCTGCTGGTTGCGGCGGGCGAGCGCGTGCTCGAGCCGGTCGCGCAGCAGCGTGCGGTTCGCGAGCCCGGTGAGCGGGTCGTGCAGGGCGCGACGCTCGAGCTCGGACTCGAGGGCACGGCGATGGTTGAGCGTCGCGCGCAGATCATTCACGACCCCGCCCAGGCGGGCGATGACGAGCAGGAAGAGAAGGATGCAGCCTCCGGCAACGGCGGGGATGTCGATCGGCCGTCCGGTGAATCCCTCGATCACGAGCACCGCCGGGGCCATCAGTGACGCTGCGGCGAGCAGGGCCAGGCGCCACGCCGGCAGGGCCGCCTCCCCGACCTCGACCGGCTCGGCCACGCGGCGCATCGACGGATGCAGCGCCGCGCCGCCCCACAGCACCGATGCGATGAGCCAGCCGAGCTCGACGACGTGGCCGGTCTCGTACGTGCCGGACAGCACCATGACCGCGTACGGGAAGTCGGACAGCAGCAGCGCCAGCAGGGCCAGGCTGAGCAGGTTGAGCGCGACCACGCGCCGGCCGGGGACCAGGAACACGCGAACCAGTACGCCGAGCAGGAGGATGTCGATCGCCGGGTAGGCCAGCGCGGTGGCGATCTCGGGGATCGAGGCGAACGGATCGTTCACCAGCGGCTGCATGAGGAAGGTCCAGCTCAGCAGCGCGGCGCCGATGGCGACGATCAGCGCGTCGATGATCCCCGCCCGATCGCCGCCCGGGATCCGACCTCGCACGAGCGCCAGGAGCGCCAGGCCGATGAGCACCAGGCCGATGAGGTAGAGCGCATCGGCCACCGATGGGAAGGACTCCACGCCGACCTGGGCCATGAGCAGCCACGTCCAGTCGCCGATCGTCGTCAGGGCGAGGCCGGCCGCCAGGACGAACCACGGTCGCGGGTCGGGCGGCCGGTAGCGAAGGACCCCGATGATCACGGCGATCGGCGCCGCCATGCCGGGGATCTGGTAGATCAGATCCTGCGTCTCGGTCGAGAACCCGGCGGCGAAATACGCAGCCACGAAGAGGCCGCCTGCCGCGAGGTAGGCGGCCGTCAACCGGTTGCTCTTGCGGGTGAGTTGAGTCCTGAGCCTGGCGAGCATGGGCACCTGTATCTGCGGCCGAGTCCCCGACCGGCCGTCGTGAGCTCAGGGTAGGGAGTGGGTGGAGTTCAGAGCAGTGCCCGAAGGTCCGGGGTTGTCACGGCGATCGGGTCATCCGGTGTGGTTGTGCGCAGCTGATCGCAGCCCTCTGAACGAAGCCCTGCGGCGCGGACGCCGCAGCCGACTGTCAGCGAATATATCGTTAGTGATATATCCCGTGACACGGTGGGAGCCGCGCCATGACGGCCGCCTGGCTGCCGACCCGCCGATGTCCGTTGGCTACCGAACCGGGTTATCAGCGACTCGACCGAGCGTCGCCCGGAGGGCGTCATCGAGCGGTGTCGGCTCGGCTGCGAAGGCGGCTCGGAACCGGGAATCGTCCATCACCCACGGGCGCTCCCACTGGTAGAGCGTGCCGCGCAGCTCGCGGATGCGCGGCGAGAACAGGCCGGCCATGACCAGCATCGGCCGCGAGATGCGCCCGACCTTCACCGGCCGATCCACCACCGATGCGATCCGGTCGACCCATTGGCGCCCGGTCATCGGCGGCTGGACGGGCAGGTGCCAGACGCGGCCGTCGGCCTCGTCGCGCTCACCGAGCGTCACGAGCGCGGCCGCGGTGTCGGGCAGGTAGCTCAGGGAGTGCGGCTGGTCGAGGCTCGGCCAGCCAGCGCGGCTGCTTCCCGGCCGCCACGGCGCCGAACAGCAGCTCGCCGACCGCCGAGTTGACGCGCCCCGGCCCGTAGTAGTCGGACGAGCGGCCGATCGCGACGCGGATGCGCCCGGCGGCATGCGCCGCCAGGAGCTCATCGGCCATGCGTGCCCGGAGCACGCCCTTGGCATCGGTGGCCTTCGTTGGCGTGTCCTCGGTCAGCGGCTCCGTCGGACGGCCCGTACATGTAGAGGTTGTCCGCCATGACGAGCTTGGCGCCGGTGGCCTCGGCCGCCGCGATGACGTTGGCCTGGATCGGCGGGAACTCGATCGGCCAGCGGTGATAGGTCGGGCTCACGCACTGGTAGACGACCGACGCGCCTCCCACCGCGGCGGCGGTTGCAGCCGGGTCGGCCAGGTCGGCGGCGACGACCTCGACGCTCCCCGCCGCTTCCGCCGGCGTGCGCGAGACGCTTCGAACGCGGTGTCCGCGTCGAACCAGCTCGGCCACCACGGCCCCGCCGGCGCCGCCGGATCCTCCGAGAACGACGTGCAGTTGATCGGTCATGTCAGGCTCCCATTGCGTGTATCTTGCTGGTGGTAAGATAGGAGCCTATGTTGACACTGTCAAGATGAAGTCCAAGGCACGCGCCAGCTATCACCACGGCGATCTCCGGGCGACCCTGCTGCGGGTGGGGCTCGAGCTCGTGGCCGAGCGCGGCATCAACGGCTTCACGCTCCGCGAGGTCGCACGCCGGGCCGGGGTCAGCCACGCCGCTCCGTACCACCACTTCGCCGATCGAGGTGCGCTGGTCCGGGCGATCGTGGCCGAGAGCTACACCGAGCTTGCCTCGGCGCTGGAGGCGTCCGCGAGCCGGGGAGGCGGCGACCCGGTGGCGCGGCTCCAGGCCATGGGCGAGGGGTACGTCGCGTTCGCGCTGGCCAACCCGGACCGCTACCGGCTCATGTTCCGGACCGAGCTCGCCGGTGACGGCGCCGACACGGAGGAGGTCGATCGCACCGGAGCCGAGGCGTTCGGCGCACTGGTGTCGGCCGTCGAGGAGGCGCACGATGCCGGACTCCTGGCCGCCGGCATCGACGTCAGCACCGCGGCCGCCGCGTGCTGGACGACGGTGCACGGCGTGTCGTCCCTGCTGCTGGACGGCGCCCTCGGCGTGCCGGCCGATCAGCCCGAGCGGGGCATCCAGCTGGCGCGGCGGCTGCTCGAGGTGCTGCTGCGCGGACTGACGGTCTGAGTGCCGCACCGGTTTGCGCGGGGTGGGACTAACGGCCAACTTGGAGGCGTAACGAGCCTCAGCGTGGACAGAAGTTGCCGTGAGATGGGCGCGGCGGCCATGACGAGCGTCGGCGGCGGCGCTACGTGGCCGTTAGTCCCACGTGCTGCAAGTCGCGGTCGACGGGGCCGACGTGCGGCGGTCAGCGAACGAGGGGCACGCGCGGATCGGCCTCCATGCCCGGCCAGGCGTCCATGACCGATGCCAGCGCGGGGTCGAACGAGCAGGCCATGGTGCGGATGTCGCCGGCGAGCGCGTTGAGGTAGTAGGCGTCGTCGCCGTGGGTGGCGACGAACGGGTGGTAGCCGTCGCGCACGATCGATCGTGTCTCGCGTCGCGGACGGCGAACAGGCCCTCCGCCGACGCGCCGTACAGGCGCTGGATCCCCCACGCCTCGGGACGTCGGAATCGGTAGTGGTAGACCTCCTCCAGGATCGCCTCGCGTGGCATGTCGTCGGTGTCGTGCTTGTGCGGCGGCCAGGAGCTCCAGTTGCCCGACGGCGTGTAGACCTCCACGACCTCGAGTCGGTCGGCCGGAAATTGGGGCGTGATGATGTGGTTGACCTGGCGCGTCGCGTTGCCCGCGCCCCGAACCTCCACGCGCACGTCCTCCGGACCGATGCGAACCGGTGCCTCGGCGCGCGCCCGATGGTGCGGCCAGGCTATTCGTAACCGCGACGGTTACGAATTCGCCGACGGCGTCACGCTGGCGGCCACGCCGGACGGGAGGTAGACGGCCGACGGAAGCCCGTCCCAGACCGATTCGCGGCCCGGCACCTCCACATCGCCGACCCGGAACGCCCCGCCGGCGAGCCCGATCACCGCGGTCTCGACGCCGGGACCGCCGACCGACATCGGTCCGGCCAGGTCGTGGACGGCGAACGACAGGTAGCGCCAGCCGGCGATCTCGGGATTCACCGGCTCGCCGGGCGCCAGGTGCGGCGAGGTCACGCCAGGAGCGCCTCGCCGGCCAGGTGGAGCAGCTCGTGGTACGAGTCGATGAACGTGCGCAGCGTCTTGACCGACGGACCCCAGGTATCGAACTCCGAGACGTCGAGGCCATCGGGCTCGTAGGCGCGCACGAAGTCGGGCATGGTCCGCAGCTCGGCGACGTAGTCGGGGTCGACCGGATCCTTCATCCGCCGCCGGACCTCGACCGACGAGGCGTTGAAGCGCTTCTGCCACGACGATGGCAGCGTGATGATGACGTCGCCGCCGATGAGCTCCGACCAGTGGAGGTGATGGCGGATCGCGGCTCCCAGGAGGCGGGCGCGGAAGGCTCGCGAGTCCCAATCGGCGTACGCGCGCTTGAAGACCGCCACGCCTGACCACGGCAGCGCCGAGGGATGCACGGTCAGTCCGTCGCGATCGACGACCCCGCGCAGCCAGTCCTCGAGCCGCCCCATCATGATCGTGATCACCGGCCCCATGGAGCTGGTGTCATGGCCCTCGGCCTCGCGGCGCGACATGCCCCGATCCACCGCCTCGGCGGCGGCGAAGGCCTGGGCGACGCTGAAGCTCACCGTGGCGTTGATGCTGATCCCGCGGTACGACGCCTCCTCCATGGCCGCGATGCCCGCGGCCGTGGTCGGGAACTTCACGATGATGTTCGGCGCCAGCCCGGTGAATCCGAAGGCCTGGGTGACCATCGCCGGGGCGTCGCGGAAGAGCGTGGGATCGGTCTGGACCGACAGCCGCCCGGCCCGGCCGCCCGAGGCCTCGAACGCGGGCATGAGCAGCGGCGCGGCGCGGACGCTCATCTCGGCCACGATCCCCCATGCCAGCTCGCGCTCGGAGAGCGTCGGCTGCTCGGCGGCAAGCTCCCGGACCCGCCTCGTCCAGTGCTCGGGATCCTTGCGCCAGTTGTCGACCACGATCGTCGGGTTGGCGGTGGCACCGACTGCGCCGAAGCCGACGGCGTACGTGAGCTCGTCGACGTTGCAGCTGTCGTTCCAGATGTCGGTCGCCGTCTCGGTGATCGTTCGGCCGAGAGGCGAATCGGTCAGCGTGGTGGCCATGGCTGAACCGATGGTAACAAGCGGGTCGATAGAATCGGTCCATGCCACCCCAGCGCCTGACGGGCGCCGAGATCGTCGTGGAGTTTCTCGCGCGTGCCGGCGTGCGCTTCGCGGCCGGCATCCCCGGACACGGCTGCTGGAACCTGACCGATGCGCTCCTCGACCGCTCCGACGAGATCCGCACCGTCCAGGTCATGCACGAGCAGTCGGCGGTCCACCTGGCCGATGGGTTCTACCGCGCCTCGGGTGAGCCGATGCTGGCCTTCACCTCGATCGGTCCGGGAGCGACGAACACCGTCATCGGCATGGCCACCGCCTACGTCGACTCGACGGCGGTCGCCCTCTTCACCGGCTCGCCGCACACCTACCTGCGCGGCCGTGGCCTGCTCCAGGAGCTGGATCGGCGCCACGTCGCCGACAACCCGCGCATCTTCGAGCCGGTCGTCAAGGAGTGGTGGCAGCCGTCACGGATCGACGAGCTGCCGTTCGTGCTGCACCGCGCCTGGAACTCCATGCTCTCCGGCCGGCCTGGTCCCGTCCTGCTCGACGTGCCGATGGACCTCCAGGCCACCGCTGTCGAGGTCGAGCTCCCCGATCTCGAACGCCGCGTGGCCGCGGGCCGACCGCGGCCCGACGCGCAGCTCGTCGAGCGCGCCGCCGCACTGCTGGCCGATGCGAAGCGACCGGTGATCGTGGCCGGCGGCGGGGTGATCTCGGCCGATGCCACCAGCGAGCTGCAGGCTCTTGCCGAGCGGCTCGGCGCGCCGGTGGTCACGACGTGGAACGGGAAGGGCGCGATCGACGAGACGCATCCGCTCGCCGGACAGACGATCGGCGACACGGGCTCGACCATCGGCAACGCGCTGGCATCGTCGGCCGACGTGATCCTCAGCGTCGGCTGCCGCTTCGTCGACTGGTCGACCTCGTCGTGGCGCGCCGGGGTCACCTTCGCGATCCCACCCACGAAGCTCATCCAGCTCGAGATCGACGAGCGCGAGATCGGCAAGAGCTACCCGGCCGAGGTGCCCCTGGTCGGCGACGCCCGCGCCGGCCTGCGTGACCTGCTCGATGCCCTCGGACCCGGACAGCCGGCGGCCGACTACGGCGACGAGATCGAGCGGCTGCGAGCGGCGTGGGATGAGCAGGTCGAGGTGAAGTCCGGGTCGGATGCCGTCCCGATGACCATGGCGCGCGCGGTGCGCGAGATCCAGGCGGCCACGCGCCCGGACGCCATCGTGGTGACCGGCGCCGGCCTGCCGCAGGGCATGGTGAAGCAGCGCTGGGTCACCCGCGAGCCGCGCACCCACATCACCTCGGGCGGCTTCAGCACCATGGGCTTCACGCTGCCGGCCGCCATCGGCGCACAGCTGGCGAAGCCGGACGCCCAGGTGCTGGCCATCTGCGGCGACGGCGACTTTCTCCAGAGCATGCAGGAGCTCGCCGCGGCGGCCATCCTCGGCACGCCGGTGTGCACGGTCGTCCTCGACAACTCGGGCTGGATGAGCATCAAGGGCGGGCAGCAGGCGCACTTCGGCCGCACGGCGGCCACCGACTTCGTCCGCGACGGCCAGCCCTACTCGCCGGACTTCGCGGCCATCGGACGAGCGTTCGGCGTGCACACCGAGGCGGCGAGCGAGCCGGCCGAGGTGCGGCCGGCGGTGGAGCGCGCGCTGGCCTCGGGCGGACCGTCGCTCGTGCACGTGACCGTGGATCGTGAGCTGGCGAACGCCGGTCCGGACAAGACCGGCTGGTGGGACGTGCCGGTCCCCGAGGGCCGACCGGCCTACGAGGAGCAGCTGCGCGGCCGATCCGAAGAGCAGCTGCGGTGAGGGTCTCCATCGGCTGCGTGCCGATCGTGTGGAACAACGTCGACCTGCCGGACCTCGGCCCGCCGGTGCCGTACGAGACCATCCTCGACGAGCTGGCGCGCCTCGGCTTCGAGGGCACCCAGTTCGGGCGCGGCTTCCCCACCGGCGGCGAGCTGCGGGCCGAGCTTGCGCGGCGCTCCCTGCGCCTGGCGGAGTGGTATCTCAGCCTTCCGGTGACCGATGACGGCCTCGACGCTGCCGCGGCCGACGTCGCTCGCGAGACACTCGCGCAGCTGGTCGAGGCCGGCGGCGAGGTGCTGTGCGTGGCGGTGGACGGGACGCCGGAGCGCGACGCGCTCAGCGGACGGATCGACGAGGCGTCGCCCGCGCTGGCCCGACACCGGGTTCGAGCAGCTGGCCGCATTGCTCGACGAGCTGGCTGACGAGGCTCCGGACGGCGTGCGGGTCGCCTTCCATCCGCACGTCGCCTCGTTCGTCGAGGCGCCTTCCGAGGTCGACGCGCTGGCGGCCGCGCTCAGCGGTGCGGGCGCGGGGCTGTGCCTGGACGTCGGCCACTACACCGTCGGGGGCGGGGACCCGGTCGAGGCCATTCGGCGCCACGGGCCGCTGATCCGCCACGTGCACGCCAAGGACGTCGATCAATCGGTCCTCGAGCGGCTTCGCGCCGGTGAGGTGACCGGCATGTGGGGCGCGATCCGGGCGCGAATCTTCACCGAGCTCGGGAACGGCGCCCTCGACCTCGGCGGCGTGGTGCGGGCACTCGACGGCATCGGCTACGACGGCTGGATCATGGTCGAGCAGGACTCCTCGTGGCTGCCGCCGGCCGAGGCGTCCGAGATCGGCGCGCGAGCCCTGCGCGCGGCGCTGGCCGAGCTCGACCGATGAAGGTGGCGGTGATCGGCACCGGCACGATGGGCGGGGTGCACGCGCGCCTGCTGGCGACGCTGCCCGAGGTCACCGAGGTCCTGGCGGTCGACGCCGATGCGGCGACGGCGGCAACGGTCGCGGCCGAGGTGGGCGGCCGCGTGCTCGGGCACGACGAGGCCGTCGCGGAGGCCGATGCGATCGTCATCGCCACTCCGGCGCACCTCCACGCCATGACCGTCGAGGCCGCGGTGGCGGCCGGAGTGCCGGCACTGTGCGAGAAGCCGCTCACCGACGACCTCGCCTCGTCCGCCGCGCTCGTCGAGCTGGTGGAGCGCGCCGGCGCGCACGTCGAGATGGGGTTTCAGCGACGCCACGAGCCCTCCTTCGCCGAAGCGCGACGCCGCGTCGCGGACGGCTCGGTGGGCCGGCTCCACTCGGTGCGTCTCACCGCCAGCGATCCGCGCGGTCCCGAGCGACCCGCTGACGTCTGGGCGGTCACCGAGGCGGCGCCGATCTTCCTCCACTCGTCGGTCCACGACTTCGACGTCGTTCGCTGGCTCACGGGGTCCGAGGTGGCCGAGGTCTTCGCCACCGGAACCCACCGCGACGGCTCCCTCGCCGAGGATCCCCGCGAGATCGAGACGGCGGCGGTCACGCTCCGCATGGCCGACGGCACGCTCGCCACGCTCGACGCGAGCTGGCTGCAACCACGCGGCTACGACGTCCGCGTGGAGCTCCTGGCCGAGCGCGCGTACCTGACCATGGGCCTCTCGCCGCGGACGCCCGCGGAGCACCTCGACTGGCCCGACGCGTCCAGCGCCGCCACGTGGACGGGCTACCTCGAGCGCTTCACCGATGCGTACCGCGCCGAGCTCATCGCCTTCCTTGCCGCGGCGCGCGGCGAGGCTGCGCCGGGCTCGCAGGCGAGGGACGGGCACGAGGCGCTACGGGTCGCCGTCGCTGCCACCCGATCGCACGTCGAACGCCGAACGGTGTTGGTCTCAGAGGTGTCCTGACGCGGGCGTTGCTCTGGTGTCAGCGGTTATATCGTTAGTGATATATCGGCTGACAGTCGTCGGCCGAGGCCAAGGGGAGGGCCCCGCCGCCCAAGGAAAGACACGCGGGTCGCCAACGGCCGCATCGGCGAGTCGCGTACCGTTCCCTCGCATGCAGCCGACCATCCTCGATACCCGGACGCTGAACCGGACGATCCTTGCCCGCCAGGGGCTCCTGCGCCGCGAGCGGAGCGACGTGCATGAAACGGTCGGGCACCTGGTCGGCATGCAGTCGCAGGTTCCGAGCGACCCGTTCACCGCCCTGTGGAGCCGGATCGAGGCCTTCGACCCCGCCGAGCTCGATCGGCTCATGCTCGAGAAGCGCGTCGTCAGGACGGGCGCGATGCGCACGACTCTGCACCTGATGACCGCCGATGACGCGGTCGAGCTGGCCCCGCTCTTTGCCGGAGTCATGAAACGTGCCTTCCACTCGCAGCGCGCCTTCCGCGAGGCCGCCGACGGGATCGACCTCGACGAGGTGCTCGCGGTCGGTACGGCGGCCATCGAAGAGCGGCCGCGGACTCCCGCCGAGGTTGGACGCCTCCTCGGCGCGCGCTGGCCGGACCGCGATCCCCAGGCGCTGAGCCTCGCGATCCGCTACTTCGTGCCGATCGTGCAGGTGACCCCGCGTGGCCTCTGGGGGCAGAAGATGCAGCCCACGATCACGACGGTCGCCTCGTGGTTGGGACGCCCCGTACCGCAGGCCGTCGACCCGGCGCTCGAGGAGGAGCTCGTGTTCCGCTACCTCCGCGCCTTCGGTCCGGCGAGCGTTGCCGACATGCGCACCTGGTCGTGGCTCACCGGGCTGCGCGCCGTGGTGGAGCGCGTCCGGCCGCGGCTCCGCATCTTCCGCGACGAGCGCGGGCGCGAGCTCCTGGACGACCCGGACGCACCCATCGCCCGGCCCGACGAGGAGGCGCCAGTCAGATTCCTGCCCGAGTACGACAACCTGCTCCTGTCGCACGAGGACCGGACGCGCATGGCCGGTCCCTGGTATCGCCAGGTCGTCTACTCGCGCGGCTCCGTGCTGGTCGACGGCTTCGTCGCCGCCGGCTGGTACGTGACCCGCTCCAAGGGCGCCGCCACCCTGACCGTCGACCTGTTCACCGATCCCTCGGCGGCGGATCGCGCCGCCATCGAGGCGGAGGCCGCTCTGCTGCTGGCATTCATCGGCGCCGAGGCCCCGAATCGCGAGGTCGTCCTCTCGCGCTGGGACGGCGAGGTGGCTCAGCCACGGGGAGCTGGAGCTCGGTGACGAAGTCCTCGTCGCGCTGCACGACGTAGCCGGGCGGCACGCGCAGCTCGGGCTCCGCGCCGAAGGCGAGGTAGATGGTCCGCATCGGTCCCGCGATCTCGAGCCGGGCAGCGCCCACCCAATCCACCAGCACGCGGCGCGTCGGCGCGATGCTCTCGTACGGCCCGCGATGGATGACCGATGCGACCCGGACCGCGGGCAGCCGCTGATAGCTGATCTCCTCGGTCTCGGGGAACGGGCCCGTCACCGGGACGAAGATCTCGCGGAGCTGAGGGATGGCGCCGGGCGGACGTGCGGCGCGACGTCCCGCGTCGCGGACGTGCGACTCGAGGGCATGGAATGCCCGATCCACGCGCTCTCCGACGCGCATGACGGCCACCGGCTCGGCCGCGATCGGCCGCAGCACGACGTCGAACGGCGCCTCCGCCGCGATCGTGATCTCGAGTGCGGCAAGGCGCTCCTCGGCCCTGGCTCGCTCCAGCTCGAGCTCGGCGCGACGGCGCTCGAGGGCGGCACGCAGGTCGCCCCCGGCAACGGTTGCGCCGATCTCGTCGAGTCCCATGCCCAGCTCGCGCAGGGCAAGGATCCGTCGCAGCTCCGGCAGCTGGGCTGGCGAATAGCGCCGATAGCCGCTGTCCGGGTCCACCCATGCCGGCCGGAACAGGCCGATCGCGTCGTACGCGCGCAGCTGCTTGGCGCTGATGCCCCCGAGCCGGGCGAAGCCTCCGATGGTGAGCATGAACTTGGTGCTTGACCTTCCCTTTGAGGGAAGGTTGATGATAGCGTGCATGAGACCGATTCGCATTGCCGCCCAGCTCCATCCGCAGCACGGGACGTGGCCCGAGCTGCGCCGTGCCGCCATCGAGGCCGACGCCATCGGATACGACATCCTCTACACCTGGGATCACTTCAGCCCGCTGTACGGCGAGCGCGACGGCCCGCACTTCGAGTGCTGGTCGCTGCTGGCGGCCTGGGCCGAGTGCACCTCGCGGGTCGAGCTCGGGCCCCTCGTGGCCTGCAACTCGTACCGCAACCCGAACCTGACCGCAGACATCGCGCGAACCATCGACCACATCAGCGGCGGGCGCGTGATCATGGGCCTCGGCGCCGGGTGGTTCGAGCGCGACTACGAGCGGTATGGGTACGACTTCACGACGCGCGGCCGCCGGATCCGGGCGCTGGGCCGTGCGGTCCCGGAGATCATCGACCGCCTGACGAGCCTGAATCCCCCGCCCCTGCGTCGCATGCCGGTCCTCATCGCCGGGACCGGTCGCACGCTGACGTTGCCCATCGTCGCCCGCCACGCCGATGCCTGGCACGCGGCCTTCCCCGAACGGCCGTCGGAGGTGGAGCCGGCGGTGGAGGCGCTGCTGCGCCATTGCGCCGACATCGGCCGCGACCCATCCGAGATCGAGTGGAGCGTCGGGGTCGAGCCGGACGACCTCGATCGGTTCGTGCGCGAGGACGCGGCCACCTATATCGAAATGGGCTTCACCCAGTTCACGCTCGGCTTCAACGGGCCGGACTGGGACGTCTCGAGCGGCGCCGGGTTCCTCTCCTGGCGCGATGAGGTCAACGCAGCCCGAGCCGCCTGACCACCTTCGAGACGGACCTGCGAGCCCTGCCCCTCGTGGGCTTCGTCGGTGCGGCGGGCTGTTTCTTGGCTGCCCGCCGAGCCTGAACGTCGACCTCCCCCTGCAGCTCGCCGATCCGACCGTCGGCCCAGGAGAGCTGCGAGCGCAGCCATCGTGCCGACTCGGCGGCGTCGGGGCCGGCGTGCACCTCGGAGTCAGCTTGGCGCCTCTCCGGCTCGATGGGTGCGCCGGGCTGGATCCGAGAGGGAAGCCCGTTGCCGATCAGGTAGGCGGCGAACCGGTCGAAGCGGTCGGCGTACTGGGCGTTGAACACGCCGAAGTCGGCATCGGCCAGGATCGCTTCAACGGAGGGTGGCGCGTCCAGGTTCCGCAGGTCGACATACGGCACCCCGAAGTGCGTCGCCATCTCGTGGATCCGGGTGTCGTTGACCAGGTAGATCGACGGCAGACCGTTGGCCAGCCCGACCGTCGTGCCGTGGAAGCGCATCCCGAACACCAGGTCATGCCGGCCGACGCGCCTCTCCCAGTCGCCGATCGAGCTCGGGCACTCGGCCGACTCGATCAGCTCTTCGATGATCGGATCGTCGTCGCCATCGGCGAACCCGCCGCGAGTCAGGGCGCGCCTGAGCGTGTCGTAGTGCTCCTCCAGGCGATACGCCGCGATGAACTCCGGCCTCTCACCCTGGCAGATGGTCGAGACGCCATCGAACAGGCGCTTCAGCTGAATGAAGAAGTCCCGCTGCATTCGGATGATGAGCAGATGATCCGAGCCGTAGATGCCCGCCATGTCGCGATTCAGGTTGTAGGCGACCGATCCCCGCTGGTCGGGGTCGAAGTCGATCGTCAGATCGCGGTTCATGGCGCGGAAGAAGGACGGGCACCCGACCGGCTCCACGTTGTCGACGCCGAGGCTCCTCAGTATCTCCGCCGTGTACTCGCCCCGGGCGCCGACGACCGTCGAATGCTCGCCGAGGATCCTGAGCGCGCGGATCGTCCCCTCCGGAAGGTCGAGGCTCCCGTACTGCGGCACCTGGGCGCCGATCCCCATCACCGTGACGGGCAGGCCGAGCCGCTCGATCAGCTCGCCCATGCTCGTGAGGTCGAGGTTGGGGCGGATGTAGTTCGACCCTCGGATGATGAGGTGATCGGCCTCCGGCAGGGGCCCCTCGTTGGGCTCCGCGTACTGGATGTTGGCCACGAACTCGACATCGACGAGCCTGAGCATCGAGTCGATGACCACGTAGTCGCCGAAGTTCGCAGCGCGACGCTGGAGGTAGGTCGCCGGGGCCGCCGGGTCGAACGGGAGCTGGACGTCGCCGTCCACCGGCCGGCGCGGCGTCTGTAGGGTGAGGACTCGCATGTCCGTCCGATCCTAGCGGGCGGCGGTCATCGGCGAGTCCGAGGGGTCCGGGTCGGCGGCGCAGGCTCGTGGAGTCGTCGGCGCTTGCGCCGTGCGGGACTAACGGCCAAGAAGCCCGTCCCGCAGGGCACGATGTGCCCGAAACGTGCCCTGAGGCGGGCGCGGCAGCCAACGTGGGCCCCTGCATCGGCCGAACGTGGCCGTTAGTCCCACGCCATGCAAGTCCAGCCTACGAAGGTGCGCCCGACTCGAGTGGCGCCGGATCCGGATCGCCGGCAAGGAGCCGCGGCGCGAGCAGCCCGATGGCAACGAGCAGCGCGGCGCCCATGAGCGGCGCACCGATGCGCTTGATCTCGGCCGTGTCCATGATCAGCCCGACCATGAAGACCGCCAGCCCCAGGTTGATGCCCCAGAAGATGATGTGCGACACCCAGGCGGGCGCCGACCCCGGCCGGAGCACCAGCAGGCTGAGCAGCCCCACCACGATGTTCGTCAGGACGCCGATGTAGACCGCGTGATCGCTGGCCAGGAGGATGTTGAGCGGCAGCGCGTTCGGGTCGTTCGGGTTGGCGATGACCTGGGACACGAGGTACATGAACAGCACGAGGGCCAGCACGGTCCAGACCGATGCCAGCGCGAAGTGTCGTGCCGGATCCGCCGAGAGCCATGGCGCCCGCAGCGCTCTGGGCCAGATGCGTGCGACGAAGAGCACCACCGCGACCACCTGGGTGAGCAGGTAGATGCCGCCGCCCGCCTCCTCGGCCCCGGCGAGCAGGGCGACCGAGATGACGAGCCCGCCGACGAAGAGGGCGCCCATCTGGATCAGCCCGAGCACCGGCAGATCGCGCGTGCCGCGCACCCGCCACTCGATGATGCCCATGGCGCTGAGCGCGATGTAGCCGAAGGTCATCGCCGAAGCGTGCGCCCCGACCTGGTCACCGGGCAGGATCGTCACGTCCATCGCAAGCGCGATCTGGATCAGCACGCCGATGACGGCTCCGTACGCGAACGAGGTGAGGCCGAGCGCGAGCGCCAGGCGCGGCAGTGTCCGCTCGCCGCCCAGGAACTGACCCCACACCCAGACCACGAGCCAGGCGATCGTGAGCAGCAGGGCTGTGCCGCTGACGGCGCGGAAGACCAGGTTGCCGGTGAAGAAGGCGAGCACGTAGACCGGCACCAGCACCGCGAGCGCGAGCATCAGTCGCCGATCCGCGGCCTGGTAGAGCATGAACGCCGATGCGACGATCGTGAGCGATAGCCATCCCACTGTGCCCGAGTGCACGTGGGTCAGGAGCGCGTTGCGATCGAAATCGACCAGGTCGGCCCCGTTGAGGATGCCGATCGCGATGGTGACGACGAAGACGGCCATCGCCACGAGATAGAGGTCGCGGGCGCTTCTCGCCCATCCCGGCGAACCGGGTGCAGCTGGGGCAGCGGTCTGAGCGGTCGCGGTCATCGAATCACCTCCCCAAACGTTGACGCGCGCAGCCTACACGGAGACGGGTTGACGCCACGCTCGTTCACCGATACCTTAGCGTTCAACACTTCCTGAATGATGGAGTCTGGCTGAATGCCGAGGCGACCGCGATCCCCGGTCTCGCCGATAGAGCTCATCATCGACGACGTCGAGAAGCTCCGGGTCATCTCGGATCCTCTGCGCATCAAGATCCTCGAGCACGCCAGCGAGGACCTGCCGAAGGGGTTCACGGCCAAGGAGCTGGCGGCCAGGCTCGGCACCAGCCAGACAAAGCTGTACCACCACCTCAACCTGATGGAGGAGCACGGCTTCCTGCGAGTGGCCGAGACCCGCATGGTCTCGGGCATCCAGGAGCGGCGCTACACGGCGACCGCCCACTCCTTCCGGGTCGACCGCTCCCTGTTCAACCCGGGCGCAGGCGAAGCCGCCATCGCGGATGTCCTCGACGCGATGTTCGAGAGCGCCCGAGCCGACATCGTGGCCGCCGTCCACGCTGGCCTGATCGACATGCAGGCCGAGCCGCATCGGCGTCGCATGGCGCTCACGCTCACGCAGGCACGGCTCAGTCCGGCGAGCGTTCGCAAGGTGATGCGCCAGATCGAGCGCCTGGTCGAGGTCGACGATCTCGACGACCCCGACGGCAAATCGTACGGCCTCATCGTCGGCTTCTATCCCCGCGCCGATGAGGGCCCCGAGTCATGACCGACCAGCCGGCGCCGATGGGCGTCCGCGACGTGCTGCGCATTCGCGACTTCCGCTACCTGTTCGGCGGCCAGGTGGTCTCGGACATCGGGGACGGGATCACGATGCTGCTCGTCCTCCTCGTCATCAACGACCTGACCGGGTCGACGGCGGCGCTGGCCCTGATGGCGATCGCCGAGGCGGTGCCGGCCTTCACCGTCGGCCTCTTCGCCGGCGTGTACGTCGACCGGTGGGACCGGCGCCGGGTCATGATGGCCGCCGACCTGCTGCGGGCGGTGATCGTGCTGGCCTTCGCGCTGGTGCAGACCCCGGCACTCGTGCCGCTGCTGTACGTCCTGGGATTCACCCAGGCGTCGGTTGCAACGTTCTTCCGGCCGGCTCGCGCAGCGCTCATGCCGCACGTGGTTCCGGCCGCCGGGTTGCCCGCGGCCAACGGGCTGGCCCAGGCCTCGCAGGTCATCGGCTCGCTGGTGGGGGCCGGCCTGGCGGGCGTGATCTTCGCAACGTTCGGGTCCGGGGCCGCCGGCTTCGCGATCGACGCGGCCACGTTCGTGATCTCGTTCCTCTTCATCGTCCGCATCTCGCGCTCGGCGGGCAGGATCGACCCGGCGGCGGTGGCGGCCAACGTCCGCCAGGGCGTCGGCTCGTCAGTCCTCGAGGGCCTGCGCATCGTGCGCGGGTCGCGGATCCTCGCCGGGATCGTCATGTCGATCACGGTGACGATGCTCGGGCTCGGCGCTGTCAACGTGCTCTTCGTGCCGCTGATCGTGAACGACCTCGAGGTCTCGCCGAGCTGGATGGCCGGGATCGAGGCCGCGCAGACGGCCGGCATGATCGCCGCCGCCACACTCGTGGCCGTCCTCGTGCGGCGCCTCGCGCCGACCACGATCATCACGCTCGGGCTGGCGGGGATCGGCGTCTGCATCGGCTTCATGGCAGGCGTCAACGCCGTGTGGCAGGTGCTCCTGATCCTGCTCGTCGTCGGCTTCTGCGTGACGCCGCTCCAGGCGATGGTCCAGACCCTCGTCCAGACGGCGGCCGGCGACGCGACCCGCGGGCGCGTGGTGTCCGTCGTGCAGGCCTCGATGTCGACGGCCAGCGTCGCCTCCATGGCCATCGGCGGCGTGCTGGGCGATCTCCTCGGCGTGCGTTCCGTCTTCCTGGCGGCAGGAGGCTTCGTCCTGTTGGCCGCGGCTCTGTCGTGGGTTATGTTCCGCGGCGCGGCTGCGCAGTCTCAAGCCGCCGGAGCGAGCGTGACGGAACCTGCCTGATGTCGCGCGGCGCGCGAGAGGCCAGCGCGATTTGCGCCGGGTGGGACTAACGGGCACGTTCAACGACATTCCAGCGCCAACGTGGCCGAAACGTGCCGCCAGATCGCACATCCTGAACAACTTGAGGCCGCATTAGGTCGCTACTTGGCGGTTGGTCCCACTGGACGAATGAGTGCTTCGGACTGCCTGGCGGCGATTGAACAACGCACGACGCGGCGTATGACGATCGTGGTGCTGGGTCGCGTCCGGGCTGCCGGTGATGCTTGCCATGCGACCACCAATCAGGGGACGGTGTAGAGCACCGTGTCGCTGCGTGCCGCCACGAAGCTGCCGAGGGTCGTGGCGCGCACGGCGTCGATCCGCAGCTGGTACGTCGCGCCGGAGTGGAGCGCGTCGGTCTCGACCGATGTGACTCGTGGATCGGAGACCTCAGACAGGACCTCCCCCGGCGCTGTCCCCGTCCCGACCATCACGCGATACACGCTGAAGCACTCCGGAATTCCCGCAAACGATGACCATGCGATGCGCGTCGTGCCGTTCCCGGCCGGCTCGACCAGCGGCTCGCCCAGATCGAGGCGCTGCTCGATCGTGGCCATTCGCACCGGCGAGGCGCTCACCACGTCGCCGAGGGTGTCGTAGGCAACGACCCGGTAGCTCCACTCGCGCTCCGAGGGCAGGATGCTGGCATCCACCGCCGAGGTCACGAACGGGTCGGTGGCGTACGTCTCCCCCCAGTCGACCGCCGGCGCGATGGGCGGATAGTCGGTCGCGATCTCGTTCTCCGGGCTGCGCAGCGCGGTGTAGTGGTGGAAGTTGTGATGTGTGCTCGGGGTCCACTCCAGCACGGCGCCGCCGGGACAGCCCGTTGCGGTGAGACCCATGAGAGCTGGATCGGGCAGGGGCGTCCCGTTCGGGCTGGCGTTCGCGCTCGGGGCTCCGGACGCCGGCGGGCTCTGGTCGGCGCTTGACGTCGTCGATGGGAACGGCGACGGCGTGAACGTCTCGGAGTTGGCGATGTCGCGCGCGAGCTGGCAGCCGGACATGAGCAACGCGGTCACGCTGACGGCCGCGATGCCGATGAGGGCCTGCCGCTGAACCATTGCGGCGACCGTAGCACGCCCGCCGCCGCGTGGCCCGTGCGCACCACCGGCTCGACGCCGGTGGTGTCGCTCATGTGGGGTCCGGTGCGGTCCGCGTGGGGCGAGCGCGCGCTTCCTCGGTTGACGCCTTGTGCCGCGTGCGCCAGCATCCGCCCGACAGACGGAGGCGTTGACGCGCGGCCCCCTAACCCGGTTGCCTGGGGCGCGCCGAGCCAGTGGCGAGACCGAGCCGTCCTTATCTCGAGGATCCGCGCCCTGTCCCACCGTCTCAAGCCGCTTCGTCGTGTAACCGCCCTCGTCATGGGGGCCGCACTCATCCTTGGATCCTTCCCCGCACCCGCTGCCGCGGTCGACCCCGTGCCCGTGCCGACCGATGCGCGCAGCCGACCGATCCACAGCGCCCGACGAACGGTCTCATGCTCGGCGACTCACCCAGGGTCGCGGCCCCGGGCGACTTCACCGCGCCCGATTTCGACGAGGAGATCGTCTGGAGCGGGCTGACCCATCCGATGGTCGTGGAGTTCGCCGCCGACGGCCGCGTCTTCGTGGCCGAGAAGAGCGGGATCATCAAGGTCTTCCAGAACCTCGAGGATCAGACCGCCAGCACCTACGCGAACATCAGCGCCAACGTCCACGACTTCTGGGACCGCGGCCTGCTCGGCATGGCGCTCGATCCCGACTTCACCTCGAACGGCCGGATGTACCTGTCCTACACCCACGGCGAGCCGCTGAATCCGGACCTCCCCTCGTGGGGCGACGGCTGTCCGTCGCCGCCGGGTGACACCGATGATGGATGCGTCGTGAGCGGCCGGCTCTCGGTCCTGACCAACGGCGGGAACGAGGACGTCCTCATCGAGGACTGGTGCCAGCAGTACCCGAGCCACTCGATGAGCGACATCGTCTTCGACGGCGACGGCGCGCTGATCGTCAACAGCGGCGACGGCGCGAACTTCAATGCCGCCGACTGGGGCCAGTGGGGCGGCACGCTGCCGAACTCGACGAATCCGGTGACGCCACGAAATCCCTGCGGCGATCCCCCCGGTGGCGTCGGCGGAGCCATGAGCCAGAGCACCGGCCAGGGCGGCGGGCTCCGCTCCCAGGACATCCGCAGCACGGCTGACTCGCTCGGCCTGAGCGGCACGATCATTCGCGTCGATCCGGACGACGGCGACGCCATGGCGGACAATCCGGGCACCGGCGGGGTGACCACCAACACCAAGAAGATCGTCGCCTACGGCCTGCGCAATCCCTTCCGGATGGCCATCCACCCCGATACCGGCGAGCTGTTCGTCGGCGACGTCGGCTGGGGCACCTGGGAGGAGATCAACCGCATCGATCCGGACGGAGCGGAGGTCAAGAACTTCGGGTGGCCGTGCCGGGAAGGCGTCACGTTCGAGCCGCCGGGCTGGGACGAGACGAACATGTGCACGTCGATGCCGACCCCATCGAGTCCGTTCCTGGCCTACCAGCACGGGCCGGCGCTCGGCGGCGGCTGCGCGCAGGGGACCAGCTCGATCTCGGGGCTCGCCTTCTACGAGGGAGGCCCGTATCCGGACGCGTACGACAACGCTCTGTTCTTCACCGACTACTCGCGCCAGTGCATCTGGGTCATGCGAGCGACCGGCCCCGGTGGAGATCCGGCGGGGGTCACCTACTTCGGTGAGCTCGCCGAGCCGGTTCACCTCACGGTGGGACCGGGCGGCGACCTGTTCTACGCCGACTTCAGCGCCGGTACCAGCAGCGGGACGATCCGGCGCATCGTCTACTCGTTCGACAACGACCCGCCCGTGGCGGATGTCGACGCCGATCCGACCTCCGGCGGCGCGCCGCTGAACGTCGAGTTCGACGCATCGGGATCGAGCGATCCGAACGAGGACCCGCTGACCTACGCGTGGGACTTCGGAGACGACGATGGCGCCTTCGACGACGCGTTCGAGGTCGACCCCGAGCATACCTACGACGATCTCGGGACCTACACGGCCCGCGTCCGGGTCAGCGATGGGCGCGGGTTCACCGACACCGACCAGGTCACCATCAACGTCGGAAACGCCCTGCCGAACGCGGTGATCAACACTCCGTCGGCGAGCTTCACGTGGTCGGTCGGTCAGACGATCAGCTTCAGCGGCAGCGGAACGGATCCCGATGAGGGCGCCCTGCCCGCGAGCGCCATGGACTGGCGGCTGATCATGCATCACTGCCCGTCGACCTGCCACCAGCACGTCATCGACACCTGGAACAACGTGAGCGGAGGCAGCTTCACCGCACCGGACCACGAGTACCCATCGCACCTCGAGCTCAGGCTCACGGTCACCGACGAGCACGGCGCGACCGACGTCGCCTCGCGCAAGATCAACCCGAAGACGGTCACGCTCCAGGTGCGATCGGCCCCGTCGGGCCTGCGGGTGAGCGCGGCCGGGCGGACGGCCACGACCCCGTTCAACGTGACCGTGCTGCGCGGGTCGAGGGTCGTGCTGGGCATCCCATCGGGACAGACGGTCGATGGCTTCGACTACGCCTGGACGTCGTGGTCGCAGGGAGGTCCCAAGACCCAGACGATCAGGGCGACCGCATCCGCGACGTACACGGCCCGCTTCGACGGTGGCTTCGACGACGTGCCGCCCGGCGCGAAGTTCGCATCGGACATCGCCTACATCTACAACGAGGGCATCACCGTCGGGTGCTCGGACTCGCCGCCGCTCTTCTGCCCCACCGGCCGGGTGACTCGAGGCCAGATGGCCACGTTCCTGACGCGCGCCATCGACCTGCCGCCCACGTCGACCGACTACTTCACCGACGACGAGACGAACCTCCACGAGGGCACCATCAACCGGCTGCGACGCGCCGAGATCACGTTCGGCTGCACGGCCACCACGTTCTGCCCCGACGGACTGGTGACCCGTGGCCAGATGGCGAGCTTCCTGGTTCGCTCCTTCGACCTGCCGGCCACGAGCCGCGACTACTTCACCGATGACGAGAGCAACAAGCACGAGGCGAACATCAACCGCCTGCGCGCGGCGGGCATCACGTTCGGGTGCGGTCCGACGACCTACTGCCCAAACGGCCTCGTGACGCGCGGCCAGATGGCGGCCTTCCTCCATCGGGCGCTGGAGGACTGATCCTCCACCTAGACTCGCAGCGATGGCCATGACGACGCTCGCCCCGCTCGACGTCCTGCTCATCCGCCATGCCGAATCGGTGCCGCCGGGGACTCCCGGCTACGCCGACGACGACCGACCGCTGACCGATGCCGGCCGCTCCGCGGCCGCGGAGCTGGCGTACGAGCTCGAGGGCTACGAGCTGACGGCCATGTACTCGTCGCCCTACGCCCGCGCGATCGAGACGCTCGAGCCGCTCGCCAAGCTTCGGGGCCTCGAGATCCATCGGCTCGTCGACCTGCGTGAGCGGCGCCACTCGCTCGAGCAGCACGACGACTGGCGCGAGACGCTCGAGCACTCGTGGGCCGATCCGGACTTCGCGCTGCCGGGCGCGGAGTCAGGGCGCGAGGCGCAGCGCCGCGCCGTCGGCGCGCTCGACCTGATCCGCACCCGTCACCCCGATGGCGGCCGGCTCGTGCTGGGCAGCCACGGCAACCTGATCAGCCTGCTGCTCCAGGTGCTCGAGCCGGGCGTCGACGTGGACTTCCACCTGGCCATGCCGACCCCGGCGGTCTATCGGCTCACCCATGACGGCCTCCGCTGGCGAGTCATGGGCGGCCACGGCTTCGTGCCCATCGAGGACTAGGCGTCCCGCGCGACGAGATCCTCGAGCGTCTCCCTGCGCCGGCTCAGCCGCAGCTCACCTCCGTCGATGACCGCCTGCGCGGGGCGGAGGCGCCCGTTGTAGCTCGACGCCATGGCGGCGCCGTAGGCACCGACCTCGCCGATGGCCAGCAGCGCCCCCTCGCCCGCATCGGTCCCGAGGTCGAGGTCGGTGGCAAGGATGTCACCCGCCTCGCACACCGGGCCGGAGAGGGTCCATCGCCCATCGTCGACCGTGCCACCGGGCGCGATGAGCGTCACCGGGTGACGGGCGCCGTACAGCATTGGACGGATGAGCTCGCTCATGCCGGCATCGGCGACGAGGTGGCCGCGAGCCTGGACGCGCACGACCCTGGAGAGCAGCCAGCCGGCGCGCGCGACGATGCTCCGGCCCGGCTCGACGATCAGCCGCTGGCTGCCGAGTCGCGGGCGGACCTCGGCGGCCCACGCGGCCGGGCTGCCCTCGAAGCCGCCACCGAGGTTGAGCGTCCCGACTCCATGCGCATCGGCGATGCCGCGCAGGAGCTCTGCAGCACGCCCGAACGGTGCCGGATCGGCGATGGCCGAGCCGATGTGCGCCCCGATGCTCTCCAAGCCGCCGAGATCCGCGGGCAGCTCGTCGAGCCCGATCCCGAACTTCGACCCGGCACTGCCGGTGGCGAGGTGCGGATGCGTCGCCGCCTCGAGCCCGGGGTTGATGCGCAGGCCGATGCGCGGCGCCCCGATGGCGCGGAGCGCAGCCAGGGCGCCGAGCGACTCGGCGTTGACGAGGGCGCCGGTCGCGGCCGCCGCGGCCAGGTCGGCATCGGTCTGGCCCACCCCGTTGACGACGATCCGATCGGCCGAGCCGCCCGCCCGGAGCGCCAGCGCCAGCTCGACCGGTCCGACCACCTCGAAGCCGAAGCCGTCGCGCGCCAGGCGGCTCAGGAGCGCCGGGTCGGGATTGGCCTTGACCGCGTAGGCGACGAGCGATCCCGACGGCAGCGCATCGGCCCAGGCGCGCGCGTCCGCCGCCGCACGGTCGAGATCGGTGACGTAGAGCGGCGTGCCCCAGCGCTCGGCCGCCTCGACGAGGAGCTCGCGGCTCACACCGGATGCTGCGGCCGCAGCTCCTCCCCGATGCCGTCGACGAACAGCTCGACTCCGCCGCACTGCGGGCAGACGTACACGTCGAAGTGCTGCTTGTTCACGAACAGCTCCCCGAGGTCGCCGAGCGCGCCCCAGCGGGTGCCATGGTGGAAGTCGCGCGTGCCGACGTAGTCGAGCGCGACGTCACATCGCGCGCAGCGGATCGGCTCTGCCGGTTCGGTCATGGTGCCTATTCTGAGGCCATGAACACCCCGAATGCGCCCGTGCTGCAGATGCGGCTCATCGTCGAGGCCGACGACTACGACGAGGCGGTGCGCTTCTATCGCGACGTCCTCGGGCTGACCGAGCAGGCGGCCTTCGAGGGCGAGGGCGAGGCCCGCGTGGCCATCCTCGACGCCGGCAGGGCGACACTGGAGATCGCCAATCCGGCGCAGAAGCGCATGATCGACGAGGTCGAGGTGGGTCGCGCCGGCGTGGCGCCGAAGATCCGGGTCGCGTTCGAGGTGGCCGACGGCGCCTCGACGACGACGCGGCTCGTCGACGCCGGAGCCGAGCTCATCGCTCCGCCGGTCGAGACGCCGTGGCGCTCGCTGAACTCCCGCCTCGCCGCGCCGGCCGGGATCCAGATCACTCTCTTCGAGGAGCTCGAGCCACTCGACGAGCGCCGCAAGCGGCCGGGTTTCGGCACCGACGCCGAACGCTGACCCGCGCTACCCGGCCGGAGCACCCGCGACCAAGCGCCAGTGAAGCGGTTCCTCGAGCTCGTCGGCGCGGCAGCTGATCGGCCGCGGCGGACCGTGACGTTCGGCCACCAGCTCGAAGCGATGTACTCCGCCGCCGGGTGACCCGAGCTCGACCGATGCCGCGGTGTCCGATGCGTCGACCGAACGGAGGGTCACGTCATCGCGGGAGTGGATGTCGAGTGTCAGGCGAAGCTCTCGCTCGGCGACCTGGGCGGGCGCGGGCCACGACGATCGGCCACGGAGGAACCCCGGATCGAGACGGCCGGCGACGAACTCGGCTGCCAGACGCGGTCCGACGTCGGGCGTCACTCGCCCATACACGATGCCGTCCGGCAGGCAGACGAGGTTGCCGGCAAAGCGATGGCCGCCCAGGTGGGTGCACTCCCATGCCTCCGCATCATGGTCGACCACGAGCGTCCCGAGCAGGGCGCGCCCGCGCAGTGCGCAGCAGGCATCGCGCCGTCCGTTGGTGCAGACGAGGAACAAGGGCCTCGCATGCGTCTCGCCGAAGGCATCGACCGGCGCATCGGCCAGGTCCTCGAGGACCAGCTCGGTGAGGTCGGTGACGTTGCGAACCGCCATCTCGCGGGTCACGGTGTCGACCAGGAAGGCACGCCGGACGGCATCGGCAGCGGGTGGTCCCTCGCGGTGCCGGATGAGCAGCGGCCGTATGCCGCGGGCCTTGGCCCCGCTCTCGAAGCCGGCGCCCAGCACGTCGCGCACGGCCTTCTCGCCCCAGTGGCTCCGATCCTCCACCAGCAGCCAGCGGCGACGCTCGTCGACGCTGCCGATCATCGGCTCGTCAAGCTCCTCGGACAGCGCCGAGCAGCGCATCGGCGCGTCGAGCGTCACTCTGCCTGGGCCGGGATTTCGCGCAGGCTCCTCACGGGGGAGAAGAATACGGGCAGGAACGCGAGGAAGGCACCGACGGCCGAGACCCACAGCGCCGCGTGGAAGCCGATGGCATTGCCGATGATGCCTCCGAGAAGGGCCCCGACCGGGATCGTGCCCCACACGATGAGGCGCATGGTGGCGTTCATGCGGCCGAGCATCCGGTCAGGGGTGATGGCCTGGCGCAGCCCCACCTGGTTGACGTTGTACACGACCGTGCTGAAGCCGCCGATGATGCCGCCCACGACCAGGAACCAGAACGGGTCTTCGGGCGGCGCCAGTGGCACGAAGGCGAACGACACGCCGCCCAGCATCGCGCTGCCGACGATGACCGGCCCGATACCGAATGCATTGGCCAGCCGTCCACCCGTGAGCGCGCCGAGCAGAACGCCGAGATTGCCGATGGCGAAGATGATGCCGATCGTGACGGCGTCCAGCCCGAGCACCTCGACGATGTAGAGCAGCATCACCACCCCGCCGATGTTCGCGAACAGGTTGAAGGTGCCGGTGCAGGCCGCGATGTTGCGCAGGTACGGGCTGTCGCGCACATAGGACAGCCCGGCCACAGCCTCCTGCCACATGCTCGGCCGCTTGCCCTCCGCCGGATCATGCGGGGCGGGGGCCTCCTCGCGCTTGCCGATGAGGCCGATGAACAGCGCTGCGCCCAGGTAGCTGACCGCGTCGAAGGCGATCGCGAACGGCGCGCGGAAGATCTCGACCAGGAAGCCGGCCACGGTCGGCCCGATGACCGACGAGCCGGCGCGCGACAGCTCGAGCTTCGAGTTTCCCTCGACCAGCTCGTCGCGCTCCACGATGCTCGGCAGATACGACTGGTAGGCGACGTCGAAGAAGACCTCGAGCGTGCCGGCCAGGAACGAGACGATGTAGACCTGCAGCATCGTCAGCCAGCCGCCGAGGAAGGCGATCGGGATCGACGCCAGCAGCGCGGCGCGAGCGATGTCGGCGCCGATGAGGATCGGCCGGCGGCGCATTCGATCGACCCAGACCCCGGCCGGCAGCGTGAAGATGATCCACGGCAGGAAGCGGACGACGCCCAGGATGCCCATCTCGATGGCGCCGGCTCCCAGCGTGAGGATGGCGACGAATGGCAGCGCCAGGAGCGTGATCTCGTCGCCGAACTGGCTGATCGTCTGGCCGGTCCAGAGCTTCATGAAGTTGCCCTGGCGCCACAGGCTCGGCCGATGGATCACCGCGCTGGTGGCGTCAGTCTCGGACGGAGGCGGCTCGGCCGGCGGCTCGTTGGTCTGCATCGACATCGGTCAGGACTCCTCGGCCGATGAGGCCCAGTCCGGAACGTAGACGCCAGCGACGAGCCCGAACGTCTCCCCCTCGCCGGGAGCGCCATCCGAAAACTCGGCGGCGAGGGCCTCGAGCATCCGACCGAAGCGGTTCGCGCGCGCGGCCGGCATGCGGGCGCGCACCACGACCGACATCGTTGGAGAGTCGGTGCGATTGTCCGCACTCGCCTCGGCAAGCGCCGTGCGCAGCGGAAGGTGGGCCAGGATGAGCGGGTCGACGCCTGGCGGCAGCTCGCCCGTCTGCGCGGGAAGGACGAAGTGGCGGGCCACCCGCACATATCGCTTCTCGACGACGCCGCGGACGCGCCGCGTCTCGGCGACGCGGATGAGACCGGACCGCTCGAGCACTCTGACGTGATGGCCGATCGTGCCCTTTGCCCGACCCAGCGCCCGGGCGAGCTCCTGGACGCTGGCCGGCCCTTCGAGCAGGTACCCGAGGATGCGCCAGCGCGTGGCGTCGCCCAGCGCCTGGAGCTGCTCCGGACGCGAGACGGTCAGCGCGCCGTCGTCCGACGGCGTGGCGGCGACGCGTTTGGTCTGCGATCTCCGTTTGGTCGGCATCTGCAGACCATTAGATCACGTACGTCAACGTCCCGGCTGAGACTCCAGGACGCGTGCCAGCGTGAGCCCGTCGGCGATGGGCAGGATCACCGTCTCGACCCCGGCGTCGGCCGCGATCCGGTCGTTGATGGCGCGAATGACGCGCACGTTGTCGCTGTTGGCGGATGGGTCGGCCACTTCCCCGCTCCACAGCGTGTTGTCGACCAGGATCAGCCCGCCGGGGCGGATCAGCCGCCTGCACTCGGTGTAGTACGTGTCGTAGCCGGGCTTGTCGGCGTCGATGAACGCCAGGTCGTACGACGCGGTCTCGAGCGTCGCCAGCGTCTCGGCGGCCGGGGCCAGGCGCAGGTCCACGCGGTCGGCGACGCCGGCATCGGCCCACGCCTGGCGAGCGATGTCGGTCCACTCCCGGCTGACGTCGCAGCAGGTGATCCTGCCGTCGTCCGGCAGTGCCAACGCCATGGCCGTCGACGAATAGCCGGTGAAGGTCCCGACCTCCAGGATGCGCCGCGCATCCATGAGCCGCACCAGCAGCGCCATGAACGCTCCCTGCTCGGGGCTGATCTGCATCCCGGCCTGGGGCAGCGGCGCGGTCCGCTCGCGCAGGGCGGCGAGGACCGGGTGCTCGCGAACGCGGGCGTGGACGTAGGCCATGAGCTCGTCGGTCAGGTCGATGGTCTTGGCCATCAGGGCATCACCCAGCTTTCGCGGAACGTGGACGGAACGTCGGCTCCGTCGAGCCAGCGCAGCACGAAATACTCGGTCGAGATCGCGCCATCGGCAAGGTCGTCGGGCAGATCGAGCAGCCAGCCGAGGTCCTGCCGCTGCGTCTTGTGGCAGTCCATGGAGCCCCGCTTGGCGGTGAGATGGCCCGAGACGTCCACCCGGGTCGTGATCTCATCCTCGCTCCGGCCGAACTCGATCGAATCGCCCTCCTCCGACTCGATCGCGTCGCCGACCTGCGCGACGGCTGCCGCGTTGGAGGGGTTCAGCTCGTCTGCCGGCGTCGGGTCGACCGCCTCGTCGAGGTCCCAGGGAAGATCGATGCCCCGCTCTTTCATGGCCGTCATGAGCTCGAACCAGCGCTCGCGCGCGAAGGCGATCTCGTAGAAGCGGGAAACCTCCCAGTCCTGCCCGGCCGACGCGAGAAATGCCTCGCGGCCGATGCGCGCCGCGTTGATGTGGTCGGGGTGGCCGTAGTTGCCGTTCTCGTCATAGGTCACGATCGCGGACGGGCGTGCGTCTCGCACGATCTCGATCAGGCGGCGCCTGGCCTCGTCGATGTCGGTCTGCCAGAACGACTCGGGGTGGCCGTTCGCATCGGTGCCCATCATGCCGGAGTCCCGGTACCCGAGCAGGTGGTGGTGCACCGCGCCGCCGCCGAGCGCCTCGATCGAGCAGGCGAGCTCGTCGGCGCGGATCTGGGCGAGTCGCGGCCGGGCCTCGTCGGGATCGAGGGTCGGGTCGTGGATCTCACCTTCCGCACCGTCGGTGCAGGTCACCAGGTCGACGCGCACCCCTTCGGCCACGAGGCGCGCGATCGTGCCGCCGGTTCCCATCGACTCGTCGTCGGGGTGGGCGTGCACGAACAGGACACCGTGAGTCTCCGCCATGAATCAGCTCCGCATCGTGGCTTCGTTGGCACCGATGGTAGCGAGCGCGAGCCGCGTGTCGCGCTCGCCGATCGCGACGGCTCGGTCGACCTGACCGAATTGCAGGGCGTTGAGCCGTCCGAGCCTCGGTGCGATGAGCAGGTCGGGAGGCTGGTTGACGACCGGGTCGGCCCAGCGCGCGGTGAGCAGTCCGAGGTAGCGCCGGGCGGTCAGCCGATCGCCGACGGATCCGGTGCCGAGCCTGCCGGAGACAGCGCGCAGCATCCGAGCCCCGACGGGGCTGGCGAGAAACGCCGGCTTCGGCGAGTCGACGTGCACGCCGATGACGGGCAGGTCCGGCGCCCACGCGCGAGCCAGGGTGACCGGGATTCCCTCCCACGGTCCTGCGTCGGACCAGACGCCGCCGGCATGGCGGCGCGGGGGAAAGAAGAGCGGCACGGCGATGCTCACCTCGAGCGCGTCGGCCAGGCGTCCGGTGGTGATGAGACGCGGCCGGCCGCTGACGAGGTCGAAGACCGTGATGCCGAGCGGCGTCGGCAGCTCCTCGATGCGCGGGTCGCCGAGCTCGGCGCTGAGGCGAGCCAGCACGGGGCGGGGGTCGAAGAGCGCCAGCCGGGCACGCTTGCCGACGAGGCGGTACACCGGCAGACGCCGAGCGCCTTCGAGGATCTCAGCCGGGGTTCGTCCCGCGGCGAGAGCGGCTCCGACGACGGCGCCCATGCTGGTGCCGACGATCCGGGTCGGATGCAGCCCTGCCTCGGCCAGAGCGCGCGCCACGCCGATGTGCGCGTAGCCGCGGGCGCCACCGCCACCCAGTGCCAGCGTGAAGCCGTCGGCCAGGCGGCGCGACGACTCAGTCGGCGGCATGCTCCGCGCACTCGCACAGCTCGCGGAGCCGTCCGTAGGTGAAGAGCCCGGTGTCGTGGCCGTCGGCCCAGATCGGCGCCAGGGCATAGCGACCGATCCAGCGCACCTCGTTCATCGTGGTCTGGCGCTCGTCGAACACGGTCTCGAGCGTCACCACGCCGGGAAGGCTTCCCTCGCCCGAGCAGAGCGCGCAGGGACATTCACGTCGCAGTGCCGGCCACGACCACTCTCCCAGGTGCCCGTCGTCCCAGCGGATCCGCATTCGGCGCGCGGTCTCGTCGAGCTCCACGCCGATCGGGCTCACGAAGTCGGGCATGATCAGCCGGCCTCCCAGCGCGGGGCAGCGCCGCGCCACTCGGGGCCGAATGCCGCGCCGGTGTTCGTGATCTGCATCGGTTCGGCGACCGTATCGAGGTCCCACAGGAACAGGTCCTGGAGGACGCCGCCGCCCGAGGCCGACCGGCCAACGGTGAAGACGACCCTGTCGTTGCCCGGCGACCATCGCAGGTGGCTCACCAGGCCGGGTGCCGTGGTGCGCGAAATCTCGTCGTCACTCTCGTCGAGATACTTGAGGACGGTGGCGGAGCCATCCTCGTTGGCGGTGACGGAGATCCGATGCGTCCCCCCGCCGTCGACGAGTACCGGCAGCTCGTTCCCATCGAGATCCGTGGTGTCGCCGCTCTCCGGATCGATCTCCCAGGTGCTCGCGCCAAGCACCCAGAGCCGAAGCGATCCGTCGCTCATCCAGTGGAGCCGGACCGTGCCGCCGTCATCGCTGAACTGGGCCTCCGGCAGGGCGGCCTCCGCGCCGATGGTCGGGCGCGCATAGGTCACGCTCGTCACCTCGGTCGAGTCGCCCGATTCGAAGTCGACCGCCAGCACGGTGGCGATGTCGTTGCCGCCGTCGGCGGTGACGCGCACGGCATACACGGTGGACGCATCGGGACCGAAGGTGATGGTCATGAGCCCCTCGCCGAGGTTGCGCTTGGACTCGCCGACCTCGATGGAGACGAGGATGTCGGCGAGCAGGCCGGCACCCACCGTGCCGTCAGGCGCCCACGTGAAGCGGCGCACGTCGATGGTCGGGTCCTGGGCGAGCACCGACGCCTCGTCCTCGGTGGTGAAGTCGTGGAGAAGGAGGTAGATGGGGGCGAGGGCGGCCGCCCGGCCCTGGTAGATCATCTCGAGCGGGCCATAGGCCGGCACCGATGGCGGCGTGGGCGTTGGCGCGGCGGTCGCGCTGGCGCCCGCGCTCCCGGCGGCCGACGCCGTGGGGCGTGCCGTGGCCGTGGACACGGCGCCGGCGGCGCTGGATGCCGGCGACGGGCTCGGTCCAGCCAGTGACTGGTCGCCGGCGAAGATGAGGGCCAGCAGCACGATCACCATGCCCGCCAGCAGCAGGATCAGGCCGATGAGCCATGGCACCGCCTGCTCGGCCGTGGTGGTGTCCACCTCCGGCTCGACGTCGGGCTCCACCCGCTCGCCGAGGGAGGTGCGAAGGTCGCCCGCCACCGGCTCGAGCTCGGCGGCGGCCTCGGTCTCCGATGCGGGCGGCGGTGGCGGTGGCGGGGTCCAGTCGGTCGGCAGCACCCGGGTCGAGGTGTCGCTCTCGGGCCAGTCGGGCTGAGGCCAGAGCTCTTCGTCGGGCGGGACGGTGTCGGGTGCCGCCTCCGGAGTGGGGGTGACGTAGGGAGTGACCTCCGGGCTTGCTTCAGGAGCAACCTCGGGGGCGGCCTCGTGCAGTGCGGCTGCGGCAATCGCCACCTCCGGCACATCGACGACGCGCGCATCGGGCACATCGGCGGCCTCGGGCAGGTCGGTCGCCTCGTCCTCCTCGAATGCCTCGTCTGCCTCAGGCTCCTCGACTTCGCCGGGGTCCGCATCGGCCCCGGCAGCGCGCGCGTCCTGATCGGCGACCAGGAACGGAGGCACCGCCGCGAAGGACTCTGCCTCCACGGCGTCCTCGGCCTCACGCTCGGCCTCGGCATCGACGTCGAGGAACGGGGGCACGGCGGCAATGGGACCGACATCGAGCCAGCTGGCGGGCTCCTGCTCTCCGGCGGTGGGTGTCTCTGGCTCCGCAGCGGCACCGGCGGCGGCAGGGCAGCGGCCGCGGCAGCGGCATCATCGGAAGGCGGCTCAGGTTCGGGCTCCGGCTCGACCGACGGCGCTGGCTCGGGCAGGGGCTCGGCGAGCCAATCGGGAAGCACGGGTGCGGGGACTTCGACCGGCGCCTCCGAGCCGGGCCTGCTCCAGGTGCCGAACGCGGCGGGCGGTGGCGCGTCGGCAAGCCCTCCGGGTGCCTCCTCGCCTCGCGCCTCGGTGGGCTCGGGCTCCGAGGTGGGCGGTTCAGGCTCGGTCGCCTCGGGCTCGTACGCCTCGGACTCGTACGGCTCGGGCTCGTCGACCGCCGGCTCGTATGGCGCCGGCGCAACGCTCGGCGGCTCCGGCGCAACGCTCGGCGGCTCCGGCGTGGGCTCAGGTGCCGACGGCGCCACAGGCTCCCACGCCGGGGCATCGGCCGGCGCAGCGGCGGCCTCGTCGTCCCACGACTCCGCCCAGAGATCCTGGGACGGGCCGGGCTCGACGTACGGTTCGTCGGGGGGCGGGGCGGCAGGTGGCCAGTCATCCCAGCCAGGCTCGCGCCTCGACTCCTGCCACGGATCGGCAGGCGACCACGGCTCCGCTGGTTGGGCGTTACTGGGAGGCGACTCGCGGTCCTGGTCGGGTCGATCGCGGTCGTCGGGGTCCTGAGATGACGGCCGATCCCACGGTCCGCTCACGCGCGGCCCCTGCTGGGTTCACGGCTCACGCCGGGATGATAGCGAACGATCGCGCGCTTGGCCTTGGCCGGCATTCGGCGAAGGCTACCCCGACCGCTCAGTCGGAGGCGGCCCACATGATGATTCCGACCGTGAAGACGCCCGTGACGAGGCCGATGAAGGCCGCGGTTCCCTCGGGCCCCTGCCCCTCGATGGTGGGCATCGTCGCGTTGATGATCGGCAGGCCGACCATCATGTAGACGAGCCACAGGACGGTGGCCACGCCGGCGATGACGGCCCGGCGGTTGCGATCTCGAACCATGCAGGCGGATCCTAGCAGACCGATTTCAGCGGGTTGCCGCGAGCCGGGCGCGCTCGGGGACGCGGTGGAAGAGACCTTCGTCTGCACGCCCGTCGAGCATGCGGAGCTTGGCGGCAGCGGCCAGTCCGAGGGTCACGAGGTGCCCATCGGCGCCGTTGGCCGAGACCCGTCGGAGCGTCATCGTCCCGATGTGCTCGGCCACCTCGACGACCTCGAAGATGTTGCCGGGCCGTACCCCGTTCTCCTGGAGGAAGGTCAGAAGGCGTGCGTCCTCCTCCGCCTCCTCGGTCACGCGCAGGATGGTGACATCGTGCCCGGTCTCGGCCTCGGACAGCGGTCGTCCGGCAGGGCGCTCCGGCGTGCGGCCATCTCGAGGGATCGGGTTGCCATGCGGGCAGGTCGGCGGCCTTCCCAGGAGGTCGTCGATCCGGTCGGTCACGCGGTCGCTGAGCGCGTGCTGGAGATGGTGCGCCTCCTCGTCGGCCTCCGCCCAGCCGAGCCCGACGACCTCGGTCAGGAGCCACTCCGACAGCGCGTGGCGCCGGAAGGTTCGCTCGGCGGCCTCGCGCCCCGCGGGCGTCAGGTTGAGCTGGCGGGTCTCCGGGTCGACGCTCAGGAGCGACTCGCGCACGAGACGCGTGACCATCTCGCTGACGGTCGCCGCGCTGACCCGCAGCCGCTCGGCCAGCCGGGCGGCGATCACCGGCTGACCCTCGCCGTGCATGTAGCGGATCGTCATCAGGTACTCGGCCGCCGCCTCGGTCGGCTCGGCCAGGGCCGTGGGGTGCTGCGCCATACGCTAGAGTGCCCCACCGGCGGCGGGCGGCGCGGCCTTGTCCACGCCTGAGTCACCTATCTGCGTTCGAGCCAGGTAATCCTCGGCGAGGAGGATGCTCGATGCCAGTGCGCGCTCGACCGTCACCAGCAGGTCGGCCATCGAGCTCATCTCCTCGAGCTGCTCCTTGAGGAACCACGCCAGGAACTGCTCGCCGACGAGGTCGCCCTCCGCCCGCGCCAATTGGGCGAGGTGCTCGATCTGCTCGGTGACGTCCTGCTCCTGCTTGAGGGCCATCCGGACCGGCTCGAGATGATCCGCGAACGTCACGACCGGCGCGGACACCGGCGGGATCGTCACCGTCTTCTGCGCGTCGAGGAGGTACTGCACGATGATCATCGCGTGGTTGCGCTCCTCCACCGCCTGGCGGTAGAAGTGCGCGGCCAGCTGCGGGAGCGTCTCGCCGTCGTAGAACGTGGCTATCGCGATGTACTGCTGGCTCGCGGCGAACTCGTTGGCGAGCTGCTCGTTGAGCGCATCGGTGAACTTCGACATGGGGCCTCCGAGCGGGTCGGCTGACGGGATGATGGTACCCGCCCGAGACGGGGCACGCCGAGGTGAGCCGATCGGGTGAAGTACCCTACGGCCACGCCAAGCCAGAGCATCGAGGTCCGCCGTATGCGCGCGAGACCGTTGCTCGCACGGAGGAATCTACCAATGCGATGGACCCGAGCCCTCGTCGCTGCGCTCTTTCTGATCGTCGTTGCCGCGTGCAGCTCGCCCGCGGCGAGCCAGCCCGACGATGGTGACAACGGAGACGGGGCGGATCGAGCAACCCACCCGCCGCCAGCCAGGCGGCAGCCAGCCAGGACGACGGCGATGACGGTGGACGGTGGGGAGCGCCGGAAACGTCGAGGACGTCTACAACGCACTCATCCCGCCGAACTCGACCGAAACGTCGAAGACCACGGCGAGCGGTGCGGTCTTCGGCACGTATACGTCGACCGACTCGATCGAGAGCCTCGTGAGCCACTACGAGTCGGCCATCCCCGAGACCGGGATGGAGATCTTCAGCACATCGACCGCAGGAGGCGGCACCAGCTGGGTCTTCGCTGAGAGCGAGGGTGCCAGCTTCGGTGGCTCGGTCGCGGTCGCCCCGAACTCCGATGGAGAGGGAACGGCGGTCATCATCACCGTCACAGGCGAGTAGCCCTCCCTCGCCCGCGCTCCAGGGACTCCCCGCACGATGCGGGGAGTTCCTCATCTCTAGGGCGCGCCCGGCGGGAGCTGGGGCCGGCGCGCTCGCCGGTGCGCGAACGCGAGGCGATTCACAGCGCCCAGCACGAGGCCGACGCCCATCAGGAACAGGAGGCCGCCGGTTGAGAGGGGCAACGGTGGAGCGTGTGCTGTGTTCGGGAGCTCTTCGTCGTCCTCGATGACCCCGAAGTCGGCGTCGAGGAAGATGTCGCCCTCGGCCACGGTCACCTCGTAGCTGCCAGGTGTGGTCAGCGTGCTCCCGATCGAATCCATGTCGAGCACGACGGTGTAGTCGCCGGGAGGACCCTGGACCCGGTAGTGCCCATCGGCGTCGCTCGTCGCGATCTGCTCCTCGCCCGTCGCGTCGTTGGTAATGGAGATCCGAGCACCGGCGATCCCGGGCTCACCCGCGTCCTGCACCTGGTTGCTGTTGGGGTCCTCCCACACCAGGTCGCCGATGGTCGCCGGCAGGGGACCGGCGGCCGTGTAGTTGGCCGGATCCTCGTCGCTCACGGGCTCTTCGAGCAGGTCCAGACCAGTGACCGTGGCGATGTTCGTGTGCAGGCCGGCGACAGCGGTTGACGACGCCTCATACGTCCACGTCTCCCCGGGGTCGAGGTCGGCATCGAGGTCGCCGTCGTCGGTGACCAGGACAGGGACCAGGCCCTGATCGTCAACCAGGACCACATCGCGGATGAGGATGTTGCCGGGGTTGGTGACCTCGTAGATCCAGGTGATCGCGTCATTCGCCTCGAGCTCGATCCCGGGCGCCTCATCGGCGTCCTCGCCATTCACGTACTTCTCGACGTGGATCTCCGAGATGAACCCGAAGTAATGCGAGGGGTCGTCATCCGAGACGTCGCCGACCTGGCTCGTTGCCGACGCGGTGCCGAGGTTCGAATACTGCCCGAGCTGGGCGGTCCCGGACGCGGTGCAGGTGACCGATTCACCCGCGGGAATGGTCGTCGCAGGACAGGTCACTTCGACTCCCTGGTCATCGGTCACCACGAGGCCGGTGAGCGCCGCGGTCCCCGTGTTCGTGACGATGTAATTCCACGTCACGTCGTCGTCCACTGGGATGAAGAGGCCTGTCGGCTCGTCGGAATCGGAGCCATTGGTGAACTTCTGGAGATCGATCTCCGGCACGCCGCCAAAGTAGTGCGACGGATCCTCGTCGCGGACCACGACACCGATCGGGTCGGTTCCCTCAACGGACGCGAGGTTGGTGTACTGGTCCGCCACCGCGAGGGCGGATCCCGTGCATGTCATGGAGTTCGAGCCCGCGGTCGGTGGCAGCGTGTCACTCGGACAGCTCACGACCACGCCGCCATGATCGATCACCTCGATGCCGGAGAGGACGGAGTTACCGGTGTTCGTCACGACGTAGGTCCAGTTCACCGTCGACCCGACCAACACGTACGGCCCGGGTGCCTGGTCGGCGTCCTCGCCGTTCGTGAACTTCTCGATGTCGATGTTGCCCTCGACCCCGAAGTAGTTCGCCGGATTGCTGTCGGTCACGACCGTGCCGGCCGGGCTCGTGGCCGTCACGGTGCCGATGTTCTCGTGCTGGCCGGCGACCGCCAGCGCGCTTCCATGGCAGAAGACCACCCGGCCGACCCCCAGAATTCCGAGGCGCGGGCACCCGGGTCCGGCATCCAGGGCCTGGTCGTCTGTCACCTCCCACGCGATGAGTGGGACGTTGCCCGTGTTCTCGATGCGATAGATCCACGTCACGACCTCACCGACGGAGAACAGGGGTCCAGTCGGATCGTCGGCCGGGTCGGTGCCGGTGAGCTTCTCGATCGTGACGTCCGGCGCCTCGCCGAAGTAGTGCGACGCATCGGAGTCCTGGACTACTGTCCCCTCGGTGTCCTCCCCGGTCACCGAGCCAATGTTCTCGTACTGGCCAGCGGTGGCGGTCGCGGCCGGTGCCGTGCAGGGCATCGAGTTCGCCCCGGGTGCCGGCGGCAGGGTGTCACTCGGGCACGTGACCGCGACCCCCTGGCTGTCCGTGACGACGATGTCGTTGATCGTCGTGTCGCCGGTGTTCGTGACGACGTACGTCCAGTTCACCGTGCCGCCGACCGCAATGAGCGGTCCGGGAGCGAGGTCAGCGTCCACGCCGTTCGTGGCCTTCTCGATGTCGATGCCGGCCACCACGCCGACGTAATGCGACAAGTCGCTGTCCGTGACCACGGTGCCGAAGGGATCGGTGCCGGACACCGCTCCCGTGTTTTCGTATTGGCCCTGGATGGCGTCGCCAACCACCTCGCAGGTGTCGCTCTCGCCCGGCGCGAGCTCGGTGGCGCATCCGGTGACGGGGGTCGGGGTGCCGGCGCCGACGGTGTCGGTGATCGCGACCCCGGAGAGGGTGACGTTGCCCGTGTTGGTGATGGCGTAGGTCCAGGTCACCTCGTCCCCGTCGACAATCGGCACGAATGGCCCGGTCGGGTCGTCCGCGTCATCACCGTTCGTCGACTTCTCGATGTCGATGGAGGGCGCGGGCGGCGCACGGTTGATCATCTGGCAGGTGACGATGGCCCCGGTCGAGACGTTGGCGGTGAAGCCGCCCACGACGGCGGTGATCGGCAGGGGCCGATCGGCCGGTTGGGTGGCCGTTCTGAACGTACACGAGGTGTCGGCCGGATCGTTCTCGAACCCGGGAGGAGGCGGGACGCCGGCGGGATCTTCCTCGGTGACCGTGATGGTCTGGAGGCCCGACGATGACGGCCGCCAATCGAAGGCGACGGATCCATCCCCGCCAGTCAGCCCCACTGCTGTGTTCTGGTTGGGCGGCGTGCCAGCCGGCTGTGCCCAGCTGACCGGAGTCGGGCTGACCACGCCGGTCATCTCCCAGCCGGCGCCCGGGATGAGGTCGGGCGCCTGACCGGGGAGATCGGGGTCCGGGGTCAGGTCGATGAACTTCTGCACGTTGACGACGGGCGCGCAGAGCGCGAAGGCCAGCTCCCGCAGGCCCTGCTCGAGCTCCGCGAAGTTCGGGACACGGTACACATCGGTCTGTGGCGTGAAGGCCTGGCCACTCGTGAGCACCTGCGGGCCGGAGACGTCGATGAGACGGTCAAGCGACTCGTCGCTGGTGAGCCCGCTGCCGACTGCGATCGCCAGGACGTGCGAGCCCATCGCCTTGAGCCCGTTCGCATTGGAAACGGCGCGATTCTTGGCCGTCGTGCTCCCGGCGTCGTCGGTCTCATCATCCTCGGTAAGGGGCACCTTGCGCTCGTACTCGTTCAGCGTGGCGCTGGCACTCCCCGGCAGGTACGTGACGTCGCCATTGGGCGGCGGATTCTCGACGGTCGCGTTCGGGTCACCGTCGGTGATGAACACGGTGATGTGCGGTCGCGTCGCGCTCGGACGGGGCAGGAAGTAGCGACCGACGCGGAGGGCGTCCTCCCAGTTCGTGCTCCCACCCGGGTTGTAGTTGGTCGTGATGTACGGATTGAAGATCGTGCTGATCGAGTTGGGGGTTACGGACGTATAGGTCTGGCGCGCCGCTCCCGGCAAGGGGAGGTTCGCCGTCGACGAGAACTCGACGACGCCGATGCGCGATCCGGTGTTGTTCAGCGCGTTGTAGAACGCGCGGAACGCGGCCCGGACGTTCGGGGCGTAGTTCCCCACCGAGCCCGACTCGTCGAGCACGACGAGCGCGTCCATCCCGCATGCCTGCTGCATGTCGGGGTTGGCGATCGGGACCTGCGACTCGCCGGGGGCGGCGGTTACCAGGGTCGGAGCGACCGCGACCAGGGCCGCCGACAGCACCAGAAGTCCAGCGAGGGCCACGCGTACCGCACGGGTCCCCCGCCGTCCAGTGCCCACGATGGCGCGGACGGGAGCCATGCCTACAGAGTAGGAGGCCGCCACAATGTGACCGTTGGCGGCTCACGACCCCATGAGTACTACCGGCGTGGCGTCGCCGGGCGCCGTCGCTCGATCAGTCCTCGCCGCTTCCCGACTGGTCGCGGATCGTGTTCACCACGCCCGCATCGGCCAGGGTGGTCACGTCGCCCAGGTCGCGTTGCTCGGCGATGTCGCGCAGCAGGCGGCGCATGATCTTGCCGGATCGCGTCTTCGGCAGGTCCGGGGTGAACAGGATCTGCTTCGGACGCGCGAACTTGCCGATCATCTCCGCGACGTGCTCTCGCAGCTCGCCGGCGAGCTGATCCGACGGCTCGTGGCCGGACCGCAGAATGACGTAGCTGAAGATCGCCTGCCCGGTCAGCGGATCGGTGCGCCCGACGACGGCCGCCTCGGCGACCGCGGGGTGGGAGACGAGCGCCGACTCGACTTCGGCGGTGCTGATGCGGTGCCCGGACACGTTCATGACGTCGTCGACGCGACCGAGCAGCCAGTAGTAGCCCTCGTCGTCCCGCTTGCAGCCGTCACCGGGGAAGTAGCGGCCGGGATAGCGCGACCAGTAGGTCTCCTCGTAGCGCTCCGGGTCCCCGTAGATCCCGCGCAGCATCGCCGGCCACGGGCGCTCCAATACGAGGTAGCCGCCTCTTCCGAACGGCACCGAGGCACCAGACTCGTCGACGACGTCGGCCACGACCCCCGGGAACGGGAAGGTGGCGCTGCCCGGCTTGAGCGTCGTGATCCCCGGCAGCGGAGCGATCATGATCATGCCGGTCTCGGTCTGCCACCACGTGTCGACGACCGGGCACCGCTCGCCGCCAATGTATTTCCAGTACCAGGCCCACGCCTCGGGATTGATCGGCTCGCCGACGCTCCCGAGCAGGCGCAGGGACGTGAGGTCGTCGCGTTCGAACTCCTCGGCGCCGTACTTCATGAGGGCGCGGATGGCGGTCGGGGCGGTGTACAGGATGGTGGCCTTGTACTTCGCCGCGACCTGGGCCCAGCGATCCTTGTCGGGGAAGTCGATCGCTCCCTCGTAAATGATCCCGGTCGCGGCGTTCGCCAGCGGCCCGTACACGATGTACGAGTGCCCGGTCACCCAGCCGATGTCGGCCATGCACCAGTAGACGTCTGACTCCGGCCTGAGGTCGAAGATGTACCGATGCGTGGTGGCCACCCCGGCGAGGTAGCCGCCGGTGGTGTGCATGATCCCCTTCGGCTTGGCGGTCGTGCCGGAGGTGTAGAGCAGGTACAGCAGGTCCTCGGCGTCCATGGGCTCCGGATCGGCCGTCGTCGGCTGCCCGTCGACCAGGTCGTGGTACCAGCGGTCCCGCGACTCGTCCCAGGCGACCTCGTCGCCGGTGCGGCGCACGACGACGCAATGGCGCACTGACGAGGTCCGGCCGATCGCCTCGTCGGCGTTCTCCTTGAGCGGCACGGTCGCGCCCTTGCGGTAGCCGCCGTCGGCGGTGATGACCACGCTGCAGCTGGCGTCCTCGATGCGCCCGGCGAGGGCATCGGCGCTGAAGCCGCCAAAGACGACCGAGTGAGGCGCCCCGATCCGGGCGCACGCGAGCATGGCGACGGGCAGCTCGGGGATCATCGGCATGTAGATCGCCACCCGGTCGCCCTTCTTGACGCCGAGGCCGCGGAGGGCGTTCGTGAAGCGGCACACCTCGTCGAGCAGCTCGGCGTAGGTGATCGTGCGCGTGTCGCCGGGCTCGCCCTCCCAGTGGTAGGCGACCCGGTCGCCGAGGCCCGCGGCGACGTGGCGGTCGAGGCAGTTGGCGCTGACGTTGAGCTTGCCGCCGATGAACCACTTCGTGTACGGCGGCTCCCAGGTGTAGAGGTCCGTCCACGGCTCGATCCAGTCGAGCCGGTTCCCCTCCTCGGTCCAGAAGGCGCGGAACCCCTCTTCGCCCGCGGTCCGCTCGAGCACGCCGGGGTCGTTCAGGAGGGCGTTCTCCACGAACCCCTTGGGCGGCGGAAAGGTCCGATCCTCGCGCAGGAGGTTCTCGATCGCATCGGTGCCGGCGGCTCGCTCTTCGGTGGTCATGCGCTCGATTCTAGCCCTGCCCTCCCTCCGGCAGCCGTCTTGCAGGGTGCGGAAGCGGCCCGAGCTTGGAAGGAGGATTGTTCCCGATGGCGACCACCTCGCAGTCGTTCGAGGCCCAGAGCCGGACGTACGACTACAAGATCCCCTTCGTGATCGGCGCATCCGCGATCGGCACGGTCATCGAGTGGTACGACTTCTACCTCTACGCCGTGCTCGCGACGTTCCTGGCGCCTATCTTCTTCCCCGGTGATCCGACGGCCCAGGTGCTCAGCGCGCTCGCCACCTTCGGCGCCGGGTTCGCCGTGCGGCCCTTCGGCGCGATCGTGTTCGGCCGTATCGGCGACAAGACCGGCCGAAAGGTGGCGTTCCTGCTCACCGTCGCGATCATGGGCGGCGCCACGGTGCTCGTCGGCCTGCTTCCGGGCTACGCGCAGATCGGCATCCTCGCGCCGATCATCCTCGTCACCCTCCGCATGCTCCAGGGCCTGGCGCTCGGCGGCGAGTACGGCGGGGCCGCGATCTATGTCGCGGAGCACGCGCCGGATCGCAAGCGCGGCCAGTACACCTCGTGGATCCAGACGACCGCCACGGTTGGGCTCTTCCTTGCCCTCGCGGTGATCCTCTTCTTCCGCCTCGTTCTCGGTGACGAGACCTTCGCCGCGTGGGGCTGGCGCATCCCGTTCCTGCTCTCCGCGGTTCTCGTTGTCGGCGCGCTCTACATTCGCCTGCGACTCCAGGAGACGCCGCTCTTCACGCGCGCCAAGGAGCAGGGCAAGACATCCGAGTCCCCACTCAAGGACAGCCTCGGGAATCGCCGCAACTGGGGCCTCATCCTCCTCGCCCTGTTCGGCATGACCGCCGGCCAGGCGGTGGTGTGGTACACGGGCCAGTTCTACGCGCTCTCGTTCATGTCCGGCCCGCTCGGCGTGGGCTTCGTTGACGCCTATACGGTCATGCTGATCGCGATCGCGCTGGCCACGCCGTTCTTCATCTTCTTCGGTTGGCTCTCCGACCGGATCGGCCGCAAGCCGATCATCCTCGGCGGTTGCCTGCTGGCCGCGATCGCCTACTTCCCCATCTTCAACGCGATGCAGGGGTTCGCGAACCCGATCGCCGAGACCGATCCGGCGACGCCGGCAACGATGGTCGCCCAGGACCCGAACCTCTTCGGCCTGACGGCCATGGTCTTCATCATGATCGTGCTCGTCACGATGGTGTACGGGCCGATCGCCGCCTTCCTGGTCGAGTTCTTCCCGACCAAGGTGCGGTACACGTCGCTGTCGCTGCCGTACCACCTCGGGAACGGTGAGTTCGGCGGCTGGCTGCCGTTCATCGCCACGGCCATGGTCGCATCGGCCACCGCCGGCGGGATGTTCGCGGGATTGGCCTCCGTCACGCCGGGAGGTGCCGCGTTCGTCGGCCTGTGGTACCCGATCGCCGTGGCGCTGATGTCGCTCGTCATCGGCGGCCTCTGGATCCGGGAGACCAAGAACGTCCGGATCTGGGATGAAGTCGGCGGCCACCACGACGAGAAGGAGCCGGCGACCGAGCGCAAGGACGCGCCGGCGGGCGGCGCCCTCGCTCGCTGACCCAGCACGTCGGAGCGGGCGATGGCGAGCGCCGTCGCCCGCTTTCGTGTGTCTGGCGCTAGCATCGGTCACCGATCGTGACCGACCTAGCCGCGGTAGCTGTCGCCTTCGGCGTCGTGTTCGTCGCCGAGTTCGGCGACAAGAGCCAGCTCCTGATCCTCGCCTTCGCGACGCGCTACCCGTGGCGGCCCGTCGTCGCCGGGCTCGTCATCGCCGCAGCCGTGATCCAGGGCATCAGCGTGGCGATCGGTGCCGTCGCCGGAGCGGCTCTGCCGGAGACCGCCGTCGGCATCGTGGCCGGCGTCGCGTTCCTGGTGGTCGCGCTCTGGACGCTGCGGGGCGGAGACGAGGACGATGGCGCGACGGCGGAGGCCGGTCGCCGGTCCGGCGCTGCCCTCGTCGCTGCGGTGGCCGGCACCTTCATTCTGGCGGAGCTGGGCGACAAGACGATGCTCGCGACCTTCGCCCTTGCCGCCAGCCAGGGACCGATCCCGACCTGGATCGGCTCGACGCTGGGCGAGGTGGCCGCGAACCTCGTCGCGGTGGCGGTGGGCCACCAGGTCGGCACGCGCCTCTCGCCGCGCATGGTGCGCATCGGCTCCTCGGTCCTGTTTGCCATCGCCGGGATCGTGGTCCTCGTCGGCACGCTCACCGGGTCCGGCTGAGGGCCGTAGGGGCGTCGCGGTTACCCGTCTCGGTACCCATCGGAGACCGGGCGCCGCTCCGACGACGGACAGTTGCCGGGGCCGGTAATTCCACGGCCGATTTCGAGTCGAATCGTCCTCAGCCTCTCCGTTGGTCATCCGCGTCGGTAACGCGACCGCGTGCCCGCACTGGCTTCACGCTTCCGCTCGGCTTGGCGCCGATTCGCGTATCGCCAGGAGCATGATCGCGGCGATCACGTAGGACCCCGCCATCACGCCGAACGCGACCGGGAAGCCGAAGGCCTCGACCACCGAGCCGATGACGAAGGCCCAGAAGGCGCCGATCCCGAAGGCGAACGTGAAGTACACGGCAAAGGCCACGTCGCGCATCGGTCCGGTCGCGCGGTCGGCGAGGTAGGCCTGGAGCACGGGCGACTCGCTGAAGACCGCGGTGCCGAACGGCAGGAGCAGCGGCACGAGCAGGAGCAGGTTGGCGCCGGCGGCCATGAAGGCGACGATGCCGACCGCCGAGAGCAGGTAGTAAGCGACGAGGACCGGCTTGCGTCCGAAGCGATCCGACAGGACGCCGGCCAGGATCGGTCCGATCACCGCACCGGCCAGGAGCAGCGCATACAGCAGGTTGACCGTTCCCGGATCGAAGCCGAGCGGACCGGAGAGGTAGAGCACCATGAACGGGGCCACGATGTCGAGCCCTCGTCCGCCCGCGGCAACGAGCGAGGCGCCCAGGATGAGCCGGAGATCGCGGCGCCCGAGCACGGCGCGGAGGTGGTCACGCACCGAGCCCGAGGCACGTGCCCGTCGACGGTAGCCCGCATCCTCGTGGACGAGAAGGGCGATGAGCACGCCCATGACCAGCGCCGGGATGCCGAACAGCGCCAGCGTCGCCTGCCAGCCCACGGCGAGGAGCAGCGCCCCGCCCACGATCGGCACGAGGACGGTGCCGACGTTCCCGCCGGCGATGTGGACGCTGATGGCGAACCCGCGACGCTCCTGGGGATAGCGGTCGGAGAGCACGGCATTGCCGACCGGATGCTGCGGGCTGGCGCCGATCCGCGAGATGCTGATGGCGCCGAGCAGCTGCTGGATCGACGAGGTCAGGCCGCTGAGGAGCAGGCCAGTCCCAAAGATCAGCTGGCCTCCGGCGAGCAACGCTGGTCGAGCGATGTACCGCGTCAGGAAGCCATACGAAAGCTGCATCGCGCCGCCGACGGCGGTGGTGATGGCGATGAAGACGCCGATATCACGCTCGGACAGCCCGAACTCGACGATGACGATGGCGTAGACCAGCGGCATGAGCGCCGACTGGGCATGGATCACGGCGTGCGCCGTCGAGATCAGCGCGAGCGTCAGCCCGGGCCGGGTCGGGCTGGTACGATCGGTCGTGATGTCCACCTCAGCCACTCCTCGGCGCTCCGAGCCGACCACGGAGAGGGCGGGGGCAGCAAGCCTCGAGGCGAGCCTGATCGCCACCGTCGCGCCGGTCATGCGGCACCTGGTCGCGCATGCCCGCCGCCGTCGCGCCTGGAGCGAGCTCACTTACCAGCAGTACAACGTGCTGCGGATGATCGACACCATGGGTCCGCAGCCCCAGGCCGAGGTCGCCCGCCGGCTGATGGTCACCGCGCCGGTGGTCACGCGCCTGGCCGCGACGCTTGCCGATGCAGGGCTGGTCGAGCGACGCCCGGACGCGAGCGATCGACGCGCCGTGCTGCTGGCGCTGACGGCGAAGGGGAGACGCCGAGCGCGGGCGATGCGGCGCGACCTCCTCGAGGCCGCACACGACCTGCTCGAGCCGATCCCGGCTTCCCGGCGCCGCGCCGTGGCGCGAGCCCTCGACGAGCTCCAGGTCCTCGTCCCGGAGCATTCAGCGCGCCGCTGAGGTGCTCGGTGCCTCGCGCACCTGTCGCGGAACAGGCGCACGGCCTGAGGTGTCGAGGAGCGTGATGCCGAGCGGTCCCCGGCTCGCGGCCCGCCGAAGGCCGAGGGCCACGACCGCGACGGTCACCGCCGAGAGGAGGGCGCCGGCGAGGAAGGCGGCCGGCGTGCCCCAGGCCTGGGCCACGGCACCGGCGAAGAGTCCGCCGATCGGGGCCGACCCCGCGAAGACGGTGACGTAGAAGCTCATGACCCGGCCCCGCAGCTGGTCCGTCACGTTGGCCTGCACGGTGGCGTTGATCGTGTTGATCATGAGCATCGAGGCGAAGCCGGCGGCGAGGATCAGGGCCGCGGCGATGAGCAGCTCGCGCGACGAGGCGATCGCGACGAGCAGGATCGAGAAGACCGTCCCGCCGCCCAACATGATCGGGATGGCGCGCCGGTGGCGCATGTAGGCGAGTGTCAGCGAGCCGCTGAACGAGCCGACGCCCATGGCCGCGTAGAGCGCGCCGTATCCCTCGGCACCGAGGTCGAGCACCTCCCGGGCGAAGAGCGGCAGGAGGATCTGGAAGTTGAAGCCGAACGCGGCGATCCCTCCCAGCAGGACCAGGCACCACAGCACCAGCGGCGTGCGGACCGCGTACCGGAACCCCTCGGCCAGGCTGTGGAGGACCGGCGGGTGCTGCTCGGGGCGTTCGATCCGGCGGATCCGCCCCGGGTTCATGAGCAGCAGGGCGACGAGCACGCCGGAGTAGGTCAACGTGTTGATGCCCAGGTTCACCGCCACACCGGAGGTGGCCGAGCCGGTCGCCGCGGTCCCGGCCGCGATGATCACGCCCGCCAGGGCGGGGCCGACCACGCGCGCCGAGTTGAAGGCCATCGAATTGAGCGCGATCGCGTTGGCCAGCAGGCGGCGCGGCACGAGATCGGCGGCGAACGCCTGCCGGGCCGGCATATCGACCGCGTTGACGAGGCCGAGCCAGAGCGCCATGACGAACACCATCGGGATCTCGACGACGCCCGTCGCGGTCAGGATGAAGAGGACGAACGCCTGGCCGGCGGCGGCCGTCTGGCTCACGATCAGCACGCGCCGCTTGTCGATCCTGTCGGCGAAGACGCCGCCGAACGGCGCCAGCAGCATGGCCGGGCCGAACTGGAGGACCGAGACGAGCCCGAGCTGGATCGGCGTGCCGCCGAGCGCCAGCACGAGCCACGGGAGGCTGACCTGCTGCATCCACGTCCCGATCAGGCTCACGACCTGGCCGCCCCAGTACAGCCGGTAGTTGCGCACGCCAAGCGCCTCGAACCCGCGGCGCAGCGCGATCAACCGGCCAGCGGGAGCCGGTGGTGGCTCGACGGGTGGTTCGATCGGGTTCGGGAGGCTCACGCATCCACGTCCTGCAGGTCGTTGCCCATGCTAACCACCGGCCGACGGAGCGTCACCCCGCGCTGACGATCCTGCCCTGGGGCGTGCGGTGCAGCGAGGGTTCGCTTGCCGATGTCGTGCTCGCCCGCAGGCGCCACGCCACCAGCGCGAGCACCACCGAGCCCAGGGCCGCGCCGACGCTGATGGCGACGGCGGCTCCAAAGGCCTCGGCGAGCGCCCCGGCGAAGAGCCCGCCGATCGGGGCCGTGCCTGCGAAGACCGTGACGTAGAGCGCCATCACGCGCCCGCGCAGGGCATCGGGAACGGCGTTCTGAATCGTGACGTTGATGGTGTTCACCATGAGCATCGAGGCCAGGCCGATACCGATCACCAGCGCGAACGCCGGAACGGGGCCCCGGACGAAGCCGAGAACGAACGCCAGCGCCAGGAACGCCGCTCCGCCACCGATCATCAGTCGCCCTCGCGGGCGTCGATGGGCGGCGAACGCGAGCGTGAGCGAGCCGGCGAGCGCTCCGACGCCCATGGCGGCGTAGATCGCGCCGTAGCCACCCGAGTCGAGGCCCAGCGTGTCCCGGGTGAACAGCGGCAGCAGGGTCTGGAAGTTCATGGCCAGGGCGGCGGTGCCGCCGAGCAGCACGAGGGGCCACAGGACGGTCGGGGTCGACCGCGCGTAGCGGATCCCTTCGACCAGGCTGGTCCGGATCGAGGGGAAGACGCTCGGCCTCGGGGCCGCATGCAGCTTGGCGGAGTCGATCCACAGCAGCCCGGCGAGCACCGACAGGTAGCTCAGAGCGTTGATGCCGAAGTTGAGCGACACGCCGAATGTGGCGATCGTCACGCCGGCGATGGCCGGGCCGATGACGCGCGAGAGGTTGAACGAGCTGGAGCTCAACGCGATGGCGTTGACGAGGTCCTCGCGCGGCACGAGCTCGGCCACGAACGACTGCCGGACCGGCATCTCGACGGCGCTGACGACGCCGGCGACGAGAGCGAGCGCGAAGACGTGCCAGATCTCGATCGTCCCGGTGAAGGCGAGCGCGAAGAGCGTCGACGCCTGGAGCATCGCGACGCCGTTGGCCAGCAGCAGCGTGCGCCGCTTGTCGAGCCGGTCGGCGAGCACGCCGCCGAGCGGGGCGATGACCATCGACGGGCCGAACAGGAAGGCCATGACCATGCCGAGCTGGAGCGGCGAGCCGCCGAGCTGGAGCACCAGCCACGGCAGCGCGACGGCCTGCATCCATGTCCCGACCAGGCTTCCGATCTGACCGAACCAGAAGCGGCGGTAGTTCGGATGCCGCATGGCGCTGAAGCCGCCCGCGATCCCTCCGGCACGCGCAGGTGCGCCCGACGCAGCGGGGCGTCGGGCGGAACGACCGAAGTGAGGAACGGCGCCGGCGACAAGGCGCGGCAGGCTGGAGATCATGGCTTCGTTAGCAATGCTAACAAATTTCCGAGCCTCCGGCAACCGCGGGGGCGTGCAGAATCGCCGGATCCCCGGGTCACCGATCGCGCATCATGGGTGCCACGAGACGAGCTGTTGCACAGGCCCGCGCGATCCCGACCAGGGGGCCGCGACGAGGGGCGACCCTCCGGCCCCAGCCTCGTGCCCCCCTCGCAGCCATCTGCCTGACGCTCGCCTTCCTGCTCGCCCCGGATCTCACGCTCGCGCCGGCACGCCCCGGCGCCTTCGCATCCGGTCCGCACGAGTCGACCCCGGCGGTCGTCACGTCGGGCATCCCCGGGCTCGACGCGCTCGCGGCACCGAGCTTCCCGCCTGCGCTCGACGCGGCACGAACGACGGCGGGAGCGGACCGCGCCACGTTCGCCGTGGCACGTGACGGCCAGGTGCTGTGGACGGGCGGCAGCGGCGATGCGGCCCCGGCGGAGAGCGCCCTCGTCATCGGCAGCGTGACGAAGACCTTCGTCGCCGCCACCGTGCTCGGGCTGGTGGAGGAGGGTCGTCTGGGCCTCGACGACACCATCGGCGAGCTGCTTCCGGCGTACCCCGGCGTCCCGGAGTCGATCACCATCCGCCAGCTGCTCGACCACACCAGCGGGCTGGCCGACGTCTACAACCCGACCACCATCGAGTCGCTGGAGGCCGATGCGGATCGGGTCTGGAAGCCTCGCCGGCTTCTCGGGACGATGGCGCCACCCTGGCATCCACCTGGGAGCGGGGTGGTCGTACGCCAACGCGAACTACTGCCTGCTCGGGCTCGTCGTCGAGAGCATTGTGGGGACCACGCTGAAGACCGAGCTTGAGCGGCGGTTCCTGCGGCCGCTGGACCTCGACGGCACCGACGTGATGACCGCCACCGATCCCGCGCCGCTCACCCCGGCGTGGGCCACGGTCTTCTGGGCCTCAGGTGCCATGCGCTCATCGGCCGCGGACCTGGCGCGCTGGGGTGATTCCCTCTACGCCGGTGATCTCCTGGGTGAGCCGATGCGGTCTGAGATGCTCTCGTTCAACGAGCACGGCTACGGGCTCGGGGCGCAGCGCATCACGATCGCTGGCCGGGATGGCATCGGGCATACCGGGCTGCTCGACACGTACACCGCGCTGCTCGTCCACCTCCCGGACGACGACGTCACGATCGCGCTCCTGGTGGACCGCCCGGATGCCCCGCTGGCCGCGATGCTGACCGCTCGACCCGCTGCTGGCGGACCCTCGCTGCTGGAGCTGGCGACCGGGTCGTAGCTCTCAGTCGCCGAACAGGATGTCGCGGATGACCGGCATCGGCGGCGTGCCGTGGCTGATCACCGACTCGAGGAAGGGCCGCCATTCGAAGGCGTCGCCGGCCCGGCGGCGCGCCTCGCGCTCGAGCTCGGTCATCTCGGCGCCACCCAGGAAGTAGGAGCACAGCTGCGTGCTCGACAGGCGCGCGCGGCTCCACTTCTCACGCGCCTCCGACTCCTCCTGGAAGCCGCCGTCGACCATCAGCTCCATCGCCTCGTCCTCCGTCATGGATCCGGTGTGGATGCGGATGTCCATCAGCGTGTTCGTCGTCGCCCGCAGGTAATACTTCCAGTGGGCGAGCATGAGCGCCGGATCGTCCGCGCCGTACCCGACGTCCATCATCACCTGCGTGACGTAGACGGCCCAGCCCTCGGCGAAGACGCCCGAGCCGAAGACGGCGCGCGGCAGGGACTCGCACCGGTTCGACCAGGCCAGCTGGAGATAGTGACCCGGCACGGCCTCGTGGATGGTGAGGACGCGGAGGCTGCGGCCGTTGTTCTCGCGCAGCATCGACTCGACCTGCTCGTCGGTCCAGTCCTCGGGGGGCGGCGTGATGGCGAAGAAGCTGTCCAGGCCCTTGTCCAGCGGCCCGGGCGGAATGAGCATCGCTCCCCCGAACGCGCGCAGGAACGGCGGCGTCCAGATGATCTGGAGCGGCTCTTCCGCGAGGCCGATGAGGTCGCGCTCACGGATGAAGTCCTCGATGCGCCGATGCTCGGCGCGGCAGAAGTCCAGGAGCTCGTCCGCCTTCGGATGGTCGACCGCGATGGCGTCGAGCACTCGCCGGGTGAGCGCATCAGGGTCGTCCGGCATCGGCTCGTCGCCGATCCAGGTTGGCCACAGCTCGCGAGCCAGACGCAGCATCTCGGCGCGCACGGTGTCGTAAGCGGCCGATGCGCGGCCCTCGAGCTCGGCGGGAGTGATGGTGGCCTTGAGCGCGTGATCGAACTTGCGCTCGTAGAGGTCGCGACCCAGGCGGAAGTCGCCCGTCGCCGTCGGCTGGAGGTCGTCGCGCAGCCAGGCGACGAACGCGTCCACCGCCTCGATGGCCGGCTCCGCAGCGGTCGTGACGCGCTGGCGGACATCCTCGTCGACGTCCGCGGCCATCTCGACAGCGGTCCGGCACAGGTCGGCCACGCCGGGCATCGTGGTGATCGCCTTCTCGGTGTGGAAGCCGCTCACGTCCCGGCCCCTTCCCGAGGAGAGGTTGGCTCTCGCGGCGTCGAGGACGGCCGGGATGCCCTCCATGCGGCCAGCGGCGCTCGTGAGGCGCTGCTCCAGCGGCGCGAACTCGCGGCTCAGCAGGGCAAACAGCCCGCCGCCGAGCAGGTAGCTGTACGTGATGGGGCTCCAGGACAGCTCGTCGAGCTCCTCCTCGTCGAAGCGCAGCTCGTCGATCACCCCGAGCAGGACGCGGCGGTCGATCTCCTCCTCGCGCGAGAGTCCGTCGGCGGCGGCGAGATCGGCCCGGACCTGGGCGAGCCAGGCGAGGCGCTCGGCGCTCCCGGCATCGGTCAGGTCCGGCCAGCGGTCGTCGTGCTCGTGGTTGCCCGCGTCGGTGGCATTGACGGGGTAGAAACGAAAGAAATCAGTGAAGAAGGCGGCCTGCGCCTCTGCGAAGCTCATGGACGTACATGGTGCCACGCAGGTTTGAGCACCGATGGGCCGCCCGGCGCGATCGCCGGGCGGCCCGGAGCCAGGAACGTCGGCGACCTACGGCTCGATCGTCAACGACTCGACCATCGTTCGCATCTCCGCGACGTTCTCCTCCGAGGTGCCCTCGAACGAGGCCGCGTCGATGACGAGCCTTGTCCCCTCGACGTCGAGGATCCAGACCTGGTCACGCTCGCCGACGAGCGCATCCCTGCCACCCCACCGGGTCATGTCGCCGCACTCCCCGTCACCGGTATTGCGGTAGTCGAGATACACCCCGCTGTATCCGTCGATCTCCACGGCGACGGGGTCCGTGGACTCCGTTCCGGTCTGTGCGACCAGCGCTTCCGCCAGATCAATCGGTGCCGGACCCACAGGTGGATCCATCTCGCCCGCTGAAAGGTCACACGGATCCGCGTAGACGTTGTCGACGATCAGGAAGCCGATCGCCAGTCCGGCTGGCGGGTCAGGCGAAGCCTTGTACAGGGCGACCCCGGTGGCATCTACCCCGGCGCTCCACATCGCCCAGTCGGGACCGATCTCGAGGCCGAGCTGGATCGGAAACGGGTCGGCGATGGTGTACGAGCCCTGGATGACGAACCCGGATTGCGGGAGCGACCCTGACTCGACCGGCGTTGGCGACGGCGCCGCGGTTCGGGACGGTGAGGGTGAGGGGCTCGACGACCCGATACCAAATCGGGCGTTGCCCGAGACGAAGAAGATGCCGATGAGAACCGCCGCGGCAGCCGCGGCCACGACACCCCATCGCATGGGATTGCTCATGGGAAGGAACCTCCGCGCCGGCCACCAGGTGGCGCGGCGCTGGGGGGTCGTGTCGAGCTGATCGAGCACGGCATCGAGGACGCGGTCCGCCGACTCGTGCTCGTCCGCACTCAGCCACGACCGGACGATGCGCGTCACGTCGCGATCGGTGCTCATCGGGCTACCTCCCGCGTCGGTGTGCGAGCGTCTGCGTCGAGCGCCGCTCGCAGTCCGCGCATCGCGTAATGAAGTCGAGAATTGACCGTCCCGACCGGGATGCCGAGGATGTCGGCAACCCGATCGAGCGGCAGGTCGAGGTAGTGGCGCAGGACCACCACCGCACGGTGTTCGAGGGAGAGGCGACGGAAGCCGCCCTCGAGCTGATCGCGATCGATGACCGAGCTCAGTCCGTCGATCGCCATCGGCTCGTCATTCGGCATGAGCCGAAGGTTCGGTGCCCAGCGTCGTTGTTTCCGGCCCTCGGCATAGCAGGCGCGAACCAGGAGCCGGTACGACCAGGCCTCGAAGCGAGCCGGGTCGCGGAGCTGCGGAAGGTTCTGCCAGATGGCGAGCAGCGCCTGCTGCGTCGCGTCCTCGGCCAGATCGATGTCGCGCAGGATCCTGCGCGCCACGGCGAGGTATCGATCGGCGATCCCGGCGGCGAGATCGGCATAGGCCGCCTTGTCGCCATGCTGAGCTCTGACCACGAGATCGGTATCCATCGCCTCTTCCGCATTCGGCATCGGTTTGTACCAATGCCTTCACACGGTATGGGGCGCGGCAAGCCGGTCATCTTCAAAAACAGCCGGGCGTGACCGCGGGCGGCCCTGAACCTCCGCGGCACGCAAAAGAAGGCTCCGGCGCGGTGGCCGCGCCGGAGCCTGAAGCCAGGGTCAGAGCGGTATCAGCGCTCGGGGTGGAAGAAGTGCCTGTCGAGCCAACGTGCGGCCTTCCGGCCGATGTCCGCGCCCTGGACATCTGCGGTCCGGAAGTGAAGTCCCTGGTACACGCGGGCGTCGATCGTGTCCTTGATCACGTCCGTGAAGCGGTCGTAGTCGCGGAACGTCGAGCCAGCAGCGGCGGTCCGGGTGATCCGGAAGTCGAACTTCTTCGTCCCGAAGAAGTCTGCAGCCGTGTGCATCATTGCGCCGGTCACGCAGTTGTAACCGGATGGATGATCCGGATAGGGAGGAGTGGCGAGCAACGGCGTCCATCCGGCGTCGCCGTCGGTTCTGCGGTTGCCGTCACTGTCACCGTTCTGGATCGCCGTGATCGGACGCCAGAAGCTCCAGAACGTCTTGTCATTCCAGCAGCTGATCAGCGCATCCGCTGTGGCGAGGTTCAGCATGCCGAAGAGACGCGCCTCATCGGCGGTAGAGAGACGCTCGAGCTCGGCGATGGTGCGGAAGTTCCGGTTGAACATCTCGACCGGATTGGGCTGGTAGAACGCTGCGATTTCGTTCTGTGCCGGAGTGCGGCTCGACCCGGTAAACGAGCCAAGGGTCATGACCTCGTTGTACTCGCGGGCGTACCTGCGGCTCGACAGCCGAGGGGGACCGTCGGTCCTGAGTTGAGAAGGGCTGTTCAGCATGAAGGGCGTGACGTTGCCGACCCAGGCGAACTGGTCCGGCAAGGCTGAGGTCCGGCGCCACTCGCCGGCTTCGTCACCCTCGGGATGGAAGAACGGGACCGCAGGGAAGCGGCCATCCGTGGCCCGCGCACCGAGCATGGCGGTGGCTGCGGCATGTCCCGCGGCAACGCCTGCCGCGAGCTTGCCGTCATCCGTCACCGCGTCGATCTCGGCCATCGAGGCCGCGTGCTCGGCCTGGACCCAGGTGATGGTGACGGGGGGCAGGTGGAGGGTGGGCGCGACGAGCACTTCGTACGCGGCGGTCACGGCCGCTGCATCCTTCGAGGCCTTCCTCGGAGCCGATCCGGTGGCGTCGTTATATGGCTCGTATCCACCGGCGATGGCGTTGATCGCGTCGTACACGGCGCCCTGGACCATCGCCATGTGAAGCGCTCCGACGTATGGAGGCTGGCCCGCGCCCGGTGGGACGCCCGGAGGTGTGGGCGGGGGCGGATTCGGGCCAGCGTTGAAGATCGCGTTCAGGGCATGGGAATTCCACTCGAGCACGTAGTTCGCGTCCGGGTGGTGGGAGCGGTGGGCGCTGACGGGGCTGGCGAGGGTCGCCGTGACCAGCGCGAGCGCCACGACCCACGTGATGCGGCGCCACCTTCGTGATCCGATCCCGGCGTTCTGGACGGCTAATCTGGACATCGATCGCTCCTTGGGTACGGGCTTGATCGGCTCTCCAGCGCCTGCGGCACGGCAGGCGTTGCGACCGCGCGCTGTGCGCCAGTCGCCTCCCAACCAGTTTGAGTCCCCAGCGCAAGGATTGGTTCAATCTTCGGGGGGCGAGGGGCCAGGAAGCGGCGGCCGTTTCCGGCCGCCGCTTGGGGTGGAGGAGCGTCAGTCGATCGAGTCGATGAATCTCGGCGGCTTGCGAACGTCCGATGCCCGTTCGAAGTCGTACGCGAACCCGATCAGGTCGGGCTCGTCCCACTGCCCGCCGATGAACGAGACACCGATGGGAAGGACGCGATCGACGTAGCCGGCCGGCACGGTGATGTTCGCGTAGCCGGAGATCGCCGACGCGCTCGACGAACCGATGAACGGCGACCCGTCGCTCAGGTCACCACCGACCGGATCGGTCACCCACGCCGGTCCGTTCGTTGGCGCGATGATCGCGTCGAAGTCCTCCAGCAGGGCGTTCAGCCGTGCCTGCACGACCGGCGTCGCGGCCGCGCGCGCGGCGACGCAGGCCGGATCGGCACGACCGCCGGTCGCCTCCGCGTCGACGAAGATCTGCGAGTTCCACGGACCCTCGAGGTCCGGGTTGGCCTCGTTGAACGCGATCAGGTCCGCGAGCGTCTTCGGATACTCGGGCCCGGTGTACGTCTCGAGGTACGTGGCGATGTCCGTCTTGAACTCGCACAGCAGGGCCTCGAACTCGGGGCCATACACATCGTCGAGGTTGAGCGTCACCTCCGTGACGGTCGCGCCCTGGTCCTCGAGCTCGTCGATCACGTCCTCCATGATCTCGTCGACGTCTTCGTCGAGCGGCACGCCGTCGACCGTGTCGGTCCCCTCTCTCCAGACGCCGATCTCAGCGCCACGGAGGGCGTGCTTGTCGAGGAAGCGGGTGTAGTTCCGGGGCGCATTGCCCTTCTGCGCTGCCGTTGCCGGATCGGCCGGATCGACGCCGCGCATGACGCCGAGCATCACGGCCGCATCGGTCACGTTACGGGTCATCGGGCCGGCGGTGTCCTGGTCGGCCGAGATCGGGATGATGCCCGACCGGCTCAGGAGCCCAAGGGTGGGCTTGATGCCGACGACGCTGTTGGCGCCCGACGGGCAGACGATGGAGCCATCGGTCTCGGTCCCGACGGTGGCGACGGCCAGGTCGGCTGCGGCAACGACGCCAGAGCCCGAGCTCGACCCGCATGGGTTGCGGTCGAGCACGTACGGCATGTTCGTCTGGCCGCCGATGCCGCTCCAGCCGCTCGACGACGGGTTCGATCGGAAGTTCGCCCACTCGGACAGGTTGGCCTTGCCGAGGATGATCGCGCCCGCAGCGCGCAGCTTCGCCACGATGAACGCGTCCGACGGGGTGCTGCCGTCGAGCGCCCACGACCCGGCAGTCGTCGCCATCCCGGTCGTGTTGATGTTGTCCTTGACGATGATCGGAATGCCGAGCAGCGGCCGATGGTCGCCATGCTTGCGGGCTCGGTCGGCCTTGCGGGCATCGGCAAGAGCCGTCGGGCTCACCGTGATCACCGCGTTGAGCGTCGGGTTGAGCTTCTCGATGCGGCGCAGGTAGAACTTCGTCAGGTCGACGGCGCTCAACCGGTGCTTGTCCATCAACCACTGGAGCTGCGGGATGGTCGTTTCGTCGACGTTGATGCCGCGGACGGTCGTTGATCTCCCGCCGCCACCCCCATGCGCCAGGCCGGCGGGCGCGGCAACCGCCGATGCCACAAGCAGCAGCATCAGCATGACGAGGATGGCGATGGATCGTCGAGCCAGGCCGTTCATCGAAGAACCTCCAGAGAACGTCGGGATTGCGCCGAGCATCGGGCGGCGCCTCGGACTGGTCGGAGAAGCCAGCAGGTTCCATGCCGAGCCCACCAGTCGTCGAGGTCTGGCCGGTGCGATCATGGCTGCTCGGCACTGGAGGTGAGGCGGATCACATGGAGACGTGGCAGGCGATCAACACGGTGCGCGTGGTCCGTGAGTTCAGCGATCGACCGCTGGACGAGGAGCACGTCGAGCGCATCCTCAATGCCGGTCGGCGCACCGGAAGCTCGAAGAACCAGCAGCACTGGGCATTCATCCGCATCACGGATCGCGACCGCCTAGGCGAGCTGGCCGAAGTCGGCCGTTACGCCGGGCACCTCGCCGGCGCGCCGACCGCGGTCGCGCTGGTGACCCCCGACGAGTCGGGCCCTCGCAACAACTCGGTCATGTGGGACCTCGGGCGAGCGGCCCAGAACATGGTGCTCGCAGCATGGGAGCTCGGCATCGGCAGCGTCCCGGCGACCGTGTACGACCATGAGCTGGCTCATCGGCTGCTCGGGCTTCCATCGGGTCAGCGCTGCGACTTCCTGCTCTCGTTCGGCTATCCCGCCGATCCCGCCGTCATGACGGCGCCGAACCGTGCCGGCGGGCGTCTCCCGCTCGAGGACATCGTCCACCAAGAGCGCTGGTAGCACCCGGACATCGCAACGGCGACGCCGAAGCGCAGCACGTTCGCGGGCGGCGTTCGTCAGTCGTTGTCCTTCGTCTCAACGATCCGTGTTCAAAGATCCGGGCGGGGCGAGGAGCTATTGGACGATGGAGTTGACGAAGCTGATCCGATCGCCCAGGAAGAAGATGCTCGGGTGGGTCTCGAAGCCGTCGCCGGTGTTGAGGCGGATGACGGAGTCGACGATGTTCACGAAGCCGGTGCGGTTGTTGCTGACGAAGAAGATCGCGCTGCCGCCCTCTCCGTTCGAGCGGTTGCGCTCGATCCTTGTGCCCTCGACCCGCAGCGTCATCTCGTTGCCGTCGTTGTAGATGGCCCCGCCGTTGCCGCCGCCGGGCGTTCCGGACTGCGGTGGGTTGGCCCCGGTGCCGATGGCGCGGTTGTCCCGGAAGAGGCTGTTGAGGATCGTCCACGACACGCCGATGCTCGAGATCGCCCCGCCGTTCGAGCACTCGTTGCGCAGGGAGCCGCGACCCGCCGAACGTGGTGTTCACCACGTAGACCGGCCGCCCCTGGTACTGGGAGAAGACCTGGAGTGCGGCGCCGCCGACGTCGGGGCCGGTGGGCGCGCAGCGGTTGCCGTAGAACTGCGCGTTCACGACCTTGAAGCGACCTCCGCGCACGAAGATCGCGCCGCCGCCGTCCTGGGTCTCGTTGCCGCTCGATCGGCCGTTGCGGAACGTGATGTTCTGGACCGTGAGGGTCGGGTGGTCCTGGTTCTGGCAGTGCGACGTCGTCCACACAAGGCTCTGGTCGCACGTGTTCATGTACAGGATTCGACGGGCGCCCCGGCCGTCCAGCGTGACCAGCCCACCGCCATCGATGACAACGTTCGGCCGGTTGTTGAAGACCCGCGCCGTGGCATTCATCCGGATGGTGACCGGGTTCGGCCCGCACTTGAAGGTGATGATCCCGCCGAGGGCGACGGCGTTCACCACGGCCTGCGAGGTGCAGCTGGCTGCCGACCCGTTCCCGACGACCCGGTTCGGATGGGAGGTGTCGACGGCGCGCGCCGCGGGCGGGATCGGCGAGTTGCCGGTCGGGTTCCCGGCAGCCGGCGGCGGCGGGACGATGGCCGGCAGCCCGAGGGCGCGCTGGAGGAAGGCGGCCATCTGGCCACGTGTCACCAGGCCTTCGGGGCAGAAGCGACCGCTGCCGCAGCCCGCGGTGATGCCCGCGGTGGCGAGCCGGTTGATGGCCGTGCGGAACTTGTGGCTGGACGGAACGTCGCTGAAACGGACGCCGCTCGTGGCGGTCAGGTGGAAGGCCCGGGTGATGAAGGCCGCCATCTGGCCACGGGTGACGAGGCCCTCGGGGCAGAATCGTCCTCCGCCGCACCCGAAGGTGATGCCCGCGGTGGCGAGCCGGTTGATGGCCGTGGCGAATCGGTGGCTGGACCGGACGTCACTGAAGCGAACGCCGCTCGTGGCGGTCAGGTCGAGCGCTCGGGTGATGAAGGCCGCCATCTGGCCACGGGTGACGAGGCCCTCGGGGCAGAAGAGGTCGTTGGTCGGCGGGTTGCAGCCGTAGGTGATGCCCTCGGCGGCGATCGCCTCGATGGCGCCCTCGAACTTCGAGCCGTTGTCGTCCAGGAAGGTCCCGCCCGGAGGCAGCCCGGCGCGGGCCGGCGAGACCGCGGTGGCGAGGAGCGCGGCGAGGATCAGGAGCGCAACAGGAGATCGGCGGAGGATCGACATGGGGTGCAGCGACCCTATCCCAGCCGCGGCGCGGCTCACAAGCGTGTCATTCGTACCGGAGGCGTCCGACTTCCGGGCGGATCAATGGCCCTCGGCGGCGACCTGCTCGAGGTATTCCCGGATGGCCGGAACGGCGTTCAGGGCGCGCGCGAAGAACTCGTCGACCGCTCGCATCGCGTCCGACCGCGCCGCCTCGAGCTCGGGCTCGTAGGTCGCCTCGGCCTCCTGGTGGGCGACCGCGTCGCGCAGGCGGAGGAGCCGGCGCACCATCTCGGCCTCCGAGGGCCCGTCGAGGGCGCCGATCGCCGACATGATCAGGCCGTCAACCTCACGGACGAGCGCGTCGGCCTTGAAGCTGTCGGGCGAGTCGGCGGCATCGTCGACGGTGCGGAGCATTGCGGCCAGCTGGTAGAGCGCCCCCACCGGCTCGTCGAAGAGCTCGCGGATGTAGGCCGCTTCCGCGTAGCGCCCGGTGATGCGGAAGATGTTGTAGAGCCGCCTGGCCGCCTTGGCGTGGTTGGACTCGGCGACGGTGTACTTGTAGACCTCGTGGTTGAGGACCTCGACGTACTCGGCGACCGAGTCGGCGCCCATCTGCTTCACAAGACGCGAGAAGAGCGGGATCGAGTCGGACTCGAGGTAGACCTCCTGGAAGTAGGGATCGAGGAACCCGTCCAGCGGCGTGACGGTGCCGTCCGGCGCCTCCCAGGTCACGTCCAGCGAGTTCGAGGCGTTGGCCAGCCCGCCACGCTCAGGGTCCGCGATGACCCAGTCGAGCTTGCACCAGCCGGGGTCCCGTGAGGCATCGGCCCACGAGAGGGCTGCCGGCGCCCCATCGGCGCTCCGGTACGCGACCTCGCCGCGCTCGACGTCGGCTGCCGTCCAGGACACCGGCGATCCCGCCCGAATGGTCGCCTCGCCGACGGTCGCGTCGAAGGGCCACGTGCCGAACTTGACCTCGTGCAACCTGAAGCCCGGGCCGCTCAGCGTGCCGGTGGCCTTGTCGCGCATGACCGTCGCGAGCAGATCGCAGGAGGCCTCGCGCGTGGCCGCTCGAATGTGGATGCGCTCGAAGAAGTCGGCATCGGCGGGGAACCGATGGACGCGGCCCTGCGCCGCCGACCCGGCAAGCGCGAGGGCGGTCAGGACATCGGGCGGCCGATCCTCGAACCCGACGATCCCGGCCATGCGTCGAAAGCGGGTCAGGCTGGCATCGTCGACGTCGGCCATGGTGACGCGGTGGCCGTAGACGCCCGAATCCACGTCGACCACCAGCGAGCCGGCCGCCTCGGCGGACATGGAGGCGATCCAGGCCTCTGCCTCGTCCGCATCGAGCTCGACGCCGAGATCGCGCGCCGCCGCCAGCACCGATGCGATCGCATCTTCGGCCGTGCGAGTTCCCGCTCCTCCGTCCGTCATCGCACCGGACAGTACACCGTCGTCGGTCGCGTATCCTCGTCACCGTGAGCGAGAACCTCTGCTACACCGACGCCTACGCGCGCCAGGCCGATGCGGTCGTCGTCGCGACCGATTCCGAGGAGAGCGCGATGCTCCTGGACCGGACCGTCTTCTACCCTGGAGGAGGCGGCCAGCCGGCCGACACCGGGACGGCGCTCGTCGACGGCCGGTCGCTGACCATCGCCGCGGCGAAGAAACGCGGAGACGACGTCTGGCACACCATCGCCGACGGCGAGGGCCTTCCCGCGGTCGGAGAACGCGCGACCATCGAGATCGACTGGGCACGGCGCCACGAGCTCATGCGCACCCATTCGGCGCTCCACGTCCTGTGCGGGGTGGTGTGGCGCGACCATGGCGCATCGGTCACCGGCGGGAACATGGAGCCGCTCTCGGGTCGCATGGACTTCGAGTTCGAGACGATGTCGGGCGAGCTGGTCGGCGCGATCGAGCGACGCGTCAACGAGGAGATCGCCGCGGCCCGCGACATCCGTGTCGCCATCCTGCCCCGAGACGAGGCGTTCGCCATCCCGGACCTCATCCGCACGAAGGTCAACCTGCTGCCCGATGGCATCACCGAGGTCCGCACCATCGAGATCGTGGGCCTCGACCTCCAGGCCGATGGGGGGACGCACGTCGCCAACACGTCCGAGATCGGGCGCGTGACCGTGACCGGCTACGAGAGCAAGGGGCGGATCAACAAGCGCATCCGGATCGAGGTCGGCGACGCTCCGGCTGGCGGTTGACGCCGCGCGCAGTTCTTGCCAGTTACCAACCACGCGCGGCCAGGGCGACCACGATGTGCCGCGAGGCCACCCGGCCGGCCCATGCCACGCTCGACCGTAGGCCGGTTCACCCCGGATCCCGGCCATGGGGCCGCCCAAGCCGAGGCTGTTTGGTACGTGACGAAAGCCGGGCGGTCGCATGTGGCCGATGGCACCGGGGCGAGAAAGCGCCCGGAGTGACCGCCGCTGCGGTCACGCAGCCGTCTCGACGATCCGCCTACGTGGTCCGGCGTTGCCGCCTACGTGGTCCGGCATCATCTCGTCGATCCGGAGCGTGAGCGCGATGGCCCCTCCGGGCGCGACCCGAGGATACCGCGCCTCCGCAAGTGGAGAGAAGGTCAGCCCAGCTGGCGTCGCACGATCGGGCGCTCCGGCGTCGTGCGGTTGTGCCGGCGTCGCGCGGCGACTTCGAATCCGGCCTTCTCGAACATGCCGACCGTTCCCTTGTAGGCACTCGCTGCCGGAACTCGCGCACCATCGGTATCGACCGGATAGGCCTCGAGCAGCCTCGCGCCGTGCTCGGCTGCGTAATTGATGGCGGCATCCAGCAGCGCCGTCGCGATCCCCTTGCCCCGCGACTTCCGGCCGACCACGAAGCACACGATCGACCACACCGGGCGGTCGTCGATGGGTGCAAGCACCTTCGAGTGCACCAGTCGGTCGTAGTCATCGCGGGGCCCAACGCTCACCCACCCGACGGCCTCGCCGTCGCGGTAGGCCACCAGCCCCGGTTCCCGATCCTCGGCCGCGGTCGTCGTCACCGCTCCCTCGAGCACCGCGCGATTGGTCGCCGGGGTTGCGTTCGTGAAGTCGACGTTTCGCAGGCGGTAGTAGGAGCACCAGCACCACTTCGGGTCGCCGCCCTGGCCGAAGAGCGCAGCCAGGTCCGGCATCCGTTCCGGTGTCAGCGGCAGGATCTCGAGCTCACCGGGCATCGGGGCCATGATGCGCCGCCAAAGCAGACAGGCGGCGTCAGGATTCGAGCGGCTCGATCTCGTCGACGAGGTCGGCCACCGACGAGATGATCCGCGACGGCAGGTAGCTGAAGCGCCGGGCCTCCTCCTCACCCTCGGTGATGCCTGTCAGGACCAGGATCGTCTCCAGCCCGGCCTCGAGCCCGACGACGACATCGGTGTCCATTCGGTCGCCGATCATGACGGTCGACTCCGAGTGCGCGCCGATCTGGCGCAGGGCGGAGCGGATCATGAGCGGGTTCGGCTTGCCGATGTAGTACGGCTGCACCCCGGTGGCCGTGGAGATCAAGGCCGCCACCGATCCGGTGGCGGGGATCACGCCGAACGGACCCGGACCGATGGGATCGGGGTTCGTCGCGATGAACCGCGCGCCGCCGCTGATGAGCTGGATGGCTCGCGCGATGCGCTCGAAGCTGTAGGTCCTCGTCTCGCCGAGGACCACGTAGTCGGGGTCCGTCTCGACCAGCGTGTACCCGGCTTCGTGCAACGCGGTCGTGAGCCCGGCCTCACCGATCACGAATGCCGTGCCGTCGGGCCGCTGGTCATCGAGGAACTTCGCCGTCGCCATCGCCGACGTCCAGATTCGCTCCGGCGCGACGTCGAGCCCGGCACGTCGCAGGCGAGCGGACAGGTCGCGCGGTGTGTACATCGAGTTGTTCGTCAGGACGAGGAACGGATGGTTCGTCTCGACCAGGCGCGCGATGAACGCATCCGCGCCGGGCACGGCGCGATCCTCTCGCACGATGACGCCGTCCATGTCCATCAGCCAGCTGATCCGCTGTCGCTCCATGGAACGATCCTAGGGGTCGAGCGTCAAGGCGGTGGGGTCAATGCCGCTCGAGGTGGAACAGGACGCGGCCCGAGTCGACGATCGGCGCCTCGCGCACGATCGAGAAGACCTCGCCGAACGCGGCCCGGAAGCCGTCGATCGTGTAGTCGACGAAGATGTCGCGCCGCGCCGCGAGCAGCCGGCGCGTCATCGGATCGTCCTTCGGGACGAACTCGACGATGGCCTGCGGTGCCATGCGGCCGAAGAGCCGCGCCACCTGCCCCAGCGGCACGTTGTTGCCGATGGCGATGTGGTGGACGAGGGCAAGCGCCATGAGGACATCCGGGTTGCCGCGGTCGAGGAACGACGCGCGCTCAGCCAGGGCCCACCCGATGGCGGGCGACGGGTTCGCCAGGTCGAGGACGAGGGGCAGCACTGACGGCCGCTGATCGCCACGCACCCCGCGCCAGTGCGATTCGACGCTGGCGGCATCCTGGTCCCAGGCGACGACGTGGTAGCCCGCGTCCGCCGCGAGGGCGCTGTACACGCCCGTGTTCGCGCCGAGGTCCCAGGCGGTCGACCCGCCGACGGCGCCGAGCATCTCCCGCACGATGTCGGCCTTGCTGACGGTGGCCGCGTCCGAGTACGAGGTCGTGGTGGCGTACTCGTTCCACATCCCGGCGGGCTCCCAGCGCAGGCCCGCGACGCTGCGCCGCAGCGAGTCGAGCAGCGCCCGCTGACCGGTCTCGCTCACGCGTCGTGGGGGCTTCTGCGCGTCCTCGCCGGCCGGCGTGGCCTTTGCGGCACGACGCTGCGCGCCGGCGTGCAGGTGGAGATGGGAGGCGAGCCCCAGGTTGAGCCGCGTGCGCCCGGGCAGGAGGCGGACGGCGAGGTCGAGCGGGATGCCGTCGATGTGGTCACGCAGCATCAGCCCGCAGCGAACGTCGCGATGGGCGATCAGCGCCAGGGGCGCGAGGAAGTGCTCACAGAACTGCCGATAGGCGGGCCACGGCTCGGTTGCCTCGGCCACCTCGAAGCTGAGCGAGTCGATCAGGATCGGACGCCCGCCATCGAACTGGACGTTGTAGGCGCTGGCGTCCTTGAGCCGCATCCCGCTGTCGAGCGCGCGCGACTGCAGCTCGAGCGTGAGGAGCGCCGCCTCCTTGAGCTGAGAGAAGCACCACTCGTAGGGGTGCGCGACGAAGCCGATCATTCGCGGCCGGATCACCGCGGCGGCACCCGGCGCAGCGGCCGCGTCGAGCGAGACCTCCTCGTGCTCGACGATCAGCCGATCGCGCGACGAGGCGCTGGTAGAGCCCGCCGTCGATGAAGGCGCGCCAGTCGGCGGCACCCTCGGCCTGGATCTGACGATGGACGGCGCCGTCGCGCCGAAAGACGAACCCGGCCGGGTCGCGGAACGAGGCCGGGTCTATAGCCGGCGGGTCAGCGTCCGGTATCGGACTCGTCGCCGCTGTCGACTCGCGTGGTCTCGCGCTCGCCTCGGAATCGATGCCACACGTCTCCGATAGTCCGTCGGAAGAAGAACGGCACGGCGAGCACGCCGGCCAGGATCACCTGGATGAGCATACTGCCCGAGCCCGGGTCGATATACGCAAATAGCATTGCGCGAAGCCCTCGGATACTGTTAGGGCGATGTTAACCCCAGACCGCGTCGGCGGCGAATCGGCGGAATGAGCCGATCGTCCGGGGGAATCGCGTCCGTCCCTGTCCATCCGCTCCTGGCCGCCGCGTACCCGGTCGTCTTCCTGTTCGCGACGAACGCCGACGAGCAGGTGACGCTGCAGCCGCTTTGGATCCCGCTGCTCGTCGCCATGGCAGGTGCCGCGGCGGTCACCGGCCTCCTCTGGCTGCTCGTGCGAGACCTCCGCCGCGCCGCTCTGCTGGCGACCGTTCTCGTCATCGGCTTCTTCGGCTACGGCCACCTGTGGCTGACCGTGTCCGGCGTGATCGCGGTCCAGTGGCCGGTCGTGCTCGGATGGCTCGGCCTCATCGGCATCGGCCTCTTCGCGGCGTGGCACGCGGGCCGTTTCACCATCCCGGTGACACAGGCGCTCAACGTGATCGGCGTCCTCGCCCTGGTCCTGAACGCCTCTCCGCTCATCGGCGTCACGGCCGCCCGCGGCGCGAATGCGGATTCGAACGCCGAGCTGACGGCCATCGAGCTTGCCCCGGATCCGGAGGCACTTCCGGACGTCTACTACATCGTTCCCGATCGGTATGCCGGCTCGACGGCGCTGCTCGAGACGTATGGCTACGACAACGAGCCATTCCTCGCCGCACTCGAGGAGCGCGGCTTCTCCGTCGCCCGTCATGCCCACGCCAACTACATCAAGACGCCGCTGTCACTTGGCAGCTCGCTCAACCTGGAGATGGTCGACGCGGCGGAGCTCGAGGCCGAGGCCGAGGACGGGAGTGACCGCGGCCCCATCCATCGCGTGCTGGGCGAGCACCTGCAGGCACCGATGGCGCTCAAGGAGCTCGGCTACGCGTACGTCCAGATCGCCAACTGGTGGGAGCCGACAGCCACCAACGTCGACGCCGATCGGGTCTTCCGCTACGAGGGGCAGGACGAGTTCTCGAGCACCCTCGTCCAGACGACGCTCCTGCGCGCCGCCTTCCAGCTCGAGTCCGCGCCGGAGGATCCGTACGACTGGGATGTGATGCGCAAGAACACGCACTACCAGCTGGACACGCTCGACGCGGTGACTGAGCTGCCCGGCCCGAAGTACGTCTTTGCCCACCTCACGATCCCGCATCCGCCATGGCTCATTGACGCCGATGGATCACCGATGGGCCGGTCTCAGGTCGCGGCGCAGGGCGACATCGACAGCTACGTGCGCTACCTGCGCTACGCGAACGAGCGGCTGCTCGGCACGATCGACGCGATCATCGCCCGTTCACCCGACGCGGTGATCATCCTCCAGTCCGACGAGGGTCCGTTCCCCGCCGAATACGAGGATGAGGGGCATCGCTTCCAGTGGCGCGACGCCACCCCGGAGCAGCTGGAGGAGAAGTTCGGCATCCTCATGGCGATGCGGGTGCCCGGGGCCGACGTCGAGGCTTCCGGCTTCACCGACGACGTCACGCCGGTCAATACGTTCCGCATCGTCTTCAACGCCCGGTTCGGCACCGACCTGCCGATGCGTCCGAACGTGACGCTGGCCCACGAGGACCTGAACCACTTCTACGACTTCTTCGACATCACCGATCGGCTGCGCCGCTGACGGCAGTCGCCAGCACGGCGCGCTCGGCGAGCGCGATGGGCAGGCCCCCGGAGGTCGTGATGCCGTCGTGGAAGGCGCGCAGCGCATCGGTCCCCGATGAGCCGTGGGCGTCGAAGAAGGCGTCCCGGATGCGCACGATCTCCAGGCAGCCGGTGAGGTAGGACGAAGCCTGAGTCGGCCAGGCGCAGTAGCGCGTCACCTCGGCCCTGGCGGTCGGCTCGGTCAGCGCGGTGTGCTCGACCATGAACGCGACGGCGTCGTCCCAGCTCATCTCGCCCATGTGCAGGCTGGTGTCGACGATGATCCGCGCGGCGCGGAAGATCGTGGCCTCGTACTGGTACATCTCGTGGCGCAGGTCGGTGAAGAAACCCTGCTCGCGCATCATCCGCTCGGCGTAGAGTGCCCAGCCCTCGCTGAAGTACGGCGTGCGATACGCCTGGCGCAGCCGCGACGGGTTCGCCTTGCTCATGACCAGGTGCCAATGGTGGCCCGGGTACGCCTCGTGAACCGACGTCGTCGGGATGCCCGCGTGGGCGTTCGAAGCGAGGCGCTTCTGGATCTCGTCCTCCGACGCTCCATCCGGCGGGAATGGCACGAAGAAGTGGCCGAGCATCCGGTCGCTGAACGGTGGCGGCTGCTGGTAGCTGGCGACCGCCAGCACGGGGCGTTGGAATGGCGGTGAGGGCACGACCGCGCACTCCTCGCCGGCGGGGAAGCTGACCAGCTCGTGCTCGCGCAGGAAGACGCGGGCGCGCTCGGTCCACTCCTCGTAGCCGATCCGCATCTCCTCCGGGGTCCGCGGATGGTCCTCGTTGAGCTCGTCGAGCACCGACTTCCAGTCGTCGGTGCCGCGCAGCTCGCGGGCGCAGCGCGTCAGCTCGGCGGCGAGCTCGTCATACGCGGCCTGGCCGCGCTCGCGCAGCTCGGCGGCGCCGAAGCCAAGGAGCTCCTTCTCGCGCAGCAGCGCGCTGTACCGTTCCTCGCCCAGCGCCCAATCGCCGGTGGCCGAGGGACGCATCTCCTCGAGGAAGGCCACGTACGACTCGTACGCCGATGCGGTCGCGTCGCCGGCTTCTGCGAGCCGCCCAGCGAGCGCGGAATCCTCGACCTGGGCCGGCAGCAGCTCGCGGACGTAGCGGGCCCCGGCGCGAGCCTGGTTGGCGGCCCGCTCGAGGAAGATCGCCGGAACCATATCCGGACGCAGGTTGCGCTTGCCGTCCTCGAGGTTGTCCGGGATGAGCCGGAGCCGCGATAGAGCCGCATCGACCAGCTCCTCGATCGGCCGCAGCCGGTGGAGGAAGAGGCTGAAGATGCCGCCCAGCCCTGGGTTGAGGTAGGTGTCCGGCTGGCGCCGCCACGTCTCGAAGTCGTCGACGATTCGCCGGCCGTCGAGGATGCTGATGACCAGGTCGCGGTCGATCCCCTCGTCGAAGGAGAGCCGATCGAGATCGACCTCCCGGAACCGGCGGAGCCACGTCGCATCGGTTCGGCGACGTCGCTCGAAGGCGCCTGCCGAGAGGTCGTCGAGCTGGTCGTCGTACTCGGTCAGGCCGAGCCGACTGGCGTGGACCGGCGAGTCGGCCATTTCGGCATCGAAGAACTCGCGCGAGAGCTCGGCGAAGGACGGCATGCGGAAACCTCCTGCATCGGCTCGGGGGACATCCAGTCTAGCCGTGATGCCTGGGGACGTTGATGACGTCGACTCCGGGGCGCCGCCGGTGGCCGTCAGCGGATATATCACCAACGATATAACCGGCGACGCGGAGTCCGGTGCTCCGGCGATGGCGGGCGTGGCCGAGCGCCGAAGGCAGCCGCGCGGCGAAGGTGCCTCAGTCCACGGAGACCTTCAGGTCACTGATGCCGCCGTCGATCTCGACCTCGTAGCGGTCCGGCGCTCGGTCATAGCCGCGCGATCGGACGCGCAGGGCCGTGCCTGTCGAGTCGCGCCTGTCGCCATCGAAGGAGAGCCGCGAGACGCCGCCTTCGGCGACGAGCAGGACCGGCACGCCCGACGGTCGTGATAGCCGGCCCGCGCTCACCCCTCCGACGATCGCGATCCGCACGGTGCCGCTCGGGCGGGGGAGCCGCAGGCGGAAGTGGTTCACGCCGCCGTGGGCTGTCAGGCCCAGGAAGCCGAGCTCGCGAAGGTCCCCCTCGAGGTCGGTGAGGCCGTTCTCGATCTCGATCGCCCAGGCCGCGGCCGGGTTCAGCGCCGCGTCGACCTGGCGGCTGCGCGTGTCGACCACCCGGCGGCGGAAGCGCATCGTCACCGAGCCATCGCTGGTGCGCACGTCCGGCGGTGGCCCGACGAACGAGGCTCGGATCAGCTCGCCGCCCGGCTCCGCGGCGCGCAGCGAGAGGCGCGTGGCGGCCGTCTCGGCGACCAATCGCACGTGCTGGCCGAAGGCGCCGCCGCCGAGGTTGAGGCGCGGCGCGCCGGTGTGCAGCACGAGCCGGGCTCGGGCGACGTCGCCGATCGGGGCGCTGTAGGCATCGTCGAGGATCCCGCCGTACGTAGCGACGCGCAGCCGGTCGGACTCGCGTCCGAGCGTGTCGGCAACGGCGGCGAGGTAGGCGTCTGCCTGGCTCGCGATCGCCGGGCTCAATGCTGCGCCGGCTTTCACCGCCCTCTCGATGATCGGCGCGTACTGCTTCTCGAGCTCCGCGTATCGCTCCGGGTCGAGGCGCACCAGCAGGCGGCGACGATCGGCCGGATCCGCCTCGCGGCTCACGAATCCCGCGCGCTCGACACGGTCCAGGACGCCGGTCACCGCGCCGCTGGTCAGGCCGCTCAGCTCTGCCAGGCGCGACGGGGTCATCTCCGGCTCGCTGGCCGCGAGCTCCAGGCAGCGCAGATCGGTCGGATTGATGCCGAGGCTGGCCGCGACCAGCTCGTGGGCGCCGATCGACTCGGCGATCAGCCGGCGCAACGCAGCCGCGGAGGACTCGGGGCTTGACGTGGTCATCGGTCTTGGTTCATCATGCCGATATCTTAGCACCTAAGATAATCAGGAGACAAGAATGCAAGAACATGATACAGCGGCGATCGCCGCCGATGGGCTGGAGAAGCGCTATCGCGGCGACGTGCAGGCGCTCGACGGTCTGACCTTCTCGGTCGAGGCAGGCACGATCTTCGGCCTGCTGGGGCCGAACGGCGCAGGAAAGTCGACGGCGGTGCGCATCCTCACTACCCTCTCCCGCCCCGACGCCGGCTCGGCCCGGGTGGACGGCGTCGATGTCCTTCGCCAGCCCGAACGCGTGCGTCGAGTCATCGGCACGGTCGGTCAGCGCATCGCCGTGGATGCCGAGGCCACCGGACGCGAGAACCTCGTGCTCGAAGGCCGGCTGCACGGAATGAACGGCCGGCAGCTTCGAGATCGCGCGGGCGAGCTGCTGGAGCGCTTCCGCCTGGCGGACGCGGCGGACCGGATCACGCGGACCTACTCGGGCGGCATGCAGCGCAAGCTCGACGTGGCCATGGCCCTGGTCCATCGGCCGCGCGTCCTCTTCCTCGACGAGCCGACCACAGGGCTCGATCCCGAGGCACGCGCCGAGCTCTGGGGCGAGATCGAGCGGCTCACAAGGGAGGACGGCCTGAGCATCCTGCTCACCACGCACTACCTCGACGAGGCGGATCGGCTCGCCAGCCGGCTCGCCATCGTCGACCACGGGCGCGTCGTTGCGATCGGAACCCCCGATGAGCTCAAGGCCGACCTGCGCGGCGACGCGATCACCGTCGAGCTGGCCGATGGCGACAGCGACGACAGGGCCATCTCGGTCCTGACCGGCGTGCCGGGCATCGGCGAGTCGCTCGTCGACGGCCGATCGCTCCGAGCTCGCGCCGACCGCGGCGCCTCGGCCGTCCCTGCCGTGCTCTCCGCGCTCGAGGGCGCCGGCATCGGCGTCGCGTCGGTCACGGTCAGCCGCCCTTCGCTCGACGACGTCTATCTCCGCCACACCGGCCGGGCCTTCCGGCAGACCGAGGAGTCCTTCGCATGACCGCCATCGCGCAGTCCTATTACATGACCCAGCGCCACGCTCGCCAGCTGCTGCGGCAGCCCTGGTTCGTGGTGATCACCCTCATCCAGCCGGTGATCTGGCTGCTCCTGTTCGGCTCGCTGTTCCGCAGCGTGGTCGAGATCCCCGGCTTCTCGGCCGCGGCCTCCTACCTCGACTACCTCGTGCCGGGAATCATCGTCCTGACCGCGCTCATGAGCAGCGGCTGGTCGGGCATGGGCGTGATCGAGGATATCGATCGTGGCCTGCTCGACCGATTCCTGGCGGGACCAACCCACCGCAGCTCGCTCATCGTCGGGCGCATCGGGTACGAGGCGATCGCGCTCGTCATCCAGGGCCTGATCATGGGTGGGCTGGCATGGCTGCTCGGCGCGAGGTTCGCGAGCGGTCCGCTCGGGTTCGCGATGCTCATCGGCGTGGCCGTGCTGGTGGCGTTCGCCTTTGCCGCCCTGTCGTGTGCGATGGCGCTGACCCTTCGCCAGCGCGAGTCGGTGATCGGCGTGAACACCATGCTCACCCTGCCGCTCACGTTCCTCTCGGCCGCCTTCATGCCGCTGGCCCTGGCGCCCGAGTGGATCCAGACCGTCGCCACCTACAACCCTGTGAACTGGGCGATCGAGGCGGGGCGTGAGGCGCTCATCGCGAGCCCGGACTGGGCGTTCGTCCTGCCGCGAGTCGGTGGGCTGGCGATCGTGGCGCTCGCGGCGATCGGGCTGGCGACGCGGGCCTTCCGCAGCTACCAGCGCTCGGCCTAGGCCTTGGCCGAGGCTCGACCCGGTCAGCGAGGAGGCGGCACCAACCGACCGAATCGCTCCGGGTCGGCGGCCGCGGCCACCTGGACCGCATTCAGGGCGGCGCCCTTGCGCAGGTTGTCGCTGCTCACCCAGAGCGCGAAGCCGCGCTCCCGTCCGGGGATCGCGCGCAGCCTGCCGACCAGGACCGGATCGCGGCCCTCGACGTCGAGCGGCATCGGATGGCGCGTGGACCCGTCGGCGGCCCGGTACTCCAGCCCCGGGGAGGTGCAGAGGGCGGCTTCCAGGTCCTGGACCGTGGTCTCGGCCTCCGTGCGCAGATGGATGGCGACCGAGTGACCGGTGTGGACCGGGACGCGCACGGCCGTCGCCGCGACGTCGAGGTTGGGCATCTCCAGAATCTTGCGGACCTCGGCGTGGATCTTCCGTTCCTCGCCGGTCCATCCGTCGTCGTTGAGAACGTCGATCTGGGGCACCACCGAGTCGGCGATCCGGCCGTGGAACGGCGAGTCGGCGGCGCGGTCGCGGTGATCGGTCCCCCGCTCGAGCTCGAAGGCGTCGAGGCCCTTGCGGCCGGCGCCGCTCACCGCCTGGTACGAGGCGATGTCGACCGAGGCGAGGCCGGCGAGATCGCGGATCGGCGCGAGCGGCACGACGGCGGCCGCGGTGGTGCAGTTGGGATTGGCGATGAGGTTCCCGGTCCGCTCACGGGCCGCGTGAGCGTTGGCCTCGGGGACCACGAGCGGGACGCCATCGGCCAGCCGGAACGCGCTCGAGTTGTCGACGACCAGCGGCACGTGCCCTCCCGGGCCGGCCATGATCTGGCGGCTCTGCTCGGCGTCGACCGCCAGGAACAGCACGTCGAGCTCCTCCGCATTGGCCGGGTCCAGGACGTGTATCGGGACCGACTCGCCGGCAAAGTCGACGGCATGGCCCTCTCCACTCCCGAAGGCGCGCAGGCGCTCGGCCGGCAGGCCGGCATCGGCGAGAATCGAGCAGAAGACGGTTCCCACGACGCCGCGGGCGCCGGCAACCCCGACGGTCGGCCAGTGGTGCATGGATGGACGATACCCGGACTGGCCAGCAACGTGCACGCACGAGGACACCGATGACTGATCGCGAAGGGTTCCCACCCGGCGTCCCGGCATGGGTCGACACGACGCAGGCCGACCTCGACGCTGCCTGTGAGTTCTACGGCGGCCTCCTGGGTTGGCAGTTCCGCGGCGCGGACGCCCAGCGGGAGAGCGCCGATCACGTCATCGCCACGCTCGACGGCAAGGCGATCGCCGGGATCAGGCGCGGTGCCCCGACCGCAGCGGCGTGGACGACGTACATCGGAACGGACGACGTCGATGCCACGTCCTCCAGGGTTGTCGACGCGGGAGGCACCGTGCTGAGCGCTCCGACGTCGCTGCCGGACCTCGCGCGAACCGCCCTCTGCGCCGATCCGTCCGGCGCGCGCTTCGGCCTCTGGCAGCCCGGCGCGGTTGCCGGAGCCGAGGCGGTGAACGTTCCCGGCGCGTGGAACTTCAGCGAGCTGAAGACTGACGACCCTGGGACGGCCAGGGAGTTCTACGGCGCGGTCTTCGGCTGGGAGGTCGACGAGGTCGACATGGGCGCCCTATCTGGCCTCATGGTCCGGCAGCCCGGCTACGCCGACTTCCTCGAGCGATTCGACCCCGGGATCCGGCAGCGACATGCGGACTTCGGCGCGCCGCCCGGATTCTCCGAGTGCGTTGCCTGGTTCCTGCCGCTCGACGATGGCGCCGAACCGCACTGGAACGTGACGTTCAGCGTCGCCGACACCGATGCCATCGCCGCGGCGGCGCGCAGGCTCGGCGGCAGCGTCGTGGTGGAGCCATTTGACGTGCCGCCGGTCCGAAGCGCCGTGCTCCGCGATCCGGCCGGAGCACCGCTGACGGTGAGCGCCTTCAACGCCGGCTAGGCCGCCCGTGGGGCGAAGAGGATCGGGCGCTCACCGGCCACCAGGCGACCGACGTCGGCGTAGACCGCGCGGGCCGTGACGTGGCCGCCGGCGCCGGGTCCGCTGACGCGTATCGAAGAGCCGTCTCGCATCGTCAGCTCGAGCATGCTCTCGACCCCGGCGGTGACTGACAGCGGGTCGAGCGGATCGAGCACGCGTGGCCCGACGGACCTCTCCTCCGCGGTCGCCTCGGCGACCAGGCGCACCGTGGCGGCCGGCGCGACCGGCGTCTCGGTGATGCCGGCGGTCGTCACATCGGCCTCGGGCAGCCATCGGCCCCAGGCGACCGATGCGAGGATGGCGAGCTTCTGGGCGGCGTCCCGCCCGTCGACGTCGAAGCTCGGGTCGGCCTCGGCGTAACCGGCCGCCTGGGCATCGGCCAGCGCGTTGTCGTACGACTGGCCCTGGCTCATGGCCGACAGGATGAAGGTGGTCGTCGCGTTCAAGACGCCCCGCATCCGAACGATCTCGCCTGTCGCCGCGAGGTGGGCGGTGGTCTCGATCATCGGCGTCCCGCCGCCGACGCTGGCGCTGCCGAGCAGCGCCGCGACCCGGCGTTCGGCCAGCTCGGCCAGCTCGCCGCCATGGGTCGCCAGGAGCGCCTTGTTGGCGGTCACGTACGGCGTGCCGCGATCGAGGGCGGCGCGGGACCACTCGAGCGGCCCGTCCAGCCCTCCGGCCAGCTCGACCACGATGTCGGCCTCCAGCGCCTCCTCGGCGGTCCCAACCGGCACGTCGTCGGGGAGGTCCGGTCGGTCGCGGTTGCGCACGGCCACGGTCGCGAGCGTGAGCGGCAGCGGACCCTCGAGCACGATCTGACCAAAGGCGGAGCCGACCGTGCCCCAGCCGATGAGCCCAACCCGAAGCCGCTCCATGCGCGCATCGTACCGGTCTCGGCCCGCCCACCGGTTCGACGCTAGACTGGCCTCATGGGAGCCACCGAGACCGTCGACCTCTTCTTCGAGCTCATCAACGACGACCGCCGGGAGAAGGCGATCGAGCTTTTCGCGGAGCACGCGGTGCTCGGGATCAGCGTGCCCGGGTCGGACGAGCGCACCAACCTGCGCGGGCGCGACAAGGTCGGCGGCTGGTTCGTGCGGGCCGGCGACGGGTTCCGGATGTTCACCAACGACAGCCGCAACATGGGCGCCAGCTATGTCGCCGACGTCACCGTCATGCGCCCCGGCGTCTCGCCGATGAACGTCGAGGCCAACTTCCGCGTCGAGAACGGCGAGATCGTCAGCCTCTTCCTGTCGCCGAACTGACCCTGTCGGCCCCCTGCCGAGCGCTCCGCGTCGGTCCTCTTGCCGTTGTCAGCCGATATATCAGTAACGACATAATCGCTGAGCATCTGCGGGCGAACCACCGCCAGCGCCGATGGCTACGGGAACAGGTCCCGCTCGCGCTCCATCACCAGGACCGACGCGCCAGCTTCTGACGGGCGCCACGCATAGCCGCGCACCACGACGACCGGTCGCTGCTCGACCTTGCCGCCGGCAAGGTCCGCCGCCGATGCCAGCTCGTCGGCGACCGCGATGACCGTGGCGGCCATCTCGCGTCCCGCGGCATCCGGAGTTCCGCGCAGATCGATAAGCGCCTCGATCCCGGCAGTCCCGATCGCCACGTTGACGATCCCATTGCGCCACGCCCGACCGAACGAGTCGCTGATGACGATCGCGGGCGAGATGCCAAGGCGAAGCCGTAGCGCCTCGCGCAGCCGCACCGCCGATGCATCGGGGTCGAGGGGCAGGAGAGATGCGGTATCGCCGCCCCCGACATTGGAGACGTCGACGCCCGCGTTCGCGCAGACCAGCCCATGCCTCGTGCGGCTGATGATCAGGCCGCCGGGTCCCATCCGGACGATCTCCGCC
>CAWHEV010000007.1:0-33631 GCA_963828485.1 uncultured Chloroflexia bacterium
CATGTCGCAGCACGTGTAGACGACCGTGTCCAGGTTCGACCTCTCGCCGGCGAGCGCGGCCGCAACCGCCTCGTCGATCAGCGTGAAGCCCTCCGCGACGCGGCCCTGACCGACTCGGATCAACCCCAGCTGCGACATCGCACCGAGCTCGAGATCGGCGTCGCCGGTGTCGTGACCGAGATCGACCGCCTGGAGCGTCAACGCCTCGGCGGCACCGAGATCGGACATCCGGTAGGCGCGGGTGACGTACACCCAGCCGTGCAGGAGCCCCGGCTCGAGTGCGCCCAGCAACCGCTCGGCCCGTCCGATCGAGCCGTTGGCGGCGGCGAAGTTGGCGAAGTTGGCCTTGTACGTGATGCCGAGCCAGACCGCGGACTGCACGGCGCCCTCGATGTTGGATGCCTCCCGGAACAGCACGTAGGCGCGACTGGCATGGCCGACACTGGCCGTGCCGTCGCCCAGCCACCACAGGGCCGTCGCCAGCCCGAGACAGGCGTCGGCGCTCTCCGCCTGAGCCGAGGACGGATCCGAAGGCATCGCGGGCATCGGCCCACCGCCCGGCCTCCAACGTGGCGCCGCGCCAGCCTCGAGCAACGCGTCCTCGACGGCACCATTCTGTCCCCGGTGATCGGGCCGGGCCCCGACCGGCGCGCCGGTCAGGCGTCGATCAGCTCGGCGGCCTGGGCGAACAGCGTCAGCGTGTGGGCGTGCAGGCGGTCGCCGATCTCCGAGCGGCGTCAGCCCGGAGAACGCCCGGGCGTGCGAGCCCTCGAGGATGATGCCGAGCCGGTAGCAGGCCAGCACGCGGAACCACGTGCAGGTGCGGAGAGGTCGCGGTCGACCTGCCGCCGTAGCGGGCGATCACCTCGTCGACCGTCGGCAGCCCGGCGCCTCGGCGATCGGCGTGATCGCCTCGCGGCCCGGCGCGGGCCACGACGCGAGGAGGTGGCCGAGGTCGAGCAGCGGGTCGCCGATCGTGGTCAGCTCCCAGTCGACGATCGCCGCGACCCGCGGTGCGGTCGCGGTCGATGAGCACGTTGGCGAAGTGGAAGTCGCCGTGGATGAGCCCCGGCCGGATGTCCGTCGGGCCGGTGCTCGTCGAGCCAGCGCGGCGACGTCGTCGAGGCGCGGGATCGCCGGGCCCGGGTACCCCGGCAGCTCGGCGTAGCTGTCGAGCTGCTTGCGCCACCGCGGCACCTGGCGCTCGCCCCAGCCCTCGGCCTTGCCGAGGTCGCCACAGCCCGGCCGCCTCGGGGTCGACACGTGCGAGCGCGCCGATCGCGTCGGCCATCGACAGGCCCATCTCGCGCTGCGATCGCGGCGTCGGAGCGGTGCGGCTCGGGCAGGCCGAGCGTGGCGTTGAAGCCGTCGATCGGCTCCATCAGGTAGAACGCCGCGCCGATCACGTCGAGGTCGGGCTCGGCGGCGATCAGCCCGGGTGCGGGACGTCGGTGCCGGCCAGCGCGGCGAGGACCCGCGCCTCGCGGCGCATCGTCTCGTCGCTGTTGGCCCGCTTGTGCGGCGGCGGCCGGCGCAGCACGAACGACGCGCGTCGCCGCGCCGGAACCGCAGCAGGACGTTCTGCGTGCCGCCGGCGATCAGCTCGACGTCGGTGATCGGACCGTCGCCGAGGGCGCGCTCGTCCATCCACGCCGGCCACCCGGTCGAGGTCGACGATGGCGGGATCGAGGACATCAGGCACGGGTCGATCATCCCAGGGCGCTCGCTGTGCGCGAACGCGCCGGCGTGGACGTCGGTCATGACCCGGACCTCGTCTCGATCTTCGACGACCTCGGCTCTACACGCTGGCCGGCGTCGCCACCGCGATCCCCATGAGCTGACCGGAGGTCGCCGACGGCGAGCGGCTCGGCTCGGCTGGGTGTTCATCTCGGAGCGCTTCAACGTCAAGGAGGCGGCGACGCTGTCGGGCGCGGTCGGCGCGGTGTCGACGACGCTGCACATCGCCACGGCGGCCACGAACCACAACACCCGCCACCCGATCGTCACCGCGTCGTACGCCACGACGATGCACCGCCTGACCGGCGGCCGCTTCACGCTCGGCCTCGGCCGCGGCATCGGCCCGATGACGGCGGCGCTCGGCCTGCCGGCCGTGACGACCGCCCAGCTCGAGGACTTCGCCGGCGTGATGCGCCGGCTGTGGCACGGCGAGACGATCCTCGGCCACGACGGTCCGTGCGGGAAGTACCCGTTCCTGCGGCTCGACCCGGCGTTCGACGAGGACATCCCGCTCGGCATCACGGCGTTCGGACCGAACACGCTGCGCCTCGCCGGGCGGGCCTTCGATCAGGTCGTGCTGCACACGTTCTTCGACGACGAGACCCTCGAGCGCTGCGTGCGCACGGTCAAGGAGGAGGCCGAGCGCGTCGGGCGCGATCCGGCGACGGTGAAGGTGTGGTCGTGCCTGGCGACGATCGGCGACCACCTGCCCGAGCCGGTGCAGCTGAAGAAGACCGTCGGGCGCATGGCCACGTACCTCCAGGCCTACGGCGACCTGATGGTCGTCGACGAACCGTTGGGATCCGGCAACCACTCGCCCGCTTCCGCGCCGATCCGTTCGTCGCCGGCTTCCAGGGGGCGATCGACCAGAACGGCGACGACGGCCGAGCTCGAGCACGTCGCCACGCTGATCCCGGAGTCGTGGCTGGCACCGCGGCGACCGGATCGCCGGAGCTGCATGGCGACCGTGCAGCGGCAGTTCGACCTCGGCGCCGACGGCGTCATCCTGCACGGCGCCGTCGCCGGCCGAGCTCGAGCCGATCGTCGCCGCGTGGGGGCGCCGCCCAGTCCGGAGCCGACTCGCCGCTCAGCGCCGTCGCACCGGCTCAGCCGGCTCGGCGAGCAGGCGCTTCTCGGGCGGCCGTCCGGTGGTGCCGTCGGCGTACCCGGCGTAGCGCCGGCGGTCGTGTTGAACGGATCGGTGGCCGCACCCGCATCCGCGGCCCGGCGGCCGAGCAGGGCGCCGTCGGCCCGGATCGCCTCGCCGGTCACGAAGCGCGCTGTCCGGGCCGGCGAGCTACAGGGCGAGCCCGGCGATGTCCTCGGGCTGCCCGCCTCCGGCCAGGGCTGGAACGTCGGCATCGACTCGCGGACCCGCTCCTCGTGGCGGCCGACGGCGAGCGGCGTGTGGATGAGGCCCGGGCAGATGGCGTTGACGCGGATGCGGTGCTGGCGGCGAGCTCGACCGCGGTGTTGTAGGTGAGGTTGATGACCGCGGCCTTCGCCGCCGAGTAGGCCTGCGGGCCGGCGCCGCCGCCGAGCCCGGCGACCGACGCGGTGTTGATGATGCTGCCGCCGCGGCCCTGATCGATCATCGCCCGCGCGCCGTGCTTGATGCCGAGGAACACGCTGCGGACGAGGACCGCGAACGTGCGGTCCCAGTCCTCGACGCTCGTCTCGGTGATCGGTCCGAACGCGCCGCCGACACCGGCGTTGTTGAACAGGACGTCGAGCCCGCCGAAGCGCTCGACCGCGGCACCGATCAGCGATTCGACGTCGTCCTCGTCGGCGACGTCGGTCTTCAGGAACAGCAGCCGTCTCGGGTCGGCGACGTCGTCGAAGAGGCGCTGGCCGTTGTCGGCGTTGAAGTCACCGACGACGACGCTGGCGCCCTCGGCGATGAAGCGCAGCACCGTCGCCCGGCCGATGCCGCTGGCACCTCCGGTGACGACGGCGACCCGGTCGGAGAGGACATCTGCCATCGCCGGGACGCTACGCAGCCGCGTCGTCCGCCGGCGTGCCCGGGCGGCCGGCGACGTCGCCGGCCAGCCGACCGGCACGGCCAGTGACCGCCGACCGCCGGACGGGCGCCGGAGGAGGGCGCCCGTCCAGGGTCGGCAGGCAGCCGGTCAGCGACCGCCGCGGTGCCCGGTCCGCACGACCGAGGCCCGTGCCGCCGCGAGCGGCGGTCGAGCGTCGGGAGGGCGTGGCGGGCGACGGAGCGGTCGAACGTGGTGCCGGAGCGGTGGCCCCGGCGATCACGATCGGTGACCCCGGCGGGGCGTACCCCCTTCGGGGTGACGCGGCCGGATGGACGTTGGGGAGCACGCATGCGGATCCTCCTCGGGGAGCGGGCCGGCGGTGCCGGCGACGAACGGGACGGTTCGGGCCGGCGGGGACGCCGTGCCGTGGGTCTCGTCAGAGGCGCATGAGGACGAAGGTACGCGCTCGTCGAACCCACCGCCAAGGAGGTTTCCGCCGGCGCGGCTCGCGATGGGAGACGACGGTGGTCAGGACGCGGGCTGCCGCGGCCGGCCGGCGGAGCACGCCTTCCAGAACGAGCGGTACGCGCGGTACTCGACGTCGGGCACGAGCCAGCCGGAGCGCACCAGCTCGGCGTGCAGGGCCGGGAGGTTGCGCCACGGCACGCCCATGTCGACGTGGTGGGCGAGGTGCCACCCCGTGTTGTACGGCACCATCAGGTAGCGCGCCAGGCGGGTCTGGCGGATGACGTGCGTCGTGCGGCGACGATCGGCGGAGCGTTCCATGCCGCCGTGCTCGGCGATCGCGCGAGGCCTCGGTTCGAGAACTTCCACAGCGTCGACCACGACAGCACCCACACGACGTAGGCGGGCCACGCGCCGAGCGCGACCCGCTACCGAGCAGGACCACCTGCACGGCGAGGATCTGGCGGGCCTCGACATCTCCCTTGCGGAGGCTGTACCAGAGGCCCTTGAAGTTCTTGACGCTGATCCCGAACAGGTCGCGGCGCAGCTTGCGGTGCCACGAGTCGGCGGGGATCGGGTAGCCGCGGCAGCGCGAGGTTCGGGCTCTTCGGGACCGAGCTCGTCGCGATGGTGGGCGAAGTGGACGCGGCGATACGCCGTGAACGCCTGGAACGTGGGGTACGCGAGGAGCCAGCGGCCGATGAAGTCGTTGACCCGGCGGTTCGGGAACAGCAGCCGGTGGGCGGCCTCGTGGCCGAGGATGTTGAGCAGGCAGTGGCCCCGACCCATCAGCAGGAACGCGATCCTGCACGCCCACCACGTGCCGATCACGGCCGCCGCGATCACGACACCGAACGTCTGCACGAGCGCCATCACGACGCTGATCGTGTTGCGCAGCACCGGGATGCGCCGCAGCTCGTCCCGCAACGGGCGCAGCGGCATGGCGCGGACGTTCAGCCGATCGGTCGGCAGCACGTCGGGCAGGAGATCGTCGACCGGGACCATCGTGGTGCGCGTCAGCGTCAGAGCAACCATCTCCTCGTCATCATACATCGCATGATCACGGTGATCAACCCTTGTAACATCGGCCTCGTGGACGCGATGCGACCGTTCAACGCCAGATCGCTCGTGCTGTCGGTCCTCCTCGGGCTGAACCCACCCGTGCTGCCGGTGCGCGGCCTCGTCGGCCTGGCCGAGTCGTTCGGCATCGCCCCCGGCACGATGCGCACCGCCTGCTCGCGGATGGTGGCCGCCGGCGAGCTGTCCGTCGACGGCGACGGCTACCGACTCGTCGGCCGGCTGCTCGAGCGCAAGGAGGCGCAGGACATCGGGCGTCGACCGGCCCCGCGCCAGTGGGACGGGTCGTGGACCGTCGCCGTCGTACCGCCCCCCGGCGGTCCGTCGCCGCCCGCCGGGTGTTCCGCACGCACATGGCGAACCTGCGGATGGGCGAGCTGCGCCCCGACACCTGGATGCGCCCCTCCAACCTGGCACCGCCGGCGGGCGACGGCGAGCTGGCCGTCGTGCGCGGGCCGCTCGACGGCGACGAGCCCGAACGTCTCGCCGCGCGGTTGTGGCCGCTGGCATCGATCGCGGCCAGTGCGTGAGCTGACGGTCCGGCTCAATCTCACTGTCGGCTGGGAAGGCCGCAGGACAGCGACTGGTAGGGCGTGAAGAGGCGGGGCTGCTCGCTGTCCGCCAACCTCTCTCTGAGCTCCTCGCTCGGTTCACCGAGGAGTTCGCCAGTGACCTCTGCGGTCTGAAGCACTGCGGCCGAGATGTCGCTCATGTTCGCACCGTGCTCGATGAGCGCCGCAGAGTCTCGGAAACGCTCGACGACGACGGCTTCGGACTGGTCGTCGTTGAAGAAGATGTCGTACTGCAGCGTGCCCGTGTCCTTGGTTCGCACGATCTCCTTCGCCTGAGCGGACAGGCGCTTGTACTCCTCGAGCTTGCCCTCGTGAAACTTGAATCGAGCGATGCCGATGAGCTCACCCACGGGTTGCGACCTCCAGAGACTTGCGGTGATCGCCCGGGTTGGTGCAGCCCGTATGCCGACGCCGGAGCCTGACCGCGAATCCCATGGAGCGGAAGCCGGGGAGGTCTAGTAGGCCTTGACTTGCCGGCGCACACTTGACTCCACCCGCCGCCCCGATTGGAGGGGACCCCGTGAAACGCCACGGTTCCGAGAGCTACTTCATCCTCGGTGAGGGGCTGCTGGCGGAGTCCCTCGATGGTCGGCCGGAGACGCTGTCGACCGCAGTCGAGGAGGCGGTGCCGCCGTTTCGGTTCTCGCGGATGGGACCGAGGGGCACTAACAAGCAGCTCGGCGAGGCGAACCGCACCAGGATCGCCAAAGCGATGACGGTCGCCAACCTGACACCCGGGACGATCCCGGCCGGGTTCACCTACCTGGGGCAGTTCATCGACCACGATCTGACCTTCGACAAGACGGTCCTGATGGATGACGTGGACATCTCGCCGGCGACGATCGAGTCGTCGCGCTCGCCCACGCTCGACCTCGACAGCCTGTACGGCGCCGGACCGCAGGATCCCGGGTCCGCCCAGTTCTACAGCGACGGCATCCACCTGAAGATGGGCGCCGCCGACGGCAGCCCGGCCGGACAAGGCTTCGACCTGCCGAGGGAGACGCCCGGACAGGGCGCGACGATCCCGGACGAGCGGAACGACGAAAACCTCGCGGTCGGGCAGATCCACCTCGCGATGATCCGCTTCCACAACCGGGTCGTCGACACGCTCCCCGCCTCGGTTCCTCCGGCCGAGCGCTTCCAGAAGGCGCGGAGGATCGTCACGAAGCACTACCAGTGGATGATCCGCACGGACTACCTGCCGCGGATCTGCGCGCCCTCGATCGTCACGAACGTCTTCAGCCAGGGCCGCAGGGCATTCGAGGTCGGAGCACTGCCGACGAGCATGCCGACGATGCCGGTCGAGTTCGCCGTCGCCGCCTTCCGCCTCGGGCACAGCATGATCCGCGCGGATTACAGGTGGAACAAGCACTTCCCGGCCGCGACGCTCGACCAGCTGTTCGACTTCTCCGGGCTGATGGGCAACCTCGGCGTCGGGAGCCCGCTCCCGAGCATCTGGATCGCCGACTTCCGCAGGCTCTTCAACTTCGCCCGGGCAGGGCGCCAGGACCTCGTCGTCCCGGCGAGCGCGTTCAACCGAGCGATGCGCATCGACACGAAGCTCGTCACCCCGCTGCGGACGTTGCGGGTGCCCGACCCGGAACCCCGCAAGAACCTCGCGTTCCGCAATCTCATGCGAGCCAACATGGTCAATCTCGCCACCGGCCAGCAGATGGTCTGGTTCCTGAGGAAGAAGGGGATCAGTACGACCAAGCTGACCGCCGCGCAGATCCGGGACGGCAGCAACGGGACTACGCTGGGCAGCCTGACGACGACGCAGCGAGACGCGCTGGTCACGAAGACCCCGCTCTGGTTCTACATCCTCCGCGAGGCCGAGTTCAACCAGGGCAAGCTGAAGGACGTCGGCAGCCGGATCGTCGCCGAGACCTTCCACCGCGCGATGGAAGGGAGCACCTTCTCGATCGTCCGCGACACTGATTTCCGGCCCAGGCTCGGCCCGAACAACACGACCTTCCGCATGATCGACCTGCTTCTCTTCGCGTTCGAAGGCCAAGAGGCGCTCCTGAATCCGAACGGGGACTAGCGCGGTGGTGCACCGCCAATGCGCCTCGGCCGGTCCGCAGGCTGAGGCGTCAGCGGCCAGGCCGTTCCCGATGGCCAGCCTTGAGGGAGCTGATGGTCTCGATGATCCGCTGCGCGCGAGTGTCCGGTCGCTTCGCTCCGTCGACCCAGGTCACGAACGCCTTGCGGTAGAACGTCGCCAGCGACTCGAAGAAGCGCCGGGCGCGCGGCTCCGCCTGCAGCGCGTCGGCCAGATCGGCGGCGATCGTATCGAGCTGAGGCCCCTCGGGCTGGAGGCTGACCCGGACCGATGCGCCGGCGCCGACCCGCGGATCGCGGCACCACGACGGCCCAAGCGTCAGCATGTGCTCGCCGTCCGAGGGGGTCACTGTCGCGCGCATCGGGTAGCGCTCGATGGTGCCGGCGAGGTAGTAGCGATCCCGCTGGCCCCAGGCATCGGCCGGATCGAACGGCAGGGCGATCGCGATCCCGCCGCGCGGGCGCGCCTGCGCCGTGGCGGTGAACGTCATCGTTCGCATCACCGGCCCCAGGCTATTCCTCGAGGCCGTATTCCTTGATCTTGGCGTACAGCAGGCGCCGATAGATTCCGAGCTCCTCCGCCGCCTTCGTGCGGTTGCCGCCGGCGCGCTCCAGCGCCTCCTTGATCAGCTGGCGCTCGAGATCCGCGACTCGGTCCTTCAGGGTGCCCGCTCCATTGCCGTTGCTCGCGTCGGCAGCCACATCGGCCTCGTCCTCCTCGAGCGTCTGGCGGCGGTCGTCGAGCTCGGCGGTCTCCTTGTCGAGCTTCGTGCGGCGTGCGGCCATGCCCTTGGGCGACACCTCCGACTCGCGATTGCCATCGAACGGCAGGTGCTCGACGGTGATCGGGTTACCGCGGGCCAGCACCACCGCGCGCTCGACCGCGTTCTCCAGCTCGCGCACGTTGCCGGGCCAGTCGTAGTCGACGAGTCGGGCCAGCGCCTCCTCGGTGATGGAGGTCGGGATGGCGCCGGGCTCGTATCGGTACTTCACGAGGAAGTGCTCGACGAGCTGCGGGATGTCCTCTTTGCGCTCGCGCAGCGGCGGCATGTGGATGTGGATGACGTTGAGCCGGTAGTAGAGGTCCTCGCGGAAGTGGTTCTTCGCGACCTCGGCGGCCAGGTCGCGGTTCGTGGCGGTGATGACGCGGATGTCGATCTTGATCGGCACGTTGGAGCCGATCCGCTCGAACTCGCGCTCCTGGAGGATGCGCAGCAGCTTGGTCTGGGTGGCCAGCGTCATCTCGCCGATCTCGTCGAGGAAGATCGTGCCCTTGTTGGCTGTCTCGAATCGGCCCTTGCGCATCGCCATCGCGCCGGTGAACGAGCCCTTCTCGTGGCCGAACAGCTCGGTCTCGAGCAGCGTCTCGGGCAGCGCCGCGCAGCTGACCTTCACGAGCGGGTGCGGGTTGCGCTTGCTGGCCCGATGCAGCGCCTCCGCCACCAGCTCCTTGCCGGTGCCGGACTCGCCGGTGATGAAGACGGTCGCGTCCGATCCGGCCACCTTACCGATGAGCTTGAACACCTCCATCATCGGCTTGGAGCTGCCGACGATGCGCTCGCGATCGGCCGCGCTCTTGCCCAGCTCGAGCCGCAACGCCGAGACCTCGTTGCTCATGTCGGCGTGCTCGAAGACCCGCTTCAGGGTGGCGAGCAGGTCGTCCATCTCGAACGGCTTCGTGACGTAGTCGTACGCCCCGTGCTCCATCGCCTTGATGGCCGATGAGCTGCCGCCGAAGGCGGTCATCACGATGACCTCGAGGTCCGAATGCTCGCGCTTCAGCTGCCGCAGGACGGCGAGCCCGTCCTGGTCGGGGAGCTTGACGTCCATCATCACGAGGTCGGGCATGCTCTTGCCCACTTCCTCGATGGCCTCGGCGCCGGTCGTCGCGTGACGCGACTCGTAGCCGGCATCCTTGAGGAGGTCGGTCAGGAGATTGCGGATCTCCGCCTCGTCATCGACGACGAGGATCGAACGAGCAGGGTCTGCCAATCAGGTTCCTCCGTCAGGCTCGAGCGTCATGGCCACTCGGGTTCCCCCCGCCTGGAGGGTCGGCCCACGAGTATAGGGGACCCGTTCGGAATCCGTACAACTCGCCCCGCCATTGCGGCCTGGGCCTGCGACGACCCATTTGTGCGATTACCTTCCCGCTCGCGCAGCAAGCCGCGCCTGGACATTCGCCGCCGGAAGCCGCACGCTCGCACCTGCCCCGTTGCTTCAACCGAGAGGAGCTGCGCAGATGGCAAACGCGGACGTCGGCGTCACGATCGGCCGCCCCGTTGAGGACGTGTTCGCGGTGCTCACCGACCCGACCCTGTCGCCGAAGTGGGCGGCGAACGCGATCAGTGGCGAGCTGTTGACCGATGGCCCGCCCCGGATCGGCAGCCAGCGGCGGGCCGTGGTGAAGGGCATGTTCGGCGGGACCATGGAGAGCGTCATGGAGGTGACCGAGATCGAGCGGAACCGCGCGGTGGCGCTCAAGCTGATCAGCGCCTCGTGGGGCGGCACCGGCCGAACGAGGTACACCTTCACGCCGGCCGCGCGACGGCACGCGAGTCGACTGGCACTGGGAGATGGAGCCGGGAGGCTGGTTTAAGCCCTTCGCCGGCCCATTCATGTCGTTCTTCGGACGCGCGTTCCAGAAGGACCTCGACAACCTGAAGGCGATGATGGAGTCGGGCCGCCTCTAGGGACCGTGACGCGGACGCCGTTGCACCACGCGGCGCTTGAGGGTCGAGATCAGGCCTCGTATCGGTTGAGGACGCGCTCGGCCCGGTCGAGCTGGCGCGGCACATCCTCGGGGTGGTGACGAATTGCCCAGCCGGTGCAGCGCAGCGCGTGGTGGGCGACGTACGCCCGAATCACGCGCGGCTCGATGCCGGTGGCCTCGACGAGGTCCCAGACCGGTTGATCGCGCCCGTCGAGGTCGTACGCGTACCTGACCAGGTCGAAGCGGGGATCGCCGGCGCACGCGCCGTCCCAGTCGATGATCCCGGTGAGCCTGCCGTCGTCATCGGCGAGGACGTTGTCGGTGTGCAGGTCCAGGTGCACGAGTCCGTCGGTCGGGAAGCACGCCGGGTCGCCGTCGGCGCCGACGGCCTCCACGCGGTCGAGCACGGTCGCGCTGCGTCGACCCCCGGTGCGCAGCGGCTCGTGCATTGCCCACTCGTCGACGCCGACGGTGAGCGTATGGACGACTGACGCACCCCACGGGTCCAGCCCAGGCGCCGGCAGCGGACACACGACACCAGCCATGGCGGCGACGCACTCCATCACCCGCTCCACCAGCGCCGTCGCCGGGTTTCGCACCGATGCACCCGGCAAGACCTGCTGCGCCGACAGCGTCCAGCCGTCGACGGAGAGGACGTGCGGGTACTCGGGCACCGGGACGCCGCGCGATCGGAGCTCGTCGAGGGCGGGGAGGAGCACCGCATACCGATCGCCCGCGGTCTCGTCGGGGAACCACTTGAGCATCACCGGCGCGCCGTTCGGCGCCGTCGCGAACCACGCACCCTCGGACTCACCGCCCTCTGCGCGAGCGCCGAAGCTCGAAGCCCAGTTCGCGCAACCGTGCGCGGTTCACGTCGCTGGTAGCTGCTCGAACACGAGCCGCATGGTCATGACCTTCAGTATGTCTCGGCTGCGTCTCACCGCGATGTGGTGACACGGTCATCGACGCTCGCCTGTGAGCACGCACCCGGTCGGACTGCTCGACACGAGCGCCGTCATCGCGCTCCCCGGGCTGCGCGACCCGGCCACCCTCCCCGCACGGCCCATGATCTCGGCCATCACGCTCGCGGAGCTGTCGGTCGGGCCGCTCGTCACCGATGACGAGGCCGAACGGGTAAGGCGCCAGCGTCATCTCCAGCGTGCCGAAGCCGACTTCGATCCGCTTCCGTTCGACGCCGATGCCGCCCGCGCCTTCGCCCAGGTCGCCGCGTCGCTGAGACAGCTTGGTCGCAAGCCGGCAGCGCGATCCTACGACGCGATGATCGCGGCTACGGCAATCTCAAACAGCCTGCCGCTGTACACCGCAAATCCGGCCGACTTCGAGGGGATCGCAGACCTGACGGTCGTCAGCGTTCCCCCGGCTACCAACGCCGACATCGAATGAGGGATATCGGCGATTCGTCACACGATGGCGCGCTCACGTGCGGTTTCGCCGATCCAGCGACGGTCCACACGCACGAGCCGCACGCCTGCGTGCAGTTCACGCAGCCCGGGCTGCGATATATCGGCGAAACAACACGCGGATGAGGCCTCCCGTGAAATTTCGCCGATTGATCGACGATCCGCCGTCAGGGCGTGGGCGACGGCGAGGCCGATCCGCTGGCCTCCGGCGACCCCGATCCCGACGGCTCCGGCTCGAGCGACGGTGACTCGGTCGGTGCGGACGACGGCGTGGCCGGGAGGGACGGAATCGGCAGCGGCGTCGGGTCCGGCGCGAAGCGCGACGGGATCTCGAACGCGCTGAGCACGATGATCGCCAGGAAGATGGCGATGACGATGATGATCCACGGCCGGGCGAGCCGGTCCTCGCGCGTCGGCAGTGCGCCGCGATAGCCGGGCTGGTCGCGCTTGGGATCGTTCGTCGATGTCATCGGTCTCTCGTTCGATCGGTCAGTCGTGCCAGGGCCGTGGACGCCTGCGCTGCCGCAAGCTGCAGTCGTTGCTCGGCCTCGGCCACCCGACGGCGTGCCGCCGCGACCTCCGCGCGACCTCCAGCCACCGAGCGCACCGCGCTGACGGCGAGGGTCCAGGCCAGGAGCGCCAGCGAGCCGATCACCGCCACGGCGAGGGCGACGACCGCAAGGTCGAGGATCAGTCCCACGGCGCGCGAAGGGTAGCAGATCGCCCGCGGATCAGCGGGCGTTGCGCATCGATGGGATGAGGATGCCGACGGCGCCGGCCGCCGCGCAGATCGCGCCGCTGACGACGAGCACCGCCGCCGGACCGATGACCCCGGCGAGGTACCCGGAGAGGCCCATCGACGCGGCGAGCGAACCGAACACCAGCGCCTGCCGGCTCGATACGACCCGGCCCATGAGCTGCTGCGGCGTGAGCTCCTGGAAGAGCGTGATGCTCGGAATGATGTAGACCATGTTGAACGCGCCCCAGGAGGAGGAAGGCGACGATGGCGACGATCGGATCGGTCACGAGCGCCGGCCAGCGACGAGCGCCAGGCCCATGCCGATGAAGCCGGCGATCACCATCGGTCCCTTCGGGAGCCGGTCGCCGATGGCGCCGACGACGATGCCGGCCAGCACGCTGCCGACGGCGATCGCCATCAGCAAGAGCGAGTACATCTGCTCGAAGCTCAGGGCGCCTCGGTCGACGACGTCGCGCGCGTAGATCAGGCTGACCACGATCTCGGCGCCGACCGCGACCTGCGCGACCGTCGACAGCAGCGTGTTCGACAGCAGGACGGGCTGGCGCCACAGGAAGCCGAAGCCCTCGGCCATCTCGCGCCAGACCGCACCGATCGAGATGCGCTCGGTGATGCTCCGACACGTGACGCGGCAGGATCATCGCCCACAGCAGCACGGCGGAAACCACGTACGTCCCGGCGTCGAGGACGAAGGCCGCGCCAAGGACCGATGACAGCGCCGTGACGATCAGGCCGGCGATCGGGAAGCCGATGAGGTCGGCCGCGGTCTCCGGCACCGACAGCGCGGAGTTGGCCGCCACCAGGTCGCGATCGCCGACGACGGCGGGGATGACCGCGGTCTTGGCCGGGCGGAAGAGGAGCGTCACCGTCGCGAGCGCGAAGGCGATCGCGTAGACGAGGCCGATGTGGATCTCGAACGCCAGCGGCACGGCCAGCACGAGGGCGGCGCGGACCAGGTCGCAGGCGATCATCGTGCGGCGGCGGTCCCATCGGTCCACGAGGACGCCCGCGAGCGGGCCGAAGAAGACGCTCGGGACCGCGGTCATCGCGAAGACGATGCCGACCTCGAGGGCGGTGCCGCGGCCGGCGACCAGCGCGCCGAGCGCGATGACGTGGATCCGGTCGCCGATGAGCGAGATCAGCTGACCGGTCCACAGCAGGCTGAAGTTGCGGTTCGCGAACAGGCGCAGGTACGGCGACTGGCGCCGCATGCCTGCCGACCTCGGCTCCGGCCTCGGACACCTCGGCCGGGATCGTGCCCGCCTCGGCATACGGCTGCGCCTGCCGTCCCGGGCGTGGCCGTGGCGGGCCGCATGATCCGTCGTCGCGCCGATTGCCAATGCGCCCCTCGAGGGCGTGTTGACTCTGACCATCGAATAGACGATGGCCCAGAAGATCCCGAGCGCCAGCAGCACGTCACCGATGCTGACCACGTCGCGGATGATCGGGATCGGCAGCGGGATCACGTCGCCGAACAGCCCGCCGCGGGCGACGAAGTCGCCGACCGTCTCCTCCCGGAGGAGGAAGTGGAACGGGTCGTTGGCGATGACGGACTCGTCGAAGCCGGCGGCGAAGAAGGCGGCCGACCAGATCGGCATCTGACCGGCGTTGACGAGGACGGCGGCCATGTTGGCGCCGATGCCGACCGCGGCGATCTGGAGCCCCGGCACGCGCCAGTTGCCCCACAGCCAGACGAAGATCAGGCCGTAGGCGGCGATGAAGGCCCAGCCGACCGGGATGTCGGCGGCGATGCCGGTCTCGCGGCTCAGCCCGGCCAGGAGGCGCAGGAGCAGCGCACCGATGAGGAGCCACGTCCAGCGCAGCTTCAGGTCGGCCAGCCGCGGGATGCCTCCCCCGAGCAGGGCGCCCACGATGAGCGCGAGGAGGATGGTGCTAAGAAACATCGTCCGAGGCCAGGGCAGTACGCGGCTGCTCCGGCGACGGGGGCACGTCTCGTTGGAGGGGCGGGTGGAGCATGGTGGGCAGCTCGTCGGGGCGGTCGGGCGGCCGGTCGAGGATGGACCGATCCAGACCGACCAGGATCGGCACGATCTCCGGGTCGAACTGGATGCCGCTGAAGCGCTCGAGCTGGTCGACCGCCTGCTCGTGGGTCAGCGGGGTCTTGCGGTAGGGGCGTGAGGAGGTCATCGCCTCGTACGCATCGGCGATCGTGAGGATGCGCGCGCCGCGCGGGATGTCGAGCGCTTCACGACCGTCCGGATAGCCGGAGCCGTTGATCCACTCGTGGTGGGCCCGGATGAGCGGCGCCTCGCTGGCGAGCTGGCTCGCCGGCGCCACGATCTCGGCACCGATGGTCGGGTGCTGGTTCATGAGGATCCGCTCGCTCTTGTCGAGCGGCCCCTCCTTGAGCAGCACGTTGTCGCGGATGCCGATCTTGCCGATGTCGTGCAGCAGCCCGGCCCACTTGATGCGCTCGATCTCGTTCTCCGGCAGGCGCATCACCCGGCACATCGCCTCCGCGATGTGGCTCACCCGGCTCGAGTGGTTGCGGGTGTACGGGTCGCGAGCGTCGACCGCCTTCGACAGCGCCTCGATCGTCTGCTCGAACAGCTCCCTGGTCTCGACGTACCGCGCGTACGCCAACCGAGTCGTGAACAGCGGGACCACGAATAGGACGGTTGCCCACCATCCGACGCCGTTTGGCAACAGAAATACCTGCGCCATTAGCCAAGCCAGTGGGGCGAGGCCGACGAAGCTCATCGCCACTCCGCTCACGTCCTGCGCCCAGACTGTTCGCATGGAGACGCCGGTCCGCACAGCTACACCCAGGACGGCAAGCAGCGGATTCAGTACGAGGAAGGTCGCGGCCCCGAGCCAGCGCGGCCACAAACTCGTAGAGCGGCTCGGACGCCGAACAAGCGCAGACGTGTCGTAGACGATCCCAGCGACGCACGCGGATATGACGACGATCGCGTGGTTGTAGAGGGTTCCGTACCACGGGACTTGGCCGCGGACCTCGCGCTCGTCGGTCGTGCCGATCGCCGACACGATCGCGCCAGCGACGGGACCGCCGAGCAGCATCGAGGCGAGGATCGGCGCACTGGCGACGACACTGATTCGGAGCTGGAAGGTCAGGGCCATCCGCCATCCGCTCGGGCCAGCGCCGCCGAAGCTGATCGCCAGGGCGGCCACGTCCTCCGCCCGATTGCTCGGATCGGGAACAGCAGCCGCCGCAATTGCAATAATTGCGAGCGGCTACGTGCGAGGATGAGGCGCTGTACTGCCGGGGTCACGACATCACTTGACTGTGAGGTCGTGAGTCTAGCATCGCGCCTCTACCAGCCCCGGACGCCTGCTCCCCCGGCAAGAGCCAAGGCAACAATGGATCCGAGGCTGATCAGCAGCGCGACACATCGACGAATCGCTGCCCGCATGCTGATCTCTCACTGGGCTGGGTTTACCAGCTCTTGTTGCCTTCTCGAGACATCAGAAGGTGCCCTCTTCCGATTACAGATCAATCAACCGACACACTCCGGTGACGGAACGGTCGGTTGCACTACTTGCTCCCCATCAGCCTAAGTGCCCAAGTTCAGCCGATGGATCTGCGCGTCCTGCCCGAGTACCAAAGTACTGCGAACGGCTAGTACTCTAGGCCATCCTCACGAAAAGTCAAGCGGCAAGCGCTGAGTGCCCGCTGTCGGTCAACTTGTGCTTGACCAGCCGTTAGCCGAGCGCGCTCACGGCGTGCCTGAGTTCCTCCGACGGGCGGCTCGTCGAGTTCGCGCTCGTACTTGCTGGCGAACTCGGTCATGAAGTCGCGGGCTGCGACTCTCCGCCCCGATCGTGCCAATCCGTCTGCCATCGCGACGACCGCTCGCTCGTCCCACGGATCCAGCATCAGCAAGGCAGACGCTGCTTGGACGCTGATGTCCAACTCGAACTGCACCCGGAGAAGCCATCGCGATCGGGAGCAACAGGTCCCGCACCTCGCTGTGGACTCGGACTTGGTGAGTCGACGACCACTCCTCGTAGACGAGATCAGCCAGGAACTCACCGCGGATGAGGGCGATCGCTCGTCTCGCCGCGAGCTGCCGTTGGTCCCAGTCCGCTCCGTCTAGCCTCAGGGCAATCGTCGAATCTCGGCTAGGTCGGTGTGGATTAGTTCAGGGTTCAACGAGACCTGCTCGGATGTGCTGACCACGTACTCGGGGCTGTCGCCGCCGTGATAGTCAGGATCGATGAAGCGGCGCAGCTGGAAGACCGTCTGATTGAGGTTGTTGACAGCCGCGTCCGCGTCCGCCGACGGCCAAAGGATCTCGACACATACGTCCCTGCTGAGGTCTGAGTGAGCCCTTGCCGCGAGCAGGGCCAACAGCATGCGGACGCGCTTCTTGTCGATTGTGATTGGCGAGCCATTCCAGTCGCCACGATGGAGGCTCATCCTGCCGAAGGTGCGAAGGAACAGGCGCGACGCCTGCGTCGTTCGTAGCCGGCGCCGAAGTTCCGCGACGTCGTGGCCGTCGACCGTGCTGAAGGCATCGACGGTGGACTTGTTCGCCACGTGCGACAAGCGACTCAAGCAGTTGCTCGCGATCCCGACCGTGCGCGACCCGTAGGGTCTGGATCAGGGCATCGGCGCCAGCCGTCCGGATCAAGCGCTCCTAGGCGACACAGAGTTCGGCGCCGCCGCCAAGGCGCAGCGCGGTCGGGGCGAATGGTCGGCATATCGGCGTAGCCACCATCGGAGCACCGGTCCGACACCCGCATCCAAGCACTCCTGAACGGTGCGCCACGCGCGTTCGACGTCACGGGCGCGTCCGTGATCGAAGGCGAGGACAGCCGATCTTCAGCATCCCGGTGAGGTGGTCAAGTCGAGCGCCGCGTCGCTCTGTCGACCGCGAGGGCCTTTGTCGCATCGCGACACGTCCCGCTGACATGCGCCGGCACCGTGGGCGGACAAGGCATTCGCTACGGTTATCTCCCCGCCGTAGCGAAGTCATGTTTTCCGTCTGGGCCAACTCGCTGTCTCGCCTGGGCCATCGTGTCAGGTGCGGCCCCGACAGGTAGAGGGCATCTATCCGTTGCGCGACGAGCAGGACCTCCAGGGCTCCGAGCGCGGCGCGATCCGTAGCGCGTTACCAAGGACAGCAATCGCCTCCTCGAACTTCGCCATCAGCGATCAGCACTGCGGCCATGCCACTGGCGGCGTCCGCATTCGATCGCAGTCCACGGCTTTGTCCGCCGCATTGCCTCATCGGCGACTGCCCGTGCCTTCGCGTAGCTGACCGCCCATGACCAGCGCCTTTACCAGGTTCGGAGTTGTCCGCGAACGGGCTCGTCGGCGGGTCGCTCCAGAAGGCGGCGGCGCGCGCCAGGCTCGCGATCGCCTCATCGACCCTGCCGATTCGCAGTAGCACCTCGCCGACGTTGTGATCGGCGATGGCCGCGATGTGTTCCAGGCCCCTTGCCGCCGCCTCAGCGGCAATGCGCTCGCACTCGGCCACGACAGCATCGGCGGACCCTGTCAGCCAGGTCCTTGTGACAGCGACGTTTCCTTCGAGTCTCAGGCGAGTGGCGATAGCGTCATCCTCGGGACAAGATCGATCCCCTCGTCGGCGACCTCAGACCCCAGCTCAACGTCGCCTGAGTGGATGTGGATCGGTGCTGAGCTTGAGGCAGGCGAGTGCCTGCATTCGGCGATCGCCTTTGCGTGTGAAGTAGTCGCGGGCTCGAGATAGAGCCTCGACGGCGCGATCCCATTCACCATGGAACCCGCATGCTTCGCCGTACAGCAGGCTGAGCCTGGCGTTCTGCCTGATCAGCTCGGTGGGGAGCTGTTGTAGCCACTCGTCGACCCGACCGAGGCCACCGTGGGCGACGACGTCCTCCCCGTGCTTTGCGATGAGTCGGGCAGCCTGGCGCTGGAGGCCGGCGCGCAGGTAGTGATGGATCGCCTCGGGCCATTGCTCCGTGGTCTCGAAGTAGGAAGCGGCGTGGATGTGGAGACCGATGACCTCCGACTCCGAGCGCTCGTTGATCAGGCGCCGCTCCAGGAACTCGCGGAAGAGATGGTGGTACCGATAGCGCTCCTCATCGAGGCGATGCGTGAACAGGCCGCGATGCTCGAGATCGGTCAGCTCGCGGCGGCCGTCGTGGACACCTGCGAGACGCTCGGCGACCTCGGGGGTGATCTGCTGGAGGATCGAGGTCGTCAGCAGGAAGTTGCGTGTCTCCTCCGGCTGTTGGTCCAGGACTTCCTCCGCGAGGAAATCGAAGAGGGCGCTATCGGTCGTGGCCGTGATCGAGCGGATGAAGTCGCGCCGCTCGGCCGGCGACGTGCGCTCGCGGAGCGAGACTTCGACGAGCTGGAGGGATGCCGCCCAGCCCTCGGTGCGCTGCTCGAGCTCGGATAGCTCGGATGGATCGAGCGGATCGTTGTAGACGTCCCGGAAGAGCTCGCCGATCTCGGATTCCGTGAATCGCAGCGCATCGGTCTTGAGCTCCGCGTAGCCGCCATGTGTCTTGAAGCGCGCGAACTGGAGGCGTGGCTTGACGCGGGAGGCGAAGACAAACCGGCACGTCGGCGGCGCGTCGCGCAGGATCTGGTTCCAGAGGCCGCGCACCTCGGTGACGGCGTTGACGTACTGCCAGTCGTCGATGATGAACGTGCACGGCTCGGTCAGTCGCTGGTGCATCTCCGCCAGCAGGTACGCCGCGACGCCCGGCCGCGACGATCCCGGGCCGCCCATCTGCTGGAGCATCGAGTGCGCGCGACGGCCGAATCCTTCGTGGCGCTTGGCGATCGCTTCGATCAGGTAGCTGATGTGGAACGTCCAATCCCGATCGTTGCGGTCGAGCTTGTACCAGTAGCAGGGAAACGGGGCTTCTCGCTCCCATTGCCAGAGGAGCGTCGTCTTGCCGTATCCGGCATCGGCCGCGACCACGACGGCTCGGCAGTTCGCGGCCTCGCTCATCCAGTCGACCAGGCGCGCCCGGCGCAAGAGCGGCGTCGCGTAGTGCGGCGACGCCACCTTGTTCAGGATCAGCGGATAGGCATGCTGGATCTCCGACAATCGACGGTCTCCCGGCACATGAGACACCGATCTTGCCGCCCTGCCAGCGGCGAACGCTTCGGTCGCTGCCAACTCTAGCGCCGGCCGATTATCAGCCGATTACCAGCCGATTGGAAGGTCGGGTGTCGCGATCGGCTAGAGTCTGCCCAGCGTGCGCGCCTTCATCGGCCTGGGGGGCAATCTGGGCGAGCCCGCCGTTGCGTTCCGCACGGCGGTGGCCGAGCTTCGCGCCATCGGCCAGGTCGTCCGCGTCTCCTCGCTGTACGACAGCGCCCCGCGCCACTCCTTCACCCAGCCGCACTTCCTGAACGCCGCCCTCGAGCTCGAGACCGATCTGTCGCCGATCGACCTGCTCGCCGAGTGCAAGCGCCTGGAGCAGGCGCTGGGGCGCGATCTCGAGGCGCCACGCTGGAGCCCGCGTCCGCTCGACCTCGACATCCTCTCCTTCGACGGCCTGTGCGTGACCGATACGGAGCACGACCTCATCGTGCCGCACCCCCGCTTCCACGAGCGCCGCTTCGCCCTCGAGCCGGTGGCCGAGCTGGATCCGGGGCTGCTGCCGTGGCGGAACTGCTCGGACCTGCGGGTCGACGTGTCCGTCGCCGACCTGCTGGCCACCGTCGCCAACCAGGAGGTCATGCGGGTCGGCGGTCCCGACTGGGCCGACCCGATCCCCGGAAGTCTCAGCTAGGCGTCACGAACGCGCCGCGCCCGCCGCATGAGCACCGCGGCAGAAGGCGCGGATCGATGCGTCGTCACTGATCGGGCTGGCCGCTCACTTGCGGGTCTGAACCACGCCCCGGAAGGAGAGTGACCACCGATGACGCCATCATCCACCCCGACTCGCACGGCCCTCGGACCCCTGGTCGTCTCGAGCACCAACCCCCGCTACTTCGAGGTTCGCGACGGCGACGAGCGCCGCGCCGTGTACCTGACCGGCGCCCATGTCAACAACAACTTCCACGACGGCATGGGCCCCGGCGCGGAATGCCCGGATGAGCCGGATCGGTTCGACTTCGAGGCCTACCTCGGCTGGCTGACCGATCACGGCCACAACTTCATCCGCCTCTGGCGCTGGGAGCAGTTCAAGTCGCAGGTCGGAGGCGGCGCCGTCCATGCGTGCATGTCGCCGCAGCCGTGGGCTCGGACCGGCCCCGGCACGGCGACCGACGGCAAGCCGAAGTTCGACCTGTCAGTTTTCGATGACGAGCACTTCGGCCGGCTGCGCGAGCGTGTCGAGGCCGCCAACCGAGCCGGCATGTACGTCGACGTCATGCTGTTCGAGGGCTTCGGCCTGCACCTCACCCCGCCGCCCGACAACGTCGAGGGCCACCCGTTCCACGCCAGGAACAACGTGAACGGCATCGGCATCGGAGGGATCGTCGACTACATGGTCCTGCCGGCTCGACCCCGCGATCCAGACGCTGCAGGAGGCCTATAGGTCGAATCGCAGTCGGCCACCGGCTTCGTCTCGCCGCATCCGTCCGGCAGCAGCGTCCTGCATCTGTTGCGCACGGGCGCCTGACCAGGTCTGCCCATCCACCAGAACGGGGCGGCCGAAGCGCCTCTGTCCCGAGGGTCACGCCGGTCGCCCCTATTCGTCTCGTCGCCGCCCGGGAGCGGACAACGAAACAGCGCCGACGGAGGAACTCCCGCGCCCCGCTCCGGTGACTGATCCGGTGGAAAGTCCCGCGCTCGATCCCGCGCTGACCCCCGCGCCTGGAACGTTGCCGCCGCCAGGTCGAGTAGTCGGTCGAGTGTCGTGTCGAGTGCTTTCTCCAGTGTCAGTTCCGGTGACGATCCGGGTGGCACCTCCGTGGGCGCCGCGGCTACGGTACGGCCACGGACCGATGCGCGACCAGCCCCTTTATCCACGAATTCACGCGCCGCTGACACCTTCATCCACCGGCCGTCCACAAACGGGGTGCTCAATCCGAGCGATCGAGCCACTGTGGGTGGTGGCCCGAGCGATTGACCTGGTCAGCTGACCAGACCAACCCCGGTTAGAGGCGGACCTTGGGCGGGTTGCCCGGGTCCCACATGTGGACCGTGTCGATGAACCGCACCAACCCGCCCTGGTAGCTCATCATCAGCGAGTGGGTCCGCGCGCCACCGCCGAAGAAGCGGACGCCGCGCAGGAGCTCGCCATCGGTCACGCCGGTCGCGCAGAAGACGAGGTTCTGGCCCGAGGCGAGGTCGTCGGTGGTGTAGACGCGATCGGTGTCGTCGACGTCCACGCCCATGGTCCGCGCGCGCTCCTTCTCCTCGTCCGAGCGCCACTTGAAGCGGGCCTGGATCTCGCCGCCCAGGCACTTCAGCGCCGCCGCGGAGAGGACGCCCTCCGGTGCGCCACCGATGCCCATCACGGCATGGACGCCGGTGCCGGACACGGCGACCGAGATGGCGGCGGTGAGGTCGCCGTCGCCGATGAGCTTGATGCGGGCGCCGGCCGCGCGGACGTCGGCGATGAGCTGCTCGTGGCGCGGCCGGTCGAGGATGACGACGGTGATGTCCCAGATCTTGCGGCCCAGGCGCTCGGCGATCGTGTTCAGCGTGACGTCGACCGGGTCGGTGATCGACACCGAACCGGTGACCATCGGTCCGACGATGAGCTTCTCGAGGTAGGTGTCGGGCGCGTGCATGAGGCCGCCGGGCTCGGCCGCGGCCAGCACGGCGGTCGCGTTGGCGGATCCGGTGGCGACGAGGTTCGTGCCCTCCAGCGGGTCCACCGCGATGTCGACCGACATCGCCGCTTCGGGATTGCCGACCTGCTCACCGATGTAGAGCATCGGCGCCTCGTCGCGCTCGCCCTCGCCGATGACGATCGTGCCCGACAGCTCGGCGTCGTCCATCGCCTTGCGCATGGCCTTGACGGCGGCGGCATCGGCGCCGTCGCGGTCGCCGCGGCCCATGAGGCGGGAGGCGGCGATGGCCCCGGCCTCGGTGGCGCGCAGCGCTTCGGCGATGATCAGCTTGTCGATGCGGGTGGAGGGTGGCATCGGTCTAGTGCTTGAAGTGGCGGCGGCCGGTGAAGACCATCGCCATGTGGTGGCGGTCGGCGACCTCGATGGCCATCTCGTCGCGGATGGACCCGCCGGGCTGGATGATGGCCGTCACGCCGGCCTGCGCCGCGATCTGGATGCCGTCCGGGAACGGGAAGTAGGCATCCGACGCCATGACCGACAGCGGCGCGCGCTCGCCGGCCTTCCGCAGCGCCACCTCGACGCGACACCACGCGCGACGGCTGGCCGGCGCCCATGCCGACCATGGCGTGCTTCTTGGCGAGCACGACCGCGTTCGACTTCACGTGGCGCACGGCGCGCCAGGCGAAGAGCAGGTCGGTCAGCTCCTCGAGCGTCGGGCGGCGCTGGGTGACCGGCTGGAGCTTGTCGCGGTCCTCCTCCATCTCGTCGAAGGTCTGGACCAGCAGCCCGCCACCGATGCGCTTGAAGTCGAAGCGGCCGATCCCGAGCTCGTCCGCCTCCGAGTCCGCCGGCGGGACCTCGACGATCTCGAAGCCGCGCTTCGTCCGCAGGATCTCGAGCGCCTCCGGCGTGTAGCCGGGCGCGACGATCGCCTCGAAGAAGCCCGGGCGGATGGCCCGGGCGGTGGCCTCGTCGATCGTGCGGTTGACGCCGATGACCCCGCCGTAGGCGGAGACGCTGTCGCCCTCGAGCGCCAGGCGGAAGGCCTCGGCCAGGTCGACGACGCTGGCCAATCCACACGGGTTGCCGTGCTTGACGATCGACACCGCCGGGGTCTTGAAGTCGCTGGCGATCGTCCACGCCGCGTCGAGGTCGAGCAGGTTGTTGAAGCTGAGGTCCTTCCCGGCGATCTGGTGCGCGGCGCTGATGCTGCCGCCGGCGTGGGCGGGATCGGTGTAGAAGGCGCCGAGCTGATGCGGGTTCTCGCCGTAGCGCAGGTCCGCCTTCTTCTCGACGACCATCGTGAGGCGGGTCGGGAAGACGGTGCCGGCCTCGGCGTTCAGGTAGCTCGCGATCTGCGCGTCGTAGGACGCGGTGACGGCGAAGGCCTCGGCCGCGAGCTTCTGGCGGGTCTCCGGGCTGACGCTGCCGAGGGTCTTGATGTCGCGCAGGACCGATGCGTACTGCGTGGGACTCGAGACCGCGGCCACGCCCGGAAAGTTCTTCGCCGCGGCACGCAGGAGCGCCACGCCGCCGATGTCGATCTGCTCGAGCGCCTGGTCCAGGGTCGTGGCCGGCTCGCGGACCGTCTGCGCGAACGGGTAGAGGTTCACGACCACGAGGTCGATCTGCTCGATGCCCTGCTCCGCGAGCTGGGCGAGGTGGTCGGGCTGGTCGCGACGGGCGAGGAGCCCGGCGAAGATCTTGGGGTGGAGGGTCTTGACGCGCCCGCCGAGGATCTCGTTCGTCTCGGTGAGCTCGCTGACGGGCCGGATGTCGGCGAGGCCCGCATCGGTCAGGTGCGCGCGGGTCCCGTCGGTGGCGAAGATCTCGGCCCCGGCATCGGTCAGGCCGCGGGCGAGCTCGACGATACCTTCACGGTCACTGACGGAGAGAAGGGCGCGCAATCGACATCCCCTACGGTGGAATGGGCAGTGGTGCGTCGGGCCACCGATTATAGGGATGTCGGATGGCCGTTCGCGGACGGAGTGGAGCCGTGCGTCCTCTCGACGAGGCGGCGGGTTGGCCGCGGCGCCGGATTCCCGTGCCACGGGCGTAACGGACAATCAGTGTCCGTTCCTGCGTGGTGCGGGACGTCCGGCAGCCGACGGCGAACGTGTCAGTGGCTGAAGCTCCCGCCCCACGGGAATTCGGCCACTGATTCGCCGTTACGCCCGCCCCGCGGGAACGCCGAGCCCGGACGCGAAAAGGGCCGGCCCTTGCGGGCCGGCCCTCCTGTCTGTCTGGTTGCGAACGCGAGCCTAGTTCAGGCGCACGATTCGCGCGGGCGTGAGGCTCGGCGTGTACGGGTTGTTCGCGGCCAGGTAGGCCTCGAGGGCCACCAGGTCATCGTCGCCGGTGTCCTCGTCGCTCCCGAGCGTGAAGGCCGGGAAGTCGTCCCCGCCCGACGCCAGGAAGCTGTTCATCGTCACGCGGTATTCGCCGGACGGACTGATCGGAGCGAAGTCCACGGCCGGGGTCGTCGGGTCATCGAGCATGATCGACGCTGGATCGACCTTGTCACCGAGCGGTCCGGTCGCGTTCCACGTGTACGTGAACCCGGCAGAGACAGCCAGCACCAACGTCCGTGCGGCACCCGCCGACGTACGGAACTGCTGTTCGAGGATCTGCTCGATCTGAGCGCCGGTGAACGTCTTCGTGGTGACGATGTTGCTGAACGGCTGGACCGCGAAGGCCTGGCCGTGCGTGATGTCGCCCGTGAAGTTCAGGTCGGCACGGATGCCGCCCGGGTTCATGAACGCGATCTGGGCACCAACGCCCTGCGAGGACGCCAGCTGGGCATCGGCGATGAGCCGGCCGAGCTGCGACTCGCCCGCGGCGTTCGCCGTCCGGGTCATCCCGGCCGTCGTGGCGCCGACGACCCTGTTGGCGATCGGTGCGATGACCTCGTTGTACTCCGCGATGAGGTTCAGCATCTTCGCGTTCGGCTTCACGTTCTGGGTGACGATCTCGTTGTCCACCGTGATCGAGTTCGGGACGAAGTCTCCCGTCGCCGGGTCGACCTGCGCGTCGATCTCGGTCACGATGCGGCCCTGTGACGCGGCGCCGGTGACGACCTTTCCGCCGATGAGGCAGTTGACCGCCCAGTTCGTGTGGCCGGTGATCACGATGTCGACTTCGGCGTCCATCGCGGTGACGATCGGCGGCAGTGCACCGCTCGGGTTGTCGCAGGTGTTGATCAGGGCGGGATTGCCGCCGGTGTTCGACGGTGAGCCGCCCTCGTGGAGCAGCACGACGATCGCCTCGATCCCCTGGGCCTTCAGGACCGGGACGAGCGCATTGACCGATGCGGCCTCGTCCAGGAAGTCCACGTTCGCGATTCCGTCGGGCGACACGATGAGCGGCGTGCCCTCGAGCGTCATGCCGATGAAGGCGATCTTGGCGCCATCCTTGGTGCTGTGGATGGCGTACGGCGGGAAGATCGTCTTGCCCGCATTCGGGGTGCCAGCCTTGTAGGCGACGTTCGCGGCGAGGAACTTGAACTTGGCGCCCGTGAAGTTGTCGCCGTCGCCACAGCCGTCGACGGGATGGCAGCCGTTCTTCGGGGAGGGCACGTATCCGAAGCCCTTCCGGTTGCCGAACTGCATGCGAAGCAGCTCGGTGATCCCCTCGTCGAACTCGTGGTTGCCGACGCCGTTGTAGTTGAGGCCCATCTGGTTGAAGGCCTCGATCGACGGCTCGTCGTGGAAGGCCGCGGACAGCAGCGGGGTCGCGCCGATGAGGTCACCGGCAGAGACGAAGACCGTGTTCCTCGGGTTGGTGGACTTCAGCTGGTTGACGTGCGTGGCGAGATACGCGGCGCCACCGGCCGGATGCAGCCGGGCGGGTTGCAGGTCTGATTCGGGCGGCCCGTCAGAGGGCACCGATGCGGCCGCCGGAGCTGACGACCGGGTCGACGACCTCGAGCTGGCCGTGGAAGTCATTGAGTCCCAGGATCTGGACGTCGACGGGCTCGGCCGCCGCAACCATGGGCACGGACATCGTCAAGAGCATCGCGATTGATACGCCGATGGCGGCAGCGCGACGCAGCAGACGGAAACGCAACACGGGCGAGTCTCCTCTTGAGGGAGTTGGGGGGCCGCGGCAGATAGCGGGCCCTGAGGGGTTCGATCCTACCGCCAGTGGCTGGTGCATCGCCACTCTGGCGCGCCGCCAGCGCCCCGAATCGTGGTGCCCGTTGGCACCACTGGTCCGAGGCTGATGGCTTGCGCAACCTCCCGTGCGGGGATTCCCGTGCCACGGGCGTATCGGCCACTGAGTGGCCGTTCTTGCGTGGGGCGGGAGGCATGGCCACCGTACGTTGGCGCCTCGGTGGCTGACACTCCCGCCCCATGGGAATTCGGCAACTGAGTCGCCGATACGCCCGCCCCGCGGGAGAGGCTATTCGTCGCTGACAGCCCGGAACGTGACGGTGCTAGACTCCCGCCCCGATGGAAGTCCTCACCGATCCGTTCACGCCGGCGAGCTTCCCCGACCTGTTCACCTGGATGTGGGTCGCGGGGCTCGTGATCGCCATGGGGGCGATCGTCGTCTACACGATGGCGCAGCGCCGATACCGCCGCTACCCCGAGATCCTTGCCCTCCACGAGTGGGTCTTCTGGCCGATCGTCGTCGGCTGGGGCGTCATTCCGCTGCTCACCGTGATCGGGGTCCCGCTCATCCTCCAGCTGGCGATCGTGCTGCCGGCCATCGGCGTCGCCGCGTATGCCGCGTTCATCCGCTTCCCGCCGCGGATCGCGGCCGCCAACGACGAGATCCGCCGCCGTCGCTTCGTGCCGCCGCCGCGCCGCAGCGACAAGGAGCGCGGCAAGCCGACCCCCGCAGGGCGACGTCGCCGCCACCGCTAGTCGCTAGGACTCGTCCTCCTCGACGGCTTCGGCCGGCTCGAGGTCGGTGGGCACGTCGAGTGACAGCTCGCGAGCTGAGCTGCTCGAGCGCGACCGTGTCGGTGAGGTCCAGGCCGAGCGGCGTGACCGAGACGTAGCCGCGCTCCATGGCCCACAGGTCGGTCCCCGGCTCGGTGCGCTCGAGCGGGACGACGGTGAACCAGAAGTGGGTGCGGCCCATCGGGTCCTCGTCCGGGCACGATTCGCCCGTCGTAGTGGCGGACGGCCTGGCGTGTCCAGGCCATGCCGCGCGGATTCATCGGCAGGTTGACGTTCAGGAGCCGCGCCGACGTGAGCGGGATGAGCGCGGAGAGCACCCGCTCGACGTGCGGCTCGAGGGCCGCGAAGTCGGGCTCCTCGCCGCCGGGCGCGGTCGATGGCGCGCTGAGCGCGATCCCCCGCAGCCCGAACAGCGTTGCCTGTTTCGCCGCGGCCAGCGTCCCCGAGTGCCAGAGGCCGTTGCCGAGATTCGTGCCGATGTTGATCCCCGACAGGACGAGATCGACGTCGGACCAGTGGTGGACACCGAGCGCGACGCAGTCGGCCGGGGTGCCGTTGACGCGCCACGCCTCGACGCCCTCGGGGAACGTCGAGCGTCGGTAGCTGAGCGGCCGCGACGCGGTGACGGCGTGGCTGGCCGACGACTGCTCGACGTCGGGCGCGACCACCCGGACCTCGCCGAATCGACTTGCGACTCGGGCGAGGGCCGCGATGCCGGGGCTGTGGATGCCGTCGTCGTTGGCGACCAGGATGCGCATCGGTTCGGTGGCTTGGCCCTCGAATTGCGTTGTGCCGTCGCGCATGAAGATCTCGCTCGTCCACAACCCGACCGCCGGTGACGGCCAGGACATCGACGACGTCGTCAAGCTCCTGACCGATGCCGGACACGAGGTGCGTCATCGGTCGAGCAAGGGCGACTGGAAGAAGCTCTTGCAAGATCCGGGCGACGCTGTCGTCGCGGCCGGCGGCGACGGCACCGTGCGCAAGGTCGCGCTCGCCGCCGCGGACCGAGATCTGCCATTCGCCGCAGTGCCGATCGGCACGGCCAACAACATCGCCAAGACGCTCGGGCTGGTCGGCGACGCCCGGGAGCTCGTGCATTCATGGGACGACACCGAGGGAGTGCCGATCGACATCGGCGAGGTCGAGGCATCCGCAGGGTCACGGCGCTTCGTCGAGGGCGTCGGCGGCGGATGGTTGGCCGAGCTGATCGCACGTGCCGGCGAGGTCGAGGAGGAGCTCCGGCTGCTCGGTCGCGAGACCGATCGGGCCCTGCATCTCCTGTCCGACGTGCTGCGCGATACGACGGCGTCTCGGTGGCGCATCTCCGCGGACGGCACCGATCTCTCCGGTGAGTACCTGGCGGTCGAGATCCTCAACATCCGGTTCGCCGGGCCCAACGTGCCGCTCGCGCCCGACGCCGACCCGTCAGACGGCCTGCTCGATCTCGTGCTCGTGACCGAGGCCGACCGCGACGGGATCCTCGAGTATCTCGATCAGCGGCTCCACCTGGCGAGCGGCGTCATGCCACCGCTGAAGACTGAACGGGCTGCGCGGCTCAGCCTCGAGGCGCCGGCCGGCGTGCGGCTCCACGTGGATGACAAGCCCTGGCCCGACGGGGCGCCGCTCGCCGACGCGACCAGCCTGACCGTGCGTTGTCTTCCCGGGGCGGTCAGGATGCTCGGCCGCAGCTGATCATCACGCCTCGCAACGTGGGCTGCCCCGGCTCAGACCTCGGTCTGCTCCTGGAAAATCTCCTCGATCGACAGTCCGAACAGCCGCGCCAACCTGAACGCCAGCGGCAGGCTCGGGTCGTACTTGCCGGTTTCGATGGCGTTGACGGTCTGTCGCGAGACCTCCAGGGCTTGCGCCAGATCTGCCTGGGTCCAGTCGCGCTCCGCGCGCAGCACCTTGAGTCGGTTGTTCATCGGTACCGGCGCAAGCCGGCGATGGTTCCGACCATGTAGACCACCGCCATGAACACCACCAGGTGCGCGATCTCGGCCTCGAAGGCGACCAGGTCGTGCCGGTCGAACAGCGTCCAGGCCACGCCGCCGACCAGTCCGGCGCCGAGCGTCCATGCCATCGTCTCCAGCTGGATCGTGCGCTGCAGCTCGTCCATCGTCTGCAGGTGGCGTTTGTAGGCGAGCAGCATGCCGACGCCGACCAGCACGCTGAAGGCGATCGCCAGGAGGGTCGGGGCGGGCTGGCGGTCCCAGAGAGCCACTGGCCCGAAGGCGGCCAAGGCCAGGCTCGCGACCCAGGCCGCGCTCCACGCGACCAGGCCCATGCTGTCGCGGATCATCCGCGATGCCCAGGCATCCGCGTCCGGAGGGTGAGTGTTCACGGGTGTCTATTCTCCTTGTCATTTAGTCAAGGTCGCGCGACACCATCCTGCCATGGCCCATGGGCCGAAGTCAAGGGTCGTTGACACGCTCGCCGTCGCTCGGCACCGGAAGCCGGCCAGGGCGCGCAGCACCGGATCTCCTCGCGAGGCAGATGCGTCGTGCGCAGCCGCGCCCGGCTCAGTGGACGGTCGAGCGTGATGCTCCGGGCGCCTCGGATGGTCGGAGCGCGGCCGGCTCGGCGGGCTCGACCGAGCCGTTGAACGTCAGCTCGCCGTCGGGTGAGACGTCGACCTGCACCGTCGCGCCATCGGCGAACTCGCCGGCCAGGATGCGTCGTGCCAGCGGATTCTCGAGCCGGCGCTGGATCGCCCGGCGAAGCGGCCGCGCGCCGTACACCGGGTCGTAGCCCTCGCGCGCGAGCAGCGTGAGCGCGCCATCGGTCACCTCGAGGGTGATCCCGCGCTCGGCCAGGCGGCGCTCGACGCCGGTCACGAGCAGGCCGACGATCTGGCGCAGCTGGGACTCGTCGAGCGGCCGGAAGACGATGACCTCGTCGACGCGGTTGAGGAACTCGGGCCGGAAGTGCTCGCGCAGCTGGCCGCGGACGCGCTCGGCGGCGCCCTCGAACGCATCGGGCCCGGCCTCGGCGGCCTCGATCAGCGTCGTCGAGCCGATGTTGCTGGTCATGATGATCACGGTGTTCTTGAAGTCCACCGTGCGGCCCTGCGAGTCCGTCAGGCGGCCGTCGTCCAGCAGCTGGAGGAGGACGTTGAACACGTCGGGATGCGCCTTCTCGACCTCGTCGAAGAGCACGACCTGGTACGGCTTGCGCCGGACCGCCTCGGTCAGCTGCCCGCCCTCGTCGTAGCCGACATAGCCCGGCGGCGCGCCTACAAGGCGAGAGGTCGAGAACTTCTCCATGTACTCGCTCATGTCGATCCGCACGAGCGCCCCCTCGTCGTCGAAGAGGAACTCGGCGAGGGCGCGGGCCAGCTCCGTCTTGCCGACGCCGGTGGGGCCCAGGAAGATGAACGAGCCGATCGGCCGCTTCGGATCCTTGAGCCCCGCTCGTGCCCGACGGATCGCGTCGGAGACGGCGCGCACCGCCTCCTCCTGGCCGATGAGCCGCGCGTGCAGCCGCTCCTCCATCTGCAGCAGCTTCTCGGTCTCACCCTCCAGCAGGCGGCTGACCGGGATGCCGGTCCAGCGGGCGACGACCGTGGCGATGTCGTCGGCGTCGACCTCCTCCTTGAGCAGGACCGATCCCGACGACTTCAGCTGGCGCAGCTGGTCTTCCTGCTCGGCCAGCTGCTGCTCGAGCTCGCGGGCGCGCCCGTAGCGCAGCTCCGCGGCGCGGGCGTAGTCGGCCGCGCGCTCGGCGGCCTCGATCTCCGGGCCCAGGCGCTCCGTCTCCTCGCGGGTGGCGCGGATGGCCTGCACGATCTCCTTCTCGCGCTCCCACTGCGACTTCATCGCGTCGCCGCGCTCGCGCAGGTCGGCCAGCTCGCGCTCGAGGGTCTCGAGGCGCGCCTTCGAGGCGTCGTCCTTCTCCTTGCGCAGCGCCTCTCGCTCGATCTCGAGCTGCATCCGTCGCCGCTCGATCTCGTCGAGCTCGGCCGGCATCGAGTCCATCTCCATGCGCAGCCGGCTGGCGGACTCGTCGACGAGGTCGATGGCCTTGTCGGGCAGGAAGCGCTCCGTGATGTAGCGGTTGCTCAGCACCGCGGCCGCGACGAGCGCCGAGTCGGTGATGCGCACGCCGTGGTGGACCTCGTACCGCTCCCGCAGCCCGCGGAGGATGCTGATCGTGTCCTCGACGCTCGGCTGGTCGATGACGATCGGCTGGAATCGCCGCTCGAGCGCGGCGTCCTTCTCGATGTGCTTGCGGTACTCGTCGAGCGTGGTCGCGCCGATGCAGTGCAGCTCGCCCCGCGCGAGCATCGGCTTCAGCAGGTTGCTGGCGTCCATGGCGCCCTCGCTGGCGCCGGCGCCGACGACGGTGTGCAGCTCGTCGATGAAGAGGATGATGGTCCCGTCCGAGTCGGTGACCTCCTTGAGCACCGCCTTCAGCCGTTCCTCGAACTCGCCGCGGTACTTGGCGCCGGCGATGAGCGCGCCGAGGTCGAGCGAGACGACCCGCCGGTCCCTGAGCCCGTCTGGGACGTCGCCGCGCACGATGCGCTGCGCAAGACCCTCGACGATCGCCGTCTTGCCGACGCCGGGCTCGCCGATGAGCACCGGGTTGTTCTTCGTCCGCCGGCTGAGCACCTGGATGACGCGCCGGACCTCCTCGTCGCGGCCGATGACCGGGTCGAGGGTGCCCTTGGCCGCCTCGGCGGTCAGGTCGCGGCCGTACTTCGCCAGGGCCTCGTAGGTCGCCTCGGGATTCTCGCTCGTCACGCGCTGGCTCCCTCTGATGGCGGTCAGGGCTTCCAGGACCGATGCGGGCTCGACGCCCGCCTCGCGCAGGACGCGGGCCGCGGTGCTGTCGCCGGCCTCGATGGTGGCGATCAGGAGATGCTCGGTGGAAACGTACTCGTCACGCATCCGCTCCGCCACCGCGTGGGCATCGGTGAGGACGCGCCGAGCCTCGTTCGAGAGCTGGAGCTGCTGTGCCGTTCCCGCGACTTTCGGCAGCTTCGCCAGCTCGTCCCGCAGCGCCTGCGCGACGCTTGCCGGCGGAACGCCGATCCGGTTCAGGACGGCCGGCACGACGCCGTCCGGTTGCTCGGTCAGGACGAGGAGGAGGTGCGCCGCCTCGAGCTGGGCGTGGCCCTCGGACTCGGCGAGCTGCTGCGCCGAGACGATTGCCTCGGTCGCACGCTGGGTGAATCGATCGGTCCGCATCGGCGTTCAGGACTCCTCGAGCTCGATGCCCGCGGCGCGAGCGGCGCGAGCAACCTGGTCATCCGTTGCGCAAGGGGGATGCCGCGGCGACTCGCGAGAACGAGATACGAGGCGTCATAGGAGGTCACTCTCACCGTCGGCGTCGGGAATCCCGTGTCACGGGCGTAACGGCCAGTGAGTGGCCGAATTCCCGCCCGGCGGCAGGTCGGGCGACGCTGACGGCGATCTCGGTCGCCGACCGTCCCGCCCCGCGGCAGGATCGGACACTGAGTCGCCGATACGCCCGCCCGGTGGGAACGCGGCGTCGGGAATCCCATGTCACGGCCAGCGCTCTGAACGGATCCAATTCCACGGTCCTCACTGCGAACTGCGCGGGTTCGGCTGGGGGTCCTTCTTCAGGACGCGCTCGAAGTCCGCCCGGGCGTCCTCGTCGAGCTTCGGGAGCACGACCCGGGTCGTCACGATCAGGTCGCCCTTCTGCGACGAGCCGCGCTTCGGAAGGCCACGGCCCTTGACGGTGATCTCCTGGCCGTTCTGCGTGTTCGGCCGAATCCGCAGCTTCACGCTGCCCGTCGGCGTCGGGACCGGCACTTCGGCGCCGAGGATCGCCTCGGCCAGGGTGAGCGGCAGCTCAGTGCGCAGGGTCGTGCCGTCGCGCTCGAAGCGTGGGTCGGCCTTGACCTTCACGGTGATGACGAGGTCGCCGCCGTCGACGGCGCCGCTGAGCTTCACCTTCGACCCGTCGGTGACGCCCGCCGGGATCTTCACGTGCAGCCGCCGGCCGTTGACGTTGACGAGCCGCTCGGTGCCCGTCGCCACCTCGGCGAGGGTCACCTCGGCCGTGGCCTGCGCGGCCGGGATCGAGCGCGTCCGGGTCGTGGTCGTCGAGCGTCCACCGCGAAGGTCGTTGAGGTCGACGTACTCGAAGCCGCCGCTCGCACTGCCGCCTCCCGTGCCGCCGAACGGGCTCCCCGCCCCGCTGCCGAAGAACTGCTCGAAGAAGTCGCTGAAGCCGCCCATCTCGTCCGGTCGAACGGTCCGATAGCTCCAGCGCGTGCCGCCCGGCGC
>CAWHEV010000008.1:0-104766 GCA_963828485.1 uncultured Chloroflexia bacterium
CCGCTCGCTCGAGCGCGCGCTGGCCTTCGAAGTCGAGCGCCACGCCGACGCGCTCGAGCGCGGCGAGACGCTTGTGCAGGAGACCCGCGGCTGGGACGAGGCGGCGGGGCGCACGGTGGTCCAGCGCTCGAAGGAGGAGGCCAACGACTATCGCTACTTCCCGGAGCCCGACCTGCCGCCCCTGCGACCGTCATCCGAGTGGGTCGCGGAGCTTCGTGGCCGGTTGCCGGAGCTGCCGGCGCAGCGCCGTACGCGGTACACCGATACGCTCGGGCTGTCGGCGTACGACGCCGGCGTCCTGACGGTCGACGCGGCGCTCGCCGCCTATTTCGATGCGGTCGTCGCCGCGGGCGTGGCCCCGAAGAGTGCGGCCAACTGGCTAACGGGCGAGTTCACCCGGCTACTCAACCAGCATGCCGCGGTTGGGCTGCGCGCCGATCGGGCCGCGCTGCGTCCCGAAGGGCTGGCCGAGCTCATCGGTGAAGTGGAGGCCGGCAGGGTGTCGGTCGCGAACGCGAAGGGGGTGCTGGCCACGGCGTTCGAGACGGGGGAGTCGCCTCGCGCGGTCATCGAGCGTGAGGGCCTGGCACAGGTCTCGGACGCATCCGCCGTCGAGGAGGAGATTGCCGTCGTTCTCGCCGACAACGCCGAGCAGGTCGCGGAGTACCGAGCGGGAAAGACCCAGGTGATGAAGTTCCTGGTGGGGCAGGTGATGAGACGCACCGGCGGCCGCGTCGACGCGCGCGTCGTGAACGAGGAGCTCCGCCGCCGCCTCGACGCCTGACCTTTCTCCGGGCGGGGCTCCCGTCCGACATTGCCCCGGCACGGGTCATGCGTTCTGATCCACCGGGATTCGTTCGAGGTATCGGCATGCGCATCGCCCAGGTGGCTCCACTCATCGAGAGCGTTCCTCCCGCCGGCTACGGCGGGACTGAGCGAGTCGTGTCCTACATCACCGAGGAGCTCGTGCGCCAGGGGCATGAGGTGACGCTCTTCGCGAGCGGGGACTCGAAGACCGCGGCGCGGCTCGTCGCCGGGACGCCGAAAGCGCTCCGGCTCCGTGACGACGTGATCGACCCACTGGCCCACATGATCGTCCAGCTCGAGCAGGTGGCAGCGGAGGCATCGAGCTTCGACGTCATCCACTGGCATCTCGACTATTTCCACTTCCCGATGTCGCGGCGCCTCGGAGTCCCGCAGCTCACCACGCTCCATGGCCGGCTCGATATCCCGGACCTCCAGCCGGTGTACGCCCAGTTCGGTGACATGCCCCTGGTCTCAATCTCCATGGACCAGCGTGCGCCGTTGCCAGGGGCGCGGTGGGTCGGCTCGGTCCATCACGGGCTGCCGCCGGACGAGTTCGCGCCGTCCTACGAGACCGGCCGCTACCTCGCATTTCTCGGCCGCATCTCGCCGGAGAAGCGTGCTGACCGAGCCATCGAGGTCGCGCGCCAGACCGGGCTGCCGCTGAAGATCGGTGCCAAGGTCGACGACGTGGACCGCGACTACTTCAAGCGGCACATCGAACCGTTGCTGGAGGCGGACCACGTGGAGTTCGTGGGCGAGGTCGCCGGTCAGGACAAGGCGGACCTGCTTGGACATGCCGCCGCCCTCGTCTTCCCCATCGACTGGGCGGAGCCGTTCGGTCTCGTGATGATCGAGGCGATGGCCTGTGGCACCCCGGTGATCGCTAACCGCATCGGGTCGGTCCCGGAGGTGGTCGACGACGGTGTGAGCGGCTTCATCGTTCGATCGACGAAGCAGGCCGTCGATGCGGTGCGCCGAGTCGGTGAGCTGAGCCGCGAGCAGGTGCGCGCCTCCTTCGAGCGGCGGTTCACGGTCGAGCGCATGACCCGCAACTACGTTGACATCTACGAGCGGCTCATCGCCGATGGCATGGCCGCCGCGGAGCTCGCCAGCTTCGGCGTGGCGGAGCCGGCGATGCCCGACGCCATCGAGGCGGAAGTCGCAGAGGTCTGAACGCCGCGATCAGGGCGTCCCGGTCCTCCGACCGAGCAGGAGAATTGCGTCGAGTTCGGCATCCGCCAGCCCGTGCAGGATCATCTCGGCCGAGCCGACGCGCTCGCGAGGCCCGATCCCGACCGCCGCCATGCCCGCCGCGTGCGCCGCGGCGACACCGTCAGCCGCGTCCTCGAAGACGACGCATTCACCGGGTGTCAGGCCGAGGGCCGCAGCCGCCGCGAGGAAGAGGTCGGGTGCCGGCTTTGCAGCCTCGACCGTGTGACCATCGCATACCGCGTCGAAGCGATCGGCGATCCCGAGTCGGTCCAGGACCTCGCGCGCGTTTCGGCTGGCCGATGCGATGGCCACGCGCAGTCCGCGTGCCCGAGCGGCCTCGACGAGCTCGATGGACCCGGGCAGGATGTCGCTCGGCGTCATCGTCTGGAGCAGCTCCCGGTAGTAGCCGTTCTTGCGGTCCATGAGGACGTCGGCTTCGGCCTCGGACACGGTCCGCTCACCTAGCACCCGACCCAGGGATTCCCGACGGCTGATGCCGCGCAGCGCCTCGTTCGCCCCACGATCGAATGGCAACCCAGCCTCGTCGGCCATCTGCTGCCACGCTCGATAGTGGAGCTCGGCGGTGTCGGTGATGACGCCGTCGAGATCGAAGATGAGGCCCCGAACCGTCATGACTCGGACGCGGCGCGGCGGCTGGCGGAGGTCGATGTCGACCTTCCGGTCGCGATGCACCAGGTGGAACGCCAGACGCGTCCAGTGCGACGGCAGTCGCGGATTGGTGACGACCGCGTCGCCCTCGAAGCGAACGCCGCCGAAGCCGAAGATCAGCGCCTGCCACAGCCCGCCGGCCGACGCCCCGTGGATGCCGTCGGCAGTGTTGCCGCGAATGTCCCCCAGGTCGGCCCGGGCGGCCCGCATGAAGTGGGTATACGCGTCATCGACCTTGCCGGCTCTCACGGCCATGATTGATTGAATGGCAGGCCCGAGCGAGGAGCCGTAGGCGTGATCGGTGCGGGCAGTGTAGTAGGCGTAGTTCGCGGCGAGCTCCGCCGGGGTCAGCAGGTCGGGCAACAGGTAGGCGAGCATGAGCACGTCGGGCTGCTTGATGACCTGCGTGCCCGCGACACCCTCGATCCCAAGGATCGACTGCATCGAGCTCGTCCGCCCGGCGTAGTCGGCGAGGTCGACGTCCTGGAGCGAGAAGTAGCCGTCGAACTGCTCGACCAGCCCGGTCTCCTCGTCGCGCGGAAGCTTGATCGCGTCTGCGACCTCGCGGAACCTCGCCGCCGTCGCAGCTGCCGCGCCGAGGCGAGCGGCGCGCTCGGGATCGGTTTCGCGAAGCCAATCTGTCAGGTCGGCTGCCGTTCGGAGATGCCACGCCGCGAAGTGGTTGGTGAACGCGTTGTTGTCGACGTGCTCGTGGTACTCATCGGGGCCGATCACGTCCGAGAACTCGTAGCGGCGCGCGTCGGCGTTCCACTCCGCGCGGCTCGCCCAGAATCGAGCGGTCTCCAGTACGAGCTCCACGCCGCGCTCGAGCATGAAGCCATCGTCCTCGGTGGCCGCCCAGTAAGCCATGACCGCGTGGGCGACGACGGCCGACACGTGGATCTCGATGTCGCCGGTCCAGATCCGGGTCAAGCGGATCGGGTCGCCGGCGTCCGGCGCCCAGCTTGGCGTGACCTCCTCCCCGGTCTCGGCGCTCTCCCAGGGGATCTGCGCCCCCTCGAATCCGCCGGCGGTGGCCTTGCGGCGGGCGCCCGGCAGCCTGTGATAGCGGTACGAGAGCAGGTCGCGGGCGATCGAGGGGTGCACGTGGGTGAAGAAGGGCAGCATGAACGACTCGGTATCCCAGAAGACGTGGCCGTGGTACCCGAAGCCGGATAGGGTCTTGGCGCCGATGCTGACCTGGTCGTCGCCCCGCGGCGCGGCGATCAGCAGGTGGTACAGCGAGCTTCGTATGGCGAGCTGGGCCTCCGCGTCGCCTTCGATCACGACGTCGGACAGGGCCCAGTCGCCCTCCCACGCGGCGGCCGATGCTGTGAAGAGGCTGTCGAAGGACTCGCCGGCGAGCGCCGTGAGGCGCTCTATGGAGGTGCGATCCGTATCGGCGGCCTCGCGCGAGGACGAGATCACGACGACCTTCTCGACGACCGCGGTCTGGCCGGGCGTGGCGTCCCAGCGCGCGACCGTGGTGGGACGTCTCGAGTCCTCCAGCCCACGAATCTCCGCCTCGACGCCACGGGCCTCCAGGCGCGTCGCGAGGGTGACCGAGATCCCCGACTGCGTGGCTTGGACCGTCATCGACGCGATCGAGCCGTCGACGCGCTGGCTGGCCCAGTCGAGATGGGTCACACCGTCCCGGTTGCCGCTCGCCTCCAGCGGAGCCCGCACCTCCACCACGCCCGTGAAGTCCACGGACGTGATCGAGCAACGAAGCGCCCCGATGTCAGGCGCGGCAAGCGAGGCGAAGCGCTCGAAGGAGAGGCGGTGGGTCACACCTCGCGGGCTGCGCCACGTGACGTCGCGCCGCAGCAGGCCGGTCCGGAGGTCCAGTGCGCGCCGATAGTCGAGGATCGTGCCGTTCGCCAGGGAAAACAGCTCGCCGTCCACGGTGATCTCGAGCGCGGTCCAGTCCGGCAGGTTGGCGAGCTCGCTGACCGCGATGGGATGGGGCACGAAGATGCCGTGCATGAAGGTCGCGGCCTGGTCACCTGGGTAGCCCTCCTCGAGGCTGCCCCGTGTCGAGAAGCGCCCGTTGCCGATGGTGAAGGCGGTCTCGGCGGCGCGGGAGCGTGACGAATCGAGGTGCTCCTCGACCATGAGCCAGCCGGGGCGATCCGGACGTACTGGAGCCGGCGCTGACATCTCTCCCCTCAGGTAAGGTGCGTGGGCCGCAAAAACGGCGCTCGGACGATCCGTCTGTCGGCGTCCGAGGGACAATGCCACAGGCGGACGAGGGACGTCGGGATCCCGAACATCACCGGCGGGACGCGGGTACGCTGCGCGGGTGCCCGGTGACGCCAGCCGATCCGCCCTGCCGCGCTTCGCGCACGAACCCCTCCACGAGACCGATGCGATCGCCCTGCGCGACGTGAAGTGACCGGACCGGTCCGTCGCGCCGCGCGACAGGGTGCCTGGTATCGGCGTGCCGACCTGACGCTGCTCGTCCTGTTCGCCGCGCTCACGCTGTTCACGACGCTGCTGCTCGTGGTGCCAGACATCGCGCCGGCCGTCGTCAACGACCGGCTCGACCTCGCCATCCTCACGGCCGCGCTCCTCGTCGCGGCATCGGTGTCCGCACTTGCCTGGAGCCGCGGTCGCGTCGCAAACGATGCCGCGGCACTCCTGCGCGGCTCCGCGTTCGCCGTGCTGGCGCTCCTCAACGCCATGAACCTGACGATCGCGGTAGTCGGGGCCGATGCCGCCTTCGGAGCCTCGCTCGACGATCCCGGCCAGCTGCCGCTCATCGCGGGCATCGTGGCCCGCGGGGTCAGCGCCACACTCCTCGTGGCAGCCGGCATGGCGGCGCTCAGCCGCCGAACGCCTGTGTTGCGTCCATGGCCGGTGCTTATCGGCCCTGCAGTGATCGTCGGGGCGCTGATCGCAATCGCCTACGTCGTCCAGGACAGCCTGACGGTGCTCGCGCCGCAGGAGGCGCTCGACGCGCTGGCCACCGACCCGACCGCCCCGCTACCGCCCGGATCGGCGCCGGCGTTGGTCGTCGCGCAGAGCCTGATCGGCGCGGCCTTCGTCCTCGCCGCGCTGCTCGCCCATCGGTCCTACCGTCGCAGCGCCCGGGCCGGGGACGCGATCCTCGCCGCCGGCTTCCTGATCGCCGCATTCAGCCAGGTGCACACCGCGATCCACCCGGGCAGCTATGCCTCGGTGGTGACGACCGGCGACCTGCTGCGCCTCGGGTTCTACGTCGTCCTGCTGGTCGGGATCGTGGTCGACAGCCGGGACGACCTCGCCGAGCTGCGCGCCGCCACGATGGAGGTGCGGCGCCTTGCCGAGGCCGAGTTCGCGGCGGCGACGCTCGAAGAGCGAGCGCGCCTCGCCCGCGAGATTCACGACGGGCTCGCGCAGGACCTGTGGTACGCCAAGCTCAAGCAGAGCCGTCTGACCCAGATCGCGGCCTTCGACGGGGAGTCGAAACGGTTGAGCGAGGAGGTCGCCAGCGCCATCGACGTCGCACTCGCCGAAGCACGCAATGCCATCGCCGCCATGCGCGGCGGGGCCGAGAGCGGGCCGCTGTTCGACATCCTCGAACGCCAGGTCGACGACTTCTCGGACCGATTCGCCGTGCGCGCGGAGCTGAGCCGCAACGGGCCGGAGCCATCGATCGGGCCGCGGGCCCGGGCCGAGCTCGTGCGGATCGTGCAGGAGGCGCTGACCAACGTCCGCAAGCATGCCGATGCGACCGTCGTGCGGGTCACCGTGGCCAGTGCCGATGACCTGCGCATCGTGGTCGTCGACAACGGCCGCGGCTTCCGCCCTGACGCGGTCGACGATGGCTTCGGGCTCGACAGCATGCAGCAGCGGGCCGCGCTCATCGGCGCCACACTGTCGATCAGCTCCAAGCCACAGGACGGCAGTCGCGTCGAGCTGGTGCTGCCGTTGCGGCGAGAGGAGAGATCGGTTGGAGGCTGAGGCACCCATCCGCGTGCTGCTGGTCGACGACCATGCACTCGTGCGGTCGGCGATCCGGCAGGCGCTCGACGCGCCCGACATCGAGGTCGTTGGAGAGGCGCGCAACGCGGAGGAGGCACTCGATCTGGCTCCGCGGCTCCGCCCGGACCTCGTGCTGCTCGACATCGACCTGCCAGGGATGACCGGCATCGAGGCGGTCCGTGAGCTGGCGCCACGCCTGCCCGAGACTCGGGTCGTGATGCTCACAGTGTCGACCGATCGGCGCAACCTGCTCGAGGCGATGCGCCACGGCGCTGCCGGCTACCTCACCAAGGACCTCACCGGCGATGCCCTGCTCCGAGCCGTGCGCGGCCTGCGGCGCGGTGATCTGGCGATGTCGCGGCAGCACGCGGCCCAGGTCGTCGAGCATCTCCAGCGTGGCGGCCAAGGCGGGATGCCCGAGGAGATGAGACTGTTGAGCGCGCGGGAGCAGGAGGTCCTGCGGCTCCTGGCCGAGGGCCTCACCGACCGCGAGATCGCCGGCGCCCTCGCGATCTCACCGCGAACGGTCGAGAGCCACGTGAGTGCCGTGCTGCGCAAGCTCGAGGTCAGGAATCGCGCCGAGGCAGCGCAGCGCTATCGGTCCGGCTGACCGGCGAGTCGGCTCAGCGCCCGGAAAGCCGCCGCCGGATCCGCGTGAAGAGGCCGCTTCGGTCTTCGTGCTGCTGGACGCGTCGCCAGGCAAGCTCCTGGCCGACCGCGATCTCGATGTCGTGGCGCTTCGGTGACGGCTCGATCGGGATGGCCACGCGTCCGCTGGCGAGCCAGTCCTCGCGCTCGGCGGCGATGGTCTCGTACGCCTGCTTGGGCGATCGCGAGCGATGCCATGTCGGCCGGGCGGCCGCTGCTGGCGGCCTGCATCGCCTGCGTCCACGCTTCGCGGGCGGCGACATATCGCTCTTCGAGATCCTGTCCGTAGCTCGCGGCGTCGAGGCCGGCGGATGGACGAACGCTCAAGTGTTGGGCGACCGGCGACGGTTTCGGACCGATCGACGGCATGGTGGAGGCTTCGGAGTCGAGCTGGGTGGACCGCTTCATCGGCGAAGCTCTCGTCCGACGGCGGCCATCTCGGCGCGAAGGAGTCGAGGCTGGTCGACGTCGAGGGCCAGCCCTTCACCGTCGCGCAGGGTGAGGAGGAGCCGCTCGCCGGCGAGCGAGCTTTCCTCCAGATCGGCCAGATTCACGCTCATCACCACCTGTCCCAGGTGGACGAGTCGGCGTGAGGTGAGGTACAGCGTTCCGCCGTATCCGAGCGCGCCTTCGCCCCCCGGTTCCCTCAGGATCGCATGCGAACGCAAGGCATGGACCCGCTCCTCGGTGGCGAGGTGGGGTCGGATGACGTCATCGGTCTCGATGGCGGGAATGGGGCCGATGCGGAAGCGGTCACGGGCAGCCGCGGCCGCTTCCTCATCATCGGCCGCTCGGGCAGCCGCAATGGCAGCATCTCGTAGCGCGGGACCGTCCTCCGTGGACTCCTCGGCTGGGCTGGCCGATCGGTCCCGGTTCCGCGCCGCCAGATGCATGGGTGGACCTTAGGTCGAGGCCGGCGCCGCGAGCATCCGGAGATCTACGGAACCGCCTACTGAGCGGCCGCTCCGTACCCGGACGTGCGGTGCGTAGGCGCAACGAGGCTGGTCCGGGTACGGAGGCGGCGTTCCGTATCCCGCTCAGTACGTTCCCGGATGGTGCTCGACAGCCCCGCCCGGCACAGTGCCCGGGCATTCGTCAGCTCGTGGGATCCACGTGCCCGGACCCGACCGAGCGAGCTGACTCAGGGGGATTGAGGATGTTCATGCTGCCATCGGGTGCCCACGCCGACCGGGTCGGACCGCTCTCGTCGTCCTCCAGCTCATCGTCTTCGTCACGTATCTGTTCGGACCGACCGCCGCCCTCGGCCGAGGACCCGACGCCAGAGCCGACCCCGACCGAGTCGTCGGCTCCCGAGGCGACTCCCGAACCCGACGCCCGAGCCCACCCCGCGAGCCGACCGAGCCGCCGATGCTCGAGCCGGCAGCGGAGCCCGCGGCCGAGCCGACCCAGGCGCCCGCCGTCGATCCGACGCCGGAGGCCGACCCCGGCGCCGAGCGCCGACCCCCGCGGGTGAGCCCGTCTCCGTACCTCATCACCTTCGCCCCCGGCACCTCGGACGGCCCGCCAGCTCGAGATCCTCGCGGCGGCCGGTGCCACCGATGTCGAGGCCATCCCGCAGCTCGCGCTCCGCAGCATCCTGCTCGATGCCACCTCCTTCAGCGATCAGCTCGTGACCCTGCGCGCCACCGCGGACGTAATGCGCGTCGAGGCCGATCGCATTCGAGACGTCGAGGCTGCCCCGACCGACTCCTCCTATGCCGATCAGTGGTCGCTGCCCCACATCGGCTGGGACGGAGCTCTACGGCTCCGTGTCCATCGCCGGCAGCGCGACCGTCGCCGATCCTCGACACCGGCGTGGACGCCTCGCACCCCGACCTCGACGGCGTCGTGCTGCCCGGCTGGTCCGCCCTCGCCGGCGCTCGACCCGCTGACCGATCCGAACGGGCACGGCACCTGGATGGCCGGCATCGTCGCGGCCGAGACCGATAACGCCTTCGGCGTCGCCGGCACCGCCTACGCGGGCGTGTCGGTGCTGCCGATCACCGTCCTCGGCGCCGATGGCACCGGACAGGACACCGACATCATCGCCGGCGTCGTGCACGCAGCCGATGCGGACGCCGACGTCATCCTCATGGCCTTCAGCAACCCCGGCTTCTCGGCCGCCCTCCAGGCGGCCATCGACTACGCGTGGGACTCCGGCTCGGTCCTCGTCGCCGCCACCGGCAACGACGGGGTCTCGAGCGCCACCTTCCCGGCGGGCGACCGCGGCGTCATCGGCGTCACCTCGACCGATGCCTCCGACGCCGCTCGCCGCGTCCGCCAATCACGGCCCGGCCGCCTTCATGGCCGCCCCCGGAGTCGACATCCTGACGACGACCTCGTTCGACCCGGCCACCGCCCAGCCGGGCGACGAGGTCGTCAGCATCTCCGGCACCTCGGCGGCCGCTGCCGTCGTCGCCGGCGCCGCAGCCCTGCTCGTCGCGAACGAGCCCGAGCTGTCGAACGGGGTCGTCGTGTCGCGCCTGGCGCGCACGACTGACGCGGCCGGCGATCCCGCCGACACCGGCAACGGGCGCCTCAACCTCGCTCCGCGCCATGGCCGATACCTCCCTCGACGAGCTCCAGCCTGCGGGCGCCGCCCCCGTCGGCGACGGCGGCCCATTCGTCGGTCCCTACATCGTTGCTGCCCCGACAAGCGGCGTTCGACGCTGGCACCCAATCACCTGCCCTCGACGGGAACGACCGTCGTCAGCGTTCTCGTGCGCAACACGCAAAACGGAAATGGCAACGCGGCTCGGTGTGCCCGCGTGACCCTTCCGGCTTCGGTCGACATCCTCTCGTTCACGTTCACCGTGAATGCGACCTCCGGGACATGGGCGGCCAGCCCTGTAACGGCTGCGAACTATGCGGAAGTCCGCACGACGACGCAGGTGGTGGGTAGCAGCCCGAACGGGCTGATCGGCAGCAGCACGAGGGACTGGGTCCGATTCGAGATCACCGCGGTTTCGTCGGCGGCGGCCACCGAGACCTGGACGGCAAGCATTGCCGACGACATCATTCAGGCCGATTGCAACGACTCAAGCGCGTTGCTGGGTGTCTCGGTCGCGCAGGATCTTCCTCGCGAGTACACGGCAGACTTCCGTGACGCCTCCGGTGGTGTGATTGCGGCTCCGCCGGTCACCGGAGGTGGCACGCAAACCTACCGGGTCCGCATTACCCGTACGGCGGGCACAGACGACCTGTCGGCGGCAGCTGTCGCGGCGCCGACGTGCCTGTCGGGTCTCACCAACCCGGCAGCGGTCACTGACAGTGGGCCGCCGAGTGGATGGGCAGCCAACGCGACGGATAATGTCTATCGCCTCACGACTGGCGGCAACAAGCTCGCCGCCAATGGTCAGTGGGTCCAGATCCAGTTCACGGCCACCGCTGGCTGCTCGGGCCCCGAGCCGTTCCGGTTCTCGGCGTGGAAGGTACGACCCCGGCGACCGGGCAAGGGGACATCTTCGAACGATCGATCCCGACGCGACCGCGCCGACGGTCACGTCCATCAACCGCGATGGCGCCAGCCCGACCAACGCCACCAGCGTGAGCTGGACGGTCACCTTCAGCGAGTCCGTCACCGACGTCGACGCCGCCGACTTCGCGCTGGCCACCAGCGGCCTGGGCGGCAGCCCGTCGATCACCGGCGTCAGCGGCTCGGGCACGACCTGCACGGTCACCGCCAGCACCGGCACCGGCGACGGCACGCTCGGCCTCAACCTGGTCGACAACGACACGATCACCGACGCGGCCGGCAACCCGCTCGGCGGCACCGGTGCCGGCAACGGCAACTTCACCGGCCAGGTCTACACGATCGACAAGACCGCGCCGACGGTCACGTCGATCAACCGCGACGGCGCCAGCCCGACCAACGCCGCCAGCGTGAGCTGGACGGTCACCTTCAGCGAGTCCGTCACCGGCGTCGACGCCGCCGACTTCGCGCTCGCCACCAGCGGCCTGAGCGGCAGCCCGGCGATCACCGGCGTCAGCGGCTCGGGCACGACCCGCACCGTCACCGCCAGCACCGGCACCGGCGACGGCACGCTCGGCCTCAACCTGGTCGACAACGACACGATCATCGACGCGGCCGGCAACCGGCTCGGCGGCACCGGTGCCGGCAACGGCAACTTCACCGGCCAGGTCTACACGATCGACCGGACGGCCCCGACGGTCACGTCTCGATCAACCGCGATCGGCGCCACCCCGACCAACGCCGCGAGCGTGAGCTGGACGGTCACGTTCAGCGAGTCCGGTCACCGGCGTCGACGCCGCCGACTTCGCGCTGGCCGCCAGCGGCGCTGGGCGGCACCTCGATCACCAGCGTCACCGGCACGGGCACGCGACCCAGCTACACCGTCACCGCCAGCACCGGCACCGGCTCGACGGCACGCTCGGCCTCAACCTGGCTCGACGACGACACGATCCTCGACGCCGCCGGCAACAAGCGCCCTGGGCGGCACCGGGTGCGGCAACGGCCACTGTCACCGGCCAGAACATCGTCATCGACACCGGACCGCCCCGACGGTCACGAACGTGACCTCCAGCGCCGCGAACGGCAGCTACACCGTCGGCGCCGTGATCCCGGTGCAGGTCGTGTTCAGCGAGCCGGTCATCGTCACCGGCACGCCGCAGCTGACGCTCGAGACCGGCGCCACCGACGCGGTCGTCACCTACAGCAGTGGCAGCGGCACGAGCACGCTGACCTTCAACTACACCGTCGTCGCCGGCCACACCTCGGCCGACCTCGACTACACCTCGACCACCGCGCTGGCCCTCAACGGCGGCACGATCCGGGACGCGGCCGGCAACAACGCGGTCCTGACCCTGGCCGCTCCGGGTGCGGCCGGCTCGCTGGGCGCCAACAAGAACATCGTCATCGACACCACCGCCCCGACGGTCACGATCAACCAATCGATCGGCCAGGACGATCCGACGAACGCCAGCCCGATCAGCTTCACGGTTGTCTTCAGCGAGCCGGTCATCGGCTTCGACTGGGCCGACGTCGACGTCAGTGCCAGCACGCGCAGGCACCGGCGTGGTGGCAGTGACCAACTCCGGCGACGACATGACCTTCACGGTCACCGTCCAGGCGACCTCGGATGGCCTCGTCATCGCAAGCATCATCGCGGGTGGCGCGACCGATGCCGCCGGCAATGGGAACACTGCCTCGACCAGCACCGACAACACGGTGACCTACGACACGACCGCCCCGACCTCGGAGATCTCCTTCCCGATCGATGGCAACTCGTACAACGCGTCCGCATGGACCGATGCCATCACCGGCACCGCCGCTGACGCGGTCGGCGTCGACTTCGTCGAGGTCAGCATCCAGCGCGATGGCGACGGCAACTACTGGGATGGCGACGGCTGGGAGACCGGGCGAGACCTTCGTCCTCGCCAGCGGCACCACGAGCTGGAGCTACGCCTTCGCGGACGCCAACCTGACCGATGGCGAGAGCTACACGGTTCGCTCGCGCGCGACGGATACGGCGAGCAACGTCCAGGCTCCCCTGGACAGCGCGAGCTTCTCGTATGACACCACCGCCCCGGTCGCCACGATCGACCTGCAGGCTGGCTCAGATAGCGGCGCCTCGGACACGCGACGACGTCACGAACGAGCTGACTCTCGTCTTCGACGTCACCTTCACCGAGTCCGTCTCCGGTCTGACCGCCACCGACTTCAGCAATCGGCGGACCGCCCCCGACTGCGTGATCGGCGACGCCGGTCGGCTCGGGCGACACCTATACGGTCACCCTCACCGACTGCGGCGACGGCACGGTCGTCCTGCAGCTTGCCGCCGACGCGGTGACCGATAGCGCCAACAACGGCAACGCCCAGACCAATGGCCCGACGGTGGTGGTCGACCGCACCGATCCGACCGTCTCGGCGCCGGATCTCGACAGCGCCAGCGACTCGGGTGCCTCGCAGGCCGACAACCTGACCAACGACACCAACCCCGACTTCAGCGGCACCGCCGAGGCCAATGCCTTCGTCGAGCTGCTGCGCGACGGCTCGGTCGTGGACTCCGGCTTCGCCGACGGCTTCGGCGACTGGTCGCTGATCGATCCGGATGCCACCCCCGACGACACCTACACCTACACCGCCCGCGCCACCGACGCGGCCGGCAACACCAGCGATGCGTCGACCGGCCTGGACGTCACGATCGACACGCTCGATCCGACCGTCTCGGCGCCGGACCTCGACAGCGCCAGCGACTCGGGTGCCTCGCAGGCCGACAACCTGACCAACGACACCAACCCCGACTTCAGCGGCACCGCCGAGGCCAATGCCTTCGTCGAGCTGCTGCGCGACGGCCGTCGGTCGTGGCCTCCGGCTTCGCCGACGGCTTCGGCGACTGGTCGCTGACCGATCCGGATGCCACCCCCGACGACACCTACACCTACACCGCCCGCGCCACCGACGCGGCCGGCAACACCAGCGATGCGTCGACCGGCCTGGACGTCACCATCGACACGCTCGATCCGACCGTCTCGGCGCCGGACCTCGACAGCGCCAGCGACTCGGGTGCTTCGCAGGCCGACAACCTGACCAACGACACCAACCCCGACTTCAGCGGCACTCGCTGAGGCCGATGCCTTCGTCGAGCTGCTGCGCGACGGCCGCGGTCGTGGACTCCGGCTTCGCTGACGGCTTCGGCGACTGGTCGCTGACCGATCCGGATGCCACCCCCGACGACACCTACACCTACACCGCCCGCGCCACCGACGCGGCCGGCAACACCAGCGATGCGTCGACCGGCCTGGACGTCACCATCGACACGCTCGGTCCGACCGTCAGCGATCGACCTGCAGGCCGCCTCCGACAGCGGCATCTCGACCACCGACGACGTCACCAACGCCACGAGCCTGGTGTTCGACGTCGACCTTCAACGAGGACGTCTCCGGCGTCACCGCGCCGACTTCGACTTCAGCTGGCTCGGCCTCCGGCTGCACGATCGACTCGGTCACCGGCGGCCCGACCGCCTACGAGCTGACCGTCAGCGGCTGCGGTGAGGGCACCGTCACCGCCACCTTCGCCGCCGATGGCGCCACCGACACGGCCGGCAACACCGGCCCCACCGCCGCCAGCGACGGCCCGCAGGTGCTCATCGACCGCACCAGCCCGACCGCCACGCATCGATCTGCAGCCCGGCTCCGATAGCGGTGCCTCGAGCACCGACAACCTCACCAACGCCGCCAACCTGACCTTCGACGTCGACTTCGACGAGGACGTCTTCGTCCTGGCCGCCGCCGACTTCAGCGTCAGCGGCAGCGCCACCGGCTGCAGCGTCGGCGCCCCGATCGGCTCCGGCGCCAGCTACGACGTCACCGTCAGCGGCTGCAGTGAGGGCACCGTCGTCCTGACCCTGGACGCCTCCGGCGTGACCGACACCGCCGGCAACGCCAACGCCGCCACCAGTGGCCCGACGGTCACCGTCGATCGCACCGGTCCGACCGTCACGATCGACCTGCAGGCCGCCTCCGACAGCGGCATCTCGTCCACCGACGACGTCACCAACGCCACGAGCCTGGTGTTCGACGTCGACTTCAACGAGGACGTCTCCGGCGTCACCGTCGCCGACTTCGACCTCACTGGCTCGGCCGCTGGCTGCACGATCGACTCGGTCACCGGCGGCCCGACCGCCTACGAGCTGACCGTCAGCGGCTGCGGTGAGGGCACCGTCACCGCGACCTTCGCCGCCGACGGCGCGACCGACACGGCCGGCAACACCGGCCCACGGCCGCCGACAGCGACGGCCCGAGGTGCTCATCGACCGCACCAGCCCGACCGCCACGATCGATCTGCAGCCCGGCTCGGATAGCGGTGCCTCGAGCCACCGACAACCTCACCAAGGCCGCCAGCCTGACCTTCGATGTCGACTTCGACGAGGACGTCTTCGTCCTGGCCGCCTCGGCGACTTCAGCGTCGGCGGCAGCGCCACCGGCTGCAGCGTCGGCGCCCCGATCGGCTCCGGCGACAGCTACGACGTCACCGTTAGCGGTTGCTCCGAGGGCACCGTCGTCCTGACCCTGGCCGCCTCCGGCGTGACCGACACCGCCGGCAACGCCAACGCCGCCACCAGTGGCCCGACGGTCACCGTCGATCGCACCGGTCCGACCGTGACCATCGACCTGCAGGCCGCCTCCGACAGCGGCATCTCGACCACCGACGACGTCACCAACGCCACCACCCTGGTGTTCGACGTCACCTTCAGCGAGGACGTCTCCGGCGTCACCGGCGCCGACTTCAGCTTCAGCCGGCTCGGCCGCCAGCGGCTGCAGCGTCGACTCGGTCACCGCGCGCCCCGACAGCACCTACGAGCTGACCGTCAGCGGCTGCGGTGAGGGCACCGTCACCGCGACCTTCGCCGCCGACGGCGCGGCCGACACGGCCGGCAACACCGGCCCCGACCGCCGCCACCGACGGCCCGAGGTGCTCATCGACCGCACCAGCCCGACCGCCACGATCGATCTGCAGCCCGGCTCGGATAGCGGTGCCTCGAGCCACCGACAACCTCACCAACGCGCTCAACCTGACCTTCGACGTCGACTTCGACGAGGACGTCTTCGTCCTGGCCGCCTCCGACTTCAGCGTCGGCGGCAGCGCCACCGGCTGCAGCGTCGGCGCCCCGATCGGCTCCGGCGACAGCTACGACGTCACCGTTAGCGGCTGCTGCGAGGGCACCGTCATCCTGACCCTGGCCGCCTCCGGCGTGACCGACACCGCCGGCAACGCCAACGCCGTCACCAGTGGCCCGACGGTCACCGTCGACCGCACCGGACCGAGCGTGGTCATCGACCTGCAGGCCGCCTCCGACAGCGGCATCTCGACCACCGACGACGTCACCAACGCCGCCACTCTGGTGTTCGACGTCACCTTCAGCGAGGATGTCTCCGGCGTCGCCGCCGCCGACTTCAGCTTCGGCCGGCACGGCCGCCAGCGGCTGCAGCGTCGACCCGGTCACCGCGCTCACCGACAGCACCTACGAGCTGACCGTCAGCGGCTGCGGTGAGGGCACCGTCACTGCGACCTTCGCCGCCGACGGCGCGGCCGACACGGCCGGCAACACCGGTCCCACGGCCGCCACCGACGGTCCCGAGGTGCTCATCGACCGCACCGCCCCGACCGCCACGATCGACCTGCAGCCCGGCTCGGATAGCGGTGCCTCGGCCACCGACAACCTCACCAAGGCTCTCAGCCTGACCTTCGATGTCGACTTCGATGAGGACGTCTTCGACCTGGCCGCCTCCGACTTCAGCGTCGGCGGCAGCGCCACCGGCTGCAGCGTCGGCGCCCCGATCGGCTCCGGCGACAGCTACGACGTCACCCTTAGCGGTTGCTCCGAGGGCACCGTCATCCTGACCCTGGCCGCCTCCGGCGTGACCGACACCGCCGGCAACGCCAACGCCGTCACCAGTGGCCCGACGGTCACCGTCGACCGCACCGCGCCCGCGGTTGGCACGCCGGACCTCGATGCGGGCAGTGACTCGGGTGACTCCTCGACGGACAGCCTGACCAACGACAACACCCCGACCTTCATCGGCACGGCAGAGGCGGGCTCGGACGTGACGATCTACGTCGATAGCGTGGCGAAGGACAGCGGTCCCGCGACCGGCGGAAGCTACTCGATCACGACGAGCACGCTGACCGATGGCACGCGCGTGATCGCGGCCAAGGCAACCGACGCCGCCGGCAACACCAGCGGGTTCTCCGGCACGCTGTCGATTAAGATCGACACGGCCAACCCGGACAGCAGCATCACGTTCCCGGCTCACCTCGGCTCGTATGACGCTCTCACATGGAATGCTGGCTGCACGGTGGCATTCATTGGTGATGCCTGCGGCATGGCCTCCGACTCCGGGCTTGCCACCGTGAGTGCGGTTCACATCGCCCTCAGGAACGCTGCCGGCATGTACTGGACCGGCACAGGCAGCTCCTTCACGAGTCCGACTCCGGTTTGGCTGTCGACACCCGGCACGACGGGATGGAACAAGCTCATTCCGTACAGCACCTTCCCCACCGCCGGCAGCTACACGCTGCTTTCCCGGTCAACGGATACAGCGGGGAACGTCGAGACCGCACCGGACAGCCACACGTTCTCGGTCTCGAATGTGAGCGGCGGGGTGTACGTCTTCGAGGGCTTCTTCCAGCCCATCGACAACACGAACCTCAACAAGGCCAACGCGGGCAGCACGATTCCGGTCAAGTGGCGAATCACTCTGAACGGTGTCCCGGCCTCGGATCCGAACAGCTTTGTGGCGCTAACGTCGCGCGTCGTCGATTGCGGGACCCTCTCTGGCATGGCGCCCGACAACATCGAGACCTACACCACCAACTCGGGTCTGCAGTACACAGGCAACGGCAGCTGGCACTTCAACTGGAAGACGCCGAAGTCGTACGCCAATCAATGCCGAATCATGACCTTGACGCTGAACGACGGCAGCATCCACGACGCCGACTTCAAGTTCAAGTAGCCGGCACGAGCAGCGCTAATCCCGACGAGGCGGGCCGTATGGCCCGCCTTTCGGCGTCAGAGCGCTACCATCGGCCTCGTGGAAGGGGTGGCGATCGGCACGCGTGGCGTCGTGTTTCGAGGGCCAACGACGCAGCCACGGATCGAAGAGCTGACGCTCGACCCGCCTCAGCGAGGCGAGGTCCGGGTCCGGATGGCAGCCGCAGGCGTCTGTCACTCCGACCTCCACGTCGTGGATGGCGAGTGGGAGCGACCGGCGGGAGTCGTCATGGGTCACGAGGGCGCCGCGTGGGTCGAGGAGATCGGTGAGGGCGTCAGAGGGCTTGATGTCGGTGACCTCGCAGTGCTTGCGTGGACCGCGCCGTGTGCGTCATGCCGAGAGCTGCGGGCGCGGCGAGCCCTGGCTGTGTAGCCAGCCGGAAGGCAGCGGGCATCGGCTGGCGCCCGATCTGGTGAGGCTCCACGACCAGAACGAAGACCCGGTCGGCACGTACAGCGGGATCGGCACGTTCGGCGAGCGACAGGTTATTGCAGCGTCGGCAGCCATCAAGGTCGACCCCAGGACGCCGCACGAGATCGCTGCACTTATCGGCTGCGCGGTGACGACCGGGATCGGCGCCGTCCGGAACACGGCGAACGCGCGGACGGGGAAGTCAGTGGTCGTGATCGGTGTCGGCGGGGTCGGCCTCAGCGCCATCATCGGGCGCAGTGGCCCAGGGGCGAACCCGGTCACCGCCATCGACACCTCGCAGGCGAAGCTCGAGCTTGCAACACAGGCTGGCGCCCACCGGGCATTGCTCGCGAGCGACGCGCGATCAGGCCGTCGGGGCGGATCATGTGCTCGAGTGCATCGGTCTCGTCGAGACCGTTGAGCTCGCGATCGACCTCGTTCGACCGGGCGGGACGGTCACGCTCGTCGGGATGACACCGCAGGGACGACGGGCGAGCTTCGACGTGTACCGGTTGGTGGAGGATGGAAAGACGATCCGGGGCTCCAACTACGGGTCGGCGGATCCGGCGCGGGCCTTCCCGACCGTCGCCGACGAGTATCTCGGCGGCCGGTTGCCGCTCGATGTCCTGGTCACGGAGCGGATCAGACTCGAGGGGCTGGAGGACGCGTTCGAGGCGATGCGCCGGCGCGACGGCGCGCGACGGGTGGTCGTGTACTGAGCGGCACCCATGGCATGCCGCCTGCCATGGGCTGGGCATGAGTGATGCGCGACAGAGCCCGATTCCACAGGACCGCATAAACGCGAACCTCAACACCGAGGAGCGCGCGGCGAGCGACCTGGCCGAGATGGCGGAGCACGAGCGGTATCTGAAGGACAGCGGCGTGGACGAGCGGCCCGGAGCGAATCCAAACGACCAGCCGGGGATCGCTGATGAGCCGACGAGTCCGGCTGAGGGCGGCGACTAGCGACGGGCGGTGCGCAGGAGGATGTCGATCGCGTCGCGGTAGCGGGCGCCCGCGGCGTGCCGTCGCAGCCAGTCGAGGTACTCGGGGTCGCGCCGCGCGACCTCGCCGAGCGTCCAGCCCTCGTAGCGGCCGAAGTCGAGCCGCAGATCAGCGCCGTCGGCGCCCAGCGGCCCGCGCGGAGCCCCATGCGTGGCGTCCTCGCGGGGGGTCGGCGGGGGAGCGCGCCGGCGGTCGGACTCCCACACCGCCCGCTTGACCGGGTCGCGGACGACGGACCAGGCCCAGTTGAGGTCGGCCATGCGTCCTTCGGCGGCCGCGTCGAGCGGCGCGCCCGCGTCGGGATGGAGCTTGCGCGCGAGCACGCGGTAGGCCGCGCGCACGACGTCCGGATCGGCGTCGGGCTGGACCTGCAGGATCCGGAACGGGTCTCGACGGTCGACCACAGGGCCTACCGTAGGGTCCGCTCGACGACCCCGCGCAGGACGGGCAGCGGCAGCGCGCCCTGCTCCAGCACCGTGTCGTGGAAGCGGCGGATGTCGAAGTCGTTACCCTGGCGCTCACGCGCCTCGGCTCGCAGGCGCAGCAGCTCGAGCTGGCCCAGCTTGTAGGCCAGCGCCTGGCCGGCGTAGCTGATGTATCGGTCCACCTCGTTGGCGATGTTGTTCTCGCCGAGCGCCGTGTGCCCGACCATGAAGTCGATCGCCTGCTGGCGTGTCCAGCCCAGCGCGTGGATGCCGGTGTCGACGACCAGCCGCGACGCACGCCAGGCGTCGAAGGAGAGGACGCCGAACCGATCTGTCTCGCTCGTCAGCAGCCCCATCTCCTCCGAGAGGCGCTCGGTGTACAGGCCCCAGCCCTCGATGTAGGCGGTGCTGCCGTTGAAGCGCCGGAACGCGGGCAGCTCCTCCACCTCCTGCATGATCGCCAGCTGGAGGTGGTGGCCCGGCACGGCTTCGTGGAAGGCGAGCGTCTCGGCCTCGTAGCGCGGCCGCGTCTCCGGGGCGTAGGTGTTGACGTAGTACTGGCCCGGCCGGCTCCCGTCGGCGGCCGGGTCGCGGTAGTAGGCGATCGTCGAGTGCTTCTCCTCGTGCGCCGGCATGACGACGACCTCGCACGGCGCCTTCGGCAGCCGGCCGAACCACTCGCCGATCGCGCCGTTGGCGCGCTCGAGCGACGCTCGCGCGGTCGCCTCGATCTCCTCCCGCGTATCGAAGTGCAGTGCCGGGTCCTCGCGCAGGGCACGCAGGGTGGCGGCCAGGCCATCGGTCCCGAGCAGGCGGGCTCCGAGCTCGACGAACTCGCCGTCGATCCGGGCGATCTCCTCAAGGCCGATCGCATGCACGTCCTCGGGAACGACGTCCAGCGAGGTGTGCGCGCGGGACAGCAGCCGGTATGCCTCGGTCCCGCCGGGAATGTGCGCCAGCCCGGGCAGCGTGTCCGGTCGCGCGGCCGGAGCGATCTCGTCGACGATCACGGCGCGGTAGCGCTCGAAGGCGGGCCTGATCTCCTGACCGATGACGCCCACGAGCTGGTCGCGGATCTCCGGCGCCTCCCGCGCGGGGTCGGCCAGCGGCCACTCGGCGTCCGGCTTGGCGAGCAGCTCGTCCAGCTGCTCGACGACCTTCGTGCAGAGCATCGCCACCGCCGTGCGGCCCTCGGCGGTCCCGCGGCGCAGGTCGGCAGCGGCCTGGTCGAGGTAGCGCGGCATGTCGCGCCAGCGCTCGAGGAGCGCATCGGCCTCGGCAGGGGACCGGATCGGCTGGTAGGAGGGGATGTTCAGCAGCTCGACCTGGGGTCCGTTCATGGGGTCGACGTTGAAGGCCATGACGTCGGCGTCGAGGAACGCACGGTCGACGCGCAGCGCATCGACCAGGGCGGCGCGGGTGGTCGGGTCGCCGTCCTCGCCGAGCCCAGCCAGCTCGAGCTCGAAGCCGTCGATCAGCGCGCGCCAGGCCTCGTCGGCATCGGACGAGTAGTCCTCGAGGCGATCGTCGTAGCGGCGGTCGCCGAGGGCCGTGGCGAACGTCGGATGGCGGCGGAGAAAGGCCTCCCAGTAGGCGTCGGCGAGTCGGTCGAGCGCGGTCGGAGCGGTGGCGGTGGTCACCGCGCCATGCTAGCGACCGCGGCGCGTCACTGGATGATGCCGATGAACTCCATCGTGGCCATCATCCGGTCGAGCACTGCGCGGTTGAGCTCGAAGTCGCCGCCCATTTCTGTCGTCGTGCGCGCGACGAGGTTCGGGCCCTCCGCCAGCGTCGGCCCGAGCTGGACGACATACAGGTACGCGGTCTCGTCACCATCGGAGACCACGACCCGGTAGGCCGGCTGCGTGGCGCCGATGACGCCCTCGTCGCGCTCGCGCTCATCGCCGTCGTGCACGCGGTCATCGTCGATGACGAAGATCTCGATGGCGACTTCATCAGGCACGTCACCGGGCGCGCCGGTCTCGTACTCGGTCGGCGCGAACCAGCTGCACGTCGGCGTGCCGCCGATCTCGGCGTTCGTGTTCCATTCGGCGGGGAACTCCACCTGGTAGCCGTCGTCGAGGTTCTGGCAGTCGAAGCGGTCGACCATGAGCGCATCGGCCTCGGCGTTCGCCGCGATCGTGAATCCACCCTCGCCCTCGATCGGGGTCGATGACGGCGTCTCGTCTGGCGACGCGGTCTCTTCGGGCGAAGGCGTCGCATCGGCGGTCGCCGATGGCGACGGCTCGGGGATGTCGGTCGGCTCGGCCGGCGTGCTGGAATCGGCGGTGGGTGTGCACGCCGCCAGGATGACCACCATGGCGATCGGGAGTGCGCGGGGGAATCGGGTCATCGAGTCTCACACTGGTGGACGTTCCGCAACGGTGCATGCTTGCACCGCGTCGGGGGCATCCTAGCGGGCACCGGACGACCGCGAACCGGTACGAACGTGTGGACGGATCAGGCCATTCCCCGCAGGCGCAGGAACTCTGTGTTCGACGGCTCGCGGCCGAGGAACGCGCGCACGAGCTCGTCGGCGTCGCGTGAGCCATTTGGCTCCAGGATCTCGCGCCGGTATTCCGCTCCCACCGCGGGCGACAGCACGCCTTCCGAGGCAAACCGGCTGAACATGTCGTCACCGATGACATTCGCCCACAGGTAGCCGTAGTAGCCGGCGTCATAGCCGCCGAGCAGGTGGCCGAAGCCGGCCAGGAAGAACGTGCCCTCGGGGTACGGGAGACCGGTGATCTCGAAGGTCTTGCGCATGGCGAGGTCCATGTCCGGCGTCACCGGCTCAGCGTGCAGCGCGAGGTCGAGCTGGCCGTAGTAGGCCTGCATCGCGGTCTTCAGGCCGACGTTCACGAACCGCGCTCGCGCTAGCTGATCCACCAGCTCGGCCGGCATCGGCTCACCCGTGGCGTGGTGCTTCGCGAACCGCGCCAGCACCGATGGGTCCCACGTCCAGTGCTGCATGATCTGGCTCGGCGCCTCGACGAAGTCCCACTCGGTCTCGGCGCCGCTGAAGCGGGCGAACTCGGCGCGCGTGAGGCTCATGTGCAGGATGTGCCCGAACTCGTGGAAGAGCGTCTCGACCTCGGAGTGCTTGAGGAGGGATGGCGTGTCACCCGACGGAGGCGTGAAGCTCGCGACGATCGCGCTCACCGGCGCGACGTAGTCGCCGTCCGCGTCGCGATGTCCGATGACGAGCGGGAATGCTGCCGCGTGCCCGAACTTGCCGTCCCGTGGGAAGAGGTCGGCGTAGAAGTGGGCGATGTGCCGGCCGGTCGCGGAGTCGAGGATCTCGTACAGGCGGACGCTCTCGTGCCACGCGTCGGCTTCCGGGACGACCCGATACTCGAGCCCGAACGCCTCGCCGGTGATCGCGAACATCCCCTCCACCGTCGGGTCGAGTGGGAAGTACTCGCTGATCCGGTTCTGATCGACGCCGTACTCCGAGCGACGCAGTGCGTCGTCGTAGTAGCGCCAATCCCAGGCCGTGATCGGTCCCTCGTTGCCGTCTGCGGCGAGCAGGCCCTCCAGCCGATCCAGCTCGAGGCGTACGGTCCCGGCGAGCGACGGCAGCAGCTCTTCGTAGAAGGTCCGCACGCGCTCCGGGTTGCGGGCCATTTTCAGCTCCATCGCGTGGTGCGCCCACGTCGGCTCGCCGAGCACGGCCGCGATGCGCCGCCGCAGGTCCAGGGCCTCGTCGAGCAGCGGCCGGTTCTCCGCGACCGCCCGGTTCCAGTTCTTGGTGAAGAGCTCGCGCCGCAGGTCCCGGTCGCGCGCCTGGTCGAGGAACGGGTTGAGCTCCGGGTAGTCGAGGCTGACGCGGAGCGTGCCAGGCGTCTCGCCTGGAGACAGCCGCTCGACGTACGACTCCGGTAGGCCGGCGAGCTGCTCGCGGGTCACGTCGATCCCGTCGCGGTACTCGTTGACGTTGCGCTGGAAGGCGACCTCGACCTCGACGAGCCGGGTCCGGAGGCGCTCGAGCTCAGCGCGGTCCTCGGCCGGCAGCTCGTGGCCGGCACGGCGGAAGTCGCGCAGCCAGTGCTCGAGCAGGCGCGCCCGTTCATCGGTCAGCGCGGACGCCTCGTCGGTGGCGGCGAAGGTGCGGACCGCGTCGTAGAGGTCCGTGCGAAAGGCCACCGCGACGCGCCACTTGTTGAGGCGCTCCTCGGCCTCGGTTCCGGCATCGCGGACTGCCGCATCGGCATGCACCTGGCCGAGGAACGCGGCGCGGCCGTAGGCACGGACGAGCTCGGCGGCGGCCAGCTCGAGCGGGAGGAGGGTGGCGTCAAAGGATGGCGACGCGGCCACCGCCCCGGCGACGAGGGCATCGGCGCGAGCGACGGCGGCATCGGTCTCTTCGTTGACCGTCGTGACCGTCGCCGCGGTGTAGTCGTAGAGCATCGGCCGCATCGTAGCCGAGCGGGCGTCGCCATCGGTCATGACGCGGCGCCTCTTCGCATCATCCCAGCGCGCGATTCCCGCCCCACGGGCGTACCGGAGACTCAGTCGCCGGTTTCCCGTCCTACGGCACAGCTAGCGCCCGAGAAGGTCCCTCCCAGCCTCCAGGCCTCCCGCCCGAAGGGAATTGGGCCGTTGATGCGCAGATACGCCCGCCCCACGGGAACCGTACGCGCCGCTATCGGCGGCTCGGGACCTCCTGGAGCAGCCAGCCATTGCCGTCGGGGTCGCTGAACGAGCAGTACGTCCCGAAGTCGCCGCGAGAGGGATCGAGACCCGGCGTCTTGCCCTCCGGGCCGAAGTGGAATGGCTCGCTGATGTCGAGGCCGCGACCGACGAGCTCGGCACGGGCCGACTCGATGTCGGTCACCACCAGGTGGAATCCCTCGTAGCTGCCCGGCTCCTTCGTCGACATGCCGATTCCGAACGTGATCGAGCAGGCCGATCCGGGCGGCGTGAACTGCACGACCCGGAAGCTGTCGTTCGGCTGGTGGTCGACGTCGCACACGAAGCCGCACTGCTCGGCGTAGAACGCCTTCGCGCGATCGACGTCCGACACCGGGATCACGATCGCCTCGAGCTTGAAGTCCACCATGGAGCACCTCTTCGTTGGTGGTCTCAGTTTGACCGATGATTCCCGTTGCGCTCATCGGTCAAAGGGGGGAGCGACCCATCTCGAGGTGATCTGGCATGCCCAGCGTTCGATCTCGCGACGGCACTTCCATCGGCTACACGAGCATCGGTGGAGGGCCGCCCGTCGTCCTCGTCGACCCCGCCGGCGGCTTCCGCGGCTTCGGGCTCCTGACGCCGCTCGCCGAGCGGCTCGCGTCGGACTTCACGGCGATCACCTACGACCGACGCGGGCGGGGAGAGAGCGGCGACACGCTCCCGTACGCGGTGGAGCGCGAGATCGAGGACCTCGGCGCGATCATCGACATCGTCGGCGGATCTGCCTTCGTGTACGGCTTCTCATCGGGCGCGATCCTCTCGCTCTGGGCGGCCGCCGAGGGGCTGCCGATCCGGAAGCTCGCACTCCTGGAGCCGCCGCTCGCCTTCGAGCCGGAGCCGGAGGGGGAGGATCTCGGCGCCGAGGTGGCGGAGCTCGTCGAGGCCGGCCGTCGTGGCGACGCGTTCATCCACTTCAACCGTGCCATCGGCGTTCCCGAAGAGCTGCTCGACGGCATGCGAGACGCGTCGTGGTGGCCGGCGGCCGAGAGCCTGGCCCACACGCTCGTGTACGACACCCGCGTCTCGGCCGGGTTCGCGGTGGAGCGGCTGGCGGAGATCAACACGCCCACCCTCGTCGTCGACAGCACCGCCAGCGACGAGCGTCTCCACGAGTGGTCCAGGGCCGCCGCCGACGCGCTGCCGAACGGTGTCCATCGCACCCTCGAGGGCGAGTGGCATGGGGTGGCGCCCGAGATCCTGGCACCGGTGATGCGCGACTTTTACCTCGCCGACCAACCGGTCAGAGCCTGATGCCGTACCGCGCCTTCAGCTCATCGGTCCAGTCGTCGAGGATGTCCAGGCCGTAGGCGTCGGCGGCGGCGTTGTACCGCTTCGTCCACTCCGGCCCGTGCTCCATGAGGATCGGCGCGATCTCCTCGAAGTACTTCTCGAGTCCACCGGGCAGCACCACCTCGAGCACACGCGCGGGCTGATCGCCGACGTTCCACATTGCGTGCGGCACCGATCGCGGCTTGATGAGCCAGCTGCCGGTCGGCACCTCCTCGACGATGTCGTCTGCCGTGCGCACGCCGATCGGCCCCGCCAGCACCAGCGAGAACTCGTCCTCGCGAGTATGGAGATGCGGCTTGATGAGCGTCCGCGGCGGAATCGTGACCTCGAGCATGCTGAGGGCGCCGTCGGTCTGGTCCGCGCCGATGCCCCAGCGGAAGGCGGTTTCGTACAGCTGGAGCGTGCTCGCCTGGTCGGGAAGGACGACCTTCGCTTTCATGGACCGATTCTAGTGAGCCGATCTGTAGCTGCGACGGCGACGAATACACGGCCTAAGGCGCGACTACTCCCTCTGCACGCCGATCTCGAGCGGCGTCGGGAAGCTCCCCGTCACCCGCGTCGGCCCCAACCACGCCTCGAGGCTCGCAGCCTTCGCCTCGATCGCGCGCGTCGTCTCCGCACCGACATCCTCGAGCAGGCGCGGCACGACCTCTCCGCTCCGCCGCTGCGCCCAGCCGCCGACGATGCGGCCGTCGACCCAGATCGTCGGTCCGGCGTTGCCGGCCGTGTCGAACAGCTGCGGCCGATGCGGGCCGAGGTACCAGTCGCGGCCCGTCCAGCCCATCGTCGTCGCGTCGAGCGCGGGCAGCATGGCGACCCACGGCTCGGGCCGCCCGACCGGGTCGAGGTCATTCGGCAGGGCGTACCCGACCACCCCACCGTCCAGCTCAACCTCGACGGCGCCAATCGTCTCGAGCGCCTGCCGCGTCGCGCCGACCGTCCACCCGGTCCACCAGCGCACGTCGTCGCGCGTGGCAGGCCCGAAGGTGCGAAGCCACCGGCGCACGAGCTCGGCGCGCGCCCTCTCGACGTCCATCTGCGGAATCCCCGACGGGAACCAGCGCTCGATCGGGCTCCAGCGGAACTGGCCGCTGACCCAGCTCCCGCGCGGGCGGCCGCGCCCGATCCTGCCGTCCAGCGCGAGGTGGTGGACGACGCGCGAGATGACCGCCATCGAGCCCTCGTAGCTCTTGCCGCGCGCGACCGTGAATCGCTCGGCCAGGCGCGGGTCAACGTCGCGCAGCTCCCGGGTGGCGACTTCACCGCGCTCGCGGATCGCGGCGAGGGCGACCTCCTCGAGCTCGGCGAGGTGCCGGCCGGGGTCGGAGCCGATGTCGGCAGCCGCCAGCATCTTCACCGTCCGCGGTCGCTCGCGGTCGGCGACGTCGCGTGAGCCGGCGGCGAAGACCATCGGCACGTCCGGAAGCGGGATCAGGAACAGCGTCCGGCGCATCGCGAGCATGCGCAGGACGGTCGGCTCGTCGTACAGCTCCCGCTCGATCGAGGCCGGCGAGGCGTCGACCATTCGCGCCCAGCCCTCGAGGAAGACGGTCGCCGGATCGGTGGCGTGGAGCACGACGAGCGCGGATGCCGCCTCGGCCAGCGAAGGCACCTGGGTCCCATTGGCCAGCAGGTGACGGACCCCGAGGCGCGCCCGCCGCTCGTCGTCGCCGATGTGAACGGTCGTCATCGGCCCGATCCTATCGTCCGGCCAGCCACTTGCAGGCCATGAACCGATGAGAACCGCATCACGTCGCGGTCAACTCGTCACCACCGCAACCAAGGAGCACCCCCGGATGAACCTCAACAGCATCCTGATCGGCTCGGAGAACCCGCAGCGCCTGGCCGACTTCTACAAGAAGCTCTTCGGCGAGCCAAGCTGGAGCGATGGCGGCTACATCGGCTGGTTGATCGGCTCCGGCTCCGTCACCGTCGGGCCGCACGACAAGGTCACCGGCCAGAACCCACAGCCGGGCCGGATCATCTGGAACATCGAGACGCCGGACGTCAAGGGCAACTTCGAGACGTTCAAGACGGCCGGCGCGACGGTCGTGGCCGAGCCGTACGGCATGGGCGACTCGCCCGACGAGGGCCTGATCGCGACGTTCGCCGATCCGGACGGCAACTACTTCCAGCTCATGAGCCCGATGCCGGCGGAGGTTCCCGCCTGACCGATGCGGGCGCGGCTCGATCGCCGCGCCCGACCATCAGTGTTCTCGCTCGGCGGCTGCTGACGCGCGCTTGGCCGCGAGCGCGCTCCATGTGCTCTCGCTGGCGCGTGGCGGCTCGCTGGAGCACGGCGTTGACGAAGGCGAGGATGACCGAGACGCCGGCGAGGACGTAGACGATCGTGAAGATCTTGCCGACCGCGGTCTGCGGCGTGAAGTCGCCGAGCCCGACGGTCGTCAGGGTCGTGACGCTGAAGTACAGCGCGTCGAGCGGCCGTCCAGCCTTCGACGATCGAGTAGAAGATCGTGCCGATAGTCAGCAGCCCGAAGACGACGACGTAGAGCGGCCGCGTGTCGGGGTCGCGACCGCCCTCGATCAGCGCGCCGAACCAGATACGCAGGAACCGCATCCGTCTGGCCCCAGGTTCAGCCCCGGCTCAGGCGCCCGCGGGCTGCTCCGCGCTGGACCCACCCATGAAGCCGGCGACGATCCAGGCCATTCCGGCGACGAGGAGCTGGACTCCGACGAAGACGCCGATGACGATCCCGCTGACCGGGATGTTCGTCCACACCCAGAGGCCGAAGAGAATGTTGATGACGCCCAGGACGATCATCCACACCGAGCTTCCAGCCCGGCCCATGAAGGCGCCCACGATGCGAACGACGCCGTCCGCGACGAGCATCGCACCGATGACGACGGTGACGGCGATGGCTCCGGACAGCGGGTCAGCGACGAGGTTGAACCCGACGAGGACGTAGAGGATCCCGAGCACGAGCTGCAACAGGCGCCATCCGAGCCCGAGGTCGGTGGTGAATGCGCCGATGAAGGTGGCGATGCCGGCGATCACGAGCACCCAGCCGATGATGACCGTGGTCACGAGGCTCGCGTCGATCACGTTCCACAGCGCGACCAGGCCGAGGATCACCAGGACGACGCCGAGCGCGATGAACCAACCGCGGCCGCTGCCAGCGTCCGAGTCGGGGGTTGACGCGATGGTCATGCTCCGTTGCACCTCCTCTTAGCTGCCGCGCCCGCGGCGCGAGCTGCGGCGCGTTCCGAGTATGCGCCAGGAGCGTGCGCCGTTCTACGTTTTCATGCGTCCTGGGCGATGGGCGTTTCTGGACCCCGTCGGTATGCTGGCCCCGGAATCCCTTCGTACGAAGGCGGCGCACATTGACAGACGCGACGGCTGAACCGACGACTCGACCGCGCCGGCGGTGGCTGCTCATCGGCCCGCCGGTCCTGATCCTTGTCGCGAAGGGTGTGAACACGCTGGTCCAGCTCGCTCTCACGGACACCCCTCCGGATCGCATCGGGCTCGTGATCGCCTTCGCAGCGCTGAGCATCTTCGCCGCCTTCGCGCTCCTGGTCGGTGGTCGGATCGGCTGGTTGCTGGCCATCGGCGTCCTTGGCTGGGATCTGGCGGCATCGATCTTCCTGTGGTGGATCGGCACGCCCCAGTACGTCGCCATGGCGCTGCTCGCGGTCTGTGCGTTCCTCCTCACCACCCCGGAGATGCGCGCCGCCCACACGCGCAGGTCGGAACCATGACCACGGCCGAGGCGCCGACGGCGATCGTCCAGCAGCCGGGAACGCGCCCCCGGCTCGACGCCGCCGACATCGATCTGCTGCGTGCCTTCGAGCCGGTCGTGCGCTTCACGAAGGGCGAGTCGTTCCTGCCGATGAGCGTATCGGCCTATCTCGAGTCCGCCGTCCGGATGCGCAGCGAGGGAAGCCGCCGCCACCACGTGGTGGAGACCGACGGCACGCTCTCCGAGCTCACCCTCACCGACGGGGTCAGCGATGGCGTGGAGGCCCGTGACTTCCTGACGGTGGCGGGCACCGGCGACGACGAAGACATCCTCGCCAGGATGTTCGATCGCGACAGCCGCCAGGCCGTGGGATTCCACGCCGGCGGGGGCCGCCTCGCTCGTGTCGGCTACACGTCGCGTGTCATCGACGCCCTCTTCGCGATCTCGCTGCTCGCACGGGGGCGGGTGCCGGGTTCGCTTGCTCGACGCGCAGTGCAGCGCTATCGGTCACTGTCGGCCGAGAGCACCGTGCACCCGTACTACGGTCGCGTCGTTCGGACCGCCACCTGGACCGCGCTCCAGTACTGGTTCTTCTACGCCTTCAACGACTGGCGCTCCGGGTTCAACGGCGCGAACGACCACGAGGCCGATTGGGAGCAGGTGCTCGTCTACCTCGATACCGATGCGGACCGCCGCGCGGTGCCGGTGTGGGCTGCCTACGCCCAGCACGACTACCACGGCCGGGACCTCCGAAGGCGCTGGGACGACTCCGGGCAGCTCGACCTCGTCGGCGATCACCCGGTCGTGTACGCGGGCGCCGGATCGCACGCCTCGTACTTCCGCCCCGGCGAGTACCTCGCCGAGCAGCCGGTGCGCATGCCGGCCTTCATCCAGCGCATCGGGGCCGTGGTCTCGACGCTGATTCGCGGGAGAGGAGGTGGCGAGGCGGGGGGCAGCGTGATGTCGATTGCCTTCGTCGACTTCGCGCGCGGCGACGGCGTGAGCATCGGTCCCGGCGCCGATCGCACCTGGGATCCGGTGGTCATGGACGAGACGCAGCCCTGGGTCAGCGGCTACAGCGGCCTGTGGGGCATGTCGGTGGAGGACCCATTCGAGGGCGAGGATGCCCCTGCCGGACCGATGTTCAACCGCGACCGCAGCGTGCGGACGTCGTGGGCGGATCCCGTCTCGTTCGCCGAGCTCGACCTCGAGCCGCCGCCGTCGCAGGCTGCGACACTGCTCCGCGAGCGAGCCAAGGCCGTCGACCGACGGCAGGCCGAGCTGGCGAAGGCCATCCCGCCACTCGAGCGCGAGCTGGCGGCGGCCGGAGCCGAGGACAGCGCAACCACGGACGATGCCCGCACGCCATCGCGCGTCGCGGAGCGCGAGCGGCTTCGCGCGGCGTTGACCGACCTGCAACGCGAGCGTGAAGAGAATGAGCTCAGACTCGGCGACCTCCGGCAGCGGCAGGCGGCCGCGCGGGAGGGCGCGCGGCCTCCGCCACAGGCGCACCTCCGGCGCATACCGGCGCCGACGCCGGCCGGTGAGGATCGGACGGGGATGCTGCTCGAGGCATGGGCGGCAGTCAGCGTCGGCCTCATGCTCATCGTCCTGGTCGGCGTGCTGCTCCTGTCGCCGCGGTTCGGGCTCGCCATCGCGGTCGGCGTGATCGGCCTCTTCGTGCTGATCGAGTCGATCCTCCGCGGAGGGGTCATCGGCCTGCTGGCCACGTGGGTCCGAATCCTGGCAGTCGTTGCCGCTGCCATCGTGTTCGTGAACTTCTGGCAGCTCGGCATCATCGTCGCAGCCATCGCCGCCGGCATCTTTCTCCTCCGCGCGAACGTCGCGGAGCTCCTCGACGCTACGAGGCCGAACGAATGACGACCGTCGACGCAACTCGATCCCGCAGTGGGTGGCAGCGCGTCGCCTCCTGGGTCTTCGTCGTGCTCACCGCGATCGCGGTTGCGGGATCCGTGGTCGGGTTCTGGGTACATCGGACGGTGCTCGACACCGACCAGTTCATGGCTGCGGTCTCTCCGGTCGTCGAGAGCGAATCGGTCCAGGCGGTCATGGCCGACCGGATCGGCGACCAGCTGCTCGAGGCCCTCAGCCTCGAGACGCGCCTCGGCGAGCGGCTCGCGCAGGCCGAGGATCGACTGCTGGAGCGCCTGGCCGAGGCGCTCGAGCTGCCGGACGTGGTCGTGCGCCGGCTCGCGAATGCGAGCCTCGGCCTCGACTCCCTTGCCCCGATGATCGCGGCCGGCGTCGAGACCCGGATTCGCGCGGCTGTCGAGACGTTCCTCTCATCGCCCGAGGGAACCAGCCTGCTGATCGCGACGATCGAGATCGCCCATGAGCGCTCGGTGCTCCTGCTCCGGGACGAGATGGACCAGCTGCCGAATGTCGTTGTCGAGGAGGGAGAGGTCCGGCTCAACCTCGTGCCGCTGATGGCCGAGGTGCTGCGCTCGGTCGTCAATGCCGGCCTGGACTTCGTCGGCCTCGAGCGCGAGATCCCGCCGTTCGACTCGAGCGAGGACGCGACCGCCGCCGTCGAGCGATTGGCATCGGTGGTCAATCAAGAACTTCCGCCCGACTTCGGTCAGGTGCGACTTGGATCGGAGGCGTCCCTCGAGCGTGCCCAGGGCCTCGTCCGTGCCTTCGACATTGCGCTCTGGCTGCTCGTCATCGTCGGGCTCGTGGTCGCGGCGCTCGCCATCTGGCTGGCGCCGACGGTTCCCGCGGGCCTGGTCCGGGTCGGCGCCGCTGCCGCGTTGGCCGCGCTCGTCGGGTGGATCGCGGTCCAGTTCATCTCCGCGCAGGTCGTCGATGCCGCCGCGACCCCGGAGGGGCGCCTCGCAATCGGTGAGATCGTGACGTCGGTCGTCAGTGGCCTGGGCGGGATCGCGCTCACGCTCGCCGTCCTTGGTCTCGCGGTCGTTGTTGCCGGCGTCGTCGTCGATCGGCAGAGCGGCCCGGCACCGGCTGTTGCCGTCGTCGGCGGAACGCCGCCACCGACCACGCCTGGGGTCCCGCCGCTGGTGCCGCCACCGCCTGCCGTGACCCCGAGCCCGACGGCAGGCTCCGGCACGACTAGTCGCGCGCGCAAGCCGGCGGCGAAGTCGACCGGCGAAGCCGGCCGCGAAGTCGACAACGGCGAAGTCGACAACGGCGAAGCCGGCCGCGAAGCCGACGACGACGGACGCACCCAGTGCGGAGCCTCCGAAGCCGGCGGCCACGTCGGGTGGGGAAGGGAACCCGGATGCGACCGCGAGCGCCGACGCGCCGACGAAAAGACGCCGGCGGCCTCCGGCCACCGGCGCCTGACGCGAGGGTAGGGGCTCAGCCGGGCGTTGGCGGGACGGGAGCCGTGTTCTGCGCGGGCTCGTCGACCCAGATCGTATCGATGTCGCTCGTCGTCATGGCCTGCCAGACGGCGCCAACCGCTGCCAGCGCGAGGTAGATCAGCAGCCACACGAATGATTGGCTCACGACCGCGTCCACCGCGCCGTATCCGAGCTCCTCGGGCTCGATCTGCTGCAGGACGATCAGCACGCCGCCGAGCGTCGCACCGGCGCCCCAGAGGGCCGTCACGGCGATGACGATCGCCCGTGGGAGCCGGAGCACGATGGCGGCGAGCGCGAAGCCCACGCCGACGGCCAGGCCGAGCAGCCAGCTGACAATCTCGAGATCGAGGTTCAGCGCCGGCAGGAGCGCGTTGCCGATCGCGAAACCCATGCCGCCAACGGCCAGCACGATGCCGAGCGCCCACCAGAAGTAGGCGAGCAGTCCGAACACGATGCCCACGACGACCGCGGCAACGATGCTGAGCAGCGTCGCGAAGATGCCTTCGTTGAAGATCAGGAACACCGCCTGCGCGCCGACGACGGCGCCGAGGACGAAGCCGAATACCGGGAGGACGGCCCGGAAGAGACGGTAGCCGAAGAAGCAGGCGACGAGCCCGATGGCGACCGCGATCAATGCGACGAATAGATCCATTCCTCTCCTCCTGTGCGGATGGCCAAGGGCACATCCTGGCCAAAACTCTACACCGGAGCGGCAACCGATTGGCCGCCGTGCGGCCGCGGCCCGAGGCGCCGTCAGGTCCTGCGGCGACGCTCCCGCCAGCCCTCGATCAGCAGATAGGCCGCTGGCACCACGAGGAGCGTGAGGAAGGTGGAGCTCAGCAGGCCGCCGATCACGACCGTGCCCAGCTCCGCGGCGATGATCGACCCCTCGTTGAACCCGGCCGCCAGCGGGAGGAGCGCGAAGATCGTCGCGATCGCCGTCATGAGGATCGGCCGCACCCTGGTGTGGGCGCCGCGGATGAGCGCCTCGTGCAACGGCACGCCCTCGGCACGCAGCCGCACGACAAGGTCGAGCAGCACGATCGCGTTCGTGACCACGATCCCGATGAGCATCAGGAAGCCGATGAGGGCGCTGATGCCCAACGGCCGCCCGGTGAGCAGCAGCGCCGGGAAGGCGCCGATGATCGCCAGCGGCAGGGTGAACAGGATGATGAACGGGGTCAGCAGCGAGTTGAAGGCGAGCACGAGCATCAGGTAGACGAGCAGGATCGCGATGCCCATCGCGGTCAGGAGCCCGCCGAACGACTCGGCCAGCTGCTCGCTGACGCCGCCGATCTGGATCGACACGCCGGCCGGCAGCTCGTCGGACGCGTCGAGCCGCTCGACCTCGGCCGCGATCGCGGTGGAGACCGCGCCGGTGTTCTCGTCGGTGATCTCGGCGGTGACGGTGGCCGACGGCGCCGCATCGACCCGGCTGATCGTCGGCCGGGCGTCGACCTCCTCGACCTCCGCGACGTCGCCGACGGTCACCCCGGGGCCGACCGGGATCGCCTCCAGGGCCTCCACCGACGTGAGCAGCTCGCTGTCGAAGCGGAGGATGACCTCGAGCGGGTCGTCGGCGTCCACGGGCTCGATCGATCCGGCCGGGATGGGGGAGAGGACGCCGCCGATAACGCCCGCGACCTGCGGCGCGCTGACGCCGGCCGCGCCCGCCCGGGCCGGATCGACGGTCACCACGACCTGGCGCGCCTCGGCCACGAGGTCGGTCGTGATCGTTCCGAGGCCGTCGACCGACTCGAGGGCATCGACGACCGTCGCCGCCGCGGCCTCGACCGTTTCCGTGTCCGGGCCGCTGACGACGAGGGCGGCGTCGGAGCTGCCGGCCGCGCCGGTCGCCTCCTGGACGGTGGCGTCCCAGCCGTCGTCTTCGATCGCCGCGAGCTCGTCGTCGAGCCGCTGAGCGGTTGCCTCGAGGTCCGCCTCGGAGTCCAGGCGTACGAAGAGCTGCGCCGAGTTCGCCGGCCGGCCGGACGCAGCCGCGACGAGGGTGCGGAAGCCGGTGTCCCCCTCGGGCGGCACGGTCGTCTGCACGAGCTCGACGTCGTCGTCGGCGATGATGATCTCCTGCGCCTCCACGGCTCGATCGCGCACGTCCTCGGAGGTCGCTCCGGAGGGCGGCGCCACGCTCACGGTCAGGAGCTTCTCGCTGCCGGCGTTGATGAACTGCACCGGGATCAGCGGTGCGAGGGCGAGCGTGGCGACGAAGAGCAGGAAGGCGATGCCGATCGTCGCGGCCGAGCGCACTCCGGAGCCGAGGACGAACCGGATGGTGGGGTCGTAGAGGCGGACCCAGATCGAGCGCCGCGGCTCCCCGGTGGCGTCGACGTCCTCGCGCGGGACGCCGACCCAGAAGTAGGCGAGGACCGGCACGACGGTCAGCGCGACGATGAGCGAGGCCAGCAGCGCGAAGGTCACCGTCAGCGCGAATGGGAGGAAGAACTGGCTCACGAACCCGCCAGCCAGCCCGAGGGGCAGGAAGACGGCGACGGTGGTCAGCGTGCTCCACGTGATCGCGCCTGCCACCTCCGATGGGCCACGGAGGGACGCCGACAGCCGGTCGTCACCCATCGCCCGATGCCGGTAGATGTTCTCGAGCACGACGATCGAGTCGTCCACCACGCGTCCGACGGCGACGGCCAGGCCGCCGAGCGTGAGGATGTTGATCGTGATCCCGGTGAACTGCATGACGATCAGCGCCACCAGCAGCGACAGCGGGATGCTCAGCGCCGCGACGAAAGTCGAGCGCACGCTGAAGAGGAAGAAGAAGATCGTGAGGATCGCGAAGAGCGCGCCGAGGCCGCCCTCGCGCAGCAGACCGTCGCGCGACTCGATGATGAACGTCGCCTGGTCCGACACGATGTCGATCTCCAGGTCCTCGTGACGCTCGACGATCTCGTCGAGCATCTCGCCGACGGCCTGCGACACTTCGACCGTGTTTGCGGGGCCGGTCTTGCTGACCGTGAGCCCGAGTGCCTCCTCGCCGTTGATGAAGCCGTAGCCGGTGGCGGCCGCCTCGATGACCTCGATTGAGGCGATCTCCCCGAGCGTGACCGGCGTCGGCGTTCCGCTCGACTGATCGACGCCGACCACGAGGTCGTTCAGCGCCTCGACCTGCTCCACGGTGGCGGTGACGGTCACCGGAAGTGCGGCCTCTCCGGTCTCGAGCTGACCGGCCGGCACGGTCACGTTCGCGGCGCCGAGCGCCGCCTGCACCTGCATCGGACCGATGCCGGTGGTTGCCAGGGCGGCGGGGTCGAGCGTGATCTCGACCTGCTCGCTCAATCCGCCGGTGACCTCGGCGTCCGCGACGCCGGGGATCGCCTCGAGCTCGGGCAGGATCTCCTCACTGGCAATCGTTCCGAGCTCCGTCAGCGAGGCCGATGACGACGAGATCGCGGCGATGACGACCGGCGTCTGGTTGAAGTCGAAGGGTGTGACTGCCGGCTCGACGCCATCCGGCAGTTCGATGCCGTTGACGGCATCCTCGAGGTCGGCGACGGCGGCGTCGACGTCGGTGCCGAACGCGAACTGTGCGATGACGAAGCCGATCGAGTTGGCCGAGGTCGAGTTGACGGTGTCGATGCCCTCGATCGACTGCACCGCGTTCTCGATCGGGGCGACGACGTCCTCGACGACCTCGTCGGCCGCGGCGCCGGGGTACGGCGCGATGACCGTCACGATCGGGAACGAGACCTCGGGCACGAGCTCCTGCTTCAGGCTGCCCCAGGCCAGGATGCCGGCCAGGAAGAGCCCCGCCGCGATCAGGATGGTGACGCTGCGCCGGCTGACGGCGGCACGGGTGAACCAGGTCATCTGCGTTCCTCGGTTGGGTCGGCCACCGCATCGGTCAGGAGGCTGATGGCGCGTTCGATCGTTTCGACGTCGGTATCGGAAGGCAGGCGGAGGAGGAGGTCGCGCATGCGCGCCCGCCCGATCTCGGACATGTGCTCGATCTGCTCGAGCGCGTCGCCGGTGGCCCGAACGATGACCTGGCGTCGGTCAGTCGGATCCTCCGCGCGCTGCAGCAGCCCGCGCCGGACGAGGCGATCGACCGTCCCGCTGGTGGTCGACAGGGCCAGGCCAAGGCGTTCCGACAGCGCGCCCATCGAGAGGGGGCCCGCTGCAGCGACGACGTAGATCGCCTTCAGCTGGGCGAGGGTCAGGCTCATGTCGACGAGGTCAGGGGTGTTGAGCGCGACCATCCGCTGGTGAAACCGCTCGTAGGCCTCCATGGCGCGCGCCACGGCTCGGGTCCGGGATGAGGCAGGAATCTTCGGGTTCTCCGGATAGATCGTTCGGAGCGAAGTATTACAGAGGCGGCGTGGACGCGCAAACGGCCGATGGTCCGGAGTCAGAACGGGATGATCGCGAACCTTCCGATGGCGACCACCAGGGCGAGCAACCCCAGCACCGAGTTCACCGCGATGTTTCGACCCTCGCCGGGCCGCCGCAGGTGGAAGACCGCGGCCGCGACCATGAGCACGGCCAGGGCCGCGGCTGCCGTCGGCACCAACCACGGCAGGATGCCCGTCAACGCCGGCAGGACCAGGCCGATCGCACCGAGCACCTCGAGCACACCGATGATCCGCAGCCGATCGCGCCCGACGGCCGTGACCCAGGCCATTCCCGGCTGCGTCGCCATCCGATCGTAGTTGAGGATGTGGCCAATACCGGCGGCAAGGAAGGCTAGCCCCAGGAGCACCTGGAGGACCCAGAGCACGACATTGGTGTCCATCGCTCAGACCGGAAGGAGCACGGCCACGAACCCGACGACGACGCCGATCGCCAGCGCCCACAGGCCGATCTGGCGCGCGCGCCGGCGGTCCAGGGCGCGTGCCTCGTCGTCGGCGACGGTGATTGCCTGCCCGAGCGCGCCGAAGTTGAAGATCCCGCGCGAGCCGAAGCCGGCGCAAAACTTCAGCCATGCCTGGAGGTAACCCGAGGCCGATGCGGCCGCCGGCAGGATGGCCACGAGCCTCGTCACGGGAGGGGCGCCGATGAAGATCAGCACGGCGAGGACGACGAGCGTCGCGACCAGGCCGACGTGGCCGGCCATGCGCCGTCGTGCGATCTCTTCGGGCCCGATGTTGCAGACGCCGGGCTGATAGAGATCCGCACCGCCGGGCGAGCTACCAGCTCCGAGTGTGAATGCCGAGATCGTCATTGGTTGCTCCTGGACACGTGCGAACTCCGAGCCAGGCGCCGCATCGCGCGCATGGTCTGGCGTGGGGTGGGGGGTGCGGGGAGTGCGCTGGCGCCCTCGCTCCGCAGGCCGTCGAGCACGATCGCGAGGAAGCGGCGCCACGCATCACGTGCCGCGCTGCGGGTGACGTCCACCACGCCGGCGTTGGCCATGAACAGCAGCGCCAGGTCCTCGGCAACGACATCGGCGCGCAGGGTGCCGTCTGCCTGTGCTCGCTCGATCACTTGGACCGACAGCTCGTAGCCGCGCGACCGATGCGCCTCGAGCGCCTTCGCGTTCGGGAGGGACCGGTTCAAAACGTCCGCCAGTCCACGGTCGGCCGCCTGCATGGCGCAGATCCGCTCGACGTAGCCGGCAAAGCCGGTCCATGCGTCGGGCGCGGCGAGCGCATCCTCCGCGGCCTGCGCGTATTGGGCGAGCCGGTGCTCGAAGCAGGCACCGATCAGCTCGTCGCGTCCAGCGAAGCGCCGGTAGAGCGTGCCGATCCCGACACCCGCTTCGTCGGCCACTTCCTCGAGCGGCACGTCGAGGCCACGCCGCGCGAACGCCGCAGTCGCGGCGTCGATGATGCGGGAGCGATTGCGCTCGGCGTCCGTCCGCAGCGGGCGGGCCTGACCGGAGCTCATCAGGGGACCACGACCAGCTTGCCGATCGTCCCGCCGCTGAACGCCTCGAGCGCCTCGGCTACGTTGTCCAGCGGAAACGTCCGCTGGATCGCGACGCGCAGTGAGCCGGCGACGACGGCGTCGGCGAGGGCCGTCAACTTCTCGGGTGTCGGCGCCCCCATGACATTCGTCGCCCGAACGTTGCGCTGCGCGAGCGTCTCGACGTCCGCCGCGCCGAGTGTGGTGGCGATCCGGCCACCATCGCGCACGAGATCCGCCATGGGTGCAAACGCGTCGCCACGGTTCACCGTGTCGATGAGCGCCGCAATGCCGTCGGGGTACTTCGCGCGCACCGTCTCGGCGACCTCTCCGGCGGAGTAGTCGATCGTGTCCGCAGCGCCGAGACCGCGCACGAAGGCCTCCTCCTCGCCGCGTCTGGCGGTGGCGATCACCGTCGCGCCGCGCTGAGCTGCGAGCTGGACTGCAAAGGAGCCGACCCCGCCCGTGGCACCGGCGATGAGAACCACGTCCGCCGGCTCGATGCTGATGGCGTCGACGGCGTCCAGCGCGGTGGCTCCGGCCAGCGGAATCGCCGCGGCAGTCTCGAACGGAAGGCCCGCGGGCTTGCGCGCGATGACGACGTTGGCAGTGGTGAGCCGATCGGTGTACGTGCCGTCGTGGAGCGGTGGCGCACTCGGGATGAAGCCCAGGACCTCGTCGCCGACGGCCACGTCCGAACGGTTGGATCCGCCATCGACGACGACTCCGGCGAAGTCGCGGCCGACGACAGTTGGGAGCGCGTGCTCCATCATGCCCACGAGACCGCCACTGGCCTGGTAGACGTCGAAGCCATTGACGCTCACCGCGCGGACGTCGATCGCGAGGCCGTCCGGAGCAACCTCGGGCTCAGGAAGCTCGACGAGGCGAGCGGGTTGGTCGGGTGCGGTGAGTGCGAAGGCCTTCATGAGACTCCTGACGACGGATTGCTGCCTAGAAATGGAGGTGCGACTCCGGTTTCGCAGCATGCTACCACGGAAAACGGAGGCTCGTCTCCGATTCCGAGACCGATGCCACCATCGTGCCACGATCGCGCGACCGCCGGCCCAGGTGCCGCAGCGCCGTCCGCATCGCTCAACCTCGCCGGGCTGGCGCACAATGCATCGATGGCCGAGACCGCACCGATCGACCCGACGACTCCGCCGAGCGGGACCGGCTGTGTCGAGTGCCTGGCGACGGCAGACGGCTGGTGGTATCACCTGCGCCGATGCGCGCACTGCGGCCACGTCGGCTGTTGCGACACGTCACCGTCCCAGCACGCCCGCCTCCATGCCGCCGCCGCTCACCACCCCATCGTCGGCAGCTTCGAGCCCGGCGAGGACTGGCTCTACGACTTCGCGTCAGACCAGTTCGGCGAGGGTCCGCAGCTCGCCCCGCCCCATCATCGGCCGCTGGATCAGCCGGTTCCAGGTCCGGCCGGCCGCGTGCCGGCGGACTGGGAGAGCCGCCTGAACTGAGCGGGGGCGATCAGATGCGGCCGCTCCAGATCCCGACCGGCTCGAACACCATCGGCACGTCGACGAGGATCAGCTCTGACTGCTCGGAGGCCGTGATCCGCAGCTCGCTTGCATCGGTCACCTCCGCTGCGTCGCCGGTGGCCAGCACCTCGTCGCCGAGCGAGGCGGCACCCTCGATGAGGTAGGCGTACACGCCTCGCCCGCGGGCGATGGGATGGACAGCTTCGACACCCGCGTCGAGGCGAGCGACATGGACCGATGCGTCCTGGTGGATCTTCACCGCGTCGCCGGCCTCGGGGCCCATCACCTTCAGCAGCCGGTTCGATCGATCCTCGATGGAGAACACGCGCTGCTCGACGGCCGGCGTGAGGTCGGGCGTATCCGGCAGGATCCAGATCTGGATGAAGCGCATCGGCTCGTCCTGAGAGGCGTTGAGCTCCGAATGCAGCGCGCCCGAGCCAAGGGTCATGCGCTGGACCGATCCGGCCGGCAACGGGCCGAACGGCCCGCCGACGTTGTCCTGGTGTCCGAACGTGCCTTCAACCACATACGTCAGCCCCTCGACGTCGCGATGGGGATGGAGCGGCCAGACGGCGCCGGGCTTGAGCCGGTCGTCGTTGAAGACCCGCATCGCGCCGAACGAGTCATGCTCGGGATCCTCGTAGCGGTCGAAGCTGAAGTGCCACCGCGCGCGGAACCAGCCGCCGTCGATGTCATAGATGTCGGCGTCGCGCCGGACCTTGATCATGCCGCCGCTTCCTGTGAGTCGTCCGTTCATCATTGGCCGGGCTCGTTGGCTTGTCCAGCCGTGAGCCCGGCAGGCCCGGTATGCGACTGGGCACTGTCGGAGCGGGCGACCGCGCCCTAGCGGAAACCGAGTGGCCGGTGGCGGGATGTGGAGACCCGCCACCGTCCTGTGATGGGGCTACGGTTCGAGCGGGCAGGTGGTCTTGAACGTGAAGCTACCCCGGCCCAGCCTCGCGTCCAGCGTGTCGATCGATCCCTCGAACGTCGCCTGGCGAGACTTGCTCTTGTCGGCATTGACCTGGATGCAGGTGCCGTCGTCGAGACGGAACCTTCCGCGCTGGCTGATCGTGGGGCCGACGCCGGTCCACGTGCCGTTGACCGTGATGGAGCCGCCGTCCGACTCGGTGCAACCAGAGGGATCGCACACCACCTCCGTCAGCTCGATGACGGTCGGAGCGAGCGTGACCGACGTGAGCTTGCGACTCGTCAGCGTCGATCGGTTCGACGACCAGCGTCAGCTGATCGCGCCCCGTGACGCGGATGCGGTGGCCGGCGGAGACGCCCGCCTCGCATCGGGCCCGCCAGTCCTCGCCTCTCACGCGGACCATGCCGTCCGGCCGGCAGTCGGTGATCGCACGGCCGTTGCCGCCGATCAGCGTCTCTGGACCGACCTTCGCCTTCCCGCGCCGCGACCAGTGCCACGTGCCGGCCGTCTCGATGAACTCGAGGATCCCCGCGATGATCACGACCGGGATGTTCCAGGGGTAGGGGAAGACGAAGATCGCGAGGCCGATGCCGATGAGCAGGATCACGGCCCCATTTTGCCCTCTTCGACGGTGAGCGGATTCAGCCGGGGAGGGCGGCGATGGCGTCGATCTCGACGAGGAAGTCCGGGTTCGCGAACGAGGGCACCTGGACGACGGTGATCGCGGTCGGGTTTGCGCCCCAGACCGCGAGCGACGCCGCGAAGCCGGCGTTGACGTCTCCACCCTCGGCGAGGTGGATCGTCAGCTTCGCGACGTCGGTCTGCGTCGCGCCCGCCTCGGCGAGGACCGCGATGACGTTGCGCAGCGCCTGCTCGGTCTGCGCCTGGAGCGTGTCGCCGACGACCTTGCCGTCGGCGTCGACCCCGTTCTGCCCGCCGACGTAGAGGATTCGCGCTCCGGCCGGGACGATGGTGCCCTGCGAGAAGGCGGGGCTGGAATGCATGGAGGGCGGATTCACGTGCATGATGGTCATGTTGGGATCATCCCGCACGAACCTGACCACCCGTGTCAGGAACCGTCAGACGAGGCGGCGATCGGCGGCCCAGCGCGTCAGCTCGTATCGGTTCGAGAGCTGGAGCTTGCGCAGCACGGCCGAGACGTGGGTCTCGACGGTCTTCACGCTGATGTGGAGCTCGTGGGCGACCTCCTTGTACGTGTAGCCGCGCGCGATGTAGCGCAGCACCTCGCGCTCACGCTTGCTGAGCAGGTCGAGCTCCGGATCGAGCGGCTGCGGCGCCTCCCCGCCGAACGCGTCGAGGACGAAACCCGCCAGCCGCGGCGAGAAGACCGCGTCCCCGTCGTGGACCCGCTGCACAGCCGACGAGAGCTCCTCGCCCGAGATCGACTTCGTCACGTAGCCGCGCGCGCCGGCGCGGATGATGCCGATGACGTCCTCGGCGGCGTCGGAGACCGACAGCGCCAGGAACTTGACCTCGGGCCGCTCCGGTCGCACGGCTTCGATCACCGCGCGACCGCCCCCGGCCGGCATGTGGACGTCCAGCAGGACGACATCGGGCGCCCCATCGATGATCGCGGATACCGCGTCCTCGACGTTCCCGGCGTCCCCGACGATCTCGAGGGCGCGCCCCAGCTCGGATCGCACGCCGGAGCGGAAGAGCTCGTGGTCGTCGACGATGAAGACGCGGACCGTCACGATGGGGCCCTCCTCGGCAGCTTCAGGACGACCTCTGTGCCCGCCCTGGGCTGGCTGTGCACGGTCGCGGTGCCGCCGTGGCGCTCCATGCGGCCGACGATCGAGTCGGCGATCCCGCGCCGGTCGGCGGGGATGACGGCGGGATCGAATCCCGAGCCCTGGTCGCGCACGAAGGCGGTGACCGTTTCCGTCTCGACTTCGACGTACACGCTGATCGCCGTGGTGCCCGAATGAACGGCGGCATTCGCCACAGCCTCGGCGCAGGCGTTGACGAGGCCGCGCAGCCGCTCGTCCATCTCCGCGTCGCCGACCACGACCGCCTCGACGCTGACCTGGTGCTGGCGCTCGATCCTTCCCGCCATCGCGTCGACGGCGTCCCGCAGCCGCACACCGGCGAGCTCGGGCGCGCGCCCGTACAGCCAGGCGCGCAGCTCGCGCTCCTGCGTGCGGGCGAGGCTCGTCATCTCGCGGGGCGACGTGGAGCGCTGGATGAGCGCGAGGGTCTGGAGCACCGAGTCGTGGAGGTGCGCCGCCATCTCGGCGCGCTCCTCCGAGCGGACGCGGCTGCTCCGTTCCTCGACGAGCTGCTGCCCCATCGTCCATACCCACGGACCGGCGAGGAGCGCCGCGCCGCCGAGGGCCACGATCATCCCCACCAGCACGTTGCCCACCGACTCCAGCGACGTCCTCCCGGCAAGGAAGACGGCCATGCCAGCGAGGATGAGCACGGCACCGATCGCGAAGCGTGTGAACGACAGCGGCGTTCCCAGGCTGGCGAGGGTCCAGCGACCGTCGCCGCGGGCCCACAGGACCGCAAAGCCGATCGCGGCCAGCACCACCGGCCAGGCGAGGTTGCCCTCGAACCACAGCCCTCCGAGCCAGAGGAGCGCAAGCAGCCCGGCGATGACGAAACCGATCCCGAAGGCCCGCCGCGGCGTCGGGAGCGCGATTCGGCGTATCGCCGGCTGGGCGCCATCGGTCTCCGCCTCGAGCGGCGCGAGGAGCCAGGTCAGGACGTAGACGACGATGCCAAACCCGGCGGCGAAGGAGAGCACGACGAAGGCGACGCGCACGGCGTTGGGCTGCACGCCAAGGTGATGACCGATGCCGCCGGCGACGCCGCTGATCCACCGGTCGCTGCGGCTGCGCTCGAGGCGTGGAGCCCGTTCGCGGGCGTCGATCCGGGCCATGCATCGCCATGTTCCCACAGCACCATGGCCGTCCACGATGGGGGAGAACCCCGAGAACCGGCCGGTCGGTTCAGGGTCGGATGCGGGACTTCCCCAATGGTCAGCCGCGCTCGCGCGACCGATGATCGACCCATGACGACCGAACAGCCAACCGCCTCCCGCGTCCTCCGGCGCCGTGGCGACGACCGTGTCATCGGGGGCGTCGCGAGCGGCATCGCCGACTACTTCAACGTCGACCCACTCCTGATCCGCATCGGCTTCGTCGGCCTCATGGTGTTCAACGGACTCGGCCTGCTCCTCTACCTGGGAGCGTGGCTGTTCGTCCCGACGGACACCGACGGCGAATCGATCGTCCAGCGCCTGGTCGGCCGCGGCGGGATCGTCGGCGTGCTCGTCGCAGCGGCGCTGGTCATTGTCGGCGCGAGCGTGCTCTTCAATGTCGTGGCGGGCATCGAGCCGCGCAGCGGCGCGGTCGAGGTCGCGGTCATCGCGCTCATCGGCATCGCGATCGGCGCGGCGCTGCTGCGGCAGCGCGAGCCCGACGTCGCGGCGACGTCGGCGACGTCCGAGGCGGCCACGCAGCCCGTGCCTGCCGCGCCGCCGATCGTCGTGCGGCGGCCACGGACTCCGCAGTCACCGCTGGGCTGGTACGTCCTCGGCGCGATGCTCGTCGGCATCGGTCTGCTTGCACTGGTGACCGGGATCTCCGGCGCGGCCGTCGATCCCGGGCGCTACTTCGGCCTGGCGCTCGCCATCCTGGGCGTGGGCCTCGTGCTCGGGACGTGGATCGGCCACGCACGGCTGCTCATCGTGCTCGGCCTGGTGCTCCTGCCGTTCGCGTTCGCCGCGAGCCTGATCGACGTGCCGCTCGAGGGCGGCTTCGGCTCCCACTACGTCAGCCCGAGCAGCGCCGGGGAGCTCGGTGACGAGTATCGGCTCACCGGTGGCGAGATCGTCCTCGACCTGACCCGGTTGGAGGACACCGGCGAGCCGGTGGTTGTCACCGCCACGGTGGCGATGGGCCAGATCGTCGTCCTCCTGCCCGAGGACGCCGGCCTGGAGCTGGATGCGTCCGTCGGCGGTGGCGAGCTCCGCATCCTCGGCACCGAGGAGGAGGGAACGAACCTCGAGGAGCGGCACGTCGTCGAGGGCGACGGCCCGCAGTTCGTCCTGGACCTCGAAGCCGGCCTGGGCGTCGTCCGGGTCGACACCCGACAGTTGCTGGAGAACCGATGATGATGACCCGTCACCCTGCCGACCTCGTCTCGCTGACGTTCGGCCTCCTGTTCGCCACGATCGGCGCCGTGCTGCTCTTCGGCAGCATCGATGCGCTCCGGTTCGACTGGATCGTTCCGGCCGTGACGATCATCCTCGGCGTCCTGCTGATCGTGGTCGCTCGCTCGCGACCCACGACGCCCGACGACCAGCCGACGGGAGGTTGACCGATGCGGGCCTGGCGCTCGGTCCTCGTCGCCGTCCCGTTCCTCGGTGCAGCGATCCTCGTCGCCGCCCTCTCGACGCTCGTCGGCGGCGGGCGCTGACTAGCCGGCTCGGGTCGCGAGCCATTCCAGTGCCGCGCCGGCCGAGGTGAGTACGGAGATGTGACCCTCCTCGGGAAGGATCCGCAGCTCGGCAGTCGGGATCCGGCGCGCCAGCCACTTGGCGTGCGCGACGGGCGCGATCCGATCCTGGCTGCCGTGCAGCAGGAGTACCGGCGCCTCGATCCGGGCCGGGTCGAAGCCCCACGGCGCGACATAGGCCATGTCGTCGTCGATGAGGCCGCCCGGACCGTCCCGCAGCGCCGGCCCGACGACCGTGTTGAACCACGACCAGGGACCGGCAAGTGCAGCGTGGTCCGAGTTCGTGAAGCCCGAGCCGTCGTCGGTCGCGGTTGCCTCGTGGCGCACCTTGGCCTCGCGACCTGCTGCTGCGGCGCGGAGCGTCGCGACGCCGGGTGCCGCCATGCCGGCGAACCAGTCGAGCCCATCGGCGTCGTACGGTGCCAGTGCGGAGACGCCGACGACGGCGAGCGTGCGGTCCGGCTGCAGGGCAGCGCAGGCCAAGGCGTGATTCGAGCCGCCGGAGTGACCCATCACCGCAAACCGATCGACCCCGACGGCGTCGGCGACGGCAGCCGTCAGGACCGCCGCAGCGGCAAGGTCGCGGCCGGGATCGGCGCTCGAGTCTCCATACCCGGGACGGTCGTACGACAACCACCGGATGCCCAGCCGATCGGCTACCGCGAACAGCGGCTCCGGCGGCGTGCCGATGTTCGGCGTGCCGTGATGCCAGACCACCGCGAGCGTCGCGTCTCCGCCGGTGTCATACGCGTGCAGCGTCCGGCCATCGGCCAACGCCACGTCGAATTCTCGCGTCGTCATCGGGTCAGTGACCGCGCCGGAGGCGCGGACTCATCGGCCCTGGAGGTCAAGGCGCACCACGATGCGCGGGAAGTGGCCGCTGTGACCGCCGGTGACGAGCACCCTGCGGAAGCCGGCGGCGTCGAACATCGAGGCGATGCCGACGAATCCGGCGCCGACCTCGACCCGGCGGCCTTCTGGGTCGATCGGGTACGCCTCGACGCCCGGCGCACCCGCGGCCCTGGCCGCCTCGACCACGGCACCGAGGAGCGCACGGGCGATCCCGCGGCGGCGGTAGCCCGGCCGAATCCGGAAGCAGCCGATCGACCAGACCGGCAAGGCGTCGATGGCGGGGATCGTCCTCGAGTTGACGAGGCGCGGCGTCCGGGTCCGGATGCTGACGCCGATCCACCCGACCGGCAGCCCAGCGACGTAGGCGATGTACCCCGGTGGCGGGGGATCCGTGGCCGCCAGCTGACGCTTCAGGGTCTCGGGCCGCGACTCGCCGGTCGCCTTCGCCAGCTCGTCCTTGCCGCGCCAGGACTGGCACCAGCAGCCGACCTCGCCGCTGACGCCGAGCAGCGCTTGCACGTCCGCCCATCGGTCCGGCGTGGCAGGCACCACCTCCGGCGCCGGCGCCATCGGCCTGGTCATCGCGTCCATTGTGAACCGATGCGGCCTGTGGACTTGACAATACTGTGTGACACACACTATTGTCGTTGCCATGGTAGACGACGAGCTGCTCGGGACGCACCGGCAGGAGCTTCGACGGGGGACCGTGGTGCTCGCCTGCCTCCTGGCGCTGCGCGCGCCGGAGTACGGCTATGCGCTGCTCAAGCGCCTCGACCTGGCCGGCATCCCGAGCGACGCGAACACGATCTACCCGCTGCTGCGACGCCTCGAGGAGCGCGGGCTGCTCGAGAGCGAGTGGAACACCGACGACACGCGCCCGCGGAAGTTCTATCGCACCAGCCCGGCCGGCTCCGCGCTGGCTGCCCAGCTCATGACCGACATGACCGACCTGACCGCATCGTTGCACGCCCTGAACGGAGGAGATATCGAATGACCTCGCTCACCGAGCGCTACCTCGCGGCGACGCTGCGCGGGATCCCGGCGAAGCAGCGCCCGGACGTCGACCGCGAGCTGCGTTCCTCGATCGCCGATGCCGTCGAGGACCGCGTCGCCAACGGCGAGGACCGAGTCGGCGCCGAAACGGCCGTCCTCGAGGACCTCGGCCACCCGAGCCGACTGGCGGCGGGGATGACCGGGCGGCCGATGTTCCTCATCGGTCCGGAGCTCTTCCTCGCCTATCGGTACATCCTCTTCCTGCTCCTCGGCATCGTCGTGCCCATCGTCGGCATCGTGGAGGCGGCGATCGAGCTCAACGGCGGCGCCGGGATCGGCCAGGCGGTTCTCACCGGCCTCTTCGGCGCGCTGACGGTCGGCGTGCACGTCGCGTTCTGGGTAACGCTCTCGTTTGCCGTCGTCGAGCGGGTCGATCGCTCCACCTGGAAGGACAACGACCTCAAGCAGCTCACGGAGCCGTGGTCGGTCGCGGACCTGCCCGAGCTGCCGAGCTCGGGCGCGGTGAGCGTCGGAGATACCGTCGGGGAGATCGTGACGCTCGGCATCTCGATCGGCGGGCTGCTCTACCTGCGTGGCTGGTCCTGGGTGAGCGATGCGGAAGGCGAGCCGATTCCGCTGTTCGATCCGGCGCTGTGGGACTTCTGGTTCCCCGTGCTGATCGGCGTGCTCGCGCTCCAGGTGCTCTTCCAGATCGTCAAGCTCATGGTGGGGCGATGGACGATCGGACTCGCCATCGTCCATGCGCTCCTGCTCGCCGCCCTCGCGGTGCCGTTCGCCGCGCTGGCGCTGAACGGGGCCCTCGTCAACCCGGCCTTCGCCGAAGCGGTCGGCTGGCCGCAGCTCGCCGACGGCGACGGTGTCGCGATGCTGGCTGTGGCGGCCGCGACGATTCTCATCAACGGCTGGGAGGCGATCGACGGCTTTCGAAAGGCCCGACGCCCGCAGCCCACAGCGGAGTACGCATCATGACCGTCGAGACCCCCAAATCCCCGAGCGTTCCGCCGCGCTGGGTCGTCCGGACGGCGTGGGTCGCGCACCGCGCGATCTACCGGGTCACCTTCGGTCGCATCGGCCTCTGGCCCCCGAAGCCGAAGCGATGGGGAACGATGCGGTTGACCACGGTCGGGCGCCGTTCCGGCCGGGAACGCGAGGCGATCCTGGGCTACTACGAGGACGGCGCGAACCTCGTCACGATGGCGATGAATGGCTGGTCCGACGGCGAGCCCGCCTGGTGGCTCAATCTCCAGGCGCAGCCTGACGCGACCGTCGTCCTTGCCGGTGGCTCCCGCGACGTGCGTGGCCGCGCCGCCCTCGGCGATGAGCGTGCACGTCTCTGGGCGCGATGGCGCGAGATGGGCGACGACCTCGACGGCTACTCGAAGCTGCGATCGACCGAGACGGCGGTTGTCGTCCTCGAGCCGCGAGACTGACTCGCTCAGCCGCGGCCCGCCATGGCTTCGACGCCGTCAAGGATCCCGGCGCGTCCCTGCTCGTCGCCGTGGGGTGGTGGGGTGGGTTGGCGGTCCTGGGGTTCCTGCTCGCGGCACGCCTCTTCGCGCGGCGGGCGACCTAGCGGGTGACGTCGACCACGCAGAAGCGGTTGCCCTCGGGGTCGGCGAGGATCACGTAGTCGGCGTCCGCTGGCCGCTTGTCCCAGTGCACTTCGCTGGCGCCCAGGCCGATGAGGCGCCTGACCTCGCCGGCCTGGTCATCGGTGTAGAGGTCGAGGTGGATGCGCGGCGGGATGGAGCGCTCGGACCTGACCCGGTCGAGCGAGACGTTCGGGCCGTGGCCGTCTCGCGGGCGGAGGAGGGTGAAGCCCTCGTCGTCGCCGAGCTCCGCTCCGCGCGCCACGTAGTCGAGGGCGGCCGTCCAGAACGCCTGCTGCTTCTCGAGGTCGTCGACGCGGATGACGATGGAGCCGATCGTGACCATTGCTCAAGCCTGGCGGCGAGCGTCGACGGCGATCCAGTTCGCCTCCCACGACGCCCCGCCGTCATCCGAGAAGGACTGCTCGAATCGGCACGATGTCGGCGTGATGTCGGAGATGACGAAGCGCACGAGGATCGGGCGGCCGTCGAACTCCTCCTCGGACAGGAACTCCCCACGCCCATCGATGAACCGTCCAACGGCGGGCGGGCTGATCCCGCCGCCTCGAACGCTGGCGGAATGGAGGCTCCAGGCGCTCGTCGCCGGGTCGTACAGGCGCAGGCTCATCGCCTGGATGCGTCCCGCCGGGCCCTCCACATCCAGCTCGACGAGGTTCGCAGCTCCGTTCCAGATCGGTCGTACCTCGGACGTGCCGCGGTACTCCATCCACTCCGTGGACCCACTCAGCGGGCTCACGAGGCGGGAGAGCTCGGTCGTCCATGACCCGATCTCGAAGTCGAAATCGTGCTGCCCGTCGGACGCGGGCTCGGTGCTGTCCATGATGCAAGGCTAGCGCTCACACCCGTCCGCGTGCGGCCTCCAGCGCCCGCTCGAGGCCACCCAGGATCAGGTCGAGACCGAGCTCGAACTCGTCGGCGTAGTCATAGCCGGGCTGCATGACGTGGTCGGTCAGCATCTCCATCAGGTGCGGGTACGCGCCCGCCGAGAACGGCCGCAGCATGCTCTCCGCTACCTGCCCGGCGTCGGCGGTGGTGAACGGCAGGGCGAGCTGCGTGGCAGCGAAGCCGTAGATGTAGCTGTCGAGCACTGAGTACGCGTGAGCGGCCATGGCGATGTCGAATTCCGCGGCACGCAGGCAGCCGATGACCGCATCGTGGTGGGCGAGATTGGCCGGCCCGGGGCGGGCGCGCGACTCCATCAGGCCAATCGCCCACCGGTGACGGATCAGGGCGTCACGGACAGCGAGCGCGCGGTCGCGCATGGCCATCTTCCAGTCACCGCCGCCGGACGGCTGACCGATCTCGACGAACACGATGTCGACGATCGCATCGATCAGGTCCTCCTTGTTGGCGACGTGGCGATACAGCGCCATCGGTCCGACTCCGAGCTCCTCCCCGAGCCGTCGCATGGTCAGGGCATCGATCCCGGCCTCGTCGGCCAGGGCCATCGCCGCCTGGAGCACTCGCTCTCGCGTCAGCGGGGCGCGGCGCTCCGCCGACATCGTGGGCTGCGTGGTCATCGACACCTCCTGGGTCGCTAGCGTACTACGTAAACTTCGGGCTTGACGCCCGAGTGTGTACGTCGTAGTGTACATCATACGCTTACAACGTACACACGAGGGACACCAAGAGATGAAGGCAATCACCCAGGACAGGTACGGGTCGCCAGAGATCCTCGAAACCCAGGACATCGAGAAGCCCGAGATCGCGGACAACGACGTGCTGGTGCGCGTCCACGCGGCGTCCATTCATGTCGGCGACTGGGTCCTCATGACGGGCGAGCCGTATGTCATGCGGCTCGGAACGGGTCTGACGAAGCCCAAGCAGCGCGTGCCAGGGACCGATGTCGCCGGGACGGTCGAAGCGGTCGGTGCCGATGTCCACGGCCTGCGAGCGGGGGACGAGGTCTTCGGATGGTGCAGCGGTGCCTTCGCCGAGTACGCGGCCGGCCCCGAGGACCAGTTCGTCAGCAAGCCGGCAAACGTCACCTTCGAGAGAGCGGCCGCCGTGGGCGTGTCCGCGACCACCGCCCTCCAGCTCCTTCGCGACGACGCGAAGATCGAGCCGGGGCAGAAGGTCCTGATCAATGGCGCCTCGGGCGGCGTTGGCACCTACGCCGTGCAGATCGCCAAGGCGTTCGGTGCCGAGGTGACCGGCGTGTGCAGCACGAAGAACGTGGAGCTGGTCCGTTCGATCGGCGCCGACCACGTCATCGACTACAGCCGCGAGGACTTCAGGGCGGGTCGGGAGCGCTACGACGTCATCCTCGACAACGTCGGGAACCGCTCGATGGCCGACACCAGGCGCGCACTCACGCCGAATGGGATGCTGATCTCCAACGGCGGCGGACACAGCGCCGGGAAGCTGAGTCGCGTCATCCGGTCAGCCCTCGCGTCGATCGTCGTGCGCCAGCAGGCTCGACCCTCGATCAAGAGCCAGAACCGAGCCGACCTGGTCACCTTGAAGGGATTCGTCGAGGCCGGCGCGGTCACGCCGGTCATCGGTGGCACGTATGCGTTGGCCGATACCGCAAAGGCCATCAGCCATGTCGCCGGCGGCCACGCGCGCGGCACCCTCGTCATCGCCGTGGCTCGCCCGCCGAATGCCGGCACTGAAACGGAGCGGACACCATTGGACGTGCCCGTGGCCGCTGCCGCAGTGGCGTGAGCCGGCGCTGCCGGTCCGCCGATACCCATCTCGTCCACGAAGCATCGAAAGGGAACATCATGTCCAAGGCCACCATCACGAAACTCCTCATCGGTAGTGCCATCGCCGCCGCCGCCGGCGCCTTCCTGACCATCGCCGCGATCTGGGGCGCGATCGCGAACGACGTGTTCGTCATGAGCGGTCAGAACGTCGTCGGAATCGAAGGCGGGACGCTCGCGTGGTTCCTGCTCGGCCTCGCGGCCATCGGCGGCCTGACGTTCTTCGGCGCCATGGTCGGCGGGCTCGTGTCGTGGATCGGCGCGCTGCTGAACACGGCGCAGCTCGAGAGCAAGACCTGGTTCCTCGTCCTGCTTCTCCTCGGGATCTTCAGCTTCGGCCTCGTCGCCCTGATTGCCTACGTCATCGCCGGGCCTGACGGAACCAAGGAGGGCGTGCGGACTCCCGCGCCATCACCCGCATGACCAACGAGCGGCCGAGCCCGCTGCCGATGACGGGCAAGACCGTCCTGGTCACCGGGGGCACGGGCGGGATCGGGAAGGCGGCGGCGACCCGCCTCGCGTCGATGGGTGCCCGGGTGGGCATTACCGGGCGCGATCGGACGCGGGCGGAGCGCGCCGCTGCCACCATCGGCAACGAGTCCGGCAGCTCCGCGATCGACGTCTTCGTCGCCGACATGTCGTCGCAGGCGGAGGTGCGACGCCTCGCCGATGAGGTCCTCGCCACCTACCCGCGGCTCGACGTGTTGCTGAACAACGTCGGCGGATTCTGGTCCCACCGGCACGTCACCGCCGATGGCCTGGAACACACGTTCGCACTCAACCACCTCGCGCCATTCCTGCTCACGAGCCTGCTGTGGGATCGGCTCATCGCAAGCGCACCCGCACGCGTGGTGACCGTGGCGTCAGGTGCCCAGGGACTGGGCAAGATCGACTTCGAGGACCTGATGGGGGAGCGGAAGTACTCCGGTCAGTCTGCGTACAACCAGTCGAAGCTGGCGAACGTGATGTTCACCTATGAGCTGGCCCGACGCCTCGAGGGGACCGGTGTCACCGCCACGGTGCTGCACCCTGGGATCACGAACACCGCCTTCAGTGCGGAGGACCCATCGAGGGCCTTCGCTCCGCTCGTCGCGGTCATGAGGCCGTTCATGAAGAGCCCGGCGCGAGGCGCCGATACGCCGGTGTTCCTGGCCAGCTCGCCCGATGCCGAGGGCATCACCGGGCGGTACTTCGCCAACCGCAAGGCGAAGTCGTCGAGCGCGTCGTCCTACGACATCGCCGCCTGCGATCGGCTCTGGCAGGTCAGCGCCGACCTTGTCGGGATCGGGGTCCACACCCACTGACCGTTTGCGGGGCCGGCGACGATCATGCCGAGTCCCGCAATCGCTCGAGGCCGTCGAGGATGAGGTCGAGCGCGAACGCGAACTCGACGTCGTCGTCGCAGCCGCCGAGGCCGCCGTCGTGGGTGACGCCCATGGCCATCTCCGCGACGTGCGGGTGCGTATCGGCCAGCGCGTCGGCCATCTGTTTCAGGGCTTCGGGGTCGACGTCGGGGGAATCGTCGAAGAGGTCCTGGGTGAACCCGAGCAGCCGGCTGCCCAGCAGATGGATGGCGTGGTGGGTCATCTCGAGCGAGAATCCGCCGTCGCGCAGGATGCCCATCACCGCGTCGTAGTAGCGGAGCCCGCTGGCGCCCGGATCGGTCCGTGACTCGATGATGCGGGGCGCCCACGGATGGCGCAGCACGACGCGCCTCGCCGAGTGGATCGTCGTTCGGAGCGCATCCTTCCAATCGGCGCCGTCGCGGTGGATCGGGATCTCCCCGATGACCAGCTCGATCATGCCGTCGAGGAGGTCGTCCTTCCCGCGGACGTGGGTGTAGAGCGACATCGCCTCGATGCCGAGCTCCGTCCCCAGCCGGCGCATGCTGACGGCCTCGATGCCCTCCCGGTCCGCGAGCCCGACGGCTGCCTTCAGCACGCGCTCCCGGGTGAGCGGGGAGCGCCGTTGCGCGCTGTCGGGCCTCGCGACGGCCATGTCGGGACTCCTCAATCAGGGTCTGCGGGAACGCTACCACCGGGTCGGCCGAGCCGATGGCACCAAACTCCTTGACGTCCTTACACCGTATGGGCTACCCTTACGCCGTATGGACCAACCAGCATAGCGAGTGCTGGTTCACCGCGCGAGCAGGAGATTCGGCATGACCACCCCATCCGTCGACCGGACAGCAGCCAAGTCCTCCCCGTGGCTCCCGCCACGCTGGTTCATCCGCGGCGCGTGGGTGGCGCACCGCGCGGTCCATCGGCTCACCGGCGGCCGGCGAGGGCTCTCGGTGCCGAAGCCGGGCGGCTCGTTCGGCCACATGCGGCTGATCACGACCGGGCGCCGCTCGGGGAAGGCACGCGCGGCCATCCTTGGCTACATCGAGGACGGGGACAACTTCGTGACGGTCGCCATGAACGGCTGGTCGAGCCCCGAGCCGGCGTGGTGGCTGAACCTCCAGGCGCACCCGGATGCAACCATCGAGCTGAAGACCGGCATGCGGGCGGTGCGCGCCCGGGCGGCGGTGGGCGAGGAGCGCGATCGGCTGTGGGCCGCGGTCGGGAAGTACAGCGGCTACGGTGACCTCGACGCGTTCGCGCGCCGGCGTGCCGGGGAGACGGCGGTCGTCGTCCTCGAGCCTCGGGCCCGCCGAGCGTGAAGGCCCAGCTGGCGCATCGCGAGACGCCCGAGTAGGGGCCCAAGCCGGGTTCCCGCCCCACGGGACGATCGGCCACTCATTGGCCGGCATTCCCGCCGGGCGGCAGCAACGGCAACACGTAGCGTCCCCTGCCTGTCCCATGCGCCCGTGCGACGGGATTTCGGACATTCAGTCGCCGATACGCCCGCGCCACGGGAATGACGCCCAGCTGGCCCTGGTCGGGGGGTAAACCGGGCACGGGGACTGCTAGGCTGGCAGGCAACCCGAGCATCGTGTGTCGTGATAGAGAGGCAGTGCACACCATGCGAGACCGATACGCGCACGCGCATCGAATGCGGCTCGGAGTACCCCTCGTGATTGCCATGCTGATCCTGGCTGCCTGCCAGGGTGGCGGGGATGGTGGCGATGCAGGGAGCTACCCGGAGCAGGAGATCACCATCGTCGTGCCATTCGCCGCCGGCGGCCCGACCGACACGGTGACGCGGTTGATCGCGGAGCCGATGGCGGCGGAGCTCGGCGTCGAGATCGTCGTCCAGAACGTCGAGGGCGCGGGTGGGACCGTTGCCGCCGACCAGGTGGCCAACGCCGAACCCGACGGGTACACGGTGCTGATGCACCACATCGGGATGTCGACGGCGCCGACGCTGTACCCCGACCTGTCGTACGACCCGCTCACCGCGTTCGAGACGATCGGCCTCGTGACGGAGGTGCCGATGACGTTCATCGGGAGCCCGAACTTCGAGCCGAACACGATGGAGGAGCTCATCACCTACGTCGAGGAGAACCTCGACACCGTGACGTACGCAAACGCCGGCATCGGCGCGGCATCGCAGCTCTGCGGCCTGCTGTTCGAGACGGCCACCGGACTGGATCTGACCGAGGTGCCGTACGACGGGACCGGTCCGGCCATGGACGACCTGCTCGGCGACCAGGTCGACTTCATGTGCGACCAGACGACGAACACGTCCGAACCGATCCTCGCCGGTGAGGTGAAGGCCTACGCGGTCACGACGCCGGAGCGGGTCGAGTCCCTGCCGGACGTCCCGACGACCGAGGAGGTGGGGCTGACCGACCTCCAGGTGAGCGTCTGGCATGGCCTGTACGTGCCGGCCGAGACGCCGCAGGAGATCGTCGATGCGCTCAACGCGGCGCTCCTGGTCGCCCTGGCGGACGAGAACGTGGTCGCGCGGCTCGGCGAGCTGGGGACGGCGCCAGTCCCGGCGGATCGGGCGACGCCGGCAGCCCACACCGAGCAGCTCGAGTCGCAGATCGAGCTCTGGAGGCCGATCATCGAGGAAGCCGGCGTGACCGCCGGGTAGCGCACCCAAGAGAGGATGGGGCGGCGACGGCGCCGCCCCATCGGTCTATCAAGAGGGAGAGAAGGCACGTGCCCGCAGTCCGTCGCGCGCTGAAGGACATCCTGGCCGGGGCGATCTTCATCGCATTCGGCCTCGCCTTCGCGGGCGGCGCGCTGACGTACGACGTCGGCTCGCTCACGAACATGGGGCCTGGCTATGTCCCGCTGGTCCTGGGTGTGCTCCTCGCGGGCCTCGGCGGCCTCATCATCCTCAAGGGCTTCATCGCGGTCGAGGGAGAGCCGATTGGCCCGGTCGACTGGCGGGCCGTGGCCCTCATCACCGCGTCGCTGCTCTTCTTCGGCATCACGGTGCGTGGGCTGGGCGTGGTCGGCGCGCTGTTCGGCGCGACGCTGCTGGCGTCGCTGGCCCGCTCGGCAACCAGCTGGCGCGAGGCGCTGATCATTGCCGCCGGGCTGACCGTCGTGTCCATCCTCATCTTCATCGTCGCCCTTCAGCTGCGCCTGCCGCTGATCGGCAACTGGATCCCGGTCTAGGCGCGCCAGATGGAGCTGTTCGAGAACCTCGCGCTCGGGCTGCAGACGGCACTGACCCCGGAGAACCTGCTCTATTGTCTCATTGGCGTCGTGCTCGGGACGGCGGTCGGCGTACTGCCGGGGATCGGTCCGACCGCCACGATCGCGCTCCTCCTGCCGATCACCTTCGGGCTCGAGCCGGTCACGGCGCTGATCATGCTGGCCGGCATCTACTACGGGGCGCAGTACGGCGGCTCGACGACGGCGATCCTCATCAACCTGCCGGGCGAGTCGTCGGCCGCGGTCACCGCGATCGACGGCCACGAGATGGCGCGCAAGGGTCGCGCCGGTCCGGCGCTCGCCACGGCCGCCATCGGCTCGTTCGTCGCCGGCACGTTCGCGACGATCGTCCTCGTCCTCTTCGCGCCGCCGCTGGCGCGCGTGGCGCTCACGTTCGGCTCGCCCGAGTTCTTCAGCCTCGTCGTGCTCGGTCTGATCGCGTCCGTGGCACTGGCGCGCGGCTCGACCGTCAAGGCGCTGGCGATGATCGTCCTCGGCCTCCTCTTCGGCACGATCGGCCAGGACATCTACACCGGGACGCCGCGGTTCACGTTCGGCGTGCGCGAGCTGTTCGAGGGGATCAACTTCGTGTCGGTGGCCGTCGGCCTCTTCGGCGTCGCAGAGATCCTGCGGAACCTCGAGGACGAGAAGACACGGAGGGTCGTGACCAAGGCGATCGCGAACCTGTGGCCGACGCGCGAGGACTTCCGGCGCATCACCGCGCCGATCATCCGCGGCACTGTGCTCGGCTCTGCGCTCGGCATCCTGCCCGGCGCCGGCCACGTTCTGGCATCGTTCGGCGCCTATTCGATCGAGAAGCGGCTGAGCAAGCGCCCCGAGGAGTTCGGGCACGGGGCGATCGAGGGGGTCGCCTCGCCGGAGGCGGCGAACAACGCGGCGGCGCAGACGTCGTTCATCCCGCTCCTGACGCTCGGGCTGCCGCCGCATCCGGTCATGGCGCTCCTGCTCGGCGCATTCATCATCCACGGCATCACGCCCGGGCCGAACGTCATCAACGACGAGCCGGCGCTGTTCTGGGGCCTGATCGTGTCGATGTGGATCGGCAACCTGTTCCTGGTCATGCTCAACCTGCCGCTCATCGGCATCTGGGTGCGGATGCTGACGATCCCGTACAAGATCCTCTTCCCCGCGATCATCGCGTTCGCATCGATCGGCACGATCTCCCTGGGCCTCAACCCGTGGCACGTGTACGCGATCGCGTTCTTCGGCCTGCTGGGCTACTTCCTCACCAAGCTCGGCTGCGAGCCTGCCCCGCTGCTCTTGGGCTTCGTGCTCGGGCCCCTGCTCGAGGACCACCTCCGGCGGTCGCTGATCATCTCGCGCGGCGACCTGTCGATCTTCATCACCCGCCCGATCTCGGCCATCCTGCTGGCGATGGCCGTTGCGGCCATCGTCATCGCCGTGCTGCCCAGGATTCGCCGCCAACGCGAGGTCGTCTTCGCCGACACCGATGAGCCCTAGGGGAGTGGCACCTCGGTGAGGCGGAGGGTGCGCTGCTCCTCGATGAGCCTGGCCGGATCCGGGTCGATCGCGGCGCGCTCCGAAGAGGCCAAGTAGGCCGCATCGGCCGCTTCGAAGGCGTCCCAGCCGCCGAGGTGCTCGAGAAGCCAGAGGAACCGATCCTCCTCGGGAACGGTCCAGGCAGCCGGAATCTCGAAGCCCATGGCCCGACGCAGCGGCGCCAGGTGGCCCGCCCACTCGCCGACGAAGGTGTCGAGATCGCCGGCGCGGATGCGGTAGTCGCGGAGCTGTGTCGCCATGCCCGGTGTTGTAGCACCCCGTGGACCGATGCGTCCCTCTGCGAGGATGGACGCATGCTCACCACCGACGAGGTCCGCACGGCGCTGCCGGCCCCGCACCGCGAGATCCTCGACGGTCTGCTCGCGTTCGCAGCTGGAGACGCGCGATTCCGCCTCGTCGAGCTGTGCTTCTCGTACGCGATGGGACGGCTGGGCCGACCGGCCTCACCTACGCTCCGCTCGGGACGGGGTCCCGGTGATAGAGGCGCAGGGCCCCCCAGATGCCGACCGCGGTGATGGCGGCGCACCAGCCGAGGGCGATGACCCCGCTCCACTCGATCGGCGTGCCGAGCAGGAGGCCGCGCACGGTCTCGATCATCGGCGTGAACGGCTGGTACTCCGCGAACCAGCTGAGCGGCCACGGCATCGACTCGGGCGGGACGAACGCGCTGCCGAAGAACGGGAGCAGCAGGATCGGCAGGGGCAGGTTGCTCGCGGTTTCGACGCTGTTGGAGACGAGGCCCATCGGAACTGCCAGCCAGCTGAACGCGAAGCTCGCGACGGCAAGCATGCCGATCGCGCCGGCGATCTCGAGCGGGCTCGTCGTCGGCCGGAAGCCGGTGAGCAACGCGACGCCGATGACGAGCAGGATGCTGAACATCGTCTGCAGCACGCCGTTCACCACATGGCCGGCAAGGACCGCGCCGCGGGGGATCGACATCGTGCGGAAGCGCAGGACGATGCCCTCGTGCTTGTCCATGGCGATGACGATTGCCATCGACGAGATGCCGTTGGCGACCGTAAGGATCAGGATCCCCGGCGTCAGGTAGGCGATGTACTCGTCGCGGCCGCCGATGGCCCCCGGCAGCCCGTCACCGAGCGTGGAGCCGAACACGAATACGAAGATCAGGTAGAAGATCACCGGGATCGCCGCGACGAGCAGCGTGAGCGACGGATATCGGCGTGCGTGGAGCAGGTTCCGGCGAAGCATCGTCGCCGTGTCCTGGAGGACGAAGGTCACTGGGTGGCCGCCTTTCGCGGGGCGTTGTTGCCCGTGAGGGAGAGGAAGACGTCGTCGAGGTCCGGCGTGTGGAGCGACAGGCCGGCGATCTCGATCGAGGTCGCTGACAGCCGATCCAGGACCGCCTGAAGCGTCGCGACCTCGCCGTCGGTCGGGACGTCGAGGGCGAGGGCGTCGGGGTCGCGGCGAGCGGTTGCGAGCCGTTCCGCCGCCCGCTCGAGCTGCACGGGGTCGCCGAACTCGAGGCGGATGTGGCCACCCGGGACGAGCCGCTTCAGCTCTGCCGGCGTGCCCTCGGCCACGATGTGGCCTCCGTCGAGCAGCGCGATGCGCCCGGCCAGCTCATCGGCCTCTTCGAGGTACTGCGTGGTGAGGAAGATCGTGATGCCGTCGGCCACGAGGGCCCGGACGATGTCCCACATCGTGCGGCGCCCACGAGGGTCGAGCCCGGTCGTCGGCTCGTCGAGGAAGACGATCCGTGGGTCGCCGACCAGCGTCATCGCCAGGTCGAGCCGCCGCTTCATGCCGCCCGAGTAGGTCGCCACCATCCGCCCGGCGGCCTCGACGAGGTCGAATCGGTCGAGGAGGTCGGCGATCCGGCGCCGGCCCTCCTCGCGAGGCAGGTGGTTGAGATCGGCCATCAGCTGGAGGTTCTCCTGGCCGGTCAGCAGGTTGTCGACCGCGGAGAACTGCCCCGTCACGCCGATGGCGGCACGCACCCCCTCCGGATCGGTCCGCAGGTCGTGCCCGCCGACCTCGACCTCACCCGCATCGGGCGTGAGCATCGTGGTCAGCATGTGGACGGCCGTCGTCTTGCCGGCTCCATTCGGGCCGAGCAGGGCGTAGACCGATCCGGTGGCGACCTCGAAATCGATGCCGTCGAGCACGAGGGTGTCGCCGTAGGACTTCCGCAGGCCGGTGGCCCGAATTGCGGTGGCGGTCATGACCGTGACCCCCACACGCCGACGGGGCGAGCCTTAGATGTCGAGCTCCTGAACGCTGGGCTGCCTGACCGATGCGGAGACCACTTCGAAGAGCTTCGCCGGAACGCGATCCCGGAGCTCGTCGAGTGTGTCGAACGTCTCGAGGGTGGCTTCTGCGGGCATCCCGCCTCCGGACGCTGCGCCGACCCCGGTCCACGCTCGCCAGCCGGTGAGCTGGTTGCCCTGCGCATCGCGCGTCTCGAAGAACTCGGTGCGCTCGATGTGAAGCGCGAACTTCTTTGCTCCGCGATAGACGCGGAAGTGCTCGAACTTCCCGCTCGTGTGGTCGGTGTCGAACCACTCGCCGAGGAGGACGGCGTTGAAGCGAACCTTGCGGCCCGCGCCGATGCCGACCTTGACGATGACCTCGTCGAAGCCGGCCTCGCGGGCATCCTCGACCTCGACGTATCGCTTGAGCGCGCTGGTGATCGCCGACGAGAGGTTGCCTCCGGCGAGCTCCTGGGCCCGCTGGAAGAGCTCCTGTGCGTCGTCAGAGACGTAGATGGTCTTGTTTGGCACGTGTGCATCGTAGCTCCAACCCATGCTGGTATGAGAGATCTATGCGCATGAGTATACGTATAGCCCTACGTATGTCAAGCGAGCGATGCTCGGCCGGTTCGTCGCGGGCCGCGCGCTACCTGGCCTGCTGGGCGGCCAGGCGATCGTGGGTCTCGGCGAGGAGCGGCTTGCAGATCTCCTCGAAGGACCGGGTGCTGGGATTGAGGATCGAGATCCAGCGCTGCTTCGCGTAGACCGGGTGGGGGAGGATCCGGTCCAGCTCGGTGTAGTCGGGCGACTCCGTGCCGCCCACGAGCCGCGCGAACGTCTCCTTCGTCAGGGTGCCGATGTTCAGCCGGAACACTCCCTCGCGCGAGAGGTTGGAGGCATCGTCGTGCTCATCGGTCGTGACGATCGTCGCGAAGTTCGGCCAGTGCTGCTCGTCGAGCGAGAAGAACGTCGCGTTCATCGCCTCGGCGATGACGGTCTCGGGATACGTCTCGGTGATGTAGTCGGTGATGGCGTCGGGATCGGGTCCATCGGTCGAATGAGCGGTCATGGCTCAAGCCTAGATTCCGCATGTCAAGTCCCGGCCACTCCGTGCCTGCCTCAGTGGTCGAAGAGGGTCTCGATCCAGAGGATGCCCAGGGTCAGGACGACGACGCCGGCGACGTAGGCGAGCGACCGGGTGCGGCTCAGCGGCACGGAACGCGCGGCCATGTACCCGACCAGCGCGATGAAGCCGAGGAGCAGGAGCTCCGACACGAGGACGCCCGTCGGGCCTTCGATGAGCAGCACCGGCACGACGGCGATGGCGGTGACCAGCAGCCCGCCGACAAGGTGGGCGGCGAGGACCTCGAGATGTTCCGACATCAACCCGCGGTGAGCCAGCCGGGCGGAGATTCGAAAGGCCAGCTGGTGGGCGAGCAGCAGCCCGATGGACGTGAAGAACAGGACGGCGGCGGGGGAGTCGGACGATGCGGGTGCGACGTCCTTCGGGAGCGCGACCATGACCGCCAGCAGCGAGAGGCTGATGTAGAGCGCCATCGTGGCGCCCTCGCGCAGCACCTCGCTCCGGAGCGCCCCCGGTTCCTGGTTCGTCATGGGCGCCGACGCGCCATCGGTCCCGAGTCCGCCTTACTGCCGGTCAAGAAAGTCGAGCGCGACGGCGGCCAGGAGCGGCGAGGCGAAGATGTCGTAGTGGGTCAGCCCCGGCAGGATCGCGAGCGCGTGGCCGCCCTTCGGTCGGTTCTCGCCCGACCAGCCGCCATCGCGCAGGCCACCATCGATGAGCTTGAATGCCTCGACGAGGGCGCTCGGCGGCGCCTGGTCCGCGTCGGCCGCCACGAGCAGGGTGGGGACCTGGATCCCGCGCAGCTCATCGGTGTAGTCGAAGTCGTCCTTCATCATCTCGCCGATCTTGTCGAGCAGTCGCCCGAAGTCGTCTGGCCGTGGCGCGAGACGCTGGTAGGTCTCCCACATCGGCGTCTCCTTCATGAACTCCGCCGCCGATGCGTTCACCTGGCCCTGCAACGCCTTCAGCTCGTCGTGGACGTCGTCCGAGCGGAAGTAGATCGAGGCCGTCACGAGCTTCCCGACCTTCTCCGGGTACTTCACCGCCGTGTGGAACGCGACGCCGCCGCCGAGCGAGTAGCCGAGGAGGTCGGGCCGCTCCAGCCCGAGGTGGTCGATCAGCGCCGCGATGTCGTCGGCCATCAGCCGCTCGCTGATCGGCCGGTCGATGTCGGCGGTCCGCCCGTGCCCCTGGAGGTCCGGAGCGATCACCCGGTGGTTCGCGGTGAGCGCAGGCAGGATCGGTCCGAACATCTGGCCGGAGCCGAGCCCGCCATGGAGCAGGATCATCGGCCGCCCCTCGCCGTGGATCTCGTAGTACAGGTTGAGGCCGTTCACCTCGGCGTAGGTGCCGGTGCCGTTGATCTCGGTCGTCCAGGTCGTCGTCATTCGGTCGTGCCCCTCTCTGCGATGTGTTCGTATCGGCTCAAGAGCCATCGAGTCTGGCTGAAGCAGGCTCGCTTGCCAAAGCCTTCCCTTCCGGGACCGATGTCGTCGGCCGGACTCATCGGTCCGGTCAGTCGCGGCCCGTGGTCGTCGCGACGTCGGCCTCGTTGCCAGCGGCATCAGCCAGCGTCCACCAGGACGGCGCGAACTCGTCGCGCACCAGGCGGCCCCCGGCGGCGAGCGCCGCCGCGACGCGTGCCTCCGCCTGCTCCGGCGGCACCCAGACCGCGACGTGGATCGCGCCGCCGCCGCCCGGACGCGGCTCGGCCATCGGCTCGAACCAGAACGACGGCCCGCGCATGCGCGGATCGACGAGATCCTCGTCCGGACTGTCGTGGCGTGGCTCGTAGCCGAGGACGGCGCGCCAGAACGGCATCACCTCGGCAGTGTCGGGGGCGCCCGGGATGACGAGGAAGCTCTGGAGCGCGGACGGATCGGCCCCGAAGCCGAGCTCTCGTGCGGCCGCCGAGATCAGCCGGGCCAGCTCGAGGTCGCGCCGGCTCGGCCCGTACCAGTCGTCGGCGATCGTGATGAGCCGGACCGTCACGCCGTCGCGGCGCACGTCCACGTCGGGCGGGTGGTCCTCGATCCCGGCCAGCTGACTGATCGCGCCGACGAGGCGCGCGCTGTCGCGCCAACGAACCGGTGCGGAAGAAGGCGCACGCTCCCTCGGCCAGGACGCGCCAGTCCTCGGTGCCATCGGCCGCGTGGAAGTCGCTCGGGCTGATGCCATCCTCGGTCATCGGCTCGCCCCGGCGGGCACCTTCGCGACGTGGCCGATGATCTTCGCGAGCTCGTGCGGCTTCGACCACATCGGCCAGTGGCTGGTCGGCAGGTCGACCCACGTCGGGTTGCGGAGCTCGGGGATGCCGGCGAGGAACGACCACTCGGGATGCTCCCTCGCGTACGTCTGGTACTGCTCGGCGGTGTAGCCGGTGCAGATCAACGTGCTCGGGATGTCGTTGCGCGCGTCGTTCGTCAGCTCGACCGAGTCGCGCAGGACCCCGCCCGGGACGGGAACGGCCCGCTGGCGGAACGCCACCTTCTGCTCGTCGCTGAGCCCATCGAGGTTCTCCTCCTCCTCGACCGAGGCCCAGTCGAGCGGCTTCTCGGCATCGGTGAAGTCGGGGTCCATCGCGCCCTTGCCCGGGGCGGTGTCGACGTAGACCATCGCCGCGATCCGCTCGGGCACGCGATCGCTGGCGGCGTAGCCGCTGTAGCCGGCGGCGCTATGGACGACGAGCACGACGGGGGAATCGGCGGTCTCGACCGCCCTGACGATGGCGTCGACGTGGTCCTCGGCGCCGATCGATGAGCGGTCCGCGTCCGCCGACTCGAGGCCCGGGAGCGTGATCGCGGTCGCGTCGTGGCCGTCGTCGCGCAGCTTCGCGGCGACCTCGTCCCATGCCCAGGCGCCGAGCCAGAAGCCGGGGACCAGGATGATGGATCGGGAGTTGTCCCCTGAAGATTCAGCCATCTCGTTCTCCTTTCAAGATCGCGTTGAACGGCTCAGTCAATCGGTCGGCGAGGTCCCGATCGTGCCGGCGAAGTTCGTCCAGGAACCCGCGCGTGGCCCGATTGATCGCCTCGAGCAGTACGTCGGTCCGAAGGTTCGGGACGAGCGTCGCTTCCATCGGCGACGTCTCATCCGCTGGCACGTCGTCTACGCGCGTGAAGTCATCGGAGGCGTACCCGTGGCGCTCGGATGCGAGCGCCAGCGTTCGGTTGCGGATGCGCTGCAGGAAGTAGGCCGATTGCCAAGGCCGTCCGCGGTTGGCTGCCACGCAGGCGTGCAGGACGTCGTGCGCGGCGAACCCGGCCTCGCCCCGCCAATCGGGGGTCGGTGACCACGGAGCCCACGCCGCGGCCACCTGCGTGGTGTGACCCGTGCGATCGAAGAGGACCTGCACCGGCGCCCAGACCTCGAGATCGCCGATTGGCGTGAAGGCAAGGTCGAGAAGGAGCGCATCACGCAGCAGGAAACCGCGGACCCGCGTCGTCCCGAACTCGGTGGCGTAGTGATGGACGGCCGGCCACTCGCGGTAGGCAATGGCCTCCCACTCGGTCGTGACGGCCTCGACATCAGCGTCGTCCGCGATCACGACGTCGAGATCGATGTCCGACCACCGATCGCCCTGCCCGCGACCGAGCGATCCCGTCAGGAGGAGACCCTCGACCCTCTGGTCGTCCGACAGCAGCGCGACCGCACGCGCGAGCACCGCGTCGCGGGCGGTCTCGGTGAACATCTAGAAGTCGATCCGCATCACGACGCGCCGCGGTGTGGGATGGCTGGCCTCGATGAAGCCGGCGGCGGCGAACACGTTGCGGCTGCCGACATGGATCTCACCCCAGGTGATCTCCTGCCCGGGCTCAGTGATCAGCGGGTAGCCCTCGACGGCTCGAGCGCCGCGATCGCGTGCGAATTCGGCCGCGGCCCGGGCGAGGGCGTAGCTGATGCCCCGGCCTCGGAACCCCGCGCGAACGAAGATGCACGTCACGGCCCAAACGGTGTCATCGGTCTTGTCCTCCGTTCTTCCGTCCCACGGGACCCGGAACACGCGGAGCAGACCCTTGTAGGCCGGGCGCGGTTCGACCGCACACCACCCGACCGGCTCGCCGTCGAGGTAGGCAACCAGTCCCGCGGTCGTTTCGGCCTCGGGATGACCAGCGTTCGTCTGTGCGCGGAGCCTCATGGCCCGCTCCTCGGGGGGAAAGCTCTTGAACGCCTCCCTCGGAGCGAGCTTGAACCGCTGGCACTGGCAGCCGGCCGCGTCGCCTCGGGTGCCGAAGACGGTCTGGATGTCCTCCCAGCTCGCCTCGTTGGCCGGGACGATCGTGAGATCCTGTGCCGCCGGATCGGTCATGCCAATGCGGCGCGCTCGGTGGCGGCGACGTCGGCGCGTCCGGCCCAGCGCAGCACGCGAAGGGCGTGGAGCGTGTTCCAGCGGCTCGGCTCCCCGACGCGCTCGCCGAGATCCACGAGCAGCTCGTCGTGGAGGGCGAGGTCGAGCGGCCAACGGCCGTCGGCGTCGCGCTTCGACTCGACGAGGTCGAGCGCCTCGTTCAGGCGGTCGTCGGGTGTCGCGCCGGCGTCGCGCAGATCGTCGAGCGCGCGCAGGGCGTTGTAGTGCCAGCCGGTCGGGAAGGCGAAGTGGAGCCATTTGCGGTCGCCGATCTCGCCGTCCGACAGTCGGCGCAGCAGGCGTCGCTCGAGCAGGTACTCCTGGCCGCGCTCGCGGGCGGCAGCCACGTCCGCATGACCTCCGGTGGCGCGCTCGTACTCGAGCAGCCCCTCGAGGACATTGATCGTGGTGTCGAACGACCCGCGCGTCGAGCCGCCGCGTTCGGCCTCCTGTTCGCAGTTCCAGCCGCCATCGGCCATCTGCTCGGTCAGCAGACGGTCGACGATGACCTGCACGTCCTGGCCGAAGTACGACCCGACCGCGACGGCCTGGCCATTGATGCACGGCTCGACCTCGCCGTCGAAGTAGGGGAGATCTTCATACTCCCATCGGGCATTGGCGCGAACGAGCGTCAGCGCGCCGCGCACCTGGTCGGTCGATGGATCGATGCCGAAGTGGCGCAGGAGCTGGAGGGCCGGTGTCGTCGACGTCCACTCGGGCGAGTACGCGCCGCCGTTCCACGTGCCGTCGGCACTCTGCGCAGCGAGCACCTGGGCGCCCCAGCCCTCCGTCACGACCCGAGCGCGCTCGGAGGCGACTTCGTCCGCGGGCGCATCGGTCAGGTCGCGCATGACCTGCCAGCGGATGGCGGGGTCCGAATCGAGCAGCCACTCCACGGCGGACATGCGTTCCTCCTCATTCGGGTCTCGGGACGCCACCATGATGCGGCGAATTCGTGACAGATGCCGGCAGGAATCCGGCAGTAGCATCGGTCCATGAACATATCAATCCGGCCCGCCTATCACATGTGGCCGCAGTACAACCGCCGCGTGCGCGACGTCATCGCCGCCATGACCGATGAGCAGCTTGGCATCCGGCCGGCGCCCGACCTGCTGCCGATCTGGGCCGCGGTCAGCCACACCGCCGCGATGCGGGTCTACTGGCTGTGCGCGGTCGTCGGCGAGCCCGGCATCGAGTCGACGCCGTTCTGGAACGGCTCCGAGGCAATCGACTGGGCGGACGACCTCGACCACCCGCACTCGGCCGAGGAGATCGCCGGAGCCCTGGACTCGACGTTTTCGGTCCTCGACGGCTGCCTGGACCGCTGGACCCTCGAGATGCTGACCGATGAGATCCAGCGCGCCTACGGTGACACGGTCCAGGTCCACACTCGCAGCTCGATCCTCCAGCGCCTGCTCACCCACGAGGCCTGGCACTGGGGCGAGCTCTCGCAGACGCTCGGGATCAACGGGCTGCCGCAGCCCGACCTCTGGCGCCCCGACTGACGTATGACGGCAGCAGATCGGCGGGCGGATCGCGGCGATCGACCTCGTCGCCGCACGGTCCAAGCTGGCTCATGGGTCGGAATCCGTCCGGTAGCGCGTGCTGTATGCTGTGCTGTATATGGCAAGCACCCGGACCCAGATCTACCTGACCGATGACCAGCGGCGGCGGCTGGACGTTCGCGGCCGTCGGACCGGTGCGCCGCTGGCGCGGATGATCCGCGAGGCGGTCGACGCGTACCTCGCCGATGACCGACCGGATGTCGACGCGGTGCTGGACGAGACATTCGGCACGCTGCCCGAGCTCGCGCAGCCAAGCCGCGACGAGTGGAGCCGTGACGCGGATCCTGGTCGATAGCGACGTCCTGGTCGACCACCTGCGTGGTTACCGCCGCTTCGCGCCGGGAGCGGACGACATCCACGTGTCCGCGATCACGCGCGCCGAGCTGTTCTCAGGGAGTGGGTCCGAGGAGCGCCGCGTTCGACGTCTCCTCGAACCCATGACCGATATCGCCGTCGATGCCGCGATCGCCGAGCGCGCCGGCGGCCTTCGACGAGGTACGGCGCTGCGCCTGCCCGATGCCCTGATCGCGGCCACTGCTCTCCAGCATCGGCTCACGCTCGTCACCCGGAACGTCCGGGACTTCGAGGGCGTGAAGGGACTGAAGGTGCGGGCCTAGACCAGCACGGATCTCACTTCAGGCACCCGCCAGCACGTCGCGCAGCTTCGCCGCGAACGCGTCCGGATCGCCGGTCTGGCCGTACTCGCCGCCGAGAAAGCCGCCATGGTCACTGGGAAAGATCACAGGCTCGGTGTCGAGCCGCGCGGCGACGGCGTGACCGCCTCGGTTCGCCATCTCTCCCGTCGACCCCTCGCCGGCGGCTATGACAACCCGCGTGGAGGCCGCGCGCAGGGCGCCGAAGTCCGGCTCGAAGCCGGTAAGGGTCAGAATCGTCTTGTCCTTGCCGAGCATGGCGTCGTTTCGCTCGCCGTCGTCCTCGGTCGGCATGCCGAACATCGCCGGATCCGGTGCTGGCTGGGCAACCACCTCGGGCGTGAACTCACCCCGATGGCTCACGACGGCGATGAAGTGGGCCATCCCGGCGCTTGATCCGGAGCGCATATAGGTCTCGTGGATGGCGCGGCACGCGGCCATCGCGTGCTCGCGGTCCGGCAGCAGCGAGGCGAGGGGTGGCTCGTGCGCCACGAGCGTGCGGACGTCGCCGGGATGGTCCGCGACGAGGGCGAGGGCGTTCACCGCGCCACCACTGGAGGCGAAGAGATCGACCGGCCCACCGACCTCCTGGATGATTCGATGGACGTCGTCGGAGTGCTCTTCCGGGCCGACGCGGCTTGCCGGGTCGGTCAGCGTGCTGCGTTCGGTGCCGCGCGGGTCGTACGTGATCACGGTGCGGTCACCGAAGTGCTTCGCGAGGGAGCCGAAGCCGGAGGCTCCCATCGGCGAGCCGATCAGGAACAGCGGCGGCTCGCTGCTGTCGTCGTTGCGGCGGACGTCGTAGGTCAGGGTCGCGCCAGGGACGTCCAGCGTCCGGGTCGTCGGCCCCGCGATGGTGCTCTTCATCATCGGTCCTTTCGTTGGTTGCTTGCGTCTCTCAGACTTCGCGCGTCCGTCGATCTCATCGGTCTCGCCTGCGGTAGACCATGTCGAAGTCGACCGTCCACTCGGAGCCGTCCTCCGACGTCTCCCACGCGCCCCTGATGGTCTCGCCGCCGTCCTCGATCCTCCCGACGAACCGCTGGTTGAAGCCCGGGGCATCGCGCCACACGGTCCACGCCTCGTCGGTGAGGGTCATGCGGTAGATGCGGAAGACGCCGCGGGCATCCGAGTAGAGCATCGTCCGCTCCCCGTTCGAGTCGTCGAAGCCGAGGATCGCGGTGACCGGCATGGGGGAGTGGCCGCTCCACTCCGTGGTCGTCGCGGGGTCCCGCTCGTCGTTCGCGTGCTGGCGGACGAAGGCGCCGTCCTCCGTCCACTCGAACGTCGTCGAGCCACGGCCGAGGAACCGCCCGTCCGACCTCGCCTCGAACTCCCACGCGCCGACCAGCGGCGCCAGTGGTGAATCGGTCATGCCGATGGAACCTTCTCCTCGGCAAGGATCTCGTCGATCTGGGCGACGGCCTGGGTCATGCCCTCCTCCATGCCCATGGCCAGGACCTGCTCCATCGCCTCGGTGCTCGGATGGAGGCTCTCGATCGACATGCGGGTGCGGCCAGCGCCGGTTTCCTGGATCGTCACGCGCATCTCGCCGCGTGGAAACTCGTCGTTCGGCGTGCCGTCGTCGTTGGCGAAGCCGTCGCGGACCACGAGCCGACGGGGCGCGTCGACCTCGAGGATGTCCCAGTAGCCCTTCGGCTGGTCGCCCTCGGGCCCGGTCATGTGGTACTCGACGCGGCTGCCCGGCGCCAGGTCGTGCTTCGTGAAGGTGGCGGGGTAGGTTGGCGGGCCCCACCATCGCTCGAGCTGGCGTGGGTCGGCCCACAGCTGCCACACACGCTCGGCCGATGCGTCGAACTCGGCATCGACGGTCAAGGTCAGGGCCTGGGGGTCCTTGCGGACTGCGGTCACGGTCATCCGTTGGTCTCCTTTGGGTTGTGGGTGGCATCGGTGACGAGATCGGTCATGCGGTCGATCCGCTCGCGCCACAGGTCCTCGTATCGGTCCAGCAGGCGGCGCGCCACGCGCAGCGTCTCCAGGTTGGTGCGGACGACCTTGCGGCGCCCGATGCGTCGCTTGGTGACGAGCCCTGCCCGCTCGAGGATGGCGACGTGCTTCTGGACCGCCGCGAAGCTCATGGCGTAGTGGCTGGCCAGCTCGGCCACGCCCTCTCCGCCATCGATCGCGCGGCGCACGATGTCACGCCGCGTGGCGTCGGCCAGCGCGCCGAACATGCGGTCGAAGTCGGGAGGCGCGATCTGCATGGTACAACCATACGGTTGTATAATGGCGATGTCAAGCGCAGGCTTCAGCCGAAGGGGTGAGGCCGCAACCGATGAATCCCATCGGAGAGCTCAGTCTGTAGGAGCATGAACGAGATGACGGGCGAGTACGCCGTGCCACCACGAGCAACCAGGCGGGAGTGGATCGGGCTGGGCGTGCTGACGCTCGCGGCGTTGGTCTACGCGATGGACCTGACCGTGCTCAACCTCGCCATCCCGCGGATCAGCGCAGAGCTGCAGCCGTCGAGCGCGCAGCTGCTCTGGATCATCGACATCTACGGCTTCCTGGTCGCCGGCCTGCTCATCACGATGGGCTCGCTGGGGGATCGGATCGGGCGGCGCAAGCTCCTGCTGGCCGGCGCCGCCGGCTTCGCGCTCGCGTCGCTCCTCGCGGCCTTCTCGACGAGCTCGGAGATGCTCATCGCCAGTCGCGCTGTGATGGGCGTCGCCGGGGCGACGATCGCGCCCTCGACGCTATCCCTGATCTTCACGATGTTCCTGGACCCGAAGCAGCGCAGTACCGCGATCGGGTTCTGGATCGCGGCCTACTCAGCCGGCGGCGCGATCGGTCCGGTCCTCGGCGGCGTGCTCCTCGAATTCTTCTGGTGGGGCTCCGTGTTCCTCATCGGTGTCCCGGTGATGGGGCTGCTGCTCATCCTCGGCCCGCGCACCCTGCCCGAGTACCGGGACCAGAACGCTCATCCCATCGACCTCGGCAGCGTGGCGCTGTCCCTTCTCGCCATCCTCGCGGTGGTGTTCGGGCTGAAGGAGCTCGCGCAGGGCGGGTTGGCACCGATGCCGGTCGTCGCGATCGTCGGCGGCCTCCTGCTCGGCGTCTGGTTCGTGCGCCGTCAGCTTCACCTCGAGTCACCGATCATCGACGTGCGCCTGTTCAGGATTCGCGCGTTCTCGGCCTCGCTCGGGACGTACCTGCTCAGCATCTTCGTCGTCGTCGGGTACTTCCTCTTCATCGCGCAGTACCTGCAGCTCGTCCTCGGGCTCTCGCCGATCGAGGCGGCGGTCTGGTCGCTTCCGTCGGCCGCCGGATTCATCGTCGGGTCCGTCATCGCGCCGAAGATCATCCATCGCTTCCGCCCGTCGGTGATCATGGGGACCGGCATGGCCATTGCCGCGATCGGGACGGCGACGCTGCTCGGCCTCGGGCTCGACAGCGGCCCCGGCATCGCGATCATCATCGTTGCCTCGATCGTGATCTCGCTAGGGCTTGCCCCGGTCATCACGCTCGCGACCGAGCTCATCGTCGGCAGTGCGCCGCCGGAGCAGGCCGGCGCCGCCACGGGCATGTCCGAGACGAGCGGCGAGCTCGGTGGCGCCCTTGGGATCGCACTGCTCGGCAGCCTCGGCACGGCCGTGTACCGGAGCGAGATCGCGGATTCGCTCCCGTCGGGGATTCCCGCCGAGGTCGTCGGCGCAGCGCAGGACACACTGGGCGGTGCGCTCGCGGTTGCTCAGACGCTGCCGGATGCGCTGGGGGCAGCGCTGGTGGCGGTGTCCCAGGCGGCCTTCATGGATGCGCTCCACTTCGTCGCCGCGGTGGCAACGATCCTCGCGATCCTGACGGCGATCATCGCCGCGTACGCCCTCCGGAGCGTGCCCGCACGGGATGAGCAAGAGGTCGAAGGGGGTGCCTCGCCCGAGCCTGTCGCCGCGCCGGACTGAGCCGATTACCATCGACGGGTGACTGACTCGACAGTCGCCCCAGGCTCCGGCGTCGCGGCAGAGCGAATGAGGGCGGCATTCCATGACCGATACGGTCCTCCCGAGGTCGTCGAGCTCCGCGAGGTTGAGCGTCCGACGCCGTCCAAGGACCAGGTGCTCGTCCGCGTCCGGGCCGCATCGGTCAACCGGGCCGACCTCGATGGCCTGAAGCCGAAACCCGGGTTCGTGCGTCTCTTCATGGGCCTCCGCGCCCCCCGGAACCACGAGGTCGGGATCGATGCGGCCGGCGTCGTCGAGGCGATCGGCCCGGACGTCACCCGATTCAAGCCCGGCGACGAGGTCATGACCGACCTGTTCGCGGCCGGCCGATTCGGAGCCTTCGCCGAGTTCGTCTGTGCGCGCGAGAAGGCGTTCCAGCCGATCCCGACCGGCATGTCGTTCGAGGAGGCCGCCACGCTGCCGCACTCGGCGGTCCTGGCACTCCAGGGGATGCGCACGCGCGACGGCCGGACCTTCCGGCCCGGCGACACGGTGCTGATCGACGGCGCGTCGGGCAACGTCGGTCCGTTCGCCGTACAGATCGCCAAGGCGATGGGTGCCGAGGTGAGCGGCGTCGCCAGCGGCGACAAGCTCGACCTCGTGCGATCGCTTGGCGCCGATCACGTCATCGACTACAAGAAGGTCGACTACACGAAGGCGGGGGAGCGGTACGACTGGATCGTGGCCGTCGACTCGCATTACTCGATCTTCGCCGTCCGGCGCGCCCTGAAGCCGAACGGCGTGTACCTGACGATGGGAGGCACCACCAGCAGCATCCTCGCGTCGCTCTGGGGCAGCCTGGTGATCTCGCGCTTCGGCGGCAAGTGGAGCGGCCTGATGCTGTGGTGGAAGCCATTGCATGCGCCCGACGTCGACACCCTGAAGCAGCTCATCGCGGCCGGCAAGCTGAAGCCCGTGATCGATCGGCGCTATCCGCTGGACCAGGTCGTCGACGCCCTGCGCTGGGTGGAGGACGAACACGCCCGCGGCAAGGTCGTGATCAACGTCTCCGACGCGTGACCCTCGACCGCCTGGCCGAGCCCATCCGCCGATGGCTGTACGCCGGGGGGACGCGCCAGGATCGCCTCCGCGACCCGGATGCGGTGATCGCGGTCCTCGACCTCCGACCGGGCATGGTCGTCGGCGATCTCGGTCCGGGCTACGGGCATTTCACCCTCCGTCTCGCTCGCGCCGTGGAACCGGACGGCGTCGTCTACGCCCTCGACGCCTCCCCGGACACCCTCCGCGACCTGCGCCGCGCGGCCGACGAGCGTGGGATCACGACCCTCCGGGACGTCCTCGTGCGCCGTGACCGGCTGGAGATCCCGGAGCCGGTGGACCTGCTCTTCGTCTCGGCCACCTATCACCACCTCCCGGATCCGGCGAGGTACTTCGCGGAAGCCCGCGCCCAGCTCCGGCCCGGCGCCAGGGTCGCGATCCTCGAGTCGCGGCGCGAAGGCCAGCTGGCCCGCTGGCGTGGCCGGCACGCGTCCTCGCCGCGCCGCGTGCTGCGCGAGATGACCGATGCCGGGTATCGGCTCAGCGCGACCCACGACGTCGTCCGTGGCTACTGGTTCGGGCTGTTCGACGTCGCTCGGCGCTAGGCTGCATGCGATGACCGTTCGAGAGGTCGAGGCCGAGCAGCGGGTGACGCCGCTCGAGCTGTTCTTCGACCTCGTCTTCGTCTTCGCGATCACCCAGGTCACCGGCTTCGTCACCCACGACCCGACTTGGGACGGACTGCTGCGCGGCCTGCTCCTGCTCGGTGCGCTGTGGTGGGCATGGGCCGCCTATGCGTGGCTGACGAACACCCTCGACCCCGAGGAGGGCGCGGTTCGCCTGGCTGTCTTCGGCTCGATGGGTGCGATGCTCGTGGTGGCGCTCGCGACGCCGGCGGCGTTCGGCGCGGACTCGCTCGTCTTCGCGGTGGCGTACTTCATCGTGCGCGCCAACCACCTCGTGCTGTTCGCCATCGCTGGCAAGGGCGATCGCGATCTCCTCGGCGCCGTCCTGCGGTTCACGCCCGGCGCCGTGGTCGGGCCGTCGTTGATCGTCGTCGCGGCTTTCTTCGTCGGGACCGCCGAGCTTGCGCTGTGGGTCGTGGCGCTGTCGATCGACTACCTCGGCGCGCTCCTTGGTCGCGGACGGGGGTGGCGCGTCTCGCCAGAGCACTTCGTCGAGCGCCACGGGCTGATCGTCATCATCGCGCTCGGCGAGTCGATCATCGCGATCGGGGTCGGCGCAGCGGGGCTGCCGCTGGATGCCGGCCTGATCACGGCCGCGCTGCTCGGGATCATCGTCGCCGCATCGCTCTGGTGGTCGTACTTCGACTGGGTCATCTACGTCTCGCAGGCGAGGCTCGTCGAGGCGACCGGGCGTGAGCGGAACGCACTCGCCCGCGACCTCTACTCCTACCTCCACCTGCCGCTGGTCTCCGGCATCGTACTGTTCGCGTTCGGGGTGGAGGTCACACTGGCCCACGCCGCCGAGCCGCTCGGGATCGTCCCCGCCATCGGCCTGTGCGGCGGGTTGGCGCTGTACATGGGCGCGCACGTCGCCATGCGGCTGCGGATCGGTGGTGGCTGGGGGCATGGACGGCCGACGGCCACGGTGGCGCTGCTCGCGCTGATCCCGGTCGCGACCGTCGTGCCGGCCCTCGTGTCGCTCGCGTTGGTGGCCGGCGTGTGCGTCGGCCTCATCACCTACGAGGCGATCCGCTATCGGTACGCGCGCGCCTGGATTCGCAGCCATCGTGGTGGCTTCTCGATGGAGGAGGCAGCGCGGATTGCCGGCACGAGGGGCGGTGACCCTCCCCCCGAGCTCGACGAAACGTCCGAACTCACCTGACGCGCGCGTCGCGACGGCCGATGCCTCACCCTCGACACGATTGGGCGAGGGACTACCATGCGATCCTGGAGAGAGTGCCAGCCGAGACGGAGGACCCACCGTGAGCACGACCTCATTCCCGATCACCGGCCTCGACGGCCGCATCCAGCTGGACCCGTCGGCCCTCGATGCCCTCGGTACCAATCTCGACGGAACACTCCTGCGTCCCGACGACGAGGGCTACGCGGAGTCTGTGTCGCTGTGGAACGGCATGATCGCCAAGCGTCCGGCGATCGTCGCGCGCGCCGCATCGGTCGACGACGTCGTGCGCACCGTGCGCTTCGCCGCCGACCATGGTGTCGAGTTGTCGATCCGGGGTGGGGGACACAACATTGCCGGCCTGGCCCTGACCGATGGCGGACTGACGCTGGACATGTCCGCCCAGAACGGGGTCGAGGTCGACCCGGGAGCGCGGCTCGCCCGCGTCGAGGCCGGTGCCCTCCTCGGGGACGTCGACCGGGCCACCCAGCCGCATGGGCTGGCGGCCACGCTCGGATTCGTCTCGCTCACCGGCGTCGCGGGGCTGACGCTCGGAGGCGGCTTCGGCTACCTGACCCGACGCTTCGGATGGACCGTGGACGACCTCGAGGAGGTCGAGATCGTCCTCGCCGACGGATCGGTCACGCGCGCATCACGCGACGAGAACGCAGAGCTGTTCTGGGCGCTTCGTGGTGGCGGCGGCAACTTCGGCGTCGCCACCGGGTTCACGTTCCGTCTCCACGAGGTCGGGCCGCAGATCACCGGTGGACCGATCGCGTGGCCGGCCTCGGAGGCCGAGCGCGTCCTCGACGCCTTCGGCCGCGTCACCGAGGCGGCGCCGCGCGAGCTCACGCTGGTGGCGATCCGGCGCAATGCTCCGCCGGCGCCATGGCTGCCCGAGTCGGCGCACGGCACGCCGGTCGTGATGATCGTGGCCTGCCACTCGGGCGATCCTGGCCAGGCGGCCGCCGACCTCGAGCCGATCACCTCCCTCGGTGAGCCGCTGGCGAACCTCATCCAGGCCCGGGAGTACACGGCGCTGCAGGCGCTACTCGACGCGACCCAGCCTCGCGGCAACCACTACTACTGGAAGTCGGAGTTCGTGCCCGGCCTCTCGGACGAGCTCCTCCGGACCTACCACGCGCAGTTCGAGGGCCTCACCGCGCCGGCGAACCAGATCGTCCTGTTCCAGATCGCGGGCGCCCTCTCCGAGCACGCCGAGGACGACGGCGCGGTCGGCAACCGCGATGCCGCCTTCGCCTGCGTCGTGCAGTCGATGTGGACGCCGGACTCGCCCGCCGGCGAGTCGAATCGGTCCTGGGTGCGAAGCGCCTGGGAGGCGCTGCGGCCGTTCTCGACGGGCGGGAACTACGTCAACTTCCAGACCGATGACGAGCCCGACGACCGGACGCGCGCTTCCTTCCGGTCCAACTACGAGCGGCTTGCCAGCGTCAAGACCCGATACGACCCGACCAACCTCTTCCGGGTCAACCGCAACATCCGCTGACAGCATCGCGAGGAGTCATCGCATGGAGGTTCAACCCAAGCGGCCATCGGTCAAGGGCTCGCCGGAGAGGTTCGTCGGCGACGCGTGGTTCGACGCCATCGCAGACGACCAGGGGACCTCGCGCCTTCGCGCGGGCGTCGTGCACTTTGCGCCGGGTGCCCGCAGCGCCTGGCACGTCCACGTCCTGGGACAGACCCTGCGTGTCATCGAGGGCATCGGCCGGACGCAGGCGCGAGGCGGGGAGGTCACCGAGATCCGGCCAGGCGATACGATCTATACGAGGCCGAAGGAGTGGCATTGGCACGGCGCCGCGCCGGATCACCTGATGAGTCACCTCACGCTCTGGGAGGCGCCGGCCGACGGCCCGGAGACCGAGTGGGGCGAGCTCGTCACGGACGAGGAGTACGCCGCGAGCCTCTGATGGGAGCCGCGCGGAGCTCGTCCGCGCGAGCCAGGTCGTCAGCGATCGACGCGCGGTCATCGGCCCCGAGGTCGGCCTCGGCAACCCGATCGAGCAATTCAGCTGCCAGCTCGTCGTCGCCGAGGGCGTGGGCGGCATCGGCGCGCAGGATCCGAGCCTGGACGAGCAGGACGTCGGGTGCGTCGGGATCATCGGCCAGGGCGGCGTCGAGCACCCGAGCGGTCGTCTCGGGGTCAACCTTCGAGTGCATGAGCAGGGTCGCCGCGTCCAGCGCCTTCGCCAGTCGCGAGGTCGGATGCGCGGCGCCGCCCCTGGTCGCGGCCAATGGCTGACCGATGCGAATGATGTTGCCGCCCGGATCGGTCAGGAGGAACTGGCGGACGCCGTAGGACATGTCCCCAAGCGCACCGATCCGGGGCATGCCGCGGGTCGGCACGCGGCCGAGGCTGCGCTTCAGGCCTTCCCGGAAGTCGGCGTACAGCGCGTCGATGTCGCTGACCATCACGTAGCACGTGCTGTACGAATTCGCCGGCTCGTAGCCCTTCATCGTGAAGAAATGGAGCTCGATCAGCCCGCGCTGGACCGATGCATACACGTTCGGCGCCTTCTGCCGATAGGTGACCTCGAAGCCGATCGACTCGTAGAAGGCGATCTGATCGTCGATGGATCGGCACGGCAGGAGCGGGATCATCCGATCCGGGAGCAGGTGGCTCACGAGCGGATGGTAGCGGCAGCAGCCGTTACGGAGGGCTGACGTCTTCCGCGGCTTCCGGCGTGGCGAACTGCGGTGACGCGCCGAACGCCGCGCGCCGGCCGGCACGGCGAAGGGCTCCGAGGACCGTCGGGCCGAGGACGGCCAGCAGCACGATCGTGGTGATGGCGCGGCCAAGGTCCCAACCCATTGACGTCGCGAGGGTGAACAGCAGGAACCGGCCGAGGTTGTCGAGGATCGGATCACCCGGGACGAGCGAGAGCGCCGTATCGAGACCAGCGGCGAACGGCCAGAACCACAGGTTCATCGCGAGGCCATAGCCGAAGGCGGCGGCGGCGCCGTACGCCGCGAGCAGGAGGCCCTCGCGCTTGCCCCGTGCCCGCGGGAGGAGGCCGGCGCCGAGGCCGACCCAGCCGGCGGCGAGCATCTGGAACGGCAGCCACGGCCCGACGCCCCCGGTGAGCAGCGACGATGCGAAGAGCGTGACCGGGCCCAGCACGAAGCCGAACCCCGGTCCGAACGCGCGCCCGCCGAGGACGAGCAGGACGAACACCGTCTCGACCCCGGCGGTGCCGGCACCGAGCGGGCGCAGCGCCGCACCCAGCGCTGCGAGGACGCCGAGCATGGCGATGGCCTTGGCGTCCATGCGGCCGGCCGACAGCTCGATGACGAGGGTCGCGACGATGATCGGCAGGATCGCGACGAACAGCAGCGGGCTGTCGATCCGCGGCGCGCCGGCTGGCCCGGGCGACACGATGAGGGGCCAGCAGAACGCCATGATCCCCACGGCCGAGCCGATGGCCAGGACGAGCCACGGTCGCGCCGCGATGGGCACGGCCGTCGCGCGCGCCGGCAAAGCGGTCATGCCGCGCCCCCGACAGCGAGGGCTCGACGGACGCCGTCGACGGTGAGCCATGGCGGGCCGAGGATCTTCGCGACCTGGGGCGCGAACGCCGGCGAGGCGGCCAGCACTTCAACCGCGGTGCCGTCGGCGACGATCTCTCCGCCGGCCATCACGATGACGCGATCGGCGAGCGACGCGGCCAGCTCGACATCGTGGGTCGAGACGAGGATGGCGTGGCCGGCGCCGGCAAGGCCGCGGAGGACGTCGACCAGTGACGCCTTGGCCGGGTAGTCGAGGCCGCGCGTCGGCTCATCGAGCAGGACGACCTTCGGCGATCCCGCGAGCTGAATCGCGAGGACGAGCGCCAGCCTCTGGCCCTCGGACAGGTCCCGGGGGTGGATTGCCGGGTCGACGTCTCTGCCGATCCGTGCCAGCAGGTCGCGAGTCGTCCCCGGACGGACCTGCCAGTCGCGGTCGGACTGCTGACACTCCGCGTCGACCGTGTCGTGGTAGAGCAGGTCGGTCGCGGTCTGCGGGACGAGGCCGACCAGTCCCTTGGCCGCAGCGCCCCCAACGGTTGGATCGACGCCCTCGACCCGGACGCTGCCCGAGCGTCGCGGTCCCGATCCCTGCAACGCCCACAGCAGCGACGACTTGCCCGCTCCGTTGCGGCCCATGAGCACCGCCACCGCCCCGCGCGCCAGCTCGAGCGTGACGTCGCGCACGGCGGTGACCGGCCCGTACGTCACCGTCAGCCGCTCGGCACGAAGGGCGATCGTGTCCGTCGGCTCCACTGCACGATCCGCCGGCGCGACCTCGGCGAGCCTTGTCCGCAGCGACCCGGCGCTCGCGCGGGCGTCGCGAACCGTGAGCGGCAGCGGGGACCACCTCGCCATCCGGCCCAGCTCGACGACGGGCGGGACGAGCTCCAGCCGCTCGAGCTCCGCGGCGGGCGGTCCGTCGGTCACCGTGCCGTCGCCATGGACGGTGACGATGCGGTCGGCGTAGCCGACGGCGCGCTCCATGCGGTGCTCGGCGAGCAGGACCGTGAGCCCCAGGTCGTGGACGAGACGCAGGACGGCGGCGAGGACCTCCTCCGCGGCGGGCGGGTCCAACGCCGAGGTGGGCTCGTCGAGGATGAGGACGCGTGGCCCGGCTGCGAGCACCGAACCGATCGCGACGCGCTGCTGCTGCCCGCCGGAGAGGCTGCGGAGCGATCGGTCGCGCAGGTCGGCGATTCCCAGGAGGTCGAGCGTCTCCTCCACGCGCCGGCGCATCGTGGCGGGGTCGACGCCGAGCTGCTCCATGCCGTAGGCGAGCTCTTCCTCCACGCTATCGGTCACGAACCCGTGAAGGGGGTCCTGTGCGACCGACCCGACGGCATCGGCCAGCTCGCGCGGCGGATGGTCGCGCGTGTCGCGGCCGCCCACGGTCACGCGGCCGGTGAGGAGGCCGCCGCTGAAGTGGGGGACGAGGCCGTTGACGAGCCGCAGCAGGGTCGTCTTGCCGGCGCCGGTGTGCCCGGCCACGAGGCAGAGGCTGCCCTCCTCGACGGCCAGCTCCACGTCACGCAACGTCGGAGCCGATGCCTCCGGGTAGGTCAGCGAGACGCCGTGGAACTGGATCACGGTCGAGCTCCCGAGGGCGCACCGGCGGCCGAGGTCCGTCCGGCGGCCCTCGAAATCGGCGGCGGCACGATCCAGGCCGGCGTCGCCGCGACGAGCACACCGATGGTCGGGACGACCGCAAGCCCCGGCCACGAGATCGGTGCGAGGGACATGTGCAGCGAGGCCGGATCGAGGGTCGCACCGAGCATGACCGAGGTGACCGCGAGCGCCCCGCACGCCGTGACCAGCCACTCGGACAGGCCCCACGGATCGGGGCGGTAGCGCGTGCGTTGGACGCGGCGCCCAGCGGCCACCATGCCGCCCACCAGCAACGCCGCGCCACCGGCCATGATCGGCGCCGCCAGCGGGATCGCGGCCGTCGCGTCGAGCACGCCATAGAGGCCGATCGCGACGCCGGACAGGCCGACGATGAGGAGCGCCGCGGTCACTCGGCGACGGGCGGCCGGCTCGGCTCCGGATCGGCCGTAGCCCCGGGCATCCATCGAGGCCGCGAGCGAGAGGGATCGGTCGAGCGCGTCCTGGAGCACCGGCAGGAGGATGCCGGGCACCGATCGGCGACCGCCCGCGACCGAGCCGCGGACGCGGCGGGCTCGGCCGACGCGGATCACGCTCTCCGCCAGCTGCGGGGCGAGGCTCATCGCCACGGTGACCGCGGCGCCGGCCTCGTACAGGGCATTCGGCGCCAGGCGCAGCAGGCGCCCGGGATTGGCAAGGCTGTTCGCGGCGCCGAAGCAGATGACGATCGTCGCCAGCCGCAGGCCGTCGACGAAGGCCGCGAGGATGCTCTCGGCCGTGACCTCGCCGCCGATGCGGATGCCGGCCGCCCACTCGGGCAGTGCGGCCTCGGGCAGTGAGAAGAGGACGTTCGTGCCGAACTCGCCGCCGAACAGGATGCGGAAGCCGACCCGGATGACCACGATCGCGGCGCCGAGGAAGAGGTACATGCGGAACGCATGCGCCCATGGCGCGTCCTCGCGTCGCGCGGCGACCACGAGCGCTGCGACGCCGATGATCAGGCCGAGCAGCAGCGGGTTCGTCGTGTGGCTCGCGACGATCGCGAGGCCGAGCGCCCACAGCCACCACGCACCGGGGTGCAGCGTCCGGGCCGGTCGGAGGTCGTGCGTGATCAACTCACGGCCCTCCGTCCGCGCCCGCCGCACGGCGCCGCACGATGATCGCGGCCGCGCTCCCGACCGCCACGGCGATCGCCACGCCCGCGGCCGTGCCGAGCGGGACGGCCGGAGGAGCCGGCGCGGCACTCGCCGCAGCGGCCACGGCATCCGACGGGGAGGGCGACGCAGATGGCTCCGACGTCGCCGCGCTCGCGGAGGCTGAGGCCGTCGGGCGACTCAGGGGGGTGGCCGACGGGCGCGCTGACGCTTTCGGCGAGTCCAGCGCCGTCGGCTCCGGGGTGACCGCCCGCGGCGTGGGGGCGGCCGTTGCGCCCGCGGGTCGGCTCGTGGGCGCCGGTGCGTCCGGCGCGGTGGGCGCGGGCGCCGGCGGGCGTGGCGTGGGCGTCGGCTTCGGAGCCGCCGGCGGAGGAGGAGGCGGCACGCCGGGTGGCGTCACGCCGCCGGCGCCGGAGAACGACCAGCCTTCGACGGTGCCGGGTGAAGGGTTGCGGGTGGCGGCCCCCGACGAGCTGTAGGTCCAGCTTCCGCCGCGCGGCGCGTGCCAGTACACCCAGTACGCGGATGCCGGCGGCGTATTGACGCACGTCTCCTGGCTCGCGCCGGGTCGGCCGTCGACGCGGCACAGGAAGCCCGGCACGTTGCTGACCTGCTCGATCGAGAAGCCGGCACCCGCGAGGGCCGCGAACCCGGTGGCCGGGTCCCCTGGTGCGCAACGAACGACCGTCCCGGCGCCGAGGGCGCCGAAGTCGACGACGACCGTCACGCCGCTCGTGGTTGTCGGGCACGCTCCCGCGGTCCATGCCCGTGCCTCGGCAGGCGCACCGAGCGCCGCGACCGCGAGCAGGAGGGCCGCGACGAAGGGGAGGGCTCGCCGGCCGAGCGGGGCTCGGCCGGCGCCATCGGTCACGACCGGGCTCCGACCTTCCGGCGGATGGCCACGACGCCGCCAGCGACGAGCATCCCGCCCGCAAGCGTCGCGAGCAGTCCCGCCGCGTCACCCGCACCGGACGCGGTGTCGGGCAGCGCGCCCACGGCGCCGGGCGAGGCCGTCGGCGTGGGGGACGGTGTTGCCGTCGCGGGCGGTCCGGTGACCGCGCACTCGAGCGCCGGCGCGTCCGTTGATGCGCCGGCCGCGCTCAGCGTGTCGAGCGGCGGCGCACCGAGCGCGAGGACGGCCTGCGGCGTCGAGAAGATGAGGAAGCCCGGATCGGCAACCGACCAGGCGATCGCGCCGATCGTGCCGGGATCGGCGTCGCAGCCGAGCTGGAGGGAGACGACGAAGGCCGCGGCCGCGTCGGCGGCGGCGGTCTCGCCGGCGGCACGCAGCGCCTGGCCCGCGACGCCGGTGCTGTTCGTGTTCGGGGTGCCGAAGGAGGCGAGCGAACCGTCACTGGCCTGGAGGTCCAGGAGCCAGGTCGTCGATCCGGCCGCGGCGGCCGTCTCGCCGGCAGCCAGCAGCGCCTGGAGCGCCAGCGCGGTGGTGTCCGGATCCTCGAGGCCAGGGCCCGCCGGGCAGGACCCGTCCCACTGGTACTCGCCGCTCGGGCATTGCGCGGCGGCCAACCAGTCTCCGGCACTGGCCGGCACCCCACCGCTGGTCCGGGCCAGGGCGAGCACCGCGATCGTCTGGTCGAAGACGGTGGCGGACCCGAAGCGGCCGGTGTCCGGCCCCGACGTGACCAGCAGGCCGCGGAGGTCGGCCTCGAGGTCGCGCCCGCCGAAGCTGTTCACGTTGCCACCCTGGACGCTGACCGCAAGGATGGCCTTGCCCAGCGCCCCTGGGCGCAGGTTCGTGCCGTCCGAGACGAAGGCCTCGAGACCGGCCTCGATGCGGGCAAGGGCATCGGCGGCGGCGGCCTGGCCGACACCGGTCGCGGCGAAGGCGAAGATGGCATCCGCCAGCGAACCGACACCGAGGGTCGCATCGGTCTCGACGTGCTGGGCGATCCAGCCGCCGGCGGCGTCGCCTGGATCGGTGGTCGTGGATCCGCCGGCGCGCACCGATGGGGCGGCCACGGCGGTGAGCATGAACGCGAGGACCACGAGGACGAGGGTCCAGGCCCGCACAATCCGCGATGCGGGCTGGATGGAGAGGTCCGACATCGAGCCGTCTTCCTTTCGGTCCGTCGGGTCCGCGGGCCGCCAGGATCGATGGTTGCGCGAGGCGCGGGATCGATGCCGGCTCCGCCTCGCGAACCGCGACGAGGGGTGGAGCGAAGCTTCCCGGCCAGGCATTCCGGCTCGCCGCGGGACCTTCGTCCCGGCGGCCTACGGCTGCGGGTCAGCGTCGGCCTTTGACCGACTTCCCCTGCACCGGGTCGCGTCGTGTTGTTGGCCCGACTCTACCAGCCGCGCGCTATCGAATGACGCGGTACGAGACGTGGGCGACGCCGCCGGCCTCGTAGAGATCGGTCTGCTCCAGGTCGACGCGCTGCGGAAGCGTCTCGAACAGGCGGCGGCCACCGCCGAGCAGGACGTCGACCAGGTGGATCCGGATCTCATCGACGAGGCCCGCGGCGAGGTACTGCTGATCGAGGTTCGCGCCCATCAGGCCGATGCGCCTGTCGCCGGCAGCCTCCTGGGCCTTCGCGAGGGCGCTCTCGATCCCATCGGTCACGACGACGAACACCGGGTCCGGCGCTTCGAATGGCCGATGGGTGACGACGAAGCAGGGAGTCTCGCCGAGCGGCCCCTTGTTGCCCCACTCCTGGATCGAGTTGTCGTACGAACGGCGGCCCATGATCACGGCGCCGGTTTCATCGGTGTTGCCGAGGACCCGCTCCATCACCGCCGGGTCGTCGAAGGCCCAGTTGTGGAGTCGCATCCCGTCCTCGCCCAGGCCCTGTCCTGGGACGTCGTTCGGCGCGGCGATGTAGCCGTCGAGTGACATGCTCATGTCGATGACAACGTTGCCCATGCTGGCTCCTCTGGTCGCTATTCCCGATCGGAGGCCCGCCCAGCCGTCCCGTCCGGCCACGCGAAGCCGTCGGGCCACGCGCAGATGCAGACACGATTGCCGGCGCGATCGGAGAGGGTCTTGTGCTCCCATCCGTCGTCGACGATGCGGCCGCCCGCCGCGAGTGCCGCCGCGACCCGCGCCTCGACCTGCTCGCGCGCGACCGAGACATCGATGTGCATCGCGTGCCGCAGCGGCTTCGCTTCGTCCAGCTCCTGCATCCACACCGTCGACCCGTGGCCGAGCGGATCGACGCCGTTGTCGTCGGCCATCGGCGCGTAGCCGAGTGCGGCGCGCCAGAAGCCAACGTCGATCGCGTCGGGCTTCCCGGAGATCGCGACCTGCACCTCCTGGACCGATGCGCGGTCGGACACCCCGCCGCGCTCCAGCGCGACTGCCGAGACGGCCCGCGCCAGCTCCACGTGCCGTGGCTCGAGCTGCCACAAGTCGCGGGTCAGGCGCACGGTGACGCGGTCATCCGCGATCGTCAGCAGCGCCCCGGTGCCTTCGAAGCCCGGGACGCCTGCGACGGCCCCGGCCAGCCGCAGCGCCTCCTGGACCGATCCGACGCGGAATACCGCCGTCGCCCCGCCGTGCAGCACGACCCAGTCGTCGACGCCCTCCGCGGCGAGGAACCCCCGCCAACCCTGCTCGCTCATGCGGGATACGCCAACCTACGCCTGGTCTGCCGGCCGATAGCGAAGCCAGACGACGCCGGAGCGGTACGGCGTCGCGGAGACCAGCTCCAGCTTGATCGGTCCGACGCCGTCGAAGATCCTGGGTCCGGCCGGCCAGACGGACGGACTCACCCAGAACCAGAACTCGTCGACGAGGCCGGCGCTGGTGAGGGTGTGCGCCAGCTCGCCGACGCCCGAGATGATCAGGTTCGCCTGGTGCTCGGTCTTCAGGGCACGGACGCGCTCCACGAGGTCGCCATCCAGGAGCGTGGAGTTCCAGGTCAGCGGCTCCTTCAGCGTGCGTGAGCCGACGTACTTCGGCATGCCGTTGACGCGCTCGGCGAACGCCCCCATCTCCGGGTCGTCGGCGAGCGTCGGCCACACCGCGGCGAGCCCTTCGTAGGTCTTGCGCCCCAGCACCATCGCATCCGCGAGGATGAGCTGCTCGAGGCTGGCCTGGCCGCTGTCCGGGTCGATCACCAGCCAGTTTTCGGGTGACGGCGCCTCGAAGGCGCCGTTGACGGACATCGTGGCGTGGACGATCAGCTGTCCCACTGACGGGTCTCCTGTCTTGGGAGGTGAAGGTTGTCGGATTGCTTGCCGATAGGACCGGCGCAAGGTCACGATCTCATCGCCGAAGGGCGATCGCCGCGTCGGATTCAGGCCGGCGGATCGGGCCCGGAGTCCCGCGGTGAGCCGACGACCGCCGTCGCCGAATCGACACTCTTCAGGCTGAGCCGCCGCCGGCGGGCGATGTACGCCTCCATGAGCTCCCGCACGTCGGCTTCTTCCAGGCCTTCGTCGCCGCGCAGCGCCGCTTCCACTCGCTGCATCGGCATGGCCGGCCGCCCAGTCACAAAACCGAGCTCGGCGGCGATGTCCTCGTTGGGGACACGAAGCGCTCGGGCCAGCTTCGTGGCCGTCTCCAGGGACGGGATCCGATCCCCGGCAAGCAGGCGCGAGATGGTCGAGTGGTTCACTCCCGAGAGGTGCGCCAGCTGTCTCTGGCTCATGCGCCGCTCCCTGAGCTGACGCCGGAGCCAGAGGTTGAAGACGATGGCTCCGGCCCACCCTTGGCCGGCCTTGCCGAACTCGACCGCCACGCTCACCGTCGTCGGAATCCGCGGGGTGGCGAGGGCAATGACCGATGCGGCCGATGCGGAAACGACTTCCGCGCAGTCCTCGATGCCACCGAGACCGCATCGGTCGGACTCCGCCTGCAGGCCGGATGGTTGGTCCAGGGCGAGCGCCACTGGTGCGCGCGACCTGCTCGTCGGTCGAGCGCGTTCCGGAGTCGACGCCGACCTGGCCTCGCGGGCGCCGGCGGTCGGCCGGCTGACGTGCTCATGCTCAGACGCGATGCGTGCCGATTGAGTCGCAGCGGGGCGCAGTCCTCCTGACCCTTTCGGTGCTGATCCATCCGCGGCGCCCGCCGTCCCGTCCTGCGAGTCGGCTGAGTTCGCCTTCGGTCGTGGACCCTCCTCGACGGTGGGTTCAGGCGGGTCGGTCGCTTCGGTCGGCGCCGGATTCACCGCTGGCGGCTCGCTCGGCTGTGTCGGTGCCGGCACCTCCGGCGGCTCGGTGGGCTCGGGTGCCGGAGCCACGTCCGGAGCTTCAGTGGGCTCGGGTGGTGCCGGCTCCTCCGACGGCTCGGTGGGTTCGGGTGCCGGAGCCACGTCCGGTGCTTCGGTGGGCTCGGGTGCCGGAGCCACGTCCGGCGGCTCGGTAGGCTCCGGCGGCGCCGGATCCTCCGGTGGCTGGGTGGGCTCGGGTGGCGGAGGCACTCCCGGCGAGGGCGCTGGCGCTTCGGGTGGCGCTTCAGAAGGATCGCCGGCGGAGGGTGCGAGGGCGGCGACTTCCGGCTGGTGCTCGGCACCAGCTGCGTCGGCGACCTGGGTGAAGAAGAACGAGAGCCCCACGATCAGAGCTCCAACGAGGCGCAGGAGCCTCGCGGCGAGGATGCGCGACCCTCGCCCTGTCAGCACCACGTCGATTGATCCCCGAGTCATCGTCATGACCGATGGAAGGATGCATGAGCGCGGCGCGCCAGTCCAGAGGCGTGCTCCGCCCGTGTCGCGCGTCATGTCTCTACCGATAGACCGGCTTACGGCGGCTGTTACCCGCGTGCGTCGCGCTCCGAGGTCGTGCGAGGCGAACCTCGAGGTCGACCAGCGGCCGCTTCCGGCGGGATCCGCCACGCGACGCCGATCCCGACGACAAGCAGCGCGACGAGCGCGACGGGGTACACGAGGTCGAGAACGGTGTTCGGGCCGACGCCGATGAGCGCCAGGAGGTGCATGTAGGGGAGGTCAGCTGGCGGAGCCGATCACCCCGCCGGCGACGGTGCGACGCTGGCTTGCCGGAAAAGCACGCCCGATGCGATCCACGCCGCGATGAAGAACGCGTCCGCCAGCAGCGTCGGGCCGAGCCCTGCGACGAGCGCGATCACGACGACCACCGCCTGGGCGCCTGCCGTCGCGAACATCGCGATCGACGCCTCACGCGGCTCGAAGCGCCCGATCGCGGCCCCGACGAGCCCGACGAGGAGGACGAGGACGTACATCAGGTTGCCGTTCTCGACGTCCATCATGCCGACCGCGAGGTTGACCCAGATGAGGCCCAGCCCCGCCAGGACGGCGATGCCGACGGCGGCCTTGTGCGCGACGCTGCCGTCCCGCGAGCTGGCGTACTCGAACAGGAGGCCGCTGCCGAGGATGAGGACGCCCATGGTGGCGAAGTCCATCGGCCCCCAGTTCACGCCATCGGTGCCCGAGCCGGGGTCGGGGACACCGATCTGGAACAACATGGCCAGGGCCGGTAGCGCCAGCACCGCAGCGGTGATGAGGACCCAGCGGAAGTAGTTCTTGTTCTGCATGAGCTGCGTCATGTTCTCCCTCAGGATTGCGGCGGAGGTCTCGGCGAACGTCCCGAGGGCGAAGCCGAGGAGGCCACGGTTCGCATCGGTCCGTTCGCGTGCAAGGTCGGTGAAGGTCTGCGCCATCGGTTCGCCGTAGCGGTCCTGGAAGGATCCGGGGTAGAGGCGGAGCAGCCGTTCATACCAGCGCCGGTATCGGCGAATGGACCGATCAGACGCCATCGGCAAACGCGTTCGGCGTGAGGTGCTTCTCGTGGGCGACCGCGACGACGTCGCGGTATCGGTCCAGCTCGGCCTCGAGCGCCTTCCGCCCGAGCCCGGTGATCGTGTAGTAGATCCGCCGCTCGTCGTCCATCGCTGGGTCGACCTTCTTGTCGCTCTCGTGGATCAGCCCCGCCTCGATCATGCGGCCGATCGACCCGTACAGCGTGCCCGGCCCCATCTTCACCTTGCCCTGCGACTCCCGTTCGGCCTGCTTCATGATCCCGTAGCCGTGCCGCTCCTCGGTGGAGAGCGCGAGCAGAATGTGCAGCACCGCCGGCGTCAGGGGAGCGTCTTTGCCGTTCTTCACCGTGCCTCCGACTGTATCCGTGACGGATGCATACTATATCCGTCGCCGATATACGTCAACTCGCCCGACGATGAGTTCCGCGGGCGCGCAGGGTCAGCATCCGAGTACCGGACATCATCAGGGGAGTGGTCTGCCATGCCAGACAACCGCCGGCTCGTCGTGACCGAGAACATCAGTGTGAACGGCGTCATCGAGTTCCTCGACGACTGGTTCGACCCTGCCGATCAAGACGACGCGGAAGATCTGTTTGCCGTCATGAACGATCAAATGACGAGTGAGGAAGCGCTGCTGCTGGGGCGCAAGACCTTCGAGGACTTCCGCGGGTATTGGCCGCTGCAGACCGACGACGCGTCAGGCAGCGCAGCCCACCTCAACGGTGTGTCGAAGTACGTCGTGTCTTCGACGATGACCGATCCGGCCTGGGCAAACAGCACGGTGCTCTCAGGTCGCCTCGAAGATGAGGTCGCAGCTCTGAAAGCTCACGACGGAGGTGGGGAGCTGGGTGTGACCGGCAGCATCAGCGTGGTTCACGCTCTCATGCGCGCCGACCTGGTCGACGAGTACCGGTTGTTCGTCTACCCGGTGTTCAGCAGCCGCGGTCGCAACCTCGTGCCCGATGGCTTGGCGCTTCAGGGGCTGAAGTTGACTGCGAGCACGTCCTTCCGATCCGGGGTCGTGCTACAGGTCTATACCAAGCGGTGACAGCTGCGCAGCCTCAATCCGGCGACTCGAGAAAACGAGTGATCTGGCGCTGGACGGCGGAGGCGTCGAACCAGGCGTTCTCGTAGCAGATCAGCCCGTCCCGGAGCTCGAACACGTGGAGCATGCGGACCTCGACCGGCGCGCCGCCACCGGCCATGCCCGCCCACGCTCCGTGAACATGGCCGGTGATGATCGACTCGTCGACGACGTAGCGCCCGCCCTCGCCGGTGAACCTCCGGACGGAGGTCAGCGTGACGTCGGGAATGGCATCGATGATGCCGGAGTAGACCCGCGCGACCTCCTCCTTGCCCCGGAACGGGGAGTCGGGATGGGTGACGTCGTCCCAGACGATGTCATCGGTGTAGGTGTCGAGGGTCGCCTGGACGTCGTGGGCGTTCTCGGCCGCGAAGTGCCGTTCGATGATGTCCAATGGGTTCCGCCTTTCGATTCTCGACCGATGAATTGGCCGCCAAGGGACTGTCTGGAGTGACATGAGCAAGGTAAGGGTGCACATCTCGACCTCGCTGGACGGCTTCGTCGCCGGCCCCAACCAGAGCCAGGAGGAACCGCTCGGCGAGGGCGGCGAGTCGCTGCACGACTGGTTGGTCGCGCTGAAGGCGTGGCGCGAGCCCGCCGGCATGGATGGTGGCGAGGAGAACGCCAGCAGCCCGGTGGTGCGCGAGTCGCACGCAAACGTCGGCGCCGAGATCATGGGTCGCGGCAAGTTCGGGCCGGCCACCCGCGGCCCGTGGGGCGACGATCCGTGGCGCGGCTGGTGGGGCGAGGAACCGCCCTTCCACAAGCCGGTCTTCGTCCTCACCCATCACGAGCGCGAGCCGCTGACCCTGTCGGACACGACCTTCACCTTCGTGACCGATGGCATCGAGTCCGCGCTGGCGCAGGCGCGGGAGGCCGCGGGCGACAAGGACGTTTTCATCGGCGGCGGTGCCGATGTCATCAACCAGTACCTGGCCGCCGGGCTGGTCGACGAGCTGGAGCTGCACGTCGTCCCGATCGTCCTGGGCGGCGGCGCGCGCCTCTTCGACGGAGTGGGTCCGAATTTGAAGCTCGAGGAGATCCGCGCGCTCGAGGCGCCCGGGGTCGCGCACCTCAAGTACCGCGTCGTGACGTGAGCGCTAGTCGGGCGTAACCAGGCTGCGCGTTGTCAGCCTCGCCCCGAAGTAGCGGGCTTCCGGATCCACGATGACGGTCTTCGTGTCGTCGCCCTTCCGCGCCAGGGATTCGCGGGCCAGCTGCTCGAACGTGATCTTCTGCGGCCCACCGACGTTCACGATGCCGTTGAGCGGCTCGCCGATGGCCACGCCTGCGACCGCAGCGGCAACCTCGTCGGCGGGGACTGGCTGGATCAGCGCATCGGGCACGCGCACCTCGTCGCCGACGGTCATTGACTCGGTGATCGCGTCGGCGAACTCGGCGAATTGGGTGGCGTGCACGATCGAGTAGGGGATGCCGGACCCGGTGATGATCTTCTCCTGCGCGACCTTGGCGACGAAGTACGGGCTGTCGGGTAGCCCGTCGACGCCGACGATCGACAGCGCGACGTAGTGGTCGACGCCGGCCGTCTTGGCAGCATCCGCGATGTTGTTGGCCGACTTTGTGAAGAATTCCATCGCCGGGCCGCCCTCGAGCGAGGGCGAGTTCGTCACGTCGACGAGCGCGTCAGCGCCCGCGAGCGCATCGGCCAGGCCTTCTCCGGTCAGGACGTCCACGCCCGATGACCGCGACGACGCGACGACGTCGTGGCCCTGGCTCTTCAGGTGCTCGACGACCCTGGTACCGATGAGTCCGCTTGCCCCCACGACCGTGATCTTCATGCTCTGAGCACCTCTGGGAAGCGTGACCGGGAGTCAGCCGATCATCGGCCAGATGGGTTAACGAGGCAATAGGGGAGCATCGGGGTTGGACTGGCGACGAGCGCTGCAAGGTCGAGATCGAGGCAACTGCGGTCCTCGCGTAGGCCGATTGATCGGCCTTGCTAGGCTGCCCTCAAGCAGGACAGGGAGATTCACCGATGACGTGGGAGCAAGCCGAGGAAGCCGCGAAGCCGGTCCTGAAGTGCCCGCTGTGCGGCAGCACCGAGTTCGACCGCCAGCAGGGTCGGATGGACTCTCGGTGGGGGATCACGAGCCACAAGCTCGTCCTCCAGATCTGCCGCCGATGCGGCCTCGTCCTCCAGTTCTCGGCCGGACGCGGGATCTGGGACTTCGACTGAGCCCGACTGGCAGACGCCGCGGCTGAGGTCTAACGCAACCTCATGGCGCTGGCGCCCGCGCACCTCACGTCTCGCGCGGCGAACTGCGTGCCCCGTCCCTGCCCAGCAGGATGACCCCGGCGAGGAGCATCACCGCACCCCAGATGAGAAAGCCGAGGTCATAGAGCAGTTCGTCGGGTCCCGGGCGGACGTGGTGTAGCTGGAGGATGTGGTGGTCGATGAGCCCCTCGACCAGGTTGAATCCGCCCCACCCTGCCAGCAGCCCGCCGATCAACCGATTCCAGCCGAGCGCCGCACCGCGCCTGACCGCCCCCCAGAGCAATGCCAGCCCGAGGGACGTGAAGACCCACGTCGCTCCGTGGAAGAGCCCGTCCGCCCACGTGTTCAGCTCCAGGTTTGCAAGGGAATCCGCCGGCACGTGAGCCGACAGCACGTGGTGCCACTGAAGGATCTGGTGAAGCACGATGCCGTCGAAGAATCCACCAAGGCCGATACCAAGCAGCACCGTCGGCCCCACCGTGCTGGCCCGCCCCGACCTGGCAGTGCTCGCCATGCCGGGGTCGGATGCACGAGCGATGCCGGACGCGGCGCCGAGCGCGGTCAGCGCCGCTTCATGGCGAGGTAGCGGTCGCGGTCGGCCTTGTCGAGCTTCTCGATGGAGTAGCGGAGCATCACCCGCGGCAACGTCGCGGCATGCGCGTCGAGGAACAAAGCGAGCCGAGGCTGGTCCCGCTTCCCGGCCTCGCGCAGCATCCAGCCAACGGCCTTGCAGACGAGGTCGTCCGGGTCGTTCGCGAGCGTCTCCGCGATCCGATAGGTGTCGTCGAGCTCACTGCGCCGGATGAAGGCATAGGTGCTGAGATCGCGGTACGCCGCTCCATCGGCCTGTCGGAATGCGCCAACTCGTGCAGGATCTTGCGCGGCTTGTCGACCAGGTACTCGCCGACGACGTGGATTGCGCTTCGGTCGACGAGGTCCCAGGTGTCGATCAGGTCGTGCCGGCGGATGTACAGGTCGAACAGCTCGCGCCGACCGCTCGGCCGGCGACTTCCGGTCGCGCGCTGCCAGTCCATGATGCTGACGGCGCCGACGCGGACCAGGTGATCGTCGTTCTCGAGCAGCCGCTCGATCTCGACCGGCGGCATCGCCTGGAACTCTTTGGCCAGCTTGAAGACCTGGCCCATCCCGATGCCGGCGTACGGTCCGTCACCCTCGGCATCCGCCGGGCGGAGAGATGCCAGGCTGCTGACGAAGGCCCGGGCCGTAAGGAGTCGTGTTCTCGGACACGCACAAAGGATACGGGCGGTCGGTCCTCGATCTCAGCCGAAGGTGAAGCAGTAGACCTCGACGCCCGGCTCGAGAAACTCGATGTCGAACGACGCGCTCGGCGATCGGACCGTTCTGGCGGATCAGCTGGTAGAGGCGCTGGTCGGCCACCGTCCCGGCGCCTGACTCGTCGATGTCCAGCCCGTGCGATGCACCGGGGTTCTGCCCATCGACCGTCACGCGCATCGGCACCGAGCTCCCGCGCGTCGCAGGGCCCATGACGAGGTGCACGTCCCGGGCGTGGAATCGGAAGGCGATGCGCCCGTTGGCGTCGTTCGACACCGCGGCGTGCCGTGCGATCGTCCAGTTCCCGATTGGCGCCCATTGGTTGAGCCGGAGCCCCGAAGCGTCGGGATACGCGTGCGCCGTATCGGCCTGGAGGTCATCGGGGGAGGCGAAGCCCGTGGACCTGCCGTACCCCAGATACGTCTCCGGAGACCGGACATTCTGCCAGTCGGCATCGACCTCGAAACCGTCAGGCTCAACACGGACAAGGGAGCCGTCGATCCCATCGGCTCCGGCGTCAGAGAGCAGCTGCTGGATGACCATCTCGGTCATGGCGTATTCGCCTTCGCCGAAGTGGTGATACCGAAGTCGCCCCTCCGCATCGGCGATGTAGATGGCAGGCCAATAGTTGTTGGCGAACGCCCGCCAGACCGCAAAGTCGTTGTCGATCGCGATCGGGTAGTCGACGTTCTCGTCCCGCGCTGCGGCGATGACGTTGTCTCGCTCGTGCTCGAACCCGAACTCCGGCGTGTGCACACCAATGACGGTCAAGCCCAGGTCGCGGTACTTCGTGGCCCAGGCGCGAACGTACGGAAGCGTCCTCAGCCAGTTGATGCAGGTGTAGGTCCAGAAGTCGACGAGGACGACGCGACCTCGCAGCCCGGCCGGCGTCAGTGGCTCCGTAGTTGAGCCAGCCGGTGGCACCCTCGAAGCCGGGGAGGTGGCCCTCGACGGGCAGGGCTGCACCGTCGGCCGCCTCCCGGTGAATCAGCGAACGGATCACGGCGCTGGGCTGCGCGCGGCCATCTCCGCCATCGGCACGGGCTCGAGGCTTCCGCGCAGCGAGCTGAATGCAGCCCGCAACTCGGTGGTGAAGAGCTCGGGTTCCTCCCAGGCGGCGAAGTGGCCGCCCTTCTCGGCCTCGTTGAAGTAGGCGAGGTCGGGGTAGACCGCCTCGACCCAGCTCCGGGGCGACGCCCAGATCTCGCCGGGGAACGTGGTGAAGCCGACCGGCACCGAGACCGGCGGTGGAGGCTGGCCGCTCGCGAGCGCTGCGGCCAGCGCTCGTCCGTCCTCCCAGTAGGAGCGGGCCGCCGAGATCGCCGTGCCGGTCAGCCAGTACAGGGTGATGTTGTCGACGATGCTCTCCCGGGTGAGGCCGCCCACGGGCTGGCCGTCGAGGAACGCGCGGGAGACCTTGTAGTAGCTGTCGGTGTCGTGATCGAGCAGCCAGGCCGCCAGCGCAACGGGAGAATCCAGCAGGGCGTAGCCGATCGTCTGCGGCCGCGTGGCCATCTCGAGGAAGTAGCCGAAGCCGTCCTGCCTGAATGCCGCGACCGCCGCGGCCGCTGTGCGTTCCTGCTCGGACTCCCTGGGCAACTGATCGCCGATCGCGAGCACCGCCGTGAGCAGGTTCAGGTGGTAGCCGACCAGACCCTCGACCGCCTGGCGACCCATCAGGTCCGTGACAAGGGCGCCCACGTCGCCGCCCTGGGCGACGTAGCGGTCATAGCCGAGGCGGTGCATCAGCTCTGCCCACGCGCGTCCCGTGCGGGCAGCATCCCAGCCGAGCTCGGTCGGCTCGCTCGAGAAGCCGTAGCCGGGCAGGGACGGCAGCACCAGGTGGAACGCGTCGTCGGCGAGTGCCGCCGTGGGCGGTCGGGTCGGTCAGCGGGCCGACGGTCTCGAGCAGCTCGACGACGGAGCCGGGCCAGCCGTGGGTCATGATCAGCGGCAACGCGTTCTCGTGCCGCGACCTGACGTGGATGAAGTGGATCTCGACCCCGTCGATCTCGGTCGTGAACTGGGGGAGCGCGTTCAGCCTCGCCTCGCACGTGCGCCAGTCGTACTCGGTCGCCCAGTAGCGGGCGAGCTCGCGCATCGTGGCCAGCTGCACGCCCTGCGATCGGTCCGGGACGAGCTCCTTGCTGGGCCAGCGCGTCGCCGCGATGCGCCGGCGCAAGTCGTCGATCCGTTCGTCTGGAATCTCGAGGTGGAACGGCTTGATCTCGGTTGCGGTCTCGAACGCGGTGGTCATGAGGAATTCCCTTCTCGGAGCGACCGGAACGCCGCTCGCAGCTCGTCGGTGAAGATCTCGGGCTCTTCCCAGGCGGCGAAGTGGCCGCCCTTGTCGACTTCGTTGAAGTAGATGAGGTTTGGATAGGCCTGCTCGGCCCAGCTGCGCGGCGCCTGGTACTGCTCGCCTGGGAACACCGTGACGGCAACGGGGATCGAGACGCCCTTGGCGTTGAAGAATCCGCCCTTGTACTCCCAGTAGAGGCGAGAGGCCGATACCCCCGTGTTCGTCAGCCAGTAGAGCGTGATGTTGTCGAGGACCTCGTCACGCGTCAGCTCGCCGGTGTCGCTCGTCGTCCGGTCGAGGGCAGCGACGACTGCCGCGGCCGGCTGGCCGTCGGCATCGTTGTGGTCGAGCAGCCAGGCGGCCAACCCGACGGGGGAGTCTGCGATCCCGTAGAGCGTCTGCGGGCGCGCGGCCATCATCCTCGCGTACTCGACCTGCTTGTACGTTCGGATCAGCTGCTCGTAGGCTCGTCGCTCCTCTGCCGACAGTCCGGCCGGCGGTGGCTCGCCGGCCAGGGAAGCCTTGTCGACGTCGGCCGGAACGGTGGCGGGCATGTTCGTGTGGATGGCGAGCAGTCCGGCGGGAGCCTGCAGGCCCATCTGGTCGACGACGAACGCACCCCAATCGCCGCCCTGGGCGACGTAGCGGGTGTAGCCAAGGCGCTCCATCAGCTCGGCCCAGGCCGAAGCCATGCGCTCTGGGCCCCATCCAGGGCTCGTCGGCTTTCCGGAGAAGCCGTAGCCCGGCATCGACGGGATCACGACAGTGGAACGCGTCCTCGATGCTCGCGCCGTGCGCCACCGGGTCGGTCAGTCGATCGATGATCTTCAGCTGCTCGATGATCGAGCCCGGCCACCCGTGATTGACGATGAGCGGAAGCGCGTCCTCGTGCCGCGACCGGACGTGGATGAAGTGGATGTCCAGGCCGTCGATCTCGGTGACGAACTGCGGCAGTGCCTTGAGCTCGGCCTCGACCTTGCGCCAGTCGTAGTCGGTCGCCCAGTAGTGCGCGAGCTTTTGCATCGTGGCGAGCGGGACGCCCTGCGATTCGTCGGCGACGGTCTCCTGCTCGGGCCAGTTCGTGGCCGCGATGCGCCGACGAAGGTCGTCCAACTCCTCGTCCGGGACGTCGAGGTGGAAGGGGCGGATCTCGGTGACGGTCGCGACCGCACTCATGAGGGGGCTCCTGTGCAGGAACGCCAGGGGGAGCCTGGCGACGGCGGGGCGGGCGCACGGTCGCGCTGAGGCATCTGGACTTTCGCCCCCACTGTGCGCCTGCGCGCCCGAGTCGACAGTGACCGCGGTCACCAACGTCCTTGCCGGGATGGGTATTCTCTGAAGGGGGCCGCGATCGGAAGCCCGTGCTGCTGGCTGCCCGAGCCGCGGGCACACTCGCCGCAGCGGTCGCTATCTCGGATGACCACGGGAACCCCAGCCAGACCCGCCACCACCGGCCCACCGTCCGGGCGGTCGGCGGTGACTTCGAGGAGTGCGCTACGGGGGAGCTTCCTGGCGAGCGTGGATCCGCGCGTCGTCGATGCCCTGACGCGGCGAGCCGTCGTTCAGCACGTGGACGCGGGTGAGGTCTTCGTTTCGGAGATGGACCCGCATTGGACGGGGATCGTCCTTTCGGGCATGGCGCGGGTCTTCCTGCGCACCCGATCGGGCCGCCAGGTCACGCTGCGCCATGCGACGGCCGGCGGATCGATCGGCATCGCGGCCGTGTTCGCGTCAGGCTCGATATCGGCGCAGGCGATCACCGACTGCGATCTCCTGCGGCTCGACACTCACAAGCTCGTGACACTGGCGGACGCACATCCGGACCTCGCGATGGCGATTGCTCGCGAGCTGAGTGTCCGCCTCATCGAGACGTACGGCGAGATCGTCATCCGCGCGCAGGGGTCGGTCCATCAGCGGCTGGCACGCCAGCTGTTGCACCTCTGCTCCGTCCGGGGTCCACAGCAGCCCCTCGCCGTCATGATGAGCCATAGCGAGATCGCGGACGCCGTGGGGTCGGCCCGCGAAGTGGTCACGCGCCACCTGCACAGGTTCCAGACCGAGGGGATGCTGCGCCTGGGCCGCGGTCAGGTCACGATCGTGGATCCCCTGCGGCTCCACGAAGCCGCCACAGAAACCGCCTGACCCTGGCGCCGACGACTGACCGGCAGGAGCAAACTCGGGGCGTTCGTGGTCGCTAGCATCGACGCGTGACCGAGCGATCCCCCGAACCCGGCTCCGGCGACTTCGTGCACCTCCACGTCCACTCCGAGTTCAGCCTGCTGGACGGGCTGAGCCGCATCGGTGAGATGACCCAGCGAGTCGCCGAGCAGGGGATGTCGGCGCTGGCGCTGACCGACCACGGTTCGATGTACGGGGTCATCCCGTTCTACGCCGCCGCGAAGAAAGCGGGGATCAAGCCGATCATCGGCATCGAGGCCTACGTCGCCCCTCGCGGCATGACCGACAAGGACGGCAAGGCCGACGCCGACTACCACCACATGATCCTGCTGGCGAAGGACGACGTGGGCTACCGCAACCTCCTGGCGCTGACGACCGCCGCGCACCTCGACGGCTACTACTACAAGCCGCGGATCGACAAGGAGCTCCTCGCGAAGCATTCCCAGGGGCTCATCGGTACGTCAGCCTGCCTCGGCGGGGAGGTGCTGAAACGGCTGGCGCAGGGTGACGAACAGGGAGCGGCAGAGGCCGCCGACAGCTATCGGTCCATCCTGGGCGACGGGAACTTCTACATCGAGATCCAGGAGCACGGGATCGACGACCAGGCGCGGCTCCACCCGCAACTGGTGGAGCTGGCGCGAAAGCAGAACATCCCGCTGCTCGCGACGAACGACACGCACTACACGCACCCGGAGCAGTACGAGGCCCACGACCTCCTCGTCTGCATCCAGACCGCTTCCAACCTCGACACGCCGGGGCGGATGCGCTTCGAGAACAACGAGTTCTACCTGAAACCCGCGGCCGACATGCGCCGCCTCTTCAACGGCGAGCTGCCCGAGGCCTTCGACAACACCCTGGTCGTCGCCGAGCAATGCAACGTGTCGCTGGACTTCGAGGGGCTGCGCCTGCCGCACTTCGAGGTGCCCTCCGGCGAGACCGATGCGTCCTGGCTGCGCAAGGAGTGCGAGCGGGGGCTCGTTGACCGATACGGCACGGTGACCGATGTCATTCGTAACCGGCTCGATTACGAATTGGGAATCATCGATCGGATGGGCTACAGCAGCTACTTCCTGATCGTGGCCGACTTCATCCGCTTCGCCCGCGAGCGGGGGATCATGACGACCTGCCGGGGGAGCGCGCCGGGCTCGATCGTGACCTACTCGCTCGGCATCACGCCGGTCGACCCGCTCGAGTACGGCCTGCCGTTCGAGCGCTTCCTCAACCCCGACCGGGTGACGATGCCGGACATCGACATCGACTTCCAGGACTCCCGCCGGGACGAGGTCATCGAGTACGTCACCCAGAAGTACGGCGACGACCGGGTGGCGCAGATCATCACGTTCGGGACGCTCGGCGCGAAGGCGGCCATCCGCGACGTCGGCCGCGCCATGGGCCTCACCTACGCCGAGGCGGATCGCGTCGCGAAGGCGGTCCCGCTGGAGCTGAACATCTCGCTCGACCGCGCCGTCGAGACCTCCCCGCAGCTGCGCGAGCTGATGGCGGGGGACGACCGGGTCGACAAGCTCATCGGCATCGCCAAGCAGCTCGAGGGGGTGTCCAGACACGCCTCCACCCATGCCGCCGGGATCGTGATCTCGCGAGAGCCGCTGACAGAGATCATGCCGCTCCAGCGCGCGACCGACGGCCGCACGACGATGACCCAGTTCGAGATGCACGCCTGCGAGGCGCTCGGCCTCCTGAAGTTCGACTTCCTGGGCCTCATCAACCTGACGATCCTGGCCGATGCCATCGACCTGGTGGAGAAGCACCGAGGCGTCAGGCTGGACGTCGACACGCTGCCGCTCGACGACAAGAAGACGTTCGAGCTGCTCGGCCACGGCGACACGATGGGGGTCTTCCAGCTGGAGGGCTCCGGGATGCGCCGATACGTCCGCGAGCTCAAGCCGACCGAGGTGCGCGACCTCGCCGCCATGGTCGCCCTCTTCCGCCCCGGACCGATGGCGAACATCCCCGCCTACATTCGCCGCAAGCACGGCGAGGAGCCGGTGTCCTACCTGCATCCGGCGCTCGAGCCGGCGCTCAAGGACACGTACGGGATCTTCGTCTACCAGGAAGACATCATGACTGCGGCGATCGCCATGGCCGATTACACCGGCCCCGAGGCGGACAACCTCTGCTACGCGATCCGCAAGAAGAAGGAGGACGTCCTCCGCCAGCACGAGGCGAAGTTCAAGGCCGGCGCGAAGAAGAAGGGCATCCCGCCGCACATCGTCGACAAGGTCTTCGCCGAGTTCGAGCCCTTCGCCCGATACGGCTTCAACAAGGCCCACGCCACCTGCTACGGGCTCATCGCCTACCAGACGGCCTACCTGAAGGCGAACTACCCGATCGAGTTCATGACCGCGGTCCTCAACGGCTTCCGCGAGCGCGCCGAGAAGGTCGCCGCGGTGATCGCGGAGTGCCGCCGGCTCGGGATCGAGGTCCGTCCGCCGGACGTGCAGAAGTCGCTGGCCCTCTTCGCGGTCGAGACCGATGCCTCTGGCGCGCCCGAGGCAATCCGCTTCGGCCTGGCTGCGATCAAGAACGTCGGCGAAGGCGCGGTCGACGCGATCGCCGCCATCCGCGATGGGGGAGCGGAGCCCGGGCCGTTCTTGTCGCTCGACGACTTCTGCCGGCGGGTCGACCTCCACGTGCTCAACCGTCGGGTGCTGGAGTCGCTGATCAAGGCCAACGCGATGGCGTCGCTGGGGACCGCTGGCGCCCTGCTCGAGGCGCTGGACGCTGCGCTCGAGAACGGGTCGCGCCACCAGCGCGACGTGGCGGCGGGGCAGTCGACGCTCTTCGACCTCTTCGCGATGCCGGCGGAGAGCGGCGGCACCTCGTTCCTCGGCGGCGGCGAGGAGATCCCGAAGCGCGAGCGGCTGCGCTGGGAGAAGGAGCTCATCGGTCTGTACCTGTCGGACCATCCGCTGCGCGAGATGGAGGCCGACCTGCCCGACTACGTGACCGTGCAGGTGGCCGACCTGGCCGAGGAGGCCGATCAGACGAAGGTCACGCTGGGCGGGATCGTCGCCGGGTCGCGGCGCGTCATCACCCGCGCCGGCTCGACGATGCTCGTCGCGACCCTCGAGGACCTCACCGGCTCCGTCGAGGTCGTCGTCTTCCCGAAGGTGTACGAGCAGACCGCGCAGGCCTGGTCCAACGACTCGATCGTGCTCGTCTCGGGCCGCCTCGACCGCCGCGACGAGGCGCCGCAGATCCTGTGCGAGGCGGTGTGGGCCTGGGACGACGCGGTGCGGATGGGGGTTCAGGCGTTCGGCGCCGAACGCGACCGGATGCTGGCGCCGCGCGGGCGCTGGGAGCGCAACGGTCGCGCATCGGTCCGCGAGCCGATCCCGGTGGTTGCGCCCACGCCAGTTGCCGTGCCCGTGGCGGAGGACCTCGGCGCGCCGGAGCCCGCGGAGGAGCCGCCGGTGCCGACGAACTCGGTGCCGCTCCAGTCGGCGCCGGCGGGGTCGGCCGCGATGGTGGCGGTGCTCATCGACCGCTACCCGGAGTCGCAGTTCCACGAGATCGTGCGGTCGATCCAGGGCGTCGTGCGGGATCGGCCCGGACCGATCCGCGTGGCGCTCTCGGTGCGCGGCACGACCACGATGCTGCGGCTGGCCGAGGGCGTCCGCTGGGACGATCGGCTCGGCGAGACGCTGGTGAAGGCGGCCGGCGTGCCGGTGGCGGTCGAGCTGCGGGCAGGTGCGGAGGAGCGGATCGCCTAGTCGGCGCGTCCCTAAAGGTCGTCGATCATCGCGCGGACCCGTGGCTCGGCGTGGTTGCGAGTGACGGAGCAGACCGTAACCGAGCCGCCGAACGAGTAGCGGAGGTCGGGGTCAAAGGCGACGCGCGGCAGATCGGTAACGTGCCATGTCACCTCGCGGACGTGCGGCATGTCCGGGTCGCCATCGGGGGCCCATCGGTATGGACCGGTGATCTCACCGATCGCGATCACCGGCTGTCCCAGGAACGGCACGACCACCGGGTCGCCGATCTGCATCCGATGGCCGAAGGCCCACAGCTGGGCCGCCTGGGTGTTGACGTGACCCTCCGACCGTTCCGGATGCGACCCGCGGTACGCGGCCCGCAGCGCGTCACGATCCGGGTACCGCGACAGATCGCCGACCTCGCCCCACCCGATACCGATGACGGATCGGGCCCGAAACCGCTCCTCCCGGATGCCGCCACGCCCGCCCTTCACCACCCACAGGGTCACGTGCATGCACCTCGAATGGGCCGCGAGCGCAAACGACATCGCGTCAAGGGCGCTGCGACCTCGCGCGGCGGGTCTGGATCAGTCGGGACGCCCACCAGGCAAGCCACGCGCCCAGCGCGCCAACCTGCACGACCGGCGGCAACCCGCGTGCTCGGCCCATCTCGCGCTCGAGGATGCCGGGGCGCCATGCTTCGGCGGCGATTCCGGCGAGGGCGATCGGTCCGAACGGGTGATCGCGAACGGCCTGCGCCGGGTCGAGCCGCAGGACCGAGTGCCACGATCGCACCATTCCGCACGCCGGGCACGGATAGCCGGTGATGCGGCGGATCGGGCAGGTGGTCGGGAGGTGGGTGAGGGCGGCGCGGGGCAGAAGCGCGCCAACCGCAGCGACCAGGCCGATGAGGGCCAGGCGCGAGCTCGGCGTCACGCTATCGGCGCAGCGGGCGCCCCTGCGCATCGGTCATGTTGCCGATGACGATGAGGATCAGGTCGATGAGCGCCCAGATGCCACATCCGCCGAGCGTGACGAGCTTGAGGATGCCGAGCCCGGTGTAGCCGAGATAGAACCGGTCGATCCCGAAGACGCCGACGAAGAAGGAGATCAGGAGGGTGACCAACCAGTCCTTGTCGGAATAGAGGCCGGGGATCTCGACCGCACGGAACCAGTTGCCCTCCGGGCCCGATGCAAGACGGACCATGGTGTCCTGGCGGACGTCGCCGGACTTCACCTGCGCGAGGAGCTCGGGAACGCCGTAGGGGCCCTGTTCGGTCCCCATGCGCTGGACGAAGAACGTGTCGTTGCCGGTCACGGTCGGTTGCCTCGGTTACGGCCTTGTGTAACGACACCTTACGCTCCGGCCGTCGCGCTACACCGAGGGAATCTCGCGGGACGGCCGTGTCGTGCGGCGATCCCGCGCTGGATCGAGGGCCGGGGCGCAGGACCGTCGCGCAGCCGCGCAGCTCGTGCGGCGGGGTCCTCGCTGGACCGCGGAAACGGCTCGGCAGGACCGGTTCACGTGAAGAACGCTCGATCTATCGAGGCTAGGCGCCGCCGATGAGCTTCCGCTCGTCGCCTCGCCGCGACGAACGCCTAGGGCTGCGCGAACTCCAATGACTCGAGCACCTCGACGATCTCGTCGAAGAAATCCTGACGCTCGGTCTGGAGCCCGGCGATGTCGGCGCGGACCTCGATCCATCGGTCCGGGAAGCCCGGCGGGCTGAGCTGCCACCACGCGACGGTCTCGCGCCGCCCTGAACGCTCGATCCGGAATGCGGCGGGCGCGCCGCCGATCTCGCCGGCATCGAGGTCCTCTGGATCCGAGATGCGCGGCGTTCCGCCCTCCCATGCCGACATCACGACCGATGCCCCCGCGGCCGGCATCCCCTCGCCGGTCCAGGGGCATGGGTCGTCGAAGTTCGTGCAGACCTCGTCATCGGAGACGGGAAACGTCACGAGGTGGGCGATCACGCGCTGCGCGGGGTCCTGGCCGGGCTCGCCCTCGTGGAGCGACCAGTCGGTCGGATAGGTGAAGCTGACATCTTCGGAGTCGAAGCTGTTGACTTCCGCCGGCGGTCCGGCCGACAGGGTCAGTGCCGCGACGATGACGGCGACCACCGCCAGCACACCGATCGCCACACCCGCGATGCGCTGCGGCGTCTCCATCGGTCTCGGCGGCGCCGGTGGAGGCGTCGGCGCTCGCCGCCGTGATGGCGGCTCGGCCGGGTCCGGCAAGCGCCACGGCGCGGGCTCGACGACGGTGTGCTCGCGGTCCCACTTGGCTCGGCGGCTCGGGTCCGAGAGGACGTGCCAGGCCTCGTTGATCTGGATCATCCGCTTCGAGGCCGGGGCGCCGGCATCGGGGTGGTAGAGGCGAGCCAGCGCGCGAAACGCGCGCGCGATCTCGCTGCGGGTCGCGGTGCGGGGCACGCCCAGGACGACGTACGGGTCGATCTCGGTCACGCTCGCGGCAGTCTACGCGTCGCACCGGTTGCTATCCTTCGGGCCGATGATCACGAAGCGCGCCGCAAAGCCGGCACAGCCCGGCGACCCGAGTTCGACGGTTCGCCCGCGCCGCAAGGCCGCCGCAAAGACCGCGACGGTGCCGCCGGCCACCGAGGCGCCCGTCGACGGGGTCCAGCTCGACGCCGCGATCCTGCGGTTCCTCCGCCGCTATCCGAACCAGACCGTCGACCTGACGCCGCTCGCCGCCGAGCTGCAGGTGGATCCGTATCGCGTGCAGCTGGCGGTCGAGGACCTCGGGCGGCGACGGATGGTCGTCGTGCCGTTCATCGAGCCGGGGACCGCGGGCGGCGCGACGCTCACGCAGGTCGGCCTGAAGTGGCTGCTCGACCACGAGGGCGGCAAGCCCGCCGACAAGCCGACGGCGCTGGCGGTGGCCAAGGAGCATGTCCGGGCGGGCGACGAGGCCGCGCGCCTGCCCCGCGCCCAGGTCTACGGGCTCAGACCGCAGTCGGACCGATAGGTCCGCGGGTCCCGACCTCCCGGGTGTGGGAGATCGCTCAGCGGCGTAGCCTTTGCGCATGCACCGAACCGAGTCCGCCAACGTCCTGGTGATCGGCACCGGCGCCGCTGGGTGGCGCGCGGCGATCGCGGCCACCGAGTCGGGCGCCGAGGCGCTGATGCTCGGCAAGCGGCCACACCTCGACGCCCATACCGTGCTGGCGTCCGGCGGCATCAACGCGGCGCTCGGAACGCGGGACCCGGAAGATTCCTGGGAGCAGCACTTCGCCGACACGTGGCGTGAGGGCTACTTCCTCGGGAACCCGGCGATGATCGAGATGCTGGCTCGCGAGTCGCCGGCCATCGTGCGGGAGCTGGCCGACTGGGGCTGCGAGTTCGCGCGCACTCCCGACGGCAAGCTCGACCAGCGATTCTTCGGCGCGCACCGATGGCGACGAACCTGCTACGCGGGCGACTACACCGGCCGCGCGATCCAGCGCACGGTGGCGGGCAGGGGTCGTGAGCTGGGCATCCGGGTCGACGAGGACCGCTACGTCTCGCGACTCCTCGTGGCCGATGGCACCTGCTTCGGCGCCGTCGCCTTCGACCTCGTCACCGGCGATCGCACGGTCTACCTGGCCGACGCGGTCATCCTGGCGACCGGCGGCCACACCCGCCTCTGGCGACGCAGCTCGTCGCGTCGAGACGAGAACTACGGCGACGGCCTGCGCCTGGCGCTCGACGCGGGTTGCCGCCTCATGGACATGGAGCTCGTCCAGTTCCATCCGACCGGCATGGTCCACCCCGAGGAGGCCGCCGGCACGCTCGTGACCGAGGCCGTCCGTGGCGAGGGTGGCCTTCTCCGAAACGCGCTCGGCGAGCGCTTCATGGAGCGGTACGACCCCGATCGGCTCGAGCTGAGCTCGCGCGACCGCGTGTCCCTCGCCAACTACACCGAGATCGCCGAGGGACGCGGCGGGCCGCACGGCGGCGTCTTCCTCGATATCAGCCATCGCCCCAAGGCGTACATCGCCGAGAAGCTGCCGCGGATGTACCGCCAGTTCATCGAGTGGCAGATGCTCGACATCTCGCGCGAGCCGATGGAGGTCGCGCCGACGGCCCACTACAGCATGGGTGGCATCGTCGTCGATCCCGAGACCCACGCGACGGAGGTGCACGGCCTCTACGCGGCGGGGGAGTGCGTGGGCGGCCTCCACGGCGCGAACCGGCTCGGCGGCAACTCGCTGGGCGAAGCGCTGATCTCGGGCAGGCATGCCGGTGAGGCGGCGGCCGCCTTCTCCCTCGAGCGCGAGGTCTTCAGCCGATCACGCAGCGCGATCGGCGCCGCGCTCGACGAGCTCGACGAGCTGACGCGCCCCGGCGAGGAGCTCGGCCGGCCGCTTCAGCGACGGCTGCGCGACCTCATGTGGGAGAAGTGCGGGGTCGTCCGGAACGAGGAAGGGCTGCGCGACGGCCTGCGCGAGCTGGCCGCCATCCGCGAGGCCGCGGCGAGCGTCGACGTGCGGCCGGGTGCGGAGGGTTGGGCCGACCTGGCGCACGCTCTCGACCTGCGCGCCG
>CAWHEV010000009.1:0-943569 GCA_963828485.1 uncultured Chloroflexia bacterium
GAGGCCGTCTCCGGTCTGAGCCCGGCAACCTGGAGCGCGACGCTCATCTCGCGGCGATCTGGCATCCTGCCCGTCCACTTGAGGGTGACCTGGCGCTCCTCGGCTCGGACCTCGGGAACGGCTGCGGCCTCCGCCGCGAGGCGCACCCGGACCGCTGTGAACAGGCCCTCCACCGGGCGCGGCACCGGGCCGTAACGATCGCGAAGGTCGACGCGCAACGCCTCGGCATCGGCATCGGTGCGCAGCCTGGCGAACCGCCGATACGCCTCGAGCTTGGCGCCGGAGTCGGCGACATAGTCGTCCGGGAGGTATGCCGAGCCCGGCAGGTCGAGGCGGACCGGTGCCGGCTCGGGAAGCGGGCGCCGTCCGCGGAGGAGATCGACCGCCTCGGCCAGAAGACGGGTGTACATCTCGAACCCGACCGCGGCCATGAAGCCATGCTGCTCGGCGCCGAGGATGTTTCCGGCGCCGCGGATCTCGAGGTCGGACAGCGCGATCTGGTAGCCAGCACCGAGGTCGGAGGCGCTGAAGATGGCGTGCAGCCGCTTGCGCGCCACCGGCGTCAGCGGCATCCCTCGGCGATGGAGAAGGTAGGCGTGGGCTCGACGGTCCGATCGGCCGACCCGTCCGCGCAGCTGGTAGAGCTGCGCCAGGCCGAAGGTGTCGGCACGGACGATGACGATCGTGTTCGTGTTGGGGATGTCGAGGCCCGACTCGATGATCGTGGTGCAGACCAGCACGTCGAAGCGGCCGTCGCTGAAGTCGAGCATGACTCGCTCGAGCATTCCCTCGGCCATCTGTCCATGGCCGATGGCGACCCGCGCGCCGGGGACCAGGCGGCGCACTCGTTCGGCGGCCGCCTCGATCGTCTCGACCCGGTTGTGCACGTAGAAGACCTGCCCACCGCGGTCGATCTCGCGCGCGATGGCGTCGCGCACGAGGCCGTCGTCGTCCTCCGCGATCCGCGTCTGAATGGGCAGGCGGGCCTCGGGTGGTGTCTCGATGACCGAGAGGTCCCGGATGCCGACCAGCGAGAGGTGCAGCGTCCGCGGAATCGGCGTCGCGGACAGGGTCAGCACGTCCACCTCCCTGCGCATGGCCTTGATGCGCTCCTTGTGCGAGACGCCGAAGCGCTGCTCCTCATCGACGACGAGGAGGCCAAGGTCGGCAAAGCGGATGTCCTTCGACAGGATGCGATGCGTCCCGATCAGGATGTCGACCTCGCCACCCGCGACCGCATCCACGATGTCGACCTGCGCCCGCTTCGACACGAAGCGGCTCAGCATGGCGACGCGGACCGGGAAGGCGGCCAGGCGGCGCTCGAAGGTGCCCAGGTGCTGCTGGGCGAGCACGGTGGTGGGGACCAGGACGGCGACCTGCTTGCCGTCCTGCACGGCCTTGAAGGCGGCACGCAGCGCGACCTCCGTCTTGCCGTAGCCGACGTCGCCCACGACCAGCCGGTCCATCGGCCGGCGACGGAGCATGTCGGCTTTGACCTCTTCGATGCTCCGCGCCTGGTCCGGCGTCTCGGTGTACGGGAAGCTCTCCTCCAGCTCGCGCTGCCATGTCGTGTCGGCGCCGAACGCGAACCCGGGTGCCGACTCGCGAGCCGCGTAGATCTCGATCAGCTCACGGGCGAGATCGCCGACCGCCTGTCGCACGCGGCGCTTCGTCCGCTCCCATTCGGTCCCGCCGAGCTTGCTCAGTCCCGGGGCCGGGCCGCCCGCGTACCGAGTGATGCGACCGATCTGGTCCGCTGGCAGGAAGATCTTGTCGGTGCCGGCGAAGTCGAGCTGCAGGTACTCCTTCACATCGGCCCCGAACGCCCGCTGGGTCATGCCCGCGTACCTGGCGATCCCATGGTCGACGTGGACGACGTGATCGCCCGGCTCGAGCTTGCCGATCAGGTCGCGCGTGACGATACGCTTGCCCGAGACCAGGCGACGGACCCGGGTGGCGCCGAAGAGCTCGCGATCGGTCACCACGGTCAGCCCGCTGGCCGCGTGGCTGAAGCCGCCCGACAGTGAGCCGTGCACCAGGCCGATGCCCCCGTCGTGAGGCGGCTCGCGCAGCTCGGCGACGGGCGCCACGGCCCGGCCCGCTTCCTCGAGCAGCTCGCCGACGCGACTGGCCTGGTCGGTCGTGACGACCACCCGCCGACCGGCGCCGGCCTCGACCAGCTCGGTCAGCCAGGCGCCCGCCCGCTCGGCTCGACCGGGGAGCGTCGGTGCGGCACCGTAGCCGGCGTCGGCACCCGCCTGCACGTCAAGCGTCTCGTCGGCGCGGGCGAGCAGCGTGGAGAGCGTCGATGCCGCCTCGTACGGCAGCGGCCAGTCCGGACCCAGCTCGCCGGAGTCGACGAGTCCGGCGAGCCGGTCGGCTGCCTGCGCGTCGAGGTCGGCGGCCAGCGCGCGCAGCTCGTCCGGATCGGTGAGCACGAGGTGACTGGCGTCGCGCACGTGGTCCGCCGCCGGGCCTGCGGTCAGGAACGCGGCCCATGTCTCGGCCGCCTCGGCCAGGTCCCCCTGGCCCAGGCGCGCGGCGTCCTCGCGCAGCGCGTCCGACGCCAGCTGTCCGGCCTTCTCAATAGCCGTTTCCCAGCCGTGCGAGGGGAGGAACTCCGACGCGGGCAGGAGGGCGACATCGGTGAGACGCCGGCGGGAGCCCTGCGTCATCGGGTCGAACGCGCGGATCGAGTCGACCTCGTCTCCGAAGAGCTCGATCCGAACCGGGTCGCCCATGCCGGGCGGCCACACGTCGACCAGCCCGCCCCGATGCGCGAACTCGCCGATCCCGGTGACCTCGACCACCGGATCGTACCCACCGGCCACCAGGCCCTCGAGCAGCTGCCGTTGCGGGCTCCGCTCGCCGGCTCGCACGATCGATGCGCCATCGCGCAGCCGATCGGGACCGATCGTGCGCTGCACGAGCGCCAGCAGGCTCGCAACGACGACTCCGCGACCGCCGTCCGCCAGCCCGGCCAGGACGGCGAGACGCTCCGCAGACTCGTCGTGCTCGGGGAGGGCCCGCTCGAGCGGCAGCGCGGCGCGCTCGGGCAGGGTGCGCACGGCGCCCGCCCCGACCCACGCGGCGAGATCGTCGGCAAGCCGGTGGGCCTCGTCGTCGGTCCGGGTGACCGCCACGAGCGGCGCCGTGCGCGGAAGCGCTCCCAGGCGGGCCGCCAGGTGCGCCGCACGAGCGGCGGCCGGCACACGAAGGACGCCCGATTGCGGCAGGTGGGGCCGAAGGGCGTCGACGAGCGCGGCTACGCGGCGATCACCGCCGCGTGACGGAGACATGGACCGCTGATGGTACGGGGTCCGGCGTCAGGTGGCGGCGAGATCGACCCCATTGAAGGCGTTCATCGCCTCGTCGATGCCATCGCGCAGCCAGCGCTCGGCGGCATCGGCTCCCACGGCGACCATTTCGGAGGCGAGGTCGCGCTCATCGGACCGGAAGGTCGCCAGCACGTGGCTCGCCGCAGTGCCCGCGCGCCCAACCCCGATCCGAAGCCGGTCGAAGTCCTCGCTTCCCAGCGTCGCGATGACGTCCCGCAGGCCATTGTGGCCGCCCGCCGACCCGCTCCGGCGAAGCCTGACGCGCCCGAGCGGCAGGTCGATGTCGTCGGTGACGAGCAGGAGGTCGGTGGCGACGTCGACATCGGTCTGGCGCAGTGCTGCCCGCAGCGGACCGCCGGAGCGGTTCATGTAGCGCATCGGCTTCACGAGCAGGATGCGGCCATGGTCGGGGTGCCGCACCTCGAGCGCGGCCGCGCCGTCGCGCAGCCGGCCCTCGCCGGTCAGGCCCCAGCGATCGGCCAGGAGGTCGACGACGCGAAAGCCCACGTTGTGGCGGGTGAGCCGATACCGATCACCGGGGTTGCCGAGGCCGCAGATGACCTTCACGCGGCCGATCCTACCGGGCGGCGAACGCTCAGGCGCGGTCGTACGCCTCGCGCAGCCAGCCGAGGAGCTCGGCGTCGAGCCCGGACGAGTCGGCGATGCGAACGCGGTGGGTGGCCATGCCCGTGATCGGCCGCAGGCGCTCCGTCGGCTCGTTGCCGGGCAGGTTGACGCAGACCTCCAGGTGTCCGGCGGCTGGGCCGACCGATGCGAACTGCTTGCGCCGCCGCAGGCTGACGTACGTCTTCTTCGGGGCAAGCTCGACGTCGGGCCCGAAGGCGGTGACCGTGGCGATGACCGCGTCGTACGCCGGGCGGAGGCCGGCGTTCTTCCCGTCGTACTGGCTGGCAACGAGCTCGTCGTCGCTGGCCGCACCGCCGGCGGCCGCCTCGCGCGCCTTGATGACCACCAGGTTCGCGTTGCCGTGGCCCATGCCGTACTCGGACTTCAGCATGGCCACCGCCTGCCCGTGCTTCTCGAGGCCGGACGCGCGGATGATGGCGATCCACTCGGCAAGGCTCTTCCCCGTGCTCTTCTCGATGTTCGCGACCTGGTTGGCGATCTGCTCCTCGACGGTGCTCATGAGTGGGCTCCTGTGATGCGGGTCCTTCGACGAGGACGACGTCCGCCCATCGTCGCGGATCGACAATCCGATATCCTCGGCCGCGTGGATCGCCTCGAACGCCCCTCCGCCGGACGTGCGAGCGCGGACGTCGCGGTCATCGGAGGCGGGATCATCGGCTGCGCCGCTGCGGCGATCATGGCGGACCGGGGCGCACGCGTCATCATGCTCGAGGGCAGCGCGATCGGTGCCGGCGCCTCCGGACGCAACCTCGGCGCGATCCAGCATCCGTTCGACCCGATCCTCGCTCCCCTCTATCACGAGAGCCTGACGCGCTATCGCGCCCTGGCCGATGCGGGCGATGGCAGTTTCACCATCGGCCCGTCCCCGGCCGGCCTCCTGCTCCTCAACCGGGACGCGGATGTGAATGCGCGACAGGTGGAGCGCATCTCCACGACCGTCCCGGAGCTCGAGCCGGCCTTCCTCGCCCCGGAAGACCTCGCGGTGCTCGAGCCATCCCTCGCAGGTGAGCTTTGGGCTGTCTCTCTCGCCACGGGCTATCCGGTCCCGCCGGCCGCGGCAACCGAAGCGTGGGCCGACCTGGCAGAGGCGCGCGGCGCGCGGCTGTGGCTCGGCTCGGCGGCGGCGGTCGAGGTGGCCGACGGCCGCGCCGTCGGGGTTACGCTCGCCGACGGCACGCGAATCGCTGCGGGATCGGTGCTCGTCGCCGCCGGCCCGTGGACGCCGCGGCTGGTCGATCCGACCGGCGCCTGGCGGCCGATCGTGCCCACGTACGGGGTGACCGTGCAGCTCCGACTCGACGGCGACGCGCCACGATCGGTGGTGGAGGAGGACCAGGTCGAGACCGTGAACCGCGCCGCGGTCGCGCTGGAGCAGGCCCGCGGCGCGGGTCCGGTCGCGGATCCCCCGTCGCTCTTCAGCCTGGCGAGCGCCGGTGGCGTCAGCACGCTCGGGTCGACGTTCCTGGCGACCGAGCCTGACGCGGCACGGATCGAGCCCCTGCTCCTGAGACGCGCCGCCGAGTTCGTTCCGGCCATCGCGCGAGCCGAGGTCGTCGGGAGTCGATGGTGCGCCCGCCCGCAGTCGGTGGACGGACGGCCGTTCATCGGCCCCGTCGAAGGTACGGACGGCCTCCACGTCTGCGCCGGCCACGGTCCCTGGGGGATCAGCACCGGGCCGGGGTCGGCAGCCATCGCGGCACGGGCCATCCTCGACGGCACGCCGCCGCCGCGGGAGCTGGCCGCCGGGAGACCGACCTAGCGCGCGCCCGGTCTCGAGTCGTTTGTGCACACTGCACAACAGTGCAACCATCCCGCAACGATCTGGCGACTGGTTCGACCGTTGCTGCGTCCCTAGGCTGACTGCACAAACCGACCCACCGACCGAACGTGGAGCAGCCCGATGCCCGAGATCAATACCGGAGACACCGCCTGGATCCTCATGAGCACCGCCCTCGTCATGCTCATGACGCCGGGCCTGGCCTTCTTCTACGGCGGACTGGTGCGCCGCAAGAACGTGCTGTCCACGATCATGCACAGCTTCTTCATCCTCGGGATCGTGAGCGTGACCTGGGTGCTGTGGGGCTACAGCCTGGCGTTCGGGCCCGACACGGGCCTCGGCCTCATCGGCGGCCTGGAGTGGATCGGCCTCGAGGGCGTGACCGGCGAGCCGTCGGACGTGTACGCCACGACGATCCCCCACCTCGCGTTCATGGCCTTCCAGATGATGTTCGCCATCATCACCCCGGCGCTCATCACCGGCGCCTTCGCCGAGCGGAAGCGGTTCAAGGCCTTCGTCCTCTTCGCCGTGGCCTGGTCGACGCTGGTCTACGCGCCGATCGCCCACTGGGTCTGGTCGCCGGATGGCTGGCTCTTCGACATGGGCGTGCTCGACTTCGCAGGCGGCACCGTCGTCCACCTGTCGAGCGGCGTCGCCGCCCTGGTCGCGGCGCTGTTCATCGGCAGGCGCACCGGGCTCATCCAGCCCGCCACCGAGCCGCATGACGTGCCGATGACGATCCTCGGCGCCGGGCTGCTCTGGTTCGGGTGGTTCGGATTCAACGCGGGCTCCGCCCTCGGCGCCAACGGTCTGGCCGCGACCGCCCTGGTCACGACGAACACGGCCGCCGCCATGGCCGCGATCACCTGGGTCACCATCAGCTGGCTCCACCGCGGCACGCCCTCGGTGGTCGGCGCGGCTGTCGGCGCCATCGCCGGGCTCGTGGCGATCACCCCCGCCGCGGGCTACGTGACCCCGGCCGCGGCGATCCTCATCGGCCTCGGCGTGGGCGTCATCTGCTACGGCGCCGCTCTCCTGCGGGTCCGGTCTCGCGTGGACGACGCGCTCGACGTGTTCGCCGTCCACGGAGTCGGCGGTGCCTTCGGGGCGCTGGCGACCGGCATCTTCGCGACGACCGCGGTGAACGCCGCCGGCGTCAATGGGCTGCTGGCCGGGAATCCCGGGCAGCTCCTCACCCAGCTCTTTGCCGTGGCGGTCGTCGGCGCCTACTCGGCGGTCGTGACGGTCGCGATCCTGTTCGTCATCAGCCTGGTCGTTCCCGTCCGCGTCCCCGGACCGGAGGAGGAGACCGGACTCGACCTCGCCCAGCACGGCGAGATCGCCTACCAGCAGCTCTGATCCACAGATACGGGAGGAAGGTCACCGATGGAGATCGCAGCCGCACTCGTCAGCTTCGCCGCTCTGCTGGCCGCCTGGATCGTTGCCCCGGATCGGCCTCGGCAGGCGCCCGTACCGACGACGCCCGTGCCAGACGCTGAGCCGGCGACCGCCTAGTAGCAAAGGGCGCGACTGTCGGCGTTCACCGCTCCCCTCAGCGGAGTTCTTGCTTCGCTCAGCGGATATATCACTAATGATATAACCGGTGAACGGACTACACGCTCACGGCGGCGCCCCCTACAGAGCCCCTGCGGACAAGGGGCTACGGCGCCCTGGAGTGTCAGCTCCCGGTCGTAACGGCGTGGCCGGCGCGATCGAAGAGCGAGCCGGGCTGCCAGGAGACGTCGGGATGGCGCCGGTGCAGGAGCGTGAGCACCCGCCGCTCGAGGTCTCGCATCCGCTCCTCCTCGTCGATGTCGGCGTGGTCGTGGCCGAGCAGGTGCAGCGTGCCGTGGATCGCCAGCAGAACGAGCTCCTCGGTCACGCCCCAGTCGCCCTCGGCCGCCTGGCGCAGCGCCTGGTCGAGGTCGATCACCACGTCGCCGAGGAGGAGCGGGCCGGGCGGTGAGATGCCGTCGTCATCGGTCAGGTGCGAGAGCTGGCCGTCGAGCGCCCACTCATGCAGGGGGAACGAGAGCACGTCGGTCGGGCCCCGCTCGCCCATGTGGTCGAAGTTCAGCCTCTCCATCTCGATATCGCCGGTGAGCGTGAGCTCGACCTCGGCCGGCACCTTGCCGAATGCCGCGTGGACCGTCTCGCACACCGCGCTCTCGAGCAGGTCCAGGGCCGCCGGGGCACCCATCGGCTCGACCGCCTGACCCATGCGATCGTGTCCGACCCGGTCGTGGAAGGTGACCGTGCAGCCCATGACCCGGCCATCGTAGTCGGGATGCGCTCAGGCACTCAAGAGGGTCGTCGCGCGGTCAGGCCTCCCGCCTTGCCTCCATCGGCACGACGTTGTCGGGGTACTTGATCCGCGAGTGGTACATGCCGAGCAGCTGCTCGACGAAGGCGTCCTTGATCTGGGCGATGCTCTTCAGGGTCAGCTCGGCGTCGTCGAGCTGTCCGTCCTCGACCCGGGCATCGACGATGCGGTCGACCATGGCGCGAATCGACTCGGGATCCTTCTCATCGAGCGAGCGGACCGATGCCTCGACCCCGTCGGCCAGCATGAGGATCGCGGCCTCGCGACTCTGCGGCTTGGGCCCGGGGTAGCGGAAGACGCTCTCGTTGACGAGGTCCTCGCGCCCGTCGACCTCGCGCACCGCCTTGTCGTGGAAGTAGCTCATGACGCTCGTCCCGTGGTGCTGCGGGATGAACGCGATGATCTGGACCGGGAGCCCATGCTCGTATCCGAGATCGATCCCGTCGCGAATGTGCCCCGAGATGATCCGGGCGCTCGTCTCGGCCGACAGGTCGTCGTGAATGTTGTGCGCGCCCCCCTGGTTCTCGATGAAGGCGAGCGGATTCTTCATCTTCCCGACGTCGTGGTAGTAGGCGGCGACGCGGGCCAGCAGCGGGTCGGCGCCTATGGTCTCGGCGGCGCGCTCAGCCAGGTTGCCGACCATGACGCTGTGGTGGTAGGTGCCGGGTGTCTCGAGCAGGAGCCGTCGCAGCAACCGGTTCGAAGGGTTGGCGAGCTCGAGCATCTGGAACACGGTCATGATGCCGAACACGTTGCCGAGCACCGCGAAGCTGCCGACGGCACCGACCACCGATAGGACGGCGTTGAGGATGCCAACCGCCGACAGCTGGGCGATCGCCGCCAGGTCGCGCTGCGCGAGCAGGCTGAACGCGGTGACGACGGCGATGTTCGTGGCGGCCAGCACGAGGAAGACGCGGAAGAAAGCATTCATGCGCTCGGCGCGCGCGAGGGTCAGGAGGGCGGCTGCCCCTCCGGCGAAGACGTAGACCGCCAGGTCGAGCGCATCGCGGTTCATGACGCCAGCCAGGACCGCGAGGCATGCCGCCATGACGGCGCCGGCACCCGGCTGCAGCAGGATCCCGATCAGAAGGACTGACGCCGACGTCGGCACGGCATAGGCCCACAGGGTGCGGTCGGCGGCGACGCGCAGGAAGAGCGCCGACACGACGAGCGTCAGGACGAAGAGGAGCACCGAGCGGTTGCGATGCCAGACCTCCGGCTCGAAGCGCCACAGGTAGCCCACCAGCAGCCCGGCGATGATGATCGCCACCAGCGCCGTGCCCAGCACCGTCGCGACCCCGACGTCGGGGCGGGTGAGGCCGAGGGCGTCGAGCGTCTCCCACTGCTCGACGGTGATCGGGTCGCCCTCGGACACGATGCGCTGGCCGACCTGAACGCTCACGGTGACGGGAGGAACCTCCGCCCGTGCCTGCTCGATCTGAAGCGCCGTCGCCTCGTCATCGATGATCTCGGTCGGCGCGACGTACCATGCGGCGAGGTCGCCGGCCAGCTCCCGCTCCTCGCCGTCGAGGTCGGTGGTCACCAGGTCCCGCACCTCGGTGCGCGCCGGGGTCAGGTCGTCCTCGCGGATCGAGTCGGCCAGGATCGTCTCGAGGGCCACCCGACTCGAGTCCGCGACCATCCCCCAGCGTCCGAGGCTCATCTCGGCCACCGCGGCGCGCTGGGCGAAGGGGATCGCCGGCGCGTCGGTTGCCAGCCGCTCGAGCACCTCCTCGTCCTCGATCGTGCCGGCGTCGCGGCGCTCGAGGGTGCGCTCGACCCTGCCGACCATGCCGTCGAACAGGCGGAGCTGATCCTCGAGGTTGTCCGCCGGGGACTTGAGGGTCTCGGTGACAGGGATGACCTCGTCCTCGGCCAGGTCGCGAGCGGCATCGGTCAGGCTCTCCGAGTCGAACGTCACAGCGCTCGGCGCGCGGATGTCGCGCGGCGCGAGCTCGCCCACCTCGAGGTTCTCCTGGCCCAGGGTGATGTTGGCGGAGAGGATGAGGAAGAGCGCCGTCGCCACGATGGCCCCGACGATCAGGGCTCGGCCCAGCGCCCCGCTGCTGGCGCGGCTTCCCTGCTCCGCAAGGGTGCGCGGGATGAACATCGGCCTAGGCTTCGCCCAGGAGCCGGCGCACCGTCTCGCTCACCACTCGACCATCGGCGCGGCCCTTGGTCTGGGGCGCCAGGCGGCCCATGACACGACCCAGGTCGGCCGGCGATGACGCGCCGGCCTCGGCGATCGCATCGCGCGCCAGCTCGGTGATCTCGTCGGCGGACAGCTGCTCGGGCAGGAACTCGGACAGGATCGCGATCTCGGCCTCCTCGGCCTCGGCACGTTCGGGACGCCCGCCCTCCCGGTAGAGCGCGATGCTCTCGCGTCGCTGCTTCACCCCGCGGGTGAGGACCTCCACGACCTCCTCGTCGGTGAGGTCACGGCCGCGAGCGATGCGCAGGTTGTGGGCGTCGGCCATCGCCATGCGCAGCGTCGTGGTGCGTCGCTCGTCGCGAGCGCGCATGGCGTCACGCATGGCCGACTCGATCCGTCCGGTGAGGGTCATGGTGGCATCGGCTCCGGCAGCATCGGTCAGGGCTTCATCCTCCGCTGTGCCGGATCGGTGATGGGTTGAGGCTGGCGTCTGGCGGTCAGATGCGCGAGGTTGCCTTCCGCTTCTTGGCTTCCTTGCGCTTGCGCTTCACGCTGGGCTTCTCGTAGTGCTCGCGGCGTCGTGCCTCGGCCAGGATGCCGGACTGCTGGATCTTCTTGTTGAATCGACGCAGCGCGCTTTCGAACGTCTCGTTCTCGCCCACGCGGACTTCTGCCAAACGTCTCGCCTCCTTCCCGCTTCGAATTCGTGCCTCGCCGGGCACGTAAGCCGACGAAGGGTACCAGCGGCCCGAAAGGGGGTCAATTCGAGGCGATGCCGCCTTCATCGTCTCGCGCAAAGGCCACCAGCCAGGCGCTCTGCGTGCCGAGCAGGACGAGGATCACGAGGAGGATGGCCTCGACCTGGATCGGAGCCAGGCCGATGCCGCCCACCAGCTCGGGCATGGCCGCCACGACGGTCACCACCGCGTACAGCGGCAGCGCCACCCACTGCAGCAGCACGATGACGCCAACGTCACCCGAGGCGCGACGGCGCATCTCCGCGATGACCAGCAGCGTGCCAAGCACGCCGAGGGCACCGGCGACGGTGAACGAGATGCGCCACACGGCGGGGACGTCCGGGGCGACGAGCGACAGCAGCGACATCGCGCCGGGAAGGATGAAGTGGAGCGAGACGACGTACGCCATGCCTCGTCCGAGCCGGTCGCTCACCCACTCCCGGCGCGCCTGGCAGGCGACCCACCACAGACCGAGGAGCGTGAACGAGAGCCCCGCCATGATGCCGTAGAACGCGCCGAGGTCCATCCTCAGCCCGGTGGCCAGGCCATCGGTCGTCCACCGAGCACGTGCAAGTGGAGGTGGTAGACGGTCTGGCCCGACTCGGGACCGACGTTGGTGACCACCCGGTACCCGCGCTCGAGACCCGCCTGGTCGGCCACGAGCCGCACGACAGCGAAGAGCTGCGCCAGGAGATCCCCGTCGGCATCGGTCAGGGCATGCGCGTCGGGAATGTGGCGGCGCGGAATGACGAGGACGTGGGTCGGCGCGCGCGGCGCGATGTCGCGGAACGCGATCACCTCGTCGTCCTCGTGCACTCGATCGGACGGGATCTCGCCCGCCACGATGCGGCAGAAGAGGCATTCCGGGTCTCGCTCCGTCATGGCCGGCAGCCTAGGCGAAGTCGCCGGTGCGCGACAAGACCACGGCCGCAGCCGCGGCCGCAACGGTGCGCGAGCGCAGGATGCGCGGCCCGAGGCCCGCGACGATGGCTCCGGAGCGTTCCGCCGCTTCGACCTCGGTCGGGGCGAACCCGCCCTCGGGACCGATCACGATCGTCGTCGGGGGGTCGGTCGCGGCCAGCTCGCCAAGCCTCCGCTGGTCCCCGCGCTCGAAGAGCAGTACCGAACCCGGTGCAACGGCTTGTGCCAGCGGAACGGGCGTCCTCGACGCTGGGCACGATCCCGCGCTCCGACTGCTCCGCGGCTTCCCGCGCGATGGCCCGGAGCCGCTCGAGCCTGCCTGCCGAGAGCGCACGGGCGACGCATCGCTCGCTGACGAAGAGGTGGAATGCGGCGACCCCGAGCTCGGTTCCCTGGCGGACCACATCCTCGAGGGCATCGCCGCGCAGCAGCGCCTGGGCCACCTCGAGCCGATGGCGCGGCTCGCCGGCTGCCGGCTGCCGGCCCTCGACGATGCACTCGCCCCCCTCGAGGCGGCAGACAGCCTCGAGCCCGTCGCCGGCCAGCAGCACGACTCGGTCACCGTCGCCGAGACGAAGGACGGTGCGCACCTGGCGCTCGATTGCCGGCGGCAGCGGGAAGCCGTCGCCGGCCATGGCATCAGGGTCGACGAAGAACCGATGCAGCGTCGTCACGTCGCGTGCTCGAGCCGGAAGCTGACCCAGTCCCCGTCGTCGAGGCGGGCCGTGACCGCCAGGCCCGCGTCACCGAGGGCGGCCTCGACCTCGTCGGCGCGCGGCGCGATGATGCCGCTGGCGATGAGTGTCCCGCCGGGCAACAGGTGCGCCGCCAGCGGCGAGGCGAGCTCCACCAGGACGGCGGCGACGAGGTTCGCAAGGATGAGCGGATGGCGCTCGGACGCCTCGGCCGGCAGCGTTCCGATACGCGCGGTGAGCCGATCGGCGAGACCGTTGCGCTCGGCGTTCGCGATCGTCGCCTCGACCGCGGCCCGCTCGGTATCCAGCCCGACGGCCCGCTCGGCGCCGAGTCGCAGGGCCGCCAGCGACAGGATGCCGGAGCCGCACCCGACATCGAGGACCGTCGGGGACATCGGCTCGATCGCCTGCATGAGCTGGAGGCAGCCGCGCGTCGTCGGATGCAGCCCGGTGCCGAAGGCCATGCCGGGGTCGAGGGTGATTGCGACCTCGCGCGGGCCGAGGGGCTCGTCGATCCACGACGGCACGATGACCACGCGACCCACCCGCTGCGGCACGTAGTGCGCCTTCCACGCATCGGCCCAGTCCGCGTCGTCGACGTGGCGCACCCGCAGCTCGCCCACCGGCCGCAGGCCGAACGCCTGGAGATGCCACAGCGCGCGCTCGGTGGACTCGACCTGCGCGGGCGCGTCGGGCCCGTCGGGGACGTGCGCCGTCACGACGTACGGCGCCTCGGGGTCGGGTGCCGCCGCCAGCTCGTCGTCCGGGTCACGGACGAGCGCGGTGGGATGGACGGCGGTGCCGGCGGCGACGCGGCCCAGGATCTCGGAGACCGCCTCGACCGCCTCCGCATCGGTCTCGACGCTCAGCTCGACCCAGCGCGCCGGCATCGATCCTGGGACGGCTCAGCCGAACAGGTCGCGCAGGCGGTCGAAGACCGACGGCTCGTCGCGGGGAAGCGCGGCCGGCTCGCTCACCTCGTCGAGCTCGCGCAGGAGCTCCCGCTCGCGCTTCGAGAGCTTCGCGGGAACGACGACATTGACGACGACGTGCAGGTCGCCTCGCCCGGCGCCTCGCATGCGCGGCACGCCCTTGCCCTTCAGCCGGATCTCGCGGCCCGACTGTGACCCGGCCGGGATCTCGACCTCCTCGCTGCCCTCGACGGTGGGCACGCTGAGAGTGGCGCCGAGCGCGGCCTGCGGGAAGGTCACCGGCAGCTCGTGGTACAGCTCCGTCCCGTGGCGGACGAGCTCGGGATGCGGCCTCACGTTGATGGCGACGTACAGGTCACCGTTCGGCCCGCCTCGCGGCCCGGCCTCGCCCTGGCCCTCGAGCGCGATTCGCTGCCCCGCGTCGATGCCGGCCGGGATCGTGACCTGGAGCGTTCGCTCCTCGCGGACCCGGCCCTCCCCGCTGCACTCGGTGCACGGCGTGGAGATGATCCGCCCCTCGCCGCGGCAGCGCGGGCAGGCCACGATGTTCACCATCTGGCCCAGGATCGTCTGCGCCACCCGACGCTGCTCGCCGGTCCCGTTGCACTCGGGACAGGTCTCCGGCTCCGATCCGGGCTCGCCGCCGACGCCCTCGCAGCGCGGGCAGGTCGCCAGTGTCGGGAACCGGACCTCCTTCGTGATGCCGAACACCGCCTCGGCGAACTCGATGGTCAGGTCGTAACGCAGGTCCGCTCCGGGGACGACGCGCGAGCGCCGGCGGGTCCCCGCCGGCGAGCCGCCGAAGAACGCGTCGAAGATGTCGCCGAAGGGACCGAAGCCGCCTCCGAAGCCCTCGAAGCCTCCTGCCGCCGAGCCCTCAACGCCCGCATGCCCGAACATGTCGTACGCGCTGCGACGCTGACGGTCCGAGAGCACGCGATACGCCTCGTTGAGCTCCTTGAAGCGCTGCTCGGCGCCGTCGCCCTTGTCGACGTCGGGGTGGTGCCGCTGCGCGAGCTTGCGGAAGGCGCGCTTGATCTCGGCGTCGTCCGCGTCGCGCGGGACCCCGAGGACGTCGTAGTAGTCGCGCTTGACGGCCATGGCGTCGCGGATCATACCAATTGGCACTCGGCATGCACGAGTGCCAACCCTCCGATGGCTTCCGGACGGATCGATTCCTGACACAGATGGTCAGGATGAGCACCTAGGATGGCCGCAATGCCTCCGATTCGGATCGACGCCGCGCACGCGCGGCGATTTCTCGTGTCGCGCCACCTCCTGGCGCCCCCGCGCTCGCTCCCGGCGCGGCCGGAGTCGGTGCTCGACGCCGTCGAACGCCTGGGCCTGCTCCAGTTCGATCCGCTCGAGGTGCCCGGCGCCCGCAACCACGACCTCGTGCTCCACGCGCGGATCGGCGGCTATCGGCGCGAGTGGTGCGAGCAATGGCTCTACGGCCCGGATCGGCGCCTGATCGAGGTCTACAACAAGAGCCTCAACCTCGTGCCGATGCACCAGCTGCCCCATTTCCGGATCGCGTGGCAGCGAGCGAGCTCCGATACCGATAACGGGATCCTCACCGAGCAGGCGCCTGTCGCCGAGGCGATCCTGCGCCGCCTCAAGACCGATGCGCCACTCTCCACCGCAGCGTTCAGCGAGTACGGCCACGCGGTCGACTGGTGGTGGGCGCCAACCCGCGCCAGCCGCGCGGTGATGGAAGCGCTGTTCATCACCGGCCGCATCGGCATCAGCCGGCGCGATGGGAACCGTCGCTACTACGACCTCATCGAGCGGCTCGTGCCGCCGGAGCTGCTGAAGCTCAAGGAGTCGGAGGAGGAGGGGATGACGCATCGGCTGCTGAGCCGGTATCGCGCGACCGGAATGACGATGCCGACCGGCGGCACGCAGTCGGAGGTGATGTACAGCGCGGGTCCGACCGCGGACCGCGTTCGACGCACGGCCAGGCTCGTCGACGACGGCATCCTGCTGCCGGTCGACGTGGAAGGGCTCAAGGCGACGCGCTACATCCTCGCGGACGAGGAGCCGATTCTCGACTCGACCGCGGATCCGGCGTCGCTGACCCCCGGCGTCAGCTTCCTCGGGCCCCTCGACCCGCTGATCTGGGACCGCAAGGGCCTCCTCCGCGGCCTTTTCGAGTTCGACTACCTGTGGGAGGTCTACGTCCCCGAGGCGAAGCGCAAGTGGGGCTACTACGTCCTGCCGATACTGTTCGGTGACAGGTTCGTCGGCCGCATCGAGCCGCGGCTCGACCGCAAGACAGGGACGCTGAACATCTTGGGCATCTGGTTCGAGCCCGGCTTCGCCCCGCTCGAAGCTCCAGAGTTCATGGGTGCGCTGGGCGAGGCGATCGAGGCGTACCGCGAGTTCGTCGGCGCCACCAGCGTCGCCTGGCCACGGTCTCGGCCGGGGCGCGACATCGGGCGCGCGCTGCGAGATCCCTCAGTCGCCGGGCGAGCGCGTGATGAGCCAGATGTGCCCGAACGGGTCGCGCACCTTCGCGGTCTGAAGCGGCAGGTCCGGATCGGTGGGAGCGCGAATCACCGCCGCGCCGGCTGACACCGCGCGCTCGAACGCTCCAGCGACGTCATCGGTCTCGAGGTCCAGGTAGACCGGCGAGCCGCCGATGCGCTGCGGACCGTGGATCTCCTCCAGGTGGGGATGCTCCTCACCCACGAAGATCGTCGATTCACCGATGCGCAGCTCGGCGTGCGCGACCTTCCCGGCGCCACCGGTCATGCGGTTGACCTCGATCGCGTCGAAGACCTTGCCGTACCACTCGATCGCGCTCGCGGCGCCCTCGATGATGAGATACGGCGTGACGCTGGCCGGCATCGGTCAATCCGCGAAGTCGACGATGAGCGGCGCGTGGTCGGACGGGATGCCCGGGTAGGTCGACGGCTTCCGCGCGTCGCGGTCCCGCTCGGCCGCGGTGGCTCGGGCGGCGAGCGGCGGTGAGACGTACACGTGGTCGATGCGCATGCCGAAGTTCTTGTGGAAGTGGCCGGCGCGGTAATCCCACCACGTGAAGTAGCCCTCGTCGGGGTTGAACTGGCGCACGATGTCGACCATGCCCCACTCGCGCAGCTTCTCTACCGCCGCGCGTTCTCGGGGCGAGACGTGGGTCCCGCCGTGCACGGCCAGCGGGTCCCAGACGTCGAGGTCGGTGGGAGCCACGTTGTAGTCGCCGCAGACCGCCAACTCGGTCGCCGGATCGGTGTCGTTCAACCACGCCGACAGGCGCGCGAGCCACTCGAGCTTCTCGAGGTACGACTCCGAGCCGACCACCCTGCCGTTGGGCACGTAGACGGTGACGACGCGGATAGGCCCGCACGTCGCCCCCAGGAAGCGGCCGCCATCGTCGGTCCAGCCGTCGCGGGTCGGCATGCCGGCCATCACGTCGTCGATCCCGATGCGCGAGGCGATCGCGACGCCGTTCCAGCGGCCGGGGCCATGGTGGACGAGCTCGTAGCCGAGAGCCGAGAAATCCAATAGGGGCGCCTGGGCGTCGGAAAGCTTCGTCTCCTGCATGCACAGCACATCGGGCTGGTGGCGCTCCGTCCACGCCAGCACCCGATCCAGGCGGGCCTTGAGCGAGTTCACGTTCCATGTTGCGAGGCGCATCCGCCTGAGCATAGAGGCCACCGGGGCCTCGGGGCGAGCCTCGTGGTGCCTGCGCGGTCCGGGAGTCTCGGACCTGCATCGAGCGTTTGCCGGCTGGCGGCCTGAGGCATCTGAATCCGTCGGCAACATCGTATGGTGGACGGCGGCAGAGCACGATCCGGAGGGGGTCGAAGCCGCTGCACGCATCGTGAGGGGCGACGCATCGATGGGCTACAACCTGCGCGATCGCAGCTTCGTCAAGCTGCTGGACTTCACGCCGAGGGAGATCCGGTTCCTGCTGGACCTGGCAAGGGACCTCAAGCGAGCGAAGTACGGCGGGTATGAGCAGCAGCACATGCGCGGGAAGAACATTGCCGTCATCTTCGAGAAGACATCGACGCGGACGCGCGTCTCGTTCGAGGTCGCCGCGTACGATCAGGGGGCCCACGTCACGTATCTCGGACCCGAGGGCTCGCAGATCGGCCACAAGGAGTCGATGAAGGACACCGCGCGGGTGCTCGGCCGCATCTACGACGGCATCGAGTATCGCGGGTTCGGGCAGGAGATCGTGGAGGAGCTGGCTCAGTTCGCCGGGGTCCCGGTCTGGAACGGCCTTACCGACGAGTTCCACCCGACCCAGATCCTGGCCGACTTCCTGACCATGACGGAGTTCAGCGACAAGCCGCTCCGCGACATCTCGTACTGCTACCTCGGCGACGCGCGCAACAACATGGGCGACTCCCTCCTGGTCGGCGGCGCGAAGATGGGCATGGATGTCCGGCTGTGCGGCCCGAAGGACCTGTGGCCGGACAAGGAGCTGGTCGCCACGTGCAAGGCCATCGCCAAGGACACCGGCGCCCGCATCACCCTCAGCGACGACCCGGCCAAGGCCGTGAAGGGCGCCGATTTCCTCTACACCGACGTATGGGTCTCGATGGGCGAGGACAAGTCGGTCTGGGACGAGCGCGTAAAGCTTCTCAAGCCGTACCAGATCAATGCGGAGCTCATTAAGCTCACCGGCAACCCGGCCGTGAAGTTCATGCACTGCCTGCCGGCATTCCACGATCGCCACACGAAGGTCGGCGAGGAGATGTTCGAACGGTTCGGGCTCGACGGCATGGAGGTCACGAACGACGTGTTCGAGTCCGAGCGCGCCATCGTCTGGGACCAGGCCGAGAACCGCATGCACACGATCAAGGCGGTGATGGTCGCCACCGTCGGCGACTGACACGACCGAGCGGAGGGAATCATGAAGGTCGTCGTCGCCCTTGGGGGCAATGCGCTGCTCAAGCGCGGTGAGCCGATGACCGCCGACGCCCAGCGGGCCAACGTCCGGGTCGCCGCGGAGCGCCTTGCCCGCATTGCCGCGAATCACCAGCTCGTGATCTCGCACGGCAACGGCCCGCAGGTCGGACTCCTGGCGCTCGAGGCCGCCGCGTACGAAGAGGTCGAGGCCTACCCGTTCGACATCCTCGGTGCCGAGACGCAGGGGATGATCGGCTACATGGTGGAGCAGGAGCTCGGGAACCTCCTCCCCTTCGAGGTGCCGCTGGCGACGATCCTGACGATGGTCGAGGTCGACCCCGACGATCAGGCGTTCACCAACCCCACCAAGTTCGTTGGTCCGATCTACCCCAAGGACGAGGCCGATGCGCTCGCCGCCGAGAAGGGCTGGGTCGTCAAGGCCGACGGCGATCACTGGCGGCGCGTCGTCCCATCCCCCAGGCCGAAGCAGATCTTCGAGATCCGCCCGATGAAGTGGCTGATCGAAAAGGGCGTCGTCGTCATCTGCGCCGGCGGCGGCGGCATCCCGACGATGTATGCCGCCGGTGAGGACCGGCGCCTGGTCGGCGTCGAGGCCGTGATCGACAAGGACCTCGCCACCAGCCTGCTGTCCCGCGAGCTGGATGCCGACGTGTTCGTCATGGCCACCGATGTCGACGGCGTGTACGTGGATTGGGGCACGCCCAGCCAGAAGCGTCTCGACCGGGTCACGACCGACGAGCTGCGAGCGATCCCGTTCCCCGCCGGCTCCATGGGTCCAAAGGTCGACGCCGCGGCCGAGTTCGTGGATGCCACCGGGAAGCGGGCCGTGATCGGGTCGCTCGAGAACCTCGATGCCATGGTGGATGGAACCGCCGGCACGAACGTCGTGTCGGACAAGTGAAGGAGTGAAGGAACGATGAGCGGGTTCGGTGTCCACTCCGAGGTCGGCAAGCTGCGCCAGGTCATCGTGCATCGGCCCGAGCTGAGCCTGCAGCGCCTGACTCCCGGGACCCACGACGAGCTCCTCTTCGACGACGTGCTCTGGGTCGAGCGCGCGCAGTGGGAGCACGACCAGTTCGTGGCTCGCATGCGCGAGCGCGACGTCGAGGTGTTCTACGTCCAGGACCTGCTCGGCGAGGCGCTGGCGGCGAGTGACGAGGCACGCCGGCGCATCATCGAGCGGGTGGCGAACGAGTACACCGTCGGCATCGGGCTGGTCGACGAGGTCGGCGCCGTCCTCCAGGCCATGGCGCCCGACGTCCTGGCGCGCCACCTCATCGGCGGGCTGACCATCGAGGAGTCCGGCCTCGACGTCGGTGCGGCGAAGGGAACCTCGCTCATCGCGGCGGCCGTCGACGACTTCTCGACCTTCGTCCTGCCGCCGCTGCCGAACTCGCTGTTCACGCGCGACTCGTCGTGCTGGATCTACGGCGGCGTCTCCATCAACCCGATGTACTGGCCGGCCCGGCGGCGCGAGGCCTACAACATGGCCGTCATCTACCGCGCCCATCCCATGTTCGCCGGTGGCGGCTTCGAGTACTGGTATCCGCCGATGGGCGACGACGACCGCTTCAACATCGAGGACTTCGGGCTCGCCTCCCTCGAGGGCGGGGACGTCGAGATCATCGGCAATGGCGCAGTCGCGATCGGCCTCAGCGAGCGGACCCAGGCCCGGATGATCGAGCAGATCGCGCGGGCCCTCTTCGCCAACGGCGCCGCCGATCGCGTCATCGCCGCGGTGATGACGAAGGACCGGGCGCACATGCATCTCGACACCGTCTTCACGATGCTCGACCGCGACAAGGCGACGGCCTATCCAAAGGTCGTCGAGGGGATCCGAGCCGTAAGCCTTCGGCCTGGATCCAAGCCTGGGACGCTCGACGTGCGTGAGGACAAGAACCTCGTCTCAGCCATCGAGGATGCGCTCGGCATCCCGAAGCTCCACGTCGTGGAGACCGGCGGCGATCGCTACCAGCAGGAGCGAGAGCAATGGGACGACGGCAACAACGTCGTCGCCCTCGAGCCGGGGGTCGTGGTCGCCTACGAGCGCAACACGTTCACGATCTCGAAGATGCGCGAGGCCGGCGTCGAGGTGGTCGAGATCGCCGGCTTCGAGCTGGGCAAGGGACGCGGCGGCGGACACTGCATGACGTGCCCCATCGCCCGCGATCCACTGTGAGGGACGGGCCATGAACGACGAGACTCCGGCGGCGAACGGCGACGGCATATCGGCGTGGGTGATCGCCGCAATCATCGTGGCGGCAATCGTGGTCCTCGTGCTCTTCGCACGTGGGCCGGAGGACCAGGAGCGTTCCGCGACGCCGCCGACGATCGCCACCATCCTCGTGGACGCATGACGACCAGATGACCGAGCAGAGTCCGGTCGTCGACGAGGAGGCGTCACAGGTCCGCGAGCCGTCGCTGCTCGACGCCCTCATCCCCGTCGTCGCGCTGGTCGGCCTGATCGGCCTCACGATCTGGCTGTTCGGGACAGATGCCACGGGCGGGCCGCTCCAGGTCGCGCTCCTCACGAGCACGATGATCGCCGGTTTCGTCGCGCTCAAGAACGGACACACCGTGGTCCGGGTGCGGGAGGCGGTGGTCGGAGGCATCTCCTCCGCTCTGTCCGCGGTCTTCATCCTCCTGGCGGTCGGGTCGCTGATCGGCGCGTGGAACATGGCGGGAACGATCCCCACGGTCGTGTACTACGGCATCGGGCTGCTCAGCGCGACGTGGTTCTACGCGGCGACCGCGATCGTGTGCGGGCTGGTCGGCCTGGCCATCGGCAGCTCGTGGACCACGGCTGCCACGCTGGGCGTGGCATTCGTGGCGTTGGCGCCGATTCTCGGCGCGGACCCGGTGATCGCGGCCGGCGCGGTCATCTCTGGCGCCTACTTCGGCGACAAGATGACGCCGATCTCGGAGACGACCGTTCTCGTGCCTTCGATGGTCGGCGGTGTGACGACCCAGGAGCACATCGGCGCGATGCTGTGGACGTCAGGGCCGGCCATCGTGCTCTCGATCCTCGGCTTCGCGCTCATCGGGCTGATGGCACCTCCACCGGCCACGGCGTTCGACCCGAGCGACGCACAGGCGATCCTGGCCGGGGAGTTCTCGATCTCTCCGCTCAACCTCGTGCCGCTGGTCCTGCTCGTCGCGTTTTCGATCCGCCGCACGCCCCCATTCCTGGCGATCTTCGGCAGCGCGATCTTCGCGGCGGTACTGGCGGTGTTCACACAGCCGGAGGCCGTGGCCGCATTCGTCGGTGACGAGGCTGCCGGGCCGGTCCAGACGGCACTGATCGCGATTTACTCGGCCCTGGCCACCGGGTTCGTGTCGAACACCGGCAACGAGACGATCGACTCGCTCTTCTCACGTGGCGGTATGGCGTCGATGCTCAACACGATCTGGCTCGTTCTCGGCGCTCTGTCGTTCGCCGCCGTCATGGAGCATGCCGGGTTCCTCGACCGACTCATCCGCCCCGTCCTGTCGGCGGCGCGCTCCACAGGCCGGCTCATCGCCGCGGTGATCGGGACGGCAATCGGCCTGAACATCATCGCTGGCGACCAGTACGTCGCCATCGTGATGCCGAGCCGGGTCTATCGCGCCGAGTTCGCCAAGCGCGGGATCGCGCCGCGGATGCTGTCGCGCACGGTCGAGGATGCCGGCACGGTAACGTCGCCGCTGGTGCCATGGAACAGCTGCGGCGCGTACATGGCGGGCGTGCTCGGCGTCGCCACCGTCGCCTACCTGCCCTTCGCCTTCTTCAACCTGCTGAGCCCGCTGATCTCGCTCATCTACGGCTTCACCGGATTCAGCATCGAGCACGTCTCGCCGCCCGACCAGGCGTCCCCAACGGTCGACGACCCCTCGCCGCAGCCAGCCGAAGGAGGCCTGTGATGACCGCCCAGCCCGCATCGGCCCCAGCGCCGGAATCCTCGGAGAAGGGGCGGGGGTTCTCCCTCCCCTCGGCGTACACGATCCTCTTCGCTCTCATCGTCCTGACCGCGCTCGCCACCTGGATCATCCCGGCCGGCGCGTACGAGCTCGACGAGAACGGCCAGCCGGTCCCGGGAACGTACTCCGAGGTGGATCCGAACCCGCAGCGGATCGTGATCGACTCGCTGCTGGCGCCGATCAACGGCCTGTACGGCATCGAGGACGAGGAGGGCACGATCAGCGTGTGGAACAGCGGCGAGCTGTTCGGCGCCATCGACGTCGCCCTGTTCATCCTCGTCATCGGCGGGTTCCTCGGCATCACCATGAAGACAGGGGCAATCCAGGGAGGCATCACGAGGGTCGTCTCGCGTCTGCGCGGACGCGAGCGCCTGCTCATCCCGATCCTGATGGTGATCTTCGCGCTCGGCGGCACGACGTTCGGGATGGCCGAGGAGAGCCTCGCCTTCTACGTGCTGATCATCACCGTGATGATCGCCGCCGGGTATGACGCGCTCGTCGGTGCGTCGATCCTCCTCCTCGGCTGCGGCATAGGCGTCCTCGGCTCGACGATCAACCCGTTCGCGACCGGGATCGCGTCCGGCTTCGCCGGAACCTCGATCAACGAGGGGATCCTCGGGCGCCTCGTCATCCTGATCGTCGGCACGGCGATCGGCATCTTCTTCGTGATGCGCTACGCGGCCAAGGTCAAGGAGGACCCCAGCGCCTCGCTCGTCTACTCGATGAAGGCGGAGAACGAGACGCGCTTCCTGGCCGGCACCGATCCGGCAGCCGAATCAACCGACCTGACCGGTCGCCAGAAGGTGGTTCTCGGCCTCTTCTTTGCCGCCTTCGCGGTGATGATCTACGGGGTCATCCCCTGGGAGGACCTCGGCATCGGCCTGCCGACCCTGTGGTGGTGGTTCCCGGAGATGACCGCCTCGTTCCTGTTCTTCTCGATCCTGATCGGGATCGTGGGCCGCATGGGCGAGGCCGATCTGACCTCGACCTTCATCGACGGCGCGCGCGACCTGCTGGGCGTCGCGCTCATCATCGGGATCGCGCGCGGCATCACGGTGATCATGAACAACGGGATGATCACCGACACCGTTCTGAACTGGGCCGAGGTGGCGGTGAGCGATCTCGGCGGCGTGCTCTTCATCAACCTGATGTACGCCCTCTTCCTGCCCCTGTCGTTCCTCATCCCGTCGTCGTCCGGGCTCGCTACCGTGGCGATGCCGATCATGGCGCCGCTGGCGAGCTTCGCGGACGTCCCCGCCCAGCTGGTCGTGACCGCCTATCAATCGGCGAATGGGCTGCTCAATCTCGTCACCCCGACCTCGGCCGTTGTCATGGGCGGCCTCGCCATCGCGCGCGTCGGATACGGCACCTGGCTGCGGTTCGTGTGGCCCGTGCTTCTGCTGCTGGCCGTGCTCTCGGTGGTGGTGCTGTCAGCCGGCGTGGCGTTCCAGTGACTCCAACACCCACGTGCATCGCAAGGAGCAGGCAATGACGACCGAATCGACCGCGGGGCAGGGTGCGCCGCAGACCGCATGGCACACGCTCTCGGTGGCCGATGCGATCGCGGGCCAGGGCGTCGACCCGGCTCCCGGGCTGAGCGCGTCGGAGGTCGAGTCGCGCCGGACGAAGTTCGGACCGAACAAGTTCGCCGAGCCGACGAAGGAGTCGGGCTGGACCAAGTTCCTCCGCCAGTACACCGACCCGATGCAGATCGTCCTCGTCGTGGCGGCCGTGATCAGCCTCGTTGTCGTCGGCGAGCGGTCGACCGCACTCCTCCTGTTCGGGCTCACCGTGCTGAACGCGGTGATGGCGCTCAACCAGGAGGGCAAGGCGGAGTCCAGCGTCGCCGCGCTCCAAAAGATGATGATCGTCCAGACCAGGGTGCGCCGCGACGGTCAGCTGCTCCAGATCCCAGCCGAGGAGCTCGTCCCCGGGGACATCGTCCTCGTGGAGGCTGGGGACCGGATCCCGGCCGACGGGCGCATCATCAAGGCGGCGACCCTGGAGATCGACGAGTCGGCTCTGACCGGCGAGAGCGCGCCGGTACCGAAGGAGGTCGATCCAGTCCCGGCGGTTGACACGCCGCTCGGCGATCGGGTCGACATGGCCTTCATGAACACCAGCGCCACCCGTGGGGCCGGCGAGATCCTGGTGACCGACACCGGTATGAACACGGAGGTCGGGCACATCTCGGGCATGCTCCAGACGACGGGCCTCGAGAAGACTCCGCTCACGCGGCAGCTCGATACGCTGACCAGCCAGATCATCGTCATCGCCGGCATCGCGCTCGTCGCCTCCATCGCCCTCGGCTACTTCGTCTACAACCACCCCATCGACATCCTGTTCGTGTCGGCGGTGGCGTTCGCCGTGGCCGCCGTACCCACCGGCCTGCCGGCCGTGGTGACGACCCTGCTCGCGGTCGGCACGCAGGCGCTTGCCCAGGCCGGGGCCATCGTCAAGCGCCTCCGTTCGGTCGAGACGCTCGGGTCGACCTCGGCCATCAACTCGGACAAGACCGGAACGCTGACGCTCAACCAGATGACAGCGGTGGAGCTCGCGCTCGTCGGACGCCACTTCACGATCTCCGGCGAGGGCTATTCCACCATTGGACAGATCACGACCGTCGACGGCGAGCCGGCGGAGGACCTGACGCCGTATCTGCTGCCGATGGCCCTCTGCGCCGACGCGGAGGTCCGCGACGGCGGGCTCGTCGGTGACCCGACCGAAGGCGCCCTCGTCGTGCTCGCCGCAAAGGGCGGGATCGACCCGGCGCGGACGCGGGAAGAGATTCCGCGCGTCGCGACGCTGCCGTTCGACGCCGCATACAAGTTCATGGCCACCTTCCACCGCGTCACGGACGAGTCGGGGCGCGAGGTGATCCGCGCGTTCGTCAAGGGCGCTCCCGATCAGCTGCTGGCTCGAGCCGCGAACGCGCTCGGCGCCGATGGCCAACTGGTGCCACTACCTGCGCTCACCGATCCGTACAACTCGGAGAACGAGCGGCTGGCGAGCCACGGCCTGCGGGTGATGGCGGTCGGGCGCCGCGATTTCGACCCGGCGACATTCGACGCGAACGCCGACCTCCTCCCGCTCGTCGAGAATCTGACGCTGCTGGCGCTCGCCGGGATCGTCGACCCACCGCGGCCCGAGGCCAGGGTCGCGATTGCCGAGGCGCACGCGGCCGGCATCCAGGTCAGGATGATCACCGGCGACCACGCCGTGACCGCGGCCGCCATTGCCGCGAACCTCGGCATCCGGGGTGAGGCGATCACCGGGGCTGAGTGGGGCGACTTCAGCGACGATGAGGCGCTGCGCCGCATCGACGACATCGGGGTCATCGCGAGGGTCACGCCCGAGCACAAGGTCCGGCTCGTCGACATTCTCAAGCGCAAGGGCCGCATCGTCTCCATGACCGGTGACGGTGTGAACGACGCCCCCGCCCTCAAGCGGGCGGACATCGGCGTGGCGATGGGGATCACCGGCACGGAGGTCTCCAAGGAGGCCGCGGACATGATCCTGACCGATGACAATTTCGCGACCATCGTGAAGGCCGTCGAGAAGGGCCGCGCGCTGTACGACAATCTGCTGAAGTACATCCGCTATCAGATGGGTGTCCTGTTCGGCCTCATCCTGACGTTCCTGGGTGCGGGCGTCTTCAACGTCCTCGCCGGCGTGCCGTTCGTCCCGCAGCAGACGCTGTACGTCAACTTCACCACCCAGGTCCTCCAGTCGGTCGGCCTCGGGATGGGCGCGCCCACCGAGGGCCTCATGAAGCGGCCACCGCGTCGCGCCGACGAGCAGGTCATGCCATTGCCGTTGGGCGTGCGCCTGGCGATCTTCGGCCTGATCATGGCCGCGTCGACGCTCGTGGTCATCCAGTGGGCCGACGGGGTGTACGGCGAAGACGTCGCGCGCAGCATGGGTCTCGCGACCTTCTCGTTCGCGAACCTGTTCTATGGCCTCGCCACGAACGACATCCGCGCCTCGGTCTTCAGCCACGCGCTCCTGGCGAACGGGCGTCTGCTCCAGATGAGCGCCATCTCGTTCGTGGCGATCATCCTGGCCAGCGAGCTGGACATGCTCAACCGCTTCCTGGGGACCACCGACCTCGGCCTCGACCAGTGGATCATCTGCGCCCTGGCCGGCTCGGTGATCCTGTGGCTCATGGAGATCGTGAAGTTCTTCGGCCGCCGGTCGGAGGCCAACGAGCCCGTCGCGGAGCAGCAGCCCTCGGTCGCGCCAGCCAAGGCATGACCTGAGGAATCAGGTCCGCGCTTCACTCGGATAGGTAGCGCCCGTCGGCGTTGGGTCCAGCCCGCCAGCCTGCCTATACTCGCGATCCCGAGCGCGGCTGATGCAGGCACCCTCAGGAGGACCCATGTTCACAGGATTCCGCGACTTCGTCACGCGCGGCAACGTCGTCGATCTTGCCGTGGCGGTGGTCATCGCCGGCGCGTTCGGGGCCGTCGTCACCTCGTTCGTGGCCGACATCCTGACGCCCCTGCTCGGCATCTTCGGCATCCCCGACTTCTCCGAGCTCTCCGTCCAGGTCGGCGACGCGACGGTCCGCTACGGGCTGTTCCTCAACGCCCTCATCGCGTTCGTCCTGGTCGCACTCGCGATCTACTTCTTCGTGGTCAAGCCGATGGCGAGCATGAAGGGCGAGGCGGCCGTCGAGACCAAGGCATGCACCGAGTGCACCTCGGACATCCCGCTCGCCGCGAAGCGATGCCCGATGTGCACCTCGCAGCAGTACGCCGCCTGAACGGCGCGACGGGTCAGACCTCCTTGTATTCGCCCTCGATCGTCTCGCCTTCCTCCTCCTCGGAGGTCGCCTCGCCTTCACCGGGCGCCCCATCACCTGGCGCCCCGTCGTCGGGACCGGCATCGCCGTCGGTGCCGTTGCCGTCGCCGGGGGGCGTGGCTTCGTAGGCCTTCGTGCCGATGCGCTGGAGCACCTCGGCCAGCTGACCCTTGGTCGAGTCGACCGGTCCGGCGTCCTCGCCCTTGAGGGCTTCGCGGACCGCCTCGATCCGGGCGTTCACCTCGGCCTTCTCCTCGTCGGAGAGCTTGTCGTCGAGGTCCTTGAGCACCCGCTCGCCCTGGTAGACGAGGGCATCGGCCTCGTTGCGTGACTCGGTCACGCTGCGCTTGGCGCGGTCCTCCTCGGCATGCTCGGCCGCCTCGCGGACCATACGATCGACGTCATCCTTGGCGAGCATCGACGACGCGGTGATCGTCACCTTCTGCTCCTTGTTCGTGGCCTTGTCCTTGGCCGCCACGTTGAGGATGCCGTTCGCGTCGATGTCGAAGGTCACCTCGATCTGCGGGATGCCGCGCGGCGCCGGCGGAATGCCGTCGAGGCGGAAGGTCGCCAGCTTCTTGTTGTCTGCCGCCATCTCGCGCTCGCCCTGCAGGACCACGATGTCCACCGAGGGCTGGTTGTCCGACGCCGTCGAGAAGATCTGGGTGTGGCTGGTCGGGATGGTGGTGTTGCGGTTGATCATCTTCGTCGCCACGCCGCCCATGGTCTCGATGCCCAGCGACAGCGGGGTCACGTCGAGGAGCAGGACGTCCTTGACCTCGCCGCCGAGCACGCCGGCCTGGATCGCCGCACCGACTGCCACCACCTCGTCGGGGTTGACGCCCTTGTGCGGCTCCTTGCCGTTGAACATCTTCTTGACCGCCTCGACGACGGCCGGCATGCGAGTCATGCCGCCGACGAGGATCACCTCGTCGATGTCGCCGGGCTTCATGTTCGCGTCGGCCAGGGCCTTCTTCACCGGCTCCGCCGTCTTGTCGACGAGGTCGGCCACCAGGTCCTCGAGCTTGGCTCGTGTCAGGCTGATGACGAGGTGCTTCGGGCCGGACGCATCGGCGCTGATGAAGGGCAGGTTGATCTCGGTGGTGCTCGTGCTCGACAGCTCGATCTTCGCCTTCTCGGCAGACTCCTTGAGCCGCTGGAGCGCGATCCGATCCTTCGACAGGTCCACGCCCTCGCTCTTCTTGAACTCGGCCGAGAGCCAGTCGATGATCCGCTGGTCGAAGTCGTCGCCGCCGAGGTGGGTGTCCCCGTTCGTGGAGCGCACCTCGAACACCCCCTCGCTCAGCTCGAGGATGCTGATGTCGAAGGTGCCGCCACCGAGGTCGTAGACGGCGATCTTCTCGTCCTTTTCCTTGTCGAGGCCGTACGCCAGGGCCGATGCGGTCGGCTCGTTGACGATGCGCTTGACGTCGAGCCCGGCGATGCGTCCCGCATCCTTGGTCGCCTGTCGCTGGGTGTCGTCGAAGTAGGCCGGGACGGTGATCACCGCCTCGGTCACCTTCTCACCCAGGTAGGCCTCGGCATCGGACTTCAGCTTCTGGAGGATCATGGCGCTGATCTCCGGCGGGCTGAAATGCTTCTCGTTGGCCAGCGTGACCACGATGCCGTCCGACTTGGGGTCCTTGGTGACCTCGTAGGGGACCAGCCCCTTGCTGCGCTGGACCTCGGGATCGTCGAATCGGCGACCCATGAAGCGCTTGATGCTGAAGATCGTGTTCTCGGGGTTGGTGATGGCCTGTCGCTTGGCGACCTGGCCGACCAGCCGCTCCCCGCTCTTCGCGAAGGCGACGACCGATGGGGTGATGCGGCCGCCCTCCGCGTTGGTGATGACCTGGGGCTCGCCGCCCTCCATGACAGCCACGACAGAGTTTGTGGTGCCCAGGTCGATGCCGATGATCTTGCCCATTGGTCGTTACTGCTCCTTCGGGTTGTTCGCCACTCGTACGAGGCTCGGCCGGAGGATCCGGTCGTGCAGCCGATAGCCGCGCTGCAGCTCGCCGATCACTTCGTTATCGGGATGGTCGGCGGTGTCCTCGTGGACGACCGCTTCGTGAAGGTTTGGATCGAAGGGGCGACCGACCGCGTCGATCGGCGTCACGCCCTCCGACTCGAGGACGCCGCGAAGCTTGCGCTCCACGTGCTCCATGCCCTCGACCCACGGATTCGTGACCTCCTCGGCAGGGACCGATTCGAGCGCCCGGTCGAAGTCGTCGAGGACGCCGAGCAGCTTGCCGATGAGGATCGCGTTGCTGAACTGGCCGATCGTGGCCCGCTCCTCATCGGTCCGACGCTTGAAGTTCGAGAAGTCGGCCGCCGAGCGCTGCCAGTTGTAGAGGTGCTCCTCGCTCTGAGCGCGCGCCTCGGCGAGATCGCGCTCGAGCGCCTCGATACGCTCGGCGAGCTCGATCCGCGTCGGTGTCGGTATCGCGTCGGCGCGCTCCTCACCGCGCGTCTTGGCTCGCGGCTTGGCGCCCCCGTTCGTGGGTTGATCGGTCATTGGGTCTTGTCGTACTCGCTGTTGATGAGCTCGTTCATGAGCGTTGACAGGTAGCGGACGGTCGGGATGGCGCGCGGGTAGCGCATGCGGGTCGGGCCGAGAACTCCCAGCAAGCCCAGTGCCCGGTCGGGCGCGCCGTAGGGCGCGAAGATGAGGCTCACCTCGTGCATCGCGTCGTTCGTGTTCTCGCGGCCGATGATGACGTGCACGCCACCGCTGCGAGTCAGGACCGGGACCAGCTGCTCGAGGAAGTCGGAGCGCTGGATGACCTCGAGGATCGGGCGCAGCTTGCTGCCCTCCGCGAACTCGGGCTGCTCGAGGACGTTGATGATCCCGTCGGTGAAGATGTCCTCGACGACGACGGAGTCGGCCTCTTCGAGCAGAACGGCAACGGTCTCGGCGATCATCCCGGTCACGGGTGGCAGCTTCGGCGTGCGGCGCCGTACCTGCGGCGCGGTCAGCCCTGCCAGCTCAGAGTTGAGCGTCGCCGCCGCGACGTCCAGCTCGGCCTGGCCGATCGAGGAGTCCGGCATCTCGCGATCCAGCGCGCCGCGATCGAGTCGACGCTGCGTGACGTTGCCGTCGGCGAGCACGAGGACCACGAGCCGCGTCCCGTCGGCGAGCGCGACGAGCTGAACGTGGCCGTACCGGGCGCGCCGCGATCGCGCCGGAGTGACGACTGATGCGGCGCGCGTGCTCCCGGCGAGGATGCTGGCCGCCAGCCGCAGCCACTCGTTGCTCGTCAGCTGCACCTGGCTGAACTGGTGGCGGATCATGAGCTGGTCCGTCGAGTCGAGCTCGGCCTCGCGCATGAGCGCCTCGACGTATAGCCGGTAGCCGAGGTCGGAGGGGACGCGTCCGGCGCTGGTGTGTGGATGCGACAGCAGGCCCAGGGATTCGAGTTCGGCCATGGCGCTCCGCACGGTCGCCGGCGATACGCCGAGGTTGTAGCGGGTGACGAGCGCCTTGGAGCCGACGGGCACGGCCGTCAGCACGTAGTCCTCGACGACGGCGCGCAGCACGGATCGTTGCCTGTCCGACAGCTCGACGGGCGGTCGGATCGGCACCTGATCGCGTTCACGCGCACGCTGGCTCTCGCCCTTCATGCCGCCTCCGGTGCTGGATTGGCACTCTCAAGGTGAGAGTGCCAAAGTTGGTGTTTGCGGCATCGTACCGCCGCCGTCGACGCCGTGTCAACGCGGGCGACGGTCTCGGGCGAGCCAACCGAGCACCTCGGCGCCGCGTGCGGAGAGGCGATAGCCGCGGGGAAGGCTCTCGGTCAGCCCGAGCTCCTTGAGCTTCCGGACATCGGCCTTGAAGGCGAGCCGTGGTCGCTCGAATGCCGCCGCCAGATCCGCCGCCCGGACTCCCGGCTCCGCCTCGATGGCTCGAAGGACCGCCACGGTCCAGGCGCCGTGCCGGCTCGCGCGGTCGAGTCGGTCGAGGCGCTGTCCGATGGCGCGCAGCTCGACGTGATCCGGAAGTGACTCGCGGAGGGCGATCCGCGGGTCGGGTCCGACGAGCCTGAGGCCGATGCGGAAGATCGTGCCGCTGGCGCGCCTGTCGACGAACGAAAGCAGCTCGTCGATGCCGGCGAATCCGGCGGCCCGCGCATCCTCGGGCGTGAGGGTCGAGCGCTCGACCGCGTCGACGGTGTCGAAGGCGATGACCCCGACCGCGGTGCGCTGGCGGCCGCCGCGTCGAACCCGCGGCGCGTCCCAGCGCCGGAAGGCGACGGTCACGGTGCCTTCGCGAATGCCCTCGAGGATCGCGGGCGGGAAGAGCATTCAGCGCGCGAGCGGCCGCGCGTCGGTGACAACCGGCTCGGGGAGAAAGGCGAGCAGTGCCTCCGACGCGTACAGCCGGCCCCTCGGAGTCAGGCGCAGTGAGTGGTCGTCCCACTCGAGCAGGTCGGTGGCGCCGTCGAGCTCGTCACGGTCGCCGAAACGCTCGATCGGGTCCTGCCCGAACTCCGCGCCGAAGGCCGCGCGGTCGACTCCGGCGAGCCGTCGCAGGCCCAGCGCGATCGCCTCGAACGCCCGGGCCGGCTCGTCCAGCGACTCGCCCGCACCTGGAGGAAGGTCTCCTGCCTCGATGGCGGCGAGGTACGGCTCGAGCTCGCGAGCGTGCCATGAGCGCGTGGCTTCGCCGTCGAACGAGTGCGCGCCGACCCCGATCCCGGTGTAGGGGCGTCGCGCCCAATACGCTGCGTTGTGCCTCGACTCGCGTCCGGGCCGGGCCCACGAGCTGAGCTCGTAATGGATGAAGCCGGCATCGGCGAGGTCGGCCTCGGCCAACCGGTACTGCGCGGCGGCGAGCCCGTCGTCCTGGCGCGCAGCCATCCGGCGCCGCCAGCGAAGGGCGCCTTCCCGCGGCGGGGCTGCCCACTCGTCCGGCTCGAGCGCCAGCTGCAGGGCGTAGCAGCTGACGTGGTCGGGCTCGAGAGCGATCGCCTCGGCCAGTCCGGCGCGCCAATCCTCGAGCGTCTGTCCCGGGATGCCGTAGATGAGGTCAAAGCTGACGTTCTCGAATCCCGCCCCGCGCGCCGCCGCACACGCGTCGCGCGCCTCGCGACCGGTGTGGCCGCGGGCAAGTGCCGCCAGGTCGGCATCGCGCAGCGACTGCACCCCGAGGCTGAGGCGGTCGACGCCCGCAGCCCTGAGCCCCGCCCAGTCCGGCGCCTCCCGTGCGCTCGGGTTCGCCTCGAGGGTCACCTCCTCGAGCGCGACGCTCGGCCAGCGCGCGATGGCGGCATCGATCAGCGCACCGACCCGGTCGGCCGGCAGGAGCGACGGCGTACCGCCACCGAAGTAGATCGTGCGCAGGTGACCGGCCGCCGGACGCAGGTCGAGCTCTGCGACGAGCGCATCGGCGTAGCGCCCGATGTCGTCGGCGCGACCGGCGACCGTGACGAAGTCGCAGTAGGCGCACACGAGCCGGCAGAACGGCACGTGGACGTAGAGGTGATGTGACCCCGGCTCCATCGTCGGAGTCTACGACCGTCTGGCCTCAACTCTCGCGCCGGCAAGGCCCCTGACGGGGCGCAGCGTCGCAGCTCTATCCGGCGGGCTTCCAACGGCGGTTGCGCCAGTGTCAGGTTTCTCCCACGCCCCGCGCGGCCAGCGCCGCCTCGATCTCGTCCAGATGCTCTGCCCGGTGGCCTGCTCGCACCGCGTTGACCGGGCTGGCTGGATCGGCCGGATAGGTTCGTGCAGCCAGATCAGGTGGCAGCGACGCGACAGCCGCATCGGTCTCTTCGGCGACGCGCAAGGCCAGGTCTGCCAGGTCACGCGGCGGTATGGCATGGATGAGGGGACGGTTGGCGTCGTTGATCCAATCCACGTCCTCAGGTTCCTCATCGGATGCGGTGAAAGGCACACCGTCAACCAGCTTGCCAGCCAGAAAGAGGGCGCGCCCATCCCAGAAGGCGACATGGCCCAGGACGCCCGCCACCGTCCAGTGCTCGTTGACCGGAGCGTCGAGCTCCTCGTCGGTCAGGCGCATGACCAGAGAGCGGAGTCGGTCGCGCTCGCGCGCATTCTGCTCGACGAACGAGCGATCGATCGGCATGCCGAGAAGGATGCGAGGCGCAGCCGGACCGCGTCAAGCAATCGCAGCAGCGTACCGGCCGCCGAACCGGGTGCCGGTTGATCGGCCCCCTTCGGCCTCAGATCGGCCGCTGGCGCAGGCGCCCTCCGGCGAAAGCGAAGATCGCCATCGTGACGGCGAAGTGGCCGACGATTGCCGGGATGACCGAACCCGTCTCGAAGGTCGCGACGCCGGCAGCCCACCCGAGCAGCACTGATCCAGCGAGGAAATACCAGTCGCGCTCGTACCAGAGTCGCCTCTGTACCAGGCCGTACAGAGCGGCCTGGATCGCGATGGCCCATCCGGGCGAAAAGAAGCCGGAAAAGAGCAGCATGCCCAGCACGATCGAACGGAACTGGAGCTCCTCGCTCAGTGCGTTGGCCGCCGCCCCGAGGGTGCGCGATGGCAGCAGCTCGATCGGCAGCGGCAGGATGCCGCCGTAGCGCAGGAAGGCGAGCGCCAGACCGTTGAGCACTCCGATGGCGACGAAGGCCAGCATGATCGGCAGCACGGTTTCCGGATCGCCACCGGTCAGGAAGAGCTGCTCGCGCCCATCCGGGAGGATCAGGGCGATGCCCAGCGCGAAGCCGATGACGAGCACGTGGTAGCTGACCGGGCCCATCCACGGCGTGCGGTAGCGGAAGTAGTCCGACCGGATGATGCGATCCGAGTCGAACCGGAGCAGGACGAGGAAGATCGTCAGGCCGAGGGCGATGGCCAGGCGCAACGATTCGAAGAAGGTCATCGGCGCCCAGCCGGCGCGGGAGTATATACGTATATACTCAACGGGAAGGCGCCTCCTCGTTCATGCGGAGCACCGCCAGGAACGCCTCCTGCGGGATCTCGACCGAACCGATCCGCTTCATGCGCTGCTTCCCTTCCTTCTGCTTCTCGAGCAGCTTGCGCTTGCGCGTCACGTCGCCGCCGTAGCACTTGGCCAGCACGTTCTTGCGCATGGCGCGGATGGTCTCGCGGCTGATGATATGCGAGCCGATGGCGGCCTGGACCGGCACTTCGAACATCTGGCGCGGGATGAGGTCCTTGAGCTTCTCCACCAGCGCCTTGCCGGCACGATACGAGTTCGACCGATGCACGATGAGGCTGAGCGCGTCGACGGGCTCGCCCCCGACGAGCACGTCGAGCTTGACGAGGTCGCCCGGCCGGTAGCCGATGAAGGCGTAGTCGAGGCTGGCATAGCCGCTCGACCGGCTCTTGAGCTGGTCGTAGAAGTCGATGATCAGCTCGCCGAGCGGCATCTCGAAGTGCAGGTTGACCCGGCGCGGGTCGAGGTACTCCATGTTCACGAACTCGCCGCGGCGCGCGGTGGCGAGCTCCATGAGCGCTCCGATGTGATCGGTCGGCGTGATGACCTGGGCCGCGACCCATGGCTCGCTGATCGCCTCGATGTCCCCGGGCCCCGGCATCTGAGCCGGGTTGTCCACGACGAGCTCGTCGGCCCGATGGTGGAGCTTCACGCGATACTCGACGCTCGGCGCCGAGGCGATGAGGTCGAGGTCGAACTCGCGCTCCAGCCGCTCCTGGACGATCTCCATGTGGAGCAGGCCGAGGAACCCGCAGCGAAAGCCGAAGCCGAGGGCCGCCGACGACTCGGGCTCGTAGGCGAACCCGGCGTCGTTGAGGTGAAGCTTGTCGAGCGCCTCGCGCAGCTCGGGGTAGTCGTCGCCGCGGAGCGGGTAGATGCCGGCGAAGACGAGCGGCAGCGGCTCGTGATAGCCCGGCAGCGGCGCGTCGGCCGGCCGGTCCACCGTCGTGAGCGTGTCGCCGACCTGCGCCTCACGGATGCTCTTGAGCCCGGTCGCCACGTAACCGACCTCGCCCGCGACCAGGGCGTTCGTCGGCACCGCGTGCGGCCGGAAGTAGCCGAGCTCGGCGATCTCCGACGTCGCCCCGGTGGCCATGAAGCTGATCCGCTCGTGATCGCGAAGCGTTCCGCCGGCCATGCGCACGTACGCGACCACGCCCTTGTACGGGTCGTAGTGGCTGTCGAAGACGAGCGCCCGGACCGGCGCGCGCGTGTCGGCTCGCGGCGGCGGGACGCGCGCGACGATGGCCTCGAGGATCTCCGCCACGCCGGTCCCCTCCTTGGCGCTGGCCAGGAGGACCTCCTCGCGCGGGATGGCGAGCGTCTCCTCCAGCTCGTCCATCACCATCTCGGGATCGGCGCTGGGCAGGTCCACCTTGTTGATGACCGGGATGATCGTGAGCTGCTGCGCCAGGGCGAGGTGCACGTTGGCGAGCGTCTGGGCCTCGATGCCCTGTGTCGCATCGACGACCAGGATCGCCCCCTCGCAGGCCTGGAGCGATCGGCTCACCTCGTACGTGAAGTCGACGTGGCCGGGCGTGTCGATGAGGTTGAGCGCGTAGCGCTCCCCGTCGGCGGCGTCGTAGACGAGACGCACGGCCCGTGCCTTGATCGTGATCCCCTTCTCGCGCTCGAGATCCATCGAGTCGAGCACCTGGGACGTCATCTGGCGCCGGTCGATCGTGTGCGTCGCCTCGAGCAGCCGATCGGCGAGCGTCGACTTGCCGTGGTCGATGTGCGCCACGATGCTGAAGTTGCGGATGCGCTCCGGGGGGATCATTCCGGCGGAGTCTAGCGGAGCCCGAATCAGGCGACCGGCCGGCCGCCGAGGCGTGACGGATGCCCGTGGCGCGAGGGCCTAGGCCTCGTCGTCGGGCGGCTCCTCGTCGGACGGTAGCTGCGGCGGGTGGCCCGACGAGCGTGATGCCGTTGACGGCGCGGTAGTCGCTGAACCAGGTGTTCTGGTGCACGACGCCGCCGTCGGGGCCGTACACGGTCCGGGTGACGGATGCGTCGAACCCGTCGTGCGGGAACTCGACGCGCTGGGCCGAGCCCGGCGCCATGGACGCCACGACCTGCGTCGTGTCCCGCGCGGCGCGCTGGTTGCTGATGACGGGCGCTCCGAGAACGACGTTGCGGCCGTTTGGAACGCTCCACAGCTGGAAGGTCACCTGGCCCGGCGTGCCGAAGCCGCGGATCACGATCGGGTTGTCGGTGTCGTTGCGGAAGGTCATGTCTGTGACGTCGCTGTTGACGATGGCGACCGTGGCGTCCAGGCCCGTCGGATAGCGGTTGATGTAGTAGTAGTGGTTCTCGCGCTCCCCGATCTCGAGGCCGAAGCGCATGGCCGCGTTGAAGAGGGTTGTCGACGTCGAGCAGATGCCCCCGGCCAACGCCCCGTTGGGCACGCTGCGCCCGTTGATGATCGCCCCGCCATAGCGGTAACCGCGGTCGAGCGTGACCGGACCGATCCCGCTCCAGAAGCTGAACCACTCGCCTGGCGCGATGTTGTACCCGTCCAGGTCCCATGCGCCGATGCTGATGTTGTTGCCGAAGCCGTTGCCGTCGCCCGGCACGTAGTTCGTGGTCCAGCTCGAGACGAGCTGCATCTGGGGCAGGACCTCCTGCGCCTCCGAGGTCGTCAGGGACGGGTCTGTCAGCGTGACCGGCATGGGCAGCGATCCGACCGGGTCGCGGGCGCCTCGCGCGGTCAGCGCGTCGGTGACCGCGCTCACGGTCTCCTCGACCCTCACCTCTCGGCCCACGACGCCTGCGACGATGCCGCCGAGCCCAGCACCGGCGGCGACGGTGATGCGGGCGTCGACCGGATCGCGGTCGACCTCGGCCGCCACGGCCTCGACGGCCGCCGTCATCGCGCCGCGGTCGATGCGCGCCGCATAGCGATTGGCACCTTCCGGGCCGAAGGTCAGCCACGACGCGATCTGCTCCGCGTTCAGCCTCGGGCTCGCCTCGTCATCGGCGGCCTCCGGAATGGCGAGCACGAGGTCACGCATCATCGCCTGCCCCGCCGCAGCCGCCTGCGCGGCGGTGGCCGTGTCGACCACCGGGTACGTGCGGGTCACGGCCAGGTCGACGCGCACGTCATCCGGAGCGGTGGTGTCGAGGGCGGCGCGCAGCGCGGCCTCCACCGTTGCCGGCTCGAGCAGCTGCCCGTCGCGCGACGGGCGGAGCGTCAGCTGGGTGCCGTCGCGGAGCACCGCCGCCTCGAGCGGACTTCGGGTCATGGCCTGCGCGATGCGTCGCGCCTCCGCGGCCAGGAGGTCATCCTCGAAGGGCTGGACCACGACCGGCAGGGCGGTGGCGTGGATCGGCGCGCGAAGCCGATCGACTGCGTCGCTCAGCGGGTTGCCGGCGCGGCCGACCGCGACCGCGCTGTCGAGCATCGCCTCGGTGTCGTAGTGCCGCCCCAGGTCGGCGTAGGCGATGGTGAACTCCTCGCCGGCGACGGTCACCAGGGCCCGGCCGGACGAGACCGATGGCAGCTCGGCCGCCAGGCGCGCCTCGGCGGCGGCCCGATCCAGGCCGGCCAGGCTGACCGACCCGACGCTGACTCCCGGCATGACGCGCGACCCGGTCGTCGCCGCGACGGCCAGCGAAGCCGCGCCCAGGGCGGCGAACCCGACGATGAGCGTCGCGACGAACGCGACGAGCATGATGCGCGGAGCGGGAACGTGGCCGAGGGGACGCGCCAGGTTGCGCGCGAGGGTCTCTGTGGTCATCTGTGAGGGGGAAGACGCGCGGCGGCCCTGTGGCGTTGCGCGTGAAGGTCGGGCTCCTTGCAGTCGTCGGCGCTGACGCACGGCCGTGCATCGGTCGCCGACGAAGCCTGATTGTCGCCCCCGCGCTCCTGTCTGTCGAGTGGCCCACTCGGCGAGCCGCTGCTATACTCCCGCCTCCGCACAGCGCGTCCCGGACTACGGTCGCGCGTGCCGCAACGAACGACTCGCTGAGGATTCCACGTGGCAAGAACGGCCAGAACCTGGAAGGGCGCACGCACGCCCTCCGCCCTGAAGCGCGCCCGACAGTCGCTCCGCCGTCGCACGGTGAATCGCCACATGCGCAGCCAGACCAAGACCCTGGTGCAGGACGCCAACGACATCGCGCAGGGTCGCTCGGATGGCAATGGCCCGGAGGCGGTCACCGCCGCCATCAGCGCGCTGGACCGCGCGGCCGAGCGCGGGGTGATCCATCCCAACAACGCCGCGCGCCGCAAGAGCCGCCTGATGGCCAAGGTCAACGCCGCCCACCTGCTCGACGATCAGGCGGCGACGGTCGCATCGGCCAAGAAGCGCACGACCGCCAGCAAGACGGCGCAGCGCAAGAAGGTCGCCGCCGCGAAGGCCTCGAAGGCCGCCGCCGGCAAGGCCGCCGATCGGCCGCGCACCGCCGCCGGCAAGGCCAAGGTGGCCGTCACCCGGGCCAGCCGCGAATCGGCAGCCGCGCGCCGCCGCGCCAAGTCGACCGACGAGAGCGACGAGACCTAGCCTCTCCGCGCGACGAAGGCCTCGGCTCCCGCGTACACGGCCGCATCGGCCAGCTCCTCCTCGATCCGAAGGAGGCGGTTGTACTTCGCAATCCGCTCGGAGCGGCTCATCGACCCGGTCTTGATCTGCCCCGCGTTGAGCGCCACGACCAGGTCGGCGATCGTCGTGTCCTCGGTCTCGCCCGAGCGGTGGCTGATCACGGCCGTCCATCCGGCGCGCTGGGCCATCTCAACCGCCTCGATCGTTTCGGTCAGCGTGCCGATCTGGTTGAGCTTGACGAGGATGCTGTTGGCCGCCCGCTCCCGGATCGCCCGCGCCAGGCGCTCGGTGTTCGTGACCAGCAGGTCGTCACCGACGAGCTGCACGCGATCCCCGACCCGGGCGGTGAGCTGGGTCCATCCATCCCAGTCGTCCTCGCCGAGACCGTCCTCGAGGCTTGCGATCGGATAGCGCTCGACCCAGTCGGCCCAGAAGTCCACCATCTCCGGGCCGGTCAGCGACCGCCCCTCGCGGGCGAGCGTGTAACCGCCATCGGTGACCAGCTCGGTGCTGGCGGGATCGAGGGCGATCGCGATCTGCTCACCCGGCGTGTACCCCGCCCGCTGGATCGCCTCGAGCACGGCCGCGATGGCGTCCTCGTTGCTGCCCAGGCTCGGTGCGTACCCGCCCTCGTCGCCCACGGTCGTTGCCAGCCCGCGCTCGTGCAGGAGGGCGCCGAGGGCGTGGAACGTCTCAGCGGCCCAGCGCAGCGCTTCGCGGAACGACGGCGCGCCGAGCGGGGCGATCATGAACTCCTGGAAGTCGGTCGAGTCGACGGCGTGCTTGCCGCCGTTGAGGATGTTGACCAGCGGCACCGGCAGCGTGCGTGCGCCGGCCCCACCGAGGTAGCGATAGAGCGGCAGGCCGATCGACTCGGCGGCCGCGTGCGCGACGGCCAGGCTGACCCCGAGCAGCGCATTGGCGCCGAGCCGCGACTTGTTGTCGGTCCCGTCGAGGGCGATCAGCAGGCGGTCGACACTGACCTGGTCGACGGCGTCGATCCCGAGCAGCTCCGGCCGGAGCGTCTCGTTGACGTGCCGCACGGCCGTGAGCACGCCCTTCCCGCCATAGCGGCCGCGGTCGCCGTCGCGCAGCTCGACAGCCTCGTGCGCGCCCGTCGAAGCGCCGGAGGGCACGATCGCCGTGCCGACGGCGCCATCGGCCAGGAACACATCGACCTCGACGGTCGGGTTGCCGCGGGAGTCGAGCACCTCACGGCCGATGACGTCCTCGATCAGGCCGGTCACGACGAGCCTCCATTCAGTTCGATCTCGGCGTCGGGCGGCAGGAGCGCCGCCACGCCGGGGAGAGTCTTGCCCTCCAGGAACTCGAGCGACGCCCCGCCGCCGGTGCTGACGTGGGTCATCTTCGCGGTCAGGTTGAGCTGCTCGACCGCGGCGACCGAGTCGCCGCCGCCGACGACCGTGATCACGCCGGCGCGCGACGAGCGCCGGGCGAGGAAGCGCGCGATCGCGTTGGTGCCGTCGGCCATGCCGGGCATCTCGAAGACGCCCATCGGGCCGTTCCAGAAGATCGTCTTCGCACGTGAGAGATGCTCGGTGTACGCCGCCACGGTCGCCGGGCCGATGTCGACCACCATCTGGTCCTTCGGCACGTCGCCGATGGGTACCGTCCGCGGTGCGAGCACGGTGGTGGATCTGCGGCGCCACGACCGCGTCGGTCGGAAGCATGAGCCTCACCCGCTTGCGGCGTGCCTCGGCGGCGATGCGCTCCGCGTTGGCGAGCTGGTCTTCCTCGACCAGGCTCTTGCCAAGCGCATGGCCCTTCGCGGCCAGGAACGTGTTCGCCATGCCGCCGCCGACGAGGACGGCCTGGCAGCGCGACAGGAGCGCCTCGAGCACCTCGAGCTTGCCCGACACCTTGGCGCCGCCGATGATCGCGTGAAAGGGCCTGGCCGGCTTCTGCAGCAGCCGCGAGAGCGCGTCGACCTCCCGCTCCATGAGCAGGCCGGCGACGGCCGGCAGGTGGTGCGTGATCCCCTCGGTGGAGGCGTGAGCCCGGTGGGCCGCGCCGAAGGCGTCGTCGACGTAGAGGTCGGCCAGCGACGCCAGCTCCCTGGCGAAGTCGGGATCGTTCGCCTCCTCCGCGGCGTGAAAGCGGAGATTCTCGAGCATGAGCATGTCGCCGGCACGGAGCTTGTCGACCGCCACCTGCACCCCGGGCCCGAGCGCGTCCCCGGTCATGCGCACCGGGCGCCCGAGCAGCTCCGAGAGACGCTCCGCCACGGGGCGCAGGCGCAGGGCATCGTTCACCTTTCCCTTCGGGCGGCCGAGGTGGCTGGCAAGGATCACCGTTGCGCCACGCTCGAGGAGGTAGACGATCGTCGGGAGGCTGGCGCGGATACGCGTGTCGTCCGTGATCCGTCCGTCATCGAGCGGCACGTTCAGGTCGGCGCGGAGGAAGATGCGTCGACCGGAGACGTCGACGTCGCGGACGGTCTTGGCGTGCATCGGCCGCCTAGAGACGCGCGGCCATGAAGGCGGCGAGGTCGGCGACCCGGCACGAGTAGCCCCATTCGTTGTCGTACCAGGCGATCACCTTGAGCAGGTTGTCGCCGGTGACCATGGTCGAGGCGGCGTCGATGATGCTCGACCGCTCGTCGCCCTTGAAGTCCATGCTCACCAGCTCGTCGGTGGTGTAGCCGAGGAGCCCCTTCATCGGCCCCTCTGCCGCGGCGCGGAGCGCGTCGTTGGCCGACTCGGCGGTGACCGGCTTCGAGGTCACCGCAACGAAGTCGATCACCGACACGGTCGGCGTCGGGACGCGAAGCGAGAACCCGTCGAACTTGCCCTTGAGCTCGGGGATGACGAGCGCGAGCGCCTTGGCGGCGCCGGTGGTGGTGGGGATGATGTTCTGCCCCGCGCTTCGCGCCCGACGCAGGTCCTTGTGGAAGACGTCGAGGACGTTCTGGTCGTTGGTGTAGCTGTGCACGGTCGTCATCAGGCCACGCTCGATGCCGAAGGTGTCGAAGACGACCTTGGCCGGCAGCGCGAGGCCGTTGGTCGTGCAGCTGGCGTTGCTGACGATGTGGTGCTGCTCGGGGTCGTAGCGCTCCTCGTTCACGCCGAGCACGACGGTGATGTCCTCGTTCTTGGCCGGCGCCGAGATGATCACCTTCCTGGCGCCCGCGTCGCGATGGGCCTGCGCCTTCGTCGCATCGGTGAAGATGCCGGTCGACTCGACCACGATGTCGACGCCGAGGTCGCCCCACGGCAGCGCGGCCGGATCCCTCTCGCTGAAGGAGCGGATCGAGTGACCGTCCACGACGATCTCGTTCTCGCCCGCGCGCACCTCGCCCTCGTAGGCCCCGTACGTGGAGTCGTGCTTGAACAGGTGGGCGTTCGTGGCGTCGTCGGCCAGGTCGTTGACGGCGACCACCTCGAGTGACTGCGGATGACGCTCGAGGATCGCCTTTAGGGTCTGGCGGCCGATGCGCCCGAACCCGTTGATGCCGATGCGGGTGCTCACGTTGTGATGGCTCCTTGCTGAGATCGCGATCCGGCCAGGTAGGCGGGATCGCCGATGCGGTCGTTCACGATCGGCAGCGAGCCGATCAGGGAGACGTCGCCGCCGAGGGCGGCAGGTTCGATGCGAACACGGTCGAGCAGGATCGGGAACGCGCGCCGTTCGAGCTCGCGGCGCGACACGTCGAACAGCTCGGGCCGGTGCTCGGCGATGCTGCCGCCGATGACGATCACCTCTGGATCGAGGAGGTTGACGAGCGAGGCGCACATGGCGCCGATGGCGACCCAGGCCCGCTCGAGCAGGGCGGCGCAGTCGGCATCACCTTCGTCCGCGGCGCGGGCGACGAGCGCGGCGTCGACCTCCGCTCCATCGGCCGCCAGCCGCGTCAGCGGTGCGTCCGGGTCGAGCCCACGGTCGAGGAGCGCACGACCCTCACGCGCGAGCGCCGTGCCGGAGGCGATGGCCTCGACGTGACCGATCCCGCCGCAGCCACAGATCGGCCCGTCGAGCTCGACCGTGAGGTGGCCGACCTCGCCAGCGGTGCCGTCCGCACCGACGAGCGGGAGCCCGTCGATGATGATCCCGCCGCCGATGCCGGTCGAGACGGTGACGTAGATCGCGTTGCGCACGCCCTGCGCGGCGCCGTACCGCCACTCGCCCATGACCGCGACGTTCGTGTCGCGTTCGAGAAAGGTCGCCATGTCGAGCTCCGCGGCGATGCGCGGTCCCAGCGGCACGTTGCTCCAGCCGAGGTTGGGGGTCATGAAGATCATCCCCCGCCGCGCGTCGAGCGGGCCGGGGGACGAGATGCCGACGCCGATCGGTGCCGGCAGGCCGTCGGCCGAAGCGTCGTCGCGCACGGCGGCCGCCAGGGCGGCCATCCTCGCCACGACCGCATCGACGCCCTCGTCGGGCTGCGTGGGCACGGCACGGCGGCAGTGCACCGAGCGATCGGGGGTGATCAGGGCCGCGCGGATCTGCGTGCCACCGAGGTCGATCGCCAGGACCGGCCGTTCGGCTCCGTTCTCCACGACGCCGGTCATTCTACCGCCGACTCATGCGACACATGCGAAGGCGCGCCGGCTGAAGCCGGCGCGCCGTGCGCGATTGAAGTCGAGACGACGTCAGCCGCCGATCCTGAACATCTTCGTGCCACACACCGGACAGGAGCCCTGGGTGGCCGGCTTGCCATTCTTCATGGTGATCTTCGTCGCGTCCTGCATCTCGCGCTTCGCCTTGCACTTGACGCAATAGGCTTCGGTCGCCATTGGTGGTTCATCCTCCTAGTGGCCCGGCTACGTTGCCGGACGTTCGTTGTGAGCTACCCGCCGACCGATCGATCAGTTCTCCGGGACGGGCCTGGTTTCCCGCCATCGGTGTCGACCTGCCACAGCAGGTGGATGCCGGCCAGTCCGGCATCGATGCAGCGTGCCTCCGCGGCCTCCTTCGCCGCGCCTTCGAGGAACGTGCCGTCCGTTCGCTGCGCATAGGCCGCGCAGACGGTGCCGGACCGCAGTCCCGCCAAGTGTGCCAGCACGAAGAGTGCCGACGACTCCATTTCGAGATTCGCCACACGCTGGCGGCGAAGCTCGTCTGCGAGCTCAGGATAGCGAACGGGGAGCGTGCGCATCGCGCGTCCCTGCGGAGCGTAAAACCCGCTCGCCGTCGCGGTCAGCCCAAGGTGGTGTGCGTGACCCAGTTGCCGGCATGCCGACTCGAGGGCCCATACCACGTCCCGGTGGGCAATGGCGGGGAATCCGGGGTGGACGTAGAAGTCCGTCGTGTTCTCCAGCCGCACCGCTCCGATCGACACGATCAGGTCACCGAGGGCGATCTCCGGCTGGAGTGCGCCCGAGGAGCCGATGCGGATGAAGGTGGCCGCATCGGTGATCTCCATGACCTCGGCGAGCACGATCTCGACGTTGTCCGTGCCCATGCCGGTCGACATGCAGCTGATTCGCATGCCGCGATAGCTCCCGGTCGCCGTCGTGATCTCGCGATTGCTGCGCTCGAGCTCGACCGAGTCCCACCGGCTCGCGACCTTCGCAACCCGCCCGGGATCTCCCACGAGGAGCACGTACTCCGCCAGCTCGCCTCGCTCGAGGTCGATGTGGTACTGGCGTGCTCCGGTGCGTGGCGCATCGGCCTCGGTCAACCCGGTCAATCCGGCGGCGCCTCCTGCGTGCTCGTGCTCGAACGGGCGGGAGTATACGCCGCGGGCACGCTCACGGCCCGTGCTCGCGCGGCACGCTCACCAGCGTGAGCCGCGGCGGCTCGCCCTCGATGTCGCCGGTCGGGCCGGGGCCAGGCGGCGGAGGCTCGCTCCCCAGGCCGCCCACCCCGCGGCGGAAGCGCTGCGCAACCGCGACGCTGGCGAGCGCGCCGGCGCCCACCATCAGCAGACCGACGGCCAGCGGACGCGGGTCGTGCGTCGCCGCCGCATCGGCGACGCGGGCAAGCCGTTCGGGTCGGGTTGGCGCTCCCGCGGCCCCCGCCGAACGCGCGAGCCCGGGTACCGAGCGCACTCCTCCGCATGGCACGACGATGCGCGGCGGGCCGATGAGGGCAATGCCGTTGACCGAGACCACACCGCGGGTCGGAAGGCGCTCGTCGCTGCAGCGCCCGACGAGGCGCACGAGCTCACCTCGCACGCGCAGAGTCGTCACACCCGACGCAGCGCCGATGTCCCCGATGAGCGAGACCCACCCGGCGGTCGACGTCAACTTCGAGAGCGGCGGTGCGACCGGTCCACTCGTGGCCGCGACGTCTCCGGGGTCTGCGGAGAGGATGACGATGGGCACACCGCTGACCGGCTCGATCCCGCCGGCCGCGAGGCCCCCGAGCTCGAGGGCGATCGGTGGTCGTCTGGCATCCATCGCCGACTCCACCGGCCCGGCAGAGGCGCGGTGGATGGCCACGAGGCGCGACCCGTCCCACAGCAGCCCACCGATGCCGAGCTCGGGCCACGGGCCCGCGACCAGCGTCGCGCCGACGCGCAGGTCGGCCAGGCCCGGCTCGCCGACGTCGGCCAGGCCACTGGTCGAAGGCGCAGACTCGCCCTCGGTGCCGCCAGCACCACCTCCTCCGCCGCTCCCAGCGGGTGTGGGCGAGGCAACCACCCGGACCGCCGCACGGCTGGCGGGCCACACCCGGTAGCCCGCTCGAGGCTCGGACCCGGTCGTCTGCTGGCCGAGCACGCCGCGCACCTCGACCCAGGTCCCGGCCGCGAGCGCGCTTGAGTCGGCCGACAGCGCCGAACCGAGGCCAACCTTGAGCGGGCCGCTGCCGTCGTCGATCTCGAACGAGACGCTACCGCTCGCTGCGCGCCGAGCCGACGTGACGAGCGCGCCGCGCACGACGATCAACCGCGCCTCGTGCTCCTCGCCGGCAGCGCCCGACCTGATCGATGGCGCCGCGGGCAGGCTCGCCGAGCCGAGGTGGCGCGCGGGTCTCGTGACGCGCAGCGTCTCCATGCCGCTCTTCGTCGATCGTGTCCCGGCCACCTCGATGCGCTGACCGGCGCGCAGCGAGCCGGCGTCGTCACCGAGGCGAAGCACGATCGCGCCGGTGGCGTCCTGGATCACCGCCGTGTCGGCATCAACCACCCCGGACGGGAGCGTCACGACGCCGCGAACGACGAGCGGGGTGTTCCGCGCCGCCGCACGAGCAGCCTCGATCGGCACGACGCCCGGCGAGGGCGCGCCGCTCGGACTCGCACCGCCAGGGCCTGACGGTCCGGGACTCGTGCCGGGCGACGGAGGTGAGACCTCCAGCACGTCGGCGGCGTCGCGGGGCAGGACCCGGTACCCGCTCGCGCCCGTGCCTGACGAGTCGCGTTGCCCGACGACGCCCAGCACGGCGACTCGCGTGCCGGCCCTCCACGCATCGGTGTCGACGCCGCTCGTCGCGCCGATCACCAGCCGCGTGGCTCCGCTGCCGTCGTCGAGGTCGAACGCGACCCCGGAGGTCAGCGGGCTCCCGCTCCCGGCGATCGTGCCCGTCACGCGCACCAGGGTCCCCTCCACGTCCTCTCCGACGCCGCCGGTCGGCACGAGCCGTGCGGACGGGTCGTCCGCGGACCCGGTCACCGCCAGCCCGGCGCTCTCCACGCGCAGCGTGCGCTGCGCGAAGCGATCGTCAACCTGGCCGGTGAGACGCAGGCGCTCACCGCGGGCGAAGCCGCCGTCGACCACGAGCACCGCGATGCCCCCGCTGGCATCGGCGACGAAGCCGCCCCCGTCGTGGAACCCAGAGCTCGTGAGCGCCACTCCCTCCACCGTCGCGGTCGCCCCGTCGGCAAGGTCGCGGGCGTCGGCGATCGGCATGCTGGCCGGACCGGGTGGCGTCGCGACCGGCGTCGGCATCGGCGTCGACGGAGCTGGTGGAACGGGCGTCGGCTGCGGCGTGGGACCGGTGGGGTCGCCCGCGCGAGTGGGCGGCGATGCCAGGTTCTGTGGCGCCGGCACGTCCCGCACCACGAAGTCGGTGGCATTGTCATCGGTATCCTGCCCAGAACCGTTCGATCCGCCGGGAAGGCGCTCGATGCTGGCACCCGCGCCGGGCGCCGCGGCCGGCCGTCCCTCCAGCCAGGTCCCATCGGCCGTCCCCCAGCCGACGCCGTCGACCTGCGTGGTGGCGCCCAGGATCCTGATCGCCACGCTCCCGCCCGTCGAGGACATGCCGCTCGAGTACGTGGCGTCGGCGATCACGGCGAAGAGGCCAGCCTCGTTGGCGATGAGCACGTGCCCGCCGGCGGGCACCACTGCCGCCCCGAGGTTCCAGCCGGCGCGGCGCGACACCGTGGATCCGCTGGCACTGACATAGATCACCTCGAGACCCTCGAGCGGCAGCGGTCCGTCGGTGGGGTTGTGGAGCTCGATCATCTCGTCGGCGGCGCTCGCCCCGCCAGTCACGATCTCGCTGACCACGAGGTGATCTGCGGGCTCGGCGGCAGCGCCGCGGGCAGGGCCGGGAAGCTGCGGCAGGCCGATGACAGCGATGAGCAGGACGAGCCGGAGGCCGTGGCCCGATGACGATCGAACGCGAGGACGGCGGATGAGAATGGACAAGGCACACCTCGTGGGTACGGAGGCGCGCGGTCGGCGTCAACCATGTCGAGCGGCGGTTACCCGGCAGTTAGCGGGCACTTACCGGTCGATCTCGATACAATCGGCGACCATGTCATCCCAGACGACCGAGTCACGCGCCGAGGCCCGGCGCCGCGCTCGCCTCGCGGCCCGAGGCGAGCTCCCCCCGGACGAGCCCGAGACGGTCGACGCGGCCCAAGAGCAGAAGGGCGGATTCGTTTCCCGCCTGTTCCCGTCGGCGCCGCCGCTCGCGGGACGGCCGGATCCGCTCGAGGGCTTCGATCCGTCAGGCCCGCTGCGGCCGGTTCGGGAGCGCCTCTTCCTGCTGCGGCAGGGCTGGGTGATCTGGATCGGGTTCGGCCTGCTCGCGGCCCTCGGCTACATCTCGCTCCGGTTCTGGCAGGACTCGATGCTCGGCCTGCTCGGCACGTTCGCGCAGTTCGGGGCGCTCATCGCGGCCGGCTGGTTCGGATGGCGCCGTCCGACCCTGTACGGGACCGCGGCCGGGCTGCTGGGCTGGACGCTGTACACCGCGTTCCTGCTCTTCGCCTTCGCGTCGCTCGGTGCGCCGCCCGACACCTTCGTCACGCCGGCGTCGGTCGTCTCCTCGTTCGCTCTCGAGGCGGCGTACTGGGCAGGGCTCGGGTTCCTCGGCGGCTGGTACGGCGGGTACCTGCGTCGCCGGCAGGCGCACCTCGGCACGCGAGGCACGCCGCCGCCGCTAGGCGGCATGGAACTTGCTCCACATCAACCGCGTGGGTGCCGGCGCATGGATCGACGCCAACGCTCGATGGGCCCGTCGCTGACGGAAGCTCGGGCCAGACGCGACACAAATGGGATCCATCGTTCGGGTGACGATCACGCGCCGGCGCCTTCCTTGACCGTCGGGCTTCAGGACCCTCCGTACTGAAGCCCGACGGTTCTTCTCACCCCCCATGTGCGGCGGCCGCCTCGCGGGCAAGCAGGTGCGCCTGCGTCGCATCGGCGGCAAGGCCCAGGACCTCGCCCGTCGAGCGCATCTCCGGGCCAAGCTCGGCCGAGACCCCCGGCAGCCGCCAGAGCGAGCCGACGGGTGCCTTGACCGCCACGGTCGGCCCGTCGGGCGCCAGGCCGGCTGCCAGCCCGGCGTCGGACAGCGAGGCACCGAGCGCACAGCGCACCGCGGCGGCGACGACGTCCCGCCCCGTCGCCTTGGCGACGATCGGGACGGTGCGGCTCGCGCGTGGGTTGGCCTCGATCACGACCACCCGCTCGCCGGCCGCGATCATCTGCACGTTGAGGATGCCGCGTACGCCGAGCGCCAGTGCGATCCGGCCCGCCGCCTCGGCCGCACGCTCCTGCACCTCCCGCGGGAGCGACTGCGGGGGCAGGACGGCGACGCTGTCCCCGGAGTGAACGCCGGGCGGGTCGATCTGCTCGAGGATGCCCGGCACACACCAATCGCTGCCGTCGCTGATGGCGTCCACGTCGAGCTCGATCCCGGCCACCAGCTCGTCGACGCGCAGCGGCCAGCCGATCTCGGTGGCCAGGTAGGCTGAGAGGTCGGCCTCGGAGCGCAGGACCGCGATCCCGCGTCCTCCAATGACCCACGAGGGCCGGACGATCACCGGCAGCCCCCCGAGCCGGGTGATCGACGCATCCAGCTCGGACGGCGACCCGGCCAGCGATCCTCGCGGCCCTTCCAGCCCCAGGTCGTCGAGGAGGCCCGCGAAGCGCTCGCGATCCTCGGTGATCTCGATCGCGTCGGCGGTGAGGCCGGCGATGGGTACGTCGGCATAGGCGAGATCCCGCGCGAGATCGATCGCCGTCTGACCCCCGAAGGTGAGCACCACTGCCGGCGGCGTCCCGGTCAGAGCGCGCTCGTGGTCGATCACGTCGAGCACCGACTCGGTGTCGAGCGGCTCGAAGTAGAGCCGGGTGCAGGCGTCGTAGTCGGTGCTGACCGTCTCGGGGTTGTTGTTGATCACGACGGCGTCGAGGCCCATCTCGCGGATGGCCCACGCCGCTCGAACGCTGCAGTAGTCGAACTCGATCCCCTGGCCGATGCGAATCGGTCCGGAGCCCACGACGATGACGCTCTGCCGCTCGGCCGGCGGCCGCACCTCGGCCTCGGCATAGGACGAGTAGAAGTAGGGGGTCTCGGCCGGGAACTCCCCGGCGCAGGTGTCGACGCGTCGGTAGGCGGGCCCGATGCCGGCGCGCACGCGCGCGCGCCGGACCGCGGCCGGGGGGACGCCGGACAGGGTGGCGATCTCCGCGTCGCCGAATCCGGCGCGCTTGGCGTCGAGCAGCGGGGCCCCCACGACGGCCGACTCGGCGGCCACCAGCTCGGCCAGCCGATCGGTGAACCAAGGCGCGATCCCGGTGACGGCCGAGATCCGTGGCGCATCGGCCCGGCCGTGGCGCAGGAGGCCGACCATCCGCCACAGCCGGGTGTCCGTGGGCGCCAGGAAGGCATCGAGGTCGTCCGGGGCCGCGTCGGCCAATCCCCAGGCGGCGTCCTCCCACAGCCAGCCGCGCCCCCGCGGCTCCAGGGACCGGACCGCCTTGAGCAGCGCGGGGCCGAACTCGCGGTCGATGGCCATGGCCTCCCCGGTCGCCTTCATCTGCACGCCGAGCGATCGATCGGCGCCGGGGAACTTGTCGAACGGCCAGCGCGGCAGCTTGACGACCACGTAGTCGACGGCGGGCTCGAAGGCCGCGCTGTTGCCTCCGGTTGCCGGGTTGGGCATCTCGTGCAGCCGGCGTCCCAGGGCTATGAGCGCCGCGAGCCTCGCGATCGGGTAGCCGGTCGCCTTGGACGCCAGCGCTGACGATCGGCTGACGCGCGGGTTGACCTCGATGACGCGGTAGTCGCTGCCGTCGGGCGCCACGGCGAGCTGGACGTTGCATCCGCCCTCGAGCTTCAGCGCCCTGACGATCTTCAGGGCGCAGCGACGGAGGCGCTGGACGACCGGGTCGGGCAGCGTCTGGATCGGCGCCACCACGATCGAGTCACCGGTGTGGACGCCCATCGGGTCGAGGTTCTCCATGCCGCAGATCGCGATCGTCGTGTCGGCGGCGTCCCGCAGGACCTCGAACTCGATCTCGTACCAGCCCAGCAGCGAGCGCTCGACGAGCACCTGGCCGATCGGGCTGGCCGCCAGCCCGGCCGCGATCCGCTGGCGCGCCTCGACCGGCGTGGCCGCGAACCCGCCGCCTCCGCCGCCGAGCGTGAACGCCGGGCGGACCACGATGGGCGCGTTCAGCATCTCGACGAAGCTCAGCCCGTCATCCAGCGACTCGACCACAGCCGACTCGGGCACGGGCTCGCCGATCCGCGTCACGAGGTCACGGAATCCGCCGCGATCCTCGGCGGCCCGCACCGCCTCCAGCGGCGTGCCGAGCACACGCACGCCGCACCTCTCGAGGACGCCGGCGTCGTCGAGCGCGACGGCGAGGTTGAGCCCCGTCTGCCCGCCGAGCGTGGGCAGCAGGGCATCCGGGCGGTGCTCCTCGATGACCCTGGTCACGAAGTCGAGGTTGAGCGGGCCGAGGATGACGGTGCCTCCCACGTCCGGGTCGGTCATCACCGTCGCGGGGTTCGAGTTCACCAGGATCGTCTCCACGCCAGCCTCGCGCAGCGCCAGGCACGCCTGCACGCCGGCGTAGTCGAACTCGGCCGCCTGGCCGATGAGGATCGGACCCGAACCGATGACGAGGACCCGTTGCGGCCCGCCCGCCGTCACGCCAGCGCCCGCTCCAACGCGAGGTCGAAGACTCGTGCCGCGTCGATCGGTCCCGGAGCGCCCTCCGGGTGGAACTGGACGGATGCGATTCGACCGCTCTCGTGCGCCAGCCCCTCGACCGTGCCGTCGTTGAGGTCGCGGTGGCTGACCCGGTACCCGGCGGCACCGAGAGCCGGGCCGTCGACCACCTCGACCTCGTGGTTGTGCGCGCCGATGTCGACTCGATCGCTCCCCAGCTCGAGCACCGCGTGGTTGCCGCCATGGTGGCCGACGGCCAGCCGATGCGTCTCGGCGCCGGCAGCCAGGGCCAGGAGCTGGTGGCCGAGGCAGACCCCCAGGATCGGCGGCCCGCCGTCGATGGCCGCCTGGGCCATGGCGCGCACGCTCGCGATCTGGGGCCGCATGCGCGCTGGGTCGCCGGGACCGGGCGACAGGACGACGAGGTCGGGGCCGAGCGCCGCCACGTCGGACGCCGTCGCGTCATGGGGCAGCGCCGTGACCTCGATCCCGCGCTGCGCCAGGGCCGCCAGCAGTGAGTTCTTCACGCCGTAGTCGACGAGCGCCGCCCTGGCCCGCCTCTCACCCACCGGCGCCACCACGTACGGCTCGGTCGTCGCCACCGATGCGACATGGTCGACCGCGTCCCACGCGACGCTGGCCCCTGCTCGGGCGATCGCGTCGGTCTCCCCGACATCGGCGGGCACGATGACCGCCCGGCGAGCGGCGCCGTTCCGAAGCCGCAGGGTCAACGCCCGGGTGTCGATGCCGGAGATGGCCGGGATGCCGCCCTCGACGAGGAGCTCCTCGAGCGCGACCCCGGGACCCGGCGGCGGATCCACGAGGCGCGTCACGACAAGCCCGCGGGCGTGGACGCGCGACGACTCGAGCTCGGATCGAGCGATCCGGTAGCTGCCGGCCATCGGATGGGTGAGCACGACGATCTGTCCCGCGTACGACGGGTCGGTCAGGATCTCTCCCCACCCGGTTGCCGCGGTCGTGAAGACGAGCTCACCCTCGCCGGCAGACAGCGCCCCGTGGAGCGCGCCGGGCAGGACGAGGCCGTCCGCAAGCGCGAGGAGCCCGGGCGCAGAAAACGACGCCGGCCGCTGCGGTGCGGCGGGCGTCGTGATGGGTTCGGCGTGGTCGGCAGCGAGCTGCATCGGTCTCCTTTCCGGCATCACCGTGCCGGCCTTAAAGGACGTCGGGCGGAGTCTAGCGCATCGGGCTCGGCGAGCGCCGCGCCGGGCCTCAGATCCCCTCGAAGACCATCCCGAGCAGGAGGACGACGGCAGCGACCACGAACGACCAGGCGCCGATGGTCTCCGACGACAGCCCGGCGACCGAGGGCAGCGAGCCGACGAACGTGCCGAGCAGACCGAGCAGGACGAGCACCAGCGCGACGATGATCGTCGGCATGCGCGGGGCGAAGTTCATGCGTCCACCCATCGTCAGATCCCCGGCAGCAGCGAGCCGACGATCAGGAGCGCGTCGCCCGCGAACAGGCAGAGCCACGCGATCTGGGTCGTGATCGCGATGTCGATGCCGATCGTCGACTGGACGAAGGCAAGGACCTCGTTGACGATGTCGATCGGGAAGACCGTCGCCGACAGGCCCACGAGGATGAGCGCGATCGCGACGACGACGGTCACCATCCTGGGTGGGTTCGGTTTCAGCATCGCGGCGGAGTATAGGGTCGCACCGTCACTCCGACACGGTCAGGACGCCGACCATTCCGTACGCCTCGTGGCCGGGGAAATGGCAGATGTACGCCAGCCGACCGGCCTCGGCGAAGGTGATCGTCGTCCGACGCGACTCCAGGGCGGGGACGGTGACCTCGGTCGGGATCGCGCCGTGCGCCTCGTGCGTCCCGTCGCGGTGCGCCGCGTGGAAGGCGTCGTCGCCGATGAGCCACTCGTGGTCGATCGGGTCCTCGTTGACGAGGATGAAGGTGACCGGCACCCCGCGCGGCACCGTGGCCTCGGTGAGATCGAAGCCCGAATGGTGGATGGTGATCGTGATCGTGGGCGGGCCCGGCGCGCAGCCGGATGCCGCCGCTGCCCACGCGAGGAGCAGTGCGGCGACAGCCGGCCAGCGCCGTGCGCTCATGCGCCAGCCAGCGGCGGCCCGCCGGAGCGGCCCACGCCGCGCCGCGATGAAACGGCCAGCGGGACGGCGACCACCAGCGCCGCAGCCACCAGCAGGGAGAGCGCGATCGGAGCGCGGGGCGCCGGATTCGGTCGGAACGGCGCGTACCCGGCATCGACGGCCGACGGACGGCCGGCGCCCGATGCGTCGATCGCCAGGTCGAAGTCGAGCGAGCCTGCCGGCACGTCGATGGCGATCTTGGTGAGCCACGCCTCGGTCGGGATCCACTCCATGCCCGCGTCCGAACGCAGGTCCGCAAGCAGCGCATCGCTCGCCGCGGCGCTGTGGTCGAGCACGAGTCCGTCGGACTCGGCGAACCCGCCCGCGTTGGGGAGCATCGCCGGGATGTCATCGGTCAGCAGGTACACGTCCGCCTCGACGGTCTCGCCCGCCTGCTTGCCGAGGCCCAGGATGCGCAGTGGCACCCAGGGGTTGTCGGTCGGGATGGTGAGGTGGACGGGGGTGCCGTCCCCGATGGCCTGGCCGCGAGCGGCGGCCGCATCGGCGTCGAACGAGGCCGCCATGAAGATCGGCGAGCGCTCGGCGTAGAAGTCGAGCACCTCCGGCGAGTCGGGCGGGAGCCGGAAGCCGTGGTTCTTCGCCCACAGCCCGACCTCGTCGCCGCCCCCGCGCAGGATGGTGATGTCGAGAGCGTCGATCGTGGTCTCGAGGATGACCTCCGCCTCGTCGGCGGCCGCGGCGGTCTCCCCGCCAGAGAGCCGGAAGAAGTCGGGCGGAGGATCGGTCTCGCGGATGAGTCGCTGGAGGGTCCAGTCACCCCCGCGCTCGACGTTGGACGGGACGTCAGGCAGCGGAGTGATCGAGCCGAACGTGCCCTCGCCACCGGCGAACTCGAAGCTGGTGACGTAGTGCTCGACGCCGTCGTGGTAGCCGGCAAACGTGGTCGTGCGCAGCAGGTTCACCGCGCCGTTGGGCCCGATGAGCCCGCCGCACGCCAGGGCGGGCGCGGCGGTGACGAGCAGGGCCGCGGTGGCGGCCGCAAGAGGGAGCCAGGGACGTCGCATCGATCGTCCTCCTCGCAGGTTCGTGTACGGGTGGATCGATGCTGCGCAGCGTCGTCCCGTATTGACGCCGATGGCCGCGGATCGGTTCCCGCGGTCACGGCGTACCTGCCGCCGGGCGGCCCATCGGCCTCAGCGCATCGGCTCGACCGATGGCTCGCCTTCGTCAGGCGACGTCGGTCCGACGGCCTCGGCCGGTTCGCGCCTCACGCGGCTGGTGAGCCAGCCGAACCAGCCGGACAGCCGCGGGGCGACGAGGTAGGCGGCCCACGCGTAGGCGATCCCGGCGATCACGTCGACGACGTAGTGATCGCCGAGGAAGACGATCGCCCACCACACCCCCGCGCAGTAGACCAGCGCCAGCCAGCCGATGCGGCCGAACTGCCGGCGCAGGACGAGGAACGAAAGGAACGGGTAGCCGGCGTGGAGTGACGGGAACGCGGCCACGCCGTTGGGATTGACGCCGTAGAACACGTACGAGGTGATCTCGGTGCCGTTCGGGAAGCCGAGCCGCTCGGCCAGCCAGGCGAACGCCTCGGGCTTGAGGTAGCGCAGGATCGGCTCGCCGTTCGCCCCGTCGAGGAACCCGCGCTCTGCTGCCCACCACGGCGGCGCCACGGGGACGAAGAGGTAGGTGATGAAGCCGGCGAAGCTGAGGAGGATGAACGCGACGAGGTAGTCGTGGTAGCTGGCCCGGTCGCGGATCCACAGCAGGAACCCGGTGGCGACCGGGATGACGAAATGCATCATGTACAGGACGGTCCCGGCGACCGCGGCCACACCGACCCCGGCGGCGGGGGCCAGCCAGTCCTGGAGCCAGGCGGTCGGCAGCGTCCCCGCGAAGAGCCAGCGCTCGACGGCGATGACGTCGGTCACGTGGACCGGGAAGCCCGCGTCGTCGGCGACGCCGCGCATCAGCTCGTAGGCCAGGAAGATGACCACGAACGGGAGCCAGTCGCGCAGGAAGAGTCGCGTCCGGCCCAGCAGCACGGCGGCGAGGACCAGGGCGACGGCCATGACGTCGGGGGTCAGGCGCAGGCCGCCGGCGAACATCAGCACGGTGACCAGCACCGCGTACCCCGCCACCAGCACGAGGAGCCAGCGCTCCGTGCGGCGAGTCAGATCGACGTTGCCCTGGGTCGAGGTGCCTTCTGCCATGAAGCGCCGATCGTAGCCGGGAGTCAGCCAAGCCGCTGAACCAGGCGCTTCGGCGCCACGTTGCGATAGCTCTCCTCGATCCATCCCGTGATCATCTCGAGCGGCGCGTCGTCCGGTGCTGCACAGGTCACCCAACCTCCGCGGTCCAGCCCGTAGCCGGCAGGGACGACCCATTCGAACGCGGTGGCCTCATCGTGCGAGTCGCGGAGCTTGACGGTGAGGTGCAGGCCGGTCTGTGCCTCGAGCACCCCGAAGAAGACGAACACCTTCTTCCCGACCTTGTAGGCCGATTCGCCCCACGGATGGTCCTCCCAGGCCTCGGGCAGGCCAGCGGCGAACGCGCGGGCCGCGTCGGTCGAGGTCATCCGGCCAGCACGGCCAGCCAGCCGATGCCGAGCACGGCGCTCGCGATGTACAGGGCGAAGCGCACCGGCCACATGAGGCAGCCGCCGCCCTCCTCCGGATCGACCAGCATCCGTGGCGCGATGACCAGGGAGGCATAGAACACGGCGAGGCCGGCCAGCAGCATGCCGACGACGAAGAGCCCGAAACCGGTCTCGTCCACGGCCAGCGAGCGGATGAGCTCGCCGACGTCGAGCTCGTCGAGGATGTCGGCGGCGAAGCCGTTGAAGATGCCCGCACAGACGAGGATGAAGGGCAGGATCAACGCCCGGCGCAGCCCCGCGTCGATGACCGGCAGCCGATCCCCGAACACCATCGCGCCGGTGATCACGAGGAACGAGGTGCCGACGATCAGCCCGTCGATGGCGGCGCCGAGGTACGCCGAGACCGACCCCGACACGAACATGACCGCGAAGACCAGCGGACCGTAGAAGGCCAGACGCGCATCGGTGCCGAGCGGCTCGGGGCTCGGAATCGAGCCAACGGGCCGCGTGGCGACCGCCACGATGGCGGCGATCACGGCGAGGAGCTGGACGTACCCGGCCACCGGATCCGGCGCTTCGCCGAGCGCCAGAACGGGGGCGAGGGCGCCGGCGGCCACGATCGGGACGCCGAGCAGATTCCAGCCCGCCAGCAGGACGTCCTCGGCCCGCAACCCGAGCGCTCTCATGCCCCGATCGTAGCGCGCACCGCTCAGCGGAACATGCGTTGCTGCTTGGCGAGATCGAGCCGCTCGGGAGGGCCGTCGAGGGCCTCGTCCACGCTGCGCAGCCGCTGCGCGACCACGTTGAGCACCGCTCCCTCGACCTGGAGCCGGCCGTCGATCACCAGCAGCGGATGCCGATGCAGCAGCGCCCGGTGCCGCTGGTAGACCTGCGGCCGCAGGGTCACGTTGATCATGCCGGTCTCGTCCTCGAGCGCGATGAAGACGAAGTTCTTGGCCGTCATCGGGTGCTGCACGCTGACCGCAAGGCCGGCGAGCCGGATCATGGACCGATCGCGCAGCCGGGATGCGTCGGCCACCGTGATCACGCCCCGCGCGGCGAGCCTCTCGCGGAACAGCTCGACGGCATGCAGGTTCGGGGCGACGCCGGTGTCGCGGTAGTCGGCGGCGGTCTTCTCGGCCTCGGTCATGGGGGGAAGGGAGGCGCCCAGCGCGCGCTGGGCGTCATCGGTAAGGCCGAGGGCCGGATGGGCCGGGTCGGCATCGGCCAGGGTCGTGCGCAGCTGCCAGAGGAGCTCGCGACGTGGGGCATCGGTCCAGTCGAAGGCGCCGATGCTGATGAGCCGCTCGACCACCTGCTCGCCGAGGCCGGTCCGGGCCACGAAGTCGCGCACGGAGGTGTACGGGCCGCGTGCTCGCTCGCGCTCGAGGACCGGGCGAGCGGTCTCGTCGATCCCCTTCACCTGCCGCAGCCCCAGGCGGATGGCCCAGGCGCCGTCGGCGCGGCGCGTGTCGTGCTCCCAGGTCGACTCGTTGACGTCGATCGACAGCACCGAGATGCCATGGCGCTTCGCGTCGTTGATGACGACCGCGGGCGAGTAGAAGCCCATCGGCTGGTTGTTGAGCACGCCGACGGTGTAGTGCGCCGGCCAGTAGCGCTTCAGCCAGGCGGTGTCGTAGGCGATCTTGGCGAAGGCCGCGGCATGGGCTCGGGCGAAGCCGAACTCGGCGAAGGCGGAGCACTTCTGGAAGAGCGCCTCCGCGTCGTCGGGCGTCAGGCCGGTGCGGATGGCACCGCCAACGAACCGGCCGCGCTCGGCCTGCATCTTGGCGTGGGACCGATGGCTGCCCATTGCCTTGCGGAAGATGTCGGCCTCGGTCGCCGTGTAGCCGCACACCTCGATGGCGATCTGCATCACCTGCTCCTGGTAGAGGATCACGCCCAGGGTGTCCTCGAGGATCGGCTGGAGGCTCGGATGCGCGTAGGTGACCTCCTCCTCGCCGGCCCTCCTCCGGAGATACGGGTGCACGGCGTTGCCCTGCACCGGGCCGGGGCGGATGATCGCGACCTGCACCACCAGGTCCTCGAAGCGCTCGGGCCGTGCCTTGGGCAGGGCCTGCATCTGGGCGCGGGATTCGATCTGGAACATGCCGACCGTATCGGCCGCCTGGATGGACCGATACACCTCGGGATCATCGTGCGGCAGGCCGTCGAGGTCGATGCGCTCGCCCGAGTCGCGCTGGATGCGATCCAGGGCATCGCTCACCACTCCGAGCGTCCGGAGGCTGAGCAGATCGATCTTCACCAGGCCCAGCTGCTCGATGTCTTCCTTGTCGTACTGGGTTACCACGCGGCCGGGCATGGTCGCCCGCTCGATCGGCACGAGGTCGATGAGCGGCGTCCGCGTCACGAGCATGCCGCCGACGTGGATCCCCAGGTGGCGCGGGAAGCCGTCGATCTCGGCGCAGAGCTGAAGCAGCCACTGCCACCCGTTGCGGGGGGGATGCGCGATGGATGCCTGTTCTTGCGCCTCAGCAATGTGATGACTTCTACGCGAGGACGAGAAGCCATCGGAATCGTCCTGGCCATGTGAAGGCATAGATTTGTTGAGATTCGACGAGGAGTTCCTGCCTGGTTCGACCAGCTCGCCGCTCGAGCCCTTGCGTACCAGTAACGGTTTCACTGAGGCGCGAAAACCCGCGCCCGGATCCTCCGGCACGACCCGCGGCCGACGCCGTTCCTCGACGAGCATCCCCGACTCCGGGTCGATCCGCGCCACCGACCGTCTGCCGCTCGACGGCCCCGGCGACCCGTTGTCGCGCGGCCCGGGAAGGCGCAGCTCCTCCCCGGCCAGCTCGCCCGAGCGCGCGTAGCGTTTCGTCTCGGTTGCCTCGTGGCGCACCGTCGTGACCGATGCGTCGAGCACGCGCGGCCGCTTCGATGGCGACCAGCCGCCCTCGCCGACCGGACGGGGGGCGGGATCGAGGACGGGACGCGGCCGGTGGTTCCACGACGAGTCCGACGCGGGATGCACGAGCCCTGAGCCCGGCGCCCGTCCATCGCGGTCGGGCGGCACGGCCGTCTCGGCCATGTCGATCCCGAGCTCGTCGAAGAGCCAGCCGAACGAGCCGTCGAGCGCCAGGTCGCGCGCCACATCGGTGGCGTCGCGGGTGTCGAGGGCCTTGGCCAGGGCGTCGATCCCGTCGGCGGGGAAGCCGAGCGCCTTGGCCACCTCCCTCACCGCGTTGCGCGCGCGGTAGGTGACGATCGTGCAGACCATGGCCGCGTGGTCCGCCCCGTACCGCTCGTACAGGTACTGGATCACCTCCTCGCGCCGGTTGACGTCGAAGTCGATGTCGATGTCCGGCAGCGCGCGAGCCTCATTGATGAAGCGCTCGAACAGGAGCTTGTGCTCGATCGGGTCGACCTTGGTGATGCCCAGGCAGTAGGCCACGATCGAGTCGCCGGCGCTCCCCCGTCCCTGGCCGATGATCCCGCCCCGCCGGGCGAACTCCATGAGGTCCCACACGATGAGAAAGAACTCGGCCAGGTTGGTGCGGTCGATGACGTCGAGCTCATGGGTCAGCTGGCTGAGAGCGCGCTTGGTAACCGGCTGGTAACGGCGCAGTAAGCCGGCATGGGCAAGCTGGTAGAGATACGAGAACGCGGTCTCCCCCTTCGGCACCGTGAATCCCGGAAACCGGTAGCGCTCGAAGCCCAGCTCGAGCCGGCAGGATCGGCCGATGTCGGCGCTGCGCGCCATTCCCGCCTCCCAGGCGCGACGGCTGCGCTCGTCCGGCAGGCCGGCGCCGACCGCGGCCATCTCGACGCCTGCCTTGAGCCGGTGCTCGGCATTGGGCAGCAGCAGCTCGCGAGCCTCCGCCAGCGTCGCTCCGTGCCGAATGCAGACGAGGACGTCCTGGAGCCGATGCCCATCGGGATCGGCGTAGTGCACTTCGTTGGTGACGACCGTCGGCAGGCCCGCGCGCTCGGCCAGCTCGGCCAGCTCGGCGACGAGCCAGTCATCGTCGGGCTCGAGGTGGTGGCTCAGCTCGATGGCGAAGTCGTCATCGGCGAAGCGGCGAGCCAGGGTGCGTGCCGCCTGGAGCGCCGCCCCCCGCTCGCCGGCCAGCAGGAGCCGCGGGACGAGCCCATTGCGGCAGCCGGACAGGCCGATCAGGTGCCCGCGTGCCTCGTCGAGCGCGGTCGCAACGAGCGAGCGCTCGAAGACAGGGAACTGCTTTTCCCCGGCCAGGTGGCCGCGGCTCGCCAGGCGCGAGAGGGCGGTGTACCCGTGGACGTCCCGCGCGAGCAGGACCAGGTGGTCGCCCGGCATGGGTCCGGCGTGGAACTCGCCGGGCCAGCCACGGCTCGCCTTCCCGCCGCGCAGCGGATCGTTGAGCCGCCGGCCGCGATGGGCGAGGCGGACCTCGTCGTCGGTCCGTGGGATGGCCAGCTCGAGGCCGATGATCGGGCGCACCGGGCGCAGCCCCGCGTCGCGGGCCGCATCGGTCTCGGTCTCGGCGGCCGCCTTGTGGAGGCGGACCGCCCCGTACAGGCCGGCGTGATCGGTGATCGCCAGGGCGCCGATGCCGATCTGCGCGGCTCGGGCGACGAGCTCCTCGGGGTGGCTGGCGCCGTCGAGGAAGCTGAAGTTGCTGTGCGCGTGCAGCTCGCAGTAGTCGTCGTCCGGCGTCCGCATGGGACGGCCAATGATAGAACGTCTGTTCTATTCAGGGAAGGGTCTCGACGTCCACCCGCTCAGTCGTCGGTCGCGACGAGCACGATCTCGATCTCGCGGATCTCGTTGGGGGCGATGATCACCGTCACCTCCTCGGTCTCGTAGCCCTCCAGCTCGGCGGTGATCGTGAACTCGCCGGGGCCGCGGCTGAAGAACGTCCCATCCCGGGTGGTGGCCGCTCTGCCGCGGCGCTCGCCCTCGCTCACGACGAGATGGACCCCCTCGATCGGATTGCCGTCCTCGTCGACCACGAGGCCATCGAACCCGGTGAGCTCCGGATCGAAGGTGGGGGCCGGCGTGGGGGTCGGCCGAGGCGTCTGGCCAGGACGCGTGAGCGGCAAGGACCCGCAGCCTGCTGTGATCGTGGCAGCCAGGGCGAGCATCAGCAGGCGCCGCCTTGGCTCAGGAAACGCCCGCAGCGTCATGCCCACAGTATGGCGCCGGTCCGATCAGGCGGTGCCGGCGGGGCGGAGACGTGGAACCTGGATGGCCAGGAACACGGCCGGGATCAACGTCAGGCCGATCCCGACGAACCCGAGCACGGTATACGAAGCGGCGGCGACGACCAGGCCCGACGAGAGGCTCGCGAACGCGGCCGTGCCCCAGGTCAGCGTGTCGGCGATGCCCTGGACACGCGTTCGCTCGGCCAGCGCGAGCCCGACGCTGACGAGCGACGACGCCGCGACGAAACAGAGATTCCAGCCGTAGCCGAGCAGGAACAGGGCGAAGGTGAGCAGGAACCCCCCGTCGGGTGGCGCCACCGCCGCAAGGAGCGCCGCAAGCGCGAGCCCGACCAACCCCGAGGCGATGACGCGCGGAGCGCCGAACCGATCGGTCAGGCGCCCGGTGATCGGCGAGAGGCCGAACATCCCGAACGTGTGCGCGGAGAGGACGAGGCCGACGGTCGTCAGCCCATGGCCGTGGGCGATCAGATGGAGCGGCGTCATCGTCATGATCAGGACCATCACGAACTGGGCGGTCACGAGCGAGACGAGGGCGACCATCACGGATGGCCGTGCCAGGATCGCCGGGAGCGACGCCACCCGTCCGTGCCCCTCGCTGGCGACCGGCAGCGCCGACGCATCGGCCAGGGCGTAGGGTTCCGGCCGCAGCGCGATGGCGGTGAGAAGCCACGCGAGCCCGATGAAGACCACGGTCACGCCATACGGCCCCGCCAGCTCGGGGAGGCCCAGGGACGCGGCCAGCGCACCCGCCGGCGCGGTCAGGTTCGGCCCGATCACCGCCCCGACGGTCGTGCCCCACACGACGAGACCGATCGCCGACGCGCGACGCTCCGGCACCGCCATGTCGGCGGCAATGTAGCGACCGAGGTTTCCGGCGGCGTTCGCGAAGCCGGTGAACGCGCTGCCGAGCAGCAGCAGCGGGATCGAGCCGCTGAGCACCGAGACGAAGACGATGGCGCCGCCCGCGACACCGACGGCCAGGCCGGACATCATCCCCAGCCGGCGCCCCCAGCGCAGCATGATCAGGGCGATCAGGCTCGCCGCCGCGGCCGTCCCGATCGTGGTCGTCGTCGTCGGAAGGCCGCCGAATGCGGCCGTGCCCGCAAGCTCCGCGGCCACGATGGTCCCGACAGTGACCGCCGCGATGTACCCGGTGCTGCCGAGAGCAGCCACGGCGAACAGGACCCATCGCATGCGCGAACGAAGCCGCGGGAGCTGATCGGGCGGGATCGAGGCCGCGATCACCGCCGCCCGCGCGACCGCCGGTGGCTGGGTCACGCCAGCGCCTCCAGCGTCGGCAAGTGCTCGGTCGTGCCATCCGGCGCGATCGGAATCAGGGCGACGTGGTCGGCTCCCGCGTCGTGAAGCTCGGTGATCCGCTCGCCGATGTCCGACGGTCGCCCGAACGCCACCATCGCATCGATCAGGCGCTCGCTGGCGGCCGGCTCCCAGTCCGACTCGGCAAAACCCTGCAGCTCCCACGACGACCGATACGTCGGCGTACGCAGGTAGGGCTTGAGGTAGGCGCGCGCGGCGTCCCGGTCATCGCCGAGGACGACGGGAAGCGTCACGGCGAGCAGCGGGCGACGATCCGCTGCCGCCGCGTCGAGCCTGTCGCGCATCCACGAGACTCGCCCCGGCGTGACGAGGTACGGGAATGCGCCGTCGGCCGCGGTCGCGGCGAGGTCGGTCATGCGCTCGCGAAGCGCCGCGACGAGGATCGGCGGTGGTGGGGCGTCGGTCGTGGGGCCGCGGTAGAGGGCCGACCGGTAGGCATCGAGGTAGTCGCGCATCCGTGACAGCGGCCTGTCGAATGCCTGGCCGTGGAGCCGGGTCGTCAGGTGCGGATGGCTCACCCCGAGGCCGAGTGCGAAGCGACCGTCGGTTGCCTCGGCCATCGTCTCGGCAGCCAGGCGCGTCGTCTGCGCGTCTCGCCCCCAGATGCTGACGATGCTGGTCCCGAGGACGAGCCGGCTCGTCTCTCCGGCGAGCATCCCGAGCAGGGTGAACGGCTCGCGGCCGACCGTCTCCGGCACCCACAGCGCGTCGTATCCGAGCTCTTCGACGCGACGCGCGTAGGCGCGAGCGTCCGAGGCGGGGAGGGAATCGAGGTGGCCCCAGACGCCCAGGCGCCCGAGTCCGCTGGCAGGCATGAGAGCCCGATCCTACCCGTCCGGGCCGAACCGGTAGCGAAGGAAGAGCTCGTCGTCGTGGCGAAGGACGCTCACCAGCCGTCCGGGGCGCAGCTCCCGCCGATCCGGGATGGACGCGATCATGCTCAGCGCGTCGGTGCCGGCGAGATTCGCGCCGATCGTCCAGTAGACCTCGTCGATCAGGTCCTGGGCGAGGAAGGCCGCGTTGAGGTGGGGACCGCCTTCGAGGAGCAGGGAGCCGATCCCCCGCTCCGCGAGCCGCTGGAGCAGCCACGTGGGGTCCGGCTGCGCTTCGGGCGCGCGGAGCAGCTCGGTGCCCTCCGGCGCGACGTCGAACGGACTGTCACGGCCGACGACGAGGATGCGTTGCTCGTCGCCGTTGAACCAGCCCGTGTCGGTGGGGACCGGGCCGCTCCCGGCGATCAGCACGCCGATCGGGTTCGGCGCGCGCCCGTCGGAGACGCGCCGGGCCGAGAGCTCCCGGCCGACGCGGAGCCAGACGCCGGTGGCGCGCAGGGTCCCCACGCCGCTGCCGACCGCGTCGAATGCCGCGCGGTAGAGCCGCATCAGGCGCCGATCGGTGCGGCTGCCCAGGCCCTCGGCGGTGCCGTCGAGCTGAGCCCGGCCGTCAATGCGTGGTGACCATGTTGATGGCGACGAGCGGGCCGGCCGGGCCGGGCCGCCGGCAGGGTGAAGCCCGCCATGGCCTCATCGAGGCCGATATCGGGAGTCGGGTCCGGCCAGAGGCGGTCGACGCGATGCGGCTCGGAGGTCACGGCCGCATGGTACGCGGCCGCTGGATCAGCTACGGGCGGGCTCGTAGAGGTCGGCGTCGGCCAGGCGCTCCGCGTCCCACGCGATCTCGACGCGGGCCGGGGTCAGGCGGCGCACGGCGTCGGCCGGGACGACGCGCACGCTGCCGTCGTCGTAGGCGGTGACGGCCACGCCGTGGAAGATCCCCTCGTCCTCGGCACCGAGCATGGCGGCGACGCGCCCGAGCTCCTCGCCGTCGGGCCCGAAGACCATGGTGTCCGCCTCGACATAGCTCCAGGCCACCGGGTCGTCCGGCCCGGGCAGGGTCAGGGTCGCCGCCTCGGGCTCGCCGGGCGAGCCGGTGTTGCCGGCCGAGTCGCCGACCGGGGCGTTCTCGAGGTCCGGATCGAGCCCACCCTTCATGCCCGGGTCGTCGATGGCCCCCGGTCGTCGATCGAAGTCAGTCATGCGGCCCGCATACGCATGAGTGGTGCCAGCTCACAGGAAGAACGGCGGCGAGAATCCGATGAATCGGTCGAACCGGCCGAACGGACGGCTCGACATGAACAGCGTGAGGAAGCGTATCCATTCGCAGCCCGCGGCGCATGAGGTGACGCATGGCCACCTCGTTGATCATCGGGACTTCGAGGGAGAGGGACTCGATGCGGAGCTCCTCGGCTCGCGTCTCGACGTGGCGACAGGATCGGCACGATGTCGTCGGGATCGAGGGCGGCGATCGGCCCCATCCCAGCCCTGCTCACGAATGAGAATCCGATCGGGGCACCGGCGCGGCGATAGAGGTAGCCCTCGCGCTGGGCAAGCAGCCATGCGAACTCGTCACCGCGATCGAATTCGAGGATGGCCGATTCGATCTCGATCAGCGGTGCCGTGTCCGCGCCGTCCTCGAGCCTGACGATCTCGACCTCGGGGTCGAGGTCGGCCGCGTGCGGCGGGCCCTCGACCGCCACGATCGGGAAGCGCGCCGCGGTCCCGGCGCCGTAGTAGCGGGCCTGCGCGCGCACATCGGTCGTGGCGATGATGGCCCGCACCTCGCCGCGTCCCTCTGGGAAGGCGTGGGAGATCAGATCGGCGCCGACGCCGGCCGACTGGCGGCTCGGGTGGACGAAGAGCTCGGTCAGCTCGAAGAGGCCGCCACGGTCGACCGAGCGCGCGTAGCCGATGAGCTCGCCGCTCTGCGGATCCTCGGCCACCCACCATTCCGCGGCGTGGACGGCGAGGCGCTCGAGCATGGGCGAGAGCTCGGCCCACAGCTCGTCCTGGTCGGGCTCCCACGGGGACCCCTGCCGGGTGGTGAGGTCGCGGATGGCGGGGAGGAACACGTCGAAGGCGGGCCGCGTGTCCTCGGGCGTGCCCCGTCGGAGGCGGTACGGCTCGGCCATCTGGCGGGAGCGTAGCAGCCCTAGTCGAACAGGCGCTCGAGGTGCCACGTGCCGCGCAGCTCGTCGAGGAAGATGACCGCGAGAAGGCCCGAGCGGGTGACGACCTTGTAGCAGGCACGTGCCACCGGCTCGCGCCACCACTCGTCGTCGACGCGCCAGCGGTTGCAGATCCCGAGCTCACCGTGGTCGGTGCCCGCCATGTGCAGGCGAACCGGCACGCCGTCGGCATCGGTCTCGACCTGGACCAGCGGATGATCGGCGTACTGGCGCGTCACTCGTCGAGCTCCGCCAGCCCGAACCGATGCTCGGGCAGCGCCGCCATCGGCCGGATCAGCTCGGCACGCCACAGGCGGCCCGCCCCGAACCGATGCCTCATCCGCTCCAGCGACCAGCGCAGCTCCTCCCAGCGACCTGCCTGGGCCTCGAAGGCGGACAGCTGCCTCGCTGCCGGGTCGCTGAGGCGGTCGAAGGCGAGATGGACCGATGCGACCCGCGGCTCCAGCGACTCGTCTTCTGCATCAGGTTTGCCGCCTGAGAAACCAACGGCCAACTTGGCGGCTCTATCTGGCCGAGAGTTGCCACCAGATGCAACGGATGGCCACGCAGCATCCCGTTTCGGCTCCTTCCTGGCCGTTAGTCCCCGCTGATGAAAACTTCGCGCGCGCGCCGCCGCCTCCACGCGAGAGAGCAGCAGCCGCGCGATCCAGTCCGGCTCGAGGGCCGGCTGCGGGAAGGGCTGGGCCACACGGAGCACGGGCGCGTCCTCGAGTCGGAGGATCAGCACGGCACGGCCGGGGGCGAGATGACGGTCCCGCAGCCGATCGCACAGCTCGGTGGCGAGACGGCGCAGGGTCAGGCCCACGGCGCCCACCCCGTCGATCGGCGGCTCGAAGACGGCTCCGGCCTCCACGCGCTCCGGGCGACGGCGCGGGGCGATCGGTCGTGGGTCGTGGCCGCGGGCGAGGGCCTGGAGCCGCTCCCCAACCGGGCCGAACTGGGCGCCGACCGCGGATCGTGGCAGGTCCGCCAGCTGGCCCAGGGACGTGAGCCCGAACAGCGTGAACCGCTGCGCGTGGTCGCATCGGCTGGAAGCAGCGTCCAGGGGCAGGTCGGGCAGCTCGCCGCGGTCGAGGATGCGAAGGGCGGCCGGCGCATCGTCGCGCTCGAAGCGCGCCAGGCGGGCGGCGAGCGTCGCGATCCATCGGTTCTCGCCGATGCCGCAACGGACCCGGAGCGGCGCCACGGCCCGGGTCAGCATCACCGCCCGCGCCGCGATCCGGCGCTCCGGCCCCCACAACGGCTCCAGGCCGGTGACGTCGACGATCGCCACACCCAGATCGACCGCCTCCACCCGCGGGGAGAGATCGTCGAGCGCGTCGAGCATGCGCTCGAAGGTGCCGCGTGTCGGCATCGGCCGCGCGCAACTCGGGCCAGACGAGCGCCAGCAGGCGCATCACTGGCTTCCTCAGGCACCGATGACTCTCAGGATCGGTTGTTCGACCTCGATCCGCGGCTCCGCCCGCGTGGCCAGCAGCGGGTCGATCCGGCGGCCCTCCCCGAACCACAGGTCGAGCTCCGCCGAACCACCGGCCAGCGCCCAGCGGTGGCGCTCGACGGTGGCCCGCACGCGCTGGCCGACCAGGTCACGACCAACCGCCAGCCAGCAGGACCGATCAAGCGCCACCCGTACGCCGGCCACCGCGCCGACGACAGGACGCGCCGAGGGCGCCAGCACGAGCGTCGACGTGGCACCGGTGCGGGCCAGCAGCGACCCAAGCCGATCCACCGCTCGGCGCTCGGGCATGGCCCGCTCTCCCAGGTCCAGGACGAGCGCATCGATGAGCCCCGAGCGGCCGAGCCACGCCGCCAGCTCGATCGCCTCGCCCGCATCGGCTGGGCGCGCGACGAGCAGCCATTCGAGCCGCACCCCCAGGCGCGCGGCCACGGCGGCGTCCATCGTCCCGTCCAGGTCGAGCCAGGCGACGAGCCCGCCGGCCGCCTGGGCCGCGGCCAGCGTGCCGAGCGCCAGCGAGGTCCCCCCGGATCCCCGAGGCGCGTCGATCAGCGCCAGCGCGCCACGTGGCCAGCCACCGGTGCCCCCCCGCCCACCAGCCAGCGCGGCATCGAGCGCCGAATGGCCGGTCGAGACCGATGGTCGCGCGCGCTCCGGCATGGGCTCCGGATCGGATCCCCGGCGCAGGTCCAGGCCGCGCGAGCGAAGGTGCTCGAGGGCGGTGGCCAGGGACGCATCGGTGACCATTGGACCACCGATAATAGAACGAATGTTCTCTTTCGGGAAGCCCCCGGTTCCTTGCTATACTCGCCGCCACCCGTGGGGATGTAGCTCAGCTGGGAGAGCACCGCGTTCGCATCGCGGGGGTCAGGGGTTCGAGTCCCCTCATCTCCACCACCCCTTCCCTCCCCCGACGTCCACTGATTCAGTGGGGTTGCGCGGACACGGCATGATGGTCTCAGCGGAGCCACGACCCGAGCCACCCGCGTCGATCGTTGTGTTCACACACCGGAGGTAGGGATGACCCGTTTCCGACTCCCATTCATGGTCATGGCCGTGCTCGCCCTCGTCCTCGCGGCCTGTGGCGACACCACCCCATCGGCAGGCGCCAGCGGGGCCGCCAGCCAGCCGGCCGAGGAAAGCCAGGCGGCAGAGAGCCAGGCGGCAGAGGAGAGCGAGCCGCCGTCTTCCGGCGGAGCCGGGCGCCTCGCGACGGTGCAGAGCCGCGGCGATCTCATCTGCGGGGTCAACGGCGAGCTGCCGGGCTTCAGCTTCCTCGATCCGGACGGCCAGACCGTCGGTTTCGACGCCGACTTCTGCCGCGCAGTGGCTGCCGCGGTCTTCGGGGACTCCGAGGCTGTCGAGTTCCGCAACCTCTCCACCGACCAGCGCGGACCGGCGCTCCAGACCGGCGAGGTCGACGTCCTCATCCGCAACACGACCTGGACGGTCAATCGCGACGCCACGTGGGGCCTGTTCGCCCCGACGACCTTCTATGACGGCCAGGCGATCATGGTTCGCGCCGATGTGGGCGCCACGACGCTCGAAGACCTGGCCGGAGCCACGGTCTGCGTGCAGACCGGCACCACCACGGAGCTGAACCTGGCCGATGCGACGCGTGACCTCGACCCGGCCATCGAGCCGATCACGTTCGCCGACATCGACCCGACGTACCAGGCCTACGAGGAGGAGCGCTGCGACGCGGTCACCAGCGACCGCTCACAGCTCGTCGCGCGGCGCACCCAGTTCGCCAATCCCGACGAGCACCTCATCCTCGACGACGTGCTCTCCAAGGAGCCACTCGGCCCGGTCGTGCCGCTCGGTGACGACGCATGGTTCAACGTGATCAAGTGGGTCGTCTTCGCGACCATCGAGGCCGAGGAGCTCGGCATCGATTCGACCAACGTCGCCGACATGGCGGCGTCGAGCGACAATCCTGTCGTCCAGCGCCTCCTGGGCGTGACGCCGGAGGGCGCCGAGCCGTTCGAGTCCGGCCTCGGCCTCGAGGCCGACTGGGTCGTCGACGTCATCAGCCAGGTCGGCAACTACGCCGAGATCTACGATCGCAACCTCGGGCCTGGAACGGAGTTCGACCTCGAGCGTGGGTTGAACAGCCTGTGGACCGACGGCGGCCTCCTCTACGCACCGCCGTATCGGTAGGCCACACGACTGATAGCCCGGGGCGGGAGCCATCCCGCCCCGGGCTCCTTGCACCCGGAACGCCAGCATGACGGCGGAGACCCCTTCTCGCCACGCCGGAGCGACGCCGCTCTGGCGCGATTTGCGCGTCCTGCGCATCGCCGTCCAGGTGGTGGTGGTCGCCGCCGTGGCGGCGCTGGTGGCGTTCATGGCCGTCAACATGCTTTCGGCGATGACCGAGCGGGGCCTGGGCTTCGGATTCAGCTTCCTCACCCGCCAGGCCGGCTTCGAGATCAGCGAGTCTCCCATCTCGTACAGCGCCACGAGCACCTACGCGAGAGCGTTCCTGGTCGGCCTGCTGAACACCCTCTTCGTGAGCGTGGTGGGAATCGTGCTGGCCACGATCCTCGGCATCCTCGTCGGCGTGGCGCGCCTCAGTAACAACTGGCTGTTGCGGAACCTCACCGGCGCGTACGTGGAGCTGATGCGCAACACCCCGCTGCTCGTCCAGCTGTTCTTCATCTACTTCGTGTTCCTCCAGCTCCCGTCGGTGACCGAGACACTGCGGATCGGCGGCATCGGCTTCATCAACCAGCGCGGCATGTTCCTCCCCGCGCCTCAGGCCACCGGTGCGATCTGGAGCTGGCTCGCCTTCGTCGCGGCCGGGGTGATCGCGGCGATCGCGGCTCGCGCCGTGGCCAACCGGCTCGAGGATCGCGGCCGCTCGTCGATGCACCTGCGCGCGATCGGCCTCGTCGCGCTGTTCGCGCTCCCGGTGCTCGGATGGTTCGCCGTGGGCGGTGCGCCCTTGCGCTTCGAGCTGCCGGTTCCGGAACGGTTCAACATCGTCGGTGGGCTGGCGCTCTCGCCGGAGTTCTCGGCGCTACTCATCGGCCTCGTCTTCTACACGGCGGCCTTCATCGGCGAGATCGTGCGCGGCGGGATTCAGGCCGTGAGCCGCGGCCAGCTCGAGGCGGCGCGAGCCCTGGGGCTGTCCGAGGGGCAGGTGCTGCGCCTGGTGGTCTTTCCGCAGGCGATGCGGATCATCGTCCCGCCACTCACCAGCCAGTACCTCAACCTGACCAAGAACTCGAGCCTGGCCGTCGCCATCGGATATCCCGATCTGTTCAAGATCGGCCAGACCATGTCGAACCAGACCGGCCAGCCCGTGGCGGTCATGGTCCTGGTGATGGGCACGTACCTGGCCATCAGCCTCGTGACTTCGTTGCTGATGAACCTCTACAACCGGCGCGTGCAGGTGGCGGAACGATGACGGCCGAGGCGCTCCCGCCACCCAGTGCCGCGATCGGGCCGGTGGGCTGGTTGCGCCGCAACCTGTTCTCAAGCCCGATCAGCTCGATCGTCACCCTCGTCAGCGGCGCGGTGATCGCGTGGTTCTTGTTCGTGATCGGTGACTGGGTGCTCACCGAGGCACGCTGGAGCGTCATCACCGGCAACCTGCGGCTCTTCCTGGTCGGCCTCTATCCCGGCGAGGAGGTGTGGCGGATCTGGCTGAGCCTCACGATCCTGTCGGTGCTGGCCGGCATCTCGGGGGCGGTCTTCGGACGTGTGACCCGGACCCTCGCGACCACATTGTCGACCGCGCAGGCGCTCATCGCGCTCCTGATGCTCGCGTCGCCGATCGGGCTCGCTGGAGTCGCCGGCTACGCGTTCAACGCCGCGCTGGTATGGATCGCGTTCGCCGTCGGCCTGCGGGTGCGCATCCCGCGACGCGTGCTCACGTGGGCCTGGCTGGTGTCGCTGCCGGCCATCTACCTGTTGATCGCCGGCTTCGGTACGACGCTGCTGCCATCGGTCAGCAGCAATGCCTGGGGTGGGCTGCTGCTGACCGTGCTGTTGGCCGTGGTCGGGATCGTGCTTTCGTTCCCGCTCGGCGTGCTGCTGGCGCTCGGTCGCCGGAGCTCGCTGCCGGCGATGCGGATCCTGTCGACCGGATACATCGAGGTGATCCGCGGCGTTCCGCTGGTGACGATCCTGTTCATGGCCGACATCATCCTGCCGCTCTTCCTGCCCGGCGAGTGGCGGCTCGACCGGGTGGCACGTGCCATGGGCGGGATCACGCTCTTCTCGGCCGCATACGTGGCGGAGAACGTTCGCGGCGGGCTCCAGGCGATCCCGGCCGGCCAGGTCGAGGCGGCCCACGCGCTCGGGCTCTCGACCTTCAGGACCAACGTCCACATCGTCCTGCCCCAGGCCCTGCGATCGGTCATCCCGGCCAACGTCGGCCTCTTCATCAGCCTGCTCAAGGACACGACGCTGGTCACGATCATCGGCCTGCTGGAGCTGCTCGGCATCGGGCAGGCGATCCTTGCGCAGCCCGAGGCCTTCGGGGCGGCATTCGAGGTCTACACCTTCGTGGCGGCCGTCTTCTTCGTCCTCTGCTACGCGATGAGCCAGGCCAGCTACCGGCTGGAGCGCCAGCTCGGCGTGGGCGAGCGCTGATGACGGACAATCCGCCGATGGAACCGACTCCTGCCACGCCGATCATCGTCGCGCGCGACGTGCACAAGTGGTTCGGCGAGCTTCACGTGCTGCGCGGGATCAACCTCACCGTGCAGGCCGGCGAGAAGATCGTCATCTTCGGCGCTTCCGGCTCGGGCAAGTCGACCTTCATCCGCACCATCAACCGGCTCGAGGAGCACCAGCGTGGCGAGATCGTCGTCGACGGCATCGAGCTGACGAACGACATCCGCAACATCGCGGCCATCCGCAGCGAGATCGGGATGGTCTTCCAGTCGTTCAACCTGTTCCCCCACCTAACCGTGCTCCAGAACGTGACGCTCGCGCCGATGAAGGTGCGGCACCTGTCGCGCGACGCGGCCGACGACGTCGGCATGCAGCTCCTCACGCGGGTCGGGATCCCGGAGCAGGCGCTCAAGTTCCCGGCCCAGCTGTCCGGCGGCCAGCAGCAGCGCGTGGCGATCGCCCGGGCCCTGGCCATGCAGCCGAAGATCATGCTCTTCGACGAGCCGACGTCCGCCCTCGACCCGGAGATGATCAACGAGGTGCTCGAGGTGATGCGCGAGCTGGCCGAGTCCGGCATGACGATGATCGTCGTCACCCACGAGATGGGCTTTGCCCACCACGTCGCCAACCGCATGGTCTACTTCGACCAGGGTCTCATCGTGGAGGAGGGACCGCCGGAGCAGATCTTCGAGCGTCCCGAGCACGAGCGAACGCGCCAGTTCCTCTCGCAGATCCTGCACTGACCGATAGGGCGCTCGAACGCTCCCACTGGCCGCGGTTGCGCTAGCTGATCGGTAGGTCGGTCACCGGCCGCTCGGGGGACACGGAGTCGGCACTCGGCGCGGCGACCGCGTACGCCGCCTGGACGGCCATGATCTGCTCCACCTCGCCAACGACCCCGGCGTGGAACTCTGCCCGGAAGTCCTCGTCGGTGAGCGCCAGCCCGGTGAAGTACAGGGCCGAGACGCCGGCGAGGAGACCGGCAGTGATCAGCAGCTCGACCGACACCAGCCGAGGCTCGCCGAGCAGCTCGAACCCGAGCACGGGCCTGGGCGGCGCGCCGACCCATGTCTCCTGGACCGATGCGGGAATCGCCAGGACTCCGAGCGCGACGAGGAACACGAGCACCAGCAGCGCCACGAAGAGCGACTGGACGAGCTGGCTGAGGAGCATGAGCAGCACGAGGTTCGCGCGCTCCCGCCATCCCAGCTGGCGCGGGGCCGAGGCCATGGCCAGGTCGGCGGCCAGGGGCGCGGCCGGCGTCCCGTCGAGGAGCGGGACGATCGTCGCCCAGGTGCGGCCCGCTTCGATGGCCGCGATCTCGGTCCGCGCCCTCGTGACCACCAGGACGGTTGCGACTGCCAGGAGCAGTCCCAGGACCGCGGCGAGGTCGGCGCCACCGAGCGTGTTTGCCGCCTGCCACAGCTCGGACGCGAACAGGAGGAATACGACCAGGATGAGCAACATCGGCAGCGTCCGCGACACGAGCGTCGCGATCTGCGCGAGCTGCGCCCGCAGATGCCGGAGCGCCCAGATGGCCAGCTCGAAGAGCCCGAACGCGGTGAACAGGTAGATGATGCCGACGCCGAGCAGGACCGACCCGGCGATGCCGATGGCCGACGCCGGCGAGCCGTGGAGGATCGCAGCCGCCGCACCGGGGACGAGGCCGATCATCGCGATGTCGAACACGTCGAGCCGGACGCCGGATCTGAACGGGGGACGTCCGCGGACCAACAGCCAGATGCTCAGCACCGCCGCGCTCGTGCCGATGACGAAGGCCATGCCGAGCGCGTTGTCGGTCACCGACCGATCCGGGCGGCGCGCCCACAGCAGCACTGTGCCGATCACGAGCCAGGCAGCGATGTAGGGCACGGCTCGGGCATCCATGCGCTGCTCGGTCGTGTAGCCCTCGATCAGCTGTGGGACGCCCCTGGCTGCGAACCAGCGCTCGATCTCGCGACGGCGATCCATGTGGCGAGCGATGGTACCCGTCCCAGGGCGCACAGCGTGTACCGTTGGCCGATGAAGCGCGTCGAACGGACCGCCCGCATCAACGCGCCGCCCGAGGCTGTCTTCGCCTACGTCACCGATCTCGACAACCTCCCGGAGTGGATGACCGGCGTGGTCAGCGTCGAGATGACGTCGGACGGTCGGGCCGAGCTCGGTGCCACCGCGCGCGTCATTCGCGAGCTGATGGGTCAGCGGGTCGAGGCACCGCTCACCATCACTGCCTACGACCCGCCGCGGCGGCTCGCCATCGACAGCGAGGTCTCGGGCGTGCGGGCCAGCGCCGATCTGGTCCTGTCGGCCGATGGCGCCGGCACGCTGCTCGCCTTCGCCATGGAGATCCGCGCGTCGGGCATGACCCGCTTCATGGAGCCGATGATCGCCGGCGCCGCCGGCGGGGACATCGACGAGAGCATGCGGCGCGTCCAGGAACGGTTCGCGGCATCGGGATGAGGGCCTTCATCACCGGTGGCGGCGGCTTCATCGGGCGCAACGTCGTCAGCCGCCTGCGCGGCAGCGGGGCGGAGGTCCGGGCCATCGCCCGCTCCGGGGCATCTGCCGAGCGGCTGCGGCGCTCAGGGTGCGAGGTCGTCATCGGCGACGTGGTCGATTCGTCGCTCCTGGCCGGTGCGCTGGGCGGGATCGACGTCGTGTACCACCTTGCCGGCGACTACCGGGTCGGCATCGGCGACTCCGAACGGCCGGCCATGGAAGCGGCCAACGTGACCGCCACCGCGCGCGTCCTCGATGCCGCCATCGGCGCCGGAGTCCCCCGTGTGGTGCACGTCTCGACCATCAACGCCTTCGGCGACACCGGGTACCGCGTCGTGGACGAGACGTTCGAGCGCCCGCGGCCGTACCGGTACGTCAGCTACTACGACGAGACCAAGCACCGCGCCCACCTGGCGGCACACGAGCGGATCGCGGCGGGGGCGCCGGTGCTGATCGCCATGCCGGGCGGGGTATATGGGCCGGGCGACCACTCCAGCCTCGGTGGGGTCCTCGACCAGGCGGCGCGCGGCAAGCTGCCGTCGCTCACCTTCGGCGACCTCGGCATGAACATGGCCCACGTGGAGGATATCGCCGCGGGGCTCGTGCTGGTCGGCGAGCGGGGCCGGCTCGGCGAGGCGTACGTCCTCGGCGGCGAGCTCACGACCCTCGCCGAGCTCGTGCGGCGCGTCGCCGCCGTGGCGTGGCAGCAACCGCCCCGGCTCGCGACCCCGACGTGGGCGCTGCGCGCCGCTTCGCCGATCGCCAGGCGTTTCGGCCGCGACATCGGCGAGCTCGTCAGCGCGAGCGCCGGGGTGACCTACTGGGCGACCGATGTGAAGGCCCGCGTCGAGCTCGGCTATGCGCCTCGCGAGCTGGAGTCCGGCTTGATGGCGGTGTTCGGCGGCCGATCGTAGACGCCGATATGCCACAGCCCGATCCGGGCCGAGGCGCCTGGCCGGAATCCGGCCGCGGCCAGCTGCCGCTCGATGAGCCGCAGGTCGTGGACGTACCCACGGCAGCCTCCCCGGAGGCGGTCCCACGCGAACTCCATCGCCCACAACGGACGGTTCACGAGGCCGCGCCATCCGCGTGACTCGGGCACGGTGATGGCGATCCGCTCACCCGCCCGCTCCACGGCTCGAGCGACCAGCCGCTCGGCGTCGCCGAAGCAGCAGATCACGCGGTCCATGACGACCCAGTCGTGGCGCTCGGCCGCCGCATCGGCGGCGTTGCCCACGTCGAATGTCGCGCGTTCGGCGACGTCCGCCGCGGCTGACCGACGGCGGGCGACCTCGATGCTGGCGGGTGACAGATCGATGCCGGTCACCCGGGCCGCGTCCATCTCGAGCAGCGCGACACCCACCGCGCCGGTGCCGCAGCCGAACTCGAGGACCGTGGGGCGGCGGAGCGGGGCATCACGCAGCAGGTCGAGCATCCGAGCGCTGACATCGACCAGGTCGGGGAACTCGTCGACGTCGGACCACGCCTCGGCTCGCTCGTCGAACTGCCGCGCAATTCGGGGATCGGCTGGCGCGCAGCAGTCCGTGCCTTCAGCGGGGCGTTCCATCTCGACCAGCATACGGGCGCCGGGAAGGCGTGAAACATGGGTGGTGCGTCGACGACTGACGGTGCCTGCCACCCATCGACAGCCCTCGCCGGTGCGAGGCCCGGTACGGGGGCCTGGCCCGGCTGATCAGGCGTTCTGGCGGGCGGCGTTGGCGAGGATCGCGTCGTGGAGGTACTGCGCCAGTCCCGGCGCGATCTTCTCGTAGGTGGCAGTGAAGCGCGGGTCGGCGATGTACATCTCGGCCAGCCCGACGTGGATCTCCGTCGTGCACTCGTAGAACGAATCGGTGATCTGCTGCCGATGCGCCTCCGCGCCGTCCATGGCGTCGGAGCTGTCGGCCGGCAGGCCGGCCCGCATCGCGCCGACGACCTTCTCGATCGCCGCCGCACCTTGAGCCTTGATGCGCTCCCAATCCGCCTTCGAGTAGCTCGCCGCACGGCGAGCCGACTCGCGATATGCATCGGTGCCGCCCCAGCGCTCCTCGACCTCCTCGGCATAGTCCTCCGGCTTGAAGTCGCCGAAGACCTCGAATCGCTCTTCCGGCGTCAGGTTGATCCCCATCGTTCGTGCCTCCATCGCTTTCTCGACCGCGGCGGCCATGCGCTTCAGCCTGGCGATCCGGTCGAGCAGCATCGCGTGCTGGCGAGCCAGATGCGCCGATGCGTCCGCACCGCCGTCGGTCATGACCGTCTTGATATCGTCCAGGGCGAACCCGAGCTCCCTGAAGAAGAGGATTCGCTGCAGCCGCTCGAGATCGGCGTCGTCGTAGCGGCGGTAGCCCGCGTGGCTCCTGCCGCCCGGCGAGAGCAGCCCGATCTCGTCGTAGTGGTGCAGCGTCCGCACGGTGACCCCGGCCATCCGGGCCACGGCGCCGACCGTGTGACTCATCGGTTCGTGCCTGTCCATTGCGAGTGGCAGGCTAGAGCCTAACGTAACGTGAGGGTCAAGCGGGCTCAGGCGGGCTCGACGTTGCCCGTGCTGCCGTCGACCGTCACCCGCATCCCGGTCCGCAGCCTGGCAGTGGCGTCGCCGCAGCCGACCACCGCGGGGATGCCGTACTCGCGGGCGATGATCGAGGCGTGCGCTGCCGCACTCCCCACGTCGGTGACCACCGCGGCCGCGCGCGTGAAGAGCGGCGTCCAGGCGGGCGCGGTCATCGGCGCCACAAGGATCTCGCCGGGCTGGAGCTCGCCGAACTGGTCGGGGCCACGAATGACGCGGACGCTTCCGGTCGCCCGACCAACCGCCGCCGGTGACCCGCTGACCAGCGCCGTCGACGACGGCTCGGCACCGAGGGTGCGCGGGAAGCCATCCAACATCCGCCGCAGGACCGGGTTGACGTCACCGATGAGCAGGGGTGGCACGAGGCGCGCCTGCTCGGCGCGCTGCGCTCGGCGAGCAATGACGTCGATGCCAGCCGCAGGACGGCCGTCCGCGAGAGCCGCCAGCGCCTCGCGCCGGCTGAGGAAGAAGACGTCATCGGCACCGTCGATCACGCCTCGTTCGGCGAGCGACTCGCCGATCCGGATCACGGCGCGCCGCATGACCGGCCACGCGGCGGTCAGCTCGCCGACCTGCTGCTCGCGCAGCGGGACGAGGTGCTGGGCGTCGGCGAGCAGGCGACGGAACGCGGCCTGACGGCGCGGCACCGAGGCAAGCGCGGCGAAGGCCTCCTCCTCGGCCGCCTGCCGCGCCGCCACGAGGGCCTGCTGAGCGTCGAGCGCCGGTGGGGGCGGTGGAGCGGAGACCGGGTGGAACCAGTCGAGCGATGCGATCGCCTGCGCCCCCTCGGCTGCCGGCGAGCCGAAGCCCGTCACCAGCGGGAGATGGCTGCCACCCAATGTTGGGCGCAGGTGCCGCCGGTAGAACCCGGCGAGGTTGAACTCGAGCTTGTACGCCGCGCCGGCCAGCGCCGCCAGCCAGCCGAAGCCCTCGCCGGCCAGTCCGGCCAGCTCGTCGATCAATGGCGGAAGCTCGGCGACGGGCACCGTCTCGACCCTTGCCTCCGACGTCGAGGATGGCCGCGTGGTACCGGGGGCGAAAGTCCGCGCGCCACTCTCGCTCGACGGTGGGGAAGCTGTGCCGCACGGTCGACGGCATGATGCCGGCGATGCGCCGAGGGTGTCGGACGAGATGCCCGAGCATGCGCGGCAGATTTCCGGCCATGGCGGCCGGTGACGCCCAGTTGAGCGAGTAGAAGTACCAGCCGTTGACCACGACGTGAAGCGGCGCGGGCGCGCGCTGACCGATCTGGTCGAAGAACCAGGCGTGCATCCGCGCTTCCATCACGGTCAGCAGCCACGACTCGAACAGCGGCGTGACGGGCTCGCCGATCCATTCGCCGAGGCGGAACTGGCGGGTGAACGCGCCCGGCGCCGGCGGCGTCCATGACACCTCGAGCGGCAGGGCGGTCATCGGCCGTGCCTGGAGGATCCAGAGCACGCCCGCGCCGTCGAGAGCCCACTCGATGTCCTGCGGCATCCCGCGCGCTCCGGCGATCCGTCGGGACTCACTGGCGATCTCCAGCGCCTGCCGCGCGTCGATGGCCGACTCCGGCTGCCGACGCGCGATGGCCTCTCGCCCACGGACGACCCATTCGTCGCCGGCGGCGGCTCCGGAGACCAGCCGATCGCCCCGGCCCCGCACCGCCGTCACGATGCTCGACGACCGGTCGCCCGTGATCGGATCGGCGGTCAGAACGACGCCGGCCGCCGCCGGGGCGACCATGCGCTGGATGATCACCGCCATGCGGTCACTGGCGGTGCGCTCGTACTGCGTCACGCGCGCGGCGCGCGCGCTCGCCAGGCAGCGCTCGACGGCCGTGCCCACGTCCTCGGTCGCAACATCGAGCGCGGTCTCAAACATGCCGGCGAACGACCGATCGACGCCGTCCTCCGAGATCCCGCTCGACCGGACCGCGAACGGGCCGCTGCCCAGATCCGACGTGCCGTCGGCCCCGTCCCACGATCCATCCGACGACAACGCCGATGCGGTCTCCGCCGTCACCACGACCCCATCGGGAACGCGAACGCCGGCGGCGATCAACTCTCCGAGGCTGGCGGCCTTGCCGCCCACCTCGGCCGAGTCGGACGACCGCACGTCGCGGAGACGACGGATCACGGCGGCGCTCACGAGCGTTCGTCCATTCGTGCCTGCGCGATGAGCGCTCGCAGGAACCAGTCCACGTCCTCCGCCGCCTGGTCCGGCGAGACCCCGAGATGATCGCGCCACGTCCGCAGCGAGGACTGGGAGACGAGGACGACCAGCAAGCGCGCGATGCGATCCTGGTCGGTGTCGGTCAGCGGCGGCTCGAGCGATTCGACCAGGCGGCGCATCCTGGCGAAGCGTGAGGGCATCGTGACGTGCCTCACCTCGTCGGCGATCGGGCTGGCAAACGCCGCGCGCTCCACGTCATTCAGGGCGTCGAGGCGCTCGATGAATCCCCGGACCGCCCTCTTGACGTCGCCGACGCTTGCCGGATCCGGCACCCGATCGAAGCCGGCGCGCCGAGCCGCGTGCGGGTACATCTGCGCCAGCAGGTCGGCCTTCGTCCCGAAGTGCCGGTACACCGTCGGGACCGAGACCCCGGCCTCGCGCGCCACCGCCGGGACGGAAAGGCTCGCCAGGCCATTCGACATCACGCGCAGGGCCGCGTCGAGGACCCGGCTCCGGGTCTCCTCCGCCTGCTCCGCGCGCAACGCGCTTCGATACGTGCGTGCCTCGGCTTTGGCGATACGGTTCATATTGTCAATATAGGAGTCTCGTCAAGACCGTACGTCGATTGAGGGCGACCGAACGCCTGTGCTATCCTCGAAATCGATGCGTTGACGCGGGATCAGTAGGCGCTGCACCTCGTTCACGAGCGAGCCGGGACGGTGGAAGCCGGCGACACGAGAAGCGCAGAACTCGCCCGTCGAGCAGCCCGGTGACGAGCCGGGCCGGGTGGCGACCGATACAGCGCCGACGAGTGGACCGACGAAATCCGTGGGGTTGTAGCTCAGCTGGGAGAGCACCTGCATGGCATGCAGGGGGTCGGGGGTTCGAGTCCCCCCAGCTCCACCATCTCATCGGTCAAGCTCAGGTGGTACCGCGAAGTGTGAGCCCCTTCGTCCTGGCAGGCGGAGGGGTTCGTTGTACGTTCGAGGGGCACGACCGATGATCATGACCGGGAGCGGCGAGGCGAGAACGGCCCGGGACGGCCGTGGCTGGACGCTGCGTCCGGCACGCCCGACCGACGGCCGTGGCCTGGCGCGCCTCTTCGCGGATGTTCGGCGTGAGGGCCGGTGGCTGATCACCACCCCCGGCTCGGTCAGCGAGCCGTCGGAGGCGTTCTGGATCAGCGAGATGATCCGGGCCGCCGAGCACCTCGTGCTCGTCGCCGAGTCGGACGGCGAGGTGGTCGGCAACATCCTCGTCACCGTCGACCGCGGCGTGGCCACCGAGCACATCGGGGTGCTGTCGATCACCATCGCCGATGGCTGGCGGGAGGTCGGCATCGGCTCCGAGATGGTGGCCGCGGCGCAGCGCTGGGCGGCCGATCGTGGCCTGCGCAAGCTCTCGCTGGGCGTGTTCCCCGACAACGAGCGGGCCATCGCTGTCTACACCAAGCGGGGCTTCGTGCGTGAGGGCCTGCGCCGCGGCCAGTACCGCACCGGCGACGAGTACCGCGACGAGATCCTGATGGCCTGGTTCCCTCCGGACCCCGAGAAGGGCGAGGCATGACGACCGAGGCTGAGACCCCCAGGCAGCGTCCGGAACGCTTCGACCCCTCGAGCTTCGAGCAGAAGTGGCGCGATCGCTGGGAGGCGGACGAGCTGTACGTCGCCCGCGACGACGACCCACGCCCGAAGCGCTACGACCTGACGATGTACCCGTACCCGTCCGGCGACCTGCACATCGGCCACTGGTTCGCCATGACCGGCCCGGACATCGTGGCCCGCATGCATCGGATGCAGGGCTACAACGTGATGTTCCCGATGGGCTTCGATGGGTTCGGGCTGCCGGCGGAGAACGCGGCGATCGACCGCAATATTCATCCGGCGACGTGGACGTTCGCCAACATCGACACGATGCGGCGACAGATGCGGCTGATGGGCGCCAGCTTCGACTGGACCCGCGAGGTCGTCACCTGTGACCCCGAGTACTACCGCTGGCAGCAGTGGCTGTTCCTGAAGCTGTACGAGGCCGGCCTGGCCTACAAGGCGATGGGCGCGGTCGACTGGTGCCCGAAGGACAAGGTCGTGCTGGCCCGTGAGCAGGTGGTGGGCACGGAGCGGCGCTGCTGGCGATGCGGGACGCAGGTGGAGAAGCGCGACCTCGAGCAGTGGTACTTCCGCATCACGAACTACAGCGACGAGCTCCTGAACTTCGATGGCCTCGACTACCCCGAGCCGATCAAGTCGATGCAGACGAACTGGATCGGCAGGTCCGAGGGAGCCGAGATCGACTTCCCCACCGAGCCAGACGACGTCGAGCCGATCCGGGTCTTCACCACGCGCCCCGATACCGTCTTCGGCGCCACCTTCATGGTGCTGGCCCCCGAGCACCCGCTGGTATCGGTCCTGACGACCGACGATCGCGGCGACGAGGTCACCGCCTACGTCGCCAGCGCGCGGCGCGAGACCGAGATCGAGCGCATGAGCACCGAGCGGGACAAGACCGGGGTCTTCACCGGTGCGCATGCCGTCAACCCGATGACGAACGAGCGCATCCCGATCTGGATCGCCGACTACGTCCTGCCCGGCTACGGCACCGGCGCGATCATGGCGGTTCCCGCGCACGACGAGCGCGACTACGAGTTCGCCGCGAAGTTCGACCTGCCGATCCGCTACGTGGTGGCCCCCGCCTCGCGCGAGCTGCCGGAGGGCAGGGCTCTCGTCGAGCACACCGCCGATGAGGTGCTGATCGACTCGGGCGCGTACACCGGGATGCTCGCATCCGAGGCCATCGGCGCGATCACGCGGGCCCTGGAGGAGCGCGGGCAGGGGCAGTTCGCCGTGACCTACCGCCAGCGCGACTGGGTGGCGGGGCGCCAGCGCTACTGGGGCGCGCCCATCCCGATCATCTACTGCGACGAGCATGGCGCCCAGCCGGTGCCCGAGGACCAGCTGCCGGTGGTGCTGCCGACCGACGTCGACTTCGCGCCGACCGGGGTCAGCCCGCTGCAGTCCCATGCCGAATTCCTGCACGCCGAGTGCCCGGTCTGCGGCGCCGCCGCCCGGCGCGAGACCGACACGATGGACACCTTCGTCGACTCGAGCTGGTATTTCCTGCGCTATTGCTCTCCGCACGACGACGCCGGCCCGTTCGATCGAGCCAGGGTCGACGAGTGGCTGCCAATCCACCTGTACACGGGCGGTGCCGAGCACGCGGTGATGCACCTCATGTACTTCCGCTTCTTCACCAAGGCGCTGCGCGACTTGGGGTTGGTGGGCATCGACGAGCCGACGCAGAAGCTGCGGAACCAGGGCCAGATCCTCGGCGCCGATCACAATCGGATGAGCAAGTCGCGCGGCAACGTGCAGGCTCCCGACGCTCTGGTCGAGCGCTACGGCGCGGACACCGTGCGCGCGTTTCTGATGTTCATCGGGCCCTGGGACCAGGGAGGGCCCTGGAGCCCATCTGGCATCGACGGCATCCACCGCTGGCTGAGCCGGGCCTGGGGCGCCGCCATCGCGACGGAAGGGTCCGCGGAGGCGGACGATCCCGAGACCGAGCGCGCAGTGCGCCGCGCGGCGCACGTGACCATCGGCGAGGTGACGGCCGACATCGAGGGCATGCACTTCAACACCGCCATCAGCCGCTTGATGGAGCTGACCAACGCGCTGGTTCGAGCGCGCGAGACGGGCCTGGGCGGCTCCGCCGCGTACGCCGAGGCGGCCGACACGCTCGTGCTCCTCATGGCGCCGTTCACGCCGCACATCGCCGAGGAGCTGTGGGAGCGGCGCGGGCATCCCTACAGCGTCCACACCAAACCCTGGCCGGTCGCCGATGCGGCCCTTACGGCCACCGAAACGATCGAGCTGCCGGTGCAGGTCGACGGCAAGCTGCGCGACCGCCTGGTCGTCACACCCGACACGCCGGCCGACGAGATCGAGCGGCTGGTGCTGGCCTCGGAGCACGTCCAGCGCTACCTGAACGGGCGCGCACCGGCGCGAGTGGTGCAGATCCCCGGGCGGCTGGTCAACGTGGTGACGCCCAGGGACTGAAGGCCGGGGCGCGTGTCGCGGCGACGTTACCCGCTTGCCGTAAGGCCTTGGTAACGGGTCGATAAGACGCCGCCGGCTAGCCTCGCATCCTGCTTCCGGAGCCCGACGCCGAGTGCCCGGGCGCCGGGTTTCGGACGCAGACTCGTCCAGGCCGATGCTCGCCTCTCATCAGGTGGAGGCTTCTCGGTGTCCCGATCCGACCGCATCCTCGTCGCCGCCGGTGGCAGCGCCCTCGCGCTTGCGGTGGCGGCCGCGTTCGTCCTCCTGGCCCCAACCGGCGGCGAAGAGGCTCGGGCCAACGACGCGGCCGCGCTGCTGATCCCTTCGTCGACCGCGGAACCGTCGGAGGCCCAGGCGACCGGAACGATCGTGGTCGACGTCGAGGGAGCGGTGGCCGCGCCCGGCGTCCGCGAGCTGCCCGCCGAGTCCCGCGTCGCCGACGCCATCGAAGCGGCCGGAGGCTTCGCGACCGATGCCGACCTGGACGCCGCCACCGAGCTCAACCTCGCGCAGCCCCTCGTGGACGGGCAGCAGGTGCGCGTGCCCCGCATCGGTGAGGACGCCGTCGCCGAGGCGCCCTCCGCCCCCGCCGCCGGCGGGTCGACCGCCTCGGCCGGAGGGCAGGTCAACGTCAACACGGCCACCCCCGAGGAGCTCGAGGCCCTGCCCGGCATCGGCGCGGTGACGGTGCAGAAGATCGTGGCCGCCCGAGAGGAGCGGCCCTTCAGCTCCCTGCAGGACATGGTCGATCGGGGCGTGATCCACCGCGGGCAGCTCGAGGACATCACGGAGCTGGCCACCGCTGGCTGAGCGGTGGGCACCGCGCGCTTCTTCCTTCCCGCCGCGCTGGCGGGCGTCGCGGCCGGGGTCCTCGCTGCCGATACGCTCGGGAGCATCCCCGTCGGGCCACTCATCGCAGGCGGCCTTGCGCTCCTCGCCATGACCGCGGTGGCTCCGCGGCGAAGGGCATGGATCAGTGTCGTCGCGGTCGCGATCATCGCCGCGGGCGCCGGCGCTCTCCGGAGCGGCGCCGGTGAGGCGATCGGCGGACCGTCGTCGGTCGCCGTGCTGACCGACGGTGTCGAGCACGAGATCGTCGGCACGGTCGTCGATGACCCGCGGCCTCGTGGGGATCGGCTGCAGGTGGTTCTCGACGAGCTGCTGGTGGCGTCGGTCGCCCCACCGATCCAGGTTGCCGATCGGGTGCTGGTGTGGCTGCCGCGCGGTATCGCCGCCTCCAGCGGCGATCGGCTGCGGATCCGATCCGAGCTCGAGCTGCCGGAGGACTTCGACGGCTTCGCCTACCGCGAGTACCTCGAGCGCCAGGGCATCGCCGCCATCGCGCGGGCGCGCACCGCCGACGTGCTGCCCGGATCACCTGGACCGGCCCAGGCGCTGGCTGCCGCGCGCCACGTCCTCCTCGGAGGCCTGAACGACCTCGTCCCGGAGCCCGAGGCAGCCCTCGGCGCCGGGATCCTGCTCGGGGTGCGCGCCTCCATCGCGCCAGAGATCAACGACGCGTTCGCCGCGGCGGGGCTGACCCATGTCGTGGCCATCAGCGGCTGGAACATCGCCATCGTCGCCGCCCTGGTCGCCGCGACGGTGCGGCCCCTCGCGAGCCGGCCGGGAGGTCGATGGACCACGGCGCTGGTCGCCGCGGTCACGGTCGGCGGCTACGTGATGCTGACCGGCGCGAGCCCATCGGTCGTGCGTTCGGCGCTCATGGCTGCCGCGATGCTCGTGGGGCGCCTGGGCGGCTCGCGCGCCCATGCCGGGTCGGCGCTGGCCATGGCCGCGCTCGTGATGCTGCTCGCGGCGCCGCCGGTGCTGTGGGACGTCGGGTTCCAGCTTTCGCTGCTGGCCACGGCCGGACTGATCTGGTTCGGCGCATCGGTCGAGCGCCGGCTGCCGAGGTGGCCGGCCTGGATCCGGGAACCGATCGCCCTCACGCTCGCGGCACAGATCACGACGCTCCCGGTCGTGCTCGTGAACTTCGAGCGCCTGTCACTGATCGCGCCGCTCGCCAACGTCGCGGTCGTGCCATTCGTGCCGGTCGCGATGCTGTTCAGCGCGATCGCATCGGTCGTTGGCTCCCTCGACGGCGCCGTCCATGTGCCGCTCATCGGCGATGCCGCGACCTGGATGGCTGGTGGGACCGCGTGGCTCGTCCTGCTCATCATCGTGTCGCTCGGCACGACGGCGGCATCGGTCCCGTTCGCCGCGGTCGACGTCCAGGTGCCTCCGGTCGTCGCCGTGGCCTGGTTCCCCGCTCTCGGGCTCGCCACGTGGGCGCTTCGCTCGGACGGACCGGCGCCAGAGGAGTCGAGCACGCCGTCCGAACCCGGTGCCGTCTCCCGTTCCCTGCGCCGCGTCGCGCGGCCGTGGCCGATCCTCGGTGGGGTCGCGGCGGTCCTCCTGGTCATCACGGTCGCGCTCCGGCCCGACGGCCGGCTGCACGTGACGGTCCTCGACATCGGGCAGGGCGACGCCATCCTCGTCGAGGCTCCCGGTGGCGCCACCATGCTCGTCGACGGCGGACCCGATCCCGAGCTCACCCTGCGCCGCATCGGCGCGAACCTGCCGTTCTTCGCGCGCCGGATCGATCTTCTCGTGCTCAGCCATCCGCACCAGGACCACGTCGCCGGGCTGGTCGACGTGCTCGACCGATTCCGGGTCGGCGCGCTCCTCCACGCCGGTATCGCGTTCGAGAGTCTCGCCACCGAGCGGCTGCTGATCGACGCGGGTTCAGCCGGGGTGCCCGTGGCGCTGGCTCGCTCCGGCCAAGTGATCACCCTCGAAGACTCGACCTCGATCCGGGTGCTCTACCCGTCAGCGGCTGATGCGGCCGCATCCCTGCCCGAGGGCGACATCAACAATGGCTCGGTCGTGCTCGAGCTGTCGTTCGGTGGCTTCATGGCGCTGCTCACCGGAGACGCGGAGGCGCCGGTCGAAGGTGCGCTCCTGGGCCGCGACGCGCTCGACGAGGTCGACGTGCTCAAGGTCGGGCACCACGGATCGCACTCGTCGACGACAGCGGCCTTCCGGGCCGCGGTCGATCCGGCGGTCGCGATCATCTCGGCCGGCGAGGGCAACGAGTACGGCCATCCTGCGCCCGAGACGCTCGCCACGCTGACCGCGATTGCCGTCTTCCGGACCGATCTCGACGGCGACGTCGAGGTCGCCACCGATGGCCGGACCTTCCGCGTGCGGACCGATGCGGGCTGGACGGCGCCGGCGCCGGTGCACGGTGGGCCGCCCACGGGTAGCATCGGCCCGTGGCCGTGCCCGACCGATCCGCCGCCCTGCGCCTGCTCGACGAGGCGCGGCTGCCCGACGGAGTCATGGTCCACTCGCGCGGCGTCGCCCGCGTGGCGGTGGCCGCGGCCGGGCTCGTGGCCGAGGCATCGATCCCGGTCGACGGCGCGCTTGTCGAGGCGGCGGCGCTCCTGCACGACATCGACAAGGTCGAGATCCGGCGCTCGGGCGGCGAGCACGGCGTGGTCGGCGCGCTGCGGCTCGAGGCGGCGGGCTATCCCGAGCTCGCCATGCCGGTCGCCTCCCACCCGCTGACCGCGCTCCTCGACGACGACCGCTTTCCGATCGGCTGGCCGTCGGTCCTCGTGGCCGTGGCCGACCGACATGTCGGGCAGGAGTTCATGACCGTCGATGAGCGACTGGACGACATGAAGCAGCGCCATCCCGAATACGCGACCGACATCGAGTCGGCGCGGCGGCCGGCGCATGCCCTCGAGGCCGAGCTGGCCGGCGCGACCGGGCTGTCGGTCGATGCCCTCGTCGAGCGGCTGCATGCGGCCTGGAAGGCCGGCGCATGAGCGCGCCGCTGCTCCTCGTCCACGGCGATGACGGATTCGGGCTCGACGCGGCCGTGCGCGACTTCGCGGCGGCGGTCGATGCGACCGACCGTGCCGACATCGTGCCTGCGGCGTCGCCCGATGAGGCGGCCATCGACCGTGCCCGGCTCGAGTCCGGCACGATGAGCCTGTTCGGCACCCACCTCGCGGTCCTTCGTCAGCCGCTGCGGGCGGCTGGGCGCTCCACCGCGGCCGCAGATCGACTGCTGGGCCTCGTCGGCGAGCTGCCGGACGGCGCGGCCCTGGCGCTGATCGAGGAGCGACCCTCGCGTGACATCACCCGACCGCCGGCACTGCTCAAGCGTCTCGCGGATGCGGTCAGGGCGCGCGGTGGTCGGGTCGAGGAGCACAACGCGCCGCGGCGGAACGAGCTGCGCGGCTGGATCACCGCCCATGCCGCGACCATCGGCGTGAAGGTCGAGGTCCGCGCGGCCCATGTGCTGGCCGAACGCATCGGCGGCGCCATCTGGGAAACCGACATCGAGCGCGGTGAGATGACCCGGATCGCCGACTCGGAGCTTCGCAAGCTGGCGACCTACGTGGGCGACCGGCCCATCACGGCCGATGACGTGGAGGCAGCCAGCCCCGATACGCGCCCCGCATCGGTCTTCGCCATCACCAATGCCGTCGATCGTCGCGAGCCCGCCGCGGCCGCAGATGCGTTGCGACGAGCGATGGCCGAAGGACAGCCGGGACTGCGCATCCTGGCGTCGCTATCCGGGCGGATCAGCGATCTCATCGTGGCGCGCGATCTGGCAGCGCGGAAGACTTCCCCGACCGAGATCGCCAGGCGCGTGGCGCGCGGCAACGTGCGTGTCGCCGAGCGGTTGGTGGAGGCGGCGAAACGCTACCGGGGCGATGAGCTCGAGGCGATGCTCACCGGCCTGTTCGAGGCGGATCTGGCGATCAAGACCAACGTGATGGACGAGCAGCCGGCGCTGGCAGCCTGGATGGGCGAGTACCTGCTGGCACCCCGGCGAGGCTGAGGCCGGACTAGGCGGCCGGAGCCTGGCCGGCGTGGCCGGCGAGGACGCGGTCGGACTCGATCGCGAAGGTGCAACGAGCCCCGTCGAGGCCAAGGATGCCGATGAGCTGCTGATCGACGTAGAGCTGGCGGCACGGCACGCACAGCGCGCCGGGGATGGCGAAGAAGAGCCGCTCCTCGGCCTCGGGATCGCGGAAGACCGTGTCGAAGACGCTCGTGAGGAGCGTGCCGCTGCAGAAGCGGCAGGTCTCGATCGGTCTGGCACGTCGCGCTGTCATGGGCCGGAGCATGCGAATTGGACGGCGCCCTCTCAATGGGACCGATGGGTCATGCCGGCGCGGGCGGACAGTACTTCCGGCGCTCAGACGACGCGCACGACCTGCGCGGCCTTGCTCCACAGGCGCTCGAGGCCGTAGAACTCGCGCTCCTCCGGGGCGAAGACGTGGACGATGACCGAGCCGTAGTCGAGGAGGACCCAGCGGGCCGACTGGCGACCCTCGGTGCCGAGGGGACGGATGCCATCGTCGCGCAGCTCATCCACGATGGCGCCGGCCAGCGCCTGGACCTGTCGATCCGAGCGGCCGGACATGATCACGAAGAAGTCGGACATCGTCGTGAGCTCGGCCGTGCGCAGCAGGACGATGTCATTGCCCTTCTTGTCGGACGCGATCTCGACGATCCGATGCGCGAGCTCAGCGGCATCGGTCGGGATCTCCACGCGCTCCGGATCGGTCAGGTCGGGCAGCTCCTTCATCCGCGGCGGTAGAGCCCGCGCTCGACGATGAGCTCCTCGACGCCGCGAGGCACAAGGTAGCGGATGGCCTCCGCTGCCGCCACCCTGCGGCGGATCTCGGAGCTGCTGACGTCGAGGGAGGGTCCGTCGAGCAGGTGGATGCGCGGCGCGTTCGCGCCGAACCGGCGCTCGAGCGCTGCGCGATCCGGCAGCCCCGTGCCCGGCCGCGGCCCGACCAGCCACTCGATCCGATCGAGGAGCGCGTCGGGCTCACGCCACGTGTCTATCTGATCGAGCGAGTCGGCGGCCATGATCAGGTAGAGGGTGGCGTCGGAGCCATAGGTGCGCAGGAGCTCGTCGACGCTGTCGATGGTGTAGGAAGGGCCGGGCCGCTCCATCTCGATCAGCGTCAGCTCGAACAGGTCGTCACCGGCGATCGCCAGGCGCGTCATGAGCAACCGATCCGAGGCCTTCGTGACCGGCCGTCCACCCTTGTGCGGCGGCTGCGCTGCGGGCATGAAGAGCACGCGATCGAGGCCGATCGCACCGGCCGCCAGCGTGGCCAGCCACAGGTGCCCGACGTGCGGCGGGTCGAACGTGCCTCCCAGGATGCCGATGCGTCGCGGGATGGCGGCCACCTCATCGGCCGCGACCTGGTCGGCGGTCTCGGGCGCCGCCGCAAAGACGGAGCTCACTCGTCGCCCCACTCGAGCTCGGCCGCGCCGATGTGGACCGTCGTGCCCGGTCCGGCTCCCTGGCGGCGCAGCTCGACGTCGATGCCGAGCCGCTCCACGAGGCGCCAGAAACGATCGCGCGACTCTTCATTCTCGAAGTCGGTGCGCGCGGCGGCCGTCTCGATCCGCCGGCCCCGGACGCGCAGGTCACCGCCCTCGGCAACCACCTCCCACCCCGACGCCAGCGGATCGAAGCGATGGACGAGCATCTCCTCGACGGGCGCCGCCTGCTCGCGGACCTTCGCCTCGTCCAGAGCGGCGGCGAGCCGCTCACGCAACGCGTCGAGGCCGGTGCCGTCGTGGGCGCTGACCCCCAGGGCGTCGGGCAGCTGCCGGCGGAGCTCGGGCCATCGGTCCCGGACCTCCGCCAGGTCGAGCTTGGTGACGACCAACGGCATGGCACGCTCGACGAGCGCCGGATCGTGATGGCGCAGCTCCTCGGCGACGGCCTCCCACTCGGCGACCGGTTCGGCGACGGCGCCATCCACGACTCCGACGATGACCCGTGTCCGCTCGACATGGCGCAGGAAGTGGTGGCCCAGCCCGCGACCTTCGTGGGCGCCCTCGATCAGACCCGGGACGTCGGCGATCACGGCGGTCCGCTCGCCGTCCTCGTCGAGAGTGAGCACCCCGAGGTTCGGCGTGACGGTGGTGAATGGGTAGCTTCCGACCTCCGGCCGCGCCTCGGTCAGCGCGGCGAGCAGCGTGGACTTGCCGGCGTTCGGGGCACCGACGAGGCCGATGTCGGCGATCAGCTTCAGCTCGAGCTCGATCCAGCGCTCCTCACCCGGCGTGCCCTTCTCGAAGTGAGTCGGCGCGCGGTTGGTGGGCGTCGCGAAGCGCGCGTTGCCCCGCCCTCCCCGGCCGCCGCGCGCGACCACGAGCCGGGCGCCGGCCTCGAGCAGGTCACCGAGCCAAGCTCCGTCGGGATGAGTGCGAACGACCGTTCCGGGCGGCACCGGGAGCTCGACATCCGCGGCGTTGCGACCGTGGGCCTTGCGACCCATCCCGCGACCGCCTGGCTTGGCCCGAAAGTGGCGCTGGCGCTTGAAGTCGCCGAGGGTTGTCATGCCGGGCTCGACGGCCAGGATCACGTCGCCGCCGGCTCCCCCATCGCCGCCGTCGGGCCCGCCGCGGGGAACGTGAGCCTCGCGACGGAACGTGCGGGCGCCATCGCCACCGGCCCCGCCGGCCACGAGGATGCGCGCGCGATCAGCGAATCCGGGCATGGGTCACCGCGGGCGAAGTATATGTGTATATACGATCGCTAGAGCGGGCTAGAGGTACCGCAGCGGGTTGTCGATGATCCCGTTCACGATCACCTCGAAGTGGACGTGCGGCCCCGTGCAGGTGCCGGTGCATCCGACCGAGCCGATGGCCTGGCCCGCGGCGACCGGGGTGCCGACGCCGATCCAGATGCCGCCGAGATGGTTGTAGACGGTCTGCACGCCGCCGCCATGGTCGATGGCGATCACGTACCCGCCGCCGTTGTTGCGCCACCCGGCCCATGTGACAACGCCGCCCCTGGCGGCGACGACGGTGGATCCGGTGGATGCGGCGATGTCGAGCGCCAGGTGGCCGGCGTGGAAGTACTGGCTGATCGAGCCGCCGATGACCGGCCAGACGAGCGCGCCGTTGGTCGGGACGGGCTGCGCGATGCGGACGGTGGGCGCAGCTCCCGACCTCGAGGTGGAGCCGATGCTGCTGCCGACGGGAGCGGCAAGCGGAGTGGCGGACGGATCGATCGGAACGGGAGTGGCCAAGGGGGCCGCGTCGGCCGTCTCGCCACCGCTGCCCTGCTCGCCCGCGGCGCCGCGATCGATGAGCGCGGTGTAGTCGTCGCCGAGGAGCTCCGTGTCGTACTGCGCCGAGCCGAGAGCCTGGCTCGGATCGGCGGCGCCACGGGCCTGGGAGATGAGGGCGATGAACGCCGCGTCGGAGGTCGGACCCGCGCCGTCGGTGCCGCGTGCGGTCGTGAGGGCACCCAGGGAGGCGACCACCACGATGCTCACTACCGAGATGTGGGCGATCACCCGTGTCGGGAGGGAGCTCTGACCAATGCGGCGTACGAGCTGTCGCGGATCAGGCAATAGGAGTCGATCTCCGCTTACACGGGTTGGCCTTGATAGTGCGTCTGGCTCCGTCCCTGTCGGTCCAATTCTGCGTCGAATCGTCAGACGTTCGGCCGATGGCGGACAAAAGCCTTGCGAATGGTACCAGCGCGTCAAGCGTCAGGGCAACCCACTTCCGGGCTAGCCGATCGGCAGGTACGAAGGGGCCACCGCCGGGGCGGTGCGGGTCGGTTCAGTTCGCTTCGCTGACGACCTGGAGCGGAGGGGAGCCGGCATCCGAGAAGAGCTCGCCGCCGGCCGCGAGCGTCAGCCAGGCCAGCGACCTCTGCCCCGGGGCATCCGGCAACGAAGTGACGACGACGACCGACTCGCCGGGCGCCAGCGCGGGGATGTCCGCGCCGATCGGGGCCAGTGACCCCGGTGCCGCGGCGAGATACGGCAGCGTCGACGGCTCCCAGCCGGCCATGAGATCGACATCAGCGGGCCAGGCGGCAGTGCCGGTGTTCGTCAGGCGCAGGCGCAGCGGGACCGACGGAGAGGCCGGCGCCAGGAATGGTGGTCCGAGGCCGTCGACCGGATCGGGAACGGCACCCGGCGGCTCCCCTTCCAGGCTGATGCGGCCCGACAGGTCACGCGAACCGACGAAGGCGGCGAGGCCCTCGAAGAGACCGTCGGCGATGGCCTCCTGGCCCTCGGGCGACGCGAGCAGGTCGTGCTCCTCCCGAAGCGTGATCGATCCGACCTCGGCCAGCGCGCCGGGCATGGCCAGCCCTCGATGTGGCTTGCACCAGGTGTCGCCGGGCGTCTCGCAGGTGTCACCCTCCTGCCACGTGCGGCTGATGACATAGAACGCGACCGCGTCGGTGCCCCGGTCCTCGCGATCGTACGTCGCCAGCGGCTCGATGGCCGCCACGACGCCCGCTTGGACCGCATCGGCCAGGTCGCCGCTGGACGCGCCCCACGGCGACTCGTCGTCGTAGAACGTCTGTGAGGCGGCGATCTCGAACGTCACGCCGTCCTCGGTCAACGAGTTGATGTGGATGCTGACGAAGGCGTCCGCCCGCGCCAGGTTCGCGAGATCGATCCGTGCCTGCAGCTCGTCGCGGGTGCGGATGCGGCCGCTCTCCTCGAAGCCGGAACGTCCGTCGCCGTCGACGTCGCGCCACGGTGGCCCCTCACAGCCCAGCGGTGGGTAGTCGTCGCCGGCTAGGGCAACGTCGCCATCGCGGATCATGAGAACGCCGATCCCCTCGGCAATGAGCCTATCTCGCAGGAGTCGGGAGATGTCGAGCGTGAGCGTCTTTTCGGCCAGCTCGACGCCGCGCTCGCTCGGGTCGGGGACGCCCCAATCGAGGCAGCCACCGTGGCCGGCATCGATCGCGACGAGGATCGCGCCCGGGTTCGGGGCGTAGACCGAGCTGTCCGAACCGGGAGCGGGTTCGACCGCTACGGCGCTCGGCATCGGCGTGGGAGTCGCGCTCCGGCCCGGCGTTCCCGTCGGGGCTGTCGTCGGCGTCGACGGATCCGTGCCGCAGGCCGTCGCCACGAGCGCCAGGCCGGCAAGAAGGGACAGGCCGCGTCGCCACGTGCCGACCACCGGCGCCGTACGCATCAGCCGGGACGCGATCGATCGGCGAGTGGCTAGGCGCGCTCGGACGCTTCGACGCTCTTCGAGAGGGAGATGAGGAACTCGGCGTTGTCCTTCGTCTTGCCGAGCCGCTGCATGAGCAGCTCGATCCCCTCGTTCGGACCAAGGGCGCTGAGCATGCGGCGCATCGTCCACACCATGCGCAGCTCGTTCTCGTCGAGCAGCAGCTCCTCGCGCCGGGTTCCGGAGCGAAGGACGTCGATGGCCGGGAAGATCCGCTTCTCGGACAGCTTGCGGTCGAGCGCCAGCTCCATGTTGCCAGTGCCCTTGAACTCTTCGTAGATGACGTCGTCCATGCGGCTGCCCGTGTCGACGAGGCAGGTGGCGATGATCGTCAGCGAGCCGCCGCCCTCGATGTTGCGGGCCGCCCCGAAGAAGCGCTTCGGCGGGTACAGCGCGACCGGGTCCACGCCGCCAGAGAGGGTCTTGCCCGAGGCCGGGAGCGCAAGGTTGTAGGCGCGCGCCAGTCGCGTGATGGAGTCGAGCAGGATGACCACGTCGCGTCCAGTCTCGACCTGGCGCTTGGCGATCTCCAGGCACATCTCCGCGACGCGCGTGTGATTCTCGGTCGGCTCGTCGAAGGTCGACGAGTAGATCTCGCCGTCCACGCTGCGCTGCATGTCGGTGACCTCCTCGGGGCGCTCGCCGATGAGCGCGACCATGAGGAGGGCATCCGGGTTGTTCTCGGTGATGCCCGCGGCAATGTGCTTGAGCACGGTCGTCTTGCCGGCCTTGGCCGGCGACAGGATCAGCCCGCGCTGGCCCATGCCGATGGGGCTGATGAGATTGACGAGCCGCTGGGTCAGATTCTTCTGGTCGGTCTCGAGGTCGAACATCTCGTCCGGGAAGACCGGCACCAGGGAGTCGAAGTTTGGACGGCGCTTGGCGATCTCGGGCTCGACGCCGTTGACGCTGTCAACGCGCAGCATGCCCCAGTACTTCTCCTGGTCCTTCGGCTGCCGCGTCTGGCCGCTGACGCGGTCACCGGTGCGCAGGCCAAAGCGGCGCACCTGCGACGAGGAGACGTAGATGTCCTGTGCCGACGGCATCACGCCGTTGACCCGCAGGAAGCCGAAGCCCTCGTCCACGATCTCCAGGACGCCGTCGGCGGTGCCAGGCTGGCCGTTGCGATCCGGTGGCGTGTTCGGAGCCAGCGGCACGACGTCGAGCAGCTTGAGGACCAGGTCCGAGTGATCGAGCTCCTCGAATCCGGCGATCTCGTGCTCACCGGCGAGCTCACGCAGATCCTCGATCGACTTGGCCTGGAGGTCGGCCAGGTTGAGGCCCTCGTCCTCGGCATCGGTCGGGAACGGGCCGGTGTAGATCGACGAGTACTGGCCGGACGCGTAGTCGTTGCGCCGGCGCGGGGTGAACCCGCCGCGTTGGTTCTGTCGGCGCGGCGAGTTGTCGGCTCGGCGTCGTGAGCGCCGCCGCTGCTGCTGCGGGCGGGCTTCGTCGTTCATTCTGGCCTTACCTGGCTGCGGTGATACATCGGAGGAGTGGACCTCGAGCGTGGGTTCGTGGGGGGCCGCCCCGTCGCGGGTCCGGGCGGTCCGGTCGGACCGAGCGGATGCGTTGGGTGGAGATCGATCCGGCTGTCAGAGGCGGATCGTGCGATGGGATCCCGGTTCGCAAAGGGTCACCTGGTCAGACCTTGCGGGTCCCGGCACGGGTGGTGATGTTGGGCCCGCCGTATCCACTCATCTCGCCGACGAGTCGCGTCCGGATCTGACGCAGGACGGGTCTCCAGTCGAAACCATCATACCCGAGTTGCGCAATGGCGTCCGCCGCTGTCGGTTGAGCGGCGAGACGTTCGACCATGGCACGGGAGCCGGGCTCGCGCCACCAGCGTGGCCCGTGACGGCGCTCGAGACTCTCGACGAGCAAGGCGCCGAGGATCGTTGCGCGCAGATCCGAGGCGGAGGCATACGGGCGCGGAATGGTCGCGAGGTAGCCGGCCTCGGCGACCGCGACGCCGGTCTGGTGCCCCACGATCCCCGCGTAGTAAGCGCGTTGGAGCGCCGCGTCCTCGGCGGCGTACAGGCGTTGTTCGTAGGTGAGCAGCGCGATGCCGCGTCGGATGCGCCAGAGCCGAACGAACGCGGCGAAATCCACGAAGTGCCCGACGCCCTCGGCGTCGACGTGGAGCTCGTCCGCAAGCCACTCGGGCGAGCCGACCAGGCTCGCGTACGCACGGTTGATCGCCGTGCCGACCGCGGGATCGGTGGCGGCCGGAGCGCCCGCCAGGCGGGCCTCGGCGGCGCGCCAGCCGTCCAGCGCGTCGCCCGCGACAGCGTCATGCACACCCGTTGCGACGATGGCTCGAGCGATCTCGCGATCTCCGAACCAGTGGGCCCAGGAGCTGCCGCGCACGACGTGCCAGACGTCCGCCTCGCTTGCGTCGCCCTGCTCGATGCCGATGAGCGCGAGGTAGCGCCGAAGGGCCGCGTAGTACGGCGTCTCGACGTGCACTCCGAGGCGGGCAAGATCCGCGACGAGCGTGGCGGGGCTGCCGTGCTGGTCCTCGGCTGCAGCGCCGGCGTCGATCCAGGCCGCAAGCCGGCGGTCATAGAGCGGATTGAGCGCCTCGAGCGCCTCGGCGTACGAGCCGTAGAGCAGCTCCCGGCCCTCGCGCACGCTGATCCGCGCGATGTGCTCGGGCACGTCCGCCAGAGCCAGGTGCCTGCCCCGCCAGATCACGATCGCCCGCGCCTCGGCGTCGGCGATGGCGCGGTCGAGGTCGTCGAACTCCGGCGGACGGCGGGCGGGGGTGCGTGCGGTCACGAACTGGTCTCGACCGTGGCCGGTGGTCCTGTCCGAGCGATTGCGGTCCGCTTCCGGGTCGACGCGGCCGGGCGCGCGCTGGCCAGCTCGCCGGCGGCGGCGCCGACGAAGTCACGGAAGAGCGGGTGCGGCCGGTTCGGTCGGCTCTTCAGCTCTGGGTGCGCCTGGGTGGCAACGAACCACGGGTGGTCGCGCATCTCGACGTACTCGACCAGGCGTCCGTCCGGTGACACCCCGCTGAAGCGCATGCCGGCCGCGTCGAGTCGATCCCGGTAGCCGTTGTTGACCTCGAAGCGATGGCGGTGGCGCTCGTACGCGATCTCGGTGCCGTACGCGGCGCGCACCCGGGAGCCCTCCTCGAGCTTCGCCGGGTAGAGCCCGAGGCGCATGGTCCCGCCCTTGTCGGTCACATCGGCCTGGTCCGGCATGAGGTCGATGACCGGATGCTCGGTGAAGACGTTGAACTCGCTCGAGTTCGCGTCGTCGGTGCCCAGGGCCTCGCGCGCGAATTCGATGACGGCGCATTGGAGGCCAAGGCACAGCCCGAGGAACGGCACGTTCTCGCGCCGCGCCCAGCGGATGGCACGGATCTTTCCCTCCACCCCGCGGTAGCCGAAGCCGCCCGGCACGACCAGACCGGCCACGCCGGCGAGCTCGCCGGCGACCTGCTCCGGCTCGATCCGCTCGAGGTGCTCGGCACGGATCCAGCGGACGCGGACGTCGACGTTGTGGTGGAGGGCCGCGTGCTTGAGCGCCTCGCCGACGCTGATGTACGCGTCCGGCAGCTCGGTGTACTTCCCGACGATCGCGATCTCGACCTCGGGACGCGGCGCGCGGATGCGGTTGACCAGCTCCTGCCAGTCCGCGAGGTCAGGCTCGGTGGACGGGAGCTCGAGCTCACGCGTGACCAGCTTGCCGAGCCCGGCGCGCTCGAGCTGGATCGGCACCTCGTAGATGCTTCGCGCCGTCTTGAGCGGGATGACGGCGTGCACGTCGACATCGGTGAAGAGGCTGACCTTGTCGAGGATCTCGTCGTCGATCGGCTCGTCGCTGCGCAGGATGATCACGTCGGGCTGGATGCCGATGCCGCGAAGGGTGCTGACCGAGTGCTGCGTCGGCTTCGTCTTGAGCTCCCCGGTCGCGCCGATGGCCGGAAGCCAGGTGACGTGCACGTAGAGCACGTTCCGGCGGCCGACGTCCTTGCGCATCTGGCGGATGGCCTCGAGGAAGGGCAGCGACTCGATGTCACCGACGGTGCCGCCAACCTCGACGATGACCGCGCCGTGGGCCGCCAGTCCGCTGGCCGCTACGCTGCCCGTGCCCTCGCGCGCGACGCGGGCGATGCGCTCCTTGATCTCGTTGGTGATGTGAGGGATGACCTGGACCGTACCGCCGAGGTAGTCACCGCGCCGCTCCTTGGCGATGACGCTCTGGTAGATCCGCCCGGTCGTGACGTTGCTGGCCTGGGACAGGTTCTCGTCGATGAAGCGCTCGTAGTGGCCGAGGTCGAGGTCGGTCTCGGCGCCGTCATCGGTGACGAAGACCTCGCCGTGCTGGTACGGCGACATGGTGCCAGGGTCGATGTTGATGTAGGGGTCGAGCTTGAGGATGCTGACCGGAACGCCGCGGGCCTTGAGGATGCGACCGATGCTGGCCGCGGTGATGCCCTTGCCGAGCGAGCTGGTGACGCCGCCCGTCACGAAGACGTACTTGGGCATCGGTGGGTCCTCCGCGTTCGGCTGGGCGTGGCGGAAGCGGCGCGGCACGCGAGCAGGGACGCCGTGGTCTGCTCGGGACGCAATCTTAGCGTATTCGGCCGCCCGCGGTCGGGTGACACGGGCCGCGTATGAACCCATGCACTCGCTCGCCCGCGCGGTCCGGGGGGAGGGGCGGGGCTTCAGTACTGTTGTCCCGCCGGCACCGCCCGTGGCACCCTCGGGCGCGATGCGAGACCACCCTCCCATGCCCGCCTCAGGAAGTCCGCACGCAGTTCGGGCATGATAGGCCGCTGATGTCCGTCGTAGACCGCCGCGCTAACGAAGTCGTCCTCATCGAAGCCGGTCGTGGCATGCGCCACTACTGGGTCGATCTGTGGCGCCATCGCGAGCTGTTCATCTTCCTCGCCTGGCGCGACCTGGCCGTTCGCTACAAGCAGACCGCCATCGGTGTCGCGTGGAGCGTGCTGCGCCCGCTGCTGATCATGATCGTGTTCACCGTCGTGTTCGGCCAACTCGCCGGGCTCGCCGACGAGACGAGCGACGCCCCGTACGCGATCGTCGTCTTCTCGGCGCTCCTGCCATGGCAGTTCTTCGCCGGCGCGCTGTCCGACAGCAGCGCCAGCCTGATCGAGAACGCCAACATGATCAGCAAGGTCTACTTCCCGCGTCTGACGATGCCGGTCGCCGCTGTGCTCGTGAACCTCGCCGACCTGGCGATCTCGTTCGGGCTGCTGCTGGTCCTGATGCTCGTGCTCCAGTTCCCCCCGAACTTCCGGATGCTCGCGCTGCCGCCGCTCGTCCTGCTGGCCATGGCAGCCGCCCTCGGCGCGGGGGTGTGGATGGCGGCCCTCAACGTGAAGTACCGCGACTTCCGCTACATCGTGCCGTTCATCGTGCAGCTCGGCCTCTACGTGTCGCCGGTCGGCTTCCCGAGCAGCGTCGTCCCGGAGGAGTGGCGGCTGCTGTACTCCCTGAACCCGATGGTGGGCGTCATCGATGGATTCCGATGGGCGATCCTGGGACCGCCGGCCGAGATCTACTGGCAAGGATTTGTCCTCTCCATGCTCATCACCGCGATCGTGCTCGTGCTCGGTGTCGCCTACTTCCGCAAGACCGAACGGACCTTCGCCGATGTCATCTAGCGCGCCGCCCGCCATCCGGGTCGAGGGGCTCGGGAAGAGCTACACCATCCGCCAGCGCGGTGCGTACGGCTACACCGCGCTGCGGGACGTGATCACCGATGGCGTGCGCGGCGTGGGACGCCGCGTGACCCGCCGCGGCGGGAACGGCGCTTCGTCGACCAAGGAGCAGCTCTGGGCCTTGCGCGACTTCGGGTTCGAGCTGGCGCAGGGCGAGCGACTCGGCGTCATCGGTCGAAACGGCGCCGGCAAGTCGACGCTTCTCAAGATTCTGAGCCGGATCACCGAGCCGACCGAGGGTCGGGTCATGGTGCGCGGCCGCGTCGGGAGCCTGCTCGAGGTCGGCACGGGATTCCATCCCGAGCTGACCGGCCGCGAGAACATCTTCCTCAACGGGATCATCCTCGGCATGAGCCGCAACGAGGTCCGCAGCAAGTTCGACGAGATCGTCGAGTTCAGCGAGGTCGAGCGGTTCCTGGACACGCCCGTGAAGCGCTACTCGAGCGGGATGCACGTACGCCTGGCCTTCGCCGTCGCCGCGCACCTGGAGCCGGAGATCCTCATCGTGGACGAGGTGCTGGCGGTGGGCGACGCCGCCTTCCAGCGCAAGTGCCTCGGAAAGATGAGCGACGTGGCCGAGAGCGGACGAACCGTCATCCTCGTCAGCCACAACATGTCCGCCATCCAGCAGCTGTGCGAGCGGGCGATCTGGATCCATGAAGGCCATCTGCGCGAGTACGGCCCAACCGACGACGTGGTGCGCTCCTATAGCGAGAGCTACGCCGGCAGTGCGGCGGGTGAGATCAGCGAGCGCGGAACCACAGGCGACGGGTCGATCAAGCTGCTCTCGTACGAGGTTCTCAACGAGGACGGCGCCGCGTCGCCGCTGCCGGTGACCGGCGAGGATGTCGTCATCCGCGTCCACGTCGAGGTCCTCGAGCCGCTGAGCCAGCCGTACGCGGGGGTCTCCCTTGCCACCGCATCGGGCATCGTGATCACACGGGTCAGCAGCCTGGAGCAGGGCGTCGACCCGAAGCCGTGGCCCGTCGGCCGCATGGCTTTCGACGTTCGCGTCCGGAAGGCGCCCTACCTGCCCGGCCCGTACAAGGCCGACGTCTGGGTCGAGAACGCCCAGGGGCACGTCCACGTCGAGGCGTTCGACGCCATCACGTTCGAGATCGGCGATACGCCGCTGTACGGCGTGAGCCAGGTCACCCAGCGCTGGGGTGTCATCTACAGCGACATCGAGTTCCTGCCGCTGTTCGAGTCGACGCCGAGGACCTGACGGCCGGCGGCCGTACGATGTCGGCATGCCAGGGATCGTCCGGCTCATCCACCCGGCACCCGCGCTGACGGTCGTTGCCCTGAGCGGCGCGCTCGGCGCCATCGTGGCCGCCCAGGCCGGCCTGCCGCCGATCTCGATACGCTGGCTCCTCACCACGCTGTCGGTGGCCGGATCGCAGATCATGACCGGCGCCCTCAACGACTGGGCCGACCGGGATCGGGACGCCATCGTCCAGCCGTCCAAGCCGATCCCGAGCGGATCGGTCTCACCGACCGCGGCGCTCGCGGTCGCCGCGTTCGGCGCCGTCCTCCAGGTGTCCGCGTCCGTGCCGCTCGGGCCGGTCGCGTTGGGGCTGGGGGTGGCGGCTTCCGGGTCGGCCGCGACGTACAACCTGTGGCTCTCGCGGACGCCCTTCTCGGTCGTGCCCTACCTCGTCAGCTTCGGGATCCTGCCACTGTGGATTGCCGCCGGCGTCGGCGTGCCGCTCGATCGTGTCGCCGCGGCGGCCCTGCTGGTGGGTCCATTCGCGGCCGCCGCCCACCTGGCCAACACGCTGCGGGACTTCGATGCCGATGCGCGTGCCGGCTCGCGCAACCTTGCCCAGGTCCTCGGGCGCCGCGCCACCCGCGCCATCGCCGTGACGCTCGCGCTGGGTGTGGGCGTCGGGGTGGGCGCCGCGCTGGTCATCAGCGGGGCCGGATCGCCTCCCGCCATCGCCATGGGCGCGTTCGGGCTCGTGGCGATCGTGCCGGGCATCGCGTCCCCGCGATGGCTGTGGGGCGGGATGCTCGTTTCGGCAGGCTGCTGGACGGTCGCCTGGGCGCTCGCGACCGGCTGAGGAGACGCCTAGATCGCGTCGTCGAGATCGAGCTCCTCGTCATCGGCCTCTTCGGTGAGCTTGAGCCACACGAACAGCCCGGCGAGGATGGTCAGCGGGATCACGATGACCGCGGCAAGGAGCGCGCCGACACTGATGAGAAGAACCTTGAGCGCCTTCATGGCAGAACCCCTGTGTACCGGCGCCCGGCTTACGCGGACGCCTTCGAGCCTCGATGATCGGGTGCGGACTCGATCATAGCCAGAATCTCGTCCTTCGTGAATTCGGAGAGCTGGTGGCCGGCGCCGTGTGACCCGGCAACGCCGAAGAGCCGCAGCACGAACGAGCCCTCCTGCTCGAAGAAGAAGACGTCGTGCGCCCGCTGGTTGTCGATGTAGGCGCCGATGATCCGCAGCGCCTGCTCGTAGTAGTTGATGAGGTCCGTGTGGGGCTTGTCCTTGCTCGAGGTGCCGCGGCGCGCCTCCATGGCGTCCATCATCTCGGCGATCTGGTCATCGGCGAGCTCGTAGGTGCGCTTGGCGGTGGACCCGAAGCTGTCCGAGTCGGCTCCCCCGCCCTGGAGCCCCAGGCCCTGGAGCAAGAACCCGGCGTCGAGCTCGAGGAAGAGCAGCTCCTTCAGCTTCTCCTGGTCGGCGAAGGCGCCGATGCTGCGCAGGACCTCTTCCCAGTTCTGACGCGGGCTTCCTTCGTAGATCCTCATGGGCGTGCCAGATCCTCCGCAGACCCCCCGGCCGGGCTCCGAGCATAGCGTCCGAACGGGTCAGGTCAAGACCGGCCGCCCGAGGCGGAGAGCGCTCTGGCGATGGCGCCGGCGGTGCGCGCGTTTTCGACGATGAGGCCGACGTTCACCCGCAGCGTGCGCCCGTCCGACGCCCTCGAAAGGAAGCCGAGCAGGTGTGGCGTCACCGCACCGCCGCGGATGCCCCGCGCATCGGCGTCGGCCAGCGCGTCGCGGATCCAGCCCTCGACCTGCGCGGCATCGATGGCGAGGCCGGCCGGGGGCGGCTGGACGACGAGAATGCCGCCCGCGCCGGGAAGGCTCCGGTGCGCGGCGATGGCCGCAGCCGCATCGTGCGGAGAGTCGACCCGGTGCGTGATCGGGAGCCCCGAGGACGCGCTGTAGAACGCCGGCATCTCGTCGGCGCCATACCCCAGCACAGGCACGCGTCGCGTCTCGAGCAGCTCGAGCGTGGCCGGCAGATCGAGGATCGACTTGGCGCCGGAGCAGACGACGGCCAGCGGCGTGGCGGCCAGCTCGTCGATGTCGCTCGAGACGTCGAAGCTCGTCGTGGCGCCGCGGTGGACGCCCCCGATGCCGCCGGTCGCGAACACGCCGACCTCGGCCATGTGGGCGATCCGCATCGCGGCGCTGACGGTCGTCGACGCCAGGGCGCCTCGCGCCAGCAATGGCCCGAGATCGCGCGATGCCGCCTTGGCGACCGATCGTGCCGGGTCCGCCAGCCGCTCGAGGAGCGAGTCGTCGGCCCCCAGGACGAGGCGGCCGCCCTCGATGGCCGTGGTGGCCGGCACCGCGCCGGACTGGCGGACCGCGGCCTCGGCGCCTCGGGCGGTGTCGAGATTGTGGGGCGCCGGCAGACCCTGGGCGATGAGCGAGGACTCCAGCGCCACGATGGGCCGGCCGTCGGCCATGGCGGCGCGGACCTCGTCGGCGATCAGCAGGCGCTCGTCGCTCACATGCGAACCGTACCGCTCGGCTCACCGCTCACGCGCCCCTGCGCGCCGACGACGCGAGTCACCTCCGCCGCGACCCGCACCGCACGCTCGAGCGCCTCCCGCATGCGCCCCGCATCGGGCGGCCAGTCGGCGTCGAGGAGCGCGGCGACAAGGACGGCTGCCAGCGCGTCGCCGGCGCCTGTCGTGTCGATCGCCTGAGACGCCGCTGGCGCGGCCACCTCGACCTCGTCGTTGCCGAACGCGGCGCTGGCTCCCGACCGATGCGAGACGACGACCGTTCCGCCCAGCCGCTCGGCCATCCGGCGCGCGAGGGCTCCGGCGGCCACCGGCGCACCGGCTATGGTCGCGGCCTCGGTGTCGTTGAGGACTGTCAGGTGCGGACGCAACGCCGCGGCCGCATCGGCCCACCCCACCGCGGAAGCCGGGTCGAGCGAGCAACCCAGGAGCACGCGGCTACGGACCTCCGCCGCCTGAAACGGAGTCGGCCCCGCGTCGCGTTCGGCCAGGACGTAACCGGACACGATCAGGCAGTCCGCGTCCGTCAGCGCCGCGGCCGAGAGCCGGCCACCGAGAGGCGCGCGCTGGCTGAGCATGGTCCGCTCGCCCGCGGCGTCCAGCAGCACGACGACGATGCCGGTCGATCCGTCGGTCTGGTCGTCCAGATCCACGCCCTCCGGTTCGATTGCCTCGCGCACGATGCGGCCTGCCGCGTCGTCGCCGATGGCGCAGACGAGTCGCACGCGGACGCCGCGCCGTGCCAGCCGCACGGCAACGTTCGCCCCCTGGCCGCCGGGCTCCAGGCGGATGGCGGCAGGCACGTCGCCCCGCGGGCGCATGGGCATCGATGGATGAACGTGGACGTCGAGCGTGGCATCGCCCAGGACGACGACGAGCGGGTTCAAGAGCGGTCCCTAGAGCGGGCGGCGCGAGGCGAAGCCCTCGCGGGTGGTGTGCCAGTAGGCGAGCTCGGGATCGGCCAGCTGCCAGCAGAGCCACGCCGGCTCACCGTCGCGCACGGTCGGGAAGTCGACCAGGCCGTTCTCCAGGTCCCGCACCACGACACCGAGCGATTCGAGGTGCTCGAGCAGCGCGAGCATCACGGCATGCGCGTCGGCGTGGTCGGCGTCGGGCCGCCGGCGCTCGACCGCAAGCTGGAGGATCGTGGAGCGGACCTGGGGCAGGAGGGCTCGCGCCTGATCGACGGTGTAGGACGGGTCGCTGCTCATCGGCCTCGGATGGTAGTGCTAGGATCGGGCACCGAACGGGCCTGCTCCGCATCGCGACGGCGCCCGCTCGACCCGCCGGAGGTGACGCTCGAACGCGCCATGACCGACGTGAACGGCCGCGGCCGCGGCATGAACGACGAAGCCCCGCCGGGTGACGACCCGTACACCGCCTTCGACGAGTTCGACCTCCCCAGCTACGTCGGGCTGCCCAGCTTCCAGAAGCTGCCGTGGCTGACGGATGCCGCCGCACTCGCCGAGCGGCGACCGGACGTCGCCATTGTCGGGGCGCCCCTTGACGACGCGGTCAGCCATCGGCCCGGTGCCCGGTTCGGCCCGCGCGCCATCCGGGAGGCGAGCTACCACTCGGGCGCGATCAACTCCCTTCAGCTCGACGTCGAGCCCTACGAGTGGCTTGACATCGTCGACGCGGGCGATGCCCCGGTCCACCCGATGGACATCGAGCGCGGTCACCTTGTCATCGAGCGCAAGGTGCACGAGGTCGCGAGCAGCGGGGCCATCCCGATCGTGCTCGGCGGCGACCACTCCATCACCTATCCCTCGGCGACGGCGGTCTCGCGCTTCGTGGCGCCGCGCCGCCTGGGCATCGTCCATTTCGACGCACATGCCGACACGGCCAACGCGACGTGGGGCAACCTGCGATCGCACGGCACGCCGATGCGGCGGCTCATCGAGTCGGGCGCCGTCGCCGGCCGCAACTTCGTCCAGGTCGGCCTCAGAGGCTACTGGCCGGGTCCGGAGACGCTTGGGTGGATGCGCGAGCAGGGCATGCGCTGGCACCTCATGACCGAGATCGAGGAGCGAGGCGCGGAGGCGGTCGTCGCCGACGCCATCGCCCAGGCGCTCGACGGCCCGGAGGTGATCTACCTGTCGGTCGATATCGACGTCATCGACCCGGGCATGGCGCCGGGAACGGGGACGCCCGAGCCGGGCGGGATGCTGACGCGTGAGCTCCTCCGAGCCATCCGCCAGGTCGTGGGCGCCGTGGAGCTCGCCGGGATGGACGTGGTCGAGGTCTCGCCGCCATACGATCAGGCGGCGGTCACCGCCGCGGCGGCGCATCGCTGCATCCTCGAGGCCATCAGCGCCCTGGCCGTGCGGCGGCGCGCCAGCGGCGCCCAGCGCCGCGACATCCCCCGCGCGATCGGAGAGACCTCCGGGGGCGGCTGATGCTCAGCGCTGACGGAGCGTCGTGCTCGCCACCTCGGCCCCGTTGCGCAGCGCCGAGAGGACATACTCGCCCTCGGGAATGTCGCCATAGGTGATGCGCGAGTAGTAGTAGCCATCGCCACCGCCCTCGAGCGTGAACGGCCCGCCATTGATCTGGACGCCTTGCCCGGTCAGGGTGACGCTGATCGTGTCACCCGCCCGCGCATCCTCGAAGCGGACCACGGCGGTGAAGCTCTCGGCCCGTCGCGGGAATCGCTCGAACTCGCCGCGGCAGCGCTCGCCATCGTTGTCACGGCAGGCCTGCACGTCCGCGCTGAACGTGTCGGGCGGCTCCGGTGTCGGCACCGGCGTGGGCGCTTGCGTGCGATCCGCGGTCGCGACCGGCGTCGCGGTCGGCGTCGGGACCGGCGTCGATGCGGCGAGCACCTCGCCACCGGCTTCCCCGACGATCATCGAAGCGCTCGGGCTCGGCCCGCTCGCAGGCGCTCGCCTCCGCCGCGAGGCCAGAGGACGACCAGCGCGACGCCAACCAGCACGACCGCCAGTGGGATCCGTACTTGGTCGAAGGTCACACCGCCCATGGATTTGACCGATCTTGCACACCGCACGCCAGATGCGGGCGCTCAGGTCACCTCGAACGTGGTGGAGCCTGCAGGCTCGCCGTTCCGCGTGATGCGCACCTCGTAGGTCCCGGGCTCGAGGTTCGAGAACGAGAACCAGGTGTAGCCGGCGCACGAGGAGCCGCACCCGATCCGAGCGAGGTCGATCGAACCGTCGGCGGTGGTGCCGTCGGGGGCCTCGACCGTCGCGCCGATGACGTCCCTGCGGTTGCCGTTCTCGAAGCCGACCCAGATGTCGACGGCGCCGCTGTTGCTCACGCCGTTCGAGTCGCAGCCACGACCTCCGGCACTCCCCGGGAGGCACGGCTGGGCCTCGGCGACGAAGCCGTCCGGGAAGACAATCGGTCCGCCGCTGGCCTCCGCCGAGCCGCTCGGTGCGGCGCTCGGCACCGCGGTGACCGATGGCGCCGCGCTCGAGACCACGCTCGGTGCCACGCTGGCAAGCGGCGTGGGCGTCGCGTCTCCCTGGCCAACGCCGCCCGAGCCCCAGAGGCTCGCGAGCACCGCTCCGGCAAGCAGCGCGAGGACGCCGAGGCCGAGGAAGCCGACGATCGCGAGCGCCCCCGTGCCGGATCGCTCGCGCGGCTCGTCCCAATCGGCGTACTGGTCGGCGTAGGCATCGTCGTACGGATCCGGGTACCCCTCGTCATATGGCGGCGGCTCGGGGACGGCTGCGGCGGCGACCGCCTCCGGTGCCGTTTCGGGCTCGGTGTCCCTGGTGATCGCGGCCGCGGCGACGGGCGCGGCCGCCGGGGCGGCCCAGTCATCGGTGTCGCGGGTGAGGTCGGGCGGTGGAGGCGCGGGGGTCTCGTCGAGCAGGTCCTGCCGTGGCTCGTCGACACCGGGGGCGGCCCGAATCAGGGAGTCGCTCTCGTCCGGCTCGAAGCGCTCGTAGACGCCGGTCCCCTCCTCCGCGTCCGATCCCCGCCGATAGGGCTCACCGCCCGAGCGGCGCGCGCGGATTCGATCCTGCAGCTCGTCGCGATCCATGCCCCGCGGACGCGCGCGGGCGTCGGCTGGAATGGCCGAGCCGCATTGCGTGCAGAAGGCTGCGGGTGGGGTGGATCGGTGGCAGGTCGGGCAGCGGATCTCGCCCGGCTTGGGGGTCGCCATGTCTCGCGCATTGTGCCTTCCCATGGCGTTGGATGCACGCGCGGCCGCTGGCAGGCGTCGCTGAGCTAGGCGCCGGGGCGTTTCCATTCGCTGCCGTCGACGAAGCGCTCGCGCTTCCAGATCGGCAGCCGCTCCTTGATGGCCTCGATGACATAGCGGTTCGCCTCGTAGGCCTCCGCCCGATGCGCCGCGGCGGTGACGATGGCGACGGCCGCCTCGCCCAGGGGCACCACGCCGTGGCGATGCGCGACGGCGACCCGAGCGCCCCATCGGCCCTCCGCCTCGCGCGCGATGTCGCCAAGGACCGAGGCGGCCATCTCGGGATACACCTCGTATTCGAGCTCGGCCACTTCCCGACCGTCATCCGAGCGCCGCCGTGCGCGCCCGAGGAACGTGACGACCGCGCCATGCTCGAGGTCGACGATCCCTCGCTCGAGGTCGGCGACGTCGATCGGATCGGTGGTGAGGCCCGAGCTCCCGCCGCTCACCGGCGGGAGGAGTGCGATCTCATCGCCCTCCGTGACCCGATCGGTCCACGACGCGTAGGCGCCGTTGCGGGCCGGCCGCACGTACGGCCGGTGCGGCGCGATGGCCGGGTAGAGCGCGGCAAGCGCGTCCCACGCGTCGCCGACGGTGGCCGCAGCGCCGAGCCGCAGCTCGCATCGGTCCGCGGAGAGCTCGCGCAGCGAGGCGAACGTCCGCGCCGTGACCCGCATCGGCTAGACCGGGACCCCGGTCAGGTAGGCGATGCTCGCGCCGGCGATCGAGCCGGCCATGACCAGCGCGAGGCCGATGTAGAGCAGGCCGGTCGAGGCCTGGAGGGATGCCGACCTGGTGGCGAGGAGTGCCAGCACGGCCGCGACGATCGGCAGCAGGATCCCGGCGCCGAGCCTCAGCCATGCAAGCCAGGCGAAGCTGCCCTCGAGCGGGTCGGTGCCGATGACGACCAGGGCAAGGCCGAAGACGATAGCCTGCAGCGCCAGCGCACCGATCAGCAGCCACATCATGCGGCGCAGGGGCGTCGGCGACAGCTTGGGCGTGACCAGGTACCAGTGGCCGAGCAGCATGCCCGCGTTCACCGCACCCAGCGCCAGCGCGGCGAGGACGAGCTGGGAAGCAAAGATCGGCTCACTGCGGGTGCCGCCGGCGGCCGCCAGCGCCACGAGGGCGCCCAGACCCAGGAGCCCTGAGCCGACGGCGAGCCAGGCACGCGGCCAGCGCGCGACCGAGGCGATGAGGTAGAGCGCCGCTCCCGCGGCGAAGGCGAGCGTCAGCGGCCGTCGCAGGGCCTCGGTGGCCGAGGCGGTGACGTCAGGCGGCAGCGCGAGGTCGCTCGCCACGAGGACCGCGGCGAACACCACCAGCAGCGCCGCCATGAAGAGTCGATAGCCCCGCGTCGTGCCGCCCGAGAGCTCGGTCACGCCGACGACGAGCAGGGTCCCGGCCGAGATGGTGGCCCAGAAGATCCAGTTGACGAAGAAGATGGCCTCGACGCTCATCGGGGCGGCCCGGCGAGGCTCCCCGTCAGCCCGATCTCGACCCAGCTGTCGGTGATGCGCACCGGAAACGTTTCAACCGGCTCGGTCGCCGGTGGGACCACCGCGGCCCCGGTGCGCACGTCGAAGCAGCCGTTGTGCCAGGCGCAGACGAGCACCCCGTCGCGCGGGTCGAAGCCGGCCTCCGAGAGCGGGAAGTCCTTGTGCGAGCAGTTGTTCTGGACCGCGAAGAACTCGCCCGCGTGCCGGACGAGCACGACGGGCGTGCCGTCGATCTCGACCGGGATCAGCTCGCCGTCGCGGAGCTCGTCGGTGCGAAGGACCCGCGCGTACCGCGTCGCCGTGGCGTCGATCACGTTCCCGGCGTGCGGGCGAAGGCCAGGAGGCGCGGCTCGGTCATGTCCTCGATGCTCCAGCGCAGGCCCTCGCGGCCGAGGCCCGAGTCCTTCACGCCGCCATATGGCATGGCATCGGTGCGCCAGGTGGGGATGTCGTTGACGATCACGCCGCCCACCTCGAGCTCGTCATGGGCGCGCAGCGTCCGATCCAGCGAGCCGGTGAAGACGCCGCACTGGAGGCCGAAGCGGCTGGCGTTGATCTCTTCCATTGCCGCGTCGAACGAGTCGACCTCGAACAGGTTGACCACCGGCGCGAACGCCTCTTCCGAGCAGATCATGGCGTCGCGGGGAACGTCGACGAGGACTGTCGGACCGTACCAGCGACCCTCGGGCGCCCCGCGAACGAGGGCGCGCGCCCCGCCGTCGAGCGCCTCGCGCACCCACCGGTCGGTCCGTTCCACCGCCGCCTCGTCGACCATCGGACCCAGCTCGGTCTCCGGATCGAGGGGATCGCCCACTCTCACCGTGCCGGCGCGCTCGACGAAGCGGCGCTCGAACTCGTCGTAGATGGCGCGCACGACGTAGATGCGCTGGACGCTGATGCAGACCTGGCCGGCGTAGGCGAACGCGCCGTACACGAGGCGCTCGACGGCCCAGTCGAGGTCGGCCGTCTCGTCGACGATGGCGCCCGCGTTGCCTCCCAGCTCGAGCACCACCTTCTTCTTCCCCGCCTCGGCCTTCATCTTCCAGCCGACCGACGGCGAGCCGGTGAAGCTCAGCAGCTTGAAGCGATCGTCGGAGACCATGCGATCACCGGTGGGGCGGTCCATGGGCAGGATGCTGACCGCCCCCTTCGGAAGGTCGGTCTCGTCGAGATAGGCGGCGATGCGCAGCATGACCAGTGGGTCCTTCGACGGCGGCTTGAGGACGATGCTGCAGCCGGCCGCGATCGCCGGGGCGACCTTGTGCGCGGCGAGGTTCAGCGGAAAGTTGAACGGGCTGATGCCGGCCACCGGACCGATCGGGTAACGCCGGACGATGCCGTGGCGCCCCTGGTTCATGGGGGCCTGGTCAAGCGGGATCCATTCACCATTGATGCGGGTGGCCTCCTCCGCCGCCAGGCGGAAGGTCAGCGCCCCGCGCGCCACCTCGCCGCGCGCATCGCGGATCGGCTTGCCCGACTCGCGACTGAGAAGCGTCGCCAGGTCGTCCGCATCGCGCTCGATGCAGGCGGCCACGTGGGCGAGCGCCTCACGCCGTGCGTACGACGGCAGGCGCCGCGTCAGCGCGAACGCCTCAACAGCCGCGACGGTGGCCCGTTCGAGCTCGGCGGCGCTCGCCTGGTACGTGGTCGCCACGAGCGATCCGTCGGCGGGGTTTCGGACGTCGAGCGAGGAGCCCTCCTCGACGAAGGAGCCGGCGAGATAGATCGGCACGGAGGGAGCGCGGACCTCGGTGGTCATGGGCCGCATTCTACGTCTCTCCCGTCATCCGGCCGCTCCGCGCGAATGTGCAAGACTCGACCGATGCTGAGCCGTGCGCGAGCCCGGACCGCAAGCATCGGCCCTGCGCTCGCTCTGCTGGCGGCGATCGCCTTCATCGCGCAGATCGGCATCGCGGTCATGCTGCCCCTTCTCCCGCTGTTCGCCACCGAGCTGGGCGCCGAACCCTTCGTGCTCGGGCTGCTGACCAGCGCCTTCGCCGTGACGAACGGGATTGGCCAGTTCGTGGCCGGCTTCGGTGCGGACCGTTTCGGCGCGCGCCGGTTCATCAGCGCCGGCGCGGCCCTCTACGCGGCGATGAACGCGCTGATCGCGACGGCAGCGACCCCGCTCTGGCTCGTGACGTGGCGCAGCCTGTCGGGCCTCGGCGGCGGAGCGCTGATCGTCTCCGAGAGGATCTACCTGACCGCCGTCACCGACCCGAGCCGGCGGGCGTTCGCGAACGGCATCCTCTCGGCCGCCGCATCGGCAGGGATGGTCATGGGGCCGGCATTCGGTGGCCTCATCGCCGCCGTCGGCGGCCTCCGGGCGCCCTTCGTCGTGGTCGCCGTGACGAGCTCGATCGCGTTCGCGGCCAGCCTCGCCCTGCCGCGCCCGAGGCGCGATGGCGCGGCCGTGGCCGCTACGGACGCGGCCACACCGGCGCCGCACGATGAGCCCGACCGCCGGGGCATCGCCGCGCTCCTCCTCGCCAACCTGTCCCTGCTCGCGGGGTACGGCGCGTTCATCACCACCTACGCCCCGCTCGCCACCGGTCGCTTCGGCTGGTCCACGGTTGACGTCGGCATCGCGTTCAGCTTCTTCGGTGCCGGGAGCATCCTGCTCGGACCCGCCCTGGCCCACCTCGCCGATCGCTGGAGCCGCCGCGGCGTGGCGATGATCGGCCTGGTGCCGCTGGCCGGGTTCGGCGGGGCGCTCGTGGCCGGCCTGCCGATGGGCGTGGTCTTCGCTGTCGCGCTCCTGGCCGGCGGCGGTCTCACCGCCTTCAACGCCTCGTGGTACGCCCTGTTGGCCGATGTCTCCGGCACGCGGGCCCGCGGCCGGGTCTTCGGCATCGTCAGCGCCATCTCGAACGCGGGCATCGTGATCGGGGCAATGGCGGCGACCACGCTGTGGCAGCGGGTCGACATCGTCGCCGGAATGACGGTCTCGGTCATGGCCATGCTGCTGGCGATCGTGCCCCTGGCCGTTCTGCGCGTCGAACGGCCGCGGCCGATACCATCGACCGCGTGAACCCGACCTTCGTCGTCATCGAGATCGGCGCGACGGCCTTCTTCGTCCTGGCCGCGTGGCTGGCGCTGCGACGGGGACGCCTGCCCTTTCTCGAGCTGATCAGCGCCGCCGCTTTCGGGCTGCTCCTCGAGGAGGGCGATCAGCTCATCTTCGGGACCTACCACTACTCGCCCGACTTCGCCCTCGCGGTCGATCGTGCCCCGTTGGTGATCGGCCTCACGTGGGCGCTCATCATCGCGGGGGCCATGCGGATCACGGATGCGCTCGGCGTGCGACGCCGCTTCGCCCCGTTTGTCGATGCGCTCCTGGCGCTCATGCTTGATCTGGCCTTCGATGCGATCGCCATCCGCATGGGCCTCTGGACGTGGCGCGGGATGACCATCGACCAGGGCTGGTTTGGGGTGCCGGCCGGCAACTTCTATGCGTGGCTGTTCGTGACCCTCGGATTCAGCGTGCTCACCCGGTGGCTGCGTGCCGCCGCCCCGGCCCGACCGCGGCTCGAGTGGCTGCAGCTCGCCGTGCCCCTCCCCGCGTTCGCCCTGCTGCTCGTTGCGCTCGTGCCGTTCACCGTGCTCAAGCCCCTCGTCGATCCATCGCCGGGCGGCGGGTGGATCCTCTTCGTCGCGGCGCTCGCCGGCTTCATCGTGGTCGGCGTCCTCGGGATCGTCGATCCGAGACATGGTCCGGATCGGCACGCCGGCGACGCCATGCTCGACCTCCGCCTCGCATTCGCGACGCGCGTCGCGATCCACCTGGTGTTCCTCACCGCCTGCCTCGCGCTCGGCCTGCTGTCGTCGGCGCCGGTCGTGGTCGGAGCCGCGGTCGTGCTCTTCGCGCTGGAAGTGCCGTTGGCGATCCTCAGCCATCGGCGTCATGGCACCGCACAACGGCATCGCCCACCGGCCGACGGGGCTACGGTGGTCGCATGAGGTTCGACCTGGCGCCATTCCTCGATCTCGACGGCTGTGTCGAGCACCTGCGCGAGCTCATCCGGATCCCGAGCGTCAACCCGCCCGACGGCGGGCCGGACGTGGCCGCCGGGCTCGACCCACGCGGCGGCGAGACGGCGGCCGCGCGCCACTGCGCGGAGGTGCTCGGCGATGCGGGGATCGATGCCGAGATCGTCGAGCTCGTGCCGGGTCGCGGCTCGTGCGTCGCCCGCCTTCGAGCCACCGGAGCGACGACCGAGCCCCCGCTCATCCTGGCCAGCCACATCGATGTCGTACCTGTCGACGCCGAGTCCTGGTCGCGCAACCCCTTCGGCGGAGACCTCGTCGACGGTGTGGTCTGGGGCCGCGGCGCGGTGGACATGAAGGACATGGTCGCCATGGAGCTCGAGGTGATGCTGGCCATCGCGCGCTCCGGGATCGAACTTCGTCGAGACGTGATCTTCGCCGCAATGGCCGACGAGGAGGCCGGAGGGGCAGACGGCGCTCGCGGGCTCGTCGAGTCGCGCCCCGAGCTCTTCACGGACGCGGACGGCCGCACGGCGGCCGCGGCGATCAACGAGGTCGGCGGGTACTCGATGACCGTCGGCGGACGGCGGTTCTACACCGTGCAGGTCGCCGAGAAGGGCATCGCCTGGACGCGGCTCCGCGCGACCGGGACGCCAGGGCATGGCTCGATGCCTCACCCGGACAATGCCGCGATCAAGCTGGCGGCCGCCGTGTCCGCCCTGGCAGCCGATCAGGCGACCCGTCCGGCGCGCGTGCTGCCCGTCGTGGCCGACTTCCTGGCCGCGATGGGGCTCGGCGACGTGGCGTCGCTTGCGGCGACCGATCCGCCTGCGGCATCGGCCGCCCTTGCCCGCGGTGTCGAGGATCCGACCCTGCGGCGCTCGATCGAGGCGATGCTGCGCGACACGGTGACGCCGAACGTCATCCACGCGGGCAAGAAGGTGAACGTCATCCCGGGCAGCGGCGAGGCGGAGGTGGACGTCCGCACCCTCCCCGGAACCGATCAGCAAGCGCTGCTCGCGCACCTCGCCGAGGTCGTCGGCACCGACGCGGAGGTCGAGGCGGTCGCCGTCCTGCCGGCCATCGAGTGGCCCGCCGATGCGGAGATCGTCGCGCTCATGTTCGACGCCATCCGCGCGGCAGACCCCGACGGCACACCGGTGCCGATGATGATCACGCCCGGCACGGACGCCAAGGCGCTCGCCCAGCTCGGCATTCCCTGCTACGGCTTCGCGCCCCTGCGACTCGAGCCCGACTTCCCGTTCCTCTCGCTCTACCACGGTCACGACGAGCGACTGCCGGTGAGCGCCCTCGAATTCGGGCTCCCGGTGCTGGCCGAGGTGGTCGCGCGCTACGCTGGGCGACCGGCCGCCTGATTCTGAGCACGAGGCACGCTCGGCTATACTCGCCCTCGATCCTCAAAGGGCTACCCGATTTGACCCGAACCCTCGAACTCAAGGACACGCCGGATGCGGCGCGCTCGATCGCTTTCGTCTTTCCCGGCCAGGGCTCACAGTACGTTGGAATGGGCGCCGAGCTCATCGAGCGCTCTCCGGCGGCGGCCGCGGCGTTCGAGCGTGCCGATGCCGCACTCGGAATTCCCCTCTCGCGCATGATCCTGGAGGGACCCGCCGAGGAGCTGGACCTGACGATCAACGCGCAGCCCGCGATCCTTGCAACCAGCGTGGCCTTCCTGGACGCGATGCGCGAGGAGGCTCTCGCCTCGGGCATAGAGATCGTCCCGCGCGTGCTCGCCGGGCACTCCGCCGGCCAATACGCCGCGGCCGTGGCAGCGAACGCGATCGACTACGACGACGCGCTGCGCCTGGTTCGCGAGCGCGGCCGGATCATGCAGGAGCGCGGCATCGAGGGTGGCATGGGCGCGGTCGTCGGGCTCAGCGACCAGCAGGTCGACGAGATCGTCGACGCGGCGCGCGAGCACGGCGAGATCGCGGTCGCGAACCAGAATGCGCCGGGCCAGATCGTCCTCTCCGGCGTGGTTCCCGCCCTCGTCTTCGCGCTCGAGATGAGCCGGACTGTCGGGGCCCGCAAGGCGGTCAGGCTCACCGTGAGCGTCGCCAGCCACTCGCCGCTCATGCGTCGTGCACGCGACGAGTTCGGCCGGATCCTGTCGCGCGTTCCGTTCCGCGATCCCCAGGTGCCGATGCTCGGGAACGTGCACGCATCGGTCATCAACACCGCGGACGGCCTGCGGGTCGAGCTCACCGACCACCTGGTCCACGGCGTCCAGTGGACGGCAAGCGTGCGACGGATGGCCGGCGCGGGCGTCACCGACTTCGTCGAGGTCGGGCCGGGCCGGGTCCTGTCTGGCCTCATCCGTCGCATCAGCCCCGAGGCGGTCACCCACGCCCTCGACGGCACCGACCTGCGCGGGATCCTGAACGCCATCCGCGAGGAGCGTGCGTGACGGAGCGCAGGGCCGTCATCACCGGCCTCGGCATCGTCTCCCCGGTCGGAATCGGCGCCGAAGCAAGCTGGGACTCGCTCGTGGCCGGTCGGTCGGGCATCGATCGGATCACGCTCTTCGACACCTCGGACTTCGACATCGACGTTGCCGGCGAGGTGAAGGGCTTCGACGCGACCGACTACATGGCGCCCAAGGACGCGCGCCGCCACGACCGTTCCACCCACCTGGCCGTGGCCGCGACCGGCGAGGCGCTGCGCGACGCGGGACTCCTCGGAGAGAACGGCCTCGTCGGACCCGACGTGAACGCCGACCGCTTCGGCATGGTGTTCGGCAGCGGGATCGGCGGCGTCGGGCTCCTGGTCGAGGGCCAGATCACGCTCATGGAGCGCGGGCCGAGGCGCGTCTCGCCCTTCATGCTGCCGCACATGCTGCCCGACTCGCCCTCGGGGCAGGTGGCCATCGAGTTCGGAATCCGCGGCCCGAACATGGCGGTCGTCAGCGCATGCGCAACGGGAGGCCACGCCGTCGGCGAGGCGATGGAGGCGATCGTGCGCGGCCAGGCCGACATCATGCTCGGCGCCGGCACCGAGGCGCCGCTCCTGCCTTTGGCCTACGCCGGATTCGGCCAGATGCGGGCGCTCGGCACGCCGAAGGATCCTGACACCGGCGAGTACAACGCCCCGATGGCGTCGCGGCCGTTCGACAAGACCCGCGACGGCTTCGTCGTTTCCGAGGGAGCCGCCGTCCTCGTGCTCGAGGAGCTGGAGCACGCGTTGGCGCGCGGCGCCCGGCCGATCGCCGAGGTCATCGGCTTCGGTTCCGCGGCCGACGCCTTCGACATGGCGGCCCCGGCCGAGCGCGGCGAGGGCAACCAGCGCGCCATGCGGGCCGCCCTGGATCGCGCCGGCATCGGCCCCGAGGAGGTCGACTACATCAACGCCCACGGCACCAGCACGCCGCTGAACGACAGGTACGAGACCGTCGCCATTCGCGAGGTCTTCGGCGAGCACGCCGATCGGCTGGCCGTCAGCAGCACGAAGTCGATGACCGGGCACGCGATGGGCGCGGCGGGAGCCATCGAGGCGTTCGTGTGTGTCAAGGCCATCTCCACCGGCTGCATCCCGCCCACCATCAACTACCGCCATCCGGATCCGGAGCTCACGCTCGACTACGTTCCGAACGAGGCTCGATCCGCCGACGTGCGCGTCGCGCTCTCGAACTCGATGGGCCTGGGGGGCCACAACAGCAGCGTCATCTTCCGCCGCTTCGAGGGCTAGCCGCCAGGCGCATGATGCGACAGCCTCCGGCACGCGACCCGTCCCGGCGCGCCATGATCACCGGGCTGGGCGCCATCACCCCCATCGGCAACGACCCCGCCACCTTCTGGTCCAACCTCGTGGCCGGGGTCTCCGGCGTGGGACCGATCACCCACTACGACCCCACCGGCGAGGAGGTCCGCATCGCCGCCGAGGTCAAAGGCTTCGTGCCGACCGACTGGATGGACTTCAAGCAGGCGCGGCGCATGAGCCGATTCGCACAGTTCGCGGTCGCGGCGGCGCGTCAGGCGATCGACGACGCGGGCCTCGAGATCGGCGACCACAACCGTGACGACATCGCCGTGGTCGTGAACACCGGCGGTGGCGGCCTCAACGAGGTCGCCGAGGGAGCGACGACGTTCGCGACCCGCGGCGGCTCGCGCGTAAGCCCGTTCATGGTGCCGATGATGTCGGCGTCGATGGCTGCCGCCCAGATCAGCATCCAGAACCGGATCCGCGGGCCGGTCATCACCTCGGTGGCCGCGTGCGCGTCGAGCGTGCAGGCATTCGTCGAGGCGCAGCGCCTCATCGAGCACGGTGACGTGGACGTGGTGATCGCCGGGGGGACCGAGAGCGCGATCCTGCCGGTCAGCTTCGCGGCCCTCGGGAACATGGGCGCGCTGTCGACGCGCAACGACGAGCCCGAGCGCGCTTCGCGACCCTTCGACGCCGATCGTGACGGATTCGTGTTCGGCGAGGCCGCCGGGGCGTTCATCGTCGAGTCGGCGGAGCATGCGGAGGGCCGCGGTGCGCGGGTGATCGCCGAGATCGCGGGCGGGGCGCTGACCGGCGACGCGTTCCACATCTCGGCACCCGACCCGACCGGCTATGGGGCCAGCCTTGCCATGCGCCGTGCGGTCGTCGACGCGCACCTCGAGCTGGAGCAGGTGGACTTCGTGGTTGCCCACGGCACCTCGACGCCGTTGAACGACGCCACGGAGTCGAAGGCGATCCGCTCGGCGTTCGGAGGCCACGCCGACCGGCTTGCCGTGAGCAGCAACAAGAGCATGATCGGCCACACGCTCGGAGCGGCTGGTGCAATGTCGGGCCTCGCGGCGGTCTTCGCCATCCGCGACGGCGTGATCCCGCCCACCATCAACCAGGAGGTCGCCGACCCGGATTGCGACCTCGACTACGTGCCGAACGTCGCCCGGCACGCGACGGTCGATGTCGCGATGGTGAACGGGTTCGGCTTCGGCGGGCAGAACGTCGTGTCCGTCTTCCGCCGCCCGGCGGGCTGACCTCTCGACTGCGGTACGGGGCTGCCCCGGACTTCGGTCAGGTCGGGATCGGATCGTGATCGGCGTACGCTCGGCGAATGACCGAGATCAACGGTCTGCGACTGGCCTACCGCGGCTTCATCGCCGGCCTTGCGGGTGCCTACGCGTGGGTGGCGATCGGCATGGGCTTCAGCGCACTCTTCACCGGTGACCCGCTCTACGCGCTGCGCCCGTTCGCTCTCGCAGTCACGCCGATCGCCGACACCCCAGAGCTCGCGTTCGTCCTCGGCTTTGCGGCCGTCCAGATCGGCGGGGCGCTGGTGGGCATGCTCTTCGCGTACTTCTTCGCGCGCTTCTTCACGGTGCGCGCCACGCTCACCGTCGCCGCTCCGGTCGTGGCGCTGCTGGCGTGGGGCCTCATCGCCGCGGCCTTCACCCGGGACGTGGACGGGGCGCTCTTCACGCGCCACGCCGTGCCCGTGCTCGCCACGCTCGGCTACGGCCTGCTCCTCGCCGCCGGTGTCCCGGTGCGCGGCGACGTGACGCGCTACTCGGGGTCGCCCTCGACGTAGAGCTCCGGCTCGAAGCGCGGCCCACGCCCGGGCAGCGATCGCACCCAGTCGCGCAGCGCTGACTCGACCGTCGTGAACGCGAGCTCCTCCCACGGGATCTCGTCCGGCCCGAAGGCGCGCACCTCGCTCGTCTCGGCCGCTGGGTCTGCCTCACCGCCCACCACCGTGGCCTCGAAGACGACGGTCACGATGCCGGCGTGGGGACGCGAGTAGACCCCGACGAGCGGGCCGACCTCGACGCGCAGGTGGGTCTCCTCCTCCGTCTCGCGGCGGGCGCCTTCCTGGACCGATTCCCCCATCTCCAGGAAGCCGCTCGGGTTGCCCCACCGGCCGAGCGACGGCTCGATGGCACGCCTGCCGAGATAAACGCGACCGGTGTCGATCGGCAGCGTGCCGACCACCATCCGGGGGTTCCTCCAGGTCACGTGCCCATCGGCGCAGACGAGGCGCGGGCGGTGATCGGGCTCGAGCACGACCGGCTCGACGGCCAGGCCGCAGGCCGGGCAGAAGCGCGGCTCGTACGCCAGCGTCAGCGGGTAGGCCTCGTCCGGGTCTCGCGGCATCGGCCCATCCTAGCCGCGAAGATCGTCAGGCAGTCTCGACGATCACCTGAAAGCTGCCCGGGTCGACCTCGAGCATCGTGGCGATCGCCCGGCGGGCAACCGCCTCTGCGTCAACCGGGTTCATCACCAGGGCGTGCACGCCGCTGGCATCGGGCACCTGGACGACCCAGTGATCCCAGACGGCGAAGAGGTTGGCGCGAAAGGTGCGAAGCGTGCTGTCCATGGTTCCCCCACCGATCAGGCGGGTCGGGTTCGCCAGTGGCTCGACGCGGCTCGTGAGGCGACCATGGACTGAGCCGCGCGTCATCGCACCCCCGCTCAAGGTGCGCCACGGTACTCGCTCGACCGCCTCCGGGTCCAGCCCTCGAACCAACTCGCTGGTGCGCTCCGGCACCTCCACGGTCGTCTCGCGGCCGCATCGGTACAATGCGGGACCCATGGTCGAGCCGCCGCCCCAGATGCGCCTGCACAACTCGATGACCCGACGCGTCGAGCCGCTGGAGCCGCTCGTTCCCGGCACGGTGAGCATCTACACCTGCGGCAGCACGGTCTACAAGTACGCCCACATCGGCAACCTGCGGACCTACCTCTTCGGCGACCTGCTGCACCGGACGCTCGAGTACCTCGGCCACGAGGTGCGCTATGTGAAGAACATCACCGACGTCGGCCACATGCGCAACGACGACCACGACTCACTGGCCGGGGCGGACAAGGTCGAGGATGCCGCCGCGACCGAGGGCAAGACCCCGGCCGAGATCGCCGACTTCTACACGGCCGCCTGGCTCGAGGACGAGGCGCTGATCAACATCCTGCCCGCTGACGTCATGCCCAGGGCGACCGACCACATCCCCGAGATGATCGACCTGACCCAGCGCCTGCTGGCCAACGGCCTCGCCTACGAGGTCGATGGCACGATCTACTACGACGTCAGCGAGTTCGCCGGCTACGGGAAGCTGTCGGGCCAGCGGGTCGAGGAGACGCACGCCGGCCATCGCGTCGACGTCGAGAACGATAAGCACGACCCGGCCGACTTCGCGCTCTGGAAGCGGGCGGGGCACCATCGGCTCATGAAGTGGCCATCGCCGTGGGGCGACGGCTACCCGGGCTGGCATATCGAGTGCTCCGCCATGTCGCTCAAGCACCTCGGCGAGCGATTCGACGTCCACACCGGCGGGATCGACCTGAAGTTCCCTCATCACGAGGACGAGATCGCCCAATCCGAGGGCGCGCTCGGCCACGAGGTCGTCGGCACGTGGGTGCATGGCGAGTTCCTGACCATGGACGACGCGAAGATGGCCAAGAGCGCCGGCAACATCGTCCGCGTCGCCGACCTTCCCGGAGCTCGGCTTCGAGCCGATCGCCTTCCGCTACCTGGCGCTGACGGCGCACTACCGGAGCAAGCTCGACTTCACCGCCGATGCGATGCACGCCGCGACATCTGGGCTCGCGCGCCTGCGCCGGGCGGTGAGCGTCGAGCCGACAGGGCAGGTCGACCTGGGTGCGGAGCCGATGTCCGGGTACCGCGCACGGTTCGCCGATCTCGTCGCGGACGACCTCGGCACGCCGCGCGCCCTGGCCCTGGCCCACGAGGTGGCCGGCGCCGACGAGCTGGACGACGCGCAGCGGCGGGCGCTCCTGCTCGACTTCGACCGCGTGCTTGGCCTGTCGCTCGACACTCCCGCCGAGGCCGATGCGCCGCTGCCCGAGGGCGCCGCGGCCCTCCTCGACCGGCGAGCCGCCGCCCGCGAGGCGCGCGACTGGGCGGCGGCCGATGCCCTGCGCGACGAGCTCGCGGCGCTCGGCGTCACGGTGCGCGACACCGACCGGGGCCAGGAGACGCACGTCGAGCGCCCGGTGCGTGCGTAGCGGTTAGGTCCACTTTTCAGGCCGGGCGCCGCGGTGTACAGTCGCGCTCCCGAAAGCGCCACCTGCGCCGGGCTGGGGGAACCGTAGGAGAGTCATGGACGTCCGAGGCTGGCTGATCTTCATCCGCGATTGGCTGCTCGTGCTGCTGATCGGCACGGCTGTCGCGGGGGCCGCGGCATTCGGCATCTCGAGCCTGCTGCCGAAGACGTACGAGGCGGAGGCCACCCTGCTCGTCGGCCAGTCGCTGAGCGACCCGAACGCCGACTACGAGTCGATTCTCACATCCCAGCAGGTCGCCCAGACGTACGCCGCGGTGGGGACTTCGCGCGACAGACTGGAGCGCGTCATCGCGGACCTTTCCCTGGACACCACCCCCGAGGAGCTGGCGGCGAGCGTCGAAGTGCGGGCACCGGCAAACAGCACACTGCTGGTCGTTGCCGCGCAGAGCAGCTCGCCATCCGAGGCGGCGGCGATCGCGAACTCGCTGGCCGCGGTGCTGGTCGCCGGTGAAGTGGACGAGATCGAGGACCCAACGGCCGAAGAACTGGTGGCACTCCAAGTGCGCATCGACGACATTTCGGCGGACATCATCGCGCTGCTCGGTGAGGGACCGCTAAGCGCGGCCGAGGAGGCGAGGCTGGCGCAGCTCGAGGAGCAGCGCAACCAGCTGCGCACGGCGTATGACGTGATGTCCGAGCAGGTCATCGGCTCCGCCAGCCAGGTGACGCTCGTCGAGCCGGCCAGCATTCCGACCGAGCCGGTGTCACCGCGGATCCTGCTCAACACGCTGCTCGGCGCCGTCATCGGCCTGCTCATCACGACGCTCGTCGTATACGCCTTCGACGCGACCGAGCGACGGTACGACAACAGGGCCAACGCTGCCGCCGCCCCGCCGATGGCCACCCCCCGCTATCCGACTGGCTGAAGCGTCCGCCCTCAGCCTCAATCCACCTCGGGACCGATGCGCGATGCGCCGTCCCGCGGCAGGCCCAGCAGGATCGCTCCAGTCCGGGCCAGGATCCGCGCGTCGAGTCGCAGGTCGCGATGCTCGAGGTACCAGCTGTCGAGGCGGAGCTTCGCCGGCAGGATCTCGTCGCGATACAGATCGATGGCCGAGTCACCCACGTGCAGCTCCTCCTCCCGGGCGTAGTTGAGCTGGGCCAGCCCGGTGATTCCGGGCCGGGCGACAAATACCGCCTGGTGCAGCGGGTTCGACCAGTCGACGAACGCCGGGTCCTCGGGTCGCGGCCCCACGAGTGACATCTCGCCACGCACGACGTTCCACAGCTGCGGCAGCTCGTCGATCTTGGTCCGGCGCAGGAAGCGTCCGACCCGCGTGATGCGCGGATCGTCGCGCTGCGTCAGGGCCGGGCCGGTGCCATCGGCGGCCATGGTCCGCAGCTTGAAGACGGTGATGGTGCGGCCGCCCTCGCCCACGCGAGCGGCTCGGTAGATCAGCGGCCCGTCGTCCCCACCGAGCCGGTTGGCGAGCGCCACGGTACCGAGGATCGGCAGGGTCAGGATCGCCATCGGCCCCGCCACCGCGAGGTCGAGCGCCCGCTTCCAGGCGGGCATGGAGGCCGCGCCGGAGCTCACGGCCCGGCCGATCCCGTTGCGCCCACCGGCCTCGCCGGCGCGGCAGTCTCCGCCTCCCCCAGCTCGCGCTCCCGTCGCTCGGCCGCGAAGCGCCAGAGCATGCCGAGCGCCAAGCCAAAGAGCAGCCACACGTGCTTACGGTTCAGCACGTCGAGGAACAGCGCCTGGGCCATGAGCGCCACGATGCTGGCCTGGACGACGCTCCACGTCGTGCCGGTGCCGCGCCCGAAGATGACGAACGCCAGGAAGGGCACCAGCAGGACGAGCCCGATCACGCCGAGCTCGACGAGCGTGCCGATGATGATCGAATGCGATCCCGCGCCGGGATCCAGCACGTTGATGTCGAAGCCGGGGACGTTCGTCTCGCGAATGACCTCGGGCGTGAACGCCACGGGGAAGTTGCCGTACCCGACGCCGATGATGGGCTGGGAACCGAAGATGTTCAGGCCGACGGTCCAGATGTCGACGCGGCCCGAGCCACCCGAGTCGAGGGCCGTCGACAGCCGATCGATGATGACCAGGCGGATCTCGTCGACGGCGAAGAGCGCGATCCCGGCCAGGCCGATCACGGCGATCGGGACAAGAGCTCGGCGTCCGATCATCGGCAGGATGATCACGACCGCACCGATGGCGGCGGCGACCCACGCGCTGCGGGTACCGCTCAGCACGATCCCGGCCGCGACGAGGAGCAGGCCCGCGCCCGCCAGGACCTGGCGTCGCCATTCCATGACCTCCACGAGGAGGAACAGGAAGGCCGGCACCAGCAGGGCGGCGAACTGTGCGACGTCCTGTGACTCGAACGCGCCGATGCGATCCTCGCCGAACCCGCCGCCGATCGCCGCCGCGCCGATGGCGAAGGCGGCAGTCCCCACCGCGGAGATGCTGAAGGTGAGGAGCACCGACCGCACCACGCCGGGCTCTTCGACGGCGTAGTCCGCGACGACGACCATCATCGCGAACAGCTGCACCAGGGTGACCAGCTGGCTCATCGCCACCGACTGGTCGAGCGCCCATGCCACGCTGGCGACGGCCCACGCCAGGAACGCCCACCCGAATGGGTGGAACGGTCGTGAGCCGAATCTGTCCGAACCGGCGCAGGAAGTAGCCGGCGAAGAAGACGACCCCGACTGCACGGGTCACGGTTCCCGCCGGCCCGATCGAGATGAAGTCGTCCCACGGGATCAGCGCGACGTAGAGCAGCAGCGTCACGCGCGGGTTCATCATGGTGAAGACGATGGCGGTGACGGCCGCCACACCCAACGCAAGCAGATCGAGGACGCCGCGGTACGTGGCCGCTCCGACGAGGAGGGGGAGCACCGTCAGGGCGGCGACCACCCAGACGGCGGGCGGCACCACGCGAACCACGGTTCGGCTCGCCGACTTGATGCCCGGCGCGCCGCCGCGCTGGCTCACCGACGCCATCGGCCCGTCCCCACCCACGACGGCATTGCGATCATCCCCTTCGGTCCGTTGCGGCCGAGCGGCCGTCGCGCGGAACCATACCCATCGGCTGGCGTCGCGTCGAGCGGGGCGACCCGGCACGAGGCCCGGCGACGCACCAAGCGCGCCCTCACCGCGGGTGTCGAGCGCGCTCAGCTCCGGATCACGAGCCGCTGCCGGCTAGGTGATCTTGTTGCTTGGGCTGTTCCCATAGGCGTTGACCGTCGCGCCTCCGGTGCGACGGATGTTGACCTCGTTGCCCTTGAACACGTTGTTGTACACCTCCACGGTCGAACCGCTGTCGGCGATGACGCCCCAGAGGTTGTTCTCGATCGTGTTGTTGTGCACCTTGATGTTCTGAGCACCCGGGTCGTGGTAGACGTGCACCGCGCCGCCCGTCGCGCCGGCGAGGTACGAGTACCGCACCGTGATGTGGTGCACGCCAGGCGAGGCCGGATACACGAGGTGATCGTTATGGGTCCCCATCGAGTTGCCCGCCATGTGCATCGAGGTCAGGACGATGTTGTTGGCGCCATCGGTGAAGATGATCACCCCCGTCCCACTCGGCGCATAGTCGGTGACCCGCAGACCATCGAGGTAGACGTGGGCAGCGCCGTCACGGAACCAGATGAACTGGCGCGTGCCGTTGCCATCGAAGACGGGCGTCTCGCCCGGGTACGCCTTGACCCAGATGGGCGCTGACGCGGTCCCGGCCTTGGTCCAATACATGAACTCGCCACCGTACGTTCCTCCGCGGACGTACAGGGTGTCTCCCGGCCGGAGCTTCGACTGGGCGGCCTCGAGCGACCGCCACGGCGACGATGCGGCCCCGGAGCCGCCGTCGGATCCGTTGGGTGAGAGGTAGAGCACCCGGCCGCCGGGCACCATCGGCCCACCGGCTGCGGGAGGCGCCGGCGCAGGAGCCGGGGTCGCCTGGGCCGGTGCCGGGGTCGGTGCCGGCGGGGCGGGCGTGGCCGCCAGGGGCGCCGGCGTCGGCAGCGGAGTCGGCTTGGGAGTGGGTTTCGGCGTCGGCTTGGGGGTCGGCGATGGTGTGGGCGTCGGGGTCGGCTGGAGAGCCGCAATCGGCGGCCCGTCCGGCACCCCGGGCGCGGTCACCGGCTCGGTGGAGGCTGCCGCGACCGGCACGCCCTGGGCTGCGAGCGCGACGGAGAGCACGAGAGATGCGACTGAGGTCCCCCCAGACCGGGCGTGAAGGGTGTACGACGACCCTGGCCGGAGCGTTCTGGGCATGCGGGCACTGATCTCAAAGGTTCCTGAACGCCCTGCAGTATACCGAGCCACCCTCCGACCGTTCACGACGATCCATCCCTGTGAGCGTGGCGTGAACCGGTCGCCCTCGATCGTCACCCGCTGCCCGGGAGCGACCCGGGTGCCGGCCTCGAGGGACAGCTGTGGCCCCGCGGCGGCGGTCATGATGACCGGCACGAGCAGTGCGGGGACGAGGAGGATCACGATCAGCGTCGCCAGGCGATCGGCGGTGGAGAGTTTCTTCCGGCGTGGCGGCGACGCGGGTGGACGGGGCGGCGTGGCCCAGGGGTCGAGCCTTTGTGGCGTGTACTGAGGCAATGTGCACTCCGGCTGCGGGGTGGTCCCGGCCTGGGCGTTGACCGGACGTCCCATGCTGGTTGCCGGAGTGGGTTCTGCCAGCCCTCCTGATCGTACCGACGCGCATGACGAAGCCCTCCCCCCGGGACTCCCAGGACCAACGGCGCAGGACGGCCGCGTACAATGCCGCGCCATGAGCCAGCGCAGGGGGGTCGCAATGTTCGTCTACGGGGACGCCGTCAACGACAGTCGCGTGCTCCGGGAAGCCGACTCACTCCACGCTTCCGGACGGGATGTCGCGGTCGTTGCGCACTCTGGGCCGCACCTTCCGACGACCGACGACGGGCGCGGCTGGCGGCTTATGCGGGTCGGCGATTCCGGGTCGCTGCGACCGGGTGCGGCGGCGCCCTCTTCCGGCGCAGCCGATCGGGTCAGATGGCTCACCCGCTACGCGCGCGGCCTTGACGAATGGGCGACCGCGGCGGCCGACGCGGCAATCGGCTGGGCCGGGGGGCGCCCGACGATCGCGTGGCACGGGCACGACCTGACCGGCATGCTCGCCGCCTCGCGGGCCCGCGGGCGGCGTTCCGGGCCGCTGGTCTACGACTCGCACGAGCTCTTCCTCGAAGCCGGCCGTGTGGCTCACCTACCGGGGCCGGCCCGAACCCTGGTCGCGGCGCTCGAGCGACGTCACGCGCGCCGCGCGGACGCCGTGATCACGGTCAACGAGGGGATCGCCGACGAGCTCGTCCGGCGCTATGGCGTCGACCGTCCCGCGGTCGTCATGAACTGCCCGACGGTCGACCCGGTCGCACCCAATCGCGATGCGAGCCCGTTGCGCGCCGCCCTCGACCTGGGCGAGCGGCCAACGCTCCTGCACCACGGAGGGCTGGCCGGCGGTCGCGGGATCGAACAGACGATCGAGGCGCTCGACCACCTGCCATCGGAGGTCGCGCTGGTCTTCCTCGGCGACGGACCGATGGCGCCGACGATCGATGGGCTCGCCTCGGGACGCCACCTCGGGCGTCTGTTCCGGCACCCCGCCGTGCCGGTGGATCAGCTGGCCGCGTGGGTCGCCGGTGCCGACATCGGGGTCATCGCCTTCCAGCCGGTGGAGCGCAACAACCTGCTCGCGACACCCAACAAGCTGTTCGAATGCCTCGCCGCGGGCGTTCCGGTGGTGGTGAGCGACTTCTCGGAGATGAGGCGTATCGTCGACGACTTCGGGGTCGGCGCGACATGCGACCCGACGAACCCGCGGTCCATCGCCGACGCCTGCGGAGGCGTGCTCGCGGGCGATCGGGAAGCCTGGTTCACCGCGTGCCGCTCTGCCGCGTCCGATCGGTTCTCCTGGCAGCGTCAGTCCGAGGTCCTGCTCGGGGTGTACGACGCGATCGGAGCCTAGATCCGCAGGGCGGTGGCCCCCGAGCACCAGACGCGGAAGAATCGCTCCAGCGCCAGCAGGCGCATGAGCTCGTCATCGGCACCGGGATCCGATGCCCGCCGCAGCGCCGAGACGGCGTCACGCAGGTCACCGGCGTCGACGTACTCGCCCCAGGCGGCATGCGGGTCGGCGGCCAGGGCGTCGATCGCCGGCAGGAGCGATGTCCGGAGCCACGCGTCGCTCGGAAGGTCGAACCAGCGCTTGCCTCGGCGCCACGCCGGGGCGGCCGCTCCCCGCCGCGCGAGGTGGCGCCGCAGCGGCCACTTCGTCCAGCCATCGCGGAAGAGGACCGCGCCGGGCATGGCGAGGGAGAGCACGGCGACGTCGGGGTCGAGGAACGGCAGCCGCGTCTCGATGCTGTGCGCCATGGCGTTGCGGTCCGCGAAGGCCAGGAGGTTCGGCAGGCTCCAGGCCTGGATGTCGGCCATGCGCATCCGATCGAGCTCCGCCAGTCGCGGTCCTCGCGACTCCGAGTACCCGAAGCTGCCGCGTCCGATGAGCCGGGCGGTCGGCGGCCGAAGCCTGCGCCGCGCCTGATCGATGAGTGGGCGGAGGCCGACGTGGCGTCCGAACCGTGCCACATCGACGATGGCCAGCGGGCCGACCGCTCTGATCCGGCTGCGCACATGGCTGGCGTAGAACTTGTGGTAGCCGCCCAGGACCTCGTCCGAGCCCTGCCCGTCGAGGACGACGCGAATCCCCTCGGCGTGCGCCGCCTCGAAGACCTTCCACTGGCCGAAGACGCTGCCCGAATCCACCGGTGTCTCGTGATGCCACGTCATGCGGTCCCAGGTCGCCGCGAACTCGTCGCCCCGGCCCCATACCGGGTGCCACGTGAAGCCGACGGCCGCGGCCAGCTGCTCGGCGGCCGGTCCCTCGTCACGCGCGTCGTCGTAGCGGAGCGTGAATGCGTGGTAGCGCTCATGACCGATGGCGGCCGCTTCGGCGAGGACGGCGGCGCTGTCGACCCCGGACGACAGCGAGGTGCCGACCGGCACGTCGCTCCGCAGGCGCAGCTCGATCGACCGCTCCCACGCAGCGGAGAAGCGGTCGGCCCACGCGTCGGCGGTGGGCTCCGCCTCGACGGCGGCCACCTCCGCGGCGAGGTCGAAGTAGCTGCCCTCCGTGCATCCGTCGTCATCGACGCGCATCCACGAGCCCGGTGCCAGCTGATGGACCCCGGCGAACCACGTCGACCAACCGAAGTACGGCCGGCCGCTGGCGAGGTACTGCCCGACCGCGGCGGGGTCGAGGTCGAGCCGGACTCCGGGATAGCGAGCGAGCTGCTTGATCTCCGAGGCGAACGCGACGCCGCCCTCCCAATCGGCCCAGAAGAGAGGCTTCTCGCCGAAGCGATCCCGGGCCAGGAGGAGCGAGCGCTGCTCGGTGTCGTAGATGGCCAGCGCGAACATCCCGTTGAGCCGTGGGAGGACGTCGAGCCCCCACTCGAGGTAGCCCTTCAACAGGACCTCGCCATCGCCGCTCGTGGCGAAGGCCCAGCCCAGCGCCTGGAGCTCGGCGCGCAGCTCGATGTAGTTGTAGATCTCCCCGTTGAAGACGAGCGTCGCGCGACCCGGCTCGAGGAGTGGCTGATCGCTGGCCTCGCTGAGGTCGATGATCGCGAGCCGCGCGAAGCCGAGGCCGGTCTCCGTCTCGCCGGAGGCCCCGCCAATCTGCTCGAGCGTGAGCCGGCTCGAGGCGCCGGCCGTCCAGGCGCGCTCGCTGTCAGGCCCCCGATGTGCCACGCAGCGGATCGCCTCGCCGAACCATGGATCGATGGGTACCGGCCGTCGGGCATGGAAGCCGGTGATGCCGCACACGAGCCGTCAGCCCTTGGCGAGGAGCGCGGGGAGGTCCCTCATCAGCCGCGAGCGCGCCCACATGGGCCCGAGGCCGGAGGCGCGCGCCGCGTCGTGCGACTCGAGGTCGACGTGCGGACCGAAGAGGATGAGACGCGGGCTGCCACCCTTGCGCCTCCAATCGACGAGCTCGGCGCTCCATGCCGCCTGGCGAGAGCCCCAGTCGACCACCACCAGGTCCACCTCGGTCGGCGGCGGCAGCTGGCTCGGCGAGCTGACGCGCTCGACCGATGCGCCGGACTGGTCGGCCATCGACTCGAGGCGGCTGTACGTCATCAGGTCGTCGACCAGCGCGGCGACCCTCACTCGGTCCTGGCCTCGGGGGGAGGAGCGTGGCCGTTGGTGGCGATGACCGGGTGCTCGAGGGCGAAGCGCGCGACGCGCATCGGATAGATGCCCACGACCACCGGCGCGTGAACCTCGACCGAGAGCTCGAACCCGATCTCGTCGCGCTGCCAGAGGTCCTCGAGCTTGGCGGCCTCCCGATCGGGCAGCCCGACGAAGGCACGCGTCCCGTTGCGCGCCACGACGCTCATGGCCTCGGGGTCGAGGCCGAATCGGCGTCGGACGTCGGCGACGGGCACGTATGGGCGTGATGTGAGGTACCGGCGGAGGCTCGAGGTGCTCGGCCGTTTGTTGGCGGACATGTCTTGTGGCTGAAGGATACCCCGCCCGCGGAGGCCGCCGAAAGCGGGGCCCCCGCCACCGTTCACGGGCGTCCGCCGGAAAGTGGTGCGCGTCGGCACCCAAACCTATTGGACTATTTCGCTGGTGGTACTAAAGTACTCGCGTATTCGTTCTCATAGCGTCCTGCTTTTTGGCCGAGGGGGAAATGTGCCTCATTCTTCGCGTCCCGTCTTCCCCATCCGATCGCGTGTCCTGATCGTTGGAGGAGCCGGTTACATCGGCTCTGTCCTCGCGCGCCGTCTCCTTGACGACGGCTATCAGGTTCGTGTGTTCGATGGGCTCTTCTACGGTGCCGGCTCGCTGGCCGGCCTCGACAAGCAGCCGTGGTTCGATCTTGTCGTGGGTGACACGCGCGATGCGCGCGCCATCGACGACGCGCTCGAAAACGTCGATGTGGTCGTTCACCTCGGCGAGCTCGTCGGCGATCCCGCCTGCGCGGTGGATCCGGCGATGACCCACGACATCAACGTCGCCGCCACCCGTCGCCTCCTCTATCGGGCGCGGGAGCTCGGCGTGCGACGCTTCGTCTACCCGTCGTCCTGCAGCGTGTACGGCGCCAACGAGGCTGTCGTCACCGAGGACAGCGCGTTCAACCCGGTGTCACTGTATGCCGAGTCGAAGGTGCAGTCCGAGGAGGCCGTCGCTGCGGTCTCCGGCGACGGGATGGAGACGGTCGTCCTTCGCCTGGCGACGGTCTTTGGCCTCTCGCCCCGTCCGAGGTTCGACCTCGTCGTCAACCTGTTTGCCGCGCGGAGCGTGGCCGATCGCCGGATCGTCGTTCATGGCGGCGACCAGTGGCGCCCATTCGTTCACGTGGCCGACGTGGCCGACGCGATGGTCCGCGCAATCGAGGCCGACGGATCGGTGGTCGACCGCCGGGTCTTCAACGTCGGGTCGGACGACCAGAACCTGACCATCGGACAGGTGGCCGAGATGGTCCGCCAGCGGACGCCCAACGCGGAGCTCCAGATCGCCGCGATCGACGATCAGCGCAACTACCGCGTCTCGTTCGCGCGCATCCGCGAGGTGCTGGGCTTCCGGCCGTCTCGGACGATCGACGACGGGATCGTCGAGATCCAGTCGGCCATCACTGGCCGGCGGATCAGCGACTACCGCGACTCGCGCTACAGCAACGTGCGCACCGTGCGCGCCGGGCTGCCGAGCGTCCTGCCGCGGACGGCGGTTCCGCTCGAGTATGGGGAGCGCGCCGGCATCGCCGACGCGGAGGCTCAGCTCGCCGGCTAGGCCTCGTCGAGTGCGGCGTCCAGCGCGTCGACCACGCGTGCAACGTCCTGCGTCTCCATGCCCGGCCAGATGGGCAGGGAGATGACGCGCGGATACTCGGCCTCCGCGGCCGGGTAGTCCGCCTCGCTCGTTCCCCACGTCTCGCGGTAGTACGGATGACGATGAAGCGGGATGAAGTGGACGCTGGCACCGATGCCGGCCGCCTGGAGCCTGCGCATGACCTCGGCGCGATCGACCGGAAGACGATCGAGATGGAGCCGAACGATGTAGAGGTGCCACGCGTGGGAGCGATCCGGCTCATCGACGGGGCGCTCGAGCAGCTCGCCGAGCCGTGAGGCGTCGATGAGCGACGCGTAGGCTGCCTCGAGGGCCCGGCGCGCCTCGAGGAGCTCGTCGGCACGGCCGAGCTGCACCAGGCCCAGCGCCGCGGCGATGTCGGTCATGTTGTCCTTGAACCCGGCCGCCTCGATCTCGTAGTACCACGATCCGGCTGCGGTGTACCGATTCCACGCCGAGCGGCTGATGCCGTGCAGTGACATCTGTCGGACGCGGTTGGCGATCTCCTCGTCCGACGTGACGACCATGCCGCCCTCGCCGGTGGTGATCGTCTTCGTGGCGTAGAAGGAGTAGACGCCCACGCGGCCGACCGTGCCGGCAAGGCGGCCCCCCGGGCCGCCGATCCGGCTCGGGAACGCATGCGCGGTGTCCTCCACGACGGCGACACCTCGGTCGTCAAGCTCGTCGACCAGGCGCTCGATGGGCATCGGCCGGCCGGCGATGTGCACCGCGATGACCGCCTTCGTGCGCGGCGTCACCGCCTCGGCGACGATCTCGGGCGTCGTGTTGAGCGTCGCGGCGTCGACGTCCACGATCACCGGCCGCGCGCCGAGATGCGCGACGACGTTGGCGGACGACGCGAACGTCCACGTCGGGACGATGACCTCGTCGCCAGGGCCGACTCCGAGCGCCTCGAGGGCGAGGTGGAGCCCGGCGGTGGCCGAGTTGACCGCCATGGCGTGCGGCACGCCGGTGAACGCCTCGAAGGCGGCCTCGAACTCCCGGGTGCGCGGGCCCGTCGTCAGCCAGCCGGACTCGAGCACCTCGAGCACCGCGGCGCGCTCGGCCTCGGTGATCGACGGCCGAGCGAAGGGAAGGAACGGCCGCTCGTCGCTCATGGCTGCCCTCCGCGGCCGCGATCCCACAGGCCGCGCAGGAAGCCCGACCCGAAGCTGAAATGCATCGTGGGAAACGCGATCGCCATGGCCTTCCCCGATGCCAGGCCGTTGCGCCGCGCATGCCGCGCGGCGAGGGTGAAGTCGAGCGCGAGGTAGGGCACGGCACCGAGCAGCAGGAGCGCGCGCGACCGCCCGCTGACCAGCGCGAGGGGCGCCATCACGGCGACACCGCCGACGACCAGCGCGGGGAGCAGATGGCGGGCCTTCGCACGGCGTGGATGCCGGGCGAGGACGGCGACCTTCCAGTAGCCATATGCCCAGTATTGCCGCGCCAGCCCGGCAATGCTCGATCGGGCGCGATATCGGCTCCGGATCGCCGGGTTGCAGATGATGACGTGCCCCGCGTCGATGAGCCGATAGCTGAGCTCGTCGTCCTGGTTGCGCACCATCGTCTCGTCGAAGGGAAAGGCTCGGTAGGTGGCCTGGGACGCGACGCCCATGAACACGGTGTCGGTCTCGGCCTCGACGGTCAGGTAATGGTGACGCGCGCCGCCGACGCCGAAGGGCGACGCCATGGCTGCGGCGATCGCCGCCGATACCGGGCCGTCGGCGACCGTCGTTACCGGTCCGCCCACCATCGCCGCGCCGGTCCGCTCGAGGGTTTCGACAGCCTGCCGCACGTAGTCCGGCGCCAGCTCCGCGTGCCCGCTCACGATCCCGATCACGTCGCCCGAGGCCATCTCGATGCCGCGGTTCCAGGCCACGGCCTGGATCCGACGGTGGTTGTCGACGAGGTGCCAGCCGTCGTGGCGCTGCACGTAGACGGAGGCCAGCTCGCGCGTGCGGTCCGTCGACTCCCCGTCGGCGACGATCACCTCGAGCCGCGCGGGATCGTAGTCCTGCGCCTCGATGGATCGGAGACAGGCATCGATGTTCTCCTCCTCGTTCCGCGCGGCGACGACGAGGGTGACGACGGGCGGCATGTCAGCTGTGGCCCACGTGCCACTTCGAGCGCAGCCAGCGCCGTTCGAGCGCCCGTCGCTCCGAGGGTCCGATCACGGCCGGTTCTGAGCCGGCGAGGTGGTCGAGCAGCGTGGTCGTCGGGACGAACCAGCCGTTCTTTCCCGCCAGTCGGCGCATGAGCTGCTCGAAGCGCGGGTGCAGCGCGCCGTCGACCAGGAATCCATCGGCCAGGTGCGTGTACATGATGCAGGCCCCGCCTTTGGCCTCGAGCCTGTCCTGGTTCGCCTCGGAAAGGCATGCGACGAATGCCTCGACGTCGCGCCCCTCGGCCGAGGCGAACCACCGATCGACAAAGGGCCGATCGGGATCGTGGTACGGCATCATCGGGCATGCCGCCAGCGTGTCGATTTCGGCAAAGGTGAAGTTCCTCACGTACCGCACGCGGGAACGGCACAGATCACCCCAGAAGAGCGGATCGCCCTCGATGTGGCCTCGGTAGCGATCCGCGTTCCGGAATCGGGTCAGCATGTTGTACATGAGCCGGCTGGAACCGCTCAACCGGTGCGCTCCCCAGTACATCCCCTCCTCGCAGTCGGCGTGGTTCGCCATGGCGCGGGGCGCATGGCCGTAGAGGGTCTCGAAGCGCTCGAGCGCCCGGACGACGTCCGCGCGAGTGGCCGTGACGTTGCTCGCACCGTGGTAGCCGATCTCGAATCCGGCGCGCTGCAGGTCGACCGTCCACGCCGCGTAGTCGCGATCGTCGCACGTGCTGCCCTGGATGCGCGGGCTCGAACCCAGACTGATGGGCCAGACCGACTTCGTGGTGCGCATGCCGATCTCGTCGAGGAACGCGTACACCGGTCGCACGTTCTCGAGCGTGGCGAGGTCCGTGTCGTCGAAGATCGTGAAGGCGAATGCCTTGCCGTCGGGCCACTCGACCCGCCGCTGATTGGACATCGTGCTCCTGGATTGTGCCGATATGGACAGCGTGGGCAGAGAGCGTTCCAGCCTCGGCGGGACCGATTCTACCGGCGTCGCTCCTCCACGGGGCAGGGGATGATGGTCCCGGTGCGAAGCGGGACGCCTACTCCACGCGCCGCGGAGGACGTGGATGGCTCCACCCACGCGCGCGTTCCACCGCGCTCCGGATGAGGGCCTTCGGCGGTACCGGTCCATCGCCGTAGTCCCTGGCGGCCAGCCCGATGGCGCCCGCCCACCCGGAGACGACGTCGTCCCCGTCGATGCGGATCGTGGGCGAGCCACGCATGGCAAGCAGCTCGGCGTCCGCCTCGCTTGTCACGGCGATCATCTGGATCGGCGTCTCGAAGGCATCCTCGGTCAGCACCTCGACCAGGTTCTGCCGTGCCGGCATGGCGGCCGGGTCGCCATCGGCGTAGAGCAGCTCGACGCGCATCGGATCAGCTCACCGAGAAGAAGGCGACGACGGCCACGATGGCCAGGACGCCGAGGGCGGCCGCCACGATGATCCGGCGACGCTCCTCGCGGGTCCACCCCTCGCGGGTGACCGATCCACGGGGTGCGCGCCCGCGCCAGGCGAGATAGCGCTCGGCGTTGCTGGCTCGCGCGTCACGCTCACGGGACGCCTGCCACGCCGGCCAGCCGACGAAGTACGCTCCGGCCGCGGCCAGGCCGGCGACGACGAGCCATGCGATCGCACTCATCGGTCAGGACTCCTCCTCGCCGGCCGCGGCGGCGTCGATGATCCACTCGATCTCGGGTGCGGCGACCCGGGCAGCGGGCAGATCGGAGCCGCCGGACCGGATCTCGCGCATCGCATCGGCCTTGTTCGCACCGATCACCCCGAACAGGGCGACGCGCGCCGCATCGAGCACCGGAAACGTCAGCGTCACGCGCCACGTCTCGATCGCCGGTGCCCACGTTCCGACCACCCATCGATCCTGCTCCTCGAGGGCGGTCGATCCGGGGAAGAGGCTCGCCGTATGGCCGTCGGGCCCCATCCCCAGCCACATCAGATCGAAGGCCGGAGGCTCATCACCGCGCGCGCCGAACGCGAGCCGCAGCTCTCCTTCGTAGGCGAGCGATGCGGCATCGAGGTCCTCGGCCTCGGCCTGCATGCGGTGCACGCGCTCCATGCGAACCGATGGCAGCTGGGACAGGAACATCGCGTAGGCAACGCCGAAGTTCGACTCGGGGTGATCAGGAGGCACGGAACGCTCGTCGCCCCAGAAGAACTCGACGGCGGTCCAATCCACGGCGTCCCTGCGCGCCGGCTCGAGGAGTAGCGGGTACACCTGGCGCGGCGTGCTTCCTCCCGACAGAGCGACGCGGAACACGCCGCGGTCGTCGATGGCCTCGGTCGCCAGCTCGACGAAGCGATCGGCGGTCGCGTGGCATACCGCAGCGGCATCGGGAACCACGCTGAAGCGCGTCACGCGGCGGGCTCGCGAGCACTGGCCAGCAGGATGCCGGCGGCGCGCAGGGCGTCCTCGTAGACCGGGTCCACGACGTCCATGGCGAGCTGCGCGCTCAGCAGCTCCGCCTCGGTCGGGGCGTCCATGGGCACCATGCGCAGCAGGGCCGTCATGCCGTCCGCGTTGGTGGCGACCGCGGCGTCGTCACCGTGCCGGTCGATGATGAACTCCCCGGCCCCGGTTTCACCGAGGGAGCGCAGGCGAACCGAGAGGAGGTCACCGGGCCGATGCGCGTCGGTCGGCTCCGGCCGGATCACCAGGTCGACCATCTCGTGCTTGCCTTCGAGCGTCAGCCGGAACCCGCCGTCGACCAGCGGCTCGACGGTGCGGTACCGCTTCCAGCCAAGCCTCGTGGCGATCCAGCCGGCATAGAGCAGCGGCTGCGCCATTGGCGACGCGACCTCGGTCGCGCTGGTTGCCGCATCCTCGTCCGACGCGGCGGAAGGCGCGACGGCATAGCGGATCAGGAGCCGGCTAAGGTTCGGGAGATATCGGCGAAAGCGGCGGGCATCGAAGAACTGGGCAGTCAGCTCCTGCCACCACGAGAGGCGCTCCCAGCTGAGGTCGCCGACACCGCTCTCGCGGCGCAGGCTGGCGATCCGGCGCATGCCGGCCCCGAGGTCGCTGAAGTCGGCCGAGTCGATCAGCACGCGATCGCCGAGCTCGACGACCTGGTTGAAGGCCGGATCGCGGAAGGGCGGGTCGCCCGGCCACCACACGTGGGTGGGCAGGTCGTGGATGAGCAGCGGCGAGACGATCCCCGCCAGGTGCCCTGCCGCCTCGCCGTGGACGGCGAGCACGACCTCTTCGCAGCAGACGCGCTCACCGTCGTCGGCGCCGACATGACAGTGCGTGCTGATCCTGGCGTCGATCGACTGTTCGCCGGCCGAATGATCCGGCACGAGCACGATGGCACGCGACGGATGCCGCACGCCCAGCGCAACGAGCGTGCCCACCACGCGATCGGCCGCGGCGTCATCCACGACCAGGACGATGAGGTTGAGGACCGATGCGCGCGCATGGGCGAGTCCCTTCTCGGTGACGGACGGGCTGCCATTCGCGTCCGCCGATGGCTCCGAGTCCCACAGCCTGGCGAGATGACCGGCCACCGCCTGCACGCTCGTGCCGCGCTCCGCCCACATCGGCGTCGCGGGCTGCTGGTTGGCGCCGAAGCGCATCAGGCGCCGATGAGCCGCCTGCTCCTCGCCGGGGTCCGCGATCTGCCGGCTCATGGCCGGCGCCACGCGCGCCCGTCGCGCTCGAGGAGCTCGTCGGCGGCCGGCGGGCCCCACGTGCCCGCGCCGTAGAAGTGCAGCGGCCCTCCCTCACCACTCGTCCACGCCGCCAGGATTGGGTCGAGGATGGCCCAGGCCCGCTCCACCTCGTCGCTGCGGGTGAATAGGCTGGCATCCCCGATCATCGCGTCGAGGAGCAGCGTCTCGTAGGCATCGGGTGAATCCACCGCGAACGACGAGCCGTACCGGAAGTCCATGTTGACCGTCCGGATCTGCAGGCCCTGGCCCGGCACCTTGGCGCCGAAGCGGATGAGGATGCCCTCGTCGGGCTGCACGCGGATGGCGAGCACGTTCGGGTCTACCTGCGAGACCCCGGCGCGGGAGAAGAGCGCCAGCGGCGCGCGTCGGAACTGCACCGCGATCTCGGTCACGCGGCTGGGCAGCGCCTTGCCGGTCCGGATGTAGAACGGTACGCCGGCCCAGCGCCAGGAGTCGATCGCCAGCTTCAGCGCCACGAACGTCTCGGTCTCGGAGTCGGGCGCAACCTCGGGCTCGTCTCGATAAGCGCCGACGCGCTGTCCCTCGACCCAGCCGTTCACGTACTGGCCGCGGACCGTGTTGGCAGCAACCTCCTCGGGTCGCATCGGCTTCACCGCTCGAAGGACCTTGAGCTTCTCGTCGCGAAGGTCCTCCGGGCCGAACTCGACCGGGGGCTCGATCGCGAACATGGCGAGGAGCTGGAGGCCGTGGTTCTGGACGATGTCCCGCAACGCGCCGGTCTGGTCGTAGAAGTCGCCGCGACCCTCGACGCCGACCGTCTCGGCCACGGTGATCTGGACCGAGTCGATGTAGCGCCGATTCCAGATCGGCTCGAACAGGCCATTCCCGAAGCGGAACACCGACAGGTTCTGGACGGTCTCCTTGCCGAGGTAGTGATCGATCCGATAGACCTGCTCCTCGTCGAAGACGGCGGCGATCTCGTGGTTGAGCGCTCGCGCGCTGGCCAGGTCGTAGCCGAAGGGCTTCTCGACGATGACGCGCGTCCAACCCCGCCGCGAGCCACTGTCGCGGTGCTCGCCCGGCGTCGCGAGACCGGCGCGATCGAGCTGGTTCACGATCTGCGGGTAGAGATTGGGCGGCACCGCGAGGTAGAAGAGGCGGTTGCCTGCCGTGCCTCGATCGCGGTCGATGCGGTCCAGCCGCCGTGCGAGCTCGACGTAGGCGGCCGGGTCGTCGAACGTGCCGCGGTGGTACTCGATGCCGCGGGCGAAGGACTCCCAGATCGCGGGCTTCACCGGTCGGTTGCGGCTGTGGCGGTTGATCCCGTCGAGCAAGTGCTCTTGGAAGGCCTTGTCGGAAAGGTCGCGACGGGCGAAGCCGACGACGGTGAACTCGGGCGGCAGGAAGCCGCCGAGCAGCGCGTTGTACAGCGCCGGGCCGAGCTTCCGCTCGGTGAGGTCGCCGGTGGCGCCGCAGATGACCATGGTGCACGGCTCGGCCATGCGCTCGAGGCGCAGGCCCTCGCGCAGCGGGTTCGGCGCCGGCTGGGCTTCGCTCTCCGGCTGGGCGGAGATCGTGGTCGCCATCGGTCCTACGTGCGGTCCTTGATCGCGTGGCCGCCGAACTCGTTGCGGAGGGCGGCGAGGACGCGATCGGTGTACGAGTCGGGCGCGCGGCGGCTGCGGAAGCGCTCGATCAGGCTCAGGGTGATGACCGGGGCCGGCACGTCGTGGTCGATCGCCTCGGCCACCGTCCAGCGGCCCTCGCCCGAGTCGGCGACCCAGCCGCTGATCTCGGCGAGGTCGTTGCCCTCCTTCTCGAAGGCGTTCCCGGCCAGCTCGAGGAGCCAGGAGCGGATCACCGACCCGTTGTTCCACATCCGGGCGATGGCGGCGAGGTCGAGGTCGTAGTCGGAGGCGTGAAGGATGTCGAAGCCCTCGCCGTAGGCCTGCATGATCCCGTACTCGACGCCGTTGTGGACCATCTTCGTATAGTGCCCGGCGCCGGCCGTGCCGCAATAGAGATACCCGTTCTCCGGCGCCAGGGTCCTCACCACCGGCTCGAACCGCTCGAAGACCTCGCGCTTGCCGCCGAGCATGGCGCAGAAGCCGACCTGGAGGCCCCAGACGCCGCCCGACACGCCCATGTCGAGCCACTCGATGCCCTTCTCCGCCAGCTCCTCGGCATGGCGCCGCGAGTCGTGGAAGCGGCTGTTCCCCGCGTCGACGATCACGTCATCCGGCTCGAGGAGCGTGGCGAGCTGCTCGATCAAGGCATCGGTGGCGTCGCCCGACGGCACCGAGATGATGACGTGGCGCGGAGCCGCCACCAGCTCACGAATCCGCTCGATCGGCTCGGCGACGGCGACCCGGCCCGCGTTCTCCGGCTCGGCGGCCAGGTCGGCAGTCACCGACTCGGTCCGGTTCCAGGCCACGACATCGTGGCCGCCACGGGCGGCGCGGCGGGCCATGCCCGCCCCCATCCTCCCCAGTCCGCAGATCGCAACCTGCATGTCGTCTCCCTCGCTGCGTGGTGCCGCGGTCAGACCGATGCGGCGATGCCGATCATCTCCTCGAGCCTGCCGAGGCCGGCGTCGAGCTCGCCGAGGTGAATCCGCAGCACGCGCCGGCCACGTCTCCTGAGCGAGGCGAGGTCACCAAGCGCCTGGGCCGCGATGAGCGTTCCGAACGATTCACGCCAGCCAGGGATCGGCAGGTCCTTGGACGGCGCGGCGGTCAGCTGGAGGAAGACTCCCGTGTCGGGACCGCCCTTGTGGAGCTGCCCGGTCGAATGGAGGAAGCGTGGCCCGAAGCCGAGCGTGGTGGCCGCGGTGGTGGCGTCACGCAACCGGCCGCGGATGGCCTGGAGCCGCTCGACGATCTCGGGATCGGAGGGCACGTAGGCGAGGATGGCCAGGTAGTCCAGGCCGGGACGAACCAGGCCCAGCAGCTGATGCAGCGCCCACTCGACGCTCACCGGCGCGTCGCCCAGGACGTCGGGGTCGCCGGTGACGGACAGCCCTGGCTCGCTGACGAGAGGCATCTCCTCGGGCAGCGCTCCCCCGGTGCGGTACGTCTCGAGCAGCGCCCGCGTCGCGTCCTTCGACTCCTGCACGTTGGGCTGGTCGAACGGATCGATCCCGAGGACGATCCCCGCGGCGGCCGTCGCCACCTCCCAGCGCACGAACTCGGCGCCGAGAGCGAGAGGATCCTCGAGCTCGATGCTCGTCGTGGGATGACCGCGCTCCGCCAGCGCGGCAGCCACCGAATCGAGCTCGTCGCGCGACTCGCCGGCCAACGTGACGACCACGAACGCGCGGTCGTCGCCGTACGCATCGGCCTCGGCGATCGGCTCGCCGACGATCGGGACGATCCCGCGTCCCATCTTGCCGGTGCTCTCCGCGACGAGCTGCTCGACCCAGTCGCCGAGAGCCGCCAGGCGCGGCGAGGTGAAGAGGGTGAGCTTGTCACGGCCGGCGAGTGCCGCCTCGCCGATGCTCGCGCCGAGCGCCAGGCCCGGGTTGTCGGCGGCGGGGTCGGTGCGGCACGCCTCCGCCATCCGGCGCGCGCGCTGGAGCAGTCCGTCGAGGTCGACGCCGTTGAGCGCCGCTGGCACGAGGCCGAAGACCGTCAACGCCGAGTAGCGACCCCCGACGTCGGCGGGCGCCTCGACGATGGCGCGGAACTCCTGCGCCCTGGCCAGGTCGGCGAGGCCGGTGCCCGGATCGGTGATGGCGACGAAGTCGAGCGCCGGGGCGACCTCGCCCATTGCCGCATGGAAGGCGTTCGGCTCGGTAGTGGTGCCGGACTTCGAGCTCACGCAGAAGAGCGTGCGCTGGGCCGATGCCCAGGAGCGGAACCCGCGGACCGCATCGGGGTGAGTCGAGTCCAGGATCCGCAGCTCGAGGCCATCCGCTGACGCCGCACCGGTCTCGGCGGCTCCGCCGGCCCAGCCGAAGACGCGGCTGAAGAGCTCCGGCGCAAGGCTCGATCCGCCCATCCCGAGCACGGCCGACCGACGATAGCCGTCCTCGCGGATGTGACCGGCGAGGTGATCGAGCTCGCCGATGCGGTTGCTCATCGACTCCGGCAGATCGAGCCACCCGAGCCAGGCCGCGACCTCGTCCGCGGGCTTGCCGGACTCGGCCCACAACGAGCCGTCCTTCGCCCACAGCCGTTCGGCGACGCGGTCACGCGTCCAGGCAGCCAGCCGGGACGCGACGGCCGCGTCGAGGTCGTTCATGCCGGAGCGAGTTCCTTGCGCTTCGACTCGATCGTCTCGACCAGCTCGTCGAAGCTCTTCGCGAAGCTGGCGACGCCCTCGGTGATGAGCTCGTCGGTGACGCGCTCCATGCTGATCCCGAGATCCTCCACGGCACGGATGGCCTGGCGGGCGCCCTCGATGTCGCTGTCCAGGGCCCGGTCGATCGTCCCGTGATCGAGGAACGCCTCGATCGTGTCGAGCGGCATGGTGTCGACCGTCTGCGGCCCGATGAGCTCCTCGACGTAAAGGACGTCCCGATAGTCGGGGTTCTTCGTGCTCGTGCTCGCCCACAGGCAGCGCTGGACCATGGCGCCCGCGGCTCGGAGATCGGCGAACTCCTCGCCCCAGAAGATCTCGCCGTACGCCTCGTAGGCCAGCTTCGCGTTCGCGATGGCCGCGCGGCCTCGGGCGCCACGTGCCGCGTCGGTATCGAGCTCATCGAGGTAGGCGTCCACCTTGGTGTCGACGCGGCTGACGAAGAAGCTCGCCACGCTGGCCACGCGCGAGATGTCCTCGCCGCGCTCGAGCCGGGAGCGAAGCCCGGCGACGTAGGCGCGCGCCACGCGCTTGTACACCTCGACGCTGAACATCAGGGTGACGTTGACGTTGATTCCCTCGGCGATCGCGGCCTCGATGGCCGGCACGCCCGCGTCGGTCGCGGGGATCTTCACGAAGACATTCGGGCGATCGAGGAGGCTCCAGAGCTGACGCGCGCGCGCAAGGGTCGCATCGCTGTCGTCGGCCAGGTCCGGCTCGACCTCGATGCTGGCGAAGCCGTCGGCGCCGTCGGCGCTGTCGTAGACGGGGCGCAGGACGTCGGCCGCGTCGCCAACGTCGGCCACGGCGATCTGCTCGTAGATCTGCCGCGCGTCGTCGCCGGCCTCGATCTCGCGGCGAATGAGGTCGTCGTACTGCCCCGTGGCCACCGCCTTGGCGAAGATCGTCGGGTTGCTGGTCAGGCCGCGGATGCCGTCCTCGACCATCTCGGCGAGGCGCCCGCTGTCGATCAGCTGGCGGTCGATGAAGTCGATCCACGGGCTCTGATCCTGCTCGGCATGCAGCCGATGCAGCGCGTTGGTCATGAGGGTTCCTCCCGCTAGTCGCGCCGGCCGGATCCGACCTGGGTCGGTCGACGGCCGCGCGTGCCGGCGTCGGCCGCCACCTGGCGGACCGCATCGGCGATGTGGGTTGCGTCGATCCCGGCCGCTGCCAGCAGCTCGGCCGGCGTGCCCGAGCCGGGCATCTCCCGCACCGCGAGCTTGGTGACGACCGGGTGCGGCTGCTCGGCGGCGAGGGCGTCGAGCACCGCGTCGCCGATCCCGCCCTCGGGCCAGTGGTCCTCGACGGTGACCACCGCCCCGGTCTCGCGCGCCGAGGCGCGGACGGCCTCGGCGTCGATCGGCTTGACGCTGTAGAGGTCGATGACGCGGGCACGGATGCCCTCGTCGGCCAGCGTGTCGGCAGCGGCGATCGCCTCGTGCAGCGTGATCCCGGCACCGATGATCGTGACGACGTCGTCGGCGCTCTGCCGCACGACCCGAGACCCACCGATGTGGAAGTCCTCGCCTGGTGGGTAGAGGACGGGCGTCTTCTCGCGCGTCGTGCGCATGTAGACGATGCCCTCTCGATCGGCCATCTGCGGCAAAAGCGCAGCCGTCTGGTTCGCGTCGCTCGGGTAGAGCACGGTCGATCCATGGACCGCCCGCAGGCTGGCGAGGTCCTCCAGCGCCATCTGGGACGGCCCGTCCTCGCCGATGCTCACGCCCGCGTGAGAGCCCGCCAGCGAGATGTTGGCCCGGCTGATGGCCGCCATCCGGATGAAGTCGTAGGCGCGGGACAGGAAGGCGGCGAAGGTCGCCGCGAACGGCTTCCAGCCGCGGACCTGCAGGCCAACCGCCGTGGCGACCATCTGCTGCTCGGCGATGTAGACCTGGAAGAAGCGGTCCGGGAGCTCGGCAGCGAACGCCTCGGTGTAGGTGCTGTTGCCGACCTCGCCGTCGAGCGCCACGACCTCGCCACGGGCCTTCCCCAACGCGACGAGGGCATCGCCAAAGGCCTTGCGGGTCGCCTCCTTGGTCCCCGGCTCGTACGACGGCAGCACCAGCTTCTCGACCGGGAATTCGTGCGGTGCGCCGCGCAGCACCGGCTTGGGGACCGCGACGTGGAGGTCGCGGTACCCGCCGAGCTCGGCAATCGAGGCATCCGGGTCATCGAGGGGCTTGCCATGCCGGCCGTTCTGGTCGGCGACGGCCTTCACGCCGTGTCCCTTCTCGGTCCGGGCGATGATCACGGTAGGGCTGCCGGTGGTCTCGATCGCCCTGGCGAGCGCGCGGTCGATGGCGGCCACATCGTGCCCGTCGATCTCGATCGCCTTCCACCCGAAGGCCTCGGCTCGGCGGCGGTAGGCGTCGAGATCCCAGCCGTGCATCGTCTCGCCGGTCTGGCCGAGGCGATTCACGTCGATGATCGCCGTCAGGTTGTCCAGGCCGCCGAAGCCGGCATGCTCGAAGGCTTCCCACATGGAGCCCTCCGCCATCTCGGAGTCGCCGCACAGGCACCAGACCCGGTAGCCGAGCCGATCGAGGCGCTTCCCGGCCAACGCCACGCCGACGCTGATCGGGAGCCCCTGGCCGAGGCTGCCGGTCGCTACGTCGACCCACGGCAGGATCGGCGTCGGATGGCCCTCGATCCGCGAGCCGAAGCGACGGAAGGTGAGCATCTCGTCGTCGCTGATGGCGCCCGCGGCCTTGTACATGGCGTACAGCAGGGGCGACGCATGGCCCTTGCTGAAGATCAGGTGGTCGTTTCGCGGGTCATCGGGGGTTCCGAAGTCGTAGTGAAGGTATTTCGACATCAGGACCGCCATGAGGTCCGCCGCCGACATGGACGACGTCGGGTGCCCGCTGGCGGCGGCGCTGCTCGATCGGATCGAGTCGACGCGAAGCTGCTGGCCGAGCTCGCGCCACGCGTCGTGCTGGGAGGTCATGTCTCGACTGCTCCGCAAGTTGCCTGCCGATTGGACGACCATCATAGGACGAGCGGACCGATGCGGGGGCTTGGCCGCTCGGCGGGCGCATGCGACGTCCCGCGCACACGGCCTCGCGAACACAGAAACGGGCGGCCCGGTGGGCCGCCCGCATCGTGCTACCGGAAACGTGGCCTAGCCGCGCATCATCCTGAAGCAGTCGGAGCAGTAGACCGGACGAGCGCCCGTCGGCCGGAATGGCACCTGGGTGTCGTTGCCACAACGGGCACAGACGGCATCGTGCATCTCGCGTGGGCCGGAGGAGTACCCTCCGCCCCCGTAGCCGCCGCCACCACTGCCGCCGTAGCTGCTGCCCCCGCCGGACGCCCGGCGCTGGGCGCGGCATGACGAGCAGCGCTTCGGAGCAGAGGCGAAGCCCTTCTCCGCGAAGAACTCCTGCTCGGACGCGGAGAAGACAAAGTCGATTCCGCAATCACTGCAGGTGATCACCTGATCGGTGTAGGTCACGTAGACCCCTCCCAACTGAGATTGGACCGTGCGAGGCCGCTGCTCGACGCCGGCGCCCGGGATCTTGCCGCTGCCCCGAGGCCGACGCTTGGACGCGGTGAGGGGAGTGGAAGGGGTAGGCAGTTTGGCGCCGCATGGTGCGGCTTCGACGCGCGGAATAGTACCCGAGCGCCGCGCGACCGCAAGTACCAAAACGTGGGTACGATGCGAGCGTGCGCACCATCCTGCTCGTGCTCGGCATCCTGCTCGTGCTCGGCGGGCTCGTCTGGGTCGCCCAGGGGCTCGACCTCCCCTTCGCGCCGCAGAGCTTCATGACCGCCGATCGAGCATGGGTCCTCATCGGCGCCGCGACCGCCCTGGTGGGCGTCATCACCATCCGAGCCGCGAGAGGCCGGACGTAGGGGTCAGCCGATGACGAGCACGCCCTCGGTTCGCATCTCGTCGAGCGCGCGCTCGCCGTCTCCGGGGTCGAGCTCCACCGAGGCGACAGCCGCGCCGAGGAGCTCGACCGCGTAGCCCAAGCGAACGGCGTCGATGGCGGTGGCCTTCACGCAGTAGTCGGTGGCGAGGCCGCAGACCACGAGCCGGTCGATGGCCCGATCGCGCAGGAGCGAGTCGAGCTCCGTGGGAACCTCATCGCCGGTCACCGGGTCACGCATCGTGAAGCCGGAGTACCCGTCCTCCCCGTTGACGCCCTTGCGAACGCGCGGCGCATCGGGCGGCAGGTAGAATCCAGGGTGCAGCTCCGCGCCCCAGGTGCCCGCCACGCAGTGGACCGGCCAGACCCCACCGTCCTTCGCGAAATGGGGCGTCGTCTCTGGGTGCCAGTCCTGGGTTGCAACGATCAGAGCGCGTTTCGCCCGAGCCTTCGCGACCTCCCCGTTGACGATCGGCACGACCGAATCGCCACCGGCCACGGCCAGCGAGCCGCCCGGGTCGGCGAAGTCGTTCTGCAGGTCAACGACCACCAGGGCAGTGCGCTTGTCGTAGTCCGGCATCGGAGAACTCAGTCGGGGAAGATGCGCCGAAGTCGCCGGTAGGCGCGTCCGGTCGGTCCGGGCGGCGCAACCGGTCGGTATCGGAGCGCCGAGGGCGGGAACGCGAGCGATGGCGCAGGTCGCGTCCCCTGCTGCCGGTCCGCCGCGGCAGGGGGCAGGGAACGTTCCCGAAGCCCGGCTGGCTCCCGGGTCTCCGTCGCCTCGGCCGCCTTTTCAGGCTCGGCCGTGGTCTCGGGCCGGGCCGTGTTCTCAGCTTCCTCGGCCCCCTCCGTCTCAGCGGCCGTATCGGGCTCCGCGGCCGCCACGGGTTCGGCCGCCCCGAGGTCACTTTCGTCCTGGATCGGTTCAGGCTCATCGCGCACCGGCGCCTCGTCTTGCGGCGCCGCCGAAGATGCCGGCGTCCCACCTGCGGCGCCCAGCGCCTCGAGGGCAGAGTCGAGCTCCGAGGCGCCGGGCAGGATCCCCTCCGCCGGGGACGCATCGCCCGGCTCGGGGGCACCGTCGCTGCCGAGCCAGAGGAGCGTCTCTTCCGGGTCGTCGCGCGCCGGCTCCACGCTCGGTTCCCCATCCGCGGGCTCCGCGCTCGGTTCCGCCTCCGCAATCTCCTCGCTGGGCGGCGCGGCCGCGGCCTCCGCAGCACGGATGAAGTCGTCGGCCTCGGCTTCGAACCAATCGGGCTCGTCGATGGTCGTCGTGTACCGATCGGCGTCCCACTCCAACGGATCGGTCAGCGGCGGCCCTTGCCCCGGCTCGGCCTGGCCCTCCGCCGGCTCGGCTGTCTCTACGGTCCTGGTGATCGGCTCCGGCGCCACGTGGGGAGCCTGGACGCCGGCCGCGACGGGCTCGGCCTCGGGTTCCGGCCCCGGAGGGCTCGCCGGCTCGGCCGCCTCTTCCGCCACGAGGACCGGTTCGGCGGCGGGAAGCTCGCGAGGCAGGATCGACTCCGCCGGCTCGGCAGGCTCCGGCCGCACCGGGGGAGCGGCTCCCTCGCCCGCCTCCATCGAGGGGAGCTCGGGCGGGCTCGGATCCTCGGCGCGCGCCAGCGCCTCGGCGAAGCTCTCCGTCGCACGCCGCGGGCCGCGAGTCCGCGCGCGGTGCTCCTCTGGCTCCGCCGGCCGTTCCGCTCCGGCACCTGGCTGCGGGGCGGTCGGCACGACCGTCTGCTCGAAACCGTACGGAGTGGGACCGGGGGCCCAGCCGGACGGCATCCGCTGCGTTCCCGGACCCGGCAGCCCCAGATCCATGCGCGCCTCGAGCAGATCCACCCGCGAGCGGAGCGAGGCAACCTCGCCGCGGGACTCGCCGAGCGCGAGGAGCGCCTGGCCGTAGCGCTCGGTGAGGTTCCTGAACTCCGTCAGGAGCTCACGGAAGGGCGACAGCTCTCGCTCGGGCTCGGTCCCTCCGCCGTTGGTGGGCGACGCCGCTTCCGCCGGCGGCGGGGCCGCGGCCTGGCGCGGCTGGAGGAAGACGCGCATCCCGGTCTCTCCCTCCGGCGTCCCGGCCAGCACCCCGCGCGCCAGCAGCTCCCAGACGCGCTCGACCGGCACGCCCAGGACCGATGCCGCCTCATTGACCGAGTAGCCGTCCATCAGGATGGCCGCTAGGGTACTGCCTCGCCCACCCGTGACAAGCGCTGCCGCCAACCGCGTCGGGCCCTGTGGGCGCATGAGGGGCCAGGCAGGTGGGCGTCCCGCTATCATCGGTGCCCGTGACCGACTCCCTGCGCGTGCCGACTCTTCCCGGCCACGTCTTCAACCTGCCGGCGGAGCTCGAGGGCCTCGGCGAGCTCGCCTACAACCTGTGGTGGACCTGGACCCCGCGGGCGCAGGCGCTCTTCAGCCGCATCAATGGCGGGGCGTGGACCCGCCATCGCAACGCGATCGCGGTGATGCGCTACACCGACCACGCGCGTTGGGCCGAGCTGACCGCCGACGAGGACTTCAGGGTCGACGCCAGCCGGGTGCTGGACGAGTTCGACCGGTACATGACGAACGGAGCGGGGTCGTGGTATCGAGCGACGCCGGAGCGTGCCCTCCCGGGGCCCATCGCCTACTTCTGCGCCGAGTTCGGAATCCACGAGTCGATGCAGATCTACTCCGGCGGCCTCGGCGTGCTGGCCGGCGACCATTGCAAGTCGGCCTCCGACGCGGCGCTGCCCTTCGTCGGCATCGGACTCCTCTACCGCCGCGGCTACTTCCGGCAGCAGATCGACGCCGATGGGCACCAGGAGCATGCCCAGCCGGACCTGGATCCGTCGCAGCTGCCCCTGCGGCGCGCCCGCGCGCGCGACGGCGGCCCGCTCCAGGTCTCGGTCGAGATGGCCGAACGCATGGTCCATGCGGCAGTCTGGGTGGCGCAGGTCGGGCGCGTCCCGATCCTGCTGCTCGACACCGACATCCCCGCCAACGAGGCTCCCGACCGGCCGATCACACACATCCTCTACGTCCGTGGGCGCGAGATGCGGCTGTGCCAGGAGCTGGTGCTCGGCATCGGCGGCGTGCGAGCGCTGCGCGAGATCGGGATCTCGCCGGCGGTATGGCACCTCAACGAGGGGCACTCCGCGTTCCTCCTGCTCGAGCGGGCACGCGAGCTCATCGCGAACGACCCTGGGCTTGCGCCCGGCGAGGCCCTCCGCCGCGTGGGGCGCGACGCCGTCTTCACCATCCACACGCCGGTACCCGCCGGGAACGAGACGTTCGATCGCGCCATCGCGGCGCCGGCCCTCGGCTCGTGGTTCGAGGCCACCTCGGCGGTCCCGGACGAGCTGATGGAGCTCGGTCGCGGACAGACCGACGCGCCGGACGCACCGTTCGACATGACCGCCTTCGTCCTGCGCCATGCCGTTGCGGCCAACGCGGTATCGAAGCTCCACGCGCGCACGGCGACGGAGACGTGGGAGGGGCTCGCCGGACATCCGATCGAGGCGATCACCAACGGTGTGCACGTGCCGACCTGGATGGGCCGGCCTGTGCGGCGCGTCATCAAGGCGGCCATCGGCGTTCCGCTGGGCGTCGACATGGACGGCCCGGAGGCTCTGGCCGGCCTCGGCGAGATGGACGACGAGGAGCTGTGGAGCGCCCATCGCCAGCAGAAGCGCGAGATGGTCGCGTTCCTCGAGGGCCGCCTGGCCCGGCAGTTCGCTCGTCATGGCGAGTCGCCCAGGACGCTGCGCGAGCTGCGCGGCGTCCTCGATCCCGACGCGCTCACGATCGGCTTCGCACGCAGGTTCGCCACCTACAAGCGCGCGGATCTCCTGTTCCGTGACGAGGAGCGGCTGGCCCGGATCCTGTCGTCAGCGGATCGCCCGGTCCAGGTCGTCATCGCCGGAAAGGCCCATCCGGCCGACCGGCCCGGACAGCAGGTGATCCAGCACATCTTCACGCTGTCGCGCTCGGAGCACCTGCGCGGGCGCGTCTTCATCGTCGAGGACTACGACGTTCGGATCGCGCGTTTCCTCGTGGGCGGAGTCGACCTGTGGCTGAACAACCCACGGCGGCCGATGGAGGCTTCGGGGACCTCGGGCATGAAGGCGGCGATCAACGGCATCCCGTCGGTCTCGATCCTCGACGGATGGTGGGACGAGGGCTACGACGGCCTCAATGGCTGGGCGATCGGCGACCGCGAGGCCGACGGCGACGAGCCGATGCAGGATGCGGCCGATGCCGGCGAGCTGTATCGGCTCCTCGAGGAGGAGATCGTCCCCCGCTTCTTCGAGCGCGGTCCGGGCGGCGTCCCGGCGGCGTGGGTCGCGACCATGCGCGCCTCGATCGCCGCCGCGCTGTGGCAGTTCAGCACGGCCCGCATGCTCACCGAGTACACCGATCGCCTCTACCTGCCCGCAGTGCGGGAGCCGGCTCGAGCCTGAACCGCGCCGGGCCGGCTACGGAAGGTAGCGGCGCGGATTCTCCCAGACGCCGTGGTCGTTGACGGCGAAGTGGACGTGGCACCCCGTCGAGAGGCCCGTTGTGCCCTCGTACCCGATGACCGACTCGCTCGTCACGATCGTGCCCGGCGACACGACGACCTGCGGCTGCATGTGCCAGTACCAGGTCTGGATCCCGCCACCGTGGTCGACCACGACGCCGAACCCCGTGTCCCATGGCATCAGGGGCTGGCCCGAGGCAACCACCACGCCGGCACCTGCGGCATAGATGCGCGAGCCGCAGCCGGAGGTGAAGTCGATTCCCGCATGGAAGTGCGGGTAGTACGTGCCGCCGTAGGTGTAGGGCGGTTCGAGCTGGAAGTTCGTTGGGCCCCACTCCTGGGTGGTCTCGGTCGGGCGCTCCGGCCAGCGGAAGCCGAAGCTCGACGTGGCGTTGGATGCGGCCTGCTCGGCAGCCCGGCGGCGTGCCTCTTCTGCCGCACGCCGCTTCGCCTCGGCGATCGCCGCCTCCTGGGCCTGAGCCTGGGCCTGGAGCCGCGACGCGAGCTCCGCCATCGCCTGCGCGGCGCGCTCGTTCTGCGCGATCTTGGCCTCGACGTCATCCTCGGCGGCGAGGGCGGCATTGAGCGCCGACTCCTGTGCCGCGCGCTTCTCGTCGGCCGCGACCCGGAGGCTCGCCAGCTCGGCCTGGAGTCCGGCGAGGTCGTCGCGCCGCGCGACGAGCGCCGCCTCCTCGTCCTCGGCTACGAGGCGCGCCTCTCCGAGCGCACGCCGTCCGTCGCGGAGGGTGGCCCGACGCGTCTCGAGCTCGGCACGGATCCCGCGGACCTCCTCGGCCAGCGCGGCATCCTGCTCCGAGACGGCCATCAGGTACCCGACCTGGGTGGTGACCTCGTCGAGCGAATCGGCCGACAGCAGGAATTCGAGCAGCGACGTCTGGCTGCGTTCGTAGGCGGACCGCAGGTGATCCTCCAGCAGCGCTTCGCGCTCCGCCAGTTCGGCCATACGAAGGCGGATCTCCTCCGTCAGGGCGGTCAGCTCGTCATCGAGCGCGGCGATCTGCTCGTGCAGCTCGACGAGGCGCGCCTCGATGTCGGCGATGTCGGCCTCGACCTCGGTGAGGAGGCCCGTGACGTGCTCGAACTCGGCGGTGACGGCCGCCAGCTCGGCGCGGGCGGCGTCGAGCCGGCCGTCGAGACGCGCCGAGCGGTCTCGCAGGTGCGAGAGCTCCTCGCGCTGCTGATCCAGGGCAGCGGCCAGCGCCGCGCGCGTCGACCGCGCGTCGGCCAGCTTGGCGCGCGTTTCGGCGAGTTCGGAGTGAGGGTCTGCGGCTAGGGCACGATTGCCGGGCTGAATTGTGACGACGCTCCAGCCCACCGTCAGCAGGGCGACGAACGCGACGGCGAGGCCGGATTGCCGCTTCATCGAGCGGTGATCCGCACTGTGATGCCCTTATCTGCCCCTTGCGAGAGAGAGGGGCCGATGGTGCCTAGCGCCTAATGGCGCAGGAAGGTGCCCAAAGTACTACAGAGTGTCCAGTACCTCTCCCGACCGCACTAGTACTCGTCGCGCTTTGTGAGGCGCCCGATCACGATCCCAACCAGGGCCGCACCCGCAAACCAGGCCGCTCGGGAGCCGCCCTTCGCGTCCGGCGCCCTCGGCGCCTTCTCGGCGGCGGCAGCGGCTCGTTGCGCCTCCTCCGCGCTGATGCGGTCATCCTCAGACAGCGCATTGGCGCGCGCCACCTCCGCACCGATGAGGATGACCGCGCTTGCGAAGTAGAGGAACACCAGCAGGCTGATGCCCGCCGAGAGCGGGCCGTAGAAGGAGTCGTACCGGGCGATGCTCGTGGCGTACCAGGTGAAGCCGAAGCGAAGGAGCGTCCACAGGAGCGTGCCGATGATGGCGCCGGGCAGGACCTCTCGCCAGCCCACCGGGCGGTTCGGGACGATGCGGTAGATGGTCCACAGCGCGGCGAAGATGAGCAGGACCGGCACCACCAGACCGATGACCTGGATGCCCAGCTCACCGATGGGGAGGCCGGCGAGCTCCTGATCGGTCAGCCGCTGGAGAATTCCCGTCACGATGCCGATCGCGAACGAGGCGATGACGAGGACGCCCGTCAGCGCCATGAGCGTGAGGCCAAGGATCTGCTGGTGCAGAAACCCACGGACGGGTGCCTGCGCGAACGCGCGGCCAATCCCGTTCGAGAGGGCGGAGAAGATGCCCAGGGCCGCCCAGACCAGGAAGGCGAAGCTGATGAGCGTCATGGTTCCCCGCGCGGCGATGGCGCCGTCGATGATCTGCCCAGCCGTCTCCGCGTCGAGCGGCGTGCCATTGTCGACCGCCTCGACGACGAACTCCCGAGCCGGTCCCTCGCCAAGGAAGATCGAGAGGACGACGACGGCGAGCACGATGAGCTGGAAGAGAGACAGCACCGCGAAGTAAGCCATGCCGCCGGCGTACTGGAGCCCCTCGTGCTCGAGGAATCCCTCGACTGCGCGGCGCGTGACCTTCGTCCACGGGCGTCGCAGCGTCCACCGGTCCAGCGATGCGATCAGCCGCTCAATTCGCTTGATCATTCGTCGTCCTTCGTGGGCACGGTACGTGCCACGTTGAGCCTACCGCTACCCTTGGTGCCATGGCACCGTCCGATGCCGTGATGCTCTCGCTCGACGGGTTCGAGGTGAAGGTCAGCAATCCCGGCAAGCTCTATTTCAAGGATGCCGGGATCACCAAGATTGAGCTCGTCGAGTACTACCTGGCTGTGGCGGACGGCGCCCTGCTCGGCGTCGGCGACCGGCCGATGGCGTTGAAGCGCTTCGTCGATGGCGCCGAGGGCGAAGCCTTCTTCCAGAAGCGCGCACCGAAGTCCGTCCCCGAGTTCGTCCGCACCGTCGAGCTCTCCTTTCCATCCGGCCGCACCGCCGACGAGGTGGTCGTCGACAACCGGGCGGCACTCGCATGGGTCATCAACCTCGGGTGCATCGACCTGAACCCACACCCGGTCCGTGGCGGTGACCTCGACCACCCCGACGAGCTGCGCGTCGACCTGGATCCCGGTCCCGGCGTGTCGTGGTCCGACGTTCGCCGGGTGGCCCTCGTCGTGCGCGAGGTCCTCGAAGACCTCGGCTATACCGGATGGCCGAAGACGTCCGGGTCGCGCGGCATCCACGTCTACGTGCGCGTGGAGCCGCAGTGGAGCTTCACCGAAGTTCGCCGCTCGGCGCTCGCCCTGGCGCGCGAGGTCGAACGACGGGCGCCCTCGATCGCCACGAGCAAGTGGTGGAAGGAAGAGCGCCACGGGGTCTTCCTCGACTACAACCAGAACGCGAAGGACCGCACGGTCGCATCGGTCTACTCGGTGCGGCCGCGACCGACGGCGACGGTGAGTACCCCGCTCACCTGGGACGAGGTGCCCGACGCCGAGATGGAGGACTTCACGCTGCGCACGGTCCCGGAGCGGTATCGGAGCCTCGGGGACGTCGGCGCCGGCATCGACGCTCGGGCCCATTCGCTCGAGCCGCTCCTCGAGCTCGTGGCTCGCCACGAGGCCGAGGGCCTCGGTGACGCGGCCTGGCCGCCGAACTACGCGAAGCAGCCGGGTGAGCCGCCCCGGGTCCAGCCCTCGAAGCGGCGGACACCGGCGAAGCGGCGGACACCGGCGAAGGGCGATGCTCCCGATCCATCCGCGCCGCGTGGAAGGGCCGGATCCGTTCCTCCGGCCATCCCCTCCGCACCGGCGCGCAACCCGGACGGAACGGTCCCGCCGACCGGGCGTCGACGATCGACCCAGCCACTGCTCGTGATCAGCCAGGCGGCGGACAAGGCCGATGCGCTCGCCGGGCTCGACCGCTGGCGCGCGCGGCACCCCGAGGCCGCTGCGCACGTGCGCGACCCGGAGGACGTCCTGGTCGACGGGATGCGCGGCCGTTACAAGGTCTGGTGGCGGATCAGAGTCAACCTGCGCAGCGTCCCGGAGCCACTGCGGCCGGCAGCCGAGCCACCTGACCCCGACTACGACCCCTGGACCGAGTGACCGACAGCCGCGACTGAGGCTATGCGCCGGACTCGGCAGGCGACGGACGGCGGCCCAACACGAATCCGAGCAGGGCCACTACGATGCCGATCACGGCCAGGAGGACCGCTGTCCCGAGCATGGCGTCGGCGACCGCATTCATGATGTCTCCGATCGCGGCCCTCCCCTCGGGCGTCGCCGCTCCGTTGGCCAGCCCGGACAGGATCAGGTCAACGGCGAACCAGCCGACGAGGGCGCCTACGAGTGCGGCCACACCGACGCGGACGAGCCCAGTCGCGAGTGAAGGGGCGAGGCCGATGGCCAGCGCCGCGAGGAGGATGGTGGCGCCCACGACCAGCCATGTCGCTCGATCGAAGGTGACAAGCAGATCCTGGGCGCTCTCGAGGCGCTCCTCGGACATGATCGGAACCTGGCCGAAGTCGGGCGGCAGGTCCTGGCCGATCAGGGCGGCGAATCGAGCGACGGCGTCGTCCGCGTCCTCGGTGGTCTCGAAGGGTGGGATCTCCCGATCGATCCCGATCAGCTCGATGCCGGCATTGATCACCTCCCGCAGCACCTCGGCCATGAGCGGAACCGCGTTCAGGCGCACCTCGCCGGACTCCACGACGAGGTTGGGCAGCTGATCGAGCTCGTCGCGCAGCAGCAGCACGGTCCGCTCGTGAGCAATCGCCGTGGTACGGAGCAGGAGGTCGATGCCCTCCGGAGACGACACGAGTTGCCCGACCACGCCACGGATCCGAGTCTCGATCCCCGAGGAGATCGTCGATGCGAGGTCTTGAAGCCCGAAGCCGGCCTGAAGGCGTTCGACGGCGGCGTCGGACAGGTCGAGGGCTTCCGCCAGCCTCGCGACCAGCCTGTCCTCGACACCCTGCAGCGTCGCGGCCGTGCGTTCCTCGAGCGCCAGCGCGGTGACCAGCTCGTCCGAGATCCGATCACTGACCAGCGCCTGCACGTTCTCGCTCTCGATCGCCGGCGTCACCGCATCCATGAACGCATCTGTTTCGAGCAGTGTGCGATGGGCCCACAGGCCGACGACCGAAGCCATGACGGCGACCGTGGTGAGCACCACGACCACCCAGGCCGCAATGGAGCGCCAGGGAATAGCGGAGCCGTCGGCGGCGGGCGTCGCTTCCGGATCGGCGGACGTCACGAGAGGCCGAGCAGCCGAGCCTTGGCCGCGCTGAACTCGATGTCGGTGAGGAGGCCGTCACGCTTCATGCGGCAGACGTCCTCCAGCTGGGCGCAGATGTCGGACGGGGCCGCCTCGAGCTGATCCGGGTGACGCCGTGCGAGCTCGCGCAGGAGATGCACGGAACCGCTGAGCACCGCGATGCGAGCCGTCGCGTCGATCAGCCCGGGCGGACGACGGATGATCCTGGGCCGGTCTGCCATCAATCCTCGGTTCCTGTCGCGAGGGCGGTGTTCCGTGCCAGTACGATGGCGGCGCACCGATCGGATGCCGATGCGTACCATACGGCGTCAGCCCAGACACCCGTGGAGGTATGCGTTGCCCGAGGACGCGATCGACCGGGGTGAACGTCGCCCCTTTGGGTTTGTCCTGCTCATCGTGCTCTGGCTGGTGTATGGGCTGCTGCCGGTCCTCTACCTCCTCGAGGTTCCCGGAATCCCCGCGGCAGGGTTGGTGCGTGCCATGGATCCGCAGGGGGACAACCCCATCGCGAACGGCATCCTGGTGACCGTCGCGCTGTCGACGGCCATCGGGCTCTGGCGGGGCTGGCAGGGCGCCTACGTGGTGGCCATGCTCCTCATCGGCGGCAGCCTCGCGATCGAGATCTGGGGCTACACGCAGGGGACCCCCGCATACGCATATACGGCGGTTGGGGTGATCATCACCTTCTACCTCAACCAGGCGAGCGTTCGACGGCGCTTCTTCGACACGACCGGGGCGGGCCGGACGGCAGACGACCGATGAACGACGAGGCGCTCTTGCGGGCGCACGAGCCGATCCTGCACTTCACCCACGGCGAGCTCTTCTTTCCGACTGCCGTCGAGCCCTACATCGAGGCGTGCGACCTATGGGTCGGGCGCTCCGATCGTGAGTCCTCGCTGGTCATTCCCGCCGGATCGCTCACCCCCGACAAGCTCGCGGACGCCGAGGAGCCGCCCGGCCAGCGCCTCTTCATGCGCCTGGTCCAGCAACCGCTCAGCAGCGTGGAGCAGGCGCGCTGGCTCGCGCGACCGGATCGCCCGGTGTTCCGGGCGGCCGGCCGGCTCGCTCGCGTCGGCCTGTTCGCCCGCATCGTTGACGCACTCTTCAACGTGTCGCTGCTGCTGCGAGGGACCGTGCCCGGCGGCACTGCCTCAGCGGCGCGCGAGAAGTACCAGGCCTCCGGCGCGGCCGACGCTCCTCCCATCTACTACGGACGCGTCATCCGCAAGGACGGGTGGACCGTCCTCCACTACATCTACTTCTACTTCATGAACGACTGGCGCAGCACGTTCGGCGGCGCCAACGATCACGAGGCGGACTGGGAGCAGGTCCTCGTCTATGTCGAGGAGACACCGGATGGGCCCGTGCCGGTATGGTGCGCTGCCGCGTCGCACGACTACAGCGGCGATGACCTGCGACGCCGCTGGGACGACCCCGACCTCCTCAAGGAGGGATCGCACCCCGTCCTCTTCCCCGGAGCCGGGTCGCACGCGACGTATTTCGAGCAAGGTGAGTACCTCAACACGCCGCCCCTGCCGGGAATGTCCCGCCTCCAGGGGCCACTGGATGCCTTGCGTGGATTCTGGCGCGACACGCTCCGGCAACCGGATCCGGGCGACCTGGCGGCCAAGGTCTCGGGCTGGTTCACCATCCCGTTCGTCGACTACGCCCGCGGCGACGGCAGGTCGATCGGTCCCGGCCTGGAAGCCGAGTGGTCCGTGCAGACGATCGGTGACGAGATCGGCTGGGTGCGCGAGTACCGTGGGCTCTTCGGCCTGGACACCTACGACCGCTTCGCGGGGGAGCGCGCGCCGGCCGGCCCGAAGTTCACGCGGCAGGGAGCGGTCCGCCAGTCGTGGTACGACCCCGTGGGATGGGCCGGCCTCGGCAAGGTCGCGCCGCCGTCGCGGGAGCCAGAGGCCATCGCCGACCGGATCGCCGAGCTCGAGGACGAGCTCGGCGGGCTGACCGCGCGTGAGCAGTCGCTCGCCGCAGCGCTCCCCGGGAAGAACGTCGAGGCGCACGGCCTGCGGGAGGACGGCATGCCCGTCGCGCTGCAGCGAACGGCAGCAGCCGAGGTGCGCGCCGAGGACCATGAGCTCGACACCGTGCGAGCGGCCATCGTGGAGAACCGAATCCGCCTGGAGGCCGTGACCGCCGAGCGAACGCGCCTCGCGAATGGCGAGCGCGGAGATCCCCATGCCCACCTGACCCACTCGGTGCATCCCCTTCCGGACGAGGACGTGCGCTATGGCCGGGTGCTCGAGTTCTGGTCGGCGATCGGCTTCGCCGTCCTGCTGCTCGGGACGATCGCGCTCCTCGTCCTCACCGACATACCGGCGTGGGTTGCCCTGCTGGGGGCGCTGACCCTGTACGTCGTCCTCGAGTCGGCATTCCGGCGACGCTTCGTGCCGCTGCTCGTGACGGTGACCCGCATCCTGGCCGTCGTGGCCGCGCTCATCCTCATCTGGGAGTTCCTGGGCGCCCTGCTCATCCTCGTGCTTATCGGCATCGCCGCCCTGACCATCGCCGACAACGTCAGGGAGCTCAGGCGCCGATAATGGCTTCCGTGACGGCCCTCTTTGCCGCGGCGGTCGGCGGCGAGCCGTGAGATTCTTCCGGGTATGGCTCCGTGCGCTCTACCAGGTTGCGCGCGAGGAAGCGACGCGCCAGCTCGTGCTGGCGGTGGTCATCCTGCTCGCCACCGGGACGGCCTTCTACACGATCGTCGAGGGCTGGACTCCGCTGGACTCGCTCTATTTCTGCGTCATCACGGTGACCACGGTTGGCTACGGGGACTTCGCACCCACGACCGGCGCCGCGAAGATCTTCACCATCCTGTACGTGCTCGCCGGCATCTCGCTCATCATCGCGTTCGCGAACACCATCCTGCGGCAGGCCATCACCGACCTAACCCCGAATGAGCGAGACGCCATGGCCCCTGGTGATCGATTCGGTGACACCGAGGAGCGACACCCCGACGATCGGTGACGCGATCGGGCCGATCGGGCATCCGCCTGGCCCGGGCGTGGCGTACTGGTACCGACCCACAGGACGAAGGCGACATGCCCTACGGTCCGATCGAGCTGCTGGTGCTCGAACATGCTGAGCCCGAACCGCCCGCCGCGGTGGTCTCCGCGCTGCGGCGCTTCACGGAGTCCGGCCTGATCGGCATTGTGGACGTCGTGCTCGTGATCCGCGATGCCGATGGCGCGGTCACGTGGCTGGAGCTGCCGGACATGGAGCCGGCGCTCGCAGGGAGCCTCGATCCGATCGTCGCCGAGATCACGGGGCTGGTGTCGGCGGACGACCTGGTCGACATCGGGGCCACGGTGCCACCCGGAGGATCGGCGTTCGTCGTCGTGGTCGAGCACCGTTGGCCGAGCCTGCTCGAGGCCGAGACCCGCAGCGCCGGCGGGACCATATCCCTCCACATGCGGATCCCGCGCAACGCGGTCGAGGAGGTCGTGGCGGCCCACACCGCCGCCGCCTCCTGAGGCGTCAGCCTTCGAGCGCGACCGCCGCGCTCAGGAAGCCGCCGGATGGCACCAACCACGCCACCGAGCCGGTGGGCCGTCGATGGCCGTCGGCCAGGCGCGCCATCCCCTGCCCCGACCACCAGCCGTCACCGGCCAGCCGCTGCCACTGGCGCTCGGTCCAGCGCTTCGGCATCGCGCTGAGCTCGGTGACGCTGAGGCCGATCAGGTCCCTCGGGGCTCGATCGAAGAGGATCGACGCACCGCTGGTCGCCGCGGTCACGCGCCCGAGCCGATCGCCGAGGAGAAGAGCCAGATCGTCTGATGCCATCAGGCGATCGATGGCCGCGACGCGCACGCTGGGATCGGACGCGGTACTCAGCAACGCGGCGATCAGTGCCGAGGCCGACCCGCCGAGTGCACGGGCGTAGGCGCTGGCTCCGTTGGCGCGCGTCCTCGGACCGAGCGGGCGGGCGCTCCACCGGCTGCTCCAGACCAGGGTCGGAACCCCGTCCCATCCCACGTCTCGGAGTCGTTCGAGCGTCCGCTTGGGCCGGATCGGCGTCCTGCGCTGGTCGAAGATGATGCCGGATGGCCGGTATGCCGGGTCATGGGGCAGTTCCTGGAGCACGTCGATGCCGATCAGGCCATCGGCGAGCGCGTGGACCGCCGCCGCGAAGGATGCGTCGCGGCTGAGAACGAGCAGCGGCGAGGCGGTGATCCGGCGCGGGGGCAGGGTCGCGGGACGCGGCGTCAGGTCGATGTCGGCGACGAGCGAGCGCACCAGCCGCAGGCCGACGCGTATGCGGCTCTTCACCGTGCCGAGTGGAAGGCCGGTGATGCCGGCGATGGCCGAGTGGCTCCATCCCTCGACGAAGGCCAGGCGGATGAGCTGGGCGTGGCGGGCGTCGAGCCGGCTCAGCAGGTCGAGGAACTCCTCGGCTTCGGCGGCTTCCACGGGCGTCGACCCCGGTGCCGGGATGAGGTCGAGCGGGTCGTCGTGATCCTCGCTCGAGGGAGCGAGACGATGAAGGCGGCGCGCGCGGCGACGGTAGTGATCGATGGCGCGATTGCGGACGCTTCGCAGCAACCACTGCGCGGGTTCGCCGCGCGCGGGGTCGTAGGAGCGGGCCATGCGGGGCAGCTGGACGAAGACGTCCTGGACGACGTCCTCGGCGTCTGACACGTCGGACAGGACGCTGATGGCCACCGCCAAGGCCCCCTCCCGATGGCGCTCGTACAGCTCGGCGAGGCTCTCCGTGTTGCCGGCGGCGGCCTTCGGCAGGAGCTGGGCGTCGGTGGCCGGAGGGGAAGCCGCACTCATAGCGACGTGCCCAAGCGGGGACAGGGGCGCGCGCTCCGGTGTTGCTGCGCGAGGTGTTCGGGCTGCGACGATGTCGACCCCTGACGTGCTCGGTGACCCCCCGTCGGACGACCCATTGTCCCGCCGCTGTCACGCCGCGGTCAAGGATGGTTTTACCTGGTCTTATCCCTGGCCGACGGCTGCCTCCACCCATCCACCGATCTCGCGGCGCAGCGTGGCCAGCGGCAGCGAGCCGTGCCCGAGCACCTCATCGTGGAAGGCGCGCAGGTCGAATCGGTCCCCCATCGCGGCCGAGACGTCGGCGCGAGCACGCTCGATCTCGCGCTGGCCCAGCTTGTAGGCCAGCGCCTGTCCCGGCCAGACGGTGTAGCGGTCGACTTCGATCTCGGCGTCGACCATCGGCAGCGAGCCGCGCTCGTGCATGAACGCGATCGCCTGCTCCCGGGTCCAGTTCATGGCGTGCAGCCCCGAGTCGACGACGAGGCGCGCCGCGCGGAACGACTGCGCGTCGAGCATGCCGAGCCGCTCGGCCTCCGAGGCGTACAGCCCCATCTCGTCGGCCAGGCGCTCCGTATAGAGGCCCCAGCCCTCGGAGTAGGCGACGCCCGCAAGCCGACCGCCCAGGGTTCGGAAGGCGGGCATCCCGGGCAGCTCCATCTCGATCGCGATCTGGAAGTGGTGGCCCGGTGTCGCCTCGTGGAACGTGATCGCCGCGAGCTTGTGGAGCTGCCGCTCACTCGGCTGATACGTGTTGATGTAGTACTGACCCTGGCGCGAGCCATCGAGGGCGGGCGGCATGTAGAAGGCCGGGGGCGACTCGGCCGCCCGATAGTCCTCGACCTGCTTGACGTAGCAGTTCGCACTGGGCAGACGGCCGAAGTACTTCGGCGCCTCGGCGTAGGCGCGATCTGTCTGCTCCTGTGCGAGCCGCACGAAGGCCCCCGGATCGTCGGTGTGGTTGTCCGGATCGGCCGCCAACGCCTCGTAGAGCGCATGCCGATCCGCGTGACCGAGGTTGCGGGCGATCTCGTCCTTTTCCGACTCGATCGCCTCGAGATCGGCGAGTCCGAAGGCGTGAACCTCGTCCGCGTTCGTGTCGAGCGTCGTCTGCATGCGGATCGACAGGCGATAGGCGGCGTCGCCACCGGGAGTGGCCGAGATGCCCGGCTGCTGACGCGCGTGGGGCTCGTACTCGTCCGCAAGGTATCCGCGCAGCCGGCGGAGCGCGGGATAGACCGACTCCTCGACGGCCAGCGCCACGCTCGTCCGATCGGCGTCGGCGACCTGGGCCATCGACGTTGCCGGGTGGTCCGCCGGCGCCATGGCCAGGAGCCGGTCGATCTGCTCGATCGTGCGTCGAACGGGGACGGCGGCGGCGGTCCGTCCGTCGGTCACGCCCTCGGCCAGCGTGCCGATGAACTGGTCGATCGCGACCGGGAAGGTGTTCCAGCGGGCCAGCAGGCGCTCCAGCCGCTCCGGCGTGTCGGCGGGCTGGTACTGAGCCATCTCCGCGGGCCAGATCTGCGGACCGGCCATGTGGTCGATCCCGAGCTGGTACTGCTTGGTGGCGAGCGCCTCGAGATGGTTCTCGCACACCAGCATGAGCAGGTCGCGCGTGATGACCTGCTCCGGCTCGAGCTGGTCGGCGGGGATCTCGCGCGCCTCGGCCAGCGTGGCGCGGAATGCCGCCTCGTCCGCAGACCGACCGTCCGGCCCCAGGTCGGGCCAGCGGTCGTTGTATCGCTCGTCGCCGAGGATCGTGGCGGTCAGCGGATCGCGTTCGAGGATGCCTTCCCAGAAGCGGTCGGCAAGGTCGTTGACAGCGGCGTTCGGATCGAGGGCGACGGGCACGAGTCAGGCCTCCGGTGTGATGAACGAACGGGTCGGAGCCGAGTCTAGCGGCTCGCGCCGGATCAGCCGAAGAGGTCGGCGAGCAGCGCGGCTGGCGTCTCGGCGAGCTGATCGTAGCGGCAGTCGGCCGGCGCCTTGTCCGGCCGCCAGCGCCGGAACGTCGACGCGTGGCGGAATCGGTCACCCTGGAGGTGATCGAAGGCAACCTCACACACGAGCTCGGGGCGTACCGGCTCCCATGAGAGGTCCTTTCCACGGTTCCAGCGCGAGGTGGCGCCGGGCATCCGTCGCCCCTCCTCGGCAGCGGCAGCCTCGGCCAGGGCCCACTCGCGCCACGGATGGTCCTCCATGCCTCCACTACGGTATGGCTCGAGGAGCTCGACCAGCTCCGCCCGCTTGGCCATCGTGAACGACGAGGTCACGCCGACGTGCTGGAGCCGGCCTTCGTCGTTCCAGAGCCCGAGGAGCAGCGAGCCGACCAGGGTTCCCGGGCCGTTCTTGTGCCACCGGAACCCGGCAACCACGCAGTCGGCGGTGCGCGCGTGCTTGACCTTCGCCATGGTCCGCTTGCCCGGCGCGTAGGGCTCCGATGCCCGCTTCGCCACGATGCCGTCCAGCCCGGCGCCCTCGAACACGTCGAACCAGTGCCGGGCCACGGCCGGGTCGGTGGACGATGGAGTCAGCCGCACCGATTCCGGAGGGTCGCTCACCAGGCGCTCCAGGCGCTCACGACGCTCCGCGAACGGAGCCTCCCGCAGGTCGTCCGAGCCATCGGCGAGGCAGTCGAAGGCGATGTAGGAGGCCGGCGCCTGCTCGGCCAGCATCCTGACCCGAGACTCGGCGGGGTGGATGCGGATGAGCAGCGAGTCGAAGTCGAGGCCGGCGTCGGGCCGGGCGATCACGATCTCGCCATCGAGCACGAAACGGGCATCCGCACCGCCGAGCGCGAGGAGGGGCGCTTCGAGCTCGGGGAAGTATCGGTTCAGCGGCTTGAGGTCGCGTGACTGGACGAACAGCTCCGAGCCGTCGCGGAAGACGAGCGACCGGAAGCCATCCCACTTGGGCTCGTAGACCCAGCCGTCACCGGTCGGGATCTCGGGCGTGGGCTTCGCCAGCATCGGGGCGATCGGCGGCTCGATCGGGAAGGGCATGCACCGATGATAGGGCGGGTCATGCCATCATCGCGCCAGATGCGTGACTGGCTGAGAATCGTGTTGATCGGCCTGGCCGCCGGGGTGGTGGCTGTGATGGCCATCGGGTACGTCTTCATCTTCCGCGGTGTCGCCAGCGGCCCCGTGGCGACTCTCGGAACCCTGGACGCGCCCGAGCCTGGCGAGGTCGTCGCCGCGACCCTGGACGATGGAGCGCCCGTCTTCGTCGTCAGCCGTCGCGGAGCGAGCGGCGTCCTCGACGCGCGGTCGCCGGCGGCACCGGGATCGCTCCCGGTGCTTGTGTCGTGGTGCAGCGAGATCGGTGCGTTCGAGACGGGGTTCCTCGGGGAGGGCGACATGGTGAGCACGCTCGGTTTCGAGCCGGACGGGTCGGCGTTCGGCCTGTTCGAGTCACCCGGCCTGGCCCGGTACACCGTCCGTGAGGAAGCTGACGGCCGCCTCGTCGTGATGGACTCGTCATCGCGAGCGAGGGGGCGGATCGCCGGACCGCCCGACTGCCCTCGCGAATCCGACCGCGTGATGCACGAGCCGGCGGAGGGCGAGGTCTTCGATCCGTCGCTCGCGATCGAGAACGAGCCGCCGGGCATGATCTGGCTCGAAGGGACGCTCCACGCGATCGAGGGCCAGGCCATGCTGTGCGACGGGCTGCGAGCCGAAGCGGACCGTTGTGCCGGCGGCGCCGTGGCCACGGGCATCGATCCTGCCACGATCGGTCCGGCCGGGATCGACGGCCTGTTCATCGGCTTCGTGCGCGACGGCGCGATCTCGGGCCTGGCGCACGCGCTCGTTCTCAGTGAGACGGAGGGATCGTGACGGTCACCATTCAATTCCTCGGCGCCGCAGGCTGCGTGACCGGGTCGCAGTTCCTGGTCAGCGCCGGGTCGCGCAGCGTCCTCGTCGATTGCGGCATGTTCCAGGGGTCGCCCGAGGAGACCGAGCGCAACCGGATGGCGTTCGCCTTCGACGTCTCGACCCTCGACGCGGCCCTGCTGACCCACGCGCACCTCGACCACTGTGGGCGGATCCCCGCTCTCACCCGCGCCGGGTTCCGCGGGCCGATCCACGCCACCGCCGCCACCGCCGACCTCGCCGAGATCGTGCTGCGCGACTCGGCCAAGCTGCAGGTCGAGTGGACCCGGCGATGGAACCGCCATCACGCCGCGAAGGCCGAGGAGAAGGCGGCCGACGTCGAGTCGGAGGCGGTGGCCACGGACACCGAGACCGACGACGAGACCCTCCCCGAGCGCATCCGGCGCGCGCCGCCCGAGGGGCGCACGGAGACCCGCGAGCCGCTCTACGACGATCGAGACGTCGATCAGGTCATGGAGCAGATGCGCGGCACGCCGTACGGCGCCGAGGTCGCAGTGACCGATGGCATCTCGGCCGTGTTCCATGACGCGGGCCACATCCTCGGCTCGGCGATCATCGAGCTGCGCGTCGCCGATGCTCAGGGTGCGCTCACGATCGTCTTCTCCGGCGACCTGGGGCGCAACGACACGCCCATCCTTCGCGATCCGACGCCGATCGCCCACGCCGACTTCGTGCTGGTCGAGTCCACGTACGGCAACCGCGAGCACGGCCCGCACGAGACGGCGATCGAAGAGCTGGCGGCCACGATCAACGAGGTGGCCACGGATCGCGGCGTCCTCCTGGTGCCGGCGTTCGCGATCGGCCGCACGCAGGAGGTGATCTGGGTCCTCGACGATCTCGTCCGCGATGGGCGCATCCCGCAGGTCCCGCTCTTCCTCGACTCGCCCATGGCGTCGCGAGCCACGCAGGTCTACTACGACCACCCCGAGACGTACGACGCCGAGACCGGCGAGCTGCTGCGCGCGGGTGAGTCACCGCTTCGCTACCCGGCCCAGCAGTTCACCGATACCGTCGAGGAGTCCAAGGCGATCAGGCTCGCCAACCGGCCGATCATGGTGGTCGCGTCGTCGGGGATGCTGACCGGGGGCAGGGTCATGCATCACCTCAAGGACTTCCTGCCCGATGCGGCGTGCACCCTCCTCTTCATCGGCTACCAGGGGGAGGGCACCCTGGGTCGCCACATCCAGGATGGCGGCAAGACGGCTCGAATCGACGGCCAGGAGTTCCCCGTGCGCTGCCGCGTGCGCACGATCAGCGGCTTCTCGGCGCACGCCGACCAGCACGAGCTCGAGGCCTGGCTCGGTCACTTCGGCAAGGCCGGCGCCCGCGAGAACGGGAGGCCGAAGACCGTGTACATCGTCCACGGCGACCCGGACGCGGCCGAGGCGTTCGCCACGAGGATTCGCAGCGAGATGGGGCTCGAGGCGCACGTGCCGCGCCACCGCGAGGTCGTCACGCTGTCGTGAGCGCAATGCCGGAGAGGCGCCCGGTGATCGGCTTCCTGACCGACTTCGGGCTCGACGGCGCGGCGGCGGCGTGCAAGGGGGTGATCCTGGGCATCTGCCGCGATGCGCAGATCGTCGACGTGTCCCACACCACCCGGAAGTTCGCGATCGGCGACGGCGCCTTCGTGCTCCGGGCCGCGCTGCCGTTCATGCCGATCGGCTTCCACGTCGCCGTCGTCGACCCCGGCGTCGGCACGTCCCGACGCGCCATCGCCATCCGCGCCGGGCGGGGCGACATCCTCGTCGGACCTGACAACGGGCTGCTCCTTCCCGCGGCCGATGCGCTCGGCGGCGTCGCCTCGGCACGGGAGCTGACGAACCGAGCACTCTGGCTGCCGACGACGACGGACACGTTCCACGGCAGAGACATCTTCTCGCCGGTCGCCGCCCACCTGGCGGCCGGCGACGCCGAGTTCGAAGCGGTCGGGCCGGAGGTCGCCGCGAGCGACCTCGTCCGGCTGCCCGAATCCATGGCGAGCGCGACGCCGGGCCGGCTGGAGACACGCGTCACGTACGTGGACAGCTTCGGGAACCTGCGCCTGGCGGGCGGCGCGTCGGAGCTGGAGGCCGCATTCGGCCGGACGGCGCCCGGCGACCAGATGCGAGTCGCGATCGGCGAGAGGGGCGAGGAAGCCCTCTTCGTGCGGACGTTCGGGGATGCTCCGCCGGGGTCGATGCTGCTCTACGTCGACTCGTCGGGAGACCTCGCTCTCGCCATCGACCGTTCGGACCTAGCGGCACGCACCGACGCAGCCCCGGGCACCACGGTGACGATCGAGCGGGGCTGACCGAGGCACTTCTCCGACCGGATACACTCTCGGTCACTCGATACCACGAAGGAGCGGCTCCTCGATGTCCACCATGACCCGAGCGACCCTGGCCATTGCCGGCATTGCCCTCGTCACGATCCTGGTCATCTACTTCGTCTTCCGGCCCGACGAGGGCGGCACCGGCGCATCGCCCAGTGCGTCGGCGGCGGCGAGTTCGAGCGCCGCCGCGAGCGTGGCCGCGAGCGTGGCAGCCAGCGCCGCCCCTTCGCCATCCGAAGCCGCCGCCGCGTGCGTTCCGGAGAGCCTCGCCACGAAGACGCCGGGCACGTTCACCGTGGGCACGGACAACCCCGCCTTCCCGCCGTATTTCAGCGAGCCGGAAGAGGGCGAGACCGCCACCGATCCGTGGGAGTTCGGCGACCCGACCAACGGGCGCGGCTTCGAGAGCGCGATCGCGTATGCCCTGGCCGAACAGCTTGGCTACGCCGAGGACCAGGTCACCTGGATCCCGGTGCCGTTCAACAACTCGATCGCCCCGGGACCCAAGGATTTCGACGTGTACCTGGCGCAGGTCTCCTTCACCGAGGAGCGCACGCAGGCCGTCGACCTCAGCGAGGGATACTTCTTCAGCAACCAGGCGCTGGTCACCACGGCTGGCTCCCCGCTGGCCGATGCGACGACCCTGGCCGAGGTCGCCGAATTCCAGCTCGGCGCTGCCGGTAACACGACGAGCCTGACCTACATCCAGGAGCGGATCCAGCCGACTGCGGAGGCGCGGGTCTACGAGGACAACACCGGGGTGAAGTCAGCCATCGAGGCCGGGCAGATCGACGGTGCGGTGTTCGACCTCGCAACGGCCTTCTACATCGTGAACGTCGAGATGGAGGACGGCGTCGTCGTCGGCCAGTTCCCGTCCGACCCCGTGGACCAGGAGCACTTCAGCTTCGTGCTCGACCTCGACAGCCCGCTCACCGACTGCGTCGACGAGGCGATCCTGACGATGGGCGAGAACGGTGAGCTCGACTCGATCGCGGCGGAGTGGCTCTCCGACTTCCTCGACGCGCCACAGATCACCGAATAGCGCCGCGGCCGTGAGCGGGCCGCTCAACCAGCTCACACCGGAGCCGCCGCCGGCGGCAGTGGGCCGCTCGCGGCCCCGCATTCGCACGCGCGGCGGCGCGCTGCTCGTCGCCGCGATCTCGACCGCCGTCGTCTTCGCCGTGCTCGGCGTGATCATCGTGAACGCGCCCGGATGGGAGCGCGTGAAGGACGCGTTCTTCGACTGGGACAACTTCAGCGAGTCGGCGCCCGGGATCATCGGCAAGTTCTGGGTGAACGTTGCCCTCTTCATGACCGCTGAGGCACTGATCCTGATCTTCGGCCTCGTCCTGGCCGTGATGCGAAGCCTGCCCGGACCGGTCCTGTTTCCGCTCCGGCTCCTGGCGACCATCTACGTCGACCTGTTCCGTGCCCTCCCCGGCATCCTGGTCATCTTCGTCCTGGGCTTCGGCATCCCGGGCCTGCGTCTCCCCGGCGTGCCGAATGACCCCTTCTTCTGGGCCATCGTCGCGCTGACGCTGCTCTACTCGGCCTACGTCTCCGAGGTGTACCGGGCCGGGATCGACTCGATCCATCCCAGCCAGGCGGCCGCCGCCCGGTCGCTCGGCATGTCCCAGGTCCAGGCGCTCCGGCATGTCGTCCTTCCGCAGGCGGTGCGCCGGGTGATCCCTCCGCTGCTCAACGACTTCATCGGGCTCCAGAAGGACACGGTGCTCGCCTCGTTCATCGGCGTGGTGGAGATCTTCCGCCAGACGGTGATCCGTCAGCAGGCGACCTTCAACTACACGCCGTTCCTCGTCACCGCCCTCGTCTTCCTGGTCCTGACGATTCCGCTGGCCCGATTCACCGACTGGCTGGTGGCTCGCGAGCGTGACCGGCGATACGCGGCATCGGTCCGCGCCGCCGGATCGAGCGCGCGCCGCGGGCGCATGTTCGGCGGATCCGGATCGTGACGTCGCCGGTGATCGCCGATGCGCTCATCGTCGAAGGTCTCCAGAAATCCTTCGGCGAGCTGCCCGTGCTGCGCGGCATCGACCTGCGCATGGCCGAGCACGAGATCGTCTGCGTCATCGGTGCGTCGGGCTCGGGCAAGTCCACACTCCTGCGCTGCATCAACCTCACCGAGCCCATCGACGCCGGCCGAATCGTCGTCGAAGGCGAGGAGATCACGGCCGAGGGCGTCGACGTCGATCGCATCCGGCGGCGGATCGGGATGGTGTTCCAGTCCTACAACCTCTTCCCGCATATGTCGGTGCTCGACAACGTGGCCCTCGCCCCGCGCCGCGTCCTCCGGCGCAGCCGAGCCGAGGCGGAGCAGGCGGCGACCTCGCTCCTCGAACAGTTCGGGCTGGCGGACAAGCGCAACGACTATCCCGACCGCCTCTCCGGAGGCCAGCAGCAGCGGGTGGCCATCGTGCGGGCGCTCGCCATGGACCCGGACCTCCTGCTCCTCGACGAGGTCACCAGCGCGCTCGACCCGGAGCTCATCGGTGAGGTCCTCAACGTGATTCGCGACCTGGCGACCCAGGGCATGACGATGCTGATCGCCACCCACGAGATGGGGTTCGCCCGCGAGCTCGCCTCGCGAGTGGCGTTCATCGACGACGGTCGGATCCTGGAGGAGGGGCCTCCGGACCACATCTTCGGCGATCCGACCCAGCCGCGGACGCGCGAATTCCTGCAGCGGATCATCGACGCCAGACGCCTCTGAAAGCCGTCGCACGTCGATGTGGACCGGATGTTGATAACTCGTCAACGAAACGGCAAAGACGTGGAGAAACCCCTTGGCGCCGTGGACGTGGGTCCCCTACAGTAGTTCTTGTCCCGGAGGAGTCCGTGGATCTGGAGATTGCATCAAGAGATCCCGTGGTTCCTTCGGGACGTTTCTTTGTGCCCGGGCCATCCCCACCAAGTAGAGTCGTGGTGTGAGCGATCAGGCGACTCCACCGCCTCCGCGACGGCGCACCCAGGCCTCAGGCGGCCCGCCCGCGCCCTGGCCGATGATCATCGGCGTCGGCCTCCTCGCCATCCTGGCTGCGGTCATGGCATTCCTCGTCTTCGGCGGTGATGGGGACGCCAGCTCGTCACCGAGCCCGAGCGCATCGGCCTCGGCCAGCGCTGCTCAGAGCGCGTCGGCAAGCGCATCCGCCGACGCGACTCCGCCTGCGTCCGTTCTACCCGGTCCCTCCGCGTCGGCAGGACCCACTCCCACCCCGGTCTCCCTGGAGCTCGACTCGATCGTCGCCACGACCGTGAGCGACCTCTCGGTGCGCGATGAGCCTTCCACGGAGTCCACGCGCCTCGGCAGCCTCGAGCAGGGCACCCCCGCCTTCGTCGCCGGCGGACCGGTCGATGCGGGCGGCTACCGCTGGTACCTGCTCTCCGGCCTCGGGCTGCCGCCGAACAGCGGCTGCGCGGGACCCATTGAGAACGATCCCTTCACCTGCCCGGTCTGGTTCGGCTGGGTCGCCGCAGCCGATCCGGATGGTGCGCCGTGGCTCACCGACGATGCCGGGGATGCGGACGAGTGCGCGGCGACGCCGATCGAGTTCGAGGAGATCGTGATCGGCGTGACCGACCTGATGCGCCTTCACTGCTTCGGGTCTGATCCGTTCACGTTCCGAGGGTGGTGGCCGGAGTCCCCGGACGGCGGCGGGGCGGCGTGCGCGTCACAGGATGCGCCGAGCGGCTGGCTCATCTGCCAGCAGACGAACGAGAACCTCGTGACGATCGGTGAGGACGAGGCCTCAGAGGGCATCGGTCTCAAGGTGTCCATCGACGCCGCCTCGGGCGTCACGATGCCTGAGCGCGGCACATGGCTGGAGCTCACCGTCCATCTCGACGACCCCGCGGCGCAGGAGTGTGGGGATGACGCGCAGGGGGCCGACGCGGAGGAGCGAACTCCAGAGCAGATCATCCTCTTCTGCCGCGGCCAGATGGTGGTCGAGACGGTGACCGCGGTCGACGGGCCGTAGCTCAGCGGCGGAGGGTCCAGCCTCGGTACCCCGGTCGCAATCCCGCATCGCGGAGCGCGTCCGCCAGGGGCGAGTCGGCCACCGGCGCCCGGTCGACCCGTTCGAGACGCAGCTCGCGCATTGGCCCACCCGGCGCCACCAGCGACGGCAGCATGGCGACGGCTCGATCGGCGAGGCCCGCATCCTGTGCGGCCGGCATCCTGAGCAGGCTCCGGCCGCCCCGTTCGAGATAGAGGACCGCCATGCCGTCCACGATCGCGACGTACGCTCCGGCCGCCCGCTGGAGCGGCAGCCGCTCGTCCTCTGCGCGTGGCCACGGGAGCGCGGCACCATACGGCTGGGCCGGGTCGGTGGCCGCGAGAAGCACCACCGATGGATCGGCGTCGCGCACGGCGCGCAGGCGGTCGACGGCCCCCGGCAGGGCGAACTGGGCCGCACCGAGGCCGGCAACGAAGTACCCGCGTCGAGCTCGCCCGGACTCCTCCATGGCTCGCAGCACCGGGTAGACCGAGGCGTAGCCGCCCGGGAGTCCTTCCGCCACCACGGCCTCGCGGGTCACCACCCCGTGGCGCTCGAGGAGGGTGGTGGCGAGAGCGTGACCGCGCTCCGTGGGTGATCGGGCCTCGCCGACGAGGTCGGCAACCAGCGACCAGCGGCCAGCCGCGCGTGGTGGCCCGAGCGCCATGAGCCGGCCCAGGCGCGGCTGGGCCTTCGAGCGTGAGCGCGGCAGCGACAGCGCCCGCAACGGGGCGAAGGTGTCGTTCGTGATCTCGCCGGACCAGACGAGGTCCCACATCGCGTCGAGGAGCTCCTCGTCGTTGCGCGCCTCCGCGATGGCCGCTCGGAGCTGCGGAAAGAACGATGCGCCACGTCGCTGGAGATGCTGGCGGACGGCGTCGTGAATTGGCTCCGAAGGGCGATCCTCGCCCGGGCCGGCACTGGCGAGCAGGTCGACCCGGTCGCGGCGGAAGAGGGCGATGCGGCCGTCGTCACGGCTCAGCGAGCCGCGACCGATCCAGACCACCTCGCCGGCCGCCCCGAGCTCGTCGAGCAGGCGGGGGGTGTAGCCGGCCACCCGCGCGGGCAGGACGTCACGTTCGAGGACCGAGGCGGGAATCGGGACGCCCTCGAGCTGGCCGATCGCCTCCATGAGCCGGCCGAGACCTCCTGCCGTCGAGCCGATGCCATGCCACGCGGGCAGGAACCTGGCGAGGACCTCGGGCTCGACCGGCTCGACCTCGCGGCGGAGCCTGGACAGCGAGCGTCGTCGCAGCTGGCGCAGCACATCGGCATCGGTGTACTCGTGCGCTTCGCCGCCCGGCCGGAAGGCGCCGGCCAGCAGAGCGCCGGCGCTCGCCATGGCCTGCAGGTGCGACTCGATCGTCGAGCGGTCGATCCCCCACCGCCGTGCCGGCTCCTCGGCAGTGAACGGTGTGTGCGTGCGGGCCCACCTGGCGAGGAGGCCGTCGAGGGGGTCATCGGTTGGCGCGAGGTGCGTCTCTGCCACGCCGGGCGGCGGTGACGCGCCGACCGCATCGCGATAGCGACCCGCGTCCTCGACCGCGATCCACCGCTCCTCGCCTCCGAGCCGGATGCGGATGGCGCGCCGCGTGCCCTCGAGTTCGGCGAGCGCGGTAGCGGCGTCGGGGCCGGCCGTGCGCGCTTCCACCTCATCGGCGCGCAGGTCGCCCAGGCGACGGAGGAGATCGGCCACCCCGTCGACGGTGCGCGCCCGTCGGGTCGGAGCCAGGAGCTGGAGCTCGAGCTCGAGGTCGGCCACCGACTCGGGATCGATCAGCTCGCGCAGCTCCTCGCTGCCCAGCAGCTCGGCGAGCAGCTCCCGATCGAGCGCGAGCGCCTGGGCACGACGCTCGGCCAGCGGCGCGTCGCCCTCGTACATGAACGATCCGACGTAGTCGAACAGGAGCGACGACGCGAACGGCGAGGCCGAGCGCGTCTCGACCGCCGTCACCCGGATGCGACGGGCACGGACGTCGGCGAGCAGCTCGCCCAGCGCGGGAAGGTCGAAGACGTCGCGCAGGATCTCGCGGTACGTCTCGAGCACGATCGGGAACGAGCCGTAGCCGCTGGCCACCGCCAGCAGGTCGGCGGAGCGCTGGCGCTGCATCCACAGGGGCGTGCGCTGGCCGGGACGGCGGCGCGGGAGGAGCAGCGCGCGCGCCGCGTTCTCGCGGAAGCGCGCCGCGAACAGGGCCGAGCCTCCCAGCTCGGCCATGAGCGCCTCCTCGATCTCGTCGGGGTCCGGGATGAGCTCGGCTTCCAGCGAGCTGCCGTCCTCCTCGGCGCCCTCCGGCAGGCGGACGGCGATCCCGTCGTCGGACCAGATGGTCTGGACCTCCAGCCCGTGCCGCTCGCGCAGCCTGGCCTCGATCACCATCGACCACGGCGCGTGCACGCGGCCGCCGAACGGCGTCAGCAGGACGACCCGCCAGTCGCCCAGCTCGTCGCGGAACCGCTCGATGACGATGGTGCGATCGGTGGGCAGCGTCCCGGTCGCGGAGCGCTGCTCACCGAGGTAGGCCATCAGGTTGCGAGCGGCGCGCTCGTCGAGGGCGTGGTCGTCGCGCAGGCGCGCCAGACCGGCCTTTGGATCCAGCGGCTCCATCTCGCGCAGGAACGCGCCGATGGCACGCCCCAGCTCGATCGGCCGGCCCACGGCGTCGCCGTGCCAGAACGGCATCTTGCCGGGCTCACCCGGCGCGGGCGTCACGATCACGCGGTCGGGCCGGATCTCCTCGATGCGCCACGTCGACGCCCCGAGAAGGAACGTCTCCCCCACGCGCGACTCGTAGACCATCTCCTCGTCGAGCTCCCCGACCCGCCGGCCACCGCGCCCGGCGTCGTCCCCGGGCAGGAACACGCCGTACAGGCCGCGGTCCGGGATCGTGCCCCCGCTGGTGATGGCCACCACCCTCGCGTCGTTGCGCGAGACGATCTGGTCGGTGACCCGATCCCACACCACGCGCGGCTTCAGGTCGGCGAACTCGTCGGACGGGTAGCGGCCGGCGAGCATGTCGAGCACGCCTTCCAGCTGGGCACGCGACAGGTCGCGGAAGCTCTCCGAGCGCGTGACCAGCCGATGCAGCTCGTCGACCGTCCACCGGCCGTCGGTGCAGATGGCGACGAGCTGCTGGGCGAGCACGTCGAGCGGATTGCGCGGGATCCGGGTCTCCTCGATCTGCGCGGCCCTCATCCGCTCCACCACCACGGCCGCCTCGACGAGGTCGCCCCGATACTTGGGGAAGATCTTGCCGATGCTCGGCTCGCCGACGGAGTGCCCGGCCCGGCCGATGCGCTGCATCCCCGACGCGACCGATGGCGGCGCCTCGATCTGGACCACCAGGTCGATGGCCCCCATGTCGATGCCCAGCTCGAGGCTGCTCGTGGCGACGAGTGCCGGCAGCTTCCCGACCTTGAGCTGCTCCTCGATCTCGAGCCGCTGCTCGCGCGCGATGCTGCCGTGGTGGGCTCGGACCAGCTCCTCGCCGGCCAGCTCGTTGAGCCGGCTGCTCAGGCGCTCCGCGAGCCGGCGTGAGTTCACGAAGATGAGCGTCGAACGATGCGCCCGAATGAGCTCGAGGAGCCGCGGATGGATCGACGGCCAGATCGAGCGACGCGCCTCCGGTCCCTCGCTCGGATCGGTCTCCTCGTCGATCCGGGTCATGTCGTCCACCGGGACGATCACCTCGAGGTCGAGCGCCTTGCGCGCACCGGCGTCGACGATCTCGACCTCCCGACCCACGCCACCGACGAAGGCGGCGATCGCCTCGAGCGGGCGTTGGGTCGCCGAAAGGCCGATGCGCTGCGGGTCCGCGTCGGCGAGGTGGCTCAGGCGCTCGAGGCTCAGGCCAAGGTGCGCGCCGCGCTTGGTGGCGGCCATGGCGTGCACCTCGTCGACGATGACGTGCTCGACGCCGCGGAGGATCTCGCGCGCGGCACTCGTCAGGAGCAGGTAGAGCGACTCCGGCGTCGTCACCAGGATGTCGGGAGGGTTGCGCGCCAGCTGACGGCGGGCGTCCGCCGGCGTGTCACCGGTGCGGCTGGCCACCGTCACCTCGGGCACGTCCTGGCCGAGGCGCTCAGCCGTGCGCCTGATCCCGGCCAGTGGCGCGCGCAGGTTGCGCTCGACGTCGTAGGCCAGGGCCTTGAGCGGGCTGATGTAGAGGACGCGCGCCGATCGACGCCGGGGCGTCGGCTCCGGCTCCGCCATCAGCCGATCGAGGCACCACAGGAACGCGGCGAGCGTCTTGCCGCTCCCGGTCGGAGCGTGGATGAGCGCATGCCGGCCCCGGCTGATGGCCGCCCAGCCCAGCACCTGCGCCCGGGTGGGCTCGGCGAAGGCCTCGGCGAACCAGGTGCGGGTCGGCTCGCTGAACTCGGCGAGCGGGTCGGTTCGGGGGGTCGTGCTCACGGGCCGTCCACTCTATCGGTCACCCAGCATGGCGCCGATTCAGGCCACGTCCTGTCAGGTTTGTCCCGGCTCAGCCGCGCCGCGCCGCCTGGGCCATGGCCACGACGAGCCCGCCAACGATCCCGATCGCGGCTCCGGCGATGGCGGCCTGCCGCAGCCCGAGCACCACCCGTGCACCCGGCTGGACCTCGATCCGCGGCGCAAGGGCCAGGCCGATGATGCCGCCGCTGCCGGCGCGGACCTCCCGGCCGACGGCAACGCCGATCCCGCCCTGCTCAACACTCACCGCTCCGATCGTCAGGAGGCTGCCGACGCCTCCCTGGCTGATCGACGCGTCGCCGGCCGTGATGAGGGTGCCGCCGCCGCCCTGCTGGATCCGCAGATCGCCGCCGGCGATGAACGCCCTCCCGCCGCCCTGGGTGAGCGCGACGTTGCCATCTGCCAGCACCAAGCCCACCCCGGCGACACTGACCTCGACGTCCTTGCCGCGGATCACCCCGACCGCGCTCTGCTCGACGCGCAGGTGCTGGGCCTCGGCCGATACCTTCCTCTTCGCCGTCCTCGTCACGTTCTCGACCATCCCGAACTCCTCTGGTGCCGTGTGTACCCAACAGCGTCGCGCATCTCGGACCGCGGCGCCACCACCCGAGGCGTGTGCAGGTGCCGAATGGCCTCCCGATGCGCCGCCCGGTCCTCCCGGCGGCCCCTACGCGCGATTGGCCTATGCCTGGGGAGGCGGCTCGCGCCTGGGCGGCCAGAGCAGGGCGATGAGGAGCCCGATCAGGCCGAAGCCGACCATGAACCCGATGAAGGTCCAGTTGCCGAGCACCGCGATGCTCAGGAAGATGAGCATCATCACCAGCCCGAGGCCGAAGATGAGGCCGCCGATGAGGCCCCGGAACGGATGGCGGATGGTCATCGTCGCTCCTCCGGCGGCAGGTCGGACGACTCAACCGGCCGCACCTCGGTGTCGTCGGTCGGCGCCGCGCTGCGGGTCGGTTGCTGGCTCGGGGGTGGAGACGGCGTAGCCGGTGCTTGTGCACCTGCCACCGGCGCAAGCGTCACGGTCGTCGCGCGCGACGACCAGATCAGGAGCAGGCCGACGAGGGCGATCGCGAAGGCGATCCAGAACGGGATCGTGGCGAGCGGGTTCCCATTCAGCTTGAACCAGCCACTGCCATCGCAGTGCGTGCCTCCGTCGCCGTTGATCTGGCCGGAGACGAAGTAGAGCCCGGTGAACTCGAACGGGGCGTTCTGGCTGACGCCCGTCGAGCCGGTCGCCGTGGTCACGCCACCCTCGTTCGGATCGCCACCCATCAGTGGCGTCGGCACGTTGAAGACCGAGACGCCCCAGGAGTGATTCATGAACACCTGCTCGCCCGAGCTCCCGCTCCAGAAGACCTCGCCCTCCCAGTCGATCAGGAACGGGTCGTCCTGGCTTCCACCCTCACCGCCGTCCGGTCCGCCGATCGCGGTGTCGAGCTGTGCCCCGGATGCATCGGTGGATGCGATCTCGAGCGTGCAGCCCCCGTTCAGCTCGAAGGCGGCGGCGGGTGTGGCGAGGGCCAGGGTGATCAGGCCGGCGACGGCCACGGCGCGGGAAACGCGGGCGAGTCGCATCTGGGGTCCTCGTGCGCGCGGATCGGCAGCAGGCGCGGGCTAGCGTACACCAGCCTCTCGAGCCGACGGGGCGCTGATCGGCCGCAAGTCGACCAAGCCCTTGTGCGCCGTGGCGATGCCTCCGCCAGGCGCGCTACGGCGCGACGGGTCGGAAGGCCACGCAGCAGAACCCCTCTTGCGGATCGGAGACCGGCTGGTAGGCCAGTCGGGGGCCGATCGCCTCGGCCATGCCCTCGGCCATCGCGAGGTTCATGGTGCACACGAGGGACCGATGCTCGTCGACGAGGGCGTGGAACGGACAGTTGCGCAGGCGGATCGTCCGCGACCCTCGCTCGACGACCGGCTCGTAGCCGTGGTCCTCCAGCGCAGTGCGCAGCTGTGTCGTCGGAGATCGGCGACGAAGGCGCCGCGTCGTCTCATCGCCGAGGCGGCGCCCGGCCGCACGGCCGGCTTCGGTGGCTGCCACCTCTGCCGCCGGCGGGCTGTGCTCGATGGCCTCGGCGAGGGTACGCGCGGCGAGCTCATACCGGCGCTCCGGCAGGCTCACGCTCAGCTCGTCGTCGCCACGCCAGTAGATCCGCGCCGGCCGCCCGGCCCCCGGACCGCGACGCTCGTTGATGCGACGGTACGAAGCCTGGAGGAGGCCGCCATCGGCCAGGCGATCAAGATGAAACGTCGCGAGCGGCTGGGTGATCCCGAGGGCTCCCGCTGTTTCGGCACGACCGACCGCCCGATGCTGGGCGACGACCCACTCGTACACGCGGCGTCTCATCGGCTCCGCCAGGAGCGCGACGGCGGCGATGGGAGTTCGATCCAAAAGCTCAGTCGACATGGTGCCGGAGTCTATCACGGGGGTCCGCTGCCGAAACATTGACACCCGATCCGTGCTCTTGTATCAATAGTCTATGTTAGTGATACAGGTGATGCGGAACGGCTGGCGCGAGGCATCGCGGCTGCCACTGCTCACGCGCATCGGCCTGGCCGTGGCACTCATGGCGTTCGTCGCGGATGTCGTGATCCACGTGGCGCCTGCGCCCCATCTGCACGGTGGCGGCCACGGACTGGATGAGCACCTCGCTCACCTGGCCGGACTGGCCGCAATGGTCATCGCGTTGGCGGGGATCGTCATCGACGGCGTCAACCGCCAACGACAGCGCCGCCGATCCGGCGGCTCGCAAGGAGGCTCACCCCATGCCCTTCGGTGATTTCGTCAACCAGATCCCGGCGCCGGTCTTCCTGCTGATTCACCTCACGGCCTTCGCCGTCGGCGCGTACTTTGCCTGGCGCAGCTTCAACGCCGACGCATCTCTCCTTGGCTGGGCGTTCACCCTCTTCGCGCTGGGCGAGATCAGCTATATGACCTACCACCTCGACTGGACGGTCTTCCTCTTTGCCCACACGATCAGCGAGGTCCTCAACCTCGTCGCGTTCATCCTCGTCTTCACCGCGGCGACGCAGCGCGGCCTGGCGGGCTCCGGCGCGGCGGCTCAGGAGCCTTGAGGCTCCTCGTCCTCGTCTCCCTGGCGGTGGCGCTGGCCGGCTGTGCCGGCGCCGCCGAGTCGGTGACCCCGGTCGCCACCGACACTGTCGACCTGCCTCCCTCCTACCGCTTCGAGCCGGAGCACATCACCGTGGCGGCCGGCACGACGGTGAGGTGGACCAACAGCGACAACTTCACCCACTCGGTCCGCCTGCTCGACGACGGCAACGTGATCCTGACCATGGCGCCCGGCGAGTCGGTGACGTTCGCGTTCGATGAGCCAGGCACGCATCGGTACGACTGCTCGTTCCATGCTCAGGACATGAGTGGCACCGTGACCGTCACCGACGGCTGAGCTAGGCTCAGCCCATGACCGAACAGCACCGCACCCAGGAGTTCACGCTCAACGGCGACGAGGTCGTCCACAAGGTCAAGGAGCTCATCAACGAGGGCAACATCCGGCGCCTCATCATCAAGAACGAGGACGGACGCACGATGCTCGAGGTGCCGCTCACGATCGGCCTGATCGGCGCGGCCCTCCTTCCGGTCCTCGCGGCGATCGGGGCGGCGGCGGCGATCGCGACGCGCTGCACGATCGTGGTCGAGCGGGACGCGCCGGCCAAGGACGACGCCGAGCCGACAGCCTCGGTCTGACGCGTCAGGCGTTGCGCCCCCGCGCGTCCACCGGCCAGCGCCCCACGTCCGCCCCGCCGCGCGCGACGACCAGCTCGTCGACGAGGTTGACGACCGGGCAGACGTGGTTGGGCACCACGGCGACCACCGAGCCAACGGACGGCGTCGCCACGCCCTCCGGCACCGAGACGACTCCGTGGTAGTCGTACGCCCGGTCGACGGTCGCGCCGCCGAGCTCTGGGATCGCGGCGAGCCCTTCGAGCAGCGGTGACGGCTCGCGAGCCAGCACCTTGGCACCGGCATCGATGACGATCGAACCGGCCGACGCGCTGACCACCGTCGCGGCGACGACCAGGCCGATCGAATCGGCCTCCGCGCTCCCCAGGGCCAGCTGCAGGCGGTCGCCGAACACGTAGGTCCCGGGCCGTTCCTCGGTGACGCCGTCGGCGGCCGAGAGGAGGGCGGTCGGGGTCGACCCGGCGCTCAGCTCGCGCACCTCGAAGCCCGCGGCCTCGAGCGCTTCGCCGGCCAGGGCCAGGGCCTGGACCTCGTCTGCGGCCGCCGCACGGGCCATCTCAGGGGACCCATAGCCATGACCGCCGTGCGTGAAGGCGCCGATGACGGCCAGCCCCGCTTCGCGCGCAGCCGCGGCGACGCGCGCCGTGTCGTCGGCGCCGGTCACGCCCGACCGATGCAGGCCGCTGTCGACCTCGACGAGCACCGGGAGCGGCCGCGCCGAGCCCCGAACCGCGGCCGCGAGGGCCGCGGCGCCGCCCGGCGAGTCGATGCCGACTCGGATGCGGGCTCGTTCGTGGAGCAGACGCACTCGCGCGGCCTTCGGACCGGCCGCCCACACCGGGTACGCGACGAACAGGTCGTCGATGCCAGCATCGGCCATCACCTCGGCCTCCCCCAGCGTGCCGACCGTGATCCCGGTCGCACCGGCCTCGATCTGCAGCCGAGCCAGGCTCACGCTCTTGTGCGTCTTGGCGTGCGGTCGGAGCGCGACACCGAGCTCGGCCATCGCCGAGGCCATGGCCGCGATGTTGCGCTCGACGACGTCGAGGTCGATCACGACGGCCGGCGTCTCCAGCCCGTCCGGCAGGCGAAACGTGGCTGTCACGCCTCGGCGACGTCCCAGCTCGTCCGCCACACCCGCCACAGCGACTCGGGATCCGAGAGCGGATCGCCGTGCACCAGGAAGAAGTCGGCCGGGCCACCCTCGCGGATGACGCCCGCCTCCGCCTCCCCGAGCAGCTCGCCGCCCCGCCACGTGGCCGCGGCCAGCGCATCGGCCGGCTCGAGCCCGGCGGACACCAGGCTCGTCACCTCCCACGCCAGCTGGTTGGCCCGCAGCGACCCACCGCCGAAGTCGCTGCCGGTCGCGATCGCGACACCTGCATCGCGCGCGACGCGGACCGATGCCTCTCCCTGCTCGAGGCGCGCCTGGTAGGTCGACCTTCCGTTGGGGCCCGCGAACGTCCCGATGGTGGTGGTCGAGGCGAACGTGAGCCAGGAGCGCATGACGGCCAGCGTGCTCACCAGGGTCACGCCACGGCTCACCATCTCGGCGGCCACGGACGCGTCGAGGTCGAAGCCGTGCTCGATCGAATCGACGCCACCGAGCGACCGCCTCGCGGGCGCCGTTGAGCCGGCCCGAGTGCGCGGCCACCCGCGCGCCGCGCTCGTGGACGGCGTTGACGACCCGCGCAACCTCATCCGCCGTCCAGGGCGAGACGTTGACGTCGGGCCCGTCCATGTAGAGCTTCACGAGATCGGCGCCGGCGTCGAGCTGGCCGATCGCCGCGCCCAGCAGCTCATCGGCGTTCGCCGCCTCGATCGCGCCGTTCATCGGCGCCACGCCGCTCTTGAACAGCCAGGTGCCCGCGGCCCGCAGGTAGGGTCGGTCGCGCCGCCCCGCCCATCGGTCGCGCACGCCCAGCGCCAGCGCCCGCTCCTGCCCGTCCACGGGGTCCGCGCCGATCGGTGACCCGACGTCGCGCATCCATCGCACGCCGGCCGCGAGCCCGATGCCCGCGTTGTGCTCGGCTGCCGCCACGAGCGCCTCCGGTGCATCGTTGAATCGGGCGATCCAGTTCGCCCCGCCTGGCCCGGTCACGTGGCTGTGGCAGTCGACCATGCCCGGCACGAAGGTGGCGCCAGCACAGTCGATCATCGTGGCGCCAGACGTGTCCTCCTCGCCGCCAGTCGGTCGGATCCACGCGATCACCCCCTCGTCAACGAGGATGCTGACGTTGTGCCGCAGGGTTGCCGAGCGGCCATCGGCCAGGGCGCCGTCGCGATACCAGGTGCGTCCGGTGGCCGGCGCGGGCGTCGCCGTCGGCACCGGGGTCGGCGATGGTGAGGGGGTTGCCGTCGACGGGGGCGACGCCGGTGAGGACGGCGCGAACGAGGCCCGGGGCGTCAGGGACGGGAGCGCCTCGGCGCAGGCGGCCAGGCCGACCGCGGAGGCTGCGGCGCCGAGCTGGAGCAGTCGCCGGCGCGTGATCGGGGCCGGGTGCGAGTGCATCGGCCCATTATCGGCCGATGCGCCCGAGGTGGGTGTCCTTGAAGTCGGTCGGCAGCTTCAGACCGTAGCCGAGGGTGCGGTCCATGCCCACGTGGGCCGCCAGGATCGCCCCGGCAAGGGCCAGCGGTGCGATCGCCGCGAACCAGCCGATGCCCAGCAACGCGAGCGCGGTGACCAGGTTGTGCGCCAGGTTGTAGGTCATCGCTCCCAGGCGCGGACCACCGAGGTAGCCGACCATCGAGACGTCGGGCACGAGCAGCAGGGGCAGCAGCCAGAGCGGATTCCCATTCAGCTGGAGGTACACGACGATCCCGGCAACGAAGATGGCAAGCGACTCGGCGCGAAGGATCCAGTCGACCGGGCGTATCACTCCCACGAGAAGAGCCGCACCGCGATCAGGAACGTGATCACGGCCCAGACGGCCATGCCAAGCATCTGCGGGCCGAGATCGGCCAGGCTCGATCCGTTGTTCATCACCCCACGCAGCGCCTCGGTCACGTAGGTGAGGGGCAGGAATGCCGTGATCGTCTGGAGGGCTTCGGGCATGGCGTCGCGCGGGAAGAAGACACCGGAGAGGAACATCATCGGCAGGCTGATGAGGTTCGCCACCGGAGCCGCCTGATCCTCGTTCTTGGCCCAGCCCGGCGACGCCGAAGCCCATGGCCAGGAAGATGATCAGGGCCAGCCCCACGACGACCGCGAGCACGAACCACGAGCCGAACATCTGGAGGCCGAACCAGATGCCGATGGCCGTCAGGATCGCGACCTGGAGGTAGCCGAGGACCACTCGGCTCGTGACCTGCGCCGAGAGGAAGTATCCCGGCGAGGTGGGCGTGGCGAAGAGACGCCGAAGGGCGCCGGTCCGCTTGAGCTGTACGAACCCGAAGGCGACGCCGAAGATGCCGAGCTGCATGACGGTCATGCCGATGATGCCGGGCACCAGGAAGTCGATGTAGCCGAGGTCGCGCGACTCGACCGACTCGAACGTGACCGGCGGACCGAGAGCCGGTGCATCTGGCGATGAGACGCCGGAGACTCGCGACCATCGCGGTGCCCACGGCCTGCTGGAGAAGGCCCTGGGCCACCTGCGCCTGCGCCGGATCGGCTGTGCCGCCGTAGGCGATCAGGCCGGTTTCGCCACCGAGCGCTGCCTCAAAGTCCGGCGGGATGACGAGGACGAAGTCGCGGTCGCCCTCCTCGAGCGCAGCCAGCTCGTCGTCGCGCGAGCCCTCGGTGATGACGAGGTACTCGAACTCGCCGAGCTCGTCGATGAAGGCGGCGCTCGCGTCGGTGCCGGCCTCGTCGACCACGCCGAGATCGATGGTGGTCGAGCCCTCGAAGTTGAGGACGCCGAAGATGAGCATGATCACCAGCGGCAGGAAGAGGCTGAAGAACAGCGCGGCGCGGTTGCGGATGAACATCTTCACGCTGGCCACGAAGAGCGCCCACCACAGGCGCAGCCGGACGGCCATCAGTCACCCTCCCGCAGGTCGTGGCCGGTCAGATCGATGAAGACGTCCTCGAGGTTCGCCAGCCGCTCCACCCGCTCCTTGGTGAAGCCGCGGCCGATGAGCTGGTCCACGAGCGCCTGGGGCGAGTCGAGCGCGATGATGCGCCCGGCGTCCATGATGGCGACGCGGTCGCACAGCTCCTCGGCCTCCTCCATGTAGTGCGTCGTCAGCACGACCGTGTGTCCCCGTTCGCGGATGGTGCGCACGAGGCCCCACAGGTGCCGCCGCGCCTGCGGATCGAGGCCGGTGGTCGGCTCGTCCAGGAACAGGACCCGCGGGTCGTTGACCAGCGCCGATGCGATGCTGAAGCGCTGCTTCTGCCCACCGGACAGCGTCCGTACCTGGCTCTTCGCCTTCTCGGTCAGCTCGACATCGGCCAGCAGCGCCATCGGGTCGGTCTCGCGGCCGTACATGCGGCCGAACAGGTCGAGGAGCTCGACGAGGTTGAGCTCGTCGAAGAAGGCGGATGCCTGGAGCTGGATGCCGATGCGCCGCTTCACCTCACGCGGGTCGGCGCTGACGTCGATCCCATCGACCACGGCCGATCCCGAGTCGATCGGCCGCATTCCCTCGATCATCTCCAGCGTCGTCGTCTTACCGGCGCCGTTCGGCCCGAGGATGCCGAAGACCTCGCCCTCGCCGACATCGAAGCTGACACCGTCGACGGCCGTGAGCGACCCGTAGTTCTTGCGCAGGTCGCGGACATGGATGATCGCGCCGTTCGCGGCCGATGGTTGCGTCATGGGTGGCAGATGCTACCCGACGAGCGACCGATACAGCTCGACGGTCTGGCGGGCGATGGCATCCCAGCCGAATGACTCGACCGCACGCCGCCGGGCGGCCCGGCCCATGGCCTCACGCGCCGACGGATCGGCCATCAGCCTGTTGATGGCTCCGGCGAGGTTGAGCTCGAACCGGTCCGGATCGACGGGCAGCATCGGGTCGTCGACGCGGAGGTCGACCGGCACGAGCAGCCCTGTCTCCCCGTCCACGACGACCTCCGGAATGCCTCCCACCGCGGTGGCCACGACGGGCGTCTCGCAGGCGGCCGCCTCGAGGTTGATGATCCCGAACGGCTCGTAGACCGACGGGCAGCAGAAGACCGATGCGTGCGAGTACAGCTGTCGCACCTCCTCGCGCGACACCATCTCACCGATCCAGACCACGTTCGGCCGCTCCGCCTGTGCGGCGGCGACCGCATCGGCCATCTCGCGGCCGATCTCCGGCGTGTCGGGCTGACCGGCGCACAGCACCACGCCGATGCCCGGATCCAGGTGGCGAATCGCCCGCGCCAGGTGGACGATGCCCTTCTGCCGGGTGATGCGACCCACGAAGAGCACGTACGGCACCGATGCGTCCACGCCCCGACGCTCGAGCGCATCGGTCGCGGGGTCGGGTCGGTAGAAGTCCGGATCGATGCCGTTGTGGATCACGTGGACGCGCTCCGGCGCGACGTCGAACAGGCGCATGACGTCGTCGCGAGTTCCCTGGCTGACCGCGATGACGGCATCGGCCGACTCGATCGCGGTGCGTTCGACCCAGGCGGACACGTCATATCCCCCGCCGAGCTGCTCGCGCTTCCACGGACGCAACGGCTCGAGGGAGTGGACGGTGAGCACGAGCGGGATGCCGTACGCCAGCCGCACGAGGAGGCCCGCGAGGTGCGTGTACCACGTGTGGACATGGGCGACTTCGGCATCGACCGGATCCGCCACCATGGCGACGTCCCGTGACAGCGCGGCCAGCACCGGCCGCAGCCGCTCGTCAGCCGCCTCGAGCGCGTGCTCCGGTGGGTACCCGCGAAGGCGCCAGCCTTCCACTTGGCCGGTGGCCGTGCCAAAGGTCCGCACGTCGAGCTCGATCAGGGATCGCAGGTGGCGCGTCAGCTCATCCACGTGCACGCCCGCTCCGCCGTAGATCTCCGGAGGAAACTCGTTGGTCAGGATGAGCGCGCGCACCGAGGCAGCGTACCCCGTCGGGCGGTCGATCCGGATACTCCCCTGTAGTATCCTAGAACGTGCCGTGACCACGACCGCGACCAACCCCCCGACGACGTCAGACGAGCTGACGCTGCCCGTCATCGGCATGACCTGCGCGAGCTGCGTGAACCGCATCGAAAGGTTCCTCAACCGCGCCGATGGCGTTTCGGAGGCGACCGTCAATCTCGCCACCGAGCGCGCGACGGTGCGCTTCGATCCGGTGCGGATCGACCGCGGCGGGATCGTGGCCGCCATCGAGGCCGCCGGATACGACGTCGCGGCCGAGCCATCGCAGGCCGCGGACGTGACGGATGCCGACGACGCGACCTACGCCGCCCAGCAGCGAGAGCTGCTGATCCAGGCGCTCGCCTCTCTCGCCGTCGCCGGCGCGATGATGGTGATCACGTTCTGGCCGGGCGGCGTGCCATGGCCGATGATTGACGTCAACCGCTGGTTCCTCATCCCGGCCACGATCGTCCAGTTCGTCTTCGGACGCCGCTTCCTCACCGCGGCGATACGGGCGGCCCGCCACGGCGACGCGACGATGGACACGCTGGTCGCCCTCGGCACCATGGCGGCCTATACGTACTCGGTCGTCGTCACGCTCCTGCCGGAGACGGTGATGGCCACCGGACTCGGCCACGAGACCTACTTCGACACGGCGGCCGTCATCATCGGGCTCGTTCTCATCGGGCGCTGGCTCGAGTCGCGCGCCAAGAGCCGCGCTGCGGGAGCGGTGAAGGCCCTCCTGCGGCTCCGACCGACGACCGCCCGCGTGCTCCGCGAGGGCGGCGAGCGCGAGATCCCGCTCGACCAGGTCGCTGTCGGCGACCTCGTGCGAGTCCGCCCCGGTGACCGGGTGCCCGTGGACGGGGTGCTCATCGACGGCTCGTCGGCCGTGGACGAGTCGATGATCACCGGCGAGTCGCTGCCGGTCGAGAAGACGGCGGGCGATCGGGTCATCGGCGCCAGCATGAATGCTTCGGGGTCGTTCGTGATGCGCGCGGAGCGCGTCGGGCGAGACACGGCCCTGTCGCAGATCGTGACGCTCGTCGAACGGGCGCAGGGCTCGAAGGCTCCGATCCAGCGCGTCGCCGACCGGGTCACCGGCTGGTTCGTGCCGGCCGTGCTGATCGTCGCGGCAACCACGTTCGGGGCCTGGATGCTCCTCGGGCCCGAGCCGCGCCTGCCGTTCGCGCTCTCGACAGCGATCGCCGTCCTGATCATCGCCTGCCCGTGCGCCATGGGCCTGGCCACGCCCACCGCGATCATGGTCGGCTCGGGCACGGGCGCCGAGCACGGGATCCTCATCCGCGACGGCGCGGCGCTGGAGCAGGCCGAGGGCATCACCGCCGTGGTGCTGGACAAGACCGGCACGATCACCCGCGGTGAGCCGTCCGTCGTCCGCATCGAGCTGGCGGCCGGGGTCAGCGAGCGCGACCTGCTCACGGCGGCGGCGGCGGCCGAGCGCGGCAGCGAGCATCCGCTCGCGGAGGCGATCGTCCGCCATGCGGAAGCGCTCGGCGTCGAGGCTCCGGAAGCGACCGAGTTCGCGGCGCTTCCCGGGCGCGGCGTGACCGCCTCGGTCGGCGGATCGACCGTCCTGGCCGGCTCCGCCGGCTTCCTCGCCGATGCGGGCATCTCTGCCGGGGGCCTCGAGGCCGGCGACGCGTCGCCGGTATGGGTGGCGCGTGATGGTGCACTCCTCGGGCTCATCGGCCTGGCCGACACCGTCAAGCCGGACGCGGCCGAGGCGATCATCCGTCTGCGCGCAACGGGGCTCGACGTATGGATGATCACCGGCGACCGTCGCGAGGTGGCCGCGGCGATCGGGTCGCAGGTCGGCATCGGCGCCGAGCGGATCCTGGCTGAGGTGCTGCCAGGCGACAAGGCGGCGAAGGTTGCCGATCTCCAGGCTGCCGGCGCGCTGGTCGCCATGGTTGGTGACGGCATCAACGACGCCCCGGCCCTGGCGCAGGCGGACCTGGGCATCGCCATCGGCACGGGCGCCGACGTGGCGCTCGAGGCCTCCGACGTCACGCTCGTCGGCGGTTCGCTCGAGGGCGTCCCGACCGCCGTCCGTCTTTCGCGAGCGACGATGCGGACCATCCGCCAGAACCTGGGATGGGCGTTCGGCTACAACGTGCTGCTCATTCCCGTGGCCGCGGGCATCCTGTGGCCGGTGGCGGGCATCCTGCTCTCACCTGCCCTTGCCGCCGGCGCGATGGCCCTGTCGAGCGTCAGCGTCGTGGCCAACTCGCTGCGGCTCCGCGGGTTTCGGGCCGAGCAGCCCCAACTGAGCAAGGGAGGATGAGATGAACGAGCCTCGAACGGAGGCGACCTCGAAGGACCCGGTGTGCGGAATGGACGTGAACCGTGAGATCGCCGAGGCGCAGGGCCTCGTGAGCGAGCACGACGGCCAGACGTACCTGTTCTGCGGCCGCGGCTGCAAGCTCGACTTCGACGAGAGCCCGTCGACGTACCTCGACCCTGGGCACGTCCCGACCATGTAGCGCCGGTAGACTGGGGGACGCATGCCCGGTCCCCTCATCAGCACCCAGGGCCTCACCAAGCGCTATCCCGGCGGCGTCACCGCGCTCGACGGGCTGAGCGTCGAGATCGGCGACGGCGTCATCGGCCTCGTCGGTGCCAATGGTGCGGGCAAGAGCACCCTCATCAAGATCCTGCTCGGCCTGCTGCCACAGAGCGACGGCACGGCCACCGTCCTGGATCTCGACACCGCGACGCAGGGCTCTCGCATCCGCGAGCTGGTCGGGTACATGCCCGAGCACGACTGCCTGCCACCCGACGTGTCCGCGACGGAGTTCGTCAGCCACATGGCCCGCGTGTCGGGCCTGCCCGCCGGAGCGGCGCGGGAGCGGACGGCCGACGTCCTGCGTCACGTCGGCCTCTACGAGGAGCGGTACCGCCAGATCGGCGGGTACTCGACCGGGATGAAGCAGCGCGTGAAGCTGGCGCAGGCGCTCGTCCACGACCCATCGATCCTGTTCCTGGACGAGCCGACGAACGGCCTCGACCCCGCCGGACGCGACGAGATGCTCGCGCTCATCGAGCGGATCGGGCGCGACTTCGGGATCACGACCATCGTTGCAAGCCACCTGCTGGGCGAGATCGAGCGCATCGCCGGCTGGCTCATCGCCATCGACGCCGGCCGGCTCCTGCGCACCGCCCCGTTGGCGAGCTTCACCGAGCGCACCGGCCAGCTCGTGGTCGAGACCGAGGACGAGAGCGCGCCGCTCGCCGATCGGCTCGTGACGCGTGGATTCGGTGCGCGAGCGTTCGGTCGCAACATCATCATCGACCTCGATACAGCGGTCGCGGGCGACGGCGAATACGCGGTGTACGACGCCGTCCGCGACGAGGCTGTGGCGCTGGGCATGTCCCTGGTGCGCATCGAGCATCGGCGGCATCAGCTCGAGGACCTCTTCAGGGGAGACGCGGCCGGAGGGACCGATGAGCGCGTCGCCTGAGGCCACCACCGGCACGATCTACGACATCGGCTACCGCCACTACGACGGTCCCCGCCTGGGCCGGCGTGCGGCGGTCACGTCCGTCATCGCGGCCGGCCTGCGCGCGGTCTTCGGGCTGGGCCGCAGCGGGCGGGCGAAGATCATCCCGTGGGGCGCGGTCATCCTCGCCGCGTTGCCGGCCTTCGTCGCCATCGCGGTCCGGGTCCTGGCCGGCGAGATTCTCGAGGTCACGACCTATGAGCGATACCTGTGGGACGTTGGCGCGCTCTTGCCGATCTTCGTCGCCGCCCAGGCGCCCGAGCTCGTCGTCAACGACATCCGCCATCGCGTGCTGCCCCTGTACTTCAGCCGGCCGATGAGCCGCGCGGACTACGTCCTCGCCAAGCTCGCGGCCCTCTCGGTGGGCCTCCTGGCTCTCACTCTCTTGCCCGTCCTGCTCCTGTTCCTCGGTCGCGTGCTCGCCGCCGAGGACGTGGTCGCCGCGCTCGGCGACGAGGCGAGCGCGCTGCCGGGAATCGTGGGCAACGGCGTGCTGCATGCCGTGGTGCTGGCGGTGATCGGCATCACCGTGAGCTCGCTGGCCGGCCGACGGGCCTACGCGGCGGGGGCGGTCCTGGCGATCTTCCTCGTGGGCGGCGTGGTGAGCGGCGTCTTCTCCGTGACGGGCGACACGCTCGCCGACATCGCGCCGTTCACGAACCCGCTCACGATCCTCGATGGAACGCGCGAGTGGCTGTTCGGCGGCAGCGTGGCGGAGTCGCCCGTGCAGACCTCCGGCGCGCCGCTATGGACGTATGGAGCGGCGACCGCGCTGCTCACCGCGGTCTGCATCGTGATCCTCGTCGTTCGCTACCGGCGGATCTCGACGTGAGCACCCTGCGCCTGGAGTCGGTCTCGCGCTGGTATGGCAACGTCGTCGCCGTCAACGACGTGACGTTCGACGTCGGGCCCGGCATCACCGGCCTGCTGGGGCCGAACGGCGCCGGCAAGACGACCCTGCTCCACATGATGGCCGGCTTCCTGGCACCCAACTCCGGGACGGTCAGGCTCGACGAGACGCCGACGTGGCACCATCCCGAGCTGTATCGCACCGTCGGCTTCGTCCCCGAGCGCGAGGCGGTCTACTCGTTCCTCACCGCGCGACAGTTCGTCAACTCGTCTGCCCGGCTCCAGGGTGTGCCCGACCCGGCCGCGGCCACCGAGCGCGCAATTTCCATCGTCGACCTTGCCGATGCCGCCGACCGCTCGATCGGCGGCTACTCGAAGGGCATGCGCCAACGCGCGAAGGTGGCCGCCGCCCTGGTCCACGACCCGCCCGTCCTCATCCTCGACGAGCCCTTCAACGGGATGGATCCGCGCCAGCGGCTGCACATGATGGACCTCCTGCGCGGGATGGCCGAGGAGGGTCGAACGATCCTGTTCTCGAGCCACATCCTCGAGGAGGTCGAGCGCCTCAGCGACCGCGTCCTGGTGGTGGTGGCCGGGCGCCTGGCAGCGTCGGGCGACTTCCGCCGCATTCGCCGCCTCATGACCGACCGCCCGCACAGCTTCACGCTCCGCTCCAGCGACGACCGCCGGCTGGCGCGCGAGCTGCTCGCCACCGAGGCGATCGAGTCGGTCGAGCTGCGCGACGGCGTCCTGACGGTGCGAACCGGCGATCACGGCGCGCTCACCGCAGCCATCGCTCCGGCGGCCCAGCGCGCGGGAGTCTCGCTCCTCGAGCTGCGTCCGGCCGACGAGTCGCTCGAGTCGGTGTTCAGCTACCTCGTGCGCCGATGACCTCCGCGCTCGTCTCGATCACGCTCCGGGCCTTGCTGAACCGCCGGCGCATTCTGCTGCTCGGCCTGCTCGGCGTCATGCTGGTGTTCGTGGCCGTGGTCTACCAGCTCGGCTCGCCGAGTGCCAGCGAGTCGCTGGAGGTGACGGTGCGGCTGCTGGCGGACTTCGGGATCGGGGTGCTGCTGCCGCTCGTGGCGGTCATCGTGGGCACGTCGGCCCTCGGGTCCGAACTCGAGGACGGCACCATCGTCTACCTGCTCGCCCGGCCTGTGCCGCGCTGGCGCATCGCCATCGTCAAGTGGCTGGTGGCGTGGCTGATCACCTCGCTGCTCGTTACGCCGGCGATCTTCGTGGCCGGAATCATCGGCCACGGTGACGTCCAGCTTGCGCTCGGATTCGCGGTCGCATCGGTCTTCGGGGCGCTGGAGTACACCTCGGTGTTCGTGGCGCTCTCGATCGTCACGACCCGGGCCCTGATCATCGGCCTGGCCTACGTGGTCGTCTGGGAAGGGTTCGTCGCCGCCCTGTTCGCGGGCACGCGCGCGCTCAGCATCCGCCAGCACACCCTGGCCGTGGCCGAGGCGCTGGGTGGGACCGGGGCGGCCGGGGTCGCCGAGCTCGAGCTTGCCAATGCCCTCGTGCTGGGTGCCGTGATCACGGCGCTGGCGGCGCTGGTGGCCGTGCGCCGGCTCGGGAACGTGGAGCTCCGTGGCGAGACGGCGTGACATGAGCGAGCTGTCACCTCCGTGGGGCCACGAATGGGCCGGCCGCCTCGACGAGCACGTGATCGACAGCGAGGCCCTCACCGGCAACGCGCTCGGCGACCCGCACCGACGCCCGCTCTATGTCTACACCCCGCCCGGCTACGATGCCGATCCCGAGCGCCGCTATCCCTCGGTCTACCTGATCCAGGGCCTCACCGGGCAGCTCGACATGTGGCGCAATCGGAGCTTCGGCGCGCCTACGGTGCTCGAATCGGTCGATGCCTGGTTCAGCGCGAACGACGCCGCTCGGGGGATCGTCGTGTACGTCGACGCGTGGACGAGCCTGGGTGGCTCGCAGTTCGTCGACTCGCCGGGCACGGGCCGCTATCACACCTACCTCTGCGACGAGATCGTCCCCTTCGTCGACGCGCAGTACCGGACGCTGACCGCGAAGGAGCACCGCGGCATCGCCGGCAAGAGCAGCGGCGGCTACGGCGCCATGATCACGCCCATGCTGCGCCCCGACCTGTTCGGCGGCCTGGCGACGCACGCCGGCGATGCGCTCTTCGAGGCGTGCTACCTGCCAGAGTTCCGCGAGGTTGCCCGCGCCCTGCGCGACGGATACGACGGATCCTACGACGCCTTCTGGGCCGACCTCAGATCCCGTCCGGGCCGGTCGAAGAAGGCCGATGGCGTGCTCCTGAACTCGTGGTGCATGGCCGCCTGCTACTCGACCGATGCAGACGGCACCGTGCGCCTGCCGTTCGACCCCGGCACCGGCGAGCTCCTCCCCGAGGTGTGGGACCGGTGGCTGGCGTGGGACCCCGTCCGCATGGCGGAGGCCTGTGCCGATGCGCTCCGCGGGCTGCGCGCGATCTGGATCGACGCCGGGCGCAGCGACGAGTACTACCTCGACCTCGGCGCCGAGGCGTTCCGCGCGGCGCTCGAGTCGATCGGAGTGAGCGAGCCGGTGGTGCGGTTCGAGCTCTTCGAGGGCACGCACGCCGGGATCACGTGGCGCTATCCCGAGGCCATCGGCTGGCTGGCTGAGCGACTGGCCCCCACCTGAGGCTGGCACGCCAGACGCTATGGTGACTCGGTGAGCCGCCAAGCAGCCAACCGACGGCTCACGGTACGGGAGAGCGCAGGCAGATGACATTTCGACCGGATGTGGACCTCGACCCGGGACAGGTCCAGGATCGACGCGGCGGGCGCCGCATCAACCGCGGCGGCCTGGCCGTGGGCGGTGGGCTTGGCACGATCGGCACGATCATCGTGGTCGCGATCCTCCTGCTCAACGGCGGCAACCTCGGCGACCTGGGGCTCGGCGCGCTGCCCGGCGCGGCGCCCGAGGGGCCAGTCGGCAGCCAGGCCACGGACGAGTGCCGCACCGGCGCCGATGCCAACGAGCGCCAGGACTGCCGCATCGTCGGCACGGTGAACAGCCTTCAGGCGCACTGGTCGGACGCGTTCGCCGAATCTGACCAGGAATACACCCCGGCGACGACCGTGCTCTTCACCGGATCGGTGAGCACGGCCTGCGGCAGCGCCACCAGCGCCGTCGGCCCGTTCTACTGCCCGCTCGACCAGCGGGTCTACATCGACCTCGATTTCTACAGCGAGCTCGAGACACGGTTTGGGGCCGAGGGAGGTCCGTTCGCGGAGATGTACGTGCTGGCGCACGAATATGGCCACCACGCCCAGAACCTGCTCGGCCTCCTCGACGCTGGTCGTGACGCGGGTGCGGAGGGTGGCGCGGTCCGCGTCGAGCTCCAGGCGGACTGCTTCGCCGGCGTGTGGGCCGCCAACGCGGTCGAGACCGGCTTCCTGGAGCCGCTCACCCAGGAGCAGGTCAACCAGGCTCTGGACGCTGCCTCGGTCATCGGCGACGACCGCATCCAGGAGCAGACGACCGGCCAGGTGAACCCGGAGACATGGACCCACGGTTCCTCAGCGCAGCGCCAGGAGTGGTTCGTCACCGGCTACAACAGTGGCTCGGCGAGCGACTGCAACACCCAGGACGCCGACCTCTAGCCTCGGGCCGGGGTTGGCGATGGGCGCCGAACGTGTGAGACTGTCGCCCCGCTGACGGGAGGTGAGCCATTGACGAGCACGAACGGGCATCCCGGGATGCCGATCCCGCACGGCTCGGACCTGCGGTTCGGCTCGTCGCCGTTCCCGCCCATCGGTGAGTACGGCTTCCTCTCCGATTGCGAGACGACGGCCCTGATCGCCCCGAGCGGGAACGTCGAGTGGCTCTGTCTGCCCCGCATCGATTCGCCGAGCGTGTTCGGCTCGATCCTCGATCGCGACGCGGGCGGGTTCCGCTTCGGACCGTCCGACATCGCGGTGCCGGCGGCCCGTCGCTACCTGCCGGGAACCATGGTGCTCGAGACCAGCTGGGGCTCGCCGAGCGGCTGGATCATCGTGCGCGACGTGCTCCTCATGGGACCGTGGCGCAGCACCGACACCCGCTCGAAGATCCAGCGCCGCCCGCCGACCGACTATGACACGAGCCACATCCTGCTGCGGATGGTGCGCTGCGTGAACGGGGAGATGCAGCTCGTCCTCAACTGCGAGCCGGCCTTCGACTACGGGCACCATCTCGGGGCGTGGTCGTACACCGAGGACGGCTACCGCCAGGCGCGCTGCGCGACCGATGAGAGCGAGGTCGAGCTGGTCCTCACCAGCGACATCAACCTCGGGATCGAAGGTCCGCGGGTCGCCGCGCGAACGCTGCTCAAGGAGGGCGACTCCCGCTTCGTCGCGCTCGCCTGGAACGGTGCCGAAGCTCCTCGGACGACCGACGAGGCCTACAAGCGCCTGGTGTGGACCGCGCACCATTGGCAGCACTGGATGGCGCGGGGCGACTTCCCCGACCATCCGTGGCGCTCGCACCTGGAGCGATCGGCACTGACCCTCAAGGGCCTCACCTACGCGCCGAGTGGCGCGATCGTGGCGGCCGCCACCACGTCGCTGCCCGAGACGCCGGGCGGCGAGCGCAACTGGGACTACCGCTACACCTGGATCCGCGACTCGACGTTCGCGCTGTGGGCGCTCTACACGCTCGGCTTCGCGTGGGAGGCGAGCGACTACCTGTACTTCATCGCCGACGTCGCCGAGCGCGACGAAGAGCTGCAGATCATGTACGGCGTGGACGGCGAGCGAGCGCTACCCGAACGCACCCTCGAACGCCTCTCGGGCTACGAGGGCGCCCGGCCGGTCCGCATCGGCAACGGCGCCTACGGCCAGCGTCAGCACGACATGTGGGGTGCCGTGCTCGACTCGGTGTACCTGCACACGAAGTCGCGGGACCACCTCGACGAGCGCATCTGGCCGATCCTGGTGCGCCAGGTGGAGGCGGCGATCGAGCATTGGCGTGAGCCGGACCGCGGAATCTGGGAGGTGCGCGGAGAGCCGAAGCACTTCACCAGCTCGAAGGTCATGTGCTGGGTCGCCGCGGATCGCGGTGCGCGACTGGCCCGCCTGCGCGAGGAGCCGGAGCTCGCGAAGCGCTGGCAGGCGGCGGCCGACGAGATCCACGCCGACGTGTGCGCCAACGGCGTCGATGAGCGGGGCGTATTCGTCCAGCACTACGACACCAAGGCGCTGGACGCCTCCGCGCTTCTCATGCCGCTCGTCCGATTCCTGCCTCCGGAGGACGATCGGATCCGGCGCACGGTCCTGGCCATCGCGGACGAGCTGACCACCGACGGGCTCGTCCTGCGCTATCGCACCGACGAGACCGACGACGGCCTGTCCGGCGAAGAGGGCACGTTCACGATCTGCTCGTTCTGGCTCGTCTCGGCACTGTGCGAGATCGGCGAGGTGGCGCGATCGCGGAGGCTGTGCGAGAAGCTCCTGTCGTACGCCAGCTCGCTCGGCCTCTACGGGGAGGAGCTCGATCCGGGGACCGGCCGCCACCTCGGGAATTTCCCGCAGGCGTTCACCCACCTGGCGCTCATCAACGCGGTCATGCACGTCATCGGCGCAGAGGAAGGGCATCCGTCGCAGCGAAGCGCGCCGCTCTCGCCGCAGCGTGCCGAAGGATCGAACGGCCAGGCGAACGAGCCTGTCGCGCAGCCCTCGAGCGTGGACGCGGAGTGAGCCAACGCCCGTTCCGATTCCTCGCCGACGCGCGAGAGATCGCCACGATTCGCGAGCTGACCGAGACGGTTCGACGCGCGGAGGCTATCGGGATCGACACCCTCGTCATCCCCGACCACCTGATCCAGCAGCTGTCGCCGATCGCGGCCATGGCCGCGATCGCGGCCGTTTCGGATCGGCTGCGCATCGGCGCGTTCGTGCTCAATAACGACCTTCGCCATCCCGCGGTCCTCGCCCAGGACCTCGCAAGCCTCGACGTGCTTTCCGAGGGACGGCTGGACGTGGCGATCGGCGCCGGGTGGAACCATGCCGAGTATGCGGCGATCGGGCTGGCCTTCGATCCGACGCCGGTCCGCCAGGCGCGGCTGGCCGAGGCCGTCGCCGTCCTCAAGGGCTGCTTCGCCGAGGGCCCGTTCAACTTCACCGGGACGCACTACACGATCACGGACTACGACGCTCAGCCAAAGCCCATGCAGCGACCACACCCACCGTTCATGATCGGAGGTGGAGGGCGGCGCACGCTCGAGCTGGCCGGACGCGAGGCCCAGATTGTGGGCGTGGCGCCGCGCATCTCGCCGCGTGGCGGCCCGGATCCGAGCTCGATCACCTTCGAGGGGACGCGCGAGAAGATCGGATGGGTGCGGGAGGCAGCCGGTGACCGGTTCGAGTCGATCGAGCTGAACGTCTACCCCTCGATGACCGGCATCAGCATCACCGACGCACCCCTCCGCGAGGCAGCGGACGTCGCAGCGCGGCTCGAGGAGCGAATTGGCTTCGCGGTTCCAGCCGAGGAGCTGCTCGACTCGCCGCACATCTTCATCGGCACCGAGGATGACTTCGTCGCGAAGTTCACGCGACTCCGTGACGACCTCGGGATCACCTCGATCATGGTCGGCGCCGTGGGTGAGATGGACTCCGTGGTGGAACGCCTGGCCGGCACGTGAATCGACGGCGCCGTCGAGGATGAGATATCGTCAGGCAGCGTGCGGGAGTAGCTCAGTTGGTAGAGCGGCAGCCTTCCAAGCTGCATGTCGCGAGTTCGATCCTCGTCTCCCGCTCCAACATTTCAGTCTCTTTGGGTCTTTGCGCAGGCATCAGAGGTGACCCACCCATGACGCTCCCAGCTGCGTCCATCAGCATCTCGCGAGACCAGAATCACCTCGCCTGGGATCCCGCCATCGAGCCCGTTGCCGCCGTCGGCTCCGGGGACGTCGTCGCATTCGATTGCCTCGACGCGTCGAACGGCCAGATCACCGCGGACTCAACCACCGAGACGCTCGAGACGCTCGTCTTCGACCAGGTCGATCAGGTCACGGGACCCGTCGCCGTCGAGGGCGCAGAGCCCGGCGACACGCTCCAGGTCGACCTGCTCGACTTCGTCCCCGCCGACTGGGGCTGGACCGCCTCGATTCCAGGGTTCGGCCTTCTGGCCGACGAATTTCCGGACGCCTTCCTGAAGATCACCCGGCTGCCGAGCGAGGGCGCCGTCGAATTCTGGCCGGGGATCCACCTGCCGATTGCCCCGTTCTGCGGTGAGCTCGGCGTGGCGCCCGAGAAGGGACCGCTCTCCACCATTCCGCCGGACCTGCACGGCGGCAACATGGACACGCGCCACCTCGTCGCCGGATCGACGCTGTTCCTTCCCGTCTTCCACGCCGGAGCGCGGTTCTCCATCGGCGACGGCCACGCCACCCAGGGAGATGGCGAGGTGTCGGGAACCGCGATCGAGACGCCGATGCGGGCTCTCGTGCGCCTCACCGTCCGCAAGGATCTCCACCTGACCGGCCCCGAGTTCATCGCCGCACCCGACCCGCACGCCGAGCTGCGCAACGGGCCGCGCTACGCGACGGACGGCATCGGCCCCGACCTCATGGAGGCGGCCCGCGACGCGCTGCGACGCATGATCGAGTGGCTCGGCCGCGAGCACGGCCTCGAGCCGATGCAGGCATACCTGCTGGCCAGCGTCGCCATCGACCTGCGCATCAGCGAGATCGTGGACGTGCCGAACTTCGTGGTCACGGCCTACTGCCCGCTGGGATTCTTCGACTAGCGGAGCGGGCCGGCGTCGCCGCCGGCCCGCATCGTCAGGCGGCGGTCTCCTCTGCCGGAGCATCCTCGCCACCGTACACGTCGTCCACGCGATCGAGCGCGGCGGGGTTCCGTGCCCGGAGCACGAAGTACACGACGAGGCCGAGCAGGACCCAGACCCCGACGACCGGCGCCGTGTAGCGCAGCGAGTTCTCGTACGGCGCGAGCTCGATGTCGAGGATCGGGATCGTCACGCCGCCGATGACGGCCAGCACGGCCGGGATCATGGCGATGACGCCCAGTATCGGCACGACGATGTGCTTGAGCGGGTTGAACTCGCTGCGGCCTTCGCGCAGGAAGTAGCCGATGCACGCGAGGTTGACCAGGATGTAGATCGAGGCGAAGAGGAGCCCGACGAGCGTCCCGAGCCAGATGTACACATTCAGCCCCGGAGCCCCTTCGATCGGGTCATCGGTGAGCACCAGTCCCAGGGCGATGACGACGATGATCGCCAGCACCGCCTGGAAGTGGACGGCGTTGACCGGGGCGCGGGTCCCTGGACTGACCGCTGCGAAAAATCGCGGCAGCAGGGATGCTCTGCCCATGGCGAACAGCGACCTCGTCGCCGCCGTGGCGCTCGAGTTTGCGTTCGCGACACAGCTGTTGAGGATGGCGAAGATCACGAGCAGGCCGCCGAGCGTGCCCATCACCTCGGTGGCCATGCCGCCCCACGGATCGCCGTCATTGGCGGCGAGGAAGTCGGTCATGTTGTCGGGGCCGAAGTACACCGTCGCGGCGTACATGTTGAACACGTAGAACAGACCGACGAGGACCGCCGACCAGATCACCGCCTTGGGGATCGTGCTCCGCGGCTCTGCCGTCTCCTCGCCGAGCGGCGCAGCTGCCTCGAAGCCGATGAAGGCCAGCAGGCAGAAGATCATCCCCTGGAACGCCGGCAACACCCCGTCGTCGCCGGGGATGAAGACGCTGAGCGTGTTCTCCTCGGCGTTGATGATGAGAAGGCTCGAGATGAGCAGGAAGATCCCGATCTCGATGACTCCGAGGGCGACGCCCGTCCGAGTCGAGAGCGCGATGCCCCGATAGTTCAGGAACCACACGAGCGCCGCGCAGACGAGCGCCAGGACGATCCAGGCCATCTCGAACTCGATGTTGAGGTACGTCGACAGGAAGATCGCGCCGTAGAAGCCGAAGCCGCCGAGAAGGATCGGCATGATCAAGGGCTCCGCGAACGCGAACGACCACGCGACCATCCAGCCGAAGAACGAGCCGAGGCCGCGCCCGACGTACGTGTACATCCCGCCGGCCGATGGGAGGTGCCGCGCCAGCTCGCTCATCGAGTAGGCCGTGAAGAGCACCGCGATCATGGCGAACACCAACGAGAGCGGAGTGATCCCGCCGGCGAACGCCGTCGCGGCGCCGATGGAGATCGCGGTCGCCACGGCAGGCGCCATGTGGGTGATGGATTGGAACAGGACCTCGGTCAGGCCGATCGCGTTTGACGCGAGTCCGGGAGACGAGTCCTGGGGCGGCGCCGGATCAACGCTGGACGGGATGGCGGTCATGGGTCAACCTCCTCCGCTGAGCCCCCATGCGGCCAAACGTGGCGCTCTCGCTGGGACCTTCGTACCCAGGCCGCGGCGTAAGTCTAGGACCCTCCGTCAAGGCTCCGGTGTAGCGGGCCCTCGTGCTCCGAGGATCTCCGGCGTGTGCTCACCCAGGCGTGGTGGCGGGAGGCGCGCCGCTCCTGTGGCCCCGTCGATCCTGATCGGGCTGGGTGGCATCTCCACGCCATCGAGCGTGCTCGTCCATCCGTCTCCGAGGGCTGCGAGCGCCTCGGGAACGGTGTTCACCGGCCCGGCCGGAACATCGGCGGCGAGCAGCGCCCCGAGCAGCTCTTCGCGCGCGCGGGCTTCGATCGCGCGTCCGAGCCATCCCGTGAGCTCGCCGCGCTCCGCCAGGCGCTGCGGGTTCGTCGCGAAGCGGCCCTGGCTATCGGCCAGACCGAGGACATCGAGCAGCCGGGCGAACTGCGCGTCGTTGCCGACCGCCACGACGAGGTGCCCATCCGCAGCGGTGAATGACTGGTACGGCGCGATGTTGGGGTGCGCGTTGCCGTGCCGCCGTGGCTCTGCGCCGGAGGCGAGGTGGTTGCCGAGCACGTTGATCAGCGACGTCACCCCCACCTCGATGAGGCCGACCTCGACCCGGCGGACGCGACCACGGCCGACGAGCGCCGCGAGGGCGCCGATGGCGCACTCGAGCCCGGCGATCAGGTCCAGAACGGCCACGCCGACCTTCGTCGGCGGCCCATCGGGCTCGCCGGTGATCGACATGAGGCCGCTCACCGCCTGGGCCAGCAGGTCGTAGGCCGCGCGGTCGGCATCGGCGCCGCCGAAGCCTCCGACGCTGGCGACGACCAGGTTCGGATGGCGAGCGCTGAGCGCATCGGCCTCGAGCCCGAGCCGTGCCGCGGTCGCGGGTCGGTAGTTGTGGACCAGCAGGTCCGCCGTCGCCAGCAGGCCGTCCATGGCCTCGCGCCCGGCCGGGGTGCGGAGGTCGATGACCACGGAGCGCTTGTTGCGGTTGACCGATGCGAAGTACGCGCTGCGCCGATCCGCCGGGTCACCCCACCACGGCGGGCCCCAGGCACGCGTCTCGTCCCCCTCGGGTGGCTCCACCTTGATGACGTCGGCGCCGAGATCGGCGAGGAGCATCGTCGCGAATGGGCCTGCCAGCACCCGGCTGGCGTCGATGACGCTGGTGCCTGTCAGTGGCGCGGTCCGGTCCATGCAGTGGCGACGCTAGCATGATGCCCATGAAGATCGGACTGATGCTGCCCCTCGGGGCCGATGAGACGAGCGGCTTTGCCGACCTGCGCGCCATGGCTGTCGAAGCGGAGGCGTCCGGCCTCGATTCTGTCTGGGGCGCCGACCACCTCATCTTCCGCGACGATGGCGAAACGGTCGGGATCCACGAGTGCTGGACCGTGCTGACCGCGGTCGCGGCGCTCACGTCGCGGGTCGAGATCGGACCGCTTGTGCTGGCCGTGCCGTTCCGGAATCCGGCGCTGATCGCCAAGATGGCCGCCGAGCTCGACGAGGTGAGCGGCGGGCGGCTCATCCTGGGCCTCGGATGTGGCTGGCACGAGCCGGAATTCGACGCGTTCGGCTACCCGTTCGACCATCGGGTCGGGCGGTTCGAGGAGGGCATGAGGATCATCGCCCCGCTCCTGCGCGGCGAGACGGTCACGTTCGAGGGCCGATACCACCGCGCGGTCGATGCCGAGCTCATCCCGCGCCCGGTGCGTGACGGCGGGCCGCCGATCCTGATCGCCGGCAAGCAGCCCCGCATGCTCGGGCTGGTGAGCGAGTACGCCTCACAGTGGAACTCCGCCTGGTACGGCTTCCCCGACCGCGCCGACGTGCTCCGCACGCGCCTGGCCGACCTGTCCGCGGCGCTCGAGTCAGCCGGTCGGGACCCGTCGACGCTGACCCGCACGGCGGGCATCTTCGTCGCCTTCGACGGGGCCGATGCCGAGGATGTCGAACGCTCGATTCACGGCTCACGCGAGGAGATCGCCGATGGCCTCGCGGGCTATGCCGAGCTGGGGATCCAGCACGTCATCGCGCACGTCTTCCCGCGCACTCCCGCGGCGGTGAAGGGTCTCGGCGAGGCTGCCTCGCTGGCCCGCGAGCGCCTGGGGGTCGCCACGCCGGCGTGAGGGCGACGAACCTAGGCAACGATCCCCATCAGCACGTGGCGCACCGGCCGCCGCGCGCGCCGGATGCGTGAGAGGTTGGCGCCGACCACGCGCTGACCGCACGTTGCGCAGACGGACCATCGACCGTCGCGGCGCAACCGCACGGAGTGCTCCGGCACGAGGACCTGCCAGCGCCGCCGGGGACGGGCGCGCAGCCGAGCCCTGTGGTCCGCGAGCGCGGCCGACGCACCGGGCACCCGGAGTGCCGCGGCATGCCGGAGCGAGCTGCGGTAGCGGCCCGACTCCAGCCGCAGCGCGTCGGCGTCGGGGATGCCGTGGCGCCGGTAGAGATCGAACGCAACGGTGTAGAAGGCAAGCCCGTGGTGCTCGGCGCGCCTGCGTCGGCCACGGCGGGTCGACGATGACAGCCAGTGGGCCAGCTCGTGCAGGAGCGTCAGGCGCTGGTCGAGCGGATCGGTGCCGGCTCGAACCGAGACGAGGCCGGCATCGCGGCGCGCGATGCCGGTGGACTGCTCGCTCGGCCGTCGCCGCCACGTCAGCCGGGGTGGCGCCACGCCCGCCTCGGCGCACACCGTGGCGACCAGGTCCGTTGCCCAGTCCGGCGACGTCATCGGCGCTCGCGGAGGAGGCGGCCGACCTCGACGAGCCATGCGTCGAGGTCACGGTCGGCGTAGCGGAGCTCGTCGTAGGTGTAGCCGATCATGTCGGCGCCGTGCATCGCCACGTAGTCCGCAGGTGTGACGGCGCCGTACGGGAATGCACGAGCCGCAAGCGCCTCGCGCGCCGGGTCGGCCTCCGGCCGATGTTCGGGTCGACGAGCGTCGTGTCGGGCGCGCCAACGCTCGGTCAACTGATCGAGCCGCCGCCTGTTCACCCGGCGAGCCTAGCGCATCGGCATTCCGAGCTGTGGAATGCGGGCCACGTCGGCGATCAGGCCGGCTAGGCCCCCGACTCGCCGGATGCAGCGGCAGTCGCGGCATCCTCGACGGCGGTGGCGGTCTCAGCATCGATCGGGACTGCCTGGACCTCGGCCGCGTCGGGGAGGGTCTCCTTCACCGCGTCGACCGCGGCAAGGTCGACCACGGCGACGATGCCCGACGATCCCGGGGTGATGACGCCGGCCAGCTCATCGGCGATATCGGCCTTGGTCGCGATGTTTCCGATCTTGCCGGCCGCTGCCCCGGCGATTCCACCCAGAGCCGCTCCGGCCAGCAGCGAGGGCGGGAAGATGATGGCCAGGGCGGCACCGCCCACCGCGCCCCACACCAGCCCGCTGCGCGTGTGATGGTCGGTCAGCTTCCTGATCTTGATCTTGCCCTCATCGTCGGCGTCGACGACGAGCACGCCACGGATGTCGATCGCCTTCTCCGACTCTGCGTCGCGCAGCGCCTCATAGGCGGCCTCCGCGGCGTCAGGGTCGGCGAATCGCGCCAACAGCAGCGCGTGCGAGCCCTGGACAGCGATCCCCGCTTCCGCGAAGTCACCCTCCTCGTCGCCGATGGCGGCGGCAGCGACGAACGTCGGCTCCTCGTTCGGATCACGGTTCTCGGTCATGCATGTCTCCTCGGTCAGCCACGGTATCGGGTCGAAGCGGGTGAATGGTCCCCCGCGCCGGCGACGGCGACGCTCTTCGCCATATTCGATACGCGCAAGACGATCCTGGCGGATGCAACGGTTGCCGTTCAGCGCGTCGGTAGGCGACGGTCAGGCGGCTGTCAGCTCCGGGGCGGCGGGCGCATCGTCCACGCGCGGACCCTCGTAGAGGCCCACCTTCGCAACGACTCGCTGGACCCACGCCGGCGCCCACCAGTTCAGCGAGCCCGCGATCCGCATGAAGGCGGGAACCAGGATTCCTCGCACGAGCGTCGCGTCGACGAAGACCGCCAGGGCCATGGTGAAGCCGAGCGCCTTGAGGAAGATGATGCTCGACATCGCGAAGGCGCCGAAGACCGCGACCATGATCAGCGCGGCACCGGTGATGATCCCGCCCGTGATGCCGATTCCCTCCTGCACCGCGCGCGTGTTGTCGCCGTGGGCGAGGTAGCGCTCGCGGATGCGGGACAGGAGCAGCACCTCGTAGTCCATGGACAGCCCGAACAGGATCGCGAACATGATGATCGGCAGCCAGGCGGCGGTGGTGCCCGACGGCTCGACGCCGAAGAGCCCTGAGAGATGACCCTCCTGGAAGATCCACACCAGGGCGCCGAACGAGGCGGTGATGCTGATCAGGCTCATGAGCACCGCCTTGATCGGCAGGAAGACCGACCCGAAGGTCAGGAACAGCACGCCCGCGGTCGCCGCGATCACGATGCCGATTGCCACCGGCACGGATGCGTAGAAGCTGTCCATGAAGTCCCTCGACCGCGACGGCAGGCCGGCCGTCAACGCGGTCGAGTCGGGGGGCGTCTCGACCTCTCGCACGTCGTCGACCAGCGCGCGCCCGGCGTCCGAATCGGGCAGGAGCTGGCTGCGCACGTTGATCCGGGTGGTGTCGCCCGCAAGCCAGTCCGCGAGGTAGAGGTCGAGGCTCTCCTGGACCTCCGGCGGCCGCTCATCCGGCGGCAGGGCGAGGAGCGCGCTGTACTGGTCCGCGGGGAGTCCCGGCGGCGGATCGAGCACGCTCTGCACCTCGCTCACGTCATCGAGCGCGGCAAGGTCGTCCACGTACGCACGCAGCGCCTCCTGCGTCTCGAGATCCATGCCGTCGTCGCCCGGTGACACGCTGCTCCAGGTCAGGGCCACCCGGATCGGGTCGGACTCGCCACCGGGAAACTCCTCGGCGATGATCATGAAGGCCGCGCGCGCCGGGGTGTCCGGCAGGTCCTCGAGGTTCTGTCCCGTCGACAGCTGGAGATTGAGGAATGGCGAACCGGCGATCAACAGGATCGCCAGGACCGGCAGCGCGATGAGCAGCGGCCGCCGCATGACCCGCGCGGCGATCCAGGCCCACACGCCATGGCCCTGCCGCGCGTCGGCGGCGTCCGGATCGTCCTCGGCGAGCCGCAACGCCTTGGGCAGCGGGATGCGAAGCCGGTTCACTCGGTGGCCGAGGATGCCCAGGATGGCGGGCAGCACCGTCAGCGCGAAGAGCAGCGTGACCGCCACGATGATCACGCCACCGATGCCCATGCTGCGCAGCGCCGCGGCCTCGAATACGGCGAGCGACGAGAGGCCGATGGCAACCGCCACGCCGGAGACGGCCACCGCCTTGCCGACGCTGCCCATCATGCGCTCCAGCGCGATCTCGACCGAGTGGTGACGGAGCTCCTCCCGGAACCGGCTGACCATGAAGAGCGAATAGTCGATCGTCAGGGCCAGGCCGATCATGCTCGCGAGGTTCGTGACGAAGATGCTCATGTCCATCACGCCGGCTAGGAGGCCGATGACCGCGAAGCCCGTGGGCAGGGCCAGAGCGGCGACGAGGAGGGGCAGCGAGGCACCGACCAGCGTGCCGAACACCGCGAGCAGGATGATGAGCGCGATCGGCAGGCTGATCACCTCGGCCTGGACCAGGTCCTGCTCGATCTTCTCGTTGAACTCCTGGTAGAGCTGCGGGACCCCGGTGATCTGCATGTCGACGCCCGGAGGAGCCTCGATCTGCTCGGCCAGCTGGGTGGCATGCTCGACGGCGTTCTCGTCCGTCTCGGTCAGGGTGACGACCCCGATCGTGCGCGTGCCGTCGCGGCTGAGGAGCTGCGGTGCGCCCGACTCCGCGTAGGTGGTGATGTCGCTCACGAGGGGATCGTCCTCGAGCGGCTCGAGCGTCTCGGCGACGGCCGCCTGGAACTCGGGCGACGCCGCATCGCCGTCCGGGTCGGTGAACAGCACGATCATGCTCGTCGACTGCTCCCCGAACCGATCCGCAAGCAGCTCCTCCGCCTGCTGCTCCTCCGAACCGCCGATCACCCATCCTCCCTGGATGAGGGTGCCCCCGGCGACGCTGCTCCATGCCACCACCCCTACGACCAGCAGCAAGCCGATGACGGGGATGACCTTGCGGAACCGATAGTCGAACCGGCCGAGGGCGGCGAACATGCCCTCGGGATGCGGCTCGAGGTCGGACGGTGGCGGGCGCGTCGGCGGGCCGCCGGCGGTGGTCGGAGCTGGCCTCTCCGCCGGCGCCGGGAGGCTGGCATCCGCGAGGTCGCCCGACGTGGCCGACAGCGCCAGGCCGGCACCGGCGCCCGTTCGCTGCCGGATGGCCAGCGCGGCGACGACGGCGGTGACGATGCCGGTGAGGGCGAGCCCAGCGGCCAGCAGCTTGCTTCGCATGCGGGGGACGGATCTCGTGCGGATGCTCGGAGGGAGAGTTTCCGGTCGGAGCGTAGCGCGTCTCGACGCGGCCCGCGAATCGCCGTCGATCGGCGGTTGGTCGATGCCCACCCTCACGCTCGGGCGCCCGTCGCAACCGTTCAGCCGATGTATCACTAACGATATAACCGGTGACGACGTGGCACGGCGTGAGCCGGTGTGAAGCAATCGAGCCTGCTAGGCGGCGTCTCATTCGGGTGCTCAGGGGAAGGCGCCGAGGCCGCATCTGTGGGACGGCCGCTATGATCCGCGCGTGATCGCCACCCGAGCCCAAGAATGACGGTCCTGGCGCCCACCGCGTGGTGGAAGGGGCTCGGAGGGCTGACGCGGTCGGGAAGCTCGACGGAGGCGCTCGCCTGGGCGTTCTACGACTTCGCGAACACGATCTTCAGCTTCGCCATCGTCAGCTTCGCGATGAGCCTGTGGACCATCCGCTTCATGGGCGAGGCCGACGGCACGTTCTGGTTCACCGCGGCGGTGAGCATCTCGGTCCTCGTCAACGCCATCGTCTCGCCCATCCTCGGCGCGATGAGCGACAGGGTCGGCAGGCGCAAGCCGTTCCTGGCCTTCTTCACGGTCGTCTGCATCGCCGGGACGGCTGTCATCGGCCTGGTGGACATCCGTCTCGGCCTCGTCGCCTTCGCCGTTGCGAACTTCGCGTACCAGGCGGCGCTCATCTACTACGACGCGCTCCTCCCCGACGTGGCGCGACCGCTGGCGCGGGGACGGCTGTCGGGCATCGGCGTCGGTCTCGGCTACTGCGGGACGCTGCTGGTCGGCGGCCTGCTTCTGTTGGGAGTCACGATCGACACCAACGACCAGTCGACGCCGGCGACCTTCGTGCTCGTGGCCGGCCTGTTCCTCGTGTTCGCCGGCCCGCTCTTCCTGTTCGTCCGCGAGCAGGCTCGGTCGGGCACCCCGTTCAGCGCCATCGACGCGGTCAGCTCGTGGTCTCAGCTGGGCACGACTATCCGCAACGCGGCGGCCACCCCGGGCCTGCTGCGATTCATCATCGCGCGCTTCTTCTACTCCGATCCGGTGAACACGGCGATCGCGGTGATGAGCGCATTCGCGGTGCACGCCGTCGGGTTCACCGAGGGACAGGCGCTCCAGGTGCTGCTGATCCTGACCGTCGTCGCCGTCATCGCGAGCTTCGGCTGGGGCATCCTGTCGGACCGATGGGGTCCGCGCCGCACCCTGTTCGCCGTGCTCGCCACCTGGGCCGTGGGCCTGGCGATCATCTCGCTCTTCCTGTCGACCGTCCCGTTCCTCGTCGCCGGGGCGCTGCTCGGCGCGGGCCTGGGCGGCGTCGGCGTGGTGGATCGGCTGATGCTCCTGCGGCTCAGCCCACCGGAGCGCATCGGCGAGATGTTCGGCCTCTATGGACTGGTCGGGAAGTTCAGCGCGGTCGTCGGACCGATCGTGTACGGCACGATCGTCGCCGTGCTCCTCGACTCACTTGGCACCGCCGCCTACCAGGTCGCGATCGCCTCGCTGTTCATCCTGCTCCTCGTCGGGATCTGGATCCTGCGCGGCGTCCCGGAGGGGACGCCCGAGGACGAGCTCGTCGCAGCGGAAGCGCTCACCGGTAGGATGGACGCATGACGATCGTCGTCGGCCATCGCGGCGCCGCCCGCCACGCTCCTGAGAACACGCTCGAGTCTTTCCGAACCGGCGTCGAGATGGGCGCCGATGCGATCGAGCTCGACGTCCACCTCACCTCCGACGGTCAGCTCGCCGTCATCCACGACGACACGCTCGACCGGACGACCGACGGCACCGGCGCCGTGGCCATGCTCACCATGGACGAGATCCGCGAGGCCGATGCGGGAGCGCGCTTCGCGCGCGACGGCGACTCCGGGACCCCGTTCGCCGGGAATGGACTCCGCGTGCCGACGCTCGACGAGGTCCTCGAGTGGCTGCCCGCCGACGTCGGCCTGGTGATCGAGATCAAGGCCCGCGCCGCCTCTGACGCAGTTGTCGCGGCGGTGGCGGCGCACGATGTCCGTTCGAGCGGACGGCTGGCGGTCATCAGCTTCGACGAGGCCACGATCGACCGAGTTCGCGAGCTCGATCCCGAGATCAAGACCGGGTACCTGCTCGTGCCGACCCAGCCGATCCACGAGGCGATCATGTGGGCAACCGAGCACGGGCACGTCGGCGTCCTCCCCTGGGAAGGCGACCTGAGCGTGAACGCGCACACGGCCCTCGCGGACGCGGTGATGTACGGGCGCGAGATGGGCTGTTACGTCGTCAACGACCCGGATCGCATGCTCCAGCTCGCCGCACTTGGGGTCTGGGGCTTCGTCACCGACGTCCCCGACGTCGCCCGCGCGACGATGGGCCCGAAGGGCGGTCCGAGCTAGATCGATGCTCCGGATGCGGCGAGGTCACCAAGGGCCTGGCGCGCCGCGAGCGGGTCGTCCACGCCGAACGCGACGCTGACGCGCCCGCCGACGACGCCGGTCGGCATCACGATGACGATGTTGACTCCCCGATCGGCCAGCCGGCGGGCTGCCTCACCGAGCGCCCCTGGGCGGTCCTCCAGGCTGGCGGAGACGACTTCGACGTCACGGAAGTCGATCCCCCGCCCCTCGAGAACCGACCGCGTCCCCGAGTCGTCGTTGGTGACGATGGCGATCGACCCCTGGTTGTTCCAGCTCACGCCGGCGAGCCCGCTGATGTTGATCCCGCGCTCGCCGAGCGCGTCACCGAGGTCGGCCAGCGTCCCCGGCCGGTTATCCATGTTCACGATGAACGCACGCACGCGGCACCTCCGCAGGTCGCATCGGCCCGTGGTCGGGCCCTTCGAGCAACGAGTCTATGCCGCAGGGCGCCAATCCCGCCAGCGGCTTTGCCAGGATCGCTCGGCTACGGATACGACTCACCGAGCGGCGTCGTACCGGCTGACCGCGCCGACTCGGCGTCCACCGTCTCGAACGACACGAGCTCCTCTCGGCCGCTCCCGCCCGATACGCCGATCACGAGGATCGGCCCCACTTCGGGGGCGTAGAGCTTGTATTCGAGCACGTCGGGCTCGATCGTGATCGTGTCCTTCGTCAGCAGCACGTCGGTGAAGTGACCGAAGGGAACGTCGGCCTGCTCTTCTGTGCTGAGGACCTCCCCGTTGTCCTCGGCTTCGCCGGCGTAATACTCCTGCCGATACCGCATCCCGTCCTGCGGGTCGGCCGGCATGATGATCCCCGGCAGGGCGCCGTCCACGCCCGCTTCGAATGACCCGCCGGTCGTCGTCACCTCACCGTTCTCGAACTCGGCGGTGTCCTCGCCCAGGTACCAGACGTTGCCGTCAGCGTCCTGTGCGTACCAGTCGAATGTGTCCTCGATCAGCTCGCCATCCTGGGTGACCGTGTCCCGCACGATGACGGCAGTCACCCCGCTTGCGATCTCCTTCGTCTCGGAGCTCACGGTGACAACGACGTTGACCACGTTGCCCTCTTCGTCTGTCTCGCGGTATGTCCAGCGACTACCCGGTGACATCGGCCAGTACGGGTTGTCGATCACGGTGGTGAAGGCGGCGGGGTCGAGCTCGACCTCGGCGCTCCCTTGAGGCAGGGAGGCCATTCTCTCCGCGCTGGACTGGCCGTTTCTGGCACCGGCGCATCCCGACAGGGCGATGCTGCCGCCAAGGATGGCCACGACGAGGAAGGCGAGCGTGCGCATGATTGTTCTCCTCGCTGGACTCGCTCAATCGTCGTCGGATTCGTCTCCAGTAACGGTGAATGCCGCGTCGAGTTGGACCTCGACCTGGCTGCCATCCGACAGGCGGACTTCGACGCCGTACGCAGCGCCATCGTCGCCGACCTCGACCTCCGTCACCTCGCCACCGGCGCCATAGGTGCGACCGGTGTACTCCAGCGCTGCGGAAGCGGCGCGCTCGGCGTCAGTGCCGGCGAGGGGCTCGTCCGAATCCGTGTCCTCGGCCTCGCCGTTCCCATCAGTCGTTGCGCCCACGCGGAACGGGTTCGCCGCAATCCCCACGCTGACGCCGGCGCCGATCAACGCCAGACCGAGCGCCAACGCCGCCAGCCATCGCAACTTCGTCATCTCGTCACCTCAGTTCGGATGCCGGCAAGTCCGGCAGGCTCGTGTGCGGTTAAGGTAGCGACGGATACCTGAGGGCTCGCTGAACGTGCCGGACGGCTCAGGCCTCCTTGGACCGGGGCAGGCGAACTTCGACCCGCGCGCCGCCGAGCGGACTGTCGCCGATGACGACCTCGCCGCCATGCGCGCGGACGAGCTCGCTCACGATCGCGAGGCCGAGCCCACCCCCACCCGTGTCACGGGCACGCGCGCCGTCAAGACGCACGAACCGGTCGAAGACCCGCTCACGATCAGCCGGCGGGATCCCCGGACCGTCGTCATCGACTGCGAGGATCGCCCAATGCCCGGTTGGGGCGGTCGAGAGCGCGATGCTCGCTTTGGCGTGGCGGGCCGCGTTGTCGGCCAGGTTGCGAACGACGCGCGCGATGGCCCCCTCATCACCGACGGTCCGCGCGGCGGACACGCCCGCCAGTTCGATGCGGTGGGATGTCACCTCTCGGAGGCGGCGTCCCTCCGCCAGCGCCAGATCGTCGAGGTCGATCGGGTGCGAGCGGAGCTCGAGCCCTCGCTCGTCAGCCCGTGCGAGCAGCAGGAGATCGTCGACTAGGGCCTGAAGCCGTTCGGCATCGGCAAGGATCGACCCCGAGAGCGGACCGATGGCCACCCGATCCGGGTGCGCGATCGCTACCTCGACCTGCTGGCGGATCGAGGCGATGGGCGACCGGAGTTCGTGCGAGGTGTCCGCCACGAGCTGACTCTGCCTGGCTTGCGCTCCCTCCAGCCGATCGAGCATGCCGTTCAACGTCTCCGCCAGGCGCCCGATCTCGTCATCGGTGGCCGGCCGCTCGATCCGCAGGTGGAGCTCGCTGGCGGTTATCGCGTCCACTTCGCGACGCATCTGTTCAACTGGCGAAAGCGCCCGGCCCACCACCAGCCACGTCGTCCCGGCTACGAGTGCGAGCACGATCGGCAGGCCGATCGCGAGGAGCTGCGCCACGAGCTCGGTCGCCTCGGCCACAGGCTCGAGGGTGCGCCCGACAGTCAGCCGGTATCTGCTCTCACCGCTTGGAGCGTCGAGGACGTAGACCAGAAAGCGCTCATCGTCATGCGGGACGTCGATGGTCGTCGACTGACCGGCGTCGATCGCCACCAGCGGTGGCGCCCCACCGAGACTTGCGCTGCCCGCGACAAGGCCGCCGTCGCTGTCGATGACCTGGACGAATTCGTCGTCGCCCTGCTCGTCGACAAGCCGGCCTGGCTCGATGCCCGCTTCCACCAATGCCGCGAGGTCCGTCGCGCGCGTCCTCAGGCTCGTGAGAACCTCGGCCGTGAGCGTGCGTTCCACGACCGCCACGAAGGCGATGGCTCCGACGAGCAGCGCCGTCGCCACCAGGACGGTCGCGGCCAGCGTTGTCCTGACGCGGATTGACCCTAGGGACGGGGCGCGTCGTGTGCGCCGTTCAGCCACCATCGGCGGCCAGCCGGTACCCCGCCCCGCGGATCGTCTCGATCGCATGGCGGTCGAACGGGCGGTCGAGCTTGTTCCGCAGGTGGCTCACGTACACCTCGACGATGTTCGGGTCGCCTTCGAAGTCGTAGTCCCACACGTGGTCGAGGATCTCGGTCTTGCTCAGGACGTCGCCCCGACGCCGTATGAGGTACTCGAGGAGCGAGAACTCCCTGGACGTGAGTTCGACTTCCTGCTCGCCGCGCCACAGTCGGCGTTTCGCCGGATCGAGGCGCAGGTCGCCGGCCTCGATCACCGCCGGCCGCTCGGTCGCGCCGCGACGCAGAAGCGCGCGCAGTCGCGCCACGAGGACGACATACGAGAACGGCTTCGTCAGGTAATCGTCGGCACCCGCATCGAGTGCATCGGCCTCGTTCGAGGCGCCATCCCGTGCCGTGAGCATGACGATCGGCGTCCAGTTGCCCTGCTCGCGGAGCCGACGGCATACCTCCGAGCCCGACATCTCAGGAAGCATGATGTCGAGGATGACGGCGTCATACGCCTCTTCGCTCGCCAGCCACAGGCCGTCGGTGCCGTTGAGCGCGACATCGACAGCAAAGCCCTCCGCCGCGAGCCCGTTGCGGAGTCCCGCGGCAAGCCGCTTCTCGTCCTCGACCACGAGGATGCGCATGGAGCCATGGTGACGCAAGAATCTGAATGCCGCCTGAAGCGTCGCTGAGTGTTCGGGGCGTCAGCGCCCTTTCAGAACGCCCAGGATCGAACGCAGGATGGTGTTGAAGGTGCCCGAACGGGCGAAGCGCGCGCCCTCGGTCGCGACGTCGCTCCAGTCGACCCCCTTCTCGGGCGGCTTCGTCGAGCGCATCTTGCCCTTCGGCGCCGCAGGCTCCTCGACACCCTCGAGCTGTTCGCCGGCATCGGTCTCGACCTTGGCCATGCGAGATGCCAGGAGCTCCTTCGCCGACTCGGGATCGGTGTCTGTCGCGTACGTGGCGGCGATGGCCGACGCGGCCGTCACGGCATCGAAGACCTCGGGAGCGACCTGCGCCATGAGCGATTGCGGCGGTCGCATCATGGTGCGCACCGTGGGCATCGGTCGACCCTTCAGGTCAAGCGCGGTGATGAGCGCTTCGCCCGTGCCGAGGGCCGTCAGCTCCTCCTCGACGTCGTAGAGCTCGGTGGTCGGGAAGGTCTCGGCGGTGGCACGCACCACCTTCAGGTCGTCTGGCGTGAAGGCGCGGAGGGCGTGCTGCACGCGGTTGCCGAGCTGGCCAAGGACCTCCGCCGGCACGTCGGACGGCGAGTGGGTCACGAAGAAGACCCCGACGCCCTTGGATCGGATGAGGCGGGCCACCAGCTCGATCTGCTGCATGAACGTCTTGTTCGCGTCGCGGAAGAGCAGGTGCGCCTCGTCGAAGAAGAAGACGAGCTTCGGCTTCTCCGGGTCCCCCACCTCCGGAAGCGTCTCGTAGAGACGCGCCAGCAGCCACATCATGAACGTGCTGAAGAGCGCGGGCCGGTCCTGCATGTCGGCCAGCTCGAGGACGCTGACGATGCCCCTGCCGTCGGGGGCGGTGCGCAGGAAGTCGCTGACCGCGAACTCCGGAGACCCGAAGAACGCATCGGCCTCCTGCTGCTCGAGCTCAACGATCTTGCGAACGATGACGCCCACCGTCGCCGTCGCCACGCCGCCGTACTCGACCATCTCGGCTTTGCCCTCGTCCGAGTTGAGGTGGTTCAGCAGCGATCGCAGGTCCTCGAGGTTGACGAGCGGCAGCTTCTTGTCGTCGGAGTACTTGAACGCGAGGGCGAGGACCGACTGCTGGGTGTCGTTGAGATCGAGCACCTTGCTGAGCAGGATCGGTCCGAAGCTGCTGACCGAAGCACGCAGGCGCACGCCCTCTCCGTCCCGATCGAGGGTCAGGAACTCGACCGGGAAGGTCTTCGGCGCGTAGCCGGCGAAGCCGATGGATCCGGCTCGCCCCGAGACCTTGTCGTTGAGCTCGGCCGGGGCGGCCAGCCCGCTGATGTCGCCCTTGATGTCACTGATGAACACGGGCACGCCCGCGTCGGAGAGCTGCTCGGCGAGCACCTGGAGCGTCTTCGTCTTGCCCGTGCCGGTGGCACCGGCAACCAGGCCGTGGCGGTTCATGAGGGCCAGGGGGACGCGGACCTGGACCGATGGGACCGCCTCCTCGCCACGCATCGCTGCGCCGAAGGTCAGCGCCGGGGCGTCGAAGCCGTAGCCGGCGTTGAGGGTCGCCTCGAAGTCGGTGCTGGGCATCGGCGCGAGTATAGGGTGGAAGCGGGCGGGCGCCGCCGCCTGTCAAAGGTCCGGCGTGCGAATGTGCCACCGGTTGGCAAGTGCCATCGTGCGCACGATGTCACGCCGACCGTCTGAACGGCCGGCCGGAGCCTCGGAGACGGCGACCCTCTAGCCGCGGTTGGGATCGATCCTCGGCAGCCGCGTGCTGCCGTCGACGAGGAAGTGGCGGAACCACTCATCGATGAGCCGCAGGTTGTCGACGCGCCGGTACGGCGTGCCCGAGCGCGTCAGCTCGTGCGTCTCGTCGGGCGTGCGCATCAGGCGGACGGTCTTCCGCAGCGAGCGGAGCGCCGCGAACAGCTCCTCGGCCTGCGTCACGGTGCAGCGCAGATCCTTCTCCGCGTGCTGGATCAGCAGCGGCGTCGTCACGCGCTCCGCGTAGGTCAGCGGCGAGTGGCGACGGTACATGTCCCAGTCCTCCCAGGGATGCACGCCATAGGTGAGCAGCCCGAAGGTCGGGCCACCGATGTCGCCCGACAGCATCTGGCTGGTCATGTCGTTGACAGATCGGCAGGTGACTGCGGCCTTGAAGCGCTCGGTGTGCCCGACGATCCACGAGGTGAGGTAGCCGCCGTACGAGCCACCGGTCACGCCCGCGCGCTCGCCATCGACCAGCCCGTCGGCGACGAGGGCATCGAGACCGGCCATCACATCGGCCATTGGCCCTTCACCCCAGTCGCGGACGTTGGCGGTCAGGAACGGCTGGCCGTATCCCTGGGAACCTCGCGGGTTGCACGCATACACGCTGATCCCGCTCGCAGCCAGCACCTGCCACTCCCACATGAGCGCCCAGCCGTACAGGGTTGCCGGTCCACCATGGATCTCGATCACCACCGGTGCCGGTGCTCGCTTCGTCGATGCCGGCGACGGATAGAACCAGCCCTGGATCCGGCGCCCGTCGACCTCGTGCCAGCGCTCGATCGGCGTCACGAGGCGGATCGAGTCCCACGCGGTGCCCATGAGATCACTCACGCGCGTCAGCGCGACGGCCGAGTCACCGCCGAGGCGGCCGGCGGGGACATCGCCAACGGCCACGTCGAAGGGGGCCGTCGGCGTGCTGCGGAGTGCGGCGAGGCGGGCACCGCCACGGGGCATCGGCACGACGTGCTGTGAGGCGAGGAAGTGGCGGTCACGGGTGAGGCGCTCGACGCGACCTCCATCGACCTCTACCCGCCACAGCTCGAGCGAGCCCTCGACGGCGGCCGCGAACACGACCCAGCGACCCTCGGCCATCCACGCGGGCCGTCCCAGGCCCGCGCCGAAGAGGTCGCTGTTCATGTGGGACGAGGTGTCGAGGTCGGATCCGGTGAGCAGGTCCTCCGCGTACCCGTCGCGGACCCGGAAGCGCCAGACCGATGCCTGCGCCAGTTCTCCCCGCTTCCAGTCGCGGGTGCCGATGGCCGCGACCCACCGACCGTCGGGCGACCAGCACGGGGCGCCCCACGCTTGGCGGCCGCGTCCCGGCGAGACCTGGCGGATCTGCTTCGTGCGCACGTCGACGAGGTAGACGTCCGATCGCCACCCCAGGTCCGCGTTCGGATGGCGATCCGAGACGAACGCAATCTGGCGGCCGTCCGGCGACCATCGCGGATCGCCGTCATGGTGCCTGCCGCGCGTCAGGAGATCGGCCTCGCCGGTTGTCGCGTCGACGGTCCAGAGCCGCTGGAAGCGGTCGTGGACGAAGCCGGCGCCGTTGAACTGGTACCCGAGGGTGTCGATGAGCCGCGTATCCGGCGCCGGTGGGTCCTCGGGCTTGCGGTCCGGCTTGCGCTCGGGCTCGGTCGAGTCCGCGCGGCTGACGACGGCGAGGCGGCGCCCGTCGGGCGACCAGTCGAGGCCCTCGACGTCCTGCGGCAGCTCGGTGAGCTGACGCGCCTCCCCGCCATCGGCGAAGGGAAGCAACCAGACCTGCGTGCCGCCCTCCTTGGGAGCCTCGGCCTTGCCGGGCTTCGCGCCGCCACCGCCGGCCTGGAGGACGCCACCGCGGTCGGAGAGGAAGGCGAGCGTTCGACCGTCGGGCGACCAGCGCGGGCTCCTGTCGCTCTTCGCGCCGGCGGTGAGCTGCCGCGCCGGAGACGAGCCGTCGGCGGCCGCGATCCAGAGCGACGTCCGGTACCCGTCCTTGCCGGGCGCGACGGCCTTGACGCTGAAGACGACCGAGCGACCGTCGGGCGACAGCTCGAGCTCGGTCGGAACGCGAAGCTCGTAGAGGTCCTCGGGGCGCGGCGCGCGGTCGGCCATCAGGCGATCGGTCTCCTTGGAGGGTGGGATGGTTAGTCTAGTCAACCTTCCCGTGCCCGATCGAGCGGGTGCGCCTACCAGTTGGTGGCGGTGGAGGTCTCGATGGCGCCTACCGAGGCCAGCCAGCGCTCCGCGTCGATCGCGGCCTTGCAGCCGTCCCCGGCGGCGGTCACCGCCTGGCGGTAGTGATGGTCGTGGACGTCACCGGCGATGAAGACGCCCTCCACCTTCGAGCCGGTCTCGCCGACGATGTCGAGGTAGCCGCCCTCGCCGATATCGAGCTGTCCGGCGAACAGGTCCGTGTTCGGCTTGTAGCCGATGGCGATGAACAGCCCCTGCACCCCGAGCTCACTGCTCTCCCCGGTGGCGGTGTCGCGCAGCGTGAGGGCGTTGACGGTCATCTCGCCCTTCACCTCGGCCACCTCCTTGTTCCAGAGCACCTCGATCTTCGGATCGTTGAGGGCGCGGTCCTGCATGATCTTGCTGCCCCGGAACTCCCCGCGACGCACGAGCATCGTCACCTTGTCGGCAAAGCGGGTCAGGAAGGTCGCCTCCTCGAGGGCGGTGTCGCCGCCACCGACGACGGCGATCTCACGCCCCCGGAAGAAGAATCCGTCACACGTCGCGCAGGCGCTGACCCCCCGGCCGCGGAACTCCTCCTCGGAGGGGAGGCCGAGCCACAGCGCCGACGCACCCGTCGCCACGATGACCGCGTCCGCCCGGTACTCGTCGGCGCCGACCCAGATGCCGAATGGGCGCGCGCTGAAGTCGACGCGCGTCGCGTCCCGCTCGATGACCTTGGTACCGAATCGCTCGGCCTGCGCGCGGAACGTGCCCATGAGCTCCGGGCCCTGGATGCCATCGGGGAAGCCGGGGTAGTTCTCGACGTCGGAGGTGATCATCAGCTGTCCCATCGGGACGTTGCCCGCGATCACGAGCGGCTCGAGATTTGCGCGCGCCGCGTAGATGGCGGCGGTGAGCCCGGCGGGGCCGGATCCGATGATGATGACGCGATGATGCCTGGTGTCGATCGTGTCGTCCTCGGGTGTGCCCGTGCCGGGCGGAGCGGCGGTCGTCATGCCGTTCCAAGTGTAGCGTGAGCGCCACTCGCGGCAGCCAGCCCTATCATCGGCGCATGAGGTCGACGATGGAGAGGCTGCGAGCGTGCTGAGCGTCCTCCGTCGCCGCCTTCCGATGGCGCACCGCGCCGATGCGCACGAGCTGCTCGACTCGGGAGCATTGAGCCCCGCCGAGGTGGAGACCAACCTGGCGGACCTTGCCCGCATGAACCGACTGCCAGGCGGCGTCGCTGCCAGCGTGAAGGCCGTCGACCGGCTCGGTCGCGGCGCGCTGACCGTGCTCGACGTCGGCACCGGCGCCGGGGATATGCCACTCGCCTTCGCGCGACGAGGCTGGCCGACGACCGCGATCGACACGAATCCACAGGTGCTGAGCGTGGCACGCCGCGCCACCGCCCGGACGGATCTGGTGGAGGTGCTCGAGGCCGATGCTCGTGCGCTGCCCTTCGCCGACGGCGCGTTCGACGTCGCGCACTGCTCGCTGCTGGTGCACCACCTCACCCCCTCGGAGGCGGTCGCCGTGCTGCGCGAGATGCGTCGGGTTGCGCGCCGTGGGCTCGTCGTCAACGACCTGCGGCGCGGCGTGCTTCCGCTCGCCGCGACCGCGGCCTCGGTCCTCGTCTTCGGACGCACCCACGTGACACGCACCGACGGCATCGCATCTGCGCGCCGGTCCTACACGATCGAGGAGCTCGACGACCTGCTGGCCAGCGCCGGCCTGCGAGCGACCTGGCGCTCGAACCGATGGCTTCCGCGCGTCGTCACGGCCGCGGTGCCGGCGTGAACGTCCTCGACGTCATCGTGGTCGGGGCCGGTCCGGCAGGCTCGGCGGCCGCCGCCGGGCTCGCGCGCGCCGGGGCTCGCGTCCTGCTGATCGAGGCGGGCCTGCACCCGCGCCCGAAGGCGTGTGCCGAGTACGCGAGCCCGCGAATTGCGGAGGAGCTGGCGCGAATCGGCTTGCTGCCGAACGAATGGGTCGACCTGGCGGTGCCGCTTGCCGGCATGGAGATGCACGCCGGACCACGGATGGCGCGCGTGGGCTATGCCGATCGCCGCGGACCCCGCAGCGCGTGGGGCGTCGATCGGCGCACGTTCGACCACCGGCTGGCCCAGCACGCGTCCGCCTGCGGAGCGGACCTGCTCGAGGGCGTCCGCGCCATCGGCCTGTCCCGCGACGCGGGACGCGTAGACGGCGTTCGGCTCCGCGGCCGAAGCGGCGAGGCGACGGCGGTCCGCGCGGACCTCGTCATCGGCGCCGATGGGACTCGCTCGGCGGTGGCCCGGATGCTCGGCGTCGACCGGCCCGTCCGCTTTCCGCGCCGGCTCGGCCTCGTCGCGCACCACGCCGGCGTGGATGGGCTGGACGACCACGGCGAGATGCATGTCGGCGACGGCTACTACGTCGGATTGGCGCCCACGCCCGGCGGCGAGCTCAACGTCGGCATGGCACTGCCGTTGAACGGCGCGTCCGGGGCCCGCGAGCGGTTCGACGCGGCCATCGCCGGGCTGCCGGCCGTGGCCGAGCGGCTCGGCGCGAGCCCGCGGCTCGGGCCCATCCGCGGCGCGGCGCCGATCGGCCACCGGGTCTCCGAGGTCGCGGGCCCCGGGTGGATGCTGGTCGGCGATGCGGCCGGCTTCGTCGACCCGTTCACCGGCGAGGGAATCCATCGCGCGCTTCGATCCTCGAGGGCGGCCGTTGCGGCGGTTGTCGGGGGCGGGGATACGGCGGCCGCCTATCGGGCCGAGCGTCGTCGCGCGTTCGCGGCGAAGTCCGCGCTCACCTGGCTGGTGCAGGGCTTTCTGGCTGCGCCGCCGCTCCTCGAGCATGCCCTCGGACGACTGGCAGCCAGGCCCGATGCCGCGTTGCGCCTGGGGTCGGCGCTCGGCGACTGCCGGCCGGCGACCGACGCCCTGTCTCCCCGCGCCGTGCTCGAGGTCCTCGTGCCGTGAGGAGCGAGCTCCACGAACGCATGCGGGCGCCGTACGAGGTCGCCTTCGGGCTGGCCGCGGACGTCGAGCGCTGGCCCGAGATCCTGCCCCACTACCGATACGTGCGTCCGCTGGCAGGCCCGGCTGGTGAGCGCCGCTTCGCGATGGGTGCCCGCCGCGGTCCGATACCGGTGCGCTGGGAGGCCATCCAGCGACCGATGCGTGACGACCGGCGTATCGAGTTCGTGCACACCGGCGGCGTGACACGAGGCATGTGGGTCGCCTGGCGTTTCGTCGACGCGAGCGACGGGGACGGCCTCGACGTGAGCATCGAGCATCGGCTCGAGCTCGGCTGGCCGCTCGTCGGCCGGTTCGCGGCGGAGCGCGTCATCGGTCCGCAGTTCATCGAGGCGATCGCGCGACGCACGCTCGGGCGCATCCGCGAGCTTTCGGAGGCGTCGCGGTGAGCCGGCGCGTCGTGATCACCGGCATCGGGGCCATGACTCCCATCGGCAGCGGCGCCGACGGGCTTTGGGAGGGCGTCCTCGCCGACCGGTCGGCCGTGCGCACCATCGACCGATTCGACCCGTCGCCGTTCCCGTCGCGCATCGCGGCCCAGATCGACGACTTCGATCCGGCGGACCACCTCGACCCGAAACGGGCGCGGCGGCTCGACCGCTTCAGCGCGCTGTCGGTGGCCACGGCGCGCGCAGCCGTGGACCACGCCGGCCTGACGCTCGACGAGGAGCTGGGTGCCCGCACCGGCGTATGGATCGGCTCCGCACTGGGGGGCGTGGCGTTCGGGGAGGAGCAGCACGCGGGCTACGTGGCGCGCGGCGTGCGCGGCGTGGCTCCGACGCTGGCGCTGGCCGTCTTTGGTGGCGCGGGCGCGAGCAACGTGGCGATCGACCTCGGCATCACCGGACCGACGGTCGGCAACTCCAACTCGTGCGCGTCGGGCGCGATGGCCATCGGGCAGGCCTTTCATGCCATTCGCGACGGCACGGCCGACGTCGCCCTGGCCGGTGGCGCGGAGGCGCCGTTGGCGCCGCTGACCTTCGGGGCGTTCGCCCTCATCGGCGTGCTGTCCACGCGCAACGACGATCCGCGCACGGCCTCTCGACCGTTCGACGCCGACCGGGACGGCTTCGTGATGGGTGAGGCGGCCGCCATCCTCGTCCTCGAGGAGCGTTCGGCGGCGGTCGCCCGCGGGGCGCGGCTCATCGCCGAGGTGCGCGGGTTCGGAGCGTCGAACGACGCCTACCACATGACCGCACCCCGCCCGGATGGACGCGACGCCGCGCGGGCCATCACCACCGCACTCGCGGACGCCGCGCTCGACGCGGATCGCATCGGCTACGTCAACGCTCACGCCTCGAGCACTCCCCTCAACGAGGCGGCCGAGGCCCGGGCCATCCTGCGCGCCCTCGGCCCGGACGCGACCCGCACGCCCGTCTCGGGCACGAAGGGCCTGTACGGGCACGCGCTCGGCGCCTCCGGCGCGGTCGAGGCGGCGATCACGGCCATGGCCATCGAACGCTGCGTGCTGCCCGGCACCTGCAACCTGCAGACCCCCGATCCTGCAATCGCGCTCGACGTGCTGACCGATGCGCGAGAGGCGCGCGTCGACGCCGCGCTGACCAACTCGTTCGGATTCGGCGGTATGAATGCCGCGCTGGTGCTGACCCGCGCCTAGGTCCCGCTGCTCTCCAGAGCCCAGGCCAGGGCCCTCTCGAACGGGACGCTTCCGGCGGCCTTGTCGACCACGACGGTCATCGCGTCCCCACGCACCATGGCGGGCAGCCGCGAAGAAACGCTGCCGGTCCAGTAGATCACCGGCATCCGCGGATATCGGTGCCGTGTGGCGAGGTACAGGGCGGCGCTCAGCTCGTTCTCGAGGCGCCAGTCGAGAATGATCGCCACCGGCGCCTGGACTGCGCGCAGCGCGGCGAGGAACGGCAGGGGCGCGTGGAAGACCGATGCAGCCGCGCCCGATGCCTCACACAGGTCGGCAGCGAGCTTCGCGGCCGCCGGCTCGTCCTCGACGATCCAGATCGGCCGAAGGTCGTCCTGGATCATCACGCCGTCGGTCACGATTGCCTCGTCCCGTGCATGACCCGTGCCGATCGGGCACCATGGGTTCGTGAGCACGCCCATCCGGCGCCCGAGCGTGACCGTGGTGGTCGGTGGCGTCCCCGTCGGCTCGGGCCATCCGGTCGTGGTCCAGTCGATGACGAACACCGACACGGCCGATGCCGACGCCACGGCCCTGCAAGTCGCGGCCCTCGCCCATGCGGGCTCCGAGCTCGTTCGCATCACCGTCAACAACGATGCCGCGGCCGCCGCGGTGCCCGCCATCCGGGCGAAGCTCGACGGCCTCGGCGTCGGAGTTCCGCTCATCGGCGACTTCCACTACAACGGCCACCTCCTGCTCACCAATCACCCCGAGATGGCGGCCGCGCTGGCGAAGTACCGCATCAATCCGGGGAACGTCGGCACGAAGCGTCGCGACGAGCAGTTCGCCACGATCATCGAGGTGGCGATCGCCAACGGGAAGCCGGTCCGCATCGGCGTCAACTGGGGCTCGCTGGACCAGCAGCTGCTGACCGAGATGATGGACGCCAACGCCGCCTCGCCCGATCCGCGGGACAGCCGCGAGGTGATGATCGAGGCGATGATCGAATCGGCCCTGCGCTCCGCCCAGCTGGCCGAGGCGGTGGGCCTGGCTCACGACCGGATCATCCTGTCGGCGAAGGTGTCGGGGGTGCAGGACCTGGTGGAGGTCTACTCGCGCCTGGCGGATCGGTGCGACTATCCGCTCCACCTCGGCCTGACCGAGGCAGGGATGGGTGCGAAGGGCATCATCACGTCGACCGCGGGCCTCGCCATCCTGCTCCAGCGAGGCATCGGCGACACGATCCGCGTCAGCCTCACGCCGGAGCCCGGCGGCGACCGGACCCAGGAGGTCCAGGTCGCCCAGCAGGTGCTCCAGTCGCTCGGCCTCCGCTCGTTCCTGCCCCAGGTCAGCGCCTGCCCCGGCTGCGGCCGCACGACCTCGACCTTCTTCCAGGAGATGGCTCGCGACATCCAGGCCTACCTGGTCGACCAGATGCCGAAGTGGCGGGAGACCCATCCCGGTGTCGAGGAGATGCGGGTGGCGGTGATGGGATGCGTGGTCAATGGTCCCGGCGAGTCGAAGCACGCGGACATCGGCATCAGCCTGCCCGGGACGTTCGAGGAGCCGGTGGCGCCGGTCTTCGTCGACGGCGCCAAGACCGAGACCCTGCGCGGCGACGATATCGTGCCGCGATTCCTTGCGATCCTCGACGACTACGTCGATCGGCGCTATCCATCGCCGCTCGGCCAGCCGGAGCCGGTGGCCTAGGACCCAGCCGGCTGCTCCGGCTTGGACCCTTGCGTCAGGTGCCCGCTGCGAGGAAGGTCCAGGCGGCGATTGCGAACGCGACGATCACGAATGCCGCCAGCGCCAGCGGGAGGAAGGCGACCCCGATCGGCTGCCTGACCGGCGGTGGCGCCAACTCCTCGGGGGCGGCGATCCCGACCTCGGCGAGGTCCGCATCGGGCCGGGTGGCGGGAAGGTTCGAGTCCATGCTCACTCCTCGTCCATGATGGCGGCAAGCTTCTCCTGCAGCGAGCCCGCCGAGATCTGCCCGATCTGACGCGCCACGATCGTCCCGTCGCGGCCGATGAAGTAGGTCTCGGGTGGCGCAACGATGCCATACGCCGTTGCGACCCTGTCGTCGGGATCCATGGTGGCCGGCCACGTCGCCCCGGTGCGCTCCATGAAGGCGCGCGCCGCCTCCGATCGATCCTGGTAGACGATACCCACGATCGCCAGCCCGTCCGCCGCGTATCGCTCGTGCGCCTGGCGAAGGAGCGGGAACTCCTCGACGCACGGACCGCACCACGTGGCCCAGAAATTGACGATGACCGGGCGCCCACGCAGGTCGTCCAGCCGGACCGGGTTGCCATCCAGGTCGGCGAGGACGAAGTCCGGCGCGAGGCTCCCAACCGACGTGGGCGACGTGGCCGGGACCCGCGCGAGCAGGATCGCGATGAGCAGCCCACCGAGGATGACCGGCAGCACCGCCGCCACGACGAGGAACCGGAGCGGCAGCCGTCGGAGATCGACTCCCCGTCGGTCGGCGGCCCGCGTCGTCATCGCACCGATCAGTGCGGGGCTCCGTCGCCATGTGATCCTCGCTCGGTCTCGCGCCACTCGCGGTTCGCTGCTCGCACCCACCACACGCAGCCGAGAACGAACACGACCAACCCGGGCACGAGGACGAACAGGTTGGCGACCTGCCCCTCGGGATGGAACACGAGCCCAACGCCCATCAACGCGCCTCCGACCGAGAGGACGACCGGCAGGAAGCTCGGCCCGGGCAGGTGGACGCCTCGGGGCGGGTTGGCCCGAGGCTCGGCCGGACCCGTGCGCGAGAAGACGACGAAGACCACGCCGAGGACGACGAGCATGCCGATGCCGACGATCGCGAGGCCGATGGCGGTGTCGCTCATGCCGTTTGCCTCCTAGCGGAGCAGGTAGATCGTCGAGAAGACGCCGATCCACACGACGTCGACGAAGTGCCAGTACACGCTGACCGCCTCGACGGCGACGTGGTTGCGTGCGCTGAACTGGCCGCGCATCGAGCGCGCCAGGATGATGGCCAGGCCGACCGCACCGCCGAAGACGTGCGCGCCGTGGAACCCGGTCAGGGTGTAGAACACGGTCCCGAAGACGCCGTCGCTGATCCCGAAGCCGAGCTGGCTGTAGTCGTACAGCTGGCCGGCCAGGAACAGGACGCCAAGCGCCAGCGTGATCCCGGTCCACATCTTCAGCTTGCCCGTGTCGCCGCGGCGGATGGCCCAGACGCCGAACTGCATCGTGAAGCTCGAGGCGACCAGGACGGCGGTGAGGACGGCCGCCAGCGGAAGGTCGAGATGGCCGCCCGGCGGCGGATGCCACGGCTCGGGGGCCACGCTGGCCCTCGCGTTGAAGTACGTCGCGAACAGCCCGCCGAAGAACATCACCTCCGACGCGATAAAGAGAAGCATTCCGACCATCGGGATCGGCATGCCGGTCGGGTGGGTGACGATCGGCTCGTGGCTCTCGCCCGCGGGCGTGACCGGCACCGTCTGGGCGGTCATACGACACCGCCCCGCTTTTCGGCGTCGTCTTCGGCATGCTCCTCGAGGTCGTCGGGACGCTCGGCGGCGTGTCCGTGCCCGTGCGTCAGGAAGAACAGCGGCCGCTCGGAGTGGATGGGTGGCAGCACGTCGAAGTTGTAGGGCGGTGGCGGCGAGGTGGTCGCCCACTCGAGCGTGTTCCCCTCCCACGGATCGTCACCGGCAGGCTCACCGTTGATGAACGTGGCGATGACGTTGATCAGGAACGGGATGATGCTGACCGCGATCATGAACGCGCCGATGGTCGACACCGAGTTGAGGATCGTCCAGCCGGCATCGGGATCGTAGTCGGCGATGCGTCGCGGCATGCCCGACAGCCCGAGCTGGTGCATCGGGAAGAACGCGAGGTTGAAGCCGATGAAGTGCAGCCAGAAGTGGACCTTGCCGAGCGGCTCGTTGAGCTTGCGGCCGAACATCTTCGGGAACCAGTAGTAGGTCGCCGCGAAGACGCCGAAGACCGAGCCACCGAAGAAGACGTAGTGGAGGTGCGCCACCACGAAGTAGGTGTCCTGCACGGCGAAGTCGATCGGCGGCGAGGCGAGCATCACGCCCGAGAGGCCGCCGATGAGGAACATGCTGATGAAGCCGAGGGCGAAGAGCATCGCCGTCGTGAGCATGATCTTGCCGCGCCACAGCGTGGCGAGCCAGTTGAACATCTTGATCCCCGTCGGGATGGCGATGAGCGCGGTCATGAAGCTGAAGAACGGCAGGAAGACCGCGCCGGTCGTGAACATGTGGTGTGCCCAGACGCTGAAGCTGAGCAGGCCGATGGCGACGGTGGCGAAGACGAATGCGCGATAGCCGAACAGCGGCCGGCGGCTGAAGACCGGAAGCACCTCGCTGACGACGCCCATGGCCGGCAGGATGACGATGTAGACCTCGGGGTGGCCGAAGAACCAGAAGATGTGCTGCCAGAGGATCGGGTTCCCGCCGACGCTCGGGTCGAAGAACGAGCCGCCGTAGTTACGGTCGATGAACAGCGCGATCAGGCCGGCGGTCAGCACCGGGGTGGCCAGCAGGATCAGCACCGCGGTGACGAGGACGGTCCAGACGAAGATCGGCATCCGGAACAGGGTCATGCCCGGCGCGCGCATCTTGAAGATGGTGGTGATGAAGTTCACCGCACCGAGGATCGACGCCGTGCCCACGAGCGTGAGGCCGATGATCCACAGGTCGGTGCCGACGCCCTCCGCCCTGGTTGAGAGCGGCGTGTAGGACGTCCAGCCCTCGGCCGCGGCGCCGCCGAACAGGTACCCGCTGAAGATGAGGATGCCACCGAGCGGCAGGAGCCAGAAGCTCAGGGCATTGATGCGCGGAAAGGCCATGTCGGGGGCGCCGAGCTGGAGCGGGACGATGTAGTTCGCGAAGCCCGACAGCGCCGGGATGATGAACAGGAACAGCATGATCGTCCCGTGCATCGTGAACGCCTGGTTGAACGTGTCCTGGTCGAGGAACTGCATGCCGGGCACCGCGAGCTCGGTGCGGATGACCAGGGCCAGGATCCCGGCCGCGAAGAAGAACAGGAAGCTGTTGACGATGTACAGGATCCCGATCTTCTTGTGGTCGACGGTCGTCAGCCACTCGATGACCCACGAGCGTCGATACTCGCCGCTGGTGGGCTCGAGGGTGGTGGTTGCCATCGGTCTTCGCGCGCTCCGCTGCTGCTATTCGCCGACGACCAGGGCGCCGGTCATCGACGGGTGGATGGTGCAGTAGAAGGTGTAGTCGCCGGCGTCCATGGCCGGGATGACGTACGTGAACGACTCGCCCGGCTGGACGTCCTCGCCGTTGAAATCGATTTCCTCGATGCCGATGTCATGCACGACGCTGTCGTTGTTGGTGAACTCGATGCAGAAGTCCTCGCCCGCCGGCGCCTCGATGCTGTCCGTGTCGAACTGCAGGGTCTCGACCGCCGCGACCTGGATCGTGGTGGCGCAGTCACCCTCCCCCGGTGGCGGCGGAGGCGGTTCGCCCGATGCCAGCGCCTCGACGTAGGCATCGTAATCGGCGCGGGACATGGCCTCGACGGTGAACACCATGTCGGAGTGGGCCGTGCCGCAGAACTCGGCGCAGGCGCCCGAGTAGGTGCCGACATCGGTGACGGTGAACTCGATCTCGTTCGGCGGGCGGCCGTCACCGAAGTCGATGAGGTCCCGCTTGATGAGGAACTGGGGCACGTAGAACGAGTGGTTCACATCGGCAGTGGCGAGGATGAGCCGCACAGGCTCGTCCACCGGCACCGCCAGCACGGCCGGCTCCTCCGCATTGCCCGTGTTCATCGCACCGTTCTCGTAGTGGAAGGTCCATTGCCACTGGAAGCCCTCCACCTCGATCGTCACCGGATCCTCCGATCGCGCGTTCACGTCTCCGAGCGAGATCATGCTGAACGTGAAGAGGATGAAGACGATGACCGTCGGGATGATGGTCCAGATGATCTCGATCGTCGTGTTCCCGTGCAGCTGCTCGGGGAGGACGTCGTCGCCCGGCTTGCGCCGGTAGCGGAAGACCGCGTACAGGATGAAGCCCTCGACCCCGACGAAGACGATCGCGGCCAGCGCCAGGACGAGCAGGTACAGGTTGAAGACGTCCCTGCCGGTCTCGGTCGCCGGCTGCGGCGGCAGCATGCAGCCTGCGAGCAGCACGATCACACCGAACATGCCGCCGAGGCGGCCGATCATCCGCAATCGGCTTCCGGACCCGGTTGACTGCATCAACTCGTTCTCGCGGCTCCTGGCGTCCAGCGTGGCGAAGGCGCGCGTCAGGCGCGCACTCACCGGTGGGCTGACGGCGACACGGCCGCATTGTAGCGAAGGCCAGCCGCGCCTTGCGACGCGAGGCGCCGACGTGGATCAGCCGCCCGCGTCGGGGCAGGCGACCTCCTCGTACGGCAGGAGCGGACGCACCATGACCGAGTAGCGGTTCTCGCCGTCGGTCGTCCACGGTGTGATCTGGGTCGCGTCGCCCAGGGCGGCGAGCCAGGCGGTGGCGTCCTCGCCCTCGACCGTGCCGCAGCGCGTGCCGTTGCCGAAGAACGCGACCTCCTCGCCGAACGTGGCCGGGTCGTCATCGGTCGGCCAGTCCATCGGCTCCTGCGGAACCTCGGGATCGACCGGCTCGCCCGTCACGTCCCGAACGTAGAGGCGCAGTGCCTCGGCCGCGTACGGCTGCCAGCCCTCTGTCTCCCACTGCTCGGCGGGCACCGCGGTGTCGATGGTCAGGAGCGCTTCGTTGAATGCCGACAGGACGCGATGCGCCTCGACCTCGGCCGAGGTCATGCCCGGCGGCAGCTCCATGTCGGGGCTGACCATGCCGAGCGCATAGACCGTGACGGTGACGTCGCGGCCGGCTGCGCTCAGGGTAAACACGGTGTCGGCCGCATCCGCGATCATGCCCGCCGCCCCACGCATCTCAAGGTCGGTGGTGAAGAGCCCCGTCTCCTCGACGGCCTCGAGCACGGTCTGGATGCCCTCGGGCGTGAGCGTGCGCTCCATCAGGGCCGGCAGCGCGGGGCCCGGGAAGATGGCCGGTACGGCGCCCTGGATGATGACGCGGCCGTCGCCGACCATCACGAAGCTCGGCATCGCGGTGGCGGTGAACTCGACGGGCACGAGGCCGCCGGCGCTGCTGACCACCAGCACGGCTGCGTCGCCCTCCGGATGCTCGATCCCGTCGCCGGAGCTCGAAGCCGGCGCCGATGGTGCGGAGCTCGATCCGGACGGCTGCTGGCTCGGAGAGGCTCCGGAGCCTGAGCACGCGGACACGACGAACGACAGGCCGAGCAGGCCGAGGGCGATTCTTCTCATGCGCCCTTGGACGCCGCTCGGGCTTCACCGGTTCCGGACATTTGGCGGCAGAATGAAGCCGATGCGACGCGTGGCCCTCCCGATCGCCGCCCTGGCGCTGATGGCGACTCCCGCCCTCGCGCTGGGCCACGGTGCCGAGGCGCCGGCCCCCGAGCTGCCCGGCGTCCTCTTCGCATGGCGTTTCGATCCATTCGCCATCGTGCTGCTGACCGCTGCCGGAGCCCTGTACCTGTGGGCCGCACGCCGGGTGGACGTCGCTCATCCCGGCAATCGCCATCCGCGGCATCGCACCTGGTTCTTCTTCGCCGGGCTCGCCTCGATCGCCATCGCGCTCCTGTCACCGATCGAGGCGTACGAGGGCGTGCTCTTCAGCATCCACATGGTCCAGCACATGCTTCTCCAGCTGGTCGCCGCTCCGCTGCTGCTGGCCGGTGGTCCCATCACGCTGGCGCTGCGGGCCTCGAGCCCGGCGGTGCGTCGACGCCTGCTGTCGATCCTCCAGAGCCGGATGGTTCACGCCATCTCATTCCCGTTGGTGGCCTGGCTGCTCTTCGCGGCCGTCAACTGGGGCTGGCACTTCAGCACGCTCTACGACGACGCGCTCGAGAGCACGGCGCTCCACTACTTCCAGCACGCGACCCTGCTGGCGTCCGCGCTGCTGTTCTGGTGGCCGGCGATCGGCGTTGACCCATCGCCATGGCGACTGCCGCATCCCGTGCGGCTGCTGTACCTGTTCCTGGCGATGCCCCAGAGCTCGTTCCTCGGCATCTCGATCATGGAGGCGCCGCGGGTCCTCTTCCCCCACTACCTCACGAACGTCCGCACCTGGGGCCTCAGCCCGCTCGAGGACCAGGAGCTCGGTGGCGTGATCATGTGGACCGTGGGCGATCTCGCGTTCCTGCTCGGGATGGCGGTGGTGGTGTGGACCTGGGTCCGCCACGAGGACCGTCGGACGGCGCGACTCGATCGAAGTCTGGCCGCGGATCAGATAGTCGCGGCCGAGGCATGGCGGGCCCGACGGGGCAGACCCTAGCTAGCCGATCGGCAGTCGAACCAGCGCGTCGGCGGCCACAGCCGCGAAGAGCAGGGTCAGGTAGCTGATCGAGTAGCGGAACAGGCGGATGGCGGCGATGCCGTCGGCGGCATCGGCCCGAAGGCGAATGGCACCCCACAGGAAGAGTGCGCCGAGCACCGTGGCCGCCACGAGGTAGATCAGGCCCATGCCCGCTGCCGGGAGGAGCAGGAGGCTCACCACGATCAGCGCGACCGTGTAGAGGACGATCTGGCGCGCCGTCTCGGCCTCGCCACGCACCACGGGCATCATGGGGACGCCGGCCGCCTCGTAGTCGCCCCGATACCGAAGCGCGAGGGCCCAGAAGTGCGGTGGAGTCCAGTAGAAGACGATCCCGAAGAGGACGATGGCCGGAAGGCCCACCTCGCCGGTCACCGCAGCCCAGGCGACGAGGACCGGGACGCAACCCGCCGCGCCGCCGATGACGATGTTGTGCGGCGTCGTCCGCTTGAGCCACATCGTGTAGACGAAGACGTAGAAGGCGGTGGCGCTCAGGGCGAGGAGCGCTGACAGGAGATTCACGGTCAGGGCGAGGAACGCGAAAGCAAGCACCGAGAGGCCGATACCGAAGGCCAGGGCGTTGGACGGGCTGACCGCGTGGCGCGGCAGAGGCCGATGCCTGGTGCGTCGCATGATGTCGTCGATGTCGCGGTCCACGTACATGTTGATCGCGTTCGCGCCCCCGGCGGCCAGCGTGCCGCCGACGACGACCGCGAGCACGAGCCACACCGATGGCAACCCTCCCGTCGCGAGCACCATGGTCGGGACGGTCGTCACGAGCAGGAGCTCGATGATCCGCGGCTTGGTCAGGGCGATGTAGGCGCGAGCCTTGTCGAGCGGACCGGGCGCGCGGCCGCCGATCGGGCGCCGCAGGAGCTCGGGAGCGCGCAGCCGGCGGCCGGCAAGCACGAGCCAGGTGGCGAGGCCGAAGAGCGCGGCCCCCACGGCGAGATGCGGGACGACGAAGAGGGCCGACAGGCGCGAAATGACGTTCAGGCCGCCCAGCGCGATCTCGACGGCGACGAGCGCGAGCATGACGGTGCTCAGCACGCGTGGGAGCCGCGCCGTGGTGGTCCTGCGGACCGCGACCCAGGTCCACAGCACCGCGCCGGCGACGACCAGGCTCATGAGCCGATGCGCGAGCTGGACGGCCTGCTCGCTGCCCGAGACCGCCGGCACGAACGCTCCGTCCATCAGCGGGAAGTCGGTGAACGCGAGGCCCGCGTGGTGTCCGGTCACCCAGGAGCCGAGAAGCATCTGCGCGAAGATCGCCGCGGCGGTCAGCGCTGTGACGCGGGTGAGCGTCGGGCGCAGGTGTGCCGCCGGCATCGGCCCGTGGACGGCCCGCTCGGCGATGAAGATGGTGGCGCCGAAGACCGTGAGCGCCATGGCCAGGTGCGCGGTGACCAGCTCCGCCGCGAGCCCCTGGAGCACGACGGCCGCCCCGAGCAGCGACTGGACGATGACGAGCACCCCCGCGATCACGGCGGCGATCAGCAGCGGCCGGTCGCGGCGACGATCGGTGAAGACGGTGATCAGGGCCACGGCTCCGACGAGCGGGCCGACGAAGACGGCCGCGATGAGCCGATGGGTGTGCTCGATCCAGGCGTGGAGGTCTGCCGGTGGCACCCAGTCGCCGAAGCACAGCGGCCAGTCCGGGCAGCCGAGACCGGAGTCGGTCGCGCGCACCAGGCCGCCGGCGGCGATGAGCACGAAGGTCGCGACGGCAGCGGCGACCGCAAGCTTGGCAAATCGGGTCAAATCGGGTTCCTCTCGCTGCTCGCGAGCCTCGGGCGAGCGGGGCTCGGCCATGATAGCCGTCACCGCCGCGTGAGAGGATGAGCCGCGTGAGCGACGGCCAGGTGATGCAGGTCAATATCTCGGCGGGTGGCGTGCCAAAGCTGCCCGTCGCATCAGCTCGTGTCGAGCGCTACGGGCTGGAGGGCGACGGGCATCACGAGCAGACCGGCCACGGGGGCCCCCACCGCGCCGTCTCCATCCTGGGCATCGAGGCGATCCGGCGCGTGGCCGAGGAGGGGCATCCGATCGGGCCCGGCACGACGGGCGAGAACCTCACCGTCTCGGGGTTCGACGTCTCCAGCCTGCCCGTGGGAACGCGGCTGGGCATCGGCGACGAGGTGGTCCTCGAGCTCGCCTGGGCCGCGAATCCGTGCCGCACGATCCGCCACTCGTTCCTCGACCTGCGCTTCGGCCGCCTGAGCCACGCAGCCTACCCGGCCGATTCGCGCATGTACGCGCGGGTCATCCGTGAGGGGACGGTGCGGCCGGGCGATGCGATCGAGGTCATGCCACCCGCCGGCGATGCGGCCGAGAACGCCGTCCTGGCCAGCCGGCTCGACCGGGCCGAAGCCGCGTCGGCGCTGGCGGTGTGGGGAGCCGCATCCGACGCCGGGCTCGGAATCACGGTCGTCGATGATGGCGACCTGGCCATGGCCGCCGCACCGTCGCTGCCGGGACCCAGCTTCAACCTCGCCCTCGGGTTCGCCCACCTGCCCAACCTCCTGGACCGCGCGGTGGATCACTTCGCGGCCCACCGCGTCACCGGCTGGGTGTGGACCGATGAGACTCCATGGCCCGACGCGATCCTCGACTCGACGGCCGCCTACGTCGCGATGGAGGTGTCGGCCGAGCGCGATCCGCATCGCGTTGAGGGCGTGGTGGTGCGCGAGCTCGGCCGGCGCGAGCTCGGCGTGTGGTCGGCCATTGTTGCCAGGGCGGCGGACCTCGAGCCGCACGAGGCGGCCGCATTCGCCGCCATCGAGCCGCACCTCGCGCGCGTGAGCCATCACCACCGCTTCGTTGCCGAGATCGATGGCGAGGCCGTCGGCGCCGCGAGCCTCCACATCCACCATCACGTGGGCTGGCTGCGAGCGGGCACCGTGCTGCCCGAGCATCGGCGCCGGGGCATACAGCGAGCCCTCATCGAGGAACGGCTCGCCCACGCGGCGCGACTGGGCTGCGAGATCGCCGGCGCGTCGGCGAACGTCGACGGCTCCTCGGCGCGCAACCTCGAGCGGGTCGGAGGGCGCGTCGTCGCGACGCGTGGGCGCTACCGGGTCGTGCCGGTCGCCTGAGAGACGCGTCGTTCGGCGGCGCGCGCCTGGGGCACGTGCCGAAGCACCGGCGGCATCGCCGGCAGGATCGCCCTGCTGAGGGCGGCCAGGCGCCCCATTCCGCGCTCCCGCGACGAGGACCAGCCGATGCCGTACTGGCGCCGGATCGCCGGTCGCAGGGTCGCCAGCGAGATGAGATGCGCCGCATCCCACGCGACGCGTGGCACCCAGGGCCACGGGTACAGGACCGTTCGGGCGATCTCGAGAGCGTGGGCCGTCACGTGGACCTCGCCGTCCGCGATCATCCCGTCCATCCATGTCCGCAGCTCCGCCACGGTGGGCGGCAGTCGTTCGGCAGGCACGCCGAGCGCCACGGCTACCTGCCCGGCCTCATCGTGATAGGCCTGCTCCTGCGCCGCGCTCAGCGGCTGCACGAACCGGTTGAATACCCGCAAGGCCGTGTCCACCAGCGTGGCGTGGACCCAGAGGAGTGCCTCGGGATCGAGCGCGGAGTAGGCGGCCCCGTCGGACGGCAGGCGTCCTCGGACTGACGCGTGGATGGCGTTCAGGCGGCGGAGCGTCGCATCGGCAGTCGAGCGCGTCCCGAAGACCACGTCGTAGCTGCTGTTCAGCGTGCGAAGGAGCCGGCCGAAGGGGTCGGAGGTATACGTCGAGTGCTCGACGACCCCGGCCGCCACGACCGGATGGGCGGCCTGGAGGAGGAGGGCACACGAGCCACCGGCCAGGACCAGGACTTCCCGGTCGACCAGCCACGCGACGCTGCCGGGTCCGAAAAGGCCGGCGGCCTCGAGCCGAGCGGCCGTCGAGGGGGTGGCCATTCCTCCGGCATCGTAGTCCAGGACCGGCGCCATAATCGGCTGATGGAAATCGATGTCCGCCCGTTCACGGGCGAGCCCCGACAGTTCTTCGATGCGGGCGAGCTCGCCTTCGGGGAGAGCCCGCGAGACGAGGACGTGGCGAACTGGGCAGCCTCATTCGAGGCCGACCGCGCCATCGCCGCCTACGACGGCAACCGAGTCGTCGGGACGGCGGGAGTATTCAGTTACGAGCTCACCGTGCCCGGCGGAACGGTGCCGGCCGCGGGCGTGACGCTGGTCGGGGTCCATCCCACCCATCGGCGGCGAGGCGTCCTGCGTCGCATGATGCGGCTGCAGGTCGACGCGATCCACGAGCGGGGCGAGCCGATCGCAATCCTGTGGGCCAGCGAGGGCAACATCTACCAGCGGTTCGGGTATGGGCTGGCATCGCTCCACGCGGGCGTGCGGGTCGCCCGCGATCGGGCTGGCTTCCGCCGTCCGGCCGAGGCCGCCGGCACGGTCCGGTTCGTCGAGCCGGACGAGGCCATGCGGCTCTTCCCGCCCATCCACGACGCCGAGATGGCACTGCGACCGGGCTTCTTCGCGCGCTCGCCGGAGTTCTGGCAGCACGAGTTCTTCCCCGATCCGGAGCACTGGCGGCGCGGCGCGGGGCCGGCGTACCACGTCGTGCACGAGACGGACGGCGCCGCCGATGCCTACGCGCGCTACCGCATCCGTCAGAAGTGGGAGAACGCCGGCCCGGAGTCGACCCTGAGCGTCGTCGAGATGATGGGGGCCAATCCGGCCGCGGGGCTCGAGATGTGGCAATACCTGCTCGGCGTCGACCTCATCGGCGAGGTGGAAGCCTGGAACCTCGCCGTGGACGATCCCATCCTCCTCGCCATCGCCGAACCCCGTCGACTGCGCATGGAGATCGGTGACGCGCTGTGGCTGCGGATCATCGACGTGGCGGGCGCGTTGGCGCGGCGCCGATATCGATCCGACGGTGAGGTCGTGATCGAGCTCACCGACGAGTTCTGCGACTGGAACGCTGGGCGGTGGGCGCTGCGCGTGACCGACGGGCTGCCGACCTGTGAGCCGAGCACGGATGCTGCCCAGCTCTCCTGCGACGCGACCGACCTCGCCGCCGCCTACCTGGGCGCCTTCAGCTTCGCCCAGCTCGCCCTCGCGAACCGGGTCCGGGAGCTCGAGCCGGGCGGCGTGGCGCGCGCCGACGGGCTGTTCCGGACCGATCGCGCTCCGTGGTGCCCGAAGGTCTTCTGACGCCCGATATACTCCGCGCGATGCGGCAGCGGCCGGCAAGACACGAGCGTTCCTGGCGGCGCGGCGTGGCGCGGGGCCTCCTCGCCATTCATGTCTGCACGGTCGTCGCGCTCGTCGCATTCCTTGCGACTGCGCCTCGGGTGTCGGCCGCCGGCGGCCAGACCGAGATCGCCTCTGCTGGGCCACTGACGCGCGTCATCATCACGGGCGACCTCAACTGCCAGGTCGCGCACCAGGCGGACGCCAGCCTCGAGTTCTTCGGCACCGACCTGGGCGCCTGCGGCACGTTCATGTCGGCCGGCGGCACGCTCTACGGTCCCGAGCTCGTCCCGTCAGGCACCCTCGCCCTCACCCCGTGGACGCCGGTGAGCCAGGCGCCCGTCTCCGGCTCCGGCTCGGCCGGCGACCCGTTCCGCATCGTCACGTCGGTCTCCGCAGGGAACTCCGGCCTGCGTGTCGAGCAGACCGACTCCTACGTCATCGGCGACGAGTCGTACCGGACGGACATCCGCATCGTCAACGACGGTGGCGCCGACCAGGGCGTCATCCTCTTCCGTGCCGCCGACTGCTATCTCCAGGACTCGGACCGCGGCTTCGGGCGCGTCGACAACGGTGCGCCGGCCTGCGTCATCTCGCAGGAGCCGGACGCACGGATCGAGCAGTGGATCCCGATCACTGCGGGCAGTCACTACATCGAGGGCGGGTTCCAGGGCGTCTGGCAGCGGATCTCGGAGCAGCAGCCCTTCCCCGACACCTGCGAATGCGACCTTGACGTCGACAATGGGGCCGGGCTGAGCTGGGAGGCGACGGTCGCCGCGGGCGGCTCGGTGACGATCTCGCATTCCACCTTCTTCTCGCCGGAGGGCCGACGGCCCGAGACGACGATCCGCGCCTCGGTCCCGGGTCCGGACCAGATCAGCCTCGACCCGGTGATCGTGGCCTCGAGCGTGGCGCTTGCGGCCGGCGTCGTCTTCGTGGTGCCGTTCCCGGCCGCGCTGTTCAACGCGACGCTGGAGCAGAACTACGCCGAGGTGACCGCGTGGTGGCGGCGCCTCGGCAGCCGAGTCGCCCGCGGCATCAACCGCGGCGCAGCGCTGGCCGTTTCCCGGATCCGCACTGGCCGCGGCGGGACAGCGACCGCCCCAACCGATGGCGCAGGGACGGCGGCCGCCCCGTCACCGTCGCCGGTCGCGGAGGGCGCGGCCCCCGCATCGCAGCAGCGCGCCTTCTGGGCAACCCCGCTCGGCGTCGCGTCGTTCATCGGCATCAGTGCGCTGCTCTACTCCCTGCTCGATCCGACCTTCGGCTTCAGCCTCGACTCGCTGGGGACGTTCCTCGGCCTGACACTCGGCCTGGTGCTGACCCTCGCGTCCTACTCCATTCCGCTCTTCGTGCTCTCTCGCGGAAAGGACTTCGGTCTCGCCGCTCGGGCGCTGCCGGGCACCCTCGTCATCGCCCTGCTGTGCGTCGTCGTCAGCCGCGTGGCGAACTTCCAGCCCGGGTACCTGTACGGCCTGATCATCGGTTTTGGGTTCACCCGCGAGCTGAGCAAGGTCGAGGAGGGCCGCCTGGCGGGGATCGCGACGGCGACGGGCCTTGCCGCGTCGATCGTTGCGTGGCTGGCGCTACCGGCCGTCCGCGGCAGCGAGGGCGTCGGCATGGGTGGACTCATCCTCGAGACGGCCCTGGTGACGGTGGTCGTGGCCGGCCTCGAGGGGGCGCTGTTCGGGATGATGCCCCTGCGCTTCCTGCCGGGCGAGCGCGTGCGCGCGTGGAACGCGCGCTTCTGGATGGGGATCATCGGCGTGGCGGCCTTCGCCTTCTTCCACATCCTGCTCAATCCAAGCTCCGGGTACCTTGCCGATTCCGAGCGCTCGTCGATGGCCACCGTCATCGGGCTGCTGGTCGTCTTCGGACTCGGGTCGGTGCTCTTCTGGGGCTTCTTCCGGTTCATCCGCCGAACCCCTGGTGGAGGCCCGCCCACCTCGGTGCCACCATCGCCAGGCGAAGCGCCTCCGCCCAGCACCGCGCCGCCCGCGATGGGCTGAGGTGCCGTTGGGCGAACCGTCGCCCGGGAGCAGGTAATGCAGCGCCGCAAGGCGCTCTTTCGATATCACCACGCCGCTCGCGTCCCGAATGGGGTGGTCATCGAGACAGGACGGGCAGACGAAGTCGAACGTGCCGACCCGATCGATCCGGACGCGTCCTTGCCGCGCGGACTGGGCTGGCGTAGGGTCGCGCGATGAGCAGCGCCGCGCTCGATCGGCTCCTCGCCGTCCTCCTCGTGGCCGAAATCGTCGGTGGGCTGCTCACCCTGCGGGCCGGCGTGCCTGCGACGGCGCCGCTCTTCTGGCTGCACGGCCTGCTCGGCGGTGCGCTGCTGGTGGCGGCCGTCGAGAAGCTGCGGCGCAGCGTCGGTCCCGCGGTTCGCGCCGGGCGATGGGGCCGCCTGGCCATGGGTGCCGTCCTGACCCTGTTGGTGGCTGCCGCGCTGGTCGGCGGATTCGCGTGGGTGGCGAGCGGGCGCATCCTGTCGATCGGGCCCTGGACCATCCTCACCCTCCACGTCTGGGCCGCCCTTGCCATCGTGCCGATCGCGCTGGTGCACCTCCTGCCGCGCCGGTGGCGCCTGCTCCGTGCGCCACGAGCCGGCGCGGCCATCAGCCGACGGACCTTTCTGGCCAGCGGTGTCGTGATCGCGCTTGGCGCCGTTGCGTTGGGCGCGGCCAACCTCGCCGATCGCGCGCTCGGAGGCGCGCGCCGCTTCACCGGGTCCAGGTGGCTCCCCGACGGCGGCATCCCGCCGCCGACGACCTTCTACGGTGAGGGCATTCCCGAGATCGATCCGGCGACGTGGCGCGTGCGCGTCGTCGGCAACGTGGAGAACCCCCTCGATCTGACCCTCGCCGAGCTCGCCGCCATCGGGACGGAGACGCTCAGCGCCGAGCTCGATTGCACCTCGGGGTGGGTCATGCGGACCGATTGGCGCGGGACGCCCCTTCGGCGCCTGCTCGCGGTGGCCGGCGCGAGCTCGTCGGCACGTCACGTGGCACTCCGCTCCGTGACCGGATGGATGGTGCGCCTGCCGCCCGCCGAGCTTGACGGCGCGCTGCTGGCGACGCACGTGGCCGGCCAGCCCTTGCCGGCCCCGAATGGCGCGCCGCTGCGGCTGGTCGCCCCGAACCGCCGCGGCCTGGACTGGATCAAGTGGGTCGACGTCGTGGAGGTAGCGTGACGTGAGCGTCGAAGCGGTGCCTGTGGCCGTCGACTCGTCGCTCGAACCGTCGGCACGATCGGCCGCAGCGCGACGCGAGCTGCGCGGCACGGTCCTGATTGCGTTCCTGCTGGCCGCGATCGTCGGATCGGGCTGGATCGCTGCCGCCCTCGTGGCGCGAGCGGCCTACGTCGTCGGACCTGGCGTCGAGCTCCATCGCGGTCCGGGGTGGGGCGAGACCTGGATCGGTCCTACAGGGGTCGGCTCTCACCGCATGTCCATCGGGGCTTCCGTGCTCATTGTCGCCCCCGACTACGACGAGCCGTCCCTCGAGGCGCTGCTCCAGAGCTACCGGGCCACGGTGATCGAGGCCAACGATAACGACGCGGCCTTCGCCGAGGCGTCGGACGTGTTCCGCGAGGAGGGCGAGGCCGTCATCCAGCACTGGACCAGCGTCACCGAGGACGGTCGGCCGACGGTCGGCGAGCTCACCGTGGTGGTCGAAGGCAGGACCGGCGTCATCCTCGACGCGCGATGGCCAGCCGATGAACGACCAACCGTCGTCGACGAGATCCGACGCACCAGCGCATCCCTCGCCATCGAGCCATTTGCCCCGTGACCGCGGGGCCTGCCGCCCGTGCTTGGCGCCTTCGCCCCGGACTGGGCCGACCAGCGCCGTTCCTCCTCGTCGTTCTCGCCACTCCGATGATCGTTATCGCCGCCACGGTCCTCGTTACCGTTGCGTCGGCGGATCCCGCTGCCGCTGGGCTCGTGGTCGCCCTTCCCGCTGGGGCCACCGCCATCCTCGTCGCTCTCGTGTTCCGTCTTGCACCGGGGGCCATCTCGCGTCCGGCTGCAGTGGCAGCGCTGGTCTGGGGCGCCCTCGTCGCCCCGCTGGTCGCAGCGCCCGCGTACGAAGCCTGGGCCCGGGCCATCGCCGGGATGGCGGGCGGCATGCCCGAAGACTTCATGCTCGCGCCCACCGCCGCCCCGATCGAGGAGGCAATCAAGCTGCTGGGAGTCGCACTCGTCGCCGTCGGATGGCCGCGCTCGATCCGCGGTGCGCGAACCGGGCTCATCGTCGGCCTCCTCGTCGGTGCCGGCTTCGCGGCCACCGAGGACATGCTCTACGCCGCAGCTGTGGTCACCGCGGGGGTTTCGGAGCCGGCCGGGGCTGTCGGGCTCATGTTCGTGACACGGGCCGTGGCGTCTGGGCTGTTCCTCCATGCCGCCTTCACCGGCATCGCCGGCGCTGGGTTTGGATGGGCGCTGGCGGGGCCATCGCCGGCTCGATGGGCGGCCGCCATCGGCGCCCTCCTCGTCGCGATGGCCCTCCATGCCGTTGCCAACGCCGGCGTGATGCTGCCTCCCGACCTGCCGTGGCAGATCGAAGACGGCATCGCACTCGTGGGCATCACCCTGCTGCGGAGCATCCCCTTCGCGATAGCGATGGTTCTCCTCCTGCGCCTCCCGAAGGAACCGGAGTCCGGCTAGGCGATCGGCTCGAAGCGGGCGGTGAAATGCCGCAGGGCGGCGGGCTGCTCGACGATCCGCATGCCGCGCAGATCGCCGGCGCGCTGACCCACCCAGCGGATCACCTCGATGACGTAGTCGATGTGCGACTGCGTGTACACGCGGCGCGGGATCGCGAGCCGGACGAGCTCCATCGCGGCCGGGGCCTCGGAGCCATCCGGGTGCAGGCCGAACATGACTGTGCCGATCTCGCAGCCGCGGATCCCACCTTCGCGGTACAGGGCACAGGCGAGCGACTGTCCGGGGTACTCGAGCGGCGGGATGTGGGGCAGGAGCGCCGCGGCGTCGAGGTAGACCGCGTGCCCGCCGATGGGTCGCACGCACGGGATCCCGCTCTCCAGCAGCGCCTCCCCTAGGTAGGCGGTCGACCTGATGCGGTAGCGCAGGTAGTCGTCCTGGATCACCTCGCGCAGCCCGGCCGCCATCGCCTCCAGATCGCGGCCGGCGAGGCCGCCGTAGGTAGGGAAGCCCTCGGTCAGGATGAGCATGTTCCGGCACTGCTCGGCCCAGGCGTCGTCGTTCAGCGCGAGCCAGCCGCCGATGTTCGCCAGCGCGTCCTTCTTGCCGGACATCGTCATCCCGTCGGCGAGCGCCGCCATCTCGCGAACGATGTCGCCTACCGCGGCCTCGCCGTAGCCGTCCTCGCGCTGCTTGATGAACCACGCGTTCTCGGCGAAGCGGCACGCGTCGAGGAAGAGCGGCAGGCCGTATCGGTCGCAGACCTCCCGCACGGCGCGCAGGTTTTCCATTGAGACCGGTTGGCCGCCACCCGAGTTGTTGGTGACAGTGACGAACACCACCGGGACGTTCTCGACGCCGCGCGCCCGAATCAGGGCGTCGAGAGCGACCGTGTCCATGTTGCCCTTGAAGGGATGCTCGGCCGCGGGGTCGAGGCCCTCGGGGATCACGAGGTCGACCGCCTCGGCGCCGCTGAACTCGACGTTCGCGCGCGTCGTGTCGAAGTGCGTGTTCGACGGGATCGTCTTGCCGGGGCCGCCGATCACGCTGAACAGGATCTTCTCGGCCGCGCGGCCCTGGTGGGTCGGGATCACATGCCGAAAGGGCCACAGGTCGGTGACCGCGTCGCGGAACCGGAACCACGACGGCGATCCGGCATACGACTCGTCTCCCCGCTGCACGCCCGCCCATTGCTCCGCGCTCATGGCGCCGGTGCCGGAATCGGTCAGGAGGTCGATCAGGACGTCAACGGCATGGAGGTTGAACAGGTTGTGGCCCGCCTCGCGCAGCTTTTCCTCACGCTCGGCCACCGTGGTCATCCGGATCGGCTCGACGCTCTTGATCCGGAAGGGCTCGATGATCGTCTGCCAGCGGTCCATCGCCGCGTAGGTTAGCCGGGTCCGGTCACCCCCGGTACCTTTCGGAGGGGTCGCAGATCGGGCCGCGACGTGCATCATGCGCCGGATGATCGGGCGATTCCTCGCTATGTGCGGATGGCTGGCCTGGCAGATCGGCCGTCGAGCTCACGGGCTGCGCCTGCCCGTGGGCAACCCGGCGCGTGCCGCGGCGAACGCGGTCGCGCTCGCGCTGTTCGTGCTGGCCCTCGTTCCGTTCGCCCTGCCCTTCTTCGACCCTCAGCCGCAGGAAGTGAGCGTCCAGCAGATCATGGACGGCCAGGTCACCGAGGCCAGCGGCTGGGTTCGCGTCAGCGCGAGCAGCGTGGTGGCGCTCGGCGGGACACCGACCGGTGAGGAGGGAAGCTTCGCCATCCTCGCCGATGCGTCGAACCCACTCCGCTCCATCGTCCTCCAGGGCGACGTCGCGACCGCGGTCGAGTCGCTAGGCAACGTCACCGGGCACCTGGGAGTCGCGGTCGTGACCATCGACCCGGAGGATCGCGAGCAGCTGCCGATCGAAGCCACGGTCGCCGGCACACCGCCGGAGATCGTCGCGGACCAGGTCCTGAACCTCGACGCGGCGCCGAGGGCGGAGCGTGCGTCCCTCTGGCCGCTGTCGCTGATTCCGTTGGTCCTCGGCGGGATGATCTTCATCGGGGCCCGGGTCGGGTACCCGCTCTTCCGCGAGACCTTCGAGATCGACGTCCTCACCGCGCCGCTCGGCCCCGGCGAGCGTCTGCCGGCGGCGTTCGGCGGACGCGTCGGGCCGAACGAGCGCGACCTGGCCGACCCCGGAGCCGCGCTCCTGTTGGTCAGACGCGGACCCAAGGGCAACGTGCTCACCGCCCAGCCGCTCGCCGAGGAGGCTGGCGCACCGCCCGCGCCGGTGGCGATCGGCGGCGGATGGACGAGTGGCCGGACCGGTTACGTGCACACGGTCACCGAGTCGGTCCCGGCGCTTACCATCAGGTCCGAGGAAGTGGACGCCACGTTCCTTTTCGCCAACGTGAGAGAGCGCGACCGGGTCGCCGCACTGGTGGCAGTCGGCCGCTGAGACAGGAGCACGCGCGATGAGCTGGGAGTCGCTCGGGGGGAACCTGACCTCCGCGCCGGCCGTGACGAGCTGGGCCGCCAACGAGATGCAGGTCTTCGCCATCCAGCCCGACGGGGCGCTGTGGAACAGGTACTGGGACGGCGAGCGCTGGCACGAGTGGGAGTCGTTGGGTGGCGACCTCGTGGGCGATCCCGCGGCATCCAGCTGGGGCGCCGACCGCATCGACCTCTTCGCGCGTGGGCGTGACGGCTCGCTCCAGCACTGCTGGTACCAGCCCGGCGGCTGGACCGCCTGGGAGTCGCTCGGCGGCGAGCTGGATTCGGATCCGACCGCCTGCAGCTGGGGTCCCGACCGCATCGACGTGTTCGCGCGTGGCCGCCAGGGCGACCTCCTGCATGGATGGTGGGACGGGACGTCCTGGTCCTGGGTCGCCTGAGCCGATGCGGGTCTCAGCCTAGAAGCACCACCACGGCGGCTTCGGCCACCCGCCGCCGCCATGGCCGTGGCCACTTCCCTTGCGGAATGACACCCGCATGACCGACGGATCGTGGTCGCTGGCCTGGTCGAAGAACTCGGCGTTCACGTGCACCACGTCGTACGCGGGATCGCGCGACCAGAGCGATCGGCTCACGATGATCTGGTCCAGCACCTGGCTATTGCCGTCGAAGACGTAGGAGTAGCGCTCCCGCTCCGGAAGCCGGTCGAAGAGCGTCCGCATGATCGGATCGCGCCACGTGCGACGCGTCTGGCCGCTGCCATCGGCGTCGGGCATGAACGGGCCGGGGTCGAGTGCGACCCGCTCACCGGTGATGATCTCGACCGTCTCGGAGAAGTCGAAGTCGTTGATGTCGCCGAGGACCACGACGTTCGCGCGGTGATCGACCGCGAGGATCTCGTCGACGAAGTCGTTGATCGCCTGCGCCTGGGCGTGTCGCCAGCCATCCTCGACGCCATCGTCGAGCGACTCGAATTCGGTGAGCCGGAAGGGCGGCTGGAACTGGCCCATCAGCGGCCGGTCGTCGCCCTTCGAGCTGAAGTGGTTGGCCACGATGAAGATCGTCTCGCCGCGGTACTCGAACTCTCCGACGAGTGACTTGCGCGTCAGGTTGAAGGCGGCTTCGCCACCGATCCGTGCGTCGGTCACTCGGCCGGGGCTGATCGTGAGCCGGGCGTCGCCGCGATGGCGGACGACATCGGTATCGGTCGTCGCGTCACCGCCGGGGCGGTCGACGAAACGGAGGTCCTCCGAGGGCTGGAACAGGAACCCGACGCGGATGTTGCCGCCCGGCTGGCCGCCATCGGCATTGTTCTCCGGGTCGATCTGCCGGTAGTCGTAGCGCGGGCCGCCGGCCGCGACGATCGCGTCGATCAGGCGCTGCCACGACAGGTCGGCGGCGACCACGCCGTCGTTGGCGGGTCCCGTGTTGTCCTGCATCTCCTCGATGGCAAGGATGTCGGGGCTGCGCAGGTTGGTGACGATCTGTGCGGCCAGCGCGTTCACCTTCGCATCGGAGTCGATCGCCGAGAGATTCTCGACGTTGAAGGTCGCCACGCTCAGGTCGCCCCGGCCGTCCGAGGACGTGACCTCGCGCGGAAGGCCGTTGTCGACCCGACCCGGGTCACCGGTGACGAGCAGCTTGAAGTTCCCGAAGCCGTAGTCGAGGACGCCGACCGGGTCGACCGCGAACTCGTCGCCGGTGTTTACGTCGGGCGTCGGGAGCAGCACGTCGTCGAGGATGACCCGCTCGGGGTTGAAGTCGCCGGGCCGGTAGTCGCCCGGCCAACCGAGCTGCCGGACCAGGATGCCGCCGCGCGGCGTCCGCAGGCCGGCTCGCTCCTGGGCCCCGCTGATGACGGCGATCTCGCCGAAGCCGTTCGTGGGGCCGACGGCGACCGCGTCCGCCACGGACAGCCGCTGACCCTCCAGGCTCTCCCAGAAATCGATCCCGTCGGCGGCCGGATCGAAGGTCGCATCCGCCGCCTCGACGCTGGTGGTCGAGTCATCGTCGATCACGTGGCGCGGAGGGCTGCGATCAACGCCGATGACGACCGTCGGCAGCGCGTTGCCGCCGCTGAGCACCGTGACGGCGGTCGCCACGATCTCGGTGGTGGTCAGGTTCGTGAAGCCGGCGGCGCCACCCGGGCGGAACTCGTCGACCGTCCCGTCGACGAGAACGCGATCTCCGACCGCCGCGCGGCCCCGGAAGGCGAAGATCCCGTCGGACGTGGCGTCATCATCGTCGGGAGTTGGATCGGTCATCCAGAAGCCGTTGCTCGCGACGGCGGTGACGATGCCCTCGACGTCGAAGACGAGCTGCCCGTCGAGCGTGGACAGGTGCCCTGCGCCCTGGATCTCCCAGATCTCGGTCGGTGGAGCCGTGACGGTGACCGCGATCGTCGCCGAGCCGGTGCGGCCCTCGGCATCGGCGATGACGACCGGCAGCGAGGCCGGCCCGGGCGCCGTACCGTCGGCGACCGTGGCGGTGTGACTGAACGTGCCATCGCCGTCGGTGTCGTCGAAGGCCTGCGTCGCGGGGCCGCCGATGGCCGACAGGTCGGCCACGACCGTGATGCCCGAGCTGTCGGGATTCGTGCCCGGTGTGACCGTGACGCTCAGTGTCGTGGCGTCGCCCGGGGCAACGCTCGCCGGATCGGCGGCTCCGGAGCCGGAAGGCGAGGTGGGCTCATCGAAGGTCAGGCAGGCCGACGCGCTGTTCTGCGGGGCGATCGCGGTGCGGAGTGCGAAGTCGGTGAGGTTGCTGTCGGTATCGGTGTGGCCGGCGTCACCGCCGGGCAGCCGCTCGTAGGCACCTGCGATGAGGCCGGACAGCGGCGCCAGAGGGCTGGGCTCGACATAGGCCGAGGTGAGGCTCATCCCGACCGCGTCGACGATCGTTCCGTCGGGCATGAGGATGGCCGCGCCTCCGTCATCGGTGATGCCAGTCCCGTACGTCTGGTCCCCAGCGACCAACCCCGAGTAACCCGCCGAGTTCGTGATCAGCCAGAAGCAGCCCGGGCCGATCGTGGTGCCTGCGGGGAGCGTCGCGCGCGTGCTCACCGATCCGGCCGCGTTGGACCCGCGCAGCTGCCAGCCGCCGACGTCCACGGCGGAGGTCGAGGTGTTGTGGAGCTCGACGAACTCGTCGTTCCCACCGTTGGGACCGCGCGTGCGGAACTCGCTGATGACGATGTCGTCGGAGATGGCATCCACCGGTGGCGGGGCTGCCAGAGGAATCAGCGCCCCGAGTGCGAGGGCGGCGAGGACGAGAAGGGTGAGTCCGCGATGTGACGGCAGATCGGTCGAGGTGGACACGTGCGAGAGCCTCCCTTGCTCATGTGCCCGGCCGGCTCGGTCACCGGGGGTCGTCGAATCCTGTTGTCCTTCCAGCATAGGAACCGAATGCGAGCGGGCAATGGCCTGTTGGATAAGCGGCCGATAAACGATCCGCTCCCACGCCGCACCGGCCCTGACCTACCCGCACGGCTCCCGACTCTCCCGCGCGGAGCTGTCAGACGCGCGCCGGAACTCCGCCGATGAGCCGAACCATGAGCCGTGCCACGGCGAACGCGGAGAGCTCGTTGACATCGAGCGCGGGCACCAGCTCGGTGAAGGACGCGCCGACGAGGCGCGCGCCGATGCCGCCCAGCAGGTCGGTGGCCTCGTCCCAGAGGAGCCCGCCCGGCGCCGGGGCGGACACTGCCGGGCAGATCGATGGGTCGAGCGCATCGGCATCGAAGGCGACGAAGATCGCCGCGCCGGGCGCGAGCCGTTCGAGCACCGACGAGATGCCCCGTTCGTGGAGCGTCCGCGCCGTCACGAGCACGTTTCCCGCGCGGCCGGCTGCCTCGATCTCCTCGGCGCGCGCGCTTCCGACGCCGCGAAGCCCGACCTGGACGATGCCGGCCACGTGATCCATCTCGGAGGCGCGGCGCATCGGCGACGAATAGCCCTCCCGGACCCCGGAGACCTCGTCGCGGAAGTCGAGGTGAGCGTCGACGTGCAGGATGGTCAGGGGGCCGCGCCCGGCGAGGGCGCGCAGGATCGGGATCGGCACCGAGTCGTCGCCGCCGATGCAGACCGGCACGGCGCCGCGTTCCACGATCGCCCGGATGGCCGCCTCGGTGAGCGCCGTGTTGCCCGCGCCGTCGGTGGCATCGCCTCCGATGTCGCCGACGTCGACGATGCGCGGACCATCGGCCACCGGGAGCATCGGTGCGTCGATGTCGAAGTCCCAATGGTCGCGGAAGCGCGCGAGGCGCTGCGAGCGTCGCCGGACCGCGGCCGGCGCCATGGCGCAGCCGGTGGTCGCTCCCGGATGCGGATACGGCCACCCGTACGGGACGCCGACGATGGCCACGTCCGCGTCGAGGCGCTCGAGGTCTGTCTCCACCGGCACGCCGGCGAACCCGCCATCCGGCTGCGTCAGTCGCATCGAGCCGAAGCCTACACGGCGGCCTTGCCGTCGAGCGCGACAATGGCTGACCGGAGAGGTCCCCGACGCCGATGACGATCCGCGCCGAATCGAGGCTGCAGTCGCCGTCCCCGTGGTGGCTGCTGCTGGCCATACTGCCGATGGCCGGGCTCGCGCTGCTCCTCGCGAGGCCCGAGCTCGACCACGAGTGGCGCCACCAGCCGAGCCACTTCTGGCTCGTGCTCGGCGTTGCGCTGGTCAGCGTCGCGCTGGCGTACTTCACCCACGAGGCGGCGACACGCCGCAGCGACGCGCGGCTCATCCTCATCTCGCTCGCGTTCGGTGCCGCGGCCGGCTTTCTCGCCCTGCACGCGCTGGCGACGCCCGGGATCCTGCTGCCCTCCTCGAACCTCGGGTTCGTCATCGCGACCCCGGTCGGGTTGACCATCGCCGCGGTGCTGGCGGCCGTCGCCGCGCTGCCACTCGGCGGGCCGCGGGGAGCACTAGTGCTGCGCCACGCGGGACTGCTGCGCGTCGGCCTCGTCCTCGTTGTGATCGGCTGGGGCGCGGCGTCGCTCCTCGGCGTCCCGCCGCTCCAGGCGGCGTCCACACCGGTCGAGGTCGCGCCGCCGCTGCGGTTCGCCGCCATCGGCGCCGTCGTCCTGTATGCCTTTGCGGCATGGCACTTCCTGCGCCTGCTGCTGGCACGGCGCAGGCCGTTGCTGCTTGCCACCGTGATGGCGCTCATCCTGCTGGCCGAGGCGATGGTCACCGTCGCCTTCAGCCGCGACTGGCACCTCTCGTGGTGGGAGTGGCATCTGCTCATGGCCGTCGCCTTCGCGACCGTCGCCTACGGCGCGCGCGTCGAATACCGCCGCGAGGGCTCGCTGACGGGCGCATTCGGCGGCCTCTACCTGAGCGGGACCCTCGAGCGCGTGAGCCGATGGCACGCCGATGCGTTGTCCGACCTCGCGGCAGCGCAGGCCGAGGGCCGGCCGCCGGACCGCGTGCTGCGTCGGCTGCGCCTGGACGGCGCGACGACCGAGGAGCTCGCGCTTCTGGAGCGCGCCAGCATCGAGCTGCACCGCGTGGATGAGCTGTTTCGACCCTTCGTCCCCCACCAGTTCGCCGCTCGGGCGCGCTCCGACCCCGACGAGGCGTCGCCGGGGAGCGGCGTCGAGCGCGAGGTCACCGTCCTGTTCGCCGACCTCTCCGGGTTCACCTCGTTCAGCGAGCGCCACGCGCCGACCGAGGTCGTCGACCTGCTGAACGCCGTGTGGAGCGCTTCGGTGCCCGCCATCGGCGTCGAGGACGGGCTCATCGAGAGCTTCGCCGGGGACGGCACCCTGGTCATCTTCAACGCTCTGGGCGACCAGCCCGACCACCCGCAGCGCGCCGCGCGAGCGGCGATCGCCATGCGTGCCGCCGTGGATGCGCTGGGCACCGAGGCGCCGGGCGACCTTCCTCGGTTCCACATCGGCATCAACACCGGCCCGGCATTCGTGGGCAGCATCGGGGCTGCTGGCCGCCGGAGCTTCTCGGCCATCGGCGACACGACCAACCTCGGCGCACGGCTGCAGGGAGCGGCGGCGCCGGGTGAGATCGTGGTCGGCGATGCGACCTGGTCGAGCCTTCGCGGCGCCAGCGGCAGGCCGCTCGAGGGCCTGAGCCTCAAGGGCAAGCGGGAGCCGGTCCGGGCGTGGCGCCTGGACGGCCTCGAGCCGGCGATGCCCTCCGGCGCCTGACGCCCGCGGGCGCTGATACCATCGCGGCGGATGAAGGGACTCCTCCTCGCCGGCGGAAGCGGGTCGCGCCTCTTTCCGCTGACGCTCGTCACGAACAAGCACCTGCTGCCGGTCTACGACCGGCCGATGATCTACTACCCCCTCGACACGCTCCGCGAGATGGGCTGCTCCGAGGTCATGGTCGTCGTCGGCGGGCGCTCGGTCGGCGATGTGCTCGAGCTGCTTCACGACGGGTCGGACGTCGGGCTCGACCTGACCTACCGATATCAACGGGGTGCTCTCGGCATCGCCCACGCTCTGAGCCTCGCAAGCACCTTCGCGGCGGACGAGCCGCTCGCGGTGGTCCTGGGCGACAACATCCTGCACGGCTCGCTGCGCGCGTTCGCCGACGAGTTTGTCGCCAGCGACGCCGGCGCGGGTGCTGTGCTCAAGGCGGTCCCCGACCCGCATCGGTTCGGCGTCGCCGAGTTCGGGGCCGATGGCCGCGTCGTGGGCTTCGAGGAGAAGCCGGAGCATCCGAAGAGCGACCGCATCCCGATCGGGGTCTACCTGTTCCGTCCAGACGTGTTCGATGCGCTCCATGAGCTCCGACCCTCGGCGCGCGGCGAGTTCGAGATCACCGACGTCCTCAACCTCTACGTCGCCCGCCGGTCGCTGATCGCGCACGACTTCACCGGCGAATGGATGGACGCGGGCACGGTCGAGTCGCTGCTCGCGGCAAACGCGTTCGCAGCCTCGTTCGCCGCGGAGCGGCCCGTCGACGCCAGCGGGCGAATCGCCGAGGTGGACGCCGAGGCCGTCGATCCGTCGACGGTGCGCCCATGACACGGCTGCTCGTCACCGGCGGGGCCGGCTTCATCGGCTCCGCATTCGTCCGACGCCTGCTGAAGCGTGGCGATGCCCAGGCGGTGACGGTCCTCGACAAGCTCACCTATGCCGGCAACCGCGCGAACCTGGCCGATGTGGAGGGCCATCCGGGCTTCACCTTCGTCCACGGCGACATCGCCGATGCTGACCTCGTCGATGAGCTGGCGCGTGACGCCAACGTGATCGTGAACTTCGCCGCCGAGTCGCACGTCGACCGCAGCATCACCGAGCCCGGCGCCTTCCTCCAGACCGATGTGATCGGCACCTTCGTGCTGCTCGAGGCCGCCCGACGCCATGGCCATGAGCGATTCCTCCAGGTCAGCACCGACGAGGTGTACGGGAATGTGGAGACCGGGCACTCGGACGAGGACGCGACGCTCCGACCGCGCAGCCCGTACGCCGCCAGCAAGGCCGGTGGCGACCTCATCGCCGGCGCCTACCACACCACCTACGGGCTGGCGGTCTGCATCACGCGCTCGAGCAACAACTTCGGCCCCTACCAGTACCCCGAGAAGGTGATCCCGCTCTTCGTGACCAACGCCATCGACGACGAGGCGCTGCCCCTCTACGGCGACGGCCTCCAGGTCCGAGACTGGCTCTACGTCGAGGACAACTGCGCGGCCATCGAGCTCGTTCTGGAGCGCGGTGAGGCGGGGGTCACCTACAACGTCGGGGGCGGCAACGAGCTCACCAACCTCGAGCTCACCCGCACCATCCTCGAGCTGCTCGGCAAGCCCGAATCGCTGGTCCGCTCCGTCCCCGATCGCCCCGGCCACGACCGCCGCTATGCCGTCGACACGTCGCGCATCCGCGCCCTGGGTTGGTCGCCGGCACACGACTTTCGCGACGCGCTGGCCGAGACCGTGCGCTGGTACCGCGAGCGCGAGGACTGGTGGCGACCGCTCAAGGACGGCGAGTACCTCGACTACTACCGGCGCCAGTACGCCGATCGACTGGCCGCCGGTCGAGCGATCGGCTGATCGTGCGCGTGGCGATCACCGGCGCCGGCGGGCAGCTCGGCCGGCAGCTCGTGGACGCGTTCGCGCCGTCCGCCGAGGTCATCGCCCTCTCTCACGCCGACCTCGACCTGGCCGATCCCGATGCCGGCCGCACTCTTGCCGACGCGCGCCCCGACGTCGTGATCAACTCCGCCGCCTGGACCGACGTCGACGGATGCGCGCGAGATCCCGAGCGAGCGCTCGAGCTCAATGGACGGGCCCCGGGACGCCTCGCCGCCGCCACCGACGCCCTCTTCGTCCAGGTCAGCACCAACGAGGTCTTCCCCGGGTCGGCCACCGAGCCGTACGCCGAGACCGACGAACCCGACCCGATCAACCCGTACGGCGCCTCGAAGCTCGGCGGCGAGCGAGCAGTTGCCTCCGCGGCGCCGCGGCACCTCATCGTGCGCACGGCCTGGCTATTCGGCCCGAGCGGGCGCAACTTCGTGACGAAGATCCTCGACGTGGCGCGGGCGGCCGCCGAGCGCGGCGAGGCAGCGAAGGTGGTCGATGACGAGCGGGGCAACCCGACCTGGACACCAGCCCTGGCCAGCGCCATCGTCGCGGCCGTGGCCATTCCCGACGGCCAGCGGCCGTCGGTCCTTCACCTCGCCGGTGAGCCGGAGACGACCCGGTTTGGCTGGGCAGAGCGGGTCATCGGCCTGCGCGGGGGCCTTCCGGCACCGACGCCCGTTCCCGGGTCGACGTTCGAGCGCGCTTCGAAGGTCCCGCAGCGAGCGGTCCTCTCGACGCGAGCTGCCGCGCGTCTCGGACTGCCGGCCATCGACTGGTCGGCTGCCCTTGGCGACTACGTCGCGTCGCTGGACTCCGCGGCATGATCCGCGTGACTCCGGCACGGCTCGGCGGCGTCCTCGTCGTCGAGCCGGAGGTCCACGCCGACGAGCGCGGCTTCTTCGTCGAGACCTACCGCCGCGAGGATCTCGAGCGCGCGGGCCTCGACGTGGTGTTCGTGCAGGAGAATCACTCGCGCTCGGGGCGCGGCACGATTCGCGGCCTCCACTTCTCGATGCGCCCGGGCCAGGCGAAGCTCGTCCGTGCGGCGCGCGGCCGCATCCTCGACGTGGCGGTCGACATTCGCCGCGGGTCAGCCACCTTCGGCGAGCACGAGACGTTCGAGCTCGACGACGTGGCGCATCGGCAGGTCTACCTCCCGGTCGGGATCGCGCACGGCTTCTGCGTCCTGAGCGAGGTGGCTGACGTGTGCTACCGCGTCGACGCGTACTTCGACCCCGCCCTCGAGCGTGGCGTCGCCTGGGACGATCCCGCGCTGGGCATCGCATGGCCGACCACGGCGCCGATCCTCTCGGCCCGCGACCGCGCCAATCCGCGCCTCGCAGACCTGGAGCCCCAGCTCACCGACTGGGGCTGACCGGCCTCAGGGTCCGTAGAGGCGCCAGATCCACTCCCGGAGGCTGATCTTCGCCGTGTGAACGTCCCGCGCCATCTCGCGGCCGACGTAGCGGTAGTGCCAGGGCTCGTAGTCGTAGCATCGGTCTGCGAACGGGCTCGACTTCGGGTAGCTCATGACAAAGCCGTAACGCCACGCGTTGTCGCGCATCCAGGCGCCGGTCGAGTGCTTCGCCCAGTCCGCGTAGTTCCATCCGGCGGACCCGCCGGCGTGCGTCACGTCGAGGGTGGTGCCGAGCTGGTGCTCGGAGTGACCGGGGCGTGCGCTGCGGCGGAGCGCGGCTGCCTCTCCGCTACGGCGGACCCAGTCGGCGAACGTCGCCTGCTGCGACGCGTAGCTGCGGTAGGCCGAGATGACCCGGATCGGATGGCCCGATGCGCGGGCAGCCCTGATCAACGCCGTGAAGTCCGCCAATGCGACGTGCCGGATGCGGTGGCCGCCGTTGGCGCCAGCAGCTGAGGTGTTGACCAGGTCGGTGGGCGCATAGGAGCTCGGAAGCCGGTAGATGGTGTCGAGGAGGGTCGTGGCAAATGCCTTCTGCGCCAGACGGCTCGTCATCACGTCGTCGTAGCGGCAGGCCGGCAGCGACGATCGCTCGGGCAGGACGGGTGGCGACTGGACCGGGCGGTCGATCCGATACAGGAACGCCGCCATCTGCCCACGTGTGACGGCGCCATCCGGGCAATAGGCGTGGGTCCCGCAACCCGCGGTGATGCCCGCGGCGGCTGCACGGTTGATCCGGTCCTCGTGCTTCGAGCGTTCGTCGTCTACGAAGTGGTCACCGTGCGCGGCCGGCAGGCGGGCGGCGCGGGACAGGAAGGTCGCCATCTGGGCGCGCGTGACGCGTCCGTTGGGACAGTAGGTGCCCGACCCGCAGCCGAAGGTCAGTCCCGCGGCCGCCAGGGCGTTGATCGATGGCTCGTGGCGGCTCGTCTCGTCATCCGCGAACTGATCGCTCGAGGTGGGCGCCAGATCGAGGAAGCGGGCGAGGAACGTGGCCATCTGCCCCCGGGTCACGAGCCCCTCAGGGCAGAAGCGCGAGCCTCCGCAGCCGGCGGTGATGCCCTCGGCCGCGAGCCACTCGATCTGCACGCGGAAGCGCGACCCGGAGATGTCGCTGAACGCGGTTGCGGCCGATGCGGGCCGGGGCAGGAACGTTCCGGCCACGGCGAGCACTACGGCGAGCGCCAGGAGACCGGCGCGACGGTGGGCGATGGTGACGGCTCCCCCTGGATCGAATGATGGCTGGCCGGGACCGTGGCATACCAGCCGTCTCGGTGTCAACGGCGAGGCGAACGAAGGGGCCCGCCGTGGCGGCGGGCCCCTTCATCGGTGTGACGGTGCATCCGTCGGGTCAGATCACGGAGTCGAGGCCCGATGGAGGAACGCCGCCATCTGTCCGCGAGTGACGATCCCGTTCGGGCAGAAGTTCGTCCCGCCGCAGCCGAAGGTGATACCCGCGGCGCGGATCCGATTGATGTTCGCCTCGTGGCGATTGCCCTCGTCGTCGGTGAAGTAGTCCGTCGACGTGGCTGACAGGTCGTATCCCCTCGAGAGGAACGACGCCATCTGGGCTCGGGTCACCAGGCCGTTCGGGCAGAAGTTCGTTCCGCCGCAGCCGAAGCTGATGCCGGCCTCGGCGACGCGATTGATCGTCTGCTCGTGCTTGTTGCCCTCGTCATCGGTGAAGAAGTCCTCCGATGTCGGTGGCAGATCGAGCGCACGGGAAAGGAAGGTGGCCATCTGGCCGCGCGTGACGAGCCCGTCGGGGCAGAACAGCGTCGGCGAGCAGCCCACGGTGATCCCCTCGTCCCACGCCCAGATGATGTCCTTCACGAACTTCGAGTCACTGATATCCGTGAACGGCACGACCTCCGGGTCCGGTGGCTCCGGCGGATCAGGCGGGCCCTGGACGACGTTGAGCGCGATCGCTTCGGCGTCCTGTGGCGAGCCAGCCTTGAAGTTCGCCCGCGCGCCATCGGTGAACAGGAGCACACCGGTCTCGCTCGGATTCGTCCCGTCCGCGCCGAAGTCCATGACGTTGAGCGTCTCGGACCCTCCGGCCGGCACGTCGCCGCTGCCGAAGCCGTCGTCGCCGACGACCGGGAAGTAGCGCTCGCCCAGCGGCGAGAACTCGATCCCGGTGATCATGTCGGTCGAGCGTCCGGTGAAGTACGTGTCGACGGCGAACAGGTCGGCCGTGATCGGCGTCCCGAAGTCGTCGGCATTCATTCCGATCTGCTCACCGCACAGAACCAGCGTCGTGTTGGCGCTGTTCGTGCCGTGATCGGTGAGGAAGAAGATCGTCGCGTCGTTCGTCGAGAGGTCCTGGACCCATGCCGCGTTGCGGCCGTCGGACAGGTCGCCGGCCAGGTCCAGGTTGAACACGGCGAAGTCGGCCTCGCCGTCTCCGTCGGTGTCGAGGTCCCACTCGAAGGTCGAGGGGGCATTGGCGTGGGTCTGACGCTCCCAGGTGTTGACGGCCAGGAGCAGCAGGAATGAGTCGTCTCCCGAGCAGAAGCCGGCCGGGACCGGGATGGTCTGGACGCCGGCGTACCGCAGGTCGACCGTCGGCAGCTGCTGGCCGGGATCGGCCGTGGGCAGCTGCGGGCTGGTCCCGACGAGCGAGTAGCCGTCGATGGCGCCCGTGCCCGCGCCATCGTTGTCAAGGTCGACGCTGCCGGCCGGGAAGCCAGCGAACTCCCCGTCGATCGTGACGGTGTCGTCCGAGGCGGAGACATCGCCCGACAGCCGCGGCAGCACATGCCACGCGAGGTGGAGCGGGCCGACGTCGATATACCCGTCGTACTCGAGCAGGGTCAGCGGCACCGGGTTGTTGCCGTTGGCGCCAGAGTCGAGCACCCAATCCCGAAGGTCGGACGCGTCGATCGTCAGGCTGACATCGAACGTCGCGTCGCCGCCGGCGGGGACCGTGACGTTGGCCGGGGCCGACACCGCGACCGCGCCGTTGAGCTCGTCGTCCTCGAAGCGGAACGACGGGGCGATGGGCAGGGTCGCGCCGCTGCCACCGTAGTTGTGGACCGTGACCTCGCGGGTCAGGACCACGTCCTCGGTCGCGTCGACGAAGCCGAAGGACAGGGCACCGCTCTGGGACTCGGTGTCCCACGCGGCGAGGTCGGAGCCGAAGTACGCGTCGTTGACGCGCACCTCACCCCCACCGATTCGAGCGATCGGGGCCAGCGGGGCGTCGGGCGCCCCGTTCTCGATGTCGGTTTCCGCGTAGTTCATCAGCAGCGACTTGATCTCTGCCGGTGAACGATCGGAGAGCTCGGACAACAGGAGCGCGGCCGAACCGGTGACCATCGGCGTGGCACCGGACGTCCCGCTGAATGGCGTCGTCTCCGTGCCGGTTCCGGCCTCCGCCGAGACGGAAGCGCCGGGAGCGGCGATCTCGGGCTTGACGGCGTTGGTCTGCATGGTCGGCCCTCGCGACGAGGAGCCCACGACCGTGCCGACGATAGACAGTGTGTTGGCCGGGTCGATCGTGACGGTCCCGTCCGCGGCGGCAATGGCCTTCAGCGCGGTGGAGGACGCCTGGCTGATCATGTAGCCCGGGATGTCCGTGCACAGATCGTCCGGGCACGCGCCCAGGGATCCGGTGAACGGCGGGTCCGGGTTGACCATGCCGATGATGCCGGCGACACCGCCGCCGAACGCGATGTTCGCGATCTTCAGGCTGAAGTCACAGGCACCGCGGTCGACGAGGACGACCATGCCATCGAGGGATCCGGCCGGGAACGGCCTTGTGCCGTTGTTCGGGTCGGCTCCCTCATCGCAGCCGTCGAGGTTTCCGCCCGCGCCGTCGCCGTACTGGAGGGTCGCGCCCTCGATGGCGCTGGACAGCTCCGCGCGACCACGGCTGGAACACGCCGGCGAAGGAACCGGGGCCGGGCGGATCGACCGTGATGAGCTGGAGGGCAGCCGACGGAACGTTGGTCTGGGCCACCGACAGGGCGCTCGGGGCCGCCGCCGGCGTGCCGGTCACGTACGGCTTGTCGGAGCCGTTGCCCGACGCCGCGACGGTGAGAACTCCGAGCTCGGACGCGTTCTCGACCGCGAAGGAGAGGTCGTCGTCAATCCACTGTCCGTAGTCGGAACCGAGCGACATGTTGATGAGGTCGACGTGGTCACTGGTGCTGCCATCCCCGTTCGGGTCGAGCGCGAAGTCCATCCCGAGAAGGAGGGCAACGCCGCTGCAGGCAGTGGAGACCGCGGAGCACACCTTGACCCCGTAGATCTCGACGCCGGGAGCGACGCCGTCGACGCCGCCGATGATGTCGGAGACGTGCGTGCCATGGCCGCCCTCGCACAGGGCGGGGCCGGCGCCGATCGTCTTGCCACCACAGTCGATGGGGTCTGGATCGGGTCGGAGGGGCCCGCCGGAGTCACTGTCGTCCGGCCACGACTCGCCGACGAAGTCGAAGCCGCCGATGATGTTCGTGTCGTCCGAGATCGCTTCCCAATCGGGCTCGACCTTGTTGGCCTGGTCGGTCGTGTCGGCGCCGTAGGCGTCGTCATACGCCTCCTGCGTGCCTTCGCCGCCGAACGCCGCGTGCGTGTAGTCGATGCCACTGTCGAGCACGGCGACGGTGACGCCCTCGCCGGTCACGCCCTCTTCGTCGTGCAGCTGCGTCGCGCCGATGTACGGCACGGTTTCGGAGAGCGCGAGGGTGTAGTCGATGACCGGGCGAATCGATGTGACGTTCGGGTCGGCCGCCAGCGCGGCCAGATCCGCGGCGTCCACCTCGAGGACGACCGAGTTCGTGGCCACTTCCGTCCTGGCCAGCACGCGGCCGTCGGTCGACGCCACGAAGCGGTTCTGCTGAGCGGTGACCGCGGCCTTCGCGCCGCGCTGGGCGGCGGCGGTGGCACCATCGGCCGCGACCTCGGCAACCGCCGGGGCCGCCAGCGAGACCACGACCTGGCGGATGCCGGTCGCCGACAGGAGCGATGCCGACAGCTTCGTGGGTCGGGTCACCCCGGCGCCGACGATCGGCTGGTCCAGCTTGAGGTCATCGAGCGTCTCAGGGACGGCACGTGACGCGCGGGAAGGATCGGCGGCGAAGACCGTCGTTCCTCCGAACAGGCTCATGACGAGAGCGAGCAGAATCGATACGGAGAAGGCGCGACGCACAGTAGTTCTCCCTCACAACACATGGCGCGCACGTCGCGCCACGAGTCCTCCAGGGGCCGGGCGCAGCGTGAATAGGCTCGCATGCTAGTACGCCCCGCGTGACGCGGTCCAGCGTTTCGAGCATGTTGTTCATGGCAACCTTTTCGGAGGCGTTGACGTCCAGCAACTCATGACTGACACCACGCCGCGGCGCGCGCCTCGCGACCGGCCTCATCGCCGCCCTGATCCTCCTCGCCGCGTGCGCACGACTCGGTGCGCCAAGCTCGTCGGCCGAGCCATCCGAGGCGCCTGCGAGTGAGCGGCCGGCCGCATCGGCGCGGGAGTTCCAGACCCCGCCGGCTTCATCGGAGCCCGTGGTCGGCGAGGTCCCCGACGACGTGCTCGACCCGATCCTGGCCGCGGCCGCCGAGCGCACGGGCCTTGCCGCTGCCGAGATCACCGTCGTGGAGGCCGCGCAGGTGACCTGGCCCGATGGCTCGCTCGGCTGCCCGGAGCCGGGCCAGGCGTACACGCAGGCCCTCGTCGATGGCTACCAGGTCATCCTCGACGCCGGCGGCGAGGAGCTCGACTACCGTGTCGGATCCGGTGGGTCCTTCCGCCTCTGCGAGGGCGTCCCGCGAGGCGGCTGACAGGCTCCCAGACGTGAAGCGCCCCCGCCGGCGGACCGGCGGGGGCGCTTGCTGCTTCCGGGTCGGCGCTAGCGGCGCGCCTTGACCAGGTCCGCCTCGAGCTTGCCGGCGGCATCGTCGATGCCGACCACCATGATCCCGAGCGGATCCTGCTGGTTGAAGGCGACCGGGTCGATCGCGATCGGCACCGCGACCGATCCGCCTCGCGGCACTTCGACGTACTGGCCATCCTGGATGGCCTTGTCGAACGGGTTGTAGGTCGCGACGCCGTCCACGACGTCGAGACCCGGCCCTTCGAGCGAGAAGCTCACCGCGTCATAGCTGAAGGCACCATCGGCGGCAGTCAGCCCGATCGAGTTCGCCCGGATCGGCAGCAGCAGCGTGCTGCTGTCGGTTGGCGACGTGGCGAGGAACCCACCGACCCCCAGGACCCCGGTGGCGTTGTTCACCAGGAACACTTCGAGCAGTCCGTTGAAGCTGCCGGTGCGGATCGCACCGGAGTCGATGGCGACCAGCGTGAACTCGGGAGCGGCATCAGCATCGTTGTTGATGTTGATGTCCCATTCGTTCACGGCCGCGTTGGACCATCGGTCGAAGTTGTTGATCGCGAAGACGAGCAACGGATTCGCCGGGATGTCCGAGAAGGCCTGCACGCCGACCGCCCGGACGTCATAGCCGGCGCCGCCGAGTGCGTTCTCGTCGACGTCGTTGCCGTCCTGGAGGCCCCACGTGTAGAAGTCGGCCGATCCGGTGATCACGCCCTTCTTGTTCGTCACGGTCGCCTCGGCGGCCGCCAGGTCCCCATCGAGATTCTTCGCCTTGGTCTCGATGGTGGACAGGGAGCGTGGCACGAGCAGGTACGGCACCCGCAGCGTCAGGCCGCTGCCCGTCAGCGTCACGTTGCCGGAGATCTCGTGGAAGGCGAACTGGTCGTCTCCGGTCGAGGATGGAACCGTGCTGGCGGCCACCTGGAGGGTGACCTTGACCGTCGCCTCCTTGCCGGGCTTGATCGTGACCGACGCCTTGTTGAACGAGATGTTGGCCGCGCCCGACGCTGGCGATGGGTTGTTTGTGAGCACGAGATTCACGGTCGTGTCGCCGTGGTTGCGGATCGTGATCGCCTGGGTCTGCTTGAAGTCCTTGCCAAGCTCGGCGAAGCCGAAGCTCAGGTTCGAGTTGTGGAAGCCGGAGAGATCGAGCGATCCATCCGCCTTCACCTTCGTTCCAAGGGCGACCACGTCGGTTCCGATGGCGGCGGCCGGGTCCACCAGGCCGCTGCCGGCACGGGTGGTGCTGTAGCCGGCCACCGCACCCGGGTCACCCGAGTTGACGATGGCGGCCTTGACCTCCTCGGTCGTCCAATCGGGATGGGCCTGGCGCACAAGCGCCGCGATGCCCGCCACGTGCGGCGACGCCATCGACGTGCCGGAGAGCACGTACCCGTTGTTCCCGGTCCCGGAGGCCGTCGACAGGATGCTCACGCCCGGAGCGGCGATGTCCGGCTTGAGCGAGCTGTCCCCGGTTCGCGGGCCACCCGAGCTGAAGCTCGCGAAGCCGGTGAAACCCGGGTTGTTCAACGTGGTCGCGGTCGTCGACGCGGTGTCGGCGGCCTTGAGCGCCACGGCGTCGGCGCTGGTCGGCGGACCGAAGATGCCGAGGAACGGGATGGTCACGGTGAACGGGATCCCGGTATCGGGATTCGAGAGGATCGGCCCCTCGAAGGGCGGGAAGCTGGCGACGTTGTTGATCATCGCCACCGCTGCCGCGCCTGCCTGCTGGCCGAAGACGGCTCGCGCCACGCGTGCGCAGACGCCTCGTTCTGTCACCGCCAGCTGGTTGCCGCCGGCGACGATCCCGTTGCTGGCGTAGGCCGCCACGGAGCAGCCCAATGCCTCGTTCTCGGCGGTCCCGTCGATATTGGCGAGGGGGACAACCTCATAGGTCGTCCCGTCGGGTGGCACGATCCCGTTGGCCGAGATCGCGTTGATGCTTGCGCCCGGCGTCAGGTCGAGCACGACACCCGGGAAGGTCTCGTTGCTGTCGATCGCCGCCGTGGCGATCGAGCCAGTGCCCGTCCCCGGAGATCCGGTGATGTACGGATTCGGTCCGCTGTTGCCGGCTGAAGTGACGACGCTCACGCCCGCTGCGGCGGCGTTCGTGGCGGCCACGGCCGATGGGTCGTCGGAACGCCCGAATGGTGATCCGAGCGACATGTTGATGACGTCCATGTCGTTGGCGACGGCCCACTCGATGGCGTCGACGGTGACCTCGGTCGACCCGTCGCAGCCGAAGACGCGGACGAAGTACAGATCGGCCTCCGGCGCCACGCCGGGACCGATCCGGAAGTCATTCTCTGGGGTGGTCGAGTCGTACGGGCCAGCGTACGTGGACCCATCGGCAAGGACGCCGAAGCCGGTGGCCGTGCCGGAGACATGGGAGCCGTGCCCGACGCTGCCGTCGGTGAAGACGCAGTCGAGCGGGTCGGGATCCGGATGCGGGATCAGCGCCGGCGATCCGGGGTCCGCGCCGCCGTCATAGGCATCGCCCACCAGGTCGGTGCCGCCCATGACCTTGGGAGCGCCGGGGCCGAAGATGCCGGCATCGCCCGCGTCGCCGACGGTCGTGTCGTTGGCGTTCGCGAGGTTGTAGGCCGCGACGGTGCCGGGGCCTCCGAAGTTTGCGTGCGTGTAGTCGATGCCGGTGTCGATCACGGCGATCTTCACGCCTTCGCCGGTGAAGCCGAGGCCATCCTCGGGATCCCAGACCTCGGTCGGGATGTTCAGGAACGGAACGCTGTGAGCGTTGTCGCGATGCACGAGCTGGATGCCGTGGACCGCGACGACGTTCGGAAGGGCCGCGAGGCCTGCGACCTCGTTGCGCGGAGCATGGACCTTGATGCCGTTGTAGGCGAACTGGAGCTGCGAGAGGACGCGGGCGCCGTGGGCCGAGATCTGGCCGCGGATGGCGTCCTGGCGAGCCTTGAGCTCGGCCTTGACCTGGTTGCGCTCCGCCTTGGTGAGCTCGCCATCAGGAGTCTCGGACTCGACGACCGCCACCGGGTCACCGCTCATCTCGAGCATCACGGTCACGGTGCGGGTGTCGTCGAGCGCGTTGGGCAGGACCTGGGGGTCGATGGCGCCGGCGGGCGCCTCCTGGAATCTATCGGCCCCGGACGGATCCTGTGCGGATACTGCGCCGGTCAGGATCAGGGTCAGCGCACTGACCAGTACGAAGATGCGTCGTACCACGAACGAAACCTCCCCATGGGCAAAGTTGGGACGGTGACCGCCGAGGGCGGCACGTCGATTGGCAACTCGGTCCGGCTCAGCGATAGGCGATCTCCCCGCCGGGGCACGCGCGTTGGCGATCGGTCAAATCCGTGGACAAATAATGCTAGACCTGTGCGGGGAACGGCGTGCCGGTATTCCCGACTCCCTCGCGAAATTGCGGTGCTCGTCCACACCGGTCGTCAGACGAAGGAGAGCCCGTCGGCCTCCGATTCCTCCAGCGAGCGTGCACAGGTCGGGCACCACAGTCGCGCCTCGACGGGGGTCCCGCACAATCCGTGCCGCATCGGCTCCGCGTGGGTCGATCCCCGGGCCCCCCAGTCCGCCAGCAGGCGGAGGACGCCGGCCAGCTCGAGGCCTTCATCGGTGAGCGCGTAGGTGTAGCGCGGCGGGCGCTCCGAATAGGGCGTGACGCGCACGATCCGCTCCGCTTCCAGGCGCTTCAGGCGTTCCGAGAGAATGTTCGGTGCGATGCCCTCGACGTCCTGTGACAGCTCGCCGAAGCGCCGGGAGCCGTCGAGCAGGGCCTCGATGAGGAGCAGGCTCCACCGGTCACCGACTCGCTCGAGGGCGGCGGCGAGGGGCGTCGTGGCTGCCATGGCAGCATCGTAGGGCATGGCCCTTGACACCCGCCGTCGAAGGAGTAACTTGTGCATTGCAAGTCACATCCTACCAAGCGAGGCAACCTGAACATGACATCGCTGGCGGATCTGGGCCGGGAGATCGGCGAGATCGCGGAGAAGGTCGGACCATCGGTGGTCGGCATCGGGAACCGATGGCGCGGCGGATCCGGCGTGGTGATCGCCGAGAACCGGATCCTGACGAACGCCCACAACCTGCACGGCGACGAGGTCACCGTCACCTTCGCCGATGGACGCAGCGCCGACGCGCAGGTCCTCGGCGTGGACGCCGACGGCGACCTGGCCGTTCTCGAGGTCGCGACGGAAGGGGCCGCACCCCTGGACGCCACCGCCGAGACACCGCCCATCGGCGCCCCGGTGGTCGCCCTCGGCAACCCGAACGGTCACGGGCCGCGCGTCACCTTCGGCTTCGTGAGCGGCGTCGGCCGCTCGTTCCGCGGCCCTCGTGGGCGACGGGTGGCCGGAGCGGTGGAGCACACCGCACCGCTGATGCCCGGCTCGTCCGGCGGCCCGATCGTCGACCTCGACGGAGGCCTGGTCGGGATCAACACGAATCGAATCGGCAACGGGTTCTACCAGGCGATCGTCGCCGATGCGTTGCTGCGCGACCGTGTCACGGCCCTCGGTCGCGGTGAGTCCCCGACCAGGCGGCGGCTGGGTGTCGGCCTCGCGCCGGCGCACGTTGCGCACCGCCTGCGCCGAGCGGTCGGCCTCCCCGAGCGCAACGGGCTGCTGGTCCGCGAGGTCGAGGACGACTCCCCCGCCGCGAAGGCCGGCATCACCGAGGGCGACCTGATCGTCGCGGTCGGCGACAGGGAGATCGCCAGCGCGGATGACCTGTTCGACGCCCTGGGCGCGACGGGTGACCTGGCGATCAAGATCGTGCGCGGGGCGGACGAGGTGACGGCAACGGTGGCCGAGTGATCGGCCTGGATCCGCGGATCGGCGAGGTCCTGAAACACGGGGAGGCGATCGACATCACGACCACCGGGCGGAAGTCGGCGCAGCAGCGCCGGATCGAGCTCGTGTTCCACAACGTCGGCGGGCGCATCCTGCTCAGCGGCCGTCCGGGCTTCCCCCGCAGCTGGGTTGCGAACCTGCTGGCCGATCCGCACATGACCTTCCACCTCAAGCGCAGCCTGGTCGCCGACCTGCCGGCGACCGGTCGCGTGATCACCGATCGCGCCGAGCGCGAGCGGCTCCTGGCGCCCATCGCGCGCCTGTGGCGCGTCGATCTGGGCGTCATGGTCGCGTCCGCGCCACTCGTGGAGGTGACGTTCGCCGAGGAGTAGGCTGGCACGATGTACGCCTATATCGTGCTCCTCCACGTCGTCGGCGCCTTCGTCTTCGCCCTGTCGCACGGCGTCTCGGTGGCGGTATCGCTTCGGCTCCGCGGCGTGAGCTCGCGCGAGCAGGTGGCCGCGCTCCTGGACCTTTCGCAGTTCGCCGTGGGTGGGCTGTACACCGGTCTCGTGATCCTGCTCATCGGCGGCGTGTGGGCAGGGTTCGCCGGCGGACACTGGGGCCGAGCCTGGATCTGGGTGGCGCTGGGTGTGCTGGTGGTGGTGATCGTCGCGATGTACGCCATTGCTACGCCGTTCTATCAGCGGCTGCGCACCGCGGCCGGAGCGAACGTCAACCCGCAAATCGCCGAGCGCTACAGCGACGCCGGCCCGGATCAGCTCGGGGCCATGCTCGAGTCGCAGCGCCCGATCTGGCTGGCCGTCATCGGCGGCGTGGGGCTCGCCGTCATCGTGTGGCTCATGGTGGTCAAGCCCTTCTGATCGGGGCGCGTCTAGACTGCGGTCGATGTTCAGCGCCGTCCACCTGATCGGCACCGGGCGTGCGGGGGGCGCCATCCGGGCGCGGCTCCGTGAGCGCGGGCTGCCGGTCACGGACGGGCGCGAGGCCGATCCACGCGCCGAGCTCGTCCTGCTCGCCGTGCCGGACTCGGTCATCGCCGAGGTTGCGGAGACCGTCGTGGTGGGGCCATGGATCGCACACGTCAGCGGTGCGACGCACCTGGCGGCCCTCGATCCGCACGTGCGGCGCTTCAGCGTCCATCCCCTCCAGACGCTCACGCGCGATCGCGGAGCGGAGCAGCTCGACGGCGCCTGGGCCGCGGTCAGCGGCGAGTCCGCGGAGGCCCTGGCGCGTGCCTCGTGGCTTGCCGAGACCCTCGGGCTGCGGCCCTTCGAGGTGGCCGACGCGGACCGAACGCTCTATCACGCTGCGGCGGTCATCGGGGGCAACTTCCTCGTCACGCTCCATCGCGCCGCGACGCGCCTGCTCGTCGAGGTCGGCGCACCGCCGGACGCGATCGTGCCGCTCATGAGCCGGACGATCGAGAACGGCTTCGACCTGACCGGGCCCATCGCGCGTGGGGACTGGACGACGGTCGAGGCTCACCTCGCCGCCCTGGCGGAGCGCGACCCGGATCTCATCCCGCTCTACCGCGCCCTGGCAGAGGCCACCCGCGAGTGAGGATCGTTCGCACCGTGGCCGACGTGCGTGAGGCGCTTCGCGAGCCGCGGGAGCGAGGCGAGCGCATCGGCCTGGTGCCGACGATGGGTGCATTCCATGGCGGACACGTCGCGCTCATGCGGGCCGCACGTGCCTCCAGCGACCTCGTCGTGGTCAGCCTCTTCGTCAACCCCTCGCAGTTCGACGCAGCCAAGGACCTGGCGCGCTACCCCCGGGACGAGAAGGCCGATGCCGCCGTCGCCGAGGCGGCCGGCGTCGACCTGCTGTTCGCCCCGGACGGGGCCGAGCTCTATCCCGCCGGCTTCGACACCTGGGTCGATCCCGGCGAGCTGGGCGCGATCCTCGAGGGCGCGGCCCGTCCGGGGCACTTCCGCGGCGTGGCGACCATCTGCACGAAGCTCTTCACGATCGTGCATCCGAACACGGCATTCTTCGGCCAGAAAGACGCGCAGCAGGTTGCCGTCCTTCGACGCGCCGTCGCCGACTTGAACCTCCCGGTCGAGATCAGGGTGGTGGCCACCGTGCGGGATGCGGATGGCCTTGCATTGTCGTCGCGGAATGGGCGCCTCACCGATGCCCAGCGGACGGTCGCGCTGGCGCTGCCACGGGCGCTCGAGGCGGGAGATGCGGCACACCGCGCCGGCGCCGATCCAGTGGCGGCGGCCCGTGCCATCGTCGAAGCCGAGCCCGGACTCCTGGTCGAGTATGTCGCGGTGGCCGACTTCGACGGCCCGACCCTCGTGGCGGCCATCCGCGTGGGAGCTACTCGCCTCATCGACAATGTCCGCCTCGACTCGCCACGTTGACAAGCCGATCGGCTGAGAGGACGCTTCAGCCATGACCGAGCTGCGCGCGCGCGAGCCGCTGACCATCCCCGAGCTCGGCGCCATGAAGGCGTCCGGCACGAAGATCGTGATGGTCACCGCGTACGACCATCCGTCGGCCCGCCTCGCCTCGGAGGCGGGCGTGGACCTCATCCTCGTCGGGGACTCGGCGGGCAACAACGTGCTCGGCTACACCTCGACCGTGCCGGTCACCATGGAAGAGGCGGCCATGCTCACCGCGGCGGTGGCCAGGGCTCGCCCCAGGGCGCTCGTCGTCGGCGACATGCCGTTCGGCTCGTTCCAGGCCTCCGACGCCAACGCGGTCGCGAATGCCGCGCGCCTCGTCAAGGCCGGCGCCGACGCGGTCAAGCTCGAGGGTGCCGGGCCGATGGTCTCGCGCGTGGCGGCAATCGTCGGCGGCGGGATCCCGGTCATGGGCCACCTCGGGCTGACCCCGCAATCCTCGACGATGCTGGGCGGAATGAAGGCGCAGGGCCGAACGGCGTCGGGCGCGACCCGCCTCCTTGCCGATGCGCGTGAGCTGGAAGCGGCCGGCGCATTCTCGCTGGTGCTCGAGTCCGTCCCGGCCCGCATCGGCGCACACGTGACCGCTGCCCTCTCGATCCCGACCATCGGGATCGGCGCCGGAGGCGGCACCGACGGCCAGGTCCTCGTCTGGCACGACCTGCTCGGCATCAACGAGGGCGTCGCCCCGCGATTCGTGAAGCGCTACGCCGATGTCGCCGGCGAGATCCGGCGCGGGCTCGAGGCGTTCGCCGCGGACGTCCGCGCGGGCACATACCCGGGGGACGAGCACACCTACAAGATCAGCGCCGAGGAGCTGCGCGCCTTCGAGGCCGAGCTCGAGGACTAGTCGGCCACCCGCACGCTGCGCTCGATCGCCTCGCCGATCGCGTCGACGGCTGCCGCCCCGAGTGAGAAGAGGCCCTCCGGCGCGACTCCCGACCCGTCGCCGGTGCCGAGGGTGAAGACCACGTCCCCGTCGAACATGGTGTGTGTGGGGCGGATGCCGATGGCGAGGGCGTCGTGGCCGAGCTCGGCAAGCTTCCGGCAGCCGGCGCGGTCAAGCGGCGCATCGGTGCCGACCACCACCAGCGTGGTGTTGCTGGTCGACGGAAACGGTGCCAGGTCGGCGCCCGCGGTGACGAGCGCGCGGCCGTCGCGTGCATGGATGTCGCCGAGCGCGTTGTTGACGACCAGCGCCGCGACGATCGAGCCATCCGTCAGGCGCCGCGCCGCGCTCCCGACGCCCCCCGGTTGTGCCCGCTCGGCGCCGGCGAGCTTCGCGACCGTCGCCCCGGTCCCGGCCCCGACCCTCCCCTCGAGCTCCGCGTCGTTCGCCTCGGCGGCCAGGGTCGCGGCATAGCCGGCCTCGGCGTCGGGAAAGGCATCGGGGTCGCCCTCGGCGAGGTCGAACAGGATGGCGGCGGGCACGATCGGCACCGGGCGCACGGCGGTCGCGAACCCGATGCCGCGCTCGGCGAGGCGCCGCATCACCCCGTCCGCCGCTGCGAGCCCGAACGCCGATCCGCCGGCCAGGCAGATGGCGTTGACCCGGTCGACGAGCGCCGTCGGACGCAGCAGATCGGTCTCCCGTGTGCCGGGAGCGGATCCGCGGACGTCGACCCCGGCGACGGCACCCGCGTCGGGCGCCAGGATGACGGTGCAGCCGGTCGCACGGTCCGCATCGGTCCAGTGGCCGACGCGGATGCCAGGGACGTCGCGCAGCGTGAGCTCTGCCATGAGGCGATCCTACGCGCCGGCGACCAGCTCGCCGAGCACATCGCCGGCCTGGCCGCGCAGGACGGCATCGGCGCGATCGTCAAGCGGCGTCGGCTCGGCGTTGACAATCACCAGCCGAGCGCCGGCGTCGAGCGCCAGGTCCGGCAGCCGCGCGACCGGGTAGACCGTGAGGCTCGTGCCGACGGCGAGGAACAGGTCGCAGGCCGATGCGGCCGCCTCGGCACGCGCCAGCAGCGCCGGGTCGAGGTTCTGGCCGAAGCTGATCGTGGCGGACTTCAGGATGCCGCCGCAACGCCCACAGGCCGGATCGGGATCGCCGGCGCGCACGCGGTCCAGGGTCTCGCCCATCGGTCGGCGGTCGCCGCAGGACAAGCAGATCGAGTCGCGGATCGAGCCGTGGATCTCGACGAGGCGCTCCGCGGAAGATCCGGCGGCCAGGTGCAGGCCGTCGATGTTCTGGGTGACGAGCAGGTCAAGGCGACCACTCGCCTCGAGCTTCGCGAGGGCACGATGCGCGGCGTTCGGCCGAGCGTCCCACGCTGGGTGATCGAGCCGCATCTGCCACGAGCGGCGCCGCACCTCGGGGTCGGTCAGGTAGTAGCCGATGTTCGAGAGGCGCTCCGCGCCCGGGTCGCGAGTCCAGACGCCATTCGGTCCACGGAAGTCCGGGATCCCCGACTCGGTGCTGACGCCGGCACCGGTGAGGACGACGATCGAGCGCGCCGCTTCGATCCAGGCGGCGATCCCGGACACCGCGCTCGTCATGGTGCGGCCGGGCCGCCCGACCAGTCGACCACGGCCGCGACGTACTCGTCGAACCGATCGCGATGGATGCAGTGGCCCGCGTCGAGCACGACGGTCTCGATGGTGTCCGGCAGGCGCCCAGCGAGCTGCCGGCGCGCGTTGGGTGGAAACACCGAGCGGTCCTCGTCGGCGAGCAGGAGCAGCGTCGGTACGTGAAGGCGCGGGAGAAGCGAGAGCACGCGGTTGCCGATATCCGCTCGATACGACGCGACGATGCCGCTGCCATCGGCGAGCGCCTTGCCCTCGACGTCCTGGCGAGCATCCTCGGCCAGCCAATCGGGGTTCTGCTCGCGAGTTCGCCGCACCTCGCTCTCGAAGTCGGTCCGTGCGGCGCCGATCTCCCGCTCGAGGTTGTAGAGCCATGCGACATCCTCAGCCCGGTTGATGGCCGGGGGATCCTCGACCACGAGCCGGCGAACCCGATCGGGCCGGGCCGCCGCCAGCTCGATCGACACGGCCCCGCCGAGCGAGTGACCGACGAGCAGGTCCACGACGCCGTCGAGAGCGTCGATCACTTCGAGGACCTCGGCGGCCAGCTGCTGCATCGTCACCGTGCCGTCGATGGGCGGACTGTGGCCGTGGCCCGGCAGGTCCACGGCCACCACGCGCCATCCCTGGGCGGCGAGCGCGGGTCCCACGCGCCACCACGTCCGATGCCAGCCGGTGACCCCGTGGACGAGCACGGAGATCGGCGCATCCTGGGCGGCGTCCGCTGACGGGGGTTGCCATTCGTGAATCGCGAGCACGATCCGCTGATCGTAGCCCCGCGGGACCGCAAGGGACCGGGCCGAGGTTCCCGACCCAGCGTGTCAGGAATGTCTGCCATCATTGGCCGGTCATGCCCGACCTCGGTACCCGCGAGCGAGCGGCGCTGCCCGACTCTGCCTTCGCGTACATCGACGCGTCCGGCAAGCGACGCCTGCCGATCAACGACGAGGCCCACGTGCGCAACGCGCTCGCACGCTTCAACCGCGTCCTGTTCGAGGACGAGGCCGCCCGTGATCGCGCCCGAACTCGGCTGCTGCGCGCCGCGAAGCGCTACGGCATCGTGCCCGTCGGCTTCATCGAGGGCCAGCTGCGGCCGAAGCTGCCTACCGGGCAGCTGGCGCTCCTCTTCGCCGACGTCGAGGACTCCAGCGGACACGTGGCGGCGCTGGGCGACCGGTACGGCGGGCTCATCAGCGGCGTGCGCCGCATCCTGCGGGCCGCCGTGCGGCGAGGGCACGGCCACGAGGTCGACGCCCACGCCGACGAGCTGTTCGCGGTCTTCCCCTCGGCGTCCGACGCGCTCGCCGCGGCGACCGAGGTGCAGCTGGGCCTGGCTTCGCACGCCTGGCCCGCCGGGCGCGACGTGTGCGTGCGGATCGGGATCCACGTTGGCCGCCCGACGCTGACGCCGACCGGCTACCAGGGCATCAGCGTCAACACCGCTTCACGGGTCTGCTCGGTGGGCCACGGTGGACAGGTGCTCGTGACGCGCTCGGCTCACGCGGGACTCGACGTGGACGGGGTCGTGCTGCGGCCGATGGGAACTCACCGCCTGCGCGGCATCGGCGAGCCCGTCGAGATCTTCCAGGCGGTGCTGCCGGATCTTCCCGACGCCTTCCCAGCGCTGCGCGTGGAGGCGGATCGGGCCGCCGAATGAGTCGCGTGCGCGACACCCACGCCGCTGCGGGCGCGACAGCGATTGCTTGTCGGCGTTGACCGTCGCGCGGTCGGCTGCGTGATCGCCCGAGATCGAGCCCGAGCGCAGGATTCGGTCATCGGCTATCGGCCGAGAGGACCGAGCAGGAGGATGAGATGAACAGCTACACGAGTCACGGCATCTCCAGCGCCCGCCACAACGAGCATCTCGCCCGCGCCGAGCACTCGCGCGCCATCAAGGAAGCGCGCCATGCCGCACTCGCCAGCTTCGAGTCGGACCCCGCGATCCATCGGCCAACGCTCAGCTGGCTGCGCGAGACCGCCGCCAGCGTCGCATCGAAGTTCGCCTTCCGCCACGGGACGCAGCCCAGCCACTGACGGAGCGCCGGAGCTACGGCGCCGGGTCCTCAAGATCCGGCGCGGGCCAGCGCTGGAGGACGATCTCCGCATCGGCCGGACTCATCCGGTAGCCGCGGGCGTCCGCATCCCAGTTGATCAGGTCCCGCCGAGCCACGCGGCGCATGACCTTGTTCGGACCGGCGACGATGCCGGCAAAGGCGGTTCCGGTCTTCTTCCCGTATCTGGCCGCCAGGTCGGAATCAAGGACGAGGGCCGCGTCCTGCACTGCGAGCTCGGCGACCTCACGCAGGAGGCGGCGGCTATCCGCTCCGCGGATGCCGTTGAGCACCTCGCCCAGCTGGCGACGCCTCAGGTCCGCCTCGTCCACGGGGTCGGGGGCATCGGCGGCAGGCGCCTTTGCCGGACCCATGACCCAGCGCCACGCCAGGGCGACCAGCTCCTCCTCGGTGTCGGCTTCGAACTCGACTCTCGGCACCCAGACTTCCCCTCTCACAGACTTGTAACGGATCTGTCACGAATATATCACAAGCTAATGTGTGCTAGACTGCGTCTCTCGGCTGCAAGGCTGCGAACCGATTCCTCTGGCTTCTCGATCGACGGCGAGCCATCGGCACCACCGCTTCGTATCGACTTAGCCGCACCATAGAGGAGCAGAAATGCGATACACCAGAATCTCCAACTACGACCTGATCAAGGGCGACTTCACCGAGCTGACCGACCTCGTCGAGAAGGGCATCCTTCCGATGTTCGTCAAGGAGCCCGGCTTCGTCGACTACGGACTGGTCGACGCCGGCAACCACAAGGTCGTCGCGCTCAGCATCTGGGAGACTCGCGAAGAGGCCCAGAAGTCTGCCGCCGTCGCCGGGACCTGGATCAAGGACAACATGGGCGACCGCGTCCGGCTGCTGAACACGACGATCGGCGAGCTGACGCTCTTCCACGGTGCCCCTGTCGCCGCCTAGTCCTCTCCCCGGACCGCGCTGACGGTCGGTCGGCCTACCCGCCGATCCTGACGTAGCGGTCCCACCGATCGCCTCGGCACGTGCCGGGGCGATCGTTGCGTTCGGAGCACTGGTGGAAACCACCTGGGCCAGGGCGCGCTGGAGAGGCGCTTGGTCGGGGCGAGAGGACTCGAACCTCCGACCTCGTCGTCCCGAACGACGCGCGCTACCTACTGCGCCACGCCCCGACCGGAGGGCGGCCATCGTAACAGGGCCCGAGTGGACGGTCCACCGCAGACGGCCGGCCGTCTGACACGGGCGGATGGCCCCCCTACACTCGCCCGGATGCGCGCGCCGCTGCTCGACCGCACCGACACCCTCCTGATCGCCTGGACGCTGGCCGCCAAGGCCGGCGTCCTGCTGCTCGGCGTCGTCGCGCTGTGGGCGATCAACGGCAGCCTGCCGTCACTGCTCGAGCCCTGGCACCGCTGGGACGCGCCGCACTACACCGACATCGCCATCTGGGGCTACCGCGCCGTCGACCCCGGCAACCTGGCGTATCCGGGGTACGCGCAGGACTTCCCCGGCGATCTCGATCTGTACATCGTCTTCTTCCCGCTCTTCCCGGGTCTGACCGCGGCGGTCCTCGCGCTCGTGGGCGACCCGGTCGTCTCGGCCTTCATCGTCTCGACGATCGCCTCGCTGTTCGTGGCGCCCATGCTGTACCGGCTCGTCAGCGCCGACCTCGGCCCGAGCATCGGCATCAAGGCCGCGGCATTCCTCCTCGTGTTTCCGACCGCGTACTTCATCCACATCGGCTACACGGAGTCGCTCTTCCTGGCCCTTGCCTTCGGGTCGATGTGGCTGGCGCGCACGAACCGCTGGTGGGCGGCCGGCATCGTCGGCGGCCTTGCCGCGCTGACGCGGGCCAATGGCCTCATCCTCATCCCGACGCTGGCCGTCGAGGCCTGGCTGCAGTGGCGCGCCGATCCCGCTCGACGGCTGCAGGCCGACTGGCTGGCCATCGCCGGTGTCGCCATCGGCTTCGGGGTCTACCTGTGGGTGAACTGGACCGTGTACGGCGATGCCTTCGCCTTCAGCGAGATCCAGAGCAACCACTGGTTCAAGGACCTCTCCCCGCCGTGGGAGGGGATCGCCGGGATGATCGACTGGACGACGAGGACCGACGCGGACAACGCCTTCATGCTGGGCTGGATGGAGCTGGCGTTCACAGCGCTCGGCGCCATCGCGAGCGTCGCGACCGCGATATGGCTGCGGCCGAGCTGGGGCGTCTGGATGATCGGGAACTGGCTGCTCATCGTCGGAACCGGCTTCGTGATGAGCGTGCCGCGCTACAGCCTGGTCCTGTTCGGCATCTTCGCCTGGTCGGCGCTCCTTGCCCAGCGCTGGCGGCGGGCGGGGTGGCTGCTGGGCGCCGCATCGGCCGTGTCGATGGCGTACTTCACCTGGCGCTTCGCCACCGGGGTGTGGGCATTCTGAGCCGGGGCAACGAAACGTCCCGAAGGAACCGCGGCGACCGTTGAGGTGATCTCGGATCGGCCAACTGCCCCTTCGGGACGAGTCGATCATGCCAGCCCGCGATGCGGTCAGGCAAGCCCCGTTGTCCACGAAGTCCGATACCATCGAGCGAGTTATCCACAGGCCATCCGAACGAGGACGCTCCAGCCATGACCCGCACGAGCGACCGCCTCCGCACGCTGCTCATCGCCGCCGTCGGTGCGCTCCTGCTCGTCGGCGTTCCCTCGACGCCGGCCCGCGGCGCCACGCACGAGGTCAGGATCGTGGACTTCGCGTTCGCGCCGGCAACGTTGACGATCGCCGCCGGCGACACGGTGGTGTGGACGAACGACGATCCGATCATCCACACGGCCACCAGCGTCAACGGCGCCTTCGATTCGGGCGACCTCGACCAGGGCGACTCGTACAGCCTCACGTTCACCACGCCGGGCACCTACGACTACCTGTGCACGCCGCACCCGTCCATGACCGGCAGGATCGTCGTGGTCGCGGCGGCCGCCCCGTCGGCGGCGCCCTCCGGCGAGGTCCCGAACGTGGCAGTGCCGGCTGGTGACGACGCATCTCTGCGTCTGCTGGGGGCCGGGCTTCTGGCGCTCGGCGCTCTCGCCCTCGTGCTCACGCGCCGTCCGCGACTGGCCGTTCGGCGTCCACCCCGCGGCTGACCCAGCGGCCGCTCAGAGCGGCTCGCTCGAGTCGACGTAGGCGTCCGGACGGATGAGCCAGCTTCGGTCCGCTCCATAGACCGTTCCGCGGCCGATGACGATCTGGTCGACCCCGCCGCCTCGTTCAGCGATCGGCCCCGGCACGAGCCGCGCCCACCCTCGTCCGAGCCGATCGCGCAGGCGAGTGCCGTCGGGGAGCCGCAGGTCGGGTGCGACCGAGCCATGGCGCGGCAGCGAAGGATCGTCCGGACCGGGCGTCGACGGAGCGTACGCAGCCGGCTCCGCGAGGCGCCCGGAGTTCACCCGAGAACGGAACCAGCCGCTGTGCGGCGCCATGCGCAGCACGAGGCCGCGCCAGGCGCGAGCGGCGACCCCGTGCGGGGCCATGAAGCGCATCGTGGCGTCCGTGGCGGCCAGGTTCTCGATCGCCGCGGGCCGTCGCTCCGCCTCGTACCCGTCGAGCAGCTCGTCCGAACCTCCCGCAACTGCGGCGGCGAGGCGCCATGCCAGGTTCTCGGCATCGGCGGCGCCCGAGTTCAGGCCGCGGGCGCCGAACGGGCTCATGACGTGCGCTGCGTCGCCGGCGAGGAAGACGCGGCCGGCGCGAAAGGCGTCGGCCAGGCGCTGGCTGAAGCGGTAGCCGGTCATCCAGACGAGCTCGTATCGCGTGGTCGCTCCGACGACCGAGCGAATGCGCCGGTCGAGGCCGCCGTTGGCGCGCTCGGCATCGGGATCGGTGTCGGCTGGAACCTGCCAGTCGATCCGCCACACTCCGTCGGGCTGCGGGTGGATGAGGACCTGGCGACCGGGGTTCCATGGCGGGTCGAAGTGGAAGTGGCGCTGGTTCGTGAATGGCAGCTCCGCGCGAACGTCGGCGATCAGGAACCGATCGGCGAACGTGTAGCCACTGAACCCGATGCCGGCGGCGTGACGCACGCTCGAGTGGGCGCCATCGGCGCCCACGAGGTAGTCGAACCGATGCGCGCTCGTACCGTTCGCCGTCTCGAACGTCGCATCCACGCCATCGGCGTCCTGGACGAGGCCGGCGAGGCGATACCCGTGGTGGATCGGAACCCCGAGCTGCTCGAGGCGGGTGACGAGCAGCTCCTCGACCTCGGACTGGCTGATGTTCACGAACGGCGGGAAGTGCTCGCCCGGCTGGTCGGGCAGACGAATCTCGAACAGCAGCCTGCCACGGTGATAGGTCCGTCCGATGCGCCACTGGATCCCGCGCTGGGCCACTGCGTCGCCCGTCCCGAGGCGCGCCCATATCTCCAGGCTCTCGCGCTGCATGCAGATCGCCCGTGAGCCGATGCGCTCGCGAACCGGGCTCGCCTCGAACAGGGTGACGTCCGCGCCGTGCTGGGCCAGCCGGCCGGCCAGGGTGAGGCCGACCGCACCGGCGCCGATGACGGCGACGCCGCTCACGAGCCGACGCCCAGCTCCGCCTCCGCTCGATCGGCGATGAGCGCGCCGATGGCCAGCGAGCTGGTGGCGGCCGGGCTCGGCGCATTCCTTACGTGCAGCGCCCTCCCGGTGCGCTCGACCAGGAAGTCGTCGACCAGGCTGCCGTCGCGGGCAACCGCCTGGGCACGAACGCCCGACGGCCCGGGGAGCAGGTCGTCGCCGCTCACCTCGGGCACATAGCGGCGCAGGGCCGCCACGAACGCGCTCCTGACGTAGTCGCGCCACATCTCGCCGGCCCCGGTGCGCCAGTAGCGGCCGGCCACGCGCAGGAAGCCGGGGAAGGCCAGGGTGCCGGCCAGCTCGCGCGGCGAGATGTCGAAGCGGCCGTAGCCCTCGCGCCGGAACGCGAGCACCGCGTTTGGGCCGGCCCATACGTCGCCGTCGTGGCGGATCGTGAAGTGGACGCCCAGGAACGGGAAGCGCGGGTCCGGAACCGGGTAGATGAGTCCGCGCACGAGGTGCCGCCGCTCGGGTCGCAGGACGTAGTAGTCGCCGCGAAACGGGACGATGCGCAGGTCGCGGGCAGCGTCCTTCTCGGACATCGCCGCAACGCGGTCCGACTGCAGGCCCGCGCACGCCACCAGGTGCGTCGCCGCCAGCTCCCCCGCCGGCGTCTCCACGGTCACCTGGTCCCCACGCTCGTGGATGGCGCGCACCTCACGGGCGAGGAGTATCTCGCCGCCGCGCGCCGTGACGTCGTCGGCGTAGGCACGCGCGACCGCGCCGAAGTCGACGACGCCCGTCCGCGGGGAGTGCAGCGCTCGCACGCCGGCCGCGTGAGGCTCGAGCTCCTGCAGCGCCTCCGGGCCGATGAGCTGGAGGTCCGGTACGCCGTTGGCCGTCGCCCGCCGATGCAGCTCCTCGAGCGCCGGCAGCTCCGACTCGTCGAGCGCAACGATCACCTTGCCCGCCTCGATGATCGGGATGCCGCGGGCGGCGCAGTACGCGACCAGCTCGGTGGCACCCTGCACGCACAGCCGCGCCTTCAGCGAGCCCGGCGCGTAGTAGACGCCGCGATGGACGACGCCGCTGTTGTGGCCGGTCTGGTGCCGGCCGATCTCCGGCTCCTTGTCCACGATGGCCAGGCGAAGGCCCGGGTGGCGCTCCAGCAGTCGCAGCGCGGATGCGAGGCCGATGATCCCGGCCCCCACCACAAGGACGTCATGGCGGCTCGTCATGCCCGCCCCTCAGTCGGCGAGCGCGTCCCAGACCTCGCGATCGCGCTGAGCGGTCCAGATTCGCGGATGCTCGATGCCGTCGAGCTCGTCCCAGGCGCGCTGCACGTTGAAGGGCATGGTGTGGTCGAAGATCGGGAAGCCGGCGTAGCGCGGCGCGAGCTTGGCGTGAACGCGCTCGAAGGCTTCCTTGAGGGTCCCCCCGCCGTCCTTGACGGCTCTCGTGCCCTCGAGCGTGGTCCTCAGGAAGGCGCGGGTGTCGGCTATGGCGGTCGCGACTTCCTCGTCGCGTACGACGGGCCCGCGGCCGCCGACCAGCTGGGTCGCCCCGAGCGCGAGCACGCGGTCCAGCGTCGTCGTCGACCAATCCGCGGGGTGCGAGTCACCCATGTACGGCGCGGCCCGGGACTCGACCAGGTCGCCGGCGAAGCAGATCCGCTCGTCCGGCAGCCAGACCACGAGGTCGCCGGTCGTGTGGCCCCGTCCCAGGTACCTCAGCTCGACCGTGCGATCGCCGAGGTCGATCTGCAATGCCTCGTCGAAGGTGGCGGTCGGCCTCGTCAGGCCCGGGATCGTCTCGGCAGCCCTCGAAGAGTCGAGGCATGCGTCCCTGCTCGCTGGCCCAGTCCTCCGTCCCCCGCTCCTCGATCAGGGCCGCGGTCCTCGCATGCGCAATCACCCGCCGCGGTGAGAAGGCGCTGGCACCGAGGGTTCGGACGGCGTGGTAATGAGTCAGGACAAGGTCGCCGAATGGCAGGTCGCTGACGTCGCTGCGGATGACGTCGATCCAGCGCTGGGCCATGACCGGCGTGGCGCGCGCCTCGATGGCAAGGATCGCATCGGTCCCGACGATGCACCCGACGTTGGGATCCCCTTCCGCAGTGAAGGCGTAGACCCCGTCCGCCAGGCGTTCGAGGGTGGCGTGCTTCTCGGCGAGATCCGCGGAGGACGCGAAGGGCTTGGGCATCTGGCGCCGATGATAAGCGGCCGGTAATGGATCGGTAAGCGCTCGCGTGGAGTGTTGACGGCATGACTTCGAGCGCTCGTGTCAACGTGCCGGTGGAAGGGGGAGATGCCGGTGTGTCAGAGGGTCTGCGTGAGAACGTGCTGCACGGTGTCACGCGGCGCCGGCAGCTGCCGGACGGCGTGCCCGAACCGATTCGACCGCCGCGGCTCATCAACGTCACGTTCCGCGTGGACGACCTGAGCCTGAACTACGCACGCGGCCGCGCCGTGGTCGAGGGAACGTCGATAAGCGCCCTGGTGAACCGGTTGCTCGAGGAGTACTCCGGCATCGCCCGCCCGCCGGGCCAGGAGATCAGCCGGCGAATCCCGATGTTCCGCGAGCGGCGCGTCCGGCCGATCGAGGGAGTCGACGACCTCTGAGTTTCGATCGTTGCATGTGCCAACCGGTGGCACGATCGCACGCCAACCCCGTGAGCGCAGCGCTCGCCGACCTGACTGGCCCGCCGTCGCAGCACCCCCGACGCGAGCTCCGCTAGACCCGGGCCGGCAGCTCCACCATCAGGGCCTCGAGCATCCCGTCGACGGCGCGGAGACGGTCGAGCACTTCCTCTCCGACCGGGTCATCGACGGAGACGAACATCATGGCCTCGCCGTGGACGGACAGCCGCGACAGCTCCAGCGAGGAGATGTTGATGCCGGCCTCGGCCAGGATCGTGCCGACGGCCCCGACGATGCCGGGCTGGTCGCGGTGGCGCGTGACGAGCATCGTGCCGGCCAGCTCCGCGTCGATCTCGAACCCGTTCACGCGAGCGAGGTGCGGGCGCCCGTGCGCGGTCGACCCGGCCAGCACCAGGGCCGGCTCGGCGTCGCCCGTGCCGATCGCGAGCTCGACCAGCGACGCCCACGGCTCTGATGCCCCGGTGCGCTCCTCGCGCACGGTCAGGCCGCGCTCACGGGCCACGAGGTCCGCATTGACGGCGTTGACGCGCTGATCGGTGACCGCCTCGAGCATGCCGGTGACCGCGGCGGTCCGGATCGGCGCACACTCGCCGGCCGCGATCTCGCCCGCGTACGTGAGCGAGACGGCGTCGAACGCGCCCGGCGCCAGCTGGCGGGCGAGGATGGCCAGGCGCCCGCCGAGCTCGACGTAGGGGCGCAGCTTCGGCGCGGTCTCGGGCGCCGCCGACGGGGCGTTGATCGCGTACGGCGGCGTCACCCCACCCAGGGCCATCACGACCTGCTCGGCCATCTCGAGCCCGACGCGATCCTGCGCCTCGTTGGTCGACGCGCCGAGGTGCGGAGTGAGCACGAGGTTTGGAGCGGCGTGCAGCGGGTTGTCGGCGGTCATCGGCTCGGCGGAGAAGACGTCGACCGCGGCGCCGGCCAGGTGCCCGGAAACAAGCGCGTCGGCCAGGGCGGACTCGTCGACGATCCCGCCGCGCGCGACGTTGAGCAGGAAGGACCCGGCCTTCATGGCCTCCAGCTGCGCGCGTCCGACGAGGCCGCGCGTCTGGGCCGTCAGCGGCGTGTGCACGGTGACGACATCGGACCGATGCAGCAGCTCGGGCATGCCGACGAGCTTGGCGCCGAGCTCCAGGGCCTGCTCCTCCGTCAGATACGGGTCGCTGGCGATGACCCGCATCTCGAAGCCGGACGCCCGCCGGGCGACGGCCCGGCCGATCTTGCCCAACCCGATGACGCCGAGCGTCCTGCCCCGCAGCTCATGGCCCGTGAACCGCGCCCGGTCCCATTCGCCGGCCGCCACCGAGGCGGTCGCCGCCGGGACATGGCGCAGCAGCGCGAGCATGAGGGCCATGGTGTGCTCCGCCGCCGCGATCGTGTTCCCCGTCGGGGCGTTGACCACCATGACGCCGGCACGAGTCGCGGCATCGACGTCGATGCGGTCGGTCCCGACGCTCGCCACGCCCACCACACCGAGGCGCGGGGCTGCCGCGGTGAGCAGCTCGGCGTCGACGCGGGTCTGTGACCGGACGACGAGGGCGTCCCACCCACCGTCGGCCCCGAGCAGCTCGAGCAGGTCGGCCCGGGCCAGCCCGAGCCGAATCGAGGTCTCATGGGTCGCGGCGAGGAGGTCGAGTCCGGCATCGGCCACCGGCTCTACCACGAGGATGCGCGCCATCGGTGGCGAGAGTCTACCGATCCGAGGTGAGCGTCTCTTCCCCGAAGATGCGCCGGCTCATGGTCTGGATGGCCTCGAGGTCGGGATGCAGCACGTAGCCCGCCGCGCTGGCGGTCTCGACGGTCACGTAGCCGTCGTCGGGCGTCAGCACGACGCGCTCGACGTTTCCGAGGTTCGCTTCCTGGAGCTCGGCCGCGATGCTCGACATGCGCGACGAGGGAATGTCGGTGGCCACGTTGTCTCGCACCGCATCGAGCAGGCCCGGGAGCCCGGTCAGCAGGTTGCCCGCGGTGAGCCTGGCGGCGATCGCGGTCAGCAGCCGCTGCTGCCGTTCGGCACGGGTGAAGTCGCTCTCGCCCTCGCTCTTCCGTGATCGGGCATAGGCGAGCGCCGTCGTGCCATCCATGTGGTGGCGCCCGGCGTCGATGTAGAAGCCCGTCGCCCCGGTCAGCGTGTCCCGGTACTGCGGGTCGGAGATCGCGCGCTCAACCGTCACGTCGACCCCACCCAGCGTGTCGACGACCTGTCGCATGCCCTCCATGTCGATCGCGGCGATGTAGTGGATCCGCGTGTCGAGGAGCTCGCTGACGGCTGACTTGAGCGTGGCAGGACCCCCGAGCGGGTACATGGCGCGGTCCGCATCGGCGTCGGACATGAGGGAGTTGAGCTTGGCGTCGTAGACCCGCCCATCACCGAGCGGGACCCCGTACAGGTCGCGCGGCACCGAGACCATGGCCGCCCGCCCGGTCACCGGATCGAGCGTCGCCACGAGCATCGTGTCGGTCAGGTTCGCGGTGCGGCCGGGCGCGAAGTCGACGCCGACGAGCAGGACCGTGAGCCGCTCGCCGTCGTTCAGCTCCGGCTGGACGGATGGCTCGGTGAGCGCCGTGGCGCCTCCGTCGCGCTCGCCGAAGAGCGAGCCGCCTCCCTCGAGCGCCACCGACCCGAGCGTGTCGATCGCCTTGGCCGCGTAGAGGGCCGGCAGGCCGTGCATGGCTACCGTGGCGATCACCAGGGCGACCGTCGTCCAGGTCGTCCAGGACTTCAGCACGAGCCCGCCGCGACGCGCGTGCGCCTGGACGATCGCAACGATCCGCCAGCCGAGCAGGGCGATGTTGAGCACCGTCAGCGCCAGCAGGATGCGTACGTCGAGCAGCTGCGCGATCGGGCCGTTCGAGCTGGACACCAGCATGACCACGAGGGCGATGATGAGCAGCATCGGGATGGCGAGCACCGCGGCAAGCACCCATTGGCCGTTATACCCCTGCCCCAGGCCGGGGAAGAGGAACGACAGGGTGGCGGCCGCGGCCGAGCGCGGATCGGGTCGGAGTGAGGTTTGAGAGGGGGTCACGGCCTCAACGGGTGGTCAAGGGCGGGTAAACCGAAAGTATAGACGCTTGGTCGCTTCTCCGCGTTCCACGCCCCTGATGCCGCATACTGCGCGCCATGGACACACCCGGCCCCCGCGCGCCGGTCGAGGTGACGGTCGAGATCCCGTCGGGCAGTCGCAACAAGTACGAGTACGACCACGTCCGCGGGCGCTTCGTCCTGGATCGGACGCTGTATTCGAGCGTCCACTATCCCTGCGACTACGGCTTCATCGAGGCCAGCCTGGCCGATGACGGCGACCCGCTCGACGTGCTCGTCGTGATCTCGGAGCCCACCTTCCCCGGATGCGTCGTCAGGGCCCGCCCGGTCGGCGTGCTCGACATGGTCGACGAGAAGGGTCACGACTACAAGATCCTGGCCGTCGCGCACGACGATCCCCGCTGGGAGGCCACCGAGCGGCTCGAGGACCTCTCACCCCATCGCCTGCGGGAGATCGAGAACTTCTTCGAGACCTACAAGACGCTCGAGAATCGCCCCACCACCGTGAACGGATGGCTGGGCGTCGATGACGCGTGGCGCATCATCGACGCCGCGCTGGCGAGCGGCGCGTCCGATGCCGAGGCCGAGCCGGGCACCTGGCGCTGAGCGGTCCGACGCCCCTCAGTCGAGGGCGCGGTGCAGGAACGCCGCCATCTGGCCTCGGGTCACCAGACCGTTGGGGCAGAACCTCGAGCCGCCGCAGCCGAAGGTGATCCCCGCGGCACGGATGCGGTTGATGTTCGCCTCGTGCTTGTTCGAGTTGTCGTCGGTGAAGTAGTCGGCCCCGGTGGCCGGCAGGTGCAGCGCCCGCGTCAGGAAGGTGGCCATCTGGGCGCGCGTGACGCGGCCGTCCGGACAGAAGCGCGTGGCGGAGCACCCTGACGTGATCCCGGCCGCCGCGATGCGGTTGATGTCCGCCTCGTGGCTGTTGCCCTCGTCATCTCTGAAGCGGTCCGTCCCCGACGAGGGCAGGTCGAACGCCCGGGCAAGGAACGTTGCCATCTGCCCCCGCGTCACCACGCTGTTCGGACAGAACAGGTCGATCTTGCAGCCGGTGGTGATGCGCTCGTCGTAGGCCCACGCGATATCCGCCGCGAACTTCGAGCTGCTCCAGTCGTTGATGCAGGTGCTCTTGCGCTCGTGGAGCGTGACGGCGCTGCCGGTCGAGCCGAACGAGACCCGAGCCCACGTGCAGTTGTTGCCCTCGTTCTCCTCGAGGAAGAACGAGTACGGGTCGACCTTGGAGCGGATCGTGTACGTGCCGCCGGGCAGCCCGGTGATGTCGACCCATTGCCATGCGAGATACCACTCGTACTCGTCGCCCCAGCCGACGCTGATGCCCATCCGGTTGTTGAGCGCATTCGGGGTCGTCTGGCACCACGACCCGCGGTAGTAGGAGCCTCCGGACGCGTTGGGCAGTGACAGGTTGTACGGGTCGCTGTCGAGGAAGCAGAAGCCGACCTTCGCGCCGCGGTAGCTGCCGGAGCCGCCCCACATGTCGTAGCGCATCATCTCCTGCACGTGCCAATGGTTGTGACCGTCGCCGGACCACTTGCCGACCGCGTTGGTGGTGATCTGGCGGGAGATCGGAGAGTTGCGGCTCGACGTCTCGTAGATGACCTGTCGCACCCTCATCGGCTCCGATGTCGCCCCACGACTGCCACGGACCTCGAAGTGCCCGTCCCCGACGTTGACCATCATGGCCGTGAACCGGAGCATCCGGCGGCCATTGACCATCTGGATCTGGAAGTCGGAGAACTGCTTCATGGCCAGGTCGGGGATCGCCTCCGACCCCGCCTGCACCTGCTGCTGGCGCGAGGGCAGCGCGGCGACGAACGTCGCCACCAGGATCAGCCCGAGGCCCCCGCGCAGCAGGGCAGTCGTCATCGGTCGCGTGCTCATGGTCAGTTGTCGACCGCCCGATGCAGGAAGGCCGCCATCTGGCCGCGGGTCACCGAGCCGTTCGGGCAGAACCTCGTGCCGCCGCAGCCGAACGTGATGCCGGACGCGCGGAGGCGGTTGATGTTGGCCTCGTGCTTATTGCTGTTGTCGTCGGTGAAGTAATCGGTCCCGGTCGACGGCAGGTCGAAGCCTCGCACCAGGAAGCTGGCCATCTGCCCGCGGGTGACGACCCCGTCCGGGCAGAAGCGCGTGGCGCTGCAGCCGAAGGTGATCCCGGCAGCGCGCAGGCGGTTGATGTTCCCCTCGTGCTTGTTGCTGTTGTCATCGGTGAAGTAGTCGGTCCCGGTCGCGGGAAGGTTCAGCGCGCGCGTCAGGAACGTGGCCATCTGGCCGCGGGTGACGAGGCCGTTGGGGCAGTAGCGCGTCGCGCTGCAGCCGCTGGTGATGCCTTCCTCGGCCAGCCAAGTGATGTCGTCGATGAATTTCGAGCTCACGACATCGGAGAAGGGCGGAGCGACGACGCGATACAGCCGGCCGCCGGCATGATCGGTCATGTAGATCTCGCCGTTCTCGGCCTCGCCGAACGAGCTGATCGCGGCCGAGGTGTTGCGCCGCGCCACGAGGCTCGTCGAGTTGGCCCCAATCGTCCATAGCTGACCGCTGCAGTAGTCGCCGACCACGTACTGGCCGCGAAGGTCATCGAAGACGTCACCGCGGTAGACGTAGCCGCCGGTCACGGAGCAGTGCGAGCTCGAACCCCCGCTGGAGTATTCGGCGATCGGGGGCGTGATGCCGCCGGAGCTCGAGTTGCAGGGCCCCGGTCCCTCGAAGTTGTGCTTGCCCTCGCATCGGTCCCAGCCGAAGTTGCGACCGGCCGTGTTCGTGACGCGGTTGATCTCCTCCCAGCTGCCCTGGCCGACATCGGCCACCCAGAGCTGGTCCGTGCTGCGATCGAAGGAGGCTCGCCACGGGTTTCGAAGCCCGATGGCCCACAGCTCGTCGTTGCCCGACGCGCCACCCGCGTACGGGTTGCCGGGCGGGATGTCGTACTCGCCGCTGAGGTTGGGGTCGATGCGCAGGATCTTCCCGAGGCGGCTGCCTGTGCTCTGGCCGTTCTCGTTCGGGTCCCCGCCGTCACCGCCGTCGCCGGTGAAGATGTAGAGGTTGCCGTCGGGGCCGAAGAGCAGCTGACCGCCGTTGTGATTCCCGAACTGGCTGTGCTCGATCACGAGCAGCGTGTCGTGGCTCGAGACCGAGACCGCGGTGCGCGCGGCGTTCGCCGTCATCTGGGCGATGACCAGGTCGCCACCGGCGCGCGTGTAGTAGACGAAGAGCCTGCGGTTCGACTCGAACGACGGGTGGAACACGAGGCCGAGGAGCCCTCGCTCGCCGCCTGTCGAGATGCCGGCCGGGCCGTTGCGAAGGTCCAGGAAGAAGCCCGACCTGAGAGTCCCGTTGGGATTCACCACGCGCACGGTGCCGCGCTGCTCGACCACGAACAGCCGATCGCTCCCGTCTCCGGCATTGACCACACCGATGGGGTCGGTGAGCCCCGAGGTCACGAGCTTGATGTTGAGCTGTCCACTCGACAGAGCGTTGGTCTGGGTGGTCGCTGCGGGCTCGGGAGCGACGGGGGCCGCGGTGGCTGCCGGGGCCGATAGCCCGAGCAGGATGGCGGCGATCACGAATACGGGGAAACGGCGCATAGGACAGGGATAGCCTCAGTGGGGGGTTTGGACCATTGTGCCCCGTACGGCCGGTTGTCTGCAGGTCCTTCCGAGCCGGCGACCAAGGTGACCTTCGTACGGCCGCGGGGCGGCGGCCCCTCAGAAGGCCTCGAGGTAGCGATCCACCTCCCAGCCGCTCACCTGCTTGCGGTACTCGTCCCACTCCTCGGTCTTGGCCTCGACGAAGCGCTCCAGGACGTGATCGCCGAGCGCCTCGCGGATGACCTCGTCGCGCGAGAGCTCGTCGAGCGCCTCGCGCAGGGTGCCGGGCAGCTGGCGGATCTTGCGGGACTCGAGCTTGGCCGCATCGAGGTGGTAGAGGTTCTCCTCGACCGGGTCCGGTGGCGCCAGCTTGCGATCGACGCCATCCATCCCCGCGGCCAGCATGGCGGCGAAGGCCAGATACGGGTTGGAGGACGGATCGGGGCAGCGCAGCTCGATGCGGACCGAGTTGAGGCTGCCCTTGCTGATCTGCGGGATGCGGATGAGCGCCGACCGGTTGATGCGGGCCCAGCCGATGTAGACCGGGGCCTCGTAGCCGGGGACGAGCCGCTTGTACGAGTTCACCAGCGGCGCGAGGACCGCGATCATGCCTCGCGCGTGCTCGAGCGTGCCGGCGATGTAGCTCCGGGCCGTCTGCGACAGCCCGTACGGATCCTTCGGATCGCTGAAGGCATTGCGTCCGCGCTTGGTGTCCCAGAGGCTCTGATGGGTGTGCATGCCGGACCCGTTGATGCCGAAGAACGGCTTGGGCATGAACGTGGCGTACAGGCCCTTCGAGGCGGCGACCGCCTTGAGCGTCGTCTTGAAGGTCACCGCGTTGTCCGCCGTGCGGAGCGCATCGGCGTACTCGAAGTCGATCTCGTGCTGCCCGGTGGCCACCTCGTGGTGGGCCGTCTCGACCTTGATGCCGTACTCCTCGAGGGCGTTCATCATCTCCTTGCGCACCTCGGTGCCGAGGTCCTCGGAGAGGTCGAAGTAGCCGGCGGCGTCGTGGGGAAGCGGCTCGACCGTGCCGTTCGCCCGGCGCAGGAGGAAGAACTCGAGCTCAGGGCCGGTGTTCAGGACGTATCCGGCCTTTGCCGCCTTCTCGAGCTGGCGCTTGAGGACGCCGCGCGGATCACCGGGGAACGGTTCGCCGTTCGGCGTGAAGACATCGCAGATCACGCGCGCGCTGCCGGTGTGGAGCTTCTCCTTCCCGTCGGGGCCGATGCCGGGCTCCCACGGGATCGGGCTGAACGTGTCGAGGTCGGGCACGAGGAACATGTCGGACTCGGCGATGCGGGCGAAGCCCTCGATGCTCGAGCCGTCGAACCACTTCCCGTGCTCGACCGCCTCCTCGAGCTGGTGCATCGGCACCTGGACCGATTTCACCTGCCCGACGATATCGGTGAACTGGAGGCTGACGAAGCGCAGGTTGTGCTGCTCGGCCAGCTTCAGGGCAGCGGCAAGGGTGGTCTTGGCCACGCGGATATCTCCTCGCAGATGGTGACGATGGGATGGAGTCTCAGACTAGCCGCCGGTGCGTTCCGATTCGGCGGCGGTGGCGCATGTGGCGCAGCGATTGATTGTGCGAAGTGCACAATAGCGTCAGTCGCGGTTGGCGGACTCCAGGAGGCGCAGGGCGTCCTCCGGCCGGCGCGGGTCGATCCCCAGCTCGGCCTCCGCGCGGCGCAACCGGTAGAGCACCGTGTTGCGATGCACGCCAAGTGCGCGCGCGGCCGGTGCCACCCGGCCGTTGGCGCGGGCCACGGCCAGAAGCGTGTCACGCAGCGCATCCCCGCTCGATGGAGGGAGCGTCGGTGAGCGACGGCCGCCGGCAGGCTCGGCAGGCCGCCGTCGCAGCAGCGCGCGCAGCGTCACCGCCAGGGCGTCGATGGCGACCTCGTCGACTCGGGCGAACGGCAGGTCGTCGAAGAGCCACGCCGTCGAGCCGTCGGTGATCGGTCGCTCGAGGATCCAGAGCCCGTCGCGCGTTCGACGAGCCGCTTCGGGCGAGGCGACCCGCTCGCCGAGAAGACGAGCGTGGGTGGCGGCAAAGCGCGTGGCGAGCGCCTGGCCCGCCTGCCGCGGGGTCAGCGAGGCGAGCGCGCCATCGACGCTGATCGCCACGCCCCGGCGCAGGCGTGCGGCGACGACCCCTGCCGGGGCCCTCGGCTCGGGATCGGCCAGCGCCGCCTCCGCAGCCAGAAGCCTGATCTCGGCCGCGACCGTCGCGAGGGCGGCGGGCTCGCCGTCCAGATACGCCGCCGCCGCGTCCGCGCGCGCCGCGGCGGCCCCCGGGCCGAGGAGCACCGGCAGGTCGTCGCCGGTCCGCTCCAGCGTCATCGGCCGCTCGGCCGCGATCCACAGGCCGGAGGGCTCGAGGCCCGCGTCGCGGACGGCCCCGAGCAGCGCCTCCAGGCCCTCGGCGGGCAGGACCGCCGCGTCGGCGACGAGCACCTGCCCTGCGCTGAGGGGCGGCAGGTGTGGCGGCGCCGCTCGGGTGCGTGCCACGCCGCGAACCGGGCGGGTCAGCTGCTCGGCGTCCCCGGAGACGAGCCTTGCCTCGGGATCGACGGCGCGCCAGACGTCCAGCAGGCTGGTCATCCGTGGCCGTCCAACAGGAGGCGGAGCCGCTCGAGCTCGCCCTTCGGCTGATCGAAGCGCTCCCCACGCAGCACGAGCGAGGTGCCGCCAGGGTGAGTGCGCAGGGTGACGCGCCGTCGCGGTAGCCAGAAGGCGACCGCCAGCGATGCGCACAGCGCGACGCCCGAGGCGAGGAGGATGGCCAGGCCTGGATCCCGGCGCGACATGAACGTGACCCAGGCGTCGAAGCCGCCGAACGAGACCACCACGTCACCGATGCGAGCCTCGTCGCCAGGTCCGAGGCGCGCGCTGTCGACGAGCCCTCCACCGTCGACGACGCTGATCCCCAGCTCAGTGCCGTCGCCCGCGATCGCCAGGCCCAGCGTGAGTCCGAGGCTCGGGAGATCGGCGGAGCCGGCCGGCGCGCCGTTGCTCTCGGCATCGAGTGGCACCGGCGCATCGAGCAGCGGGCTGCCGCCGAGCGTGGTGACCCGGAGCCGGGCCGCCGGCCCGTACGTCCAGGGATGCACCAGGTAGCCGTCGAAGTCGCCGGGCTCGTTCACACGCAACACGTCGTCCCGGACGCGCTCTCCGCCACGGAAGTAGGTCACCCATGTGTCGAGGCGGCTCGGCCGGCCATCGGCGCCGAACTCGGCCTCGAATCGATCGAGGCGCACCGCGGCGCTGAACCCCGGCCGCGGGGTGTCCAGCAGCGCCTGGTCGGGCGCGATCAGCGAGAAGACGGTCTCGCTGCCGAAGGCCGCGCCGATGGCTGCGCCGAGCACGACGCCGACCAGCGCGACGTGGCTCAGCAGGCCCGCGAACCTGGACCAGCCGCGGCGCACGCCGTGCACCGCCCATCCGCCGCGCTCCCGATCGAGGCGGGTCCGATAGCCGGCGCCCTCGAGCATGGCGACCGCTCGATCGGTGTCGAGCGACGGCAGGGCCGCGGACAGCGCGCCCGCGCCTGGCTGGACCGGTCCGGGCCGGCGCCACTCGCGCCAGACCGCCGGCGCCCGCACCGCAACGGCGGCGACGCCGCTCAGGGCGAGGACGCCGAGCAGTGTCGCGTAGATCGGCCCCTGCAGCAGCTCCTGGCCGTCGGGCAGCAGCGCGGCGGCCACGTTGGCCGCGCCGGCTGCGACGAGGAGCACGATTCCCGTTCGCCCGTCGCCGACCACGCGGAGGAACCGCTCGGCACCCCGGGCGGCGCGCTCTGCGGCGGGCACCGCGTGCACGGCAGCCCGCGTCGCGGACATCAGTCTCCGCTGGCGGCGCCGACGAGGTCCGCGATGAGGTCCTCGGCATCCTCGAGGCCGATCGAGAGGCGCAGCGTGCCCGGCCCCATCCCTCCCGCGGCGAGCTCATCGTCGCTCAGCTGGCGATGGCTCGAGCTGGCCGGGTGGCTCACCAGCGTCTCGACGCTGCCCAGGCTGGTGGCATGGACGGCGACTCTCATCCGGCCGAGGAACCGCTCGCCCTCCGCGCGACCGCCCTCGAGGTCGACGGCCAGCATCCCTCCGGCCATGCCGTCGCGCAGGACCCGGCATGCCAGCTCGTGCTGCGGGTGTGTCGGCAGGCCGGGGTAGCGGACGGACGCCACGCCCGGCGCGCCATCGAGGGCCCCGGCCACCGCGAGCGCGTTGGACGAGTGGCGCTCCATCCGGATCGCGAGCGTCTTCAGGCCGCGGAGCGCCAGAAATGCCTCCCACGGCGATGCGGTGCCGCCGACGTTGACGAGGATCTCGCGCGCAGACGCGATCCGCTCAGCGGAGCCGACGATCGCACCGCCGATCAGGTCGGAATGGCCGCCGATGTACTTCGTGGTGGAGTGCACGACCAGGTCCGCGCCGAGCGCGAGCGGGTTGGCGAGCGCCGGCGATGCGAACGTGTTGTCGACGACGACCGCGACGCCCCGCTCGTGGGCGAGCTCGGACAGGGCGGCCGTGTCGGCCATCGCCGTCGTCGGGTTGCTGATGGTCTCGAGCCACAGCAGCCTCGTCCGCGGCGTCAGCGCCGCGGCCACGGCATCCGGGTCGGTGGTATCGATCGCCCGATGATCGATGCCGGTGCGTGACAGCACGGTCCGAGCGAGGGCGACGGTGCCGCCGTACACGGCGCGCGGCACGAGGATCTCGTCGCCGGCGCGAGCGATCGACAGGATCGCCGCGTGGATGGCCGCCATGCCGGATGCCGCCACGAGCGCCGCATCGGCGCCCTCGAGCTCGGCGAGGGCTCGCTCGAGCGCCTCGAACGTCGGGTTCGAGTAGCGCGAATAGGCATGACCCGGCCGCGCGAACTCGAGAATATCGCCGAGCTCGCCGGCATCGGCGACCTCGAAGGTGCTGGTGGCGTAGATCGGCACGTTGAGCGGCGGCTGCGGTGCGTCGGGCACGCGGCTCGCGGCACGGATCGCGCGCGTCGAGAAGCCGGGCATGGCAGGTGAGTCTAGCAGCGCGATTGGCGCATACCCGCCGACACCCGCTAGCATGCGGCCTTCATGCAGTTCCTCCGATCCCGCCGAGCCCTGTTCGTGGTGGGCGGGTTGGTCCTCGCGGCCATCGTGATCGGCGCGGGCGCGGTGGCGTTCAACGCCTTCGCGAGTCCCACCCCAACCCCGAGCCCCAGCCCGACCGCGACGCCGAGCCCCAGCCCCTCACCAACCCCATCTCCATCGCCGACTCCGTCGCCATCGCCGTCGCCGACGCCGGTCGCCGTCTGTCCGTTCGACGGCTCCGAGGTCGAAGACGCGTCACTCGCCAACCGGGTTCCGATGATGGTCCAGATCGAGAACAATCCCACGGCGCGGCCGCCGACGGGCCTCAACCTCGCGGACCTCGTGATCGAGGCGCCGGTCGAGGGCGACACGACCCGCTTCAACGCCGTGTTCATGTGCGACGAGCAGGTCGACGCCTCGGTCGGCCCGGTCCGCTCCGCGCGCTACTTCAACCTCGACTATTGGCAGCAGATGCGCGGGCTGACGTTCCACTTCGGCGGCGGAGCGAAGGTGATCAACACGTTCCGGGCCGCGAGCATGCCATACGTCAACGGGATCAGCGGCGCCTGGGGCTTCTTCTTCCGCGCCGGCCCGTGGGCGGCGCCGCACAACGTGTATCTCGACGTCGACGCGGCCCGCGGCGAGATGACCGATGGCTCGCTGAGCGGCCTCGCGGCCGCTGCGGGCGAGGTCCGCGGGCCGTTCACCTTCGATCCGGATGCCACGGTGCCGGACGGCCGCGCCGTCGCGGGCGTCGAGATCTGGACGTCGTCGTTCTGGCACTTCGGCTGGACGTGGGACGACGGCGAGGAGCGCTGGCTCCGCACCGACGGCGGCGCTCCCAACTTCGAGGCCACCACTGGTGACCAGCTGAGCGCCCAGACGGTCATCGTCCAGATCGTGCGGCAGGAAGTCCTCGTGGGCGAGAACGACCCCGGCGGCCATCCGCGCCGGTACCAGCACCTGGTCGACGAGGGCGAGGGCGTGCTCTACATCGACGGGCAGGCGCGCGACGTGCTCTGGTCCCGCACCGAAGCCGAGGACCTCACCACGTGGACCTACGCCGATTCGGGAGACCCGGTCGTGCTGCCGCCCGGCAAGGTGTGGTGGGAGATCGTGCCGGTCGGCTCGGGGATCATCGAGCGCTAGGCGTCCGGCGTGCGTCGCTCCCGGTCAGCGGGCTGTGGCGAAAGGAAGGCGTCCATGGCGCGCCGGATCTGGTGGTCCGGATCGAACGACTGACTCGCCGTCGCCATGTGCCGTCGCACTGCCTGCGCATCTGCCTCTCCATCGTCGACCTCCTGCTCTGGCTCCGCGGGCACCGCATCAGCCACCGCGGCGAGCTCGCCGCCGATGGCGCCCCCGTTGGTCGCGGGCGCCTGTGCCATCGACACCGGGACGACAGGAGCCGGGTCCGCGGGCGGCTCGACCGGCGGCTCTGGCTGCGCCGGCGTCTCGCTCGGTGACTCGGCCGTCGGCGCGGGCATCGGGGCAGGGCCGACCGGAATCGCTGTGGTCGAGGGCTCGACGGGCTCGATGGAGCGGCGCGCGAGGAGCGGCGGCCGCGGCCTCGGGTTCCCGCTGATCTGGTTCTTGCCGAGCTTCTTGGCCTCGTACATCGCTCGATCGGCGGCCGCGATGAGCTGCTCGGCCGACGTTCCATCCTCCGGGTGCGAGACGAGGCCGATGCTGACGCTGGTGATCGGCTCGCCGGCACCCTGCGCGGTTCCGACCTCCTCGGCGCCGATGCGAATCTTCTCGGCGACGAAGAACGCTCCCACGATGTCCGTTTCCGGCAGAAGGACGACGAACTCGTCGCCGCCGTAGCGGTAGGCGCTGTCGACGTTGCGGATCGAGCCGGCGATGACCGCGCCGACGGCGCGGAGGACCTCGTCGCCGCGGAGGTGACCGGCCTGGTCGTTGATCGCCTTGAGGCCGTCGAGATCCATCATGAGCACGCAGAAGCCGCGGTCACTGCGCCGCGTGCGGCTCACCTCCTGCTCGAGGGTCACGAACAGCTGCGAGCGGTTGTAGAGCCCGGTGAGTGGATCCGTGCGCCACAGGTCGATCACCCCCTGCATGGCCCGCCGCTGGTGGCTTGCGTAGGCGATGGCCACGAAGGCGAGCAGCCAGGTGGCAACGAGGCCCACCGAGAGCTGCAGCACATCCTCGGCTCCGTACGTGCCGAGGCGCGGGTCGACGGCAAGCACCGCGGCGAAGGCGACCGTCGCGAGGCCCGCGGCGGCGAGGCCGGCGCGTGGCCCGTGCGCGAGCGCCGCGGCGACGGCCACCAGCGCGAAGAGCATCGCAAAGGGCGAGCCGGCATAGCCACTCAGCACGAGGAGCCCGGCGACGAGCCCGGTCGCGACCACGAGCTCGGCAATCCGCGCCAGTCGGCCGCGGCGTCCGAGCCCGTAGGTCTCGTGGAAGACGATGACGCTGAGCACGGCGGCAGCGCCCAGCGCGAAGATCGGAGCCTGCTCCGCCGCGAACGATCCGCTCATGCCGACGCCGAGGAGGACGATCGCGATGGTGAGCCACCACACGACGCGCAGCGTCGCCTCGGCGGTGGCGCCGGGACCGGCGTCATCACCGCGTCGAAGCACCGGTGACGCGTGTGCCGCGGCGGGTACGGCGCCCTCGGCGCCTCGCCCGGCCAGCATGATCCCCATCAGCAGCAGGCCGGCAAGGAGCGCCGTCACGGCGATGATGATCAGCTCGGTTGGCACGGATCGAGTGTCCCCCGGGGTCGCGGAATGAGATGAGACCACCGCTCGGTAGCGGCCGGGCCAGTATGGGGGCCGCGGGAGAGGTGGCGCAAACGTACTAACCCAACCGTACTACCCCCTCGTGGACAGGATGCACCACACAGTGCATTCGGCCCCTTCTTGCTACACTCCCCGCCCCGATGAGCGACGGCGTGATCCCTGCTCCCGTCCACACGCATGCGCACCGGCCCTGGCTGGCAGCGCTGCTGTCGTTCGTCGTACCGGGGTTCGGCCAGGCGTACGCGGGCCGGTGGCGGCTCGCCGCCGTCCTGGCGATCCCGATGTTCGCGCTCTCCCTGGTCGTCATCGGCGTGGTCACCGGGACGCTCGACGCGGTCCGCACCACCCTCTTCGCGCCGAACGTGCTGACGGGCATCCTGGTCATCAACGGCGTCGTGCTGGGATGGCGCGGGGTGGCCATCATGGATGCGGGGCTGACGCCGTGGCAGCGGTTCTCGGAGCACGACCGCAGGCTCGCCCTGGTGACGGTCGCCGGCCTCCTGGTCGTGACCCTCGCGATGCACCTGTGGGTCGGCGGCGTCGTCGCCCAGCTCGACAAGACGCTCGCACAGGTCTTTCCGGCCGACCCGATCGCCGGGGGCGTGCCGGCGGACTCCTCCCCGCGGCCGTCCTCGAGCGCGTCTCCGGAGGCGCAGCCGTCGCCATCGGAGCAGGCCGCCCCGATCTGGGACGGAGAGGAGCGCGTCAACATCCTGCTCCTCGGCACCGACGCGGCACCCGGCCGCGAGGTGGCGCTCACCGACGTGGTCCTCGTGATCAGCGCACATCCGGCCACACAGTCGGCCGTGATGATCTCGATCCCTCGCGACACCGGGCTGATGCCACTGCCCGACCGGACCGTCTACGCCGATGGGCTGTATCCCGACCGCGTCAACTCGATCATGGCGCGGGCCGCGCTGGGATCCGCGGCCTGGTGCCCGGACCTCGGCGCGGCCGACGCCTCCGAGTGCGGGTTGCGAGCCATCGAAAGCGCCGTGGGCCTCTACCTCGGGATCCAGATCCACCACCACGCGATCGTCGACATGGCCGGCTTCGCCGAGATGATCGACGCCATCGGCGGGGTCGACCTCTGCCTCCCCGGCCGGCTGGTGGATCCCGAGTTCGACAGCGCCATTTCCGATCGCCACGCGGACGGGCTGATCCTGCCGGCGGGATGCCATCGGTACGACGGACTCGACGCGCTGGCCTATGCGCGCAGCCGCAAGGGCTGGATCGAGATGCCGAACGGATCGGTGGAGGGTCAGTCCGACTTCGATCGGGCCGAGCGCCAGCAGCGCCTCCTGCTCGCCATGCGCGCCGAGCTGCAGCGCTCCGATACGCTGCTCGAGCTTCCGGGCCTGCTCCAGGCGATCGGCCGCACGATCAGCACCGACGTGCACCGCGCGCAGGCCGCCGACCTCGCCGGGCTCCTTCCGATCATCACCGGGCTCGACATCGAGCGCGTGGTGCTGGACTACCCCGACTACGTCGACGCGCCGTCCGATGCGGCCACCAACTATCTGCTCATCCCGAAGCGCGACGCCATTCGCGAGCAAATGGGCGAGATCTTCGGAGCCGACGAGCTCAACGGCTGGTACCTGGCGTCGGACGAGAGTGGTCCGCCCTGATCAGCGCAGCCGCCCCAGCAGGACGGCGAGCAGGGCGAAGCCGCCCGAGACGGCGGTCAGGAGCAGCATGGCGTCTCGCTGGCTGAGGCCACGACGCAGGAGCTGATGGTGGATGTGGCCACGATCGGCGACGAAGAAGGGATCGCCCTTGGCCGTGCGGCGGACGATGGCCCACACCATGTCGGCCAGCGGCACGGCGAGGGCGACGATCGGGACGAGCGGTGAGACGGGACCGGCCCCGTCCTGGGTGAGCGAGATCCCGACGGCGGCCACGACGAACCCGAGGAACATGGCACCGGTGTCGCCCATCATGATCGAGGCGGGATGCAGGTTGTAGGCGAGGAACCCTGCCGCAGCACCCGCCGTGGCCGCGATGATCGGCAGGATGGGGTCCATTCGATCCGCCGCGGCAATCAGGCCGAAGGCGCCGAGGACGGTGAGCGAGACCCCCGCCGCGAGCCCGTCGAGGCCGTCGATGAGGTTGATGGCGTTGATGACGCCCACGATCCACATCACCGTCAGTGGAAGCGAGAGAACACCGAGCTCGACCGTGGTGTGCGCGAAGGAGAGCGACTCGATCCGCAGGCCCAGGGCCCAGGCCAGCGCGGCCGCGGCGGCCTGGAGCGCGAGCTTCGCCATGGCTCGCATCCCGCGAACGTCGTCGATCAGCCCGACCACGACGAGGATGCCGACCCCGGCCAGGATGGCTGGCACGTAGGAGCTTCGCGCCAATCCGAACGGATCGAGGACCGGGGATGCCGCGGCGGCAACCGCGATCGCGACGGCGAAGCCCACGGCCATGGCCACCCCGCCCAGGCGCGGGATGGGAACGTCGTGGACCTTGCGGTCGTCTGGCTGATCGAGCCATCCGTATCGGTGACCGATCGAGCGCACCGCCGGGGTGACGACCAGCGCCACGACGCAGGCGATGGCGAATGTGATGGCGATCAGCATGTCGGCGCGGATCGTACTGTGACGCCGAAGGGGAAGATGGTCGGGGCGGCCGGATTCGAACCGGCGACTTCCTGCTCCCAAAGCAGGCGCGCTGCCAGGCTGCGCCACGCCCCGTGCGCGACCGATCTTACGACGGATGGATGCGGCCCGAGGCACCGGCCCGTGGTCCTCACGTGCTCTTGACCTCGTCCCACAGCACGTCCTTCTCGGCCAGCGTGAGCGCATCGAGGTCGACGCCTCGTTCCGCCGCGAGCGCCTCGACGCGACGGTATCGGCTCACCCAGCGCCGGTTGGCGGCCCGCAGTGCCTCCTCGGGATCGACCTTCATCCAGCGACCGAGGTTGACGAGCGCGAAGAGCGCATCGCCGAGCTCGTGGAGGAGTTCATCGTCGCCTTCGGCCGCTCGGAGCTCGTCAAGCTCCTCGGCCACCTTGTCCCAGACACCATCGATCGCGTCCCAATCCCAACCGAGGGTCGCGGCCCGCTCCTGGATCTCGCGGCTGCCCGCAAGCGCTGGCAGGGCGCGAGCGACCCCGCCGAAGGCCCCCTCGTCGGCCTTTCCGCGCTCCGTGCGCTCGTCGGCCTTGATGTGCTCCCAGTTGCTCATCACCTGCTCGACGCCGGCAACCTCGACCTCGCCGAAGACGTGCGGGTGGCGGCGCACGATCTTGGCGGCGATCGAGCGGTAGACATCGGTCAGGTCGAACGACCCCTCCTCGGCCGCGAGCTGCGCGTGGAGGACGACCTGCAGGTACAGGTCGCCGAGCTCCTCGGCAAGGTCGGCGGCGCTTCCCCGCTCGATGGCGTCGATCGTCTCGTACGTCTCCTCGAGCAGGTATGGCCGCAGGGACAGGTGCGTCTGGCGCCGATCCCACGGGCACCCGTCGAGGGCGCGAAGGCGTGCGCTGATCGCCGCCATGCCATGTGGACTGGCCAGATTCTCGATCGGGTCAAGCGCAGGGACGAGCCAATCGTCGGCCGCGAGTGCGGCGTCGTCGAGGGAGTCGAGGCCAGCCGGGCTTCCGTCGGCCAGCCGGACGAGCGCGTGATCGGACGGGTAGAGGCGGCCGAGGACCGCGTGCGGTCCGTGGCCGGCATGGCGGCCGGGCAGGCTGAGGGCTGCCTCGGCCCCATCCCGCAGGAGGACCAGCGGGAGCGAGGGGTCGAACGCAACTGCCCCGACGCGAGACGCGGCTACCGCCTGCACTCCGTCGGCCGCGGATATGCCGGCGGCGGCGAGAAGGTCGTCGAGGCTACGTGGACCGGCCTCGCCCATCCGCTCAGCCGGTGGCCGTGGAGGGCGCGAACTGGGGATCGATCCAGGTATCGACCGGGGCCCGAACCACCTCCTCGAGCCAACGATTGAAGCCGCTGCCGTGGATCGTCTCGAGCCGTTCCTCCTCGATCTCGCGGCTGTCGCTCGTCTCGAGCAACTGATAGATGGTGATCCCTTCGGCGCCCTGGTCGACCGCGTCGGACACCTCGCCGTCCTCTGTCAGGCCGAAGACGGCGTCCTCGAGCGCCCGGGCGAGCTCCCACCGTGCCACCCAGCCCAGCTCGCCTCCCTCGGCGGCGGTCGCGGCGTCCTCGCTCTCGGCCTCGGCGATGTCGGCGAAGGCGTCAGGGTCGTCCTCGAGCCGCGCCAGGATGTCGTCCACCTGCGCCTGCGGGCTCTCGCGCTCGGCCGTCTTCTGGATGACGTGGTAGCCGAAGTCCGTGCGCACCGGCTCGCTGAGGTCGCCGACCTCGAGGGCAGCCAGCGCGACGGCGAAGGGCTCCACGAACGGAGACGCGGCCGGGTCGTACCAGCCGAGGTCGCCGCCCCGAGCCGCCGAGCCGGCGTCGTCGCTGTGCTCCTCGGCGATCGCCGCCCAGTCGGCGTCGGGGTCGGCGAGCTGCTCGGCGACGTCCGTCGCCTCCGACAGCGCGGCATCCCACTGCTCGTCGGTCGCCTCGAGCTGGTCCTGGAGCTCCGGATCGGGCTGCACGAGCACGTGACGCGCTCGCTCCTGCGGCACCGCCTCGCCCTCGACCGGGGCGATGTAGATCTGGGCGACCCGGCGCTGCTCGGCCGGACTGACGGCCACCTCGGTCTCGAACTCCTCCTGGAACGCCTCCGCCATGGCGTGGCCCCGGACGTACTCGCGATAGTCGGCGTCGTCGACGCCCTGCCGCTCGAGGATCTCGTCGAGCCCGCTGTCGTCGGTCGCCTCCCGTCGCTGGACGAGCTGGATGACCGCCACGCCGCCCTCGGTCTCCACCGGGCCCACCAGGTCGCCCTCCTCCGCGTCGGCCAGGGCATCGAAGTACTCGCCGTACTGCGGGTCATCGGCGGCGAACCAGCCGATGCTTCCGGCGTAGGCCGCGCTGGGGTCGTCGCTGACTTCGGTGGCGACCTCGCCGAAGTCCTCGCCGTCGTCGACGCGGTCGATCGCGGCCTGCGCCTCCTCGGTCGCGGTTGCGATCTGCTCCTCGGTCGGCTCGGCGTCGGGCTCGGCGTCCGCGGGCAGCGGATCGACCAGGATCAGGTTGGCCCAGACGCGCTCCGGGAGGCTCATGCGCTCGACGGTGGCCGCGTCGATCTGCTCCTCGGTGACCGATACCCCGAAGGCATCGGCCTGAGATGCGAGGACGGCGTTGTCGACGAGGGAGGCCGTGGCGCTGGTGGTGACGCTGCTGAGCTGCTGGGTCAGGCTGTCGACCTGCTGCTGGATGGCCTGGTCGCGCGGCCCCCCCGCGATCTGGCCCTGCAGCTCGGTGATGGCGGCGACGCCCTCGGCGGTCAGGATCTGCTCGCGAACCGTGAGATCGGCGCGATCGAACGACTGGCCGCCCGCCGAGGCCACCGGTCGGAGGTGCGACTCCCAGTACCCGTTCCATGCGGCCGCGCCGGCGATGCCGATGGCCAGGGCGATCGCGAGCGCGAAGGCGGCCAGGGTCAGCTGCTGGGTTCGCAGCTCATCCTGCCAGCGGGGTCGATGCTTGCGGTCGAGGACGGGTCGGGACTTGAAGCTCATCGGGTCTCGGTCATGCGGCGGCTAGGCTGCGGCCCTCTCGGCCGCTGGGCGGGCGAGGCGACATGCTAGCCGATACGAGGGTGCTCCGCAGGTGGGCCGACCTCAGCGACGGGTGAGCGCGTCGCGGATCGCGTTCCACCGCAGCCGGACGACGAGGCCCATCGCCTCGGCCACGATGCCCCGGCTCATCTTGGACGTCCCGGCCACCCGCTCCCGGAAGACGATGGGCATCTGGACGATCGTCGCTCCCCGCCGGTGCGCCCACCACGTCGTCTCGATCTGGAAGCCGTACCCGGAGCCCGAAGTCTCGCGCAGCCGGATCGCCTCGATGAGCTCACGGCGCCATGCCTTGAAGCCGCCGGTCAGGTCCCGATATGGAAGGAGCAGCACGGTGCGGGCGAAGACGGTTCCCCCTCGGCTGATGAGCTTGCGGTACCACGGCCAGCCGACGGTCCCACCGCCGCGCATGTAGCGCGTGCCGAGGACCAGGTCCGCGTTGTGCATGAGCGGGGTCAGCAGGCGGGGAAGGTCGGCCGGGTCATGGCTGAAGTCGGCATCCATCTGCACGACGGCTCGCGTCTCCGGCCGTTCGAGGACCCACTTGAAGCCGTCCCGGTAGGCGACGCCGAGGCCCTGCTTACCGGCCCGATGAAGGACCGCCACGCGGGCCTCTCGCGCCGCGATCGTGTCGGCCAGCGTCCCGGTGCCGTCGGGCGAGGCGTCGTCCACGACCAGTAGCGATGACTCCGGCAGCGCGGAGAGGATGGCGGCGGCCATCGGCTCCAGGTTCTCGCGCTCGTTGTACGTCGGCAGGACGACCCACACGCCGCGGCCCGCCGCCAGGCCGACCGCGGGAGTCGGGGCCGGCTCCTCAGCGGCCGATGCCGACATAGGCCACGCCCGCCTGCTCCATAAGAGATCGGTCGATCGCGTTGCGGCCGTCGACGAAGAGCTCCAGGCCCCGGATGCGCGACGGCTCCAGGGTGATGTAGTCGGCGTGGGCAGCCTGGAGGATGGCGACGCGCGCCGGCTCGCCCGACCCGAGCTCGTACGGCTCGAAGCCGTGGCTGCGCAGGTGGTCCGCGTCGAAGTACGGATCGTGGCCGAGAACGCGGGCGCCCGCCGCCAGCAGCTCGTCCCGCAGCCTGAAGGCCGTGCTGAAGGCATCCTCGCGCACATCGCCGCGGTAGCCGATCCCCAGCACCAGGACCGCTTGGCCGTCGAGCGAGCCGATGCGCTCCTCGATGGCGTCGACGGCCGCCGCGGCCATGCCGTCGTTGATGGTCCTCGCCAGGGGCGGGATGCGCAGGTCGGGGTCGCCGTTGAACAGGAAGTGGGGGTAGACCGGGATGCAATGGCCGCCGACGCCGACGCCGGGCGCGTGGATGTGGCTGTACGGCTGGGAGTTGGCCGCGGCGATGACCTCGGTCACGTCGATCCCGCGCCGCGCCGCGTAGAGAGCCAGCTCGTTGGCATAGGCGATGTTCACGTCGCGGTACGTGGTCTCGGCGAGCTTCGTCATCTCGGCCGTCTCGGCGTTGGCGACGGCCATGACCTCGGTGCCCTCGTCGAGGACCGATCGGTAGAACTCGACCGCCCGCGCGGTGCTCGCCTCGCTCGTCCCACCGACCACCTTCGGGTATCGGCGCAGGTCGGTGAAGACGCGCCCGACCAGCACGCGCTCCGGGCTGAAGGCCAGGAACAGGTCGCGGTCGAGCTCGAGCCCGCTGCCCGAGGCCAGCACGGGTCCGAACCGGTCGCGGGTCGTGCCCACCGGCAGCGTCGTCTCGTAGATCACCAGCGTGCCGGGACCGATGCCGGCGGCGAGGTCCCGGGTCGCAGCGTCGATGGGGCGGAAGTCGATCTCGCGCTCCGCGTCGACGACGACGGGGACGATGACGACCACGGCCTCGACGTCGCGCAGGGCCGATGCATCGGCCCAGGTGGCCGCTCGCAGTCGCCCCGCCGACACGAGCTCCGGCACGCGATCGATGAGCGCCTGCTCGTCGCGGTGGGGCGACTCCCCGCCGTTGAGCGCGTCGACGATGCGTTGGTCGATGTCGATCCCGAGCACGTCGTGGCCGCGCGACGCGTACTGGACCGCGAGGGGCAGGCCGATGTGGCCGAGCCCGACCACCGCGATCCTCACGCCAGCGCCTCGGTCAGCGCCGTGCCCGCGATCACCTCGCCGGTCACCGCCGACTCGACGAGCTTTCGCGCCAGGAGCAAGGCCACCATCGCGTCGCGCGGGTCGACCGGCGGTGGCCCACCGTCGCGCACGGCACGTGCGAACTCGCGCAGCTCGACACGCAGTGGCTCCTCGCGCCGGATGACGCGGTGCGTCACCTCGCCCTCGGTGACCGACGTGATCGCCGCGCCGGCGCCGCGGTTGACCCACGTCTCGGCCGCGTCGGGGTTGGCGTGGAAGACGAGGTCCTGGGTGATGTAGTCGGCGATGTACATGCCGCTCTCGCCGGTCACGGTCAGCACGCGACGTTTGGCCGGCGTCAGCCAGTTGATGTTCAGCACGCCGATCGCCCCGTTCGAGAACTTCAGCATGCCGTTGAAGAGGTCCTCGTGATCGGTATGGATCCGGCGCTCGGCCTCAGCGTACAGGCGCACCGGCTCGGCACCGAGCAGGAAGCGGAACACGTCGAGGTCGTGCGGCGCCAGGTCGACGACGACACCCACGTCGCGGATGCGCGCGGGGAATGGCCCGAGGCGGGTGGCGCTGATCTGGAAGATGCGCCCCAGCTCGCTTTCGTCCAGCCGGCGCTTGAGCTCGCGAATGGCCGGGTTGAAGCGCTCGATGTGCCCGACGGTGAGCATCCGCCCGGCATCGCGAGCGGCGGCGATCATCTCCTCGGCCTCGTCACGGGTGGCCGCGATCGGCTTCTCGACGAGCACGTGCGCGCCGGCGGCGAACGCCTGCAGCGCGACGGGCAGGTGGAGGCTGGTGGGAGCGACGACGCTCACCAGGTCGAGCTCCATCTCGGCGAGCATGGCCGCGGGATCCGTGAAGCCTTGCGCTCGGCGTCCGCGGGCCGCCGCCTCGACCGCAGCGGGATCCGTGTCGGCGACGGCGACGAGGTCGACGCCGTCAACCTCGTCCCATACCCGCACGTGGTTGCGGCCCATCATGCCCAAGCCGATGACGCCGGCGCGGAGCTGCGGCTCCGTTGGACTCGTCATCCGCCGGAAGGCTCGAGCGGGCCAAGCTCGACCGCGGTCTCGTTCACGGCACCGATGACGGTGGCGACCTCGTCATTGCTGAGGCTGGGATGGACCGGGATGCTGAGCACCTGCTCCGTGAGGCGCTCCGTCACCGGGAACGTCTGGTCCCCGTAGCCGAGCGCCACGAACGGCTTCTGGCGATGGACCGGGATCGGGTAGTAGATGCCCGACCCCACACCCCGCTCGGCAAGGCGGGACGCGAACTCGTCCCGACGGTTCACGCGGATCGTGTACTGGTGGTAGACGTGCGTGACGTCCGGACGGACCCGGGGCGTGAGGACTCCGCGCAGCTCGGCGTCGTAGCGGGTCGCGATGGCACGCCGCCGGTCATTGGCCGCGGGCAGCTTCGGAAGCTGCGCGAGCCCGATCGCCGCGCCGATGTCGGTCATGCGGAAGTTGTAGCCGACCATCTCGTGGTGGTACCGCACCTTCATTCCGTGCTCGCGCAGCAGCCGGACCTTGTCTGCCAGCTCGGCGTCGTCGGTCGTGATCATCCCGCCCTCGCCGGTGGTCATGTTCTTGGTCGGATAGAAGCTGAAGGCGCCGGCGCCCCACGTGCCGCTCCGCCGCTCCCCGATCGCGGCGCCGTGCGCCTGCGCCGCATCCTCCACGACGGCCAGCCCGTTGCGCATGGCGATGTCGGTGATGACGTCCATCCGCGCCGGCTGTCCGTACAGGCTCACCGGCATGACGGCGCGGGTGCGCGGCGTGATGGCGGCCTCGATCTGCCCCGGGTCCATCGTGAAGTCGTCCTCGTCGATGTCGACGAACACGGGCCGCGCCCCGGTGTACAGCACGCTGTTGGCGCTGGCGATGAACGTGAAGGGCACGGTGATGACCTCGTCGCCCTCGGCGACGCCGTAGCCGAGCAGCGCCAGGTGCAACGCCGTGGTTCCCGAGCTGGTCGCGACGGCGTGCGCCGCGCCCACGAGCTGCGCGAAGCCTTCCTCGAACTCGCGGACGCGCGGGCCCTGGGCCAGCGAGCCGGCGGACATGGCCTCCCAGACACGCTCTTTCTCGTCGTCGCCCATCTGGGGACGGGCAATCGGGATCACGCTGATTCGGCCTCCTGAGCTGCAGGCGCGCCGGTGGCGCGCCGGTGGTGTCGCTCCATCGCCTCGACGATGCGGGCGGCGGCGCGCCCATCACCATACAGGTCCGGCCGAGGCTTGCCACGATCCATGAAGCTCGGATCGGCGAGCGCGCTCGAGACGGCACGCGGATCGGCGCCCACGACCCGGTTCCAGCCGGCCTCGACGGTCTCCGTCCACTCCGTCTCGGTGCGCAGCGTGACGCACGGCACGCCGGCGAGGTAGGCCTCCTTCTGGACACCGCCCGAGTCGGTCGCGATGGCGTGGGCGCGGGTCTCGAGCGCCACCATCTCCAGGAACCCGACCGGGTCGATGGTGACGACATTCGCCGGAACGATATCCGGCTCATGCGCGATAGCACTCCGGGTTCGGGGGTGGACGGGAAAGATGACGGGAAGGTCGAGCGCCAGGCCCGACAGGATCGAGCGGAGGCGAGCCGGGTCGTCGACGTTCTCGGCGCGATGCATGGTCAGGAGCACGTAGCGATCGACCGCCTCGGCCGCATCGGGGAGGTGCGCTGCGGCTCGGCCGGCGGCCCACGCGTGGGCGTCGACCATCACGTCGCCAACGAGCTCCGATCGGTCTGCCAGGCCCTCGTGCGCGAGGTGCTCCATGGCCACCGGGGTCGGCGCCAGGAGCAGGTCACCGAGGTGGTCGGCCACGATCCGGTTGCGCTCCTCGGGCATGCTCGGGTTGAACGATCGCAGCCCGGCCTCGACATGAGCCAGCCATGGGCGTCGCCCGTCGGCGTATGCCACCTTCGAGGCGACCACGGCGGCGGCCAGCGTCGAATTCGTGTCGCCGAACACCAGCACGCCGTCCGGCTCGTGCTCGTACACCACCGGCTCCAGCAGCCGGAGCATCTCGCCGGTCATGACGCCGTGGCTGCCTGAGCCGACCCCGAGGTTCACGTCGGGCTCCGGGAGCTCGAGGTCGCGGAAGAACGCGGAGCTCATGGCGGCGTCGTAGTGCTGCCCGGTGTGGACGAGGATTTCGGTGTGCCCTTGGCGGAGGACGCGGCTGACCGGGGCCGCCTTCACGAACTGCGGCCGGGCGCCGACGACGGTGAGGACCTTCATCGGGCGGGCGGGAATGGGTCGCCGCAGGACGGGCACGGCCCGACGAACGGCCTGCCGTCCACGTCGCGCAGCGGCTGGCCGCAGGCGCACACGCTTCCCAGGCGTCTCGCCGGGTTGCCGGCAACGAGCTCGTTGTCGCCCACATCGCGGGTCACGACGCTGCCCGAGCCGACCATCGCCCAACGGCCGATCGTCACGCCCGGCAGGATCGTGCTGTTCGCGCCGAGCGCGGCGCCGTGTCGTACGAGGATCGGCGTGACCACCCAGTCGGCATCGGACTTCGCCGTGCCGTCCGCGTTGATCGCCCGCGGAACCCGGTCGTTCGTGAAGCACACGTGGGGGCCGACGAACACCCCATCCTCGACGGTGACGCCGTGGAACAGGCTGACGTTGTTCTGCACCTTGACGCGGTCACCGATCACCACGTCGGCGTCGACGTAGACGTTCTTCCCGATGATGCAGCCGGCACCGATGCGGGCGCCCTCACGCACCTGGGCCTGGTTCCAGATGCTGGTGCCCTCGCCGATGTCGGCGTCGGGCGAGACCTCGGCGGTGGGATGCACGCGCACGTTCGAACGCTCGGGCATGGATTCTCCTTGCGGCGCTGCGCATTCTATCCGACGCGCCGTGGAGCCCCCGGCAGCGCGGCCAGCCTCAGTCGCCGAGTGCTCGGTACAGGAAGCTGGCCATCTGGGCGCGCGTCACCGAGGCGTTCGGGCAATAGGTGGTCGCGGTGCAGCCGAAGGTGATGTCCGCCGCGGCGATCGCGTTGATGCGCGCCTCGTGCTTGTTCGAGTTGTCGTCGGTGAAGTAGTCGTGGCCCGTCGGGGTCAGGTCGACGGCTCGCGCGAGGAAGCTCGCCATCTGGGCCCGCGTGACGACACCATCGGGGCAGTAGCGGCGGGTGTCGCAGCCCGCGGTGATGCCGGCCGCGGCGACCCGGTTGATGCTCGACTCGTGCTTGTTGGCCTCGTCATCAGCGTAGTAGTCGGTGCCGGTCGACGGCAGGTCGAGGGCTCGGGCCAGGAAGCTCGCCATCTGCCCGCGCGTCACCAACCCGTTCGGGCAGTAGCGCTCGGCGGAGCAGCCGAAGGTGATGCCCTCGGCCAGGATCCACTCGATGGCCTTCTCGTGCTTGTTGCCGTCCGCGTCGACGAAAGACCCGAGCCCGGTGGTGAACAGCAGGGTCCTCGTCGCCAGGTGGTTGCCGGCGATGTCGGTGACGGCGGTCGTGGCCTCGACCCGGTACTGGCGGAGGCGGGCCAGGCGGCCAGTCTCGATGGTCACGACCCGCTTCGAGCCGTCCAGCCTGACCGTGGCGGGCACGAACTTGTTCGTGGTCATGTCGCGGAGGCGGATCGACGAGGTGCCGATGTTCGTGACCGGCTCGTTGAACGTGATCCTGGGCTTGACGATGCGGCTCACGGCGGTGGCGCCGGACGCCGGGTACGAGATCGTGGCCTTCGGGGCGGCCGTGTCGACGTAGACCGGCTTCACGGTATACGTCGCGGTGTTTCCGTTGGCGTAGTAGTTCCAGATCTTGACCAGGATTCGCGTGGCGCCGCCGACGGTCCTGCGAGCCACCTCGGTGCCGCCCTCCGACTGGCTGTCGGCATGCACGAGCCGCGTGCCGGACGTGCTGAACAGCTCGACGATCGGGTCGACCGGGATCGGGCTTCGGTTCCACGGATACGCGCGGCTGTCGACCACGCCGGTCACGCGGATGTCGATCCGACCGGCCCGCGGGACGTCCACGGCGAACCAGTCGACGTCACCGGCGGGGTAGATCGACGGGCGGGTCACCGCCCCGATCGTGATCTTGCGGGCGCTGCTCAGGGAGTTGTTGGACTCGCGGCCGTCGCCACGCGGCACGCTCGGCTGGCTGACGCTTCCTCCCACCGCGCGATAGGCGTTGATGCGGCCGGAACCGTAGCGGTTGTCCCACCCGTCGTAGCCGAGGTCGTCCGCGGTCGCGCGGAGGCGGTGCACGACCTGGCTCGGGGTGTAGGACGGGTACCGCGCCCTGATGAGGGCCACGACGCCCGCGGTGTTCGGAGTCGCGAAGCTCGTCCCGCTGATGTAGGTATGGGCACCCCACGAGTCATGGTCGGCGTAGGTGCAGGCGTAGCAGTTCGTCGTCAGCACCGACGACCCCGGCGCGCTGACGTCGACCTTCGGTCCCCAGCTGGACCAGTTGCTGAACTCGTCCTGCGGCTGGGTGGCGCTCACGCTGATGACGTTGTCGAGGCTGGCGGGGTAGTAGGTCTCCTCGCGCCGGTTGTTGCCGGCCGCCCCGACCAGCACCACGCCCTTGCCCCACGCGTAGTTCACCGCGTCCTGGACGAGCTTCGAGTACGGGAAGCCGCCAACGCTCATGTTGATGACGTCGGCCCCGTGGTCGGCGGCCCAGCGGATGCCGCTGATGAGGTCGGCGCTGGTCCCGGTTCCCTCGCGGTCCATGATCTTCACCGGCATGACCTTGTCGGTCCAGCTCAGGCCGGCGATGCCGTAGCCGTCGTTCGCCTTCGCGACGATGATCCCGCTGACCCACGTGCCGTGCCCGTTGTCATCGGCCGCGCTGGAGTCGTCGTTCACGAAGTCGTGCCCCGCCACGAGCCGGCCGGCGAGGTCGGGATGGTTGGTCTGGACCCCGGTATCGAGCACGGCGATGACGTTCGAGGCCCCGGTCTCTCGTGCCCACGCCTGGCGGACGCGCATCCGGTCCAGCGAGTACTGGTCGCCGGTCTTCGGATCGTCGACGACGATTGCCGTCGTGCCGCCCTCGTCGGCGAGCTCGACCCGGTAGTTCGGCTCGACCGTCGCGACCGCCGGGTCGGCGCGCAGCTCGGCGATCGCCGCGTCCACCGACTGCCCGCCCGTCGAGACCACGAGGGGCGGGTTCGCTTCGGCAGCCGGTCCGAGCTCCGCCAGGACCGCCATGCCGTGCAGTCGGGCCAGGTCCTGACCTCGGCCCTCGCGGAACTGGACCACGACTTCGCCGGGGATGACATCGGAGGTTTCGGCCGGTGCGGCCTTCGGCTCGGCGGCGCTCGCGGGGAGTGCCGCGCCGAGGAGGAAGAGGAGCGCGAGTGCGGTCGAGGAGGCTCGTGACAAGACGCGTGGGCTCCGGTGCGGTTCGGCAGGACGGTGTCGCCGTCCCGAGTGGGCTGCCGTTGAGGCGTTCACCCTACGCCTCTTGAACAAGGCCATGCGACCGGACCTTGGTAGCGCCGCATCAAGGGACCGATGGGCTAGGTGGTCGCGAGCAGCTCGAGCAGGCGCGGCGTCGCAGCCTGCACCGCGCGCCCACGGTGGCTGATCGCGTCCTTTTCGACGTCGGGGAGCTCGGCGGTGGTCGTGCCGCTGGGAAGGAGGAAGATCGGGTCGTAGCCGAAGCCCCCGGAGCCGCGCGGCTCCTCGGCCACGCCACCCTCGACCGTCCCCGTGAAGATCTCGACGCTCGGGTCGGCCGTTCCGGGGATGCCAACGGCAAGGGCGCAGACCATGCGCGCTCGCCGATCGGCCTGCCCGGCCATCGCCTCGAGCAGGCTCTGCGCCTTGTCGGGGCTGCCCCAGCGCGCGCTTCGCACGCCGGGGCCCCAGTCCAGGGCGGCCACCTCGATGCCCGAATCGTCCGCAACCGTCAGCAGGCCCGTGGCGGTCGCATGGGCGATCGCCTTGGCGGCGGCGTTCTCGGCATAGGTGTCGTGGGGCTCGGCGACATCGAGGTCGAGGCCGATCGAGTTGGGCGTGACGAGCTCGGCCGGCAGGTCTGCGAGCAGCCGCCGGAACTCGGCTTGCTTGCCCGCGTTCGTCGTCGCGACGAGGAGGCGCCTCACTCGCCCGGCGGTGCGTCGATGGCCGTGCGTTGCAGGATGAAGAGCTGGCGGATGCCCGCGGCCGCGAGGTCGATCATCTGGTCCATCTGCTGCCGCGTGAACGCGCCGTGCTCGGCGGTCCCCTGGACCTCGATGAGGCGGTCGTCGTCGACCATCACGACGTTGAAGTCGACATCGGCGGTCGAGTCCTCGCTGTAGTCGAGATCGAGGTACGGCAGGGCGTTCACCAGGCCGACGCTCACCGCCGCCACCTGTCCGGTCAGCAGGTGGCTCATCCCGAACTTGTTGAGCGCTCGGGCCAGTGCCACGTAGGCGCCGGTGATGCTGGCGGTGCGCGTTCCGCCGTCGGCCTGGATCACATCGCAGTCGAGGGTGATGGTCCGCTCGCCGAGCTTGGCCATGTCCACCACGCCGCGTAGCGAGCGGCCGATGAGGCGCTGGATCTCGTGGGTACGGCCGCCGATCGAGCCACGCGACGCCTCGCGCTGGCTGCGCTCGGTCCCGGCCCTCGGCAGCATGCTGTACTCGGCGGTGACCCAGCCACGGCCCTTGCCGCGCATCCAGCCCGGCACCCGATCCTCGATCGTCGCGGCGCAGATGACGCGCGTGTCGCCGACGCGGATGAGCACCGAGCCCTCGGCGAACTTGAGGTAGTCGGGGACGATCTTGATCGGCCGCAGCTGATTGGGGACCCGGCCGTCGTTGCGACGCCCGGCCCCGACGGTGGCAGTCATGTGGCTGCCGATTCTACCCGCCGGGGATCACTCGAAGGCGCGATGCAGGAAGGCCGACATCTGGCCGCGCGTCACGAGGCCGTCGGGGCAGAAGCGGGACGCTCCGCAGCCGCCGGTGATGCCCGCCGCCGCGATGCGGTTGATGTTCCCCTCGTGGCTGCTGCCCTCGTCGTCGCTGAAGTAGTCGCGGGATGTCGCCGGCAGGTGGAGCGCGCGTGCCAGGAAGGTCGCCATCTGGGCGCGCGTGACGAGGCCATTCGGGCAGAACCGATGGTCGTCACAGCCGGCGGTGATCTCCTCGTCGGCGAATCGGTTGATGTTGACCTCGTGTTTGTTGCCCTCGTCGTCGACGAAGTGGTCGCGGCGGGCCGAGCCGAGGTCGAGGGCGCGGGCGATGAAGCTCGCCATCTGGGCGCGCGTCACTCGTCCGTCGGGGCAGAACTGACTGGCGGAGCAGCCCGACGTGATGCCCTCGTCCACGAGCCACACGATGTCGCCGTAGAACTTCGATCCGCCGATGTCGTTGAAGACCGACCTCGGCTGCGCGTCGCACAGCTTCACGAAGATCATCACCCCGTACCAGCGGCCATTGGCGAAGGCACGGGCACCACTGGCATGGGTGTAGTCGCCGAGCATCACGCTCTTGTGGGGCGCGGAATCCCACCACTGGTCGCCGAAGCTGGCGAAGTCGCCGTCGCGGTTGCGCGCAACGATCTCGCCGAAGCCGCGCCAGCAGACGCCGTCCTCGTCGAAGCGCTCCTTGAGCGCGGTGAAGTCGTGGCCGATCTCCTCGTCGGCTGCCATCTCCTCGGCGCGGTCGGCGGCGATGCGGTCGATCTTCGTCTGAAACGCGACCGGCGCGCGGCTCGAGTCGGTGCGGTAGTCGTTGGCCATGCCCACGAAGCCCGCGCCGCCCTCGGCGGCGACCGGCGCCGGCGAGGCGGTCCAGATGGCCATCCCGATGGCCACGGCGAGCGTCGCGGCGCTCAGCCGGCGAAGTGAAGAGGTACGGATGGTGGGTGTGTCGATGGGTCGGCTCCGGTGTGCAGAATCGGTGCCGTCACCGTACGGGCCGGAGCCGGGTGGCCGCGATGGGCCGATGGTTCGGAGGCGGTGGCCCTTCCGGTCCTGGCCATTAGTCCTCGAGCGCGCGGCGGAGGAAGGTCGCCATCTGGGCGCGGGTCACCCGCCCATCGGGGCAGTATCGATCGTCGTCGCATCCGACCGTGATGCCGGCCGTGGCGATGCGGTTGATCGCTGCCTCGTGCCTGTTGCCCGCGTCGTCATCGAAGTGATCCACTCCGGTCGAAGGCAGACGGAACGCGCGCGACAGGAAGCTGGCCATCTGAGCGCGCGTCACGACGCCGCCGGGGCAGAACCGCGTCCCGCCGCAGCCGAACGTGATGTCGGCCGCCGCGACGCGGTTGATGTTCGCCTCGTGAATGCTGCCGTTGTCATCGGAGAAGTAGTCGCGGGACGTGGGAGCCAGGTGAAGGGCGCGCGACAGGAAGGTGGCCATCTGGGCGCGCGTCACGAGCCCGTCGGGGCAGTACTTCCCACCGCCACAGCCGCTGGTGATGCCCTGCTCGGCGATCCAGGCGATGGACGCCCAATGGATCGAGTCGTCGATGTCGGTGAACGGCAGTGCGAGCAGATTCTGCGCGATGACGTTCCACAGCTCGCTTCGGCCGGCGTCGAGCAGCAGGTGCCAGATCCCGACGCCTCGGAGCCCATTGCCGACCACCAGGTCGTACTTGAGGTTGAGCGACTGGGCGTCGTCGTAGTAGCCCTGGACCCAGGTGCCGTAGGTGCTGCTCTTGTAGCGGTACCACGCCACCCTGCCGGTGTTGTCCCAACGGCGTCCGTGGTCGGCGGCCGCCACTCGGGCGTCGGTATAGCCCGGCGCCCAGCTGCGCCCGAACGCGCCGGCCGATGCCTTCCCCGTCGGGCAGATCGACTTGGACTTGCAGGTCAGCGAGTTCTGCGACGAGGTCTGCGTGGTCCAGGCGCGTCCGTAGTACGGCACGCCCCAGATCAGCTTCGATGCGGGCACCCGGGCGAGGTAGTCCTCCATCGCCGTGCGGACGTCGAGCACATACGGGCTGTCCAGCGGCGAGACGGCGCCGGCGCGGGCGGAGCCACTCCAGTTGAAGTCGTATCCCATGGCCATGATCGCGTCAGCGGCGCCGGAGGCGACCAGCCCCGCGAGGTCGTAGCCCTCGTCCCAGGTGGCCGCCCCACCGGTCGTGGCGACCGTCAGGTAACGGCTGCCGAGGGCCGCCTTGACCGCCCGCACGAATGCCGTGTACGCGTTCTGGAGGGAGTTGGGCATCGGCTCGAAGTCGAGGTTGACGCCATCGGCGTTGCGCGCCGAGACCGTGGCGGCGATCTCGCTCGCCAGCTTGTTCCGCTTCGTGGCGCTGTTGAGCAGCGACGACATCGCGGCGTAGTCACCATCCCACGCCATCATCGTCACGGTCAGCACCACCTTGACCCCTTCCGCGTGGGCCGCGTTGATGACGCTGGTCATGTGCGTCGAGGTCCAGCCCGCCCAGTACGTGCCGGTCTTCTGGAGGGTCCCGTCGGAGCGTGCGGGGACGCCGAAGTACGCGATCGACGACACCAGGTCGTAGTTCATCGAGCTGAGCAGCGAGCTGTTGAGCGCCCAGTACGGCAGGTAGCCGAAGACCTCGCGAGAGAGGCCGTTCGGGAGGCCGGCCGCCGCGACCGCCTCGGCGGCCGTAGAGCCGCCCTGGTCTGCGGCCGTCATCGGTCGGGCGAGATCGATCGGTCGGCCCCCGGCGCCGAAGTCGGGCCGGACATCCGCCATCTGGTCCGACATCTCGGCGTGGATCGTCCGCGGGCCGACCGGGGCCGAGCCCGCCGGCGGTCCGGACGGAAGCGGGTCCGCCGCCAGCGCCGAGCCGGCGCCGAGCAGGGTGGCCAGGGAAAGGGCGACCGCGAGCGATCGTCGGTGGAATCGGAACATGGGGGTCACCACAAGGGTAGCCGGTCGGCGCCAGCGCCGGCTGGCGCCCGGATGGCTACTCGAGCGCCCGATGCAGGAAGGCCGCCATCTGGCCACGCGTCACGAGGCCGTTGGGGCAGTACCTCGCGCTGGCGCAGCCGGAGGTGATCTCCGCCTCGGCGAAGCGGTTGATGTTGGCCTCGTGCTGGTTGTCATCGTCGTCGCGGAAGTGGTCGCGATTCGTCCATCCCAGCTCAAGCGCCTTCGACATGAACGTTGCCATCTGCGCACGAGTGACGAGGCCATTCGGACAGAACCGGTCGTCGTCGCAGCCGGCGGTGATCCCGGCGGCGGCGAGGCGGTTGATGTTGGCCTCGTGCTTGTTCGAGCCATCGTCGGAGAAGTAGTCGCGGCCCGTGGCGGGGAGGGTGAAGGCGCGGACGAGGAAGCTCGCCATCTGGCCGCGCGTGACGTTTCCGTTCGGACAGAACTTGCCGTCACCGCAGCCCGCAGTGATCCCCGACTCGGCCAGCCAGACGATGTCGCTGTAGAACTTCGACGCGGCGATGTCCCTGAACGGAGGCGGAGGCTCCGGATCGGGCACCACGTACGAGGTCATCGAACCGTTGGGGGTCTGGGCGGGATTGCCGGCGAAGGCGTGGAAGTAATCCTTGCGGTCGCCTGGCCCATCGGTCTTCTGGATCCAGATCTGGCGTCCGGAGACATGCGGATGCTGATGGACGCGCAGCGCGGCGGCGGAATAGCCCTTGCTCATCTCGAAGAGCTCGCCGAAGGCGGTCGTCGGGTTGCGCAGCACGAGGTCGACGATCTTGCCCGAGCCGAGATCGGTGGCGAAGTAGGCACGTCCACCGAGCGCGAAGACGGGTCGCGAATAGCTCGCTACCCGGGTCAGAGCGACGGCCTCGGTGGCGGGATCGTCGAAGCCCTCGCTGGCGCCAGGCGTGTAGCAGGCGTTCGAGTAGACCATGATGAAGCCGTGAGCCGGCGTCAGCGGCCCGCCATCGCAGTACTGGCGCTGGGTGGCTCCGTCGCTCGGCCCGAGCGTTCCGCGCAGGGCCTTCTCGCCGCAATAGACCATGTCGACGTTGATCTTGTCCCCGTCGCCATCGTCCTCTCGCATGTTCAGCCCGAAGCCGTTGACCCGATCGGTGTACTCCGTGCCCGAGCTGTACGGGTTGGGGTAGCCATTGCCGTGGCCGACGTAGACGACCACGTTGGCACCGTCGACGGCTTCGCGCACGTTGTCCCAGGTCGCGTTCGGTGAGTAGACCTTGACGACCTCGGCGCCGGCCGCCTTCGCCGTCGCGGCGATGTAGTCCCCCTTCTCCCGATAGTTATCGGTCTGGCTCCCGACCGGCCCGACGATCACGACGACCTTCTTGCCGGCCGCGGCCGCGGGAGACGGTGCGGCGCCGGAGACGGCGCCGAGGAGGCTGGCGGCAACCAGGGACAGGGCAACGACGGCGCGACGGACGGGCAATGAGGGCTCCTCGGACAAGTGCTGAACCTTCACCCTAGGCTCGTCGGCCCGGCACGCCTATGGCGCGATGGTCCGCTTGTCCGCTTCGCCGATGCGCCCATGTGCGGGCCGGCACCAGCGCGAGTCCGGTTCGGTCAGCCCTGGCTGAACTCGAGCACGACGAGGAACCGCTCCGCCCCCGGATCGAAAGCGGGACGCACGAATGCCGTTCGCGTCAGGGCGTTCGCGTCGTCCTCGACGGCCTGGACCGCCCCGATGAGCAGGCCGCCCGGATACCGGCTCGTGGTCTCGCCCAGGCTGATGCCCGCGCTCACCACCGTGTCCCCCACGGTGACGGCGTCGGTGACCGGGATGCCGCCCATCACCAGCTGCCCGCCCGCCTGGCCGCGGACCTCGCCGAGCGCCCGGCTCGACTGGACCTGGCCGATGACGGTGGAGCGCGTGTCGACGATGAACCGGATCCGCGCAGTGTCCTCGGTCGCGCTCACCACCGTGCCGGCGAGAGCACCGGTCCCGTTGGCGTTGGCCACCACCGGCATCCCGATTCGGACGCCTAGGGCGGTGCCGGCATCGACGCCGACCTCCCATGCGAAGTTCGACGGATCGCGGCTGGTGACCCGGACCGGGAGCGTCGTCATCTCGAGGGCGCTGCTGATGCCGAGCAGCTCCCGCAGCTCCTCGTTCTCGCGGGCTGCCTCGGTCAGCTCCGCCAGCCGCTGCTCGGCGCCCGCGAGCGCCACGCGCAGCTCGGCGTTCTCGCTCCGAAGGCGATCGATCTCACCGATGGTCCCGAACAGGCTCGCGACGCCGTCCCCGACACCCGCGATGGCGCCGCGCACCGGGTCGAGGGCCCGTGCGGTCACGCGCTGCAGCGTCGTGGCCGGATCGGTGGAGCTGGCAAGGAGCATGAGCAGGCTGGCGATGGTGAACCCGGCGAACCACAGGCCGGCGCGGCCGCGGCGATGTGGGCTCGACTGGCCGTACATGGGCTTCCCGCGCCCTTCAGCGCGGTGCGCGCGTGAACTGCTCGCTGACGAGCACCCGCTCGAGCGTGTCGAGGTCCTCGAGCACCCGACCCGTCCCGCGCACGACGGAGGTGAGTGGGTCGTCGGCGATGTGGACCGGCATCTGCGTCGCCTCCGCGACGCGGCGGTCGAGCCCGGCGAGCAGTGCGCCGCCCCCGGCGATGACGATCCCCTGGTCCATGATGTCGGCAACGAGCTCCGGCGGGGTCTCCTCGATCGTCTCCTTGATGGCATCGATGATCTGGGCGATCGACGGCTCCAGCGCCTCGCGGATCTGGTCGCCGCCGACCTCGACGCTGCGCGGCAGTCCCGTGAGGAGGTCACGGCCGCGGAAGGTGACCGTTCGATCGGCGTGCTCGTCCGGATACGCCGACCCGACCGCGATCTTGATGTCCTCGGCGGTTCGCTCGCCCATCAGCAGGTTGTACTCGCGTCGGGCGAAGCTGACGATGTCGGTGTCCATCTCGTCGCCTCCGATGCGCACGCTGCGGCTCACGACGATCCCGCCCAGGCTCACGACGGCGACCTCGGTGGTGCCGCCGCCAATGTCGACGATGAGGCTGCCGGACGGCTCGCTGACCGGCAGCCCGGCGCCGATGGCGGCGGCCATCGGCTCCTCGATGAGCCGCGCCCAGCGCGCACCCGCGTTGATCGTGGCGTCACGAACGGCGCGCTTCTCGACCTCGGTCACGCCGGACGGGATGCCGACGAGCACCCGCGGGCGAGGAATGCGCGCATACCGATCGTGGACCTTGTTGATGAAGTAGCGGATCATCTGCTCGGTCACGTCGAAGTCGCTGATCACGCCGTCGCGCAGCGGTCGGATGGCGACGATGTTGGCGGGCGTGCGCCCGACCATGCGCTTTGCTTCGGCGCCGATGGCCAGCACCCGCTTGGAGCGCGTGTCCATGGCCACCACGCTGGGCTCGCTGATGACGATCCCGCGGTTGCGGACCGTGACGAGCGTGTTGGCGGTGCCGAGGTCGATCCCCACGTCGTGGCTGAGGAGGCCGAGCAGGCCGTCGAAGAGTCCCAAGTTCCCTCACGTCTCCCCTTGGAGCCGCCACCCGTTGGGCTCAGTGGCGAAGGCGGCTGGTCGGTCCGGTACGGTGCGTCCGGGCACCTGGGGCGCCGCGTCGCTACCCTACCACGCCGCCTCGGACGGCCAAGCCGGACGATCGTCGCCGATGAGATTTGTGCTTCTCGTTGACAAACACATCTGATAACGTCGTCGGCGGCGGCGGGGATCGAGCATGGAGGAGATGTAGCGGGTGGGTGGCTTCTTCACCGAGGTGCCGGAGCGGATCGAGTTCGGCGGCCTCGAATCGACCGACCCCTTCGCCTACAGGGTGTACCGGCCGGATCGGCTCGTGAGGGGCAAGCCGATGGAGGAGCACCTGCGCATCGCCGTCTGCTTCTGGCACTCGTTCAACTGGCCGGGATCCGACGTGTTCGGCGTCGGCACATTCGACCGACCGTGGCTGGCTCCCGGCACGGATGCGATGGAGGCGGCGCGCGCCAAGCTCGACGCTGCCTTCGAGTTCGTCAGCAAGCTCGGCGTGCCGTACTTCACCTTCCACGACCGCGACGTGGCGCCCGAGGGTGCGAGCTTCTCCGAGACGGTCAGCCTGCTCGACGCGGTCGTCGCCGAGATCGAGGCGCACATGGAGCGCACCGGAGTCCGCCTCCTGTGGGGAACCGCAAACCTGTTCAGCCACCCGCGCTACGCGGCCGGCGCCGCCACGAACCCGGATCCGGAGGTCTTCGCCTACGCGGCCGCCCAGGTCAAGCACATGCTCGAGGCGACCCACCGGCTGAGGGGCGCCAATTACGTGCTGTGGGGCGGCCGCGAGGGCTACGAGACGCTCCTCAACACCGACCTCGCTCGCGAGGAGGAGCAGCTGGCGCGGTTCCTGACCCTGGTGGCGGAGCACAAGCACCGCATCGGCTTCACCGGGACGCTCCTGCTCGAGCCGAAGCCGCAGGAGCCGACCAAGCACCAGTACGACTACGACTCGGCGACGGTGGACAGCTTCCTCGTCCGGCACGACCTCGCCGATGAGTACCGGGTGAACATCGAGGCCAACCACGCGACCCTGGCCGGGCACAGCTTCCAGCACGAGGTCGCCGTCGCGATCAGCCGCGGGATCTTCGGCAGCATCGACATGAACCGCGGCGACCCGCAGAACGGGTGGGACACCGACCAGTTTCCGAACTCGGTCGACGAGCTGGCGCTCGCGGTCTACGAGATCCTCCTGGCCGGCGGCTTCACCACCGGCGGGTTCAACTTCGACGCGAAGCTGCGGCGGCAGAGCTTGGACCGATCGGACCTGTTCCACGCCCACATCGGCGGGATCGACACCGTGGCGCGGGCGCTGCTCGTGGCAGCCGACCTGCTCGAGGCGGGTGACCTGGCCGCTGCGAAGGAGCAGCGCTACGCCGGCTGGTCGGACGGCCTGGGCGCCGAGATGCTCGGCGGCGGCCTTTCGCTGGCCGAGATCGAGGCGCGGGTGGCCGAGCGGGGAATCGAGCCGCGGCCGCGCTCCGGCGGCCAGGAGCGCCTGGAGAACGTGGTCAACCAGCGCATCTGGTCGACCGACCGGGACCGCTGATCGGTGGGGACGGCGCACGTCCTCGGGATCGACGTCTCGACGACCGCCACGAAGGCGATCCTCGTCGACGAGGCGGGTGAGGTCGCCGGGGTCGGATCGGCGGCGTACGACTACGAGGTTCCCCGGCCGCTGTGGTCCGAGCAGGACCCGGAGCTGTGGTGGGATGCTGCGCAGGCCGCGATCCACGAGGCCCTCGCGAACGCCGGCGCCACCGGCGCCGACGTCGCCGCCATCGGGCTCGCGGGACAGATGCACGGCGCCGTGCTGCTCGACGACGGCGACAGGCCGCTCCGGCCGGCCATCCTGTGGAACGACCAACGAACCGCCGCCGAGTGCGACGAGATCCGGCAGCGCGTCGGGCCCTCGCGCCTGATCGAGGTCACCGGCAACGACGCCCTGACCGGGTTCACCGCGCCGAAGCTCCTCTGGGTGCGGCGGCACGAGCCGGAAGTCTGGCAGCGGACCGTCCACGTCGGCCTCCCCAAGGACTTCGTGCGACTCCGGCTGACCGGCGATCACGCCGTGGACCGCGCCGACGGCGCCGGCACGCTCCTGTTCGACCTGGCCGCGAGGGACTGGTCCGCCGAGGTGCTCGACGCCCTGGACATCGACCGAGGATGGCTGCCGCGCAGCGTCGAGGGACCGGAGGTGACGGGCGTCGTCACGGCGGCCGCGGCCGAGGTGACGGGCCTCGCTGCCGGCACGCCGGTGGTGGGCGGCGGCGGCGACCAGGCCGCCAACGCGGTCGGGGTCGGCGCCGTCGAACCGGGCGTTTTCGCGCTGTCGCTGGGGACGTCGGGCGTCGTCTTCGCGGCCACCGATCGGCCGCTCGTCGAGCGGGAAGGCCGGGTCCATGCCTTCTGCCACGCGGTCCCGGGCCGATGGCATCTCATGTCGGTCATGCTCTCCGCCGCCGGGAGCCTGCGCTGGTTCCGCGACGCCCTGGCACCGGGCGTCTCGTACGACGCCATCGACGCGGAGGCCGCGAGCGTGAGTCCCGGGAGCGACGGCCTCCTGTTCCTCCCCTATCTGTCGGGCGAACGCAGCCCTCATCCGGACCCCCTGGCGCGCGGTGCCTTCGTGGGGCTGACGGTCAGCCACGATCGCCGCCACCTTGCTCGCGCGGTCCTCGAGGGGGTGGCCTTCGGGCTCAGAGACGGCCTCGACCAGATCGTGGCGACCGGGACACCGGCGCCGACGCAGATCCGCGCCTCGGGTGGCGGGATCGCCAGCGACCTGTGGCGCCAGATCCTTGCCGACGTCCTCGGCGCACAGATCGCCACGGTGAGCACGACCGAGGGCGCGGCATTCGGCGCCGCGATGCTCGCCGCCGTGGGCGCCGGGTGGTTCCCGACCGTCGAGCGGGCGGTCGACTGGGCGGTTCGGATCAGGCCGGTGGCCGAGCCGGGCCCGGCGGCATCGGCCTATGCGAAGGGGCTGGAGGCGTATCGAGCGCTGTACCCCGCGCTGCGGCCCACCTTCCACCGCGCGGGACGGGGCGGAAGCTAGGCCCTCAGCTCCTCGAGCTCCTCGCGCGTCGCCTCGTCGGGCTTCTTGCCCAGGATGATCATCGCCAGGACGTCATCGGTCGTGACGTCCTCCTTGTTCATGGTGGCCACCAGCCGCCCGTGGTACATGACGCTGATCCGGTCGGACAGGTCGAAGACGTCGTGGATGTCGTGGCTGATGAGGAAGATCCCGATCCCCTCGCTCTTCAGCTGGCGAATGAGATCGCGGACCTGCGCGGTCTCGGCAGGCCCGAGGGCCGCGGTGGGCTCGTCCATGATGAGGATCTTCGCGTTGAAATGGACCGCGCGGGCAATGGCGACCGCCTGGCGCTGGCCACCCGAGAGCGTCTTCACCGGCAGGGCGAACCGGGTGAAGTTCGGGTTCAGCCTGCCCATGAGCTTGCGGGTCGCGTCCTCCATCGCCCCTTCGTCGAGCGTTCGCCACCAGGTCTGCATCTCGCGGCCGAGGAAGACGTTGCCCGGCGCGTCGATGTTGTCGGCCAGCGCAAGCGTCTGGTAGATGCACTCGATGTTGAAAGCCTTCGCGTCGCGCGGGTTGCCGATCACCTGCGGCTCGCCGTTGATGCGGATCTCGCCGGAGTCCGCGGCGTGCGCGCCGGAGAGGGTGCGGATGAGCGTGGACTTGCCGGCGCCGTTGCCGCCCACGAGGCCGACGACTTCCCCCGGATAGAGGTCGATGCTCACGTCGTCGACGGCGTGCACACCGCCGAAGGCGACACGGATGTTGTTCATCTCGACGAGCGGGACGCGCTCGGCCGCGCTCGCCACAGCCACGTGCGTTCCTTCGGCCGTCATGTGCCACCTCCACGTCGACGGTTGTAGGTGTCGAGGCCGACGGCGATGACGAGCACGATCCCGGCGACGACGTTCTGGGTCGGCGAGTTGATGCCGTTGTAGCTCATCCCGTACGCCAGCGACTGCATCACGAATGCGCCCAGCACGGCGCCCGGGATCGTCCCGATGCCGCCGGCAAACGACGTTCCGCCAACCACGGCCGCGGCGATGACGTACAGCTCGTCGCTCGACCCAACGTCGAGCGTCGACCCGTTGAGCCGCGCGGAGGAGATCGCGGCGGCGATCGCGCACAGCACGCCCATCAGGATGAAGGTCTTCATGATCGTCCAGCGGGTGTTGATGCCCGCAAGCTCGGCGGCGTCGGGATTGCCGCCGTAGGCGTAGACGTACCGGCCGAAGCGTCGGCGGGTGGCGATGAAGGTCATCACCAGCGTCACGGCGATCACGAGGATGATCGGCCAGGGGAAGCCGACCGAGATCTTCAGGCCGCCCGGCGGCTCGGTGATGCCGTTCTCCTGCGCATAGTCGCTGGCAAGGCCCGGCGGCCAGTAGTTGGCGTTGGCGAAGGCGACGACGCCGATGACGAGAGCGCAGCCCAGCACGCCGAGGAGGACCTCGGCCCAGATCGGCCGCACCGGGAAGCCGAACTTCTGCCGTTGGCGACGGCTGTTGACGAGCAGCGCGACGATCGCGACACAGCCGATGACGCCCAGCGCCCACGTCAGGAGTCCGCCGATCGAGCCGGCCGTGCCGCCGCCGATGAGGCGGAAGTTGCCGTGCAGCCCGGACACCGCGGCGCCGCTCGACAGGAGCCACACCGATCCGCGCAGGGAGAGCAGGCCGCCGAGCGTGACGATGAAGGAGGGAACGCCGACATAGGCGATGATGAAGCCCTGGAAGCCGCCGATGAGCGCTCCGAGGCCGAGGCCCAGGGCGAGGGCGACGATCCACTGGAACGAGCTATCCAGCCCGAGCCCCAATGCGGGCAACCAGTCGGTCATGAGCAGGGCGTAGACCATCGCGACGACGCCGACGATGGACCCGACCGACAGATCGATGTTCCGCGACACGATGATCAGGACCATGCCCGTGGCCATGATGGCCGTGCCCGACGCCTGGACCGCGAGCGTGACCATGTTCGCCGGCCGCAGGAACGTGCCGCCGGACATGATGTGGAAGCCGAGCAGGATGACCGCCAGCGCGAGCAGCATGCCGAACAGGCGAAGGTCGATCTCCGTCTTGGAGAGCGTCTCGCGCACGGATCCCCGCCGGGCGGGCTGTGCCTGACCGGGCGCGGGAGCCGCGTCGGCTACGTCAACCATTCACCGGTGCCTTTCCGTGAGATGGAAGTGCCCTGGCCCGCGGATGGTCCGCGGGCCAGGGCATCAGTCGATGGATCCGCTCAGTCGCCTACTGGCAGGCCGCCGGCGCGGACGCCGCGTCCACGCCCTCGCACAGCTCCTCCTGTGTGAGCCATCCGGAGTCGATGATCAGATCCAGGTTCTCCTGGGTGATCGGCTGCGGCTTGAGGATGAACGAGGTGATCTCGTTCTCGTCGCCCGTATCCGGCTCACCGTCCGGACCCGGAGTCGTGAACGGAGCGGCCGTGAGGCCGGCTTCCGGTGCGACGGCCTCGTTGACCGTCCCATCCGGGAGCGTGATGTCCGCCATCTCCGTGCCCTCGCACAGCTGCAGCGCCGCGGCCCCGGCGACCTTGCCCAGCTCGTTGGCGTCCTTCCAGACGTCGACGTACTGGAGGCCCTTCGCCACGTTCTGCAGGTTGGCGGTGTCACCGTCCTGCCCGCTGACCGGGATGGTGTCGTAGTTCTTGTTCTGGAGCGCCGCCACGACGCCCAGCGCTGTGCTGTCGTTCTCGGCCAGGACCGCGTCGATCTGGACATCCTCGGCATTGGCGGCGTCGATGATCGCCTCCATGTTGTTCTGCGCCGTCTCGGTGTCCCAGGCGTCGGTGAACTGATCGTCGAAGATCGTGATCTCACCGGCGTCGATCTTGTCCTGGAGCCCGGCGTTGTCCCAGCCCTGAGGCAGGAAGATCGATGCGTTCGGGTCGCCCGGATCGCCCTTGATCAGGACGTAGTTGCCCTCGGGCACTGCCTCGAAGATCGCTGCGGCCTCGGCCTCGCCGACGCCCACGTTGTCGAAGGTGATGTACAGGAGCTCGGGATCTTCGATCAAGCGGTCATAGGCGATGATCGGGATGCCCGCTTCCTTGGCGGCCTCGACGCCCGGCAGGACGGCCTGGTTGTCCTGCGCCAGCAGGATGAGGACGTCGGCGCCCTGGTTGATGAACGTCTCAATGTCGGTCAGCTGCTGCTCGGTGTCGAGATTCGCATCAGCGTCCGTGTAGGTTCCGCCGCCGGCCTCGACCGTCTCCTGGATGTTCGGCTTGTCCTTGGCCGCCCAGCGCGGCTGCTGGAAGTTGTTCCACGAAACGGCCACGGTGCAGTCACCGTCCCCGCCGCCTGAAGCGCCAGCGGACGAGCCGCTGTCGCTGGTGCATGCAGCGAGTACGAGGGCAATGGTGCCCAGCGTCGCCGCCATCCTCCGAATCGTCATTCCGAATGCTCCTCCATCAAGATCCCCCTCCGCCAACGCGATAGTTGACCTTGCCCCGAGTAGGCTACTCCTCTGTCAAGCCCTCCCCTTCCATTCGCTGCCCGTTGCCACGGCCGGCTCGAGGGCCTTGGCCGCGTCATCCGATGAGGCTGTCATGCGCTGGCCTGCGCCGGCCGACGCGCTCCGACGATCGCCAGCCGCAGGGCCGGGTCGGCCAGCATCGGTTCGAAGGCGAGCTCCGCGGCGCCGATGATCGGCGCGTTCACGCCGAGCGCGGCCGGCACGACGCGCACGAGACTGCGGGAGGCTGGCAGCGCTCGACGCGTGAGGACCACCTCCAGCTCGTCCGAGACGAGGGGATGGATCCGGCCCAGCACCCCGCCGAGCACGACGAGCGTTGGGTTGAAGACGTTCACGAGCGACGCGACGCCAATGCCGAGCCATTCCCCGACCCGCGCGACACTGGCGGTCGCGGCGGGCTCACCGGCCATCGCGGCCCCGATCAGCTCGTCCACCGCGGCACGTCCGCCGGATGCCGATCGGCCGGCCCTCACGAGCATGGCGCGCTCTCCGATCTCGGTCTCCCAGCATCCGAACGATCCGCACGCGCACGCCGACCCACCCGGGTTGACGATCATGTGCCCGATCTCTCCGGCGTAGCCCGCGGCCCCGACGAGCGGCTGGCCGTCGACCGTCACGCTGCCTCCGACGCCCACCTCGCCGGCCACGTACACCACGTCCGCGGCCCCGACCGCGGCGCCGCGCCGGTGCTCGGCGAGCCCGCCGAGGTCAGCCTCGTTGGCCACGGCAACGGGCACGTCGGACCGAAGGGCCGCGGCCACGCGCTGGCCCAGCGGCGCCTCGCTCCAGCCGAGGTTCGGCGCGAGACGCACCAGGCCGTCGTTGCGCCGCACGGTGCCGGCCACGGCGACGCCGATGCCGACCAGGCTGTCTTCCCGAGCCGCCGCGGCAAGGAGCGGACGTGCCAGCTCGGCCACGTCGGCGACGATCTCATCCACGCGGCCGTGCGCCCTGGGCCGATCGACCCGTACCAGGCGGTGGATCCTGCCGCCAAGCCCGACGCGCGCCGCGGCGAGCGAGTCGACGTTGATCTCGAGCGCCACGACCGACGCGCTGCGCGCATCGGGATGGACGAGGGGCGACGGCCGGCCGGGCACTCCGGCGGGCTCGTTGCGGGTCTCCACCAGGATGCCGCCGCCGACGAGCTCCCCGATCAGGCCGCGGATCGCGGAGCGGGTGAGGCCGGTATGCGCTACGAGGGCGGAGCGCGACAGCGGACCCCGGAGGTGGACGGCTCGGACGATCTCGCTCAGGTTGGAGCGCCGCACTGTTTCGCTGCGCAGGCCGACCATCTCGCGGGGCGTGAACACGAGGTTTGTGTTCCTCTCATCCAAATGTTGTCGTAGACTCCTCGATCGCCGCGGCACCTGTCAATACGGACGCACGGAGGCCATGCTTCAGGCGATGCGACGGCTGCGCTGGGGAGTGCTATCCACCGCCGCGATCGCGCGGGTCAAGGTGATCCCCGCCATCCAGCGGGCAGAGCACTGCGAGGTCGTCGCCATCGCCTCGCGCGATGCGAACCTCGCCCGCGAGGTTGCCGACGGGCTCGGCATCCCGGCCGCGCACGGCTCGTACGAGGGGCTGCTGGCCGACCCGGCTGTCGAGGCCGTCTACATCCCGCTGCCAAATCACCTTCATGCCGCCTGGGCCATCGCCGCGGCCGAGGCGGGGAAACATGTCCTGTGCGAGAAGCCACTGGCGCTGACCGCCTCCGACGCCGAGCGGATCATCGAGGCCGCCGATCGCGCCGGCGTGCGCCTGATGGAGGCGTTCATGTACCGCTTCCACCCGTCGTGGGTGGCCGTGCGCGAGCTGGTGGCGTCGGGCCGCATCGGCAATCTCGCCGCCGTGCAGAGCTGGTTCTCGTTCTACAACGACGACCCGACGAACATCCGCAACGTCCTCGGTGCCGGAGGCGGGGCGCTCTACGACATCGGCTGCTATTCGGTCAACCTGTCGCGCATGCTCTTCGGAGCGGAGCCCGAGCGGGTCGACGGTGTCATGGTGCGCGACCGGGTCAGCGGCGTCGACATCGTGACCAGCGGCATCCTCGGCTTCGGCAGCGGCGTCGCGAGCTTCACGTGCTCGACGCGGGCGGAGGACGACCAGCGCGTCGACGTGTATGGCACGGCCGGGCGCATCTCCATCGAGATCCCGTTCAACATCCCTCCCGATCGACCCACCCGTGTCTTCGTCATCGCCGGCGGCGACCCTCCGGTGGCCCCGGACATCGAGACCCTGACGTTCGAGACGGCCGACCCCTACACGATCGAGGCCGAGGCATTCGCAACCGCCGTCCTCGAGGACCGGCCCGTTCCGGTGCCCCCTGCCGACGCCGTCGCCAACCTGCGCGTGATCGAGAAACTCTTCGCGTCGGCCGAGCACCCTTGAGCTAGCCGGCACCTTCGCTTGGCAAGGTCCGCGCGGGGCGATGTGATTCAATGCGGCTCGTGACTCGCGGCAGGCGTGGCTGGATCGCCCTCGGCAGCGCGCTGGTGCTCGTGGCCATCGGCACCGCCGCCGTGCTCCCCCGGCTTGGGACCCCATCGTTCGGGGCGCTGCCGGCCCCCAGGTTCGTCGAGGAGGCGACGGGCGCCGGCATCGAGCATCGATACGACGGCGAGTTCATGTTCTACGTCGGCGGTGGCGTCGCCATCTTCGACTGCGACGACGACGGGCTGCAGGACCTGTACTTCGCCGGCGGCGAAGAGCCTGCGGCCCTGTATCGCAACCACAGCGACGTGGGAGGGCCGCTCGCCTTCAGCCCGGTCCCGGCGCCGACGACCGACCTGGACCAGGTCACCGGCGCCTATCCGCTCGACGTCGACGGGGATGGATTCGACGACCTCGCCGTCCTGCGCATCGGCGAGAACGTGCTGCTGCGCGGGCGCGGTGACTGCGTCTTCGAGCGTGCCAACGAGGCCTGGGGCTACGACGGCGGCGACTCCTGGACGGCGGCGTTCAGCGCGGCATGGGAGTCGCCGGAAGACCTCCCGACCCTCGCCTTCGGCAACTACCTGGTGCCGGCCTCTGTCGACGACGGCAGCTACGTGTGTGACGAGCACGAGCTCGTGCGCCCGGCAGGCGACGGCGGGACCTATGCGGCGCCGGTGGAGCTCGCGCCCGGCTGGTGCACGCTCTCCATGCTCTTCAGCGACTGGGGCCGCTCGGGCCGCCGCGACCTGCGCGCATCGAATGACCGCCACTACCACCCCCTGGCCCAGGAGCAGCTGTTCCGGGTCGAACCCGGCGCGGCACCGAAGCCATGGACGCAGCAGGAAGGCTGGCAGTCGGTGCGCATCTGGGGCATGGGTATCGCCAGCAGCGACCTCACCGGCGACGGCTACCCGGAGGTGTTCCTGACCAGCCAAGCGGACAACAGGCTCCAGACGCTTGCCGATGGGCCGGAGCAACCCACCTACGAGGACATCGCAATCCGGACCAACGCAAACGCCAGCAAGCCCTACGCCGGCGACGTCGATCAGCTGTCGACCGCCTGGCATGCCGAATTCGCCGACGCCAACAACGATGGCTTCACCGACCTGTTCGTATCCAAGGGCAACGTCGAGGCCGTGCCCGACTATGCGGCCCGCGATCCAAGCAACCTCCTCATCGGGCAGCCCGATGGAACCTTCGTCGAAGGGGCCGTCGACGCGGGAATCGTCAGCTTCGCCCGCGCCAGGGGCGCCGGGCTGGCGGACCTCAACCTCGACGGCCTTCTCGACCTGGTGGTCGTCAACCGGCGAGAGAACGTGAGCCTGTGGCGCAACGTCGGCGCCGGGTCTGCCGAGGCTCCGCGGCCGATGGGCAATTGGGTCGCGTTCAAACTGGCCGACGACGGCGCGAACCGCGACGCCATCGGTGCGTGGGTCGAGGTCACGGTGGGTGACCGCGTGATCCATCGGGAGGTGACGGTGGGCGGCGGCCACGCGGGCGGCCAGCTCGGATGGCTGCACTTCGGGCTCGGGGAGGCGGATCGGGCGGCCGTTCGAGTGATCTGGCCGGACGGGGAAACCGGGGAGCCCGTCGAGGTCGAGGCCAACGCCTTCGTCATCCTCGACCGCGGCGAGGAGCACGCTCGGCACTGGGAACCACCGGGCGAGTGATGCGCACATCCGGCGCAGCGCGGCTCGAAGCGATCAGCCTTCCGGACTTCGGGATGCCGGAGGCGATGCCCGAGATCCCGCCGGCCACGTACGCCGCCCGGCTCGCGCGGCTGCGCGAGCGCGCCGACGCGCGCGTCCTTGACCGGGTCATCGTGTACGCCGATCGCGAGCACAGCGCGAGCATCTCGTACCTGACCGGCTTCGATCCCCGCTTCGAGGAGGCGCTCCTCGTCCTCGGGAGCGACGGGGACCCGGCGATCCTCGTCGGCAACGAGTGCTGGGGGACCGCCGGCGCCGCTCCCCTGCCGATGCGCCGCCATCGCTTCCAGGACTTCAGCCTGCCGAACCAGCCGCGCGATCGCTCACGCCCGCTGTCCGAGATCCTCGGCGCCGAGGGCATCGCCACGGGCTCGCGCGTCGGCGTCGTTGGGTGGAAGAGGTACGCGCGACCCGAGATGAGCGACCTGCCTGCATACCTGATCGACGAGCTCAGGACGCTCGTCGGGACGGGCGGCAGCGTCGAGAACGCCACCGACATCCTGATCGACCCCGGCGACGGGCTGCGGGTCGTCAGCGAGGTCGAGCAGCTTGCCGCCTTCGAGTGGGCCAGCTGCCAGACCTCGCAGGGCGTGCGGTCACTGCTGGGCGGCCTCCGCCCGGGCATGAGCGAGCACGAGGCGGTCGCCCTTCTCGGATGGAACGGATGGCCGCTCTCCTGCCACCTCATGCTCACGGCTGGTCCGCGTGCGCGCCTCGGGCTGCTCAGCCCCAGCGATCGGCCGATCCAGCGCGGGGACCCGTTCACGACCGCGTTCGGCATCTGGGGCGCGCTGACCTGCCGCGCGGGCTTCGTCGTGGAGGAGGCGAGCGAGCTGCCCGATGCCATCGATGACTACGTCGAGCGCCTGGTGGCCCCGTACTTCACCGCGATCGCGGCCTGGTACCGGGCGCTCCGGATCGGCCAGTCCGGGGGTGCGCTGCAGGCGATCATCGACGAGCACCTGGGGGACCCGTTCTTTGGCATCTTCCTGAACCCAGGCCACCAGATCCACCTCGACGAGTGGGTGAGCTCGCCGATCTATCCGGGCTCGCAGGTCGAGCTCCAATCGGGCATGGCGTTCCAGGTCGACGTCATCCCGGCGACCGGGACCGACTACTTCACCACCAACATCGAGGACGGCGTCGCCCTTGCCGATGCCGCGCTCCGCGCCGCCTTCGCCGACCGGTTCCCGGCCGCGTGGGGCCGCATCCAGCGACGCCGCTCGTTCATGGCCGATGCGCTCGGCATCGAGCTGCACCCGGACGTCCTTCCCTTCTCGAACCTGCCCGCCGTGCTGGCACCGTTCCTCCTCAGCCCGAGTCGGGCGATGACGCTCGCCGGATGAGGGTGCCCGACGAGCTCGTGCTGCGCGGCGACTCGCTCGAGGTCGTGATCCTGCCCGCGCTCGGAGCCCGGCTCCACCGCATCCGCGCCTTCGGCCACGAGCTCCTGCGCACGCCCGACGACCCGCGCCAGCACGCGATCGATCCGTTCTTCTGGGGCGCGTACGTGATGGCCCCATGGTGCAACCGCGCCACCGCCGGCGCGCAGGAGCTTGCCGGTGAGCAGCTCGCGCTCGCCTCGAACTTTCCGGATGGATCGGCCATCCACGGACTGGTCCATGACGCGGCCTGGGATGTGCGGGCCGACGGATCCCTCGCCATCCGCCGCGGCGGGCCGGGCCAGCCGTGGCCATGGCGCTTCGAGGTGGGGCTGCACCCGACGGTGGATGGTGACACGCTGGTCCTCGACTATCGCCTGCTGAACCGATCCGGCACGCCGATGCCCGCGGGCATCGGGCTCCATCCATGGTTCGTGCGTCCGCTGGAGCTCCGCGTGCCGGGCGAGCGGCTGTACCCGAGCAACACCGAATCGCCGGCCGAGCCGCTGCCGGTTGCCGGCGACAACGATCTCCGCGCGCTCGCGGCGCCGGCGCTCGGGCTCGACGCGACCTGGAGCGACCTCCACCGGCCCCGGATCGAGCTCGCCTGGCCCGACCGTGGCATGGCGGCCGTGCTCGAGGCGGCGACGAGCGGCCCGGACCTCCTCGTGGCCATCGCCAGCCCGCCGACCATCGATGCGATAGCCGTGGAGCCGCAGACGCACGGCCCCGATCCTCTGCGGCGCTTCGCGAGGCAGGAGCCGGACGCGCCGCACCTGCTCGCGGCAGGGGACGAGCTGCGCCTGACGCTGACTCTCACCGTGGCCGATCGGCGAGCGACCGGTTGACCCCTCGCGCGCTGGTCCGCATGGTGGACAATCGGCCCGATGAACAGCGCGCTCGAGGCAGTGCTGACCGCGGTCCTGATCGGAGCGATCGGCATCCCGTCCCCAACACGCGCGGCGGTCACGGCGGTGATGCTCACCAACGCCACGGCTCCTTGGGCACGAGCGCTGGGATTCGCGATCGGCAGCACGCTGGTCTTCGGCGCCGTCGCGCTCATCGGACTCCTCGGCGTCGAGGCACCGGGGCTGGAGGGAGCTTCTCCCACCGTCAACACGATCCTCGGACTCGTCATGATCGGTGCCGCGGTGGCCATGCTCGTCGTGCGCCGCAGGCGCATGCGCGACCCCGATCCCCAGCCCACCAGCCACCCGATGCTGAAAGCGACCGGGATCGGCGCCGGGGTGGCGGTTCAGTCGTTCGGGCGGCTGCTCGTCCTCCTCGCCGGCGGCTACCGGATCGGAGTCGTCACCGACCTGTTCGTGGTCGGTCTGGCCACGACGGCGCTCATGATCACCGTCTGGCAGGCCCCGGTCTGGGGGCCGATGGCGCTGTACGTCTTCAACCGTCCGGAGTTCGACAAGCTCCAGCGCCGCGCCAGCCCGGCCCTCGATCGCATCGAGGGCGGCGTGTGGGGAGCGGTGATCGTGGGCGTGGTCGGGACTTGGATGTTGTTCCTGGGCGTGACAGGATGAGCCGATGAGGATCCCGGGTTGGGTCATCGGCGCTGTGCTGGCCGCCATCGCGGCCGCGTGGTGGTTCGTCCTGCGCATCGGACCCCGGCTCGAGGAGGATGACGTTCCCACCATCGCGGTCGCCGACGCCGCGGCCTACGCGCGATCCGCGACGCTTGCACCCGGGCCACGGCACGCCGACCTGGCCCGCTCCTGGGCCCAGAGCAGCGCCGTCGACGTGGAGGTTCTCCCGGAGGGACGGGTCTTCTTTCCGCGGATGCTCGCCGACATCAGCCGGGCGCGGCACTCGATCCACATCATGCAGTACGGCTTCACGCCAGGGACGGTGGCCGACGCCTTCGCGCCGATGCTCGTCGCGAAGGCTCGTGAGGGAGTCGCCGTCCGAGTGATCATCGATGCCGTCGGCAGCTGGGCCTACACCCGGTCCCGTCACATGCTGGCCGCCCTCTCTGATGCGGGGGTCGAGGTGATGCTCCACGACTTCGTCCCGCCCGACCGGAGCGGGCCGGTGGGCCGGCGTCGGTTCGTGCGAAGCGCCGATCAGGCCGGCCGCGTCGAGCACCGCAAGATCGTGCTGGTCGATGGCGAGATCGCCTACATCGGGGGCGCGGGCATCGAAGACCACTTCGAGAACGGGCTCTTCCACGACGTCTACGTCCGGGTCACCGGACCGGTGACGCGGCAGGTGCAGGCGCTCTACCTCGCCACCTTCGGGTACCACGGCGGGACGCTGGCGTCCGACGATGGTGCGCTCGAGTCGTACTTCCCAGCCGTGGCCGACGAAGGACCGTACCCGGTGCGCGTGCTCATGAACTGGCCGCGCGGCTGGCGTCCGCTGACCGAGGCGGCCTCCGAGCTGATCAATGGCGCCAAAGAGCGGCTCGACATGCACAACCCGTACATCGGCGACGCGCGCCTGATCCGCGAGATCGTCGATGCGGCGAACCGCGGGGTTGCGGTCCGCATGGTGGTCTCGGACGAGGCACACGGCAACGGGGTCGCGTACGCGGCGTTCAAGCATCACTACGATGCCCTGCTCGGGGCCGGCGCCCAGATCTGGGAGTACCCGGCGCTGGTGCACGCCAAGGTCATCGTTGCCGACGATCGTGTGCTCGTGGGCACGCTCAACCTCGACTCGTGGTCGATGTACCGCAACCCGGAGCTCGGGCTCCTCTTCGACCACCCCGACGTCGCGGAGCAGTTCCGAACGGTCCTCATCGAACCCGACATCGCCGCCTCGGTCCCCGGCCAGGCGGCGACCGGGGGGCTGCGGCGCGCGCGGAACCGGATCTACGCGCGGGCCGACTACCTCCTCTAGGCGTCGCCCGCCGAGGGAGTCGTCCCAGGTAACTCGGCGCTCTCACCCGGCGCGAGGATGACGACCTGCGAGGGAATGCCGCGTCGCTCGACCTCACGGGCGAACGCGAGCGGCGGCTCGGTCAGCTGGTGGCGGCGCCATCTCACCGCGACCGGCCACAGCGTGCCCCAGTGAATCGGGATGGCCACCCGCGGTCGCAGCCGCGCCACGGCCTCAGCCGCCCGTTCAGGATCGAGGTGGCCCGCACCCAGGCGAGGGCCCCAGCCCCACACGGGCAGCAGCGCCAGGTCGATCCCGGGGTCCCCGAGGCCGCTCATGCCCTCGAAGAGGTCCGTGTCGCCCGCGAAGTAGATCGTGACGCCGGGGCCCTGCACCAGGTAGCCGATGGCCTCGGCCCGAGGACCCGACGGCGGCCGATATCCCGAGTGCACGGCCGGCACCGCGGTGACGGAGACGTCCCCGAGCCGAACGGTGCCGTCGACGGGAAGCTCGACGACCGACTCGAAGCCCCACCGCGTGATCAGGGATCCGAGCCCGACGGGCGCCACGATCGGCGTGTCACGGTCCACGCGGCGGAGCGATGCGCGGTGGAGGTGATCCTGGTGTGCGTGGGAGATGAGCACGCCGCCGATCGAGATCTGCCGGCCGGGCACGACCCCGCCGACACGCCTGATGAACATGATCCGCCCGGTCAGCACCGGATCGGTGAGGATGCGGGTCGCGCCGATCTCCAGGAGGATGGTGGCGTGCCCGAGGTAGCTCACCCTGTCGGTCACCGGTGCGCCGCTCCGCGGGGCGGGCGGAAGCGCCGGTAGTCGGGGACGCTCGGGGCGTTCATGGGCTGGGGTGGCTACCCGCACCTCTCATCGGGGACCTTCCTACGATAGCGCGGCCCCAGTTGCCGACGCCCTCGATGCGCGGCCCGATCCGGCGGTAAGGTAGGACCGATGCCGACCACCGACCTCGCACCGGCCGCCGACGAGACCGCGCGCCTGTTCCGCGGCGAGCACCACGACCCGCACAGCGTCCTCGGAGCTCATCTCGCTCCCGGCGGAACGGCGATCCGCGCGTTCCACCCCGACGCGACGAAAGCAGAGCTCGTCGCCCCGAACGGCGGCACCCAGCCGATGGCGGCACTCGGCGACGGCCTGTGGGCCGGGCTGGTCGCCGACCTCGCGCCGGGACAGTTCCGCTACCGCGTGCGCTTCACGTTCTCCGACGGCAACACGTGGGAACGAGACGACCCGTATCGCTTCGGGCCGACTCTCGGCGAGACCGATCTCCACCTCATCAACGAGGGGACCCACGAGCGCCTGTACGACGTCCTCGGCGCCCACCCGCGCACGCACGAGGGCACCGATGGTGTGAGCTTCGCCGTCTGGGCGCCCAACGCGCGAAGCGTCCGCATCGTCGGTGACTTCGATCGCTGGGACGGGCGCCTCCTGCCCATGCGCTCCCTTGGCTCATCGGGCGTGTGGGAGCTGTTCGTGCCGGGAATCGGCGCGGGCGAGCTCTACAAGTTCGAGGTGCTCGGGCGCGATGGGAAGCTCCGCCTCAAGGCCGATCCGTTCGCCTTCGCGATGCAGGTGCGACCCGAAACGGCATCCCGCGTCTGGGACCCATCGGGCTATCAGTGGACGGACGAGGCGTGGATGCGGGAGCGTGCGTCCAGGAACCCCTACCGGTCGCCGATGGCCGCCTACGAGGTCCACCTCGGGTCATGGATGCGGAACCCGGACGGCTCGTGGCTCGGGTACCGCCAGGCTGCCGAGGAGCTGGTCACCTACTGCCGCGCCTTCGGGTTCACCCATGTCGAGCTGCTGCCGGTGGCGGAGCACCCGTTCGACGGCTCGTGGGGCTACCAGGTCACCGGCTACTACGCGCCGACGTCCCGATTCGGGACGCCGGACGACTTCGCGGCCATGGTCGACACGTTCCACAACGCCGGCATCGGGGTGATCGTCGACTGGGTGCCGGCGCACTTCCCGACCGACGACTTCGCGCTGCGCCGCTTCGACGGCACCCCGCTCTACGAGCATGCCGATCCGCAGCGCGGCGAGCATCCCGACTGGGGAACCCTGATCTTCGACTTCGGGCGACCCGAGGTGCGGAACTTCCTCGTGGCCAATGCCCTGTTCTGGTGCGACCGCTACCACATCGACGGCCTGCGGGTGGATGCGGTCGCCTCGATGCTCTACCTCGACTACAGCCGCAAAACCGGCGAGTGGACGCCGAACCGCTTCGGCGGCAACGAGAACCTCGAGGCCATCGAGTTCCTGCGCGAGATGAACGAACGGGTGTACGGCCGCTTCCCCGGGGTGGTGACCATCGCCGAGGAGTCGACCGCCTTCCCGGGCATCAGCCGGCCGACGTACCTCGGAGGCATCGGCTTCGGGTTCAAGTGGGACATGGGCTGGATGCACGACTCGCTCGCCTACTTCGGCGAGGAGCCGGTCCATCGGCGCTTTCATCACGATCGCCTGACCTTCCGCGGCCTCTACGCGGGGACCGAGCACTTCGTCCTGCCGCTCTCGCACGACGAGGTCGTGCACGGCAAGGGGTCGCTCCTGGCGAAGATGCCCGGCGACGAATGGCAGCGCTTCGCGAACCTGCGCGCGCTGTTGGTCAGCATGTGGGGCCAGGCCGGCAAGAAGCTCCTGTTCATGGGCGCTGAGCTGGCCATGCCCGACGAGTGGTCGCACGACCGCGCGCTGCCGTGGGAGCTCCTCGAGGCGCCGATGCACGGCGGCGTCGCGCACTTCGTCGAGGACCTTGGCCGGGTCTACGCGTCGACGCCCGCGCTGTGGGCCGGCGACCACGAGCCGGACGGCTTCGCCTGGATCGACGCATCCGACGTGGAGTCGAGCGTGTTCTCCTGGATTCGACGCGGCGACTCGGAAGTCTGCGTCGTGGTGCTGAACCTGACGCCGGTGCCGCGCATGGATTACCGGCTGGGGCTGCCGCTGGGCGGTCGCTGGGAAGAGGCCATCAACTCGGACTCGGAACACTATGGCGGCTCGAACCTCGGCAACCTCGGCGGGGTGGAGGCGGTCGAGGCGTCCTGGCACGGCCAGCCGTTCTCGGCGACGCTCACCCTGCCGCCGCTGACCGGCCTGATCCTGCGCCCGGCGGAGACGGCTACAGGCGACTGATCGCCCGCCGGCGGCTGGGACCGCGTCGGTTGGTCCGGTCGATCAGTGACCGACGAGGATCTTGACCCACAGCACGGCGAGGGTGGCCACGACCACGACCATCACGTAGAGCAGCGCGCGGAACCGGCTGATCGGGATGGACCGCGCCGCGGCGTATCCGGTGATCGCGACGAGCCCGATGAGCAGGAGCTCGGCGAAGGCGACGCCCACGGCGTCCGGGCTCAGGTACACCGGCACGATCGCCAGGCCCGTGACGATGAGGCCTCCGACGAGCTGCGCGCCGAGGCGGCGCGCATGGTCCGCGACGAGCTGCCCCTGCCGCGTGAGACGCGCCGACAGCTGGAAGGCAATCGCGTGGGCCATGAGCAGGCCGAGCGAGGTGAAGAGGATCTCCCTGACCGGCTCGGTCAGCGTCCCCGAGGGGAGGCCGACCAGGACAGCGAGCAGGGAGATCGCGACGTAGAGGGCCATCGTGACCCCCTCGCGTACCTCGCTGCGCCACACGTCGACCGCTGCGCCGTCAAGGGGCTCAGGGTCGATGCTGCCGGCGGCCTGCGCCATGCTTGCCCTCGCTCGATTCGGGCGGCTGCCCGCGGCCCGAGGCTAGCACGCCGACGAGCCGGCTCACGCGCGGGTGCTTCGAGAGACGTTCGAGCGGAGCGGGCAACGCGCGCGACCAGTTCGGACGCTGCGTGGCCAGCGTCCCCGGCAGGTTCGGCCGCTCCACGACGCCCAGCGCGTCTTCGAGCGTTGCCGACACGAGCACCGCCGGCGAGCGTGCCAGCTTGGCATGCAGCACGGAGACCAGCTCATCGAGCGGCGCCTCCGGCGAGAGCCCCGAGGCCGACGCGAGGCGGCTGCGGAGGCGCGCCGCCTCTGCCGGATCGGGCGGGACGCGGGACGCGGCCTGGTCCGCGAGATCGGCCCCGGTCCACACCCCGGCGATGGTAGGCAGATCATGCGTGGTCACGGCCGCCTGCACCAGCCGCGGGTATCGCGACGGCGGAACCCGCTCGAAGAACGCCAGCCGCGTCGAGAGGATGTTCCGACGGCGGAGCTCCGGCCGCACGCCGCGCGGCACCATGCCGAGGTCCTCGCCGATGATCACGGCCGAGGCTCGCTCCGACTCGAGCGCCACGATCTCGAGCAGCTCGTCGGTCGCCTGCCGCACGTAGGCTCCCTCCGTGGGCGCGGCGCCGGCCGGGATCCACCACAACCGGAAGAGGCCGAGCACGTGGTCCAGGCGCAGACCACCGGCGTGGCGGAGCTGGGCACGGAGGGTCTCGACGAATGGCCGATACCCGACCTCGCGCAGCCGATGCGGGGCGAAGGCCGGCATCCCCCAGTCCTGTCCGGCGAGGTTGAAACGATCGGGCGGGACGCCGATCGTGACGTCGGGAGCGATCTCGTGCTGCCACTCCCAGGCGTCGAATCCACCCGGATCCGACGCGACCGGCATGTCGGCGATGCGTCGCATCCTCTCCGAGGCCGCGGCCAGCTGGAGGTCGAAGCACCACTGCACCCAGGCATGGAAGGCGACGTCGTCGGGACGCGCCGCGACGGCCCGCTGCACTTCCGGCCGCGCCGGGTCTCGGAGCGGCTCGGGCCAGCGCCGCCAGTCGGAGCCGCGTTGGGCGGCCAGTACGTTGTACGCCGCCCACAGCTCGAGCGCCGCGCCCTGGCGGGCACGCCACGTCGCGAACGCCTCGACATCGAATGCACGTGCCTTCCAGACGGCAGCGAGCGCGCGGGACTTGATCTCGAGCACTCGGCGGCGGTCGACCATTGGATTCGCGTTGAGGGCACGGCCCGCGCCCTGGATGTCGGCGGCCGCCTCCGCTCCCGGAACGTCCTCGATTCGCAGGTGGATGGGATTGCCCCAGCGCCGGGTGCTCGGGAAGTACGGGCTCGGGTCCGGGTCTGGGCCGGGGTTCGGGGCGCTCATCGGGCTCACGGTCAGGAAGCCGGCACCGACCGACGCGGACCAGGCGGCGAGATCGCGCAGGTCGCCCAGGTCGCCGATGCCCCATGACCGCCTCGAGCGGGTCGTGGCCAGCTGTACGGCCCAGCCCCAGGCGCGCAGGTCGGCGGGGAGGTGACATCGACCCGGGCCGGTGATGAGACGCTGGACGCGGTCTCCCACGGCAAGGCCGTGATACCCGTATGGCGCGTCCGGGGGCATTGCCGCTACGTGGCCGACGAACGTGCCGTCCTCGAGCGTCAGCTCTCCCGGCTGCGCGAACGGGAAACCGCGAGGGGCGATGGCCAGGGCGCCCGGATCGGCCGGGGACCCCAGAACAGCCAGGACGGCGGCGCGAGAAGCGGGCGAGACGGACCGGACGCGCCGCGACCCATCGATGTAGGTCGGCGGAACGAGCTCCGTCGGGTCAGCCGCGCCTGGCACGTCGCACGCGCGGGAGGCGACGCAGGCAGACCACCGAGCGCTCGGTCACGCGATAGGTGGCACCCCCGTCGTGCTCGCCGTGGGCCGCGGTGAATGTGGCGTGGACCGTGTCGAAGACGACCTCCCAGCGTCGCGCCGCCTCGTGGTTGGGGAGCGTGAACGCGACCGGCCGCTCGTCGGCGTTGAGGATGATGAGCAGCGTGTCGTCCGTGATCCGCTCCCCGTGCGGCCCGCGATCGTTGATCGCGTCGCCGGCGAACTGGACGGCAAGGGTCCGCACGTCCGGCGCCTGCCACTGCTCATCGGTCATCTCGGTGCCGTCGAGCGCGAACCAGGTGAGGTCCTTCACCCGGGACCCCCGGATCTGGCGGCCCTGGAAGAAGCGACGCCGACGGAGCACCGGGTGGGCGGTGAACAGGTGGACCAGCGAGCGAGTGAACGCGAGCAGCTGGCGGTCACGCCGTGCGAGGTCCCAGTCGAACCAGCTGATCTCGTTGTCCTGGGCGTAGCCGTTGTTGTTGCCGCGCTGCGTCCGGCCGATCTCGTCGCCTGCGAGCAGCATCGGCACCCCCTGGCTCAGGATCAGCGTGGCGAGCAGGCTCCGCTTCTGGCGCTCCCGGGCCTCCAGGATCGCCTCGTCATCGGTCTGGCCCTCGACGCCGAAGTTGATGCTGTTGTTGTCGTCGTCGCCGTCGCGGTTCTCCTCGCCGTTCGCCTCGTTGTGCTTCGACTCGTAGCTGACGAGGTCGTTCAGCGTGAACCCGTCGTGCGACGTGATGAAGTTGATGCTGGCGTGTGGCCGCCGCCCGGAGCCGGCGTAGAGGTCTGATGATCCGGTGAGCCGGTAGGCCAGCTCGGCGGTCTGCTCCCCGACTCCCTTCCAGAAGCGTCGCACGGTGTCGCGGTACCGGCCGTTCCACTCCGCCCAGCCGACCGGGAAGTTGCCGACCTGGTAGCCGCCCGGTCCGACGTCCCACGGCTCGGCGATGAGCTTGACCTGGCTGATGAGCGGGTCCTGGTGGATGATGTCGAAGAAGCTGCCGAGCTTGTCCACGTCGTGGAGCTCGCGCGCCAGCGCCGACGCGAGATCGAAGCGGAAGCCGTCGACGTGCATCTCGGTGATCCAGTAGCGCAGCGAGTCCATGATCAGCTGCAGGACGCGCGGCGAGGTCGCGTCGAGGGTGTTGCCGGTGCCGGTGTAGTCGACGTAGTGGCGCCGGTCGCCCGGATCGAGCCGGTAGTAGTCCTCGTTGTCGATGCCCCGAAAGCTGAGCGTCGGCCCGAGGTGGTTGCTCTCGCCGGTGTGGTTGTAGACCACGTCGAGGATGACCTCGATGTTGGCGTCGTGAAGCCGGCGCACCATCGACTTGAACTCGCCGACCGGATCGTCGGTCGCCGTGTAGCGGACGTCGGGCGCGAAGAAGCCGATCGTGTTGTAGCCCCAGTAGTTGCGCAGGCCGCGCTCGACGAGATGACGCTCATCGACGTGCTGGTGGACCGGCAGCAGCTCGACGGCGGTGATCCCGAGATCGGTCAGGTACTCCAGGGCCGGCACCGAGCTCATCCCGGCGTACGTGCCGCGCAGCTCGTCGGGAACGTCGGGGTGGCGCTGGGTGAAGCCCTTGACGTGCACCTCGTAGATCAGCGTGCTCTCGAGCGGCGTGCGCGGCGGGGCGTCGGGCCCCCAGCTGAAGGCCTGATCGACCACCACCCCCTTCGGGACGAACGACGCGCTGTCGCGGTCGTCCGGGGTCTCCTCGTCGCCGATGCGGTAGCCGAAGAGCGCGTCGTCCCAGAGCACCTCGCCGTCCAGACGCCTCGCGTACGGGTCGATCAGGAGCTTCGCCGCGTTGAACCGATGACCGTCACGCGGCTCGTACGGGCCGTCGACCCGGTAGCCGTAGCGCTGTCCGGGGCGCGCATCCGGCAGGTAGGCGTGCCAGACGAGGTCGGTCTGCTCGGTCAGCCGGAGCCGTTGCTCGACCCCCTCGGCGTCGAACAGGCACAGGTCGACGCCGCGCGCGTGCTCGCTGAAGATGGCGAAGTTGACCCCCGATCCGTCCCAGGTCGCGCCGAGCGGATACGGACTGCCGCGCCAGACCCTCAACGCCACGATGGTGCGGCGGTGCCTGTGGCTGGGCGGCGGGCGATCGGGCTCACCCGGCGAAGGTTACCTGCCTCCGCCCGACGGGGGCGTGGCGCACGCGCATGAACCTATGCTTCGAGTCGGAGGCGAAAACCATGAATGACCGCGCGACTGCGAGCACCACCGCGCAGACGGTCCTCGGCGAGGGGGCCAGGTGGGACGCGCGCCGCGACGAGCTCCTGCGGGTCGACATCGTCGCCGGGCGCGTCTTTCGCGACCGCGTTGCCACCGATGGGTCCCTGATCGGGGTGGCGACCCACGATGCGCCGGGCACCGTCGGGGCCATTGCGCCGATCGAGGGTGACGCGGGTTGGCTGCTGGCCTCGAACCGGGGCTTTTCCCACCTCTCGATCGAAGGTGCGGTGCGCCCGATCGCCGACGTCGCGCCGGAGGGCACGCGGATGAACGACGCCGCCGCCGACCCGCAGGGCCGCTTCTGGGCCGGAACCAAGGCGCACGACAACCGCGCGGGGGCCGGCGCACTGTACCGGCTCGAGCGTGATGGGCACATCGAGCAGATGCTCGACGGCCTCACCATCTCCAACGGCATCGGCTGGAGCCCCGACGGCGGGACGATGTATCTCGCCGACACGATTCCCGGCGTCATCCACGCCTTCTCGTTCGATGGCCGGCGCGGCGCGATCTCCGACGCCCGGGTCCTCGTCGACGTGCCCGCCGAGGTCGGCGCACCCGACGGGCTGACGGTCGACGCCGCCGGTGACATCTGGGTGGCGATGTGGGGAACAGGTCGCGTGCATCGCTACACCGCCGACGGCCGGCTGCGCGGGGAGCTTGCCGTCCCGGCAGAACAGGCGACGTCCTGCGCGTTCGGCGGCCCGGGCATGAGCCGGCTCTACGTCACGACGGCGACGGAAGGCTGGAGCGACGAGCAGCGCCGGGCCGATGCCGGAGCCGGCCTCGTGTACCGGTTCGAGACCGATGCGCTCGGGCGGCCGGCGGCGCCGTTCAGGCCCGATCCGGCGTGGTGGTCGACGCGGGTCGCATCCTCATGAACTCGCTGACCCGCATGAGGCCAAGGAACTGGCGAACCGGGAAGGGCATGAGGCGACGCTCCGGATCCACGAACAGGACCGGATCCACGAGGTGGATCGACCGGCGGCGGACCTCGAGCCGTGCCTCGCCGGCAGCCAGGACGTTCTTCACCCACTGCACGTCCGACCCGTAGGTCAGGGCGACGATCCAGTCATCGCCATGACGGAAGACGTTCAACGGGATGCGGTAGGGCTTGCCGGACTTCCGGCCGCGGTAGGCGAGGATCCCGAAGCCGGGCAGCCAGCGCGCGAATCGACGGCTGATCGGGTTGAAGACGTGGGTGGTGAACGGCCTGATGACGGCCAGCGGCGGGCGTGGCGGGCGCTCGGTCATGAGACCAGGCGCTCCAGGGCGGCGAGGGGCAGCCAGAGCCACTCGGGACGGTTGGCCGCCTCGTAGCGGACCTCGTAGCACGCCTTCTCGAGCTCGAACGCGTCGAGGAGCGCGGCGTCGCCGCGACCGATCTCGCCGTATGCATCCAGGAACGCCGCGCGTGCGCCGGCGAGCCAGGCATCGGCATCGAGCTCGCCATCGCGCGCCGCGGTCCGGGCGGCGTAGTCGAGGCTGCGCAGCATGCCGGCCACGTCCCGCAAGGGCGATGCGGGCCGGCGCCGCTCCGCGAGCGGGCGTGCGGGCTCACCCTCGAAGTCGATCACGCTGAATCCACCATCGTCGCGCGCGAGAAGCTGCCCGAGGTGGTAGTCACCGTGAACGCGGGTGACCGTGGCGCTGCCCGTTGAGGCGCCGACCGCATCGGCGAAGCGGGCGCGCACGGCCGGCGCCAGCGCGACCAGGCGCTCATGTGCGGCGCCGCGGACCGACGCGATCGCCAGCGCCAGCTGACGCTCGCCCGACGCACGCCACTCGGATGCCTCCTCGACGCTCGCCGGCCGGGCCGGGAAGGCCGGGTCGTCAGGCCGCGAGGCGAGACAGCGATGCAGGCGCGACGTCAGGTCGCCGACGCGCCCCGCCATCACGATGCCGCCGCTGGGATCGGTGCGCAACGCGGCCAGCATCGCCGCCCACGCGTCGCCGGTGCCAGGGACGTACCCCTGGAGCATGGCCGCCGAGGCGTGAGCCTCGCCACCTTCGTAGGTGATCGACCCGGCCAGTACGGGGGTATCGGCGAAGCCGGCATCGGTGAGGAAGGCGCTCATCTCCAGGTCCGGGTTGTCGCCCGGCTCCAGGAGGCGATAGAGCTTGAGGATCAGGTGCTCACCCAGCACGACCGACGTGTTCGACTGCTCGACCCTCAGCCGTCGCTCCCCCGGCGGAACGGCCTCGAATCCGGCCGCTCGGCTCGCCGCGAACCGACCGATGCGCGACTGCTCCCCGATCGCCTCCGCGAGCGCGCTCCACAGGCCCTCGCCGTCGGCCGGCTCACGGCCGTCGATCAACGGCGCCAGGTAGCGCTCCGGCTCACCGCCATCCGCGAAGCCGACCTCGAGCACCACGAGCGAGCCCGGGCCGATCGGCGCTGCGTCGAACTCGGTGACCGATGCGATGGGCCGCTGCTTCGCGCGGAACCAGCGCGCGGACGCCAGCTCGTCCGGGGTCATGCCGGCTCGTGGGCCGGCCAGTCGAGGCGGTAGCGAACGATCGGGCATGGGACGCCGCCGAGGACCCAGTCGTGGTCGGGGACGTCGATGGCGAGCCCCATGCGCTCATAGAAGCGCCGGGCCAGCGGGTTGTCGCGGAAGGCCCACACGACGAGCGGGTTGAAGCCGCGCTCACGGAGGTCGGCCGCCGCGTGCTCGTAGAGGCGGCGCCCGACGCCGGACCCGATGGCGTCCGGGTCGAGGTACAGGTTCGTCAGCTCGCCGGCACCATCCGGCGGCGGCAGCCACTCGTCCTTGGCCGGTGAGGTGGTCGCGTAGCCGAGGATCGCGCCGCCCCGCTCGGCGACCCACCCTCGCCACGGGTCCTCCGGCCGATGGTTCTCGAAGGCGCGATGCCAGCTCGCCGAGGCCCCGGTGATCCACTCGTCGAGGACGGCCTGGGGAACGATGCCCGGATAGGTCGCGCGCCAGGCCCGTCCGCTGATCCCGCCAAGCGCATCGGCGTCGCCCGCGGTGGCGTGGCGGACGGCCACCGGCACCGCCTCAACCGCCATCGGTCAGCTCGAACCAGTAGAAGTCGTGCGGTCCCAGCGTCAGCAGGTACGGCAGCTCGCCGATCCGCGGGAAATGGACCCGTCCGATGAGCTCTACCGGCTGCCTGCCCGCGTAGCGCGACAGGTCGAGCTCCACGTACTGCGCGAAGCGCGAGAGGTTCGCGACGCACAGGACGGTGACTCCCTCGTGCTCGCGCAGATAGGCGAGGACGCGCCGGTTCTCCGGATGGCAGAACTCGAGGGTCCCGCGTCCGAAGACCTGGTACTGCTTGCGGACGCCGATGAGCCGCTTCATCCAGTTGAGGAGCGAGCCGGGCACCCGCTGCTGGGCCTCGACGTTGACCGCCTGGTAGCCGTAGACCGGATCGGCGACGAGCGGCGCGTACAGCGCGTGGACATCGGCCCGGCTGAAGCTGGCGTTGCGATCGCCGGACCACTGCATCGGCGTGCGGACGCCGTTGCGGTCGCCGAGGTAGACGTTGTCGCCCATGCCGATCTCGTCGCCGTAGTAGATGATCGGGGTGCCGCGCATGCTGAACAGCAGCGAGTTGAGCAGCTCGAGCCGGCGGCGCGAGTTGTCGACGAGCGGTGCGAGGCGCCGCCGGATGCCGACGTTGATCCGCATCCGCGCGTCCATCGCGTACTCGGCGTACATGAAGTCGCGCTCCTCGTCGGTCACCATCTCGAGCGTCAGCTCGTCGTGGTTGCGCAGGAACAGCGCCCACTGCGCGCCGTCGGGGATCTCCGGCGTCTGATCCATGATCTCGATGATCGGGTAGCGGTCCTCTCGTCGCAGCGCGATCCAGATGCGTGGCATCAACGGGAAATGGAACGCCATGTGGCACTCGGGCTCGTCCGGCGTGCCGAAGTACGGCAGGACGTCGGGCGGCCACTGGTTGGCTTCGGCCAGCAGCATGCGCCCGGTGTAGCGCCCGTCCAGCCCGGCGCGCAGCTGGCGTAGCACCGCGTGCGTCTCGGGCAGGTTCTCGCCGTTGGTGCCCTCGCGCTCGACGAGGTAGGGAACGGCATCCAGGCGCAGGCCGTCGACGCCGAGATCGAGCCAGAACCGCATCACGCGCTGCAGGGCGCGCACGACCTGGGGGTTGTCGTAGTTGAGATCGGGCTGGTGGCTGAAGAACCGGTGCCAGTAGTACTGCTGCGACTCCGCGTCCCAGGTCCAGTTGCTGGCCTCGGTGTCGGTGAAGATGATCCGCGCGTCGGCGTACCGCTGGTCGGTATCGCTCCACACGTACCAGTCCCGCTTCTTGCTGGTTCGGCTCGAGCGGGCCTCCAGGAACCACGGATGCTGGTCCGAGGTGTGATTCACGACCAGCTCGGTGATGACGCGCAGGCCGCGCCGGTGCGCCTCGCGCACGAAGACGCGAAAGTCGCGCAGCGTGCCGTAGTCGGGATGGACCTGCGTGTAGGCGGCGATGTCGTAGCCGTCGTCGCGCAGGGGGCTCGGGTAGAAGGGCAGCAGCCAGATCGCGGTCACGCCCAGGTCGGCGATGTAGTCCAGGCGGCGCGCCAGGCCGGCGAAGTCTCCCATCCCGTCGCCCGAGGCGTCGTCGAAGGCCTTGACATGGAGCTGGTAGATGATCGCGTCCCGGTACCACTCGGGATCGTCACGCAGCAGCTGCGGTGCAGGAACGTCGGTCACGGTGATCGTCAGCCTCGGTCGAACGGGACAATGGTGAAGATCCGGAACGGGTCGGCTGCCGGATCGAGGTCGACCGGGATGTCCGCACCCAGCTCGCGGGTGATGCGGCCGGTCATGAGGTCCGTCAGCCGGTAGGGCTCGTCCCACCCGATGCCGACGGCCGGCAGGTCCGGGTGCAGGATCGCGCGCTCGGCCACGGTCGGATCGGTGTTCACCGCGACGTACACCGGGTCCCGCCAGCGGTTCGGGTGGCCGGTGAGCGGGTCGACCTTGCCGTGCGGCATCGCCTTGCGGTAGAAGAGGGTCCGCTCGCCCGTCGCGTCCTGGAAACGCAGGTTGTCGTAGCGCTGAAGGGCGGGTCGCTCACGGCGAAGGCGGTTGAGCTCGCCGATGAGGAGCTTGATGTTGCCTGCCGCCTCCCAGTCGCGGGCACGGATCTCGAACTTCTCGCTGTCGAGGTACTCCTCGCGCTCGCCGAGGCGTGCCGACTCGCACAGCTCCCACCCGGAGTAGATCCCGTAGTTCGACGCCAGCGTCGTCGCGAGCACGGTCCGGACCACGAACGCCGGGCGGCCGTGGTCGAGGTGGTGCGGGTTGATGTCCGGCGTGTTGGTGAACGCGTTGGCCCGGAAGTACTCGCGCATCTCGCCCTGTGCCAGCTCGGTGAAGTAGTCGCGCAGCTCACCCGGCCGCTCGCGCCAGGTGAAGTAGGTGTAGCTCTGGGTGAAGCCAACCTTGGCCAGCTGCTGCATCATCTTCGGCTTCGTGAACGCCTCGGACAGCAGGATCACGTCCGGGTGCTCGTGCTGAAGCTCGCGGATGAGCCACGCCCAGAAGGCGATCGGCTTGGTGTGGGGGTTGTCGACGCGGAAGATCCTCACCCCCCGCTCCACCCACAGCGCAAACACCCTCAGCCACTCGCGCCACAGCTCCTCGCGCCCCGCCGGATCCTCCCCGGCGAAGTCGATCGGGTAGATGTCCTGGTATTTCTTCGGCGGGTTCTCGGCGTACTTGATCGACCCGTCGGGTGAGTGACGGAACCATTCGGGGTGGCTCGCGACGTACGGATGATCGGGCGATGCCTGGATGGCGAGGTCCATCGCCATCTCCATGCCGTTCGCCTCGACCGCCTCGCGGAATGCGAGGAACTGCTCGAGCCCGCCGAGCTCGGGCGCGACCGTGTCATGCCCGCCATCCGGAGAGCCGATCGCGTACGGCGACCCGACGTCGTCGGGCCCCGCGGCGAGCGAGTTGTTGCGTCCCTTGCGGAAGGAGCGGCCGATGGGGTGGATCGGCGGGAGGTACACGACGTCGAAGCCCATGGCCGCGATGTCGGGCAGGCGCCACGCGGCATCCGCGAACGTGGTCGCCAGTGGCTTGGCCGGATCGCGTCCCTGGGAGCGCGGGAAGAGCTCGTACCACGCCCCGAAGCGAGCGCGCTCCCGGTCGACGACGAGGGGCAGCTCCGGCGAGCGAGATGCAAAGCGCCGATCCGGGTGCCGCCGCACCGCCGCCAGCAGGTCCTCGTCGGTGAGAGCCGCCACCCGGGTCACCTCCGAGCGTGCCCGCTTCAGCGTGGAAAGCGCGGCGCGGAGCTCGCGGACGTCGTCCGCCGACTCGGCCTCCTCGGCGCGCCGGAGGGCCGCCTCGAGCAGGATGCGGCCTTCCTCGATCTCGACCGGAACGGCCACCTTCGCCTCTACCTTGCGCTCGAGGCCGTGGCGCCAGGAGCCGAAGGCGTCGCGCCACGCCTCGATCGCGTAGCTGTGCCAGCGGTTGCGCGCCACCTCGATGTGACCGGACCAACGGTCGTTATCGATCGGCCGCATCGGTGCCTCGCGCCATGCGGGCTCGTCGTCCGCTCGCAGCAGCAGCGCCGCGTCGAGCAGGTCGTGACCGTCCGCGAAGATGTCGGCGGTCACCAGCAGCTGGTCGCCCACGACGCGCTTGACCGGATGACGGCCGCCATCGAGCTGCGGCTCGATGCGTTCGATGATGATGGTGCGACGGGTGCCGATGGCATCGGCGTCGGGCTCGCGGGCGCCCAGCGCGATGGCAGCGGCTCGGCGCACGCTCTCCTTGATGGTGGTCATGGCCCAGCGACAACCCTACAAGATCGGGCGACAATGACGCCGATGCTGCAGCCACGACGAACGCTCGTCGCTGCCGCCGTGGCCTGCATGCTGGCCGCGTGCGGTGGCACGACGCCCTCCGCGAGCCTGCCCACGACGGCCCCCGCCAGCCCGAGCCCGACCGACTCGCCGGAGCCGACCGACACGGCGCGTCCATCGGCTGCGCCCACCGCGACCCCCGAGCCGACGCCGGAGCCGATCAGCGAGGAGCCGCCCGCGCTCACGCTCACCGCCGTCGGGTCTGGCTTCGCCTCGCCCATCAGCATCGCCGCCGCGCCGGATGGCTGGCTGCTCGTCAACGAGCGGGCCGGCCGGGTGGTCGCGCTCGACCCGTCGAGCGGGACGACGGCCGTCGTGGTGGACCTGACCGCGCGCGTGCTCGGCGACGGGGAGCAGGGACTGCTCGGCCTGGTTCTCCACCCGGCCTGGCCGGACCAGCCGCGCGCCTTCGTTCACTACACCGACCGCGGAGGCGACTCCGTCTTCGCCGAGCTGACCGGCAGCCAGCCCGCCGACGGGCCGCCGTCCCTGGATCCCGCCTCGGAGCGGGTGCTCCTGACCGTCGACGACCCCTACAACAATCACAACGGAGGACAGCTCGCCTTCGGTCCCGATGGATTCCTGTACATCGGCCTCGGCGATGGCGGGGCCGGCGGCGACCCGCACGGTCATGGGCAGGACGCGACGACGCTCCTCGGCTCCGTCCTGCGCATCGACATCAACGAGCCCGGTGACGGCGCCTACACGATTCCGGCGGACAATCCCTTTGCGGATGGGGCCGCCGGTGCGCCGGAGGTCTTCCTCTACGGCCTGCGCAACCCGTGGCGCTTCAGCTTCGACCGCCAGAGCGGGCTGCTGTGGATCGGCGACGTCGGGCAGAACGCCTACGAGGAGATCGACCGCATCGACCCTGTGGCCGACGCCGGCGCCAACCTCGGCTGGAACCCGATGGAGGCGTCGCACTGCTTCGTGGCCGACTGCTCGCCCGAGGGCCTCGTCCTGCCCGTGGCCGAGTACGGTCGCGACGCCGGATGCTCGGTCACCGGCGGCTACGTGTACCGCGGAGAGGCGATCGACGGGCTCGCCGGCTGGTACCTCTTCAGCGACTATTGCACCGGCCTCCTGTTCGGCCTGCGCTCCGACGCGACGGGCGTCAACACGCCGCGCGTCGTGCTCCAGAGCGGGCTCAGCGTCAGCAGCTTCGGCGAGGCTGGCGACGGCGAGCTCTACCTCGCCGACATCAGGTCGGGCGAGATCTATCGGATCGACGCCGGCGGCTGACCACCCAGGGCTCCCAACGCGCGCAGGCTCGTCCACCGGCCGCGCCCGATGACGAGGTGATCGAGCATCTCGATGTCGAGCAGGCGTCCGGCCTCCGCCAGCTCGCCGGTGATGCGCAGGTCCTCGCCCGACGGCGCGGTGTCGCCGCTCGGATGGTTGTGGGCGACGATGATCGCGGCCGCGCAGGCACGCACCGCGTCGCGGTAGACCTCACCCACCCGCACGGACGATCCCGCGAGATTGCCGCGGTACACCGTCCGCTCTGCGATCACGACGTTCTTCGTGTCCAGGAGCAGCACGCGCAGCTCCTCGCGCTCGAGCGCGCCCATGGCGTCGACGAGCGGTTCCGCCACGTCGGTCGGCGTTCGGATGAGCCACGGGTCGGCGGGCGGCGTGCGGGCCACGCGCAGGCCGATCTCAGCGGCTGCGGCGATGCGCGGCGCGATGGCGGGGCCCAGACCCGCGACTCGCAGCTCCGCGGGATGGGCACGCGCCACGCCGACCAGCGACCCGAATCGATCGATCAGCCGGCGCGCGGTTCGATGTGCGCTCGCTCCCCCGCCCAGGAGGAGCGCCAGGAGCTCGTCGTCAGCACACGCCTCGGGCCCCGCCCGCTCGATGATTCCGAGGCCACCGGGTCGGCGGCGGCGACCGTCGATCTGGACGGGAACCGGTATCGTCGTCATGCCGCGACGGTAGCCAGCCGGGGCTCACCGGCCGATTACCCGCCGGTTACCGACCTCAGACGGGCAGCTGCACCACGTCGAAGCGCACGAGCAGGGCCAGCCCGACCGAGATGCCGTTGACCGTGGCATGCAGCACCATCGGCGCGAGCAGGCTGTACCCGCTGCGCTCGTAGACCCAGGCCAGGGCAAGGCCAAGGACGAAGATCGGCACGAGAGAGACGAGCGACAGGTGGATCGCCGCAAAGAGCGCGGACGACCCGACGTAGGCGAAGACCGGGCCGCGCTCACGCCGCCATGCGTTGAAGACGACGCCGCGGAAGAAGACCTCCTCGGCGATCGGCGCGAGCACGACGACGGCCAGCACGATCAGCCACGGGTCGACCTGTTCGATGGCGAGCTCCGCCGTGCCCGGCTCGGGCGGCAGGCCGATCTGCTCGAGGACCCATCCGGCGATCACGATGATGGCCGTCGAGCCGATCCAGGCGGCCACGCCCGAGACGAGGCCGAGGACCGCGGCGCGTCCCGGATCGGGGCCCGGGAAGGCGGGAAGTGCGGCAAGCGCGTTCGGCACAGCGACGAACAGCCAGCTGACCAGCAGCAACGCGAACGGCGTCGATACCAGGATCACGATCGCGCCGAGCAGGCTCAACTCGCCACCGGTGAGCAGTGCCTCGGCGTCCAGGCTGAACGGCGTGACGAGGACGGTGGCGATGAGCAGCACCATCGCCAGCAGCACGATGGCCCCGGGCCCGCGGTAGCGCTCGGGGGCGAGCACGCGGCGCATCCGGATCTGGCGCACCGCGCTGTAGGTGAGGCCCGCGCCAAAGAGCGTCGCGCCCGCGATGGCCAACGGGATGATGGGCAGGGCATCAACGGCGAGCTGGCCGGTGATCACGAGCGAGGCGGCGCTCAGCGCGAAGAGGCTCACCACGAGCCCGACGACGATCATGAGCGGCCCGGGCCAGCGAGGCAGTGCCGGCGTCACCGGGCCAAGCGTCGGATGCGGACCTGTGGGAAGCGCCTCGGGTCCCTGGAGCTCGCTCGGCTCCATCGGCGATCCGGTCAGGTGTTCGGCGCCTCGCTCAGACGGCCATGATCGGCCGTCGCGTCAGCCGGCGCCTGGCCGAAGGCCGGCTCGCCGCCGGCGGGCGCTGCCGGTGCCGGCTGAGGCGTCCGCTGGCGCCCGCCCGCACGCTGCGGGCCATGATCGAGGTCACGTCCGCAGTAGGCGCACAGCGGCCAGTGCGGCTCGGCCAGCCGGTTGCACGACGGGCAGACGCGGTGCAGGCGCGTGCGGCAGTTCGGACATACGATCCAATCGGCGTCGACGCGGTCGCGGCACACCGGGCAGAGCGCGTTGCGCTCGACCTCGGCCAGGAGGCTCTCCTCGGCGAGCGAGCGCTCGTACACCTCCGCCAGCGACTCGCGCGGCCGCACGATCAGGTAGAGGATCACGGCGAAGACGAAGAGCAGCGGCGTGAAGAAGATGATGAGCGCGGCCGAGAAGTAGGGCAGGATCGGGTTCTCGGTGCGGGCCTGCATGTCGCGGAATGCCCAGTAGGCGGTCCCGAGCCACAGCAGCACGACGTAGATGACGATCAGCTGGCTCGCCAGCTGCACGATCGGGTTCTCCAGGAATCCGTTCCAGAACTCGCCGATCGGTTCGAGAATCGCGTCCATCTACCTGTCGGTGGCCTCACATTGCGGGGATTCGGCGCTCGGCGCCGTCGGTCATGCTAGCACGCGATCGGCCGATGGGCCCCGACGGCCACGGTCGGCCTCAGGAAGCCAGCAGGCGCGCCAGCGCCGCCACCAGCAACCGATGCTCCTCCTCGAGCACGCGCGCGGCGAGCGTCTCGACATCGTCCCCCGGAAGCACCGGCACGCGCGCCTGGGCCACGATCGGGCCGGCATCGAGCTCGGTCGTCACCTCGTGGACGGTGCACCCGCTCTCGGCCTCGCCGGCGTCGAGCACCGACCGGTGCACCGCCAGCCCCATCATCCCCGCCCCACCGTGCGCCGGGAGCAGCGAGGGGTGGATGTTGATCGTGCGGCCGGCGAACGCCTCGAAGTAGGCGGGTCGGAGCAGCTGGTCGTAGCCCGCCAGGAGGCTCAGGGTGACGCCCACATCGGTCAGGGCTCGGCCGATCGCGCCATCCCGCGCACCCGCATCGGCGAAGTCCGCCCTTCGAAGCACGATCGAGGGGACCCCGTACCTCGAGGCGACCTCCAGCGCGCGAACGGCCGGCCGATTGCTGATCACGACGGCGACCTCGATGCCCGCGTCGAGGACCGCCTCGAGATTCGACCCGCGCCCCGAGACAAGGACGCCGAGGGCGGGTGCCGAGCGGGAGGTCATCGCGCTCGACGCGACGTCAGACGAATCGGACGCGAGGCTCCCCCGTCGGCACCTCGATCACACGACCGATGCGGCGGGCCTCGGGAACGGCGGCGAGAGCCGCATCGGTCAGTGGCTCATCGACGATCGCGGTCATGCCGATGCCGAGATTGAAGGTGCGCACCATCTCTTCATCGGCGATGTCACCACGCCCCTGGATGAGGGTGAAGATCCCCGGCACCGGCCACGAGCCGGTTTCGACCTCCACGCCGAGCCCGTCGGGGAGCGTGCGCGGCACGTTGCCCTCCCATCCTCCGCCGGTGATGTGCGCCAGCGCCCGGATGTCGTCGCCGGCCGCTCGCAGCGCGCGGCGAAGCGCACGGACGTCGTCGAGGTACGACCGATGGATCTCGAGCAGCGCCTCGCCGATGGTCCGGCCGTTGTCGGGCATCGACGCCGACCAGGTCGACTCTGGCAGAACGCGCCGAGCGAGGCTGTAGCCGTTCGTGTGGAGACCGCTCGACGGCAGGCCGATGAGCGCATCGCCGGCACGCGTCGCCGAGCCGTCGATCAGGTCGGCACGGGCCACGACGCCGACGGCGAAGCCGACGAGGTCGAAGTCGTCGCCCGAGTAGATGTCCGGCATCTGGGCCGTCTCGCCACCGATGAGAGGGATGCCGGCAGCCGCGCAGCCGGCAGCCACGCCGCCCACGATCTCGTCGACGACCTCGGCCCGCAGGTTTCCGAGACCCAGGTAGTCGAGGAAGAAGAGCGGGTCGGCACCGGTGACGACGATGTCGCCGAGGCAGGCATTGACGAGGTCGATGCCGACGGTGTCGTGGCGTCCGAGGCCCAGCGCGACCTTGAGCTTCGTGCCCACGCCGTCGGTGCTGCTGACCAGGACCGGGTCCGGATGGGTCGACGGGTCGAAGCGGAAGAGCCCGCCGAACCCTCCGACGCCGCCCAGGACCGCGGGCGTCAGGGTCGCGGCCGCGGCGCGACCGATGCGCTCGATGGCCCGTGCCGCCTCGTCGACGTCCACCCCGGCCTCGCGATACGTGCGCGCCACGTCCTCAGCGCCGCTCCATCGCCAGCTTGTCGAGCTCGAGCGGCACGTCGGTCGGGTATGCGCCGTCGAAGCACGCGGTGCAGTGACCGCCGTCGCCACGGTTGCCGACCGCCGCGAGCAGGCCTTCCTTGGACAGGTATCCGAGCGTATCGGCGCCGATGGCTCGCCGAATCTCGTCGGTCGTGTGGGTGGCGGCGATGAGCTCGTCACGGCGCCCGGTATCGACGCCCATGTAGCACGGGTGGCGCATCTCGGGCGAGTGGATCCGAACGTGGACCTCGGCCGCGCCCGCTCGGCGCAGCAGGGCCACGATCGGCCCGGTGGTCGTGCCGCGCACGATCGAGTCGTCGACGACCACGACCCGCTTGTTGCGCAGCAGCTCCGGCAGCGGGTTGAACTTGAGGCGAACGGCCTCCTCTCGGCTGGTCTGCGCCGGCTGGATGAAGGTGCGGCCGACATAGCGCGACTTGATGAGGCCCTCGCGGTACGGCAGTCCCGCCTCCTCCGCGTAGCCGATGGCGGCCGGGATGGCCGAGTCGGGCACCGCGATGACGAGGTCCGCATCGGCCGGCTGCTCGCGGGCCAGCACGCGGCCCATCTCGAGCCGCGCCTCGTACAGCAGACGCCCGGCGATGACGCTGTCGGGTCGCGCGAGGTAGACGTACTCGAAGACGCACAGGCGCTCACGTTCGGGAGCGGCCTGCGTCGAGCGGAACGAGTCGACCCCGGCCTCGTTGATGGTCAGGACCTCGCCCGCCTCGACGTCGCGGACGAACTGCGCGCCCATCGCATCCAGCGCGGCGCTCTCGGACGCGACGGCCCATCCACCGTTCGGGAGCCGCCCCAGGGCCAGCGGCCGGAAGCCGATCGGGTCGCGGGCCGCAACGAGCGCGTCGTCGGTGAGCATCGTGAACGTGTACGCGCCGGTGGCCCGGTGAAACGCGTGATCCACGCGCTGCGCCCACGTCCGCCCCGGCGCATGGGCGATGAGCTTGGTGAGGACCTCGGTGTCCGAGGCGGTGATGAACTCGACGCCCTGCTCGGAGAGCTCGTCGCGCAGCCACCGCCCGTTGGTGAGGTTGCCGTTGTGACCGAGCATGACCTCGCCACGATCGGTCCGCGCGTAGACGGGCTGCACGTTGGGCAGGGTGTTCGAACCTGTCGTGCTGTAGCGCGTGTGGCCGATCGCCGCACGCGGCTGGCGTCCGCCGTCCCCCTCCTCGAGGCGCTGGAGCGTCTCCTCGTCGAAGACGCTGCTCACGAGTCCGAGGCGCTTGTGGAGCGTCTGGCGCTCGCCGTCGCTGACCGCGATGCCGGCCGACTCCTGGCCGCGGTGCTGGAGGGCGTGCAGGCCGAGAAACGTCAGGCGCGCGATCGGAGCGCCGGGCGACCAGACGCCGACCACGCCGCACTCCTCGCGGGGACCATGGGGCTGGTAGATGGGTAGCGCCTCGCCAGAGCGGTGCGGCAGGTGGATGGGGGCTCGCACGGGGCGGTTCAGGCGGGTCGGCGCTGGCCGGGCACGGGGCCATCATAGCCGCGCGGAGGGGGCCAACATCGGCCGCGACGCCGAGCCGGCAGAAGGTACCGTCGGGGTACTGCAGCAGACCGCACAACGGCCCGGACGGCGCGTTGGTCGAGGTTGCGGAGGCGCAACGCGGGACGATCGGGCCATGGCCGAACGGGTACCCCAACCCGCATTCTCTGCAGGTGCTCACCTTGGTCCGCGCCGTCGGGTTCCTGGCTCCGATGGCCGTGGCAGCCGCCCTCATCATCTGGATCTCCGTTGGCGCGCAGGCGTCGCCGGAAGACCGCCTGCTCCTGACCGGGGCGGCGGCGGTGGCGGCCGTGGCGGGCATGACGACCATGGCCCTGCTGGCGTGGAGCTACGTCGGCTGGCGCCTCAACCGGATCGCACGTGCCCTGGAGCGCACGCTCGAGACCGAGACGCCGATTCAGCTTCGCGAGGGAGGCATCCCCGCCGAGCGCCGACTTGCCCGCGCCTTCAACGAGGCCGCGGGCACGTTTCTGCTCACCGAGCAGCGCGCCACGCACGACCGGTTGACCGGGGTCGCCAACCGCGAGACGCTGCTGACCGTCCTCCACGCCGAGATCGAGCGCGCCACGCGCCACTACCAGCCGCTGAGCGTCGCCTTCATCGATATCGACCGCTTCAAGCCCATCAACGACATGCACGGGCACAACTCCGGTGACGCGGTGCTGCGACAGGTGGCGCGGCTCCTGAGCGGATCGGTACGAGCCAGCGACGCGTTCGGACGCTACGGCGGCGAGGAGTTCATGCTCATCCTGCCCGAGACGACCCCCGAGGACGCGGTCGGGCTGGCCGAGAAGCTGCGCAACCTCGTCGCGGCCGGGCCGATGCGCATCGCCGGCGACCAGACCATCAGGACCACGATCAGCATCGGCATCGCCGGCGGGGTCGGGTCGCAGCTTCAGCTCGACATGCTCGTCGACCGAGCGGACGCGGCCATGTACGCGGCCAAGTCGCTCGGCCGCAACCGCACGTACCTGTACCGCGAGCTGGACGAAGAGGCGCCCGTCCGCCGGGCGCCCATCTCGGCGGCGCATCGGGCGCAGGCGACAGCCATCGGCAGATGGGCGAGCGACACGGCGACCCAGGCACTCGCCTCGGTGCTGGCGCCGCAGCCACATCACCGCGGCCGGCCCTCGGACATGATCGCCTCGCTGGCCACGGGCCTGGCGCTCGAGATGGGCCTGCCTCGCGAGGAGATCGAGCGCATCCGGGTCGCGTCGCTGCTCCACGATCTCGGCAAGATCGCCATCCCGGATGAGATCCTCGACAAGCCATCCTCGCTCACGGATGGCGAGTGGCAGACCATCGGCCAGCACCCGCGCATCGGCCAGGTGATCCTCGAGCAGGCGTCGAGCCTTCGGGAGGCGATCCCGGTCGTGCTCCACCACCACGAGCGCTTCAACGGTGGCGGCTACCCGCACGGCCTGCGGGGGAACGAGATCCCGATCGGTGCCCGCATCGTCGCGGTCGCGGATGCCTACCACGCCATGATCCATGACCGCCCGTACAGCTCGGCCGTGGCCCATGCCGAGGCGCTGCGCGAGCTGCGCGAGAACGCCGGCACCCAGTTCGATCCGGCCGTCGTGGAGGTCTTCTGCAGCATCTACTCCGAGGCCGTGCCGCCCGATGGGCTCGAGGAGGTCTACCGACTCCACGAGCGGACGGTGGACGGCATGACCCACGTCGACACGAACGGCGCGGCGCACGTGCATCGCCCGGCCGACAAGCCGGCCCGGCGCACTCGCGCCCCCCGCGCGCGATCGACACGGTCGCGTCAGGCAGCGAACCAGTGAACCCGCTCGAGCTGACCGTGGTCGGCGCGTTGGGCACGGTCGGCCTGGCGCTGGTGGCCGCCGCGGCCGTGCGCGCCCGACGCCGCAAGCGGGCACCGGCGCAGCCAACCGACGCTCGCGCGCCACGCCGCGTTCATGTCGACCTCGGCGAAGACCCGATCGTCGCCGCGCTTGGCATCGGCGACTCCACGAGCACCCGTCCGTCGAACGGCCGACGATAGGAATCGCCGCGCCGTCGACGCGCGCGAAGGCTGCCTAGAAGGCGGTTCGGTAGGCGGATTCCAGCTCCGGCACGTCGAGCCGCAGCGTCGACGATCCGAGGCGGATCTCCAGGCCCGCGTTCACGGCGACCCCGATGCGGCGCCCGGGAACGCGCGCCGCCTCCAGGGCGGCCTCGAGCTCGATGGCGCGCGCCGCCTCCACGGCCACGATCGCCCGACCGGCTCGCTCGCCGAAGAGCGCGGCCGTCGGCAGCGGCGCATCCACGATCACTCGCGCGCCACACTCCGATGCGATGGCCATGCGTGCCAGCGCCACGCCAAGGCCACCGGTCGACAGGTCGTGGGCCGCTCGGATCAGCCGATGACGCGCGAGGCGCGGGAGGACCGCGACCACCCGTGCCGCGGCCTCCAGGTCCAGCACGGCCCGTCCACCCCGGCGGCCGGCGCGCCACGCGCGCTCCGATGCGGCGAGCGCGTCGGCATCGTCGCCCGGCTCGCCGATCAGCCACAGCTCGTCACCCTCGCGCCACCGCATGGACATGGCGACCGCCCGATCCTCGATGAGGCCGACGGTGCCGACGACCGGCGTCGGAAGGATGGGGCCGCCGGGTGTCTCGTTGTAGAGGCTGACGTTGCCCGACACGACCGGCAGATCCAGGGCGGCGCACGCGTCGGCGATGCCATCGATGGCGCGCTCGAGCTGCCACGCACCGAGATCGGTCTCGGGTGAGCCAAAGTTGAGGCAGTCGGTGATGCCGATCGGCTCGGCGCCGGCGCAGGCGACGTTCATGGCGCCTTCGACGGTCGCGGACGCTCCGGCAAGGTACGGGTCCAGCGCGCCGATACGGGCGGGACCGGGTCCGTCGATCGCGAGGACCAGCGCTCGCGGCGTGCCCTTGATGCGCAGCAGCGCCGCATCACCCGCGCCGGGACCGACCAGGGTGTTCGTGCCGTTCATATGGTCGTATCGCTGCCAGATCGGCTTGCGATCGCGGACGTTCGGCGATGCCAGAAGCTCGAGAAGGTCACGCTCGGTCGGGGGATGCGCCGCGATCGAGTCGAGGTCGTCAGGCGATGCCGGAGCACCGACGCCCGAGATCGGATAGCGCGGCGCGTCGTCGGCCAGCGCGCGACCGGGCACCGCACACACGAGCTCGCCGCCGGCGTGGGCGCGAATCGTCGGGTCGGCGGTGATCGTGCCGATCTCGGCGGCCGTCAGCTCGAAGCGCTCGAAGACCGCGCGCGCCTCGGCCACCGCCTCGGGTCGCAGAACGACGAGCATGCGTTCCTGCGACTCGGACAGCAGCACCTCGTACGCCGTCATGCCCGGTTCGCGCCGTGGCACCGCATCGAGATCGACCTCCGCCCCCACCCCGCCGCGAGCGGTGAGCTCGGCGAGGGCGCAGGTGAGGCCCGCCGCGCCGAGATCCTGCATGGCCACCACGCCGTCGCGCCCGGCGAGCTCCAGGCACGCCTCCATCAGCAGCTTCTCCAGGAACGGGTTGCCGACCTGCACGGCGGGACGCCGCTCGTCGCGGTCGTCGCCGAGGGTGGCCGATGCGAACGACGCGCCCTGGATGCCGTCGCGGCCGGTCGAGGCGCCGACGAGCAGCAGCACGCTTCCGATGCCCGCGGCGCGCGCCAGCGTGACCTCGTCGTGGCGAGCGATGCCGACGCACATGGCGTTGACCAGGGGGTTGCCCGAGTAGGAGGGGTCGAACGCGATCTCGCCACCAACGTCCGGGATGCCGATGCAGTTCCCGTAGCCGGCAATCCCACCGACGACACCACCGAAGAGGTAGCGGTTCCGGGTGGCCGATTCGGCATCGGTCCATTCGTCGGCATCGAGCGGGCCGAACCGCAGCGAGTTGAGCAGCGCGATCGGCCGCGCGCCCATGGTGAAGACGTCGCGGATGATGCCGCCGACGCCCGTGGCGGCGCCCTGGTAGGGCTCGACGGCGCTCGGATGATTGTGCGACTCGACCTTGAAGACGACGGCCAGGCCGTCACCGATGTCGAGCACGCCGGCGTTCTCGCCTGGCCCGACGAGCACCCGCCGGCCCTCCTTCGGGAGCCGGCCGAGCAGAAGCCGCGAGTGCTTGTACGCGCAATGCTCCGACCACATCGCGCCGAACATCCCGAGCTCGACCTCGTTCGGGGTGCGGCCCAGGGATCCGGTGACCAGGTCGAGCTCGGATTCGGTGAGCCCGTGACGCTGCTCGGCGGGCGGGGGCGCGAGGGTCATGCGACGGCTACGCGCCCCCGAGAGGCTGGTCGCGTCCGAGCTCGAGGATGATGCCGCCGATGCCGGCAGCCGCGGTCCCGAGGAAGATGAGGAGCGTGGCAGCGCCGCCTCCGCCGAAGCCGATTCGGTCGAGCGCAACCCCGAAGCCGACCAGCACGACGACCAGTGTCGCCAGGCGCAGATGCGGTATCGCCGGCATGACACTCGCGGCAAAGACCGAGGCCGCGATGCCGAGCAGCACGACGAGGAGGAGGATCTCGATCAGGTTGGCGGACCCGTCGAGGAGGCCGACCAGCGCGCCGAGCGCGCCGACGGCGGCTCCACCGCCGATGAGCCAGCCGGAGAGCGTCACCGGAGCCGTGAACGGCAGCTGGCTTCCGGCGGCAGACGGTGGCGCGGCACCGGGTTCCTGCGGCTGCACCGGTGCGGCGGCAGCGGCCGGTGGCGGCGCGTCCGCTGTGGGTGGCGGCGCGTCCGCCGCGGTTCCGGCGTCCGGATCCGCCCATTCCTGGGTCGCGGGGTCGGCCGATGGTGGGGCCTGGGTCTCCGGTTCCGGCCAGGCCGGGGCCGGTGGCATCTCGGGCTCCGCCTCGGTCTCCGCCGCCTGGTCGATCGACTGGCCGCAGGTCGGGCAGAACACGACCGTCTCGTCGACCTCGGTCCCGCAGTTCCGGCAATAGCGAAGCATGGCCATCGGTCAGCTGCGCCCGAACCGGGTCAGGGTGCCGATGACGATGATGAGCGAGGCCAGGAAGAGGATGATCCCGGCCGGCGTGAGCACCCGCAGCAGCCCGACGATGTCGCCGTCCCAGCCGCCGATCAGCTCGACGACGACGAACAGCACGGCCAGCCCGACGCTCCACACCAGCGCGATCACGAGGCCAACGGTCTGGATCGGTCCGGGCCGCGCGCGCATGAAGCCGCCGATGGCGAGGCCGAGCAGCAGCACGGCGAGGATCGGGACGCCGGCGGCGAGCCCGAAGTACGCCGCATCGGCCAGGCCGGCGCCTTCGGGATAGGCGGTCCAGAATGCCACGCCGTACCCGTCGGCCCCGAACGCGCGCTCGTACAGCGACCCGGTGCCGTAGGCGAACGGGAGCAGATAGCCGGTCACCAGCCCCACGATGCCGATGATCAGCACGACCGGGCCGAGCACGGCCCCGCTCCGGGCGGAGGCGTCGGCGGTCGCCGTGGCGGCGCCGGCGACGGCCGGGGGGACGTACCCCGCGGAGGTGCCGCGCAGGTTCGCGCCACAGTTCTGGCAGAAGGCAACTCCTGCCCGGTTGTGTGTTCCGCACCGCGGGCAGGCCTGCGTCCCTTCGGGTGCCACGGGTCGGTCGACCGTGGTGGCCACGCCGGCCGCCACGAGACGCTGCCCGCAGCTCCGGCAGAACGAGAGGCCGGGCTGGTTCTCTGTGCCGCACCGGGGGCAGAGGGTGCTCTCGGCCGTGCCGGCGCTGGCGACGGCAGCCCCTGCTGCGACGGCCTCGCCCTCGATGCCCTCGTCGGCAGCAGGCTCCGGCGTCACGGGCAGCGGTTCGACCGCGGCTGCGCCCGCGGCTGCGGCAGCCGGCGCATACGGCCTGTCAGGCTCGGCCACCGGCTCGGCGGCCGAGGGCTCGCCCGCAGCTGCCGCGACCGGCGCCGCATACGCCTCGACTTCGCTCGGCGGTGGACTGGCGGCCTCGGGCTCGAGGATCGGCTCGCCACCCATCTCTGGCGGGGTCGTCGGCCACGTGTCCGGGCCACCGGATCCCGCCACGGGCGGCTCGGTTGGCCATGCCTCGACGGTCGAGCTGTCGACGGGCGGCACCTCGGTCGGCTGAGACGCGGTCACATCGGCTGCCGCGTCCTGGCTCGGCCAGCTCTCGATCTCGGACGCGGAGACCGAAGCCTCTTCGGGCGCCGATGGCTCGACGGCTGCCACTGGCTCGTCGGGCGCGACCGGCTCAGGGGCAGGTGGCTCGTCGGACGCCGATGGCTCCGCCGGTGCCGATTGCTCCTCGTCCGGGCTCAGCTGGTCGTCGGCTGCCGCATCCCGCTCCGGCTCGTCGCGCCGATCCCGCTCGTCGTTGTCCATGCTCTGCGCCTCCTGCGGGCGAGGTCTGGGAACGTCCGTGGCCGATCATAGCCGACGCTCAGCCGCCACCGGCCGTGCCTGCAACCAGCGATCCAACGATCGGAAGAGGTGCAGGCCGTCGGCACCGCCCACCTCCGTTTCCGAGGCGCGCTCGGGGTGCGGCATGAGGCCGAGCACGTTGCCCGCCGGGTTGACGATGCCGGCGATTCCGCGCTCCGACCCGTTGGGATTCGCCTCGGGGACGTCCCTGCCATCGGCGTCGACGTAGCGGAGGACAACGCGGCCCTCGGATTCAAGCTCGTCCAGCGTCGCGGGGTCGGCGATGTACCGGCCCTCGCCGTGGCTGATCGGAAGGCTGATGAGATCGCCGTCGGCCAGGTCGCCGAGCCACGCCGGGGAGGCATCCGGATGCTCGACGCGGAGCGTCTGCCAGTCGCATCGGAACTCGAGGTGGTCGTTGCGCATGAGCGCGCCGGGCAGCATGCCCGCTTCAGTCAGCACCTGGAAGCCGTTGCAGGAGCCGATGACGGCTCCGCCGGCATCGGCGAACGCCGTCACCGCGGCCATGATCGGCGAGAAGCGGGCGATCGCGCCGGTCCTCAGGTGGTCGCCATGGGCAAAGCCGCCGGGCAGGACGACCGCATCGGCGTCGTGGAGCGCGGTCTCGGTGTGCCACACGAGCCGAACGTCCCAGCCGAGGACGTCGCTCGCCACGTGGGCGAAGTCGCGTTCGCTCCACGTGCCGGGGAAGACGACGACCGCGACGTTGGGCCGATGTGCGACGAGCGTCACCGCGCGTTTACCCCGACGTCCGTGGGCCGATCGGCGGTGAGCTCCCACGTGGCGATCTCCATCACCGGATTGGCGAGGAGGCGCCGGCACATCTCGGCGACCTGCCGCTCGGCCGCCTCACGGTCCTCGGCGTCGAAGCCGATCTGGAGGAGCTTGCCGCTGCGGACGCCGTCGACGCCCGGATACCCGAGCGAGCGAAGCGCGGCCGCGATGGTGGTGCCCTCGGGATCGGCGATGCCCGGGCGCAGCGCGACGCGGACTTCCGCCAGCCAGCGCATCGTCAGGCCCACGAACGCCCGGTGAGCCGCTCGTAGGCGGCCACGTACCGGTCGCGCGTGCCACCGATCACCTCGTCGGGAAGGGTCGGCGCCGGCGGCTCCTTGTTCCATCCGGTGGCGGCAACGAAGTCGCGAACGAACTGCTTGTCGAAGCTGACCGGGCTCGACCCCGGCGCGTAGCGCTCGAGGTCCCAGAAGCGCGACGAGTCGGGCGTCAGGACCTCGTCGATGACGGCCAGTGCGCCGTCGATGAAGCCGAACTCGAACTTCGTGTCGGCCAGGATCAAGCCAACCGACTCGGCTCGCCGTGCGCCCTCGAGGTAGAGGGCGATCGAACGCTCCTCGAGCTCCCGGGCGAGGCCGCCTCCCACCAGGTCGGCCAGCTGCTCGCGCGAGATGTTCTCGTCGTGCCCGACCTCGGCCTTGGTCGACGGCGTGAAGATCGGCTCAGGCAGCCGTTCGGCCTCGCGCAGCCCTTCCGGCAGGGGGTGCCCGCACACAGCACCGGTGCGCTGATACTCGGCCCAGCCGGAGCCGGCGAGGTATCCGCGCACGACGCACTCGGCGTCGACGCGCTCCGCCCGCCGAACGAGCATGGAGCGTGGCGCCAGCTCGGGTGTCCGGGCCGCCTGCGGCAGGTCGCCCGGATCGGCGCTGACGAAGTGCGAACGGCCGAGAGCGCGCAGCTCCTCGAACCACCATGCCGAGAGGCGGGTGAGAACGGCGCCCTTGTCGGGAATCGGCTGGTCGAACACCACGTCGAAGGCGGAGAGCCGATCGGTGGCGACAAGGAGCAGATGACGATCATCGACCTCGTAGGTCTCGCGCACCTTGCCGCGATGGATCAGGGGGAGTCCCTCGATGTGGGTGCTGGTCAATGTCACGACAGTTCCTCGCTCTTGCCTTCATTGGGCTGTTCACCTTCGGAGAGGTCGTACTGGTCGGGTGGCAGATTCAGGCGGCGCCGCGCGAACCCCTCGACCCGGTCGAACAGGGAGAGCACGACAAGGATGAGGACGGTCCCGATGATGGCCATCAGGAACAGCCCAGCCCCCGCCGCCATGCCGATCGCCGCGACCGCCCATAGGCTGGCCGCCGTGGTCAGACCGCGGATCTGGCCGCGGTAGTGGAGGATCGTCCCCGCCCCGATGAATCCGATGCCCGTCACGATCTGGGCGGCGATCCGCGTCGGATCGACGATCGCGCCACTGAACCCGTACGCGCTGACGATGGTGAACAGCGCGGAGCCGAGCGCCACCGTGCTGTGGGTGCGGAACCCCGCCGGAGTGCGGTGCAGCTCACGCTCGAGGCCGATGATCGCCCCCAGCACGAGGCCCACCGTCAGGCGCAGGGCAAGGCTGAGCTCGGTGTCGAGGGAGAGATCGGGATTCACGGTCGCGCGGGCGTCTCCAGGCCGGTGGGACCCGGCATCGGCTCGGCAGGAGGCATCTCGAGGACGCTCGTCCACGAGACCGATCCAATCGCCTGGAGCGCGCCGCCACCGAGGACGAGGCAGAGCCAGATCGCCACGAAGCCTACCAGCAGGAATGCGGCCGCGGGGTCGAATCCGCCCGCGCCGATTCGAGCGCCGATCGGGTCCCACAGGACGCGCAGGAGCAGCGCCGCGACCACCAGGTATCCAGCCCTGATGAGCGCCAGGACGGCGACCTGCAGCAGCGATGCGATACCACCGCGGGCCAGCGTCGCCGGGGCGGTGCGCAGCGACTCGAACACCGAGCTTTCGCGCACCGCGCGCCGAGCGGCTGCCGCGTGCAGGGCCGAGCCGACGAGCGAGGCGACCACGGCCAGGACGATGAGCGGCATCACGCCCATCGCGACGCGAACCAGCGTTCCGCCGCCGTCCTGCGGCGAGGTGAACTCGGCGGGGGCCACGGCGGCGATCCCGACTGCCAGCGCGATCAGGGCGAAGGCGGCGGGCAGCGCGCAGATCAGGGACACGACCAGGATCCTCGCGGCATCCCTCGGTCGCGCGGTCGTCGGGCGCAGCAGGAGCGCCTCCGCCGCGGCGACCAGCGCGGCCGCAGCCATGACCGCCACCCAGCCCGCCGAGACGAGCGCCACGAGGTTCCATGGCCACGCTCCCGAGGTGAAGAAGCCAGCGCCGAAGAACGTGAGCTCGGCCAGCGTCGGTGCGCGCGCCACGCCGAGGACGAGCGCCAGCCACCCGGTGGTGAGCACCCAGGCAAGGCCTCCCGGCAGCCACAGCGACGGTCGATCGGCAACATGCGCGGCAGCGCCGGCGAAGGCTCGTGGCCAGTCGCGCACGATGGACGGGCCTACGACTCGTCCAGGTCGAGGGCGCGATAGGTGCCCTCGATCCCGGCGAGATGGTGATCCAGATCCATTGCCTCGTCGACCTCAGATGGCGACAGCCACTCGGCGACCCCGCGGTCCGCGAGGAGGGCATCGCGGAAGGACGTCTCCCCGGCCCACGTTCGCTTCGCGGCGCCCTGGACCAGGCGATACGCGGTCTCCCGCTCGGCCCCCTTGGCGACCATCGCCAGCAGCAGCGCCTCCGAGTACACCATCCCGCCCGTCTGCTCCAGGTTGGCGCGCATCCGCTCCGCGTCGACGTCGAGGCCGTCGAGGATGTCGGCCATCGTGCGCGTCGCATACGCGGCGACCCCTAGTGCGCGCTCGAAGACGAATCGCTCGGCGCTCGAATGGCTGATGTCGCGCTCGTGCCACAGGGCCATGTTCTCGAGGCCGATGATCGCGTCGCCGCGCAGCAGCCGCGCCATCCCCGTCACCCGCTCGGCAAGGATCGGGTTCCGCTTGTGAGGCATGGCGCTCGAGCCCTGCTGGCCCGAGCCGAACGGCTCGAATGCCTCGCCCACCTCGGTCCGCTGCAGATGGCGAATCTCGACCGCGATGCGTTCGAGGCTTCCGCCGAGGATGGCGAGCGAGGTGAGCAGCTCGGCGTGGCGATCGCGGCTCACCACCTGTGTCGGTGCCGGGTCCGCAGCGAGGCCGAGGCCGTCGAGCACATGCCGCTCGACCTCGGCGCTCACGTTGGCATGAGTGCCGACCGCACCTGAGATGGTGCCCACCCCAATGCCGACCCGAGCGCGCGCCAGCCGCTCCGCGTCGCGCTGGAGCTCGGCGTACCAGCCTGCCGCCTTGAAGCCGAGGGTGATCGGCTCCGCGTGGATCCCGTGGCTGCGCCCCACCATCGGCGTGCCGCGATGCTGGAGCGCCAGCCGTCGTACGACCTCGACCAGCCGCGCCAGCTCGGCCTCGACCACCGCGGTCGCATCGCGCAGCACCACGGCCGTGGCAGTGTCGAGCACGTCGGAGCTCGTCAGGCCGTGATGCAGCCACCGTCCCTCGGGGCCGAGGCGCTCGGTGACCGAGCGCAGGAAGGCGATGACGTCGTGCTGCGACTCGCGCTCGATCTCCCGGGCCCGATCCGGGTCGACCCCGTCGACGCCCTCGCGGATACGACGCCAGTCGGCGTCCGGCACGGTCCCCGCCTCGGCCAGCGCCTCGACTGCCAGCAGCTCGATCCGCAACCACAGCTCGAGCTTGCGTCCCTCGCTGAAGATCTCGCGCAGCTCGGGCAGCGCGTAGCGGTCGATCACGTCACGCCCGAGGATCGATGCGCAGCTCGGCCCGCTCCGCCTGGTCGGCGCGGAAGGCCCGTACCCGCTCGGCGATCTCGGGGTCGCCGAGGGCCAGGATCCGAGCCGCGAGATGCCCGGCATTCTTCGCTCCCGCCCCGCCGATGGCCACCGTCGCGACCGGGACGCCCGGGGGCATCTGGACCACCGCGTACAGCGCATCCGCACCGCCGAGGACGCCGCCGTCGAGCGGGATGCCGATCACCGGCCTGGCCGTCAGCGAGGCGATCACTCCGGGCAGGTGGGCGGCGAGCCCGGCGGCGCCGATGAAGAGCTGGACGCCATTCGACTCTGCCTCGGCAATGTAGCCGTGAAGCGCATCGGCCTGGCGGTGGGCGCTGATGACCGATGCCTCCCAGGCGATCTCGTAGCTGTCGAGCACGTCGAAGCAGCCCTTGAGGGTCGGCAGGTCGGAGCGTGATCCGCAGATGACGGCGACGGTGGGCATCGGTCAGGCAAGGATACCGGCACAGAGCCTTGACGAATCCTTGCGCTCGCTGGCGCACGTTGTGCAGCACCGCGAGACGCACGCGACGCAGGTCGATCCGGCGCCTGCCCATTCGTCGTTGGGCAGAGCTCGAAAGGGCACCGAAGCGAGGCACCTCAGAATGAAGTTCCTGCTCCTGCTCCACGACGACGCCGAGGCCGTTGGCCGGCTCTCGGCGGAGCAGCGACGCGCCATCGTCGACGCGCACGTCGCGTTCTCGAGCATGCTGCGCGAGCGCGGGGCCCTCGTGCTGGGCGAGGCCCTGCACGATCCGGCACACGCGCGCGCCATCCGATTCCCGGCCGATGGTGCCCCTGTCGTCACCGACGGCCCGTTCGTCGAGGCCAAGGAAGCCGTCGGCGGTTTCTATGTCATCGACTGCCGGGACAGCGCCGAGGCCCAGGAGCTGGCGTTGCGAGTGCCGCGTTCACCGGGCCTCGTTGCGGAGCTGATCCCGATCGTCGACGTGTGACTCCGGCGGAAGCTCGCGCGCGGCGACGTCACCGCGGTGCTGGCCGCCATCCAGGGTGCACTCCGCCACGGCCGCGTAGGCCTCCGCGCTGGCCTCTGCGATGGTCGGAGCGCGACCCACGAACGTGACGACCCGGCCGCCGGTCGACTCGAAGCCACCCGACGTCCGCCGCGTCGCGGCGTGGAAGCACAGCCGCGCCCCATCGTCCGCCACCGAGGTTGGCTCGGCGCCATCGATCCGGCGCCCGCTGGCGGCCGCGTCCGGATACCCTTCCGAGGCGATGACGACGCCCACGGCGGCGCCCTCGCGCGGCGCCACCGAGCCCTCCATCAGCGACCGATCGGCCACCGCGGTCCCGAGCATGGCGCGAGCGAGCTCACCGTCGAGCATCGGCAGCAGGACCTGCGCCTCGGGGTCGCCGAACCGGGCGTTGAACTCGAGCACCATCGATCCGCCATCGGTGAGCATGAGGCCGGCGTAGAGCACGCCGCGATACGGCGTGCCATCCCGCGCCATCCTCCACGCGATCGGCTCGAAGACCTCGGCGGCGGCCCGCTCGAGGGCGTCGGCCCCGAACCACGGGACCGGCGTGTAGGCACCCATGCCGCCCGTGTTCGGACCCGTGTCGCCGTCGCCCAGGCGCTTGTAGTCGCAGGCAGCCCCGATCGGCACGACGGTCGAGTCGCTGACGAGCGCGAAGGCACTGACCTCGATGCCGCTCACGCGCTCCTCGAGCACGATCGTCGCCCCCGGTGCGACGCTGGCGAAGAGAGAGCGGACGGCCGCCTCGGCCTCCTCGTGCGTCTCCGGAACGACGACCCCCTTGCCCGCGGCGAGCCAATCGGCCTTGACGACGGGCGCTCGATCGGCCGCGTTCACGTGGGCGACGGCCGCCTCCGGATCGGTGAAGGCGCGGGCCGCCGCCGTCGCGACGCCCGCGCGCTCCATCTGGCGCTTCGCGTACGCCTTGCTCGACTCGAGCCGCGCGGCCTCACGGCTGGGGCCGAAGACGGGCACCCGTGCCGAGACCAGCTCGTCGGCCACCCCGCTCGCCAGCGGCGCCTCCGGGCCGATGACGACGAGGTCGTAGCGCTCCCGGGTCGCGTGACGGGCGACGGCGATCGGGTCGGTGATGTCGAGATCGCTCACCGCCTCGGCGACCGCGGCCGTCCCGCCGTTGCCCGGCGCAATCCGCACGCGCCCCACACCGGGGTCGCGCGCCAGTCGCCAGGCGAGCGCGTGCTCGCGACCACCGGAGCCGAGGACGAGGAGATCCAAGACGATCGAGTCTAGCGGGCGGCGGGACTACTCCCCGGTCAGCTCGCCCAGCGCGTCGAGGACGGCCTCGAGGTCGTCGACCCGTTCCTGGTACGTCCCGAGGTCGCCGGCGGCGAGCGCGGCCTGCGCCTCGGCGTACAGGCGGTTCGCCTCGGCAACGAGCTCGGCAACGTCGGTTGGCAGCTCGCCGGCCGAGGGCTCCGGAGATGGCGACGCTCCGGGCGACTCGCCGGGCTCGGGCGGCTCCGGGCCGGGCTCGGGCTCCGGCGGGGCGGCCTCGCCCAGCAGCTGGGCGATCCCCTCCTCGACGGTGTCCGCGAAGGCGACGCGGCGCTCGTCGGCCATGATCACGCGCACGAACTCGGGGAACGGCGCACCCTCGGCCTGGAGGAAGATCGGCTCCACGTAGAGCAGGCCGTCGTCGCCGACGGGCAGCACGAGCAGGTTGCCACGCACGACGCTCGACCCGGCGTTCGTCCACAGCGTGAACTGCTCGCTGATCGTGTCGTCCTGGTTGATTCGGGCCTCGATCTGGACCGGCCCCTGCGTGGTCGTCTGCGTCGGGAACTGGAACGCGATCCGCTCGCCGTAGACGCCGGGGTCCATGCGCGCAGCGACCCAGGCGATCATGTTCTGGCGCCCCTCGGGCACCACCGGCTGTATGAGGACGAACTCCGCTTCGTCCTCGCCGGGGATGCGCATCTGCACGTAGTACGGCTCCATCGGCTCGCCCGTGCCCTTCACCACGTCGTCGGGGATCGCCCACCGGTCGTCCTGGTTGTAGAAGGTGGTGGCGCCCGATTCGGTCGCCTGCAGGTGGTAGAGGCGGAACATCTGGTTCTGGGCGGTGAAGAGGTCCTCGGGGTAGCGCAGGTGCGCCTCGAGACCCTCCGGCATCGCCGAGAGCGGCTCGAACAGGGTCGGGAAGATCCGCGCGTAGGCGGCGACGATCGGCTCATCGGGATCGGCGAGGAAGAAGCGCATCTCGCCGGTGTAGGCGTCGACGACGACCTTGACGCTGTTGCGCATGTAGTTGGCTCCCGCGAAGCGTGTTCCCGCCGGCAAGGGCTGGGCGCTCGGATATCGCGCGCTCAGCGTGTACGCGTCCATCACCCACAGGAGGCGCTCATCGGCCGAGACCAGGTACGGGTCGGCGTCGTACGTAAGGAACGGTGCCACTTCCTGCACCCGCTCGGTGATGTTGCGGTGGAACAGGATCTGCGAATCGTCGGTCAGCTGGCCGCTGATCAGCAGGTTGAAGTCACCGAAGCGCAACGCGAACAGCGCGCGGGCCAGGATGTTGTCGATGCCGACGCCGGTATCCCCGCTCCAGACCGTGGTCGTGCCCGCCTCGCCCGAGGTGTCGGTGTCCAGTGGATGGTCGAACTCGGCGGTCGTCGTGCCGGTCACGATGTACGTATCGGTGGATTCGCCGAAGTAGATGCGCGGCTCTCCGATCGGCACCTGCGATTCGGTGTCGATCCCGCTGACCAGGTAGTCGGGCGTTCCCTGCGGCGTGACCGCGTCGACCGGGACGGCGGTGATCCCGAAGCCATGGGTGTACACCAGCCGCTCGTTCGTCCAGCTGTTGTTGTCCCCGAACAGCTCGACGTCCAGCTCGCGGGCGCTCAGCATGATCTGGCGACGCTCGTCGTTGACCTGGTAGCGATCGATGTCGACGTCGGTGAAGGTGTAGTAGCGGCGCAGGATCTGCTGCTGTCCGAAGGTGGTGAGCAGGGGCCGGTAGTCCCACAGCCGCAGATTGTCGATCGTCGACTCCTCGGCATCGAACAGCTCGCGCGTCAGCTCCTGCTCGCCGGTGAAGCGGCGGACGTCGATCGCGTCGAGATCGAAGGCCGCGCGCGTCGAGTCCAGGTGGCTGCGGAGGTACTCGCGCTCGACGTTGAGCTCGTTGGGGTTGACCTGCACGGTCTGGACGAAGGACGGATACAGGCCACCGACGACCACTGACAGGACGAGCCATGCCCCGGCGGCCAGGACCACGAGCCACAGCGTGCGGAACCACGTGTTGAGCAGGAGCAGCGCCGCCGAGACCAGCGCGACGACGGTCAGGATCACGTAGGCCGGCATCTGCGCGTTCATGTCGGTGTAGAGCGGCGTCTGGGCCCGGCCGTCGAACCCGCGGGTCGAGTACGCCAGCTCGGCGATGTCGAGCTGGTAGCCGGCGGCGATGATCAGCAGCAGGAGCGCGCCGATGACCGACAGGTGCGCGCGGACCGGCGCCGAAAGATGGAACTGCCAGCGCAGGGCCCGCGCCACGTAGGTGATCACCGTGAGGATGCCGACGATGATCAGCGTCGTCATGCCCCAGCCCAGCAGGAAGCGCCAGAACGGCAGCCCGAAGACGTAGAAGCCGACGTCGCGGCCGAGCGTCGGGTCGGTCCGGCCGAACTCGCCGCCATTGAAGAACAGGAGCACCGTCTCCCAGTTGCCGCTCCAGGCAGCACCGCTGCCGAGCGCGAGCAGGACGGCCGCGACCGTGAGCCCGATGCCGATGAAGCGGGATGCGTCCGGCATCTCGAAGTCGCCGAGCCGTCGGACCGGCGCCTGCGGCGCGATGCGTCGCGCCAGCCAGATGCTCACCAGCGCCAGGACGAGCATGGCGGCGAAGCCGATGGCGAACAGCGCGATCTGCGCCCAGAGGCGCGTGGCGAGGATGTCGCGGCGGCCCAGCTCGTCGTACCACATCACGTCGGTGATCAGGGTCACCGCGCCGCCGAGCAGCCCGAGCGCCACGAACAGGGCGAGGACGATGCCCCCGATGACCAGCCATCGGCGCCACGGAAGCTCGCCGGTTCCAGCACCGCGCTTGATCGGCCCGGACCCGCGGCCCCCGCCGTCCCCGTTGGTGCGTTCCGACCGTGCCTGGTCGTCCATGGGCGTCACGTTCCGAGGGCGCGGGCGGCCCTCGCGCTGCGCGTCGGCCTCTTCCTGGCGACGCTGGAGCTCTTCGAGGAGTTTGTCGAACCAGCTGGACATGTAGCGGCAATGCTACCGGGTACGCCCGTCCAAGTATGCGAGGACCGCCATGACGCGCCGGTTGTCGTCGGGATGCTCCTCGAGGCCGAGCTTCGAGAAGACCGTGGCGACCTGGGCCTCGACAGTCTTGACGGAGATCGACAGGCGATCGGCGACCGATCGATTGGAGCGACCCTCGGCGAGGAGCGCCAGGACATCGCGCTCACGGGACGTCAGGACCTCGAGACGCTCCTGGGTCGTCCGGCCGCGGACCACCTCGTCGATGACGGCGGGATCGACGGCCGATCCGCCGGCGACGATGCGCTTCGCTGCCTCCAGCAGCTCGGCGGGGTCGGCGATGCGGTCCTTCAGGAGGTAGCCGACGCCCCCGGCGCCGCCGGCGAGCAGGGTCAGCGCGTACTCGGGCTCGAGGAACTGGGACAGCATGAGCACCCCGACCCGGCCTCCGTACACGTCACGGATCCGCACCGCCGCCCGCAGGCCCGCGGTATCCGAGGGCGGCATGCGTATGTCGACGACGGCGAGATCGGGGACCAGCTCGTCGACGAGCGCCAGCAGCTCGTCGGCGGAGCGTGCCTGGCCCACGATGCTGGCACCTCCGGCGCCGAGGATCCGGACCACGCCCTCGCGGATCACGGCGGAGTCGTCGGCCACGATCACTCGCACGGCAACCAGACCTCGACGCTGGTTCCGGCACCGGGCGGGCTGTCGATCCGGAAGTGCCCATTCAACGCACGCACACGGTCGCGAAGCCCTGCGATTCCGGACCCCTTCCCGGGATCCGCGCCCCCGACTCCGTCGTCGCGCACGCCGACCGAGAGCCCGCCGTCGCGGCGCTCGACCGTCACCTGCGCCCTGGTGGCGCGCGCGCTACGAGCCACGTTGGTGAGGCCTTCCGCGACGACGTAGTAGGCGGTGACCTCTGTGGGCTGAGGGACACGCCCGTCGAGATCGATGTGCAGGTCGACCGGTACCGGCGAGCGACGCGCGAGCGTTGCCAACGCCGGCTCGAGCCCCGCCTCGGCGAGGATCGTGGGATGGATGCCTCGGGCCAGCTCACGAAGCTCGTTGATCGCGTCCCGCAGCTCAGCCGCCGTCTCCTGGAGCTTCTCGACGAGCGCAGCGGGTTGGATCCCCGCCATGCGGCGGGCCTCCTCGAGGCTGATGGCGATGCCGGTCAGGTGCTGCTGCGCGCCGTCGTGCAGCGCCCGCTCGATCCGCTGACGCTCCGCGTCCCCCGCCGCGACGAGGCGCGTCCGTGAAGCACGAAGCTCAGCCAGCTGGCGCTGGAGCAGGTCGGCGAGCTCGCGGTTCTCGATGTACGCGGCCAGCGCAGCGTCCGTCTCCTCGGTCGCGTCGCCGCGGTCGAGCTGAGCCGCCACGGCACGCAGCGGGCCGCTGGCCGATCGGAGCCGCAGCGTCGCCAGCAGGAACGCGAGCGGGACGATCGCTCTTCCGATCGGAGCGAGCCAATCGGTGACGCCGCGAATGCTCTCCGGAAAGGTGAGCAGCGACGTGCCGACTGCGGTTGACCAGGCGGTGTCGGCTGCCTCGACGCCGGCGAAGAACATCGCGACCACGGAGGCGGCGAGGACGGGGCCGATCACGGCTCGGGTCAGCGAGCGGCTCCGGAGCAGGCGGCGCACAGCCAGGATTCCCACCACGATCACGGCCGCGAGGATCACGACGCTGGCCACCACTTCGACGGCCTCGAACGCGGCGCGGTTCTCGAAGAGGGCGAACGGGTTCGTCGGCCCATCCGGAAAGCTCTCCGGATACGTTCGCGGCGGGTCCTGAAGAAGCAGGCGGCCGGCGCTGCGCACGGCGAACGCCGCCAGCAGGACCGTCATTGCCACCCGGCCCGACGTGCCGAGCCGATCGGCGGGGAACGTCAGCGCCAGCAACGCGAGCGCTGGGTCGTACCAGCCCTCGACCGCGAACCCGAGCACCCACCACGGCACGAGTCCAGTCGCCACGTAGCTGCCCGCTGACCACAGCACGCCGGAGAGAACGAGGATCGGTCCGGTGCGGGATGTCGGGCGGCGATACCAGGCCACTGCGCCCGCCACCAGGAACAGCAGCGCCAGGCACGTCTCGATCACGAGGAACGTGAGCGGTGCGCCCGCCGCGACGTGAACGTAATGCGTCACCAGGACGAACAGGCCGGATGCCACGACGGCCGGCAACGCGCCTCGCGGGACGGAAGCCACAGCCTGCGTCATGCGCGGATCGTGGCACAGCGGTCCGGGCCTGCCTACGGGGGAAACCCGATCGGATCGGCGGGCTTTCACCGATGCGCGAGCCCCCGCCGGGCGGGACCATCGACCCGAACCGCAGCTTGCAGGAGACATCCATGGCATCCACACGCATCGGCGCGAGCGCCCGGCCCACGTGGGCGGCGAGCCTGGCGCTCATTCTCGGCCTCGCCGCGTGCAGCCCGGCCGCGGATGGCCCCGCCCAGCCCTCGGCCACCGGATCGGTGCCCGTCGCGACGCCGTCCGCGTCGGCTTCGGTTGCACCGAGCGAGTCCGCGACGGGTGCGGCGATCGAGGAGATCGCGGCGGCGACGCTGGCGGTGGAATACGGCCCGGACTTCCCGGCCGAGGGCTTCGGTTCGCTCTGGGTGCTGGCCCCCGACCGGGACTCGCCGGCGATGGTGCGTGTCGACCCGGCGACGAACCAGGAGATCGCTCGCGTTCCGCTCCCCGGGCGGGCATGCCAGGGGTTCGCGGTCGGCCCGGACGCGGTGTGGGCCTGCGCGATCGACGGAGCCGTACGAATCGACCCACAGACCAACACCGTCGTCAGCACCGTGGCCTACGAGGGCGCCGCGGTTTTCGGCCGCCTCGCCGTCGGTGCCGGCTCTGTCTGGGCGATCGGAACCGACGGCTTCGGCCCGAACACGTTGATGCGCATCGACATGGCCACCGAATCGGTGACGCCGATCCCGCTCGGCCACATCGTCGGGACGATCGCGTTCGGATTCGACGCCATCTGGGCAACCGCACCGGCGGATGGCCTGCTTCTCAGGGTGGACCCAGGGACGGGCGAGGTGACGGAGCTCACCCGCGGGCTCCCGGGGCCATGGAACCTCAGCGTCGGGCCGGACTCGATCTGGCTGACCCTTCACGGCAACGACGGAGATCGCCCCGCACCCGGCGCTCCAACGATCGCCCGCGTCGACCCGGCAGACGGCTCGATCGTGGCGGAGATCGCGGCCGACGCTCCGTCAGGCCGGCTCGGGGGCGTCTGGGCGACGGCAGACGCGGTCTGGGTTCGCGCGCCCGACGCGTTCCTGACCGAGATTGACCCGGCCACGAACGAGATCGTGCAGTCGATTGCCGGTCCACCGAGCAGCGGAGACGTCACGGTGGCGTTCGGATCGGTCTGGGCGACCGACGTCGAGCGGCACACCGTCTACCGGTTCGAGCCCTAGCGAAGGGCCGGTCGGGCGAGCACGACATCCGGGCGCCGGGAGAGTCCGACGCCCGGATGAAGCACCGCGGCAAGGCCCTCCACCGCATCGACCAGACGCGGGCCGGGGCGCGCCAGGTCGACGGCAACGGTTCGGTCGATCCGGAGCGACGCTGGCAGCAATGCCTCCTGCTCCCAGGCAACGTCGCTCGGCACTCCGCACGGAGCGAGCACCACGACCTGCGGCGCGGGCTCGATGGCGGCGATCTCGTCCCACGTCGTCGCGCGCGATCGCCCTCCGGGATCTCCCATCAGCGCGAAGCCGCCCGCGGCGGTGACGACGTCGGGTACCCAGTGACCGGCGGTGAATGGCGGATCCATCCACTCGAGGACGAGCGTCGGGACCGGCGGCCGCCCGTCCACCGCCCGCCGCACCGCGTCGAGGCGCCCGCGGAGCTCCGTCACCAGCGCGCGTCCGCGGTCGGCCGCTCCCGCTGCGGTGGCTACGAGCGCCACCGACTCGATGACCTCGGCAAGTCGTTGCGGCTCGAGGGTCACGACCTCGGATGGACAACCGATGCGCGCCAGGGCCGCGTCGACGTCGCCGGTCGGGACCGCGCACACGCGGCACAGGTCCTGGGTGAGGATCAGCTCCGGGCCAATCCCGGCGATGGCGCGGTCGTCGAGTCGATAGAGGCCGCCATCGGGCGCCTCGGCGCTGACCCAGGCATCGATCTCGCCCGGCGTCAGTCCGGCCGGCTGTCGCGAGCGAACGACGATCGGCTTGGACCGCGCGGCATGCGGCCAGTCGCACTCGTCGGTGACGCCCAGGAGCTGCTCGTCAAGGCCGAGCGCATAGACGATCTCCGTGGCCGACGGCAGCAGGGACACGATCCGCACCCGCCAATGCTACGTCCGGCCCGCGCGTGCCTCAGGGGAACTCGAACGTGTCGAGGATCTCCCCGCTCAGGGCGACGGCCTGGACATGCGTGACGACGTCGTCGGTCGAGAGGATGAGGAAGAATGCCTGGCCCTCGAGGCCCGCCTCGTCGAGCGGCATGAGCTGCGCCGGTGCCCGCCGGCCGTCCTCGAGCACGATCCAGACGGTCGCGATCTCGTCGACGGTCATGCCCTCCACCGCCGTGACCCCGTTTCCGAGCTGTGCGCCGCTTGTGACGCCCCCCAGGATCTCCCCTTCTGCCGGGAAGGGATCCCCGCAGCCGGCCGAGGTCACCAGGGCGGTCTCGATCTGCGTGCACCAGCCGTCATCGGACGGATAGATCGCATAGCGCCACCCGGTGTCCAGCGCCTGGCCGCTGCCCAGCTCGATGATCGGTCCTGTCGCCTCGACCCCCTCGGCCTCGATCGACCCGGTGGGGATGGCCGCCGGGTCTGGCGTCTCGACGCTGAACACGCTGCAGCCCGCCAGGAGCGCGGCGAGCCAGAGGATCCGCACGGGCGAGATCCCTACTCCCATTCGATGGTGGCGGGAGGCTTCGAGCTGATGTCGTAGACGACCCGGTTCACGCCGGGCACCTCGTTCACGATGCGGCTGCTGATCTTCGCCAGCACCTCGTAGGGAAGGCGCGCCCAGTCGGCGGTCATCCCGTCGTCGGAGGTCACCGCGCGCACGGCGACGACGTTGGCGTAGGTCCGCCCGTCGCCCATCACGCCCACCGAGCGGACCGGCGTGAGGATCGCGAAGCTCTGCCACAGGGACCGATACAGCCCGGCGGCCTTGATCTCGTCGATCACGATCCAATCGGCCTCCCGCAGGGTGTCGAGCCGCTCGGCGGTCACCTCGCCGATGATCCGGATCGCGAGCCCGGGGCCGGGGAACGGCTGTCGCTGGACCATGGCCTCTGGCAGGCCGAGCTCCACGCCCACCGCGCGGACCTCGTCCTTGAAGAGGTAGCGCAGCGGCTCGATGAGCTGGAACCTCAGGTCCGAGGGCAGGCCACCGACGTTGTGATGGGTCTTGATCTTCTGCGCCGTCTTCGTCTCCGACGTCGTCGACTCGATGACGTCGGGGTACAGCGTCCCCTGCGTGAGGAAGTCGATCTGGCCCAGCTTGGCGGCCTCCTCCTCGAACACGCGGATGAACTCGTCGCCGATGATGCGGCGCTTCTGCTCCGGGTCCTCGACGCCGGCCAGGCGCTTCAGGAACCGATCACGGGCATCGACCATGACCAGCCGCATGCCGAGGTCGCGCTCGAAGGTGACGCGCAGCAGCTCCGACTCGCGCTTCCGCATGAGCCCGTGGTCGACGTAGATGCAGGTCAGCTGATCGCCGATGGCCCGATGCACGAGCGTGGCCGCAACGGCGCTGTCGACCCCGCCGGACAGCGCGCAGATGACGTGTCCATCGCCGACGCGATCGCGGACCTCCGCCACCGTCGTCTCCACCAGGTTGGCCGGGGTCCACGTCGGCCGCAGGCCCGCGATGCCGACGACGAAGTTGCGCAGCACGTCGCGCCCGATCGGCGTGTGCACCACCTCGGGGTGGAACTGGATGCCGTAGAGATGCCGGCCGTCATCGGCCAGTCCGGCATACGGGGTCGAGTCGGTCTGCGCGGTGGCGCGGAATCCCTCCGGCGGGCGGATGATCGAGTCGCCATGGCTCATCCACACCGGCTGCTCGCGCTCGATGCCGTCGAACAGCTTCTCGCCGACCGACACGCTCACGGTGGCCGGCCCGTACTCGCGCTTCGCCGATGGCACGACCTCGCCTCCCAGCTCGTGCGCCATCAGCTGCAGGCCGTAGCAGATGCCGAGGACCGGCAGCCGGCCGGACCAGAGGGCCGGATCGGCTCGCGGCGCGTCCTCGTCGTACACCGACGAAGGGCCGCCGGAGAGGATGACCGCCCGCACACCGCGACGCTCGAGCTCGGCCATCGGCGTGTCGTGCGGGAGGAGCTCGGAGTAGACGTTCAGCTCGCGCACGCGGCGGGCGATGAGCTGGGCGAACTGGCTTCCGAAGTCGAGCACGGCGACCGTGTCGGGCTGCTCCGGCGCCTCGGTCGCCACGCGCGTGGGTGGTGGGGCGTGAAGCGCCTGCTCAAGATAGGCCTCGACCTCGGCGTCGTCAGGGGCCAGGACGCGGTGGCCGGCGTTCGCCACCTCGCCGTGCACGGTCCGACCGCGGTCGGTTGGCCCTGCCTCCGGACTGTCGCTCAATCCCGCTCCGTTCGGCGATGATGTCCACGTCCAGTCTAGCGAGCCCCACAGCTGCAGGAGGCCGAACCGATGATCGATGCCGAGATCCGCGAGCTGACCCCGCAGCCGACCGCCGCCGTCCGCGTCAGCGGCCCGATGGCGGAGCTGGACCTCGCGGCGCTCTTCGATGAGCACCTGCCGAACATTGCGCACCGTGTCGCCGACATGGGCGCCGAGCCGGCCGGGCCGCCCTTCGGCCGCTATCACGAGTTCGGCCCGGAGCGGGTCGACGTCGAGATCGGCATGCCCCTGTCGTCGCCGCTGCCGAACGTCCGCACGCTCGCCGATGCCGAGCCCGGAGAGCTCGGGTCCTCCGAGCTACCGGGCGGCCGGGCGGCGATCACCGTCCACCGAGGCTCCTACGACGGCCTCTCGAAGACGTACGAGGCGCTCCACGACTGGATCCACGCGGAGGGCCATGAGGAGGGACAGGGTCCGTGGGAGTCATACGTCGACGACCCCTCCGAGGTCGGGATGGACGACATGCGAACCGAGGTGGTCTGGCCGCTCGCGACCTGAGGACCGTTCGGCGGCTCAGGCGCGTCGCGCGCCGTCGACAGCCTCCTGGTAGAGCGCCACGAGGCGTGCCGCGCTGCCGTCCACGTCGTATTCGGCCAGGACGTGGACACGCAATCGCTCGGCTCGGCGCAGGGCCGCGGCGCGATCGGCGGCGAACGCACGCAGCGCATCGGCCAGGGTCTCGGGAGTGACCGGGTCGACGAGCACCCCGCGATCGTCGGCAAGGAGCTGGGGAATCCCGCCGGCCATGCTGGCGATGACCGGGACGCCGGCGGCGCCCGCCTCGATCAGAGAGGTCGGCATGCCCTCGCGCTCCGACGCCAGGACGGTCACGTCGGCCGCGGCCAGCAGCGGTGGGACCTCGTCGTTCGACCGCGGGCCGATGTAGTCGACCAGGCCGGGCTGAGCGCGGTAACCGTCCTCGGGACCGTCACCGGCGATGACCGCTCGGTAGGGCGCGCCGAGAAGGTGCATCGCGTCGACGAGCTCCCGGACGCGCTTGCGCGGCACGAGGCGCGCGACCATGACCATCGCGATCTCGCCCGCAGCGATGCCCAGGTCGGCGCGCGCGGCATCTCGGTCCTGGGGCTGCGTGAATCGCTCGAGCTCGATGCCGATCGGGACCACCAGCGCCTCGACGTCAGCAAGGTTCCCCGCCTCGTGAGCCAGCTCCTCGCTGACCGCGATGATCCGGGCAGCGCCACGCAGCGCGGCCCGGTACGCCGGCAGCTGGTCCCGATGCCGGCGCGGCCAGATCGTGACGTCGCCGCCGTGCAGCGTCACGACATACGGGAGGCCGGTGCGCCGCGAGAGCCGTCGGGCGGACATCGCCATCGGGGCCGCGTAGTGGGCGTGGATGAGGTCCGCCGCCGGCCATGCCCGCGGGCGCGCCCGAAGGACCGCATCGGCCATGAGGCGGTCGACCTGGGCCCAACCGGGCTCACCCGGCATCGCCAGGTAGCGCGGTCGGGTGATGATCACGCCCGCGTCGGAGGCGAACCGCGGGCTCCGCGCGTGCAGCCGCCACCGTTCGCGCAGGAGGGATAGCGGCGGCGGCGCGAAGGGCGTCGGCGCCACAACGCTCACGCCGACCCCGGCACGCACCAGGGCCCGGGCGGAGGAGCGGTGGAAGACCCCGACGGTCGGTGCCTCGGCCCACGGGTAGTCGCTGGTGAGCCACATCACATCGAGCGAGCTCACCTCGTGTCGACGACCTCGTTCAGCAGGTCCGCGAGATCGGCAGCGAGCGCCCGCCGGTTGAATCGCCCATCCGGGTCCGCCCGCCCTCTTCGGTAGTCTCCGGCCCACAGGCGCCGCAGCCCGGCTGTGACGCTTGCCGGGTCGGGATCGACGCCGATGCCCCAGTCCAGCTGCTCCAGGACGCCGCGCAGGTCACCGGGCGGGGCCATGGCGAAGACCGGTCGGTCGAGGCCGACGTAGTCGAAGAGCTTCCCGCTCACGAAGAGGCCCATTCCGGGGCCGCCACCCATCGTGACCAGGGCGGCCGACGCGGTGCGAAGCCGATCGAGCGCCTCCGCGCGGGGCATGAAGTCGATGAGCGACAGGACGCTGCCCAGGCGCTCGGGGGCGAGGTACGGCCCCACAGCCATGTCGAATTCGGGGCTGCGGTAGCCGATGAGCTCGACCCGGAGGCGCTCCCTCGCCTGCGGCGTCTCGGCCACGAAGCGCTCGAGGCCCACGAGGAACGCGTTCATCTCGGCCGGCCGGTAGAGCGTGCCGGTGTACACCAGGCGGATCACGTCGTCCGCCTCCGCGGCCCGCGACGTCGAGCCGGCGCTCGCGAGCTCGCCCGGGTCGTAGCCGTTCATGATCGTTCGCATCCGATCGGCGCGGGAGGGGTAGCGGGCCGCGAACATCGCCGTCAAGCCCGGCGTGACGAGCACGGTCCGTTCGGCCCGGGTCACGATCCAGCGCTCGATGCGTCGCTGAAGCTGCCGATGCGCCGGCGGCAGGCGCGGGGCGATGGCGTTGCCGACCCACGGGTCGCGGAACTCGGCCACCCATGGGATCCCGGTTGCGCGGTGGATGGCGCCGGCCACGAGGTGCGAGGAGATCGGAAAGGCGCTCGAGTAGATGACGTCCGGCCGGCGCTTGCGCGCACGAGCGATCCCGGCGCGGCTGGCGAACGGGACCCAGCCGATCTGGTCGTCGGGGAAGAAGACGAAGCGACGGATGCCGGCCAGGCGCCCGGCGTGCGAACCGGCGACGACCTGTGCCGCCTCCTCGGCGGATCCCGGGGCCGCGCCTCGGCCCATCCGGGATCGCACGGCGCGGGCCGGACCGAGGAGCGGCTCGACACGCCGGCGAAGCGCGTGCGGCTCGGGGCTCCTGGCCCGAATCACCTCGAGGTCCGGCGGCAGGCTCGCCAGGCCCGCCGGATCGCGGAGGCCGTAGGCGGCCCCGCTGGGGGCAAGGACGACGGGCCGCCAGCCCGACTCGGGCAGGTAGCGGGCGAAGGCCACGACGCGCGGCACTGAGACCCCGCCCAGCGGCGGGAAGAAGTAGCTGATGTAGAGGACCTCACGGTCCCGGTCGATCATCCGGGGACGGCCATCGACGGGATCTCGAGCCGACGCGCGGCGACCGAGCGGTAGATCATCTCGACCGCCTCCATGTTGCGATCGTGGTCGCCGCGCTCGGCCGCCGTGACCCGCAGGCGCTCCGCGAGCGCCGCGCGAGCCGCCGGCTCGAGTGCGAGCACATCGCGTAGCGCGCGCGCGGTGGCCGGCACGTCGCCAACCGGCACGAGCAGCTGGGGGGTCAGCGTCTCGAGCCATTCGCGCAGGCTCGGGACGTCGGAGGCCACCATCGGCACGCCGGCGGCCATCGCCTCCCACATCGTGACGGGCGTTCCGTCGGTGTTCGGGACGGACACCACGGCCTCGGCCAGCAGGTGGTGCTGCGCCATCTCCGGATACGCGATGCCGGGCAGGATGGTGACCCGGTCGTCCAGGGCGAGGTCTGCGACCAGGCGCTCGACTCGCTCGAGCTCATCGGGGTAGGCGGCGCGGGCGCTCATCAGCAGGTGGACGTCGTCGGGCAGGTCGAGCAGCGCCCGCAGCACGACCTCGTGGTTGTAGAGCGGCATGATCGTGCGCGGCGAGAAGACCACTCGCCTCCCGTCCAGCCCGAGCCGGGCGCGAAGCGCGGGGTCGGGCGCCTCGCTGAAGCGTTCCACCTCGACGCCCCATTGCACGAGCGCGGCCCGCTCCGGACGCGCCCCGGCCGCCACGGTCGCGGTGAGCAGATCCCTCGAATCGGATGTCACGAAGGCCGCGCCGCGCAGGGCGACCCTCCCGAAGGTCGAGTAGCGTCGCGAGAGGCCCAGGTCGTAGTAGATGTCGGACCCCCACGTGGTGATGCCGTACGGCCGGAATCCGCTGATCCATGCCAGCCACCCATAGCTGAGGTAGTGGGCGTGGAGAACGTCCGGGCGGATGTCGGCCAGGAGCCGGCGGAACATGCGGCGAGCCGACAGGTAACGGAGCGGCTTGAGCGGGCCGCCGCCATAGGCCGGCCAGTGCACGACCCGGATGCCGTCGGGGATGCCCGGATCGACCTCCACGTCCGGGGCGACGATGATCGTAACGTCGTGGCCGCGGGCGGCAAACCAGCCCAGCCAGCGGCGCGTGTGGGTCTCGTTGGGGTTGGCGAAGTAGGCCAGGCGGAGTCGGTCGGAGGGCATGGCCGCCTATAATACGCAGGCCCACCCCAGCCGCCCCCGCGATCCCCCAGGCGGCCCCCAACTCCCGCGATGACCGGAGGAACGGCGTGCCCCACGAGCTGGCGCTGGTCGTCGACGAGCCCGCTCCGCGGACGCTCTGGGTCCTCGACCATGTCGCCCGAAGCGCCGGCTACCGGGTCCGTCGCGCGCGTCGCGACGAGGTCGGCGATCGGCCGCACCTCGCCTACGGCGGTGACGGGCCGGCCGGCGAGCGCGGGGTGTGGATCGCCTGCCAGCCGGGCGCAGTGAGCTGGCCAGCGCTCCTCGATGGTGCGATGAGCCCGGAGTCGAACGGCCCGCGGATCGAGCACGACCTGGTGCACGCCATCGGCGAGCTGTTGACCGACCAGGTGAACGCCGCTGCGACCGGTGACGATCTCGACGAGCACGGCCGGCTCCGACACCGCGCGGGGTGGGCGGCCCGTTCCGGCCTCGGCGATCGGCCGCTTGCCGACCTGTACGTCGACTTCATCGGTCGCGTCGTCGCCGCGGTGACGGGGATCGACGCGGTGCCGCGCTGGCCCGACGGCCGTAGCGCCTGCATCGCGCTCTCCCACGACGTCGACGAGCCGGATCGGTACGCCCTCCTCCGCCAGGCGACTCGCCCATGGCGCCTTCGCCGCGCGCCGCGAACCCTGACCAGCCAGGCGGCGCGGCTGGCCCGACGGCGCTGGACCGATCCCGACCGCGACGCGTTCTGGGCCTTTCCCGAGCTGACCGCGCTCGAGGCACGTCACGGGTTCCGGTCGACCTTCTTCTTCGCGGTCACGCCGTTCCACGCGCCCGACGGAGCGCTCGAGGACGTCCACTACGACGCCGATGGCCGCCGGTTTCGGCGCGCCATGGCGCTGTTGCGCGACGGCGGCTTCGGCATCGGCCTCCATGCGGGGTACCGGGCATTCGAGGATCCGGGCCGCTTCGTCGACGAACGCCGGCGACTCGAGGCGCTGGCCGGGACGGAAATCCTCGGGCTCAGGCACCACTACTGGCACCTCGGGCCGGACGTGACCGCCACGCTCCGCGCGCACGAGGCGGCCGGGTTTCGGTACGACAGCTCGATCGCGTTCAACGATCACGTCGGCTTCCGACGCGGGGGTGGCCTTCCCTACCGGCCGTTCGATGTCGAGGAGCAGCGGGCGTTGACGACCTGGCAGCTGCCGGCGGTCTGCATGGACGGCAACCTCTTCTACGCATCGGACGACGTTGAGGCCGCCGTGCGGACGGTCGGTGCCCTAGTCGATGAGATCGCCGGGGTCGGCGGGTTCGGCTCCATCGACTGGCACAGCCAGGCGTCGATCCCCCGCTCGGTCGAGTTTCGGCATTGGGGCGTGGCCTACGGCGAGATCCTCGACCTCCTCGCCGCGCGGAACGACGTGTGGGTGACCAACCTGGAGGAGGCCCTTGACTGGATCGATCGTCGCAACGATCAGCTCGGGGCGGCCGCATGAAGCGCTACCTGGCCGCGGCCCGTGAGAGTGGCGCATGGCGACCGGGTGCCGCGCGCATCCTGGCGACGCAGGGCAGGCGCGACGCCGATCGTCTGCGCCGCGTGGTCCCCGACCAGGGCCACCTCGAGGGCGTGGCCGGCTGGCTGGCTCGCGCCCAGGACGCCACCACCGATGGGGGCGTGAGCTGGGGCTACAGCCTGCGCCGCGGTTGGCGGCCGTCCTATCCGGAGACGACCGGCTACATCGTGCCGACGTTGCTGTCACTGGCCGAACGCCTCCCCGGGTTCGATGGGCAGGCACGCGCCGAGCGTGCGATCCGGTTCCTCTACCCGCTGCAGCTCGAGAGCGGCGCCTTTCCGGGCGCGCGCGTCGACGAGAACCTGACCCGGCCCTCGGTCTTCAACACCGGGCAGATCCTCAATGGCCTCGTGGCGTGGCACCGCCAGACCGGCGAGCAGGAGGCGCTCGACCGCGCCGTGCGCGCCGCCGATTGGCTCGTCTCCGTCCAGGACGCCGACGGCGCGTGGCGACGCCACATCTACAACGACCTCGGCGTCACGTACACCGCCCATGCGTCGTGCTGGCTGGCCGAGCTGGGGCGCCATGCCGGCTCGGAGCGCCACCTGGCCGCGGCGGTGAGACACGCGGAGTGGGTCCTGTCGCAGCAGGATCCGGACACCGGCTGGTTCGACCTCGCCGGCTTCACCGCCGCCGACCACGCGGCCCGACGTTCGGTGACCCACACCATCGTCTACGTGCTGGCCGGCCTGCTCGGCACGGCCGAGGCAGCCGATCACGCCGAGATACGGACCGCCGTCCTGCGCGCGGCGCGGGCCATGGCGGAGACGCTCGAGCGAGAACGCTGGCTGCCGGGCATGCTCGACGCGCAGTGGCGCGGCCTGGCCCGATTCGCCTGCCTCACCGGCACGGCCCAGGCGGCCCTGGTCTGGCTCAGGCTGGCCGACGTGGCCGCAGCGGACGACCTGATCGACCCGGCGATGGTCGCCGTGGAGCTGGTGGCGGCGTCACAACGACTCGACGACCGGGAGCCAGGCGTGCGCGGCGGCATCGCCGGCTCCGATCCGGTCTGGGGCGACTACCTCGGGTTCACGTATCCGAACTGGGCCGCCAAGTTCTACGCCGATGCCCTGCTGGCTCGCGAGCGCGCGCTCATTGGGCGAGCATGAAGTACTCGACGAACTCGCTGCAGCGACCGTCGGGCGCGAAGCGGAGCAGGAAGACGTTGTGGTACGTCTTCTCGGGCTGGTCGCCGGCGGGCAGATAGCGGCTCGTCCCGATCGCGACGGCCCTGTCGCCATCCACCGCGTACGGCGCGTAGCTCGCCTCCCAGGCGTCGGGCTCGTCGGTGGATTCGAGCCATGCGTCCGTGATGGCCGAGCGGCCGCGGACGGTCCTGTCCTCGGGGGCGTATGGGTTCCAGCGGTACGTCGCGTCCTCGGTGAAGAGCGCCTCGATCGGCTCGCGCTGATTGGCCCGCCAGGCCGCGAGGTATCGGTCCAGCCAGCCCTGCACGTCGTCGTGGTTCATCGCTCCATCCTACGCGTGGAAGGCGGCAAGGCGGTGCGCTTCCTCGTCGATCGCGTGGCGCTCCTCCGGGGCGAGGTCGCGCAGCGGGGTGACGCGAATCTCACCGTCGTCGTGACGCCAGGTCGCCGCGACCTGCCCGTCCACCAGGACGGTGTTGAAGGAGTGCGGCGTCTTGGTGTTGAAGATGAGCGGACGCATCGGCTCGGGCAGGACCTCGGTGCGACGCGCATGGACGAGCAGCATCGCGTCCCACACGGCCAGGAAGCGGACGGGCGCCGGGGTCCCCGGATCGGGAAGGATCGCGTCGGGCAGGTCGACGAGCGGGCGGCCGTCGGCGGCGCGGAACGGGCGCAGCTCCATGCGCTCGGCGACGTGCCGCATCTGGCCCACGTTGACGCCCATCCAGCCGGCGACATCCCGCAGCGGCGCCGGCCCGAAGGCGCCGAGGTAGCGGCGGATGAGATGCTCGAGCCCCTCGTCCTCGGGTACCTCGATCCGCGGCAGCCACTGGTCGGCGAGCCCGTAGAGATCGGCGCGCCGGCGCTCCCAGGTGCCCGAGGGCGGAATGCGCACCATCGCGACCCAGAGGCCGGCCCAGCCCGCGGCGCCGCGCGGGAATCCGCGGGCTTCGAGCCGCTGCGTGAGCACCGCCATCTTCAGGGGCCCGGCGTCGAGCTCTTCGCGCACGGCAACGGCGACGGCGCTCATGTCCGTGGCGGCCATGGCGCGAGCCTGGACCTTGGCGTACCACTCGCGGTTGATGCGAGCGATGCCGGCCAGCATCGGCCAGTAGTCGGCCGCCGATACCGTGTGGATCGTGGCGCGCATCATCGTGGCCTGGATGACCCGTCGCTCCTCGAGTGCCCGCGTCAGCATCGGTCGATCGAAGTCGCGCAAGCGCGACCAGAGCCCGATGTAGCCGGCGGGTGCGTACTGCGTCTGGATGCCGCCCATGCGCTCGACCACCTCGACCAGCTCGTGGGTCGAGCGTTCGAGGAGCATCTGGCGGTCGAGGAGGGCGCGGTTCAGGGCCCGGGGCGTGAGGAGGTCCATCGCGCCGCGATGGTAGCCTCGTCGCCGATGGCGAAGAAGGTGGGCGTTCCGGCGGATCGACTGGCGCTCTACCGGCGCCTGGTCGAGGCGACGCCGGAGGCCGCCGAGAAGTCGAACTTCGGCTCTGCCTACACCGCGGTCAACGGCAACATGTACTCGATCATCAGCAAGCACGGCGTGGTCGGGCTGCGCCTGCCGCCCGACGATCGGGCCGCGTTCATGGAGCGGTACACGACCGACCTGTTCCGCGGCGACCCGGCATGGCCGCCGGCCAGGGAGTTCGTTGCCGTGCCCGACGACCTGCTGGAGCGCACCGACGAGCTCATGCCCTACCTCGAGCGGGCGCTGGCGTTCACACTGACGCTCAAGCCGAAGGCGGAGCGACGGCCCAAGGGCTGACCGCTATTCGCTCCCCGCGAGCTGCCAGGACTTGCCCTCGGTCACGATCGATGGCGCGATGACCATGTCGACGTCGTGCATCTCGCGGATCGTGCGAGCGCCGAGCGCGGCCATCGAGGCGCGCAGAGCCCCGACGAGGTTCTGCGTGCCGTGCGTCGTCGTGGCCGGCCCGAACAGGATCTGCTCCAGCGCCAGCCGCTCGCCGATGCGGATGCGGGTGCCGCGCGGCAGCGTGGGCGACGGCGCGGCCATGCCCCAGTTGAAGCCCAGGCCCGGCGCCTCGAGGGCCGCGGCGAAGGGTGATCCCAGCATGACCGCATCGGCGCCCGACGCGATGGCCTTGGCGATGTCGCCGCCGGTCTTCATGCCGCCGTCAGTGATGACCGGGACGTGCCGACCGCTGTCCCGCGCGAACCGATCGCGCGCTGCGGCGACCTCGAGCGTGGCGGAGACCTGGGGCACTCCGATTCCGAGCACTTCGCGCGTGGTGCATGCGGCGCCAGGCCCGACGCCGACGAGGATGCCGGCCGCCCCCTGCTCCATGAGCTGATAGGCGGCCTCGCCGTTGACGGTGTTGCCGACGAGGACCGGCAGCTTGAGCGCACCGGTCAGATCGGCAAGCGACAGCACCCGGGTCGACGTCGAGATGTGGCGCGCGCTCGAGACTTGAGACTGGACGAGGAACAGATCGGCGCCGGCGGCCGCGGCCAGCTCGGCATGCTCCCAGGCCGATGCGGGAGTTGTGGCCACCGCCGCGGTGGCGCCCCGGGCCTTGATGCGCATGATCAGCGCGGTGATGAGATCGGCTCGCACCGGCCGCTCGTAGGCCTCCGCGAGCAGGTGGGCGGCCGCCTGGCCGGACTCGGCGCCGGCGACCCGCTCGATGATCGGGCCCGCGTCCTCGTACCGAGTGTAGAGGCCTTCCAGGTTGACGAACGCGATGCCTCCATGTCCGGACATCCGCACGGCGAAGTCGACGTCCGAGACGGCGTCCATCGCGGCTGCGAGGAAGGGGATCTCGAAGTCGAAACCGCCAATCTCGGTCGACACATCGACCTCGGCGGGATCGGCGGTGACGGCACCCGGGACGAGCGCGACCTCCTCGAAGCCGTACGCGCGACGAAGCCGGGCACTGGTCAGGTCTCGCACCTGGGCCTGGTCGATCACGATGATCTCCGGCCGGGCACAGAAAACCCGCGCGGCAGTGCGGCGCGGGTTGCGACTGGGGATCGGACGAGGATGACGGCGCGAATCGGGTTCACTGATCTGGCGCGGTGCGGCTTTGACGAAGTATACCGACCCGCCGGACGTGAAGAGATGAGCGAATGCAGCGGCGACGTAAGGCGTCGCCGCTGCATCCATCGGGCTTCAGATCGCGGGGGCTTCGCTCCTGCCGGCCAACCAGCTCCACAGGGTCGGCAGGAGTCCGACGGCAGAGATGCCGACGAGGATGTAGATGACGCTCGAGATCGGGTTCGTCTCACCGAACTCGTCGCCCGTCAATGCCGCGACGAGGTCGAAACCTGCGATCCCGACGAGCAGCCAGTTCAGACCGCCCACGATGACGAGGGCGAGAAAGAGGGCGTTGAGGTAGCGCATGGTGGTTCGTCTCCTTCAGTGATTGATGCTGTTTCGGATGGGAGGGCTCGCCGGCCACAGGGCCAGCGCGAACGCGAGGCCGACAAGCAGCAGGCCCGTCATCGGCAACGACGAGCCGGTCTCGGGGACGGCCGTGTTCGGCATCTCCATCGCCTCGGTGGCCACGATCACCTGCACGCCGGCCTCACCGCCATCCATCGCGATCGCGGTGTAGTTCTCACCGGCGGCGAGGGTTGCCTCGAGGGTGAGGGCCGCGTCGGCCTCGCCCGCCGCACGGATCTCGAGCGGGTATGTGCCCGGGTCGACGGTCAGGTAGTCGGTAGCGTCGGGGTAGGCCAACCCTTCAACGAGGATCGGGCCATCGGTGACCGCCACGTCGACGGATGCGGGTGCGCTCGGGGACGCATGGAAAACGCGGAGCTTGGCCTGCCCCGACGCCGGCGCGCGGTCATCGGTCAGGACGGTGGCAGAGATCTCGGCAAGCGGGCCGATTGCCGCGACGGTGTACGAGGTACCCGCTGCGAGCGTCAGATCGGCATCGATCACCGGGTCGGTGCCGCCCGTCGCCGTGACCTGGACGTTGTATGTGCCGGCCGGGAGCGTGAGGTAGTCGCTCACCGCCGTGAATGGAACGTCGGTCAGGACGACCTCGCCGTCGACCCAGATGTCGACATTTGGCGCGTCCGGTGAGGCGTGGACGACGCGGACAAATGCCTCGTCCTGCGCCGCCGCAGGCATCGCCAGCACTGCGAGCAGGCCGATCGACGCGACTAGGCTCAGCGCCCGTCGTAGGGAATGTCTCATGAGTGGTTCTCCTTCTCCTGGTGTGCCGATGTCCACGCATCGGTGTGTATAGTGTCTGTATAGCGTTCGCCCACGGCATTGTCAAGTGTTTGTGCATCGCATAGGATGGACGAAGCATGTACACCATCAAGGAGGCTTCGAGCCGTAGCGGGGTGGGCGTTCCGCTCCTGCGCGCCTGGGAACGACGCTACGGAGTCGTCGTCCCGAGCCGCACCGATGCCGGCTATCGCCTCTACGACGATGCGGCCATCGATCGACTCAGAGCGATGCGCCACCTCATCGCGGAAGGTTGGTCAGCACAGCAGGCAGCCGAGCGCGTACGTGGCGCCACCGAGGGAGACCTGGCAGAGCTGGCCGATCCTGCATCGATCCCGAACGACGACCCCGGCCGCATCGGGATAGACGGTGGAGTCGCGGACCAGCTGATCGCGCGCATGGTCGATGCCGCTCGTCGGATTGACGGCACGGCGCTCGAGTCCGCTCTTGATGAGATCTTCTCGACCAGCCGCTTCGAGGTCGCCATGGATCGCGTGGTGATGCCGGCCATGCGCGCCATCGGCGACGCATGGGAGCGAGGTGACGTGGACGTGGCGGGCGAGCACGCGGCAAGTCACGCCGTGCTCCGACGGCTGGCGATGGCCTACGAGGGCGCCGGCGACCCCGGCGCCGAGCAGCCGGTCCTCATCGGCCTCGGCCCGGGAAGCCATCACGAGCTCGGCGCCTTTGCCTTCGCTATCGCCGCGCGTCGGGCGGGACTTCCCGTGCTCTACCTCGGGCCGGACCTGCCGGTCGAAAGCTGGGTCTCTGCGGCCCGCACCCGGCGGGCGCGCGGCGCAGTCCTCGGCGCTCCCTCGCTCACCGACGCCCGGCGGGCGCGCGACGTGATCCGAGCCCTGCGCGCGGCCCATCCGGAGATGACCCTGGCCGTGGGAGGAAGCGAGTCCGGTCGGGTCTCTCGCGCGACCGGGGCTCTCGACCTGCCGCAGGCCGCGATCTCCGAAGCGGTCGAGGCGCTCGGTGCCGCGCTGAGCTCCGTAGCGCCGCCCTCGGCGGACGTCACAAACGACTAGGCGAGCTCAGCTCCCGCGGCGCGCGCGTCATGCGCGAGGTCGTCAAGGGCCTCGTCGGTGTCGGCCGACGCCTGGAGCAGACCGATGACGCGGCTGACTCCCGCATCGGCGTAGGCGCGGAGAAGGTCCTGGCGACCACTTCCCGCGGTGCGCCAGGCCGGAGTCCCCGACCACGCATGGACGGAGACGGCCAGCGAGTCCGGATCCCGGTCGATCTCCTCGCAGCGGGCACGGATCGTGGGCATCGCCTCGCGCACCTCGTCGGGGGAGAGCCCGTCGAGGTTGAGCTCGTCGGCATAGCGCGCGGCGAGCCGCCAGGTCACCTTGGGGCCGTTGCCGCCCACCATGATCGGCATGCCGTCGGGCTGGATCGGCTTCGGAAGGTTGCGCGCACCGTCCACGTGATGATGCGGGCCGTGGTACGTCGCCCGCGTGGTGCGACCCGGCTCGAGCATGCGGCTGATCACCTCGAGCGCGTCCTGGAGCATCGCGAGGCGCTCCGGCGTTTCAGGGAACGGGTAGCCGTACGCGAGCCACTCCTCGCGCTTCCAGCCGGCGCCGATGCCGAGCTCGAATCGGCCACCGCTGATCGTGTCCAGGGTCGAGGCCATCTTGGCCGTCAGCGCCGGGTTGCGGAACCCGTTGCAGATCACGATCTGGCCCAGGCGAACGCGCTCGGTGAGCGACGCCAACGCCGCCAGCGTGGTGAACGACTCGAACGTGATCTCGTCGGTCGGACGCGGGACGGTGTGGAAGTGGTCGAAGACCCAGGCCGACTCGAAGCCCAGCGCCTCCGCCTGGCGGGCGACCGCGATCGTGCGCGCCCATGCCCGCTCCGGCTCCCAGCCGTCGTACTCCCCGGTCCAGCCCTGGGGCACGATCACGCCGACCCTCATCGGACGATCATCTGCTCACGCTCCGGGCCGACCGAGACGTGCGAGATCGGGACCTCGGCGAGCTCCTCGAGGCGCTCGACATAGGCTCTGGCCGCAGCGGGGAGGTCGGACCAGGCTCGGCATTCGGTCGTGGGGCTCTGCCATCCGGGCAGGTCGTCGTAGACGGGCTCGAGCCGCTCGTAGACCGATGTCGACGCCGGGATCGTGTCCCAGTCGCGGCCGTCGACTGGATCACGGTAGCCGCGCGCGACGCGGATCGTGGCGAAACTGTCGAGGACGTCGATCTTGGTGAGGACGATGCTCGAGTAGCCGGCCAGGCGGACGCTGTAGCGCACGGCGACGGCGTCGTACCAGCCGCATCGCCGTGGACGACCGGTCGACGTGCCGTACTCGGCGCCGCGCTCGCGCAGGGCATCGGCCTCGACATCGTCCAGCTCGGTTGGCATGGGGCCTGCCCCGACCGCTGTCGTATAGGCCTTCGCCACGCCGAGGACCTGGTCGATCCGCACCGCCGGCAGACCGGCGCCCAGGCTCGCGCCGCCGGGGATCGGCGAGGAGCTGGTGACGTACGGGTAGGTGCCCCAGTCGATGTCGCGCATGGTGCCGAGCTGTCCCTCCAGCAGGATCCGTTCCCCTCGCTCGAGCGCCTCCGCGACCATGGTGGCGCCGTCGACGACGTGCGGCGCGAGACGCGCCGCGGCGGCGAGGTAGCTCTCGGCGATCCGATCGGCGTCGGTGGCCTCGGCGATGGCATCGGCCATCTCGTCGTCGGCGTAGCCGGCCGCCATGCGACGGATGCGGGGGAGGGTCTCGGCGAGCCGCGACCGGAAGTCGTCCGGATCGGCGAGGTCGATGACCCGGATCCCGCGCCTCGCCACCTTGTCGATATAGGCCGGCCCGATGCCGCGCGAGGTGGTGCCGATCTTCGCTGCCCCGCGCTCGCGCTCGTCGAGCTGGTCGAGGAGGACGTGGTACGGCATGACGAGATGTGCGCGGTCACTGATGAACAGGTTGTCACAGTCGAACCCCTCCGCTGCGAGCCCGTCGAGCTCGGCCACCAGCGCGGGGGGATTGATGACGACGCCGTTTCCCAGCAGGTTCCGCGTCGCCGGATAGAAGATGCCCGAGGGCACGAGGTGGAGCTTGAAGTGGCCGTGCCGGTTGATGACGGTGTGGCCGGCATTGTTCCCCCCGCCATACCGCACCACCAGGTCGGCATCGGTGGCGAGATAGTCGACCACGCGCCCCTTTCCCTCGTCTCCCCACTGAGACCCGACGACGGCGATGACGGACATGGCGCGGCGAAGCAGACCTCAGCGTGCGGGACCGATGCCCATCGTAGCGAGAACGCCGCCCGATGGGCGGCGTTCGTGGTCGGCTCCGATGACGTGAGCGCTGCTCAGGCCCTGGCGCGCACCTTGTCGAAGCAGTTGGAGCAGTACACCGGGCGATCGTTGCGCGGCAGGAACGGGACCAGCGCCTGCCCGCCGCACTCCGCGCATACCGCCGCGTGCATCTCCCGCTGCCCACCGTTCCCGTTTCCGCTGTTGAGCCCCAGTGCGCGATTCTGCTTCGCGACGGCGCGGCAGCTCTGGCAGCGCTGGGGCTCGTTCATGAGCCCCTTGCTGGCATAGAACTCCTGCTCGCCGGCGGAGAAGACGAAGTCCATGCCGCAGTCGCGACAGCGGATGGTCTTGTCGGCGTACACCTTCCCACAGCCTCCTGTTCGCACGCCCGGCCCTGACATTGGACGATCGCGGCTGCGAGTGGTCCGCGATCTCGTGCGAAGTGCCGCCGATCGAGGCTCCCCGGGTCAGACGCTGTGAGCAGGGCGTTTCAGCGAGCGAGTGTACACCTGCCGACAAGCCTTTTCGACAGTCGAGCCCTTGCTCGCTGGTGCGGTTAGGGGATGTCCATCAGTACGTCGCGATCTCTTCCCGCGCCGCGACCGTGTAGAAGCGCGTGTTCGACTTGCGGAACGAGAGGGGCACCTCGCCGATCGGCCCGTTTCGATGCTTGGCGACCTTGGCCTTGATGAGCTCCACCTCGGACTCCGCGTTCTGCTCGCCGTCGCGGTAGAGGAAGATCACGACATCGCTGTCCTGCTCGATGCTGCCGGACTCACGCAGGTCCGAGAGGCGCGGCTCGGCCGAGCCGCGCTGCTCGACGCCGCGGGAGAGCTGCGAGAGGGCGAGAACCGGCACCTTGAGCTCGCGAGCCAGCTGCTTGAGGCCTCGGCTGATCTCGCTGACCTCCTGGACCCGGTTGTTGTCCTTGTTCGGGGTCGAGGACTGCATGAGCTGGAGGTAGTCGACCACGACCAGGTCGAGGCCGTGCTGCTCCGCCTCGAGACGCCGGGCCTTGGTCCGAAGCTCCATCACCGACAGCGCCGGAGAGTCGTCGATCCACATCGGCGCAGTGGCCATGTCGTTCATGACCGTGGCGATCTTGCTCCAGTCGGTCTCGTCGACGAACCCGGTCTGGAGCGGACGCGGGTTGATCCCGGTCTCGGCGGACAGCAGCCGCAGCGCGAGCTGCTCCTTGCTCATCTCGAGGCTGAAGACCGCCACCTTCTTTCCTTCGCGGACCGTCGCGTGCTGCGCGATGTTCAGCGCCATCGAGGTCTTCCCCACCGATGGGCGCGCCGCGAGGACGATCAGGTCCGATGGCTGGAGGCCGCCGAGGATCGTGTCGAGGTGCGACAGGCCGGTTGGAACTCCCAGGATCTGCCCGCGATGCTCGTGCAGGTACTCGAGCCGGTCGTACGCCTGGCCCAGCAGGATCGAGAGCGACTCGAAGCCGACCTCGGTGCGGCGCTGGCTGATCTCGAACAGGATCGACTCGGCCCGGTCGATGGCCACCTCGGCGTCATTGGCCTCCTCGTACCCGACCGCCGCGATCTTGCCCGCCGCGCCGATGAGATTGCGCAGGACTGCCTTGCGCTCGACGATGCGGCCGTAGTGCTCCGCGTGGACCGCGGTCGGAACCGCGTTCATGAGGGTCGTCAGGTAGGCCGGCCCACCGATCTCGTCGAGCCGATCCCGCCGCTTCAGGTCGTCGCCGAGGGTGACCAGGTCGATCGGCTCACGCTGGCCGTGGAGCGCGAGCATCGACTCGTAGATGTCGGCGTGCTGCTGCCGATAGAAGTCGGCGGGGCGAAGGAACTCAGCGACGCGCAGGACGGCGTCCGCGTCGATCAGGATCGAGCCGAGCACGCTCTGCTCGGCCTCGACGGCCTGTGGGGCGAGCTTGTCGATGCTCATCGGCGCGGCCTAATCATCGCCATCGGCGACTGACGCATGGCACAGCGAAGCGATCTCCCTCAGGTGATGGGCTGGCGCCCGGCCGATCCCGGTGGTGCAGGACCGCCATTTCCCCGGCGCGGGTCCATGCTCATGGGCAGACGCGGCTCGGACAACCGGTTTATCAACGAAGGTTGTCCACATGGGTGTGGACGCGAGCGGTCATGCTCGAACCGTCGTCGCATGATGTGACAACAGTCTGTCGCGATGCTGCCATCGTCACCCGCCGGCAGGGTCCCACCGCCTACGGGCGAATCGGAGTCCCCGACGGCGGCTCGCCACGCGTGGGTCGCTGGTTCCAGGCATCCCACTGATCGGTCACCATGCCCGCGACATCGAAGCGCAGCACGGAGGTGCCGGCAAGGGTCACGTCCTCGCCCTCCTCCTGCAGCGAGGCCCACCATGAGATCGCCGCTCGATGGCCGTCGACGATCGGCACGCTCACCCAGACCCTTGGATCGGCCTCCTCGCCGAAGACCCGCGTCACGTACGTCCGGACGCCGTCGCGGCCGCGATACGGCTCACGGAACGGCTCCGTCCAGAGCGTGGCGTCGACGGAGTAACGGGCAATGATCCGCTCGGCGTCGAGCGCCTCCCACCCGTCCTTCCAGGCATCGGCCCACAGGCGGGCCGCCTCGGCGGTCGTCATCGGTCGCCCAGGCTCGGCGATCCGAGGCGATCCATCACCGAGGTCTCAGGAGCCCTCCGCCACGACGCTGACATCGACCACCGCTTCGACGCCGGGCATGATCTTCACGTCGATCCTGTAGTCGCCGAGCGCCTTGATCGGCTCGCGCAGGTGGAGGGCGTGACGGTCGAGCTCGATCCCCTCGCGACCGATCAGGTCGCTGATCTGGTGCCCGGTCACCGCGCCGAAGAGGCGGCCGCGCTCCCCGGCCTTGACCGGGATCTGGAGCTTGAGCTGGCTCAGCTTCTCGGCCGTCGCCTCGGCGTCGGCGCGCGCACTGCGGTCCCGCTCCTCGCGCTGATCGCGATGGCGCTCCCAGTTTGCGACGGCGCCCTTGTCGGCGACGACGACCGCTCCGGAGGGGAGGAGGAAGTTGCGGGCGTACCCGTCCTTGACTTCCTTGAGGTCGCCCTCTCGGCCGAGCCCCTTCACGTCCCGCTTGAGGATGACCTTCATGCCGATGGCTCCTTTGAGCTGGCGCCCTCGATCCGCCGCGCACGCAACGAGGCGAGCGCCCGCTTGACGCCGTCCGCGCTGCGCAGCCCGCCGAATCGCTCGAGGATCTCGGGCAGGTTGTCCCGGATCGAGTCGAACCGCGGACCGAGGGCCGCTCGCAGCTTGGCGAGGTCCTGGTCGAGGTAGGCCGTCCCGTTCTTCGCGCGCAGCGTGTGCTCCGCGCGAACGTCGGCCGGCGCATTCTGGATGAACAGGTCGAGCACCAGGAGGAGGACCGTGAGGTCATCGGCGTGGCCGATGATCGGCACGACGTCCGGGATGAGGTCGACGGGGAGCACGACGTAGGCGAGAGCCGCGGCCAGCAGGGCCTTGAGGCCGAGGGGCGTCCGCGCGTCGCGCTCGATGCCCCAGACCAGCCTGGCGTACATGGGGAGACGGATGACCAGGCGGCCGATCTGGAAGTAGCGCGTCGTGGAGGTCAGCTTCATCGGTTCACGCCTCCGGGCGGAAGTGGTCGGGCGGGAGCGGCATGATACCAGCGACGAGTCCGGGCCTCCCGCTCAGGACCTTCGTGCCATGGAGGCAGCCGCTGGAGCGCGTCATGCTTATCCCAGCCATGGTGTCCCAAGCGCTCTCTTCTCGCCCGTCCCCCCTCCGGCGGCGGCTGCTCGTCGCCCTGTTCGCGACCGGCACGCTGCTCGCCTCGACGGCCAGTCCATCGGTGGCATGGATCGGCGTCGACGGGCCGTACCCTGGCAATTACGACACCCACGACTGGGTGATCGACCAGGCGCGGAAGGTCCTCAACGGTCGCGCGAACAGCTGGTTCGATGCAGCCGCCGCCCGGGCGGCGACCGATGACCCCGACAACGCGACCGATCACGGGACGGGCCACGTCTATCGCGACCAGGGGATCCGCGGTGGCGCGATCCACCTCATTGCCGAGCACTACGCGGCCGCGGTGCGCGATTACAGGGCCGGCCGGTACCGAGACGCCAGCGTCGAGATCGGTCTCCTGTCCCACTACTATTCCGACATCCTGCAGCCCTATCACTCGCACTACGACGGCATCGGCAAGACGGCGCCGCATCGCAATTACGAGCTCATGGTCGAGAAGGACATTGTCAACGCGAGCTCCCGCGCGGCATGGTCGAGCCCGAGGCGGACCGTCAGCCAGATCTCGAACATCCGAGCCGAGGCGATCGCCGCCGCCAAGTTCTCGCGATCGAAGTTCACGACGCTCCACCCGCAGGTGGTGGCCCATCCGACCACGATCACCGCGACGACGAACGCCATCACCGAGGACCTCCTCGAGCGCGCCGCAAACGACCTGGCCGACATCATCTACTCGGTCTCGCGCGGCGTCGGCGTCGGTCCGCGCGTCGACCGGCTGACTGCCAGCGTGAGGTGGCGCCACCCGGCGAAGAACGAGGACTGGCAGCACATCTACACGAGGGCCTACGACTCGGCGGGCCGCCCGATCGAGGGCATCGAGGTACGCGTGACCCTTCCCTCGGGCAAGACCGACCTGCGCTACACCGATGGCACCGGCCTGGCCTATTGGTCCGGACCGCCGGGCGCCACCCCGTACTACACGCGGCAGACGGTCAACGTGCGAGCGACGACCGACGGCCACACCGAGACGGCAACCACCTGGTGGGCCACGACGCCGATGCTGGCGTCAGGCAGCGCCGGCTTCGCGACCTCGATCAACAACCGGTCCCCCGTCGCCGGCCAGCACGTCACCGTCCGCTCCGTCCTTCGCGATACCGGCGGTCGGGCCGTTCCTGGCGTCGAGGTCACCTGGTCGTGGGACTACGGCAGCACGACCATCACGAGCCGGGCATTGACGAACTCGCAGGGAGTCGCGACGTCGACCCGCCTCATCCAGGCGGCCACCACCTTCAACCGCGTCGATATCCACGCTCGCGCCCAGGCGGGGAGCCAGAATCGCAACTCGTACAGCTGGTTCCAGCGCCGGGCCGGCGATCCGGTCACACCGTACAAGGGCTGGTTCGTCGACATCTGGGGCTCGAAATTCCGCGACGACATTGTCTGGCTGGCCGAGGAGGGCATCACCACCGGCTGCGGCACGGAGGTCTTCTGCCCCAACGGCTCCGTCACCCGCGCGCAGATGGCAACCTTCCTCGTCCGCGCGCTGGACCTGCCGGCGTCCGGACGCAACTATTTCCGCGATGACAACTCGTCGAAGCACGAGAACTCGATCAACGCGCTGGCGGCGTCGGGTATCACGTCGGGATGCGACGCCGGCCGCTTCTGCCCGGACGGTCTCGTCACCCGCGCCCAGATGGCCACGTTCCTGTCGCGTGCCCTCGATCTGAACGCGACGAGCCGGGACTACTTCGACGATGACGAGAGCTCCAAACACGAGACGTCGATCAACCGCCTGGCCGCGTCCGGCATCACGAGCGGATGTGCCGCCAACCGGTTCTGCCCGAGCGGCGTCGTGACCCGCGGGCAGATGGCCGCCTTCCTCCGACGCGGCCTCGACTGATCGGCGACTGCCCGAGCCCGATCGGGTGGTTTGACATTAGAACATCCGTTCTGCTAGGGTCGCTCCACGCAGACCACGTGGAGGAATTCGTGACCAGGCATGACGTCGAGCGCCGCCAGCGCATTCTCGACTGCATCGCACGCACGGTCGAGGAGCGCGGCTACCCGCCGTCGGTCCGCGAGATCGCCGATGCGGTCGGCCTGGCCTCGACGAGCGCCGTTCACCATCACCTCATCGCCCTCGAACGGGATGGGCTGATCGAGCGCAGCGGCCACGCGTCGCGGGCGCTCCGGCTCACCCCTCGCGCCGATCAGGCGGAGGTATCCAAGGTCACTCCGTTCCGCATGCCGGTCGAGCGCGAGACCCTCACGCTGCCGGTCATGGGCGAGATCGCCGCCGGCCAGCCGATCGAGGCGTACGAGGACGCGGCGGAGACGCTCGCCGTCCCCGCCTCCATGGAGGCCCGGGCCGACTCCTATGTCCTCCGTGTGCGGGGCAAGAGCATGATCGACGCCCTGATTGACGACGGCGACTTCGTGATCGTGCAGCCCCAGGCCACGGCGCGGGACGGGGACATCGTCGTGGCCCTGCTCGAGGACAACGGCGTGACGCTGAAGCGGTACTTCCGCGAGGAGGACCGGATCCGCCTCCAGCCGGCCAACGCCGAGATGGAGCCGATCTACGCCACCGACGTCCAGATCCAGGGGAAGGTCGTCGGCGTCATCCGCCGGCTCGCCTGAGCCCCGAGGACCAATGGCGCCGCGCGCGGCGCTGACGAGGCGCGCCCTCAACCGGGCGACGCTCGCACGCCAGGGGCTGCTCGAGCCGCTCGGCCGCACCTCGCCGGCGCGTGCCGTCCGGCGCTTCGGCTCGCTCCAGGCGCAGCACCCTGAGTGGCCGCCCGTCGCTCTCGCCGCGCGGGTGGCCAGTCGGAACGGCGCGGATCTGTCGCGCGCGCTGCACCAGCGCGAGGTCGTTCGCAGCTCGCTGATGCGGAGCACGATCCACGTCGTCGTGGCGGCGGACCTGTGGCCCATGTTCACCGTCTGCCAGCCGCTCCGCATCGCCCAGTGGCGCCTGCTCATGAAGGCCGATCCGGTCGACTCGGGGCTCGGGCGCAAGATGACCGCCGCTCACGCGGTGGCGCTCGAGGCGCTCGCCGAGGGTCCACGGTCATCGACGGAGCTGGACCGGCTGATGTCGGCGCATGTCGGACCCGAAGCCACGGCGGTCACCAGGCCGGCCTGGCGCCGGCCCGACGTGCGGATCGTGCCGCGTGCCGCGTGGCGCCATCTCGCCGCATTCGTGCCGATGGTGCATGTGCCGCACGACGGCGAGGGGTACGGCCGGTCGCTCTATGCCGTCGCCGAGTCGTGGCTGGGCGAGAGTCGCCCGGACATCGGCGAGGCCGAGGCCCGGGTTCACCTGGCACGCCGCTACTTCGCCGCCTTCGGACCTGCCAGCGTCGAGGACCTCATCTCGTATGTCGGCCGTGGTCCGGGAGGGGTCGGGGCGTGGCGAGCGGCGGTCGCGGACCTCGGCGAGGAGCTCGTCGAGCTGCGCGACGAGGACGGTCGCGTCCTTTACGACCTGCGCAACGCCCCACGCCCCGGGGAGGAGACCGAATCCGCGCCGCGCCTGCTGGCACGCTGGGACAGCATCCTCCTGTCTCACGAGACGCGGCACCGCGGTCGGATCATTGCGGATGGCCATCGGCGCAGGGTGTTCACAAAGAACGCCGACGTTCGCCCCACCTTCCTGGTGGACGGCTTCGTCGCGGGAACGTGGGATCTCGTCCGTCGGGACGGATCCGCGACGCTCGCGCTCCGGCCGTTCGACGCCCTCAACCGGCGTGATCGACGCGACCTCACCGATGAGGCCGACCGCATCCTGCAGCTGCTCGCGCCGACCGCCGAGCGGGCCGTCAAGATCCACGGCTGACGGAGGCGGGCGATGGTCGAGCGCGCCATCATTCACGCCGACCTCGATGCCTTCTACGCCAGCGTCGAGGTCCTCGACGACCCGTCGCTGCGCGGCAAGCCGGTCATCGTCGGTGGCGGGCCGAACGAACGGGGCGTGGTGAGCGCCGCGTCCTATGAGGCGCGAGCGTTCGGCGTGCAGTCCGCCATGCCGCTCCGCACCGCCGGACGGCGCTGCCCCGGCGGCGTCTTCCTTCCCGGCAGGCCCGAGCGCTACCGCGAGCTCTCCGAGGCGGTGATGGCGATCTTCGCCACCTACACGCCGATGGTGGAGCCGATCAGCCTCGACGAGGCCTTCCTCGATGTCTCCGCCAGCCGAGCCGTCTTCGGTAACGGCGCCACGATCGGTCGCGAGATCAAGTCGCGGGTCCTCGACGAGGTCGGGCTCGTGGTCAGCGTCGGTGTCGCGACCAACAAGCTGTGCGCCAAGGTCGCCTCCGACCTTCGCAAGCCCGACGCCCTCGTCATCGTGCCGCCCGGCGAGGAGGCCACGTTCCTGGCGCCCCTTCCGATTCGGCGGCTGTGGGGCGTCGGCCCTCAGCTTCAGGCCGCCCTCGCCGAGTACGGTGTCGCGACCATCGGCCAGTTGGCCTCGATGGATCCCGGAACCCTCCACCGCCGATTCGGGAAGCACGGCGACGAGCTGCAGGCGCGTGCCCGCGGCGTCGACCGCGGCACCGTTGCAACGGCGGGACGACCGAAGAGCGTCGGCCACGAGCACACCTTCGAGCACGACACCGTCGACATGCGACGTCTCGAGGCGACGCTCCTCGACGTCGCCGAGTCGGTTGCCAGCCGGCTCCGCCGCGCCGATCTCGCGGCCGGATCGGTGCAGCTCAAGCTGCGGTACGAGGGGTTCGAGACGCTGACGCGCCAGGCTCCGCTGCCGCGACAGACGCGTGAGTCCGGGCCGCTCTACGACGCTGCCATGGCGCTGCTGAAGCGGACCCTCGTCCCTGGCCGCGGCGTGCGCCTGGTGGGCCTGACGGCGATCAACCTGTCCGACAGCCAGCAGCTGACGCTGTTCGACGCTCCGGCGCGGACGGATCGGCTCACGCGTTCGATCGACGTGGTCCGAAAGCGTTTCGGAGAGCGGGCGATCACCCGTGCACGGCTCCTGATGGAGCGCCCCCATCGACGGTTCGACTTCGGAGAGCGTCCGGAGGCGCCGTCGACCGGGGACGAGGAAGAGGGTTGACATACCGAACACGTGTTCGGTATGCTCGTGCTCTGAATCGAACACCTGTTCGAGTGCCTGGGCAGGTTCACCACATCGAGTCTTGCGAAGGGGAGCATGCAGTAATGGCACTCGTACACGTACGGCCAATCGAAGCTCGGGTCCGATGGGACCGAGCGTCCAATCGACCCACGGAAGTGGGATGGGCCGGAGATCAACATCGCGTCGTCGCGCTCGAGGGCGTGCGTGACGAGCGGTCCGCATACCCGGCAGACCGCGGGCCGCGCCTGACCCTCGTGGTTCGCACCGACGATGGCGGCCGAGCGTCGGTGGCCTTCGACGGACGGCGCTGGATCCTGGAGGCGATCGAGCGGGCCGCCTGACCCGCCCACGCCCCGCGCCTACAATCGGCCCGGCACCACGCCGGGCCGATCTCGCTGCCCGGCGCCAGCCGCCAGCAGGGACGCCACGGGCCGATGCACGACCGACTGACCGAGCTGCGCACGACCGAGCTCATCGAGCGCCTCTCCACCAGCGCCCCGACACCGGGTGGGGGCAGCGCCGCCGCATTGGCCGGTGCCATGGGGGCCGGCCTGATCGAGATGGTCGTCGCGCTCACCTCGGGACGACCCGCTGTCGCGGACCACGAGGCTGAGCTGAGCGCCATCGGTGCGACCGCCGGCAAGCTGCGCCGCGAGCTGCTCGCACTGACCGATGCGGACGCGGTCGCCTACGAGACGGTCATCTCGGCTCGGCGCCTGGCACGCGACACCGATACGCAGCGGGAGGCGCGCGACGCCGCCATCGCCGACGCGACCCGAGATGCCACGCTGACTCCCCTGCGCACCGCGCGGGCCGCCTACGGCATCCTCGAGTTGGCCGAGCGGCTCGCGCCGATCGGCAACCGCAACGCCATCAGTGACGTCGGCGCGGCGGCGCTCCTGGCCGCGGCCGCGGTGCGCGGCGCCGCGCTCAACGTCCGCATCAACCTCCCCTACCTCGCCGAGGACGACCCGCTCAGGGCGGACGCTGCGACCGAGATCGATCGCCTGCAATCCGGGCTCGACGAGCGCGAGGTCGCGCTGCGCCGGACCGTCGAGGCCGCGATCGGATGAGCGGCCGCATCCTCGACGGGCGTGAGCTCGCATCGCACCTGCGCCGGGAGCTCAGCCGTCGCGTCGAGCGCCTCGTCGAGCAGGCCGGTGGGGAGGCTGAGCCCACCGACCCGCCCTGCCTCGCGATCGTCACTGACGGAGGCAGCGAGCAGGCCGCGCTCTACGCGGCCAGCCTCGACCGGGCGGCGAGGAGCATCGGCGTGACGGTCGCGCACCTGGCCGACATCCCCGACCCGGAAGCGACGATCGACGAGCTCAACCGCGATCCGAGGGTGGCGGGAATTGTCGTCGCCCAGCCATTTGCCGATGTGGACGCCGGCCGTCAGCTCGTCGAGCGCCTCGATCCGGGAAAGGATGTCGACGGGGCGACGCCGACGAACGCCGGCTGGCTGGCCCGCGGCGAGCCAGCCTTCGTGCCAGCCACGGCGCTGGCAGTGGTCGCGCTGCTCGACGCCCACGACATCTCACCCGCCGGACGGCGGGCGGTCATCGTCGGCCGCTCGGCCGTGGTCGGCCGGCCGGTCGCCTCGCTGCTGCTGGCACGGGACGCCACGGTTGTCGTCTGCCACCGGGCGACGCGCAACCTGGCTCGCGAGACCCGGCGGGCCGACATCCTGGTCGCCGCGGCCGGCGTCCCGGGCCTGATCCGGCCGGAGATGGTGAACCGTTCCGCGATCGTCATCGATTGCGGTATCAGCGCGGTCCCCGGCGGGATCGCGGGGGACGTGGACTTCGCCGGCGTCGCCCCGGTCGTCCGTGCAATCACCCCGGTGCCGGGTGGCATCGGCCCGGTCACCCCGATGATGGTGCTTCGCCAGCTGATCGAGGCCGTCGAACGGTCATCGCCGAGCCGATCCGTCGCTCCTGTCGCCTGACCAACCTTCGGGCTGGGCGATCCCGCCCTACTGGACGATCATCTCCTCGACCGGCACCGAGCCATCGATGAACCCGAGCCGCTCCATCGTGGCGTGGGCCGACGTCCACAGGTCGAGCGGGATGGCGCCGTTCCCGAATCCATCGCCCCGCCACAGCTCGATCGTCGCGTCGAGGATGGCCCGAGCGACATCGGGGTCCTCGGCGATCGTGGGCACGGCGGCCTCGGCCGCCGCGAACCCGAGCTCGGGATCGTCGATCACCGCGGCCTGGGCGGCGGCCGTCGCCTCGACGAATGCCCGCACCAGGTCCGGATCGGCCTCCAGCAGCTCGTCGCCGACGATGATCCCCGGGCCGGGCAGCGGAGCGACGTCGTCGACCGTCAGGAGCCCGGTCGCGATGTCCATGCTCTCGAGCCGCAGTGGCTCGTTGTTGCGAAAGCCGGTGATGAGCTCGACGTCGCCGTTGGCAAGGCCGTCGACCTGGTTGAACTGCGGGTATTCCCGGACGGTGACGTCCTCCTCGGTCAGACCGCCCGCGTCGAGCAGCGCCAGGAGGGCGTGCCACGACGACCCGAACCTGCCCGGCGTTCCGATGGTGCGTCCGGCGAGGTCGGCCGGCTCGACCGGAACCTCGCCCTCCGGCCCGATGATCGCCACGGGAAACCGCTGATAGAGCGTCGACGCGTACTTGATCGGGATGCCCGACGTGCGCGCGATCATGACGTCGGTCGCATCGGCCACCCCGAACTCGGCCTGCCCGTCGGCCACCAGGCGCTGCACGTCGGGCGCCTGGTGATGCTCGATCGTGACGTCCAGGCCGGCATCGGCGTAGAAGCCCTCCTGCTGAGCCACGTAGAACGGGGCGAACTGGACGTCGGGCTGATACCCGAGCAGCAGGCGAACGGCCCGTAGCTCCGGTCCCGCCGATGCGGCCGTGCTGTCCGGCGACGGGCCGCAACCGGCCAGGACGGCCGCAGCGACGATGAGCGCGAGGCTGATGCGTGACGGCGACATCGGTATTCCTTTCATCGGCTGACGAAGCGCCGCTCGGCGGCGACCACCAGCCCGTAGAAGCCGAGGCCGATGATCGCCAGGGTGGCGAGGGCGACGAACATGAGCGGAGTGTCGAAGAGGCCCTGGTTGGCGATGTTGATGAGGACTCCGAGCCCTGCGCTGGCGCCGGCCCACTCGGCGACGACCGCACCGATGACCGCCAGGGTGACGCCCACGCGCAGTCCGCCGAAGATGACCGGCAGGGCCGTGGGCACCTCGAGGAGCCGGGTGCGCTGCGCCTGGTTGGCGCCGAGGCTGCGCAGCATCTCGGCCAGGAGCGGATCGGTGGACCGGATGCCGACCATGGTGGCGATGGCAATGGGGAAGAAGACGATCAGTGCGCAGATGGCCACGCGGGCCATGAGCCCGCCACCGAACCAGATGTCGAGCAGCGGCGCGAGGGCAAGGATCGGCACGGCCTGGGCCGCAACGATGTACGGCGAGAGGGCGCGCTCCACCAGGAGCGACTTGCCGAGGGCGATGCCGGTGAGGATCGCGAGCGTGGCACCCAGGGCGAACCCGAGGACCATCTCGACCACCGTGGCCGCGAGGTGCTGCCAGAGGACCCCCGACGCGATGGCCCGCGCGGCTCGTTCGATGACCACCTCCGGCGCGGGCAGGATGAAGGCGGGATAGTCGCCGAGCTCGACCACGGCCCTCCACACGAGCAGGAAGGCGGCAAGGCTGATGACGGCTCCGGCGACGCGCTTCACGCGGCATCCTCCTGCTCTACCCACGGCCTCAGCTCCTCGGCGTGGGCGTCGGCCAGGGCACGTCGGATATCGGCGGATGCGTCGGCCGCGTCAGGCTTGCCGGCCGGATCGGTGGGGCGTGGCCGCGCTGCGTCCACGTCGACGGTGCGCAGCACCCGACCCGGCCGCGGCGTCATGACCACCACTCGGTCGGCGAGCATGACTGCCTCGCTGACGCTGTGGGTGACGAGCACGATCGTGCGCGGGCGGTCGAGCCAGAGCCGCTCGAGCTCGGCATCGAATGTCTCGCGCGTCAGGGCGTCGAGCGCGCTGAACGGCTCGTCGAGCAGCAGGACCGACGGGTCGGCGATGAGCGCCCGGGCCAGCCCTGCCCGCTGGGCCATCCCTCCCGACAGCTCGCGTGGGCGGAGACGGCCCACGCCGCGGAGCCCGACCCGCTCGAGCGCGACCATCGCCCGCTCGCGACGCTCCGCCACGCCGACGCCAGCGACCTCGAGGGGCAGCGCCACGTTGTCGGTCAGCGAGCGCCATGGGACCAGGCGCGGCTGCTGGAACGCTACCCCCACCCGCCCGTCGCCGGGCCGCGGTGGCTCACCGCCGACCGTCACGGCGCCACGGGTCGGCCCGATGAGGCCGGCGATCACGCGCAGCAGCGTGCTCTTGCCGCATCCGTTCGGACCGATGATGACGACGAACGACCCGGCCGCCACGCTCAGGGACATGCCGCCGAGGGCCGCCAGCTCGCCGTCGGGCGTCGCGAAGCGCACGTCGACGTCATCGACCTCGATCTGGAGCGCCGCCGCGTGCGATGTCGGTGCCGCCATCGTCATCCCCGTGCGTGTCGAACGGCATCGTCACGGGGCGCACCACCAAGCCCGGCTCGACGCGCCCCGGCTCGCTCGCGCGAATACCGACGCGCCGACTGGCGCGGTCGTCTTCTCCCTTCCGGACTGTGACCGTCGGCCCTGTCTGCCTCGGCAGGCGCCGAGGGTCAGGTCGGCCGCATCGGACAGTTGGACCGATGCGGTTCGCGGGCTGGCTCGTCACCGAGCCGACCGCCGGTGGGGACTTTCACCCCGCCCCGAAGACGATGATCTGGTTGCCGCCGATGGTCGCAGGTGCCGTCGGACCGGTCAAGACACGGCGCGGCGAGACCACCACCAGCGGCCGATGAGCAGCGCCGCGATGACCAGTACCGCGGCGTAGACGACGTACTCCCACGGCTTCAGGGCGGCCTCGATCTGCGTGTAGTTCTCGCCGACGATGAAGCCCGCATAGATGAGCGCCGCGTTCCACGGAAGCGACCCGAGCGCGCTGAAGGCAACGAACCGCCCGATCGGCATGCGCGCGATGCCGGCCGGGTAGCTGACGAACGTGCGCACCAGCGGGACCATGCGGCCGACGAAGACGGCCCAGTTGCCCCAACGCTCGAACCACCGGTCCGCGCGGTCGAGCTCGGCGGCGCCGATGCCGACGTATCGACCGTACCGGTCCAGGAGCGGGCGCCCGCCCCACGCTCCGATGGCGTACCCGACGAGGGCCCCGACGATGCTGCCGACCGTCGCGAACGCCACGGCCAGCAGGAAGCTCCACGGGGCGTTGGTCAACGGCTCGAGGACGGTCGGGTCGGCGGACGACTGGCTCACCTTCCAGCCGGCCATGGGCAGGATCACCTCGGACGGGATCGGCGCCACGATCGTCTCGAGCGCGACGGCCACCGCCACCCCGAGATACCCGACCGCGTCGTACATCCGCAGGACGAACGGGATGACCTCGCGGTCGATGAAGTCGAGCAGCGATCAGCCCTCGGGCCGGGATTCGGCGGTGGTCGAGGTCACGACGCTCGGATGATCGCGGAGGGGCACGGCGACACGTCGCGTGCCGCCTCGCCCGCGCTGCGGCCCGGTCCCTGCGTGTGCCGCCTCGTCGACGCGGAGGACGTGGACCGCGACCAGGATCGCCAGCAGCGAGCCGCCCGCCATCCAGCCACCCAGCACGTCGATCGGGTAGTGCGCGCCGAGATAGATCCGGGTCGCGCTGATCGCCCCGATGACGATGGCCGCCACGACATACGCGGCGTACGCCTGCCGCCGGTCGTCCGCGAGGCGAGCGATGCAGAAGGCGACGAGGCCGTAGAGGACAGTCGCGCGAAGGGCGTGGCCCGCCGGGAAGTCGGCGATGTCATCCAGCCCCACCCCGTTCACGTCGAAGATGGCTCTCACCAGCGCGGGCAGGCTGATGGCCTCGGCGGAGACGAAATACTTGAGGGCCCACTCGATCGGGAATGCGAGCGTGCCCAGGGCAAGCAGCAGTGCGAGGTCCTTGCGGCCGCGCGACAGGGCCAGCAGACCCAGGACCGCGAACGCCAGGGCGACGAACCATCCGGAGCCGAGGGCGCTTACGGCGACGATGAGCGCCTCGAGCGGAGGCACGTTGATTTCGACCCAGGAGTGGACCGCCGGCACGACGGTGCCCATCAGCCACTCCTCGGGCGCCGTCGAGACGGTCGTGCGCTTCAGCATGACGAGCCAGAAGAGGGCGGGCACCATGACCATGGCGATGAGGAATGCCGCGGCCGGGCTGGGGACGGCGCTGCCGAGGTGGTGTTCCGCGTCGTCATGAACGACGAGGCGGCTCATGGGGTCCGGCAGCCGTCGCACGGTGCGTAGTATAGGGACCGATGCCGCCGATTCCGCTCAACGGCCGGGACCTGACGATCGACAACGTGATCGAGGTGGCACGGGGGCGACGACCGGCGGAGCTGGCCCCGGAGGCCGCGGAACGGATGCGCGGCTCTCGTGCCGTGATCGAGCGCCTGGTCGCCGAGGGGGCAACCGTGTACGGCGTGACGACCGGATTCGGCGACCTCGCCGACGTTCGCATCGATCCCGCTCAGACCGCGGAGCTGCAGGTCAACCTCGTTCGCTCCCACGCCGCCGGCGTGGGCGATCCCCTCCCCGACGAGGTCGTCCGAGCCATGCTCTTGCTGCGCGCCAATGCGCTGGCCGTCGGCCTTTCGGGCGTGCGCGTCGAGGTCGTCGAGCTGATGGTCGCCATGCTCAACGCGGCGATCCATCCCGTGATCCCGTCGCGAGGAAGCCTGGGCGCTTCGGGCGACCTGGCCCCGCTGGCGCACATGGCTCTGGTGCTCATCGGCGAGGGCGAGGCGACCGTCGACGGCGCCGGCCCCGGTCCGGGCGCGGACGCCCTGGCCCGGGCTGGTCTCGCGCCGCTCGAGCTCGGCGCCAAGGAGGGTCTGGCGCTGCTCAACGGCACCCAGCTCATGGCCGGCATCGGCTGCCTGGCCCACCACGACGCCATGCGGCTGGCCTTGACCGCCGACGTCATCGGCGCCATGAGCCTGGAGGCGATGCTCGGTACCGGCGCCGCGTTCGACGAGGAGCTCATCGCGGCGCGTCCGCACCGCGGACAGGTCGCCGCGGCTCGTCACCTGCGCGAGCTCATGCGCGACAGCCAGATCTGGGCATCCCATCGCGACGACTCCGTCCACCGGCTCCAGGACGCCTACAGCCTGCGTTGCATGCCGCAGGTCCACGGTGCCGCGCGCGACGCCATCGCCGAGCTGGGCCGCGTCCTGGACGTCGAGATCAACTCGGCGACCGACAACCCGCTCGTGCTCGGATCCGGCAAGGTCGTGTCGGGCGGCAACTTCCACGGCGAGCCGCTGGCCCTCGCCCTCGACTACGCCACCATGGCCGTCGCCGAGGTGGCCTCGATCTCCGAGCGGCGCACCGCCCGGCTGGTCGACGCGCACCTCTCGGGCCTGCCCGCCTTCCTGTCCGAGGCGCCGGGGGTTCAGAGCGGCCTGATGATCGCCCACTACACGGCCGCGGCACTCGTCAACGAGCTGCAGTCGCTCGCGCACCCCGCGTCGGTCGACACGATCCCGACCAGCGCCAACCAGGAGGACCACGTCAGCATGGGCGGCACGGCGGCCCTCCAGCTGCGCGAGGCCGTCGACCGCGCCGAGCAGGTGCTCGCCATCGAGACTCTGTGCGCGGCTCAGGGGATCGACTTCCGCGCTCCGCTTCGTCCCGGCGTGGGCGTGGCGACCGCGCACGACGCGATCCGCCGCACGGTCCCCCACCTCGGAGCCGACCGGTCACCATCGGCCGACATCGGGGCGGTCCGCGAGCTCCTTCACGCCGGCGACCTGCTGGCCAACGCCGCGACGGCGCGCGCGCACGCCGATGCCTGACCTCGAGTTCACACTCGTCGACGAGGCGTCATTCGCGGACATCCCCGCACCGATCCAGCCCGGGGCGCGGTGCCAGACATGCGACTACTGGGAGCGCATCGACGGCGGCCGGCAGGCACCCGATGCAGACGCCACCGACGTCGGCGCTCGCGAGTCGCTCAAACGTTCGCGCCTCCTGGCGGGACGTGACCTGGCCGGCTCGTACGGCATGCTCGCCGTCCGGACCGATGCCGTCGAGCGCCTCGCAATCGGCTTTGCCCAGTTCGGCCCGTTGAGCCTCTACCCGCGCGCGCGGGACATCCGCGATCGCTATCCCAACCTTCCCGAGTCGCCCGCTCCCTGGGTCGTGACCTGCCTCCAGGCGGGTCCGGCTGCCACGGCGGAGGAGCGCGCCGACGTCGCGTTGGCGCTCCTCGGCGCGGTCTGCGCCGAGCTGGATCGACGCGGAATCACCGCCGTGGAGGCATATCCGGAGGGCGTCGACGACCCATGGCTGCCATCGCCCGGCCCGGCATCCATCTACGAGGCCGCCGAGTTCGAGCGCGTCGCCGGCGACGATCGATACCCGGTCTACCGGCGCGAGCTGTCGGGCGAGACGGATGCGGACGCGTGGACAGGTCTGCTGCGGGCCAGTGCCCCCCCGGCCGATGACGAGGATGGCTGGCCGCTGCCGCTGCCACCGAAGCGCGACCCCGACGAGGTCTTCCGTCTGCCACCCGAGGGACCCAAGCGCCCGAACCCGTTCGGCGAGGACTGACCCATGCCCGAGCCGATCCAGGCCACGCTGTGGGGCTTGCTTGCCGCCTCGTCGCTGGTGATCGGAGCCGTCATCGGGTTGACCTTCGATATCCCGCGGCGGCGCGTGGCCCTCGTGATGGGCTTTGGCGCTGGAGCTCTGATCAGCGCACTGGCCTACGACCTGGCCGAGGAGGCGATCGAGTCGAGCGGCCCCGCCCTGACGGCCCTCGGCCTGGCGCTCGGCGCGGTCACGTTCTACACCGGCAACGCGATGCTGAAGCGACGCACCCGAATCCAGCGACGTCAGGTGGCCTCGACCGGTGGCCCGGCCCTCGTCCTCGGAGCCCTCCTCGACGGGATCCCCGAGTCGGTCGTTCTGGGTGCCACGCTGCTCGGCGGCGTCGGGGTATCGGTCTCGTTCCTGGCCGCGGTGTTCATCTCGAACGTGCCCGAGGGCGTGGCAGGCGCGCGCGACCTGAAGGAAGAGGGGACGTCGCGGAGCCGGATTCTCGGCCTGTGGGTCGCGGTCGCGGTCGCGTCAGGGCTCGCGGCAGGCCTCGGGAATGCGCTCCTCGGCGATGCCGACGCGTGGACCGTCGCGCTGGTCCAGGCCTTCGCCGGCGGAGCCATCCTGACCATGCTGGCCGACACCATGATCCCCGAGGCTTTCGAGAACGGTGGGGATGCCGTGGGCCTCGCGACGGTATTCGGATTCGCTGTCGCGTTCCTACTGGCCCAGGCATAGGACGCTGGTCACCGAACGTGGCCATCGGTGTTGGCGGCCAACCAGGCGAGTCGATTACCGGCCCGACGGTGGTGTGGAGCTCGCACGATGGAGCGACTTGGTGGTAGCCACCGTGCTGAACCGCATGAGCGAATGCCGTGATCGGCTCTGGGGCTGGGTCGGCGCTCCTTGTCGACAACCGGACGCAGACGGGTGCCGCGGACCGGTGGGTACCGCTGGCCGGCACGGAGGCCGAGGGCGACTGACCTCGACCTTACAATGCCGCGCATGACGGCCGTCGAATCGAGGAGCGGCCCGCGCACGGTGCGCGCTCCGCGCGGCACGACCCTCTCCTGTAGGGGATGGCAGCAGGAAGCCGCGCTACGGATGCTCATGAACAACCTCGATCCCGAGGTTGCCGAGGACCCCGACAACCTGGTCGTCTACGGCGGCACAGGACGGGCGGCGCGATCCTGGGACGCCTTCGACGCAATCGTTGCCGAGCTCCGGCGCCTCGAGAACGACGAGACGCTCCTCGTCCAGTCCGGCAAGCCCGTCGGTGTCTTCCGCACCACGACCGATGCTCCCCGCGTCCTCATCGCCAACGCCAACCTCGTCCCGCACTGGGCGACGTGGGAGAACTTCCGGGAGCTCGAGCGCGCCGGGCTGACGATGTACGGCCAGATGACGGCCGGGTCCTGGATCTACATCGCCACCCAGGGGATCATCCAGGGCACGTACGAGACGTTCGCCGAGGCCGCCCGCCAGCACTTCGGTGGCACCCTTGCCGGCACGGCCACGATCACCGCCGGCCTCGGCGGGATGGGCGGCGCCCAGCCGCTCGCTGTCACCATGAACGGCGGTGCGGCGCTGGTGGTCGAGGTCGACGAGGCCCGGGCCCGGAGGCGCCTCGAGGTCGCCTACGTCGACGAGTTGACGGACTCGCTGGACGACGCCGTCACGTTGGTCGACGGATGGCGTCAAAACGGCATCGGTCGCTCGGTCGCGCTGGTCGCCAACGCCGCCGATGTCCTTCCCGAGCTCGTCCGACGCGGCTGGCGTCCCGATCTGGTCACGGATCAGACCAGCGCGCACGACCCGCTCAACGGGTATATCACTAACGATATATCGGTTGACGCGGCGCGGGCGCTTCGAGATTCGGACCCTGATGACTACGTGCGCCGTTCGAAGGCCGCCATGGCTGAGCACGTGCGCGCAATGCTCGCCTTCCAGGCCGCCGGCGCGGTCACGTTCGACTACGGCAACAACATCCGCCAGGTCGCGAAGGAGGCGGGGGTCACGAACGCCTTCGACTTCCCGGGCTTCGTGCCGGCCTTCATCCGTCCCCTGTTCAGCGAGGGCAAGGGCCCGTTCCGGGTCGCCGCGCTCTCCGGGGACCCCGCCGACATCACGGTCATCGACCGCGCCCTGGCCGACCTCTTCCCGCAGGACGAGGGCCTTCAACGCTGGCTGCGCCTGGCGGCGGAGAAGGTGCCCGTGCAGGGCCTCCCGGCGCGCATCTGCTGGCTCGGCTTCGGAGATCGGGCGAAGGCCGGGCTGCGCATCAACCAGCTCGTGGCCTCCGGCGACATCGTCGCACCGATCGTCATCGGTCGCGACCACCTCGACGCCGGCTCGGTCGCCTCTCCCAACCGCGAGACCGAGGCGATGCGCGACGGCTCGGATGCCATCGCCGACTGGCCGATCCTCAATGCGCTGGTCAATACCGCCGCCGGCGCGACCTGGGTCAGCTTCCATCACGGCGGGGGCGTCGGGATCGGCTTCTCGCTGCACGCGGGCATGGTCGTCGTCGCCGATGGCACGCCCGAAGCGGCGGCTCGCCTCGAACGGGTCCTGACCACCGATCCGGGGATGGGTGTGCTTCGCCACGCCGATGCCGGCTACGAGCGCGCGATCGAGGTCGCCGACGAGCGAGGGCTGCGCATCCCGATGCGCGACCGGCCGGGCTGACCATGGACGGAATGGCGCAGCTCCTGAAGCTGATGCGCGCAGCGCATTGGGCCGAGATCATCGCCGTGGCCGGTATCGTGGCGCTCATGGTCCTCGAGCCGACGTTCTGAGACTCGTGCGAAACGCCGCGAGCGACCCGCTTCCCGGCGCGCCCCAGCCGTGGGCGTCATCGTCGATGCCGCCATTCCGCGGCAAGCCGCCCTACCTGATGAGCGAGATGATTGCCGCCGAGCCGGCGCACGCCGAGCGCCTCCTGCGTCGGCTGGCGGCGGACGACGTCGTCGGTTCGCTGGTCGACGCGATCGCGGCGGCCGCCGCGGATCGGCGCCCCATCGTGGCCACCGGCTGCGGGACATCCGAGCATGCCGCCATGGGCATTGCCGCCCTGCTGGCCGAGGCCCTCGAGCAGCCGGCCGGCCGCGGCGTCGCCGTCGTCGCTCCGCTCGAGATCCTGCGCGGGCCGCCCACCGACGCCCTCCTGCTCGCCGTCTCACACGAGGGTGGCACCCGAGCGACCAACGAGGCGATCCAGGCCGCCCGCGCAGCCGGCTCGACCACGGCCCTGATCACCGTCGGCGGCGGATCACCCGGCGCCGGCCTGACCGAGCTCGTCGTCCAGACCGGGGAGCAGGACCAGAGCTGGTGCCACACGATCGGCTACCTCTCGCCGCTCGTCGTGGGCGTGGCGCTCGCCGCCCGCGTGCGGGGCACCAGGCCGGACGCCGCGGCGATCCGTGCGCTCCTCGACGTCGGCGAGGACGCGCGACCGATGGCGGACGCTGCGGCCGCTCTGCATGGAATCGACCGGCTCATCGCGGTGGGGGCCGGGATCGACCACGTGACCGCGCGCGAGCTCGCCCTGAAGGTGGCGGAGGGCGCCCACCTCCCGTCGACGGCGCACGAGCTCGAGACGATCCTCCACGGGCACCTCGCCGCGGCCGACCGCTGGACGGGCCTCGTGCTGATCGACACCGACGATGGCGCGACCGCCTTCGCCGAGGAGCGCTCCGACCGGGTGCTCGCCGCGGCCAGGGCGTTGGGGATGACCGCGGCCGGGATCTTCTCCGAGACCCGGGCGGCGCAGATCCCCGACGCCGAGACGCCTGCCGGGCGGATCGTCCTGCCGCACACCGGGCGCGTGCCGGGTGCAGGCGGCTCGCTGCTCAGCTCGGCGGTGGCGCTCCAGCTGCTCACCGAGCGCCTGGCGCGGGCGCGTGGCGTGAACCCCGACACGATCGGGCGCGAGGACCCCGCCCAGGCCGCCGCCCACCGCTGACCGCGTATTTGTAACCTGGCGCGTTACGAATTGCCTTCGGCGCTCCTGCCTCGTCGCAGCAGATCGAACAGGCGCACGTAGAACCGAAGGTTATGGAGCGTCGCGAGGCGCTCGGCCGATGCGTCTCCGACCTTGAACAGGTGATGCACATAGGCGACGGAGTGACGGGCGCAGGCAGGGCAGTCGCAGCCCTCCTCGATCGGGCCGTGTTCCGCATGGTGATCCGGGTCGTGGATCCGGACGGCGCGGTAGAAGTCGTCGCCGGGCGACGGCAGCCGATCGGCCCAGCCGTCGCGGAAGGCGTAGAGGCGTCCGTGGCGGGCGTCGCGCGTCGGCAGGGCGCAGTCGAACATCGAGTAGCCCAGTGCGAAGGCGCTCACCACGTGGTCCGGTCGGCCGATGCCGAGCGCGTGCTTCGGTGCCAGTGCCGGCAGCGACTCGGCAACCCAACGCATCGGCTCGACGAGGAGCGAGCCGTCGGCCGCCAGCGGCCACCCGCCGAAGCCGAAGCCGTCGAAGCCGATCTCGGCGAGGGCGCTCGCGCACTGCCGTCGCAGCGCCTCGACCCCGCCGCCCTGGACCACGGCGAAGATGCGCGGCGCCTCGCCACCGCGCTGCCGCGCCTGCCGATCGAATTCCTCGCGGCTTCGCTGTGCCCACTTGATGGTGCGCGCCACCGAGCGCTCCTGCTCGGCAAGCGGCGCGTCCGCATCGGTGCAGTCGTCCAGGCAGACCACGATGTCGGAGCCGATCTGGAACTGGAGGTTGACGACGCGCTCGGGAGTCAGGGTCCACTTCTCCCCGGTCGACGGCTCGCGAAAGATGACCTCGTTATCGCGGATCACGCCACGGTTCGGGTCCTGCTTGATGAGGCTCCACACCTGGAAGCCGCCCGAGTCGCTGAGGATCGGGCCATCCCAGTCCATGAACCGATGGATACCGCCCGCCGCCTGCACGACCCGAGCGCCCGGACGGCGCAGGAGGTGGAAGGCGTTGACCACGAGCGCCTCGATCCCGACTGAGCGGAGGTCCTCGCTGCTCGTGCCGCGGACGCCCGCGCGGGTCGCGTCGGGCAGGAAGGTGGGAACCGGCACCATTCCGCGGCGCGTCGCGAGGGGCTCAGCCACGCGGATCGAGGGTCAGGACGAAGACGAGCTCGCCGGGGACCGATGCCTCCGCCACCTCCCTCACGCCCCCGGCCTCCTCCGCCAGTCGCTGGAGGCGCCGTCGGTAGGTCCTCCCGCGCGCGTCCGCGCGGCCGCCGAGGGATCCGGCGGCGAAGCTGACCACCGCGTGGCGAACGCGCAGGCCGCGAAGGAGGCGGGTCGCGGCCCCGGGATCCTGGCGGTCCAGGGTCGTGACCAGCTTGAGCAGCAGCGCGACATCGGCGACATCGCCGGGTGTCTGCGCCACCAGGTCGGTGGCGCGAACCTCGTGCGGCTGCCCGACGAGCGACAGGAACCCGCGCACGGTCGCGAGCTGGCGCTCGTCCACGTCGTGAGCGTGGTAAGCGGCACCTCCCAGCCCCATCCACGGCAGGGCCAGCGGGTTCAGCCCGCAGCCAAGGTCGAGCACGCGACCCGGCACCCCGGTTCGCGCCCAGATGCCCGCGTAGAATCCGTCGAGGTGCGGAAGCCGCTCGCGTGTCGATGCGTGCCCGCGCATGACGTCGACGCATGCAGCTCGGAACGAGGAGTCGTGCAGGTCCCCGCCCCAGGCCGTGGCCAGCGACGATTTCGGCGATGCCCCGCGGAACGCTCCCACCGCCTGGTGCAGACGCCGCTTCACGCGCTTCACGGCATCGTCGGCGTTCCTGGCGCGTGGCAGCTCCTCCGCGGCGAGCCGTCCGACGAGCGCAGGGTCCACGTCGCGGTAGCGGGACGAGCGCCGCACGCGCTCGACGATGTCGGCGGTCACGACTCCCTCAGCTCGAGCACCAGCGCATAGGCGTCGCGCTTCGACAGCCCGTGGCGAGCCACCAGGAGCTCCTGCACAGCTCGAGCCGGGGCGTCGTTGTCGAGGAGCAGGCGCGCGTCCGCGATCGCGGCATCACGATCGACCTCGCGGGTCGTCGCACCGGCGACGAGCATCGTGACCTCGCCGCGCACCTCGGCCTCCGACTCGAGCTCGGCGATGAGCTCCGACAGCCGGCCGCGCTGGTAGCGCTCGTGGGCCTTCGTCAGGTTTCGCGCCAGGCACGCACGTCGATCGCCGAGGACTGCCAGCGCGTCGCGCAGCGACTCCGTCAGGCGGCGCGGCGTCTCGAACGCGACAAGCGTGGCGTCGTCCCCGGCGACCGCCGCCAGGGCGGCACGTCTCGCCGCCGCGGTGCGCGGCAGGAAGCCGAGGAATCGAAACGGGTGCGGCGGCAGGCCGGACGCGGCGAGGGCGGTCGTCACCGCCGACGGACCCGGCAGGCTGGTGATCCCGATGCCGGCCTCGATCGCCGCGCGAACCAGGCGGTAGCCCGGGTCGGAGACGAGCGGCGTGCCGGCATCCGACACGAGGGCGACGTCCTCGCCATCGCGGAGGCGCGCGAGCAGCTCGCGGGTACGGACCTCCTCGTTGTGATCGTGATAGCTGACGGCGCTGCGCCTGATGCCGTGGTGGCGGGCGAGGGTGGCGAAGTGACGCGTGTCCTCCGCGGCGACCACCGAGACGCTGGCCAGCGCGGCCCGGGCTCGGGGAGCCAGGTCGTCCGGGTTGCCGATCGGCACAGCGACGAGATACAGGGTTCCGGTCACGTCGCCGAGCCTAGCAGGCGCGTTGGGCGTGCCGGCCGGTGCTCGCCGGGCCACCGGCATCGCGCGACACACGGCACGCTACGATCAGTCGAATGCCCGGCCTCATCGAATGCGTACCGAACTTCAGCGAGGGTCGTCGCTCGGAGGTGGTCGACGAGATCGTGCGCGCCATCGGCCAGATCGACGGCGTGACGGTGCTCGACCACTCGCGCGACGAGACGCACAACCGGAGCGTGGTGACCTTCGCCGGCAATGCCGAGCCCGTGGTCCGCGCCGCGACTGCCGGGGTCGGGCGCGCGCTCGAGCTCATCGACATGGAGCGGCACATCGGCGCGCACCCCCGCATCGGCGCCGTCGACGTGATTCCCTTCGTTCCGCTGGGCGGCTCCCGGCTCGAGGAGTGCGTGGACCTGGCCCGCCGATTCGGCGAGCAGATCGCCACGCGCTTCGAGCTGCCCGTCTACCTGTACGGCGCGGCCGCCCTGCGAGCGGATCGCACCAGGCTGGCCGACGTTCGCCGCGGCCAGTACGAGGGCATCCGCGACGAGATCGCGAGCGACTCGTCGCGCGAGCCCGACTTCGGGCCGGCGCGGACCCATCCACGGGGAGGGGCCGTCGCCGTCGGCGCTCGAAAGCCGCTCATCGCCTTCAACATCAACCTCGCGACCGACGACCTGGCGGTGGCGCGCCGGATCGCCACGACCATCCGCGAGAGCTCCGGAGGCATGCCGGCCGTGCAGGCCATGGGCGTCCTGCTCCAGAACCCCGGCATGCCCGACATGGCCCAGGTGAGCATGAACCTGGTCGACTGGGAGCGCACCGGGATCGCCGCGGTGGTGCGAGAGGTGCGGCGGCTGGCCCGTGAGGCAGGGACCGAGATCGACCATTGCGAGCTCATCGGATTGGCGCCGACCGGTGCCCTGCTCGAGGTCGTCGCCGAGGCGCTGCCGCTCCGCGACTTCAGCGCCGACCAGGCACTCGAGCTCCGCCTCGCCCGCGATCGCTAGACTCCGAGGCCCATGAGCCTTCGCGACGAGATCACCGACGCCATCGCGGCGGCCCGCGATCGAGCCATCGGCGCCGGAGCGCTCGTCGTCGCGGCCGACAGCAGCCTTCCGGCGGTCGGTCTCGATCACCCGGCGAACCCGGATCATGGCGACTGGGCGAGCAACGTCGCGCTGCAGCTCGCGCCGATCGCGCGGGCGGCGCCCATGCGGATCGCCGAGGCCATCCATGAGCACTTCGAGCCTCCGCCCTCGGTGGCATCCATCGAGGTCGCCCCACCGGGCTTTCTCAACATCCGGGTCGACCCGACCTGGATCGCCGGCCAGGTGGGCCCGATCCGTCGGGCCGGGACCTCCTTCGGGCGCGCAGCCGCTCCGAGCTCGCGGCGCGTCAACGTCGAGTTCGTCAGCGCCAACCCGACCGGTCCGTTGACCGTCGGCAATGCGCGCGGCGCATTCGTGGGCGACGTGCTGTCCCGCGTCCTCGAGGCGGCGGGCGAGAGGGTCACGCGCGAGTACTACTTCAACGATTTCAACGAGCAGATTCGCAACCTTGGCCTCTCACTGCTTGCCCATCGCCGTGGAGAGCCGATTCCGGAGGACGGCTATCGCGGCGCCTACGTCGTCGACCTGCTGGCCGAGGTCCCCGACAGCCTGTGGGCGGCTGCCGAGCAGCCCGATGCGGACGCGGGCGAGCTTCTCGGTCGATGGGCCGCCGAGCGCGTTCGGGCCGGGATCGAGTCCAGCCTGGCGAGGCTCGGAGTCCCGTTCGATGTCTGGACGACCGAGGGCGCGATCCACGAAGCGGGCTGGGTCGAGCGAGGCATCGAACGGCTGCGCGAGGGCGGCCACCTCTACACCGACGGCGGGGCGCTCTGGTTCCGGTCGACCACGTTCGGGGACGACAAGGATCGCGTCGTCATCAGGTCCAACGGACGCCCGACCTACTTCGCGGCCGACATCGGCTACGTGGCCGAGAAGTTCAGCCGAGGGTTCGACGAGCTCATCTACATCTGGGGTGAGGATCACCATGGGACCGTTGCCCGCAACCGCGCTGCGGCCGTCGCCCTGGGATTCGATCCGGACGCGCTCCGCTGGCCGCTCATCGCATGGGTCCGCTTCGTGCGCGACGGGGTCGAGATCCCGATGAGCAAGCGGTCGGGCGAGTTCATCACGCTGGACGAGCTGCTCAGCGAGGTCGGGGTCGACGCGGCCCGCTGGTACTTCAGCTCACGCGCCTACACCACCGGGATCGACTTCGACCTCGAGCTCGCCAAGCGGCAGAGCAACGAGAACCCGGTCTACTACGTGCAGTACGCGCACGCCCGGGCCTCGTCGATCCTGCGCAATGCGCAGGATGTCGGCACCACCGCCGACGACCGCGGCACGGCCGACCTGCTGACGCACCCGGCCGAGCAGGCGCTCATCCGCCATCTGCTCGACTTTCCCGATACCGTCGCGTCCGCCGCTGAGCGTCGCGAGACCCACGAGATTCCTCGCTATACCTACGAGCTGGCGTCGGCGTTCTCCCAGTTCTACCGCGACTGCAAGGTCCTCAGCGAGGACCTCCAGCTGTCGTCGGCACGCCTGGCGCTGGTCGACGCGACCCGCTCCGTTCTCGCCAACGCACTCGGGCTGCTCGGGATCAGCGCGCCGGACTCGATGTAGGCGTTACTCAGCCGTTCGCGGCGTCCTGTGCGCGGCGCAGCAGGTCGTCGGTCGAAGCATGCACGACGAGCACCTCGCCGTTCGGAAGGTCGGTGACGCTCGCCGGGAAGCCCAGCGTCCCGACGATCTCGCGGTACGCGTCGCCGAACTCGGTCGCATCGGCGGGCGAGTCCCACGCCAGCCGCCATGCCACCGCGAAGGCCTCGTCGGGGCCCGCCGCGATCACCGCCCGGTCCCCGCCCCACCCGGCGGCCGCCGCATCGGCGGCCGCGGCGGCCGCTCCGTGATACGTGAGCATGTCCGAGATCATCGACTGGCCGATCGGGGTCGCATCCACCTCACTCCAGCCGTCGCCCATGGCTCCGGCGAGGTCGATCGCCTCGACCGCGATTGGCGTTTCTCGCGCTTCCCACTTGGAGAAGTCGATGATCTGCTCGGTCGAATCGGGCGGTGCCTCGAACGCCTCGTCGATGGCGCCGAAGTTCGGCGTCAGCGGATTCCCGACGACCTGGCTCGCCCAGGTGAGGCCGTCGAGGTAGGGGAACTGGAGCTGTGACACCATCCACGACGGGATCCCGGTCGTGTCCGGGAGCGGCGTGCCCGATCCGGCTTCCAGCAGCTCTTCCGGCGTCAGGTTGGCGAACGCCCAGACGAGCATGACGACCGATGCGTCTCCCTCCATCAACGCGGTGCGCGCGAGGCCCCGATCGTCCTCGCCGGGCTCGTCCCTCTCGAGCAAGTCGAGGTCGAAGGCCGCGTCCTGCAGGGCGTGGGCGTACTCGTGGGCATAGGTCATCCGGGCCTCGGCGTCGAGGCCGGCATCGGTGACGACCACCATGCGCTTGTCGACGTCGTCGTAGAAGCCGAGCACCGAGTCGCCGAGCAGCTGGAGCTCGAGCTCGGCGACGTCCTGTCCCTCGTCGAGCAGCCCGAGCGCCTGGAGCGCGATCTGGTCCCGTTCGCGGTCTTCGGGCGGATAGTTCTCCTCGAAGATGCGCGTCAGCTCGTCGCCAAGCTCCGCGCGGGTGATGAGGTCAGGCGGTCCGATGTCGGCGGCGGGCAGGCCGCGAATCGCGATCACCTGGTCCTCGATCTCGGCCAGGGTCGCGAGCAGATCCTCGCTCTCGGCAGGGCTCCCCGATGGCTCCGGCCGGGCGCTGGCCGGAGGGCTCGGCGCAGCGGAAGCGCTGCCCGCCGGCCCGGCGGTCTGGCCGTCCTGGAGGGTGATGAAGGCGACCGCGGTCGCGACGACGGCCAGGACGGCGACGGCGATGATCGCGAATCGTTGCGCGGCGGACATCGGCGCATTCTGCCACTCGGTCCGGCGAGACCGGAGAAACGTTCACGTTTCTTAAGGTCAGGCAAGCCACCGGTTCACGACAGGTCCATAGCCTTCGGGCTGCGAGATGGAGATCCATCGGATTTCTACCTCCACCCTCCCTCCTTCGAGCCCCGGTGTCATTGGGCGGGCACCGGGGCTCGTGCTATCCCGAGATCGTTTACCATCGAGGCACCGATGGAGATCACCTGGTACGGACGCGCCTGCTTCCGGCTCAAGGGCAAGGACGCGACCGTCATCACGGACCCCTGCCCGCCGGCCACCGGATTCGTCGCCGGGAAGCATGACGTGGAGCTCCTCACCATCAGCCACGCGCATCCCGACCACGCCTACACGCGATCGATCACCGCGGGCCTGACCCTGACCCGGCCCGGCGAGTACGAGTTCAGCGACCTGCTCGTGACCGGCATCCGGACCTACCACGACGGCGAGGCGGGCACGGCGCGCGGCGAGAACATGGTCTTCTCGTTCGAGATCGATGGAGTGCACGTCTGCCATCTCGGCGACCTCGGCCACCTCCTGACCGACGAGCAGCTGAGCGAGCTTGGCCCCGTCGACGTGCTCCTGGTGCCGGTCGGCGGCGAGACGACGCTCACCCCCACCGAGGCGGCCGAGGTCGTTGCCCAGGTCGGCCCGAAGATCGTGATCCCCATGCACTATGGCGTCGACGGCGGCTCGAAGGATCTCGGAGGCCCCGAGAAGTTCCTGCACGAGATGGCGGCCGAGCCGATCCGCCAGCCGAAGGCGCAGGTGACGGTGAGCTCCCTGCCAGACGAGACCCAGGTCGTGGTGCTCGAGGCGCGCGGCCGCACCTCGTAGAGGCGACCTCCGCGGACCACCAGAACTAAGGTCCTAGGACCCCATGGTGCTTGCCGTCACCATCCAGTGACCACCGTGTCGCCCCCGGACCTCACCAGACCACTCGAATCCCCACCTTCGACGCCGACAATAGTACTGGCGCACCGGTACCAGTCCGTGTATCGTCCGGCCATCTATTCCGGGCGCGCCAGGGGGCTGCTCAGGCGCCATTCTCGATTCATCCGAGCCGGAGTCATTGGCGTATCCGTAGTGCGAAAAGGCGGAAGACATTGGAAACCATGACGAGACGGGACGGCTCGATGGTGCGGCGGATGCTGGCATTGATCGCGGTCGTGTCGCTACTGGCGTCGGCGATGGCGCTCATGGCGCCGACGCTGGTGTCGGCCAATCCCGAGTCAAGCCACAGGGCGAGTCACCAGGCGTCGCAGCCGGCGAGCCAGGCGGCCAGCCAGGAGGCATCACAGCCGGCGCGCCAGCCGGCGAGCCAGCCGGCCAGCCAGCCGGCATCACAGCCGGCCAGCCAGCCTGCATCACAGCCGGCCAGCCAGCCTGCATCACAGCCGGCCAGCCAGCCTGCGTCGGTTCCGGCCAGCCAGCCTGCGTCGGTTCCGGCGAGCGATCCGGCCTCGCAGCCCGCGAGCCAGGCCGCGAGCCAGGAGGCCTCACAGCCCGCGAGCCAGCCTGCGCCGACCGAGGGAGAACTCGGCGGGAACCCGACTCCGGGTGGAACGGTTCCGGACACTGCACTCGGGACGACGAGTGTCCCAGCGTGGCCGTTCGCGCTGCTCTTCCTCGGGTCGCTCGCCGGCCTGCTCTACCTGCGGCTGAACACCGAGCCGAACCGCACGCGGTAGCGGACGGCCGCAGCGCCAGCGGGGCATTCGGGACCGACCCGAGTCGCCAGCCCCCCTGGCAGGGACGGGGTGGAGGTTCGCCTCTACCCCGTCTTCTGATGTCCGGCCCCGAATGCGGGTCCGTCAGATGATGGCCAGCTCGCGTCCGACGCGCTCGAAGACGTCGAGGCACGTATCGAGCTCGGCGCGGGAATGCTCTGCCGTGACGATGGTTCGGACCCGGCTCTTGTCCTCCGGAACCGTGGGGAAGCCGATCCCCATGGCGAAGACTCCTTCGTCGAACAGCCGATCGCTGAACCGATGCGCCAGCGCTCCGGCGCCAACGATGACCGGCGTGATCGGCGTCTCCGACGACCCGATGTCGAAGCCCAGGCGCCCCAGCCCCGCCTTGAAATAGCGCGTGTTCTCCCACAGCCGCTCGATGAGCTCCGGCTCGGTCTCGAGGACGTCGATCGCGGCCAGGCATGCGGCAGCGACGGCCGGAGGGTGCGAGGTCGAGAAGAGGAACGGCCGCGCCCGATGCTCGAGGACAGTCCGCAACGACGCGGGTCCCGCGACGTAGCCGCCGAGCACACCGATCGCCTTCGACAGCGTCCCGACCTGGACATGGACCCGACCATGCAGGTCGAAATGGTCGACGCTCCCTCGGCCGTTGCGGCCCAGCACGCCTGAGGCGTGGGCGTCGTCGACGAGGACGATGGCCTCTACCTCCTCGGCGGCATCGGCGATCTCGGGCAGCCTGGCGATGTCGCCATCCATGCTGAAGACGCCGTCGGTGATGACGAGGATGGTGCGAGCGGCATCGGCGGCGCGGACCTCGCGAAGCACCGTGCGCAGCGCGTCCATGTCGGCGTGCGGAAAGATCCGGCGCTCGGCCTTGGTGAGGCGGATGCCGTCGATGATGCTGGCGTGGTTCAGCGCGTCGGAGACGATCGTCGCGCCCTCGGGAGCGAGGATCGGGATGACGCCGGTGTTGCAGGTGAAGCCGGACTGGAAGGTGAGCACGGCCTCGGTGTGCTTGAAGTCCGCAAGCCGGGCCTCCAGCTGCTCGTGGAGGCTCATCGTGCCGGCGATGGTGCGCACCGCTCCCGAGCCCGCGCCAAAGCGCTCGACGGCGTCCAGGGCGGCCGCCTTCAGCTTCGGATGCGTGGTGAGCCCGAGGTAGTTGTTGCTCGAGAGCGTGATCACCTCGCGCCCGTCGATGATGCATCGGCTGCGCTGCTCGCTCTCGACGACCCGCAGGCGCCGATAGAGGCCCTTCGCCTTCAGCTCGTCGATCTCGGCATCGAGGAAGGCGAGCGGGCTGCGAGCCCGGGCCGACACGTCGGTCATCCACCGAGTGTAGCCCTGGTCAGGGGACGAGGACGACCTTGCCGGCGTGGCGCGATGCCAGGAGCTCGAATGCCTTCGGCCACTCGGCGAGGTCGAGGCGATGGGTGAGGATCGGCGACACGTCGAGGGCACCGGAGCGCAGCAGGGACTGGGTCCGCTCCCACGTGTCGTACATCAGGCGGCCGTAGATGCCGTGGAGCCGCAGGCCCTTCATGATCACCAGGTCGGAGAGCTCGACCGCTACCGCTCCGCTGAAGATGCCCAGGAGGCTCACCGAGCCGCCGCGGGTGACCAGCGCGAGCGCCTGGTTGAGGGCCGGGGCAGCGCCGCTCATCTCGAGCACGACGTCGATGCCGTCGCCGCTCGTGGCTTCCCGGATCCGCTCCTCAGTCGACGGGTCCATCGCGTCCAGCGCCAGGTCGGCTCCCATGGTGCTGGCCAGCTCGAGGCGGTACGGCTCGGTGTCCGTTGCGACGACCAGCGACGCGCCGGCGGCGCGGGCGATCCCCACGGCGCACAGGCCGATCGGCCCGCAGCCGGTCACGAGCACCGAGCGACCTTCGATCGGCTCTACGAATGCGGCGTGGACCGCGTTGCCCATCGGCTCCTGCAACGCCACGACGGCCGGATCGAGGCCGTTGGACTCGATCGCGTTCGCCTCGGGAATGACGACCTGCTCGGCAAAGCCGCCATCGGTATGCACGCCGATGACACGCAGGTTTCGGCAGAGGTGCACCTGGCCACGCCGGCACTGGGTGCAGGTCCAGTCGACGATATGAGACTCGACGCCGACGAGGTCGCCCTCGCGCACGCGGGTCACGCCGCTTCCGACCGCGATGACCGTACCGGCGAGCTCATGCCCCAGGATGCGCGGGGGCACGAGATTCTCCGAAGCCCACTCGTCCCAGTCGAACAGGTGCAGGTCGGTCCCGCAGATGCTGGCCGCCTCGACGCGGAGCAGCACGTCGCCCGCTCCGGGGGTCGGGACAGGGCGATCCACGAGGTCGAGGCCCGGGCCGGCGCGGGTCTTGGCCAGCGCGCGCATCGTTGCGGCGGCCGTCACCATCGTTCCACCCCGGCGGCGCGGGCGTGGTCGTCGGAGCGTGGCGTCTCATCCACGATCGGGTTCTCGATCGCGCCGATGCCGTCGATCTCGCAGCGCACCACGTCGCCGTCGGACAGGTAGCGCGGCGGCGTCCGGTAGTGGCCGACCCCGGCGGGCGTCCCGGTCGCGATGATGTCGCCCGGCTCGAGCGTGATCGTCCGCGATGCGAACGCAACGATGGTGGGCACGTCGAAGACCATCTCGGCCGTGCTCGAGTCCTGCCATGTCTCCCCGTTGACCGATGACCGCAGGCCCACCGCGCGCATGTCGCCGAGCTCGTCAGGCGTCACGACCACCGGCCCCGTCGGCGCGAATCCGTCCGATCCCTTGGCGCGAAGCCACTGCCGATCCTCGCGCTGCAGGTCGCGCATCGTGACGTCGTTGAGGACCGTGTAGCCGAAGACCGCCGCCTCCGCCTCGTCGACGCTCAGCCGTGAGGCACGGCGGCCGATGACGACCGCCAGCTCGCACTCGAGGTCGAGGTGGTCGGTGGCGCGCGGCCGAATGATCGGCCGGCCCGGATCGGCGATGGCGTTGGCGAACTTGCTGAAGAGCATCGGATAGGCGGGGGGCTCGATCGACTGCTCGCGGCAATGGTCGTGGTAGTTGAGGCCGACGCAGATGATCTTGCCCGGCCTGGCGATCGGTGCCCGAACCGTGACCGATGCCTCGTCGATCAGCGCCTCCGCGCCGGCAGCCAGCTCGCGGGCCTCGATCCCGCGCGCCAGGAGCTCGCCGACGTCTCGGATCCCGAGCGATGCGGTGAGGTCGGCGATGCCCGCATCGGTCCGGATCCCGAGCCGAGTCCCCGCGTGGCTTCCGTCGCGCGAGTAGGCCAGCAGCTGCATCGGCGCGAGTATAGGTTCGAGGCGGCCTACGGCTCCGAGAAGTAGTCTCGCGCGCCGGGCCGGGTGAGACCGACGATGAGCCCGATGCTGATCACGAGCCCGATCGGTGCCATCAGCCCGAACCATCCGCTTGCCGCTGCCGACGGCATGTCGAACAGGACGGGCGGCAGTCCGGCCAGGATCGGCACCGGCAGCAGGGCGATGCCGATCGCGAACCGCCAGGCGATGCGCTTGCGCTGAAGGGCGACCGTGATGCCGAAGAGGACGAGCGCCAGCTCGACCATCATGAAGATGCCGAGGAGGCTGAACGGTGCGCGCTCGCTGAAGTCGATGAACGCGACGATTCTCGGAAGCGCGAGGCCGGTCACCGCCAGCAGGGCGAAGGCCCAGACGAACCACAGGCGGACGCCGAGCGGAGTCGGTGGTGACGGAGCCTCAATCATCCGCCGATCCTAGCCGACCTTGACATGCGCCGAGCACGCGGCGTAGAGTGCGCCTCCTAAACCGGTTCACTAAACCGGTTAACCGACACGCGGAGTGGCATGGCTCGAGTCCGGATCGAGGACGTTGCGCGCAGGGCCGGGGTCAGCAAGACCGCCGTCTCGTTCGCGTTCAACAAGCCAGGCAACCTGAAGGCCGCGACCCGCGACCGGATCCTCGCGGCAGCCGAGGACCTCGGGTATCGCCCGTCGCCGATCGCCCGTCGCCTGGCCGCACGCCGGACCGACCAGTACGGCGTCGTCGTCCCGCAGGCGACCCACGAGGCCTTCGCCAACCCGTTCGTCCCGGAGCTGCTGCGCGGCATGGGCGACGTGTGCGATGAGCTCGGGATCTCCCTCGTCATCGTCCCCCCCGTGGGCGGCTCGATCTCCCGGGCGGTCGAGGGCGCGCTGGTCGACGGCTTCGTGCTGCTGGGTCTCGAACCCGACCATGCCGAGCTCGATCTCGTACGCCGTTCGGGCGTGCCGGTCGTCGCCCTGGACGTCGAGTCGTGGGGCGATGCTGACGTCATCGCCGTCGACGACGCGGGAGGCGGCCGCCAGGTGGCGGAGCATGTCTACTCGCTCGGTCATCGCGATGTCGGTGTGGTGCTCATCGCCGAGCATCCCGATGCCGGCCTCGACGAGCGGACCGGCATCTCCGCGCGCCGCCTAGGCGGGATCCGGGCTGGATTCAAGGCTGCGTCGAGCACCGACGGCGCGCATCCTGTCGGGCTTCGCGTCGTCTCCGCACCGGTCAGCGAGGAGGGCGGCCGGGCCGCCTTCTCAGAGCTGCTGGCCGATGGGCTGCCGACGGCGATCATCGCGATCTCCGATCTCACCGCCATCGGCATCCTTGTCGCCGCGCGCGAGCACGGCGTCTCGGTTCCCGAGGCGCTCTCGGTCGTCGGCTACGACGACATCCCGGCGGCGGCCTGGACCTACCCGCCGTTGACCACCGTGCACCAACCCATTCGAGAGAAGGGTCGGCTGGCCGCCCAGCGGCTGGTGGACCTCATCCGTGCGCCCGACGGGCACCGTCCCATGACCGAGCTGCTGACCACCCGGCTGGTGGTCCGCGGCTCGACCGGCCCAGTGCGTCCGAGCGAACGCGATCGGCCGACGATCGCCGCTCAGGGGGAAGGAGGTGGGCCCGCGCACTGAGGCATCCCGCTTCCATCACCGCCCAGTTACGAGGACCGACCACAGCATGAACCGGAAAATGAAGGCGATCCTGCCCCTCGGGATGATCGCCACCCTCGTCGTCGCGGGCTGCACCAGCCCCGGCTCGTCCGGCGAACCGGCGGCATCCGTCGATCCGGCCGCCGCGTGCGAGGGCGTCGAATCGCTCACCTTCACCCACACCATGAACGACCAGGAGTCGCCAGTCATCGCCGAGATCGCCGAGGCTTTCGAGGGCACGACCGTCGAGGTCACGCAGATTCCGTTCGATGGCGCCCAGGCCGCCTACGACCAGCAGGCCGCCGGTGGGCAGGCGCCAGACGTTTTCCGCGCGGAGATCGCCTGGATCGCCGACTACGCCGACAAGGGCTATCTGATCGACCTCACCGAGCGGATCCCGCAGGAGGAGTGGGACGACTACCTGGCCGGGCCGCTCGCCTACGGACAGTGGCAGGGCGCCACGTACGCCGTTCCGCAGGTCACCGACGCGCTGGCCCTGCTCTACAACGTTCGAATGTTCGAGGAGGCCGGGGTCGAGGCGCCGACGACGATGGACGAATTCGTCGCCGCCGGCGAGGCCCTGCAGACCGAGCTCGGGCTGGAGAACGCGTTCTACATGCGCGGCGACGCCTACTGGCTGCAGCCGTATCTGTGGGCGTTCGGAGGCGGACTCTTCGACGTCAACGAGGACGGCGAAGTCACCGAGATCCTCGTGAACAACGAGGGATCGGTCGCGGGCCTCGAATTCCTCCTGAACGACGTGCTCGGCACGATTGCGCCGGCGGACGTCGATTTCCCGAACGACTATGCGAATGCCATGACCGCCTTCAAGGAGGGCGACGTGGCGATGATCTTCAACGGCCCGTGGTCGACCGCCGATGTCCTCTCTGGCACGGAGTTCACCGACCCGGAGAACCTCGGCGTGGCCGTCATCCCGGCCGGACCCGACGGAGCCAAGGGCTCGCCGATCGGCGGCCACAGCTACGTCGCGTATGCGGGCATGGACGAGGCCAAGCAGACCTGTGCCGTCGAGTTCATGCGCTACCTCAGCTCCGCGGAGAACCAGGCCAGGCTCGCGACGGAGCTCAACCTGCTCCCGACCCGCACGAGCGCCTATGAGCTTCCCGAGGTCGCCGAGAGCCGGCTGATCTCCGAGTTCGGCACCGTGATCGAGAACGCCACCGCGCGACCGGTCGTGCCGGAGGGTGGCGCGATCTACACCGACTTCGGTCCCGCCTTCCAGGCGGCCTGGACCGGGGAGGCCACGGCGCAGGAGGCACTCGACGACGTCGCCGCTTCGTGGGAGACGCTCCTCGCGGATCGGCTGGTTCAGTAGAGTTTCGGCAACGCCCCGGGCCGGATCCGCGGTCCGGCCCGGGGTCCACCACCTGACGGGAGCAGCCGATGCGCGAGCGGATGTGGGTGGCCTACGCGTTCCTGGCACCAGTCGCCGTCGTCATGACGGTGATCGTGCTGTATCCGCTCGTGCTCTCGATCCTCTCAAGCTTCACGGACCTCGACCGCAGCAACGCGGCCACGGTCTTCCGGCCCGGGACGAGCCAGTTCATCGGCTACGAGAACTACGCATCCATCCTCGGGAGCGAGGAGTTCCGGGGCAGGCTGACGTGGACCATCGTCTGGACGGCCGTCAACGTCTTCTTCCACTTCACCTTCGGACTCGGGCTGGCCCTGCTCCTCAACCAGCGATTCCGCGGGCGCACCGCGTACCGGCTCATCCTGCTGCTGCCGTGGGCGATCCCCGCGTTCGTCAGCGCCGTCAGCTGGCGCTACATCTTCAATGGCGAGTACGGCGTCCTGAACCTGTTCCTCGCCAACTTCGGCATCGAGGGGCCCAACTGGCTGTCCGAGCTGCCGTGGGCCTTCGTCTCGCCGATCATCGTCAACGTCTGGCTGGGCGTCCCGTTCATGATGGTCGCCCTCCTCGGCGGCATGCAGTCGATCCCCCAGGACCTGTACGAGGCGGCGCGCGTCGACGGCGCCAATCGGCGTCAGCTGTTCTGGAACGTGACCATCCCGGGGCTGAAGTCGGTGTCGGTCGCGGTCACGATGCTCGGCATCATCTGGACCTTCAACCTGTTCGTGGTCATCTTCCTGACAACCGGTGGCGGTCCGGCCGGGGCGACGGACATCCTCGTCACCGAGTCGTTCAACCTGTTCACGAACGGGCGGTATGCGGAGGCGGCGACCTACTCGGTGATCATCCTGTCGCTGCTGCTGCTCTTCGTCGGGATCTACCAGCGCATCTTTCGCACCGAGGACGCCAGCCGATGAGACAGCCGCTGTGGGAGAAGATCGCCACGCACGCCATCCTCATCGTGGCGTGCCTCCTCGCCATCTTCCCGGTCGTGATCATCGTCTCGACCTCGTTCAAGAACCAGTTCGACGTCCTCTCGTCGGACATTCAGATCATCCCGGCCGAGCCCACTCTCGAGAACTACCAATCGCTGTTCGACCCGAGCAGCGCCACCGGCGGGTACTTCTGGAACTGGTTCGCCAACTCCCTGTTCATCGCCGTGGTGGTGACCGTCCTGTCGGTCGCCCTCGCGTCGACCGCCGCCTACGCCCTCAGCCGGTATCGCTTCCGTGGCAAGCGCGTCACGACGAGCTTCTTCCTCACCAGCCAGATGTTCCCCGCGGTCATCCTGCTCGTCCCGCTCTTCCAGCTGCTTGCCGTCCAGCTCCGCCTCCTCAACACGCCATGGGCCCTGATCCTCGCCTACGCCACGACCGCCATCCCGTTCTGCATCCTCATGCTGAAGAGCTACTTCGACACGCTGCCGGTCGAGCTCGAGGAGGCCGCCCGGATCGACGGTCTCGGCCCGTTCGGGTCGTTCATGAAGATCGTTCTCCCGCTCTCGACGCCCGGCATCGCGGTGACGGCCTTCTACGCGTTCATCACCGCCTGGAACGAGTTCCTCTACGCCCTGGTGTTCCTGACCCAGCCCGAGGCGTTCACGCTTCCCATCGGCGTCAGGCTGTTCATCAACCAGTTCACCCAGAACTGGGGCGGCACCATGGCCCTCTCGGTGATCGTGACCATCCCGGTCGTGATCTTCTTCTACCTCGCGCAGCGCTACCTGATCAGCGGCCTCTCCACCGGAGGCGTCAAGGGCTAGGGCTCACCTGACGCCCCGAGACCAGGTGCCAGGCGCATCTACCATTCAGGCCGATGGACTGGCTGGCAGAGCTGTTCGCGACGAACCGCATCATCGTCCTGTCGGTGTATGGGCAGGTCTTCTTCGTGATGGGCCTGGCCATCGCCTTCCAGAGCCGTCAGCGCTCCGAGCTCCGACTGGCTCGCTCGCTCGCATGGCTCGCCGGATTCGGGATCGTCCACGGCCTGATGATCTGGGGGTACCTGTTCATCCCGATCCAGGCCGGCTTCCTGCCGGAGCCGGTGATCGAAGGGCTCCTCGTCCTGCAGCTGCTCATGAAGCCCATCGGCTTCGCGCTGCTGTTCCAGTTCGGCGTCGAGCTGTACGTCGGAGCGGGTGCCGGGACCGATCTGCCACGCGTCGCCGGACAGCCGCTGGTGCGGCTCGTTCCGCTCGTCGCGGTCGCCCTGTGGGCGGTCGCGACCGTGGCGATCTCGACGACGGTGGCAGCCGGCTTCGTGCCCGATCCCGACCCCTGGCTGCCGTCGCCCGAGATCGACGAGGCGGTGGCCGCAGTGGGAGCGCCGCTCGCGATCGGCGACGTGCTGTCGCGTGCGCTGCTGGCGCTCCCCGGGGCCCTGGTCGTGGCGATGGGCCTGCGACGCACCGCCCGCCACCTCGGCCCGGTCGCGGAGGGCGGAGTTGCCACGGCCATGAACGCGGCGTCGGTGACGTTCGTGGCCTACGCGCTGGTGGCTGGGCTGGTGCCGATGGCCGCGCCGTTCCTGCCGGCGTCCCTCATCAACGATCAGGCGGTCCTCGACACGTTGGGCGTGCCCATCGAGGTCTTCCTTTCGCTGATCGGTCTGGCGATGGCGGTCTCCGTCATCGCCAGCCTCGAGCTCTTCGAGCGGGAGACCGATCGAGCCCTGGCCGAGGCGCGCCGCCGCGAGCTCCTGCTCCGCGAGCGCGAGAGGATCGCCCGGGACCTCCACGACGGGATCATCCAGTCGATCTACGCGGCCGGGCTCCATCTCGAGCAGGCATCCGGAGAGGCGGGCGAACCCGTGCGGGAGCGGATCGGCACGGTCATGGGCGAGCTGAACCGCATCACCGGGGACATTCGCAGCACGATCTTCGACCTCGGCTCGACCGAGCCAGAGGCGCGCGACGCCGAGGCCATCGTGCTGGCCGTGGCCGACGAGCTCCGGGCGCACACGCTCGTCGAGCTGCGGATCGATAGCGAGGGTGCGCGCCCGGCCCGCCTGAGCGGAGAGCAGGCCGAGCAGCTCCACCACCTCGTGACCGAGGCGTTCAGCAACATCCTGCGCCATGCGCACGCGGGAACCGTGACGGTCAGGATGGCCGGCAGCGAGTCGACCTTTCGACTCGAGATCGCGGACGACGGCGTCGGGCATGATCCGTCGCGCGCAAGCGGGCGCGGTCGCCGCGGACGCGCCCAGGGGCTGACGAACATGCGCCGCCGCGCCGAGCTGCTCGGGGCCGACCTCGAGATCCAGAGCGCTCCGGGGCAGGGAACCCGGCTCTGCCTTACGATGCCCCTCGCCACCAGCCCCCAGTCGAGATGACCGATCCACCGCATGCTCGCGCACGCCGCACCCATTCGCATCCTCATCGCCGATGACCACGAGGTGGTCCGTATCGGCCTTGCATCCCTGCTCGATGCCCAGGAGGGCTTCTCGGTCGTGGCACGGGCCGCGTCCGGGCGCGAGGCGATACAGCTGGCGCGACGGCACCGGCCCGACGTGGTGGTGATGGACATCAGGATGCCGGATGGCTCGGGGATCGAGGCGTGTCGTGCCATCACCACCGAGCTCACCGGCACGCCGGTCATCATGCTGACGAGCCACGCGGACTCGGAGGCGCTGTTCGACGCCATCGATGCCGGAGCATCGGGCTACGTCCTCAAGCGCGTCGGGTCCACCGACCTGGTCGATGCGGTGCGCACGGTCGCCGGTGGTGGGTCGCTGCTCGATCCGGCGGTCACCAACAGCGTGCTCGAACGGCTCCGCAACGCGCGCCGCGTCGAGGAGGCCGGGGCCTTTGCCGACCTGACCGACCAGGAGCGCCGCGTCCTGGCGGGCCTCGCAGCGGGTTCGTCCAACCGGCAGATTGCGGCGAGCATGAGCCTGGCCGAGAAGACCGTCCGCAACTACGTCTCGAGCATCCTGGCCAAGCTCGCGCTCGACAGCCGATCGCAGGCGGCAACGTACGCCATTCGCCACCGACTACCGGAGCTGGACGAGCGGACGGCGTGAGGCCCTTCCGCGTGGCCGCGGGCGGCATCCTGGCGGGCCTGATGCTCACCGGATGTATCGGCGGTCCGAGCCCGTCCCCTACGACGGCATCGAGCGTCGTACCCTCGGCCAGCGCCGCGGCGCCCACGGCCACCGCCACGGTCGAGCCGACTGCGACGCCCGCCCCATCGTTCTCTCTGGCGCTGCCGGGCGAGACCGACTCACGGGCGATCGAGGTGCGGGTCGAGCCCGCGGTCGACGCCACCGGCGGCGAGATCGTCGTGACGGTCACGAACACGGACGATGAGCGGATCGATGAGATCGTCCTCCGCTGGGCCACCGAGCTCGACGAGGTGCTCTTCCTCGCCCCATTCGTTCCTTCTGAGGAGCGCATCCGCGAGGGCGGTCCGCCCCTCGTCCAGGTGTGGACGAAGTGGGTCGTCGGCCCGGGAGAGCGGGGTGAGCCCGCCGGCACGACGTCCCTCGGCTACGGGCCGATCCTCGGCGGAACGACCCTCGCGATCCCCGTCCTCGTGGACCGGCTGCAGCCCGGGCCGACCTCCTTCGACCTCCAGGTCCTCTCCGGCAACGACCTGCTCCAGCTCGCCGAAGGCGGGCCGGCGGTCCTGCGCGTCGAGGTGCCCTGATGCCGGCCATCCTGCCTCCCTGGACCGAGGCCGACCCCGAGCTTCACGCTCGCCTGGCCGAGGCGATCGACCCGGATCGCAAGGTCCTCGCGGCGCTCGAGCGGATCACCCCGCTCGGCGGGAAGCGAATTGCCGACGTCGGGACCGGGATCGGCCACTACCCGATGCTCCTCGCGCGCCGCACGGGTCGCACCTACGGCGTGGAGTCGGATCCGACCCTGCTCGCCGAGGCCCGGCGCCTCGCCGCGGAGACGCATCAGCCGAACATCCGGATCGTCGAAGGCGATTCGACGCACCTTCCCCTGCGGGACGAGGCCGTCGATATCGTCCTGTCCGCCGAGATCGAGCCCGAGGACACCTCGCAGCCGGCCATCGACGAGGCGATGCGGGTCCTGCGTCGGGGCGGCCGGCTGATCGTGATCGGCTACTACGGACGGGACGACGTCGCTCCCCTCCTCGAGCCGGAGACGGTGTCGCGCGCGCTAGCCGCCACGCAGCGGCGCACGGGCTGGTGGCTGCGCAACGGCTTCAAGATCAAGGTCGTCCACAGTCGCGTCGATCTCAGGGACACCGCCCTCGCCCACGAGCTGCTGCCGCGCCTCTATGGTGATCGTGGCCGTGCGTACCTGATGGCGGCGCACAGGCCGTTTCTGCGGCTCAATCTCGGCCTGTACCACCGCGCCGCCCCGGAGGACCGAGCGGCCGGATCGGTGGAATAGATCAACGGTTCCTGCGCATTCAGTGCGCGATTTCTATTGCGGGCGCTTTTCACGGCGGATATCATCGGGGCCGTCGAGGGCCAGGCTCTTCTCCCCCCGGAGCCTGGCCTTCGGCCTGCCCGCCGTCGACCGGTGCGATAATGACCGCCGACATCCCACCGCTCCATGCCCATCGCAGGAGGCGCTGACCGATGGCCACCACGCCCCGCATGAAGATCACGTACGCGACCCTGTCGGCGGACAACGAGGAGCTCCAGTCCTCCTTCGATGCCGCGCTCGATCGCGCGCGCGCCGACCTGGGCAGGACGTACCCGATGGTGGTCGGGGCAGAGGAGCGAACCTCCGACGACACGTTCGAGGACCGCTCGCCGATCGACCGCGACGTGGTCGTGGCCCGATTCCCGAAGGGCACGCGCCAGGACGTGCGGGATGCCATCGCCGCGGCACGCGAGGCGTACCCGGCTTGGCGCGATACCCCGTGGCGTGACCGGCTGGCGGTCGTGCGACGCGCTGCCGACCTGATCAGCGAACGACAGTTCGACTACGCGGCGCTCATGGCGCTCGAGGTCGGCAAGAACCGGCTCGAGGCGCTCGGCGACGTCGAGGAGACCGCCGATCTCCTCCGCTACTACAGCGATGAGTTCGAGAAGGCAGACGGCTTCGTCAAGCCGATGGGCTCACTCTCCGAGGCCGAGAAGACCCGTTCGGTCCTGCGCCCGTACGGGGTCTTCGCGGTGATCAGCCCCTTCAACTTCCCGATGGCGCTGGCCGGAGGGCCGGCCGGCGGCGCGATCATCGCCGGCAACACCGTCGTCCTGAAGCCGAGCTCCGACGCTCCGTTGAGTGCCGTGAAGTTCGCCGAGGCGCTGCGGGATGCGGGTCTGCCGGCCGGTGTCTTCAACCTCGTCACCGGTTCGGGCGAAACCGTGGGCGCCGAGCTGGAGGCGAACCCCGACATCGACGGCATGGTCTTCACCGGCTCGTACGAGGTCGGCATGCAGCTCCATCGCGGGTTCACGCGGGATTACCCGCGGCCGATCATCACCGAGATGGGCGGCAAGAACCCGGCGATCGTCATGCCCTCCGCGGACCTCGACGAGGCGGCCGAGGGCGTGATGCGCTCCGCCTTCGGCTTCGACGGACAGAAGTGCTCCGCCAATTCCCGCGTCTACGTCCACCGCGCGGTGGCGGCGGAGTTCGTCGAGCGGCTGGTCACCAGGACGCGCGAGATCCGCACCGGCGACCCAACCCAGCGTGACAACTGGATGGGCCCGGTCATCAACCAGCGCGCGCTCGATACGTTCAGCACCGCCGTCGCCGACGCGAAGGCGGGCGGCGGCACGATCGAGATCGGCGGCGAGGCCGACGACAGCACGGGGTTCTACCCGTCTCCCACCGTCGTCACGGGCCTGCCGCTCGACCATCGGCTCTTCCGCGACGAGCTGTTCGTGCCGTTCCTCGTGGTCGGCGAGGTTGAGTCACTCGACCAGGCGCTGACCGAGGCCAACGGCACGCCCTACGGGCTGACCGCCGGCATCTTCAGCCGCGACGATGCCGAGATCCGCAGCTTCCTCGACCGGATCGAGGCGGGCGTCGTGTACGTCAATCGGCGCGCCGGAGCCACCACCGGGGCGTGGCCAGGCATACAGAGCTTCGGCGGATGGAAGGGCTCCGGGTCATCGGGCAAGGGCGGCCTGGGCCCGTACTACGTCCAGCAGTTCCTGCGGGAGCAGTCCCAGACCGTCATCGGCGCATGAGCATGGACACCACCCTGGTCGAGCCCTCCGGCTGGTTCGCGGTCCAGCTGCGCTATGCCTACCTGGCCGGCGACGACGAGCGCGTCACCCTCGTCGAGGATCGCGTGGTCCTGGTCGACGGCTCCGACGAGGAGGCAGCCCTCGGTCGAGCGGTCGAAATGGCGCCGCGGTACGAGGACGACTACGAGACCGACGAGGGCGAGGCCGGCACCATCCGCTTCGAGGGGATCGTGGCCATCAAGGAGCTCGACGACCCGCCGGCCACCGGGACGGAGGTGTGGCACGAGTTCATGACCCCCGATCCTTCACGACCGGCCCCCGACTCCGACTCGGAGCCCCTTCCGCCGGTCTATCCGGAGGCCATGGCCTTCCCGCGCGCCCACGACGACTGACCGATGAGCTGGCGCACGGCGGCCTACCGGGCCGTCCGCCCGCTCCTGTTCCTCTCGGACCCCGAGGCGATTCACCACCTCACGCTGGGCCTGCTCGACAGCGGCATCGGCCGCGCGCTGGCCCCACTCGCCGCCGGCGCGCCGAAGCCCCCCGCCGAGCCGATCGAGGTCATGGGGCTGCGGTTCCGGAACCGGGTCGGCCTGGCCGCCGGCTTCGACAAGGACGGCGTGGCAATCCGCGGCTGGGCCGCCCTGGGCCTGGGCCACGTGGAACTCGGCACGGTCACGCCGCGACCGCAGCCGGGGAACGACCGGCCCCGCCTGTTCCGGCTCTCGGCCGATGAGGCGCTCGTCAACCGAATGGGCTTCAACAATGACGGGGCCGCCGCGCTCGCCCGGCGGGTCGCCGATGCCCGCCCGCACCTGCCCCCCGGCTTTGTGATCGGCGTGAACATCGGTCGCAACCGCGACGGCGATGTCGCCGACTACCCGGACGCCGCGCGCGCCGTGGCCGACGTCGCGGACTATCTGGCCGTCAACGTGAGCAGCCCGAACACCCCGGGCCTTCGCGAGCTCCAGGAGCCGAAGCGGCTGCGCGGCATCGTCGAGGCCGTCGCCGATGCCGCCCCCGGGCGGCCGATCATGGTCAAGCTCTCGCCCGACCTCTCCGACGACGAGCGCGCGACGCTGCTCGACGGGATCACCGGTGCCCCGCTTGCCGGCCTGATCGTGGCCAACACGACGGTGACGCGCCCCGACCTGCGATCGCGCCGCCTGACGCAGGAGGCTGGCGGCCTGTCGGGGCGACCGTTGCTGCGCCGCACCATCTCGTCCGTGGAGCAGCTCGCCGATCGGAAGCTGGTCCTGGCGGCATCGGGCGGGATCGGGTCGGCGGCGGACGTCGAGCGGCTCCTGGGCGCGGGCGCCGACCTCGTGCAGCTGTGGACGGGGATGATCTACGCCGGACCGGGGCTCGTCGGCGAGGCGGTCCGTGCGGCGGGGCCTGCTAGCATGGCGTCGATCTAGCCAAGGTGCGCGGGCAGGACGCGCCGCTCCGTCATCGGAGTGCTGTACGACATGACCACCATGGAGGCTCTCCCCTCATCCGCGGCTGCCCAGGAGGCGCCGACGCCAAACATCGTCACCGAGCTGCCGGGCCCGAAGGCGCGAGCCATCATCGAGCGCGACACCGCCGTCGCCAGCCCCTCGCTCACCCGTGCCTATCCGCTCGTGGCGGAGTCCGGGTCCGGGCTGACCGTCACCGACGTCGACGGGAATCGCTTCCTTGACTTCGCCGCCGGGATCGCGGTCTGCTCGACCGGCCACAGCCATCCCCGGGTGGTCGCCGCCATCGCCGAGCAGGCGGAACGTCTCATCCACATCGCCGCGACCGACTTCTACGAGCCGCGCTACCTCGAGCTCATGGAGCGCCTGGCCGCGATCGCCCCGTTCAGCGAGAAGGCACGCGTCTTCCTGACCAACTCGGGCACCGAGGCGGTCGAGGGCGCGATCAAGCTGGCCCGCTATCACACCCACAGGCCCGGGATCATCGCCTTCGAGGGCGGCTTTCACGGCCGAACGATGGGCGCGCTCAGCCTCACCAACTCGAAGCTGAAGCAGCGGGCCGGCTTCGGCCCCCTGGTGCCGATGGTCCATCACGCGCCGTTCCCGCGCGTGCGCGCCTGGCGCGAGGGCTCCGGCGGCGACGGCTCGGCCGAGCTGGAGCACCTGCGCAAGACCATCCTCGGCCGTCAGATCGCGCCGGCCGACGTCGCGGCCATCGTCATCGAGCCGATCCAGGGCGAGGGCGGCTACTTCCCGGCGCCGCCCGCATTCCTGCGCGGGCTTCGTCAGCTCTGCGACGAGCACGGGATCCTGCTCGTGGCCGATGAGATCCAGTCGGGCATGGGCCGCACCGGCCGCTGGTGGGCGATCGAGCACGCAGGCATCGAGCCCGACATCGTCACCATCGCCAAGGGCATCGCGTCCGGCATGCCGATCGGCGCCTTCGTGGCGCGCGAGTCCGTCTGGACCTGGCCGGCCGGCGCGCATGGGTCGACCTTCGCCGGCAACCCCGTCTGCGCCGCCGCGGCGCTGGCCACGCTCGACCTCATCGAGGCGGAGGGTATGGCGAATGCGACCGCCCAGGGTGCGCGGCTGCTCGCGGGGCTGGAGCGTGCCGTTGACGGCCGGCCCGAGGTGCGCGACATCCGTGGCTCCGGCCTCATGATCGGCGTCGAGTTCACAACGCACGAGGTCGCCGAAGCAGTGCAGGAGGCTGCGTTCGCCCGCGGCCTGCTCACCCTCGAGTGCGGCGAGTCGTCGCTGCGCTTCAGCCCTCCACTCATCGTGAACGAGGAGCAGGTCGACACGGCGATCAGGCTCTTCACCGAAGCCCTCTCGGCGAGCGACTCGCCGGTGAAGGGCCCTGCCGAGATCGGCGGCTGACGCGACGACGATGGCCGAGCCGCGCCGCGTCCTGATCACCGGCGCGGCCGGCGGCGCCGGCGGGGGTGTGCTCGCCGCCTTCGATCAAGCCGGCTGGCAGATCGTCGCGGTCTCCCGGCGCGAGATCCCGAACTCCGCATCCGGCGTGCGCTGGGTGCGGGCCGACCTTGCGGACGCGGACGCGGCTCGGGGCATGGTCGCCGAGGCGGTCGCGGCGCTGGGCGGCCTGGACGCGCTCGTCTGCCTGGCCGGTGGATACGCGAGCGCTCCGCTCGACGAGCTGCGCTGGCAGGACTTCGATGCGCAGATCGCGCTCAACCTCCATCCCACGGTCGAATCGGTTCTCGCGGCCCTGCCGGAGCTCCGCCGCTCGGACGCCGGGGCCATCGTCACCATCGGCGCCCAGACGGCATTGAAGCCCGGCCGCAATGCCGGGCCCTACGCCGCGGCGAAGGCCGCGGTCGCCACGTGGTCGCTTGCGCTGGCGGCCGGGCTGCGCGCGTCGGGAGTGCGAGTCAACTGCGTGCTGCCGGGCACCCTCGACACGGAAGCGAACCGGGCGTCGATGCCGGACGCCAGGCGCGACGCATGGGTCGCGACGCGCGAGCTGGGAGACCTGATCGTGTACCTCAGCTCCCCGGCGTCCCGTCCGTTGACCGGGACCGCGGTTCCCATCGGCTAGGTGAGGAGATCCGACAGGCTCGTCAGCGTGAACCCGCGATCGCGCAGCGCCGGCACGATGAGTCGCAGGGCGTCGAGCGTCTCGTATCCACCAAGGTGGAAGAGGATGTTGGAGCCGTTGACGGCGTCGGTGACCACGCGTGCCGCGATCTGCTCGGCGGTCGGGCCGCCCTCGCTGATCGGCCTCCAATCGGCGGTGTCGATGTCCCACAGGAAGGTCTTCGTGTAGCCGACAGACGCCACCGCCTCGAGCACGCTCTCGTTGATGCGTCCGAACGGCGGGCGCCAATATGGCTGCGGATTCTGGCCCGTCGCCTCGCTCAGGATGGCCTCGGCCTCGGTCAGCTCGGCGCGGATCCGATGGGCGTCGGGCGGGCCTCCGACGCACGGTGCCCTCGACGGTGAGCCTCCACCGCCGTTGACCAGGTCGCAGTGGAACATCGTGTGGTTGGCGACCTCGAAGAGCTCCGGGTGCTGTCGGACGATCTCCAGCGCCGCGCGGCCCTCCTCGGTCCGGCTCATCGCCCCGGTCGCGAATATCGTGACGCAGACCTCGTTGGCGATGAGGAACTCCAGGATGTCGACCGCCGGCTCCATCCGCCCGCCCATATCGAACGTGAGCGCAACACCGGCACCGGCGTCGGGGATGGTCCGGAACGTCTCCATCGAGCCGGGCGGCACGCGGTTGCCCGCGCTGCAGCCCGAGCCGGTCGGCTCGGGCGTCGGGCTCGGGGTCGCGGCGGGCGGCGGCGAGGGCGTGGGGAACGGGGTGACGCCCGGATCGCCGCTCACGACGAGGACCCACCCGGGCTCGATGACGTTCGGGCTGGCCGCCAGCGACGGGTAGCGCTCGACGTTCCAGGCCTGGAGCTGCTCGGCCACCGTCCCGTGGGCGCGGGCGATCGACGACAGCGAGTCGCCGCGGCGGACGGTGTAGGTGCTCCCATCGGTCGGCACAACCGTCTGCGCGGTCGAGGGCGTCGCCACCTCGGAGGCCGCCGCGCTCGGCGCGGGGGAGAAGATGCCCCCTCCGGTCGTGGGCGAGCCGGTGGCCGACGTGCTCACGCGCCCGGCCGTCGCACACGAAGCAAGGGTGATGAGGACGGCCATGCCGCCCACAAGCCAGCGCGGAGAGCGCATCGGGCTAGTTCGGGTGATAGCCGAGGTCGGTCGTCGGAACGGTGGGCAGCTCCCCGTCGTCGAGCAGCCGCGACTCCGTGCGCAGCAGGGCGAGCTCGGCCCGCAGGCGGGTCGCCGCGTCGGGGAGCTCGAGCAGGCGCTGCTTCCGGTTGAGCTCGACCTGGAGCATGCCGCCGACCGCGTAGCTGGCCGCGACTGGGTCGTCGGGCAGGTGCACCGGCTTGAGCACCTCGTCGAGGGAAACCTTCACGTCAGTCGTTCCGTGCGTATCGTCCCCACCTGACGCCGTGCGGGCCACGAAACGTTTCACGCTGGCAAGGTAGCCATCGAGCGCGGCCTGGACCGCGCCCACGAGCGCCGAGGCGTCGTCGCCGGCTGGCTCGTCGAGCGCTTCGACCTCGATCAGCGCGTACGGTCCGGACCGATCGACATCACCGAGCTGGGCACGAGCGACCCCGACGGCCAGGAGGATCCAGCGACCATCGGCGAGCCGATCGGCGCTCCGGACCTCGCAGATCGTGCCGATCGATCGCGTGGCTGCCACGCCGCCGACCTCGGAACCGTCGGTGATCATGCTGACCACGAAGCGGCCGCCGTGGGGGGATCCGTCGGCCAGCAGGTCGGCGGTCATCGTCCGATAGCGCTCCTCGAAGATGTGGAGCGGCAGCGGCAGGTGCGGGAACGCCACGATGTGAAGCGGGAAGTAGGGCAGCTGCATCGCTCAGGCATCCTGACACCCGCATCCTGCACCGACAAGCGGGCAGGCGTTCCTTCGATCGTGTGGCGGGTCAGCTCTCGTCGATGAACGTCATGTCGATCTGGGCGCGCTGCAGCTTGCCCGAGTAGTCGATGTAGACGCTCTTCCACTCGCTGAAGAAGTCGAGCGCGGCCTGGCCCACCTCGCGGTGACCGTTGCCGGTGGCCTTCGTGCCGCCGAAGGGGAGGTGCGCCTCGGCGCCGATGGTGCCGTGGTTCACGTAGCCGAGGCCGGAGTCGAAGTCGCGAATGCTGCGGAACGCGAGGTTGACGTCGCGGGTGAACAGCGAGGTCGAAAGCCCGTACTTCACGCTGTTCACGATCTGCACCGTCTCGTCCCAATCGTCCACGGGGATGATCGAGGTGACCGGGCCGAAGATCTCCTCCTGCGCGATGCGCGCGTCGGGCTTGACGTCGGTGAAGATCGTCGGCTGGAAGAACGAGCCCTTGGCCAGGGCGCCATCGCGCGCCGGCTCCCCGCCGGCCACGAGCTCGGCTTCCTCGCGGCCGATGGCGGCATACGAGGCGATGCGTTCCACCGCGACGTCGTTGATCACCGGACCGACGTCGGTGTGCTCGTCGAGACCGTCGCCGAGCACGAGCTTCGCCACGCGCTGCTGGAGCCGGTGGACGAAGTCGTCGTGGACGGAACGATGGACGATGAGGCGCGACGCCGCGGTGCAGCGCTGGCCGGAGGTGCCGAAGGCGGACCACACCACTCCGTCGAGCGCGAGATCGAGATCCGCATCCTCCCAGATCACGATCGGATTCTTGCCGCCAAGCTCGAGCGAGACACGTTTCAGCGTCCTGGCCGCCCGGGTGCTGATCTCGATGCCGGTGTCGGTGTGGCCGGTGAAGCTGATGAGCCTGACATCGGGATGGTCGACGATCGCGTTGCCGACCTCCGCGCCCGAGCCGATGACAACGTTGACCACGCCCTCCGGCAGACCGCCCTCGAGCAGCAGCTCGACGAAACGGACCAGGCAGGCCGGCGTATCGCTCGCCGGCTTGATGACCGCGGTGTTGCCGCAGATGAGCGCCGGGAACAGCTTCCACCCCGGGATGGCGACCGGGAAGTTCCACGGCGTGATGATGCCGGCGACCCCGATCGGCCGGCGGATGGCCATGGCGAACTTGTCGGGCATCTCCGACGGGACCGTCTGCCCGAAGAGGCGGCGCCCCTCGCCGGCCATGTAGTAGGCCACGTCGATGGCCTCCTGGACGTCGCCGCGCGCCTCGGGGAGGACCTTGCCCATCTCGCGGGTCATGAGCCGGCTGAGCTCTTCCTTGTGCTCAGCCAGCAGCCGCGCGATGCGGAAGAGCACTTCACCTCGCTTGGGCGCGGGCATGGCGCTCCATGCGGGGAAGGCGCGCCGCGCCGCCTGCACGGCCGCCTCGACGTCGCTGGGGCCGGAAGACGGAAACTCGCCGATCACATCGTCATGGTTGGCGGGGCTGACGCTCGTGAAGGTCGCGCCCGACGCGGCCGGCTTCCAGTCGCCGCCGATCAGGTTGCTGAACGTGGTGGTCACGGAGGGGGGTCTCCTGGCTCATCGCCGGTTCGGGAAGGCGGGAGCCTTCGGCCACAGATTCTACCGCCGGCGGCCATTTGGAGGTCCCGGCCGCTTCGGGACATTCGCCCCTTCCGAGGCGTCTCCGGGCGCATGACACTGGCCGCACAACTGAAGAACCGTCGCGTCGGGATCCTGTGATCGAAGAGAAAACGGGGCTGAAGTAGTGGCACCCCGGAGCGACGGCTCGACGCGAGGCGCGCCGGCTCGGAAACGGGCCGGCGCCTTCGCGTCCCCGGCGTTTTCGTGGCCCTGGTCCCCGCCCATCGGGCAGTAAGCGGCCGATAAGCGGCGCCTAAGAGACTGCTGTCCATGATCGTCGGCACACGACACACCGCTCGAACGATCGCCGGCTCGCCTCTGCAGGACAGGAGGCCATTCCCATGGACCCGAGACGGCTCACGCTCGCCGTGGTGACCGCCGTGCTCGCTCTCGCCGCCGGCGCCGGTCCGGCATTCGCCGCAGATCCGACGCAGCCGCTCCCGCCACCGACGAAGCCCCTCGAGCGGGGCGAGCGACCGCTCACCTCTCAGGAGGAGGCAGCTGCCGATGCCAAGGCTGCGGCGGCGCGGGCCTACGTCTCCTCGCTGCGCGGCAGTGGCTTCGGCCTCGTGACGCTCAGCTGTGCGATCCCCGACACACGACCCGCCGATCCGGCGTCGCCCGGCAAGAACGTCGGGAAGGTCGGGCTGACGAGCGTCTCGTGCGCTCAGTCCGGCTTCCTCTCCGTGGAGGCTCGCCAGCAGGAGAAGAACCACTACTGCGGGCCCGCCGTGGGCCAGGTGATCGCGAACTACGCCTGGGCGATGAAGGCGGGAGTCAACAAGCACTCGCAGAACACGATCGCGACCTGGATGAAGACGAACGTGAACGGCCTCACCAACGCGCCCGAGCTGGCGATCGGCCTTCAGAAGGCAACCGGCGGGGGCGCACGGACTCCGGTCAACTGGGCGTGGGCCCCGACCGACCTCAGGGACCTCGACGGCAGCGGTTCGACGACCGACGAGCTGCACGACTACGTCGTCTCGGCGATATCAGGCTGGAAGATGCCGCTCGCCTTCGCCGTCAAGCCGCACGACCGCAACTCTCGATACAACCTGTCGAGCTGGCCGAACGTCGTGAGCTCGCCCGGACACTGGATCGCCGCGTACGGATGGTCCGGATCCGGCGGCCTCAGCTACGCGCGCATCTACTTCGCCGACTCGTCGAAGAACCAGGGCGGCGGCACCGGCAAGTACTGGAACCGGACGGCCGAGATCGCAGCCCTGATCGGCGAGCACACACGGCGGTTCGTGTGGTGAATCGTGCCCGGCGCGCGGGGGCGATCGCGATCCTCGCCGCGGCGCTCAGCGGGGTGGTGGCGTGCGGCGTCACCACCCCGCCCTCGACGGCACCGATGCGGAGTGAAGCGATGCCCGTGCCGTCGCCCTCCACGCCGCCGGTCGAGTCCCCCGGACGAACGCCCAGCCCATCCGAGGTCACGATCCTCGACCTCGGGCACGCGATGGCCGTGAAGAGCCTGGCCCCGGAGTTCACGGCCACCGTCCTCGAGCACGCCAGCACCGGAAGCTCGGTGATCGTGTCCGCCGGCCCCGAGGACAGCGAGGCGGCACCCGACCTGTACGCCGTGGATCCCGCGGTCGGCGAGCCGGAGCTGATCTGGCGCAACGAGCATCGCGACCACTCGCTCGTCAAGATCGGCGGCGAGTTCGATCGGGTCCTGTTCGTCGACATGCCGATCTCCGGCGAGGTCGGTTGGAATTTGTGGTTCATTCCCGACGAGGGCGCCGAGCCGATCCTCCTCGATCGACACCCGGGTGACCCCGAGGTGCCAACGCTCGCTCCCAGCTTCAGCATCTACTACCCCAACGTCGTCTGGACGGCCTTCGATGCCGGTCCGAACGGGCCGGTCTCGCAGCTGCTCACGGCCCAGGCGCCAACGTGGGAGCCGCGCGTGATCGATGAGCGCCCTGCGTCCCAGGCCGAGTTCTGGTTCCCGACGCTGCTTGGTGGGTCGCTCGTCTACACGGAGATTGTCTATGCCGAGGACGGCCTGTCGGATGAACGCCATGCCTACCTCGTCGATGTCGCCACCGCTGGAGAAGGTGCCGCGCGCAGGCTCGACGCCTCGGGGCTGGCGACGATGCCGCTCATCAACCACTACGCGATCCTGTGGAAGGAGGCCGATGCGGGCTTCCACATGCTCAACTGGGGAAAGCTGCACCGGTTCGATCCGGAGTCCGAGGAGGCCCCGCTCCTCGATCAGTCCCTCGACTATCTCAACTTCCCCTCGATCGGGGAGCGCTTCACCGCGTGGTGGGACGTGGACGCCACTCGGTTCGACGTCTACGACCTCGAGCGCGACTCGGTGCGGGAGATCCTTCGCTACCCGTCCGACGGGTTGCAGCGCGTGCTGCGGCCGCACATCGCCGGCTCGCTGCTCGTCTGGCTGTACGTCGACAACCGCCCGTCGGTGCCCGTCTCGGAAATTCGCTATGCGTGGCTGCCGAGCGCCGGGGCGGGCCGCGGGAACCCGCCCTAGGGTCGCGTCATGCGGTGCACGTCGAGCGCCTCGTCGAGCTGTGCCTCGGTGACGCGGCCGTCGGCCACGTGGCCGCGCTCGATGACGACCTGGCGGATCGTCTTGCGCTCTGCCAGCGACTGCTTGGCGATGCTCGCCGCCTCCTCGTATCCGAGGTACTCGTTGAGCGGCGTGACGATCGATGGCGAGCTCTCGGCGTACTCGCGCAGGCGCTCGACGTTGGCGGTGATGCCATCGATGCATCGGTCGGCGAGGAGCCGGCTCACGCTGGTGAGCAGCCGGATCGACTCGAGGACGTTGCGCCCGATCATCGGCAGCATCACGTTGAGCTCGAAGTTGCCGGCAGCCCCGCCCCACGCCACCGCGGCGTCGTTGCCGACGACCTGGGCGCAGACCATCAGCGTCGCCTCGGGGATCACCGGGTTCACCTTGCCCGGCATGATGGACGAGCCGGGCTGGAGGTCCGGGAGGTTGATCTCGGCGAGCCCGGCTCGCGGCCCGGAGCCCATCCAGCGCAGGTCGTTGGCGACCTTCGTGAGGCTCACCGCGATCGTCCGCAGCTGACCCGAGAGCTCGACGAGCCCGTCACGAGCCCCCTGCGCCTCGAAGTGATCGCGCGCCTCGGTGAGCGGGAGGCCCGTGTCGGCTGCGAGCCGGGCGATCACGCGGCCGCCGAAGCCGCTCGGAGCGTTGATCCCGGTGCCGACCGCCGTGCCGCCGAGGGGCAGCTCGGCAACTCGCGGCAGGGTCGCGCTCAGCCGCTCGACGCCGAGTCGCACCTGGGCTGCGTACCCGCCGAACTCCTGGCCCAGGGTCACCGGCGTGGCGTCCATCAGGTGCGTGCGCCCCGACTTCACCACGTCGGCGAACTCGGTGGACTTCGCGTCCAGCGAACCGCCCAGGTGCTCGAGCGCGGGAACGAGGTCACGCAGCACCCCGGACGTGGCCGCCACGTGGATGGCGGCGGGGAACATGTCGTTGGACGACATCGGGTGGTTGACGTCGTCGTTGGGATGCACGGCTCGACCGAGGCGCTCGCCGGCAAGCGTCGCCAGCACCTCGTTCATGTTCATGTTGCTGCTCGTTCCCGACCCGGTCTGGAAGACGTCGATCGGGAACTGCTGGGTGTGATCACCGCGCGCGACTTCGGCGGCGGCGGCGGCGATGGCATCGGCGAGGTCGTCGGCGATCGTTCCGTCGTCGCGCTTGACCGATGCGACCGCGGCCTTGATGCGGGCCAGGGCCTCGATCAGGGACGGCTCGAGCCGCTGTCCGGAGATCGGAAAGTTCTCGACGGCCCGCTGCGTCTGGGCCTGCCATTTGGCAGAGGCGGGAACGTGCACGTCGCCCATCGAATCACGCTCGACGCGGGTCTCGGCCCCGTCGCTCATCGGCTGAAATCTGGCTCGACCGCGTCGGTGAATCGGATGACGGGCGGGATGAGATACGGCAGGAAGCCGCCCTCGAGATCATCGAGGAGCCTCCGTGCCTCGCCGATGAGCTCGTTGACGAAGACGCCCTGGTGCGCGGGTTGATACGGCCGCAGCCGCTCCAGCCCGTCCGCCAGCTTCGTCCGCGCGCCGCGCAGGTTGCGCCGCTGGAGATGGAGCAGGCCGGCGGCGACCTGGATGAGCCCCTGGTAGAAGTCGCGCTCGGCGTCGGGTGCGGCGCGCCACAGCTTCTCCCATTCCTCGTGCGCATGCCAGTACCGGACGCCGTTGAAGAGGGCGACGCCCCTCCGAAAGACGCGCTCGGCCTCGGCGGGGTCGAGCGGCGCGGTGCGGCCCCGCGCGGGGGGCGCGGGCGGCTCGGAGGCGGGCGGAGTCGAGCGGCTGCTCATCGACGCGATCGTAGCAGCAGCCTGCTCAGGCGACGGAGCTCCTGTCGCGGTGGAGATCTCCGTCCTTCGGCAACGCCGCGGCGATGGCCGAGCGGTACCTGATGCCCGACGAGTGGCGGGCGAGCCAGCGCAGGTAGTCCGGGTCACGCCGCGCGAGGTCGGCGATCGACCATCCCTGGTAGCGGCCGAAGTCGAGCACGGCCTTGTCCTGCACGGCAGTGCGCGACCAGCCGGCCTCGGGCTTGGGCTGCGGCTCGGTGATCGGGACGGCGCGCTGGCTGGACGCCTTGCGCGCGCGGTCGAAGGCCGCCCGCCTCTCCGGATCGCGCAGGGTGTTGTAGGCCGCGTTCAGCTCGGACATGCGGGCGATGTCGGGGCCGTCTCCATCGGGATGGAAGCGTCGCGCGAGCGCGCGGTAGGCGGCCTGGATCACGATCAGCTCCGCGCTCGGAGCGACCTGCAGCACCTCGTAGGCGTCTCTCGGTTCCGACATCCGGCTCAAGGCCTCCCCTCGATGGAGAGGAGTATGGCACGCGCCGTCCAGCCGCTAGCCTTGTCGCATGGAACGATCGTCCCCCCGCTGGTGGCAGACCGGGGCGGTGTACCAGGTCTACCCACGCAGCTTCGCCGATGCGAGCGGGGGCGGCACGGGCGACCTCGCCGGCATCACCGGACGGCTCGACTACCTCGCCTGGCTCGGGGTCGACGCCATCTGGATTTCGCCGTTCTACCCATCGCCCATGGCCGATTTCGGGTACGACGTCTCCGATCACACCAACGTGGATCCCCTCTTCGGCTCGCTGAATGACTTCGACGCCCTGCTGGCCGCCTCCCACGAGCGCGGAATCCGGGTGCTCGTCGACTACGTGCCGAACCACACCAGCGACCAGCATCCGTGGTTCGTCGAGTCCCGCTCGAGCAGGTCGAACCCGAAGCGCGACTGGTACTTCTGGCGTGACGCGAAGCCTGATGGATCGCCTCCGAACAACTGGATCAGCATGTTCGCCGGACCCGCGTGGGAGTGGGACGCGGCGACCGGGCAGCACTACCTGCACACGTTCCTGCCGGAGCAGCCAGACCTGAACTGGCGGAACCCGGAGGTGAAGCAGGCCATGTTCGACGTCGCCCGCTTCTGGCTGGATCGGGGCGCGGACGGCTTCCGCATCGACGTCGCCCCGCTGGTGATGAAGGATCCACTGCTGCGGGACAACCCCACGAACCCCGAGCCGGACCGCTGGCGCTCTCGCCTGGGCTCGTGGCTGCAGCAGCTCCATGTCAACGACCTCAACCATCCCGACATGCACGGCCTGTATCGAGACTTCCGGCGCCTGCTCGATTCCTATCCGGGCGAGCGGGTCAGCATCGGCGAGCTGCATCATCCCGACTTCGACCGATGGGCGGCGTACTACGGCGAGCGGCAGGACGAGATCCACGTCCCGTTCAACTTCCACGTCGTCAACAGCCCCTGGACGGCGTCAGAGGTCCGGCGAGCCGTCGAGGGCGTACAGGGCGCCCTGCCTGCCGGGGCCTGGGCGAGCTGGGTGCTCGGCAACCACGACCAGCTCCGTTTCGCTTCCCCGGAGCGAGCCGGTCGCGCGCAGGCGAAGGTCGGGATGCTGATGCTGCTGACCCTCCGCGGCACGCCGACGATCTACTACGGCGAGGAGATCGGGATGGTCGACGTCCCGGTCGCGACCGAGGACGCTCGCGACCCGCTCGAGCGTCGCGAGCCTGGCCGGGGCCGGGATCCCGCGCGCTCACCCATGCAATGGGACGCGTCCCCCAACGCAGGCTTCACCACCCCCGATGCCACCCCTTGGCTGCCGTTGGCTCCCGACTGGCGGACCGTCAACGTCGCGGCCCAGGCGGAGGACCCCGACTCCCTGCTGACGCTCACGCGCGACCTGCTGCGGCTCCGGAAGGAGCATCCGGTGCTGCATCGTGGCGACTTCGAGCGCTTCGGGCCGACGCCCGACGGCACGTTCGTCTTCCGACGGATCGGCCCCACCGGTCAGCTGAACGTGGTCCTCAATCTCACCGGCGAGGACCGTCTCGTCGCCGATGCCGGCCCGGGCCGGGTGCTGATCGGCACCCGTCGCGACCGCGATGGCGCTCGGGTCGACCGTGCGGTCGAGCTGCGCCCGAACGAGGCATTGGTCGTCGAAGCCATCGACTGAGATCGGGCGACATCGTCCCGGAGCGCTGCTCCGCTCACCGGTTATAGCGTTAGTGATATGTCGGCTGAATGGCCGTGCCCGGCCGCCAACGGTCTCGTACTCGACCTCAGTCGGCGATCTTGGCCATCACGTGCTTGACGATGGTGTAGTCCTCGATCGAATACGAGCTCATGTCCTTACCGTAGCCGGACTGGCCGAACCCGCCATGCGGCATCTCGGACGCGATGGTGAGGTGGTCGTTGATCCAGACCGTGCCATAACGCAGCGCCTTCGCCGCATTGAGCGCCCGCTTCACGTCCCTGGTCCAGACCGAAGCCGCGAGGCCGTAGGGAACGCCGTTGGCCCAACGGATGCCCTCCTCGGCGTCGGAGAAGCGCTGGACGGTGACGACCGGGCCGAAGACCTCGGACTGGACGATCTCGGCGTCCTGCGCGACTCCGGTGACGAGGGACGGCTTGTAGAAGAACCCCCGGTCGCCGACGGTCTCGCCGCCGGCCGCGATGTCCGCACCGTAGCCACGGGCGCGATCGATGAAGCCGGTGACGCGCTCCTGCTGCGCCCTGCTGACCAGCGGCCCCATGTCGAGATCGGGGTCCGACGCGGGATCGCCAACCGTGATCGACTCGACGGCGGGCACGAGCGCCTCCATGGCGCGGTCGTAGCCATCACCCATCACGATGATGCGCGTGGCGGCGGTGCAGTCCTGCCCCGAGTTGAAGTAGCCCGCCAGCTTGATGGTCTCGGCGAGCGCGTCCATGTCGGCGTCGTCGAACACGAGGACCGGCGCCTTGCCTCCGAGCTCGAGATGGACCCGCTTCACCGTCTGGGCCGCGGCCGCGGCGATCTCCTTGCCGGTGGCCGTGTCGCCGGTGAGGCTGACCATGTCCACGTCGGGATGGCTGATGAGCCGATTGCCGACGATCGCGCCGGGACCGGTGACGACGTTGAAGACGCCCTTCGGGAAGATGTCGGCGGCCAGCTCAGCGAGGCGGAGCGCGGAGAGCGGCGTCATCGATGCCGGCTTGAGGACCACCGTGCACCCGGCGGCGATGGCCGGGCAGAGCTTCCAGATGGCCATCATCAGCGGGTAGTTCCACGGCGCAACCTGGCCGACCACGCCGGCCGGCTCGCGACGGATCATCGAGGTGTGGGTGCTGACGTACTCGCCGGCGGCCTTGCCCTCGACCACACGTGCGGCGCCTGCGAAGAAGCGCACGTTATCGACGGTGAACTCGACGTCGAAGTCCGCGGTGCCCTTGGGCTTTCCGACGTTCTGCTGCTCCAGCAGCGAGAGCGTCTCGGCGTCGCCCTCGATCGCATCGGCGAAGGCGTACAGCGCCTTGGACCGATCCTGCGGGGTGGACTGCGACCAGGTGTCGAAGGCGGCTCGGGCGGCGGCGACTGCCCGGTCGACGTCCGACGCATCTCCCTTGGCGGCCTTGGCGATCTCCTCCTCGGTGGCCGGGTTGATGACCGATGCGGTCTCGCCCGAGGCGGCATCGGTCCAGTCGCCATCGATGAACAGCTGCGGTCGGGGAGCGGTCATGGTCATGGCTCGTTCAGACCTCGAATGTCAGCAAGTGAGGGATCGGTGGCGAATCGCACCGATGCCCATTGATTCTATCCACTCGGTCGACGGAATCCATCGTCGCGCTTACTGCTGACGACTGAATCCGCGCCCGCCCAGCGTCAGTCGCGGACGGGTCGAAAGCCACCGTCGGCCGCGCGGGCCATGACGAACAGCAGGTCCGCCAGCCGGTTGAGATACGGGACGACGTGCGAGTCCGGGAGCCCACCGGCCTCGGCAAGCCCGACCGCGCGCCGCTCCGCGCGGCGGACGGTGGTCCGCGCCAGGTCCAGGGCGGCACCCGTCATCGACTCGCCCGGCAGGACGAACTCCTTCGGCTGCTCGACCAGGCTCTCGAGGTCGTCGATCTCCCCCTCCAGGTCCGTGACCATCGACTCGGTGACCCGGGAGGTGCCATCGGTCAGGCGCTCACGGCGATCGAGGTGCGTCGCGAGCTCGGCGCCGACCACGAAGAGCTCGCGCTGCAGCCGCAGGATCAGGGTCGCCAGGCGCACCTCGAGCCGATCGGTCTGGCTGCCGATCGCGGCTCGAGCCAACCCCGAGGGCGGATACCGCCTCGTCGGTCGTGCCGTACGCGTCGGTGCGCAGGTCCGCCTTGCTGACGCGCGCACCGCCGAAGAGCAGGCCGGTCGTACCGGCGTCGCCCTTCCGGGTGTAGATGCGCATGGCGGCCATGCTAGCGGGGCCTCGCTCGCGTGGCAGGTGTCGTGCAACCATGTGCACCATGCGCAGCGATCGCGAGAAGCCCCGCGTGCTCGTCGTCAACGACACGCAGGAGATCCTCGAGCTCTTCACCGACATCCTGCAGCCGATGGGCCTCGAGGTGGTCGTGATGAGCTATGCGCCGCGCGAGCTCGATCGGATCCGCGAGGTGGATCCCGATCTCGTCATCCTCGACTTCCTGATGGGAGACGGCGAGCTGCTGGGATGGCAGCTGCTCCAGAAGCTGAAGATGGATCGTCGGCTCGACTCGATCCCGGTCGTCGTCTGCACGGCCGCGCTCAGGGCGGTCGCCGAGCAGCAGGGCTATCTCACCGAGCAGGGCGTGCTGGTGGTCCTCAAGCCGTTCAACGTCGACCAGCTGGAGGAAGCGGTGCGGCGAGGGCTGTCGATGCCGGCAACGGCACGCGAGATCGTCAGCGAGGGCGAGGCCTAGAAGAGGCCGGGCGGGGGCTCCCAGCGGTCAGCGAGCAGGGTCACCTTGACCGGAGGCCCGACGACCTCCTCGGCCTTCGTCTTCACGTTCGTGATGAGCTCGCCGGCCCACGGGCAGAACGGCGTCGTGAGCACCATCTTGATCTCGGTCGGAGTGTCGCCGGACCCGATCTCGACCGCCTTGATGAGGTCGAGGTCGACGATGCTCATCCCGATCTCGGGATCGAAGATGTCGTAGAGCGCGGTCATCACCTCGTCCACCTTGGCGAGGTTCGAATCGATTGCCATCGCAATCAGTGTACTCCCAACCCGCGGTCGAGGTCCCGCAGCCACCCGGTGACGTAGTCGCACATCGGGCTCTTCGGAGCGTCGACTCCGACCGCTCGCCTGGCCGCCCCTGCCCCCTGGTCCATGAGCTCGAGGACCTCGATTCGGTCGTCGCCCTCGCAGATCGCGATCAGATCCTCGATCAACGAGGCGTGCCGGGGAAGGCGCGTCCGGAGATCGTCGAGCCAGGCCGACACGATGCTCAGAGCAGCGCGGCGTCGAAGACCGGGTGCGGCGCCGGGACGAGTGGACGAACGCGGTGATAGCCCTCGTAGACCGGACCGCCCGACTCGATCGCGGCGCGCAGGGCGGCGATGGCTTCGGCGGTGTCGGCCTGGCTGGCGTGCGCTTCGAGCGCCGCCAGCTTGCGGTCCGCGACGGCGGTGATCTCGATCCTGTGCGTCGCCGTCTGCTCCTCCGATGACAGGTCGTAGAGCGGGCTTCCGGGATTGAACGTCGGCACGATGACGTAGACCGCGTTGGGCGCGATCCCGGACTCGGCCAGCCTCTCGACGGCCCACCGTGTCGCGCTGCCGACGCCGACGTGGTCGGGGTGCCCTGTGACGCCATGCGGACCGAAGGTGATGACCGCCTGCGGCCTGCGATCGGCCAGCCAGGCCGCGATCTCGCTCACGAGGCGATCGAACGGCTCCTCGGCCAGTGCCCCATCGGGATAGCCCTCGAGAATCGAGACCTCGTCCAGTCCGATGGCCTTTGCCGCGGTGATCAGCTCCGCCTCGCGCACGCCACCGAACGACGGCTCCGGAACCCCATCCGGCGTGCCGGCTTCGCCCCGCGTCGCGACGAGGAGGCGCGTCGTCATGTCGGCCTCGTGCGCCAGGGCGAACGCGCCCGCGCAGGCGAAGCTCTCATCGTCGGGATGGGCCAGCACGGCGGCCAGGCCGCCGGGCGCGATCGAGTAGCTCACCGCTCCTCCTCGGTATCGGTGTCCGCGGTCGCGTCGTCGGAGAGCCGAACCCAGCCCCGGCGCTCCACGGACCCCCTCATCGTACGCAGGACGGCCAGCTTCGCGTCGGCGACGTCGCCGATGAAGCGCCGCGTCCCCGCCACATCGAGCTCCGAGCCTGGTGGGGCGCTGTCCCTGCCGACGTTGAGCCACGCCAGGTGATAGCGGTCCATGCGGCCCCAAACCGACTCGAGCAGCCGATCCGAGTCGAGCAGCCACGCTCGAAAGCGGTCCCAGTCGGGGTCGCGTCGAAGCGCCTCGCCCTCCGCAATCAGTTCATCTGTCGCGACGAGGAAGTCGGTCCGCGACATCACCGCCCGCGGTGGATCCGTCACGTGCCCGAGTATGGCAGCCGCGTCGTTCGTACCATTGCCCGCGGTCGTCCGGGCACCAGACTGGTGGCATGGACCGATCCGGCGCCGCCGCGGCGCTCCGGGGGGTCGTCGTGCTCCTGCCGGGCGCGTTCGTCGTGGGGGCCGTCGCCGTCCTGCAGGCCATGCCGGCCGTGCATCCCGCGGATGTCGGCCTGAGCTGGCTGGCGCCTGCCCTCGCCGCGGCGCTCCTCGCGACCGCCACGCTCACCGCGCTCGCCTGCCTGATCGACGGCTTGCGCCAGCGCAGCTCGGCCGCCCTGCTGGAGTGCGGGGCCTGGGCCGCCCTGGCCGGGGCGGGCCTCGCCCTGCTGGCGGGCGCCGGCTCGATCGCGATCCCATTGGTCGGTGCCGGAACGCTCCTCATCGCCTCAGGGCTCGCCAGGCGGGCGGCGCCGATCCGCGACGCGATGACCACCCGGCTGGCAGCCGTGGCCGTCCTGGTTCTCGCCGAGTCGCTCGTCCTTGCGGTCCTGGTCCCGACGGCGGCCACGTGGCTCGAGCCGTACGACCAGGAGGCCCTCGTCGCGGCCGCCCTCCTCTTTGGCATCGCCATCTTCGTCGGAGGATCCTCGAACCGCGCGGCCGCGGCGCTCCTGGTGGGTGCCTCGCTGGGGCTCCTCGCCGATCGGGGCGGCTCGTTCGAGTCGATGGTTGCCATCGGCGCCATCTCGGCCGCCGCGCTCACCGCGGCCATCGGCCGGCTCGATCCGCGACGCGTGGAGGAGCCAACCGAGGAGGAGCGCCTGCCCGAGCTGGCGGCGCGCCTCTCCGATGCGGTGCTCAGGTTCGATGGCGGGCTTGCCCTGCGGGAATGGAACCGGGCGGCGGCCGACCTGCTCGGCCTCGACGCGGGGTCGGTCGGCGTCCGCGCGGAGGACCTGCTGGGGGTCTCGCTCCCCGATCTCGGATCCACCGAGACGACCATGCTCACGCGTGGCGCCGTGGGGGGACTCGAGATAGCGATGCATCGCTCGGGGAGCGGCGTGACGGCCGTCGTGCGCGATCCGGGTGCGCGACCGGAGTCCGAGCGCCTGGGCCAGGAGCTGCGCGGAACGATCGAGGAGCTGCTGCGCGCTCGGAGGACGATCGACCTGCAGCGTGGCGAGCTCGAGCGATCGTCCACGGTGGATCCGCTGACCGGCGTCTCGAGCCGAGGTTCGATCGTCGAGCGCCTGAAGATCGAGGTGGCCCAGGCACGCCGCTACCGTCACCCACTGGCGCTGGTGCTCGTCGACATCGACGGGTTCACCGCGATCAACAACGCGCTCGGCCTCGCGGGAGGGGACGCCGTGCTGCGCGAGGTGGCACTCCGCTTCCGCCTGCGCATTCGCGAGGCCGATGCTCTCGGTCGCTCCGGAAGCGACGGGTTCATGGCCATCCTGCCGCACACCGACGAGACGGGTGCCGCCACGTTCGCGTCGGCGCTGCGGCATCGGCTGGCCGCACGGAGCCTGACCGTCGGTGAGGTCGAGCAGCGCGTGACGGTCAGCGTCGGCGTCACGACCATGCGACCCGGCGAAGACCTCGACGTGGACGGTCTGCTCGCGCGAGGACAGGAAGCGCTCGACAGCGCGCGAAGCGCGGGGGGCGATCGGATCGCGCTCGACCGTCAGCACGGCCTCGCGCGCCTCGAGGACCGTTCCCAGACGGAACCGCGCGACGATGCGACGGGGAAGGACGCCGTATGACAGCGATGCGGTCCCTTCCCGGCGCCTGAGGCGGCGCGACGGGCAAATTCACGCACGGATCGGTCGGGGTCGCGGGGATGATTGGCTCGACCGGTTATCCACCCGTGTCATACAATGTGTGGGAAGTATCCGTGGAAAACCCACTATCCCCGCCAGCCAACGGCTGGCATCGTGAGGCTCGCATGCCATCCACCTCCGCCGCGCTCTCCGCCAAGCTCATCTTTCCGACGAAGGAGATCGTGGAGGAGTACTACCTGCCGATCATCTACACCGCATGCCGCACGTGCTACTCGGAGCTGCTCCCGGACGAGATCTGGGACAAGGCCGTCAGCCGCCAGGTCGCCGATGAGAAGCAGCAGGGCCTCGTCCGCAAGGTGATGGAGTCGGGCCACGGCTCGACGATCGAGCACGTGAACTTCACGTTTGCGATCAGCGGCGTGACACGCACGTTGAGCCACCAGCTCGTCCGCCACCGCGCCGGCACCGCCTTCGACCAGCAGTCACAGCGCTACGTCAGCTTCAAGCAGCGTGACAACTACACGGTCCCGGAGTCCATCGCCAACGGCGACCTCCCCGATGACCTCGCCGGCCGCTTCCAGCGCGCGGTTGACGAGAACCTAGACCTGTACGGGCAGCTGCTCCAGGCCGAGGTGCCGGCCGAGGACGCGCGGTTCATCTTCCCCAACGCGATGCAGACGAACCTGATCATGACCGTCAACCTGCGCCAGCTGATCCACATGAGCGGGCTTCGCCTGTGCACGATGGCTCAGTGGGAGATCCGCCAGCTCTTCAAGCAGATCAGGCACGAGATCTTCGCCGTCAGCCCGTTCTTCGGTTCGTTCCTCGTTCCGAAGTGCGTGCCGCTCGGCTACTGCGACGAGATGGGCAACCGCGATGAGCATTGCCGCATCAAGCCGCACCGCGACACGGTCATGGCCGTCTGGGAGGCCTACCGGGGTGGAGGGCTCGACCGAGACCGACGGTCCGGTGGTGCCCGAGACGAGCCCGTTCAGGCCGAAGCCACGGCGCGTCCCGCTGCCGGTGGCTGACGGCGACGTTCGGCCCGCGGTCAACGAACCGATGGGCGCCGCAGTCGGGCAGGCCGGAGGGTCCGACCGGGTCTGACGCCGCGGGTCAGTTGTCCGGCGAGATCCCGTCCCCGAGCGTGAACCGGCGCAGCTCGTCGGCGCACGCGTCTGCCAATCGGCGCCCCTCGTTCACCAGGAATGAGCTCATCTTGGTGGAGTCGACGATGAGGAGCGTGTGCCCGCGCTCGTTGCGGTCCAGCACGATGCGGTCATCGCCGTGAAAGCTGATCGCCCAGTTCGCCTGGAGCTGAACCAGCTCGGCGAGCAGCACCTTCTCGGAGAATGTCCAGTCGAGGAAGGCCGCGTTGAGTGCGAGCTGGACGTCGCGCAGCTGATGGGTCTGGTTGCGTGCCAGCCGCGAGACGAAGTGCACGATGCGCAGCGAGGCGAATGGGTCGCCGCTGCGCGCGATCTGCGGGGGATGCATCTCCGGGTCGGGCATGCCCTCGGGGGCCGGGCCGATCAGGGAGGCTGGCGCTGGCGTGGAGTCGGTCATGGGCGGCGAGTATCACCCTCGGAGCAGATCGCGGCAACGTCGTCGACCCGGCACGTTCCGGACGCCGCGGCCACAATGTGGTCACGCACCAGGAGCGAGCCCTCGTGATCCGCATCCGGCGCGACGCCGACATCTTCGACATCAGCCGTGACTGGTTCCGGGCGCGCTGGCACTTCAGCTTCGACCAGTATCGGGATCCCGAGAACGACGGGTTCGGGGCCATGCGCGTCTTCAACGACGACCGCCTGATCCCTGGCGCGGTCTGGCCGCTGCACCCGCACCAGGACGTCGAGGGTCTCACCTACGTGGTCGAGGGCACGTTCGGCCACCAGGACAACGTCGGAGGCCCGTTCGGTCCGCTTCCGGCGGGATCGGTGCAGAGGATGACCCTCGGCTCCGGCGCGCTCCACTCCGAGCTCAATGCCTCGAAGACCGAGCCGATGCGCTTCATCCAGATCTGGATCCTCCCCGACACGCCCGACCTGGAGCCCAACGTCGAGCAGCGCATCTTCACCGAGGAGGACCGCGCGAATCGGCTGCTGAGGGTCATCGGTCCCGAGGGCGGCGAGGTCGTCAGGGTCCACCAGGACGCATCGGTCCACGTGGGCGCTTTCGACCCCGGTGTCGAGGCCATCCATGAGCTCGGTTCTGGCCGCGGCGCATATGCCTACCTGATCGAGGGCGAGGCGACATTCGACGGGCATCCGGTGACGACCGGAGATGCCGCGAAGGTCGCCGAGCAGCCTGAAGTCGTCATTCGCGCCACCGTGCGGAGCGAGATCATCCTGGTGGACGTGCCGATGACGTTCGAGCCGGTGGGCATCTGGCGCGGGCGCGTGTAGGCGCCGATGACGGAGGGACACCCGGCGGGCCGGACCCGCTACCACGGCGAAACCGCCACGGAGCCGAAGCTCGCCACGCTCCGCAGCTTCCTCAGCACCGAGGCCGGCGGCGCGGTCGTGCTGCTTGCCGCCACGATCACCGCCCTCGTCTGGGCCAATTCCCCATGGAGCGACTCCTACGACGCCCTGTGGGCCACCGAGGTGTCGCTCCAGATCGGCGACTTTGCCCTGGCCGACGACCTCGGCCACTGGGTCAACGACGGGCTCATGACCCTCTTCTTCCTCCTCATCGGCCTGGAGGTCCGGCGCGAATTCGACATGGGCGAGTTCCGCGAGCGACGCCGCGTGGCGGTTCCCGTGCTGGCGGCGCTGGGTGGCATGGTCCTGCCGATTGCGATCTTCCTGGCCGCCAGCCCGGACGGCGAGGCGGCACGCGGCTGGGCGATGGTCATGGCGACCGACACCGCGTTTGCCGTCGGTGTCCTCGCCGTCGTGGGGCGGCGCAGCTCGTTCCGGCTCCGGACCTTTCTGCTGACGCTGGTGATCGTCGATGACGTCGCCGCGGTGCTCGTCATCGCGCTCTTCTACAGCGCCGATGTCCAGCTCGTCCTGCTCGCGATCGCGGGGGCGCTGCTCCTGGCGATGGCCGTGCTGCGGCACATCGGCTACGCCGCGACGTGGGCCTATGCCCTCCTGGGCGTCGGCATCTGGCTCGCCGCCTTCGAGTCCGGCGTCCATCCGACGGTGGCCGGCGTCGCCATCGGGCTGCTCACCAGCGCCTACCCGCCCAGGCGCGCGAGCCTCGAGGAGGCGACCGGCGTGGCGCGCGCGTTCCGCCAGCGCCCGAGCCCGGCCCTGGCTGCCGAGGCGACGCGCAGCATCTCGCGGTCTCTCTCGCCCAACGAGCGGCTCCAGCACGCCCTCCACCCGGTGTCGAGCTTCTTCGTGGTGCCACTGTTCGCGCTCGTCAACGCCGGCGTCCCCTTCGGCGATGACCTCATCGACCGCCTCCTCGGTTCATCGCTCGTCATCGCCATCGTGGTCGGCCTGGTGGCCGGCAAGACGCTCGGCATCCCCATCGGCTCGTGGCTGGCAACCCGCCGGCGGCTGGGCGGCCAGGCACTGGCGGTCGGATGGCCGTCGCTCGTGGCCGCCTCGTCGGTGGCCGGAATCGGGTTCACGATGTCCCTGCTGATCGCGGAGCTCAGCTACACCGGCGACACCCTGGACGAGGCCAAGCTCGGCATCCTGCTCGCCTCGACCGTTGCCGCGGTGCTGAGCATCGGAATGTTCAACGCCGTCGGGCTCCTGCCTCGCGAGTTCCTCGGCCGCGCCGAGGCGCGGACGTCGCGCCCGCTATCCGACCTGACCGATCGCGTCGATCCCGGTCGCGATCACCTTCGTGGCCCCGCCGAGGCACCGGTCACGCTGGTCGAGTATGGCGATTTCGAGTGCCCGTACTGCGGCCGCGCGGCTCCGGTCGTCGAGGAGCTGCTGGCGCGATTCCCCGATCAGCTGCGATTCGTGTTCCGCCACCTCCCGCTCGTCGACGTCCACCCGAACGCAGCGCTCGCCGCCCAGGCCGCCGAGGCAGCGGGTGCGCAGGGCCGGTTCTGGGAGATGCACGACCTCCTCTTCAACAACCAGGACGAGCTCGACCAGCACGATCTGAGCCGCCATGCGGCCGACCTCGGTCTCGACGTCGCGACCTTCGAGAGCGACCTGCGCTCCGGACGCTTCGGGCCGCGCGTGGCCCAGGACGTCAACAGCGCCGAGGAGGCGGGAGTCGCCGGCACGCCGAGCTTCTTCATCAACGAGGTCCGCTACCGAGGCGCCTACGACGTCGAGACGATGGAGACGCTCGTCCGACGCGTCCTGCGCTTGATCGAGGGCCGCGCCCGCCTGGTCGCGGAGGAAGCCGTGTCGGAGCCCGAAGCCTAGGAGTCTTGCGCGAGACCGTCGAGCTGTGCGGCGTGCTCTTCCAGGTGCTCGACGATGAATCGCTCAACGATGCGCTCCATGCCCATGACGCCGAGCCTTGGATGCAACCCTTCACGCTGCCATGCATCGGACGGCCAGCCGCGCAGCGCTTCGGTGATCTCGGCGAGCGAGGCGCGAACCCGTGCCAGTAGCGCGCCCGGGTCGGTGTGGCGATCGCGCTCGACGGCGGCGACGCGATCGGGATCGGTCTTGATGCGGCCGAACGGCACCGGTTCGTCGCTCGCGGCGGCGATGACGTGCTGCGCCTGGCCCAGCCAGTAGGCGGGGAACTCGGCGAGGTGGGCCCACACCTGGCCGGCCTCCCAGCGCTCCTCGGCACCCGGGTCGGGATCCGACAGGCCGTTCGGCAGTGGCGCGGCGGCATGCTCGGCAAGGCGGCGTTCCGCATCGGCCATGCGCGCGATGAGGGCGTCGATCGAGGCCGTCATCGCCCGGGTCGCTCAACCACGGGCGCGGTCAGCTCGCCCAGGCGCTCGATGGCCAGGGTCACCCTGTCGCCCGGCTCGAGGTAGCGCTTCAGGATCTCGTCACGGATCTCGAGCAGGCACCCCGTCCCGACCGTGCCGGAGCCGATGAGGTCGCCCGGACGCAGGCGCACGTCGGAGCTCGCCCGCTCGACCATCTCGCCGAAGCCGAAATGGGCGCTCGACCACGTGCCCCGCGACAGCTCGGTGCCGTTGACGGTGGCGGTCATGGCCAGATCGTAGCCCTTCTCGGCTCGTGCGTCGGCCAGCTCGTCGGGCGTGACGAGCCACGGCCCGATCGATGTCGCGAAGTCCTTGCCTTTGGCGGGGCCCAGTCGCACGGTCGTCTCCTCGCGCTGGAGATCCCGGGCGCTCCAGTCGTTCATCACCATGTACCCGCCGATCGCCTCCTCGCCCCTGCTCGCGTCCAGGTCAAATACCGGCGTGTCGATGAGAGCAGCAACCTCGAGCTCGTAATCGAGCTCCTTGCAGCCGCGCGGCGCCCAGACGGCCTCGCCGGGACCTCGGATCTCGGACACGTTGCTGAAGTAGAAGATCGGCAGGCGGTACCAGGCCTCGGGGATCTCCATGTCGCGCCGCTTCCACATCGTGCCCACGTGCTGCTCGAAGGCGTAGAAGTCCCGGAACGTCGGCGGCGCAAGGATCGGCGGACCGAAGTCAAGGGTGGATGCCTCCATCGGCTCCTCGAGGTCGGCCTCGAGCAGGTCGGCCAGCGCTTCCACGCGGAGGCCGGCGGCGAGGTGCGCATCGAGGGTCGTGATCGGCTGGCGGAAGAGGCTGGAGTTGTGCGCGCGGGCCGGCTGCGAGGCCACGAGGGCGCGGCGGGCCGCCTCGAGATCGAGCCATCGCGCGCCGTCGGGGTCGAGGGCTGCCGACAGGCGCCATGGCGCCCCGGCGGGAGCGGTGCGCTCGCGGACATGGGCGATCTTCATCGGCGCGAGTCTACCGGCGGGCGGTGGGCGACGGCATCTGCGCGCGCTTGGCGCTCGGGTATCGTGGCGGCCACATGCCGATCCCCCTTGTCGCCTCGGACCATCACCTCGCCCACGACGGGCTCATCGAGCTGATGGCCGGGAGGCCGATCCCCTGCTTCGAGTCGCCCGAGCGCGCCACCGTCATTCGAGAGGCGCTGCTGGAGACCGGCAACTACGAGCTCACCGCGCCGGACGAGCACGGGCCGGATCCGATCGCCGCCGTCCACGAGCTCGAGCTGATCGACCTCGTCGAGCACGTCTGGACCGATGCGCTCGCCGCCGGCCACGATCCCGAGCGACCACTCATCCCCGACACGCTCCTGCTGCGCGAATACGCCGGCGCGATGCTTCTCGAGCGGCTCCCGGTGAACCGGCGTGATCGGCTGGGCGCCTATTGCTTCGACACCGCCACGCCCATCGTGGACGGCACGGCGAGCGCCGCACGAGCCGCGGTCGATATCGCGCTGACCTCCCTCGACCTCGCGCTGCGGGGAGCCCCGCTTGTCTTCGGGCTGTGCCGGCCGCCCGGGCACCACGCCGGACGCAACCTGATCGGCGGCTACTGCTTCTTCAACAACGCAGCCATCGTGGCCCAGGCCGTTCGCGCGCGCGGCGCGGAGCGCGTGGCGATCCTCGACGTCGACTTCCACCACGGCAACGGCACGCAGCAGATCTTCTGGGAGCGCGACGACGTCCTGTACGTCAGCCTCCACGGCGATCCGGCCGGCATCTACCCGTACTACTCCGGCTATGCCGTGGAGCGGGGTGCCGGCGACGGCGAGGGATTCACGCTCAACCTGCCCCTGCCTCCGGGCACCGAAGGGGACGCGTACCTCGCGGCGCTGGACGAGGCACTGGCCGCCATCCGAGCCTTCGATGCCGACGCGCCGCTCGTGGTCTCGCTGGGATTCGACACGTATCACGCCGACCCGATCTCGAACCTCGGGCTGCGCACCGAGGACTACGCGCGCATCGGCGCTGCGATCGCCGGCCTCGGGATGCCCGTCGTCGCCCTCCAGGAGGGCGGGTATGCCGTCGAGGCGCTCGGCGACAACGCGGTGGCGTTCCTTGGCACGCTGGCGGCCGGCTGAGATGAAGCGGATCGGGTTCCTGTCCTTCGGCCACTGGTCCGACTCTGCGTACTCGCAGGTCCGCTCCGCCTCCGATGCGCTGCTCCAGTCGATCGAGCTGGCCGTGGCCGCCGAGGAGCTCGGTGCCGACGGCGCCTATTTCCGCGTCCACCACTTCGCGCGTCAGCTCGCCTCGCCGTTCCCGCTGATGGCCGCGGTCGGCGCGCGGACGAGCCGGATCGAGATCGGGACGGCCGTCATCGACATGCGCTACGAGAATCCGTTCTACATGGCCGAGGATGCGGGCGCTGCCGACGTCATCGCCGGCGGCAGGCTCCAGCTCGGCATCAGCCGCGGCTCACCAGAGCAGGTGATCGACGGGTTCCGCCACTTCGGCTACGTGCCGCGCGAGGGCGAGACCGACGCCGACATGGCGCGCCGGCACGCCGAGGTCTTCCTCGAGCTGCTCAAGGGAGAGGGCTTCGCCGAGCCGAACCCGCGACCGATGTTCCCGAACCCGCCGGGCCTCCTTCGGCTCGAGCCGCATGCGCCGGGTCTGCGCGACCGCATCTGGTGGGGTGCCGCCTCGACGGCGACCGCCGAATGGGCGGCCAGGCTGGGGACGAACCTCCAGAGCTCGACGCTGGTGTTCGACGAGAGTGGAGAGCCGCTGCACGTCCAGCAGCGCAGGCAGATCGATGCGTATCGCGAGGCGTGGAAGCAGGCCGGCCACGCACGCGAGCCGCGCGTGTCGGTCAGCCGCAGCATCTTCGCCATCGTCGACGACCGCGATCGCGCCTATTTCGGCAGGGGTCAGCAGGAGCACGACCAGATCGGCTACCTCGACGAGAACACGCGGGCGATCTTCGGTCGGTCCTACGCCGCCGAGCCCGATGTCCTCGTTCGCGAGCTGGCTTCCGACACCGCGGTCGCCGCCGCCGATACGCTCCTGCTCACCGTGCCGAACCAGCTCGGCGTCGAGTACAACGCCCACGCCATCGAGAGCATCCTGAAGTACGTTGCCCCGGAGCTCGGCTGGCGCTGAACGGCGCTCGCCGAGACTTGCCCGGCCTTCGGGCGTGGGCGGTCCGCCTGTCAGTCGTTATATCAGTAGCGATCTATTCGGTGACAGCGGCAGGGTTCTCGCCATCCGGTGATCTTCCGGGTCGAGCCGCCATACTCGAAACGTGACGCAGCGACCCAACCCGCGCCAACCGCCAGCGGCGCGCGAGACGAGCTGGGAGCGGGTCGCGACCTGGTACGACGGCTGGGTCGGCGATCGCGGCTCGGCCTACCACCAGCAGCTCGCCATCCCCGCCGTGCTCGACCTGCTCCAGCCTCGGCCGGATGAAGAGATCATCGATATCGGCGGCGGGCAGGGAGTCCTGGCGCCATACATCGTCGAGGCCGGTGCGGCCGTCACGGTCGTGGACGCCTCATCGAAGCTGATCGCTGCGGCCAGGCGACGACATCGGTCCGTGAAGGGCGCCCGATTCCTTGTCGGCGACGCCCGAAGGCTGCCGGCGGTCGCCGGCATCGAGGCGGGCTCGTTCGACGCCGGTGTCTTCCTGCTCAGCATCCAGGACATGGATCCGCTCGAGGACGTCATGCGCGGACTGGACTGGGCCTTGAGCGACCGATCACGCGTGGTGCTGCTGATGACGCATCCCGCATTCCGCCAGCCACGCCACTCGGGCTGGGGCGTGGACGAAGGTCGCAAGCTCACGTATCGGCGCGTCGACGCCTACCTCGGCGAGATGGCGGTGCCGATGAAGTCGCTCGGCGGCGGACCACCGACCCGCAGCTTCCATCGGCCGATCGGCGCCTACGTCAACGCCCTCGCCGAGGCCGGCTTCACGACCGACGCGATGCTCGAGCTCCCGGACCTGCCGCCGGATCGCCGCCCCGGCCGCGCCGCGCGCGGCGACATTCGAGCCAGCGCCGAGATTCCGATGTTCCTGGGGCTGCGCGCCGTCCGGGGGTGAGCCCGTGAGCGCAGTTCCGCATTTCGCGGGAGAATGCGCGTCCGCCTGCCCGCCCTCCAAGCAGAGGACACACCGATGACTGCCTCCACACCATCCCGTCGCTCGCCGGCCCTGAGCGCCGCCATCCTCATCGCCGTGCTCCTGCTGTTCGGTGCGGTCGCCTTCGTCGCCGGGCTCGCGGTTGGCTCCGGTGACGACGGCATCGGCCAGGCGGGGCCGTCCGCGGCATCCAGCCCTGCGGGCACACCCGTCCCCACGCCGATCCTGGAGACGATCACCTGCGCCGAACCCTCGGAGGCGTTCGCGGTGCTGTGCGAGAGCTACGCGGAGATCAAGGATCAGTACGTCGACGAGATCACCGACGAGGCCCTCGTCGACGCGGCGGTTCGCGGAATGATCGAGTACGGGCTGCAGGACCCCTACTCCGGGTACCTGACACGCGAACAGTACGAGAGCGCCCGCGACGACCTCTCCGGCGAGTTCAGCGGGATCGGCGCCGAGGTGGGAATGGAGAACCTCGACAACCCCGATGACCTCGCCTCGTGCACCGTCGTGAGCGAGACATGCGTCATGGTCATCGTGGCTCCGCTCGAGGGCTCGCCGGCCGAAGACGCCGGACTGCAGCCGGGCGACCAGGTGCTCGCCATCGACGGGGTCCCGACGACGGGCGAATCGGTCAGCTCGCTCGTCTACACCGTGCGCGGCGAGGAGGGCACCGACGTCACGCTCAGCATCGAGCGCGACGGCGAGACGATGGACGTCACCGTCACGCGGGCGGTCATCGACCTCCAGGAGGTCAGCTACGAGCTCCTCGACGACAACGTCGGCTACGTGCGCCTCACCTCATTCACCGATCGAGCGCCGGACATGATCCACGAGGCGATCTCGGATCTGCTGGACCAGGGAGCGACGTCATTCGTCTTCGACCTGCGCGGGAACCCCGGCGGGTACATCGTCGCGGCCCAGGAGATCGCGTCCGAGTTCATCCCCACCGACGAGCTGGTCTTCACGGTCGAGTCGGGCGAGGACGTCGACGAATGGCGCGCGACCGACGGCGGCCTCGTCCAGGACGAGACCCCGGTCGTCGTCCTCGTGGATGAGGGCTCCGCGTCTGCCTCGGAGATCGTGGCGGCTGCCCTTCAGGACCACGATCGGGCGACGATCGTCGGGGAGCCCACCTTCGGCAAGAACACCGTCCAGGTGTGGCGCGACCTGCCCAACGGCGGCGGCCTGCGGCTGACCACCGACCGATGGTTCACGCCCGACCACAATTCGGTGGCGCCGAACGGCGTCCAGCCGGACGTCGTGGTCGCTTCACCCGAGGACCCGCAGAGCGACGAGGATCCGCAGCTGGATCGCGCGCTGGAGATCTTGGCCGAGGGATAGAGACCGAACCGGACTCTGTCAGCGCTCGAGGTCCACTCTTGGCAGCGTCCCCGGTTGTGGCTCAGCCTGCCAGCACCCGCTGGAAGACCTCGGGGTCCACGTTGCCGCCGCTGATGACGATGACGCGCTCGCGGTCGTCGTCCGCCCGCGCCGCAGCGCCGGTGCGTTCCGCCGCCATGCCGACGGCGCCGGAGGGCTCGACCACCAGCCGTCCCCGGTGAGCCAGCTCTCGCATGGCGTCCGCGATCTCGTCCTCGGTCACGGTCACGATCTCGTCCATGAAGCGCCGAAGATGCTCGAACGGAAGCGGGCCGAGCGAGTTCGTGCGCAGGCCATCGGCCATCGTGCGACCGGTCTCCGCGGCGGTCCATGTGACGAGCTCGCCGCGCTCGAGCGACTCCTTGGCATCGGCGGCCAGCTCCGGCTCGACGCCGATGATCCGGGCCGATGACTTCAGCGCCTTGATGGCCGTCGCTACGCCGGCCGAGAGCCCGCCGCCCGACACCGGCACCACCACGCTCGACACTTCCGGCAGGTCCTCGACGATCTCGAGGCCGATCGTGCCCTGCCCGGCGATGATCGCCGGATCGTCGTAGGGCTCCACCAGCACCATTCCGCGCTCCTCGACGAGGCGCAGGGCCAGCTCATGGCGCTCCTCGGAGTCCATCCCGGTGAAGGCGATCTCGGCTCCGTCGCGCTCGACGCCGGCGACCTTGACCCGCGGGGCGTCGCGCGGCATGCAGATCACCGCGTGCGCTCCCAGGAGGCGGGCGGAGCGGGCCACGGCCTGGGCGTGGTTCCCCGACGAGTACGTGACGACGCCGCGAGCGCGTTCCGCATCGGTCAGGGAGGCGATCTTGTTGTAGGCGCCGCGCATCTTGAACGCGCCGATCGGCTGGAGCGACTCGGGCTTGAGCCAGGTGCGATCGTCCCAGCGCAGGAGCGGCGTGCGGGTGGCGACGCCTCGGATCCGCTCGGCCGCCTCGCGGATCTCGTCGATCGAGACGATGTGCGGCTCGGCGATGGTGCTCACGCGCCGATGCTAGCGGCTCGCACCGCCTCAGGCGGCGGCGCCGCCCCGGTCGACGACCCGTCGCGCGCCCCGGCGTCGGCGTGGAGCGCGCTTGCCTTCCGCCTCCCATCGCCGGGGGGAGGCGAGGCCCTCGACGCCGGCATCGATCTCGGGAACCGTCATCGGACGCGCGAAGAAGTAGCCCTGGCCGTACGTGCAGCCCAGGGTCCGCATCCGCTCGGCGTGCTCCTTGGTCTCGATGCCCTCGGCGACGGTCGCGATGTCGAGGGACTCACCTAGGGCGACGATCGCGCCCGCCAGGGCCGCCGATCGCTCGTCTCCCTCGGCTACCTGGACGAACTCGCTGGCGATCTTCAGCGCGTCGACCGGGAACTGGCGCAGGTGGCTGAGCGAGAAGTAGCCGGTGCCGAAGTCGTCGATGACGACGCGGACGCCGAGCGAGCGGAGCGCGACGAGCGTCGTGACCGTGGTCGACGTCGCCTTGATGAGCGCCGTCTCGGTGATCTCGACGATGAGGCGCGAGGCGTCGAACCCGGCCCACAGGAGCGCCTCCTGGACCGCCTCCACGAAGCCGGGCTGCTGGATCTCGCGGGCCGAGACGTTGACGCAGAGGAAGAGCCCGGGCGGGATGACTCCCTCCTTCTGCCAGCTCACCGCTCGTTCGCACGCCTCGCGCAGGACCCAGCGGCCGATGGGCAGGATGGCGCCGTTCTCCTCGGCGATCTCGATGAACTCACCGGGCGTCACGAGGCCGCGGTCGGGGTGCTGCCACCGCACCAGCGCCTCGAGCCCGGAGATACGACCGGAGTCGAGGGCCACGATCGGCTGGAAGACGAGCCGCAGCTGGCCGCGATCGACGGCGTGCTGCAGCTCGGCACCGAGCTCGTGGCGCGCCCTGATGGACGCGTGCATGCCCGGGTCGAACACGGCGAAGCCGGACTTGCCGTTGGCCTTGGCCATGTACATCGCCACGTCGGCGTTGCGGACGATCTCGCCCGCATCGGCTCCGGCGTCCTCGGCTCCCGCGATGCCGATGCTGGCCGTCACTGTGATCGTGTGCTTGCCGATCACGTACGGCGCGCGCAGGTCCCGAACGAGCCGCTCCGCCATCGAGCGGGCGCGGGCCAGGTCGGGCTCGTCCTCGGTGAGGATGGCGAACTCGTCTCCGCCCAGGCGGGCGACGAGGTCCCCCTGGCGCACCAGGCCACTGATCCGATCGGTCACGGCGATGAGCAGGGCGTCGCCCGCGGCGTGCCCGAGCGTGTCGTTGATGACCTTGAAGTCGTCGAGGTCGATGAACAGCACGGCGTCGGTTCTGCCGCTCGGGCCGGATTCGACCCGCGATGCGAGCGTGCTCTCGAGCGTGACCTGGAACATCCGCCGGTTGGCGGCGCCGGTGAGCGAGTCGCGCTCGGCGAGGTCCTGCACGCTTCGCAGGAGCACGGCGTTGCGCAGGTTGAGCGCGGCGACGGCCGAGAACTGCCCGAGGACCGATGCGATTCGGCGCTCGATCCCGAACACCGTCGCCGACCGATGCTCGACCACGATGACGCCGACCGGCCGGCCGTCGGCGAACATCGGCGAGATCAGCAGGTTGCGGGCGCCCGGGAGGGTGGTGCTCAGCAACGGGTTCGACTCCGGGTCGAGCTTCCGGACCGGGAGCAGCTCGCGGCGATCCCAGGCCTTGCGAACGATCGCGTCCACCTCTGCCGAGCCCGACCACTCCTCGGCCCCACGGGCGGCGAGCACCATCAGCCGTCCCTCCGCCGCACCGAGGACGAGCCCGCGTTCGAACCCGAACCGCGCGGCCAGACCGTCGAGCACGACGCGAGCCTGGAGAACGGGATCGGCCACGTCGTCGAGACGCGCCCCGACGTCCACCAACGCCTGGAGGTCCGCCCGCCTCTGGCGCAGCTCGCGCTCGTTCATCGCAGAGAAGACCGAGGTCGCAAGCGCGAAGAGCCAGAACGAGGTGACGTTGAGGACCGGCATCCGATCGAAGTCGACCGCAGCTCCAGGAATCACGTCGACCGCCGGCAGGAGGGCAGCCGCCTGGGCGTAGAGGACCACGAAGAGCAGCAGAGAGTGCCAGAGCGCGATCTTGAGCCCGGTCCGGTAGGAGGCCAGGAGCGAGACGGCGACGAGGTGGAGATAGATGAGGAACCTGATCGGGCTCTGGGTCGCCCCGGTGACGTACATCGCATAGGCGAGATAGAGGCCATCGAGAAGGAGCATCGTGCTCATCACGGCGAAGCCGTGCGGGCCGGCGCGGCGTCGGAGGACCTCGGCGATCAGCGCGCAGGCGGCATAGGCCGCGCTCACGCCGCAGAGCTGGATGAACGGCGCGCCGAGGGTTTCTGGGCGGATGGCGGCCCAAGCCACGGTGACCGCCGCCATTCCGATCCGAAGCAGCATCAGGTAGCCCATGCGGTCGCTGAGCGCCGTGTACTCGTCGCTGCGCGCCTGCTGCCCGATCAAAGCTGATCCTCCCCCTGGAACTCAACGAGTGTTTCTGCCGTGCTCTGCGGCGCAATACGAAGCTTCGGGTCGCGTCGGTCCACCTGGAACTGGGCGAGCAGATATCCGAAGACCGAGAGGGTGAGCGCGAGCGGGAACGTGAACTCCGCGGCGACCGCCAGCGCGGCCTCGGGTTGAACGACCCGCGCGACCTGCTCCGCTGCCGCGCTCACCACCTGCCCGAAGACCTGGCCTACCAGCGTCGGTGGGGCCGCGGCCAGGGCACGCGTCGCCGTTGGCGCGGGAGGCTGCTCACTGGTTCGCGGGCTGGCCTGAGGTTGCGACGGCGATCGTCCGTCCGGGGCAGGTGTCAGGTCCGGCTCCGCATCTGGTGAGGTCAGCCCGACGGGCGGCCCCAGCCGTGCAGGGCTGGGGATTGCCCCAGCGGCCGGCGCCGGAGCTGGAGCGGGCATCACCGCCTCCGGTCCGGACTCCGCCGGCGCCGATGGAGTGGCAGCAGGGCGCGACGGCGGCAGCACCGGCTCCGGATCGAGCGACGGAGGCGGCGACGCGTGGTCCGAAGGCGCAGGCACGATGGTGGCCTCGGGCGTCGGAGTCGCCTTGGGCGTCGGACTTGGCGTCGGGGTCGGGGTCGGGGTCGCGGTAGGCGTCGGCGTCGGAGTCGGAGTCGGCGTGGGCGTGGGGGTCGGGGCCGGAGTCAAAGTCGGCGTGGGGCTAGGGGTCGGGGTGGGTGTCGGGGTCGAAGTCAGCGTGGGCGTGGGGGTCGGCGTCGGCTTGGGGGTGGGGGTGGGCGTCGGGGTGGGCGTGGGCGTCGGGGTGGGCGTGGGCGTCGGGGTGGGCGTGGGCGTCGGGGTGGGCGTGGGCGTCGGGGTGGGCGTGGGGGTCGGGGTCGGGGTCGGGGTCGGCGTCGGGGTCGGGGTCGGCGTCGGGGATCCCCTCTGGACGATGCGGATGACCGCATCGGCGCCGTCGTCCCAATCCGGCTCCGTCGGCAGCTCCAGGCACGCGACGGGTGAGCCGCTGGCAAGCGCGCAGATGAAGTCATAGCCGACATGGGTGGCGTGGTAGGTGATCGAGCACTCGCCAGCATTGCCGGTATGGCACTGGAAGTCGGGCGTGGTCGCCCGGCCCGGCTCATCATTCGGGCTGAACCAGAAATACCACCGCACATTCGTGTCGGTGCCCGGCCCGACCGCAGGGTTCCCCTGGGCATTGCGGACGTGGGCGGTGAGCGTCACGTCCTGGCCGGCCTGGACGTATTCCACGTCGGGGTCGACGTCCACCAGCGTGCCCGGAATCGCGGTGGACGGGGCGGCGAACGCGAGGACCATCGACGCGGTGAGACCCAGCGCTGCGACGAGGCCGATGGCACGGCGCAGCGCTCCGCTGCGGATGGTCCGCCCTGACGTTTGGAGGTCGACCTCGTTGGCGAGGCCCGTCATGTCCATGGCAGGAGCGAGAATCTCGCCTGGCCGCCGCAACGACGAGGGGCGTGATCGTCATGGGGGTACGCCTGCGGCGAAACGTCGCCGCGAGGGCTGAGCGCTCGACGCGCGGCAAGTGCGGTCTGGGGCAGTACCCGGAGGGACTCCGGTACGGGCCGGCGGTACGGACCGGTGCGGAAAGGGGCGGATGGCGCGGGACGGGCTGCCTAGGGCTCGGAGCCCTCGATGCGGTAGATGTGACCGGCCTTGTCGTCGCTCACGTAGAGGGCGCCGTCGGCCCCGACCGCCAGCCCGGCGGGTCGCCCGAGCGCATCGGCGGCCCCGACGGGGAGGAATCCGGTCGCGAACGGCTCCGGCGGCCCGGCGGGACGGCCATCCCAGGGCAGCCACCACACCGCGTACCCGACCTTGACCGACGAGTTCCAGGAGCCGTGGAAGGCGACCATGAGGTGGTCCTGCCACTCGACGAGGGCGAGGGGCGCCATGTGCGCCGGGAAGGTCGCCGCAGGCGCCGCCACGCCGTCGCACGCGCCGGCATCGGCTCCGAACTCGGGGTCGCGGATGGTCCCGGCATGGCAGCGGGGCCAGCCGGCATCGGCGCCGTCGACGAGCTCGTAGAGGGTCTCCGGCGGGCGGTCATCACCGAGCCGATCGCGCCCCATGACCGTGGCCCATGGGAGCCCGGTCTCGGGATCGACCCAGAGCCCGACGGCGTTGCGGAGTCCGACCATGAACGGGCGAATGGCGTCGTCGGTCACCAGCTGGACCGATGCGCGACGCGCGTCCTCCTCGTCGCAGACGTCACACGACGAGCCGACGGCCAGCAGGACGTCACCGTTCGGCAGCACGGCCACCGACTTGGTGGCGTGCCCGCCCGTCGGCAGATCGTCGACGACGATCTCGCGCGCGGCCTCGGCGTGGCCGTCGAGGGTCACGCGGTACAGCGTCTGCTCGCCGGCCACGAGGAGCGAACCGTCTCCGGCGAAGGCGAGATCGTGAGCTCCACCGTACCCGGATCCGACCTCGATCACCTCGTCGGCTCGGCCGTCCGCGTCGGCATCGGGTAGCGCCACGATGCGATCGGCGCCGCGCTCGGCGACGTAGAGCGTTCCGTCGGGCGCGACCGCCATGAAGCGAGGCCCCGCGAGCCCGTCGGCGAATGAGGTGGCGGCATAGCCGTCTGGCACGACCAGGCTGGCCTCGCCACCCACTCCCGCGTCGAGGTTGATCCCGAGCAGCGGGCCGATCTGCGCGCGGAAGGCGAGGCCGATGCCGAACAGCAGCGCGAACGCCAGGACCGCGAAGATTGCGAGATTGCGAGCGCGCCGCACGGCGGGCTAGAGGTTGCCGCGCCGCGCCTGTTCGATCTCGATCGCTTCGAAGAGCGCCTTGAAGTTGCCGACCCCGAAGCCCCGCGATCCGTGGCGCTCGATGATCTCGAAGAAGAAGGTCGGCCGATCCTGCACCGGGCGCGTGAAGATCTGGAGCAGATAGCCTTCCTCGTCGCGATCCGCCTCGATGCCGAGCTCCTCGAGCAGCGCGATCGGCACGCCGACGTCGCCGACCCTGTCCGGGAGCGACTCGTAGTACGCGTGCGGCATGCCCAGGAACTCGACGCCTCGCTCGCGCAGGGCCCGCACCGTGCCCACGATGTCTTCGGTCCGAAGGGCGATGTGCTGCGTCCCGGCATCGAGGTAGTAGTCGAGGAACTCCTGGATCTGGCTCTTCTTCTTGCCGGCCGCGGGCTCGTTGATAGGGAACTTGATGCGGCCGTTCCCGTTCGTCATGACCTTGCTCATCAACGCCGAGTAGTCGGTGTGGATGACCTTGTCGTCGTAGTGGATGAGCTGGGCGAAGCCGAGCACGTCGCGGTAGTAATCCACGAAGCGGTTCATGTCGCCGAGCTCGACGTTGCCGACGCAGTGGTCCACTTCGAGGAGGTTCTGGCCCGTCGCCGCCGGCGCGGGGTTCGTGACCCGGTGATAGCCGGGCGCGAACGTTCCGTGGTAGTCGGACCGATCGATAAACGAGTGCACCACCTCGCCGTAGGCATGGATGCTGCTCCGCCGCAGCGTGCCCTTCTTGCCCTCGGTCTCGGTAGGCTCGAGCGCCGAGCTGGCCCCGCGCGAGGTCGTCTCGCGCCAGGCCGATCCGACGTCGTCGACGGCGAAGGCGATGTCCTTCACCCCGTCACCGTGCCTGGCTACGTGCTCGGCGATCTCGCCCTCCGGCCCCAGCGGCGCCGTGAAGACGAAACGGATGTCGTTCTGGACCATGACGAAGCTCGAGCGATCGCGGACGCCGGTCTCGAGTCCCGCGTAGGCGACCGGGGTGAAGCCCCACAGGGCGCGGTAGTAGTGCGCCGCCTGCTTCGCGTTCCCGACCCAGAACTCGACGTGGTCGATCCCCTTGAGGGGGAGGAAGTCCTGCGCCTCGTCGGCCGCGTTGGGATTGATGATCGCGCCGGCCTGGTTGGCCGCACCGCGCGAGAGCGTATCGGTCATGGCTGACGAGTCTACCGCAGCGCCTACGCGAGGCCCGTTCCGGCGTCCAGTGCCACGCCGATCATGCGGTCGATGGCGCGGTCGAGCTCTTCGAGGGGCAGGTAGCTCTCCTCGCTCGTTACGTCGTCGCCCAGAACGTCCGACACGGTGAGCGCACACGCTGCCTGGACTCCGGCTCGGGCGGCCAGGAAGAAGAGCGCCGATGCCTCCATCTCGAGCGCGACGACGCCACGGTCGCGCCAGCGCTGGGCGTAGTCGTCATCGGGGTTGTAGAAGACGTCGACCGATGCGATCAGGCCCGTCTTGGCCGCAAGGCCGGCCTCGGTGGCAGCGTCGACCAGCGCGCGGGTGAGCGCGAAGTCGGCCGCCGGCGCGTACGCCTCGCCATGCAGGTACGTGCGCGTCGCGCCATCGGTCGGGCAGGCCGCCGTCGCGATGACCAGGTCGCCGGTCCTGAGGCCTCCGCCGATGCCACCGCAGGTGCCCACCCGGATGAAGCGTTCCGCGCCGAGGCGAAGCAGCTCCTCGACGACGATGCTCAGGCTCGGCGTCCCCATCCCGCTGGTCTGGACGCTGACCGGCTGACCGTTGTACGTCCCGGTGTAGCCGAGCAGGCCGCGGTGGTCGTTCACCTGGCGCGCGCTGTTGGCGTCGAATCGCTCGGAGATGCGTCGCGCACGGTTCGGATCGCCTGGCAGGAGGACGAGCGGCGCGTAGTCGCCCTCTTCGGCGCGGAGGTGGATCTGTGGCATGCGCGTAGCGTACCGCGCTCGCCGGGCGGGCTGGCAGGAGGCTTGCTTACACGGCGAATGAGCCGATGAGCAACGCGTCCGCCGAGAAGCAACTCCCCGACGGCATCACGCACGAGCATGGCCGTGCCGCGGGTTGGCGTCGCTTCGCCAGCCCGCTGTCGCTGCTCGTCTTCGGCACGGTCGTGGGGCTGGGAATGGTCGGCGCCCTCGGCCACGAGCGCGACTGGCGGGCCGAGGGCTCGGCGGCCACGCTCGCCGTGCACATGCCCGAGGTCATCCGAAATGGCGAGTTCTTCGAGATGCGCGTGACGATCGAGACGTCCGAGCCGATCACGGAGCTCGGCGTCGGGATCGATGCTGCAATCTGGGAGGACATGACCGTCAACACCATGATTCCGGCCGCGACGGACGAGACGAGCGAGAACGGCGAGTTCCGATTCACCTTCGCCGAGCTCGACCCGGGCACCTCGTTCCTGCTCAAGGTCGATGCCCAGGTCAACCCCGACATCCTCGGCGGAAACGAGGGAACCATCACCGTCTACGACGGTGAGACGGAGCTCGTGGCCACGACCGTCTCGATCCAGGTCCTTCCCTGATGGACATCGTCCTGCGCGCGACCGTCATTTTCATCGCGCTCTATCTCCTCGTGCGGCTCATGGGCAAGCGCGAGCTGGGCCAGATGACACCGTTCGAGCTGATAGTGCTGGTCGTCATCGGTGACCTCATCCAGCAGGGGGTGACGCAGAACGACTTCAGCCTGACCGGGGCGATCATCGCCATCTCGACCATCGCCCTTCTCGCCCTGCTGATGAGCTGGGCGACGTACCTGTGGCCGAGGGCCGAGCGCCTGCTGGAGGGTGAGCCCGAGGTGATCGTGAGCGACGGGGAGATCCTGATGCCGAACCTGCGGCGCACGAGGCTGACGCGGTCGGAGATCGAGTCCGAGATGCGCCTGGCCGGCATCGCGCGCCTGGACGAGGTGGCGTGGGCCATCCTGGAGCCGCGCGGCAAGATCAGCTTCATCAAGCGATCGTCCGAGGGTACCGAGGAGCCACCACCGAATCCCCAGAACGCCGAGGACGATTCGGCGGCCTGATCGGCACGGACGCCCGATGCTCCGACTAGCATCGGCCCTGCATGCCCACGACCTGGGGCGACGAGCTCGCCTTCGCGACCGACCTTGCCCGCCGCGCCGGCGAGGTGCTGACGCGCAGCTACGAGCGGCTCGAGCGCATCGACTACAAGAGCAAGCGCGACGTAGTGACGGATGCGGACTATGCCTCCGAGCATCTCGTCATCGACGCGATCAAGGGCCGATTCCCCGGCGACGCGATCCTGGCGGAGGAGTCGGGCGAGCATGCCGGTGTCCTGCGCGACGACGGCTCCGGGAACGGGCGGACCTGGGTCATCGACCCGCTCGACGGCACCGTCAACTACGCCAACGGCATTCCCTTCTACTGCGTCAGCATCGCCCTCGTGGCCGACGGCCGGCCCGTCGTCGGCGTCATCCTCGATCCGGCGCGCGATGACTGCTACACGGCCGTCGCCGACGGCCGGGCAAGCCTGAACGACAAGCCCATCAGCGCATCGAGCAAGGATGCTCTCAGCGACTACGTGGTGAGCCTCGCGGTCATCGGCCGCGGAGGCCTCATGCGGGAGCGCCGCATCGCGCAGCTCATCCGGATTCACCGGCGCATGGGCAGTGCGGCGCTGGCCCTCGCCTACGTCGCCAACGGGCGCTTCGACGCGTTTGTGCAGAACGGCGGGCTCTCGCTGTGGGACGTGGCGGCGGCCGGGCTGGTGGCCGAGCGGGCGGGCGCGATCGTGACGACACTGACCGGCAAGCCGTGGTGGAACCCGGACACGAAGGGCGCGCGCAACAGCATCGTGGCGGCGCCTCCAGCGCAGCACGGGGCCCTCATGGAGCTCCTCGCGCGGGAGCGGACGGCGATCCAGACTCGGCGCTAGCCCGGATCAGGCATCTTCGAGGACGCGCGCCAGCATGCCGAGGGTGATGGCAGTGGCTCCCCAGACGCGGACGCCACCGAACCGGTACACCCCGGCGCGCAACTCGAAGCCGCCGATGCTGAACTCCTCCTCGCCGGCGACCTCGGGGTCCCAAAGCGCCCTGAGCGGCAGCTCCACGATGGCGGCCACCTCGGCGTCGTGCGGGACGAGGACCGGCTGCGACGCGACCGTGCCCACGAAGGGGCGAAGCTCGAAGTTGCTGACGGGGATCCAGACCTCGTCCAGGACGCCGACGATCCTGACGAGCTCGGGTGCGAGCCCGACCTCCTCCCACGCCTCGCGCAGTGCCGCTGCCTCGGGGGCCTCGTCCGCGTCGACGGCGCCGCCGGGCAGCGACACCTCTCCGGCGTGCGAGCGGAGGTCATCGCGGCGGACCGTGAGCGGCAGGACGAGCTCACCGTCGGCGTCGGGATAGATCGCCAGCAGGGTTGCGGCCGAGCGGGCGACGGGGAAGGCGCTGCGATCGGCGCGGTCACGGGTAGTGCGCCCGTCGCTCGAGGCCCGCGGAATCAGGCGCTCGTCGAGCTGAATGGGCCGCTGGACCCGCCGCAACGCATCGGCCAGCGCGTCCTCCCAGCCGGGCTCAGCGCGTAGTATTCGGGACATGACCCAGGCTCACCTCAACCGCGACGTTCGCGTGCGCGACGCGCTCTACCGCACGCGCCTCCTCGTCAACCGTACGCCGCATTTCAGCAAGTCGACGCGCAAGGAGGCAAACAGGGCGCTCGACATGCTGGAGAGCCAGCTGGGCCTGAACCAGGTCAACGCCGCCCAGGCCGCTCGTGGCATCGAGCTGCTCAACCGAGCGCACTCGTCCCTTCTGTTCGGCCTGCTCCGCGATCCCGACTTCAGCGAGCGGTTCGCCCCCGGCCTGCGCCGCCTCGGGCTGCGCGGCATCACCGACCGCCTCGACGAGGTCCCGTCCTCGGTCATGGCCCTGCCCATTCCCGGGCCGATCGACGGCCGCGAGCACCGCGACGAGCTGCCGACCGACGACCGTCTCGACGCCGACGGTAATCCCCTGCCCCCGCCGCCCGGCTACTACTGAGCGGAAAGGGCCGCCACGAGTGCGGCCTCGGTCGGCGTCGATCCGAGCCCCAGCCGATCCCCCACCACGGAGGCATGAGGCGGCTCCAGGTAGGTAGTGCCCAATGCCTCCCACGAGCCGCGCCCAAAGACGTCTCCGGGGGGCCCATCCAGGACGATGCGACCGGCGCGCATGACGACGACCCGCTCGAACGCTTCGGCCACGAACCGCATGTCGTGGCTGATGGCTATCACGGTCCGTCCCTCCGCGGCGACCGCATCGATCACCGCGCGGACGAGCTCCACTCCGCGCGCGTCCTGGCCGGTCGTCGGCTCGTCGAGCACGACGACCGGCGTGCGCATCGCGAGAACCGACGCGAGCACGAGGAGCTTGCGTCGCGAGCCGCCCAGGTCGTAGGGGTTGGTCCGCTCCTCGCCCGCCAGCCCAGTAGCCTCGAGCGCCTCGGCAACGGCGGCCGTCAGATCGGTCCCGGAGCGGCCGAGGTTGCGCGGCCCGAATTCGACTTCCGACCGCACCGAGCCCGCGAAGATCTGACGGTCGGGGTCCTGGAAGACGAGCCCGACCCGCGACGCGAGCTGCGCCACGGTCAGGCCCGCCGCGTCCGCTCCGTCCACCGTGACGCGACCATCCGTCGGTCGCAGCAGGCCGTTGAGGTGTCGAACCAGCGTCGTCTTGCCGCTGCCGTTCTGACCGATGAGGGCGACGCGCTCCCCCGTCCTCACCTGCAGGTCGACGCCGTCGATGGCGCGCACCGCGCCTTCGGGGTAGACGTGGACGAGCCCATCGACCCTGAGATCAGCCACCGCTCGGGGCCTCTTCCAGGCGCGCGATATCCACTCCCGCGGCCGCGGCCGCCCGTCTCAGCCTGACGGCCGACGGTGGCGCCACCCCGAGCTCGATCAAGCGCGGATCCTCGAGCACCTCGCCGGCGCGACCCCGCAGCGCAGTCCGCCCCTCGGACAGCACGACGACGTCCGATGCGACCTCGGCCAGCAGGTCCGTCTTCTGCTCGGCGACCAGGATCGACGCCCCGTCGGCCGCGAGCCGCCGAATGGCATCGCCGACCAGGCGCGTCCCGGCGGGGTCGAGCTGCGCGGTGGGCTCGTCGAGGACGAGGTGGTCGGGACGAAGGGCGAGCAGCCCTCCGATGGCGACGAGCTGCTGCTGGCCGCCCGAGAGGTGCGCCGGGTCGCGTTCCGCCAGGTCGTCGATGCCGAGGGACGTGAGCGCCGACCACGTGCGAGCGATGATCTCGTCGCGCGGCAGCGCCAGGTTCATCGGCCCGAAGGCGACCTCCTCGAACACCGTGCCGGAGACCTGCGAGAGCTGCGTCGACGGGTTCTGGAAGCCGATCCCGATGCGCTGGCTGAGCTGGTGCATCGGCCAGGAATCGACGTCCTGGCCATCCAGCAGGACCTGCCCGCGAATCTGCCCACCGATGGTGCGGGGCGCGAGACCGCTTGCCACGAGACACAGGGTGGTCTTGCCCGCCTCCGAAGCCCCCACGAGGCCCATGACGACGCCGTCGGGAAGCTCGAGGTCAATGTCCAGCAGCGACGGCCTCGGGGCGCCGGCATATCGGTAGCCAACGCGAGCCAGCGTGAGCGTCATCCGCCCCACGCCCCGGTCACGCGGGCCGCGATGAGCCCGACCAGCGCCGCAAGCATGAGCCAGCGAGCTACCGCCTCCCATCCCGTGTCGGCCGGCGCCCACAGCAGCGTGCGTCGTCCCGGCCTGGTGAAGCCGCGCGCCTCGAGCGCCATGGTCCGCTCTTCGACTTCGGCGATCGATCCGAGGATCACCGGCCCGACGAGCGGCAGGATGCCGCGCAGCCGCCGCCAGGCCGATCCCTCGGTGTCGAGGCCCCGCGCGCGCTGGGCGGCCGTGATCTGGGCGGCCCGGTCGACCATGGCGGGAACGGTCTGGACCGATGCGTTGGCCACGAACGCGACGCGCGGGCTGACGCCTCGTCGCTCGAGGTCGACGACGAGCTCAGCGGGGCGGGTCGTCAGGTAGAAGAGGGTGATCGCGCCGCTGATGGCCAGGATGCGAACGAGGATCTCCCCCGCGAAGACGACCCCCTCGACCGTGGCGGTGATGGGGCCGATGCGAAACAGCACCTCCTCGCCACCGGGAAAGAAGAAGACGTTGACGAGCACGGCCGAGATCGCGATCGGCAGCGACAGGAGGAATGTCGTCCGCGCCAGCCTTCCCAGCACGCCTGCCATCGCTGCCGGAATCACGACCGCCACGGCGACGAGCAGGAGCGGCCCGATGAAGCCGCCGAGGACGACCGCCGCGATGGCGGTCGTGGTGGCGAGGACGGCTTTCGTGAGCGGATTGAGCCGATGGACGGGCGTCGGCCCGGGTCGGCCGAGGATCTCGGGAGCCTCCCGGGTCGTCGCGTCGATCAGGCCGGCGCCCCCCGCCACTCACCCACGTCGTCGGCTGCCGTCTCGACTTCCTCCATGAGCTGCTCGCCCTGTGGGAAGCGCGCCTTGGTCCGCCGCGCCATGGCCGAGACGATGAGGTAGACGACGAAGAAGGTCGTGATCTTGTCGATCGGGTCGCTGATGAGGCCCTGCCCGAGGGTCGCGGCGCCGATGTCCGCGCCACCCTGACGGAATGCGGCCACCAGGAAGTCGGTGCCCGACCCGGTGACCCCGCCGAACACGCCCGCGGCGATCGGCGCGCTGATGACGGCCGCGACGATGCCCGTCAGCATCCCGATGACCACGACGTAGGCGGCCGTCAGGTCGCGCCGGAAGACGAGGAGCACGAAGAGCCCGATGACCGTTGCCGCAACCAGTGCCAGCGCGATCCAGCCGATCACGACGAAGATCGTGTTGTCAGACGATGGCGTGAGGTTCGTGGGACCCAGGATCGCGGTGTAGCCGAGGTACGCCAGGTAGGCGAGCGACCCAATGATCGCCGCGGTGACCAGGCCGCCGACGAGGAGCTGTCCGACCGGGCGGCCGATCCGAGGGCGCAGGACCCCGCGCTGGCCGGCGACGCCTGCGATGAGGCCGATGACGGCCGCCACCACGGCAAACGCCGCCGCGGGCGGGTACTGGAACGGCGGTGGGATGACGTACGCCCACAGGACGTTGGCCAGGATGCCGGTCGCCGCCCCGGCCAGCGGGCCCGCGAGGACGGCGACGAGGATCGTCCCGATCGAGTCGAGGTAGATCGGGATCTTCAGAGCCGCGGTGACCGTCTGCCCGAGGATGATGTTGAGGGCGATGGCGATCGGCATCAGCATCAGGGTGCGGGTCGTGAACTGGCTCGTCAGCGACGCCACGGATCCGGTCTGGATCCTTTCGACGATGAGGTACACGGCGATGGCGGCGAGCAGCGCCACGCCCAGGATGAGGGCCAGCACATCGGCGATGGCCTGGTAGGCGAACGTCACCGGATCAGCCTCGCCCGCATCGGGGATGCCTCCGGCCAGCACGATACCGGCGGCGACGACCACGACGAACGCGACCAGGGCGGCGAGCCAACGGACGACCATGGGACGACCCTCCTCCAGTTCCGGTTCGATCAGCTGACCGGTGCGCTGACCGCGCGGCTGAGCCGCGTGATGAGCTCGGCCTTCATGCCCTCGGCGTCGATCTCGGTGGCGATGGAGACCGCGCGGCGGTCCGGCGACTCCGTCCGGTACAGGCTACCGGCCAGGTACGGGTCAGAGCTCGTGTCGCATGCGAGCACCTCGGTCACGCCGTCGGTGACCAGCGCCGGACGCAGCAACGACCCGATGAGTGCCACCGGATCGTGCAGGTAGGCCCCGTCGATCCCGTCCGCCTTCTGGTGGAAGCCGACGTAGAAGCGCACGGCGTCGCGAACGATCCCCGCCAGATGCGTGTCGGGAAGCGCATCGAGGTCGCTCATCGTGAAGATCACGTCCTGCGTCGCATCGAGCGGGAAGATGCGCTGGATCGACCCGGCGCGCAGGCAGACCTCGACCGCCTCCGGGTCGACGCACGCGTTCCACTCGCCGGTCTCGGTCGTGTTCCCGCGCTCCTCGAGCGTTCCTCCCATCCAGATCACCTCGCGAGTCGCACGCGCCAGGTCGACTCCCTGCTGCGTGGCCGCCGCGAGGTTCGTGAGCGGGCCGAGCGCAAGGACCGTCATGGCGCCGGGGCGACGGGCGATGTGGGCGCCGATGTATCGGCTGGCCGGGATGGCGGTGTACTCGGTCGTGCCGAGCAGGCGATCCTCGCCGCGCAGCTCGACGAAGCCGGTGCCGGTCGGACCGTGCGTGTCGGAGGCCGTCCGCAGGCGACGCTGGAGGGGACGAGCGGCGCCGATGCTGACCGGCACGTCGCCTCGTCCGACCATGCGCAGGAGCTTCCCGGTGTTCCGCGCGACGTGGTGGATCTCGACGTTGCCGGCGACGCAGGTGACGCCGCGAAGGTTGAGCTCGGGGCTGGTGGCCGCGATGAGCAGCGCGATCATGTCGTCGATCCCGGTGTCGACGTCCAGGATCAACGGTCGTCCAGCGGGCTGCGCGACCGACTCGGCCTCCTCCATCGGCCGATTATGGTACCCGCCAGCCACCGGCCTGGCCGACCTTCGTGCTCAGCGGCCGGCCGAGGGTGCCGCTGATGTGGCGCGCAGCGACGAGGAGCGCGTCGAGGTCGACGCCGTGGTCGAGCCCCTCACGCTCGAGCAGATAGACGAGGTCCTCGGTCGCCAGGTTGCCGGCGGCACCGGGCGCATACGGGCAACCGCCGGTACCACCGGTCGAGGCGTCGAAGGTCCGGATCCCGAGCTCGAGCGCGGCACCGACGTTGGCGAGCGCCGTCCCGCGCGTGTCGTGGAAGTGCATCGCCAGCTGGCCCGGCGCGATCCCGGACGCGAGGAGCGCGCCGACGACGCGTCGCACGTCGGCCGGCCCGCCGACTCCGATCGTGTCGCCGATCGAGATCTCGTCGACCCCGAGGGCAAGGAGCTCCTTCGCCACGCCGACAACCGCCGCCTCGCCCACCTCGCCCTGGTACGGGCAGCCGAAGGCGGTGCTGACGTATCCGCGGCTCCACCAGCCGCGCTCGCGCGCCGTCGTGATCACCGCTCGGAACGCGTCGATCGACTCGGCGATCGTCATGTTGATGTTCGCCCTGGTGAACGGCTCGCTGGCCGCGGTGAAGACGCAGACGGCGTCCGCCCCCGCTGCGTCGGCGCGCGACAGGCCGCGGGCGTTCGGCACGAGCACCGGGTAGCGCACGCTCGGCCGGCGTTCGAGCCGCGCCATCAGGTCGTCAGCGTCGGCAAGTTGGGGAATCGCCTTCGGCGACACGAAGCTGGTGGCCTCGATCTCGCGCAGGCCGGCTTCGGCAAGCAGGTCGATGAACCGCAGCTTGGCATCGGTGCTGATGAGCGCGGACTCGTTCTGGAGCCCGTCGCGCGGGCCGACCTCGTAGATCCGAACGTCCCGATCGCTCATGAGTCCACGGCAGTATGCCCGTCGGCCGCCGCGATTTCCGCCAGCAGATCGCCGCGCTGGACCTGCTGCCCCTCGACGGCCAGGAGGTTCGAGAGGACCCCGCCGATGGGTGCCACGACCGCGTGCTCCATCTTCATGGCCTCGATGACGACGACGACCTCGTGGGCCGACACCGACGCGCCCTCGCGAGCGCGAACCGCGATGACCCGTCCGGGCATGGGCGCGACGAGTGCGGCAGAGCCGTCGCCGCCCGCCGCCGCGGCATGACGCACGGCCTCCTCGATCGACGGCGGCCGAGCCGCGAGGAACTCGAGGGACTGACCGTCGACGTCGACGTGGACGACCTCGCCGTCACGAACCGCTTTCGCCGATGCTTCGCCACCCACCTGCGCGACGGCTCGCTCCACGTCTCCGTGCCGGACGCGGCGCACCGGCGGCGCGTTGAGGCGCCACCCGCCCGACCACGGGCCGGCGCTCGACGGATCGAGCATGAGCGCGGCAGCTCGCCAGTGCGTGTCGTCGGGGACCGGCGAGTCGGGAAGGTCGAGACCGGCGATCGTGTCGGTCCGCATCTCGCCATCGCGCAGGGAGGGCTCGTCGACCAGCCACCGCAGGAAGCGCAGGTTGGACCGAACGCCGAGGATCGTCGTGGCGGCGAGCGCCTCGCGAAGGAGGGACAGCGCCTCGGCGCGGTTGCGGCCGTGGGCGATCAGCTTGGCCAGCATCGGGTCGTAGCGGTCCGAGACCTCGTCGCCCTCCCGAACCCCGGCATCGACGCGGATGCCATCCGGCCATCGCACGCGCGCCAGGCGGCCCGTCGCGGGCAGGAATCCCGCCTCGGGATCCTCGGCATACAGGCGGGCCTCGATGGCATGTCCGCGGATCGGCGGGACGCCGCTCAGACCGAGCTCGGCCAGCGTCGCGCCGCCCGCGATGCGGAGCTGGTCGGCGACGATGTCGCGCCCCGTGACGGCCTCGGTGACCGGGTGCTCGACCTGGAGTCGCGTGTTCATCTCGAGGAAGAAGAACTCGCCCGCGTCGGTCAGGAGCATCTCGACCGTGCCGGCGCTGGCATACCCGGCGGCCGATGCGACCGCCAGCGCCGCGTCGCCCATCCTCGCGCGGAGATCCGGCGTGACCGATGGCGCCGGCGCCTCCTCCACGATCTTCTGGTTCCGCCGCTGGGCGCTGCAGTCGCGTTCGCCCAGGTGGATGCCGTTGCCGTGCTCGTCGAAGAGGACCTGCACCTCCACGTGCCGGGCGCCGGGCAGGTAGCGCTCGAGGATGAGCCGACCGTCTCCGAACGACCGTTCCGCCTCTCGTCGGGCCGATGCGAGCGCGTCGACCAGGTCCTCGGCCCGCGCGACGACGCGCATGCCCTTGCCGCCGCCGCCGGCCGAGGGTTTGACGAGCACCGGGTAACCGATGCGCCCGGCTTCGACGCCCAGGGTCGCGTCGTCCTGTGCCGCGCCGTCGTATCCGGGGATGGTCGGTGCGCCGTGCTCAGCAGCGCGCCGCCGTGCCTCGGCCTTGTCACCCATGGCGGCGATGGCGGCCGGCGGCGGGCCGACCCAGCACAGGCCCGCATTCACGACGGCGGCGGCGAAGTCCGCGTTCTCGGCCAGGAAGCCATAGCCCGGATGCACCGCATCGGCGTCGCTCGCCCGCGCGACGGCAAGAAGCCTTTCGCCATCGAGATACGAGCCGATCTCGTGCGCCTCGTCGGATCCTTCGGGCGGCCGCTCGTCGGGGGCGTGGACGCCGACGACCCTGATGCCCATCGTCCGGGCGGTCCTCGCGACGCGGACGGCGATCTCACCTCGATTCGCGACGAGGAGGGTCCGGATGGGCGGGCCGGCCGCAGGAGCGTCCTCGCTTCGCACGGCGGAGAGCGACGAACGCGACACCCGCACCCTGGCTCCGACGCGGGTCGAGGGCAGGCGTCCGTCGGCGATCCAGCGCTGGACCGTCCTCACCGTCACGCCGAGCTCATCGGCAACCTGTCGGGGCGTGAGGTCATCGCTCATGTCGCGATTGTCGCAGGGCGCTCAGGTGCCGGTGAACATCCTCCCCATTTGTAACCAGTCCAGTTACGAATTCGACCCGCTAGTCCCCCGACCATGACGGCGACCGCTTCTCGAGGAACGCGGCGAGTCCCTCCTGGCCCTCCGCCGACGTGCGCTGCTGCGCGATGTGGCGGACGGTGTGCGCTCGCGCTTCGTCGGGCGGAAGGGTTCGCAGCTCTCTGATGAGCGCTTTCGCGGCACGAGCCGCCGACGGACCCGCGCTGCGCAGCTCGCCCAGCAGCTCGTCGACGCGGGCGTCGAGCGCGGGCGCATCGTCCACGACCTCGTGCGCCAGACCGATGCGAACCGCCCGATCGGCCCCGAACCGCTCTCCACTCGCGTACAGCGCGCGCGCGTTCGACTCGCCGATCTTGGGCAGCACGAAGGTGCTGATCACCGCCGGCAGGATGCCGAGCTTGGTCTCCGTGAACCCGAAGACGGTCTCGGCGCTGGCCACGACGATGTCCGACACGGCGCATAGGCCCATCCCGCCGCCGAGCGCGGCACCGTGCACCCGGGCGATGACCGGCACCGGGCACAGGTCGACGGCCGTGAACATGGCCTGCATGGCGGACGCGTCGCGTTCGTTGGCCTCCGCCGTCATGCCGATCGACGACCGCATCCACTCGACGTCGGCTCCGGCGCAGAAGACCGGCCCGTCGCCGGCCAGGACGACGCCGCGCAGGGAGTCCGGTGTCTCGCGCGCGAAGGCGTCGAACGTCGTGCGGAGCTCGCCGATCAGCTCGGCGTTGAACGCGTTGCGAACCTCGGGACGGGCGAGCGTCACCCGGGCGAAGGGCCCGTCGCGAGAGGCTCGCAGGCCGCTCATCGGCCGTGCCGCCGATGAAACGGCTCGGCTACGGCCCGGACCTGGGTTAGCAGCGGATCCTCCAGCCAGACGACGTCAGTCCCGTCGGGAACGTCCACGGTGGCGTTCGCGCCGACATCGCCGACCAGGCCGAGCATGAGGCGAGACGTCCCCGCGTCGTCGGTCTCGACGAGGTAGGCGGCTTCCACCTCCGTGGCACGCAGCTCGACCGACAGGCTGCGCTCGAGGGCGCGCGTGTCAGTTCCCGGCGCGCGAACGCGAATCGAGCGTCGCACCGTCGGCTCGAACAGCGGCGCGTCGCTCCCCGGGATCAGACCGCTCGCCAGCGCGGCGAGCTCGTCGAGCTCGAACCGATACGGCACAGGGCCAGCCGGGTCCATGATGGCCGGCATGCCGGTCGAGGCCAGGTTGGCCACCGCGATCCGGGCGGGCAGGGGAAGATTGCCGGTATTCGGCGGCGCCCAGGCGGCCAGCGCGCCGACCGACCCGAAGACGACGCTCACGGTTCCTCCACCAGTCTCGCGAGCCAGCATGACGCTGATCTCGACCTGCTCATCGTCGTTGACCGCCGAGGCCAGGGCCGCCTTCGCTTCCTCGCCATGCTCGGGCGGAACCGGCAGAAGGAGCGTGCCGGACATCAGGGTGCGATAGAACTCGCGCTGTGGCCCCGCGTCGCCCCGCTCCTCGGCATCACGGGCGGCGAGCATCGCGTCGAACAGGTTTGCGGCGCTCTGCTCGAGCGAGCCGGAGGGGACCGATCGGTCGTGGGAGCCCGGCGCGGGCCGGTCGGGCGTCTGGGTCATCGGTGCGGTGAGCCTACATCGACTGCGCTAGCATCGATCACATGATCCGTGGGATCGACCATCTCGTCATCGCATGCGCCGACCCGGAGGCGGCCGCCGCCGAGCTCGAGTCGGCGCTGGGACTGACCGCCGGCGGCGGAGGACGCCACGCCGGCCGCGGATCGTGGAATCGCATCGTCTGGCTGTCCGATGGCAGCTACCTGGAGCTGATCGGCATCGAGGACGCCGACGTCGCAGCGCGCTCGCCGGTCGGTGCCGCGGCGGTCCGCGCGCTCGAGGCGCACGGCGGCGGCCTGGCGACCTACGCGCTGACGGAGGACGACATCGAGACGGCCGCGGCAGCGCTCGGCGCCATCGGTGCATTCGGCGCGGCGTCGCACGGCAGCCGGACGCGCGATGACGGCGAGGTCGTTGAGTGGTGGACAGCGTTCCCGGAAGGCGACCTCGGTCCGGCCGCGACCCCGTTCCTGATTCAGCACGCCTACACCGGCGCGGAATGGGGAGCCGAGGCGCTGGCGCAGCGCGCCGCGTTCCGGCATCCCATCGGGTCGCCGGTCGGACTGGCACGCCTGGACCTCGCGACGGACGACCCGCCATCGAGCGCTGCGACGATCCACGCACAGCTCGGGATCGACTTCTGGGCCGTGGCCGATCTGGCCGTCACCGACGTCGGCCCACACGTGATCCGGCTGGTCCCGGTGCGCGAGATGGCCGTTCCCGCGGTCGTCACGCTCACGGCCGAAATCGATGCGCCGCGCACCGTCGAGCTGCTCGGCATGCGCTTCGATGTGGAGCGCGCGGCGGTCTCCTCGCCGGTCCCTGAGCTGTAGACCGCCTGACCGCTCACATGCGGTAGAGGCTGAATCCCGGCTCCGGGATCGGGGCGTTGAGCGCGGCGGAAATGCCCAGGGCCAGGACGCGGCGCGTGTCCATCGGGTCGATGACCCCGTCGTCCCACAGCCGCGCGGTCGAGTGGTAGGGGGAGCCCTCGCGCTCGTACTTGTCGAGGATCGGGGCCTCGAAGGCGTCGCGGTCCGCATCGGTCTCGAAGCCACCACGCACGGTTGACAGCACGCGTGCCGCCTGGGCACCGCCCATCACGCTGATCCGGGCGTTGGGCCACATCCACAGCTGTCTGGGCGAGTACGCACGTCCGGCCATGCCGTAGTTGCCGGCGCCGAAGGAGCCACCGATGACGACCGTGAACTTCGGCACGTTGGTCGTGCTCACCGCAGTCACGAGCTTGGCACCGTCACGCGCGATGCCGCCGGCCTCGTACTCGCGGCCGACCATGAAGCCGGTGATGTTCTGGAGGAAGACGAGCGGGATGCGACGCTGGCTGGCCAGCTCGACGAAGTGCGCCCCCTTCAGTGCCGACTCGCTGAACAGGATCCCGTTGTTGGCGAGGACCCCGACCGGGTAGCCCTCGATCCTGCCAAAGCCGCACACCAGCGTCTCTCCGTAGCGCTCCTTGAACTCGTGGAGCTCGCTGCCGTCGAGGAGGCGGGCCAGGACTTCGCGAACGTCGTACGACTGGCGCGCGTCCGACGGGATCGCGCCGTACAGGCCCTCGGGCGAGACGGTTGGAGCGCACTCCGGCCCGATCTCCCACGGAGGATCCGGCGGCTGCCACGCCAGGTGACGGACGATCTCGCGTCCGATGGCCAGCGCGTGCTCGTCGTCGAGCGCGTAGTGATCGGCGACTCCGGACTGCGTCGTGTGCACTTCGGCACCGCCGAGCTCCTCCGCGGTCACGACCTCGCCCGTGGCCGCCTGCACCAGCGGCGGCCCACCCAGGAAGATCGTGCCGGTGCCCTTCACGATGACCGTCTCGTCGCTCATGGCCGGGACATAGGCGCCACCGGCGGTGCAGGAGCCCATCACCAGTGCGACCTGCGGGATGCGGCGCGCCGAAAGCTGGGCCTGGTTGTAGAAGATCCGGCCGAAGTGGTCGCGATCGGGGAAGACCTCGTCCTGGAGCGGGAGGAATGCCCCGCCGCTGTCAACCAGGTACAGGCACGGCAGCCGGTTCTCGAGAGCGACCTCCTGTGCGCGCAGGTGCTTCTTCACCGTCATCGGGTAGTAGGTGCCGCCCTTGACCGTGGCGTCGTTGGCGACGACCACGCAGGTGACCCCCTCCACCTGGCCGATGCCGGTCACGATCCCCGCCCCGGGTGAATCGTTGTCGTACAGGTCGGCTGCCGCGAGCGCGGACAGCTCCAGGAAGGCGCTGCCCGGGTCGATGAGCCGGTCGATCCGCTCCCGCACCGGCAGCTTGCCGCGGTCACGGTGGCGGCCGATGGAGCGCTCGTCGCCGCCCGCCCCGTCGCGCGTCAGCGCATCGGTTCGGGCACGGAGGTCGTCGACCAGGGCGCGCATGGCCTCGGCGTTTGCGCGGGTCGTGGGGTCATCGGGGTCGAGCGCGGAGCGGAGGACGGCCATCGCCGCCGATTATGGCGCGAGGTCAGGCGAGGGTGACGAGCGGGACGATCTGGGAGACGTGGACCGTGTTGACGATGACGACGCTGACGACGTGCTCGAATGACGGCTCGCCGTTGCGCATGAAGTACGCGTCGGTCAGGGGCAGAAATCCCTGGCCGCGCAGCAGGTGCGGACCGACCTGCACGCCGTTGGCGAGGTGCACGTTGCCGGTGAGGCTGAACGGCCCGGCGACGAGCGCGGCTCGACGCAGCCGCCGATGGAGCCTCAGCTGCCGGCTCGCGCGCCACTCGGGCGGCATGGCCAGCACGACGCGTGCGGTCGACAGGGTCTCCCATGACCCTGAAGCTCCGCCCACCTCGTCACCGGCGGCGGGCATGCCCGTATCGTCGGTGCGCTCGGTGCTCGGACGCCACAGGCGCAGCTCATCCTGCGAATTGAGCAGGTCTGTGACCCGATGGCCATCCGGCGCGATCCAGCCAACGATGCGTGAATCGGCCGTGTAGATCTCGATCGGGGCGAGCTCGGGGGAGGACGCAATCGCCGCGCTCCCGTGGGTGGCCGAGGGCCCGGGACCGCGACGCCAGTTCCAGAACGTCACCTTGCCTCCTGGTCGGGTTGGGCCGCGTGGGCACGAATCGCGGCCGTCGGAGCAGAACATACGCGCGGGAAGTGCACGCTCCTACGGGTCGATAGTCCTACCTCGACGGCGCCGATCCGAGCACCCGCCGATAGGCCTCTCGCCGAATCTCCTCCGCACGCTCGCGCACCCAGCACGTCGCGTGGTGGTCGTTCACGAGACCCATGGCCTGCATGAAGGCGTAGACCGTGGTCGGGCCCACGAACTGCCAGCCGCCCCGCTTCAGCTCCCTGGCGATCGCCGATGACGCCAGCGTGGTCGCCGGAATCGTGGTCGGCGCCGGGCCGAACTCCGCGTGTGGCCAGAAATGGGCGGCCAGGGACCCCGCCTCGTCGATCAGCTCCAGCGCTCGCCGCGCGTTGTTGACCGCCGCTCGGATCTTCCCGGCATGGCGCACGATCCCCGGGTCGCCCAGCAGACGGACGACATCATCCTCGGTGTACGAAGCGACGAGTGCGGGGTCGAAGCCGGCGAAGGCGACACGAAAGGCGTCGCGCTTGCGCATGATCGTCAGCCACGACAGGCCCGACTGAAAGCCTTCCAGGCACAGCTTCTCGAAGAGCCGATGGTCATCGGTGACGCCGAAGCCCCACTCGGTGTCGTGGTATGCGCGATAGTCGTCGGTCGAGGTCGCCCATCCGCAGCGCGCTCTTCCGTCAATGTCGGAGACGACAGCCATCGGCCGCTACCGGGCGCGCAGCTCGCGCCGCCGCCGGTCGAGCCAGGGCAGCACGATGTCGATCGTGATGTCGATCGCCTCGTCTGCGGTCAGGCCGCGGGCACGGAGCGCAAAGAAGGCGGGAGGGCCGATGACCGAGGCGATGACCGAGACGGCAAGCTCGTCCGAACCCAGGTCAGCGAGCGCGGCACGCATCAGTGTTTCCACGTCGGCGTAATACCGATCCACGCCACCGCCCCAGGCATCGATGAGCTCGGGCTCCCGCTCGTACGCCTGCCACCACGGCTGGCCGCGTTCGTAGAAGTCCGCAAGCTCTCGGGCCAGCCGCTCGAGGCGTTCGCGACGGGACCGCAGGCCGTCGAAGATCGCGGGCGTCGGGACACTCAGCTCGACGAGGAGCTCATCGAACACCGCTCGCGCGAGGTCCTGGGTACCAGGAAAGTGATTGCGGACCGTGGCCGGGGCGACGTCGGCAGCGCGAGCGATCGCCAGGTTCGACGCTCCAGCCATTCCCTGGTCGCGGTAGATCGCGAGCGCGGCCGCGACGATGCGCGAGCGCGTGTCGGCCTTTGCATCCGCCCGACGGCCGAGGTTGTAGGGACGCGGCATAGCAATTCCACCGTGCACATTCTATTGACGATTGGTGTCAACCAAATAATAATGGATGACGGTGGCAGTCAACGAAACAAGGAGCTCAATGATGGACGAGTCACGCGTGCCGAGCACAGGCAGATTGGCGCTGGCGGTCGGGATCGTCACGGCCGGAAGCGCCGCTGCGCTGGCGCTCGAGTTCACGATCGGCAAACCGTTCGGCACGATCAACGACATCGGCAACGGAGTGGCTGGCGTGCTGAGCGCCGCGCTCGCATGGCGGCTCCGCACCGCCTTCGATGATCGCGCTGGGCGTGTGACCTTGACATGCGCGGTGACGGGAGCAGCCCTGACGGTCGTCGGCTCGGCGCTCGTCGTCTCCGGGACGACGGGGTGGGTGCTGGCCGGCCTCGTCACGACCGTCGGCTTCGCGGGTATCGGCGCGTGGGTCGTTGGCGCGAACATGCGGGCCGGCGAGAGCCTCGGATGGAAGCGGTCGGTGCGACGGCTGGGATTTGCGTCAGGAGCGCTGATGATCATCGGCGTGATGACGGCGCCCGGCATCATCCTTCGCCTCGACGATCCCGACCAGCTGCCATGGTGGGTCTGGCTCGGCTTCGTGAGCTGGCTGGGGACCTTCGTCGTCTATCCGGCCTGGGCCGTCGCGATGGGCATCGGCTCGCGTCGTGCCGCGGACGCTGCCCAGATCCTGAGCTCGGCGGCGACGAACGCGGCCGACTAGTCGCTCGACGCTGAGCGCCACTGCCGCAGCTTCGTCGGCGTGATCCGGATCGGGACGGAATACTCGCCCGCGAATGATGCCGGATCGGCCCCGAGGCGAGTGATGAGCTCGTCGAACTTCGCGACGTAGCCGGGGACCTGGTCGGCAGGCGGCAAACTGGGGTCGACGACGGCCTGACCGGTGATGACGGTGATCTCGTCACCGAGCTCATCGGTGCGCATCGCGACCGACACTCGTGGATTCTCGGCGATGTGCCGCAGCTTCGGCTTGTCGCGCTGCGAGTAGACGATGATCGAGGTACCGTCCCACCAGAACCACACGGGCGTGGGCACCGGCGTCCCTTCAGGGCTCACCGTGATGAGCCACGCCACAGCTTCGTCGCGCAGCCGCGCTTCGGCGCGTTCGCCCTTCTCGGTCGTCGGGTCGATCACCACCGAAGTGTCCCCCTGATATCCATGCCCTTGGCAGCGCCCATCATTGCAGTCCGGCGAGGCCGAGAGCGGCCCTGGCGTCACGCTCATCGCGCATCGCACCGAGGGCTGCGGCCTGGAGAAGCTCCAGCTGCTCGTCCAGACTGCCGACACGCTCCTCCGGCGCGATGCCCCGTAGGTCGTTCAGCGCCGCGACCAGTCGCCGGACAACCTGCGGCGAACCGGCCCCGGCGATGCGGATCTCGTCGAATGCGAGATGCACGTATGCCCCCCAGCTCATCGAGGGCACGATCAGCCGGACGACGCCCGCTTCGTCATGGTGCCGGCCGTCGGGAAACGGCCGACCGACGAGCTGGCGGAGGACGTCATGGATGCGATCGATCGCCTGCACGGCGGTGGTCGGATCCTGGAATGGGGACTCGGCCAGGGATCGCTCCGCAATGTCGACCAGCAGCCGGATGCCGTATGCGACGTCTTCGTCGAGCGTCGGCTCCAGCTTCAGGATCAGGGCGTCGTGCAGCCGATCGGGGTCGAGGCCGCGGGCATCGCCGTGGATCCGGAACAGCTCCGCATCGGCCGGGACGAAGAGGCCCAGGGCGGGCACCAGCTCGAGCGTGCAGTCCGCGCGCCGAGCCTCCTCCACGAGCTCCTCATGCCCGATCTTCACGATGACTCCGGATTTCCGCGCCCGAATCACAGGATCCGTCGACGAATGCGACTGCCGTGCACCCGACGTGGCCGGATAGAGGCGATCGAGGAGCTTGCGCGTGTCCGCTCCTACGAGCTCGATGAGGGCCGAGACTCGGAGCGATTGCCCGACATGGTGAACGTAGAGCACGAGCACGGCGATGCTGGCGATGACGAGCACGTACGCGGTAACGACCGCGATTGCCGGGACCTGCCCGGTGCCGTCCCCGTCGACCCGAACCTCGCGGAGAGTCAGGATCGCGTGCACGAAGGTCGCGACAAAGAGGCCGATCGCGAGCTGGCTCGGCTTGTCTTGCAGGATGCGCTGGACGATTCGTGGTGAGAACTGGCCCATGGCAAGCTGGACCACGACCATCGTGATGGTGAGCACCAGCGCCGTCAGGCTCACCATGGCCACGGCGATCGTCTGGAGGGTGGCGGTGGCGGCCTCCGGCCCGCCGACGTAGTCGCTCGGGATCGCCTGGTAGTCGAACGACCGGTCCAGCCAAATCGTGCCGAGCGAAACCAGCGCTCCCGCAAGCACGCACATCACCGGCAGGAACCACAGGCCGGAGGTGGCGTGCATGACCAATTTCCTGAGCTTCACGCCGGCCGGAAGTGCAAGGTGTCGGCCACCGATGCCCGGCCATAATGCAAGCGATGTTCTACGTGCAGCGCGGCGAGGTGCCGCACAAGCGCCACACCCAGTTCCGGAAGGATGACGGTGGCCTCTACGCCGAGGAGCTCTTCGGGGTCGAGGGCTTCAGCGGACGCGCCAGCCTCCTCTACCACCACACACCACCGACGCAGACGCACCAGATCGAGAAGGTCCGCGACGTCGCGCTCGAGCAATCCCCCGATGAGGCAAGCGGCGCGCATCGGCATCGGCTGGTCAACACGAAGGACCTGGTCGCCAACGGAGACGGGGTGACCGGACGCGTGCCCCTGTTCTACAACTCGGACGTCACCTTCGGCGTGGTGCTGCCAGCCGAGCCGATGGAGCGGTACTACCGCAACGGCGAGGCGGACGAGATGTACTTCGTCCACACCGGGACCGGAACGCTGGAGACGAACTTCGGGCCGATCGACTACGGCCCCGGTGACTACCTCGTCATCCCCATCGGCACGACGTTCCGGCTGCGTCCCTCATCCGCCGACCAGCGCATGCTGTGGGTCGAGTCGCCATCGGCCATCGTGCCCCCCAAGCGCTATCGCAATGACTTCGGCCAGCTGCTCGAGCACTCCCCGTACTGCGAGCGCGACATCAGGCCTCCGGCCGAGATGGCGCCCGTCCTCGCCGACGGCGACTACGTGATCGAGGTCAAGACGCGGGGCAAGGTCACGGCCTATCACTACAGGCACCATCCCTTCGACCTGGTCGGCTGGGACGGGCATCTGTGGCCGTTCGCCTTCAACATCGGCGACTTCGAGCCGATCACCGGGCGCGTGCACCAGCCGCCGCCAGTGCATCTCACCTTCCAGCCGCGCAACTACGTCATCTGCTCGTTCGTACCGCGCAAGTTCGATTACCACCCGCTCGCCATCCCGGCGCCGTACAACCACTCCAACATCAACTCGGATGAGGTCATCTACTACGTCGCCGGCAACTTCATGTCGCGCCGCGGCGTCGACATCAGCTCCTTCACGATCCATCCCGCGGGCATCCCGCACGGGCCGCATCCGGGGTCGGTCGAGGCCTCGATCGGCAAGGAGTCGACCGAGGAACTGGCCGTCATGATCGACACGTTCCATCCGCTGCACCTGACGAAGCAGGCGTCGGAGATGGAAGACGACCGCTACCCGTACTCGTGGATCCCGCCGGAGGATGGGGCCGAGCACGCCAAGGAGCTCAGCGAGCGCGGCCCGGAGGCCTTTCCGGACTGACCGCCGAGCTGGCGAAGCGTCCGGATCTTCATCAGATGAGCGTTATTGGCGATCGCCGGCGGCGGAGCGTCCGAATCTTCATCGGGTGAGCGCTGACGGCCCAACGTGACGGTTCGTCGAGCCCGATGCCGCATAACGCTCACCCCATGACATTGCGGGCCGTTGGATGCGCGCCGACAGCACCGCCAAACGGCGTCAGCCGTCCGCGCCCTCGGGACCATCCATGTCCACATGCTCCGGCTCGCCACCGACGCGGAACACGAAGGCATCGAGGTCCGTGTCCTGGCCCGTCGTCTCGCGGTGGACCGTCTCCGGCGGAACGTTGAAGAAGTCGCCGGCGCTCGCGACGACGCTCTCACCGCCATGGGGGCCGAAATGGATTGTCACCGACCCCCGGATGACGTAGACGTACGTATCGTTGGCGGCGTGGTGGTGCCAGCCACTAACGTCGCCGGCATCGTTCCGGATCCAGCCTGCCCACCCGGCAAAGCGGCCATCGCGGTCGCGGATGAGCCGCTGCATGTCGGGCGTCACCGGCCCGGGCATCGCGTCGCCTGGATGAACGACGACCGGTCGGGATGCGCTCATGCAGCCGGCTCGGTCCCACTCACGAGCTCGCGGGCACGGGCCACCATCTCGCGCAGCACCGCCAGGTCCAGGTCGGCAGCGCGTTTGAACTGGAGATTGGCGCTGCCGGCTTTGACCTTGCCGAGGCGCGGCGCGTATGCCTTGCTCAGGGGCGTGCCGTCGTCGGCGGCATTGACGTAGAGGCTGAGGTAGTTCTTCTGCACGGCAAGCCCGATGACGAACCACTCACCCTCAGCGCCGCTGCGACCCTTGTAGCGGTACGACCCGTAGCCGATGATGTGCTGGCTCGAGCCTCCCCAGAAGACGCCCTCCCACAGGACTCGCTCCAGCCCGGCCATCACGTCCGAGATCTCCGCGTCGAGGGTCGCGATGTCCTCGCGCACGTCGTCCGCCAGTGAGGCGATGTGCTCATCGGGGCTGATGCTCGATCGCTCCATGGGTCAACTCTAGAGCCCGCGGGCCGTGGCGGGTAGCATCGGTCTTGCAGAGGAGGCCGCCATGACCGATCCGACCGCCGTCCCCGTCAACCTGTTCGAGAATGACCGCGAGCTGATGGTGGTTGCGCCGATGCCCGGCGTCGCCCCGGAGGACATCAGCATCGACGTCACCGATGACGGCCACCTCACGCTTCGAGCCGCCATGCATGGCGAGGGGCAGGAGCGGATCTCGTACATCACTCGGGAGTGGTCCTACGGTCCCTACGAGCGAACGATCGAGCTGCCTTGCGCCGTCGATGCGATGCGCGCCAACCTCACCTACGGGAACGGCGTCGTCTCGATCACGTTTCCGAAGGCGGGCGTCACGGCGCCGGGGCGGGTGCTCGTCCAGCGGACCGGTCATGCGCGGGGCATCGCCGCCGGGCACGCGGGGACGCGGGGTGGCGACGACGAGCCGGAGCCGCGCCTCGCGTGATCCTCTACTTCCTCCGGCACGGGAAGGCGGGCTCGCCGCGGGCCACCAACGACGACGAGCGCACCCTCACCGATCGGGGCGAGGCAGCGCTCCGTGCCGCAGCGCCCCTGTGGCGGCGCCTCAACCTGCGGCCCGATGTCGTGCTCAGCTCGCCCCTGGCGCGAGCGCACCGCACCGCCGAGCTGTTCTGCGAGGGGATGGGCGGCGGCACGCCAGAGGTCGACGAGCGCCTGAGCCCCGGCGCAGGCTGGGGTGACTTCGCACGGGCCATGGCCGATCACCCCGAGGCCCGCCGCGTCATGTTCGTCGGCCACGAGCCGGACCTCTCATCGACGGTGGCGCACCTCAGCGGCGCGGCGTCGGTCCGGATGCGCAAGGGCGGCCTGGCCTGCGTCGAGTTCTACGGCATCCCCGAGCCCGGCGGCGGCGAGATCGCCTGGCTCCTCGACCCCGACCTCTACACCGATGAAGGAGACGACTGACCGATGCCCACCTCCGCCGCGGTCGTCCGCCGCTTCGACGATCCGGATGAGCACCGCGAGTTCCCGCTGGGCGGCTTCGACCTGCTCCAGGTCGGTGGGATGAGCCTCGGGCGCGCCGAGTACCAGCCGGGATGGCGCTGGTCCGAGCACGTTGGCGCGGCGCTCGGGCAGTCGGTGTGCGAGGTCGCGCACCTCGGGCTCGTCCTCTCCGGCCGAAATCGGATCGAGATGACCGACGGTCGGGTCGTCGAGGTCGGACCGGGCGACGTGTTCGAGATCGGTCCCGGGCACGACTCGGTCGTCGTCGGCGACGAGCCGTACGTCAGCATTCACTTCCTCGGCGCGGACCAGTACGCCGCGAAGTGACGGAGCCGATCCGGCGGATGACGCGGATCGGCGCCTATGCCCTGTGCGTCGACGGCGACGCCATCCTGCTCAGCCGCATCGCCCAGGGTGCCACGGCCACGTCCGACGGCATGTGGACCCTGCCCGGCGGCGGCATCGAGTTCGGTGAGCGGCCCGATGAGGCGGCCCTGCGCGAGCTCACCGAGGAGACCGGCCTCCACGGCGAGGTCATCGACCTCGCGACCGTTCACTCGTGGACCGGCCGGTTCGTCAACCCCGAGGACGGCCTCGAGACCGACTTCCACGGCATCCGGGTCATCTATCGGGTGCGGATCACCGGCGGCGAGCTGCGCGACGAGCTGGGTGGCTCGTCGGACACCTGCGCGTGGGTGCGCCGCGACCAGCTGGCAGATCTGCCGCTGGTCGAGCTGGCGGAGGTCGGCATCGGCCTGGCGTTCGAGCGGCCGTAGACTTACGCGGCGCATGGCCGATCTGAAGCTCCACACCCTCCTCCTGTGCGACTACGCCCTGACGGCACAGGATGGGAAGATCAGCGCCATCGGCGTCTTCAGCCAGATCAACGTGGTCCGCATGCCCGCGACGCACGGGCGATGCTTCATCGTCGCCATCCTGGAGGCCACGCCCGGCAGCCACGAGCTGACCTTCCAGGTCGTGTCTCCGTCGGGCAAGCAGACGCTCCAGCAGCCGCCACGACTGCGCATCGACGTGCCGGCGGCCGCCACGAGCGCCAACATCGTCGCCGACCTCAAGGGCATGAGGATCGCGGAGATCGGCCGGTATCGGATCGAGCTGCGCGCCGGCGGGGAGGTGCTGGGGAGCAGCCCGTTCACCGTGAACCTCATCCTCCGCCAGCAGCCCGGCAACGCCTGACGCGGCACTGGCGACCTCACGCGATCCGGCGTCCGGGCGTTCCATGGCCATGACCACCGAGTTCGAGCGAGCCTTCTACGAGTCCGACCCCGCGTACGACGGGCGCTTCGTCACCGCCGTGCGGACCACCGGCATCTACTGCCGGCCCTCCTGCCGGGTGCGCAAGCCGCTGCCGCGCAACATCACCTTCATGCCCGATGCGGCCGCGGCGCGCGCGGCCGGGTACCGGGCCTGCCTGCGCTGCCATCCGGACGATGCGACCACGTGTCACCGTTCGCGAGATCGACACGCCAATCGGTCCGATGACCATCGGCGCCACCGAGCGGACCGTCGTCCTCGCCGACTTCACCGATCGGGCGATGATGCCTGCGCAGCTGGCCTCGGTCCGACGCCGAATCGGACCGACCATCGAGGGCGACTCGCCACTCCTGCGCCGCGTCGAGTCACAGCTCGATGAGTACTTCGCGGGGAAGCGCCGCTCGTTCGACCTGCCGCTGGAGATACCGGGCAGCGCCTTCCAGGAGCGAGTCTGGTCGGAGCTGCAGCGCGTCCCCTACGGACGGACGATCTCGTATCGGGAGCTCGCGGAGCGCGTGGACGCGGCACCCGCGTGGCGTGCGGTGGGCCGGGCCAACGGGTCGAATCGGCTGGCGGTGATCGTCCCGTGCCATCGGGTCGTGGCGACCGGCGGCGGCCTCGGCGGCTACGGTGGTGGCCTTCCGGCCAAGCGCTTCCTGCTCGATCTCGAGGCGTCGGCCTGAACTGCCGCCTTGCGCCGGGTGGGGCTAATGGCGACGGAGGCGGCATCGAAGGCCGACGTCGCCATTTTGGTTGCCTGCGATGTGCACCCGACGGCATATCGGAGCAGCTTGGCTGACGGTGGGCGGCCCTAGTTGGCCGTTGGTCCCATGCCATGCACGCGTTGGCCTCACGCGAGGAGCGCCTCGCGCGCCCTCTAGGCGGAGGTCTTGAAGTCGGCCCCGAGGGCGTGATACCCGCCGTCGACGTGAATCATCTCGCCGGTGGTCATCGACGCCCAGTCGCTCATGAGGAAGGCGCACATCTGCCCGACGGCGGTGGCATCCGTCAGCGACCAGGCCAGCGGCGAGCGTGCCTCCCATGACCCGGCGATGGCGTCGAAGCCCGGAATGCTCTTGCCGGCCATGGTCCGGATCGGTCCGGCCGAGACCGTGTTGACCCTGATGTTGTGCTCGCCGAGGTCGCGTGCCAGGTACCTGGCCGTCGCCTCGAGGCCCGCCTTCGCGACGCCCATCCAGTCGTAGATCGGCCAGGCCAGCCGTCCGTCGAAGGTGAGCGACACGACTGATGCGCCACCGTCCGCCCCGGCCACCTTCATTGGCTCGAGGAGCCCGACCGCTAACCCCTTGAGCGAGAAAGCCGAGGTCTGGAGCCCGACGGCCACGCTCTCCCACGGCGCCGTCAGGAAGTTGCCGCCGAGAGCGTCCTGCGGCATGAAGCCGATGGAGTGAAGCGCGCCATCGAGGCGGCCCCATCGGCTCATCACCTCAGAGGCGACGGCCGCGATGTCGTCGGGGTTGTTCACGTCCATCTGGAGGACGTCGGGCGTCGTCGGCAGCTTGCGCGCGACCTTCTCGGTCAGCCTCACTCCCCTGCCGACGTTGGTAAGCAGGATCTCGGCCCCGGCCTCCTGCGCGACCTTGGCGGCCGCGAAGGCGATGCTGTCGTCGGTCAGCACGCCGGTGATGAGCAGCTTCTTGCCGTCGAGCAGCATGGCGAACGTTGGCCTCCAGCGAGCAGATGGACCGATGCGCGCCACCCGGCGCGTCGCTCGCCGAATTGTACCGTCGGGTTCGCGGCTCCGGACGCATCGGTCTAGGATCTGCGGACCGATGATGGTCCGCCTCTACGACTACGACGTGCCCGCCGCCGACTCCGACGCGGGGGTTCCCAGCCTTCGGCCGCTGCTCGAATCGCTCGGCACCGACGAGCGCCGGACGATCCTGACCGGCCTGTTCAAGCCGGAGCGCATGCCGGGCACCATGGAGCGGCTCACCACGCTCGTCGAGGACGTCGACGTGAGCTTCGAGAACGCGCTCATCACGCTGGACAACGCGACGCGATCCCGCCGCTTCGTGGCGATCGACGAGGCGAAGGCGGTCCTGGACCGATGGCTCCCCGAGTCCGCGGTCGCGGCGGTCCGCGAATGGGACGTGGCACGCCTACTCGAGCCGTACGGCGACGGCACGTACCACGGCAAGCTGCTGAAGCGAACGAGGAAGCAGCTTCGATCCGTCTCGGGGCGGGAGGCGCTGACCACGCCGTTCCTGTTCCGTCGCAGCTGGGGGCCGAGCCAGCCGTGAGCCGCTCGGCACGACGGCGCAAGGGCAGGCCGTATCAGCCGATGCCCGAGCGGCGCAACCCATGGCTGGCCCGGCTCATCATCGTTGCGGTTGCCGTGCTGCTGATCTTCGGCTCGCTGGCCCTGTTCGCCGGGTCTCGTTGAGTCGCACTGACGGGTGCTGAGCATCGGGCTGGCCCTGACATCGGCGGTGATGTACGGCCTCTCGGACTTCATCGGTGGCGTCGTGGCGCGGCGCGCCCCGGTCCTGGCGGTCGCGGTCGTGACTCAGCTGACCGCGATGGTCATCATCGGCGGCGTCGCGCTCCTGATGCCGGGCGAGCCGCGGCCGGAGGACCTGCTGTGGGGCGTGCTGGCCGGCGTCGGGACCGGTTGCGGGACCGCGTTCCTATATCGCGGACTGGCCACCGGGCGCATGGGAGTCGTCGCGCCCCTGTCCGCGGTGGGAGCGGCACTTCTGCCCGTCGTCGTGGGCGCCCTCACCGGGGATCGCCCTCCGCTCCCGACCTGGATCGGCATCGCGTGCGCGGTGCCGGCGATCTGGCTCGTGTCGAGCGGCTCCGATCCGGCGGGTGCGACCGGATCCGGCCGGGTCAGCGGCGACGTCGTCGACGGCCTGCTCGCCGGGCTCGGATTCGGGGTGCTGTTCGTCGCCCTCGGCCAGGTTCCGGACCGTGCGGGACTGGCTCCGCTGGCCCTGGCCGAGGTCGTCGCCAACGTCGCGGTGGTCGCGATCGCGACAGTCACGCGTCAACCGTGGGTGCCTCGCGAGGCGTTCGCGTGGTGGGGCATCGTGGTCGGCGCGCTCGCGGCCGGGGGGGCGGTCACGTTCCTCCTCGCGACCCAGGCCGGCATGCTCTCGGTGGCGGCCGTGCTCTCGTCGCTGTATCCCGTCGTCACGGTGCTGCTCGCCGCCACGATCCTGCACGAGCGGATCCGTGGTTCGCAGGCGATCGGCCTCGCGATGGCGGCCGTCGCCGTGGCGCTCATCGCGATCCCCTAGAGGGTCTCCTCCATCAGCGTCCGGACGTGGAGCAGGAGCCGCACCAGCTCGGGAGCAGCGGCAGCCAGGTCGACGTCGTCGGGCTGAACGTGGTCGAAGAGGCGGAACTCGCTGAACGTCCGCAGCCGGCCGGCCGGCTCGAGCGCGGCCGCGAGGGCGCGTGACTCGACGAACGGGACGTGGTGGTCGGTCGTCTCGTGCATGAGGAAGACGTCTGTGGCGAGGCCATCGAGGTGCCGGAGCGGCGAGATGGCGTCGACGAACTCGAGGCTCGATTCCGGCAGCGCCGCAATCGCGAGCGACGCATCGTCGAGCGTCGAGGCGGTGAGGAGGTCGTGGACCGCCCGAGCGGCCGGAGTCCCCAGCCCAGAACGGAGGGGCGCGTCGGCCGCGGGCACCGTCCCGGCCAGGATCGCGTCTGAGAACGCGTGGGCGAGCTGCGCGCGGTCCCCTTCATCGGCGACCTGGTCGAGAGCGAAGCCGAGGTAGACCTCCCGCGCCAGCGGGCTCGGCTCCCACGGGAGGGACTCGCCATTCGCGTCGCGGTGGGCGTGCGCCGCCACCGAGGCGAGGTACGTGCGCGCATCGGCATACGCGCCGAACGCGTTGACCCAGTCGACCTCGTCCGCGATGCGAGGATCCCGCGCCGCGAGGAGCGCGAGAGAGCCGCCGACGCTGAACCCGGCGATCCCGATCCGGTCGGGATCCACCTCCGGCCGCGCGGCCAGCGCCTCGAACGCCTCGACGACCCCGTCGACCTCGCCGACGGCGAGGCGTCCTTCGAGCAGCGTCCGCGAATCCGGGACGAGCACGGCGGCGCCGGTGCGGGCCAGGCCATCGGCGACGCGTTCGACGACCGGGTGGTTACGCCCGACATTGTTCACGCCCAGCACGAGCAGGATCGCGCCGGCACGCTCGTCTTCCGACGCCCACGACGGCAGCCACAGCTCGGCGAGGTCCGGTTCCGAGGCAGATGCTCCTTCGCGGTACGGGATGGCGGATCGCGCCGGCTCGTCGCTGAACCAGTTGAGCGGCATGGGACCCGAACCGAGGAGGTTGGGGAGCATCACCGCGGTCTGGATCCCGACGCGGGTCGTCTCGCAGGCGACCAGGCCTCCGATGACGAGGAGGAGCACGAGGCCGATGCGGCCGAGCCGTCGCATCGGGCCATCCTAGTCGCGCGTCCCGGACGCTCAGCTCCGGATGCGCCCGGCGACCTCACGCTCCGCGCCGAGGCGAAGGGCGCAGAGCATGCTCCATTCCTCACTGTTGAGGCTGGCGGCGTCGATGCGCTCCTGGATCGGCTCGAGCCTGCCGGCCAGCCCGTCGAGGTCGCCGTTCGCCGAGGTGAACGCCTCACGCAGCTCGTCCTCGAGGGCCCGAGCCTCATCGCTCCAGGTGAGATACGCGTCGGTCAGGGCAAGCTCCCGGTCGACGGCCGCACGGACGCGGTAGACCTCCTGCTTCGATCCGAGGATCGACACGTTGGTCGCATAGGCGTAGATGTCGAGGCTGCCGGCTCGGAGGCGCATCGGGTCGCCCCTGACCACCGCGCCAAGCAGGTGGCGGGTCGCGAATCCCACCGTCCGCATGGGCAGCGCGGCCACCCCGGTCGCTTCTGCCGTCTCCACCTCCTCGACGCCGATCTTCGCCAGCGCTTCGCGCACGGCCCCGACGAGGTCGTCGTCGTCGGTCCCGGGACGCATGACGAGCGGGACCTGGACCAGCACGCGCTTCTTCCGCCAGCGCTGGACGAGCAGGAACGGGGTGATGGCAACCATCTGCAGCACGGCCGCGCCGAGCATGAACGTGGCCGGATAGCTGACCGGCACCAGCCGCAGCCATCCCTCCACGCCGCGTTCTTCGCGAATCGCCCCAACGACCACGGCCGCCGCGACGGCAAGGGGCACGGCCACGATCGCCGCGGCCAGCCCGATCACATGGATCGGCTCGACCTCGAAGTTCTCACCGATGATCCCGGTCGCGTCGAGCGCGGCGCCCACGGCCAGCGGCAGGGCGAACCCGACGAGGACGACCACCCACGCCGCCGAGAGGAGGCTGATGGCGGCCAGGATCCGCCCCTGGCGGCCGGGCACCTGGCCGAAGTAGAGGGCGGTGGCCCAGCCGAGCGCGAACGAGGCCATGCGGCTCAGGGCCTGCCACGCGAGGAGGAGTACGAAGGGAAGGAACGGCACGGCTGCTCAGCGAAGCAAGCGCCGTGCCCTCCAGCAGGAGCGAGCCGCTCGGCTCAGTCGTCCTCGGAGGTACGCCGGCCGACGTCGAGCGGACGGACCGTCATGGCCTGTGCCACGCGTCCCTCCCATTCCTGGCGGGGAGCGTCGCAGTAGAGCTCGATCTCGTTTCCGTCTGGATCGACGGTGTACAGGCTCAGGCTCACTCCGTGATCGGCGGTCCCACGCAGCAGCCCGCGCTCGGTGAGGACGTCATGGGCTTTCCGCACCGCCTCCCAATCAGCCAGCTGGATGGCGACGTGGTACAGCCCGACTGCCGTCGGCAGCGGCGACGGCGCGGAGTCGCCCACGCGCAGAAGGGCGAGGTCGTGGTGGTTCTCGCCGGTCGCCGTGAGGAAGACCATGACGTTGCTCATCTCGCTGGAGACCTGGAATCCGAGCAGGTCCCGATAGAAGGCAAGAGATCGATCGAGATCCCGGACCTTCAGGACGACGTGCCCTACTCGGATGGGCTGGAGCATCCACCGATGCTACTCCCCTGCCCGCCTCGCGCGGCGGTCGCTTGCTCGCCGTACGGACGAGCGTCAGCTCCCGAGGTGGATCGTGACGGTCAGCACGCCGGCGCTGCGTGACCGATCGGTGACGAGTGCCCATGCCGCGGCCGAGAGGTCGGCGACCCGCTGGTCGGCGGTGCCCCAGTAGCAGCCGCAGTAGTCGACGACCGGCAGCTCGACGCATCGGTCGGCGCAGACGGTGACCGTGGCCACGACTCCCTGGCCCCCGGCGCCGCCGAGCGCTCCGGGGAGCGCGACGAAGGCGTCGGACGGTCCGTAGCCGGCGGGGCAGGTGCCCACGACGTGGCAGTACCAGGAGGCTTCGCCCGTGATCGTGTCGCCGACGGGCTCTGGCGCCTCGACGACCTGCGCGCCGAGCGTCCCCGCCCGCGGCTCGGAGTACAGGGTGGCTTCCATGCCGACCGACGGAGGGGTCATCGATGGTGCATCTCCGATGCGCTCCGTGCCCCCCGGTGCCGCCGGTGCCGCAAAGGACAGGGTCGACGCACCGTTGCGGGCGGCCAGGAAGCCACGCTCCACGACGCCGCTTGGCACCGCCACGTCGGCGAGCAGGGGCTCGTCGATGGCGGGCGGTTCAGGGAGCGCTGAGCGTGCGGTCAGCGGCGAGAGGAGCGCGATCCCGAGAGCGCTCAGGATGGTCAGCGCCGCGACACGCCGCAGGAGATGCGGCAATAGAATTCTTTCCCTGGCGTGGTTCCAATCGGCACGATGGCGCCGAAAATCGGCGCCCCGGCGAAGGCGCACCCTACCATTCCGGGCAAACAGTGTCGAGCACGAGGGAGTACCCATGCCGCGGAAGAAGAAGGAGCCGGGGCGAAGGCGCGGCGCGGTCGTCGTGCGCGGCGGCGGGTCGTCCGACGGCGGGACCGAGGACCTCAAGCTCCTGCGTCAAAAGGGGCCCCCCGTCGGCTTCCAGGACACCGACACGTGGCGCACCCTGCGCATCATGGGCGAGTTCGTCGAGGGCTTCGACGCGCTCGCCGACATCGGCCCGGCCGTCAGCATCTTCGGCTCGGCACGAATCGGCCGTCGCAACCGCTACTACGGCGCGGCGCGGCGCCTGGCCGCGGCCCTCGCGCAGCAGGGCTTCGCCATCATCACCGGTGGCGGCCCCGGCATCATGGAGGCGGCGAACCGCGGTGCGCAGGAGGGTGGCGGGCTGTCCATCGGCTGCAACATCGAGCTGCCGTTCGAGCAGGGGCTGAACGAGTACGTCGATCTCGGCATGGAATTCCGCTACTTCTTCGTTCGCAAGGTGATGTTCGTGAAGTATGCGGACGGCTTCGTGATCTTCCCGGGCGGCTTCGGGACCCTCGACGAGCTGTTCGAGTCGCTGACCCTCATCCAGACGGGGAAGGTCGAGCACTTCCCGGTGGTCCTCTACGGCAAGGACTACTGGGACGGCATGATGGCCTGGATCCGCGACAAGCCGTTGTTCGAGGAGAAGATCAGCCCACAGGACCTCGAGCTGCTGACGATCACGAGCGACATCGACGAGGCCTGCGAGGTGATGACCCGTCACCGCCAGGCCAACGCCGAGAAGGAGGCCGCCAGCCGGAAGGCCACCCGGACCGCCGTGCAGCAGGCCGATGCGGATGGCTGACGCCGGGCTGCGTCTCCTGCTGCCGATCCGCCTCTTCACCCTCGAGACCGAGATCCGCGGCCACATCAGCTCGAGTGACGAGAGGATCACCGACATCCTTCAGCGCGGCGACACCTTCCGGATCCTTCCCCACGGCGCCAGCCCTGATCCGGAGAACTGGCTCGAGATCAGCCCCGGAGAGATCCAGATCGTCGTGCCGCCGCCTCTCGTCAGCCCTCCCGAGCGGCGGGTTGCCCGGCAGCTCCGGGAGGTGTTCGTGCGCGCCGGACCCTACGAGCTGAGGGGCACCGCCCACCTCGTTCCGGGCGCCGAGCACGACGTCCTGTCGCGCAGCTCGCATCCCTTCCTTCCGCTCACCGACGCGGCGCTGCTGGTCCCCGCCACAACCGAGCCCGAGGCCCTTGACGTGGCGATCGTGAACCTGCACCTGACGAGCGAGTACCGCGTCGCCTGAGGCGCGCGCGGTGCTACAGTCGACGGCACATCCAACGAACGCTCGAGGGCAGGGGAAGTCGGTCCAAGGCCGACGCTGACCCGCAGCCGTAGGCCGTCGGACATCGAGTCCGCGGCGAGCCGGAATGCCTGACCGCGAGCGTCCGCTCCATCACGTCGCCGAGGTCTGCGAACGGGAGCCGGGATCGCTGGACGGCCGACCCCCAGGCGGGTCGCCGTCATCGGTTCGGGTCTCGGACACGACCCGGATCGAAAGGAACGACCGATGCCCGGTTCGATCACCCATCCTGCGCCGCGGATTGCGCAGGGGGCGATGGCCTTCATCCTCGCGCTGTTCCTCGCGCTCACCATCCATGCCCCCGCGCGAGCGGGAGACACCCCCACGACGACCGATCCCGGCCTGGCCGCGATCGGCTGGATCGCCCAGCAGGTGGAGACCGATCCGACAATCGGGGTCGGCAGCCTGGCGGATGCGATCTTCGCCTTCGCCGCCGTCGGTGCCGGTCAGAAGGCGGCGGAGGCCGCATTGGCTGGCATCGAGGCCAACCTCGACGACTACGTCATGCCCGGTGGCGTCGTGGCACCCGGCGCCCTTGCCAAGGTGATGCTCGCGGTCCAGGTGCAGGGCGCCGATCCGACCGCGTTCGGGGGCCACGATCTCGAGGCCGAGCTGCGAGCCCTCCTCATCGACACCGGGCCCGACACCGGTCGCTTCGGGACGGCGTCGATCTTCGACCAGTCGCTGGCGATCCTGGCCCTGTCACGCACGAGCGGCGGCACGCCCGCCTCCGCGGTGACGTGGCTGGCGGCTGCCCAGTGCCCGTCCGGCGAGTACTCGTTCGATGGCTCGTGCCCGGCCGGCCCGGGCGCCGAGGATCCGGACACGACCGCGTTCGCGCTCCAGGCCCTGCTGGCCGGCGGCGACACCGTCAGCGCGGGCGAGGCGGCTGCGTGGCTCCTCTCCATCCAGCAGCCCGACGGCGGACTCCCCTCGTTCGGCACGGCCAACACGAACAGCAGCGGCGTGGGCGGGCAGGCGCTGCGTGCGGCCGGCGAGACCGCCTCGGCCGATGCGGCGGCGGGCTTCGTGCTCTCGCTGGCGTTCGGATGCGACGCCGATCCGGCCGAGGTCGGTGCGATCGGCTGGGCCGTCGGGATCCCCGGCTTCCTCATCTTCTCGACGCCGCAGGCCGTCCTGGCCTTCGGTGGCCCGCCGCTCGATGAGCTCACCGCCGCAGCCGCCGTGGACGAGGCTCCGGTCCTCGACTGCGCCGCAGCCGGGCCGGCGCCAACGGCTGAGCCCACCCCCGCCCCCGCATCGCCGGCGCCGTCGGCCGATGCCGGCGAGCTGCCCGACACGGCCGCCGTCCCCGCGCACCCCGATCCGGGCGTGATCGCATTCGCCCTGCTGGCCGCCGGAGCCTGCGCCGGCGTCGCCGTCCGTCGAAGGAGGAACGTCGGCTGACCCTTCTCCGCCCCGCCGCGCGCGGGCGTGCGCTGGCGGCAGCAGGCCTGCTGCTCTCGGGGCTCGTGGGCGGCGCCGTCGCCCCGGCCCCCGCCGCCGCGTGGAGCGGAGGGGCCTGCCCGACCAGCACCGGAGTGACGGTCGTCGTCGACCTCAGCGCGTTCGACGCGGGAGTCGTGGTCCGCTGCGCCTCGGGCTCTCCGTCAACCGGCCTCGAGGCCCTCGTGGGCGCAGGGCACAGCGTCGCGCAGGTCGCGACCGTGCCTGGGTTCGTGTGCCGCATAGACGGCCTCCCGGCCCCCGTGGATGAGTCGTGCGCGACGACGCCACCGGCGACCGCCTACTGGTCGTACTGGACCGCGAGCCGAGGCGGATCGTGGACGTATAGCCCGATCGGTGCCTCCGGGTCCCGGCCGAAGCAGGGATCGGTCGAGGGCTGGGCCTTCACCAACGGCAGCCAGCCCGATCCGCCATCCGTCGCGCCCCCGGCCCTCATCGCGCCGACTCCTGCGGCAACGCCCGCGCCGACGCCACGACCGACTCCGGCTCCCACGCCGCCACCGATGCCGGCCGCGTCCCCACCAACGCCGTCATCGGCAAACCCCGCACCGGCGGATCAGCCGAGCGACGTGGCGACGGTGACGCCGTCGCCGGCGCCGGCGACGATCGCGGCATCAGCGAGCTCGTCGGTCGAGGCTGAGAGCCCGACGCCCAGCGCCTCGTCCACGCCACCCCCCTCCCAGCAGCCGGTCGCCGCGCCAACCCCGGGTGGGGGCTCGGGGGCGACTGGCACGCTCATCGGCATTGGGCTGATCGTGGCGGTCGGCGCCGCGGCATTCGCGACGCAGCGACGCCTGGGAGTGGTGCACCATGGCTGACCGGCTCGGCCGCGGCGCCCGGCCCCGCGCGCTGCATCCGGGCGCCTGGTGGCTCTGGGCCATGGGGCTCGCCGTGATCGCCGGGGCGACGACGAACCCGTTGCTCCTCGGACTGGTCATCGGAGTGGCGGCGCTCGTCGTGGCGGCGCGACGGGAGGACGCCCCCTGGGGACGCGCGTTTGGGCTATACCTGTGCATCGGGCTGCTGATCGTGATCCTGCGCGTGGCGCTTCGAATCGTCTTCGGCGGCGAGTACGGCACGACCGTCCTGTTCACGTTGCCGGAGATCCCGCTGCCGGACTGGGTCGCCGGGATCAGCATCGGCGGCGAGGTCACCGCCGAGTCGATCCTGGCCGCCGCCTACGACGGGATGCGCCTTGCGGCGATCGTGATCTGCTTCGGAGCGGCGAACAGCCTTGCCAACCCGAAGCGCCTGCTCAGGATGCTCCCGAACGCGCTCTACGAGGTCGGCGCCGCCGTGACGGTGGCGCTCAGCGTCGCGCCTCAGCTGGCGGAGAGCGTGGCGCGCGTTCGGCGCGCGAGGCGACTTCGGACCGGCGCCCGCGGGGGTCCGCGGGCGGTGCTTCTTCCGGTCCTCGAGGACGCGCTGGATCGGTCGATCTCGCTTGCCGCGGCGATGGATGCGCGGGGCTACGGACGCAGCTCGGGCGAGTCGCCGGCACAGCGCCGGGTGACCGCCGGCTTGCTCGTCGTCGGGCTGCTGGGGGCGTGCGTCGGCCTGTACGGACTGCTCGACGCATCGTCGCCCGTTCCCTTCGGCGTTCCGAGCTTCGTGGTGGGAGTGGCGCTGGTCATCGCCGGCCTGTGGGCCGCTGGTCGCCGGACCCGGCACTCCAGCTATCGCGATGACCCATGGCGCTCGGCGGAATGGGCGGTCCTCACCTCGGCCGTCGCAGCCGTGTCGCTGGTTGCATTTGGCGCGTCGGTCGACCCATCGGCCCTCCACCCGTCGCTCGTGCCGCTCGAGTGGCCGGCACTGGCCCTGGCCCCGACCGCCGGGATCCTGGTTGCCGCTGTCCCGGCCGTCCTCGCTCCGATGCCACCACTGCGCGCGGCGTCCCTCGCTGCCGATGCGGCCACGCCCGCCCCCCGGGCGTCGATGGCGCGCTCGTGATTCGCTTCGACCGGGTCACCGTCACCTACGACGGCGCAGCGGCTCCGGCCATTCGCGATGTGAGCTTCGACATCGGCGAGGGCGAGCTGTGCCTCGTGACCGGGCCGACCGGGTCGGGGAAGACGACGCTGCTGCGGGCGATCAACGGCCTGGTCCCGCATTTCACCGGTGGCCTGCTCAGCGGTCGCGTCATGGTTGCCGGACGAGACCCGCGGGAGCACCCGCCACGAGAGCTCGCCGACGTGGTCGGCTTCGTCGCGCAGGACCCATCGCATGGCTTCGTGACCGACACGGTCGAGGAAGAGCTCGCCTATGCCATGGAGCAGCAGGCCGTGCCGCCGGCGGCTATGCGCGCCCGGGTCGAGGAGACGCTCGACCTGCTGAGCATCGCGGAGCTGCGCGGACGTCCGCTGCGCGACCTGTCGGGCGGGCAGCAACAGCGGGTCGCGATCGGCTCCGTCCTCACCGCCGGACCACGCGTCCTCGTGCTCGACGAGCCGACCTCCGCTCTCGATCCCACTGCCGCCGAGGAGGTGCTCGCGGCGGTTCTGCGCCTCGTCCACGACCTCGGGATGACGGTCGTCCTGGCCGAGCATCGTCTCGAGCGAGCCCTCCAGTACGCCGATCGGCTGATCCAGCTCGCCGGCGACGGAACCGCTCGGTGCGGCGACCCGCTCACGCTGATGGCCGATGCCGAGATCGCCCCACCGATCGTCGATCTCGGCCGGCTGGCGGGGTGGCAGCCACTCCCCCTGTCGGTCCGCGACGCCCGCGGCCAGGCCGCCGCTCTGCGCGGTCGGCTGGGTTCTCGCGCTGCCGCGCCACGGCCGGCGGCCCACGCCGCCCTCACGGCCGCGGGCATCTCGGTTCGCTATGGCGCGACGGTGGCGGTGGACGGCGTCAGCCTCGAGCTCCGAGCAGGCGAGATCGCCGTGCTGATGGGTCGCAATGGGTCGGGAAAGTCCTCGCTGCTCTGGGCGCTCCAGGGGACGGGCCCGCGTTCGGCCGGTCGGGTCGACGTCGACGGATCGGATCCGGGCAGCGCAGATGGGCGGGACGCGCACCGCGGGGTGGGCCTCGTGCCGCAGACGCCGGGGGATCTCCTCTACCTCGACAGCGTTGCCGCCGAGTGCCGCCGCTCGGACGTGGATGCCTCGGCCGCCGAGGGAACGACGCGAGGCATCCTCAACGACCTGATCGGAGGCATCGAGGATGGAGAGCACCCGCGCGATCTGTCCGAGGGCCAGCGGCTGGCGCTGGTGCTGGCGATCCAGCTCGCGGCCGCGCCAGCCGTCATCCTGCTCGACGAGCCGACGCGCGGCCTCGACTACCCGACCAAGCGGCGATTCGCACGCACCCTGCGGTCGCTGGCCGATCGCGGCCACGCGGTGCTGCTGGCGACGCACGACGTCGAGCTCGCCGCCTCGATCGCCGAGCGGGTGCTCGTGCTGGCCGCGGGGGAGCTGGTTGCGGACGGATCGCCCGAGGGGGTCCTGGCCGACTCGCCGGCCCTTGCCCCGCAGGTGGCCAAGGTGATCGGCGCCGGATGGCTGACCGTCGAACAGGTTCGCAGGGCGCTCGCCACGAGCGCCGCGATTGAGGCCACGACATGACCGCCGCCGGCCGGGCAGTGCCGCTTCCGGCGCCGGCGCTCCCCATCCTGGCGGTCGGCTCGGCCATCGGCGTCCTTGCATTCGGCTGGCCGCTCCTGACCAGCGCCGGGTCGGGAGGAGCTCCGCTGCCTTCACCTCTCCTCTTCATCGGGGTCCTGCCCTTGGTCGTCGCCGTCATGCTCGCCGAGGTCGCCTCGGGCCGGCTCGATGCGCGGGCCCTCGCGATGCTCGGCATCCTCTCGGCGCTCGGCGCGGCGGCTCGCGCCCTGGGCGCGGGAACGGCCGGCGTCGAGACCGTCTTCGCGCTGCTCGTGCTCGGCGGACGGGTCTTCGGCCCGGGATTCGGATTCGTGCTGGGGTCGACGACGCTCTTCGCGTCCGCGTTGCTGACCGGGGGTGTCGGCCCGTGGCTGCCGTTCCAGATGCTCGCCGCGTCCTGGGTCGGCCTCGGCGCGGGCGTGCTGCCGCCGCTGCGTGGCCGCGCCGAGATGGCGATGCTGATCGCGTATGCCGCGCTGGCATCTCTCGCCTACGGACTGGCCATGAATCTCTCGTTCTGGCCCTTCGCCGTCGGGCTGGGGAGCGACCTCTCCTACGTGGGAGGCGCTCCGGTGGGCGAGAACGTCGGGCGGTTCCTCGCGTTCACGCTCGTGACATCACTGGGCTGGGACATCGGCCGGGCGATCACCACCATCGCCCTGGTCATGCTCGTCGGTCCCGCTGTCCTCGGCGCGTTGCGACGCGCCGCGAGGAGGGCGGCCTTCACCACCGCTCCGCCGCCGGTCAGCTGAAGAGCGTCTCGCCCACAAATCCGCCGCTGGTTGCGCCGGGCGGGATGGCGAAGATGGCCGAGCCGATGTGCTTGATGTACTCGTTGAGGGTGTCGGTCGACAGCGACCGCTGGACGGTGATGAACTGGTCCGGCGAGCGCTGGAACGAGAGGAAGAAGAGGCCGGCATCGAGGCGGCCGTGCTCGTTGTTGCCATCGACGTAGTTGTAGCCTCGGCGCAGGATCCGGGTGCCGTCGTTGTTCGACGGGTGCGCCAGTCGAATGTGTGCCGCCACGTCGATCGCGGGCGCTCCGGCCACTTCGGCATCGAAGTCGGGCTCCGTGAACTCGCCGCCACCGCTGAGTGGCGCTCCGTCTGCCTTGGTGCGACCGATAATCGTCTGCTGCTCCGCGAGGCGGACGCGATCCCACGACTCGATGAGCATCTGGATCTTGCGCGCCACCAGGAAGGTGCCGCCGGCCATCCACGAGGGTCGGTCACCCGAGCGGAGCCAGACATGCTCCTCCACCGCGCCAGCGTCCTCGACGAGGATGTTGTTGGTTCCGTCCTTGAACCCCATCAGGTTGCGCGGCGTCTGCTGCTCGATCGTGGTCTTCGATGTTCGGCCGAAGCCCATCTGCGACCACCGGATCGCAGCGCGCCCGAACGCGATTCGTGTCAGGTTGCGCACCGCGTGCACGGCGACCTGGGGATCGTCCGCGCACGCCTGGACGCAGAGCTCGCCGTGGCTCCATGCCGCTTTGAGGGTGTCACCCACGAACGGCGGGAGGCGTTCGAGACCGGGCGGGCGGCGATCGGCAATGCCGAAGCGGTCGGTTCCGTCCTTCTCGAAGAGGTCCGGCCCGAAGCCGATGGTGATGGTGAGGCCGTTGGCCGAGAGGTCGCGCGCTTCGCCGGTGTCGTCGGGCGGTGCCTCCGGATCGCCGCCCACGGCACCCGTCGCACTCACGTCGAGGCCCTGGGTCATGCGCGCGGCGGCATACGACCACTCCTCGAGCAACGCCACGAGCTCATCCCGGCCCGCGTCCGCGGCCATGTCGAACGCCGCGAAGTGCATGTGATCCTGGACCGGCGTGGTCACGCCGGATTGGTGCGCGCCGAAGAACGGGTACGCCGCCTGGGACCCGGCAGCGTCGGACTCCGGCGTCCCGACCAGCCGGGGCACCACCAGCGATCCGCCGATGCCCCCCAGCGCCAGCCCGGCCGCGCCAGCCGAGGCGAGGCCGAGCATCTGCCGCCGCGTCAGTCGACGCGAGGTCGCTGACGGCTCATCGTTGGAGGGATTCGCCATTCTCTGGTTGCGCTTACTGCGGTCGCTCGGAGCTCACGCCAGGACCGTGCTGGTCAGCTGCGAGAGCGGCTCGGCGAGGGCGTTGATCAGGTTCGTCAGCGCGCGCTTGTCCTCGTCGGTGAGCTCGCTGTAGTTCACGAAGCCGTCGGTGAGATTACCGTACTCGGCCAGCTTCTCCTCCAGCTCCGTGTAGCCGGCGTCGATTTCGGCGACGAGAGCCGCGCCCTCCTCGCCCGTCGACTCGGCGAAGTCACGGACCAGGGAGAACGCCATCTTCGAGCCCTCGACATTTGCCGCGAAGTCCCAGAGGTCCGTCCCCGACCACCAGTCCTCCTCGCCGGTGATCTTGCCGCTGGCCACCTCGTCGAGCAGGGCGATGGCCCCGTTGCTGAGCCAGTCGACGCCCTGGTCGGCGAGATAGACGGTGAACTCCTCGGAGTGGACGTAGTCGTAGAGCTCGGTCACATCGGCGACGAGGAGGGCGCCGAACTCAGCCCGCTGGTCCGCCGTGGATGGCTCCCAGTTCTCCCAGGCGTCGGTCTCCCCGTCGGAGTTCAGCGAGCCCGGCGCAGGCTCCCAGAGATCCTTCTCGATGCGGTGGAACCCGGTCCAGTCCAGGCCCTCGGCGACGGCGTCGACCTCGCGGTAGTCGATGCGCGGATCCAGGTCGCCGAGCGCCTCGGCCACCGGCTCGATGCGCTCGTAGTGGGTCCGGACGTCCGGGAACTGCTCCATCGCAGCCTCGTCGTCGCCGTTGACGTACAGCTCCACGAAGCCCTCCGTTGCCGGCACGAGCTGGGCCACCTGGTCCTTGACGAACGCGGCGTACAGGTCGATGGCCTGCTGCTTCTGCTCAGCGTCAGGGCCGGAGATGCTGACCGGATCGCCGCTGACCGAGAAGCCCGCCTGTCCGACGCCGGAACCGATCATCCCCGGCTTGCAGAGCGTCATGTACTCGCCCGGCTGCACGGTCGTGGTCAGGGTGCGCGACGAGCCGGGAGCGATGTTCTCGACCTCGCCGACGATGCGCAGCCCGTCATCGGCGAGCAGGTAGAACTCGGTCACCTGCTCCCCCTCGTTCTGCACGTCGAAGACGACGACACCGCTGGTGGCGGTGCTCGTGGAGACATCGCACGCGGCCTCGGTGGAGGTCACGCCGATCGCGTCTCCGCCGGCGGGTGCGTTCGCCACGCATCCGGTGGCGAAGAGGATCGCGCTGGCGAGTGCGAGAACCGGGGTCTTGGCGTTGAGCTTCATGTTCTCCTCAGGCATTGGGTGGCACGGGGCCGGGGTCTGTGACAAGCCGCGGCCGAGCCACGGGCTGGGCGCGGGCGCGGCGCAGGAAGATCGAGCCGACGACGACGAGGTACGCCGCCCACGCAGTGACCTCGAGCCAGGTCATCTCGGGTGCCAGGCCGACGGTCCCCTTGAGGATCGCGGCCGGGATGCCGTCCGGCGCCAGCACGTCCCCGATCTGGAAGGCCCAGCCGAAGGGGAAGCCGGCCAGGCCCACGGCGACGGCTCCCGTTGCCGCATCGATCGGCGCCGCGGCGGTATACGGGCCGGGCAGGACGCCGGCCTCCTGCAGATCGTGGATGCCATAGGCGAGCACGCCGGCGGCGACGACGATCAGAAAGGCGCCGGTCCAGGTGAAGAAGACGCGCAGATTGAGGCGCACCATGCCGCGGTAGATGAGCCAGCCGAGGGCAATGGCCGTGAGGATGCCCGCGACGGCTCCCAGCAGCGCATCGGGCGAGCTGCCCTGCGCGCGGACGGTGGACCACAGGAAGAGCGCGGTCTCGACGCCCTCCCGCGCCACCGAGATGAAGCCGATGGCGACGATGCCCCACAGGCTCCCGGAGGCCAGCGCCCGTCCGACGTCGCCCTCGAACTGTCCCCGCAGGCCCTTTGCCGCGCGCTGCATCCAGAAGACCATGTAGGTGACCATCGCCACGGCCAGGATCGACAGCGTCCCGCCGATGATCTCCTGCGCCTCGAAGGTGAGGGTATAGGCGCCGAAGGTCAGGAAGAAGCCGAGGCCAAGGAACAGGAGTACGGCGAGCCCGACCCCGAGCCAGAGCCGCGGCAGCACGTCGGGGCGGTCGGCGCGAATGAGAATGGCAACGAGGATTCCGACCACGAGGGCGGCCTCGAGTCCCTCGCGCAGGCCGATGAGAAACGTGGAAAGCAAGGACGCGGTCCCCTCCAAACGGGCAAGGCATGCCTTACCGAAATGTGCAGGGATACCTTACTAGCGTGCGACGGCACTGTCCACGGGAGCCCGGCGATGGGAGGGGCGGAGCCGCCGAAGGTGGCTGCGCTGGCGGGCCCGACCGGATTCGAACCGGCGATCTCCAGCGTGACAGGCTGGCATGTTGGGCCACTACACCACGGGCCCGCGGGAGTGACGGGGGCGGAGCATACCAGACATCCGCGGCGCCTTCAGACGGCTGATCCGGACCTCCGCTCGGCCACGAGGCGCGCCGCGATGAGCCCGTAGGCGAGGGCCAGGACCCCCGCCGAGAGCGTGCCCACGAGGTACGCGAAAGCTCGATCGGGGTCGGCGACGGCGCTGGTCGCCGAGGCGGCGGCCAGGGCGACGAGCATGGCGGCAAGCATGGCGCTCATGAGGACGCCCACCGTCCACGCCAGTCGGTGCCCGGCGCGAAGTCCGAGCACCACGGCAACGTGCGCAAGCGCCACGGCGACCAGGGCCAGCGCCACCGCGACGATCGCCGCCCGCAGCGCGTCGGTGTCGATGACCAGCGGGGGGAGCTGCGCCTCGAGGCGCTCGGTGCCGACTGCCGCGAGGATGATCCCGGCGAGCCCGGCGACGAACCACACGGCTCCGGTGACGAGCAGGAGGGTGCGGGCCACGCCCCGATCAGCGTCGCGGGCGCAGCAGCAGGATCGCGGAGATGCCGAAGATGACCGCGGCGACGGTGAGCGCGATCGCGATCACCGGGGCGGCCGGCGGAACGGTCATGACGAGCACCGTACCGATCGCGGCCAGGCCGGCGGTGAATGCCGCGAGGATCCCGGTCACCAGCCGCGCGCGGCGGACGTCGCCGAGGACGGCGACCCCACCCGCGGCCAGCCCGGCCCCGAGCAGCAGAACGGCGATCCCACCGATGGTCGGACCGACCATGAGGGAGCCGAGGTTCGGGGGCGGATCGCCCGCGTAGCGGGCGCCGAGCGTGAGGGTCATGGCCACCACGCCGATGCCGGTGACGACCAGGGAGATCCCGCCGATCACGACGGCAACGGTGGCCGCAGCGGTCGCCTCGCCGAGGTGCGCGGGCGCCAGGCTCGCGCTGCGACGCTGTGCCCCGGCGGCGGAGGCGGCTCGAATCGGTCGTTGGGTGGTCATCGGCGACGGATTGTACGCACATGACGACCGGCTCTGCAGGAGCCCTATACTCGGCCACCGATGTCGTTCCAGATGCCCGTCGATCCCCGCACGGAGCGCCGCAGCCGCCTCACCCGGTGGGTGAGCTTCGCCTTCGCACTCCTGCTCATCGGCCTCGTGGCGTACTTCGCGTACATCGGCTGGGAGGGATCTCGACAGCTCGCATTCTCACCGACGAACAGCTCCGACTGCCGGACGCCGGCCGCCATGGGCTGGGCGTACGAGGCGATCAACTACGACATCGCCACCGACGCCGGACTGGCCGAGGAGCCGGACCCGACTCGGTGCGCGGGCCAGGGCGTCCCGGCCGGCACCGCGGTCACCGGACCGGGCGGCGTCGGCCTCGCCGGATGGTGGATCCCGGCGGCGTCGGGGATCGGACCCGCCGGGCCAACGGTCGTCCTGGCCCACGGCTGGAGCAGCAACAAGAGCAACATGCTCGATCGGGCAGCGATGCTCCACGGCGAGTACAACCTGCTGATCCTCGACTTCCGCAACCACGGTCAGAGCGAGGCGGCCGACACGACCCAGGGCGTGCGCGAGGCGGGAGACCTGGCCGCCATGATCGACTGGCTCGAGGTCTCCAAGGCCCCCGACCACGTCGCCGTGCTGGGGGTGTCGATGGGCGGCGCCAGCACGCTCATGCAAGCCGCCCGTGACGAGCGGATCGACGCGGTCATCGTCGAGTCGACGCATGCCACGCTCGCCAACGCCATCCAGGCACGGCTCGACTCCGAGGGCTATCCGCTCGCGGTCCCCGGAAGCTGGGCGGCACTGCTCGGGGCCCTGATCCGAACGGGAGTCGACATGAGCTCGGCCGACCCGGTCCAGGCGATCGACCTCCTCGATGGACGCCCGGTCCTCCTCATCGGCGGCGGCGATGACCGATCCATCGGACGGGACGACGCGAACGAGCTCCTGGAAGCGGCCCATGAGGCCGGCTCGACGGCCACGCTCGAGGTCTGCGTTCCCGCCGGTCATACCGAGGCGCCCGAGACCTGTCCGTCCGAGTACCGGACGTGGGTCCAGGAGTTCCTCGCCGAGACGATCGGCCAATGACCGACATGCTCTCGGATGCCGACGCGCGATTCGATCGGACCATCGACCGATGGTTCCGCGACCAGCTCGAGATGCGCCCGGAGACGGCGACGTTCCTCGGCATCCACGACCACGACGGCGACCTCGCGCCCGGCGGCCGTGACGCGATCGACGAGGAGGTCGCGTTCTACGAGCGGACGATTGCCGAGCTCTCAGCGCTCGACCCGGGCGACCTGAGCGCCGATCGGGTCCTGGACCGTGACCTCGCCATCCACCAGGCGCGCCTCGGGCACTACTGGCTGACCGAGTACCGCGTGTGGGCCGGCGCGTCCCATGCCGCCGCGGAGATCGGCGAGGCGCTCTTCCCGCTGGTGACGCGCGACTTCGCCCCACTGCCGGAGCGACTGGCGAACATCGCCAGCCGGCTGGAGCAGGCGCCGCGCTACCTGCTCGAGTCGCGCGAGCGAGTCACCGATCCGGTGCGCCTGTGGGTCGAGGTCGACCTCGAGACGACGGACCAGCTGCCGGGCTTCCTCGACGTGATCATCGCCGGCCGGCCGCTCAGAGGTCCCGGATGAGCTCCTCAACCGGCGGCTCCAGGCCGCGGCGGATGCGACGAGGGCGGCGCTCGTCGAGCACGGTGCATGGCTGCGCGACGAGATCATGCCCAGGGCAAAGGCCGACTGGGTGGCCGGGCCGGAGCGCTTCGAGGAGATGCTCCGGCTGCGCGAGCTCGACGCGGAGGGCGACGAGATCCTCGCGGTGGGCGAGGAGCTGCTCGCGACCGAGAAGGACGGCGCGCGATGCGCTCGGCGCCGAGATCGAGCCGGGTGCCTCGCCGGCTGAGGTCATGGACGTCGTCAAGAACGATCACGCCGCGACGTTCGCCGAGTCGTTGGCCGAGTACCGCGCATCGATGGACGCGGCGCGCGCCTTCGTCGTCGACCACGGGATCGCGACGCCGCCCGAGGAGGACCACCTCAACATCATCGAGACCCCGACCTTCATCCGGCACCTGATCCCGTTCGCCGCCTACTACGACCCCGCCAAGTTCGATGCCGTACCGGTCGGCACGTACATCGTCACGCCGCCGAGCTCTCCGGAGATGATGCGCGAGCACAACCGCTCATCGATCAGCAACACATCGGTCCATGAGGCATACCCCGGGCACCACCTCCAGCTCTCGGCCGCCATCACGAATCCCAGCCTGGTGCGTCTCTTCTCCGGAGCGCCGGAGTTCACCGAGGGCTGGGCCTTCTATTGCGAGCGGATGATGAAGGAGGCCGGCTTCGACGACTCGCCGAAGGGCTGGTACGTGGTCCACACCGATGCCATCTGGCGCTCCACGCGAATCATCCTCGACGTGCAGCTCCACCGCGGGATCATCAGCTTCGATGAAGCCGTCGAGCGACTGATCGCAGAGACCGGGTTCGAGCGGCCCGCGGCGCTGGCGGAGGTGAAGCGGTACACCGCGACACCGACCTACCAGCTGTCCTACCTGTTCGGCCGCCACATGATCGAGGCGCTGAAGGCCGACGTCGAGCGTCATCAGGGCGCCACGTTCGACCGACGCGGCTTCCACGACAAGCTGCTCTACGCGGGGACCATGCCCGTCAGCTACGCGCGGCGGCTCTTCGACCTGGACGGCGCATGAGGCGGGTCGCGACCATCGCCATGGTCGTCCTCCTCGCGGGCTGCGGAACGGATGAGGCCACCCCGGCGGTGTCGTGCCCGACGTCCGCTCCCACCGCTGCCTCGGCCCAGGCAACTCTCCTCGATGCCGGGACGGCCATGGTCACCGTGAGCGGGGCGGTGGAGGGTGAGTTCGAGATCGAGCTGCACGGCGAGGACGCCCCGATCGCGACGGCCAATTTCGTGTCCCTCGCCCGCTGCGGCTTCTACGAGGGCGTCAAGTTCCACCGGGTGCTGGCCGAGTTCGTCATCCAGGCCGGCGACCCGCAGACCCGCGATCACGACGGCGACTTCGAGGGCATCGGCACCGGCGGCCCGGGCTACGCCTTCGAGATCGAGCCGCCGGCGGACGGCCGCGACTACGACCCCTACTCGGTGTCGATGGCGAACGACCAGGTCGCGAACGGCAGCCAGTTCTTCATCGCGCTCGCCGATCTCGACGGCGCCCTCGAGCGCCTGTACACGATCTTCGGCACCGTGGTGGACGGGACCGATGTGGTCGATGCCATCGCCGCGGTCCCCGTCAACGACCCACGCATCGGCGTCCCGCTCACGCCGGTGACGATCGAGCGCATCGAGATCGCGCCGCCCCCGGAGTCGTCCCCGTCGGACGGCTGAAGGGCCCGCGACGAGCGCCAAACCGCTTTGCTTTGTAAAGGAATCTCAACCTCTGAAACTCTTGTCTAAAGGGAACAGGCGGTCTATTCTGACGGTGCTGTTCGCACAGCGATTCATCACTGGTTGCAAGGCCATGGGTAGGTAAGGGTTAGGGTAGTACGGGAAACCGTGCGTGAAAGATGCCCTTGCGATTAGCGAATCCGGCAGCAATGAAGGCCCCCGCTTCGGCGGGGGCCTTCGACATGCTCGGCATCCGGAGAGCCGCGGGCCGATGCGCGTATCATGCGAGGCCGCGCGCCGGTAGCTCAGTGGATAGAGCGTCGGCCTCCGGAGCCGAAGGTCGCAGGTTCGAATCCTGTCCGGCGCGCCACCCTTCCGGATCCATGATTCCCCGCGCCCGCGATGAGCCTCGATCCCCACGATCGTTCTAAGGGTCGTTCAGCTGGGCGGCGAGCGCCTCCAGACCGCCGACCAAGAGCTCGATCGTCAGTCGATCGAACGCGAAGTTCGGGTGAGCGCGCTCTTGACCGCCACGGGCGAGCTGTGAGGGTGGGGACGCCGCGTCAAGAAGGTACGCCGATGGCAGCGACGAGCGCCTCGACACCCGTGCGCCTTCCCCAGACGGTTCGAGCCGCGGCGCTCCTCTACCTGTTCCTCGGGGTTGCGTTCGGCACCTCGGTGCCCTTTGTGCTGGCGTATCTCGAACGCAACGGCGAGCTGCCGATGCCGTACGGAATTCGATTGATGGCCGGCCCCTTCGAACACCTTGGACCGAAGGGGTTCACGGCCCTTGGCTGGACGTTCGTCGGAGTCTGTGCCGTCGACATGGTCGCCGGCGACGGGCTACGGCGCGGCCGTCGCTGGGGAGCCGGGCTGGGGCTTGCTACGTCCCCCTTCGCGTTCGCGCTCGGCGTGGGGTTCGCCCTGCCTCTGGTCCTCGTTGGCGTGCCGATCCGCGTGGCCCTCGTTCTGGCGGGTCGCCGAAGCCTCGTCTGACGTGTTCGCAGCTGGCGGGCGATCCAGTCCAGCGCGCGTCCGACACCTGCCCGGCACCCGTCCGTCGGGCATCATCGGCACATGCAGGAGCTAGGCGCAGGAGAGCTGCGGCGCCACGATCGGCTCGCACGCGAGGCAGACGAGCGGCAGCTGAGCCCGGCCGCGGCGCGGTCCACGCGCAGCCGAGGACGAGAGCGCGCCGAGGAGCCGGACGAATTCCGCACCGCGTTCGAGCGGGACCGCGACCGGGTCATTCACTCGAAGGCGTTTCGCCGCCTCAAGCACAAGACCCAGGTCTTTCTCAATCCGGAGGGCGACCACTTCGTCACGCGGCTGACGCACACGATGCAGGTGACGCAGGTGGCCCGTGCCCTCGCCACGGCCCTGAGCCTGAACGAGCCGCTGGCCGAGGCGATCGCGCTCGGCCACGACGTCGGCCACTCCCCCTTCGGCCACACCGGGGAGGAGGCGCTCAGCCCGTACTTCGCCCCGAACGAGTGGCACCACGCGGCCCAGAGCGTGCGCATCTTCGAGGTGCTCGAGGATGCCAACCTCACCTGGGAGGTGCGCGACGGCATCCGCGCCCACTCGTGGAAGATCGAGCCGCCGCCTGCCACCCCCGAGGCGTTCTGCGTCAGGTTCGCGGACCGGATCGCATACCTCGCCCACGATGCGCTGGACGCGCTTCGATCCGGCGTCCTGGCGCCTCACGATTTTCCGGGCCACGTCATCGAGCGATTCGGTGAGCCCGGGCGCGAGTGGATCAACGCCATGATCAGCGCCGTGATCGACGAGTCACTGCGGACCGGGGCGATCCGCATGGACAACGCCTCGCTGGGCGTCATGAACGAGCTCCGGGACTTCATGTTCGAGCGCGTCTACCAGGCGCCCGAACAGCTGCGCCAGCAACGGCGCGCCATCGCGGTGATCCGCGACCTGATGGACTGGCATCTCGCCCACCCGGAGGAGATTCCCGACACGTACCGCCAGACCGATGCGGTCGCCGTGGTCCAGGCGGCCGACTACATCGCGGGCATGTCCGACCGCTACGCGCTCGCCACCCACGATCGCCTGTTCCGACCGGCGCTCGACCTCTAGACGAAGACCCTCAGCGAACCCGGCCGAATCTCGAAGGTGATCGGTGTCAGGCCGACCGTCTGTCCGTCGGCATGGGCCGGGACGGCCTGACGGACACCCTCGATCGTCACGCGACGCCCCGTCGAGCTCGTGATCCGCGGCTCCCATCTCCGCCGCCGGCGCGCCACCGAGGCGAAGTGGCGCAGGACTTCCCAGCGGCTCATCCTGGCGAACACCGCGACGTCCAGCAGGCCATCCGTCGGATCCGCCTCGGACGAGACGGCAAAGCCGAACCCGTGATACGGCCCGTTGCTGACGATCACGGCCGGGGTGCTCGACTCGGATGCGACGCCGTCGACGATGATGCGCATCGGTCCTTCGGGCCGCCGCAATCCGCGCCAGGCGGCTCGCGCCGCACGCCACCAGCCTCGTCGCTCGGCCAGCTCCGCGGCGAGGAACCCGAGTGCATCGAGACCGACGCCGCCGGCCTCGAAGAAGGAGCGCCCATCCTCGCCCTCGCGCGCGGCCCAGCCCGTGTCGAACGCCGAGGTCCGACCGGCGGCGATCACGTCGATCGCCGCGTCGAGTGTCCCAGGGATCCCGAAGCCGCGAGCGATGTTGTTGAAGCTGCCCATGGCCAGCACTCCGAGCGCGGCGTCCGGGTGCCCAATCAGGGCCGTCGCCACCACCGACACGGTGCCGTCGCCACCGGCCACGACGATGTCGCTGCCGGTGTCAGCCGCTCGGCGGGCGAGTGCGCCAGCGTCGTCGTCCTCGGCCAGCTCGTGGACCTCGAGCTCCAGGCTCCTCTGGCGCAGGCCAGCGGCCAGTGCCTGCGGCGTCAGTCGCTCGGGATCGTCGTGCAGTGGTGGACCCGCTCCCGGCTTGCTGCCGGCCACAGGGTTGACGAGGAGCATCACCGGACGCCGGCCCACTTCAGGTGCCCCGATGGTAGGCCTGGAACGCGTCGCCGCACTCGAGCACGATTCGCTGCGGCAGCGGCTCACCGCTCGCGGCGGGCGCGAGCCCTGGCTCGACCCACACCGGCCAGCTCGCGAAGCCGAAGCTCACGCTGCCTGCCGGCACCAGCGCCTCGTCGACACCGTCGAGCGCCGGCACGTCAATCGGATCGCCGACTGGCGCGTAGGCGGCCGGCTGATAGGGAAGGCTGTCGGGGCAGGCGGCCGGACCGGTCGCACGTAGAACGCCCCAGGCGCCGACGAGGAGGAACGCCGCCAGCGCCAGGGTCCCGCAGCCGATCACGCGCCAGTTCACGCGCGGACGATCTCGAAGCGTTCGAACTCACCGCTCGCCGGCAGACGCCGCACGTCCACGCCCTCGATCCGCGCACCGGACGGACCGGCGCGCAGCAACCGCTCGAGCTCGTCCAGCGCGGATGACGGGCCCTCCGCGACGAGCTCCACTGACCGCTCATCGTTGGCATTCATGACCCAGCCGGTGATGCCGCAGCTCGGTGGCCTGGTGGCGCACCCACCACCTGAACCCGACGCCCTGCACGCGGCCGGTCACCCGGGCCGTCAGTCGCTCGGCGCTCACCGATGCGGGCGGGGCCAGGCCAGCATGGCGGTCTCGAGCGCCAGTCGCGGCGATGCATTCTCGCGCAGTCCGTCGGCGATTCGCTCGAGGAGCCGAAGCATGGCGATGAGCTCGGCGGACTCGAGTCGTGGGGCGACCGCCGCGACATCCGGAGCGAGCTCGCCACTCGGCGCCAGGTCGGCACGCCCCTGGCCGGCGACGAGCAGGTCGCGCGTCAGATCGACCCAGGCATCCACGATGCGCGCGGCGGCGGCGCGCTGCACCGACGCGGGGACGCGCCCGGACTCACCGCCCTCGTCGACATCGGATGCCTGGTCGGCCGGATCGACCGGCATGGTGTCATCGAGAAGGTCGCGGACGGCCTCGAAGCGCTCGGCCGGCCCGCGCGCGAGCTGGTCGAGGAGCCGCGACTGCGCGCGGCGACGCCACTCGATCAGGTCCGCCCGGTCCGCGTAGCCAAGGGCTGTGCCGGCGAGCCCGTTCGAGATGCGCGCCAGCGCTCGGGCCTGGTCCAGCGGGAGTCGCCGCAGGTCCATCAGGTACCCCACGAGCTGGTCGTGCGGGACCGGCCCCAGCCGCAGGATCTGGCATCTCGAGCGGACCGTCGGCAGCAGGCGCGTGGCGTCGTCCGCGACCAGGATGAAGGTGTGCCGATCGCTCGGCTCCTCGAGCGCCTTGAGCAGCGCGTTCTGGACCTGCTCGCTGGCACGATCGGCATGCTCCACGAGCACGATTCGTCGTTCCGCGATCACCGGCGCACCCGCCGCGTCGAGCAGCCAGCGACGCGCGGCCGCCACGATGCTCTCCCCGACCGAGCGCAGCTCACGCCAGACCTCGGGCGAGCCGACGCACCAGGTCGGGATGGCTCCGCGATCGGGCGTCCCGGCAGCCGCGGCAGGCGTTGCACGGGCGGTCCTGTCGGTCCTCGGCGGTGCAGAAGGCCAGGGCAAGGAGGTCGTCCACGAATGCGCCCTTGCCCGCGCCGCGAGGTCCGAGCACGAGCAGGGTCCGGCCCGTGCGGCCCTCGTGCGCAGAGCGACGAGCGATGCGTCGCGCGGTGGACTGGCCGACGCTGAGGAATCCCGCGGATGCGGTGTCGATCACGAGCCGAGTATAGGTTCGGCCGCCCTCAGCCTTCGATGCGCCCTGGGCCCATCAGTGCGCTCGGTGGCATACTTCCTGCACCCCGCTGCGCGCCGTACCCGAGGAGATGACATCCATGGCCACGAAGACGGCCCACCCGGCCGACGAGATCACCGACAACATCAGAACAGTGATCGATCGCATGGTGGACGCCAAGTTCACCCAGGAGATGGCGAAGCGCGGGGCCGAGCTCGGCGAGCGCGTCGACGAGGCCTGGCGTGACAGCAAGCCGATGCGCCGTGACGCCTCGAAGGCGATCGAGCATGCGGTCGATGACGCTGCCAAATGGTCGCGCAAGACGCTGCGACCGATGCTCAAGGACCTCTGGCGCCGGCGGACCATTCTCGTGGGCGCCGCGGTCCCGGCCACGAAGGAGTTCGTCGACGAGGCCGCCGTCCGCCTCGGCGTCAAGGAGCGCGAGGAGCGGCATTGGGGCGCGTTCTTCCTCGGTCTCGTCTTCGGCATCGCTGCCGGTGCCATCGCCGCCATGCTCACCACTCCCAAGCGGGGCGATGAGATGCGGCGAGAGATCGGCGAGCGGGCGGACGAGCTGGCGACTCGCGCCAGGGACGAGTGGGTGCCGATGTTCGAGCGGGTGGGTGATGGGAACGGCCACGCGCAGCAGGCTCTGGACGACGTGACCGAGGCGGCGTCCGAGGCCGGCGCCACCGTCGGCGACACGGTCGAGGCCACGGGCGAGGCCGCGACAGAGGCGGCCGACACCACGGCCGAAGCGATCAATGACGCGTTCGACTCGGCGGAGCGCGAGACGAAGACCTAGCTCATCGACCGTCACGAAGAGAGCCGGCGCCCGAGGCGCCGGCTCTCACTGCGTGTGGCCCTTGGCCTCAGCCCGTGGTGGTCGGTCCCGGCTTGCGCGCGGAGCGGAACCTGCCCCAGATGCCCTGGGGCTCGGCGGGTTCGCCGTCACCCTCGACGGCGGCGGCAGAAGCCACCTCATCGGGACTCTCATCGGCCGTGTCCGTCTTGCGGGAGCGGCTCTGTTTCGGAGCCTCGGCGGCGGACTCGGCTGGCTTGCGTGAGCGCGAGCGTGACGGCTTCGGGGCCTCATCGGCGCCGTCGTCGTCCGCGGCCGGCTTCCGTGAGCGCGAGCGCTTCGGCTTTTCCGCCGTCGCCGCCTCGTCGCCGTCGGCGGCCGGCTTTCGGGACCGCGTCCGCTTCGGCTTCTCCGCGGCTGCGGCTTCCTCGGGCGTGAGCCCAAGCTCGGCCAGCGTCGACTCATCGGCCTCCTCGAATGAGTACTCGCGCTCGGGCTCGACACCGTCGAGTTGGCTCAGGTCGTCGAACTCCTCCCAGCCGATCTCCTCAGCGCCATCCGCCGCGGGGGGCGTCGCCGGGGCGACCTCACCCTCGCGCCGCGATCGGCCGCGTCCGCGCCCACCACGCCGTCGCCGGCGCCGGCGCACATCCTCGCCGGAATCCACCGCGGTCTCGACGCCCGTCTCGCGGGGCGTCTCGTCCGTGGTCTCGGTGGCGGAGGTCGACCTCCGGGTCGAAGTCGCACGGCCCGGGGCGGCGGCGCGGGTGGTGCGCCGGCCCGTGCCCGCGGGGCCCGCGGGCCCGCCCGTCTTGATCGCCGCCAGGGCGGCGGCCGCGACCGACGGCGAGGCCTCGCGGAATCCGAACTCGGGCGAGACCTCCTTTGCCGGCATCTCCGGCGCGCTCATCGAGGCGCGCGTGGTCGTCATGCCCTTGCCCCTGCTGATCGAGGCGACCTTCATGATGTCCATGAACTCATCGGCGACCGCGATCAGGTCGGACGAGGTGTTCGGCTTGAAGCTGATGACCTCGGCCCGGACGCCCTTGTCCTGGAGGGCCCTGATGGCCGGCGCGAAGTCTCCGTCCCCGGACACGATGACGGCGATGTCCATCCGATCGGCGAGGCGGAAGAGGTCGACGACCAGCTCGATGTCGAGGTTTGCCTTCATGCGGCCATCGCCGAACTTGCGGATGTCCTTGACCACCGGCTTGTAGCCGTTCTTGGCCAGGAAGTCGATGAACTTGCGCTGGTTCTCGTTCTCCGGGTCGAGCCCGGTGTATGCGTAGGCGCGAATGAGATCGCGCCCCTTGGTGGCGTGCTTGAGGAGGGCGACGTAATCGACGTCGACGTCCTGGCCTCGAGCCGCGTAGTACATGTTGGCGACGTCAACGAACATCGCCACGTTCTTGCTCACGGTTGAGCTCTTCTCCTGTAGTGATCTGATATGGCCGTTGCGGGCGGGGTTCGCTCAGTCGATTGATCGACCGAGCGTTCTGCCGCGGCTCGCGAACCGGTGTCGCTTCCAGAGCGACGGTTCTGCGGATGCCAGCGGCTCGGAAACCTCAACGCGCGTGCAGCCCTTGTTTCTTGCCGATGCGGCGAGGTGCTCGACGAGCTCGTCGGCAACCCTGCGCCGTGCGGCGGCGTCCAGCGCGGATCCGTCGAGGCCCAGGTCGTCGACCACGCCGACGAACGGGCCCGACCGCACCGATGGCCTGATCGAGACGACCCCCACGCCCACCACCCGTCGATCCGCCTCGGCGACGACGACCGTCGCGGAAGGAATGAAGAGCAGGTTGCGCAGGAACTCCGCGTCGTGGTGCCCGGACTCCGGATCGACTCCGTCGCGCGCCAGGAGGCGCATGGCGGCGGTGAGATCGGTCATTCGGGCGCTGCGGACGAGAACCTCCAAGGGGCCCCTCCATGGAGGCCTGGGTGCGGCTCGCAGCGGTCAAGCTGCTGGACAGCCAACCGAAGGATACCACGAGGCCTGATGAACTGAAATGAGCGGTGAAGTAGGGTCCGCATCGGTTTGGCCATGCATATTGCGCCACCGAGTCGCTCACGGCTATGATGCCGCGACTAAACAGCCGGGCCCGCGTAATCGCGACTCCCGAGCAATCCCCAGTGGAGGAAGAAACCGGATGCAGAAGTACATGCGATGGAGCGGGCTCCTCGTCGTGCTGATGCTCGTTCTCGCGGCCTGTAGTGGCGGAGGCGGCTCGAGTGCCGCTGCCAGCGCAGGCGGGAGCGAGGGAACGGGCGGCGACGACCCGACCGCGATCTGCGAGGCCGACGAGTTCGGCTGCGTCGAGGTCGCGGAGGGCGAGCCGATCATGCTCGGCACGGCGCTCGTCATCACCACCGCAGACGCGGACCTCGGCCAGGACAGCCAGTACGGCGCACACGTCGCTGGCGACCTGCGCAACGAGGACGGTGGCATCAAGGGCCACGAGATCGATTGGGATGACCAGGACGACCAGTGCGGCGCCGAAGGCGGGACCGCCGCAGCGCGCGCGCTCGTCGCCGACCCGCAGATCGTCGCCGTCGTCGGCACGAGCTGCTCGGGCGCTGGCGTTCCGGCCGCGCAGATCACGAGCGAGGCCGGCGTTCTCATGGTCTCGCCCTCGAACACGGCACCGTCGCTGACGGCGCCTGAGACTCACGAGCCGTTCTACGCGCGCACCGCGCACAACGACACGGTGCAGGGCGCGGCCATGGCCACGTTCGCCTGCGACGAGCTCGGCGTGACGACGGCCGCCACACTCCATGACGGCAGCCCGTACGCGGAGCAGCTGCAGCAGGTGTTCGCCGACCAGTTCGTCGAGCAGTGCGGTGGCGAGATCGTCTACCAGGGTGCTGTCGACGACGACGAGACCAACTTCACCGATCCGCTCGATGACATCGCGGCGGCCGGTGCGGAGCTCATCTACTACCCGATCTTCACCGCGGGTGGAGCGGCGATGACCCAGCAGGCGCGCGAGCGTGCTGAGTTCGACGAGGTCATCCTCGCCGGTGCGGACGGCATGCAGAGCCAGACCTTCCTCGAGACGGTCGGCGCTGCGGGCGACGGCCTGTACACCTCGGGCCCCGACCTGGCGTTCACGAACGAGTACTACCAGGACACGTTCCTGCCGGCGTACTACGAGCTGTGCGGGTGCGAGCAGACCCTCTCGGTCTTCCACGCGCACGCGTTCGACGCGGCGACCCTGATCCTCAACGCGATCGACACCGTCTCGATCGAGGGTGATGACGGGACGCTGTACATCCCGCGAACCGCTCTCCGTGACGAGTTCTTCGCCACGACCGACTTCGACGGTGTGACCGGCACGCTCACGTGCGACGAGAACGGCGACTGCGCCGATCCGAAGATCTCGGTCAGCCTGATCGGCGCCGACGGCACGTACGAGCGGATCTGGCCGCCAGAGGAGTAGTCAACCTGGTTCCGGGCCCGCGCCGCTGCGGCTCCGGAACCTGAACAACCCACCGTGCGGGTGGGCCGTCAAAGGCCCGCCCGCACGCCGTACTCCACCCAGCGCACCCCGGAGGGAAGATGCGACTGCGGATCCCGGAGCGCCTCTCGATCGTCGACCTGATCCTTTGGGCCCTGCGCATCGCGATCGTGGTGTTCGTGGTCGTCGGTTCGTACCTGACCCTCTCGCAGGGACTCCTCCCAGCGGAGCGGTGGCCGGACCTCTTCGTGAACGGGCTCTCGGCCGGGAGCATCTACGCCCTGCTGGCGCTCGGATACACCCTCGTCTATGGCGTGCTGTTCATGATCAACTTCGCCCACGGCGAAGTCTTCATGTCGGGCACGTTCACCGCCTTCTTCGCCGCCACCGCGCTGGCCGACACCGGGGTCCTCGAGTCGAACCCGATCATCGGGCTCGTCATCATCTTCGCAGTCGCGGCCACCAGCTCGATGATCGTCGCGGTCCTGCTCGAGCGCATCGCCTATCGACCGCTTCGTCGAGCTCCCCGCCTGGTCCCCCTGATCACCGCCATCGGTGCGTCGCTCTTCATCCAGTACACGTTCCGCGGCCTCTACGGGTCGGGCGTCCGCTCGTACCCGCCGATCGAGATCCTGCAGGGATCGGTCACCATCCTCGGCGTCGAGCTGCTGAAGACCCAGCTCATCGTCATCGTGTCGGCCGTGGTGATGATGATCGGGCTCTACATCTTCGTTCAGCGCACTCGAACCGGCCGCGCCATGCGCGCCGTGAGCGAGGACAAGGACGTGGCGGCCATGATGGGGATCAACGTCGACCGGGTGATCGCCACGACCTTCGCTATCGGAGGTCTGCTCGCCGGGGCAACGGGCATTCTCTACGTGATGCTCTTCAACATCGTGAGCTTCAGCATGGGGTTCCTCCCCGGAATCAAGGCGTTCACCGCCGCCGTCCTCGGCGGCATCGGCAACATCGTGGGCGCCATGCTCGGCGGCATCTTCCTCGGGCTGCTCGAGTCGATCGGCCCCAGGCTGCTGCTGAGCGGCTTCGGCGTGCCCTCGATCAACCAGCTCCGCGATGTCGTCGCGTTCACCGTGCTGGTGCTGGTGCTGATCTTCCGGCCATACGGCATCCTGGGCCGCAAGGAATGATCGACCGATGACCACCACGGGCTCGCTCCAGCACTATCGCCGCGCGGCACAGCTCGGGCTGCTCGGTGGCGTGGTCATCATCTACCTGGCACTCGTCGGGATCATGGAGCGCTTCGCCGAACGGCCGGTGATCACCGACTACCTGACGCTCGGCCTGTTCGCGCCGGCAGTTGGCCTGCTCATCTTCGCGTATCGCGCGACGGTGCCGAACCGCGCGTGGACCGGTCCGCCACTGACGCCGCTTCACGTCATGGGCACCGCTCTGACCGCCGGGCTCGCGGGCGGGACGCTCACTGCCGCCTTCCTCTTCGTCAACGAGGCGGTCGACCTGACCGGCGTGTTCGTCAACGCCGGGCCGCCGGTGGCGGAGATCCTGGGACTCGGCCTGACGCCGCCATGGCTCGGGCCACTCGTCCTCGGCCTGGGACTGGGCATCGGGGCAGGGCTCCTGCGGCTCATCCCGGGTCGCATCCGAGGTCCGCTCATCGCCTCCCTCGTCGCCGTGCTGCTGGCGAGCCTCATGGAGCCATTCATGCGGGTGCTCTTCCTCCAGCTCGAGCTCGACACGATCGCCGGATTCTTCTACAGCGATGGCGGGCTCACCCTCGCCGGAGCGATCGTGGTGTTCGTCGTCGCCCTGGGGATCGGCCTGATCAGGGCGTTCCGCGGAGACGTCATCGGCGCCCGTGTCGGAGGCGTCACCGAGGGTCGGGAATCGGACATCCGGATCGTCGCCTTCATCGCGCTGGCGATCTTCCTGCTCGTCCTGCCGCAGATCGTCGGGTCGTTCCTGTCCGAGGTCCTCGGCACGGTCGGCCTGTACGTCCTGATGGGTCTTGGCCTGAACATCGTGGTCGGCTACGCGGGCCTGCTGGACCTTGGCTATGTCGCTTTCTTCGCCATCGGTGCGTACGCGACCGCGATCCTCACTTCCCCCGCCTCGGTCCTCTCGTGGGAGCTCAGCTTCTGGCTGGCGCTCCCGGTCGTCATGCTCCTGGCAGCCGCCTCCGGCCTGATCATCGGCGCCCCGGTGCTCCGCCTGCGGGGCGACTACCTCGCCATCGTGACGCTCGGCATCGGCGAGATCGTCCGCATCCTCCTCCAGTCCGACGCCCTGCGGGAATGGACCGGGGGCGCGCAGGGGATCCTCCAGATCCCGCCGCCCGAGCTCGGCGGCCTCGACTTCTTCGACCCGCAGATCCTCTACTACCCGATCCTCATCGCAGCGTGCCTGGCCGCCTTCTTTGCCAATCGCCTGTCCGGCTCGCGTCCCGGACGCGCCTGGAACGCGATGCGCGAGGACGAGGATGTGGCGGCCGCGACGGGCGTGAATATCACGACGTCCAAGCTCCTCGCCTTCGCCCTGGGGGCCGTCTTCGGCTGCGTCGCCGGTGCCTTCTACGCGGTGAAGATCGGTTCGGTCTTCCCCCATGGCCTCGACGTGCTCGTCTCCATCACCGTGCTCAGCATCGTGATCCTGGGCGGGATGGGCAGCATCCCCGGCGTGATCGTCGGCGCCCTGGTGCTGGTCGGCCTGCCGGAGCTGCTTCGCGAGTTCGCCGAGTACCGGCTGCTCGTCTACGGAGCCGTGCTCGTCGGCATGATGCTGTGGCGACCGGAGGGTCTGATTCCGAGCGCGCAGCGCCAGCGTGAGCTCCACGAGGAGCTTCCCGACGAGATGCTCCAGGGTGGCCTCTCCGGCGGGCCGCCGGGAGCGGCGGCCGAGGCCCAGGGGCCATGACCGTCGAAGAGCAGGTCACGGATCCGAACGTCGAGGAGCCGACGCGCGGCGCGATCCTCGTTGTCCGCGGGCTGAGCAAGAAGTTCGGCGGGCTGGACGCCAACCGCGACATCGACTTCGACATCCCGCGGCGCGCGATCGTCTCGATCATCGGCCCCAACGGGGCCGGCAAGACGACGTTCTTCAACCAGCTCACCGGGATGCTGCAGCCGACCGAGGGCGAGATCGAGTTCAACGGGATGAGCATCGTCGGGCTCGGGCCGCACCAGATCGTGGAGCTGGGCATCGGACGCACCTACCAGAACATCCGGCTCTTCAACGACATGACCGTCATGGGCAACGTCATGGTCGGCCGGCACACCCGCATGAAGGCGCGATGGTGGCAGGCGATGCTCGGCCTGCCCAACGTCGGGGTTGAGGAGGAAGCGACGCGAACTCGCGCGCGCGAGCTGCTCGAGCTGGTGGGGCTCCCTCGGCGCTACGAGGACGACGCCGCGAAGAACCTCCCATACGGACATCAGCGTCGGCTCGAGCTGGCCCGTGCGCTGGCCAGTGACCCGAAGCTGCTCCTACTCGACGAGCCCACCGCCGGCATGAACCCCGGCGAGACCACGCAGATGACCGCGCTCATTCGGCGCATCCGGCAGGAGCTGGACCTGACCGTCCTCCTCATCGAGCACGACATGAAGGTGGTCATGGGCATCAGCGAGCGGATCACCGTCCTCGACTACGGGGAGAAGCTGGCCGAGGGGACACCCGATGAGGTTCGCGCCAACCCGAAGGTGATCGAGGCGTATCTCGGCAAGCAGGCGACCGTGACGTGAGCGGGAAGGCCATGACCGAACCGACCGCGACCGACCACGCCGGCGCCGGGCACCGGGGCGACACGCTGCTCGAGCTGACGGACGTCCGCGTCTTCTACGGCAGCATCGAGGCGCTCAAGGGCGTCTCCCTGACCGTGGGCCGGGGCGAGATCGTGACCCTCATCGGCTCCAACGGAGCCGGCAAGAGCACGACCCTTCGCGCCATCAGCGGCACACAGCGCCCGCGCGAGGGCACGATCACGCTCGCCGGGCGACCGATCCACAACCTGCCCGCCCACGAGATCGTGGGCCTCGGCGTCGCCCACTCGCCCGAGGGGCGCAAGGTCTTCAGCCGCATGACGGTGTACGAGAACCTGCAGATGGGCGCGTTCAGCCGGCGCGGCGAGAAGATCGACGATGACGTGGCCCGGGTCTTCGACCTCTTCCCGCGCCTCAGGGAGCGTCGCGGCCAGAAGGCGGGCACGATGTCCGGCGGAGAGCAGCAGATGCTGGCGATGGGCCGAGCGCTCATGGCGCAACCGTCCATCCTCCTGCTCGACGAGCCCTCGATGGGCCTCTCCCCGATCCTGACAGAGCAGATCTTCAAGATCATCGCCGAGATCAACGGGCAGGGCACGACGGTGCTGCTCGTGGAGCAGAACGCGCTCATGGCGCTCAACGCGGCCCACCGCGGCTACGTGATCCAGACCGGGAAGATCATCCTGTCCGACACCGCCGCCAACCTCGCCGCCGATCCGCAGGTCCGCCAGGCCTATCTCGGCGAGATCTGAACCAGCGTGGCGCCCCAGCCGCCGCAGAAGTCGCCGCGCGACTACCGGCCCGATCTGCGCCCGATGCTGATCCTGGGCCTGCTGCTGCTCGGGGTGGTGATCGGGTGGTTCGTGCTCTCGCCCCTGATCCTGCCGCGCTGAGCTCAGTACCGTCGCGCAACCCCGAAGCCTGACCCGGCCCCGTACAGGACCAGCGCCACGCCGGCGGCGGCGAGCGCCAGGCCCGGCGACTGCTGCGGGAGCGGCAGGTACCCGACGGACCACAGCTCCCAGCCGCGGTAGATGAGCGCCGCCGCGCCAATGCAGCCGAGAATCAGGTAGACCCACGGCGCGTCGAGCACGAATCCCCAGCGCCCGCGCATGTAGCCGATGTCGAGCAGGACGAGGACGAGCACCGCGGCCCCGTAGATCACCAGGCCCGGGCCCTCGAGACCGATCCCCTCCTGGGCCGGGAGGGTCACCCCGGAGACCGAGTCACCCCCGGACCGCCACCAGGGCAGGAAGCCGGAGCCGATCATGGCCAGGGCGCCGATGAGGATCAGCCATCTGAATCGGCGCATGCCCCCGTCCATCGGATCAGCCTAGCCCTCGGGAGGAGCGCCGCCGCTGTAGACCGACGACTTCAGGACGCCGATGTACGGCAGGTTCCGATACCGCTCGTCGTAGTCGAGCCCGTAGCCGATGACGAACCGATCCGGGATCGTGAAGCCGGTGTAGTCGATCGGGATCTCGGCCAGGCGCCGCGCCGGCTTGTCGAGCAGGCACACGATCTTGATCGACGCGGGGTGCTTGTCGGCGAGGTAGTGGAGGAGGTAGTTCAGTGTCAGCCCGGTATCGATGATGTCCTCGACCACGATGACGTCGCGCCCCTCGATCGGCTTCGCGAGATCCTTGAGGATGCGCACCTGGCCAGTCGACTCGGTCGCCGCGCCATAGGAGGAGACCTCCATGAAGTCGATGCTCGTCGGCGTGTCCATGGCGCGCATCAGATCGGCCAGGAAGACGAGCGCGCCCTTGAGGACGCTGACCAGCACCGGGTCGCGACCGGCATAGTCGGCCGAGATCTGCGCGCCGAGCTCGGCCACCCGATTGGCCACCGATTGGGAGTCGAGCAGGATCTCCTCGACGTCGTCGTGGAGGCTCACGCCGCGTCGACCTCCTCGTCGCGCACGCGTGCCGCGGCACCGTTGGCGAGCGCCACGTCGGTCAGGAAGTCCAGTCGGCCGTACTTGACCATCAGCGCGCGGAAGTCACGCGCGTAGAAGAGCTTCACGCGCACCTCCGGATACAGCTGTCGCATCCAGCGGAGCTTGCGGTTCTTCTTGCGCACCAGGGACTGCTTCAGCGTCGTGAGCTCGACGTACAGGTCGATCTCGGGCAGGTAGAAATCGGGCGCGAAGGACTCGATGACCACGCCGTCGGCGTTCCAGGAGATGGGGAAGACGTCGGGTTCGTATCGCCACGCGACACCGTAGTAGTCGAGGATCCTCGCCAGCTCCGCCTCGCTGTCGTGAGCGAAACGGGGTGGCGAGGCCGAGGTCACCTGATCCGCCACCTGACCTCGATCGTAGCTTGCCCAACCGGTCCGGACGCCATCGCTCCGAGTATATCCGCGCGAGTTATCCACAGGTCGGGTCGTGTCGCGCGAAACGTGGATAACTTCGCTTGTCTTCCACAGCGCCATCGCGGTACGGTCAGGCTCCTGCTCCAGCGAGCGACCGAGTACGGTAACCGCGGGTGGTTCGGGGCCGATGCGAGAGCCGGCCGCGACGCCGACCACCCACCGGGAAGACCGAAAGGCCGCTCGTGGGAGCATTTCCTTGTCCATGACCGATGCGCGCGCCGCGCGCCTGGCGCTCGAGCGCCTGCTCGGGGACAGCCCGCCGTCTCTGCCGCCAGGGTTCGGCGACGCGGTCGAGCGCTACGTCGAGCTGCTCCTCGAGGCGAACCGCCGTCTCAACCTCACGCGCGTCGTCGAGCCCGACGCCATCGCGCGGCTCCACCTTCTCGACGCGCTCGCCGCCCTTCCGTGGATCGACGAGTGGTCGCCCCGGCGCGCCATCGACATCGGGTCCGGTGGCGGGGTGCCGGGCATCGTCCTCGCGCTCGCCCGTCCGCAGCTGGGCTGGACGCTGGTCGACTCGGTCGGAAAGAAGGCCGAGGCCATGCGCTCGTTCGCCGACGACCTCGGGCTTGGATCCGTGACGGTCAATTCGTCGCGGGCGGAGGAGCTGGGCCAGGACGCCGAACACCGGGAGGGGCATGACCTGGTGACCGCACGCGCCGTCGCCTCGCTCCCCGTGCTCGTCGAGCTCGCGCTGCCACTGGCCGAGGTCGGCGGACACCTCCTCGCCTGGAAGGGCCCCATCCCCACCGCGGAGCTCGACGCCGGCCGCAGTGCGTCGGCACGGCTGGGTGGCTCCGATCCATCGGTTCATGGGACCGGGTTCGAGGCACTGGGCGATCACCGGTTCGTTGTCGTCGCGAAGGAGCGGCCGACGCACGGCGCCTACCCGCGCCGGCCGGGCGTGCCGGCCCGCCGGCCGCTGGGCTGAGCCGGGGCCGTCGGTATACTCGCGGTTCCCATGCGCATCGCCGTCCTGTCGGACATCCACGCCAACCTGCCTGCCCTGGAGGCGGTGATCGCCGACATTCCCGAGGTCGACGACCTGTGGGTCCTGGGCGACATCGTCGGCTACGGGCCGCAGCCCAACGAGGTGATCGAGCTCCTCCAGCAGTCGGGTGCGCGCAGCGTCCTCGGCAACCACGACGGCGCCGCGATCGGCGTCGTGAACGCCCGGTACTTCAACCCCGATGCCCGAGCGGCCATCGACTGGACCGCGGACACGATCGATCACAACGCGCGGACGTACCTCGCCACGCTGCCGGAGATCCGGCGCGACGGCGGGGTGACCGCCGTGCATGGCTCGCCGCGCGACCCGATCTGGGAGTACATCACGACCCCCGACATCGCGGCCGCCAACCTCGGGGCGTTCGAGACCCGGGTGTGCCTCTTCGGTCACACCCATCAGCCGGCGGTCTTCCGTAGCAGCGATGGCAGGATCGACACGACCCTCGGCATGCCCGACACGAGCGTCACCCTCGACGCCGGAGACCGGTTTCTCCTCAACCCCGGCAGTGTCGGCCAACCGCGCGACGGGCTGCGGGACGCGGCCTATGCGATCGTGGAGCTCGACGACCCGAACGACACGGGCCTCATCGAATTCCACCGCATCGGGTATGACGTCGACCGCACGCAACGGCTGATGCGCGATGCCGGCCTCCCCGCTCGCCTCGTCGAGCGCCTCAGCTTCGGCCGATGAGCGGCGCTCGGCGTCGCTGCGACAACGCGCCGCGGAACGCGGCGCCGTAGGATAGCCGTCGGCATGGACTTCTTCCGACGCGCCGACAGGCACGCGCCAGCCTTCGAATACTCGCGGCTCCTGGTCCCGATGCTCGGCGTGCCCGAGGTCGACGACCCTGCCCTCAAGGTGACCGCGCTCCTCCTTGGCGGCCGCGAGCAGGTCGAGGTCGCCCTGCTCCACGTCATCGAGGTCCCCTTCGAGCGGAACCTCGATACCGACGACGAGGCGGCCGTCGCCGGCGCCGAGGAGATCCTGTCGCGGGGCGAGTCCGTGCTGGTCGCCGCCGGGATCGGCGCCCGCGCGAGCACGGTCCAGGCTCGCGCCGCCGGGCCCGCCATCGTCGACGACGCGAACGAGCTCGGCACCGAGCTCATCGTCATGGGCCTGCGCTACAAGAAGCGATTCGGTGGACAATGGGACGCGGGGCGAACGGTCCCGTACGTCATGCGCAACTCGACCGCGCCGGTATGGTGCCTGCGCGCAGAGACGAAGGAGCTCGCGAACACCACATGAGGGTCATCATCGTCGGCTGCGGCCGCGTCGGCGCCCGCGTCGCGGCCGAGCTCGACCAGCGGGGCGAGCAGGTCACCGTCATCGATACGGCCGCCCGCGCCTTCACGCGTCTCCCGCAGACCTTCGGTGGCGAGACCGTGCGCGGCAGCGGCACCGACGAGGACGTCATGCGCGGCGCGGGCGCCGAGCAGGCCGACATCGTCATGGCGCTGACCGAGGGAGACAACCGGAACGCGCTCTCGGCCCAGCTCGCGAAGCACACCTTCGGCGTCCCGCGCGTCATCGCCAAGATCAACGACCCGCTGCGTGGCGAGGCCTACCGCGCGCTCGGCCTGGAGACGATCTGCCGCACCACGATCCTGAGCGACGCGCTGGTCACCGCAGCCGTCGAGGGAGCCGCGGCGACGAACGGGTTCGTGGAGGAGCCGACCGCCCAGCCGCTGCGAGGAGCGCCACCGCCCGGATCGCTGGCAGACGAGGAGGCGCGCGCCGCCATGGCAACCGATCCCGAGGACGCGCCGGAGGCGACGGTGGTGCAGCCCGGCGAAGGCCGGGATACGGGGTTCTAGGACATGTACGTGGTCGTGATCGGCGGCGGCAACGTCGGCTACTACCTGACCAAGGAGCTCCTGGCCGCCGGCCACGAGGTCGTGGTGATCGAGGAGGAGCCCCATCGCGCGCGCCAGATCGCCGACGAGCTCGGCAGCATCGTGATCGCCAACGACGGCTGCGAGGGACGCTACCAGGCAGAGGCCGGCATGGGCCGCGCCGACGTGGTGGCCGCGGTCACGGGCGACGACGCGGTGAACCTGGCCGCCTCGCAGGTCGCGAAGATGCGCTTCAACGTCCCGCGCGCCATCGCCCGCGTGAACGACCCGAAGAACGAGAAGCTCTTCCGCCAGCTCGCGATCGACGAGACGGTCAGCCCGACCCGCTCGATCCTCGCCGTGATCGAGCACGAGATCCCGATCCACGATCTCCTCCACCTCGCCGAGCTGGAGGGTGGGGAGGTGCAGATCGTCGAGGCCCAGCTCGATGCCGAGTCGCCGGTCATCGGCAAGGAGCTGCGAGAGATCACGCTGCCCGAGGGCAGCCTCATCGCCGTGCTCATCCGCGACGACCGGGCGCAGTCCCCGCGACCCGAGACTCGCCTGCGCGCCGGCGACAAGCTCCTCGCCGTCACATCGTCCGGACAGGAATCCTCGCTGCGCAGCCTCCTCATCGGGGAGTAGCCCGCTACCGCCAGCGGAATCTCCGTCCTCTCTCCCGCCCGAGCTTCTTGGGGTGACCCCATGAGGTCCGGTGCCGTCCAAGAGGACCATTGAGCGCGGACCCGCGACAAGGCTACGTTGGCATGACCCTTGACACCCATATTGTCAGGGATTATCGTGTTCACGCATACAACACCCACATGCGGTCCATCCGCGTGAGAGAGGAGTAATCGAAAATGGCGAACATCACCCGTTACGACCCGCTCGGAGAGATGGTCTCCCTCCGGTCCGCGATGGATCGGCTCTTCGAGGACTCCTTCGTCAATCCTCTGTCCTGGCGGACAATCAGCAGCGGCGAGACTCTCGCGCCCGCCATTGACGTCCACGAGACCGACAACGAGATCGTCGTGAGCGCAGCCCTCCCAGGCATGAAGGCGGACGACGTCGACATCACGATGACCGGGCAGACCCTGACGCTGCGCGGCGAGGTCAAGGCGGATGAGGAGGTCAAGCGCGATCAGTACCTCTATCGCGAACGACGCTACGGCTCGTTCAGCCGAACCATCCAGCTGCCAGTGCGAGTCCAGGGCGACCAGGCCAAGGCGACCTTCACCGACGGGGTTCTGAAGCTCAGCATCCCGAAGGCGGAGGAGGTCAAGCCGCGCCAGATTCGGATCGATGCCGCGGGCAACGGAAACGAGTCCGTCGACAAGACGGCGTCCTGACGTGGAGCGATCGCGGCGTGCGGCGCCAACGCCGGTGCCTGCGCGCCGCGACGAGCTCACGCGCCCCCGCTATTTCATCAGCATCGCCGCCGAGCTGGCGGCATGCCATCCGCGGACGCTGCGGATCTACGAGGAGGAAGGCCTCCTCCAGCCACAGCGCCGCAACAACCTCCGTCTCTATAGCGAGGCGGACATCAAACGCGTCCGAATCATCCGATTCCTCACGCGCCGGCAGCGAGTCAACCTGGCCGGTGTGCGGGTCATCCTCCAGCTCGAAGCCCTCGGCAAGATCCGGGTCTACGATCTGTTCGATGAGAACGAGGTAGAACAATTCGGCGACCAAGCCGAGCAAGACGAGGAGCTCGCTCCCGTCCCGAGCCAAGGAGCTGACCAGCGTGGCAACTGACGACATCAACAAGGACATCCCCGAGATCGAGGCAACCGAGGAGGGCGACGGCGCCGAGCTGGAGCACCTGCAGGTCCTGCCACTCGTGGCGCTTCGTGACACGGTGATCTTCCCCGAGATGATCGTGCCGCTGACCGTGGGTCGGGATCGGAGCGTCAAGGCGCTCGACCGCGCCGTGCGCACGAGCCAGCCGGTGGCCCTGGTCACGCAGCGCTCGAGCGAGCAGGAGGACATCGGCAGCGTCGACGAGCTCTACACGATCGGCACGCTGGCGAAGATCGCCCAGGTCATCCGGTTGCAGGACGGGACGATCCGCGCGATCGTCCAGGGCCAGCGCCGCATCCGCCTGCTCGACCTTCTCCAGACCGATCCGCATCTCGAGGCGCGCGTCGAGGTCATCGACGATGCCACCGAGAAGACGCTCGAGGTCGAGGCGCTCATGGCCTCGATCCACGGGCAGATCGAGCAGTACGTCAACAGTGGCGCATCGGTCCCGCCGGAGGTGGCCGTTGCCGCTCGCAACATCGTCGACGGCGGCCTGCTGGCGGACATGACCGCCTACAGCCCCGAGATGACGACCGAGCAGCGCCAGGAGCTGCTCGAGACCATCGACATCGCCGATCGCCTGCGGCTGGCGAGCGCGTTCCTCGCCAAGCAGATCGAGGTGCTCGAGCTCAAGGGCCGGATCCAGTCCGAGGTCAAGTCCGAGATGGACAAGACCCAGCGCGAGTACATCCTGCGCGAGCAGATGAAGGCGATTCAGAAGGAGCTGGGCGAGGACGATCCCGCCATCGCCGAGGCGACCGAGCTGCGCGAGAAGGTCGAACAGTCGGCCATGCCCGACGAGGTCAAGGAGAAGGCCCTCAAGGAGGTCGACCGCCTCGCCCGCATCCCGAGCGCCAGCCCCGAGCAGGGGGTCATCCGCACCTACGTCGACTGGCTCGTGAGCCTGCCGTGGGGCGTCGAGACCGATGACAACCTCGACCTCGACGAGGCGGAGAAGGTCCTGCACGAGGACCACTGGGGCCTCGAGAAGCCGAAGGAGCGCATCGTCGAGTACATGGCCGTGCGCAAGCTGGCCGAGAAGATCCGCTCCCCCATCCTGCTCTTCGTCGGACCGCCCGGCGTGGGCAAGACCTCGCTCGGCAAGAGCATCGCGCGCGCCATGGGACGCAAGTTCGTCCGCATGAGCCTGGGCGGGATCCACGACGAGGCCGAGATCCGCGGGCATCGGCGCACCTACATCGGCGCGCTACCCGGTCGGGTCATCCAGAACATCAAGACCGCCGGTTCCGCGAACCCGGTGTTCATGCTCGACGAGATCGACAAGGTCGGCATGGACTTCCGCGGCGACCCGTCGTCGGCGCTCCTCGAGGTCCTGGACCCCGAGCAGAACAACTCGTTCCAGGACAACTACCTGGAGGTGCCCTTCGACCTGTCCAAGGTCCTCTTCATCGCCACGGCCAACATGCTCGACACCATCCCACCGGCCCTCCGCGACCGGATGGAGGTCATCCAGCTGCCCGGCTACACCCAGCTCGAGCGGGTCCGCATCGCGGAGCGCTTCCTGGTGCCGAAGCAGCTCGAGGCGCACGGCCTGACCGAGAAGAACCTCGTCTTCGAGGAGGCGGCGCTCGTCCGGCTGATCCAGGCCTTCACCCGTGAAGCCGGCGTCCGCAACCTCGAGCGGGAGATCGCCAACGTGTCGCGCAAGGTCGCGCGGCGGGTGGCGGGCGACGCGAAGACCAAGGTCGTCGTCAAGCCCGGCGACCTCGAGGACTACCTCGGGCCGGCTCGCTTCGACTACGGCGAGCTCGACGCGGAGGACCAGATCGGCATGGTCACGGGCCTCGTCGTCAGCGACGCGGGCGGCGACATCGTCCAGGTCGAGGCCACTCGCATGGAGGGCAAGGACGACTTCATCCTGACCGGCCAGCTCGGCGACGTCATGAAGGAGTCGGCCCGCGCGGGGCTGAGCTACATCCGGGCCCGGACGAAGGAGTTCGGGATCGACCCGGCCGTCCTCGAGAAGACGACGGTCCACATCCACGTCCCTGCCGGCGCGACGCCAAAGGATGGGCCGAGCGCCGGCGTGACCATGGCAACCGCCATGGCCAGCCTGTTCACCGGCAGGCCGGCCCGCCGTGACCTGGCCATGACCGGTGAGATCACGCTGCGTGGACGGGTCCTGCCCATCGGCGGCCTGAAGTCGAAGCTCCTCGCCGCGCACCTCGCGGGCGTCAAGACCGTCCTCATTCCGAAGCGGAACGAGAGGGACCTGGTCGACGTGCCGGAGGAGGTGCGCACCGAGCTCCGGATCGTGCCTGTCGAGAACATGGACGAGGTGCTGGCCGAGGCGCTCATCGACGCGCCCCGGCCGGCCGCCCGCATCAAGGCCGAGCGAGACGAGCGGCAGAAGCGCGTGGCGCGCCGGCCGCGCCGGCCGCGCAAGCCCGCCAAGGATGAGGCGCCGATCGCCGCGACCGGTGATGGCGCTCCCGCACAGCCGCCCGCGGGGCGCCCTGCCTAGGGGCGCTCCGTCCTCGGACGACGCATGGAGTACAAGGACTACTACGCCACCCTCGGCGTCCCCAAGACCGCGACGCAGGCCGACATCAAGAAGGCCTATCGCAAGCTGGCCCGCGAGCTCCATCCCGACACGAACAAGGATCCCGGCGCCGAGCAGCGCTTCAAGGAAGCCAATGAGGCGCAGGCGGTCCTGAGCGATCCGGAGAAGCGCAAGCAGTACGACGAGCTCGGCGCGAACTGGCAGGCGTATCAGCAGGCCGGCTACGGATCCGGCGGCGCAACCGATTGGGCCGGCTTCGGTGGCGCCCCCGGCGGGACGCGCTGGACGTACCGCACCGCATCGACCGAGGATCTCGGCGGCTTCAGCGACTTCTTCCGTCAGTTCTTCAGCGAGGGCGCGGCCGGGCCGGCCGGGTTCAGCGGCGGCGGCGGTGGCTTCGAGTACGTAGACCTCTCCGACCTCGCCGCGGCGCAGCGGCGCGCGCCGTCGCCACGCTCGGCGCGCGGCCACCGCCGAGGTGACGCTGGCCGAGGTCGCGACCGGCGCCGAGCGGATGGTGAGCGTCAACGGCCGGCGCCTCCACGTGAAGATCCCGGCAGGGGTGAGCGATCGCTCGAAGGTCAAGCTCAGCGGCGCGGTCGATGGGGGCGACCTCGTCATCGACGTGAAGGTCAAGTCCGACCCGCGATTCGACCGCAGCGGAGCGGACCTGAGCACCGAGCTGCCCATCACCCTGGCCGAGGCGATCCTCGGGGCCGAGGTGCCGGTGCCAACCCCGACCGGGAGCGTCAAGCTTCGAATCCGGCCGAACACCATGAACGGCCAGGAGATCCGCCTCAAGGGCCGCGGCCTGCCGAAGCGCGGATCGTCGGCGAAGGGCGACCTCATCGTGACGACCCGCGTCGTCCTGCCGAAGCTCGACGACGCGACCCGATCTCAGCTCGAGCCGATCCTGACGGCCATCCAACAGCCCGACCCACGAGACCGCTGACCGATGCGAACCGACCGATTCACCCAGCGCGCGACCGACGCGATCGTCGCGGCCCAGCAGCTCGCCGAGTCCGAGGGGCACGGCCAGCTGGAGGTCACCCACCTGCTGCTGATCCTTGCCGAGCAGCCGGATGGCGTCGTGCCCGCCGTGATTGAGCGGATCGGCGTGCCGGTCGCGCCGCTCGCGGAAGCGCTCAGGGCGGACCTGGCGAAGCTGCCGACGGTGACCGGATCGGCTCAGCAGCTGCAGCTCTCGAACGAGGCGCGACGCGTCCTGACCGATGCCCACTCGGTGGCCGAGCGCATGCACGACGAGTACGTTTCGACCGAGCACCTGCTGCTGGCGGCACTCGAGGCCGGGGACTCGACCGGGGCGCGCATCATGAGCGACGCCGGGGTGAAGCCCGCATCGGTCCTGGAGGCGCTGGCGCAGATACGAGGTTCACAGCGCGTGACATCCGACAATCCCGAGGCGACCTACGAGGCACTCGCCAAGTACGGCCGCGACCTGACCGAGGCGGCGGTGAAGGGCGAGCTTGACCCGGTGATCGGCCGCGACGAAGAGATCCGTCGCGTGATCCAGGTTCTCAGCCGCCGAACGAAGAACAACCCGGTGCTCATCGGCGAGCCCGGGGTCGGCAAGACCGCCATCGCCGAAGGCCTCGCCCAGCGCATCGTCCGCGGCGACGTGCCGGACGGCCTGCGGGACAAGCGCGTCGTAGCCCTCGACCTCGGCGCGCTGGTGGCCGGCGCGAAGTATCGCGGCGAGTTCGAGGAGCGGCTGAAGGCGGTCCTCAAGGAGGTCACCGACTCCGACGGCCACATCATCCTGTTCATCGACGAGCTTCACACCGTCGTCGGCGCCGGCGCAGCGGAGGGGGCCATGGACGCGTCCAACCTCCTCAAGCCGATGCTGGCGCGGGGCGAGCTGCACTGCATCGGCGCCACCACGCTCGACGAGTACCGCAAGCACATCGAGAAGGACGCCGCCCTCGAGCGCCGCTTCCAGCCGATCGTCGTCGACCAGCCCGACGTCGAGGACACGATCAGCATCCTGCGCGGCCTGCGCGAGCGCTACGAGGTCCACCACGGCGTCCGCATCACCGACTCGGCGCTCGTGGCCGCCGCAGTCCTGTCCAACCGCTACATCACCGAGCGCTTCCTGCCCGACAAGGCGATCGACCTGGTCGACGAGGCCGCGTCACGCTTGCGGATGGAGATGGACTCGATGCCGGCCGAGCTGGACGAGATCGAGCGGCGCCGGATGCAGCTCGAGATCGAGCGCGAGGCGCTGCGCAAGGAGCGCGACGACGCGTCCAAGGCGCGTCTCGACGCGCTGGAGCGCGAGCTGGCGGATCTGCGCGAGCGCGGCGACGCCATGAAGGCGCAGTGGGAGCGCGAGAAGGAGATCGTGCAGGCCATCCGCTCGACGCGCGAGGAGCAGGAGCGCCTGGGCCCGGAGATCGAGGCCGCCGAGCGCGCCGCCGACTACGCTCGCGCCGCGGAGCTGAAGTACGGCACGGCCAGCGAGCTCGAGAAGCGGCTGGCCGAGCTCGAGGAGCAGCTCCGCGAGCTCAAGGCCTCAGGATCGGTCCTCCTCAAGGAGGAGGTCGACGCCGACGACGTCGCCGTCGTCGTCGCTCGCTGGACCGGGATCCCGGTCAGCCGCCTGCTGGAGGGCGAGACCGAGAAGCTGCTCCACATGGAGGAGCGCCTCCATGCCCGCCTCATCGGCCAGGACGAGGCGGTCACAGCCGTCTCGGACGCCATCCGGCGCGCGCGCGCCGGGCTCAAGGATCCGAAGCGCCCGATCGGCTCGTTCATCTTCCTCGGGCCGACCGGCGTCGGGAAGACCGAGCTGGCTCGCGCCCTAGCCGAGTTCCTGTTCGACGACGAGAACGCCCTGGTCCGGATCGACATGAGCGAGTACATGGAGAAGTTCTCCACATCGCGCCTCGTGGGCGCACCGCCCGGCTACGTCGGCTACGACGAGGGCGGCCAGCTGACCGAGGCGGTCCGGCGCCGGCCCTACCAGGTCGTGCTGTTCGACGAGATCGAGAAGGCCCATCCCGACGTCTTCAACGTCCTGCTCCAGCTGCTCGACGACGGCCGGCTGACCGACTCGCAGGGGCGAACCGTCGATTTCAAGAACACGGTCGTGATCATGACCAGCAACATCGGCTCGACGGTCCTCATCGAGGCCGCCGAGGCGGGGCCCGATGCGTTCGAGGGCGCCGCCGAGAGCGTCCGACTGCAGCTGCGCGAGCACTTCCGGCCCGAGTTCCTCAACCGCGTCGACGAGGTGATCGTCTTCACGCCGCTGGACGAGTCGCAGCTGCGCCAGATCGTCGGCCTGCTCGTGAACGGAGTCCAGCGCCGGGTCGCCGAAGCGGGCCTGACCCTCGAGGTGACCGAGGAGGCGCTCGGCCTGGTCGCGCGCGAGGGATATGACCCCGTCTACGGAGCACGACCCCTGCGGCGCGCCATTCAGCGTCACCTCGAGAATCCGCTCGCCCGCCGCATCCTCGCCGGCGAGTTCACCGATGGAACGATCGTCACGATCGACGTCGGAGCGGACGGCGGGCTGACCTTCAACGGCTCAGCCGAGCCAGCCCCGGCCCTGCGGCCCGGCGCCGTTCCGGGCGGAACCGGCTCGACCGTCCACTGATCGCTGATCCTTCGTTGACACCTGGCAAACGTCTGTGTCGCAGGCTGAGCTAGGCGCATACGCCCGGCAGGCTGGATGCAGACTCGGCGCGTCGAATCGCTCCGACGGCAGACCGCCCGCGAAGTAGCATCGGCCTCCCTCCAACCGCATGCATCCCGAGCAAGGAGTACTGCGACGTGACCCACTCGACCCGGCGACGGACGCTGATAGCGCTCGGCGCCACGATCATCCTGCTTCTCTCGATGTCCCCGGTGACCCTCGCGCAGGGCACCGCCAAGAAGGCGCCCCAGGTGCCGACGGACGTCCAGATCCTTGGCCTCAATGACTTCCACGGCCAGCTGGAGGTCGTCCCCCCCGTCGCCAGCTCCGGCGGTCGCATCGGTGCGCTCCAGGGGACTGCCCCGAATCAGACATGCAACCTCCCGAGCTGCGTCCCCGCTGGTGGCGCGGCATATATCGCCACCCACGTGGCGCAGCTGCGGGCCACCAACCCGAAGAACACCGTCTTCGTGTCGGCCGGTGACCTGATCGGCGCGACTCCGCTGCTGTCGGCGGCGTTCCATGACGAGCCCTCCGTCGAGGCCTTCAACTTGATGGGGCTCGACTACAACGGCGTCGGGAACCACGAGTTCGACGAGGGCATCACCGAGCTGCTTCGCATGCAGTACGGCAACCGGCGGGGTTTCGGCTACGTGCCTGCGCGACGGGACGGCTGCCACCCGGTCGACGGCTGCGGCGACGATGACGGCTACAAGGGCGCCAACTTCGACTTCCTTGCCGCCAACGTCGCGTACGACGAGGGGCCCAACGTGGGCAAGACGATCTTCCCGCCGTACGCCATCCACACGTTCAAGGGGGGTGGCAAGGTCGCCTTCATCGGCATGACCCTCGAAGGCACGCCCCTCATCGTCTCCCCGGGAGGCATCAGCAATGTGCAGTTCCTCGACGAGGCCGCCTCGGTCAACGCGCTCGTCCCGATTCTGAAGAGCCAGGGCGTCGAGGCGATCGTCGTGCTGCTCCACGAGGGCGGCGTGGTCGGCCCGGGTGCCGGTGGCCCCAACACCGGCGGCAATCCCGCGCTGATCAACAGCTGCGACAACCCGCAGGGGGCGCTGCCCCCGATCGTCCAGGCAATGGATGCCGAAGTCGACATCGTCATCACCGGACACACAAACTGGGCGGTCAACTGCCTCATCGGCGGAAAGATCGTCACCGGCGCCGGATCGCAGGGTCGCATCCTGACCGAGATCGACGCGCAGCTCGACCCGGCGACGCGTGACTTCGTCCCGAACTCGATCTACGTGAACAACGAGATCGTGACGCAGAACGTGCAGCCGAACGCGAAGATGCTTGCCCTGATCGCCGAGTACAACGAGGTCGTGGCACCGATCGCCAACGTCGTCGTCGGCAATGTCGTCGGGCTCATGGACCGGAACGTCAGGACGGCGGCGGGCGAGTCGACCCTCGGCCGGCTCATCGCCGATGCGCAGCTCGCTTCGACGGCAGGGATCGCCCAGCCGGGCGTGATCGCCCTCATGAATCCGGGTGGCATCCGCGCCAACCTCGAGGGAGAGGTCACGCATGGCGAGGCGTTCAGCGTCCAGCCGTTCAGCAACATCGTCACGACGAAGACGATGACCGGGGCGCAGATCAGGACCGTCCTCGAGCAGCAGTTCACGGTCAACTCCCTGGCGAACCCGGGGGCCGTGGGCACCACACTGCGAGCCGCGAACGCTCGCGCCATCCTCCAGGTCTCGAAGGGCTTCACCTATACCTGGTCGGAGAGTGCGGCCGCGGGCAGCAAGGTCAGCAACATGATGCTGAACGGGGTCGCCATCGACCCGGCGGCGTCGTACCGCGTCACGATGAACAACTTCATCGGCGCGGGAGGCGACGACCTCCCGGCATTCACGCTCGGGACGAACGAAACCACCGGGCAGGACGACCTTCTCGCGCTCGAGGCGTACCTCGGCACGCACAACCCGTACACGCCGGATCCGGTCGCGCGCATCACGACTGTGCCCTAGTCAGGCGCGTCGACCGAACGACCGAAGGGCCGGCCCGCAAGGACCGGCCCTTCACCTATGCCGATGCGGCTCGGATCGGCTCAGCGGTGCTTCTTGTGGCCTCCGGCAGGCGTCGGCTTGGCGCGGGTCCGCTCGGTCCGACGCGGCGGCGGCACGAACTTGCGACGCCGGATCTCGTCGTTCTCGGCCGCGATGCGCGGCGGGAAGCGCACGAAGGTGGCATATGCGGCGAGGCCCATCCCGGCCAGCACGATCGGCAGCGTGATGACGAGCGGGACGCCGATGACGACGAGGAGCGGGATCACGCCCCAGGTCACGATGATCGGCCAGAAGACCCACTCGTGGAGCGCCAGCAGGACGGGGTAGCGGCGGTATCGCCGCTGGGCCATGTTGTAGACCACGATCGCACCGACGCCGATGACCAGACCCGCAACCCACATCCAGGTGAACAGGTCGGGGAACAGGGCGGGCGTGAACGGATCGGTCAGGACTCCCATGCGCGGGAGTCTAGCAGCGGGATTGCGAGGGCTGGTTCGGTCCGACCGGCGGGGCCTCCGACCAGCGCGCAGGTGCACCTATAATCGAGGGCCCTGAGTCGCTCCGGCACCCATCGCCCATCAGCCACGCAGAGGTTGTCGATTGCGCGCCCTTCTCTCCGTCAGTGACCGTGAAGGCATCGTTGAGCTTGCCCGCGGCCTGTCCGATGCCGGCATCGAGCTCTTCGCCACCGACGGCACGCGCACCCATCTCACCGAGTCCGGGCTCGAGGGCGTGCGGCCCGTCTCGGACCTGACCGAGACCACCGAGATCCTCGGCGGCCGGGTCAAGACGCTCCATCCCAGCATCTTCGCGCCGCTGCTGGCGCGCCGTGATCGGCCCGACCACATGGCCGAGCTCGCCGACCAGGGCCTCGAGAAGATCGACATCGTCGTCGTCAACCTCTACCCGTTCGCGCAGGCCATTCGCGAGCCGGCCACCACCCTCGACCAGGCGCTCGAGCAGATCGACATCGGCGGGGTGAGCCTCCTGCGCGCGGCCGCCAAGAACTTCCCGGGGGTCGCCGCCGTCAGCAGCCCGACGCAGTACGCGCTGGTCCTGCGCGACGTGAAGTCGCTCGGCGCGGTCAGCCCCGAGACGCGGCAGAAGCTGGCCGGCGACGCCTTCGCCCTGACGGCCGCGTACGACGCGCAGATCGCCAGCTACCTGAACGCGTCCGCGGGAACGGTCTTCCCCTCCCGCCTGACCATGGTGGTAGAGAAGAAGGCCGACCTGCGCTACGGCGAGAACCCGCACCAGCTCGGCGCCTTCTACACCGATCCCGCCCACGCCGGCGGCAGCATCAGCGCCGCGCACCAGATCGCGGGCAAGGACCTCTCCTTCAACAACCTCCTCGATCTCGACGCGGCATGGGGCATCGCGTCCGACTTCAAGACGCCCACGGTGTGCATCGTCAAGCACGGCAACCCGTGCGGGCTCGCCAGCGTGGTCGACATGGCCGAGGCCTTCCGCCTGGCGCTCGAGGGGGACAGCGTCTCGGCCTACGGCGGCGTCATCGGCGCCAACCGGCCCATCGACGAGGCGGCGGCAAGGGCCATCCGCCCCGGCTTCTTCGAGGCGATCGTCGCGCCTGGGTACACGCCCGAGGCGCTCGAGATGCTGCGCACCAAGCGCGGCTTCGAGATCGTCGAGATCCCACCGGCGGATGCCGATGCGGATGAGCTGGGCATCGGTCGCTTCGACTTCAAGCGCATCGGCGGCGGCCTCCTGGTGCAGACGTTCGACTCGCTCGAGGAGGATCGCGACAAGCTCCAGACCGTCACCCAGCGCCGGCCGACCCTCGAGGAGCTGACGGACCTGCTGTTCGCGTGGCGCGCCGTTCGGCACGTGAAGTCGAACGCGGTGGTGCTGGCCAAGAAGCACGCCATGGTCGGGATGGGCGCCGGCCAGCCGTCACGCGTGGTGAGCGTCGAGGTCGCGCTGCGCAAGGCCGGCGAGCGAGCGCCGCTCTCGGTCATGGCGTCGGACGCCTACTTCCCGTTCCCCGACGGCATCCAGATCGCGGCGCAGGCCGGCGTCACGGCGATCATCCAGCCCGGCGGCAGCATCCGCGACGAGATGGCGATCGAGGTCGCCGATCGCCACCACATGGCGATGGTCTTCACCGGTCGCCGCCACTTCAAGCACTGACCGATGCGGTGAGCCGATGACCGAGAAGATCATCATCGCCGAGGCGGTCCGCGCCACCGAGGCGGGGGCCATCGCGGCCGCGCGCCTGATGGGCCGCGGGGACCGTGACGGCGCCGACCAGGCCGCGGTCACCGCCATGCGCAAGGCCATGGACGAAGCCGACATCAGCGGCACGATCGTCATCGGCGAGGGGGAGCGCGACCAGGCGCCGATGCTCTATATCGGCGAGCAGGTCGGCAACCCGGACGCGGCGACCAGCGTCGACATCGCCGTCGACCCGCTCGAAGGCACGAACCTCGTGGCGACCGGCTCGGCAAACGCCACGGCCGTGCTGGCAGCCGCCGAGCCGGGCGGGCTCATGCACGCGCCGGACACGTACCTCGAGAAGCTCATCGTCGGGCCGATGGCCGCCGGCCACGTCAGCATCACGGACCCCGTCGACAAGACGCTGGCCTCGATCGCCGAGACGCTGGGGCGCGCGGTGTGGGACATCACCGTCGTCATCCTCGAGCGACAGCGCCACGAGAAGCTCATCGCCGACGTTCGGGCGACGGGCGCCCGCATCAAGCTGATCGGCGACGGCGACCTCACCGCCGCCATCAGCGTCGCGGTCTCCGGCACCGGCGTGCACGCGGTGATGGGTATCGGCGGCGCGCCCGAGGGCGTCCTGTCGGCCGCCGCGCTGAAGTGCCTGGGCGGCGAGATCCAGGCCCGGTTCAAGTGGCGCTCGGAGGAGGAGAAGGAGCGTGCCCGGGGCATGGGCGTCGACGTCGACGACACCGAGCGGGTCTACACCACCAACGACCTGGCCAGCGGAGATCGGGTGGTCTTCTGCGCGACGGGTGTCACCGATGGCGAGCTCCTGCGCGGCGTCCGCTTCTTCGGCGGCGGCGCCCGCACCCACTCGCTGATGCTCTCCTACGCCGGCGGCCTGGTCCGATTCATCGACACCGTCCACATGTGGGACCCAGGCAACCCCCCGAAGGTGCGCCTCTAGTCCAGCGCCCGATCGCTGGTGCGGCGGGGCCGCTGATCTGCGATGACGCTACGCGGGCAGGCGTTCCACGTCATAGCGTTCGAGCTGCCGATCCGCTGAGACGAGGACCAGGCCCTCGACCTGCGCCTGAGCCACGAGCATCCGATCGAACGGGTCGCGATGATGTTGCGGAAGGCCGCCCGCGCGGATCGCATGCGCGAATGTGATCGGGAGCTCAGTCACGTCGCGTCGGTGCCGAGGGTCCGAGAGCCATGTCTCCGGCGAGGTCGGCAGCCTGAGCCGGCCGGCCGCGGCCTTGGTGGCGATCTCCCATGCGGTCACTGCCGATACGAGCAACTCGGTAGCGGGGTCTTCCAGGGTCGTACGCGCCGCGTTCCGGAGTCGCTCAGGCTCGGACCACATCCACAGCCAGACGTGGGTGTCGATGAGGACTCTCACCGCTCCCACTCGTCGAGCCAGTCGTCGGGCATTGGGTCATCGAAGTCTGGGGCTAGCCAGATCTGTCCACGCTCGAGGCCGAGCTCCCGCCGGGCCTGAGGCTCGATGGGAACGAGGCGCGCAACGGGACGCCCCGCGCGCGCGATTGTGACTTCCTCACCGCTCTCGACCCCGACGATAAGGCGCGACAGATTCGTCTTCGCCTCGTGGATATTGACAACCTTCGCCATGCGGTCGAGTTTAGTTTAGTCCGGTGGACTAAGTCAAGTCATGTGGATGAGCGGTGGATGAGGCCGTCATTGACGCGCAAATTCGTGGACAAAGGGGCTGGTCGGCGCCGCGCCATCGCCGTACGGTTACCTCGGCGCCAACGGAGGTGCCGCTCGGACCGTCACCGGACCCGACACCGGAGGAAGCACTCGACTCGACACTCGACCGACTACTCGACCTGGCGGCGGTAACGTCCCAGGCGCGGGGGTAAGCGCGGGATCGAGCACGGGACTTTTCACCGGATCAGGCACCGGACCGGGGCTCGGGAGTTCCTCCGTCGGCGCTGTTTCGTTGCCCGCCTGTGAGCGGCGGCGAATCGAATAGGGGCGACCGGCGTGACCCTCGGGACAGAGGCGCATCGGCCGCCCCGTTCAAGCGTCCGGCGGCCATCAGCGCCCCCTCTTCGCCTCCCAGATGCAGACGCTCGCAGGCTGCAGCGAAGCGCGTGACGGCAATCGCAAGTGATCCTCGGCGGCCGGCCGGGGGTACTTCTCATGAAGACACTTGCGAAGGAACGTTGCATGAACAGGATCCTCTTCGTGCTGGTTGTCGTTGGCCTGCTCGCCGCGTGCACCAGCCCAGGAGATGGGGGAAGCGGCCAACCGGCCAGCTCAACGGGGACGGAATCGGCGGATGCAGCGGGGGCGGCGCCGGCCGGCGGCTCGGCGGCGTGCAACGAGGCATTCGCTTCGCTGGCGGAGATGGAGATCGCGAGGCTGTCCGAGCTCGGCGACCTGGCGGATGAGGTCAATCCGACGATCGAGAGCTGCGAGTCAATCGCCGACTGGGTCGCATCCGCGGGGCAGGTGGTCGACGGTGAGGTCAATCCCAACACGGCAAGGTTCCTGTTGGCGATCAACTGCAGCGCCGAGCAATCCCTGGCCGCCACCCCGATCTGTCAGGAGATTGCCTCCTCCTGACCATCGTCCTGGCTCCCTTCAGGAGTGTGGCAAACCGCCTCGAGCTTGAACCCATGGGGATCGAGCCAGTACGTTGCGAAACAGTGCTCGCCGTACTCGGGGAACTCACGTGGCTCGTGCAGGATGGTCGCGTCGCGTGCTCGAGCCCACTGGTGTGCTTCTCGCACGATTGCGCGGCTCTCGACGAGGAAGGCGAGGTGGTGAAGGCCCGACGCCCGGTAGAAGTAGGCCTCCGGCCCCTTCGCCTGGTAGAAGAACACCTGCGCCCCCAGCGCACCGTCCGGCCCGTAGTTGAACGGCCCTCCGGGTTCGGTCGGGAACCACTCGTGCAGGCCCAGGATGGCCATGAGCTCGTCGTAGTACCCCTTGGCCGCGCTGAGGTCCGGGACGGCGATGCCAACGTGGTCGATGTATCCAGTTCGGGTCATTGGCCACCCCCGGCAGCGTAGAGACTGCGCCTAGCTCCGCCCACCTCCGGGAATCGGGTCAGCCCAGTCGGGCCCGCCGACGCGAAGAACCTCCTGGTTGGCCACGGTCGGCAGGAGGTCGGCGACCGACACGTCGACCCGGAGGTCCGAGCAGTTTCGCCATGGCAGCAACGCCGGATCCAGCTCGGCCATCGGCTCGAGCGCGAAGCGCCGCTCATGGAAGCGAGGGTGCGGAACGATGAGGCCATGCTCCGGATCGGTCACGCAGAGACCGTCGAAGGCGAGGATGTCAAGGTCAATGACGCGTGGGCCCCACTTGCGGCCCTGGGGATCTCGCCCGAGCGCCAGCTCGAGACGCTTGAGCTCCTCCAACAGGGGCACGGGATCGAGATCGGTCTCGAGCTCCAGGGCAGCATTGAGGAAGTGCGGCTGGTCGACGTCGTCGCGTGGGGCCGTGTCGTACAGGGAGGAGACCTTCACCACCTGGCCGATGCCCCGAAGCTCGGCAACCGCCGCCCGGAAGGCGACGGAGGGCTCGCCGAGGTTGCCCCCAAGGCCGATAAAGGTGCGCACCGTGGGCGCACTGTAGCCGAATGGCCGGGAGTCGGGTTGATAATCGCCGACCAACGCGGTGGGGCCTTGGCTCGGCAGATCAAGCTGGATTTGACTCGGATCGCCACGAACTAGCTAAGGGGTTGACTTCGAGCGGGCAGCGACGTACAGTGCCGGTACTTGGATAGTACTTTCGTACTCCCGAGCAACTCAAAGGGACGCATAGATCCGGCCGCTGAATCCTGGGCACTTAGGCGGTCGGGGAGCAGGTAGTGCAACCGACCGTTCCGTCACCGGAGTGTGTCGGTTGTAAAGGTTTGTATCAGGAGAGGGCACCTTCTGATGGAAAGACAGCACGTTAAGGGCTGGTAAGACCAGTCCTGAGGAGATCGGCATGCGAGCGCAGATGATGCGCATCGGTGCGCTGATGTCAGTTCTCGGCACCCTAGCTGCACTTGCACTTGCGGGTGGGGCAGGCGTCCGGGGCTGGTAGGAGGTCGTGGTAGACTCCGGCCGGGCACGACCCATCAGACGCCGGTGAATACCAGAGTTACCATCCTCATCCTCGCAACGGTAGCCGCCGCAGCACTAGTGGCTGCGGCGGCTATTTCGCTGTTCCCGATTGGCGATGAGATCCTGGGTGTTCCAGGCCTCATTTTCTGGACCGCGGCGACGCTCTTGGCTAGCGCCATGCCGATCCGCCTTCCCCGAGGCACCGTCGTCTCCGTCGCTTCGGCACCGATGCTCGCCGCCATGCTCCTCGGCGGGCCGTGGGCGGCGATGATCGTGACTTTTCTCGGGACGACCGACGATCGGGAACTCAGAGGTCAAATACCGTGGTACGGGACCCTCTATAACCACTGCGGAGCCGCGGCCGCCATCGGCATCGCGGGCGCGACATACGAATGGCTCCTTCCCCTCGGCGCCGACAGCCTAGCGCTGGAATTCGTCGCCGCGATGGTCGCGAGTGCCGTCTTCCTTGCGCTGTCGTGGTCGCTCGCTGTTTTCGCAGTAGTGGCCCGGACGGGGGTCAGCATGCGGAGCGTCTGGGCACAAGACATCGGGGCTGTGGCAATACCGCTTCTGGGACTTGTGCCACTGGCGTGGCTGATGGCGCAGATCTTCCAATTGCCCAACGGAGCGGGCTGGTGGGCCACTACCCTATTCGTGGTTCCTCTCTTGACGACCAGAGTCGCGTACGCACGCTACGTCGAGACGTCGGGAGCTCTTTGAGCAGACCATCTCGGCGCTGTCGAAGGCGGTCGACGCGCGCGACCCGTACACGCGGAACCACTCGAGCCGGGTGAGCCACATCGCCGAGGCGATGTGCCGCGTGATGCGCCTCTCCGAGGACGAGATCGAGAAGATCAAGTGGGCCGGCCTGCTGCACGACGTGGGCAAGATCGGCATCCGCGACCACATCCTTCTCAAGGAGGGCCCGCTCGACAAGGCGGAGCGGATCCTCATGAACCAGCATCCGACCATCGGCGCCGAGATCGTGGCGCCGGCGACCCAGCTGGCCGAGGAGGCTCCGCTGATCAAGGCGCACCACGAGTGGTTCAACGGCTCGGGCTATCCCGACGGCGTCGAGGCCATGGACATCCCGCTCGGCGCCCGCATCCTCACGATCGCCGATGCGTACGAGGCGATGACGAGCTCACGCCCCTACCGCAAGACCCCGCTCACCCATGAGATCGCGATCGACCAGCTCGAGAAGTTCTCGGGGATCCAGTTCGATCCCCAGATCGTGCCCATCCTCGTCAACCTCGACCGGGAGATCCTGGACAGGCCGCCCGACCGCGACGACGAGCTGCCGACAATGCTTCACCGACCAGAACGACGAGATGTGCCCGCAGAGCCAGTGACCGCGCAACTGGCAGCGGACGATGTTTCTTAGCACGATCCTCCTCGCCCTCATCGTGGGCGCCCTGCTCGGAGGGGGTCTGCCGCGCCTGGCGGACCTGAAGCTTCGATGGATCTTCCTCCTGCTCATCGCGCTTGGCCTCCGCCTGGCCGCCGCGACGAGCGCGACCACCGGCATCGCCGACAACCTGCCCGATCGGCTGGTTCTACATCGCCTCGTACGTGCTGATCCTGGCCTGGCTGTGGGGCAACTGGCGGGTTCCGGGCCTCCAGGTCGCATCGGTCGGCATCGCCGCCAACCTGCTGGCCGTCCTGATCAACAGCGGCCAGATGCCGATCTGGTCTGCGGCCTTCTATGCCGCCGGCTTCACCGACGCAGACATCGCCAACGACCCGTTCCACTTCATCCTGACCGTCGACACCGTCGCCCAGTTCGTGGCCAGCGGCGGCCTGTTCGGCGACGTGATCCCGCTGCCGATCCCGGTCATCCGCGACGTGATCAGCATCGGCGATGTCCTGCTGGCGTTCGGCATCTTCTGGTCGATCGTGTACTCCATGACGCGCGCCGATGCGCCCGCGCGGTCGACGCTCGCCCTCGGCGGCAGCGAGCTCGTGCGACCGGGAACCGCCGGCGCCGCGGTGCTGGGCGTCCCGTACTCGGAGGGGACGCGCGTCCCGCCCGACGTCAGCGCGGCCGGCGCGGAGGCGGCCGGCATGCGTCGCCAGTCGCCCTATCTGCGCCTGGTGCGCAACCGGAACTTCTCGCTGTTGTGGATCGGGCAGCTCGTGAGCCTCTTCGGCGAGCGCATCCACACCGTGGCGCTCGCGTTCCTGGTGTTCGAGGCGACAGGATCGACGCTCGAGGTCGGCCTGACCTTCGCCGCCACCGCGATCCCCAACGTCGTCCTGGGTCCATTGGCCGGAGCGCTCGTGGACCGATGGAACCGGCGCTGGACGATGCTCGTCTGCGACCTCGTCCGGGCCGCGCTGCTGGTGGCCGTGCCCTTCGTGGTCGGCATCAACATCGCGCTCGTCTACCTGATGGCCTTCCTGATCGCCACGGTGACCCTCCTGTTCCGACCGGCCAAGACCGCGGTCATCCCCGCCATCACCGAGCAGCGCGACCTCGTCACCGCGAACTCGATGAGCACGATCGCCGACACGGCCGCGGACCTCATCGGACTGCCCCTGGCCGGCGTGCTCGTGGCCGTCCTGCGCGACTCGGCCGCGCTGGCCCTGGCGTTCGCGCTCGGCGGCATCACCTATGTCGTCAGCGCCATCTTCATCTTCGCCATGGCCGTTCCCAAGCAGGACCTGATCGCCACGCCGTTCCGCCCGGGGATCATCTGGGGTGAGATGGTCGAGGGCTGGAACTTCCTCCGCCGCCAGTCGGAGCTGTTCAGCAACACGCTCATCTCGACGGTCGCCCAGCTCGCCGTCGGGGCCGAGATCGTGGCGAGCGTGCCGTATGCCGAACGCATCCTCGACCAGTCGCGGCTCGAGCCCTCCACGACCTACGCGCTGCTGCTCACCGCGGTCGCCATCGGCAGCGTCGTCGGCGGGCTTGCGGTCGGGGCCATCGGCGAGCGCATCGCGAAGGGGCCGATGATCATCGCCGGCTTCGTGGGCATGGGCCTCTCCCTGGTGACCGCCGGGCTCGTCAAGGATCCCTTCGTGGCGATCGGCCTCTTCTCGTTCGTCGGCCTGTTCAACATGCTCTTCATCATCCCGACCATCACCCTGTTCCAGCAGCGCACGCCACAGCGCCTCATGGGTCGGGTGATCTCGAGCAGGCAGGCGCTCGTGTTCGGCGCCATCGCCCTGTCGATGGGCCTGTCGGGCTGGCTGGCCGAGCTCGTCGGCGCAGACGTGGTTCTCGTGATCGCGGGCGGCATCTGCGCCCTTGCCGGCGCGAGCGGCCTGCTGATCCCCGCCATGCGCAACGCTCGGTGATCGCCGCGCGTGCTACCCTTCGCGCGCCTTGGGACTGATCCTCGACCTCGCGGTCGCCATCCTCGTCGGGGTGGTGATCGTCTCGCTGGCGCTCCTGGCCTGGACGCTCGCCGTCACATCGGTGCACGCCGTGCGGGCCGAGCGCGAGCGGATCGCGGCGGCTCGCCAGACGGTCGCTGAGGCCGAGGAGCGGCTTCGAAGCTCCGCGGCGCGGCTGTCGACCGTCCTCGCTCAGGTGACAGCCAAGGCGGCGATACGACCACCAGACGGAGACCCCTTCGACCGATGACGACCAACGACCCGGGCCGCGCGCCCCGCGAGACCGGCTATCGAGGCGCCCTGCCGCCACGCGAGGACCGGCTGGCCGTGCCGTGGATCGCGATCGTCGTCGGGATCTTCGTGCTCATCATCGTGCTCTCGCTGCTCGGGATCCCCTCGCGCTTCGCGCCCGAGGAGACGCCCTTGCCCTCACCGTCCGCATCTGCGGCGGCCTCCGGCTCAGCGGAGGCGTCGAGCTCCGCCGAGGGCTCAGCTGAACCGTCGGCATCGGCTGAGGCGTCGGGATCGATCGAGCCACCGGAGTCCGTCGAGGCATCGGCGACGGCTGAGGCGTCGGCCGACCAGTAGCGTCCCGCCCGACTTGTACGGATAGCGGACGGCTCCTATACTCGACCGAGCGAGCAGTCACGCCGACGAATGGGCCCTCGCGCACGACGCGACAGCCGAGACCGAGCATGCCCACCACGGAGGAGCACCGGTGGCGAACCGCTCCAAGGCCAATTCGAGTTCGAGCTCCCATCGCGTCCTCGTCGTCGACGATGACAACGAGGTCCGAGACCTGCTCAAGGACCTTCTGAACGAAGCCGGCTACACGACGATCCTCGCCTCCACGAGCGCCGAGGCACTCGACGTCGTGGCCGATGAGAAGAAGCGTCCCCAGCTCGTCCTGATGGACGTCCAGCTCCCGGATCGTGACGGCCTCGCCGTGCTGAAGCAGCTGAGGCGCGAGCACGACGAGCTCGAGGTCATCGTGATGACCGCCTTCGGCGGCAGCTCGACGGCGATCCAGGCCATGGAGCACGGCGCCTACGACTACGTGACCAAGCCCTTCGAGGTCAACGACCTCCTGGCAACGCTGAAGCGCGTATTCGAGCACGTCGACCTGAGCACCGAGGTGAGCGCGCTGCGCCTGGAGCTCGGAAAGAGCGCCGCCGAGCGCGAGCGCATCGTGGGCAGCTCGAAGCCGATGCTCGAGGTCTTCAAGCTGATCGGCAAGGTCGCCTCGTCGGACGCGACGGTGCTCATCACCGGCGAGAGCGGCACCGGCAAGGAGCTCGTGGCCGAGGCGCTCCACCGCGCCAGCGTGCGCAACCCGCATCCCCTGGTGAAGGTCAGCTGCGCCGCACTGCCCGAGACCCTGCTCGAGACCGAGCTCTTCGGGCACGAGAAGGGCAGCTTCACCGGTGCGATGGCCATGCGCAAGGGCCGATTCGAGACGGCCAACCAGGGCACGATCTTCCTCGACGAGATCGGCGAGATGACGTTGGCCACGCAGACCAAGCTGCTCCGCATCCTCCAGGAGCGCGAGTTCGAGCGCATCGGCTCCAACACGCCGATCAAGGTCGACATCCGGGTCATCACCGCGACGAATCGCGACCTGGTGGCCGAGGTCGAGGGCGGTCGCTTCCGCGAGGACCTGTACTACCGCCTCAACGTCATTCACATCGACATGCCGCCCCTGCGCGAGCGCCGCGACGACATCCCGGCGCTGGTGGAGCACTTCCTGGTCAAGTACCGGCATGCGCCGGGCGCCATTCCCACCACGGTCAGCGAGGACGCCCTGGCGCAGCTCGTCGAGCACGACTGGCCGGGCAACGTTCGTGAGCTCGAGAACACCATCGAGCGCGCGGTGGTCCTGTCACGCGGCAACCCGATCACCGTCGAGCACCTCGCCTTCACCGAGCTACCGGGGCCGAACTCGAACGGCAAGGGCCGCAACGGCGGACGGGGCAAGGGGATGTTCAAGGAGCGGGTCGGCGAGCTGGAGCGCCAGCTGATCGTCGAGGCGCTGGATCGCGCCAACGGAAACCGGACCAAGGCGGCCGAGGAGCTCGGGATCTACCGACGCCTGCTGTACGACAAGATCCGGGAGTACGGGCTCGGCGAACAGGCCGGCGAGTGACGCGGACCGTGACCTTCACGGCCACTTCAACCGCTCGGCCGAGAGGCGGGATCTCGATCGCGCTGCCGTTTGACCCGGCCGAGGTCTGGGGCGACCGGGATCGCTGGTATCTCGCCGGCAGCATCGAGCGCTATCCGATGCGTGCCACCGTGACGCCGGGTGACGGTGCGCCCAGCCTCGAGCTCGGTCCGTCATGGTGCCGCGATCCTCGAGTCGGACCGGGCGCAACGGTCCAGGTCAGCCTCCACTTGGAAGGGCCGCAGCTGGACTCGATCGCGACCGACGTGGCCGATGCGCTCCGAGCCGAGCCGAAGGCGCGACGCTTCTTCGAGTCACTCGCGACCTTCTACCGGAAGGGCTACATGACGTGGATCGACGGTGCGCGGCGGCCCGAGGCACGGGCGACGCGGATCGCCGAGACGGTCACTGCCCTCAAGGCCGGCCACCGCGAACGGGTGCGCCCGGAGTAGCGCGGTCCGCAACCTCCGGGGAGGTCGCTGCGTCATCGACGTAACTCGCCCAGCACAGGGAGCCCACGCATGCCGCCCATCGCCCGCATCCTGTCAGCCCTTCGTGTCGTCCTCGCCACGATCCTTGTTCTTGGCGTCGTGACGCCGGCTGCCGCGGAGGAGATCGGCACGACGACCGGCGAGGTTGTCTTCCGGGTGACCTTGACCGGCCCGGTGGACTCCGACGACGCTTTCGTGATCTGGTCTCAGTGCCCGGACGAGTGGTGCCAGACACAGGTGATCGCGGGTGGACCACGCGAGCACCCAGTGATCGCATGCGGCCAGGGTCTGGCCGACCAGGTCACCTGCAGCGCCACGACGTACGAGTGGACCGTCGAGCTCGTTCCGGGCACGCTCGAGTACCGATTCGAGCGCTTCAGCGCCTTGACCGATCAGGACCCTCAGATCCTCCACACCGGTACGTGGGAGGTCCACCTCGGTCGACAAGTGCTGTCGCTCGGGTACACCTATCCGTCGACATCCGGCGCTGGTCAGCTGCCCGACACGGCGCTGCCCGCACCCTGAGCCAGTCCGCCGGTTGAGCGCCAGAGCGTGCAGATGGCGGGTGTGCAGCGCCATTGACCACGCTCGGCCTCCACAGCGCCGGCGTGCACGCGATCGACGCGCTCTGAGCAAAGAATGGCACTGCATGGGACTTGGGCCTGTTGTGCAGTGTCGTTACAATTGCGCGGTACCCGGGGCTCCCGATGGCCACGCAAGCCAACCGAGGATGGAGGATGGGCGACATGCACAGGCATTCGATTCCCGGAGCACTGATCGCGTTGCTGCTTGTACTCACCATGGCCGCGTGCGGGTCGACCGAGACGTCACCGTCGGCGGCCACCAGCGGTGCGCCCGAGAGCGCGGGAGCGGCCAGCGATGCGCCCGAAAGTGCGGCTGCGCCATCGGGTGAGCCGATCGTGGTCGGGTCGACGCTGTCGCTGACGGGTCCCTTCGCCGCCACGGCGGCGCTGCACCGCATCGCCGGCGAGCAGTTCGTGGAGCAGCTGAATGCTTCGGGCGGTCTGCTCGGGCGTCCCGTCGAGTGGGTGCTGCTGGACGACGAGTCCGTCGGCGACAACGTGGGTCCCCTCTATGACCGGCTCATCACCCAGGAGAGCGTCGACCTCATCATCGGTCCGTACGCGACCCCGAACATCGTCGCCGCCATGGGTGCCGCCGAGCGGCATGGCTTCGTCCTGCCCCAGCACACCGCCGTCCACGCCCCCCTGATGACCTACGAGTGCCAGTTCCCGGCATGGTCTCTCGGACCGGAGCCGAACGTGTTCATGCCGAACGAGCTCTTCGACGCGCTCGAGAGCCTCGAGAATCCGCCGGCGTCGATCACGGTGGTCACCAACCAGGGTGGGTCGACCGACTTCATCACCCGCGGCCTTCCCGATGTCGACGACGACCCGGGCGTGCTGACCATCGCCGAGGATCGCGGCATCGAGGTCGCGGCCGACATCCCGTACCCGCCCGGGAACACCGAGTGGGCCTCGATCGCCCAGCAGGTCGTCGACGCCGATGCCGACGCCGTGATCATGAACTCGCTCGGCATCGAGTCCGTCGGGCTCATCGAGGCGCTCGAGCAGCTCAACTACCAGCCGCCGATCATGTTCAGCCTGTTCCCGGCTCCGGGACCGCTCCTCGGGCTGGGCGATGCGGCAACCGGCCACCTGTCGGTCTCGGTCTTCGAGCCGAACGAGCCGATCCTCGAGGCCATGGGCGACGAGGTTCGCGCCATCGTGGAGGAGTTCCAGTCCAGGGCCGAGGAGGAGGATCTGCCGTACACGGTGTTCGAGACCCAGGCGGCCAGCTCCTGGACGGCGTGGGAGATCCTCGCCGCCGGCGTCGAGGCTGCGGGCAGCCTCGAGCACGATGCGATCTGCGACGCGCTCCACGAGAGCGGGGCCGAGACGACCTTCCACGGCCAGCTGGCCTTCAACGTGGAGGACAACAACTTCTGGCCCAGCGATCAGGGGATCAAGCAGATCCAGGAGGGTGACTGGCTGATGGTCTGGCCGGACGAGATCGCCGCGGCCGAGCTCCAGGGCCCGTAGACGCTGGCCCGCCACGGGGCCCTCCGGCACCGCGCGCCGAAGGGCCCCAGCCGCATACTCATCGCGCTGTGATCTTCGTCCAGTCGGCGCTCGCCGGGGCCCTGGTCGGAGGCCTGTATGCCCTTATGGCGATCGGGCTCTCGCTGACCTGGGGAATGCTGCGGATCATCAACCTCGCTCACTTCGCCCTGGTCCTGCTGAGCGGGTACCTGACCTACTCGCTGGCGACGAACGCGGGCGTCGATCCGCTGCTCACCGTCCTCGTCACGGTCCCGGTCATGTTCGTCATCGGTGCGGCCATCCAGTGGGGGTTCCAGCGGTTCGGGGTCAGCGAGCTGAACTCGTTGCTGGTGAGCTTCGGCCTCCTCATCATCGCCATCCAGCTCATCAGCAACGTCTGGAGCGCCGACTTCCGGCGCATGACGGCCGATGTCAACCCCTACGCCACCGGCTCGCTGACCATCGGCCCGCTCGTCTTCCCGATCCCGACGCTCGTCGCATCGGTGAGCGCCATCGCGCTCGTCATCGGCATCCACGTCGTGCTCGAGCGCACCTTCGTCGGGCGAGCGCTGCGCGCCTTCGGCGAGGACCCGGAGATCGCATCGGCCTTCGGCATCGATCATCGCCGCCTCGGGATGCTCCTGGCCGGGGCTGCCGGGGCGACGGCCGCGGTCGCCGGCTCGCTATTCGCCATCGGCGGGTCGCTCACGCCGACGACCGCCCTCGAGTGGTTCGGGGTCGTCTTCGCCGTGGTCATCCTGGGAGGCATCGGCAACGTGCTCGGCACGCTGCTGGCCGGGACCCTGGTTGGCAGCGTCGCCGGCGTCGTCTCCGTCGCGTGGTCCCCGGTCGCGGCGCCCCTGATCGTCTATTCCCTCGTGGTGCTGGCCCTCCTGTTCCGGCCAAACGGCCTGCTGCCGCGACGAGGGGGCCACCGATGAGGTGGCGGGGGCTGGCCGGCATCGGCCTCGGCATCGTCGGGCTGGCGGCGCTGCCATGGGTGCGCCAGGCGTTCGACCTGCCGATCTTCCTTCTCACGTTCGGCACGCTGGTGCTGTTCTGGGCAGCGCTGGCCACGAGCTGGAACATCCTGTCCGGCTACAGCGGCTACTTCAGCTTCGGCCAGGGCGGCTTCTTCGGCGTCGGCGTGTACGTGACCGCCGTCCTCACCGGCCGGCACGACTGGAACTTCCTCGCGACGGTGCCCCTGGCTGGCGGTCTGGCCGCCATCCTCGGGCTGCTGGTCGGGCTGGTGGCCTTCCGGCTTCGATCGCTGCGGGGCGAAGTGTTCGCTCTCCTGACCCTCGCCATTCCGTTCATCCTCGCCCCGATCGCTCGGCTCAACCCATCGATCGATGGCGGCCAGGGAATCACCGTGCCGGTCCCCGACATCCCGGACCAGCTCGACGGCTTCCAGGACCTGGCGTTCCTGCTGAGCCTCGGCATCGCGGCCATCGCCGTGATCGTCGCGTACGTTGCACAGCGCACACGCCTGGGCTGGGCCCTCTTCGCCATCCGCGATGCCGAGAACGTGGCTGAAGGGCTGGGCGTACCGACCTTCCGGAACAAGATGGTGGCCATCGCCATCACCGCCTTCATCGCCGGGATGGCCGGAAGCGTCGCGGCCCTCCAGGTCGGCTACGTCACGGTGGAAGGCACCTTCAACCTGACGGTGCCGCTCTTCGTGATCGTGATGAGCGTCCTGGGCGGGCGGCTGCACTGGCTCGGCCCCGCCGTCGGTGCCCTGTTCATCGTCACGCTGCGTGACCGCCTGGCCGCGGCCGGGTTCGAGGGGTACAGCCTGATCGTCCTCGGCTCGATCCTCGTCCTCTTCGTCATCCTCGCCCCCGAGGGCATCGTGCCGCGGATGCGCCGGCGGCTGGTGCCGGTGCTGCTCGTCATCATCGGCGTACCCGCGGTGCTGGCAGTCACGCGCGTGTGGGGCGACCCTGTCGACTGGCTGGCTGTCGGGATGCTCTCCGCAGCGGTTGTCTCGTTCCTGCCCGGCCTGCGCCGACGCGCCCTCCCGGAGTCGATCGAGCCGGTGGGGCCGGAGGCGGAGCCGGTGCCCGAGTCGCAGCCGGGACCCATGCCTGAGGCGGCGGTCGCGGCAACGGCCGGATCGGTGCCGGACATCGGTGAGCCGATCGTGGTCTGCACGGAGGTGACGAAGCGGTTCGGCGGCCTGCGGGCGCTCGACGGCGTGTCGCTCACCGTCCGAGAGGGCGAGCTGGTCGGCCTGGTCGGCCCGAACGGGTCGGGCAAGACGACGCTCGTCAACCTCATGGCCGGGGCGTTCCGCCCGAGCGGCGGAACGATCCTGGTTGACGGTCACGACATCGGTGCGCTCCCACCACACCGGATCGCGCACGTGGGCGTGGCACGGACGTACCAGATCCCTCGACCCTTCGCGTCGATGACGGTCCGCGACAACGTGGCGATGGCCATCATGTTCGGCCGCTCGGCCACCGGGCTCGAGGGGGCGCGCCGCGATGCCGAGGAGCACCTCGCCCTGGTCGGGCTGGAATCGCAGGCGGATGCCCTCCCGTCCGAGATCAACCTTCACGAGCGCCAGCTGCTCGAGATGGCGCGCGCGCTGGCAACCCGGCCCCGAGTGCTGCTGCTCGACGAGGCCCTGGCTGGGCTCAACCCGGTGGAGGTCGACAACGCCGTGGACGTCGTGCGACGGATCCATGGTTCCGGGATCGCGATCGTGCTGGTCGAGCACCTGCTGCGGGTGGTCAACCAGCTGGCGACGCGGATCGTCGTGCTCGACCAGGGCCGGACGCTGGCCGACGGCGAGCCCGCCACGGTCATGCGCGATCCGGCCGTCATCCGCGCCTACCTCGGCCGCCGCCCGCAGGAGGGCTCCGCTCGTGCTTGAGGTCCGCCAGCTCGACGTCCGATACGGCGAGGCGCATGCGCTGTGGGACGTCGACCTGACCGTCGCCGACGGCGAGGTGGTGTGCATCGTCGGATCGAATGGCGCGGGGAAGACGACGCTCGTCCACTCGATCGCCGGCATGCTGCCGATCACCGGGGGCTCGGTGCGGATCGGCGGGAACGATGTCGCTGGGCAGCCCGCCCACCTCGTCTGCCGCTCAGGCGTGGCGATCGTCCCCGAGGGCCGGCGGATCTTCCCCGGTCTGACGGTGAGCGACAACCTGGATCTCGGCGCGTTTCGGCGCGGGGCGCGCCAGTTCCACGCGGAGTCGCTCGAGTGGGTCCGGACCCTGTTCCCGCGACTCGCCGAACGGGAGAAGCAGCAGGCCGGGTCGCTGAGCGGCGGGGAGCAGCAGATGCTCGCCATCGGTCGGGCGCTCATGGCACGGCCCCAGCTCCTGCTCATGGACGAGCCGTCGCTCGGACTCGCCCCGGTCATCGTGGACAGCGTCTTCGACGCGATCGGCGAGATCAACCGCGCCGGCGTGAGCATCCTGTTGGTCGAGCAGAACGTCGAGCGGGCGCTGGAGATCTCGAACCGCGGCTACCTGCTGTCCGAGGGGCGGATCTCACTCGAGGGCCCGGCCGCCGATCTGCTGGCAAACGACGAGCTGCGCCAGGGCGTGCTCGGTATCGCCTAGGAGCTCGCGTGGTCGATGCGCCGTGGATCGGCGTCGCGACCCATGACGAACCAGATGGCGTGTACCGGCGTGTCGCCGATATTCGCCAGCCGATGCGGAACACTGGAGTCGAGCGACACGGCATCGCCGGGCTGGAGCACATGGCGGTCGAAGCCGATGATCACCTCGAGCACGCCGCTGATGACGTAGCCCCACTCGTGGCCGGAGTGGCTCTGGTACGTGTCGTCGGGGCTGGACGACCCACCCACGTCGTAGACCACGAACAGGAACTCGACCCCCGGCTCCGAGACGGTGGTGAGGCGTTCCCAGACGACGCCCGACGCGAGGCGGATCCGATGGCGGGTCGCCGCCTCCTGGACCGGCGATGGCCGCGCCTGGCGCTGGGATCCCTCGGCGTCCGGGCTGGAGGGCGCGGCCTGTGGTCGCTCGTCGTTGAAGAGGAGCTCATCCAGCGAGGCGTCGAGCTCGGTCACGATCGCGAACAGCGTGCTCACCGACGGTCGCGCGCGCCCGCGTTCGATCTGAGAGATGAGGCTGGGAGAGACACCCAGCCGAGTGGCGAGCTCGCGCAGGCTGAGGCCCCGCGCGCGGCGTCGTGCGCGGAGCCGCTCGCCGACCTCGGGGTAGTCCGGCTCGAAGGTGCGGACCGCGTCTCGGCTCGGCACGGCTACATGATCATCCAGCCGCCATCGACACGCAGGTCGATCGCGTTGACGGAGCGGTTCTCCAGGAGGAAGCGCACCGCGCCCACGATGTCGGCCATCTGGACCAGGCGCTTCGTAGGGGTTCGGGCAACGATGTGATCGAGTGGCTTCCCCGCCCAGAAGGGCGAGTCCCCCACGATGCCCGGATGTATCGCGTTGATGCGCATCGGCGCGAGCTCGGTCGCGAGCGTCACGACCATGCCGACGATGCCCCCGTTGACGGTGGTGACCGTGGTCGAGCCGGGGTACGGGCGGTCCTTGGCGAGCCCGCCGAACAGCACGATGGCGCTGTCGTCACCGAGCCGATCGAGGAGCGTGTGGATCACCTCGGTGTAGCCGACGAGCTTCAGGGTCACGAGGGAGATGGCGGCCTCGATGTCGTACTCGCGAATCTTGTTGTCGTCCCGATCGATGGCGCAGATCACCAGGTAGTCGACGGGACCCACGTCCGCCAGCGCCGTCTTGATTCCGGTCGGCTCTTCGAGATCGAGCGTGACCGATCGCGTCCGTCCGCCGATCTCGGCGGCGATTGACGCGCCGCGCTCGTCATCCCGGCAGCTGATGACGACCTCGCGCCCCGCGCCGGCGTAGTGCTCGGCGACGCGCGTCCCAAGCCCGAGCTACCGCCGATGACGACGACGGCTCCTTCCCCTGCCACCTATCGGCCTCCTTCCGGAACATCCATCTCGAAGCGTCGCCAGTCGTCCACCCATCGGTACGAGTGCCGCTCGGGCGGCTGCGGCGCCTGGGTCTCGATCCAGCGCACGCGGCCCTGGCCCTGGTTGAAGAAGCCGTGCGTGGATCCGACCCCCGAGAAGACGACGTCCCCCGCCCGGATGATCTGCGTCTGGCCGTCGAGCTCAGCTTCGATCTCGCCGTCGAGGAAGAAGTAGGCCTCCTCGAACGGGTGGTCGTGCACCTGTGCGGCACCGCCCGGCTCATAGTCGACGGTGAACATCGTCAGCAGCTCGGCGCCGAAGACCCGGTCCACGAGCATCTTCACGCTGATGCCGCTGTACACGACGAGCGCCGTGTCCCGGCCCGCGACACGCCGGCCGCGCGCCGGGTCGGCAAGGGCCAGCGCCTCTGCCTGCGGGGGTGTGCCGTCGTAGTGGCCGACCCATCGCAGGCGGGGATCGCCGAACGCGGGCCGCTCCGCCACGGCGTCGAGCCCACCGAGGTCGAAGGGCTCGGGAGCGAAGAACGTGTCCCTTCGGCCCGCGTCCGGGGCGAGACGCAGCGGCGAGTTGACCGAGAGCCATCGAGCCTGGTCGACGCCCGCGTTGCCGAGCGTGTGCCAGGTCCCGACGGGCATCAGGGTGTAGTCACCCGCCACCAGCCGATGGGCATGCCCGTCGATCTCGACAAGCAGCTCGCCGGCCAGCACGTAGAGCGCTTCCTCGAACGAGTGGAAGTGGCGCTGAAGCCAACCGCCCGGGCCCAGTGCTCCGACGGCAAGCTCCGTGTGGACCGCCCCGTGCGTCGGTCCCACCACCACCTGGCGCGCGAGGCCGTGCGACGTGGCCGATGTCTCCATCGGCTCGTCGGCAAACGACCAGTCGACCCGGGACGCGTGGGTGGTCATTCCGTCGTCAGCCTCCATCGTTGGGTTCCAACACCATTGAACACTGGCGGAGCACCGTCAAGACCACGGCGAGCGGGGTCCCGCTTGTGTGCGTGATCGGCTGCTCTAATATTGAAGCACCGCTCAACACCCCACCCGCGGACGATGCCAACGAAGGGGACGCTGCCGATGTCGAGACCAATCGCTTCGCCGGGCCTCATGAACGTCGACTGGGAGGAGCGCGTCAACACCGAGCGGCTCCGCACCTATCGATTCGCGCGTGCGCGCGAGGCACTCGAGGCCTCCGAGCTCGGGGCGCTGCTGCTCTTCGACTTCAACAACATCCGCTACGTGACGAGCACCCACATCGGGGAGTGGGCGCGGGACAAGATGACCCGCTTCGCGCTCCTCACCCGTGGTGGCGAGCCGCATCTGTGGGACTTCGGCTCCGCCGCGAAGCACCATCGCCTGTACTGCCCGTGGCTGCCGGAGGAGAACATCCGCGGCGGGATGATCGGGCTTCGCGGGGCGGTCGCCCCCGAAGCCGGCCTCTTTGCCGGCGCCGCCAGGGAGATCGCCGAGATCCTGCGCGCCGAGGGCGTGGCCGACATGCCGGTCGGGGTCGACATCGTCGAGCCGCCGATGCTCGCCGCCCTCGAAGCCGAGAAGATCACGGTCCGCGACGGGCAGCAGACCATGCTCGACGCGCGCGAGGTGAAATCCGCCGACGAGATCATGCTGCTCAACATCGCGTGCGCCATGGTCGACGGCGCGTACCAGCTCATCGCCGAGCGGCTCAAGCCCGGCGTCCGCGAGAGCCAGCTGGTTGCCGAGGTGACGAAGGCCCTGTTCGACATGGGCTCGCGAGCACGTCGACAACATCAACGCGGTCTCCGGCGAGCGGTGCAGCCCGCACCCGCACGTGTTCAGCGATCGGCTGATCCGTCCCGGCGACCAGGCGTTCTTCGACATCATCCAGACCTTCGTCGGGTACAAGACCTGCTACTACCGCACCTTCGTGGTCGGCAGAGCCAGCGACGCGCAACGCGACGCGTACAAGCGGGCGCGAGAGTGGATCGACAAGAGCATCGAGCTCATGAAGCCCGGCGTGACGACCGACAAGGTCGCATCGGTCTGGCCGAAGGCGAACGAGTTCGGGTTCGACTCGGAGATGGAGTGCTTCGGGCTCCAGTTCGGCCACGGCGTGGGGCTCTTCCTCCACGAGCGTCCGATCATCAGCCGTCTCAACTCGCTGGCGAACCCGATCGAGCTGAAGGAGGGCATGGTCATCGCGCTCGAGACGTACTGCCCGGCCAAGGACGGCTACTCGGCGGCGCGGATCGAGGAGGAGGTCGTGATCACGGCCGAGGGACCACAGGTGATCACCCGCTTCCCGTCCCAGGAGCTCTTCGTGGCCAACCCGTATTGATCGACCGATGACCGACACCGCCTCCGCTCCGACCAGCGAGCTCGACCGCGACCTCCGCCTGCGGATGTATCGCACCATGGTCGCGTGCCGGCTCTTCGAGCAGCGCACCCACGAGCTGTTCCTGGCCGGCCTCGTGCGCGGCACGACCCACCTCGGCATCGGCCAGGAGGCGGTCGCCTCAGGATTCGGCGCCGCCATGCGCGACGACGACTACACGTTCTGCACGTATCGCGGCCACAACCACACCCTCGCCCGCGGCGTCCCGATGACGCCGATCCTCCTCGAGCTGGTCGGCAAGCAGGGCGCCCTCATGGGCGGCAAGGGCGGCTCGATGCACCTGACCAGCGTCGAGCACGGGGCGATGGGTTCCTACGCCATCGTTGGCGCCCATCTGCCGATCGCGGTCGGCGCCGCCTGGTCGGCCCAGTACCGCGGCTCCGGCCAGGTGGCGGTCTGCTTCTTCGGCGACGGCACGACGAACATCGGAGCCTTCCACGAAGCGCTCAACCTGGCGGCCGTATGGAAGGCGCCCGTCGTCTTCGTGTGCGAGAACAACCAGTACATGGAGTACACGCCGATCGGCTCCGTGACCGCGGTCGAGCGGCCGGCCGCGGACCGCGCCTCTGCCTATGGGCTCGAGCCGCTGGTGGTTGACGGCAACGACGTCGAGGCGGTGTTCGAGATGGCGCGCGCCACGATCGACCGGGCTCGGTCCGGCGGCGGCCCGGCGCTGGTCGAGGCGGTCACCTACCGCCACGGCGGCCACTCGCGCGCCGATCCGGGGACCTACCGACCGGCTGAAGAGGTCGAGGCCTGGCTGGCCCGTGACCCGATCCCGGCGCACCGGCAACGACTGCTCGACGCGGGCATCGAGGCCGAGGCGCTCGACGCCATCGACGACGAGATCAGGGCCGAGGTGGCCGCCGCCGAGTCGGCGGCGCGCGAGGCCCCCGAGCCGGATCTCGCGACGGCGACGACCCAGGTCTGGGCCGATGGAGGCTCGACATGGCGGAGATGACGTACCGATCGGCGGTGGCATACGGGATCGCGCAGGAGATGGATCGCGACCCATCGGTCGTCATGCTGGGCGAGGACATCGGCGCCGCCGGAGGGGTCTTCAAGACCACGGAGGGGCTGCTCGACCGCTTCGGCCCCGAGCGCGTACGCGACACGCCGATCAGCGAGCAGGCGATCATCGGCGCGGCGATGGGGGCGGCCATGACCGGCCTGCGCCCGGTGGCCGAGCTCATGTTCAGCGACTTCTTCGGCGTCGCGTGGGACATGGTGGCCAACCAGATCGCCAAGACCCGCTACATGACCGATGGCCAGGTCGCGCTGCCGCTCGTGATCCGCACGGCCAACGGCGGCGGGCTGCGCTTCGGCGCGCAGCACTCCCAGAGCATCGAGACGTGGGCCATGGCGATTCCCGGCCTGAAGGTCGTGGCGCCGTCGAACCCGGCGGACGTGGTCGGGCTGATGGCCGCGGCCATCCGCGATCCGGACCCGGTGATCTTCTGCGAGCACAAGGCGCTCCTGGCCGACAAGGCAGAGGTTCCGGACGGCGAGCTGGTCGACGAGCTCGGTGCCGCCCGGGTCGTCCGCGAAGGGACCGATGCGACCGTCGTCGCGCTGGCCGCCATGGTGCCGCGGGCGTTGGCCGCGGCGGAGGTGCTGGCCGCCGAGGGAATCAGCCTCGAGGTGATCGACCTGCGCTCCCTCGTGCCGCTCGACATGACGACCGTGCTGGGCTCCGTCCGCAAGACGCAGCGGCTCTTCACCGTGGAGGAGAACCCCAGGCTCGCCGGCTGGGGCGCCGAGGTCGTCTCGATCGTCGCGGAGGAAGCGATCTACTCGCTCGACGGACCCGTGGTGCGGATCACCACCCCACACGTCCCGTTGGCCGCGAACCCGATCCTCGAGGACTCCCAGATGCCGTCCGCCGAGCGGATCGCGACCACCGTGCGGGCGACGCTCGAAGCGACCGCGTGATGGCAATCCGCGTGGCGATCATCGGCTGCGGGCGGATGGGGTCGGCGATGGCTCGCTCTCTCGCGCGCGGGGGCGTCGAGCTGACCCTCCACAATCGATCGCTCGAGCCGGCACGGGCACTCGCCGCTGAGCTGGGCGCGACGGTGGCGGAGACGCCGAGGCCGCGGCCGAGGGCTCCGACGTGGCGATCACGATGCTCGCCGACGGCCCCGCGGTCACCGCGATGTGGGACGGACCGGACGGACTGGCGGCCGGCGCCCATGACGGCGGCGTCCTCGTCGACATGAGCACGGTGCCGCCGGACACGATCGCGCCGTTCGAGGACGCCGTCCGGGCAACCGGCTCGGGGATCCTGGATGCCCCGGTCTCCGGCAGCACGGTGCTGGCCGAGTCGGGCCAGCTCACGATCATGGCCGGCGGCCGGGCCGAGGACCTCGATCGGGCGCGACCGGCCCTCGACCTCGTGGCCCGCGCGGTGACCCACGTCGGCCCCCTCGGATCCGGCGCCGCCCTGAAGCTGTCGGTGAACCTGCTGATCTTCGCGCTCAACAACAGCCTGAGCGAGGCGCTCATCCTCGCCGAGCGGGCCGGCATCGAGCGGGACGTCGCGTACGACTTCTTTGTCGGATCGGCCGCGGGGGCGCCATTCGTCGGCTACAAGCGCGACTCGTTCGTGGATCCCGAGAACACGCCGGTCACCTTCTCGCTCGACCTGGCGTCGAAGGACCTCCGCCTCGCTCTCGATCTCGCCGATCGCCTCGGCGTGCCGATGGACCAGGCGCGCGTCAACCTCGAGATGATGGGCCAGGCGAGCGCCCGATTTGGCGGCGAACGGGACGCATCGGTCGTCGCCGTCAACCTGCGCGAGGCGGCGAAGGAGGGGGCGACGACCTGACCACGGCGAACCATCTCAGCGCAACCGTGACCACCATCGGCTGAAGAAGGAGACCGCACCTGTGACTGAGCGAATCCTCATCCGCGGCGGAATCGTGCTGACCCAGGACCCCGACCTCGGCGAGCTGCCGAAGGCGGACGTCCTCATCGAGGACGACAAGATCGCCGCGGTCGGCCCAGACCTGGCAGCCGATGACGCACGGGTCATCGACGCGTCCGGCGACATCGTCATTCCCGGCTTCATCGACTCGCACCGACACACGTGGGAAACCTGCATCCGGACGTGCGCGCCCGACTTCGCGCTGATCACGTACTTCGGCTCGATTCTCGACAAGTTCGCGCCGCACTACCGGCCCGATGACGTGTACTCGTCGAACCTGTGGGGCGCGCTGGAGTGCATCAACGCCGGGATCACGACGCTCGTCGACTGGTCTCACATCATGAACACGCCGGCCCACGCGGACGAGGCGATCCGCGGACTCCAGGAATCGGGCATCCGCTCCGAGTTCGCGTACGGGTTCCCGAACACGTCGCTCCAGGACTGGTGGTTCGGGCCCGACTTCGCCGGCAGCGAGCTCACCTCGGACGGCGACGAGGCGCGCCGGATCCGGAAGCAGTACTTCAACTCCGACGACGGCCGGATCACCATGGGCCTCGCCACCCGCGGACCTGGCTTCTGCAAGCCCGACGTCGTCCGCCACGACTGGGAGCTGGCGAAGGAGCTCGGCATCAACATCACCGTCCACGTCGCCATGGACCGATTCGGCTACACCAAGGGCCAGATCACCGCGCTGCGCGACATGGACCTCCTGCTCCCCGGCACGACGTACGTCCATGCCTCGCATTTCACGGACGAGGAGTGGGCACTCGTGCGCGACTCGGGCGGCAATGTCAGCTTCGCTCCGCAGATCGAGATCCAGATGGGCCACGGTTGGGCGCCCGCGGTGACGGCGCTCGAATACAACGTGCCGATCGGCCTGTCATCCGACGTCGCGACCACCGCCTCCGCCGACCAGTTCACGCAGATGCATGCCGTCTTCGGCTCGGAGCGCGGACGCAAGCATCAGACCGCGTGGGACGAGGACCTCGACGGGCTGACGGCGTCGCCCGGCCTCATTACCTCGCGCCAGGCCCTGGAGTGGGCGACGCTCGGCGGGGCGGAGGTCGCCGGAATCGCCGATCGCACCGGTTCGCTGACGCCCGGCAAGAAGGCCGACGTCGTGATCATTGACGGCTCCGCGGTCAACGTCGCGCCGATCATCGACCCGGTAGGCGCCGTCGTCTGCGCGGCCGACATCTCGAACGTGAGGACCGTGATCGTCGACGGCGAGACGCTCAAGGAGGATTTCAAGCTCAAGGCCTCGCTGGATGAGCCGAGGAAGGCCGTCAAGGCATCCCGGGACTACCTCCTCGAGAAGTTCGGCGATCCGGAGCCCGGCTGGCTCGCCGGCGCCTGACCCCCCACGTGTGTTGAACGCTGTACCGGTCAAATTGCGCGGGGGGTGCGTGGGGCGTGGCGTTTGAGCGATCTGCCGATCACCCATGCGCACGGGGCGCTGGCGGGCAGTTCGTGCTCATTAGTGACCGATGCACCGATCTAACGCAGCGTCGATCGGCCGCCCGGTGACAAATGACCGATCAACCGTCCACGCGCGGGACATCGGTCCTTCCGGCCATGCAAAGAGGCTAAGGGGACAGTAAGCCGCCGACGTGGGATCGCGTGGCACGCTGAGGAGGTGCCACGACGATCGCCCATCGACCCGGCCCTATCGGCGCGTGACGTGGCCATCGGGCTCGGCCGCGAAGTGAGGCTCGCGCGCGCAAATCAAGGCATGTCGATGCGAGCTGTGGCGAGGTTGGCCGGAGTCGCGTTGGGCACCCAGCGGCGGCTCGAGGCAGGCGACGCGGCGGTCCAACTGGACACGGTGTGTCGGATCGCATCGGCGCTGGGCCTCAAGGTCTGGGCTCGCGCGTACCCACAGGCTGCGCCGTCGCTCCGAGATACAGGCCAGCTGTGGATTGCTGAGCAGCTCCGCCGCACGGCTCACAGCTCACTCTCGATTGCATTCGAGGTTGGGCTCGGCAACCTGCGCGCCGCCGACGTGGTCATCTCGGGGCCGGACGAGATCCTTCACATCGAGATCGAGCGCTTCCTGGCCGACTTTCAGGCTCAGATTCGCGCGGCGAGGGACAAACGGGACCTGCTTGCGGCCAAGCATCAGCGGCCCGTTCGGCTAGTCATTGTCGTCGAGGACTCGCGGCACAATCGCACGGCTTGGCGAGCTCACGCAGGCGTGATCCAGACGACGTTGCCCGCGGCCAGTCGCGAGGTGCTGCGCGCCATCCGAGGCGGATCCCCGCTCGGCCGCGACGGCTGGCTCTGGATCCGGCGTGACCGCCTCGCGGTGAACCGCCTGACCCTCGCTTCGCGCTGACCGCTGCATCGGTCAAAACGCGCAGGAGGTGCGTGAGGCGTGGCGTTTGAGCGATGTGGCGATCCCTCATACGCGCCAAGCGCGCGTCGGCGAGCAGTGCGTGCTCGCTGGTGACCGATTCATTGATCAATCGCAGCGCCGATCGGACCTCCGGTGCCTACTGACCGATACACCGTTCACCCCTTGACCGGCGCAGCCGGGACGGAGAACGGCGGTGGTATCCTTCTTGCCCTCTCCATCCTCAGCCATTTCGCACGAGGGACCACCGCCATGTTCAGTCGCGTTCGGATCGCGATTCGATTCTTCTTCGTCGGGCTGGTCGTGGGGATCCTCATGGCACCCCGGAGCGGCGAGCAGACGCGACAGATGCTGCGCGCGAAGGCCGACGGCCTCCTGAACAACATCCTCGAGGCTGCCTCGATGGGCGCCGAGCCTGAGCCCGCGCCGGCGAGAGCCACGAGCCAGAGATCCCGTTCGGGCAACGGCAGTGCCGGCCGCGCTCGCTCGAAGGCCGCCGATGCGGGGGAGGAAGCCGCCGAGGCCGTCGAAGAGGCCGCCTCGGAAGCCGGCGTCTGACCACCGCCGCCTGACCGATGCGCTGGCCGCGGATCCCGCGCCGGCGCCGCCGTCCCAGGAGCTACGCGTATCCCCAGCCGGGCACTGACCCGGCGCGAGATCGCGCGCGGATGGTCGCCGAGCAGCTCGAGGCGCGGGGCATTCGCGACCCGGACGTGCTTCGCGCCTTCGCCACCGTCGAGCGTCACTTCTTCGTCGACGAGGCCGATCCATACGGCGACCATGCGCTGCCGGTCGGATCGGGGCAGACGATCAGCCAGCCGTTCGTCGTGGCGCGCATGACCGAGCTGGCGCGGCCTCCCGAGGGGTGGGCCGACGCGCTGATCCTCGAGGTCGGCACCGGATCCGGCTACCAGGCGGCGATCCTGGCCGAGCTTGGGGCACGGGTCGTCAGCATCGAGCGGATCGACACCCTCGCCGAAGGCGCTCGTGCCCGCCTTGAGCGGGCCGGGTACGGCAATGTCGAGATCCACGTCGCCGACGGGACCCAGGGCTGGCGCGGCCGCGCACCGTATCGGTCCATCGTTGTCACGGCCGGTGGTCCATCGGTGCCGCAGCCCCTTCTCGAGCAGCTCGACCCCGACGGCGGCCGCCTCGTCATGCCGGTCGGCACGCGGCAGCACCAGTTCCTGACCGTGATCGTGCGTGATCACAGCGAGCTCACCAGCACCGAGCTCGATCCGGTCGTGTTCGTGCCGCTCATCGGCCAGCATGGGCTCACCGACTAGGGCGCGCGGTGGCATGCGTCATGCATCCGGAGGCCCCGGAGGTACACATTCATGACCACTCGCCAGCCCAACACGGATCCCGCGGCCGTCGACACCACGCGTGTCGTGGAGCGCGAGGTTCCCGTGACACGCGAGCAGACCTACGTGACCACGTCGACGACGGCCGATCCCGGACCGATGAGCCTGGTGAAGCGCGTCGTCTCGCTCCTGTTCGGCGTCATCGTCGTGCTGATCGCGCTGCGCATCGTGCTGCTGCTCGTCGTGGCGAATCAGTCGAACGCGATCGTCGACTTCATCTACAACGTGACCGAGCCGCTCGTCGCCCCGTTCCGAGGCATCTTGAACCTCGATACGGTGACGCCGGGAGGCGGAAGCGTCTTCGATGTCGCCGCACTGGTGGCGATCATCGGCTGGGCGCTGATCTACGCGCTGATCATGGCCATCCTGCGACTGGGAGACCGCGACCGAGCGACCGCCTAGCCGATTTCAGGCCGGGGGAACCTCGAGAGCCCCGCGCTCCCCTTCCACTCGTTGGCGGGGGGAGCGGGGCTCACTGGTGACCGGGACGCCCGCACGGGTCAGCTCCTCGTCGTAGATCAGCTCGATCCGCCGCACCTGGGCGTCGATGCTGAACCGCTCCGCCACGGTCCGGAAGCCCGCCTCGCCGATGCGCTCGCGAAGAGCCGGGTCGGCCAGGAGCCTCGAGATCGCGGCCGCCAGGGCCGCCGGGTCTTCGGGAGGCACCAGCAGGCCGTCGATGCCGTCGGTGATGACCTCGGGAATCCCGCCCACCGCCGTGGCCACCACGGGCACCCGCCGCGCCATCGCCTCCAGGATCGAGATGCCCTGGGCCTCGCGCAGCGAGGGGAGAGCGCTCACGGTGAGATCGGCGGTGAGCGCCGACACGTCGTCGCGCCGCCCGGTGAAGATCACGCTGGTCGCGATGCCGAGCGACCGCGCCACCTCGCGCAGCTCGGACGCCGCCGAGCCTTCGCCCACGATGGCCAGACGCGCTTCGGGCTCCACGGCGACGACTGCCGGCCACGCTTCCAACAGGACGCGATGGCCCTTCTCCGCCTCGAGCCTGGCGACGACACCCACCAGGGGAGCGCCATGCGGCACGCCGAACTCGCGACGGAACGTGCACGCAACCGTCGTGGCAAAGCGCGAGAGGTCGACGCCGTTGGGGACGACCGAGAACCGCGCTCCCTCGCGACCCTCGCGGGCGACCTTTCGGTGGATCGCCTCCGAAGGCACGATCAGCCGATCCATGGATGGCGTGAGCGAGGCGATCAGTGCCGCGTCAGCGTCGGAACGGACGCGCGACGAGTGGACGGTGGCCATGATCACCGGCACGCCGGCGGCAACGGCGGCGCGCGTGCCCACGACCTCGGCACGGAACATGTGGGCGTGGACGAGGTCGATCTCCTCGCGCCGCAGCCAGGCGGTCAGATCGCGGACGGCGAGCTCGTCGTCGGCGTCGTCCAGGACGTCAACGGTGAGGCCCAACGCTCGCAGCCGCTGCACGGCCGACCCCGCCGAGAGGGACAGCGCTCGAACCTCGTACTTCGAGCGATCGAGCCGCAGCAGCAGGCCGGAGTACGACTCCTGGGCGCCCCCGCTGCCTCCGGTCGCCAGCAGCTGCAGGAGTCTCGGGCGCGGGTGGCTGCGACCCCGATGGATGCGCCTGCGCCTGGTGTACGGCGCACCGGCAATGGCGGCCTCGTGAGCGGGGGCCCGCCGCGATGTGACGAGCGGGCGGGAGCGCGACATCCCCCGATCTTATCGGGCGCCTAGGACAGGATGAGGATGGAGGCGGTGTTCGAGGCGAAGCCCAGCAGTCCGAGGCTCGTGGCGGCCGCGCCTCCCCACACCAGAAGCCGCGGGTAGATGTCGGCGGTGGCGACCAGGATGGCGAGGGCGGCGAGGGTGACGCCACCCTTGGCGGCAAGGACGCCCGCGAGCCCGGCGGTCTCGTAGAGGGCGCTCGCGATCCCGTTCGACTCGAGCCCGATCCCGAATCGGCTTACCCCGATGGTGAACGTGAACGCATCGGCAAGCTGCGCCAGGATCAGCCCGAAGAGGATGAACCGGACGGTGAACACGCAGCCATTAGAGCAGGTCGCGGACCATATGGGCGGAACTCCGCCGCCATCGGTGCCAAGGGTCACCGGAACCTGTGCGGTCCTGACCAGTAGGATGCACTTGTGCAGCCCTTAACCACCCACCACCGCCCCTCCGACGAGGTCGTCCTCGAGTGGGACATCGACAGCTGGCGGCCGGCGCTCCGATGCTGGGAGCAGCGCGTGGCCGGCGAGTCATTCGAGCGCGGCCTCGAGATCGGCGCGCGCGACGGGGGCGTCTCCCTGTGGTTGTCGGAGCGCTGCGCCGAAGTGGTCTGCTCCGACGTCGGCCCGATGGACGGGGCGCGAACGAGCCATGCGTCGCAGGGCGTCACGAACATCACCTATCAGGAGATCGACGCGCGCGCGATTCCGTATCGAGAGGCGTTCGACGTGATCGCGTTCAAGTCGGTCATCGGCGCGGTGGGTGGCATCGGCGGCGAGATGAGCCTCGCGAACCAGCAGCTGGCGTTTCGCGAGATCCACGCTGCGCTCAGGCCCGGCGGGATCCTGCTTTTCGCTGAGAACCTGGCGGCGTCGCCACTGCACCGCTCGATGCGCCGGCGATTCAATCCATGGGCCGCGAACTGGCGCTACCCCTCCCTGTTCGAGATGCAGGGGTTCCTCGCAGCCTTCGGCAGCCACGAGCTGCGCGCCACGGGCGTGATCGCAGCCTTCGGCCGCGGCGAGCGGCAGCGAGGTGTCCTGGCGCAGGTGGATCGGACGATCCTCGCCCCGATCACGCCCGTCGGATGGAAGTACATCGCCTACGGATGGGCAATCAAGTAGATCCCGTGCGACGCCATCCGTCCCGGTGGGCTCGAGCCGGATGGGTCATGGGATCGCGTCGGCCGACGCGGATACTGGCGACCAAGCATTCATTCGCTCGAGGTCTCATCCGTGTATCCACTGGTCCTGGTCCCGATCTTTCTCCTCTTCGTCGCCGTTCTGACCTACGGCTGGTTCTACCTCCAGCGCGCCAAGAGCCGCGACGCGGCGAAGGGCGCCACGCCGGAGGCACCGACCGAGCAGTAAGCCAACGCCCCCCGGCGATCGGCGCCCGCCTTGACGGGCGTTGCATGCTAGGCGCCGATGGGAACGCTCGTGCCCGGCGCGCCTGAATGAAGATCGAGTGGGTCAACCACGCCTCGTTCATCATCGAACACGACGGGGTACGGCTGATCAGCGATCCGTGGGTCGAGGGCCTCGCCTTCGACCACGGGTGGGCGCACCTCGTTCCGACGACCTTCCGGTACGAGGACTTCGCCTCCATCACCCACATCTGGGTCTCGCACGAGCACCCCGACCACTTCGCGCCGAAGAACCTGCTCGCCATCCCGGCCGAGGTCCGGGGGCGGCTGACCCTCATGTTCCACGAGGGGGTCGACTTCCGCATCGGCAACTTCTGCCGCAACGCCGGCTTCGGCAAGGTCATCCAGCTCAAGGGCGGTGCGTGGCACCAGCTGTCGGACGACCTCCGGATCCGGTGCGAGGAGGCCGGCGGCGACACCTGGATGGCCGCGCGATCGCGTGACACCACGCTGCTGAACCTGAACGACTCGATCTTCGCGTACCGATGGCGCATCGCAGCCCTGCGTCGCAAGGTCGGTGCGCCGATCGACGTGCTGCTGTCGCAGTACAGCTACGCGAACTGGGTCGGCAACCCCGATCAGCCCGACAAGCACCGACAGGCCGCCGATGAGATGCTCAACCGGCTGCGGTCGCAGATGGAGATCCTCCGCCCGCGATTCGCGATCCCCTTCGCGAGCATGGTCCGCTTCTGCCACACCGAGAACGCGTACCTCAACGAGGCCATGAACCAGGTGGGCACCGCGCACGACGTGATCGCCGAGACCGCCGCGACGCCGGTCGTCCTCTATCCCGGCGAGACGTGGACGGTCGGCGCGGCGCACGACAGCCGGGCGTCGATCGACCGCTACCGGCCGCACTACGAGGCGGTTCGCGACGGGCGGGCCGAGCTCGTGGACTCGCCATCGGTGCCCATCACGGAGCTCGCGCGCCTGGCCGATCGATTCTGGAGGACCATCCGTCGGCGCAACCCTTCGTGGACGCTGGCGCTGGCGCAGCGCGCCGGCCGCCTGGAGCCGGCGCGGATCTGGCTCTGGGATCACGGCAAGGCGGTTGAGCTGTCACCCGAGCATGGCCTGAGGGAGATCGACCTCACCGAGGACGAGTGCGACGTCGCCATGGGCTCGGAGTCGCTCCAGTACCAGCTCCGATTCCTGTGGGGCGGCTCGACGGTCCAGATCAACGGACGCTACCGGGCTCCGCCGGGCGGGGTCCACGGGCGCTGGGTCCGGTTCGTCAACCTGGCCACGCTCAACAACCGTGGCTGGACGCTGGTCCGATACGGGATGGGGGCCATCGGCCGGCAGCGCGACAAGCTCGAGCGGAAGTTGCGCGGGCGTCGACCGCAGCCTGCCTGAGCGAGTTCTTGCGAGGCGTTGCCGCTCTGTGCGGCATGCGCCTCTCGTGCTGGCCGCTCGCGGTGTCACGCGTTATAGCATTAGTGATATAACCGCTGACGTTTCGGCCGTCCTAGCCGAGACGCTCGACGAGGCGCTCGCCCAAGGCGATGGAGTAGTTCTGGCCGCGATCGTGGGGGTAGACCTGGAACATCGACGCGACCCACAGCCCGGGGACCGGCGTGTGGAACGGCGGGATGTGGTCGCGGTAGTCGACCGTCACGATCGGCTGGGCGAACGGGGCGGCGAAGGCCCAGGCATCGGTCACCCATGAGCGCTCGAACGCGGGATTGAGGCGTGCCAGCGGCGGCAGGAACTCGTCGAGGATGGCGTCGAGCGAGGCCGTCATGAGCGGCGAGTCCATCGGCCGATAGTTGCCCAGGTAGAGCAGGTGGCGACCGCCGTACTCGGACGCTGGCCGGTAGTTCGTGTGCTCGACGAGCGCCATGAACGGGTAGCCCGGATCGTTGACGTTGAGCCAGTAGACCGATGTGAGCGGCCGATCCAACGCGAGCACCACGCAATGCGCGCCGTACGCCCGACCCCATTCGTGGCGCTCGCGCCACTCGGCGGGAAGCTCGGGAACCAGCCGCGCGGTGAGGCGGGTGGCGAAGGTCGAGACGACGCGATCGAAACGCTCGGCGCCGTCATCGGTCTCCACCTCGAGCTGGCCGCTCGTCGACGGCCCGGACCTCCTTGACCGATGCGCCGAAGCGCGTCTCGCCGCCGGCAGCACGGACCGCATCGGCCATGCGCTCGTACAGGTGCTGGAAGCCGCCGCGCAGGTAGCCGAGCGCCTGCGTCCGGTCGTGGACCCGGGCCCAGAACCAGGGCATCGCGATCTCGGGTGCCGCGTCGCCGAACTTGCCGCGCAGGAGCGGCTCCCAGACCGTGGCGTAGGCGCGGTCGCCCATCCATCGGCGCGTCCAGTCCATGGCGGTCTGGCCCTCCAGCAGCCGCGGGTTGGGCATGGCCTTGAGGGCGGCGAGGGCGGCACCCAGCCGCACTCGGTCGGCGAGAGGAAGCGGGGAGAAGCGCAGAAGCGAGGTTGGCGAGTCGAGCTGGTGCATGCGGCCGTCCACCAGCGTCGCGGTGACCGGCTGCTCCCAGGCCGAGGTCGCCGGCGAGCCCCAGCTCTCGGATCATGGCGATCGCCCGGCGGTCGGACCGGAAGAGGTGGTGGTAGAACTTCTCGAGCCACATCCCCGGCTCGATCTCGAAGCCGGCCGCCAGGCCGCCGGGCAAGGGCTCGCGCTCGATGACGGTGACGCGCTCGCCCCGCTGGGCGAGGCGCATGGCGACGGTCAGCCCGAGGGCGCCGGCTCCGAGGACGGCGGTGGTGCGAGGCATGCGCCGAGCCTACCGGAGTGGGCTCAGTCGTCCCCCTTGCCTTCGCGCGCCCTCCCCGTGAACTCCGCATCGCGAGTAAGCGTCGCGTACGAGCGGCGGACGATCTCCTCAAGCACGTCGAGATCGACCGTCGAGAGGTCCTTGATGTAGATGCACCCCGACGCCGGTCGTATGCGGGCCCAGCTTCGCGAGCAGCTCCTGACGTCGGTCGACACCGTCGGAGGCGTAGATGGTCGTCGCGGTCTTGCGCGGCGCGAAGGCGGCCGCCGGCGCGTCGCCCTCCCGGCCGCTGGCGTACCTGTAGTGGTACTGCCCGAAGGCGATGATCTTGCCCCACAGGCGCGGCTCCTCGACCGGTCGACGCGCGCCATCAGATCGGTCATGGTGCGGGCGTCGCGCTGCCGGACCGGGTGCTCGATGCCGTCGATGTATTCCTGGACCGACTCGTCAGCCATCAGCGCTAGACCTCTCCGATCACGAGGAACGATGCGAGGATCCGGTCAAGCGCGTCGAAGTCGCGCTCCTCGTTGGCCTGGACCTGGACGAGGATCAGGAAGGACCCGTCGGGAGGCTCCGCGGCGACGATCACGTACGTCGCCAGCGCATCCCCGCAGTTCGTGAAGGTGTCGTATGACCCGGTGTACGCCGGGTCGGAGTATTCCTCACGACCCTCGTAGTCGCATTGGCCCTCCGCGCTGGATCACGAAACCGTCCAGGAGGTCCGTCACGGTCGTCGTGGAGGCCCAGTCCGATGAAGCGGAGAAGATCATCCCCGGCGTCGTCCAGGTGCCGATGAAGTCCTCGAGACTCGATGCGGCGCGGACATCGGCGACGGCGTTGCCGTCGTCGTCGGTGAAGGGAGCTCCGTCGACATCGGACCATTCGGCGGGCACCTCGACCTGCATGGCGTCATTGTCATCGGTGATGACGACGTACTCGTCGTAGGTGGCGGTGCCCTCCTCGACCGTGGCGTCGTCCTCGAGCTCCTCGGCGAAGGAGAACGCCTCGGCCAGCGGCGTCGCCGTTGACCTGGCCGCGGAGCACCTGGGAGGTGGCGTAGCGCAGGACCTCGACCGGGATGACGCCCGTCGTGCCCTGGGTGCGGATGACGTCGCAGAACTCGGCCATCGTGCCGTCGGCCGCGAGCGAGACGCCGGCCATGCGGGTCACGAGGTCGCCACCGGTGACGCCGGCCCCATCGGCGCCGGAGCCGGGCTGAACCGTCTCGACCCAGATGCCGGGGGTGCCGTCATCGGCGACGACGGCGTAGCCGTTGATCCCGATCGAGTCGACGTCGACCCCGGTGGCAAGCTCATCGACGATGTCGCGCGCATCGGTGACGCTGATGGCGAAGTTCTGGTCGGTGTCGTCGCGACCGGCGTAGTTGACGCCGACGACCTCCATGTCGTCGTTGACGAGCGGGCCGCCCGAGTTGCCCGGGCGGATGCGCGCGTCGTGCTCGATGATCGCGTTCGACCGATGCCCACTCGGTCTCGCCCACGAAGTCGTCCTTGCTGACGATGCCGGCGGTGACGGTGAACTGCGGGTCGCCGAGCGGGTAGCCCGCGGCGGTGACGTCCATGCCGGCGGTGACGTCGCCGTCGAACCAGTTGAGGTACGAGTAGCCGTCACCGGCGAGATCGATGACCGCCAGGTCGTTGCACTCCGACACGCCCAGGATCTGCGCGTTGATCGTCTCCGGGTCGCCGCCGACATGCACGTCGACGGTTCCCGCGCCGCTGACCACGTGGCTGTTCGTCACGGCGATCCCGCTCGGATCGATGATGAAGCCCGAGCCCGGCTCCGCCGCCCTCGAACTCGCCGAACTCCGGGCTGACGAACGTGCCGGTGGCGACGATCTGGATCGTGGCGTTCGGCAGCTCCTCGACGGTCGTCACCAGGCCGGTCGGCGCCTGGCTCGCCGAGGGCGCCGCGCTCGTCGCGACCGATGCCGCAGCGCTCGACGGCGCGCGCTCTGGCCCGAGCTGCCGCAGCCGGCCGCCACGACGACCAGCGCCAACACCAATGAACGCCGATACCGGCGTCGACCGCTTCATGATTCCTCTCCCTCGCTCGCTCGGGCACTTGCAACCGTCCGCCTGACGTTGCCTGGAGCGAGCGGAGAATACACCTACCGTCGAGCGACCAAGCTGACGTCCACGACCGCGTCTGCCGCCCGGCGGTGCGGGCCTATCGGCGACGCCGACGCACCGGTGCGGCCGAGGCGACCGCCTCGGTGCGGGTGAGCTGGGCGTCGATCTCGTTGCGGAACCGAATGCCTGAGGAGTGCCGACGGAGCCAGCGCAGGTAGTCGGGATCTCGGCGGGCAAGGTCGGCGATGCTCCAGCCCTTGTATCGGCCGAAGTCGATGACGCCCGAGGACCGCGCCTCACCGCGGGTGCGACCGTGCTCCGTCTGCGCCGCGCCGAAGCGCGAGGGCGCCGGCGTCTCGACGGCATGGCCCGCTGTCGCGAGCGTGCGCGATCGTAGGCGCTGCGACGATCCGGCGACCTGAGCTGCGCATAGGCGTCGTTCAGCTCGGCCATGCGAACGGTCGAGCCGCCGGCCGCATCCGGGTGGTGGATGGCGGCTAACGCGCGGAACGCGGCCTTCAGAACGGCTTCGCTGGAGTCCGGCCGGATCTCGAGCACCTCGTAGGCGTCGCGGGCCGGCCGGCCGTTAGTGCGCAGTGCCCATAGCGTGCCGCCTCGATATGGGCAACAGTCACACCTGGACGCACCAAGGGCGACTTTCGTTTGCTCGTCCAGCGAGGAAGCGACAGCAATCGCGCGCCGCGTACCTCCAAGGAGGCTCGCTCCGTAAGACGCGGCCTTGCTCTGGACCCCAGCTGACCTTCGGGAGTACTAGGACCCGTGGCCCCGACAGGGCATGGTGCCGCATGTCGAGGGACGCCAATACTGGCAGCTCACTCCCAGAGGTGAGCCATGGAACTCTTCTACTTCCTCCTCTTCTTCCTGTTCTTCGCCGTCCTCGCCGCCGCGTACTTCTACCTGCAGCGTGCCAAGGCGCGCGATGCCGCCAGGCCGATGCGGCGGTAGCGCCAGCCGCCGCTCCAGCGGCGTCGCCTGCGTCGGATGTCCCTGCGCCCGATGAGGGGAGCAGCAACCCCGCAAGCTAAACACCGCAGCTCTCCCGTCTGCAGGCCCCGACACACACGTGCCGCAGGCTGATGCGCCGTCGGCTGGATCACTCCGCGTGACGAGTCGTACTCACCGTCAACGCAGGGGCCACGCCTGCAGGTCGAGCAATGTCCCGGAGCTCAAGAACTGTGCCTCGCCATCCGGGACCGGAACGCCCGCGTCGAAGTAGGCGTTCAGCAGGACGGCCAGCGTTGTCACCATCGCAACGTCCGGTGGGAACAGCTTCGAGTGGCCGGGCGTGCGCGCCGCAAAGAACGTGTGGAAGTACTCGTCATTCGGAACATCGTGTCGAGCGCCATGGTCCGAGAGGATCACGATGACCGCGTCCGGATCGTGGGCGACGATCTCCCCGACGGTTTGCTCCACCAGCCCGTTGAGGTACCGAACCTGTCCGATCAGCAGCTGCTCTAGCTCCTCGGGTTGCATGCCCATGCCGAAGGCATCCGGCTGGTAGAAGAAACAGCTCGCCGGATAGCACGGGTGATCGAGAGCCTCACCATCAGAGCCGAAGATGGCGGGGGCATGCGGGCTCAAGATGTGAGACCAGGTGAAAGTCGGCTGGGTACCGGCAACCTGCGGCGTGGCGTCGAGCTGCCCTGTCACGCGCGTTCGATTGGCTTCCATGATGGCATCCGACACGAGCCCGATGCGGGAGAGCGGCGAAACCCGGAGCAGGTCCGCCTCGAACGCGTTGACGCCCCAGCGCCCGATCGTTCGATCGGCTGTGTACAGCGCCAGGTCGACGAAGGCCGAATCGGTGGCGATGAGCTCGTATCCCCGCTGACGCAGCATCGACCACGCCCGCCCTTCGTTGAAGAGTCTCGAGAACCGGCGGTGCTGGACCGAGTCGGGTGGCAGGGGTTCGCCGAACTCGTCCGCGGTGACAACTCGCATGTCGGCCATGCTGGCCAGGCTGAGCCACGTCTTCGTGTAGTTCGAGTGGCTTTCGCGAGAGATGTCGAACCCAAGGTCCTCGAGCTCGGCAAGGAACGGCTCGTTGTCATAGCCCCACTCGGCGAGCGTATCTGCCCGCGGGTAGGCATCGAGCATGAGCATGTAGATGTTCGGATCATCGGGCACGGCGGTGCCATGCTGGAGTTCCGGGTCGGCGAGAACGAACGTTTCGGTGCTCCACGACATGAAGAGCGTCACGACAAGGAGCGCCGCGCCCACCACGTTGAGCCCACGGGTCATCGCCGCCCAATCAGGCACGGACTTCGGCCATCGCAGCTTCAGTGCGGTTCGGAGGGCGGCTACGACCAGGAGCGCGAGACAGGAGAAAATCGCTCCCCCGAGAAAGGTGCCGACGATCGCGGCCACGAACGATCCGCGCTGCCTACCAAGGAGGCGGCTCAGCACGATCTGCAGCAGGAGCATGGCCGGCACGGCGATCAGGAGCGGTCGGAAGGCCGCGAAGAACGGGACGCCGTAGTTGGACAACTGCGACAGCACGTGAGCCACGATCGCGATCACCGGATAGAACGCGATCGGCCCCCACCTCCTGAGAGCCGACGGTCGTGAAGTCAAGTCGCAGCCATTCGAAGTGTCAGAGCTGTCCTCCTCGCAGCGATCGATCCCGAACTGATGCCAATGTATCCGGTCGGCACCCCGCAGGCGTCAACATGACCTTCTGGCATTGATTCGATGGACGCCTTGCTGCCGGAGGAGGGCGGAGGAACGGTACGCGGGTACGGTTGGCGACGCGCACCATGCATGTAGGGTGCACCAGTGCTGAAGCGGCGCCGCAATCGACTCGTTCTCATCGCCGCACTGATCGTCATCGGACTCGTCCTCGTCGCTGGCTTGGACTGCGGCTCGGTGAACAGCGCGAGGCGGAAGCGGCGACACCCATGGACATCGAGTGGGCCGATGGCTTCGCGTACGCATCGATCGGCGAAGGGCAGATCCTCCGTCTGACGGTCGACGGCGACGCCGTCGAACGCGAGATGCTGGTCGATGGTCTCGCATACCCTCGCGGCATCGCGCTCGCCGGCGGACACGCTCTACGTCGCCGAGCTCGGTCCGCTTCCGTGCGAGAACCCGCTTCCCGCGCTGCAAGGGCGAGCAGGTCGGTCTGCCGACCGAGGCGGACGGCGAGCGGGCAGATCCTCGAGCAAAGCGACGGTCGCATCCTGGCGTTCCCGATCACCGCCGATGGCCTCGGCGAGCCGAGCGTCCTGGTGGATGGACTCCACTTCGTCAATGCGGACCACGGTCTCAACGACCTCGACCTGGGGCCGGACGGCATGCTCTACCTCTCGGTCGGCAACCTCGACCGACTCGCCTGGGACGACGGTGGAGATCCACCGAGCGGCCGCGGAGACGGAGCTCGCTCGGAGCGATCCTCCGCATCGATCCGGCGACCGGCGACATCGAGACCTTCGCCACCGGACTGCGCAACGTCTTCGGCTTGACGTTCGACGCCGATGGGCAGCTGTGGGGCGTCGACAACGACGGGCCGGGCCGCGGTCCGTGGCGCTTCGAGGAGCTGCTCCACATCGAGGAGGGCCTCGACTACGGCTTCCCCGATGACGGGACCGTGGGTCCGTACGCGCGGCGGACCGGCTTCGCCGAATGGATCATGCCGGTGGGCGCCGGCTCCGGCGGCATCCTGGTGCGCGGCACGACGTGTGCTCAGCGGCGGGTGCGGCGCTGTGACGTTGGTGGATCTCGTCTCGGAGACCGGTGACGCCGTCGTGCGCGCAGGCCGACCACGCCGGCTGCCTGACCACCATCGAGCCGATGCCGGACGGGCGACTCCTCCTCGGCACGGTGCTCGGACCGGATCCGTTCTCGGTCGCGACCGAGGACGATCTGATGAGCCGTTGACGCAGGCTCGCCGGGCCTCGCGAGTGCGTCGGTCGGGAGCGGTCGTCGCTGTCGGTGCGATCGCCGTGGCCGTGTGGCTGCGGCTGGCGACGTTCCTGCACGACTTTCCGACCGGCGACGGTGGCCTCTTCTGGGTGATGGCCAACGAGCTGAACGCCAACGGCTTCGTCCCGCCCGAAACCACCGCGCTATAACGATGCGGGCATTCCCGTGGGTCTATCCCCCTCTCGGCCTGTACCTGCTGGCGCTGCTCGGAGCCGACCTGGTGTGGCTCGAGGTGCTGCCAGTTCTCTTCGCCGTTGCGACCCTCCCGGCGATGTGGCTCCTGGCTCGATCACTCATCGGCGACCGTGGCGCCGTGGTGGCGACCATCGCGTATGGGCTGAGCGCGCCCGCCTACGTTGGCCTGGTTGCCGGTGGCGGGGTCACGCGTGGCCCGGGCGTCCTGTTCGCCATGCTCACGTTATGGGCGGTCGTCCGTGGCCACACCGTCCGAGCGGGCGTCCTTGGAGGGCTCGTCATCCTCTGCCACCCCATCGCGGCGTTCTACGCCGGGCTCAGCGCGGCGGCGCTCTGGCTGACGCGTGGCGCGGACCGGCGATTGCTCGTCGCGCCGGTCATCTCCGTTGCCATCGGTGCAGCATGGTTCGTCCCGATGATCATCCGGCACGGGCTCGACCCGTTCGTTTCCGGTGCCGGGTCACGGCAGATCGACCTCGTCGAGAATCTGGTCACCATCGCCGCCCAGGCGCTCAACCCGCCGAATCTCGCCTTCACCATCGGTGCGGTGGGATTGGTCGTGGCAGCCGGCCGACGCCGGTGGGATCTCCTTGCCTGGTTCGCGGTCAGCGCGGTCGGGGCGGCGGTCGTGGACCGCTGGGTCGTCATCCCGCTCGCCGTGCTCGCCGGCCTGACCGTTGACGTCGCCATCGACCTCCTGCCGCGGAGGCGATCGGTCGCGGTCCTCGCTACGGCATCCGTCGTCGCGGTGCTGGGGGTCCTGATGGCAACGCCGCCCGCGTCACTCTCAGATGACGAGCGCGCAATCGCCGCGTGGGCGGCCACCGAGACGCCGGCCACCTCGGACTTCGCCGTGATCGGCTACTCGTTCGACGCCGGCATGGTCGACTGGTTCCCTGCCCTCAGCGGACGGCACAACGTCACGACATGGCAGGGTACGGAGTGGCTGCCGGGTGGGTCGACGCGCGCCGACGCTGACGAAGCCGCCGGATGCCGGGCGCTCGACTGCTTGCCCGCGGTTGACTACGTCGTACCTCGCGGGGATTGCTGTCCGGACATCGAGGACGCAGCGGTCCAGGTGAGCCCCGGCGTCTGGACGGTCCCTCGATGAACCCCACATCAACCCCGAAGGGCAGATTCACCGTGCTGTCCGCACTCGGCATCGGGGCGACGGTGGCAGGGCTCATATACATCGCGCTGGTCTGGCTTGGGATCGCTCCCTATGCCCCGCCCGTGCCCGACTACGGGCCGATGTTTGACGCTCGAGGCTTCTGGTCGGCGTGGGACGGCGGGTTGTACGACATCCCCTGGGGCGAGTACGAAGCCTACGTCTACTCGCCGGCGTTCGCGGAGATCCTCTGGCCGTTCACGCTCCTGCCATGGCCTGTCTTCGCGGCACTGTGGACGGCGGGCTCCATCGGCTGTCTATTCTGGATGCGAGTGCCCTGGATGATCGCGTTCCCCGGCGTGATCGACGACATCCTGCGCGGCAACATCCACGTTTTCCTTGCGGCCATGGTCGTAGTCGGATTCAGGTACTCCGGCGCATACGCCTTCGGGATCCTCACGAAAGTCACGCCCGGCATCGGCCTCGTTTGGTTCGCGGTCCGCCGCGAGTGGCGGCCGTTGTCATGGGCGCTCGGTGTAACCGCCGCGATCGCCGGCGTCTCGTTCGTCCTCTCGCCGGCGCTCTGGTTCGAGTGGTTTGCGTTGCTGGCGGACTCGGCCGGTGACACCGCGCGCATCCAGGTAATCCCTCTGCCGTTGACCGTGCGGCTCCCGATCGCGTTGGTGCTGATTGCCATCGCTGGGCTGACGAATCGCGCCTGGGTCGTGCCTATTGGGGTGATGATCGGTTTGCCCAACGTCTGGACCAGCTCGACGGCTCTATTGGCGGCCGTTCCTTCCCTCTGGCGGATGCCGCGCCAATGATCGAGGAACGTCTGCGGCAGCTCGAACTGAGGTGGGGCCGATGGTTCGCCTACGCCGCCATCGCAATCGGTGTGTCGTTGACCGTGTTTGCGTTGACCCGCCAGGAGTGGGTCATGAGCGACGGCCTGATCTATCAGGAGGCCGCCCAGCGCTTACGTGACGGCGATCCCCTGTATGTGCCTGCTGAGATAGGCGAACGAAGTTATCGCTACTCCCCGTGGTTCGCTTTCGTGTGGATGGCGGTGCCGATCCCCGAAGCCATCTGGCTCCTCGCAATGACGATATGTGCCATCGCCAGCGTCATCCCTGCACTCCGGTCCGGGTGGTGGGGCATCTCGATTGGAGCGCTTGTATTTCCCTATCTGTTGATCGCCGCGATGGGCGGGCATGTTCAGCCGGCGATCATCGCCGCCCTCGTCTACGGCGTCAGGACCCCGTGGGGACCGGCAGCAATCGCGATTGCAGCAAGCCTCAAGCTCACTCCAATTCTCTATGTCCTGGTCTACCTTGCGCGGCGGCAGTGGCGAGAGGCGATGCTGGCACTGCTGCTAACCGCTGCCTTGGTCCTGCCGATCCTTCTTTTCGACCTGACGTACTTTCCCACCGATACAGTGGGATCGTGGGGTCTGTTCGAATGGTCACCAGTTCTCTGGGCGGTCGTCGTCAGTGTCCTGGGAGCGTTCGTCTGGGTCAGACCTTCGTGGTTTGGCGCTTCGGTGCTCGCCATGCTCGCCATCCCGAAGTTCGTGTACTACGACGTGAGCTACCTGCTCGTTGGCATCGATGATCGGACGGACCATGACCTCAGCTCCAATGGTCCGGTGGCAGACTCAGACTGAGATGCACACACTCCGCGAGCAATGATTCTTCTGTACATCGATCCCGGAGCCGGCAGCATGGTCATCCAGGCCGTGCTGGCAGGCATCCTCGCCATCCCGTTCGTCTTCCGCACCCAGACCGCTCGCTTCGTCCAACGGTTCCGCCGCCAGGTCGACGACGAATACGAGGACGGCCCGCAAGACTGAGCCGGTCAGCGGCATGACGCATGGCTGACCGCCAGCTGGAACGTCGTGACGCGATCGCCGCGTGGGCGGCCATCGTCCTTGTCGGTGGCACTCTGCGACTGACGCAGACAGTCCAGGCCGACTTCCCGCTCGGCGACGGAGGTCTGTTCCTGTCCGCGATCGAAGCGGTTCGCTCGGTCGGCGGGCTACCCGAGTCGATCCCGTACAACGGCGGGATCCCGTTCGTCTATCCGCCTCTCGGGTTCCTGATTGCCGCCTCCCTGTCGGCCGTTCCCGGCGTCGACACGATGGCCGTCCTCCGCTTCGTTCCGCCGCTGGTGGCGATTGCCGTGGTGGCGATCGTGCCGTGGACGGCGACCCGGCTCACCGGGAGCCTGAGAGCCGGGCTGTTCGCTGGTGCGATGGTCGCGGTCATGCCCCAGGCCTACGACCAGCTCGTGGCCGGCGGCGGGATCACCCGCGGCATCGGCGTCCTCCTGGCGCTGGCAGCCATCGGAGTCGCGGCGGGCCCCGGACCCGGAACCCGGCGCGGCATTCTCACCGGGCTGTTGCTCGGGCTCACGGGCCTGGCTCATCCGCGGGTGGCGATCTTCGCACTCGTCTCTGTGGCGTTCGCTTGGTGGCAGCGCCGAGCAGCGTTCGAGCGGCGGGAGCTCTTCATCGCCGTCGGCGTCGGGGCGATCACCGTCCTGCCGTGGTTGATTCTCCTCGTCGCGCGAGGGCAGCTCGACGCGCTCCTATCGGGCGGCCAACGCTTCGACCCGCTGGCGGGTCTTGTCGGACTCGTTGCCTATCCGGCCATGCAGGCCATGCACGGCGGCATACCCAACGTCGCCGTGGCGCTCTCGATCACCGGCGTCGCGGTCTGCCTCCTGACGGGGCGGTGGAGCTTTCCGGCCTGGCTGCTCCTGGTTCACCTCCTGGGCTGCCCGGTGTTCGTGTCGCCCATCGCGTGGGCCATCGCGGGGGCAGTTGGTCTTGATCAGCTCGCGTCGATGGCTCTCCGAGACGCCACTCCTCGATCGCGCTCGTGGTCCGCGATGGCAGGAATCGGGATCGTGCTGGCGATCGCCGTGCTCAGCGCCGGCGCGAGCCCGGCTGACCCAGGCTCGAAGCAGCAGCCATTGACCGGCGCGCAGATCGAAGCAGGGCAGGCGATTGCCACGCTGCCGGATGACGCGCGCATCGCCGTGGTCACATCCGAGACGTGGGGCAACGACCTGGTGGGAGAGTGGCTCCCGGCCCTCTCGGGCAGACTCGTGATCACCACGCCACAGGGAGCGGAGTGGCTCGACGCCGAGGGGTTCGGCGAGCGGACCGCGGCTCACGAGGCGGCCCAGGAGTGCCATCGCCACACGTCGGAGTGTCTCGCGTCGGTCCTCGACGAGTCCGGAGAATTGTCGGCGACGCATGTCGTGATTCCGCGAGGGCCGGTGGGAGGTCCGCGCTCCGCCCTGCTGATTGTTGTCCGGCGCTCGTCGAGACCATCCGCCTCGACGACCGGTTCCGCGTCGTCCTCGACGAGCCCGGCGCGCTGGTGCTCGAGTGGCAGCCATGAGCCGGACCGCGGCGCTGAGATCGGCGGCGGCGTTTCCTTGGCACCCGATGGTGTTTGCCGCGCTCATCGTCGTCACCCTGTGGCTCGACGCTGCCGTCAGCCCGTACGCCGTGGTCCGGTCACTCGTCGTTGCGATGGCCCTCGCGATCGGAGTCACCGTCGTCGCGGGGCTCCTGCTTCGCTCGCTGACGCTGGGCGGGATCGTGGCCTCCGCCGTGCTCGGGTTGCTGTGGAGCCGGCAGATCGTCGAGGCGGTGAGCTCCGCGACCTCGCGAATGGGTGGGGTCATCGCGGTTTCGTGGTTCATCGTCGTCGCAGTCGCCGTCGTGCTCGCCGTTCGGCTGATGCGCAGACACGTCCGGAGGATCAACCGAGACAACCTGACAACCTTCTTGAACCGGTCTGCACTCCTGCTCCTCCTGGCGGCCTTCGCTTTCGGCCTCATCCGCGGCCGTCTCGCTGCTTTCCCCGAGGACCTGGGCCAGGGCGTCCCGCTGTCGGGATGGGGCGCTGCGCCAGCCGAGCCTGGCGAGGATCGGCCCGACATCTATGCGATCCTGCTCGACGGATACCCACGGGCCGACGTCCTGGAATACGCGTTCGACCTCGACAACACGGCGTTCGTCGAGGCTCTGGAGGAGCGTGGCTTCGAGGTGGCCGGTGAGGGTCACTCCGATTACCTGTGGACGCACGTCAGCGTGCCCTCGGCTCTCAATCTCGACTACGTCGAGGACATCCCGGCGATGGCCGACGTGATCGCCGAGGACGTGCCACAGCAGCCAGCCCTCCGCCTGGCGGTCGCGGACAACCGGGCCTTCGACCTCGCGCGAGAGCGGGGCTACGCGGCCATCGCCGTCGGCTCGGGCTTCGAGCATGTGGCTCCGCGCCTCGCCGATGTCTACGTCGACGGCGGACAGCTCAACGAGTTCGAGATCAGCCTCCTGAGCTCGACGTATGCCGGAGACATCGTCTCGGCTTGGCGCCGGATTTCGCGTCTTCACAGCAGCGGGAGCGCATCCTCTACAACCTCGACGGCACTGTCGGATGTCGCCGCGGTCGAGGACCGTGAGCCGGCGTTCGTCTTCGCACACGTTCCGTCGCCGCACCAGCCGACGGTCTTCGGCGAGGATGGAGCGCCGGTCGCCGTGCCGATCTCGCCGAATTTCTTCGCCGACTCCCCGATCGAGCGTGGCGAGGACACGCGACGAGTTCCTCGACCGCTATCGAGCCCAGCTCCCATACCTGAACGAGCTGATTCTCGAGGCGATCGACCGACGTCATCGAGACCGTCCGAGCGCCCACCGATCATCCTGCTGTTCGCCGACCACGGATCGGCATCGGCGGTCGACTGGAACGCCGCCGATCCGGCCGAGGTGGATCCCGCTCGTCTCCTCGAGCGGACGGGCACGCTTGTCGCTGCCCTGACGCCCGAACGAGGCCGACGTCCTTCCCGACGACGTCTCACCGGTGGACATCCTGCGGCTCGTCTTCGACACGTACTGGGGAACGGACTACGGCCGGGCAACCCCACCGCCAAATGGAGGCCAGATCCCGCCCGTGGACGCCTCCGTCCTCGGCGGCCCCTAGGGTCAGAGGCAGTCGCGCAGGAAGACGACCTCGTTCTCGTCGCGGAAGACCTCGCACCAGCCGGCCGCCTCGGCAGGTCCTCGCGTGATCGCCTCCTGGGGCGGGAAGAGGAGTGCGTCGACCTCCCAACGGTCCGCGATCTCCTCCCATCCGGGCTCGGCGGTCCGAACGCGGTCATAGTCCTCGAGGATCGAGTCGTCGTACATGTCGTTGCGACCGTCGACCATGACGCGCGCCCCGAGGTCGTACATGTTCCCGATGACGTAGCCGCCCCATCCGTACCACGCCAGGATGCGGCCGTCCGGGACCTGCTCGATCAGCAGCTCGACACCCTGGACCGGCAGCTCCCGTTCGTTGCTCTCGGCGACCGCTGCGTCGAGATCGGGCGGCACGAAGATGACGATCCCGGCGACCATGATGACGATGGCCAGCGCAACCTCGATCACCCGGCGCTGCATGGCCATCCGACGGCCGTACGCGCGGGGCGTGCCGCGCCAGTCCTGGAGGGCGCTGTCGATGCCCACGGCGAGCGCCGGCGCCCCGATGATCGCCGCGATCGGCCCGTTGCGAAGCGCGATGAGGGTGGCGGCAATCCCGACGTACGCGATGATGCTCATCCACCACGGCACTCGCCACCGTCCGAACACGGCGAGCGCGCCCAGGTACAGGAGGAGCGGGATGTGGGCCGGATCATGGAAGTCGGGCGACTGCCACTCGGTGATGTGCGCCATGCCCCAGTCGCCCGAGTCGATGTAGCGCAGCGGATACAGGAGCAGCCCGGGACCCTCGGGCGTGAAGACCGCTCCGAGCATGGCCAGGGGGACCATGGCGAGCGCCCAGCCCTTCGCGGCCGCCATCGGGGTCATCCCGAACAGCGTCATCACGACATACGCGGCGAGCACCGCAAGCCCCACGACCCAGAGGCCATGCAGGTTCGCCCACGCCACGAAGAACGGGACGAGCAGCAGCGTCCAGCGCGCGCGGCTCGGGCGCGAGGTGGATCAGGCCGCCGATGAGCAGGGCGAACATGATCCACGAAACGGCCTGAGGTCTGATCGTCGCGTAGGGGATGACGAGCAGCGCAGCCAGCGAGGTGGCGGCGATCACGGCCGCGGTGCGAAGCCCAAACCGATGCAGCGCGAACACGAGGATGGCCATGGCGATTCCCGGGATGAGCGCATAGACGAGCACGGCGCCGTTGTAGCCGAGCCAGTCGACGAGCCGGAACAGCATCAGCTCTCCCAGCCACTCGTGCAGCGTCCAGGGCATTCCGGCCCAGGTGAACGAGAACGGATCGGTGCGGGGGAACTGTCCCTCGGAGATGAGCCGACCGGTGACGATGTGCCACCAGTAGTCGCTGTCCCACGGACCCTTGGCCAGGAAGATGACGAACAGGAGGACGCCGAGGACCAGGGCGTGAATGGCTACGGGGTGCGGCAGCCAGCGCGGAACGCGCTCGGATTCGCTCGGCATGGGTCGCCAGTCTAGGGACCGCGTTTCAGGCGTGAAGGCAACGATCCTCCTATTCCTTCCGGTTCGGTCCGACGTACGGTAGGCCGATGCAGCTCGCCGACTCCGTTCCGCGGCTACCGGAGCGCTACCGGGCTCTCTGGCCGGCGGTGTACTGGCTGATCACCGCCATCGGGACCCTCTGGGTCTTTGCCATCGTGTACGGGCTGATCCCATACGGAACGTGCGGCAACACCGGTACGGTGCCCTGCGATGCGTACAGCTACTGGGCTGCCGACAGCACCCCATACACGTGGGAGACGAACCTCGAGTACCGCTATTCACCAGCGTTTCTGTGGGTGATCGGCCCGCTGCAGAACCTCCCCTTCGACGTCTTCCTCGGAATCTGGACCGCGCTCCATGTCGTCGCGCTCGCATGGCTGAGGGCCGGCTGGTTCCTCATCGTCCCGGGCCTGAACGAGGATGTCCTGCGCGGCAACATCAGCACGTTTCTCGCGCTCGCGGCCGTGCTGGCCATCCGCCACACGGCCGTGTGGTGGGTGCCCGCGCTGCTCACGAAGGTCACGCCGGCGGTCGGGCTCGTATGGCATGCCGTCCGCCGAGAGTGGCGCTCGCTCATCGCCTGCGCGGCCGTGACCGGAGGGATCGTGGCGATCGGATTCGCGACGTCACCTGACCTGTGGTCGGCATGGTTCGACACATTGGTGAACGCCGACCAGACCTACGAGGTCGGCCACCCGCTGGGCCCGGTGCCGGTGCGGCTGGGGATCGCGGCCGCCATCGCGGCAATTGGAGGGGTTCAGGGCCGGGCGTGGCTCGTGCCGGTCGCGATGTTCGTGGCCGTGCCCGGTCTTTGGGCATTCAACTGGGGCCTGTTCGCCGCCGTGCCGCGCCTGATCCGAAGTCCGTCGCGATCGACGGATCCGTGAATCGACTGAGCAAGATCCGCACGGGTCCGCTGATCCTCTTCGCCGCGACCGCGATCCTGCTGGCGGATCTGGCCATCATCTGGATCGGCGTCCAGGCCGATTCGGCGTTCGACTTCACGTGCTGCTATCAACAGGCAGCCGATCGCGCCCTGAGCGACCCGTCCACGCTCTACGAATGGTCGGACACGTACACGTTCCGCTACACGCCGATCGGCGCGTTGTTCTTCACGCCGCTCGCCCCGCTCGACGAGGCGGTCGCGTCATGGGCCTGGCTTGCCTTCAAGGTCGGCGTCCTCGCCGTGACCGCCGTCTGGTTCGCACGGCCCTGGGCAGCTCATCGCCGATGGCTGGTGATGCTGCTCGTGGTCGCGTTCCCACCGATCGTCCACGACCTCGTAATCGGCAACGTCAGCACGCTCACGGTGCTCGTCTTCCTCGCCGTCGCCCGCTGGCAGGACGCGCGCGGCGGGGTCGCGCTGGGCCTGCTCACCGTGCTCATGCCGAAGCCGCACCTCATCCCGGTTCTCGCGTACCTCGCGATCCGGCGGCCACGCGACTTTCTGGCCGCACTCGCGACGATGGCGGGCGGCGTCGCAGTCGGCCTCGTGATCTTCGGGATCGAGCCGTGGATCGCCTTCGTCGAGACGCTGCGCGAGCCCCTGGAGCGCACGTTCACGGCCAACGTCGGGTGGTCAGGGCTGCTCGGGCCGGTCGGCGTCGTGGTCGGGGTTGTCATCGGCCTCGTCGTGCTCGTGTCGGGCATGCTCCTGGGCGGGGCGCGCGGCTATGGCCTCAGCATCATCGGCGGGATCCTGATGGGCCCATACACCTTCATCCACTATCTCTCGGGAACGATCGTGGCCGCAGAGCCGACGCTGCGTGCGAAGCCTCGCTGGCTGGTGCCCTTCCCGTGGCTGTTGGTGGTGTTCCCCCTCATCCCGATCTGGCTGACCGGCCTGGCGTGGGTGGTTCACTCGACGCCACCGGAGCCGAACGTGGCAACGGGGCCGCCAGCAGAAGGGCAAGGTTGACCAGGAGAACGCGCGGCAGCGCAACGAGCTGGAGGACGGTGGCCAGCAGCCAGCCGTAGCGGCCGCGCGCGAACCACAGGGCAGCCACACCCACGGCCAACGTACCGCCGATCCAGGCGACCGGCCCGATGGCGCGAAGCGACATCCCTGGGATCGTCTCCGTGGCGGCCGGGTCGGTGAGGTAGAACTCGATCATCGCCGGCAGCCACGGCAGCTGGACGAGGACGAGCACCGCAAACGCGACCCCGTACCACGCCACGCCGGTCCAGTCGCGGCGGCCGACGAACCACACGAGAGCCAGGATCGGGTGGATCTTGATCATGGTGGCAACCGCCATGCCCATCGCGCCGTAGCGGCCGGTGAACGGAACCAGCACCAGGAGGGCGACGACGAATGCCTGGGCGTTCCCATTGAGCAGCTGTTGGCCCCACGCGCCGATGAGAAGCGCGGCGGGAAGGAGACCGGCGGGACCGGCGACGCGGTAGGCAACCACGATCGGCACAGCGGTCGCGATGGCAATGAGCGTGAACCAGAGCGGAGGCCAGCCGATGACGGGAATCACCATGGCGAGGAGCGGCGGATAGCGGTACTGGTAGTCCTCCGGCAGGTCGGCCGATGCCGTCCACGGATCTCCGGTGGTCCACAGGGCGTCACCCGCGCGCTGATACGTGGCGAGGTCGGCGCCTAAGGACGTCGTGTCGACCAGGTACCACGCGCCGAGCAGCCCGAAGGCGAGATAGACGGCGACGAGAATCGCCCAACGCGCGCTCATCGGCCGAACCCTAGCAGTCGAGCCGCCGGCGGCGGCTGGTACCTCTGGACTGGCGGAACGTTCAGCCTCGGCAAGTAGACTGCGGCCCGATGTCTGTCCGCACCCGTGACCTGCTGCTGCTCGGCGGCCTCGCGCTGCTGGCGCGAGCGGTCGCCGTGGTGCTCGTGCCCTGGCCCCCCTTCACCGATCCGGCCTATTACTCACTGATTGCCCAACGGTTGGCTGAGGGGCAGGGCTTCACCACTCCGGTGCTGTGGAGCTTCATCGAAGTTGGCAGCGTCCTCCCTGATCCAGCGCAACTTCCGGTCCCGAGCAATGCCCACTGGATGCCTCTGACGTCGATCGTCGCGTCGGCGTTCATGGCTCCGTTCGGTTCGGACTACGCCGTGGGGACGGTGCCACTGGTTCTTCTGTCCGCAATGCTCGTTCCCTTCACGTACCTCGTCACGTGGGAGCTGTGGGGGGTTCGCTGGCAGGCGGTCGTCGCCGCGCTCCTGGCGCTGTTCGCGGGGCCGTTGCTCATCATGTATCCGACCCTCGACAACTTCGCGGTGTTCGGCGCGGCCGGTGCAGGATCGCTCTACTGTTCGACGAGGGCGATCCGCGCGGCGGGCCCCGGTCCATGGCTCGTCGCCGGCGGGGCGCTGGCGGCGGCGGCGACGCTGGCGCGCATCGATGGTGCCTTGCTCACGCTTGCGGTCGCGACGGCCTGGCTCGTCCGCCGTGGCTGGTCGCCATGGCGCCCCGAGCGCGCCGGCGGCGCCACGCTGGCCTGGGGCATTGCCGCGGCGGCCGCCTTCCTCATGGTCATGGCGCCATGGCTGGCACGGAATCTCGCGGTCTTCGGATCGATCCTGCCCTCGGCCGGCGGCCATACGATCTGGATCACGAGCTACAACGAGCAATTCAGCATCGGTCACGAGGTCAGCCTCGCAACGTACCTCGACTGGGGCGTCGTGAACATCATCGGCTCGAAGCTCGTCTCCTGGGGTGAGCTCGTCGGTCGAACTGCCGTCCTGTTGGGAGGCACGTTTCTCATCTTCTTCGCCGCCGGCCTCTGGATCTTCCGGCGGCGGGCGGACCTCGCTCCATTTCTCGTCTATTTCGCCGTCATGTTCTTCGTGATGGGCGCCGTGTTCACATTCCACGCGCCGAAAGGCGCCTTCTATCACTCCGCGCCGGCCTGGCTGCCGTGGGCCTTTGGCATGTCAGCCGCCGCCATCGGGCCTGCCTGCACGGCGGCCGGCAGGTTCTGGCCGTTTCTCCGCAAGTCGGCGGCACAGCGGTTCCTCGCCGTCGCGGGGGTTGCCGGGGCGATCGTCCTCTCCCTCGTGGGCTCGACCATCCTCTTCCAGGACTGGGATCGATCCCGGATCCGCGACGAGCAGGCAGCCGCCTTTCTCCGCGCCAACGCCGAGCCGACCGACGTCCTCATGGCGAGCGACCCCGCCAGCTTCTACCCGCTCACCGGCAACGGCGGCGTGGCCGCCCCGTTCGACCCGTTCCGCGTGATCGAGCAGGTCGTGGATGCGTATGACGTGCGATGGGTCGTGGTCCTCAGCCCGGGAGACGGCGAGCCCGATCCGCTCAACCTCTGGAATGGCGCGAACGGCATCGACTCCGAGGGAGCGCATCCGGCATTCCTCCCGGAGGAGCCAGCCTTCGAGGGCGACGACGTGAGGATCTTCCGTGTCATCGGCGACTGAGCGCGTCGCGATCATCGGTGCCCTGGCGGTCGGCGTCCTCGTGCGAGCGTGGCCGATCGTCTCAGGCGGCAGTGTGGTCGGCGACGGCGGATTCATCCTGGCGATGATCGACGACATTCGCGCGAACCGGCCTCGCCCTGCCAGCCGAAACGTCATTCAACCTGCTGAATGCTCCGTTCGCGTACCCGCCGGCAGCCCTGATGGTGGCGGCGGCGCATCGGGGAGGTGACGGGGGCCGCAACGCTGGACCTGCTCCGTTGGATGCCGCTTGCGGTCTCGATCGCGTGCCTGGTGGCCTTTGCGTGGCTCGCCACTCGAGCGCTCGAGCCCGTCGCCGCGGTGGGTGCGACATTCGCCTACGCCCTCATGCCCGGGGCCTATGGGTGGCTCGTGGCCGGAGGTGGCCTCACGCGCGGGCTCGGGCTGCTCTTTGCAATCCTTGCGGCCGGCCTCGTCTCACGGCGCGACGATCGGCCCTCGTTCGTGATCCCTGTGGTTGCCGGGGTGTTGCTCGGCCTGTCGGCGCTCTCCCATCCGCAGGCAGCCGTCTTCGGCGTCGTCGCCTGCGTCGTTCTGTCCTGGCGGACTCCGGTTCGGCCGTGGCTCGTGCAGCTTGGCCTCGCCGCCGGGGCTGCCGCGGTGGTGCTCTTGCCGTGGTTGCTCTGGGTGAGCGCGACGCATGGGCTCGCGGCCGTAGTCGCTGCGGGCAACCGACTCGAGCCAGCCGTTGGCCTCATCCGCATGGTGAACTTCCGGTTCAGCGGGGCACTTTTCATGGATGTGATCGGAGTCGTCGGCGTCGTCGGCTTGGTGGCGTGCATCTGGCGGCGTGAGTTTCGGATTCCGGCGCTGCTGGCCGCCACGTACCTGGCGGGTGCCGGCGGTGGCGAGTTTCTGGCGACGGTGCCGTGGGCGCTGCTGGCTGGCATCGGGTTCGCCGTACTCGCCGAGGTCGCGGCAGCATCGCTGGCCGGAGCGCCTCATGCCCTGGCGCGGATGCTCGCGTTCGGCCTCCTGGGCGCCGCGCTATTCCTCGCGCTGATCGGTTCGGTCGGATCCTTCGTCGATCGTTCGTCAAAGCTGCATCCGATGCCGGCTGATCGGATCTCGGCCATGGAGTGGCTGTCAACGGGCACTCCGGAAGGCACGGTCATCCTGGTGCCGACCGACGAGGTCTGGGGGTACGACGACGTCAGCGAGTGGCTTCCCGCATTTGCCCACCGCCACAGCCTCGGCACGGTCCAGGGGTCCGAGTGGCTGGGTTCCGATGGCTTCGAGGCTCAGCTGGCCAACCACGAGCAGGTCCTCGACTGCGCCCACCAGACCGTGGCCTGCTACTCGGACATCGACTCCGATGCGTGGATCTTCGTGCCGAAGGGCGAGGTGGCGGGACCGTTCTCCGCCTCGGACTGCTGTCCGGCACTCCGCGAGACCCTCGAGGATGCCGGCTACGAAATCGTGTACGACGAGGCCGGCGCCACGATCGCCCGACCGGGGGACTAGTACTTCCGGCGCACAAAGTACTGTTGTTCGTATGCACACGTCGCGGACAGCATGGTCGCCCCGTCCGGTACCAGGACGGACCCGGTACTTGTGCAGGAGCGACATGGCAAACGACCCCGCGACGGGAGCCATCCCGGAGCACTTCGACAGCATCGGCGCCCAGGCCACGGAGAGCCTCCGTGGTGACGCGCGCCGTCTGCACGAGCTCGCCGAGCAGTTCCGCTCCCGGTACCGGCGCGACCTCGAAGACTGGATGCAGCTCCGCGCGCGGCTCGATCGCCGCGGTGGCGCGCTCCGGCCGGTCGGAACCGATGCGCTCCGCGCGGAGTACGAGCAGCGGGGCCGCGAGCTCGCGGCGCTGCAGGCTCGCCTCAAGCGGCTCGACGTCGTGGCCCGCCAGCTCGATCTGCTGTGGGGCTACCTCGACTCCCCTGACGAGATGGTCGACGAGCCCGGCCCGATGGCCGACGACTCACCGGCCGCCCTCGGGCTCCGGATCGTCCGCGCCCAGGAGGACGAGCGGCAGCGCATGGCCGAGGACATCCACGACGGCCCGGCCCAGGTTCTGACCAACGCCATCTTCCAGGTCGAGTACCTCGACCGAATGCTGACCCCAAGTGAGACCGATGCGCATGCCGAGATCGCGTTCCTGCGCGACATGCTGCGCGACGGCCTCGACGAGGTCCGCACATTCATCACCGACCTCCGTCCACCCGCCTCCGACATCGGGCTGGCCTCCGCCATCGCCGAGCGGGCTGCGACCATGGAGGATCGGCATGGCATCGCCACCGAAGTGGCGGTCGACGGGATCGACGACCGGCTCTCACCGGCCGCCCGGGCATCGGTCCTTCGGATCGTCCAGGAGGCGCTCCAGAACGTTCGCAAGCATGCGGCCGCCAGCCGCATCTCCATCACCCTCGAGGGGGACACCCTCGCTATCGCCGACAACGGCCGCGGATTCGACCTCGTGCGGGTCGCATCGCGGGCCGGCCAGAACTTCGGGCTCCAGTTCCTGCGCGAGCGCGCGGAGCTGATGGGAGCCCAGCTCACCATCGAGTCCCGTCACGGAGAGGGCACACGTATCCTGCTCCGGCTGCCGGAGCAGGGGACCGACTCACGATGAAGGAGGAGGCATTCCCAGTGGTCGACACCGAGATCAAGAGCACCGAGGCCAAGGACACCGAGGCCAAGGCCGACGAGCGTCGCAAGGGCGGCGACCGCCGTTCCACCGGAAAGACGCGCGTCGTCATCGTTGACGGGCACACCCTGTTCCGCCGCGGCGTGCGCAATATCCTCGAGCTCGAGAGCGACATCGAGGTCGTCGGCGAGGCCGGCACGGGTCGCGAGGCCCTCTCGACCGTCGAGGAGCTGACGCCGGACGTGGTCCTGATGGACCTCGGGCTGCCGTCACCGAACGGGATCGAGACGACCCAGCGCCTCAAGCGGGAGCTGCCGCACACCGGCGTGATCGTCCTGGCCTCGAACGACGACGAGGACCAGCTCTTCGACGCCATCAAGGCCGGCGCCGCGGCGTACGTCTTCAAGGACATCGATCCGACCGACCTGATCGCCATCATCCGCCGCGTGCGGTCGGGCGAGTACCTCATCAACGACAAGGTGTTCGCCAAGCCGGCGGTCGCCTCGCGCGTGCTCAAGGAGTTCCGCGAGCTGGCCGTCTACGGCGCCGAGGCGCAGCCGATCTTCGCGCCCCTGTCGCCGCGCGAGGTCGAGATCCTGGACAACATCGCCCAGGGCATGACGAACAAGCAGGTGGCCTACGCGCTGTCGATCAGCGAGCAGACCGTGAAGAACCACATGTCGTCGATCCTGCGCAAGCTGTCGGTCAACGACCGCACCCAGGCCGTCGTCTACGCCATGCGCCAGGGCTGGATCAAGATCCCGGAGGACTGAGCTCCCCACCTCCTTCCACGTGGATGGGTGAGAGGCCGGCCTTCGGGCCGGCCTCTCCGCTTGGTCGCTTGGGACCTCAGGGGCAATGCGCGGGGCGCCGCAAGTCCGGCATCGGCGAGTACGGGAGTTCCATTTGGCGAGCGAGCGCTCGGGCGTAGCCTCGGGCCAAGTCGTCGCGGGTATCCGAGACGGCCTTCATCCGAGGGGCCGGTGGTCGTCACCGGTCTCGGGTCTCCTCCTCCGGTGCTAGGGAGCCGTCCCGTCAGGGGCGGCTCCCTTCTTTGCGCTCGCCGTGGAGGTGACGTGGCGATCCTCGGCGGGATCAGGCGGGTTCCCTGCTCGGATTGCTCGCTTCCTTGACAAGGGAGGGGGTATGGGCCAAGGTACGCCTCGCCGTGGGGGACAGCAGTACCATTCGGCCATATGCATGCCTGATTGCGATCCGTACGCTGCCGGCACATCTTCATGGAAAGGAGGATCCCTCACACATGATTCGTGACTTCATCAGCACTCTTCTGGCCCGTTTCCAGAGCGAGGACGAGGAAGGCCAGACGCTCGTCGAGTACGGCCTGCTTCTCGCCCTCATCGCAATCATCGTGATCGTCGCCCTGCTCTTCCTGGGCCCGATCGTCTCGAGCATCTTCAGCAACGTTGGCAACCAGCTCACGTAGTTGACGTCAACGCGACGGGAGCGCCCCGGCCTCATGGCCGGGGCGTTTCCCTTTGTCCCGACAGCAAATCCGACTCGATCACCCGGCATGGGAATCGGTCACTGGTACCACCGTCGGGGTAGCCCACAAGTCCAGTCGTGAGCCCTTGCCGGTCGTGCGTAGACTGTTGACCGCAGTCACAACGGCTGCAGCATTCCTTCAGGTTCATCAGTTCTCATCACCCGAGTTACAAAGGGGACACCCCGTGAAGCGATCTAATCGCCTCGTCATCCTGGTCGGCGTGCTGCTGGCCGTCCTCGCCTTCGTGGCGATCGTGATCCTGCTCAACCAGCCTCGGCGGCGAACCCGACGACGATGATCCAGGCCGACGCGAGGTCACCGTCCTCGTCGCCGCGCAGGACATCGCCATCGGCGACGAGGTCACGCCCGGCCATGGTCGAGGAAGAGGTCATCCCGGAGGAGGCCCTCCAGGCCGGTGCCCTGCTGGATGCGTCCCAACTTGCCGGCCGGATCGCCCTCTACGACGTCCCCGCCGGCGCACAGGTGACGGAGAATCTGTTCGGCGCCGAGGGCCCCATCGACATCGAGTCTCAGCTACTTGCCGGGCGAGAAGGCCTTCGCTGTCCAGTTCGATCCGGTCACCGGCATGAACTTCCTCGTCCAGCAGGGCGACCACGTCGACCTGATCCTGACCGTCGACTTCGCGTCGGGCACGATCGCCGGCGAGCCGCATCTGCGCCCGAACGACACCGAGATCGTGCGAACGGTCAAGACGGTGCTCCAGAACAAGCGCGTCCTCTACGTCAGCGCCACGAACATCCCGCCCCCGCCGACCGTCGACGAGGAGGGGAACGAGGTGCCTCCGCCGGAGACCGCCACTCCCACGAGCATCGTGGTCGTCTTCGCCGGTTCTGACCAGGATGCCGAGCTCGTCACCTTCTCCCAGCGGGGCGCGGGTGAGGTCGGCGGCATCACGATGACGCTGCGGGAGACCGACAACGAGGAACCGGAGACGACCACCGGCATCACGCTGGAGGATCTCTTCACCGAGTACGGCCTGGTCGTCCCGACCGACATCCCCGAGCTGGCAGCGCCGGAATAATGATCAAGGTCCTCATCGTCGACGACATCCCCGACACGCGCGACCACCTGTCGCGCCTCCTCGGGCTGGAGCGCGAGATCGACGTGGCCGGCAGTGCCGGCTCCGGCGAGGAAGCGATCCAGATGGCGCTCGAGATGCGACCCGACATCATCGTCATGGACATCAACATGCCCGGCATGGATGGGGTGGCCGCCGCCGAGATCATCTCGCAGCGGCTCCCCAACAGCCCGGTCATCATGATGAGCGTCCACGGTGAGGCGGAGCATCTCAAGCGGGCCATGCTTGCCGGCGCGCGTGAGTTCCTGGTCAAGCCGTTCAGCGCTGACGAGTTCGCCACCTCCATCAAGCGCGTCTACGAGCGAGAGCTCGTCCGGCGCGAGCAGATGCAGGCGACTCGTGAGGCGTCAACACCGTCGGCGCAGGCCGGCACCGGAAACGCCGAGGACCACCAGGTGGTGGCCGTCTTCTCGCCGAAGGGCGGGGCGGGACGAACGACGATCGCCACGAACCTCGCTCTCGCCATTCGGCGCGAGACCGAGCAGCGCGTCGCGCTGGTCGATGCCAACCTCCAGTTCGGTGACGTCGGCGTCCTGCTCAACCTGAACCCGAAGAATCGGTCCATGCTCGACGCCGTCGACGGTGGAGAGCCGGACCGCGACATCATCGAGTCGGTCATGATCGACCACTCGACCGGCATCCGGGTCCTGCTGGCCCCTCCGTCCCCTGAGGGTGCGGACCTGGTGACGCCGGCCTACCTGCGCAAGATGGTCGACGTCCTGCGCGACAGCCACGACTGGGTCATCGTCGACCTCCCGTCGGGCCTCAACGACCACACCCTCGGCGTCCTCGACACGGCGGACCAGATCCTCATCGTCGCGGCGCTCGAGATCACGACCATCAAGAACGTGCGGCTCTTCCTGGAAGTCGCCGACCAGCTCGAGTACGAGCGCTCGAAGCTGCGGCTGGTGATCAACCGCAGCGACGCGTCCCAGGGCATCCGCATCGGCGATGTCGAGGCCTCCATCCGCCGGCCGATCGACGGCTCGATCGTCTCGGACGGCCGCCTGGCTGTGCTTGCGGTCAATCGAGGTGTACCGTTCGTCGTATCCCATCCAGAGTCGCCCCTCTCGCGCGACCTGGTAGCCCTCGCTCACACCGTGGTGGGCGACCTGGCCAAGTCCACCACCCCCACCCAGACTGAAAAGACCGCCAAGCGCGGACTCTTCACGCGTCGTTGATGGAGACCTGAGCCCATGTCACTGCTGAAGCGAATCGAACGGGCCCGGCCCGCGGCCGAAGGCGAGTCCCTGCCGGCGGTGCCGGCGGTCCCGGAGGCCCCGGCGTCTCCCCCGACGTCAGGCACCCAGACCCCGACCACGACCGGGGGCGGGACGCCGACTGCGACGCCGCCCCCGCCGCCCACCGCGACGGGCCGATTCTCCGGCGCCATGCCGGCACGCGAGTCGTTCCGCGAGGCCAAGTTCCGCGTGCAGAACCGGCTCATCAACGAGCTGGATCCGAAGCTCGACCTGACGAACCAGGTCGAGGTCCGGCGCCAGATCGAGGAGCTCTTCGGCAAGATCGCCGACGAGGAAGGGCTGGCCCTCACCCGCGCCGAGCGTGTCCGCATGCTCGAGCAGATCACCGACGAGATCCTCGGCCTCGGCCCGCTCGAGCCGCTCCTGCGCGACGAGACCCTCACCGAAGTGATGGTCAACGGCCCGCAGCAGGTCTACATCGAGCGCGAGGGCAAGCTGGAGCTCACGAACGTGACGTTCCAGAACGATGAGCACGTGATGAAGATCATCCAGCGCATCATCGCCCCGATCGGCCGTCGCATCGACGAGTCGAGCCCCATGGTCGACGCCCGCCTGGCAGATGGCTCCCGCGTGAACGCCATCATCCCGCCCCTGAGCCTGGTCGGCCCGGTCATCACCATTCGAAAGTTCTCGGCCACGCCGTACACGGTGGACGACCTCGTCCGGTTCGGCACCGCCACGCCGGAGATGTTCGAGTTCCTCGAGGCCTGCGTGAAGGCCCGCCTCAACGTCTTCGTCTCCGGCGGCACCGGCTCCGGCAAGACGACCATGCTCAACATCCTGAGCTCGTTCATCCCCGATGACGAGCGCATCGTGACCATCGAGGACGCCGCCGAGCTCCAGCTGCGACAGGAGCACGTGATCACGCTCGAGGCACGCCCCTCGAACATCGAGGGCAAGGGCGCCATCCCGATCCGCGAGCTCGTCCGCAACGCCCTGCGCATGCGGCCCGACCGCATCGTGGTCGGAGAGTGCCGTTCGGGCGAGGCGCTCGACATGCTCCAGGCCATGAACACGGGCCACGACGGCTCGATGTCGACCGGCCACGCCAACACCCCGCGCGACATGCTCAGCCGCCTCGAGACGATGGTCCTCATGGCCGGCATGGACCTGCCGCTGCGGGCCATCCGCGAGCAGATCAGCTCCGCGGTCGACCTCATCGTCCATCAGAACCGCCTCAAGGATGGCTCGCGCAAGATCGTGAACATCACCGAGGTCCAGGGGATGGAGGGCGACGTCATCGTCATGCAGGATGTCTTCGTCTTCGAGCAGACCGATGTCGTCGAGGGGAAGATCATCGGGAAGCTGAAGCCGACCGGAATCCGACCGCACTTCGTCGAGAAGTTCGAGGTGTCCGGCATCCACCTCCCGCCGAACATCTTCGGCTCACCGTTCTAGTCGGAGAATCGAGACACCCATGACCGGCATGCTGCCATTCATCATCGCGGGCATCGCGGCACTGGCCATCGTCGTCATCGCGGTCGGGATCGCCATGACCGGTGGTGGCGGAGGCATGAGCGCTCGCCTGGAGCGCTACGCCGCCGGTCGCGAGCCCACGTCAGACACTCCAGAGGAAGACGGGCAGTCGGCGGTCGTCGCGAGCCTGTCTCGCGCCATCGAGGGTCAGGACATGACCACTCGCATGGCGACCGACCTCGCTCGTGCCGACCTCAAGATGAAGCCGGCCGAGTTCATCCTGTTCTGGGCCATGACACCGATCTTCTTCGTCTTCGGCTCCTTCCTGCTGGGCTTCATCTTCCCCGGCTTCCGGAACCCGATCGCGCTGGTCGTCATCTTCGCCCTCGGTATCTGGGCGCCCAGGCTCTACCTCAAGCGCCGGCAGAGGCAGCGCATCAGCGCGTTTGCCGCCCAGCTTCCCGACACGATCACCCTGCTCGCCAACTCGCTGCGGGCCGGCTCATCGTTCCTCCAGGGCATGGAGCTCGTCACTCGCGAGGCGCGCCCACCGATCAGCGAGGAGTTCGGCCGCGTCGTCCGCGAGATGCAGCTCGGCGTCGCTCTGCAGGCTGCCCTCAACAACCTCGTCCGCCGGGTCGACTCGGAGGATCTCGAGCTGATGGTCACAGCCATCCAGATCCAGAGCCAGGTCGGCGGCAACCTCGCCACCGTGCTCGACGCCATCGCCCACACGATCCGCGAGCGGATCCGCATCCACGGCGAGATCCACACGCTCACCGCGATGGGCCGTTACAGCGGGTACGTCATCACGCTGCTGCCCGTGGGCCTGGCAGGCATTCTGTTTCTCATCAGTCCCAGCTACATCGGCAGGCTGCTCCAGTCGCCACCCGAGATCCTGGGACTTCCGGCCGGCGTCATCTTCCTGCTGGTCGGTCTGATCAGCATGGGCATCGGCTACCTGTTCATCCGGCGCATCGTCGATATCAAGGTATAGAGCCATGGCAGATACTTCGACCCTCATCCTGGTCATCGCCGTGCTGGCGGCACTCGCCGTCCTGCTCATCACGTATGGCGTCGCCGCCCGACCGGCGGAGGACGCCGTCCAGCAGCGCCTCTCCCAGCTCGTCGTCCAGCCGAAGTCGCTGGAAGAAATGGAGATGCAGCAGCCGTTCTACGAGCGGGTGATGCGTCCGACCGTCCAGCGCCTCTCCCGCCTGAGCCGCCGGCAGGAGGGCGGCATGATCGCCGCCACAGACGCGAAGCTCGAGAAGGCAGGGTTCCCCGGTGGGCTGCGCGGCGCCGACTGGGTCGGCGTCAAGATCCTGTCCCTCATCGCCTTCGCCATCATCGGATTCCTTGTCGGGCTCCTCCTCACCAAGGGTGCCCTCGCGCCAGCGCTCCTGTTCACGCTCTTCGGCGGGGCCCTCGGGTACATGGCGCCCGAATTCTGGCTGGGTCGCAAGATCCGCGACCGCAGCATGCAGATGACTCTCCAGCTGCCCGACGCACTCGACCTGCTCACGATCTCGGTCGAGGCCGGTCTCGGCTTCGACGCGGCGCTCTCCAAGGTCGTCGAGAAGATGGAAGGTCCCCTCGTCGACGAGTTTCGCCAGGCACTCGCCGAGGTCCGGATGGGCCGGCTCCGGCGCGACGCCCTGCGTGACGTTGCCACCCGCGCCGACGCTCAGCCGGTGACGAACTTCATCGGAGCCATCGTCCAGGCTGAGCAGCTCGGCGTGCCGATCGCCAAGGTCCTCCAGATCCAGTCGAACCAGCTGCGGATCGAACGCCGTCAGCGTGCCGAGGAGGCTGCGGCCAAGGCCCCGGTCAAGATGCTCTTCCCCATGGTCGGCTGCATCTTCCCGACGATCTTCATCGTCATCCTCGGGCCGGCGGTCGTGACCGTCATGGGTGGCGTGGGCGTCTGACCGATGCTCTCGCCGGCCCGACCGGCCGTCCTCCTGGTCGACGATGACCTGACCCTGCTCTCGATCCTCTCGCGCCGCGTTGAGCGTGCGGGGTTCGAGGTGAGCACCGCGCGATCCGGGCCGGCGGCGCTCAAGCTGCTCGAGAGCGGATGGCCCGCCCTCGTCGTTGTCGACCTCATGATGCCGGGCATGGACGGCTTCGAGCTGTGCCGGCGGATCAAGCTGCTGGCCGACCTCCCGATCATCGTGCTCTCGGCCGTCGCCGAGTCCGAGGCAAAGGTCAGCGCCCTCGAGCTCTACGCCGAGGACTACGTCACGAAGCCCTTCGACCCCGATGAGCTGATCGCCCGCATCCAGCGCGTCCTGCGCCGATCCGCGACCGGGAGCCCACAGATCTCCCTCGACGGCGGCGACGTCACGGTCGACCTCGCCACGCGACGGGTCACGACGGCATCGGGCACGCATCAGCTGACGCGGACGGAGTCGCGCCTCCTCCAGGTCCTGGCAACTTCGGCCGATCGCGTCGTGCCGACCGACGAGCTGCTCGACCGCGTGTGGACCGACTCGGACGGCGCCGACCCGTCCTACCTGTGGGTCACCGTGCGCCGCCTGCGCCGCAAGATCGAGCCCGATCCCGATGCACCGCGCTACCTCATCACCGAGCGCGGCATCGGCTACCGCCTGAGCTCCGGATCCCCGACCGCTCAGCGAGCCTGAGCCGATGCCGCAGACCGGCCTGTGGCTGCGTGTCTTCGTCGGGCTGCTCATCGGGATCGTCCCACCACTCCTCGTCCTCGCCGCGGCGCTCCAGCTCGGCGGGCAGGCGCTCGACGACGTCAACCCGGGCCTCGTGGCCGTGGCCGTCGTCGCCGCGGTCGTCGCCTGGGCGGCCATCGTGGCCGTCGTCTTCGCGCGCTCGCTCAACGAGGAATTCCGTGACCTTCTCTCGCTGGCGCGCCGCGGCAACCCCGGCGCGACCGGCGAGACGAGCGCCCCCCATCAGCAGATGGCCTCGCTCCTCGACGAGCGGAACCGCCAGGTAGCCACGCTGGCACGACAGGCCAGCCTGGTGCCAATCGACGATGACCCGGTCCGCGTCGCGCGATCGCTCGTCACGACCGTCGCGTCGGTCATGGGTGACGCGACGTGGCGCTGTGCGGTGCTCACCGCCGACGACGAGGCGCTGGTGCCGCCGGGCGTGTACCACTCCCTCGACAATCCGGTGGTGGCGGAGCCCGTCGGCGACCTCGAGCGCTGGGCATCGACCGCCGAGCCTGAGAACCCCGCCCGCCACGTGGAGGGCCCGTGGGGCGCCTTCACCGTGGTTGACGTCGCCGTGACCGGAGGGACACGAGCCATCCTCTACGCACCGTGGCAGGGTCGAATGGCTCCGACCCGCGCCGAGCTCGACCTGCTCACGCTGGTCGGGCAGCAGGCGGGCATCGCTCTCGACCACTCGCTCCTGTACGCCCGCGTGAGGACCCAGGCCGATGAGCTCAATCGCATGGCCGGCATCCAGGCCGACTTCCTGCGCGGTGTGACCCACGACCTCCAGACGCCGCTGACGAGCATCGGAGCGCTGGCGACGGAGCTCAAGGCCGATGCGGCCATGCCGGACGCGGCTCGGGCCGACCTCGACATGATCACGCACCAGGCCGATCGCCTGCGGCGCATGGTGAGCCAGCTGCTCGTCGCATCGCGGCTCGAGGCCGGCGTGTTCACGCCGCAGAACGAGGTCTTCGCCGTGCCGCCGGTGATCGAGCGGACATGGGCCGCGCTGCGCGCGGATCGGCCATTCGAGCTCGATGTGGCCGGTGCTCCCCAACTCGCGGTTGCCGACCCCGATCGGCTGGAGCAGGTTCTCTGGGCCGTGATGGACAACGCGGTGAAGTACAGCCCCGCCGGTTCCCCAGTCAGCGCGTCGGTGGATGCCTCGCGGCCGGGCGAGCTCGCGATCACCATCCAGGACGCCGGCCCGGGGATGGACGAGGCGACGCGGAGGCGGGCGTTCGACCAGTTCTACCGCTCCGACCACGCGCGGCGCCTGGCGCCTGATGGCAGCGGAGTCGGCCTCTATGCCGCGCGCGGCCTGATGGAGGCGATGGGTGGCTCGATCGAGGTGGCCAGCGAGCTCGGCTCTGGCGCCGCGGTCACGCTGCGCGTCCCGGCAGAGCCGAGCGAGGGAGAGTAGATCGGCGGGTCCCCGATGACCCGAATTTCCCATAGCGCGTCCAGTACCACCGACCCATCCTCGACCGGTCGCTGTAAGGCGGGCCGCAAGCGCGCGTCCATACGCTCGCAGCACCTTCGATCACTCGTTCTTGGATGGAGCGTCAATGCTTCGCACTCCCCGTCGACCGCTCGACCTTCTCGCTCGCCTCCGCCGCCGCAGCCCGCGGCGCGGCCAGGCCATTGTCGAGTTCGGGCTGGTGCTGCCGATCTTCATCGTGCTGATCATCGGCCTCATCGAGTTCGCGCTGGCCTTCAACGCCAACCTGGCCGTGAACTTCGCCAGCAGAGAGGCAGCGCTCATCGGCGCCGAGTCGGGCAATGACGCCATCGCCGACTGCCGCATCCTGCAGACGATCGAGAACTCGATCGACAATCCGGCGGACGCGGCACGCATCAACCAGGTGCGGATCTACCGCGCTGGGGTCAACGGCAACGAGCTCGCCGCCAACGTGTACAGCCGCGGCGGCAACATCACCTGCACCTTCTGGGACGGCGTCGCCAACCAGACCATCACCGTCCACTACACCCTGCTCAACGCTGGCTACCCGGTCGCCAGCCGCTGCAACCAGCTCGAGGGCTGCGGCGCCAACTCGCTGGACACCATCGGTGTCGCCATCAACTACACCCACCCGTGGGTCACCCCGCTGGCCGAGATCGTGAGCCTCAACGGCACCGGCTTCAGCTTCACCGCCTCGAATGCCATGCGCATGGAGCCGGTGCTGTGATTGAGCGCCTCGCTGCCCGCCGCCGCGCCGCCCACGAGCGTGGCCAGTCGCTGGTCGAGATGGGCTTCATCCTGCCGCTGCTGGTGCTCATCGTGGTCGGCACTCTCGAGTTCGGCTTCGTGTTCGACCACCACCTGACCCTCGAGTACGCGACCCGCGAGGGTGCCCGCGCCGGCGCGGCGCTGGCCCATGGCGGGTCCGGCCCGCCCGGCTGTGCCGGCGCCTCCGACGTCGACCCGCGCATCGTGGCCGCCGTCCAGCGTGTGCTGACCAGCCCCGGCTCGCCGGTGGTCATCAGCAACGTGAGCGAGATCCACATCTACAACGCCGACGTCAACGGCGATCCGCTGGCCACCAACGTCTGGCGTTACGCAGCTGGGTCGGGCCCGGTGGTCGACGGCCTGCCGCTCAACTTCGTGCCGTTCAGCACGGCCTGGGCGGCCTGCACCCGCAACAACAGCGCGGTCGGCACCCAGTCCATCGGCGTTTCACTGACCTACACCTACGACTGGCAGACGCCGATCCAGTTCCTGTTCGGCAATGCCGGTCTGACCATGACCGATCGCACCGTCATGCAGCTCAACCCGACCAACTGATCTGCGTGGGGAGGACCAACACCATGTCGCGCCGAGTTCCCGAGCCAGCGATCGCCCAGCCGACATCGGCCGGCGCGCCCCGCGGCCAGGTCCTGGTCATCTTCGCCTTCCTGCTCACGATCCTGCTGGGCATGGCCGCCTTCGTGGTCGACCTGGCCTGGATCTGGTCCAACCAGCTCCAGGTCCAACGTGCCGCCGATGCAGGTGCCCTGGCAGGTGTGGTCCATCTGCCCGGCGATCCGAGCGTTGGAATCGCCGACGCGAAGGCCGAGGCCAAGAAGAACGGATTCGAGGACCTGGTTGACGGCGTCGTGATCGTGGCCAACCCGGACCCCGACTTCGACCGTCGCATGATCGTGACGGTCTCCGCCCCTGTCGACACCTTCTTCATGGGGCTGTTCGGCTACAACGAGGTGACCGTGCGCCGGACCGCCAAGGCTGAGTACGTCCTGCCGGTGCCGATGGGCAGCCCGGAAAACTACTACGGCGTCTTCGGCCTGACCCGCGGCCTGACCTCGACCGAGGATGTCACCGTGACGTCGAACCAGACCACGCGTGGCTGGACCTGCGGAACGGCCGCCGCATGGCCGGCGAGCGGCTGCGCCGGTCGCGTGCCCACAACTGCTCCCGCGGGCAGCAACTGGACGGCCACGTCAGGGACCCTCGCGACCGCGCTGGGCTCGAACAACGACGCCTACGCGCGAACCACCGTGACGGACGCTCAGCAGCAATGGTCCGGATTCTCGGCACAGTCCGGCATGCCGACCCCGGCCGCGGGCGAGACGCTGGCGATCGCCGGCCTCCAGGTTCGCCTCTCCGATGCCTTCATCAACAGCACGTGTGCATCGGCCCGCTTCGACGTCGAGCTCTCATGGAACAACGGCGGCAACTGGTCGACCGCGGTTCCCGTGCCGTCGAGCGGCGCCCTGAACACGACGAATACGTCTGACTACACCGTCGGCAGCAATACCTCGATGAGCCCATGGGGCGCTCACCCGTGGGTCCGCAACGACTTCAGCAACACGAACTTCCGCGTTCGCCTCACCTCCCGCGAGTCCTGCAGCGGAGCCCGCACGTTCAGCGTGGACCACCTCGAGGTGCGCGTCACCTGGGACTACACCGTGCCGGTCACGACCACCACCACGGTGACCACGAACCTGACTGACCAGAACCTCCAGGGCCCCGGCACGGTCTGCACGAACGGCAAGACCCAGTGCTACGAAGCCAATGGGCCGGCGCTGAACCCGCGCGGCTTCTGGGGCACCCTCAACACGCAGGGCGCAGAGAACGTCAACGGCGACGCCTTCCAGCCGAACTACGACACCCGCACCGGCGGCGTCGCACCGAACTGCAGTGCCGTCAATAACCCGGACCGCGCGTGCTTCGATCCGAACAACTACTACAACTATGCGATCGAGATGCCGCCCGGCACCACCGGTGGCTCGGTGTACGTCTACGACCCGGGCTTCTGCGACGTCAACCCGGATCGCGGCACCGGTGACCGCTGGTTCAGCGGCTCCACCGGGGTCAGCACCTTCTACCGGCTCTACAACACCCAGGGCACGCTGTCCGACATCGACGATGATGGCGCGCCGATCGCCAACTCCGACTCCCGGTTCCGCAACATGGATGCCGCCGACAGCACCATGGGCGGCAGCGGAGGCGCCCAGTGCCAGTACATGGTCGACACCCAGTACGGTGACGGCCGCGACTGGCACAGCCGCTGGTACCTCGTCTACAGCGGGCTGACCGGCGGCCCCAACGGCACCGTCTACCGGCTGAACACGACCTCGACCGACCCAACGAGCCCGACCGGCCAGCTCGGCACTGATGGCGAGAACAGCTTTGCGATCTTCGCCAGCGCCGCGGGCGGCGCTCCGAAGGTCTACGGCATCGGCGCAATGCAGGCCTTCACCCCGCTGAAGTCGACCGGTCCCACCGTGCAGTCGGAGTTCTACCTGGCCCAGATCGAGGCGGTGCACGCCAGCAAGACCGTGGAGATCCACCTGTGGGATCCGGGCGACACGCAGCCGCTGAACGCCGTCCTCCAGATCCTCGTGCCGAACGCCGGAGGCTGGTCGCCTACCACGTTCACCTACACCGCGGCAAAGGGCACGACGAACACCGGCGCTGCCAACTGCAACGCCCTGACCGGGTCCGGCAACTCGGTAACGACGAACGTCGGCGCGACAGCCGGCACGTTCAACGGTTGCTGGCTGACGATTCGGGCCGTCATCCCCTCCAACTACACGGCCGAGCAGGATGGCTGGTGGAAGATCCGCTACCTGATGACAGGAAATGGGGCGTCCAACGACGTGACCACCTGGACGGTGAACATCATCGGCAACCCGGTTCACCTCATCCTGCCCGACTGAGGGCAACCACTCAAAGCCACCCAGGACCTCCCGCCGGACTCAGGCCGGCGGGGGGTCTCTTCATCCCGACCGACCGCTTGCTCGCTGGGAGCAATATCCGGCGACGTTGACCGAAGGTCCCATGGCGGCGGCAGTACGGGCGGGCCATCTTGCAATCGGAGCCGCAAGGCTGCCAGCAAGCAAGCGCTCATACGCTCGAAGCACCTTCCATCACACCGCCATGCAGGACTGCGATGTCTCCGACAGGGTCGAGCCCGACGCGAATCCGAGCTTCCTTCAGGCGCCCGCAGGCAAGTGTCCCTGCGCCGCGCGGCCAGGTGCTGGTCATCTTTGCCTTCATGCTCACGATCCTGCTGGGCATGGCCGCCTTCGTGGTCGACCTGGCCTGGATCTGGTCCAACCAGCTCCAGGTACAGCGTGCCGCCGATGCGGGCGCCCTGGCCGGCGTTGTCCATCTGCCGGCCGAGCCGGACGACGCCGAGACCGCCGCGAAGGCGGAGTCGCGCCGCAACGGATTCACCGACGACGTCGACGGGGTCAATGTGGTCGCGCTCCAGGACCCGGGATTCAGCCGCCGCATGATCGTCACCGTCTCGGCGCCGGTCGACACCTTCTTCATGGGCTGGTTCGGCCAGGACGTCGTCACGGTCACTCGGTCTGCGCGCGCCGAATACGTCCTGCCGGTTCCCATGGGCAGCCCGCAGAACTACTACGGCATCGGGGTGCTTCGCGTCCCGGTGACGACGACTGACACCGACGTGACGACCGACCCTGATCACGACACGGACTGGCGCCCGCCGAGCGGGAACTGCCCTGCCACTCCAGCCAATCACTGCCAGTGGACCGCGTCGTCGGGCAACATCAACGTGGCGGTCACCTCGAACAACAACGTCTACGCCACCACGAACACGAACACGCGGATCCAGCAGTGGATCAACTTCGGCCTTCACGGCAGCGGACAGCTGCCCAGCCCGGCGGCCAACCAGGTGCTCACCATCAAGGGCATCCAGGTGCGGATCAGCGACGCCTTCGTGAGCGCGACCTGCGCCAACTCGCGCATCAACGCCCAGCTCTCGTGGAACGCCGGGACCACCTGGACGCCGAACCCGATCACGTCACCCGCGCAGACCGGCGCTTTGACCACCAACACCAGCAGTGGTGACTACACGCTGGGCTCGGCGAGCTCCACATCGGTATGGTCTGCCCACACCTGGGTTCGAAACGACTTCTCTGATGCGAACTTCCGCGTCCGGCTCACCTCGGTAAAGGGGTGCAGCACGTCGGCGACGACGCTCAACCTCGACCACCTCGAGGTCCTCGTCTCGTACGACCTGGTGACGACGACCACGACCACCACGACGACCTACGAGCCACGAGCGATCAGCGGCCCCGACGGCGTAGCTCTGGCGAATGCGCCCGAGCACCAGGGGTTCTGGGGCGCCATGGGCTCCCAGGGTTGGCCGACCACCCGCGGTGACGCCTTCCTGAACGGCTACACACGGCGAACCAACATCGCCAATCCGCAGTTCAACCCGGGCAAGTATTACAACTACGCGATCGAGATCCCGAACAACGGTGGATCGGTGTGGATCTACGACCCCGGCTTCTGCGACACGGGCGGAGCGCCGACCGGCGGAGCCCTGGGAACCACCGAGAGCTGGGTGTCGGGCACGGGCCCCAACGCGAATGGTGGACCGAACGGCAATGGCACCGACCAGCCCATCAGCTCGCAGTTCACGCTGTTCCGGGACGCGCACAACACGCCGCATGACTACGGCGACGACGCATTCGTGACCTCGTCGGGATCGACGTTCCGGCGCTCGTCCTGGTACGACCCGGACCTCGGCAGCACCGGGCCGCAGGGAGCCGCCGTCCCGCCGGGCGTCGACTGCCGGAGCCTGACATGGCACAACAACTGGTGGCGGCTTGCGAACGGCCTGTCGGCCGGGACCTATCGGCTGCACGCGACGAACCGGATCTTCACCGGCTCCGACCCGAACCGCTCGACCTGGGATGCGTCGGATGACCAGAGCAATTCCACCGGCGGCAACTACTGGGGCCTCTGGACGAATGCCGGCGGCCGGATCTACGGCCTGGGCGCGATGGAGGCGACGTTCTACCTGCCCGTCGGATTCAAGTCCTCGTTCTACCTGGCCCAGATCGAAGCGGCGCATTACGGGAAGTGGGTCGACATCGACCTGTGGGACGTCGGCGACGCGGGCACCGGGGTCATCTCGTCACTCGAGGTCCTCGCCCCCGGAACGACGAACTACGAGCCGGTTCAGTTCTACTACACATCCGTAAGCGGCACGACGATCCCGCCGAGCTTCACGTGCAACGAGTCGAGCAACGGACCGGTCACATCGGTCCAGACCAACGCCGGCGGCGGCGTGGGCGCCTACGAGGACAGCTGGCTCCGGCTGTGCCTGAAGATCCCGGCCACCTATACCGCGCAGCACCCGAGCTCGGACACGACGACTGCCGAGGGTGGCTGGTGGAAGATCCGCTACTTCATCGAGACCGGTCCCGCCGGCTCGTCGGTGGGCGACGTCACGACCTGGCAGGTCAACGTTCGAGGCAACCCTGCCCACCTCATCACGCCGGCGGCGGACTCGCCTCAGTGATCCTGAGCTGATCTCCGACCTGGATCCCGGCCGCTGATGCAGCGCCGACCGGGAGCTCGAGGCAGTCACGGGCGCCACGCGCCCACCACACGACCCGCCATGGCCTCAGGTTGGGGACGACCTTTGTGACTCGGCCATCCGCGGCGATGAAGACCGCGTCGATCGCGAAGCGCATGAAGAACATGTGGATCGACGGAGACCGCTCGATCCATAACCCCTCGCCGGACTCCAGGCTGCGAGTGCCGAGAAGGCCGACGTTGCGCTCCTTCATCGAGCGCGCGAGCCGAATGCGATCGCCAACGACTGTGCCCCTGGCGACGTTCTCGACACGCATGGCGGCCATGATGGCAGTTGCGCGTGCCCGCGACCGATGAACTTGAAAGGAGGGTGGAGGCCGAAGCCTCCACCCTCCTCACACCCCCGAATCAATCGGGCTACGGCGTCGGAATGTCGTCGCCCGGTGTGATCAGGTGGACCGGATTGCCCCGCACTTCCACCTTCCACGTCGTCAGGTCGGTCGAGGCTGGTCACTCCGGCGCTGCCGCCCATGTTGTACCGGATGCGGAACCAGCCGCCACCCTGACCGCCGGTCGGAGTCAGGGAGTCCGCGACGGGAATCGGCGCGGTCCAGTTCGCGGGAAGCTGGAAGCAGAGGCGGAGCCAACGGCCGTTGTAGATGCCGCCGGAGCCGGCGCTGGTCTGGATGGACGTGACGGAGCCCGACGTAGTAGGCCCGCACGTGAAGTTGTCCGGGATCGTGGTCCCCGTTACCGCGTTGGTGCGGAACGGCACCGGGCAATACGAGGCGTTCGAGCAGTTCGGAACGCCAGCCGGCATCGAACCGCCGGGCGCCTTCGGCATCAGGATCTGGATATTCGCTGAGAGCTCTCCCGTGTCGCCCGGATCCCACAGCGTGATGTCGACCCACTTGTTGGCGTGGACTGCCTCGATCTGGGCAAGATAGAAGGTCGAGGGCTGACCTGCCGGGAGTGGGAAGTAAGCCTCCATCGCGCCGAGTCCGTAGACCTTGACGTTGTTGATGGCGCCGCCCGGACCAGACGCGTAGATCGCGAAGGCGTTCAGCGCGGTCGTGTTGTTCTGGTCGTTCGGCAGGATTCGATCATGGGACGTTGTGTGCAGGCGATAGATACCCGCCGGCAGATTCGAGCCGATCTGCCACCAGTTGTGGTGCCAGCTCGCGGTACTGCAGTCGGTGAACGTGCCGGAATCCGGGGGACCGGTGAGCGTGCTGTCGTAGTACCGGGCGCCATTGTTGTTGACGCCGCGACGGTACGAATTGGGCTGGCTGTCGCCGTCGCCGACCCCCGACCCGGCCTGACCGTCGGCGCGCGTGTCATCGGTGTAGTCCCACGCCGTGTTGGCGGTGTTGTAGAGCCGATAGAACGCAGACACCGTCACGGGATCGCTCGCTCCGTTGGTGCCGCCGATCGCCCAGTCCTCGCCGGTGCCCGCGGTGGCGGTGCCATCGCAGAAGCCAGGATCGAAGACCCAGATGTTGCCACCGGAGGGCAGCTCGATCGCGTAGTTGTACATGCCCTCCGGATTGCTCGCGCAGGCTCCACGCCACGGGCAGTAGTTGGGATTGATCGACGACGTACGCGTCGTGTACTTCGTCATGTGGGCATCGCCCTGGATCGAGGGTGCGCCCTGGCTCTGCATGCCGGCCCAGAAGTTCTGCGGAACCAGGGGCGTCCCATGCGGGCTATTGACGGTAACTGCCTGCTCCGTCGTCTCCGAGTAGTGGATCCGAATCCGGATCCGGTCGACCTCAACGGTGCACGAACCACTTGCATTCGTGCGACGCAGCCGGACGCCAAAGTCGTTGTTCTCGACTTCTCCCACGGTCCACGTCTGGCCCCACAGCTGGGCGGCACCCCCGGCGGGCGGATAGATGACGTCCGATGTCGTCAGGTTGCCGGTCGCCGGAACGTGAATCCGGAGCTGGTCCAGTCGTCGTCATCGTCTGCCTGGGCGGAAATCTCGACGCCAACTCGGCAGCTGCCAGAGCCATTGCGCCGTGCCTCGATCTCGACTTCGATGCCCTTGATGCTCGCTTCGTCTGGAATGTTGATGCCGAAGTCGCGCCAGGCGGCGGAGTCGTTGCCGCCCTCCGACGTGCGGTTGTTGTTGCTCGACTCGACTGTGTAGGCGCCGTCGTTGGACCAGTCGCTGGGATCCCCTGTCGCGTTCGGCACCTCCCAGTCGTCGGCCTCAGTTGCTCCTTCGACGTTCTTCACCAGGCGGCCGACGCCGAGGTAGTTCTGTGGGCTGCCCATGGGCACAGGCAGGATGTACTCCGCGCGCGAGGTTCGCGTCACGGTCACCTCGTTGAAGCCGAAGAGGCCCATGAAGAAGGTGTCGACCGGCGCCGAAACCGTGACGATCATGCGACGGCTGAAGCTTGGATCCGGGTTGGCGACGATCTCCGCGTTGACGTTGTTCGTGTAACCGTTCTTCCGGGTCTCGGACCGCGCCGCCGCGATCCCACCGTTGGGGTCGTTCGGGAGATGGACCACCCCGGCCAGGGCGCCGGCATCGGCGGCACGCTGAACCTGGAGCTGGTTCGACCAGATCCACGCCAGGTCGACCACGAAGGCAGCCATGCCCAGCAGGATCGTGAGCATGAAGGCGAAGATGATGAGGATCTGCCCCCGCGGCTGCGTGAGACCCTCGGAAAGGGTGTCGGGCTTAGCGCGCTCACGCAGCCCGCGGGCGGGCTGAGTCGCAGACTCGGGCACTGGGTGCGACATGGTGGTGATCCTTCCCCCTTAGTCAGTTGGTCGGGTTGAGCTGCATGACGGTGCGGTCGGTCATGGTCAGACCGGCACCACCGAACAGGAATTCGATCGGGGTCTGCCAGGCGTACGTGTAGGTCAGAGAAACGCCGATGGACTGGGTGTTGACGGCGCTGTTGTTGCGGGTGCACGCGCCCCACGTATTGCTGAACTGGACGAAGTTGAGCGGCACGCCGTCGACCACAGGACCCATGCCGGCGCTGGGGCGCCACACGTTGGCTTGGAGCTCCTCGCCGTCAGGGCCAGCCCGATAGATGTGGATCTCGGTCACGTTTCCGACCGTGATGGGCGAGCCGGGGCTGGTCAGCACACGCTGCACGGCGGCCACGATGCGCGGGTCGACGTCGGAGGCACCGGTGCAGCCGGGCGGGCCGGACCCGCCGTGGGCAAGCGCCGCGCCGGCGCGTGCACCCTCCCGGCTGGCGTACTCGAGGGTCAGGTGGTGGTCGAACACGAACCCGAACTCGAGAGTGCCGACCACGATCAGCACGAGGAGCGGCAGGAGCATTGCCATTTCGACCAGCGACTGGCCCCGCTCGTGGGCGGCTCGGCGGCGGGCGGCGAGGCGCTCGATCACAACACCGGCTCCATGCGCATGGCATTCGAGGCGGTGAACGTGAAGCCGGAGCCGTTGAGGCTCACGATGCCGGCGAGGGGCGTGACCCACGGGTGGGTGTAGTTGATGGCCACGCCGATGGTGTCGAGATCGCGCCCAGGGCCGCAGCCTTCCAGCTGGTTGCAGCGGGTCGCGACGGGGTAGTTGTTCAGGAGCCTCGAGTAGTTGACCCGGATCGTCTGGGTCGCGACGCCGTCCCAGAACTGGCACTCCGTGATGCCGCCGCGGACGTAGACGTTCGCGGCCAGCTCGTTGCCGTTGATGCCGGCGCGGTAGATGCGCACCTGGTTGATGCGCGCCGCATCGGACGGATTGCCGATGCTGTTCTCGATCGTCTGCAGGATGCGGCAATCGGCGATGGCGTCACTGCCCGACTCGGCCCCGATGAGCGCCGCCTCGCGGCTGGCGAAGTTGACGCCGAGGTTGGCGTTGAAGGCCAGTGCGAACTCGATGAGGCCGATGACCAGCACGATGAAGATCGGCAGCACCAGCCCGAACTCGACCATGGCCTGGCCGCGACGCGGACGGCGGAGGCGGAGTCGGCGAAAGACACGCGGAGGTCGAAGGTGCGCCAATAGAGATACCCCACGAAGGATGGAAGATGAACCAGAAGTACCATACCGACCGGTACTTGCAGCCACCCTTACACCGATGGGCCGCTGACGACGAAATCCGCTCGGCATGGCCGGCGGTGTTGACAAGGCGAACCGGGTGGTAGACAGCGCCGTGGGGCGGAAGGCTGATGATGCCTCCGCCCCACGGGAGCTCCAGGGAGCTGGATCTGGTGCGCGGGGCCGGCTCCCCGATCCCCCCGGGACCGGCCCCGCGCGAAGACCGCTACCGGCGCTGTTCCCCCGCCTTCACGGTCGCCAGCGCCAGGGCGCCGAGCGAGCCGATGAAGACCAGCGCCAGCAGCTCGACCGGCACGTTCATCGGCTCGCCGCCGATGCTCGTCCCCACTGCCGTGTCCGGAAGGTTCGGCTCCGGAGTCGGAGTCGGAGTCGGGTTGCCACCCTCCTCGCCCTCGCGCGGCGGGACGCGAACGGTGACGGTCGAGTCGTCGACGCAGCCGTCGCCCACGCATGGGCCATCGGTGATCGTCGCGACGTTCGTGTACGGGCCGGACTCGGCCGACAGGCTGACGATCGCGCTGTAGGTCAGCGTCTCGTCATCGGCCACGTCGCTCAGCACCCAGGTGATCTGGTTGCTGACGGCGTCGTACGTCCCGCCATCGGAGATCGCCGTCGCATCAGCGATGCCGTCCGGCAGCTGATCCACGATGGTCAGGCTGTCGAGCGGGCCGTTGATGACGTCGAGCGAGAGCTCGAAGGTGACGCTCGCGCCCGGAAGGACGTCGCCCTCCGCGCCGTTCGTCTTCTCGATGCTGACGCGCTGCACGAGCAGCGTGGTGGTGTCGCAGACCAGCTCATCGTTCTGATCCGCGTCGACGCAGCCGAGGTTGTCGAGGCTGCCGGCGGCATCCTCGTCCACGGTCGCGTCGTACTCGAACGAGTGGGTCCCGGCGGCCAGGTCGCCGACCGTCCAGGTCAGCTCCTGCTCGTCGGCCGTGAAGCCGGCGGCCGGATCGGCGCTGCCATCGACGTACGTGAGGCCCGAGGGCAGCACGTCGGTGACGACCACGTTCGTGGCCGTGCCGTCATCGACGGTGACCTCGAGCGTGTAGTGGATGACGTCGCCGGGCTCGACGGCGGCATTCTCGCCGGCGTCGTTCGACTTGGCGATGCTGACGTGGACACGCGTGTTGCTGATCTCGCACAGCACGTTCGCGTCGTCCGAGACGAAGACCGACAGCGGCCCGGAGCCGGCAGCCGAGGCGATCACGCCGCCCTGGCCACCCTCTGAGCGGCACTCGATCCAGCTGGCGTAGTCCGCCAGGCTCGTCTCACCATCGGCATCCTCGCCGACCGCGTGGAAGCCGGTCTCCAGCTCCAGCGCGCCCGTCGATCCGCCGTCGCCGACACCGTCGGCCTCCGTCGCGCCGTCGACCTCGAGGTCGAAGCGGCCCGGGTCATCGGCCGGGTTGAGGTGCTTGACCACCGTCAGAGAGCCGGTCTGGCGCTCGTTGGTGATCGTGCAGGTCGCGCTCCCGCCGTTCGGGATCCAGACCTGCGAGCAGTTGTCGTACGAGGTGTCGTAGCCGTCGGCATCGGTCTCGACGACCGAGTACGTGCCGGCGTCGACGGTGATCGCGTTCGACCCATCGGCCTCGAAGTCGATCTCGCTGCCGCCATTGACGCGGAAGCTGAAGTCATCGAAGTCGGCATCGCCGCCCTTGATCACCTTGTTGACGATCAGCGTCCCCGGCTGGTCGTCGTTGCTGATGGTGCACGTCGCGCTGCCCCCGTTGGGGATCTGCAGCCCGCTGCAATTGGCATAGCCGGTGGTGAAGCCGTCCGCATCGGTCTCGACGACCGAGTAGGTTCCGGCGTTGACCTGGATCTCGTTCTGGCCATCGGCCTCGAACGAGATCGGGCTGCCACCGTTGACGCGGAAGCTGAAGTCGGTGACCTCGGCCTCGCTGCCGTCATCGGCGGTGAGCACCTTCTTCACGATCAGCGTGCCGGGTCGGTCGTTGTTCGTGACGGTGCAGGTCGCGTTCTGGCCCGCCGTCACGGCGACGTTGGAGCAGTTCGCGTAGGTGGTGTCGTACCCGTTGACCGCGGGCTCGGTGACCGAGTAGCTGCCGGTCGGCAGGGTCAGGACGTTCGAGCAATCGGCCTCGAAGCCGATCGTCGAGCCGCCATTGACCTTGAAGCCGAAGGCGTTGCAGGCTGCCGAGCCACCGTTGTCGTTCGTCACGACCTTGGTGACCGTCAGCGTGCCGGTCTTGCGGGTGTTCGTGATGGTGCAGACGATGTCGCTCGTATCGGTCACCGCGACCGACCAGCTGGCATCCTGACCCGCCGTGGCCGCGACGGGAGCGTTCTGCTTGGCGGTATCCACGCACGACACGGATGGGCTGTAGCCGGCCAGGCTTGTCTCCCCGTCAGCCGTCTCCGAGAACGTGTACGTGCCGGCGTCGAGCTCCTGCTCGCCGGTCGAGCCGTTGTGCCCGACCTCGTCGGCCAGCAGCGTGCTGCCGATCCACAGGTCGAACTTGCCGGGGTCACTGGTCGGGCTCAGGGCCTTGCGGACCTCGAGCTTGCCGACCGGGCAGGCGATCTCCTCGTAGAGCTCGTCGAACAGGTTCGGGAGCCCGCTGGCGTGCGTCACGAAGCGGAACCCACCCGGGTTGCCGTCGTTGACGAAGGCCGGCTTCGAGATCTGGCGCATGAGGGCATACGAGACGCCCGTGCCGCCGCCGCCCAGGTTGCCGCCGTCCGGACCGATGGCCACGGCGAACGCCTCGTCGGCGGACGCGAGGTAGCTCGAGATCTCGGCGCTGGTCGGCGCGTAGCTGTCGGGATCGGGGTTGCCGTCCGACAGGAAGATGACGACCTGCTTGACGGTCACGCCGTTGTAGCGTGGCGCGATCGCCGTCGAGCATGTTGTCGGCGCCCTCGGCCATGCCGATGTCGAACGGCGTGCCGCCGTTGGCGCTGATCGCGTTGATGGCCGCGTTGACGGTCGCCGCGTTGCTCGCGCCGAGCTGGACGTTGCGCGTCGTGGTCGTCCCGCCGAACGTGCTCACGCCGATCTGATGCAGCGTGCCGACGCTGCCGGCCGGATCGTTGAACTGGTCAACGAGCCCGGTGGCGGCCTGCTTCGCCCAGCCCAGCCGGGTGTGCGCGCCTTCGATGGTGTTCATGCTCCCCGACCGATCGATCACGAAGACCAGGTCGATGGGGACCACGCCACAGTTGTCGCCTTCGGCCGCGCTGACCTGCGCGGGCGCGGCCGCGAAGGTCAGGAACGTGGCGAAGACCACGATAAGGGACATGAGCAGCGCGAAGGCCCGGTCGAGGACCGGAACCCGCGTCTCCATGCCCGAGTGATCCGTAGACATTTGATACAGCTCCCCTGATGATTTCGGTGGCCGAAGATTCGGCCTCGACATCGCCGCGCTCCAACCATCGGGAGACGCGTTGATGCCGTGATAGGGCACCCGGTACCAGCCTCACAAGTACCTCCGGCGCGCGGGCATGGAGGGTCAGGTGAGGTCGGCGGATGAAGGGTGGTCTGGGGGGCAGTACTTCGGTCACGGATGTCGTTGACATCCGGCACCAGGTCCACGGGGCCCGGCCCAGTACGTCGGATAGTACCGAAGTTTGGCCGAACCCGCTTGGAGGCCTACCGAGTGACCGCGCATCGGCTGGATTCCGGCGTAAGCGGGGGCTAAGGCGGCCGCCACATCCACCCGCCGCAGACTGCCCCGATGACCGCCATCCTCGACCTGCTGCTGCCCCCGGCCTGCGCCGGCTGCGGTCGCGGGGGCGAGGTCCTGTGCCGAACCTGCACTGATGGGTTCTCGCCCCCGGATCGCGGGCGCCTTCGTCGTCGCCGATGCGGGCGTCGCGCTGGGCGACGCCCTGGTGCTCGGGCTGGGTGCCTTCGCGTACCGGGGACCGATGCGCCGCGCGCTTGGCCAGCTCAAGTACGCCGGCGCCGGCCGTGTCGCCCGCCCGCTGGCGACGGCGGCAGCACCAACCTGTATGCGGCTGCTCGATGTCGCCGGCCCCGCTGCGGTCCTCGTACCGGTGCCGATCCATCCGGCGCGCGAGCGTCAGCGCGGATACAACCAGGCCGAGCTCCTGGCTCGGGAGCTCGGCCGCCGATGCGAGGTTCCGGTGGCGAGCGTCCTCGAGCGGCGGGCCGCCACCGAACGCCAGCACCGCCTCGGCCGGGCGGCGCGGCTGCGCAACCTTCGGGACGCGATCAGCCTGCGGCGGGGCGTCAACGTGCCGCCGATCGCGATCGTCGTCGACGACATCCTGACCACGGCGGCGACCCTGGAAGCGTGCGCATCGGTCCTCACCGAGGGCGGCGCCGGGGAGGTCTACGGGTTCGCCATCGCCCGGGAGGTCTGAGCGGGATGGGCGGGTGCTAGGGTATGGAGAGACTTCGCACCGGGACCCGTACCGGGAGGCATCGGATCGTGAAGACGAGCCTGACGGCCCGAAACCTGGAGCTGACCAACCGGCTCCGTACGGACATCGAGCGCAAGCTGCGGCGCCTCGACCGGACGACGCACGAGGAGGCCGAGGTCGAGATCGAGCTCATCGCCAACGCCTCGCACGCGATCCGACTCCGCCAACGTCGCCGAAGTCACCCTGCGCAACAACGGCGCCGTGGTCCGATCGCGGGCGGCGGCCGCCACGCCCATCGCGGCGCTGGACGTCGTTCTCGACAAGGTCGAACGCCAGCTCGTCCGAACCAAGGAGCGCCCGCGCAGCGTCCGAGGCCGCGCGGTCGACGAGGTCTCGCTCGTCATGCGCCGAGAGGCGGCCGGAACCGTCGAGGTCGAGCCGCCGCCGGACCAGACCGGACCGACGGTCGTCAAGATCAAGCGCTTCGACATGGCACCCATGTTCGAGGAGGACGCCGTCACACAGATGGTCGAGCTGGGCCATGCCTTCTTCGTCTACCACGACGCCGAGACCGACGAGGTCTCCGTCGTGTATCGGCGTTCCGACGGGAACTACGGCGTCATCCAGCCGGTGATCGATCGATCGCGGGGCGGCCTCCGCTGAGCGGATGGGCTAGAAGATCGTCGCCAGGATCAGCATGGCGGCGACGATCCCGATCAGGGCGACGAAGAAGACCACGAGGCCGATCGTCAGCAGGTCGAGCTCGCCGGCCGGCGACAGGGTCTCGTTCTCGATCGGTTCGGGATCGAGCTCGGGATGAGCGTGGGGCCGCTCCTCTGGCGCATCCTGCATGACCGGCACCGTAGCACGGCACCCAGAGCCCCGTCGGCGACTGACGTGGCCGTCGGATGCGCCGCCGGTGGGCATGCATCTCGGGGTCGCGCGTGGGCTGCTGCGGGCGGCGCGCCGGTCGAGGCAGATCGGCGCCCGGGCACTCCAGATCTTCGCGGACAACCCGATCGCGTGGAGCCGACGGCACGAGCTGCCGCCGGACGCGGCGGCCTTCATCGAGTATTGCGCCGGCGCCGGGATCGGCCCGATCGTCGTCCACGCCTCGTACCTGATCAATCTCGCCGGGACGTCCGAGCCGTTCGCATCCCGGTCGCGCGCAGGCCTCATCGCCGAGATGCAGCGTGCCCCGGCCTACGGCGTGACGCTGGTGAACACCCACATCGGCTCGCATCGCGGCACAGGTCGCGACGCGGGCATGCGGCGGATCGTCGAGAACGTCACCGCGGCGCTGGACGAGTCACCGGCCGGCGTGCGGTTGGTGCTCGAGAACTCGTCGGGGGGTGGCGACATGCTGGGCTCGACTCTGGAGCAGCTCGCCAGGATCGCCGAGGGGGTTGGCGCAGGCGCCGATCGGCTGGGGTTCTGCCTCGACACGGCGCACCTGTGGGGTGCCGGCCACGACGTCTCCACCAGCGCCGGAGCGACGAGCGTGATCGATCGGTTCATCCAGCTGCTCGGGGTCGAGCGCCTGGCACTGATGCACCTGAATGACTCGCGATCGGAGCTCGGCTCGCGCGCGGATCGCCACGAGCACCTCGGGGCCGGACGCATCGGCCCGCCCGGGCTGGGGGCGCTCCTGCGCGATCCTCGGCTGCGACACACGCCATTCATCATGGAGACACCCGGCGTGGACGAGGGCTGGGACGCGGTCAACATGCGACGCGCGCTGCAGGTGTGGAGCGGCTCCACCGACCTCCCGACCCTGCCGCCGAAGGCGTTTCGGACCTCGCGCCGTTCGACGCGCGTGGTGCCCTGAGGCCGGTTAGCTGGAGCGGGTCATCCCGGTCGGATGGGCGCCGTTCCCGTTTTCGGTGGAGGCGCGCGCTCGGCGCGACCGCACGCCGATGTATGCCTGCATGAGCTCGCGGACATCGGCCTCGGTGAGGACCTCGTCGCCGCGCAGGGCGTACTCGACGCGGGTGGTGGGCAGCACCGCCCGGGAGTTCAGGGAGGCGAAATAGGCCGGACCATCGGCCTCATCGCTGATCTCGCGCAGTCCGCGCGCGAGCTTCGTGGCTGTGCCCAAGGATGGCATCCGGTCACCCTTGATAAGCCGGCTGATCGTTGAGTGATCGACCCCCGACTGGAGCGCCAACTGGCGCTGACTCATCTTCTTCTCCTTCAGCTGTGCTCGGAGCCACGAGTTGAAGGAGCGTGGTGTCTGCAGCGTCATCCGCGACCTTATTGATCTGCGCGCCCCGACGCTGGGCCGCACCGGTGGTGCGCGCAGGCAACCGCAGCATCCCCCGCGGGCAGAGCTGCCTCAATAGGAGGAAGGTACCGAGCGCGCCTTGCAGGAACCCTTGCAGGTCGAGCGATGGCCCTTGACGGTGCACCTGTTCGCTGGGCCGCGCGAGCCCGGGCGCCATTGTCGACCTCTGGTTCCCGTGTCATCGGTTATATCGTTAGTGATATATCCGCTGAATCGGGGCGCCCTGCGTCTGGGACCGACGCCTACTAGCCCGAGCTCTCCGCGGGTCGCGCTCGGTGGGCGGTACGCACCTTGTCGCTGAAGACGTAGAGGATGCCGCCGAAAACGATCACGCTCAGCGTGGCGACGACGAAGTCGGTCAGGGCCACGGCCGTCCCGGCCTCGGCGGACACGCCATAGAGGGACAGCGCCCACACGATCCCGAACTGGACGAAGCCGATGCCGGCGGGCGTCAGCGGAATGGCCGTGAGCAGGGATGCCGCCAGCGCAACGAAGATCGAGGCGCTGATCCGCAGCGTGTCGAGCTCGGCCAGGCCGAGGGAGTGGATCACGAAGTAGACCCGCATCCCCTCCAGGGTCCATACCGCGATCGTGATGGCGACGACGACCGCCATGGTGCCAGGGGTCAGTGCAGCCGTGCTGCCGTGGTGGAACCGCTCGTAGTACTCGGCCATCCGGCCGGGCATGAACCGTGCGAGCCGATGGCCGCCGAAACGGAGCGCCACGACGACGAGGATCAGGAGGGCGGCGAAGATGAACCCGGCCACGAAGAGCGCGTCGACCTCCGGACGGCTCCGACCGCGGAAGCTCCAGTACCCCGCGGCCAAGGCGAGGCCGAAGATGACGCACACGTCGGTGATGCGCTCAATGAAGATCGTGCCGACCGTTCGTGACACCGAGGCGTCGTAGTTGCCGCGAAGCAGGTAGGCGCGGTACAGGTCGCCGAGCTTGGCCGGCACGACGCAGTTCACGAACCAGGACAGGTACAGGATCTCGGTCGCGTCCCGGTACGGGACCACGGTGCCGACCTTCCGCAGGATGATGGTCCAGCGCAGGCTGCGCAGCGGGAAGGTGAGGTAGTACGCGATGAACGCCAGTGCGAGGAGCGCGGGATCGGCGTTGGCGATGTATTCGAACGTGCTCGCGAAGTCGACGTTCAGCACCACTCGGAAGAGGAACGCGACCAGGATGAGGGCAAAGATCGTCGAGCCGATGGTCCGCCAGTTGAGGATGCGCGCCTTGAGACTGACCTCGCGCTCCGGGATCGGCTCGTCCAGGGGTGCGTCAAGGTACTCGGCCGCCTCGTAGAAGGGTTCGGCATGGTGGTGGTGCTCCGGCGGCTGGGGCACCGCCGTCTCACGCTCGTCGCTCACTCGTCCGCCTGTTCCTTGGGCGGGAGCTCCGCGCCGGTCGGGCGCTGGACCGGCTCCTGTCGCACCTCCTCGGGTGTCTCGGGACCGAGGATGGGGCCAGCCGCGGTGCGCTTGCCGAGACGCGCGTCGAGCATGTTCATCCACACCGCCCAGCGGGTGGTGAGGTGAATGAAGACGGTCGAGCGGCTGGCGTGCCACTCGTTTTGGGGAAGTGCCGCGCGGAGCTCGTCGGCCGATTCGAACGCCGGCATGGCATTGAACGCCATGGCGACCTCCATGCCGGAGTGCGTGTCCGATGCGGCGATGCCGGGGATGTCATAGCGTGCGGCCAGCTCGGCGGCTTCCTGGTTGTGGCGCTGGAGGGTCACCCGGCAGTTGAACACCTCGATCATGTCGATCTTCCCGTTCTCGGCCAGGTTGCGCAGAGGGTCCTCACGGATGTGCGAGGCGCGGAACGGGTCGAACGGATGCGGAATGCTCACGAGGCCACCCTGCCGGTGGATCTCGTCGGCCGTCTCGTTGGCCGACAGGCCGCGGGGGATCGTTCGTTCCAGGAACAAGCCGACGACCTCGCCATCGGCCGTGCTGACCTCTTCTCCGAGGATCACGGTGAGCCGGTCGGCCAGGCCCATCTCGGCCACCTTGTCGCGGACGGCGATCGCCCCTTCGACGTTGTTGTGATTGGTGATCGCGACGTGGGTGAGGCCGCGCTCGACGGCCCGCGCGATGAAGTCGACCTCGCCCAGCCGCGAGTCGCGGCTGAAGCGGGTGTGGATGTGGAAGTCGGCGAAGGCCTTGCGGTCCGCGGGTTTCCCGGTGGCCTCGCGCTCCTGGGTGAGCGCGCTGCGAAGCTCGTTCGCCGACGCGGCGATCGTCATCGGCTCACGACTGGTGGACGAGGCTCTTTCGGAAGGTCCCGAAGTGCTCGAGCGCCATCCCGGTGCCGACGGCGACCGAGTTCAGCGCGTTCTCGGCGACGTGGCAGGGGATCCCGGTGACCTGGGTGAGCAGCTTGTCCAGGTTGCGCAGCAGGGCGCCGCCGCCGGTCATGACCATCCCCTTGTCGATGATGTCGGAGCTCAGCTCCGGTGGTGTCTGCTCGAGAACGTTGCGTACTGCGGTGATGATCGCCTGCAGCGGCTGCTCGATGGCCTCGGTGATCTCCGTCGACGTGATGGGGATCGTTCGCGGCAGGCCGGCGATCATGTCGCGGCCCTTCACCTCCATGCGCAGCGGCTCGTCCAGCGGCAGCGCCGATCCGATCTGGATCTTCACCTCCTCCGCCGTCCGATCGCCGATCATGAGGTTGTACTTACGCCGTATGTAGCTGGTGATGGCGTCGTCGAAGCGGTTGCCGCCAACGCGCAGTGAGTCGCTGACCACGATCCCGCCCAGCGCGATGACGGCGATCTCGCTCGTGCCGCCGCCGATGTCGATGATGAGGTTGCCGGAAGGCCCGCTGATCGGCACGTTCGAACCGATCGCCGCCGCCAGGGGCTCCTCGATGAGATAGGCGTCCTTCGCCCCGGCCTTGAGCGCGGCGTCGCGCACGGCACGCTTCTCGACGCTCGTGACGCCGGAGGGGACGCTGATCATCACCTCGGGCTTGAAGATGCGCACGCGGGCCACCTTGTTGATGACGTAACGCAGCATGGCCTCGGTGATCAGGTAATCGGCGATGACGCCGTCACGCATGGGCCTGATGGCGCGCACGTTGCCCGGCGTGCGCCCGATCATCTCGCGCGCCTCCTCGCCGACCGCCACGAGCCGGTTGTCGTCCTCGCTGATGGCCACCACGCTCGGCTCGTTCAGGACCACGCCCTTGCCCTTGACGTAGACGAGGATGTTGGCGGTACCGAGGTCGATGCCGATCTTCATGCGTGCGCGTTCGGTCTCGTGCGGGCGGGGGTGGGGCGAGTATACCGATGCTCGCTGTCACCATCGGTAGGGCGATGGTCCTGCCCCGATTCGCCGAGTTCTATCTGACGAGGGCGATGATGGCGATGATGGCGAGGGCGACGGCCGCCCCTCCCAGGATGCCGACCCTCAGGCGGTAGCGCCTGGATCGCTGACTCATGACCGCCTTGAGTTCCTCGATGCGGCCATTCTTCTCATCGACCATCCCCTTGAGCTTCGTGATCCGGCCATCCCTCTGCTTGACCGCATCGTCGAGAAGCTCGATCCGGGCGTTGCGCTTCTCTATGGCGGACTCGAGCGAAGCGATCCGAGCCTCCCTTCGACTCACCACCGACTCGAGGCCACCGATCGTCTTCTCGCGGTTGGTAACGGTTTGCTCGAGGTGCGACAGGCGGTCGAGCGACTTGGCGGCGTCCGCCACGACCTCGTCGCCGAGCCGGCGCGTCTCGATCAGGTAGCGATTGAGCACGCTCTCGAACAGCAGCTGATCCTGCGGTGCCACGAAGATGAGATTGCCCCACGCCGGCTCATGAGCGACCGGGGCGCGCACGATCTGGAGATGGGTGAACGTCCCGCCTCCCGAGCCTCGGCGCGATGGCTCCTCGACCGGGGCCCACTCACTGACGTAGGCGAGGTAGCCGCGCTCGGTCATGAAGCGGATCATGTCGGTGTAGACGTATCCGAAATGCGGTGCCGTCCGTTCGTCCATGAACTCGCACTGCACGTATCGCGGCTTCTCACCATCCCAGTCGACTCCCCGCAGTACCAGGAGGTCGGCCCCTTCGGTGTCGACCTTGAGGACGACCGGCCCCGAGCGAGGGCGGCCGTCCAGCAGGTCCGCGACCCGAACGCTCCGCACCTTCACGCTCGTGTCGTGCGTCTCGTGGAAGGGCTGAAGCGAATGGATCCCCCAGTACTCCGAGCTGAGGAAGAACTCGACTTCCTCACCGCCAGTCTCAGAGGCGGCCGCATGGACCACGTCGACCTTCTCGAACGGCGCGAGGCGGCTCGCCAGCTCGGCGTGGATCTCCGGAGCGGCTTCGACCGCGATCACGTCCCATCCGATCCTGGCAAACGCCTCGCTGAAGGAGCCGACATGGGCGCCGACATCGATGAACAGGCCCTTCTCGCCGAACTCCTCCGCCACGGCGAGCATGAGGTCCAGCTCGTTTACTCGATGGCTTGGCGGGCGAATGTCGGCGCGCTCCTCGGTGCTCATTCGGTGCTGAGCCTGGCGAGGGCCCCGCCGTCGGCGACCAGCGACTGCCCGGTGATGAACGACGAGCGACCGCCGTCGGCGAGGAACAGGATCGCCTCCGCAATCTCCTCGGGTCGACCGATCCTGCCGAGCGGAATCCGGGCGGCCAGCTCCGAGAGCGCCGCATCCACGCCTTCGGGTGGCGCCCAGCGCCGTATCCCGTGCCGGAGCATCGTCGTGTCGACGGCGCCGGGGAGAATGGCGTTCACGCGCACGTCCGGAGCCCACTCGACCGCGGCAGCTCGGGTCAGCGCGACGATGGCCCCCTTGCTGGCGGCGTACGGGGCCGCACCGGCGCTCGTCGCGAGTGCGTGAACCGATGCGACGTTCACGACGGCCCCGCGGGACTTCTCGAGGTGGGGATGCGCGGCCCGCATCGCGAGGAACGTGCCGCGGGCGTTCGCATCGATGACCTCGTCCCAGGCGGCGGTCGAGGTCGAGTCGATCGGCTCGGTGCCCTGGATGGCGGCCACGTTCACGAGCGCGTCCAGCCCGGCCAACGCGGAGAAGAACGCGTCGAGGTCATCGCCGATGTCCGGCCCGCCGAGATCGATGGTGGTGAAGGCGTCGATCGGCGCAGCCGAGTCCGGTGCTACCAGGTCGATGCCGGCCACCGCCCAGCCGGCACCGTGGAACGCGACGGCGGTGGCCGAGCCGATGCCGCCAGCAACCCCCGTGATCGCCACCGTCCGGGTCATCGGCTCACCTCGTCCAGCCCACGGATCAGATTTTCGATGGCGCGCTCGCTCGTCCGGTGCCCGGCCTCGACGGTGTTGGAGCCGTTGTGAGACCCGAGGATGACCTGCTCGAAGCCGCGCAGCGGGCTCGCGGCCGGCAACGGCTCGACCTCGAAGACGTCGAGCGCCGCGGCCCCGATCTGGCCGCTGCTCAACGCCGCGATGAGCGCAGCTTCGTCGATGAGGCCCCCTCGCGCCGTGTTGATGATCCATGCGCCGGGCTTCATCAGCTTCAGCGTGTACGCATTGATGAGGTGGCGGGTGTCCGGCGTGAGCGGGCTGTTGAGCGAGACGGCGTCCGAATCGGCGAGCAGCGACTCGAGGTTTGTGACTTCGACGCCCAGGTCGGTCGCGCTGGCGCGGTTTGTCGGGTCGACCTCCGAGCCGACGACCCGCATCCCCATCGCCAGGGCACGTCGGGCCACGGCCTGGCCGATGTGGCCCAGCCCGACCACGCCCAGCGTGCGACTGGCGAGCGAGACTCCTTCAGGCTTCGCCCACTCGCCCTCGCGCACGGCGCGGTCGGTCCGGTGGAGGTGGCGGGCGAGCATGATCAGGTAGCCGATGGCCACGTCGGCCACCTCGTCGCCGAACATGCCCGGCGTGTTCGTGACCCTGATGCCGAGCTCGGCGGCCGCGGCGAGATCGATCGCATCGGTCCCGACGCCCCATTTCGAGACGATCTTCAGGGTGTCGCCCGCTTCGAGAACGGCACGCGTCACGTGGTCGTCGCCCGCGATCATGCCGTCCACGCCGGGGATGAGCTCCAGGAGCTCGGGCTCGGTCAGCTGCTGCCGCACCGGTGGCACGATGAGGTGCGCGCCGCGGGCGTCGAGCCGCTCGCGGTGATCCGTGAGCGAGCGCTGCAGCTGGACGCACGAGATGAGCACCGTCTCGTTCACGCTTCGCTCCGGAGCGCGTACAGCGCCTCCGCCATGCGGAAGTCGATCTCCTCGTCGATGTCGAGCGCCTCGTCACGCGGAATCTCGAAGAGGATCGGCCGCTCGCCGATGCGGCTGCCGTACCGCGTGAGGGTGTCCCGGTTGAACAGGTAGAGGCAGGAGTTCTCCTCGTAGACCGGCGGCAGGTCCTGCGTTCGCAACAGCACGGATCGGTCGTGGTTCATCGGCTGCCCGTCGGCACCCCACAGGCGGGTCTGGAGCCGCGTGACGCCGAACAGCGAGTCCTTGTCGGTGTCGGCGAGCAGGCGGTCGATGGCCTCGGTCACCGAGGTGGTCCGCAGCAGCGGGTTGGTGCTGTGGGTCTGGAGGTAGAGATCGGCCTCCACGCGTTCCACGTCATTGAGCAGGACGTCGTTCATCGGGATCATCCCGTCACGGAGATGCGGGGGCCGTTCGAGCACCTCGACGTCGGGAAAGGCGGCCCGGGCGCTGTCGCGAATCGTGTCGCTGTCGGTATCGATGATCACCTTCGTGACCCGCGGGGACCCCAGCAGCGTCTCGACGATGTGGTGGAACAGCGGCCGGCCGCCGAGGAGACGGTAGTTCTTGCCCGGCACCCGCTCGCTGTCGTGACGCATCGGGACGATGGCCACGACCCTGGCGGTCACGATCGAGCCTCGCGCGCCGCATGCGCGTCAATCGGCCTTGACATGGGCGTCCTTGTGCTCGGCGTCGTCATAGCTGATCGGACGGGCGTTGGGTGGCACCCCGTGATTCACCGGCCGGCTCAGGCCATGCGGATAGTAGAAGCGTCGCCTCAGAGCGGCCGACTCCTCTCCGCGCTGCCGGAACCCCTGGAACGTGCCGAGGAACTGGGCGATCCGGAAAGCTGGGATCGATCCGAGATTCTCGCCGACCACGCCGTCGCGCGTGGCGTGGATGTAATCGCTTGCGATGTTGCCGACGGCGAGGCGCATGGCCTCGAACGCGCTCATCCGATGGTCGCGGTAGATCCGCTTGTGCGCGATCGCCTCGCGGCGGTAGCGGTTGACGATGCCGCTCCACGACTCCTCGTGGACGTGCACGACCGGCGCGGTGGCGACGTACGAGATCGCATGGCCGGCGTCGAGGGCCTTCTTCGCCCAGTCGAGGTCCTCGAGGCCGGTGAGGTCCTCGTCATACGGCTGGCTCTCCCACACCGAGCGACGCACCGCGGCGTTGGCGTTGTTGGAGAACGGGTGATCCTGGCGCGCGATCGATGTGGCCGGGAACCATCGCGCCATCACCCGCCGCTCCGAGTACTTCGTGCGTTCGTCTCCCTCCTGGCGGCCGTAGGTCAGGGCCACCTGCGGATCCGCAAACGGCGCGGTGAGCTCCGCCAGCCACGTGTCATACACCGGGTACACGTGGGCGCTCGCGAAGGCAAGGATGTCGCCGGTCGCGGCCCGACAGCCGACGTTCAGGGACCGCCCAAACGAGAACTGCTCGGGCTCGATCGTCTGAATGTCGACCGGAAAGCGGGATGCGATGGCCAGGGTCGCGTCGGTTGAGCCCGAATCCACGACGACGATCTGGTCGGGTGGTTGGGTCTGGCGGACGAGTCCGCTGAGCAGCCGCCCGATGTGCCGCTCCTCGTTGAAGCAGCGCACGACGACCGTTGTCCGGAGCTCGGTCATGATGCCCTCACCGTTGCATCGGGGGCGGATCGGACGACGAGGTTCCGCTCGATCGCATCGGCCATGCGCATCGCCACCGACGTGCCCGGCACCATCGATACCTGCCCGGTGAAGAACCCGGCGGCGCGCTCCTTCGCCTCGGCGCGCTTGCGCACCTTGCTGGACTGGATGAGGTCGGCGAGCGAGGCCGGGTCCCTGGCCACGTCGAACGCCCCCTCCGGATGCTGGAACGTCTCGACCTTCTCGCCGTGGGGGTTGTAGTAGATCACCGAGCAGCCGCGGGCCATGCCCTCGAAAAGCACGGTCGAGAACCGCGAGACGAGGATTGAGTCCTGGACCATCAGGTGCCGGATCGGCGCCGCGGCCGCGAGACCTGGGTACTTCGCGGACTCCGAGGGATGCAGGGACAGGTCGAGCGGAACGTTGGCACGCTCACATGCCTCCCGAAGCGTCTCCACCCACATGTCACGATGCTCATCCTGCACGCCGTAGGTGAAGTTGACGTTTCCGACGACTCGGGGCGGCGCGTCGGCGGGCAGCGGTCCGGTCCAGATGGCCTCGAGACGCGCGCTGCCAACCACCTCGAGGCGTTCTCGCCTCCCTTCCAGCGCCCTGACGTCGTTGTCGCCCTGGCAGAGCACCACATCGGCGGAGAGGTACGGATTCCTGATCCTGCCCGTGTCACGGTCGTGCCAGTCCTGGACTCCCTCAACCTTGGCGAACGAGACGGTGCGCCTGCCGGCGACGTGCTTGACGTAGTCACCGAAGTACTCGCCCCAGTCGTTGAAGGTGAGGAGCCCGTCGAACTCGTCGAGCCAGTCCCCGGGCGGCAGGGCGGCGACTGCGGGAACGTCGACACGCGACAGCTCGGTGCCTGTGGTCGCCCAGCGCTTCTCGTTGAGCATGGCCACCGGGGACAGCCCTCGGCGTCTCGCCTCGTCGACGAAGTCGATGAGCTCGTCCGTGTGATACGCGGAGGACGGCAGGAGGAGAAACGGCCTGCCGGCTCCAACCACTGATCGGAGGGATTCGGGCGTGACCGGCAGGAGCCGCTGCTTCTTCACCGAGCGAGCCTTTACCGGCCCATCCGGCAGCCCGCTGAGCTCTCGGACCCCCAGCCAGCTCCCAGCCTCGCGACGCGCACGCTCGAGGAGCGGGCCGGTAAGGCGCTCGACCTCTCGTGCAATCGGGGCCTCCCTCCCCTGTTCACGGCGCGGGCGCGTCACGCGCAGCGCGGCACGATTGGCGAGCCCGCGAACGTCGACCTCCCATCCGACCAGTGGAGGCGGGACCGTCCCGAGATCGTCTATCAGGCCCTGGACCACATCGGCGGCATGTCCGTCCGCCACGGCAATGCCGAGCGCGGATGCCGTGCGGCGGGTGAATCCCACGGCTGTTCGATACCTGCCGAGATCGTCGGCGAAGAAGTAGGGCCCGGCCTGCCCGACTGGCGGGGACATCGGCTCGCTCCGCTCGGCGAGGCGACTCACGATCGTGTCCCGCATCTGAACCGCCGTGGCGACCGCGTGGGAGGCCGGCTTCTGCCGGTATCCGATGCCGATTGCACCCGTGCCGACGAGGATGAACCCCCACCGCAGCAGCTTGAACCAGAACACCACGTCCTCGGCGGTGGGGGCGTCGTCGAACCCACCGGCCGCCAGGAATGCGTCTCGCCTGAGCAGCGGTGCGGAGGCGATGAAGAAGTTGTCGTCGTAGTGGCCCATCCAGGAGATGGTGGTGTCACGGCCGACCACCGGCCGGGGTAGCCACGACTCGGGAGTCGCCTCGGCATCGACGGCCTGGTGCCAGCAGTACGACCCCGCCACCCACGGCATGTCGGCATGTCGCTCGGCGAGCTCCACGCGGGAGGCGAGGGCGTCCGGGGCTAGGAAGTCGTCGAGGTCCAGAAAGGTCACGTACTTCGCGGTCGAGACGCGAACCCCTTCGTTGCGCGCCAGCCCGATTCCCACCGATCGGCTCGTGCGCACGATCCGGAAGCGCGGATCGTCGGCGATCTCGTCGAAGAGCACTCCGAGCGTCGAGTCGGTCGAGGCATCGTCGATGATGATGGCCTCGAAGTTCTCGAGGGTCTGCTGCTTGAGGCTCCTGATGCAATCCGGTGCGTAGAGCGACTCGTTCTTCCCGGGGATCACGACCGACACGATCGGAGCGGCGCGCCACATCGTCGCGCGCTTCGGCCCGGCCTCGGCGAGCGCCGACGGAAGGCTCGCGGCAACGGCAGGCGCGCTGAGCACGGCCCGATTCAACCGGTGGTTGAGCTGCGCCAGCAGCGTGAAGATCGCCAGTCCCGCGACGATGGCGGAACCGATGCGCACGAGGAGCTGGTCGAAGGTCACGGCTCCGATGAGCCCCGCGACGAGGACGAGCGCCAGCAGGACGCGCCAGGGCGTCGCGTAGTTCGCGATGACCCGAGCCATCCTCCTCAGCCGGGCCTGCAGCCCGCGCGGCTGCGACCGGTTCGGCGCTCGTGGGCCGCGGCGTGCCATTCGATCCTCCATCAAGAAACTTGGACCAACCGCGTGCTGTGGTCCGTGCGGCAAGGCGACAGCGAGCCCTCATTATCTTGTACATGCCGGAAGGCGACACCATTCATCGCACGGCGGAACTCCTTCGCCCGCTCGTGGGACAGCGAGTCACCAATGCACGCGCGTGGCCGGGGCCGGGCATCCGGCGCGTGCCGGAGCTGTCGCGGGTGGTCGGCGCGACCGTGGACAGCGTCGAAGCGCGGGGAAAGCAGCTGCTGATCGGCTTCGACAACGGTCTCACGATCCGCAGCCACATGCGCATGACCGGCTCATGGCGGCGCTTCCGTCCGGGAGAGCGATGGAGCCGGCCGACCCGCCAGGCGAGTGCGCTGATCGAGACCGCCACCGACGTCGCCGTCGCCTTCAACACCCCGGTCGTCGAGCTGCTGACCGATACGGGCCTGCGCAGATCTCCGCCGCTCGTCACGCTCGGTCCCGACCTCCTCGGTGCGACATTCGATGCCGACGAGGCGCTGCGCCGCCTTCGAGAGCGCGACGCGCAGGCTCTCGGGGTCACGCTGCTCGACCAGCGCGCGGTCGCCGGCATCGGCAACGTCTACAAGAGCGAGGTCGCCTTCATGGAGCGGCTCGACCCCTGGTCGCCGGTGGCTGCCTACGACGACGACCGGCTGCGCAGCCTGCTCGCCGCCGCGCGCCGAATGCTCCAGGCGAACCTGGGCAGGGGGCCGCGCAGCACGACCGGGCGCCGCAGCCGGGGGCAGGCCCTGTGGGTCTACGGCCGCGCCGGCCGGCCCTGCCGCCGCTGCGGCACGCCGATCAGCGCGCGGCGGCAGGGAGAGCTGGCGCGGCTCACGTACTGGTGCCCGAGCTGCCAGCGGTACCTTTGATGCACCGTCGGCCGCGACGCGTCATCATGGCCCGACCATGACGACCTTCCATGCCCAGCTGATTGGCTATCCCCGCATCGGTCCCAACCGCGAGCTCAAGTGGGCGCTCGAGCGCGCCTGGTCGGGCCGGATGGATCGAGAAGCGTTTACCGCCCGAACCGCCGAGCTCCGCCGGAACCACCTCGCCGAGCAGCGCGACGAGATCGGCTCCGCCGTGGACGACTTCTTCCTGTACGACGAGGTGCTCGAGACGGCGCTCATGCTCGGCATCTGCCGTGTGGAAGAGGCGCGCGACCTCGAGGGCGACCCCTTCGCGGCGCTGACCGGCCTCGCCCGCGGCACTCCCGAGCGCGAGGCGTGGGAGATGACGAAGTGGTTCGACACGAACTACCACTACGTGGTCCCCGAGATCGACGGGCCGCTCGGCACGCTGCGGCCACTTCCCTGGCGCGAGCCGACTGGCGACCCCGATGTGACCTGGGCCGTTCTCGGCCCGTACAGCCTCGCGAAGCTGAGCAAGCTGGCCGATGGCGTCGATGCGGCCTCCGTGGCCCGCGCGGCGGGGCAGGCCATCCTGTCGTACGTGGCTGACCGGACCGCCTCGGATCCGTCGTTCCGGGTCCAGCTCAACGAGCCCTGTCTCGGCATGCAGATGAGCCAGTCCGACGTCGACCTCCGGGACGCGGCGTACGAGACGGCCGGCGAGGTCCGAGGCGCGATCGTGACCGTGCAGTTCGGACGCGCGTCGGCGGAGACAATCGAGTCGCTCGGCCGTCGCGGCCTGTCGGTGCAGGTCCCGGTGGCCGAGATTGCCGCGCTACGCGGCACGGCCGCGTGGGAGGCCCAGCCGGAGCACGTCGTGGCGGTCATGGAGGGCCGGACGCCGTGGCCGGACGACTTCGCGACGGCGCACGCGGCGCTCGCGAACGAGGACGATGGCAAGGTCGTGCGCCTCGTTCCGTCGACGAGCCTGATGTTCCTGCCCTACACGGTCGAGGGCGAGGATCTGCCGGCCGGCTTCCAGTTCGCACGCGAGAAGGCTCGGGCCCTTGCCGCCTGGCCCGCAGCGCTGGAGTCCGGCGAAGCGCCGTCGGTGCCCCAGCCGCCGCCGGCCGACTGGCCGGAGATCGGCAACCTCGAGCCACGCGTCCCACGGCAGGCTCGGGCGGAGGCGCAGGCAAATCTCAACCTGCCGCCGTACCCGACGACGACCACCGGCTCGCTGCCGCAGACGACGGAGGTTCGTCAGCTGCGGGTCAGCCTCGGTCGTGGTGAGCTCGCGCGTGACGACTACGACACGGCTGTCGCGGCGCTCATCACCGATTCGATCGGCTGGCAGGAGCGCATGGGCCTCGACGTCCTCGTCCACGGAGAGTTCGAGCGAACCGACATGGTCGAGTACTTCGCCGAGAAGATGGACGGCTTCCTCACCACCCACAACGGATGGGTCAACTCGTACGGCAGCCGCTGCGTGCGGGCGCCAATCCTGGCCGCGCCTCCCAGCATCAGCGAGCCGATGACGGTCGCCGAATGGCGTATCGCGCAGGACGCCACCGACAAGCCGGTGAAGGGCATGCTCACCGGACCGGTGACGATCGTGAACTGGAGCTTCCGCCCGCCGGGCGTGCCGGACGACCGCCTCTTCTGGGCCGTCGCCCAGCCGATCGCCGAGGAGGTGCGCCACCTCGTCGACGCCGGCGCGCGCGTGATCCAGGTCGACGAGCCCGCGGTGCGCGAGCGATGGCCGTTGCCCACCGAGGATGCCCCGCGCCTGCGGGAGATCTACGCCCGTGGTGTCCGAGCCGCGCTCAACCACGTCTTCAACCAGCCGGCCGAGGTCCAGATGCACACCCACATGTGCTACGGCGACTTCGGCGACATCGTCCCGCTGTGGTCCGATGCCGGCGTCGATGTGGCATCGATCGAGTTCAGCCGCAGCAAGGACGACAGCTACATCCGCCAGTTCTACGGCCTCTTCAGCGACGGCCATCTCCAGATCGGTCCCGGCGTCTTCGACGTCCACTCGCCGCATACGCCGGGCGCATCGGTCATGAGCGAGCGGCTGCACCACTTCCGCGACTTCATGGACGAGGCGGACCTGTGGGTGAATCCCGACTGCGGGCTCAAGACCCGTGGCTGGGACGAGATCGAGCGACAGCTCGACGACATGGTGAACGCGGCCCGGACGATGCGGGCGGAGGTCGTCGCGTAGTGCTCTCGGAGGGCGCGGGCTGGACCGAGATGGTCGAGCTCAACCCACCGCGTCTCCCGAACATGACCCACCTCGAGCTGCACGGGCGCTGGCGGAACGTGCTGATCACGGACAACCCGTTCAAGCAGGTCCGCGTCTCGCCGTACGCGTTCGCGGCGCGCATCACGCACGATGTGCCCGAGGTGCGACCGACCGTCGTCTGCTCGACGCGCGACCGGAACATCCTCGCCATCGAGTCCGAGGTGCGCGGCGCCATCGCCAATGGAGTGGACTCGTTCCTCGTCGTCCAGGGCGACATGCTTCCGGAGGTCGAGCACTGGAGCAACAGCTACGAGGTGGTCGAGTACCTGCGCGCCCTGCAGGCGGAGGTCGCTCCGGCGACGTTCGAGGTCGGCATGAGCACGCGTTCGCGCCGCTGGATGTTCCGCCGCCGCGTCGACGTGGGCGGCCAGTTCTTCACCACCGGGCCGGTGATGGACCCCGAGTCGGTCCAGTCCGTGTCCGACCGGCTGGAGCGTCAGCCCGATGACCCGCCGGTCTACCTGGAGATCTCGCCGCCGTTCTCCTTGCGATGGGTGAAGCGGCTGGAGTCGGTCGGCGCGCTCCCGATCTCCGACGCCCTTCGGTCCCGCCTGGACGAGCTGTCGGAGAGCGAGGCCCGCGCCGAGGGATGGCGGGCGGCCAAGGAGGCCGCGGTTCGCGCGCGTGAGGCCGGCTTCGCCGGGATTGTCCTGATGGGGCTCCGCTTCGACACGGTCGTCGGCGAGGCCTACGACGTCTGGCACTCCTGACCGATCCGAGAGCGCGCGGCTTCAGGCCTCGATGCGATTGATCTGGGCCCCGAGCGCGACGAGCTTCGCCTCGATCTGCTCGTAGCCGCGGTCGACATGCTCGACCCCGTCGATCACCGATGTCCCGCTCGCCACCAGGGCGGCGAGGATGAGCGTGGCGCCGGCGCGCAGGTCGGTGATCACGACCTCGGCTCCGTGCAGCGGCGTTGGCCCGGTAATGCGGGCAGTTCGATCGTCGAGCAGCTCGACCTGGGCGCCCATGCGCGTCAGCTCGCGCACGTGGTCCATGCGGTCCTCGAAGATCGTCTCCCGGATCGTCGAGAGGCCGGCGGCTTGCGTCAGGAGCACCGACAGCGGCGCCTGATAGTCGGTGGCGAAGCCCGGGTACGGCGCCGTCTCGACGTCCGTCGCGCGCAGGGATGCATCGGCCGGGAGGATGCGAATGGCGTCACCGCCGGCATCGGTGTCGAAGTTGAGGCCGATCCGCCGGGCCACCTCGAGGAATGACGCGAGGTGAGCGGGATCCACGCCGCGCAGCGTGACCTCGCCGCCGGTGATCGCCGATGCGATCGCGAACGTCTCGGCCTCGAGCCGATCGCCCATCACCCGGTGCTCCACGCCGTTGAGGCGGTCGACCCCCTCGATGCTGATGCGCCGCCCCTCGCCGCGCTCGATACGTGCGCCCATGGCGACCAGCATGGCGATCAGGTCGTCGATCTCCGGCTCGAGCGCCGCGTTGTCGATGACCGTCGTCCCGCGGGCGAGCGTCGCGGCGAGCACGATGTTCTCGGTGCCCATGACGGTGACCGTGGAGAACTCGATCTGCGCACCGCGCAGCCCGTCCGGAGGCGTCGACGCGTAGTAGTAGCCGTTCCGGTACTCGATCACCGCGCCCATCCGCTCGAGCGCTGAGACATGCAGGTTCACCGGACGACGGCCGATCCGGTCGCCACCCGGGTTCGGCAGGATGACGCGGCCGAAGCGCGCCAGCATCGGGCCGAGCAGGATGAAGCTGGCGCGCATCTTCTGCGCGGCCTCGAGCGGCACGAACGGCCATGCCGCGTCGGTGGCCTGGATCTCGAGCGCATCACCGTTCCGGCGGCGGACGTCGAACCCGATGTCCGACATCACCTCACGCATGATCGATACGTCGCTGATGTTGGGAACGTTGCTCAGGCTCACCGGCTGATCGGTCAGCGCCGCGGCGGCCATCATCTTCAGCACCGCGTTCTTGGCTCCGGCGATCCGCACCTCACCCTTCAGGGCGACGCCGCCGGTGATCACGAACTTCTGCATCGGCCGATGCAGTCTACGCGTCGGGGCCGAGCGAGACTCCACGTCGTCGCGACATCTCCGTGGCTCGACGGATGGCCCATCCGGCTGCGCCAAGGAAGAGGCATGCGGCGAGGACGATCGGCGCGGCGGGCTCCCGGACCAGCTGCCACACCAGCCAGGAGAGGATCACCGAGCAGAGCGCGAGACCTCCCTCACGCCACGATGCGCCGGTCCACGGCGGCAGGCCCATCGCCGCCGAGCCGATGGTTCCGACCACCAGGCTCACCATCGGTGACGTCTCGAGCAGCGCGGCCACGACGAGGCCGAGGGTGAGCGGCGCCAGCAGCAGCACCGCGGCGGTGACCACGCCCCAGGCGTACGACCCGTACCAGAGAAGAATGCCGACCAGGCCCTCGCCGACCTCGCCTGCGTGGCGGCCCAGCCTCATGAGGGCCATGCCTCCTTCCACTCGTGCCCGCCGGTGTGGTGGCCGTCGCACAGTCCGAGGCGGCCGCCCATGTGCCGCGAGGGCAGGTAGGGCTGCATCCCGTCCTCGAACGGCGTCGGCTGGCGGTTGCAGATCATCATCCGCGCCTCGCGCGCCCACGCGTAGAGATGATCCGAGGAGCAGAACCGATACGGCCTGGTGAAGTTCACGGTCTCGCCGTGGGCCGGTGAGCTCGGCAGGCCGATCGGGCCGGTCTCTCGCACGACCTCGATCTTCACCGGTAGCTGGGGCATCCGGGTGCCGCAGTGCTCGCAGGTCAGCATCGGTCAGCCCAGGTAGTGGGCGCCGTCGTCCTCGCGGTGGCTGGCGACGAATTCCGGGTTGAGATTCGGGTCCTCGCCGATCGGCGAGCCCCTGTGCGGCTTGAAGTCGACCGGGCAGATGAACGGGTATTCACGACCGATCTTGCGCAGCTCCTGCATGCGCCGATGACCCGCGTCCGGCGCACCGGCCGGCCCGCGCAGGTGAGCGCGCTCGGCCTCCTCGGCCGTCTTCGGCGTCTCGTCGGTCGGGTCCATGCGGCTCCCCGATGCCTAGCCGCGCGAGCGGCGTCGTGTCGCGATCCGCTCTCGCATGAGGGCCGTCTGGAGTGCGGCGCGCACGCGAGCGAGGTCGACCGGGTCCTTCGTCTGCTCGAGCTCGGCTTCCGCCTGCTTTCGCGCCTCCACGGCCCGCGCCTCGTCGATCTCCTCCGAGTGCTCCGCCAGGTCGGCCATCACGATGACCTTGTCGGCGCGCACTTCGACGAAGCCACCGCTGATGAGCATCGACTGCTCGGTGCCACCCTTCTTGATCCGCAGCTCGCCGACGCCGAGGGCGCTGATCAGCCGTGTGTGATGGGGCAGGATGCCGAGCTGGCCGTCGATGCCGGGCACGATGACCATGTCCACCTCGTCGGTGAACGCGCGCCGCTCCGGGCTGACGATCTCGAGCTGGAGCGGCATCTAGCCCATCTTCTCCGCGTTCGCGACCACGTCCTCGATCTTGCCGGCCATGAAGAAGGCCTGCTCGGGGAGCTGGTCGTGCTTGCCCTCCAGGATCTCGCCGAAGCCACGGACGGTCTCCTTGAGCTCGACGTAGGCACCCGGGCGGCCGGTGAACTGCTCGGCCACGTTGAAGGGCTGGCTCATGAAGCGCTGGAGCCGTCGGGCTCGGCCGACGGTGACCTTGTCCTCCTCGCTCAGCTCGTCCATCCCGAGGATCGCGATGATGTCCTGGAGGTCCTTGTAGCGCTGGAGCGTGCGCTGCACCTCGCGCGACACCTCGAAGTGCTCGTCGCCCACGATGCGCCGATCGAGGACCGTGGAGGTCGAGGTCAGCGGGTCGACCGCCGGGTAGATCCCCAGCTCGACGATCGAGCGCTCGAGGCGGATCGTCGAGTCGAGGTGGGCGAAGGTCGTCGCGGGTGCCGGATCGGTGTAGTCGTCGGCCGGCACGAAGATGGCCTGGAGTGACGTGATCGAGCCCTTCTTCGTCGAGGTGATCCGCTCCTGGAGGTCGCCCATCTCGGTCGCGAGTGTCGGCTGGTAGCCCACGGCCGATGGCATGCGGCCGAGGAGGGCGGAGACCTCGGAGCCGGCCTGGGTGAAGCGGAAGATGTTGTCGATGAAGAGGAGGATGTCGCGTCCCTCCTCGTCGCGGAAGTACTCGGCCATGGCGAGCGCGGTGAGACCGACGCGCTGTCGCGCGCCGGGCGGCTCGTTCATCTGGCCGAAGACCATGACGGTCTTGTCGATGACGCCCGACTCCGTCATCTCGCCGAGCAGGTCGTTGCCCTCGCGCGACCGCTCGCCGACGCCGGCGAACACCGAGTAGCCACCGTGCTCCGCGGCGATGTTGCGAATGAGCTCCTGGATGATCACGGTCTTGCCGGTGCCGGCTCCGCCGAAGACGCCGACCTTTCCGCCACGGCGGAACGGCGCGATGAGGTCGATGACTTTGATGCCGGTCTCGAAGACCTGCGCCTCGGTCTCCATCTGGTCGAAGGCTGGAGGGTCGCGGTGGATCGGGAGGCTGGTCTCGGCCTTCACCGGTCCCTTGCCGTCGATCGGGTGTCCGAGCACGTCGAAGACACGGCCCAACGTCGAGGCGCCGACCGGGACCGTGATCGGGGCACCGGTATCGATCGCTTCGAGGCCGCGGGAAAGCCCGTCGGTGGTCGACATCGCGACGGCGCGCACCCAGTTGTTGCCGAGGTGCTGCTGGACCTCGACCACGAGCGTCTCCCCGTCGGGCCGCTTGATCTCGAGCGCGTTGTAGATGTCGGGGAGGTCGCCGGGCGGAAACTCGACGTCGATCACGGGGCCCGTGATCTGGATCACCTTACCGGTCGCCATCGGTCAGTTCTTCTCCTCTGCCTAGCCGAGCGCTTCCGCGCCGGAGGCGATTTCGATCATTTCGCGGGTGATGGTCGCCTGGCGGGTCTTGTTGTAGACCAGCGTCAGGTCGTCGATGAGCTCGTTCGCGTTGTCGGTCGAGTTGCGCATGGCGATCATGCGCGCCGACTGTTCCGAGGCGTTGTTCTCGAGCACGGCTCGATAGATGCCGATCGCGACGTAGTGTGGAAGCAGGCGCGAGAGGACCGCCTCGGGGGATGGCTCGAACAGGTACTCGTCGTTCGTGCGCTCCGCCTCCTCCTCCATCTCGGGCTGGACGACCGGCAGGATCGTGTCGATCTCCGGCTTCTGCGACAGCGTCGAGATGAAGGTGCTGTAGGCGATGTCGATCTCGTCGTACTTCCCGGCCAGGAAGTCCTCGGTCACGAGGCGGGCGATGGGGGTCACGTCGGAGAAGGAGGGCCGGTCCCCAAGCTGCGTGAAGTGCGCGGCGATCGGCACGCCGGCCCGCCGCAGGGCATCGCGGCCCTTGCGGCCAACGGTGATCGCCTCGATCTCCACCGGGGCATCGCCGTTGCGGCCCGCGGCGCGCACGGCCACCCAGCGCAGGACCGATCGCGTGGCATTGGCATTCAGAGAGCCGGCCAGCCCGCGATCGGTGGTGATGACGATGATTCCGGCCCGGCGGATCGGACGTCGCGCGAGGAGCGGGTCGATGTCCTCAGACAGGCCCGCGGCCCCGGCCACGCGACGGAGGGTATCCTCCAGCTCATCCGCGTAGGGACGCGCCGCCAGGATGGAGTCCTGTGCGCGCTTCATCCGCGACGCGGCCACCATCTCCATCGCCCGCGTGATCTGGGCGATGTTGCGGACCGATCCGATCCGCCCGCGGATGTCCTTCAGGCTCGGCATCTAGCTGGCCTTCTCCTCCGAAGCGGCCTCGGCGTCGGCCCGCTCGGCGTCGGCATCATCCGCCTCGGCACCGACGTCGGCCGCCTCGGCCGACGGCTGCGGCGCCGCGGCGGCGCCGTCATCGGCCTTGCCGTATCCACCGCGGTGCTTGAACTCGGCGACCGCCTTCTCGAGGGTGGCGATCGTCTCGTCCGAGAGCACCTTGTCCTTGACGATGGCCGGCAGCACGTCCGGATACCCCGACTCGAGGTGTCGATACAGGCCGGCCTCGAACTCGGCGATCTTGGCGGTCTCGACGTCGTCGAGCAGTCCGCTCGTGGCTGCCCAGATGATCACGACCTGCTTCTCGACGGGCAGGGGCTCGTACTGCGGCTGCTTGAGGATCTCGGTCGTCTTCTCACCGCGCGTCAGCTGATCACGGGTCGCCTTGTCGAGGTCGGAGCTGAACTGCGCGAAGGCCGCCAGCTCCCGGTACTGGGCGAGGTCGATCCGCAGCTTGCCGGCCACCTGGCGCATGGCCTTGATCTGTGCCGCCCCGCCCACGCGGGAGACGCTGATGCCGGCGTTGACCGCGGGGCGCTGGCCCTGGTTGAAGAGATCGGACTGCAGGAAGATCTGCCCGTCGGTGATCGAGATCACGTTCGTCGGGATGTAGGCCGACACGTCGCCGGCCTGCGTCTCGATGATCGGCAATGCCGTCAGCGACCCGCCGCCGTTCTCCTCGTTCAGGCGCGCGGCCCGCTCGAGCAGGCGCGAGTGCGAATAGAAGATGTCGCCGGGGAAGGCCTCGCGACCGGGCGGACGCCGCATGAGGAGCGAGACCTGGCGGTAGGCCCAGGCGTGCTTGGACAGGTCGTCGTACACGCAGAGCGCGTCGCGCCCGCCGTCCAGGAACTCCTCGCCCATCGTCACGCCGGCGTACGGGGCGAGGTACTGGAGGGGAGCCGGGTCCGAAGCGCCGGCGAAGACCACGATCGTGTGCTCCATGGCGCCCGACTCGGTGAGCTGCGCCACCACCTGCGCGACCGTCGACTGCTTCTGGCCGATGGCGACGTAGATGCAGATGAGGTCCTGGCCTTTCTGGTTGATGATCGTGTCGATGGCGATCGCCGTCTTGCCCGTCTGGCGGTCGCCGATGATCAGCTCGCGCTGGCCACGGCCGATCGGGATCATGCTGTCGATGGCCTTGATGCCGGTCTGCACCGGCGTGTCGACCGGCTGGCGGACGATGACGCCGGGCGCGATCCGCTCGATCGGACGGGTCTTCGTCGTCTCGATCGGTCCCTTGCCGTCGAGCGGCTCGCCGAGTGGGTTGACGACCCGGCCGATGAGCGCGTCCCCGACCGGCACCTCGACGATGCGGCCCGTGGTCTTCACCTGGTCGCCCTCGGAGAGCGAGGTGTAGTCGCCCAGGATCAGGGCGCCGACCGTCTCCTCCTCGAGGTTGAAGGCCATGCCCATGATGCCGTTGCCGAAGTCGAGCAGCTCCTGCGCCAGCGCACCGGACAGTCCGTACACCTGCGCGATGCCATCGCCGACCTCGACGATCGTGCCGACCCCGGACACATCCGCGGTGGCGTCGAACTCCTTGATCTCGCTGCGAATGATCGACGTGATCTCGTCGGATCTGATCGCCATCGGTTCCTCTTTCTCTGGGTCCGGTTCGCCTAGACGGCGGTCAGGCGCGCTCGCAGCCGCTCGAGGCGGTTGCGCACGCTGGCGTCGTACATCCGGTCGCCGATGCGGACGGTGATCCCGCCGATCAGCGAGTCGTCGACGACCTCGTTGATTTCGATCTCGTCGCCGGTGAGCTCGTGCAACCGCTCCAGCACGGCCGTCCGCTGGCCGTCCTCCATCGGAAGGGCGGTCCGCACCTCGGCCAGCGACACCCCGCGGTGTCGCCGCACGAGGTTGGCGAAGTGGGCGACCATCGCGTCGATCGCCCGCGGCCTGCCGCGGCGCACCATCAGCAGCACGAGGTTGACGGCCTCGGGCGTTGCCACGTCGCGGGCTGCCCGCCGGATGACGCGCTCCTTGTCGGCGAACGGAACGGCCGGGTGCTCGACGAGCGCTCGCAGGTCCGCGTCGGCGAGGAGGTCACGCAGGCGATTGAGGTCGCCCTCCCACGCGTCGATCGTGCCGTCGGCACGACCGATGTCGAAGGCCGCCTCCGCGTACCGTCGGGCTGCGGTGTCTCGCCGTGCCATCGGTCAGTTCTTCCCGGCCTTCGTCGCGGCTTCGCCCGGCGCCTCGGCCAGGAACTCCTCGACGAGGCGGCGCTGTGTCGGTCCGTCCATCTCGGAGCGGACGAGCTTGCCGGCGGCCGACAGCGCGAGGTCGGCGACCTGGGCACGGAGCTCGGCCATCGCGCGTTCCTTCTCCGCCGTGATCTCGACCCGAGCGCGCTCGGTGACCTTCTCCGCATCGGCACGTGCCGCCGCGAGGATCTCGTTGCGCGTGTCGGTGGCGATCTTGTTGGCGCTGGCCAGCATCTCGTTCGCCTCCTTGCGCGCCTCGCCGACCGCCGCCTCGCGCTCGGCACGAGCCAGCTCGCGGTCGCGCGCGGCGACCTCGGCATCCTCCAGCCCCTTCTTGATGGTCGCGCTGCGCTCGTCGATCCGAGCCAGTACCGGCTTGAAGAGGAATCGGTTCAGCAGGTACAGGAGCACCAGGAAGTTCGTGACCTGGAAGATGAGCTTCGGCAGGTCGACGCCGAAGGCCTCGAAGAACTCGCCCATCGACTAGATGAACATCAGCAGCAGGCCGATGACGAGCGCGTAGATGCCGAGCGCCTCGGTCAGGGCCAAGCCAATGATGTACGGAGTGAAGATTGCGCCCGCAGCCTCGGGGTTGCGGCCGATCGCCTCCATGGCGCGGCTCACCGCGATGCCCAGGCCGAGGCCCGGGCCGATGGTGCCGATACCGATCGCCAGGCCGGCAGCGAGATTGGATTCCACTTGCTTACTTCCTCCTACGTTGCGCCGACCGGACATCGGTCGGCGATGGGTTGCCCTAGGTCGCCGCAGCCTCCGCCGCGGGTGAGATGGGGGCGTCCGCCGCATCGGCGTCGCCATGGCTGTCGTCCGCGTGATCGGGCCCATGGTGCTCAGCGATCGCCGTGCTGATATAGGTGAGCGAGAGGAGCGCGAACACGAGCGCCTGGACGAATCCGAACAGGACCTCCAGGCCGACGAACAGCGCGGGCACGAACAGCGCCAGCGGCAGAACGAACACGGCTGCCGTCGTCAGCGCGAGCATGGTCGCCAGCAGCACCTCGCCGGCGAAGACGTTGCCGAAGAGCCGCATGGAGAGGCTGATCAGCCGGCTGAGCTCGCTGATCACGTTGATCGGGAAGATGAGCGGCGCCAGGTACAGAGGCTTGCCCATCAGCTCCTTGAGATAACCGATCGGGCCGTTCGCCCGGATCCCCCAGTAGATGAACATGATCACCGAGATGATCGCGAGGCCGAGCGTGAAGTTCAGGTCGGCAGAGGCCGGTCGCACCAGGGGTACGACCACCTCGTGGCCGTCCTCCACGTGGTTGATGCCGATGGTCCCCACCCCGGGCAGCAGACCGATCCAGTTGGCGACGAGGATCATCATGAAGAATCCCAGGATGAGCGCCGCGTAGCTGCGCCAACGGCTGCTGGACGCCGAGATGACGCCGGCAAGGAGCTCGATCGGAAGCTCGATCATCCCCTGCAGCCGTCCCGGGATCAGCGCCGAGCCGCGACGGGCGATGTACCAGGTGGCGAGAAGCAGGATCGACGACGCGAGAAGGGCACCGATCATCGAGTTCGTGACGACGAACGGGCCGATCTCGAACAGCGGTTCGGCACTGATCGCGACGTGGATCAGGCTCTCGCCTTCTTCCTCGGGCATCTATCTCCTCATCGCATCGCGCGCGACGTTCCAGATTGTCAGCATCGCCGCGCCAAACCCCAGCGCCACGCCGATCAGCGTGAAGAGCGGACGCGTGTGCAACCAGTTGTCGAGCAACAGCCCCGCACCGAGACCGATGCCCACCGACAGGGCCATGCGGACCCCGAGGTCCATCGCCAGCGCCCAGTTCGGGGGTCGCGTCGACGGTGGTCCATCGGTGGGGCCTGGATCAGGATCAGGCGCCATCGCGCGGTGATCCATCGGTGTATCCCTTCCGCACTCCGGCGCGGATCAGAAGCCAGATCCCGATGGCCGAGATGATCGTTCCGATTGCCAACCCCAGCAGCGCGCCGCCGAGGTTTCCTGTGATTGCGAGACCGGCGACGACGCCTCCCACCATGGGAATCAGCATGATCGCGGTCACCTGACCGAGGATCTTGACAAGCCCCAGTGGTGTCAGCTGTGCCATTCGAGTTCGACTCAGAGCGGTCGGACGCCGCGAGTATAGCCGAGGCGCTTCAGAGGCGCGAGTGACCGGCTAGGCCGGGACCTCCGCCATGGGCCGCGTTGCCGGCAGGCCGGGGACGGGGAAGGAATCCGTGATCGTCGCGACGCGACGGCGCACATCCTCCTGGGCTATCTCGTCGCCGCGCGCCGCGATGCCGTCGATGATCAGGCCGCCGATCTGGCGCATCTCCGCCTCGCGCATCCCGCGTGATGTCACGGCCGGCGTGCCGACGCGGATCCCGGAGCCGATCATCGGCTTCTCCGGGTCATACGGGATCGTGTTCTTGTTCACCGTGATGCGGACCTCGCCGAGCGCGGCATCGGCCTCCTTGCCGTTCACGCCCAGCGGTCGCACGTCGACGAGCATGAGGTGGTTGTCGGTGCCACCGGAGATGATCGACGCGCCCCGTTCGGCGAGCGTGGCGGCCAGCACCCGGGCGTTGTCCACGGTGGCCCGCTGGTCGGCCCGGAACGCATCGGTCATGGCCTCGCGGAACGCGACCGCCTTGGCCGCGATGACGTGCATCAGCGGACCGCCCTGGAGTCCGGGGAAGACGGCCTTGTCGATCGCCTTCGCGTGAGCCTCGCGCGAGAGGATCATGCCGCCGCGCGGCCCGCGGAGCGTCTTGTGCGTCGTGGTGGTGACGACGTCCGAGTGGGGAACCGGCGACTGGTGGACGCCGGCGGCCACGAGCCCGGCGAAGTGCGCCATGTCGGTGAAGAGCAACGCGCCGACCTCGTCGGCGATCTCGCGGAAGGCCGCGAAGTCCCACTCGCGCGGGTAGGCCGTTGCACCCGTCACGATCATCTTCGGCCGATGCTCACGGGCCAGCGCGCGCACCTCGTCCATGTCGATGAGGTGGGTCTCGCGGTCGACGTGGTAGGGCACGAAGTTGTAGTACTGGCCGCTGAAGTTGACCGGAGATCCGTGCGTGAGGTGCCCGCCCTGGTCGAGGGACAGGCCGAGGACGGTGTCGCCGCGCTCGAGGAGGGCGTGGAAGACGGCCATGTTGGCCTGGGCGCCCGCGTGCGGCTGCACGTTGACGTGCTCGGCACCGAACAGCTCCTTCGCGCGGTCGCGCGCGAGGTTCTCGGCGACGTCGACCACCTCGCAGCCGCCGTAGTAGCGCCGTCCCGGATAGCCCTCGGCGTACTTGCCGGTCAGGACCGTGCCCATCGCCTGGAGCACGGCCAGCGAGGGGTAGTTCTCGGAGGCGATCAGCTCCAGGTGAGATCGGGTGCGCTCCTCCTCGTCGCGCACGACCTGGAAGATCTCGGGGTCCTCGGTCTCGAGCGGTGCCCACAGGTCCATGAGCGCCAGTGTATGAGGAACGGACTGGACACGCTGTCGATACTGTCGCGAAGAGCGACTCACGGAGGGCATGGCGTTGGATCTCTATCCCTGGGTTGTCTTCGTCCATGCGACGACGATCCTGCTCTTCTTCGTTGCCCACGGCGTCTCGATGGCGGTGGCATTCGCGCTGAAGCGCGAGACCGAACCGAGCCGGGTGCGAGCTCTGCTCGATCTGTCCCGGTTCAGCCTCGGCCTCCCGGTGATCGTCCTGGTCATCGTCGGGCTCCTCACCGGTGTCGTCGCCGGGTTCATGGGCGGCTACTGGGGCCAGGTCTGGATCTGGGCTTCCCTCGTTCTCTTCCTCCTCGTCGGCGGAGCCATGACCCCACTGGCATCGCTTCGGCTGCAGCCGATCCGGACGGCAGCCGGCATGGCGTCGAGCGGCCCAAAGCCCGTCGAGGCGCAGCCCGAGGATCCCGACGAGATGCGGCGGCTCATCGCGGCCTGGAATCCGGTGCCGATCGCGGCCATCGGGCTCACGGCGTTCGTGGTGATCCTCTTTCTCATGTTCGAGAAGCCGTTCTGAGTCTCGACCGCGTCACTGGCTCCAGGCGCCGGCGTCGATGCTGACCTCGTCTCCGCTCTGGACCTCCCCGACCACTGCCGGGTCGGCGACGAGCACGGGCACCTCGGTGCCATAGAGCTCCTCCGCCACGAGCGAGCCGATGGCCAGGATGAGATCGACCTCGGCCAGGAGGATCGCGGCCGGCGCGGTGCCTAGACGCACCGCCTCGGCGAGGATGGAGGCGGAGGACGACGACCCTCGGCCGGAGTGCATGACCACGACGCGACCTGTGAGCTCGACTCCGCGCTGGGGATGATGCGCATCGATGATCCTGCCGGTCGCGGGATCCATCCCTCCCCAGAGGCTGAGCGGCTCATCGAGGACGACCGCCTGAGCTCGGATGGTCACTGCGGCTGCCAGAGCGCGTCGTCGCGGATGACGCGACCGGCCACGGCCGACTCCAGGCACTCGCTGGCCGAACCGAGGATGGCCCTGACGCCGATGTTGCCCGGCGCGTAGTAGGCCCACTTGCCCGAGTCGGTCATCACCGGGCCGCCGGTCGCGCGCAGAACGGGTGCGATGTAGCTGCAGGTATCGGTCAGCAGCTCGGCTCCGGCCTCACGCAGCCTGGCCGCCAGGCCGCGTTCTTCGGCCTCGGCGAGAACGTCGCGTGCGGTCGAGATCAGCAGCTCGACCCGATCGCCGATTCGGCGGCCGGCCAGCAGGGCGGCGTACGTCTCGAGCTCGGCTATCGAGGCGTGCGGGGTGCCGAGCGACACGGCCGCCAGCGCCTCGCCGGCGGCGTCCGATAGCCGGTCGCGAGCGGCGCGCAGCTCGGCCATGCCGATCTCCTCCACGGCCGGGTCGTCGACGCGCAGATCCGCTTCGGGCGTCGAGCCATCGACGTGGAACATGGCAACCGACCCCGACGATGCCGCGGCGGCCCCCACGGCCTTGAGCCGGTCCTCCGACTGCGCCGGCGGGAGGCCCTCGATCACGGCCACCGCCGACCCTGCCCGCCGGCCGAGGACGATTCCGAGCACGCCGAACAGCGAGTCGTCGTCCCGCAGGCGGGACGGAACGTCGTCTCCGAGGCGCAGCACGAGCGTCGCGCGGCGCGCGTCAGTGAGATGGAGGCCCGCCTCCGGCACGCGGCCGGTGATCGCCGCCGCGATGTCCAGGAAGTCGCCGTACCGATTCGTCCGCGCCCCGAGCACGCTGTTGCAGAACGCGATCGCGTTCGACTCCCCCCAGGCCACGTGCTCACCGAAGCCGGGCCGTGCGTCGGCGAGCTGATATGGGGCGCAGGTGAACGTTGGGCGGGCACCGAGCGCGCGATATCGGTCCATCAACCGCCGCCCGCGCTCCACGAGGCTCGAGTCGCCGCGGTTGAGCTCGGGGTGGAGCAGATCGACGGCGCCGACGTTGAGCGTTGTCGGCACCATGACGCGTGCATCGCCATCGACCAGGCGATCCACGAAGTCGAGCGACGCCTCGCCGTGGTACAGGCACGAGTCGACGTGGGCCGCCTTGATGTCGATGAGCCGCTCGGCGCCGGTCACCTCGGCTGCCCTGACGACGAGTCGCATGGCGAATGCCGCCCCGGCACCTCGGACGCCATCGAGCACATCCCGGTCGCGGGGTTCCAGCGCCAGGCTCAGCCGCGCGCCTCCTCCGCCTCGATGCGCGAGATCTTCTCGATCCGCGGCGTATGCCGCCCGCCGGCGAACTCGCCGTCGAGAAAGGCTCGGACGCACGCGCGCGCGACCTCGGTCCCAACGATGCGGGCGCCCATTGACAGGACGTTCGCGTCGTTGTGCTCCCGGCCGAGGCGGGCCGTCACCGGATCCGCGGCCTCGACACAGCGGATGCCTCGTACCTTGTTCGCCACGATCGCCTCGCCCGTCCCGCTTCCGCCGAGCACGATGCCTCGTTCGAAGTCGCCGCGCGCGACGGCCCGCGCGACCGGCGCGACGAAGTCCGGATAGTCGACCGCCGTGGTGTCGAAGGTCCCGAAGTCGCGATACTCGACGCGCAGCTCGTCGAGCAGCGAGCAGAGCTCGCCCTTGAGGTCGAAGCCAGCGTGATCCGAGCCGATCGCTACGCGCATGGACCGGAGTGTACCGATCTGGTCAGGCCTCCAGCATCTGCTTGAGGGCGGTCAGCCGCTCGCGCCACAGCACCTTCAGCCGCTCGGCCGTCTCGGCATCGGGCAGCTTCTCGTGCGCGAGACCGATCTGGGTCTTGCCCTCGCCCTTCGGGAACATGTCGAAGCCGAAACGCGACGGTGGATCCGTCCAGTCGAAGCGGGCCGAGCGTCCGCGGTTGGCGGTACGCAGCCTGATGGGGGCATCGGGGAACCAGGCCTCGAGCAGGGACGCATCGGTGAAGGCGTCGCTGATGCGCTCCGAGGGCACGTTGATGGTGCGGCTGGCGCTGACGGAGAAGCCGTCCGGTCGCTCGTTGCGGGCGCGCAGGCCGCGGGCTCGCTCCCACGCAACGGTCACCGACTGCGCCCACCAGCCGCCGATGCCATGGGTGGCCACCAGCCATCGGGCGATCTCGGCGTGGGAGTGATCGGTCGCTCCCCACCCGTCGAGGAGATCGAGCCAGTCGCCGAGCGGCCTACCCGATCCTGCGATCATCGCCTCGTCGGTCATGCCGGCCAGCTCCATGGTGTCTGGAGGCGGCGGCCCGGCCTTGCGCAGGAGCTGCGCGCGGGCAGCGGTGTAGGACTCGCCCGTCTTGGCGGCGCGCGCGCGGACGCTGCGCTTGAATGTCTTGCTGGTCATCGTCGTTCCAACCCTTCGCTTGCGCGCGAACGCCCCGGACTCACGCTCCGTGGCATCCCGCGCTCGAAGGCGAGACGATGTCGATCCCGAGGAAGCCAGTTCCCCTTTGCCTCGCCGAGCCGGTGGCGTGAGCGCCGGATTCGAGGTTGGGCGCGGGCGGCGCCACTGCCCTCAGACTACCGCGGCGGTCAACCCAGGTCGAGGAACTCGGCGAGCTGCTCGGCGCGGATCGGCCCCTCGCGCAGCACCCGTGCCCGCTCGCCCGAGAGATCGATGATGGTCGAGGCCATGCCGCCAGGGACGGCGCCGCCATCGAGCACCGCGGGGAGCGCGTCCTGCCGAGTGGCGAACGCAATGAGCACCTCGTCGGCGCCCAGCGTATCCGGCTCGTCCGAGATGTTGGCGCTCGTGGCGAGGATCGGTCCTGCAGCGCGGATGAGCTCGAGTGCCACGGGGTGGTTCGGCGACCGAAACGCCTGGGTGTCGTCCGCGCGGTTCATGACGATCGTCAGCGCGCCCGGCCAGAATCTCGCGGCCGCACTCTCGGCCCGGTCATCCGGCCGGCCATCGAGCTCCCGGACCTGCGTCATGTCGGCGACGAGGATCGGGATGCGACGGTCCGCCGGCCGGGACTTCAGGGCGAACAACGCTTCGAGCCGGTCGGCCCGCGAAGCGGCGACACCCACCCCGTACACCGTGTCGGTCGGAAAGGCGACCACCTCGCCGGCCAGGAGCAATTCGGCGGCGCGCGCGATGCCCTCGGGCGTGGCCGGCAGTCGATCGGTCATCCCGTCAGTCTAGGGAGGTCGACGCGCACGACCCGGTCGAGCCCGGCGAGATCGGGCACGACCTGAACCGATGCGCCCGGCGGCGCCAACGCACGGATCGTATCGGCCTGGCCGACGCCGATCTCGAGGAAGGCGCTCGCTCCCGGAGCCGCGCGGGTCGGCAGGTCGACCAGCAGCCGGCGCAGCAGGTCGAGCCCATCCGCCCCGCCATCGAGCGCGATGCGCGGCTCGAAGCCGAGCGATCCGCTTCGCTCGTCGACCTCGGAGCTCGACACGTACGGCAGGTTGGCGACCACGACATCGGCGGGCTCGCCGGCGGACAGCAGGTCGGCCTCGATCAGCGCGACGCCGGACTGGACCGCGTGGTCGGCGAGATTCCCGGCAGCCAGGGCGAGCGCGTCGGCAGAGATGTCGCTCGCGACGAGGCTCAGGCGGTGCGAGGCGATCGCATCGGCGAACCGAAGTGCCAGCACAAGGGAGACGGCGCCGGTGCCGGTCCCGACGTCACGTGCGACGACCGGACCGTCTTCCAGCCGCACCTCGATCTCGTCACCGGCCGCATCGGCCAGCAGCTCCGTCTCCGGGCGCGGGATGAGCGCTCGGGCGTCGGTCCGAATGCGCAGCGAGTGCCATTCCTTGAAGCCACGGATGTACGCCACCGGCTCACCCGCGGCCCGCCGCTCGACCAACCCGTCGAATGAGGCGCCGTCCAGCGGCGCGTCGGGATGCGCCAGCAGCCAGGAGCGATCACGGCCGAGCAGGTGGCCCAGCAGCACCTCCGCGTCGAGGCGGGGCGTGGGCGAGCCGGCTTCCCTGAGTCGGGCGGCGGCGGCGGCGATGGCCTCACCGACGGCCATGCGACCTACTCCCCGAGCTGATCGAGCCGTCGCGCCTGGTCAGCTTCCGCGAGCGGCTCGATGACGCGATCCAGGTCGCCCTCGAGGAGGCCCGGCAGGTTGTGAACGGTCAGGCCGATGCGGTGATCGGTCACCCGGTCGTCGGGGAAGTTGTAGGTGCGAATCTTCTCGGAGCGCTCGCCCGACCCGACCTGCGATCGTCGCTCCTCGCCCCGCTCCGCGGCCTGCCGCTCCTGCTCGGCCTCGAGCAGCCGCGCTCGAAGGACGCTCATGGCCTTCGCCCGATTCTTGTGCTGGCTCTTCTCGTCCTGGATCGCGACCATCATTCCCGTCGGCAGGTGGGTGATGCGCACCGCGGAGTCCGTGGTGTTCACGCTCTGTCCACCGGGACCGGAGGACCGATAGACGTCGATGCGCAGGTCCTTGTCGTCGATCTGCACCTCGACCTCGTCCGCCTCGGGCAGGACCGACACGGTCGCCGTCGACGTGTGGATGCGGCCCTGCGCCTCGGTGGTCGGAACACGCTGCACGCGGTGGACGCCGGACTCGAACTTCAGGCGCGAGTAGGCTCCGTCGCCGCGCACCTCGGCGATGACCTCCTTGACGCCGCCGGCCTCCGCCTCGGAGGTGGACAGCACCTCGATCTTCCAGCGACGCCGGTCGGCGTAGCGGGCGTACATGCGATACAGGTCGGCGGCGAAGAGTGCTGCTTCCTCACCGCCGGTGCCAGCCCGGACCTCGACGATGACGTCGCGATCGTCGTTCGGATCGGTCGGGACCAGGCGGCCTCGAAGGTCGGCCTCCAGGCGGGTCGCGTCGGCCGTCAGCCGCTCGATCTCCTCGGTCGCCATGGCCCGCATCTCGGGGTCCGGATCGTCCGCCATGGCCCTCGCCTGGTCGAGCTGCGTCTGGGTCGAGCGCCACATCCGCAGGCCGGCGACGACCGGCTCCAGGCGCGCCATCTCCCGGCCCAGGTCCGCCAGCTGCGTCGGATCGCTGGCGATCTCCTGCGTGGCGAGCAGGCGGCCGATCTCCTCGAAACGCGCCTCGAGCTCGCCGAGACGATCGATCATGCCGACGCCGCGGCAGCCGCCTCGCGATCCGACGCCAGGCACGACTCCAGCGACGCGATGCTGACCTCGAGCATGTCGCGGTCCGGTTTGCGCGTGGTGAGCGACTGGAGCCACAGGCCCGGCGTGTAGATCGCCCGCACGACGCGGTTGCCGTAGTGGCGCGCACCGAAGCGCACGAGCTCGTAGGCGAACGCCGCGATGAACGGCACCAGCACGATCCGCGACAGGAAGAGCAACGGCAGCGGCACCCCGGCCCGCGGGATGAGGCTGAAGAAGAAGATGCTGATCACGACCACGATGAGGATGAACGTCGTCCCGCAGCGGGTGTGGGCCGTGCCGAACGCGTCCACCTCCTCGGGCGTCAGCGGCCGGTCGGCCTCGTGGGCGCTGATGGCCTTGTGCTCCGCGCCGTGATAGGCGAAGACGCGGCGAATGTCGCTCATGAACCCGATCGCCACGATGTAGCCGATGAAGATCACCAGCCGGATGAGGCCCTCGATCGCGTTGGCCACCAGGTCGGAGTCCGCGACGTCCTCGGCGAATGTCGAGAGGAAGAGCGGCAGGACGAAGAAGAGGGCGATGGCGAAGCCGAGGCTGAAGATCATGGTGATGGCGATCGTTCTCTTGCTCAGCTCGATGTCCTCGCCCTCGGCGGCGATCGCAGCGGAGCGCATGAGCATGCGAGTGCCGATCACGAGCGTCTCGTAGAGGACGAACATGCCGCGCAGGAACGGGATCTTGATGAGCTTCCGATCCGCCGACAGCGCGGCCGGCAGCGGCTCGCTCATGGTGCGGATCTCACCCGACGGAGGCCGCACGCTCATCGCCACCGTCGTGCGACCGCGCATCATGACGCCCTCGATCAGGGCCTGGCCGCCGTAGAAGAAGTCCGGCATCCGGAAGCGCCGGCGCCCGGCCGAGTCGGTCACCGCGCCGATGACCAGCGGCCCTGCCGCCATGAGCAGCTCGGGAATCAGGAAGAGGAGGTGCGGCGCGAGATGCGCCGGCCACCGCGTCAGGCGACGGCGCATCGGTGCTTGCTCAGCGCTGGGAGCGCTCGAGCCGCTTCTGGAAGCGCTCGACCTGGCCGGCGGTATCGACGATGTTCTGCGTGCCGGTGAAGAACGGGTGGCACTTGTTGCAGACCTCGACCTGGATGGTCGCGGCCGTCGACCCGACGGTGAACTGGTTGCCACAGCCGACGCAGCGGACGTTCGCCTGGTGCCAGGAGGGATGGATCTCGGTCTTCATGGGTGTGCTGCTCCGGGGCCTCAGGCGGCCTGGAAGTCGCCGGCCTCGATGCTGACGCGCTTCTTGCTGCGGGACTCGTGGGTGAATCGAACCTTGCCGTCGACGGTGGCGAAGAGCGTGTAGTCGCGTCCCATGCCGACATTCGGGCCGGGATGGAAGGTGCTCCCGCGCTGTCTCACGATGATCGTGCCGGCCAGCACGTACTGCCCGTCGCCTCGCTTGACGCCAAGGCGCTTGCCGGCGCTGTCGCGCCCGTTCTTGCTGGACGAGCCGGCCTTCTTGTGTGCCATGTGTGATTACTCCTCCGGCTCGCTCTGGGTGGTGGCCGTCGACGCCGGCTTCGCCGTCGCAGGCTTGCGGGTGCGCTTTGGCTTCTCGACAGCTTCCGCAGCTTCGGCGCCTGCCGCATCCGCCGATGCCGAAGCGTCCGGATCGGGCTCGGACGCCGCCTTCGATGCCCGCGCCGTCCTGGACTTGGGCGCCCCGGCGATCTCGTCGATCCGCACGCGGATCAGGTGCTGGCGATGGCCGGTATGCCGACGGTACTTGACCTTCTGCTTGAACTTGAAGACGACGAGCTTCGGGCCGAGCTCCTCGCCGAGCACCGTGGCCGTCACGGAGACACCCGCCACCGTGGGCGTGCCGATCGTCACGGCGTCGCCGTCCCCGACCAGCAGGACGCGGTCGAAGGTGATGGACGAGCCGGCATCACCGGGCACGCGCTCGATCACGAGCTCGCTGCCGGCCTCGACGCGGTACTGCTTTCCGCCGGTCGTCATGACGGCGAACATGGGTTCACTCCTGGGTTGCTCATGAGCGTGGCGCCCCGCAGGGCTTTCGACCTGCCCGGCGCACACCGAAACGGGCCGAGTGATCAGCCCGTGGGAGAAACGAGTTTATCGAGCGATAGGGGGAGTGTCAACGAAGAGGAGCCTCGTGCGGACGGCGCGCCGCACGCGCAGGGGGAGGTCGAGGGCCGCGACGACGTCCTCCGGCCGGCCGGCGCCGCTGGCATCGAGCTGGAGGACGGTCCGGAGCGTCGCGGTGTGCCCCCCCTCGTCCACCTCCACCACCTCGATGTCCTCGATGAGGGGACGCAGGTCGCGATCCCCGGCATCGCTCCGTCGCTCGCTCTCGCCGCGACGCCGCTTGCCGTGGAGCTCGGTGGCGTTGAGCAGTCGAACGACAGCACCGCGGAGCGCATCCATGGTGAGGCCCTCGTCGCCGCCGACCTCGATCTCGTACTCGGCCCCTCGGAGCTGCGAGGCGGCCGATGGGAATCCATGCCAGACCTCCTTCGCGTCGCGCAGCTCGATGCCGTCCGGGAAGCGCTCCGATGCCGCCTGGATCCGCTCCAGCGGCACGAGGTCGTCGAAGTACGCCTCGACGACCTCGCCGCGAAGCTCGATCCCGATGGGCAGGTTGGCGGCGAGCTTGATCCGCGGCCGTGGCTTGAGTGCGTGGGTGTAGGCGAGCGGCAGGCTCTCCTCGCGGAAGGCACGCTCGAGCTCCTCCACCAGGACCGCCTGGCGCATGCGGAGAGCGGGCTGCGTGCGACTGAAGAGCAGCTGCCATCGCTGGCGTGGCGCTCCCTCGGATGGCTGGCCGGTCATGACGCCCCATCGTACCGGCGAAGGCACCTCGCGGCCAGACCCCGGCGGGTAGCATGAGCGCGATGTCCGCTCTCTTCGACGCGATCCATAGGCACCGGCAGTCCCTCCTGGCGATCTTCATGATCGGCGTCGTCCTGTGGCTGCTGTGGATCGCGCGCGGAGCGCTCCCCGCGTTCTTCGTCGGCCTGGCGCTCGCGTTCGTGCTCGATCCCGCCGTCACCCGGCTTGCGCGGACCGGCGTGCCGCGCTGGGCAGGCGTGATCGTCACCTACGTCGCCGCGGTCGGAATCCTGTGGGCGATCGCGGCCTTCGTGCTCCCGCCCATCACCGCCCAGGCGCGCGAGTTCGTGGATCACCTCCCGGAGTGGGGCGCCACGATCAGCGATCTCGAGCAGGCAGTGCTCGATTGGTACGCGGGCCTTCCCCTCCCGCCCGACCTTCGCGAGACGATCGACGCGCAGATCGCCGCGGGCGGGGAGCTGTTCGCCGACCTGCTCCGCACGCTGCTCGCGCCGACCGTGAGCGCCGTTGTGCGGGCGGCGACCTTCGTCCTCGGCCTGGTCGTGGTTCCGGTCTGGCTGTTCTACGTCCTCAAGGACCGCGAGCGGTTCAGCCACAGCGTCGCCGGGGCGCTGCCTCCCTCGTGGCGTGCGGACACCGAGAACGTGCTCGCCCTCCTTGGTCGTGTCGGAGGGCGATGGGTGCGCGGCCAGCTCCTCCTGGGCGTGTCCGTCTTCATCGCCACCGCCATCGGCCTCACCATCCTCACCTTCCTCGGCTTCGGTGAGTTCGGCCAGTTCACGCTCGTGCTCGCCCTGATCGCCGGCGTACTGGAGTGGCTGCCGATCATCGGGCCGATCATCGCCGCCGTGCCGGCCATCCTCATCGGCCTCACCATCGGACCTGCCGCCGCGATCGCCGCCGCCGTCCTCTATACCGCCATCCAGCAGCTCGAGAACCACATCCTCGTCCCGAAGGTGATGGGCGACGCGGTCGACCTCCATCCCGCCGTCCTGATCATGGCGCTGGTGGTTGGCGGCGCGCTCTTCGGCATCGGCGGCGCGATCCTCGCGGCCCCGACGGTCGCCGCCGGCCGCGACCTCTACCGATACGGGTTCCATCGGTTCGGGGGCGAGGTCCCGGTGGAGGCGTTCATGCTGGCCGCGCATGGAGGGGCCCGACCCGCCGACGACGAGGACGAGGACGACGAGGCGGCGTCGGAGGCAGCGACCTCTCCAGAGTGAATGGGCGCCCTGGTCAGAGCGCCGGCTTGTGTGACCTCATGCGGATCGACTGCAGGATACCCATGCCGAACAGCAGGCTGATCAGCGACGACCCGCCGTACGTGATGAACGGCAGCGGGATCCCCGTGACGGGCATGATCCCGACGACCATTCCCACGTTGACGAGCAGCTGGAAGAGGATCATCGAGGCGAGGCCCGCGGCGATCATCATCCCGAACGCGTCCTGCGCCCGCCAGCCGATGAAGAGGATCCGCCACACGAGGAGCGCGAAGAGCGCCAGCACCACGATGCCGCCGACGAATCCGAGGTCCTCCGCCACGACCGTGAAGACGAAGTCCGTCGACTGGACCGGGATGTATCCGCGCTGATCCTCGCCGCCGACGGTGAGCCCGCGCCCGAGCCATCCTCCCGACCCCACGGCGTTGAGCGCCTGCACGAGCTGGTAGCAGGCTCCCTGCGCGTCGGCGTACGGGTCCAGGAAGCAGAACAGCCGGGCGCGCTGATAGTCGTGGAGCATGCTCACGACCACCGGGGCGGCCGCGATGATGCCCGCGGCGATCAGGCCCATCCAGCCCAGGCTCGCGCCACTCATGAAGAGCATCCCCGCGAGGATGCCGACGAACACCAGCGCGGTTCCGAGATCCGGCTGGAGGAATACCAGGAGTGTCGGTACGGCCATGAGCGCGCCCGCGGCCAGGATCGTCGACAGCCGTCCGATCCGCTCGCGCCGGCCAGAGAGGAACGCGGCCAGCACGGTGATCATCAGCACCTTGCTCACTTCGCTGAACTGGAAGTCGAGCCCGGCAACCGTGACCGACATCTGGGCGCCGAACAGGTTGCGCCCGACGAGCATGGTCACGACCAGCAGGCCGAGGACGACGAGATAGATCGGCATCGCCAGCGTGCGAAGCCAGTGGTAGTCGACGCTGGCCGCGACGAAGAAGAGCGTGAGACCGATGGCCGCCCAGATCAGCGTCTTCACCGTCTGCGACATGCCGGGCGTGTCGGCGGTGTCGTTGAATGCGGCGGAGTACCCCATCACGATACCGACGGTGATCAGCAGCAGCACATAGAGCAGCAGCTGGAGGTCGAAGTACCTCCAGTCGCGCGCCTTGAAGGTCTCAACAAATGTTGTAGTAGCGGCACCCATCGGTCAGTTCGCCGTCACGAGGCTGAAGTCGTTCGGATCGAGGCGCAGGTCCTGGTCCAGGCCGAAATGGAGCTGGAGGAAGTACTTCACGACCTCTGCCGAGACGTTGCCGGGCACGACGGCGGAGTAGTTGAAGGCCAGCACCGCTAGGTCGGCATCGGTGGCTCCCGCGGCGCTCGGCAGGTACGCCACGAACCAGGAGTGGAAGGGCAGGGTGCCCTCGTCGGTCAGCTCGCCGAACTCGGCCGTTCCGGTCTTTCCGGACAGCGCGCCGGGAAGGTCGAGATCGCTGATGTTGTACGCGTGCCCGGTGGTGATCACCTCGCGCGCGCCTATCCGCATCGTCTGCAGCGTCTGGTCGGAGGCCGCCAGCTCGCGGATCACCTCCGGCTCGTGGGTGCGGACCAGCGACCCGTCCGCGTCGGTCTCGCCACGAATGATCATCGGCCGCATCAGCCGTCCGCCGTTGGCGACCGCCGCATACGCATTGAGCATCTGGATCGGCGTCACGGCGATGACGTTCTGACCGATGCCGGCCTGGGCCACCTCGCCGGTGAAGACGCCCTCGCGTCCCTGCTGCCGCGCCCACTCGGTGCTGGCGATGATTCCCTCCGATTCGCCGGGCAGCCGAATGCCGGACCGCTCGCCGAAGCCGAGATCGTTCGCCCACCCGGCCAGGGGATCGATCCCGGTCTGGATCGCCATCTGATAGAAGAAGGTGTCCGAGCTCACGGCAAACGCATCGACCATGTCGAGGCGCCCGAAGCCCTGGCGGTTCCAGTCGTAGAGGCACTCGCCCTCCGGCGCGCCCGGTATCTGGTAGCAGCCGTAGGTCTGCCACGACTGGCTCGGCGTGGTGACCCCCTCCTCGAGCGCGGCGATGCCGGTCACCAGCTTGTAGGTCGAACCCGGTGGGTAGATGTCGCTGATGGCATGGTTGCGCAGTGGCCGGTCCGGGTCGGTCAGGTAGACGTTGAAGTCCTCGACGCTGATCCCGTTCGCGAACTTGTTGTTGTCGTAGGCCGGCAGGGAGACCATCGCCAGGATCTCTCCCGTCTGCGGGTTCATGACCACGATCACGCCCTGGCTGACGTCCGCGACGTCCATGCCCCACGTGAGCGCCTGGGTGGCGAGGCGCTGGGTGTCGGCGTCGATCGTCAGCATCAGGTCGGCGCCGGGGACCGGCTCGCGCACCGTCTCCACGACGCTGACCAACCTCCCGGATGCGTCTCGCTCGACTCGCTGCGAGCCGTACTCGCCGCGCAGCTCCGCCTCGTACGACGCTTCGACGCCGGCCTTCCCGATCACGTCGTCGCGCAGATAGCCCTCGCTCTCGAGCTCGGCGAGCTCCGAACGGTTGACGGGCCCCGTGTACCCGACGATCGCGGACAGCAGGGCCCCGTTCGTCTCGCCCTCTTCGTCGAGATAGCGCCTGACCGGCTCGACCTCGACCACGATCCCCGGAAGCTGCTCGCTCGATTCGCCGAGGATGAGCGCCGCCTCGCGACCGACCCCGGTCTCGATCGGGACGAGGTCGTACGGCGAGCCGACGAAGGCGGTGAGCCGCTCCTGCATGGCGGACGCATCTCCGCCGGTGACGCGGGCAACCTCGCCCAGGATTCGGCTCATCTGCGCCTCGGGCAGGTCGGCCGGCCGCGCCTTCACGGTCCATGACGGGACATTGATCGCGATAGGGCGCCCCGTCCGGTCGAAGATCGATCCGCGTGGCGCCGGCAAGGGCACGATGACGGTGCGGTCCGCCTCCGCGCGGCGCGCGTATTCCTCTCCGTTGACCACCTGGAGCTGGAAGAGCCGACCTCCCAGCGCAGCGAGCAGGACCGCGGCGACGACCGCGAAGGCGATGAATCGCCGCCCGGATCGGTGCAGGTCGACGCGCCCATCGTTCAGGTCGGCCATGGGATCACCACGCGGGTGCCTCCTCGGGCATCCAGCGATTGACTGCCATGCGGGCGGGATACAGGAAGATCGCCGTCAACCCGGCGTTCAGGACGGCCGCACCGAGGATGAGGTCGATCGGCAGCGCGCCGATGTCCACGTCACCCACGAGCTGACCGATGGCGAGCGTCGTGAGATCGGCGACGATCGAGCCGGCGAAAGCCGCCGCGACCGGGTAGATCCAAGTCAGCCTGCCGAATGCGCGCGCGCCTGCCGCCACGAGCGCCGCAACGATGAGCATCGAGAGCGGGATGGATCCAAGAGGATCGCCCACGAGGAGGTTGGCGGTCAGCCCGGCCACGAAGGCCCACGTGATCCCGGTCTGGAAGCCAACGAGCGTGGTCACGAGCACGACGCCGACGAGCACGATGTTCGGCTTGACGTCCCCGATGACGATCACGGGCGCCAGCGCCGCATGCACGATCCCGAGTATCACCGCGAGGAGTGGACTGACGTATGAGATGGCGACTGCCCCTGGGCTGCGTCGGCTGGGCGGCAGGGCCAGTATACGGCGCGCTTCACGTGAAACATCGGTGTGGATAACTCATCGGAGCGCACGCCCGATAAGCGCGCGGTAAGCGCCCGGAACGGCGAAAACTGGTAGAATGCAGGTGCCCATCTGAACTCGCAGCGGAGCGCTCGTGGTCCGGGTCACGGCCTGTACAAACCAGAAGGGCGGCGTCGGCAAGACGACCACGGTGGTCAATCTGGGTGCCTACCTCGCCCTCTCCGGTACGCGGACTCTCGTCATCGATCTCGACCCGCAGGGCAATGCCACGAGCGGACTCGGCGTCGACCGTCGGACCGTCGACGGCTCCTCGTACGAGGCACTGGTCGATCGAGCGCCGATCGCCGACCTGATCACGTCGACGCCCATCGACGGCCTCCAGCTCGTCCCCTCGAGCATCGCGCTGTCGGGTGCGGAGATCGAGCTGGTGGACGTGTCGGGCAGGGAGCGTCGGCTTGCCGCGAGCCTGGGCGAGCTGAACGGACGGTACGAGCGGGTCCTCATCGATTGTCCGCCGTCGCTGGGGCTGCTGACGCTCAACGCGCTCACAGCCGCCGACGGGGTGCTGATCCCGATCCAGACCGAGTACTACGCCCTGGAGGGACTGAGCCAGCTGGTGAACACGATTCGACGAGTCCGAGAGAGCCTCAACCCGCGCCTCGAGATCGAGGGCGTGGTGCTCACCATGTACGACGCCCGCACGAATCTGTCGGCGCAGGTCGCGTCCGAGGTGCGTCGCCACATGAATGGAACGGTCTACGACACGGTCGTTCCGCGCTCGGTGCGCCTCTCCGAGGCACCCAGCCACGGGCTGCCGATTGCCCTCTACGACCCGGCGTCGCGCGGCGCCAGTGCCTACCGGGAGCTCGCGGGCGAGGTGGCCGCGCGTGGCTAGCACCCCGGCGTCCGGTCGCGCGTTCGGTCTCGGCCGCGGGCTCGATGCCCTCATCCCGAGCTCCGCCGAGGAGCGCGGCGTGCTCGACCTGCCCCTCGACGAGGTTGAGCGGAACCCGGACCAGCCTCGATCGTCGTTCGACGAGGGTCAGCTCGGCGAGCTGGCGGCCTCGATCGCCGTCCACGGCATCCTGCAGCCGATCATCGTCCGGTCGCTCGCCGACGGCGGGTATCAGCTCGTCGCCGGGGAGCGCCGCCTGCGAGCCGCCCGCATGGCCGGCCTGGAGACGATCCCGGCGATCGTCCACGACACGCCAGACGGGACACCGTCGCTCGAGCTCGCGCTGATCGAGAACCTGCAGCGGGCGGACCTGAACCCGATCGACACAGCGCTCGCCTACCGCGAGCTCATCGATCGGTTCGGGCTGACCCACGAGGCGGTCGCTCGGCAGGTCGGCAAGAGCCGGGTGGCCGTCAGCAACGCCCTGCGCCTGCTCGATCTCGCGCCGGAGACGCTCCAGGCGATCGTCGACGGGCGGATCAGCGAGGGGCACGGGCGCGCCCTCGCCGCGATCACGATCCCCGGCCTGCAGGGCGCGGTTCTCGAGATCGTGCTCGCTCGGGGCCTCTCCGTGCGCCAGACCGAAGAGCTCGTACGCCGCAAGCGCGAGGAGCCGGCCGCCAGGGAGCGCGCGGCCCTGAGTCCCGACCTCGCGGACCTCGAGGCGCAGCTGCGCGGCGTCCTCGCCACGAAGGTGGGCATCGTTCGCACGCGGCGTGGTGGCCGCCTGGTCATCGACTTCTACTCGGACGAGGAGCTCGACCGCCTGTATTCGATCATCACCCGCGGCGCCGGCGGAGGGTCCGCCGGGGAGGGAGAGCCGCCCCAACCAGACGACGAGGTACTCACGCCCACATGACGGTCCAACGAGCAGCCACCAAGCCGCGCGGCAAGGGCGCCGGGTACACCGCCGCCAGCATCCAGGTCCTCGAGGGCCTGACCGCGGTGCGCAAGCGGCCGGGCATGTACATCGGCTCGACCGACGCGCGCGGTCTGCACCAGCTCGTGTGGGAAGTCGTCGACAACAGCATCGACGAGGCGATGGCCAACCAGGCCACGCGAATCGACGTCACCATCCAGGCAGATGGACGCCTCGAGGTCGTGGACGACGGGCGTGGGGTGCCGGTCGATCGGCACGCATCGGGCAAGAGCGCCCTCGAGGTGGTGCACACAGTGCTCCATGCCGGCGGCAAGTTCGGTGGTGGGGGCTACAAGGTCTCCGGCGGGCTGCATGGCGTCGGCGTCAGCGTGGTGAACGCGCTCAGCTCGGAGATGCGCGTCGAGGTCCTCCGCGATGGCAAGCGCTACCTCCAGGAGTACGTGCGCGGGACGCCCAAGTCGGCCGTCAAACAGACCGGCGCGGCTGCGGAGGCAAATCGAGGCCTGGATCCGGCGTGGAAGCGCACCCACGGCACACGGACCTTCTTCCATCCCGATCCGGAGATCTTCGAAGAGCTCGACTTCAGCTGGGAGACGATCTCGACCCGTTTGCGCGAGTCGGCATACCTCAACAAGGGGCTCTGGATCCGCCTGCGAGACGAGCGCACCGACACCGAGAAGAACTTCTTCTTCCAGGGGGGCGTGGTGAGCTTCGTGCGGCACCTCAACCGCCGCCGTGATGTCCTGAACATCCGGCCGATCTACGTCGAGCGCCTCGTCGGGTCGACCAACGTGGAGGTCGCCCTCCAGTACAACGACGGCTTCGCCGAGAGCGTCATCGCCTTCGCGAACAACATCCACACGGTCGACGGCGGCACCCACGTCGCCGGCTTCCGCGCTGCGCTGACCACGTCGCTCAACACGTGGTCGCGAAAGTCCGGAACCCTGTCCGAGAAGGAGGCCAACCTCTCGGGCGACGACGTTCGCGAGGGCCTGACGGCAGTCATCAGCGTCAAGCTCACCGATCCGCAGTTCGAGGGGCAGACCAAGGCCAAGCTGGGCAATGCCGACATCAAGGGCATCGTTCAGACCGCGGTGGCCGAGGGAATCGTGCAGCACCTCGAGGAGAACCCGGCCGACGGCCGGCGGATCATCGAGAAGTGCGTCACTGCCGCCCGGGCACGTGAGGCGGCTCGCAAGGCCCGTGACCTCGTCATCCGCAAGGGCGCGCTGGAGGGGATGGCGCTGCCTGGCAAGCTCGCCGACTGCCAGGAGCGGGATCCTGCCCGTTCCGAGCTCTACATCGTCGAGGGCGACTCCGCCGGCGGCTCGGCCAAGCAGGGCCGTGATCGCCGCTTCCAGGCGATCCTGCCCATGTTCGGCAAGATGCTCAACGTCGAAAAGGCCCGCCTTGACCGCGTGCTCAGCTCGGACAAGATCCGCCCGCTGGTCATCGCGCTCGGCGCCGGTATCGGCGAGACCTTCGACATCGGCAAGCTGCGCTACCACCGCATCTGCCTGCTCTCGGACGCCGATGTCGACGGGGCGCACATCAGCACCCTTTTGCTGACGTTCTTCTACCGCCACATGCCCGAGATCATCGACAACGGGTACCTCTATATCTGCCAGCCGCCGCTCTATCGCGTCAGCACCGGCAAGGTGACGCGCTACGCGACGTCGGAGAAGGAGCGCGAGGCAGCCGTCAAGGAGCTGACGCGCGACGGCAAGACGAAGAACGTCACCGTCCAGCGCTTCAAGGGCCTCGGCGAGATGAATGCCGATCAGCTCTGGGAGACGACGATGAATCCCGACACCCGCACGCTCCTCAGGGTCGAGGTCAGCGATGCGGCGGAGGCGGACGAGATCTTCAGCACCCTCATGGGCGAGAAGGTCGAACCGCGCCGTGACTTCATCCGCGGGGAGGCCCGCAAGGTCCGCAACCTGGACATCTAGTCCGAACCGATAAGGGGCAACGACACGCGATGCCATCACGACACGCCGGCGACATCCGCCAGGTCGCCCAGAAGACCGGGCGTACCCCTGACGAGTGGTGCGAGCTCCTCGAGGCGAACGGAGTGGGCGATCGCCGCGAGGCGGTCAACATGCTTCGCGACTCCTACGCGGTGAGCCATGCCTTCGCGCTGGCCATCGCCGACCACTGCCTGCGCCGCTCGGATGACGACGAGTGGACCGCAGACTTCGACGACACCGAAGGGGACGACCGCTGGTAGCCATGGAGGAGCGCGCGCCGAGCATCGGGACGAGCGAATCGGTGGTGGCCGAGGATGGCCGCCGTTACGCGTTCGCCGATCACAACTGCTTCGCGTGCGGGGGATCCAACCCGATCGGCATGCGCCTCCGCATCGAGATCGGCGATGGGTTCGCGCGGACCAGCTGGGTGGCCGGCGACGACTTTGTCGGCTGGAGCGACAAGCTGCACGGCGGCATCATCGCCACCCTGCTCGACGAGGTGATGGCCTGGGCGCCCTCGAGCTTCGACTCGTGGGCGGTCACGGCCGAGATGTCGGTCCGCTTCCGTTCGCCGGCAGCGCCCGGAGAGGAGCTCCTGGCAACCGGCCGCGTGGTCGGGCGGCGCCGGCGGATCTACGACGTACGGGGCGAGGTCGTCACCTCCGACGGCCGAATCATCGCGGAGGGCTCCGGCCGCTACCTGGGCGCGACCCCGACGGCGAAGGCCGAGCTCAAGGAACGGTATGGCGTCGTCCAGGGGGTGGCAGGCGAATGAACGACATTCGCGACATTCGCGACACTCGTAGGATCGGAGGCGCCGCTTCGGCGTCAGATCGTGGTTCCGTCAGCGGTTATATCACTATTGATATATCTCGTGACAGTCGCGAGGACGCCCGCCAAGGCACCCGTATATACGCAAGAGCCACTTCGGAGCATCAGCCCCAGCACCAGAGGTAGACCATGGAGATGGACCGCATCGGCAACGTGAGGCCGGTGGCAATCGAGGACGAGATGCGCACCGCGTACATCGACTACGCGATGAGCGTCATCGTTGCTCGCGCGCTGCCCGACGTGCGCGACGGCCTCAAGCCGGTCCATCGGCGCATCCTGTACACGATGCATGAGATGGGCCTGCGGTCGACCGCGGCCTATCGGAAGTGCGCCGGCGTCGTCGGCGAGGCGATGGCCAAGTACCACCCGCATGGCGACCTGGCCCTGTACGAGACGCTCGTGCGCCTGGCGCAGGACTTCAGCCTGCGGTATCCGCTCGTCGATGGGCAGGGCAACTTCGGGTCAATCGACGGTGATCCCCCCGCGGCGATGCGCTACACCGAGGCCCGCATGGCGTCGATTGCCGATGAGCTGCTGGGCGACATCGAGAAGGAGACCGTCGACTTCGTCGACAACTACGACGGCCGGCTGCGCCAGCCGACGGTCCTGCCGTCGAAGCTCCCGAACCTCCTCGTCAACGGCTCGAGCGGGATCGCCGTGGGCATGGCGACCAACATCCCGCCGCACAACCTCAACGAGATCGCGGCCGCGACGCGCGCGCTCATCGACAATCCCGACCTGACCGTCGATGACCTGTGCGAGATCGTGACCGGCCCGGACTTCCCGACGGGCGGGACGATCTTCCGCTTCGAGGATCAGCGCAACGCGCTCACCGGCGAGCGCGAGCGCGTGGATGCCATCCGGCACCTGTACGCCACCGGCCGCGGCCGGGTCGTCATGCGCGCACAGGTCGCCTTCGAGGAGATCCGCAGCGGCCGCATGGGGGTGGTCGTGACCGAGCTGCCGTACCAGGTCAACAAGTCGACGCTTATCGAGAAGATGGCCGACCTCGTCGGCGCCAAGAAGATCACCGACGTTGGCGACATTCGCGACGAGAGCGACAGGGACGGAATGCGCATCGTCGTCGAGGTCAAGCGCGACGGATCACCGCACACCGTCATGCAGCAGCTCTTCAAGCACACCGCGCTGCAGACGAGCTTCAGCGCCAACATGCTGGCCCTCGTCGACGGGCAGCCGCAGACGCTCGGCCTCAAGCGCATGCTCGAGCACTACATCACCTATCGACAGGACATCGTCCGTCGACGGACCGAGTTCGACCTGGCGCGCGCGCAGGAGCGGGCCCACATCCTCGAGGGCCTCAAGGTCGCCCTCGACAACCTCGACGAGGTGATCGCCACCATCCGCGCCGCCGCGGACGTGGAAACGGCTCGAGCGAACCTCATCAAGCGCTTCAAGCTGACCGAGGTCCAGGCCAACGCGATCCTCGAGATGCAGCTCCGCCGTCTCGCGGCTCTCGAGCGCAAGAAGATCGAGGATGAGTACAAGGCCATCATCAAGCTCATCGGAGAGCTCGAGGATCTCCTCGCCAATCCGCGCAAGGTGATGCAGGTCATCAAGGACGAGCTCTCCGACCTCGAGAAGCGCTACGGCGACGATCGCAAGACCCGCATCCAGGCCGATGCGAACCGCGAGCTGACGGCGGAGGACCTGGTCGCGTCGGAAGACGTCGTCGTCACGCTCAGCCAGCGGGGCTACATCAAGCGCCAGCCGATCGGCACGTTCCGCTCGCAGCGGCGCGGAGGGCGCGGCAAGCTGGCGATGATCACGCGGGAAGAGGACGCGGTGCGCCACCTGGTGGTGGCGAACACGCACGACAACATCCTCTTCTTCACCAATCGCGGGCGCGTCTTCATCACCAAGGTGCACACGCTGCCCGATGCGTCGCGCCAGGCGAAGGGCCTCCCGATCATCAACCTGCCGGGCGTCCAGGTCGACCAGCGCGAGTACGTCAGCGCGATCATCAGCCTCCCGCAGTTCGAGCCGGACCACTACCTGGTGATGGCCACTCGATTGGGGAAGATCAAGAAGACCTCGCTGGCGGAGTACGCGAAGATTCGCGCCAACGGGCTCATCGCCATCAACCTCCAGGACGGCGATGAGCTGCAATGGGTGGGCTTGTCCGACGGGCATAGCGACATCGTCGTCGCGACCAAAAAGGGCCAGGCCGCTCGCTTCGTGGAGGCGGAGGTCAGGCCGATGGGCCGCGACACGATGGGCGTCACCGCCGTCCGTCTGAAGAAGGGCGACGAGGTCGTCGGGATGGAGGTCGTCCAGAATCGGGAGGACGAGCTCCTGGTCGTCACCGAGCAGGGATTCGGCAAGCGCACGGAGATCCTGGACTTCCCGATCAAGCATCGGGCCACCGGTGGGGTCATCGCGAACTCGCTAAACAAGGACACCGGCGACGTCGCTGCGGTGCGCCTCGTCGGCCGCGACGAGGAGGAGCTGATGCTCATCACCGAGCTCGGCACCATCCTGCGCACCGAGGTGGGAGGCATCAATCGCTACCGCCGCGCGTCGCGCGGCGTGACGGTCATGAAGCCGCAGGCGGAGGACCGGATCGTCAGCATCACCGTCTTCGTCGACAACCGGCCGCCGGAGGACCTGCCCGAGGCGGAGTAGCATCCGCCGATGGATTGGCGTGACCGATTCCGCGCCGGGGTCGTTCGGTGGGCGACGCGCGCCCGCTCGAACCCCGCGCGCGGCGTGGTCATCACCGACCGCGATGGCAACGACGAGGCCTACGCCTGGGACGTGCGCTCGGGCGCCCTGCGCCGCGTGTCCGACGCCGGAACCGCCGTGCTCGAGGCGGCCATCTCGCCGGATGGCTCGTCGATCGTCTTCCTCCTCGACACCACCGGCAACGAGTTCGGACACCTCCACCGCGTGCCGTTCGACGGCGGCGACGCCGTCGATCTCACGCCCGAGCTCGACCAGTACCTCGCCTACGAGATCAGCGTGGCCCCATCGGTCATCACCGCGGTAATCGGCTTCGAGGACGAGCAGCGCCTCCTCTGCGTCCGCGACGGCCGAGCGCAGACGTGGGAGCAGGAGGGGTTGGCCCTCGCGGCGGTGGTCTCAGAGGACGAGTCACGCATCGCGATCGGCGAACCGATGGACGGGATGATCGGAAGGACGGTGGTCAGATCGCTCGTCGACGGCGCGGAGATCGATCGGTTGGACCGCTCGGTGCCGTGGGCTGCCCGCGGCCCGGCCTTCGCCGTCGGGCTCCATCGGGACGGATGGCTCCGCCCCGCCGTCTGGACCCCGGGTGCGACAGCGCAGCCGATCGAGGTCGACGTTCCCGGAGACGTCGTGCCCGCCGATTGGTCATCCGACGGGCGGGAGCTCCTTCTCTTCCAGCAGCATCGGTCACAGGGCGGGCTGTTCGTGGTCGATCTCGAGTCGAGCCAGGTCACCTCGCTGCCGACCCCGGACGGGGTCCCGTCGCCGTGGAACCGTCCCCAGCTGCTCGACGGTGCCGCCACGGCTGTGTGGAGTGACGCACGGACGCCCTGGGCCGTGATCGAGGCCGACCGGTCGGGCAGCCGCAGGCTGCTGCTGACGTCCGAGCACGAACGCTATCCGGCGCGCACCTGGCGGGAGGTCGGGTTCCCGAGCTCTGGCGGTGCCGAGATCCAGGGCTGGCTGATCACGCCGGAGGGCGAGGGCCCGTGGCCGACGATTCTCTACAGCCACGGTGGACCGACCTCGGTGGCCAGCCCGACCTTCAACCCGCTGTGCCAGGCGTGGGTGGACAACGGGTACGCGCTTCTCTCGGTGAACTATCGCGGGTCGACGACCTTCGGCGATGAGTTCCGCGAGGCCCTTACGGGCGACGCTGGAGGCGTCGACGTCGCGGACATGGTCGCCGGGCACCGATGGCTGGTCGACTCGCGGGTCGCCGTGCCCGAGCTCGTGATCCTCAACGGGTACTCCTATGGCGGCTACCTGACCCTCCAGTGCATGGGGACGCACCCCGAGCTGTGGGCCGCAGGGATCGCCGGCGCGCCGGTGGCCGACTGGGTGCTCTCGGGTGAGGATCAGAACGTGTCGCTCAGCGCCTACGACCTCGCCCTCTTCGGCCCGGACACGCCCGAGGTCCGCGACCTCAAGGTGCGCGCGTCTCCGCGCACGTACGTCTCAGACTTCGCCGCGCCACTGCTCATCACGACGCCCGAGGCCGACACGCGTACGCCGCTGCGCCCGATCCAGGTCTTCGTCGACGAGATGCATGCGGCCGGCAAGGAGGTCACGCTGGAGCTGCTGAAGGGCGGCCACGCCGGCGTCGGCCCCGAGCAGCAGATCACGATGATGGAGTCCTGGATCGCGTTCGCGAACCGGATCGTGGATGCCGCGTCTCTGGCTCGCGTAGAATCTTGAAGGCCTGACCTGTAGCGCCGCAGGAGACGACGCCGTGTACGCCGACGAGTTCAGCATCTACGCCGGCAACGCCAACCGCGCCCTCGCCGAGCGCATCTGCCGCTACCTGAAGACGGGCCTGGGCGCGGCCGAGGTCTTCCAGTTCGCGAACGAGAACATCTTCGTCCGCATCCTGGACAACGTCCGCGAGCAGGACGTCTTCCTCGTCCAGCCGACGAGCCGGCCGGTCAACCAGTCGATCATGGAGCTGCTGATCATGATCGACGCCTTCAAGCGCGCATCGGCCGGACGCATCACCGCGGTGATCCCGTACTACAGCTACGGTCGATCGGACAAGAAGGACCAGCCCCGGGTGCCGATCACGGCACGCCTCGTCGCCGACATGCTGACCGTGGCCGGCGCCGATCGCGTGCTCACCATGGACCTCCACCAGGGCCAGATCCAGGGATTCTTCAGCATCCCGGTCGACGAGCTCACGGCGGTGAACATGCTGGCGGCCTACATCAAGGGCAAGGAGCTCGACGATCTCGTGGTCGTGACGGATCTCGGCTTCGCGAAGCGCGCACGCGCCTTCGCCGAGTATCTGAACGCCCCCCTCGCCATCGTCGAGAAGCGCCGGGTCGGCAACGCCGACCACGCGGACGTCATGAACGTCATCGGCGAGGTGCGGGGCAAGCGCTGCGTGATCGTCGACGACGAGATCAACACGGCCGGGACCCTCATCGAGACGGTCGAGGCCCTCCAGCGTCAGAACGTCACGGAGATCTACTCGTGCGCCAGCCACGGGGTCTTCTCGCCGCCGGCGCTCGAGCGCATCGCCGACAGTGCGCTGAAGGAGGTGATCGTCACCGACACGATCCCGCTCCCGGATGGTTGCGACGACCCGCGCGTCACGGTGCTGTCGGTGGCGCCGCTCATCGGTGAGGCGATCCGACGGATCCACCGGGGAGCCAGCGTCGGAGCGCTCTTCAGCTCGGAGGTCCAGATGGTCGAGGAGATGACCTTCTGGGACGAGTCCGCCGACGAGGAGCCCGAGCCGACGCCCTTTCCGGTGAGCGCGGGGTAGCGCCGCCGTGCCCGAGACGCGACTGGGCGTCCTCCTCTGGAGCCAGGCGACCGAGTGGCCGCCCTTCGAGGCCGCCGCACGCCGCGTGGACGAGCTGGGCTACGAGTCCCTCTGGACCTGGGACCACCTCTACGCGATCTTCGGCGATCCGCTCCAGCCGATCTACGAGGGCTACGCCACGCTTGCCGCGTGGGCCAAGACCACGTCCCGCGTCCGGCTCGGCCTGCTGGTCGGCGCCAACACGTTCCGCAACCCGGGGCTGACGGCCAAGTCGGCGGTGACGCTGGATCACATCAGCGGCGGACGGGCGATCCTCGGCATCGGCGGCGCCTGGATGGAGCCCGAGCACACCGCCTACGGCATCGAGTTCGGCTCGGGCTTCGGCGAGCGGCTGACCTGGATGGACGAGGCGGTCGCGGCCATGCGCGCCATGCTCGACGGCGAAACGGTCAGCTCACCGCCCGACGGGCGCTACCAGTTCCGGGACCAGGTCCTGCTTCCGCGGCCCATCCAGCAGCACCTGCCGATCATGATCGGCGGCTCGGGCGAGCGGAAGACGCTGCGGACCGTGGCCAAGTACGCCGACCAGTGGAACGCGATGGGCAGCGTCGAGAAGCTCAGGCACAAGATCGAGGTGCTCCGCGGGCACTGCGACGCGGTCGGTCGCGACATCGCCGAGATCGAGATGACGGTCGGCTGCAAGCCGATCATCCGCGACACGGAGGCCGAGGCCAGACGGGTCTGGGAGGCCCAGATGGAGCACAACCGCACGCCGATGGCCGACGTCATCGACGACGACACCTTCTGGGTCGGCACGCCCGAGCAGGTGGCCGAACAGATGGTGGCGCGGCGGGACCTCGGGTTCACCGCGTTCCTGGCGGAGATGGCGGCGCCGTTTGACGACGAGACCCTCGAGCGCTGGATCGGCGAGGTCAAGCCGAAGGTGGACGCCGCGTAGCACCCCGCGTCGAGCGGGCATCGCGTGCGCTCGGCCTCTGCCGCGACGGCCTCTACAGCGCCGCGACGGCCTCCTCGAGCCGCGTGGTGGCGGCGCCGTGGTCGGTGCCGGCCGCGAAGATGATGGGCTCGCCGAAGACGATCTCCACGTCGCCGCGCGGCGAGGTGCCCGGGCCGCGGCGATCGGCCCACGAGAGGCGATGAATCAGCACCTTCATCGGCACCACCGGCGTCGCGGACTCGACCGCCACCAGGCCCACTCCGGGCTTGAACGGCTTCATCGGCCCGCCGACCGTCAGCTCACCCTCCGGATAGATGAGGATGCTGAAGTTGCGGTCCAGGCGGGCTCCGAGGAGCTCCAGCGAGCGTCGCACCGCCCCCTCGCGCGCCAGCGGGAAGGCGTTGCCGATGACCGCCGCACCCAGGCCTCGGAGCGGATTGCCGAAGATGTCATCGGCCGCGGCGGCAACCGACAGGCGCCAGCGCCAGACGAGCGGCAGGTGGGTGAGGATGATCATGTTGTCGGTATGCAGGTGATGGTTCGGGACGAAGATCACCGGCCCCTCGAGCCCCTTCAGGTGATGCTCCCCGCGGACCCGCACGCGATAGGCGAGCGCCACGATCGGCAGCAGCAGCAGCTCCTGGATCCCAAGGCCGACCGCTCGGACCACCGGGTTGAGCGGCCATCCGAAGACGCCCTCGTCGTGGCGGGTCTCCCCAGCGCTCGCGACGAGGGCTTCGAGCGCTGTGACGGTCGCGTCCGGGTCGAGCTGGCCGTCGTCGACGAACGCGCCCAGCTCCTCCTCGATCACGCTCAGCAGCTCGATGCGCCCGAGCGAGTCGAGGCCCAGATCGGTCTCGAGGCGCGAGGTCGGAGCGACCTGCGCCAGCGGCACCTGGGCCACCTGGGCGACGAGCTCGGGCACGGTGGCCACCGCGCTCGCCGCGCGTGGGGGCGGCGAGCCGGAGGTCGATGGCGCGCTGGCCGCGGATTCCCCTTCGCCGTTGCGCTCGAGTGCCTCGAGCACGAGGCGCTTCTTTACCTTCATCGAGGCGGTGCGAGGGAAGTCTTCATCCGGCCAAACGCTCCAGTCACGGATCTGCTGGTGCCCGGCCAGGCGCGCGTTCGCGTCGCGCACCACCGCCTCGGCGACGGACTCGTCGTCGAGAAGGAGCACGGCATGCACCCGCACGCCGCTCCCGTCGCCGTCGAGACCAACCACCGCCGAGTCCCGGATCCGGCCGTCCCCGACCAGGACCGCTTCCACGTCGTCGGGATAGACCTTCTGACCGTCGGGCAGCGCGATCATGTCCTTCTTGCGCCCGCGCAGAGTCAGGTAGCCGTCCTCGCTGAGCTCGCCCAGGTCGCCGGTGTGGTACCAGCCTTCGCGATCGATCGCGGCCGAGGTTGCCTCGGGGTTCTGCCAGTAGCCGACGAAGCGATTCGGGCCGCGCGTGAGCACCTCGCCGTCCTCGGCGATCCGCACCTCGACCCCGGGGACCGGCTCCCCCACAGTCCCGATCCGGTTGCGCTGGGGCCGAGTGAAGCTGATCGCCGGGCTCATCTCGGTGGCACCGTAGCCCTGGACCGCGGTGACGCCCATGTTCGACCAGAAGGTCGCGAGGCCGGGGTCGAGGGCGGATGCGCCGACCGCGAAGGTCCGCAGGCGCCCGCCGAACTGCGACAGGACGGGCCGGAAGAGAAGCCGGCGCGCAAAGCGCGGCAGTCGTGGCGCAATGGACTGCAACCGCTCGAACTGCGCGCGCTTGCCGGTGGCGGTGGCCTTTCGCTCGATCGAGTTGGCGAGCAGCCGCAGGCCCTGAGGGACGACGAGCAGCATCGTGATCTTGAACTCGCGGAAGGTCTTCACGAGGACCGCCGGCTGGCGACTGACCGGATAGACGACCGTCTTGCCGGCCGCGAGCGGGGCGAGGAAGTCGCAGGTCAGACCGAACATGTGCGAGAGCGGCAGCACGGAGAGGAGGCGCTCGTTCGGGCCAAAGGGAAAGACGTCGACCAGCGCGCGCGCGTTGGAGGCGACGTTGCCATGGGTGAGCATCACTCCCTTCGGGTCGCCGGTCGTGCCCGAGGTGAACATGACGAGCAACAGGTCGTCGGGCGCGAGGCCGGCGGCCGGGAGCGGCTCCGCGCCACGCGCGAGGTCCGGGAGCGACTCGATCAGGATCACCGGCAGCCCGAGCCGGCGTGCCGACGCTTCGGTCTGGCGAGACGCAAGCACCACCTTCGGCCGCGTCTGCTCGACGATCTTTGCCACGAAGTCGTCGGTGCTCCGCACATCGAGCGGCACGCCGACGTGGCCGGCGTGGGCCAGGGCCAGGAATCCGAGCCCCCACTCCGGTCTGTTGACGGCCCAGATCACGACACGGTCGCCGCGCGTCACGCCGGCATCGGTCACCGCGCGGGCGATCCTGGGCACCTGCTGCCCGAGATCACGATAGCGCCAGACTCGTGTGCGAAAGCCGGGCTTGATGATCAGGGCCGGGAGGGGTCCGAAGTCCTCGACCGACCGCGCGACAAGCTCGTTCACCGTATTCATCGGCTCATCCTCCGTGTGCGCCACTGCGGGCGCAGTGCGGTCAGCTCCCCGCCGCCGCCGCGAGCTCGCGGAGCGCAGCGCTGGGGTTCTCGGTCCACGGTGGATAGTGGGAGAGGGCGATCATGTCGACCTTGAGCGCCGCCAGCCGCTCGACAGACGCTCGCGCGCCGGCATGGTCATGGCTGAAGAGCGCGCTGGCGTAGGTGAGGCGGCCGCGGATGACCTGGAGGACATCGCCGGTGAAGAGCACCCGAAGCCGCTCGGCGTAGAGGCACACGCTGCCAGGTGTGTGGCCGGGGGTGTGCACCACCCGCAACCCGCCGAGCACCGGCAGCAGCGCTCCGTCATCGATCGGCGTGCAGTTCGCCGGCGGACGGGTCAGGTACTGGATGAGCCGGCCTCGCCGCCCGCCCCCATCCGACGAGCCCGCGAGCGCGGCGCGCAGTGGCAGCTGGAGCCCAGCGAGGTCGGCAGGGTGGATGAGGACCGAGACGTCGTCGCGGCCCCGGACCAGCTCGTGAACGCCGCCGATGTGATCCGGATGCCCGTGTGTGCAGATGATTCGCTCCAGCTCGCTGAGCGACCGCCCGAGCCGCTGCAGCTGTCGCGCGATCACCCTCCGTGATCCGAGCATGCCGGCGTCGATGAGAGTAAGACGCTTCTCGGCGACGAGGAAGGCGTCCGCTCCGACCATGCGGACCTGGTGCACACCGGGGGCGATCTCCATGGCCGACCGATTGTACGGCCGCCCTGACGCAGGCCCGTCGCTTCGGGCATGCTCCCGCATCGGGCTATACTCGGCTCCCCAATGCTGAAGTTCCTGTCCCGCCTGGGGGACTCAAACGAGCGCGAGGTCCGTGCGCTCGAGCCGGCCGTCGAGCGCATCAACGCACTCGAGCCCGAGGTCCAGGCCCTTACCGACGCCGAGCTTGCGGCTCGGACCGACGACTTCCGGACCCGCCTTCGCGACCAGCTCGGCGAGATCCTCGTCCCGATCGAGCAGCGCGCGACCGATCCCGACGAGGATGCCATCGAGTCGGCGCTCGCCGGGGCCGATGCCGCGCGGCTCGCCGACCAGCTCAAGCAGCAGCGCGAGGACGAGCTAAAGCAGATCAACGCGGCGCTCGAGGAGCTGCTGCCGGAAGCGTTCGCCTCCGTCAGGGAGGCGATGGTTCGCGCGCTCGGCAAGCGCCATTACGACGTCCAGCTGATGGGCGGCATCGTGCTCCATCGCGGCGCCATCGCCGAGCAGCGGACCGGCGAGGGCAAGACGTTCGTCGGCCCCTTGGGGGCCTACCTGAACGCGCTCATCGGTCGAGGCGTCCACGTCGTGACCGTCAACGACTACCTCGCCAAGCGCGACGCGCAGTGGATCGGCGCGGTCTTCCACCGCCTCGGCATGAGCGTCGGTTCGATCCAGCACGAGGGCGCCTACCTGTTCGACCCCGAGTTCGCCGCGACCGACGAGCGCCTGCGCGATCTGCGGCCCGTCTCCCGTCGTGAGGCGTACGCGGCGGACGTGACCTACGGGACGAACAACGAGTTCGGCTTCGACTTCCTGCGCGACAACCTCGTCGTCGACCTCACCACTCGGGCACAGCGCGGCCACTTCTACGCGATCGTCGACGAGGTCGACAACATCCTCATCGACGAGGCGCGCACGCCGCTGATCATCTCCGGCCAGGCGGAGGAATCGGCCGACAAGTACATCCAGTTCTCGCGGATCGTCCCCCGGCTCAAGGTCGAGGAGGACTACATCGTCGACGAGAAGTTCAAGCAGGTGGCCATCACCGAGGCGGGCACCTCGAAGATGGAGGGCTGGCTCGGCGTGGACAACATGTTCGCCGACGACTTCAGCCTGGCGCGCCACCTCGAGCAGGCGCTCAAGGCGCAGGTGCTCTATCAGCGGGACCGCGACTACGTCATCAAGGATGGCGAGGTGATCATCGTCGACGAGTTCACCGGTCGCCTCATGCCCGGCCGGCGCTGGTCGGAGGGGCTGCACCAGGCGGTCGAGGCCAAGGAAGGCGTCAAGGTCCGCAGCGAGCAGCGCACGCTGGCCACGATCACCTTCCAGAACTACTTCCGCATGTACGACAAGCTCGCCGGCATGACCGGAACCGCCGAGACCGAGGCGGAGGAATTCTCGAAGATCTACAACCTCGAGGTGGTGGTCATCCCGACGCATCGGGAGATGATCCGTGCCGACTACGCCGACCTGGTGTACGCCAGCCAGAAGGGGAAGTGGAACGCGGTCGTCGAGGAGATCGCCGAGGAGCACGAGGCCGGCCGGCCCGTGCTGGTCGGCACGATCAGCGTCGAGGTGAGCGAGATGCTCGGCGAGATGCTCAAGCGTCGCGGGATCAAGCACAACGTCCTGAACGCCAAGCTCCACGAGCGCGAGGCCGAGATCGTGGCCCAAGCAGGGCGCTCGGGCGCCGTGACCATCGCCACGAACATGGCCGGTCGCGGGACCGACATCCTGCTGGGCGGAAACCCGGAGGTGATGGCGACCGAGCTGCTCCACAAGCAGGGCACGAACGTGCTGGAGGCCTCACCCGAGGAGTACGCCGCGGCGCTGGCCGAGGCTGAGCGGATCTGCGCCGAGGACAAGGAGAAGGTGCTCGCGGCCGGAGGCCTGCACATCGTCGGCACCGAGCGCCACGAGGCGCGGCGCATCGACAACCAGCTCCGCGGCCGCACGGGACGCCAGGGCGATCCCGGCTCGTCGCGCTTCTACCTGTCCCTCGAGGACGACCTCATGCGGCGGTTCGCGAACGACCGGGTACAGGGGCTGATGCGCACCCTGGGCTTCAACGACGAGACGGCCCTCGAGTCGAAGATGGTGAGCCGGACCATCGAGGGCGCGCAGACGCGCGTCGAGGGCTACAACTTCGACATGCGCAAGCACGTCGTCGAGTACGACGACGTGATCAACCGGCAGCGGGAGACGATCTACCGGGAGCGAGACCGCATCCTGCGCTCATCGGACCTCGGCCCGACGATCCTCGCCATGCTGGACGACGAGGTCGCCAGGCTGGTCGCCGATCACACGGCCGGGGACCACGTGTCGGACTGGAATCTCGACGGGCTGCGCGCCCAGCTGGTCAGCATGGTCCCGACCCTGACCGATGCCGATCTCGCCTTCCTCGACGATGTGCGTGAGCCCGAGGAGGGCACCCGGCAGCTCACCGAGACCATCGCCGAGCACTACGAGCGCAAGCGCACCACCACCGGCGAGGAGGGCATGACGGTCCTCGAGCGCCTCGTCATGCTCCGCGTCATCGACTCGCTGTGGGTCGAGCACCTGACCGCAGTCGACGACATGCGGAGGGGCATCGGCCTGCGGGCGTACTCGCAGCGCGAGCCGCTCAACGAGTTCAAGATCGAGGCGTACAAGATGTTCGACGAGCTCAAGTCGACCATCCGCCACGACGTGACCCACACGATCTTCCGCGTGACGATCCAGCAGCAGCCCGCCGCGCCACGTCCGATGGCTCGCAACATGACCGAGGGACGCGCCGCCGTCGGCGCCACGGAAGTGGCGACGGCCGAGGCCGCGGGAGGCAACGGACAGGGCGACGGATCACATGAGCCGGTGCGTGCCGGACCGAAGCTCGGCCGCAACGAGCCGTGCTGGTGCGGGTCGGGCAAGAAGTACAAGAAATGCCACGGGGTCTGATCGCGGCCTGACCGAATCGTCTGCAGGTCCGGGCTTGCCATATCCGAATCGATCGGTAGGATGGACGGAACAACGATCACGGGCACCGAGAGGCCCGGGATCTTCCCGCGAGTGGAGGTTCGTTGGTGAAGCAGCTGGCCGCACAGACCAGGGTATCCGTCCCTCTCCCCGTCAGCTCCACCTCTCACCTCCCCCCCGTCACCCGGTTCCGGGACCCCGACCAGCCCTACGAAGACCTCATCATGTGCGAGCGTGACTGCATGCGCTGCAGCTACGCCGCCACGCTCGACTGCGACGGAAACTGCGGCGTCTGCCCGCGCCAGAGCTACTGCCCCTGCGTGAACCCGGCCAAGGTGCGGACGAAGCAGAACCGGCTGGCCGAGATGGCCGAGCTGCCGATGATGGCGTCGGTTGGACGCAATTAGGGACGAGGCCAGGCGTCTGGCCGGCCTCGTGCGCGACACCGCGGTGCGACTTTGACCTCGCCCGCGACGAGGCCGAGCTCGCCGAGCTGACGGAGCGCTCATCCGACCCGGGCCTCTGGAACGATCCCGCCGAGGCGCAGGCGATCATGCGCCGCGCCGAAGAGCTCCGCGCCGGCATCAGCAGCTGGCGCGAGCTCGAGGAGCGAGCCGAGGACCTGGCCGAGATGGCCGAGCTGGCCGCGGCCGAGCCCACCGAGGCTGAGACGATCCTGCCGGACCTCGAGCGCGACCTCGCGTCGCTCCAGGCTGACTGGGCGCGGATGGAGCAGCAGCTCCTGCTGTCCGAGGCGTTCGACGAGCGCGGCGCGATCGTCTCGGTGCACGCGGGGGCGGGGGGCACCGAGAGCCAGGACTGGGCCGAGATGCTCCTGCGCATGTACCTGCGCTGGGCCGAGCGGTCCCGCTTCAAGACCGAGATCCTGGAGGCGACCGAGGGGGAGGGCGCGGGACTGAAGTCGGTGAGCTTCGCCATCGACGGTCGCTGGGCGTACGGGCGGCTGCGCAGCGAGCGCGGGGTGCATCGGCTGGTCCGGATCAGCCCGTTCGACTCCCAGAAGCGGCGCCACACGAGCTTCGCCCTGGTCGAGGTGATGCCCCAGGTGCCGGAGGATGCCGCGGTCGAGATCGACGAGAAGGACCTCCGGGTCGATACGTATCGGGCGTCGGGCGCGGGTGGTCAGCACGTCAACAAGACCGATTCGGCCGTTCGGCTCACCCACCTGCCAACCGGCATCGTGGTCGCCGTGCAGAGCGAGCGCAGCCAGCACCAGAACCGCGACCGTGCCATGTCGGTGCTGCGCGCCAAGCTCGTCGAGCGCCAGGAGGAAGAGCGCGAGGCCGAGCTCGCGCGGCTGCGCGGTGAGCACGTCGAGGCGGGATGGGGCAACCAGATCCGAAGCTACGTGCTCCAGCCATACACGATGGTCAAGGACCTGCGCACCGGCGTCGAGACGGCCAACCCGACGGCGGTGCTCGACGGCGACCTCGAGGCATTCATCGAGGGCTACCTGCGCTGGCGAGTCGGCGACGGCCGTCCGCCCGACGCCGCCTGACCGGCCCCGGGACGCGCGGAGAGGCTCACGCGTCGTCGTGCGCTATGTGCGCCAGCTGCCCCCAGATCAGCACCAGGAAGATCGCGGAGCCGACGAATGCGAACCAGAACGGTGCGGTGATTCCGAACGCCTGGGCCAGCACCCCGCCGAGGGCCGACCCGATCACCAGGCCGCCGAAGACGCCGACCGTGTTCACGCTGCCGACCCGGCCCTGGAGCTCGGTGGGCACGGCACGTTGCCGCACGGTCACCGAGGTGGTACCCCACACGAATGCGTGGAGGCCGAAGACGAAGAAGATCGCCATCGCCACCGCCGGCGTCGTGGTGACGGCCAGGCCCAGGTGCGTGAGCGTCTCGATGATGAGCCCGATGCGCATGATGTTCCCGAGGCTGACGCGGCGCGTGATCCACCCGTATGCGACGGTGCCGACGAGGCCGCCGACCGCCGAGAGGGTGGCGATCAGCCCGAAGCCCACGTCGCCGAGCCCGAGCCGCTCGGACGCGTAGAGGACAAGGATCGACCACGCGGCGCCGAAGGTGATGTTGAAGATGAAGATCGTCAGCACCAGCGTCCGCACTGCGGCGTGGTGCCGGACCCACCGGAAGCCCTCCGCGATCTCGTGGCGCACGGCCGTGGAACGCCCCTGGTCGCGACGGTGGCTCGGGAGCGCGATCCGAGTCACCAGCAGCGCTCCGGCACCGATGAGCACCGCCTGCCCGATGAACGGCAGGGCCATCCCAATCGCGAAGAGCGCAGCGCCGAGCGGCGGTCCGGCAAGCTGGTTGAGCGTCACGAACCCGGCCTGGATCCGCGAGTTGCCGATCGTGAGGTCGTCGCGCTTCACGAGCATCGGCAGCAGCGTCTGCGACGCGTTGTCGGCGAAGACCTCGGCCGTGGCGATGACGAACAGGGCGCCGAGCACGATGGCGATCGAGACCGTTCCGCTCATGATCGAGATCGCGACCGCCGCCAGCACCATGGCGCGCAGCGCGTCGACCGAGACGACGATCAGGCGCCGATCGAGGCGGTCGGAGATGACACCGGCATACAGCGCGAAGAGCAGCGGGGGCAGCCACTGCAGCAGCGCCGCGAGCGAGACGAGGACGGCGTCGTCGGTCAGCGACGCCACCAGCAGCGGGCCGGCGGCGATCGAGATCCCGTCGCCGAGGTTGCTGGTCCACGAGGATGCCAGGAGCCAGCGGAAGCCGGCACCCAGGCGCGCCGGCGCCACGGATTCGACGAAGCGGCTCACAGGCCCGGCAGGCTAGCACGTGACCCCGCTCGCGGCCGTCGTAGGGCGCGACCGGCTACCATCGGCCCGAACCGATGACATCCCTCCTGCGCCGCCGAGCGCGCATCGACGACGCCGACGTCCCGGTGATCAGCATGGTGGACGTCGGGGTGACCTACCCGAACGGCAAGGTCGCGCTGTCCGAGGTCAATGTCGCCATCCCGCGCGGTGACTTCGCATTCCTGGTGGGGCCGTCGGGCGCCGGCAAGAGCACCTTCATCCGACTCCTGATCCGCGAACAGGTGGCGACGGCCGGCAGCGTGACCGTCGCCGGCCACGACCTGCAGCGGATGCGGCGCGGCCAGGTCCCGTCGCTGAGACGCCGAATCGGGACGGTCTTCCAGGACTTCCGCCTGCTCCCGTCCAAGACGGTGGCTGAGAACGTTGCGTTCGCGCTCGAGGTGACCGGCGCGCCCCATTCGCGCGTGCGCGAGCGGGTCCCGCAGCTGCTGAGCCTGGTCGGGCTCCACGAGCACGGCCACCACCTGCCGACGCAGCTCTCGGGCGGCGAGCAGCAACGCACCGCCATCGCCCGAGCCCTGGTCCACGACCCGGCGATCCTCATCGCCGATGAGCCGACCGGCAACCTGGATCCAGTCACCAGCTGGGAGATCATCCAGCTGCTCGTCCACATCAACGAGCTTGGGACGACCGTGCTGATGGCCACGCACAACCAGGAGGTCGTCAACGCCATGCGTCGCCGAGTGCTGGCGCTCGAGGACGGTCGGCTGGTCAGGGACGAGGCCGCCGCGGCCTACGACCGGGAGTACTGAGCCATGGGCTTCGCGCGGTTCATCGGCTTCAGCGTGGTCCGTGCCTGGCAGGGGTTCTGGCGCAACGCGATGATGAGCCTGGCGGCGACCGCGACCGTCATCCTCATGCTCGCCCTCCTCGCCGCCCTGGTCATCGTCATCACCGGGCTCAACTCCGGGCTCGAGTTCATCGAGAGCAAGGTCGCTGTCACGGTCCGCCTGGTGGACGACCTCCCCGAGCCCGACCGCGAGGCGCTGATGGACGAGGTCGCGGCGCTGCCGGGGGTCGAATCGGTCGACCATGTCTCGCCCGAAGAGGCCATGGATCGGCTGAGACAGACGTACGCCGACGCCGGTCAGGAGCTCGATACCGGGGGCGCGACGATCACCCTCTACTCGAGCCTCGAAGTCACCCTGACCGATCCCGAGGCGGCCGACGACGTGGCGGCCACCCTGGCCGACGACCCCCGCGTCGAGCGCATCCTCACGAAGCAGGCGGAGTACGACGCGCTGCTCGGCATCATCAACACCATTCGAACCGCGGGGATCGTGATGGTCGGGCTGGTCGGGCTGGTGGTCCTGTTCATGATCATCAACACCATCCGCATCGCGGTCTACAGCCGCGCGAACGAGATCGAGATCATGCGCCTGGTCGGCGCCTCGGACTCGTTCATCCGCTGGCCCTTCATCCTCGAGGGGATCCTGTGCGGCCTGATCGGTGCCGCGGTCACCATCCTCGCCGTCGCGGCGATCTGGAACCCCATCCAGCCGGTCATGGTGAGCGTCTTCCAGATGCCGACCGCGGTGAGTTCGCAGTTTCTCGCGTCGGTCTCGCTCCTGCTGCTCGCCGTCGGCCTCGGGGTCGGGGCCATCGGGTCGTGGATCAGCGTCCGGTCGTACCTCGGCGCCGCGACATGACGCCGATGGTCAGGTAGCGAGATTTCAACCGGAGCGCAACCTGTTTCGTACCACCCACAAGTAGACTTCCTGCTCGCATGACCGATTCAAACCCAGCTCCGCCTCCGGGCGTCGAGCCCGTTCCCACCTCGGCACCCGCCACCGGCAGAAATCGCGGGAGCGGGCCGCTGCCGTGGATCATCGGGCTCTCCCTTGCCGCCGTGGTCGGCGCGCTCCTCTTCATCGGCGGCTACCTGGCCGGTGGAGGCGTCGGCGCCACCGGGTGCGCGGCGCCGAACGATTCATTCGCAGCGTTCTGCGAGGCCTACGATCGGCTGCAGCGCGAGTTCGTCGACGAGCTCGACTCGGGCAAGCTCGCCGAGGGCGCCATCCGCGGGATGTTCCAGTACGGCGTCGAGGACCCCTTCTCGGGGTACATGAGCCCCGAGGATTACGCCCAGTCGCTGGGGGATCTGTCGGGCAGCTTCGGCGGCATCGGCGCCGAGATGGCCATGTCGAACACCGAGGATCCCGCCGATCTGGCGGCATGCACGTCCTTCAGCGATATCTGCCGCCTCACCGTCGTCGCGCCGCTGGCCGACAGCCCGGCCGAGGAGGCCGGACTGCTGGCGGGCGACCACATCCTGGCCGTGGATGGGGAGAGCGTTGACGGCACGACGATGAACGATCAGATCACGAAGATCAGGGGCGAGGTCGGCACGACCGTCACGCTCACGGTCCAGCGTGAGGAGGAGGAGCCGTTCGACGTCGCCATCACGCGCGACGAGATCATCATCCGCGAGGTCGAGACGCGGCTGATCGACGGCCACGTCGGCTACATCGCCCTCAACGGCTTCTCGGCGACGGCCAACGAACAGTTCGCCGAGGGCCTGGCGGACCTGCTCGACCAGGGCGCCGATCAGATCGTCTTCGACCTGCGGGACAACCCCGGCGGGTACATCGAGGCCGCGCAGCAGATCGCCAGCCAATTCGTCGACGACGGCCTGATCTTCACCCAGGAGTCGGCGGGCGACGACGTGCGCGAGTGGCATTCGACCGGCGATGGCGTGGCGACCGACCCCGAGCTCCCGGTCGTCGTGCTCATCAACGGCGGCTCGGCATCGGCTTCCGAGATCGTGGCGGCGGCGCTCGCCGAGCACGAGCGGGCAACGCTTGTCGGCGAGCCGACCTACGGCAAGGACAGCGTCCAGGTCTGGAGCCGCCTCGTGAACGAAGGCGGCGTCCGCATCACCATTAGCCGCTGGTTCACCCCCGAGCACAACAGCGTGGCACCCGACGGGGTCCAGCCCGACATCTCGGCCGCGCGGACCGACGAGACTCCGCCTGAAGAGGACCCGGCACTCGATGCCGCCCTCGACTTCCTCGCCGAGCAGCAGACAGCCGGCGAGGCGACCGCGCCCGCACCGGCCGCAGCGGCACTCGACACCGACGCCGCGGAGACCGTGGTGGGCATTGTCGCGCCGCGACCGGTCTGCTAGCATCGCCGGCAACGAAAGGAGGTGGTGTGCAGGTGAGTAGTTCCACGCACGCCACCACCGAGGCGGTGCGCTAACACAGCTTCGCGTGGTGTAGCGATGAGAGAGCCGGCCGAAACGGGCCGGCTCTTTCTGTGCTCGCTTCTCGTGCTCGTCCTCGGCCCGCCTTCGGTCACGCAGCAGGTCTGAGCACATGCCCGACGAGACGATCGCCGTCAACCGCAGAGCCCGCCACGACTACTCCATCGAGGACACCCTCGAGGCGGGAATCGTGCTGACCGGCACGGAGATCAAGAGCGTGCGGGCGCACAAGGTCAACATCGCCGAGGCCTACGTGCGGATCGAGCGCGGCGAGGCCTGGCTCATCGGCGCCCACATCGCCGAGTATGCGCAGGGCAACCGGTACAACCACGTGCCAAACCGCACGCGCAAGCTCTTGCTCCACCGCGACCAGATCTCCGAGCTGCTCGGGCTGCAGTCGGCCAAGGGGCTGACGGTCGTCCCGCTCAAGCTCTACCTGCGCGGCGGGGTGGCCAAGCTCGAGATCGGTGTCGCGCGCGGCAAGAAGGCGCACGACAAGCGGCGGACGATCGCTGAGCGCGACATGCGCCGGGAGCTCGAGCGTGACTCGAAGATCGCCGGCCGCGTGAAGCTGTAGCCGCTCACTCATGGGAGCAGCTCACCCCTCCGGGGGTTACCCGCGCGGGCAACCAACGGCGATCGGCATCCCGATTCGGGGCCGAAGCTGTCAAATGGGTTCTCGGTTCCGCAACTAACGGCGATCGAGCGGGGCGTTGCTCTCCGTTCGTTACTCGGTCGAGAGACTCGACCGACCTGGGCAGACCGCTCAAAGCGAACGGGTGTTCACATCGGGACTGGGCTCTGGTAGAATGCAGGCGTATCGGTTCGTGGGGATGTCAGGTTTCGACAGGGCCCGTGAACCGGGAATCGCAGGTCGAGGGTGCTCGCAGGCCTCGTAAAACAGCGGGCAATTGCTGTAACTGGCAACGATAGTTACGCCCTCGCTGCCTAAACCGCAGTGAGCATCGACGCCGTCTCACCTCCCCGGACGGCGAAGATGTCATCAGGGGAGGTGCGGCGTCGCCGACTCCGGTGAGCGGCGTCAAAGAGCCGAGAGGCACACCGGATAGCAGGCACGGCACCCCGCCGGTCGGGGGTCGCGCCAGGCAAAGCGCAAGTTGGCCGGAAATACCTGTAGGAAGTTCTCGGGGAACGTGTTCTGGACGGGGAGTTCGATTCTCCCCCATCTCCACCACTTCACCTGACCGATGTCCCGGGCACGCCGGAGCGTCGCCATCGCCCGCGTTGACCTTGACCCGCTGTGCTACGTTCGCTGCCGTCGGAGGGAATCTTCAGCAGCGGAGGGTGGTATCTCTATGGACTTCGGTAAGCTCAGCCAGACCGAGAAGCTGGCCGTCTACGGATCCGCCGCGGTCATCGTTGGCGGACTCGTGGGGTACTCATACGGCGTGACGATCCTCGCCGTGCTCGCGGCGATCGGCATGCTCGCGATCGTCTTCCTGCCGCAGATGTCGCCCGGCACGAACCTGCCCGGCTCGAAGGGCAGCCTGATGCTCATCGCCGGCGGCGTGGCCGGGGTGGTGCTCCTGCTCGCCGCGCTCATGTACCTGGGCATCATCTTCACGAACACTGACATCCGCGACATCTTCTTCATCGTGGCTGTCGTGGGCGGCGTGGTGATGGTGTGGGCCGGCTGGCAGGCCTTCCAGGCCGAGGGTGGCAAGTTCCAGCTCGGAGCCGGCACGGCGGGTGCCGGCACGGCCGGCGCCGCCGGATCGGCACCCGCGGCCGAGGCACCGTCGGATGCGACCGCGGCAGCCGCGAGCTCGACCAACGCGGCAGCTCCTGAACCCGCCCCGCCGATTGCTGCCCCTGCCCAGCCGACCGCCGCCGCGGACCCGGCTGCCGATGCCGTCCAGTCAACCGGTGATCCCGCCGCCGACGCGGTCGACGAGCAGCGACCCCCGGCCTAGGCGCAGCTACTTCTCCGCGAGCTCGCCAGCCCGCCTCGCAAGTCGCGCGAGCGGGTCCTCCGCACCCTCCAGGCACGAGGTGAGGCGGCCGACGACAACGTCGGCCGCCAACCCGTCGTCCACGGCATCCATCGCCTCACCGAGTCGTCGCTTTCGCGCGGGGTCGCGTTCCGCCGCGGCAAGGTGGCGCACGAGCGAGCCGATGTCGGCGTGCGTGGCGGCGAGCTCATCGGGAGCTCCCTCGAGCACGTCCTCGAAGTACGCGATCGCGATGGACAGCAGGTCATCCGGCTCCGCCGGAACGCCATGCGAACGCAGCTCGGTCCCGACCACCAGCGCATAGCCGTCGTCCACGGCCGGCGCGAAGCCGATCCACGGGCCGTCAGCCCCGAGGCGTCCAACCGCGCATGCTGGGGCACTCATCGCGGACGCGGCCGCGCGAACGGCTACTCCTTGACCTGGCTGGCCGGCAGGACGACGATGCGGCGATTCGGCTCGACGCCGACGCTCTGGGTCCGGACCTTGCCATTCTCGAGCAGCGCCATGTGCACAACGCGGCGCTCGATCGCCGGCATCGCCTCCAGCTGGATGATCTTCCCGGTCTGGATGACGCGCTTCGCGGCTCGATCGGCGACGTCGCGCAGCTGGTCCTCGCGGCGACCGCGGTAGTTCTCGACGTCGATCGCGATCCGGTGGTGCTGTCCCGCCCGGCGGCCGACGATGAGGTTGACGATGTGCTGGAGGCTCGCAAGCTTCTCGCCGCGGCGCCCGATCAGCGCGCCGAGGTCATCCCCGCTGACGTTGAGCCGCGCGGTCTCGCCGGCCGTGGCGACCTCGACGGTGGCTTGCAGGCCCATCAGCGTGATCATCTCGGAGAGGACGGTCTGCGCCGTCTCGAGGGTCTCTCGCTCCTCCGCGGAGAGCTCGTCGACGGGCTTGCCCGGGACGAACGGCGTCGGCTCGCGAAGGGGGCGATCCGCGCGAGGCTCCCGCGGCGGGCGCTCGCGGATGGCGTGATCGCGCTCGCGCTCCCTGCCGTTGCGTCCGCGTCCTCCGCGGCCACGTCCTCCTCGGGTCCGCCGGCCGGAGTCCGCGCGGGCCAGCTCGGCGACCTGGTCATCGGCACCGGCCTCGCCGACGATCTCCACGGCTGCCTGTGGCTCGTCGCTCGAGGGCTCGGCCTCGGTCCATGACGGCGCGATGGGCTCCTCGGCCGGCGGCTCGGCCGCTGCATCGGCGGCTGGCTCGGGGCGCGGCTCGAAGGGCTCCGCTGACGGCACCTCGGGGGGCGTCTCCTCGCGGACCGTCTCGGCCGCGGCGACGGCCGACTTGGGGGCGGCCAGGATACGCGCCTCCTCCCCGCCGACGCCGAGGACGCCGCGGCTGCCCTGGGCCAGGATCTCGATGTCGAGGTCGCCGAGGTCGGCGCTGAACTCGGCCATGGCCGCTCGGATCGCCTCTTCTACGTTCTTACCTGTGAACTCGCGGAAAGTCATCGCTTCTTGCCTCGTCGTCTTGCGCGGCCCGGCCTGCGGTTGGCGGATCGCGAAGCGTCGCGGTTTCCGCCCTCGGCTGAGCTGCTGGGGTTCGAGGGCTGGGGCGCGTTCGCCGGCGCATCCGTCGTCTCGACGCGCTTCGGGCGAGCGGGGGTCGGCTCGTCGCTCGACGGCGCCCACGACGGGGTCCAGCCGAAGAGCGGGAAGAGGTTGCCCCAACCCATGATGAGGTACTGCTGCACCACGAGATAGGCGGTGTACACGATCCAGTAGAGGATCAGGCCGCTCGGGAAGATCCCGCCCCACACGATGGTGAGCAGCGGGAACGTGTACATCATGGTGCTCGTCATGCCGGACGTCGGGTCCTCCGCGTTCGGGCGCGGGCTGGTCATCTTGACCTGCACGAATTGCAGGACCGCGGCGATGACGGCGAGCAGTGAGATCGCAAAGATCCCGACCGAGATCGCGAACACGTGGTCGACGGTCGCCAGGTTCAGGTTGAACAGCCACCCGATGGTGGTGTCGACCGACTCGGTCAGCTTGACCGGGGTGATGAGCTGGCAGTTGATCGGGAGGAACTGCGGCAGCTGGCTGTATTCGGGCAGGTTGCAGGCGCCGTCCACGGCGACCTGGTAGGTGTTCGCCTGACCGGCCACGGGGACGATCAGGCCCGGCACCGCCTGGAGCGTGTCAAAGGCAGCCTGCTGATCTTCGTTGGGCGTGAAGCCGGAGACGACGCCCGATGCCCGGATGAGCGCCTGGTAGAGCGCGAAGAGGATCGGCAGCTGGAGGACGACCGGGAGGCAGCCGCCGAACTGGTTGACGCCATGCTCCTTGTACAGCGCCATCGTCTCTTCGGTGACCTTCTGCCGGTTGCCCTTGTGCTTTCGCTGGATCTCGCGAACCAGCGGCTGCATCCGCTGCATCTCCTTCTGCGAGCGGATCTGGCGCACGAAGAGCGGCGCCAGGATGGTGCGGATGACGATCGTGAAGATGATGATCGCCAGCGCGAAATCGATGATCGGGAGGTCGTACAGGAAGATGAGGAGGTTGAAGAGCGGCAGGAAGAAGATGTCCCACGGGGGGGTGAAGTGCTCGATCCCGAGGAAGCCGGCTCCGATGATCAACGCGTCTCGCTTCGTCTACTTCTGGGGGACCGGGTCGTAGCCACCCGGGTGAAACGGATTGCAACGACCGATGCGCTTAGCGCCCATCCACGAGCCACGCAGCAGGCCGTACTCCTCGATCGCCTCGTAGGTGTAGACCGAGCAGGTCGGCGAGTAGCGGCAGCTCGGCGGCATCCAGAACGACAGCTTCTGGTAGGCGATGATGAGCCCCAGGCCGATGCGCTTCATCGGCCGACTCCCGACCGTTCCAGGAGCGCGTCGATGGCGGCGCCCAACGCGGCATGGCTCGCCTCGCCGGCGCCCGGCCTCGCGATGAGGAGAAGGTCCCACCCGGGACCGATACGGTTCTCCAGTCGCTCTCGCAACAGTTCCCGCAACCTCCGACGGACTCGATTGCGCTGAACGGCGCCGCCCAGCGTTCGGGGTGTCGACAGCCCGACGCGCGTCTCGGCCCGATCGGTTCTCAAGGATCGAAGGACGAGCAGCGGTGTCGAGCGCGCGGTACCGCGACGGCCGATGGCTTCGAAGTCCGCGCGGCGCCGGAGTGTCGGCAGCACGGGCACGGATCTCGTGGCCCTCGGCGGTCAGACGGTGAGCCGCTTGCGCCCCTTGGCCCGGCGACGGGCGAGCACGCGCCGACCGCCCTTCGTCGCCATCCGGGCCATGAAGCCATGCTCGCGCTTGCGCGCGCGCTTCTTGGGCTGATACGTCCTCTTCATGAGTGCGTGCCGTTCCTCGTTCAGTACGGCGCCTCGGGCCCATCACACACGAACGGCTGGCGTTTCGCCAGCCTGCGCACGATATCGGTGGCCCGTTTCGCTCTGGTCGCCGATTCTACCGGCGGGGAACGTGGCGGGTCAAACGCCCCGATGCGTCATCCATTGCCCCGCGGAATCGGCCGCTGCTATAGTGGCCCGACCCCCGCCCCGGACCGCCAGGCACCCCCACTTTCGAGACCCGGGTCGGAATGCTGTTGAGCCCATGCGGCGCCGCCGCACACCGTTCCGGAGAGAGCCCGATTGATGGAAGCGAAGCAGGTGTGGCGCGCCGCGCTCGGCGAGCTGCAGGTCTCATTGTCACCGGCAAACTTCGAGACCTGGCTCAAGGACACCGAGCTCGTGGAGATCGACGACAACCGCTACCGCATCTCGGCGCCCAATGGCTTCGCACGTGACTGGCTCGACAACCGCTACCGCCCGCTGATCAGCCAGACCCTGGCGCGCGTCGTGGGCGGATCGGTCCAGGTCGAGTTCGTCGTGGCCGACGCCTCCGGGCCGGTGCCGGAGCAGGTTGACGAAGAGGCGCGGCTGGCCATGCCCCCGGCCTCGGCCGGCGGAAACGCCATCAACCTCAACAGCCGCTACACGTTCAGCAACTTCATCGTCGGGTCCGCCAACCGCCTCGCGCACGCCGCCGCACTGTCGGTGGCCGAGCGCCCGGGCCACGCCTATAACCCGCTCTTCCTCTACGGCGGCGTGGGCCTCGGCAAGACCCACCTCATGCATGCCATCGGCAACGCGGTCGCCGCGAAGTTCCCGCGCAAGCGGATCCTGTACGCGACGAGCGAGAAGTTCACGAACGACTTCATCAACTCGATCCGCGAGCAGAAGATGGAGGACTTCCGGAACCGGTATCGGCGCATCGACGTGCTGCTCATCGACGACATCCAGTTCATCGCCGAGCGTGAGCGCACCCAGGAGGAGTTCTTCCACACCTTCAACGCGATCCACGAGGCGGGAAAGCAGGTCGTGCTCTCCAGCGACCGCCCGCCCAAGGCCATCACGACCCTCGAGGAGCGGTTGCGCAGCCGGTTCGAGTGGGGACTGATCGCCGACCTGACGCCACCGGATCTCGAGACGCGCATCGCGATCCTGCGCAGCAAGGCGGAGGACCAGCTGCACCTCATTCCCTCCGAGGTCATCGACTTCATCGCGCGCAAGGTCGTCAGCAACGTCCGTGAGCTCGAGGGGGCTCTCAACCGCGTCGTGGCGTACGCCTCGATGAGCGGGATGCCCGTGAACATCGAGCTCGCCTCAGCTGTCCTCTCCAACGTCATGTACAACCCGCGCAAGAAGTCGATCACGCCGCAGCGCATCGTGCGCGCCGTGGCCGACTACTACGGGGTGAACCTGGACCAGCTGCGCAGCAGCAAGCGCGACCGCGCCATCGTCGTGCCGCGCCAGATCGCGATGTTCCTCATCCGCGAAGAGACCGATATCAGCCTGCTGCGCATCGGCGCCGAGCTCGGCGGCCGCGATCACTCGACCGTGCTGCACGCCTGCGACAAGATCGCTCGCGAGCTGAGCGAGAACGACGAGATGCGGCGCGAGATCAGCGCCGTGCGGGAGATGATCTACTCCGAGTGAATGGTGGGCGCCGGCACCGCGAAGGGGCCCTGTTGGTGGAAAACTCGGCCGATCTGGTGGATATCTCGGACCCGATGTGGACAATCGGCCACGCCGGTCGCCCGTGCGGGTAGGCTTCATCCACCGAGATCGGTCGTTCGTCCGCCGTGCATACCCCGTCCAGGACGACTCGTCCACCGCGGCGGCCACAGTTGTCCGCAGCCACCGCCACGCTCGGCCGATAACGGTTCTGGACGACTTGTACACATCATCCACACGCCTACGAGAGACGGCGACGGATGAGTATCCTTAAGAGAGTACCGATGGAGGGATCGAAACCATGGTGGATATCGGTCCTGCCAGCGTGGTCGAGGAGATCGAGGTGGGCATGAACGTCTCGGTGATGCAGGAGAACCTGGCGCGTGGCCTCCAGACGGTGAGCCGGGCCGTGAGCAGCCGGGCGACCCTGCCGGTCCTGGCGAACGTCCTGCTCAAGACCGAGAACGCCGGCCTCAAGCTGACCGCCACGAACCTCGAGATCGGCATCAACTCGTGGGTGCCGGGCAAGGTCGAGGAGGAGGGCGAGATCACCGTCCCGGCCAAGCTCCTGACCGACCTGGTCACCTCGCTGCCGAACCAGCGCATCGACCTTGTCCTGTCGCCGAAGGATCGGACCCTGAAGCTGACCTGCGGCAGCAACCGGTCGAGCATCAAGGGCATCGAGGCGGACGAGTTCCCCGTGGTCGCGGCGATCGGGGAGTCGCCGGCGACCAGCGTCGACTCCCGGGTCCTGCGCGAAGCGCTCGGCGAGGTCGTCTTCGCGGCGGCCAGTGACGAGAGCCGGCCGATCCTGACGGGCGTGCTGACGCGGCTCGAGGGCGACAAGATGACCCTCGCCGCGGCCGACAACTACCGCATCGCTGTGCGCACCGTGACCCTGGACAAGCCGGTCTCGCCGGAGGTCGTCATCGTCGTGCCCGGCCGATCCTATGCCGAGCTCATGCGCATCCTGCCCGACGCCGAGGCCGCGATCGAGATCACCATTACGCCGAACAAGAGCCAGGTCCTGTTCCATGTCGAGGGCACCGACCTCGTCAGCCGCCTCATCGAAGGGCAGTTCCCGAACTACGAGCCGGTCATTCCCACCGCGCACACGTCGCGAGCGGTCGTCGATCGCGAGGCGCTCCTGGCCGGCACGCGGCGGGCGAGCATCTTCGCGCGCGACAGCGCCAACATCGTGAAGATCGAGCTCGGCGGCGAGGACGGCGATGGGGCAGGCGTCGCGATCACCGCGCACGCCGCCGACGTCGGCGACAACGCGGACACGATCGAGGCCGCCGTCGAGGGCTCCGCGACGGCGATCGCGTTCAACGCTCGCTACCTCATCGATGTGCTCAGCGCGCTCGGCGCGGACGAGGCGGCGCTCGAGCTGTCCGGGCCGCTGGCGCCGGGTGTGATTCGGGGCATCGGCAAGGACGACTACGTCCACGTCATCATGCCGGTCCGCACGGCCAGCTGAGCCGCGAATGGCGCTGCGTGCGGCGCCGCGTCAGGCCGCGGGCGCGACGATGGAGCTCACGCGGCTCACCCTCACCGACTTCCGCAGCTACGCCACCGCGGAGCTGGTGCCCGATGCCGGCCTGACCGTCATCGCCGCCCCGAACGGGGCCGGCAAGACGAACCTGCTCGAGGCGGTCCACGTCGCGATCACGGGCCGATCGCACCGCGCGGGCACGGACGCGGAGCTGGTGCGCCACGGCGCCGACCTGGCGCGCGTCGTCCTCGAGCTCGGCCGCGGGACGGCGGCGGGCGGAGCGATCGTCGAGCTCGTGCTCCCGGGAGTCGATGCTCCCGCCGGCGTCCGCAAGCGCGTGAGCGTCAACGGCGTCTCCCGCCGCGCCTCGTCGGTGGCCGAGACGGCGCGGGCCGTCCTGTTTCGGCCTGAAGAGATGCTGCTTCTCGTCGGCGGGCCGTCGGATCGGCGCCGCTTCATCGACACGATCCTCGCCCAGCTCGATCGTCGCGGCGCCCGCGACCTGGTCGACCTCGCCCGCATCCTTGCCCAGCGCAACGCGCTGCTGCGAGCCATCCGCGCCGAGGAGGCGGCGATCGAAAGCCTCGCGTTCTGGGACGAGCAGCTGGCCACCACGGGCGCCCGGGTCATGCGCGGACGGCTGGGGGTCGTGGCCCAGCTGCGCGCGCGGCTCGGTGCGCTCCACGACGCCGTGGCCAACCCCGACGAGCGTGGCGCGGCCGCCGAGCTGGCCTACGTCGACTCATTGAAGGACGCATGGCCCGCACGCCCCGCGTCGGACGACCGGCTGCCGGAGGAGGACGAGCTGGCGGGCGCGTATCGGCGGCGGATCGCCGAGGTCCGTGAGCGAGAGGCGTGGAACGGGGTGAGCCTCGTCGGGCCACAGCGAGACGACCTGCGGGTCACGCTCGGCAACCGGGAGGTGGCCGCCCACGCCAGCCGCGGCCAGCAGCGCACGATCATCCTGGCCCTCAAGCTCGCCGAGACCGACCTCCTCGGGGCCGACGGCCCACGCCCGATCCTCCTCCTCGACGACGTCTTCAGCGAGCTCGACCCGGATCGCTCGAGGCGACTGTCGGAGCTCCTTGCCGACCGCGGACAGGCGCTGGTCACGACGGCCGATCCCGGCTCGGTCGACGCGGCCAGGGGCCGCGAGGCGGCCGTGTGGCGCATCGTCGACGGCCGGCTGGAGCCAGAGGGGTGAGCAACCGCGAAGCGGCCGGAGCGGCCGTCCAGCGCGCCCTGGTGGCGTGCATGGGACCGGCGGCGGCGCAGCAGCTGGCGCTCGCCCAGGTGCGCCTGGCGTGGGCCGAGGTCATGGCGGACGGCCGGCTCGAGCGAGGCCCGTTCCATAGCCGCATCACGCGCGTGACGGGCGGGACCGCCCATGTCGAGGCCTCCGACCCGATGCTCGCCCAGGAGCTCACCATGCGCGCCGACGCCCTCGTCTGGTCGGTCAACACACGCATGAAGGGACGCCCGGGGGCGACGATCGAGTTGCGCCGGGTGGCCGTATCGGTGGGTCGAGCCGACGCGGAGGGGTCCATATAATCGGGCGACTCCCGTACGAAGAGCCGCCCCCGCGCCACCATGACCACCCGCTTCGCGACCCGGATCGGCCTGCCGTCGCCGGATGAGCGCCCGGCAGACGCCTTCGACGTGGTGGCGTTCCACGAGCCGGCGGTCGGCGCCGAAGCGCGAACAAAGGGCAGCCTCTTCCTTCTGGCCCAGCTGGCCGGGGGCAGCCCGACCCTGGCCGCTGCGGCGCGCGAGGCTCTCGAGGCAATGCGGCGCGACTACTACTACGACCTGTCCGCCGGTGTTTCGGTCTCCCTCGCCAAGGCCGTCGCGTCGGCGAACCGCCGCCTGTACCACCAGCGTCGCCGTCTGGCGATTCCGCGCAGGTCGGGCGTGAGCATCGTCGCCGTGGTGGTGCGCGGGCGCGAGGCACACGTGGCCAAGCTCGGTCCGGCGAGCGCGGTCATCGTGCGCGACGGACGCATGTACGAGGTGCCGCCACCCGCTGCCGCCACCGAGGAGGACCCTCGCATCCGCAGCCGCCGCGTTGCCGCCACGCTAGGCGAGGCGCTCGAGGTCGAGCCGTTCGCCTGGCACGGAGCGCTGGTCGCCGGGGACCGGATCGGCCTGGTCAGCCGTCATTTCGCCCAGGCCGTCGGAGTGGAGGAGCTGAAGACATCGCTGGCGCGGATGCGCCCGGCGCAGGCCGTCGAGCACCTGCAGCGCGTGTTCGCCATTCGTGGTGGGACCGGGTCGGACGGGATGCTCGCGGTCGAGATCGCGGAGCTTGCGCCGACCGCCACCGTTCACCAGCTCGAGCCGGTTCGTCCGGCGGAGCCGTTCGCTGGCCTCCCGGACCAGAGTCCGGTGCCGCTGGCCGATGCGATCGGCCGCGGCTACCAACGCGCCGGGAAGGCCGCCCACGGAGCACGCGCGGCGATCGGCCACGGCGCGGTCACCGTGCTGTCCTGGATCCTCGCCTTCGTCCCCCGCAGCCAGCCCGAGTACCCGCGCTCGATTTCCCGGACCTCCGAGCGTGAGGAGGGCCGGCGACGCCGGCTCGGCCTGGCGGGGATGGTCGTCGTTGCGGGGATCCTGGCCGTCGGCGCGACGGTCGCCGCCATCCCCAACGCTCGGCCGACCGATGCCATCCCTCGGGCGTCGACGGCACGCCAGTCGATCTCGGAGGCCGTCGAGCTCGTCGAGGCGGTCGAGGAGGAGGTCGATGGCGCCGACCTCGTGGATCGCGACGCTGAACGCGCTGTCGAGCTCCTCGCCGACGCCCACGTCGCGGTCGAACGCGCGCAGAGGGTCGGGGTGCCGGCGGCCGAGCTCGCGCCCCTGCGCGCTCGGATCGGCGGCCGGCTCGATGCTCTCTACCGCGTCACCCGCATCGGCCGGGCCGATGTCGTGGTCGACCTGGCCGCCGCGTTCGACGATGTCGACCCGGCCGACATGGTCGCGGCCAATGACGGGTCGTTCTGGATCATGGAGCGCGGCCGCGGCCGCGTCCTCCGCGTCGACCCCGCCGACGGCTCGGCCACGATCATCTATCGCGCGGGACAGGAGCTGCCGGGCGGCGGCGTCCCGGCCCAGCCGTGGCTGATCGCGACCGCGGCGACCGACGTGGTGGTCATCGATCGCGGCCGGACGGCGTGGCGCATCGACCTGACCGAGCGCATCCCACGGCGGATGGAGATGAACGGGGTGGCCGACCTCGGCGACGAGACGACGCTCATCGGTGCGCTCCAGCACCGACCACCGCTCGAGATCTTCAACCTCTACGTCGTCAATCCAGACTCGGGCGGCATCGACCGATGGAGCCCGCCCGCGGTCATCCCGGTGACGTATCCCGAACCGCCGCGACCGTTCCTGGTCGAGGAGCCCGACCTGGATCCGCGCGAGGCGCGCGACCTGCGCGTCGACGTCAACGCCTGGCTCCTGCACGCCACTACCGTGACCCGAGTCGACTTCGGCTCACCAGCAAGCCAGGCCGACTACTCGCTCGATGCGCCGCCCGACGACGCGGTGCGTCCGACGCTGGACTACCGGCTGCTCGACGGTGCGACCGTGGGCGACCGCGAGCTGCTCTACGTCTACGACGAGGCGAACCAGCGCATCATCGCCTTCCAGCGCGCCGACGGTGCCTTCGTGCGCCAGTGGCTGGCGCCGGACGACGGCCCCGCGGCCGGCGCGCTCGACGAGGTGCGGGCGCTCACCGTCACGTCGGTTTCCGACGGCCCACCGGCCGCGTACCTGCTCACCGCCGACGGCGTGCTGCGACTCGTCCTCGAGTAGGCGGCGGTAGAATCGGCCCATGGTTCGGCTGGTGGAGATGGTCGTCGAGAGCGTGCGCGTCCACATGCTGTCGAGCCAGCACGTCGTGATCCTCAAGGAGTCCGAACGGGACCGATACCTCCCCATCTGGATCGGCTCCGACGTCGCGAACGCGATCGCCATGCGCCTCCAGGGCCTCTCCGCCGAGCGTCCGCTGACCCACGACCTGCTGGTCAGCGTGCTCGCGTCCCTCGGTTCGAGCATCAGCCGCGTCGTCGTGACCCACGTGACCGACGGCACCTTCCACGCCCGCCTGTATCTCGAGACGTCGAACGGCGACGAGACCGAGGTCGACTCGCGCACCTCCGACGCCATCGCCGTCGCGGTGCGCACCGGATCGCCGATCTACGCCGACGAGCGCGTGCTCGATGAGGCCGGCGTCGAGCCGGACGGGACCGAGGAGACGACTGCAGAGGAGGAGGAGCGGCTCGCCGTGTTCCGCGAGTTCGTCAACTCGCTCGACGTCGATCTGCCCGAGAGCGGAGGCTCTTCCGAGGAGTCCTGACCTCCGCGCGAGCCGTCAGCGCGAGCGCGGTGCTCCCAGCGTCTCGGTCCGCCGCCTCCACAGCGCCCAGCGCAGGCGCCCGATGTCGCGGAAGGTGCGCAGGATCTTGCGGAAGCTGGCGCCGGTGTTGGTTCCCGCGGCGCGCGGGTAGTGCGTGACCCCCACCTGGGCGATGCGCTCGCCGCGCGCGTGGAGCTTGATGAGCAGCTCGGCCGACAGGAACGGCGAGTCGGTCGTGAGCGGCAGGCCCTCGAAGGCCTCGCGCCTGAAGAGCTTCATGGCGCAGTCGATGTCCCGCACACGGAGTCCGAAGAGGACAGAGACGATCGCGTTGTAGGTCTTGGCGATGAAGATTCGGTGTGGCGGGTCGCGCCGCTTGATCCGATAGCCGATGACCGCGTCGACGGGACGCTCGGCGGCGTTCAGCCGATCGACGAGGCGGGACATCTCACGCAGGTCGAACTGGAGGTCGCCGTCGCTGAAGCCGATGAGCTCCCCGCGAGCGTTGTCGAAGCCGGCGCGCAGCGCGCCACCGTACCCGCGGTTGGCCTGGTGGAAGACGGTGATCCGATCGTCCTCGCGCGCGGCCGCCTCGGCCAGCTCGCGGGTCCGATCCGTGGATCCGTCATCGATGACGAGCACCTCGATCGAGCCATCCACCAGGGGTCCGACCTCGGCGAGCGAGCGGCGGATCGTCTCGGCGACGTTCTCCTCCTCGTTGTACGCGGGGAAGAAGAACGTCAGGCGCGGGCGCGCCGCATCGGTCACGGGCGGTCGTCCTCAGAGCGGGTTCGGTGGGTTCGGGCATCGTAGGCTACGACACGCGTCGCGGCCCGCGGAGGGCCCATGAGTACCACCCGGACCGCTCCGCGATCCGCGGGTATACTCACCGCCACCTTGGCGTGCGACACGACACGGCGCGCTCCACGGGGGCGCCGCACCTGATGACCCGCGACCCCGTCGGCCGACGGGGTACGGGGATTGTCGACTGGCTCCGACAGCTCGATGTCGGCACGATCCTCGCCATCATCCTCGTCGGCGGCCTCGTGCTGCGCCTCTTCATCGCCGCCGCCTACCTCCCGCTGAGCGGCTTCGCCATCGACGTCGGCGACTTCACGGCCTGGGGCCAGCGCATGGCCAGCCTCGGACCGGGCGGCTTCTACGAGGACGGCTACTTCAGCGACTACCCACCCGGCTACCTGTACGTCCTGTGGGCCCTCGGCGAGCTCGGGGCGCTCCTGGGGCCGGTCGTCGGCCAGGACGCGACGGGCGGCCTGGTGAAGATTCCCGGAGTCCTGGCCGACATCGGCGTGGCCTGGCTGCTGTTCCTCATGGCTCGGCGCTGGGGCGACGAGCTGCTCGATCGAGCGCGCTTCAATGTCAGCGCCGAGACGCTGGGCCTGGCGGCCGCCACGCTCTACCTGTTCAACCCCGGCGTCATCATCGACTCGGCGGTCTGGGGTCAGATCGATTCGGTCGGCACCCTCGTCCTGCTGGCCACGATCTATGCCCTCGGGCGCGGTTGGACCGAGGCCGCGGCGCTCGGCGCCGTGATCGGCATGCTCATCAAGTTCCAGTTCGCGTTCCTCATTCCGGTGGTCGCGATCGTCGGGATCCGGCGCCACCTGTTCGGCCGCTCCAGCGACCCGCGGCTCGCCGGGCGACGTGACGGCATGCGGGTGCTGACCTCGCTGGCCGTTGGCGTCGTCTCGCTCACCGTCCTCATGCTCCCGTTCGGGATGTACCTGTACACCCCGCTGGCCGGGGGCGATCCGCGCGGGCTGCTCGGCATCCTCCCCGAGGCCGATCCGACCACGAGCCTCATCGGCAAGCTGGTCGAGGCCGCCGGGACCTACACCGGCCTGTCGATCAACGCCTTCAACATGTGGCGCAACCCGTGGAGCGGGCTGGGCGACACGCTGCACTGGGGCGACGACACGACCCTCGCGCTCGCGTTCGGTGGGCTCAGCCTGACCTGGCAGCACGTGGGCACGCTGCTCTTCGCCGCGGTCGCCGTCGTGGCGCTCGTCTGCGTTGCGCGTCGCGACGACATGCGCGGGATCCTCCTCGTCTCGCTGGTGCTGGCGATCGCCTTCTTCGCCCTGCCGACGCGCGTGCACGAGCGCTACCTGTTCCCGGCCCTGGCCCTGGGAGCGCTGCTCGTGCTCTCGGGCCGGGCGTGGCCGTGGATCTACGCCGCCCTGTCGGTCAGCTTCTTCGCCAACATCTACTGGGTCTACTCCGAGGACTGGGCGTTCGCCGCTCCGCCGGTCATGAACCCCGGACTCGCGGGCCGGCCTGTGGTCCAGGACCCGCTGCTCGAGGCCACCCTCTTCACCGACTGGGGCATCTGGTTGCTCGGCCTGCTCGTGACGATCACCCTCGCCGCCGTGCTCTGGCACACCGTGCGGCACGCCTTCTCCGCGGCTCCGGAGCCCGAACCGGCGCCCCTGCCGCCCGCGGCCTCCTCCAAGCGCGCGGTCGCCGAGCCGATACCGCCCCCCGCGACAAGCGGCTGGCTGGCGGTGAACCCGGCCGACGCCTACCTCCGCGAGCCGATGCGGCGTCTGAACCGGCGGGATGCGTTGATCCTCCTCGGCCTGATCGCCTTCGCCCTCGTGTTCAGGCTTTGGCGACTCGAGGTGCCGCGGGGCCACCACTTCGACGAGGTCTACCACGCCCGCTCGGCGGCCGAGTTCATCAGCGCCTGGCGTAACGACTGGAACCGCGACGTCTACGAGTGGACGCACCCGATGCTGGCCAAGTACCTCATCGCCGCCGGCATCGTCGTCGTCGATCCCAACACCGTGATCGGCAGCCAGGCCATCGCCGGTCCATCGCCGGCGCTGGCAATCGCGCCGCGTCGTGAGTCGGTCGGCCACGATCGTTCGATCACGTTCCGGGTCGAGGACGGCACGCGGATCGTCGCGTCCGACACCGAGAGCGGCGAGGAGGTGGCGGCCTGGGATGGTGGCGGCCAGATCGCCGCGCTGGCCTACGACCCGCTCGACGTGCGCCTGCTCGTGGGACGCAGCGACTCGGGCACGGTCGAGGCGTACGAGCTGGCCGGGCTGCTCGCGTCGCCCGACGGGCGCGCGCCGCCACGGGGACCCGCGATCGAGTCCGGGCTGACCGCGGTCGTGGAGGTCGTCGTGCCGAGCCAGGACGCCGACCCCATCCTGCTGCGTGGCGTCGCCGGCGTGGCGATCGTCGAGCGCGACGGCGGAGCCGTCACAACGACGACGGCCGGCAACTACGGGGGCCTCGCCTTCGTCCGCGGCGTGGACGAGGAGGACGCGGACGAGGACGGCGCCGACGCTGTGATCGCGACCGACCCGCTGGCCGGCACGGTCGTGCTCCTCGATGCGGAGAACCTCGAGCCGCTCGGCGACGCCATCGCCGTCAGCGCGCCGCTCATCGGTCCGCTGATCGTGCAGGGCGGTGGCGAGGACCAGCAGGTCGTGGTGCTGACTGGCGCTCTGCCCGCCACCGACGAGCATCCGGCCACGACGGGCGGCGTCGCCGTCCTGGACGGTGACGGCTCGCACAGCCGGTGCAACGGGGACCCGTGCCTGATCGGCCTGGTGCCGTTGCCGGGTGACCCGGCGCTGATCGGCCACCAACGGATCGCGAACCTCATCTACGTGGCCGGCACCAGCGAGGGCGGTGAGCCGGAGGTCTGGACCGTCGAGCCGCACTTCGAGTCCCGCGGCGAGGGGTCGATCGGGATGGCTGCCTACGACGCGACTCCGCTGCCGGGCGCGCCGCTGGCCCTGGCCTTCGACATCGCATCGACCGGCATGGGCGACGACGCCGGCCGCCTGGTGGTGAGCACCGACGACGCACAGCTCGTCACCGTCGACGTGGGCGGCAACGCGTTCGCGTGGCGCATCGCCGGAGTGATCTTCGGGTCGCTGCTCGTCGGGCTCGTCTACCTGCTTTCGGCCACGATGTTCGGCCGCCGCCGCATCGGCCTCCTCGCGGCCGCCTTCGTCGCCGTCGACGGCATGAGCTTCGTGATGAGCCGGATCAGCATGAACGACATCTTCGTGGCGACCTTCATCGTCGCCGCGTACGTCGCCTTCTGGCAGATCTGGTCCGGCCGGTGGGCACGCTCGGCGTGGTGGATGCTGCCGCTCGTCGGCGTCCTCATCGGTCTCGCGGCGGCGAGCAAGTGGGTCGGCTTCTACGCGCTGGCCGGGCTGCTGGTTCTCGTGCTGGCGCGTTCGAACCTCGGCCGCCTCGTGCTCGTCGTGCTCGTGGCCCTGGCGCTGGTCATCGGCGCCGTCGGCGCCCCCTGGCCGTTCCTGCTGGTCATGCTCGGCATCACTGCTCTGGCGCTGGCCATCACCTGGGTCCGGCCCATCAGGATCGACGGACGCGAGGCGCTGACTTCGCTCACCGCGACCGCATTCGTCATCACCGGCGTCGGCCTGGCGTTCGTGCTGGCCTTCGACCAGGTGGCCGATGCGCGGGAGCCGCGCAATGCGATCGAGTACGTCTTCGGACTCCTGGCGCGCGGAGCCCAGGTGGGCTGGCCGGTCTACCTCATGCTCACCATTGCCGCGGTGCTCATCGTCTGGCGGGCGTGGCTGTCGATTCGAGACCCGCGCTCGGATGGCCGGTGGTTCGAGCCGGGACAGATGGGAGGGTTCGCGTGGCCGTGGGTCGGCGCCTGCCTGATCGTCGTGCCGCTCACCGTCTATGGCCTGAGCTACATCCCGTACCTCCAGCTCGGCCACGACTGGGCCGTCGCCGGCGGCCCGGGGTACGGCTGGTCAATCGACGAGCTGCACGCGCAGATGTTCGGCTACCACTTCAACCTGAAGGCCGGCCACGACAGCGCCAGCCCGTGGTGGAGCTGGCCGCTCATGCTGAAGCCGACCTGGTTCTACGGCAGCTCGTTCGACTCCGACCGGATCGCGGCCATCTACAACGGCGGCAATCCCCTCCTGTTCTGGGCGGGCATCCCCGCGCTCGCCGCCTGCGCCGTGCTGGCATGGAAGCGGCGGTCCATGGCGCTGGTCCTGATCGTGACCGCCTTCGCGTTCCAGTACGTGCCGTGGATCCGCATCGAGCGCGCCACGTTCGCGTACCACTATCTGACGGCGGTCATCTTCGCCATGATCGCCGTGGCGTACTGCGTCGACGAGCTGCTGCGCCGGCCCGCATGGCGAGACCTGGCGATCGGCTTTCTCGTGCTCGTCGTCGTGGTGGGCGTGGTCATCTTCCCGCTCGGCTCCGCGCTGCCGATGCCGGACTGGTACATCAACGCCGCCCGTGCCCTGCCGCCGTGGAACTTCGGCTTCCAGTTCCCCGACCCGCCACAGGGCGAGCGCGCGGAGCTCCTGGCGCTCGGAAGCCTCAAGGTGCTCGTCGCAATGGCCGCGGCAGTGGTGGCCGGCCTGTTCGCCGTATACGGGCGCGCCTGGTGGGAGCGGCGCCACAGCGACGTCGAGCCCTCTGCCGGACCGATGCCGGAGCGCGGCTAGCTCAGCCCTCCCGCCGTCGTAGGGCGCCGACGAGGATGACGACGCCGATGGCGACGATGATGATCGGCCAGACGAGGTTCCAGTCGATCTCGATCTCGGGCAGGTAGTCCCGGACGAGGAACCAGACCCCGAGCGCCACGAGCCCGAGGCCGACCCACAGGGTCGGATTGCTCCGCGACGCGCCATCGGCCGCATCCGGAACCAGGGCCGGCTGCCCGTCGATGAGACCCTCCACCGCGCCGTCGTCGCCGATCGCCGCTGGCGTCGCTTTCGGCTCCTCGGGGATGGCGACCCAACAGACGAGGTACACGAGGAAGGCGATGCCGCCGGTGAGCGGCACGAGGATGGCCCAGGCGATGCGGACGAGGGCCGGATCGGTGCTCAGGTAGCCGGCCAGGCCGGCGGCCACGCCGCCGACGACGGTATCGGTTCGCGATCGGTACAGGCGACGGCTCATTCGCAGCCTCCCTCGGGGTTGAGCGTGAGACTGGCCGCGTTGCCCTCCACGCTCAGCGCGATCGCCTCGTCGCCCGTGCCGCTGCGCCAGGTGTCGCCGCTCCGGCTCAGGCCGTTCTCATCGAGGTTGTGGCTGAACGTGACGTTGCTCTCGGTGATCGTGATAGCGAACGGGGCGCCGTCCGGGATGCAGATGTCCAGCGAGCCCGCATTCATGTCGACCGCTCCGGCGAAGGACGTCCCTTCATCGGCGGTCAACGTCACCGAGCCGGCGTTCATCTCGATCGAGAGGGCATCGGCGCTCGCGCCGGAGAGGTCCATGGTGACGCTGCCGGCATTCGTGTCCAGCGCGAGCTCGCTGAAGTCGCCGCCGCCGAGGTCCAGCTCGCTCGACGCGGCGTTGGCCTCGATGGTGAGCGCCAGCGCGACGTCGCTGGGCAGCGTCACATCCCACTCCTGCCTGCCCTCGGCGAACGGAAACCCGCCTCCCTCGGAGCTGAGGCGGAGCTCGCCATCCGACGACGCCAGGTCGGGCTCGGAGTCGCCGGCGTAGCGCGCCGCGACCTGCCACTCGGATCCGTCGCCCATCGCGACCGCGAGATCGCCGCAGTTGAAGTCGAGCTCGACCTCCGCGCTGGACGAGAACCTGCCGTCGGCATCCAGCCGGCGGTCCGCGTCACCCCCGCACCCGAAGCTCAGCGCGTCGGGCCAGCCGCTCACCAGCGTCCCGGCCAGGCCTCCGACGACGATCCCGGCCACCACGGTGGCGACCAGCGCCAGTGGCGTTCGCGAGGCGATGATCGCCAGCCCGGCGACGATCAGCGCCACCGGCCAGTAGCGCCACAGGTCCATGGCCTGCTCGCCATCGATCGTGCCGGACACGATGGCCAGCGCCACGACCCCCGCCGTGATGAGCGCCACGCCCCAGAAGACGAGGCCGCGATTGACGTTCACGTGGGCTCTCCTGCAGTGCGCTGACCACGATAGCGGCGGCTCCGCCGGATTGCTTGACACCGCCGAAGGGGCAGCCGTAGACTCCCCGGGCACCACCACCGCAGTCGACGCTGCGCGGCGGTGTCCGGCGAGCCACCACCCAGCACAGGAGCGAACTGACGGCAATGCACCCGCGCATCGACGCCCTCATGACGCACGGCAACGCGCCTACCGGCCGCGCTGTCGATGGGAGATCTGTGCCCTGGTCGAGGTAGAGCAACGGCGGCAGTGCCGCCGAGCCAACCGGAGCCGTGGGCCGGATAAGGTCCGCGGCTTTTTGTTGCCCCTAAGGAACGAACGATGATCGACGTGATGGACGAACCCAAGACGAGACCGACCGCCGAACCGGCACGTGAGCCGGTGCGCCGGGTCGGGCCGCCGCCGCCCGGCGAGCAGCCGGCGCTGCTCCTCGACCGCGCCACGAAGAAGTTCGTGGTGGGACGAAAGAAGAAGGCGGTCATCGCGGTCAACAACGTGAGCGTGGCGATCCGCCGCGGTGAGATCTACGGCGTGCTCGGCGCGAATGGATCCGGCAAGAGCACGCTCATCCGGCTCATCAGCACGCTGCTGACGCTGGACGGCGGCCGCGTGGAGGTCCTCGGGCACGACGTCGAGCGCGAGGAGATGGCGGTCAAGCAGCTCATCAACCGGGTGAGCGTCGACGCCGCCTTCTTCAAGAAGCTCAGCCCACACGAGAACCTCGCCTACGCGGCGCGCCTGTACGGGATGGACGCGAAGCAGGCCAGGGGCCAGGTGGTCGCCATCCTGGCGCGACTCGGCGTCGGTGAGAAGCGCCTCGACCGGCCGGTCGAGCAGATGAGCCGCGGCATGCAGCAGAAGGTCGCGATCGCGCGAGCGCTACTGACGAGCCCGACCGTGCTGCTCCTCGACGAGCCGACGACCGGCCTCGACCCGCGGTCGAAGCTGGACGTGCAGACGTTCATCGAGGAGGTGCGCGACACGCACGACGCGACGATCGTGCTCACGACGCATGACCTCGCCGAGGCCGAGCGGCTGTGCGACCGGATCGCGCTCATCAACGACGGTCGGATCGTGGCGGAGGGGACGCCCGAGGAGCTGAAGGCGCTCGTGGCGCGCGACCACGGCCAGGAGCCGACGCTGGAGAGCGTCTTCATGACGTTCACCGGCAAGAGCCTCGACGACGACGTCGACGACGACGGGAACGAAGACGAATGAATGGGACGGAACGATGACCATCGCAACGCGTGAGCTGAGGGCGAGCTTCGCCTTCGTCGAGCGCAACTTCAACCTCACCAAGCGCTACTGGGGCTGGGAGGTCGCCTGGCTGGTCTACTCGCTGGCGGCCGCCCTGGCGGTGGCCTTCATCGGCGTTGCCCAGGAAGACCCGGTCCTGCTCCAGACGCTCATCATCGGCGCCATCTTCTGGAACTTCCTGTCGATCGTGTTCGGCTTCATCGGCGAGACGGTCACCTGGGAGCGCTGGGAGGGGACGCTGGAGTACACGTTCATGGCGCCGGTGCGGCGCTATACCCAGCTGATCGGCTCCACCTTCTTCGCGGTCGCATATGCGGTGATCCAGATGGTGATCATCCTCATCGTGATGCTGCTCTTCTTCGACGTGGAGTTCACCGGCGGGAACTGGGTGACCGCGGGTGCCTTCCTGGCATTGGGCAGCATCAGCTTCGTCGGCGTCGGGATGATGGCCGCCATCCTGCCCCTGCTCTACGTGGAGCGCGGCGACCAGATGGTGTTCGTGATCCAGTCGATCATCCTGCTCTTCAGCGGGGTCTACTACGACCCGACGATCCTGCCCGAGTGGATGCAGTTCGTCGGGCAGTTCAGCCCGGGCACGTACGTGCTCGAGGGGATCCGCGGCGGCCTGATCGATGGCAAGCCCGTGACCGAGCTGCTCAACAACGTCTGGCCGCTCGTGATCATGGGCGTCGTGCTCATCCCGCTCGGCGTCCGCGTGTTCGGCGTCGCCGAGCGCTACGCGAAGCGCACGGGCAAGCTCAAGAGGGTTGGCTGACATGAAGACCGATACGGCCGCATCCGCGGCCGATCTCGACCGCATGATGATCCGGACCTTTGCCGGCGATTCGGACCTGGCCGACATCCATCGCATCACGAACGCCGACTTCGAGGCCGATGGCGTGCGCCAGCGCTGGTCGCTGGGCGAGCTGGCGGCCATGTTCCGCCACCCGTCCGACAAGTTCGACGCGGGTCGCGACGTGCTCGTCGCCGAGCTGGACGGGGCCGTCGTCGGCACCGTCCACATCGAGTGGGTCGACACGAACGGCGGCGAGCGTGAGTTCCGCTCGCGCGGGTCGGTCGATCCGGCCTGGCGTCGGCGGGGTATCGGCCGACGCCTGCTGGACGCGGCCGAGGCGCTCGGCCGCGAGCGCAGCGGGCAGTACCCGACCGACCGTCCCCTGCTCCACGGCATGTGGGTCGACGAGCGGCAGCTCGGGCGCCAGGCGTTGGCACAGTCCGCCGGCTACGCGGAGGTGCGCTGGTTCTTCGAGATGGAGCGGCCGCGCATCGACGTGGACCGTCCCGAGATCCTGCCGCTGCCCGACGGCCTCGACGTGCGGCCCGCGTCCCGGGACACGGCGCCGGCCATCTGGGCCGCCGACACCGAGGCGTTCCACGACCACTGGGGCGGACACGACGAGTCGGAGGCCAGCCTGCGGCGCTGGATCGAGGCGCCCGAGTTCAACCCGGACCTCTTCGTCGTAGCGTGGGATGGCGACGAGATCGCCGGCGCGGTGCTGAACGCCATCTACGCCGACGAGAACGCCGATCTCGGGATTCGGCGCGGTTGGCTCGACAGCGTCTTCACCCGGCGCGCCTGGCGTGGGCGAGGGCTGGCGCGCGCGCTGATCGGGCGCAGCATCCACGTCCTGGCCGATGCCGGCGTGGACACCGCGGCCCTCGGCGTGGATGCCGATAACCCGTCGGGCGCGCTCGGCCTGTACGAGTCGACCGGGTTCGCGACGGTCGACCGTAGCGCGGCGTGGCAGAAGCCGATGGAGGCCGAGGGGTCATGACGCTGACCGTTGCCGTGCCGAAGGCGCCGGACCTTCCGGGCCTTCGGTTCCGGCACTACCGGGGTGAGGAGGACCTGCCGGCAATGCTGGCCGTCTGGCTCGCGGTCCATGACGCCGACGGGACGGAGGAGGTCCAGACCCTCGAAGACATGCAGCGTGCTTACGCGACGCTGGTGAACTGCGATCCCGATCGCGACCTTCTGCTCGCCGAGGTGGACGGCGAGGTCGTCGCCTACTCGCGGGTCTTCTGGCGGGACCTGGTCGAGGGCGGCCGCTCGTACGAGCTGTTCGGCTTCGTCCATCCGGCCTGGCGCCGCCGGGGCATCGGGCGGGCCATGCTGGGCCACAACGAGGCGCTGCTGCGCGAAATCGCAACGGAGCACCCCGGCGTGGCGCCGAAGCTCTTTCGCTCGGAGGGGGTCGAGGCGGACACAGGCAACGGCGTTCTCATGCGCGGCGCCGGCTACGAGGCCGTGCGCTACTGGTACGACATGGTGGCCTCAACCCTGGAGCCGATCGAGGCGGCGCCGATGCCCGAGGGCCTCGAGGTGCGGCCGGTGACACGCGACCAGTACCGCGCGCTGTGGGACGCCTCGGCAGAGGCATTCCGCGACGAATGGGGCCAGGCCGAGTGGGCGGAGGAGGAGTGGGAGCGCTTTTCGACGGACCCGCAGAACGAGGAACCGCGCTTCTGGCGCATCGGCTGGGACGGGGACGAGATCGCCGGCGTGATCATGACCCTCGTGCCGGTGGCGGAGAACGAGGAGTACGGCCGCAACCGCGTGTACGTCTCCGCCGTCTCGGTGCGGCGTCCGTGGCGACGCCGGGGCCTGGCGCGCGCACTCCTGTCGTCGTCCCTGATCGCGGCGCGCGAGGGCGGGTACACGGCGGCGAGCCTGGGAGTCGACGCCACCAGCGTCACCGGGGCCACCGACCTGTATCGCTCCCTTGGCTTCGAGCCACGGCTGACCTTCATCACGTGGCAGAAGCCCTTGTGACGCTACCCGACTTTGCTGCCCATGCCGCGCAGCATACGTTGGGGGACGACCCGATCCCCGATATCGTGCTGGTGAGCGCCGCCGGCCGATCCGTCGAGCTGATGTGGCGCAACGACCTCGGTGGTCTGACGTTCAGGATGGGCGACTCGGTCATCAAGTGGAACCCGCGCGCGACCGGGATCGACCTTGCCCGCGAGCGATCGCGGCTGGAGTGGCTCGCCGGCCGTCACCCGGCGCCGAGGGTCATCTCCTACGGTGAGGACGACAAGGCGCAGTGGATGGTGACGGCGACCGTCCCGGGCGACTCCGCGGTGGGTGATCGGTGGCGCGCGCGACGCCCCGAGGCGATCATGGCCATTGCCACCGGCCTGCGCGCCATCCATGCCATCAGGATCGACGACTTCCCGCCCGAATGGACGGCGCAGGTCTGGCTCGGGCGTATGCCCGACTCGCTCGGGCCGCGTCCGCCGGTGGTCGACGGCCCGGTCCTCGTCCACGGGGACGCGTGCGCTCCGAACACCCTCATCGCGGACGACGGCCGATGGACCGGCAACGTCGACTTCGGCGACATGGCGATCGGGGACCGATGGGCCGACCTGGCGGTCGCATCAATGAGCCTGGATTGGAACTTCGGCGAAGGGCACCAGGACGAGCTGTTCGAGGCGTACGGGATCCAGCCCGATGCCGAGCGGATCAGGTACTACCGCGCCCTCTGGGACCTCGAGTCCTGATGCGAGGCTAGCCGGCCAGCACGCGATCCCGGGTCTCGTAGTAGAAGTCCACGATCTGCTCGGTGACGCGGTCCCAGCTGAACTCGGGCGCCCGAGCACGGCCGGCGTCGCCCATCGCGTGGCGCAGGTCAGGATCCCGCGCCAGGCTGTAGAGCGCCGCCGCCAGGGCGCGAGGGTTCTTCGGCTCGACGAGGAGGCCCTGGACGTTGCGCTCGACCACCCGCTTGAAGCCGTGGATGTCGGACGCCACGATCGGAACGCCGGCGGCCATCGCCTCGAGCAGGACGATGCCGAACGACTCCTGGCCGGTGTTGGGGGCGCAGAAGATGTCCGACGACGCGAAGTAGCGCACCTTCGCGTTGTCGCTGACGCGGCCCAGCCACTCGACGTCGCGGATCCCGCGCAGCCCCACGAAGCGCTTGTACTCCCGCAGCTTCGGGCCCGCCCCGATCACCAGCAGGCGCGCGTCCACCTTGCGCTTGCGCAGGCGGTGGTAGGCCTTGAGCAGGTCGCCGAGGCCCTTTCGCTCCTCGAGGCGGCCGACGAACAGGATGTTCAGCGTGCCATCCCGAAGCTCCTCGAGCGGCTCGGCGCCGGTGAATCGATCGAGGTCGACCCCGTTCGGGATGATGTGGTAGTCGCCCGGGAAGTAGCGGTTGATGAAGTGCCGCGCCGCGCCGCTGACCGCGATGCGGCCGTCGAGCTTGTTCGCCAGCTGGCCGGCGAACCGGCTCCCGATCCAGTAGCTCGGGCTGAAGCCGCCGAAGGCGTGGAAGGTGCCGATGTTCACCGTCTCGCTGGCATCGAGCATGGTGGGCGACAGGAAGGGCACCAGTGGCTCGTGGAAATGGAGGATGTCGAAGTGATGCGTCGACAGCACCTCCCGAGCCTGCTGCTTGAACCGCAGGCCGAGCGTCACGCGTCCCACGCTGCCGTTGGCCGGTGCGGCCCACCCGGTGCCGAGCCGGATGACGTGGCCCTCAGACTCCCGCTGGCGGCCGTACTTGCTCGTGATGATCCATGCGTCGTGGCCCATCCGGCGCAACGCCTCGTAGGTGAACCGCACGTGCTCGTTGACGCCACCCGGATGCGGGTAGCCGTACGGGCTGACGATCCCGACCTTCAGCGGGCGGCGCTCGTCCTGCGACACCAGCGGTCGGGGCATCGGCGGTGGGAGCGGTGGTCGACACGGGCCCGAGTATGCACCGATGGCGTGATCCGACGCGATCTCAGCGCCAGTCGGCCTCCCCCGGTCTCAGCGTGTGCCACAGGTGGCGCGCCTTCGCTCCGAGCTGGCGCCGATACACGTCGAGGTTGTGGATCGACGACCAGTGGGCATCGCCGTCGGGGAGGACGCGGCCGTCCAGCACGGCCCGACGGTAGTCCTCGGCGGAGTGGCCCGGAAAGGTGGATCGACCGGTCCCGATGCCCTCCAGGACATGGGCGTCCGAGTTGCCGACCCCCGGCAGCCCGAGCTCCCGGGCGTTGAGTGCCAATCGTGCTTCGTGGCGGGTCCGCCCGGCGTGGCTCGGGTTGAAGAGCTCGATGGCGTCGAAATGGACGCCGCCGGTGACATGGTCGCGGACGCGGCGCAGGGTGCGGCTGCCGACGCTGAGCGGGATCGGCGCCAGTGGATGCGCCGCGATGGCGATGCCGCCCTGGGCGTGGATGGCTCGCAGCGTCTCCTCGAGCGGACGCAGCGCGGGGACGCGCTCGCCGATGAACAGGGCGACGACGTGGCCGCGCCGGGTCGTGATCTCCTCACCGACCACCAGGTCGAACGAGTAGTCGCCCGCGGCGTGCAGCTCGATGGCGCGGAGGGCGCCGTCGATCCGCTCGTGGTCGGTGATGGCCACGACGTCGAGCCGGGTCCGCCGCTCGACATGCTCGAGGATGTCGGCCACGCGAGCCGTGCCGTCCGAGTAGAGCGAGTGGATGTGCATGTCCGCCAGCCCGAGATCGCCACCGGACCGGGGCGCCTCGCGCCGGCCGCGCGCCAGGCTCGCGGTGGGAGGGCCGCTCGTCATGCCGGCAGGTCCGTCCAGAACGGCTGGAACGCTCCCCACCATTGCTCCGGAGCGGACCCGATGTCGTGCTCGAAGCGCTCGGCCAGGCGCTCGGTCATGCGGGTGATATCGGCGCGCCGGTCTCCGCTCACCGGAACCTCGACGACGTCCCCGGCCGCCTCGAACCGATCGGGCCCGGTGCGTAGGCAGCGCCCGACGAGGACGTTGGCGCCCGAGGTCACAGCGAGCGTGGCTGGTCCGCTGGGAAGCTCGGCCGGGTGGCCGAACATGGTGACCTCGACCCCGGCTCCGCCGCCGATGATGCGATCACCGAGCACGCCGACGACGCCACCCTGGCGCAGGCGCCGCCCGATGGCGCTCCGTGACCTGCTCAGCGGCACGAGCTCGATGGCGCCCCCACCGCGTCGAGAGGAGAGGAACTCGAAGAGGGCCTTGGGTTCGATCTCCTCGACCGGCGCGAGCGCCGGCATGCCCTTCGTGGCCAGGTAGGCGGCGAACGGCTCGAAGTTCCCGAGGTGAGAGCTGACGATGATCGTGGCGCCGGAGCGGATGACCGTGGCGTACGTGTCCCAATGGGGGACGGCCACGATCCGCTCGAGGTCGCCGGCGTCGTAGTGCGGCGCGCGCAGGATCTCGGCGTAGTAGCGCGCGTGGTTGCGGAACGCGTCGCGCAGCAGGGCCCTGAACGCAGGACCGCGCGTCGAACGGCCCGTCGCCGCGCAGACGCGCTGGAGGTTCGCTGCGACCAGGCGGCGCCGACCCGGCGCGAGCCGCCGCCACGCATCGCCGGCGAGGTCGGCCCCGGCGTAGACCACGCCAGCGGGCAGCGCGTTGACGACGCGATCGGCGATCTCGAGCGCCAGCCGCAGGAGCATCAGGCCCCGGTCCGGGTCCAGTCCTCGCCACGGCGTGCCGCCTCGAGGGCGGTGCGCGCGTGGGAGCGGTCGGCATCGGTCCGGGGCCAGACCGGGCGGAACATGTACCACTGCCCCGGATCCTCGGCCAGGATGGTCGAGAGCTCGTCGGCGATGGCCTGGGTGGCGCGGAAGATCTCCGCCGGATCATTGCTGGTGCAGTGGATCGCCGGCAGGCCGGCGGCCACGAACCGATCGTCCCGCGTCCGGCGGCAGGTGACCGCCATCATCGGGGCTCCCGACTTCGCAGCGAGCGTGGCGGGTCCAACCGGCAGGGTCGTCGGCTCCCCGCACAGCTCGACCGGCACGTCGCCGCGACGGAAGCCGCCGTCGCAGAAGAGGACCAGGTTCTCCCCGTCGCGCAGGGCGCGGAAGAGGCCGCGCAGGTTGCGCCAGCCGATCAGGAAGATGTGGTGGCGCGCGCGCGTCGCCTCGAGGTGGTCGTAGAGGCGGCCGTAGGTCGTGTCGTCGGCCACCACGTGGAGGCTCTGGCCCTCGCGCTTGAGCCCAGCGCCGATGATGTCCATGCCCCCGATGTGGAGCGCGCAGAGCAGGACGCCCTTGCCCTCCGCACGGGCGTCGCGAAGGATCTCGATGTTGTCGATGCGGACGAGGCCGCCGATGTCAGCCTCACTCATCTCGCTGATCCGCATCATGTCGACGAGGTACTTGGCGTAGTTGCGGAACGCCCGACGTGCGGCCGCCCCCACGCGTCGATCATCGGGTGCCAGCCCCATCGGACGCGCGAGGTTCGCGCGGATCAGATCACGCTTGTCGCCCGCCAGGTCGTAGGCGATGTTGCCCACGGCTGCCGCCACGGGCATGGCCACGCTGCGGGGGAGCGCGCTGATGACGCGCTCCCCGGCCCGGTAGGCCCAGTAGGTGAACAGCTCGCGCCGGCGCTCCGGGACGGCCGGAGCGGCGCGGTCGGCGGCGCCGATCGCCGCCCTAGCCGACTTCAACCGCGGCGACCTTCGCCTTCTCGGCGCGCGACGCGACCTTCTTCGTTCGGCGCGACGCCGGCTTCTCGGTGCCGACCAGCGTCTCGTTGTCCTCGCCGCGGATGAATGCCTCCACCCGGTTGTAGGCGATGTCGTCGTGGATCTGCATCGGTGGGCTCTTCATGAAGTAGGAGCTGGGAGCCACCAGCGTACCGGCCAGGCCGCGATCGAGGCCGAGCTTGGCGCAGCGGATCGCATCGGTGATGACGCCGGCGCTGTTCGGCGAGTCCCACACCTCGAGCTTCAGCTCGAGGTTGAGCGGCACGTCTCCGAAGGTCGTCCCCTCCATCCGGATGTGGCACCACTTGCGGTCCTTGAGCCACGGGACGTAGTCCGACGGGCCGACGTGGACGTCGTCGTCGGCGACGTCGTAGTCGATCATGCTCGTCACCGCGTTCGTCTTGCTGATCTTCTTCGACTCCAGCCGCTCGCGCTCGAGCATGTTGAGGAAGTCCGTGTTGCCGCCGAAGTTGAGCTGGTAGGTGCGGTCGATCCGCACCCCCCGATCCATGAACAGGCGCGTCAGCACGCGGTGGGTGATGGTTGCGCCGACCTGGCTCTTGATGTCGTCACCGATGATCGGCAGGCCGGCCTTCGCGAAGCGGCGCTGCCAGTACGGCTCGCGGCCGATGAAGACCGGGATGGCGTTCACGAAGGCGACACCGGCCTGGATGGCCTGCTCGGCGTACCACTTGGTCGCCTGTTCGGAGCCCACCGGCAGGTAGCTCACGAGGACGTCGACGTTGCGCTGACGCAGGATGTCGATGACGTCGGCCGTCGGGCCGGGCGCGGGCTCGATGATCTCGCTCAGGTACTTGCCGAGGCCGTCGTGAGTCATGCCGCGCTCGACGGTCACGCCGAGGTGGGGCACATCGGCGAAGCGGTAGGTGTTGTTCGGCTCGACGAAGATCGCCTCCGAGAGGTCCTTGCCGACCTTGTTGCGATCGACGTCGAAGGCGGCGACGAACTCGATGTCGCGCACGTGGTATCCGCCGAGGTTGACGTGCATCAAGCCAGGGACGAAGTCGCCGTCCTTGGCATCGGCGTAGTGATAGCGGCCCTGCACCAGGCTGCTGGCGCAGTTGCCGACGCCGACGATCGCGACCCGCACGGTTCCGTCGTTGGGTCGATGACCGTTGGCGGCGGCCTTGCCGTTCGAGGAAGCCACGATGATCAGTTCTCCTTTGAGTCGGTGAGCGCCTGGCTGAGACGCCAGACGTGCCAGATGCGCTGGACCACGGTGGTCACGGTGAGCAGGGCGATGAGGACGAGGGCACCGATGAGGGCGACGTCGAAGCCGAATCCGGCGAGCGTCACCCCGGCAATGACGAAGACGAGCCGCTCGGTGCGTGGCGCGAGGCCGATGTCGGCCGCCAGGCCGATGCCCTGTGCGCGCGCGTGGGCGTAGCTGACGAGGAACGAGCCTCCGAGCGCGATCATGAGGGCCAGCATCGGCAGCATCGGCTCGGGCTGGGTAGCCAGGATCCATGCGCCGATGCCGATGTAGACGATTGCCTCTCCGCTGCGATCGAGTGTCGAGTCGAAGAAGGCGCCGAACGGGGTGCCGCTGCCCTGAGCGCGGGCCAGCCCGCCATCGACGGCGTCGAGCAGCGAGCCGAAGGTCAGCAGGGCCGCGCCGATGAGGAGCAGGTCCGTGGCGATCAGCACCGCGGCGACGATGGTGATGCCGAGCCCGATGACCGTGATCGTGTTCGGCGTGAGCCGAAGGGCCATGGCGAGCCGAATGAGCGGCGCGAGGATCGCGCGGCCGGACTGCTTGACCCGGCTCGAGAAGACCGACGTGCCGCGCTGCATGTCCTGCGCGGACTCGCGGCTAGCTGACATCGGGGACCGTGCCCTGCGCAGAACGCTCGGTCGCGATCCCTGCCGTGCCGCCGATCAGCCGGCCCTCGGCGTCGTGAAGCTCCTCGAACGCCGCGAGGCGCAGGCGACAGATGGTCGCGCGCCCCTGGCGCTGGGTGTCGACGAGCCCGGCAAGGCGCAGGATCCGGAGGTGCCAGCTGATGAGCGGCTGAGAGAGGCCGACCCGCGACGAGAGCTCGTTCACGGGCATGGGACCGACCTCCGCCAGGAGGCCGATCATGCGCAGGCGCGTCTCGTCGCCGAGCGCGCGGTAGAGGGTGCGCAGCCTGCGCAGGTCGTGGCCGACGGCATCGCGAGGAGAAATGGGAGAGTGCATCTTTATCAAATAGTCGCTTATATGAAGTTGTGCTTATGGTAGGCGCCCGGGCGGGAATGTCAAGATGCTAGGATCGGCCGGCTCCGCCGAGATCGGCGAGGCCGCGAAGCAGGAGGTGCGTCGCTGACCAGCTCGACCCCGGACGCGCTGTGGAGCGATCCCGCCAACCAGGTCCTCCGCCCGTCGGCGATCTCGATCACGGCGCTCTCCAGGGGCATGCTGCTCCGGCGCTGCTCCCTGTCCATCCCCGTCGGGATGCGGCTCCTCGTCGTCTCCGAGCCGGAGGCGAGCGCGTCGGCCCTCATCCGGATCCTGGCCGGCCTGTCGCGTCCGGACGCAGGGCGGATCGAGATCGTCGGTATGACCGACTCCTCCCGACGCGGCTGGGGTCGTCGAGTCGCGCATCTGGGCCCTGAGCCCGGGATCCCTGGGTGGATGTCACCTCGCGAGGCGCTCGTGCTGGCGGCGGACCTGCTCGGCGTCGTGCGCGACGAGACGGCCGGCCGGATCGACCGTGCCCTGGCGTGGACCGGTGTGGCGCCGACTGCGGCGGACCAGCCGATCAACCGGGGCGGGCCGGCCATCCTCCAGCGCACCGGGTTGGCCGCTGCTCTGATCGCCGACCCCGAGGTGCTGCTGCTCGACGAACCGCTGCGCGCTCTCGACACGCACGAGAGAACGCGCCTGCTTTCCCTGCCCGGGCAGCGCCACACGATCCTCATCGCCAGCCGCTACCCGGCCTCGGAGGCCGGACTCGTGAGTCACGTGGCGCTGCTGCGGGCCGGCCGACTCGCCCTGCTGGCGCCGGTAACGGACCTCGACGCGGCGGAACTGCCGCTGAGCATGCGCGGCATCACCGCCCTCGCCGACGAGCGGCATCGCGAGGGCCATGTTGATGGCCACTACCCGGTCGTGGTGGCCCCGTGAGCCAGGCCGCACGCGTCGCTCGGGTAGCGCTGCGCGAACTGTGGATGACATTCCGCCTGCTGGGCATCCTCGTCGCGTTCGTCGGTGGCAGCGCCGTCGTGGTCCTGATCCCGACGGCCCCCGCGGTCACGCTGGATCGGGTGGCGATCGGCCTCGGTGTCGCCACCGTTGCCGCGTCGGCGGTCGCGGCGTGGACCATCGCCGACGAGCGGGCCGCCGGGCGGGCCGGCTGGTTGATCACCCGCTCCGTGTCGCGCGCCACCTACGTCGGTGGCTGGTTGGGGAGCTTCGCGCTGATCGCCCTCATCGGCATCTCCGCCTCGGCCACCCTGGGCTGGCTCACCACCCTCGGGATGCCCGTTCAGCCCGACCTGGCCACCTACGGCATCGCCGTGCTCGCCGTGGCCGCCACCGCTGCCGCGGCAATCGCCCTCGGGCTCGCCGTCGGAGCGCTCCTCGCGCCGATCCCCGCGGCGCTCGCAGCGGCCGCCACCTGCATCCTCACCGGCGTCGCCGTGGTCGTGGCTTCGGGCGGCTCGAGCTCCGTGCCCGGGGCCGCGTACCTGCTCCTGTCGCGGCTCGCGGACACCGACTCGGCGCTCACCGACGCGATGCGCGCGGCGGGCGTCGGATTGATCCAGACGGCAGTGCTGTTCGTCGTCGCCCGCGCCGCGATGGAGCGCGCCGAGCTTTGAGAGTTCACCCGGCAGCGGCCTGGGTGGCGCTCGTCTGCGCGAGCCTCGGCGTCTTCCTGGGCGGGGCCGAGCTGATGGTCGTCGCCATCGCCCTGCCATCGATCGTGACCGACGTCGGCGGCTGGGACGACCTGGCCCGTGCCAGCTGGATCGTCAACGCCTACCTCATCGCCTACGTCGTGGCGATGCCGCTCGCCGGCCGTGCCGCAGACCTGTGGGGCGCGCGGCGCCTCTTCACGGTCGCCCTCCTCCTCTTCGTGATCGGGTCGGCCGCTGCGGGCCTGTCGCGGCTCGCCGGGCCGGACGGAACGCTCGGGTGGCTCATCGCCGCGCGAGTCGTGCAGGGATTCGGCGGCGGCGCGCTGGTGCCGCTCTCGATGGCGCTGGCCAGCCACCTGTTCACCGGCCGGGCGCGAGGCGTGGCGCTCGGCGTCGAGGGCGCCGCGACTTTCGTGGGCATGGCGATCGGTCCCGCCTACGGCGCCTGGGTGCTCCTGAACTTCGGGCTGCCCATCCCACGCCTCGACATCGTCGGCTGGCAGTGGATCTTCCTCCTCAACGTCCCGATCGGGATCGTGACCCTCCTGGTCATCTACGTCGCGGTCGGTGGGATCGAGACCCCTCGCGTGCGTGGGACGATCGACATCGTCGGTGCGCTGCTCCTGAGCCTGGCGCTGGCGTCCGGCGTGGGCGCGTTGACGGCGTCCGGCACGGCAGGATGGGCCTCGCCGCTCGTGCTCGGCGGGCTGGCGGTCGCGGCCGCGGCGCTCATCGCGCTCGTTGCCTGGCTGCTCCGCGGACGGTCCCCGTTGATCGACCTGCGCCTCTTCCGCGATCGCGCGTTCAGCGCCGCCAACCTGGTGAGCCTGCTCACGGGCTACACGCTGGCGACCGCGATCATCGGTGGGCCCGTGTTCGTGAACCGCGTGCTGTTCGGGACCGACGTCGAGTCCGCGACGGCGCTGACGGCGCTGACCGTGGCGATCGCCGCCGGCGCCATCGTCGGTGGCGTGCTGTCGGGATGGCTGGGCGCGCGGCTGGTGACGCTGGCCGGCGTCGCGCTCACCGCGCTGGGGCTCTGGCTGGCGCTGGACTGGGCGGTCTCGGCCGACGTCGATCGGCTCGTGCGCGACCTCGCGACCTTCGGAGCCGGGTTCGGCCTGACCGTGGCGCCCCGCGCGACGGCAGCCGTGGAGGCGGCCGGCGCGGGCGCCTACGGAGTGGCGAGCGCCATGGTCCAGCTGACCCGCACGATCGGGATGAGCGTCGGGCTGGCGCTGTTGACGTCGATCGGCCAGAACCGCATCGACGAGCTCTCCACGCTCGTCCTCGATCCGGGCCGTCGGGACCAGCTCGTCGTCGAGCTCGGGCGCCCAGAGTTCGTCGGCGTCGATCCGAACACGTCCCTGGCGCTCGTCGCGGTCCTCGAGGAGTGGTCCCGGGGCCAGGCGGCCGACGTCCTGCACCTCGTCTTCGCGATCGCCCTGGCCGTCGCCGTCGTCACGCTCGTGCCGGCGTGGTTCGTACGAGGCCGGCGCGAGCTCACCCCGTCGGACGCGCGATGATCACCAGCTCGCCCCAGTTGCGGTTGAAGCCCTGCGAGGTCTGGAGCGTGAGCCGCTCGTAGGGGGTGTCCAGCGTCCACGAGGCGCCCTCCTCGCACGTGTCGTGAATCTGGAGGGCCAGCGGCGGGTCCGGTGGGTTCAGGGCCGGATCGGCGTTGGGGTCCGGGCACGGGACGTTTGGGCGGACCTCGGTCACCACGTAGTGCAGCACGCTGTCGTCCGACATCCGGACCAGCACCTCGGCCCCGACCTGGACGTTCCACAGCGGCTTGAAGAGCGATTGCTCGGCGTGGGCGAAGATGTACGAGTTCTGGTTCCGGCCCGGCTGGTGCCCGCCGCTCAGGATGTACGCGGCATCCCTGGGCGGGAAGCTGTCGGTCTCGGCACTCGTCGACTGTCTGACGAGCACGTTGATCGCCACGGAGGGCACCTCCAGCTGCTCCGCCGTGACGCTCTCCGGGAGCGGCGTCGAGGTGGGCGCGGGTGACGGGCTTCCGGACGGGGACGGCGATGCGGCGGGCGTCGAGATCGGACTGGCCTGGGCGACCGGAGTCGGCGTCACGATCGGCGCCAGGCTCGGGGCGGCCCCGGGTCCGACCTGGAACGAGCCGATAATGATGAGCGCCAATCCCGCCACCCCCAGGAGGATCGGGAGCGCCCAGGAGGAGAGACGCTTCACGTGCCGGAGTCTAGCCGCCGCCTCACGCCCGCGCTGTCGCGCGCCCTGGGCCTGGCGCGGGACACCCTGACCGGCGTCCCCGCCGGCCTTCTGACCGACATCGACGGAACGCTCTCACCGATCGTCGCCGAACCGGATCAGGCGCGGCTCGTCGACGGTGCCGGTCCCGCGCTGAGGGCGCTGGCCGGCCGCCTGGCGGTCGTCGCCGTCATCACCGGTCGCGCCGCGGCCGACGCGCGGCGACTGACCGGCGTCCCCGAGCTGCTGGTCGCCGGGAACCACGGCACCGAGTGGCTCGAGCCGAACGCCTCGGGCTCGACGCGGCCGCCGGCAGCGGCCGATGCCGAGCGTTCGCTGGCCGCGATCGTGGCGCGCCTGCCGGACCTGGCGGGAGTGGCCGTCGAGGACAAGGGTCTGTCGGCCACGGTGCACTACCGAGCGGCCGCGGATCCCGACCTGGCGCGCGCCGCCATCCTCGCCGCGATCGGCGATCCCGGCGGGTCGGTCGAGGTCCGAGGCGGCCGGATGAGCCTCGAGCTGCGCCCGGTCGGGCTGGGCGACAAGGGGGCGGCGGCGCGGAGCATCGCGGAGCGCTACGGCCTGCGCGGCATCGTCGTGATGGGCGACGACGTCACCGACCTCGACATGTTTCGGGCGATTGCGTCGCTGCGCTCAAGCGGGGCGCTGCGGGCCGCGATCATCGGCGTCGGCGGGGACGATGGCGAAGTTCCACCCGAGGTTGCCGCGGAAGCCGACGCCATGGTCGCCACGCCGGCGGAGGCCGCCTCGCTGCTCCAGGCACTGGCGGCTGTGAACGGACCGACCGACTGACTCGGTCTGCGCATGCCGAGGCACCGCTCAGCCGTTATATCACTAACGATATATTCGCTGAGCGACTGCGGGCGCGGGCATCGGCAGCCGGCGAGATCCGCAAGATCGGCGAGCTGCCGGTCCGGGCAGCGTCAACCGGCGAGCTCGGCGAGATCGGTGAGCTGTCGCCGCAGCCACCAGGTGATGTCCTCGCGCTCGACGCCGCGCCGCAGCCGGGCCAGGCGCCTGCGCCGCTCGTCGGGATCCATGCTCAGGGCGCGGGCGAGAGCGTCGGCGGTCCCAGCCACGTCGGCCGGTGCCACGGCGAGCGAGCCATCGGCCATCTGGTCGAATGCTCCCGCGGTCTCCGACAGGACGAGCACAGCGTCGCGCTCGGAGACGACGACCGCCTCCTTGGCGACGAGGTTCATGCCATCGACCAGCGGGTTGACGAGGACGACGTCGGCGATCGACAGCCCGGCCAGGGCCTGGGCGTAGTCGTTCTCGTAGAACAGCTGCACGGGGCTCCATCCGGCCCGGCCGAAGCGCGCGTTGATGCGGTCGACCGCGTTCTGCACCTGCCGCCCGTAATGGCCGTACTCCCGCAGCCCGGTACGCGACGGCACGAGGAAGGCGAGGAAGCTGATCCGCCCGCGCAGCCGCGAGTGGCGCTGGAGGAGCGCCTCGTAGGCGAGGAACCCGCGCAGGATGTTCTTCGACGGCTCGAGGCGGTCGACCCGCACGATGACCCGTTCACGGGTCCCCGCCGCCAGCTGCGCGGCGCGTCGTCGAGTGGCTCGGGAGGCGGCGATGCGTCGCGTGGCCTCGACGTCGATCGAGATGGGGTAGGTGCGCACCCGGATCGTCCGGCGCCGGTGGCGGACGGTCGAATCCTCGTAGTCGACCTCGGCGCCGTCGACGAACGATTCGATCATGCGCAGGAAGTTGTGGGCGTACCGATCGGTCTGGAAGCCGACAACGTCGTTGGCCAGCAGCCCGATCGCGATCGACTCCCTGATCGACGGCGCGATCGTCTGCCAGATCGACGACGGGGGCCACGGGATGTGGGTGAAGTGGCTGAGCAGCGCCTTCGGACGCGCCTTGCGAATCGGCTGCGCCGCGAGGTAGAGGTGGTAGTCGTGGAGCATCACCCTCGGCTGCCGATCGCCGCGCGCCTGCGTCAGCACAGCGTGCGCGAAGGCCTCGTTGAGCGCGACATACCCGCGATCCCAGGCGCGCATCACCCCGGCGTCGATGATCGGACGCTCTGGCAGGTTCCACATCTGGTGCTGGAGGAACCACAGGAACGGGTTGGCGATCACGTTGTAGGCCTGCTCGTAGACCGCCCGATCGACCGATGCGAACCGCAGGCGCACGTTATCGCCCGAGCTGGCGGCGAGGAGCTTCGGATCGGCGGCCGCTCGCCGGTCGCCGTCGCTCATGGCCGCTGCGATCCAGGTCAGCGGAACGTGGCGGCCGACCTGGCCCAGGGCGGTGACGAGCCCGCCGGACCCGCGCCGGGGCCGGAGGCTCCCATCGGCGGCCGCCGCGAACGTCACCGGGCCGCGGTTCGTTGCGATGATCAGGCGCCGGTCACCAAGGAGCGCGGCAGCTGCATCGGCGAGCGCGCGATCGGCATCGGTGCTCATGCCGGTCAGAACAGGCTCGCCGTTGAGACCTCGAGCAGCTCAAGGATGGCACCGGGCAGGATCCCGAGGACCAGCACCCCCGCAACCGAGAGAACGAGTGCCAGAGAACCGAAGGCCGAGGAGTCGATGGATGCGGGCTCGGGCTCGGGGTCGCGCATGTACATGTACACGATGACCCGCAGGTAGTAGAAGGCGGCGAGGGCCGCGTTGAGACCGATGACCACGGCCAGCCAACCGAGCCCCGCGTCGATCGTGGCGATCATGACGAAGAGCTTGGCGAAGAAGCCGACCGTGGGCGGGATGCCGGTCAGGCTCAGCAGCAGGACCGTCATGGCCGCCGCCAGCCACGGGGCACGCGAGGCGAGCCCGGCGAAGGAGTTGAGGCCGCCGTAGCGGTTCGGGTCGCGCTGCAGCATGGCCACGACCGCGAAGGCCGCGATGTTCATCACCGCGTATCCGAGGATGTAGAACAGCACGGCCTGGATGCCCTGGGCCGCGGCCTCGGGGCTGTCCGCCGCGGCGTACGCCGCGAGCCCGGCCATGATGTAGCCGGTGTGGGCGATGCTCGAGTAGGCGAGCATGCGCTTCACGTTGACCTGGGTCAGCGCCACGATGTTGCCGACCGTCATGGTCAGCACCGTCAGGACCAGGAAGACGCCGAGCCAGTCGGCGCTGAGCGGGGCCAGGGCCTCGGCGAAGACACGGATGAGGAGCGCGAAGGCGCCGAGCTTGGGGCCCGCGGACAGGAAGCCGGTGATCGGCGTCGGCGCGCCCTGGTAGGCATCCGGCGTCCAGTAGTGGAACGGGACGGCGGCGATCTTGAACGTGCCGCCGACGGTCAGGAACCCGATCGCGACGAGGATCGCGCCGTTCATCTGGCCCTCCAGCGCCGTCGCGATGCCCGCCACGTTCGTCGTCCCGGTCAGCCCGTAGATCCAGGCCACGCCGAAGAGCAGGATGGCGCTGGCGAAGCTGCCGAGCAGGAAGTACTTCAGGCCGCCCTCGTTGCTGTAGCGGTCCGTCTTGTGAAGCCCGGCCAGGAGGTACGACGGCATCGTCATCAGCTCCAGGCCGAGGAACAGGGTGACCAGGTCGCTGCTCGAGGCCAGGATCGACATGCCGAGCAGCGCCGAGACGAGGATCGTCGAGAACTCGCCGAGCGGGATGCGGCGCGAGACCAGGTAGGCCGGAGCGAACAGGGCGCTGAGGATGCCGATGACGATGGTGGACGCCTTGAGCACCACCGACAGGTCGTCCACCACGTAGAAGCCGGAGTAGACCTCCCTGTTGGTGCCCCACACCACGATGCAGGCCGCCCCGGCCAGCAGCAGCCCGGCCACGGTGAGCGGGGTGAGAAGCCACTTGTCGCGCCGGGGCAGGAAGAGGTCCACGGTCAGGACGAGCAGCACGAGGCCGGCCAGGACCAGCTCCGGCAGCAGCGTGACGAGATCGTCGACCATCTCCATCGCTCAGCGCCTCACCACGGCGGCCCGAAGCCGGTCAGCCCGGCTCCGTTCACCGCTTCGATGATCCGATCGACCGGCACGGCGATCATGTCGAGCACCGGGATCGGGTAGACGCCCAGGGCGACGACGAGGATGACCAGCGGCGTGAGGGCGATCCACTCGCCGCGGCTCATGTCACGCAGCGAGGGCCACCATCGGCGCATCCAGTCCGAGGGCACCGTGAAGAAGGCTCGCTGGAACATCCACAGCATGTAGACCGCGCTGATGATGACCACGACCATGGCCGCGGCGGCGACCCAGCCGCTGTAGCGGAAGGCGCCGATGATCACCAGGAACTCGCCGATGAACCCGGAGAGGCCGGGGAGGCCGATGCTCGCGAAGGTGAAGAGGCCGAACATCGCCGCGAAGTGCGGCAGCCGCGCGTTCAGGCCGCCCATGTGGGCGATCTCGCGGTCGTGCGTCTGCTCATAGATGACGCCCACGAGGAGGAAGAGCGCCCCGGTGGTGATGCCGTGGCTGATCATCTGGAAGACGGCGCCCTGCAGTCCCTGCTCGTTGATCACGAACGTGCCGAGCATGACGAAGCCCATGTGGCTGACGCTGGAGTAGGCGACCAGCTTCTTCATGTCCGGCTGCACCATGGCCACCATCGCGCCGTAGATGATCGCCACGATCGCCAGGCCGATGATGATCGGCGCGAAGCTGACGGCCGCATCGGGCAGGAGCGGCAGGCTGTAGCGCAGGAAGCCGTAGCCGCCGAGCTTGAGGAGGACGCCCGCGAGGATGATCGACCCGGCGGTCGGGGCCTCCACGTGCGCGTCCGGCAGCCAGGTGTGCAGCGGCCACATCGGCACCTTGATGGCGAACGCCAGGAAGAAGGCGACGAAGGCGAGCGCCTGGAGCGTGTCGGTGTACCCGAAGCCGCGCAGGACCTCGTAGCTGAACGTGAAGTCGTTGCCTGCCGCGGCGTGCGCGATGGCCACGGCCAGGATGGCCACGAGCATGAGCAGCGATCCGACCAGGGTGTAGATGACGAACTTCACCGTGGCGTAGATCCGGCGCGGCCCGCCCCAGATCCCGATGACGAAGTACATCGGGAACAGGCTGACCTCCCAGAAGACGTAGAAGAGGAACAGGTCGAGGGCGACGAAGACGCCGAGCATGCCCACCATGAGCAGCAGCATCGTGATGTAGTAGGCCTTGACCTTGGTCTGGATCGGATCCCAGGAGTACACGATCGCGACCACGCTCAGCAGCGTGGTGAGGAGCACGAGCACGACGCTGATCCCGTCGACGCCGAGCGTGTAGCGCATGCCGAACGCGTCGATCCACGGGATGTCCTCGCGGAACTGGAACTCGGCGCCGGCCGGGTCGTAGCCGAGCAGCAGGAGGCTGAGAGCCGAAGCTGGCGAGCGCCGCGGCCAGGGCGACCCAGCGGATGGCCCGCTGCGCTCGGGACGGAATGAGCAGGAGCAGCAGTGCGCCGATCGCGGGCGTGAAGACGATGAGGGTGAGAACCGGCAGCCCGTTCATGCGCGTCCTGCCCTTGGCGGGTGCCCGCGCGCGTATCTGAGCGTATATACGTATATACGCTGGTGCTGGAGAATGAACCCGTCCATCAGCGCACCACCGTGGCGTAGACGAGCAGCACGATCGCAAGGCCGGCCGCGATCCCGAGGCCGTAGTTCTCGACGCGGCCGGTCTGGATCCGGCGCAGCCAACCGCCGATCGTCGTGGCCAGCCAGCCGGAGCCGTTGACGATCCTGTCGATGACGTTCGCGTCGAACCACCAGAGCGCATCGGCGACGATCACGCCTCCCCGCGCGAAGACGAGCTGGTAGATATCGTCGACGTAGTACTTGTTCACGCTGGCCCGGTACATGCCCGGCCCGAGCCCGAACGGGATGCGCTCGACGAAGCGCGCCGGTGCGTCGGGCGTTCGGACGTACCATCGGTACGCCAGCCAGATCCCGAGCGCGGCCACCAGGGCACCGCTGCCGAGCAGCGCGCCGCCAACGCCGAACAGCTCGAAGCCATGGTGCTCGCCGGAGGCGATCGAACCGGGCAGGACACCGGCGTGCGCCTCCTCGGCGCCGTGGAAGACCTCTTCGAGCCAGCCGTGGATCGCTCCGCCCTCGGGCGGGATGCCGAGCAGCAGGCCGACGAGCGCGGTCGGCACCGAGAGAATGACGAGCGGCGCGACCATGGTCGGCGCGCTCTCGCGGACGTGGTTCCACGCCTCCACCGGTCCACGCCACTCGCCCCAGAAGGTCATGAACACCATGCGGAACGTGTAGAAGGCGGTCATGAAGGCCACGACGACGCCCACGACGTAGAAGATGAAGTACCCGCGGTTGAAGGCCTCGGCCAGGATCTCGTCCTTGCTGAAGAACCCGGCGAAGAGCGGGATGCCCGCCAGCGCCAGTGAGCCGATGACCATGGTCCAATAGGTCCAGCGCATCCGCTCGCGCAGGTTGCCCATGAAGCGCATGTCCTGCTCGCCGCCCGCGCCGTGGATCACCGATCCCGAGCCCATGAAGAGCAGGCCCTTGAAGAAGCCGTGCGCGACAAGGTGGAAGATGGCCGCCACCCACGCCCCGATGCCGAGCGCCAGGAACATGTACGCCAGCTGGCTCACCGTCGAGTAGGCGAGGACCTTCTTGATGTCGTTCTGGGTCAGCGCGATGGCCGCGGCGAAGATGGCGGTGAAGGTGCCGATGATGGCAACCACCCACATCGCGGTCGGTGCCTCTGCGAAAATCGGATTCGAGCGCGCGACCATGTACACGCCGGCGTTGACCATCGTGGCGGCGTGGATCAGCGCCGAGACCGGCGTGGGTCCCTCCATCGCGTCCGGCAGCCAGACGTGGAGCGGGAACTGGGCGCTCTTGCCCACGGCACCGGCGAAGAGGAGGAGGGCGATGATCGTGATCGTCGTCTCGTCGAGCGTCCCGATCTCGGCGAAGACCTCGCGGAAGCTCAGCGTGCCGAGGTTGACCCAGATCATCGCCACGCCGAGCCCGAACCCGAGGTCGCCGATGCGGTTGACGACGAACGCCTTCTTCGCCGCTCCCGCCGCCGACGGCTTCTTGTACCAGAAGCCGATGAGCAGGTAGCTGCACAGGCCGACCGCCTCCCAGCCCACGTAGAGCATGAGGAAGTTGTCGCCCAGGATGAGCAGCAGCATGCTGAACATGAAGAGGTTCAGGTAGGCGAAGAAGCGCCACAGCCCGCGGTCGCCGTCCATGTAGCCGATCGAGTACACGTGGACGAGGAAGCCGACCGTGCTGACGACCAGCAGCAGCATGGCCGTGAGGCCGTCCACGAGGAAGCTGATGGTGATGACGAAGTCGCCCGAGACGATCCAGTTGTAGACCGTCACCTCGTGCTCGTTGCCGCCGAAGATGACGTCCACGAACACGACCATGCTGATGGCCCACATCAGTCCGACGAGCACGGTTGGGACGATCCACGACCGATACCGCGGCCGCTCCGCGCCCGGCGCGACATGCCCCGACTGGCCCAGGCCGTCGTCGACGTCGGCCGGGATCACCCCGGCGGCACCGTCGGCGTTGGCCAGGTCGTCGGCGTGCCCGGCGTGAGGGCTGGTGGCGGCCTGCTCCTCCTCGGTCGGGACGGTGCGGAACTCCGAGTCGTCGACGTCGTGATCGTCGTGATCGCCGTGCGCGACATCGTGTCCGTCGTGATCGTCCCCGTGCTCGTCGTGCCCATGGAGCGGGACGTGGTCGAAGCGCGGACCGACGAGGACAGCGAAGAGGAAGCCGACGAGCGGCAGCGCGGGGATGAGGACGATCAGCAGGTCGATCGACACGCCCTACTCCTTGAGGTCGGAGTACTGGTCGACCTCGGCGGTCTGTCGCGTGCGAATGATGGCGATCACGAGCGCGAGGCCCACGGTCACCTCGGCCGCGGCGACGGCCATGATCATGAGGGCGAAGACCGCGCCTGTGTTCTCAGCCGGTGGCAGGAAGGCATTGAAGGCCACGAGGCTCAGGTTCACCGCGTTGAACATCAGCTCGATGCTGATGAGCATCAGGATCGCGTTGCGCCTCGCCATGAACCCGAAGGCGCCGATGCCGAACAGCATCGCTGACACGAGCAGGTAGCCCTCGATCCCCATCGGTCAGTTCGCTCGCTCGTCTTCTTCGGGTCTCCGAGCGAGGTAGATGGCGCCGATGATCGCGACGAGCAGGAGCATGGCGATGATCTCGAACGGAAGCGCGTAGGTCGTGAAGATGGCCGTCGCGATGGCGCTGACGCCGGCGGCCACGGCCTCTGCGGCCAGGCCCCAATCGGTCTGGACGACGGCCCAGCCGACAAGGCCCGTGACGGCCAGGGCGACGACGACGGCAATCGGCAGCTGGCGGTGGAAGGGCGCCGGCAGGTTCGCGTCGCCGGCCTGGGTGAGCATGATCGCGAACAGGATCAGGACGCTGATAGCCCCGAGGTAGATGAGCACCTGGGCCGCTGCCACGATCGGCGCCCCGAGGAGGGCGTACATGCCGGCCAGTGAGCCGAAGCAGATCATCATTGCCACGGCCGAATGGATGATGTTGCGGAGCGTGACGACGGCGAGGCCGCCACCGATCACGCCGATGGCGAGCAGGAAGAAGAGGACGCTGGAGATGTCCAGGGTCGTGGGCTCCCGTTGCTGTTCGAGCGCTCAACGGCCCCGCTCGGGAGGCCGTGCTCGATTCTAGCCTAGGCACCTCGCGCCCGGCGCGCGTGGGTGCCTCGGGAGAGCAGGCCGTGGCTCCACCGGGGTGGGTTGGCCTTCGTTCAGCGAATATAGCGTTAGTGATATAACCGCTGACGGTCGCGCGCTCGGCGCGTGGGGCGGGTACAGCGCAGGTCAGTCCGTGCGGCCTAAGCCCGCATCGGTCTAGCGGGTCGGGCGCTCCCGGTCGGACATCTCGAGGATGTCGAGCATGGGGAGGTCGCGCTGGTATTCGCTGAACTCGAACTCGGGGCCGCAGCGCAGGGCGTCGTACGGGCAGGCGTCAGCGCAGATGCCGCAGAAGATGCAGCGGCTGATGTCGAGCTGGTAGGTCTCCAGGATGCGGGGCCGCGGCATGAGCGCCCCGACGGGGCACGTCTCGGCGCATCGGCCACACGAAACACAGGGCGTCTCGTTGAGCGACACGAAGTCGGCCGTCGTGACGAGGGAGTCGAAGCCCTTGCCGATGAAGTCGTAGCAGCCGGCGCCAACGATCTCCTTGCAGACCTGCGCGCATCGGCCGCAGTCGATGCAGCGGGAGTAGTCGCGCAGGATGAACGAGTGGGTCTCGTCGCGGCCGTAGCCGTGGTTGAGGCCGACGTACGGGTTGTCCTGGATCGAGCGCTCGTCGATCGCCATGTTGAGCGTCGTCTCGTACTCGATCGCCGCCTCGCGCAGGTCGCAGTGGCCGATCGCCTCGCACGTGCACTGCAGGCAGCGTGATGCCTCGGCCATGGCCTGGTCGCCGGTGTAGCCGTGCTCGTACTCGCCGAAGTTCGTGCTGCGCTCGTCCGGGCCCAGCTTGCCCATGATCGCTTTCGGCTCCTTCACGTCGTCGGTGAAGGGGACGATGGTCAGGAAGTTCGGCTGGGGCTCGGTCACGATGCGGCGGACCTGGGGGTCGTCGAGGTCGTGGCCGCGCAGCCAGTAGTCCATGGCGTAGCTTGCGCGTCGCGCCTCTCCGATGGCTTCGACCACGGTCGCGGCGCCGGTGCGTACGTCGCCCGAAGCGAAGATCTTCGGGACGTCGGTCCGGAAGATGTGCTCCTCGCTGACGAGGTTGCCGCGGCGATCGACCTCCAGGCCGGAGCGGATCTTGTCGGGCTCGGACTCGATCCAAGACAGCTCCGGACCCTGGCCGATGGCACCGAGCACCGTATCGCATTCGACGATGAACTCGGTGCCGGGCATCGGCTCCGGACGGCGGCGGCCCTGTGCGTCGGGCTCGCCCAGCTTCATGCGCTGGAACTCGACCCCGGTCACCTTGTTCTTCTCGTCGGTGACGATGCGTGTCGGAGCGGCCTGGAAGATGAGGCGCGCTCCCTCCTCGATGGCCTCGTGCGCCTCGTCTGCGGCCGGCATGTCCTTGAGGTCGCGCCGGTAGACGAGGGTCACCTCCGCGGCGCCCTGGCGGACGGAGGTCCGGGTGCAGTCGATGGCCGTGAAGCCGCCGCCGATGACGACCACGCGAGCGCCCTTCAGGCGCGGGATCGGGATGCCGCGCGTCGAGTTGTAGAGGTTCTCGAGGGCGTTGACCATGCCGTCGGCGTCCTCTCCGGGGATGCCGAGCTCGTTCGGCCGGTAGCAGCCGATGCCGACGTAGATGGCGTCGTAGTCGTCGATGATGTCGCCCAGGTGGAAGTCTCGGCCCAGCCGCATGTTCGGCTTGAACGTCGCGCCGAGCTCCCACACGTGGTTCAGCTCGCGGTCCATCCAGCCCTTCGGCAGCCGGTACTCGGGGATGCCGTAGCGGAGCATGCCGCCCTGCTCGGGATCGGCCTCGAACACGTCGCAGTGATGGCCCCGCAGCTGGAGGTAGTACGCCGCGGTCATGCCCGCCGGGCCGGCGCCGATGACGGCCACCCTGCGTCCGCTATCGGGCTCCTTCGGCCACGGGATGGGCGCCGGGGCGTCGACCTCGAGGACGCGATCGGCGCAGTAGCGGTGCGAGTCGCGGATGGCGATCGCGGTGTCGACCTCCTCGCGGCGGCAGTGCGTCTCGCACGGCGCCGGACAGACGCGCCCGAGGATGGCCGGGAACGGGAGCGAGCGCTTCAGGATGCGCGTCGCCTCCTCCCAGTTGCCCAGCGTGTTCTGCTTGAGGTAGCCGGGGATGTCGACGCGTGTCGGGCACTTGAACTGGCATGGCGGAAGGCAATAGGCGTCGTGGTCGCTGAAGATCAGCTCGAGGACCATGCGGCGGTTTTCGATCACGCGCTCGGAGTGGGTGGTGATGACCATCCCTTCCTCGATGGTCGTGCCGCATGAGATGGGGGTGTCGTCGCGGCCCTCGACCTCCACGGCGCAGATGCGACAGGCGCCGTATGGCGCGAGCTTCGGCTCGTAGCACAGGGTCGGGACCTCGATCCCGAGCACGCGGCAGGCCTGGAGGATGGTCTGGCCCTCCTCAGCCTCGACCTGCTGGCCGTTGATCGTGACGCTGATCTTGGTCGTGCCGGGCACCATCGGCCACAGCGGGGTGTAGTCGTGCACCCTGCCGTCGCCGGAGCCGTTGCCGTTGGTGGTCTCGAAGGCCATCGTTCCTACTCTAGTCCGGCCAGCGGGGCGACGAGCGGTGGCACGTCGGCGGTCCGGCACGAGCCCGCCAGGCACTCGCCTCGCTCGGCATGGGCTCGATACTCGTCGCCGAAGCGATCCAGCGTCGTCAGGATCGGGTTCGGGGCGAGGCGCTCGAGCTTGCAGAGCGCCGTATCGCTCATCTTGCGAGACAGCTCGCGCAGGAGGGTGAAGTCGTTCGGCCGCGGCGTCGCCGCCAGTATGCGGTCGAGGGTCTCGACCAGCCGGAGCGTGCCGATCCGGCACGGAACAGCCTTGCCGCAGGCCTCACGGGCGCTGAAGTCGACGAAGAATCGGGCGGCGTCGACCATGCAGGTCGACGTGTCCGCCACGAGCACTGACCCGGAGCCAATGACGGCGCCGGCGGCGGTGATCGGCTCGTAGTCATAGACGGTGTTGAAGGATCCGACGTCGATCGCCCCGCCGCCCGGTCCGCCGACGAAGACCGCCTTCGGCGTGCCGGTGGCCCCGCCAGCCGCCTCGAGCAGGTCGAGCAGCGAGATCCCGAGCGGGACCTCGATCAGGCCGGGTTCGCCGACCCGGCCCATGACGGTCACGAGCTTCGTGCCGCGGCTGGCCTCGGTGCCGGCCGATGCGAACGCCTCGGCAGAGTGGGAGGCGATCCACGCCACGTGTCCGAGGGTCTCGGCGTTCTGGACCACGGTCGGCACGTTCCACAGTCCCTCCGTCGCCGGGTACGGCGGACGGATGGCGGGCATGCCGCGGTCACCGGCGAGGGCGTTCAGCAGTGCCGTCTCCTCGCCCGCGACATAGGCGCCGGAACCCTCCCAGACGCTGAGCTGGATGCTCGTGTCGGTCCCGAGGACGAGATACCCGGCCAGGTGCGCCTCGGTGGCATCGCGCACGGCATCGCGAAGGCGCTCGATCGCCATTCCCCAGTCTCGGCGCACGGCGACGATGGCCTCTCCCGCTCCGGCCGCGTAGGCGGCCACGAGAAGCCCCTCGACGAGGAGATGCGGGTTGCCTTCGGCAAGCGCCCGGTCGCCCAGCGCGCTCGGATCGGCTCCCATGACGTTCGCGACCACGATCTTGCGATCGCCGGGTGCCGTGCGAGCCGCGCGCCACTTTTCGGCGGTGGGGAACCCGGAGCCGCCGCGCCCTCGCAGCCCCGCCGCCTCGATGTCGGCGATGACCTCCTCGGGTGCCAGCTTCGTGATCGCTCGCTCGAGGCCCGCGTAGCCGCCATGCTCGCGGAAGCTTCCCAGGCTGGTCGGATCGACTCGGCCGATGTCGGTCAGGACCCGGCGTTCCCCGCCCGGCAGGAGCCGGATCTGGGGCGAGATCGCGTTGGCCATCAGCTGGCCGAGCCGGCCGTGGATGCGCGACGCCCGGCGGCGACGCCCCGCTCCGCGACGAGGTGCCGCGCGGCGTCCGGCGTCAGTGGGCCGTAGACGAGGGTGTCGATGCGCATGGCCGGCGCGATCGCCCCCGCCCCCACGTCAGCCGAAACGGTCAGGCTGAATTCGCCGCCGGCACTCTCCTCGCCGACGCCGATGCCCAGCTCGTCGGCGACCGCGGCCAACAGCTCCGGCCCGCCCGCGAACCGGCACGCGGCGCAGTTGCAAACGGTGACGACGTGGCCGCCCGCGGGCAGGAGACGGAAGCCGCCGAGGCCGGCCGCGCCGAAGACCTGCGCCCAGTGGATGCTCAGGCGGTCGCTGATGCGCCGCAGAGCCTGCTCGGGAAGGTAGCCGTAACGCCCCTCCACGGCGCGGAAGACCGCCACGAGGGACTCGGAGCGCCCGCCGTAGCCCTCGATCGTCTCGTCGACGAACGCGGTGTCGATCGCCTCGTCCCATCGGGCGGCGTTGCGCATCGGTCTTGCGGGCTGTCCGGCGCGGCGATACGCGTTTGGATCCTTGCGCTCGTCGTAGATCTCGGGCATCCCATACCGGATCCGGGTTCCCTGCGAGTCGAACCCGCTCATGTCGATCGCCTCGACCGGGCAGACCTGCGCGCACTGGAAGCAGACCTCGCACTTGTGCTCGCCGAACGGGTCGTAGATGAGGTCGAGCCGGCCGCGCCAGCGCTCGGGCATCTGCGGCCGCTCCTCGGGGTACTGGCGCGTCACCTTCGGCGCAAAGAAGTTGCGGAAGGTCGTGGCCATGCCCTTGGCGATGCCGGCGCCCGGGAAGCTCACAGGTCGAGCACCACGACCGCGATGGCGGTGACGAACAGGTTGACCAGGGCCAGCGGCAGCAGGACCTTCCAGGCCATGCCCATGAGCTGGTCGACGCGGACGCGCGGCAGCGTCCCGCGCATCCAGACGGCGATGGCCACGAAGATGTACGTCTTGAGGAAGAACCAGAAGGCTCCGTAGAGCGTTCCCCAGAACCCGTCGAGCTGTGCCGGGAACGGCCAGGGCGCCAGCCAGCCACCGAAGAAGAGGCTGATGAGGATTCCGCTCATGATGAAGAGCGCCACGTACTCGGCGAAGAAGAAGAAGCCGAACCGCATCCCCGAGTACTCGGTGAAGGGGCCCGCGACGAGCTCCGAGTCGGCCTCGACCATGTCGAACGGCGTGCGGTTGATCTCCGCCAGGCTGGCGATGTAGAAGATGACGACTCCCACCGGCTGCCATATGAGCATCCAGCCGTGCTCGAGCTGCCACCCGATGAGCTCGCTGAAGCTGAGCGTGCCGGCCAGCACCACCGCGCCGACGATGGACAGCGTCAGCGGGATCTCGTAGCTCACCATCTGAGCCGCGCTGCGCAGGCCGCCGAGCAGGGAGTACTTGTTGTAGCTGGCCCAGCCGGCCACCAGCAGCCCGACGACCGAGAGGCCGAGGACCGCGAAGAAGTAGACGATGCCGATGTTCATGTCCGAGGCGATGGCGCCGGGGGCGAACGGGATGACCAGCATGCTCATGGCCGCGGCCATATAGACCATCCACGGGGCCAGGGTGAAGGTGCCGCGGTCGGCCTGGTCGGGGACGGTGTCCTCCTTGGCCAGCACCTTGAAGCCGTGAATGGTGCTCTGGAACATTCCCCGCGGGCCGATGCGATTCGGGCCGAAGCGCAGCGCGAGCTGCGCGATGATCTTCATCTCCATCTGGATGATGATGAAGGCGGTCGGCACGGTCAGCAGCAGGATCAGCGTGGTGGCGAGGATGAATCGGCCGACGCCGAGGACCAGCTCCCAGTCCATCGGCTACTTGTCCACGCCGCCCATGACCGGGTCGAAGCTCGCCATGACCGCCATCGTATCGGCGATCAGGCGTCCCGGCATGATCTTCGGCAGGGCCTGGAGGCTGATGAAGCTCGGGTCGCGCATGCGGAACCGATACGGGTTTGGACCGCCGTCGCTGATGGCGTAGACGCTGTACAGGCCGCGCGGCGACTCGACCGCGCCGTAGGCCCGACCCGGCTTGGGGCGGATGATCCCCGGCACCTGGGCCTGGACCGGGCCGTGCGGCATCTTGTCGATGATCTGGTCGATGAGATGGATGCTCTGCTTGATCTCCGCGATGCGCTGGAGGTAGCGCGCGTACGAGTCGCCCGACTCCTGGGTGATGATGTCGAACTCGAGCTGGTCGTAGATCGAGTACGGATGGGCCTTGCGCACGTCGAAGGGGACCCCCGACGCGCGCAGGTTCGGGCCCGTCACACCGAGTGAGATTGCCTCGTCACCGGTCAGCACGCCCATCCCCTTCGTGCGCGCGGTGAAGATCTCGTTCTCGGTGATCATGTGCTCGTTCATCTCGATGTTCTTGAGCACGCCCGCGCGCCAGGTGCCGAGGCGGCTGAGGAACTCGTCGTTGGTGTCCCAGTTCACGCCGCCGACGCGGAAGAAGTTGAAGAGCATGCGCTGACCGCTGATCGCGGACAGCATGTCGACGACCTCGTCGCGGTTGATGAAGCTGTAGAGGATCGGGGTCAGGCCACCCATGTCGAGCGCCAGGAAGCCCATCATCAGCCCGTGGCTGAAGACGCGGTTCAGCTCCACCACCAGCGCGCGGATGTACTCGGCGCGCGGCGGCGCCTTCACCCCGTACAGCTTCTCGAACGCGATCGCCGGCGCGTGCTCGTTGTGCATGGTGGACAGGTAGTCCATCGGGTCGACGTAGGTGAGCACTGTCGTGTAGGTGGCGTTCTCGCACAGCTTCTCGATCCCGCGGTGGAGGTAGCCGAGGACCGGATCGATGTCGACGATGACCTCGCCGCGGACCTTGACCACGAGCCGCATGACGCCGTGCGTCGAGGGATGCTGGGGGCCGAGGTTGATGAGCATCTCCCCCTCGTTGAGGCTGTAGACATCGGCCTCTCGCTCGGTCTGCGGGGGTCGGTCCGGGATGCCGACCGACTCGAACCCGGCGTACTCGGCACCGGGGCCGGGCTCGGGACCGAGGCCGGCCGCGGCGCGAAGGCGCTCTTCCTCGGCTCGGTCGAGCTCGATCGGGTCGGGGATCCGCGTCTCGGGATCGATGGCGGTCATCGCGGTCGGCTCTCGTCGGCCGGGGTCTCGCCACCGGCGATGCGCGGCGCGGCGTCACGATCGCGCGTGCCGAGGGTCAGGTCCGGGACGGCCGGCGCGTCGCGGAAGCGGGCGAGATCCCACGTCTCGGGACGCTCGAGCGGGTTCACACCGGCCGCCGGGGAGTCCGCGGCGTCGTCGGGGAGGACGAAATCCCGGCGCTGCGGGAATGAGCGGTAGTCGGGCGACATGTAGATCCGGCGCAGGTCGCGGTTCCCCTCGAAGACGATGCCCATCATGTCGTACATCTCGCGCTCGTGGAACATCGCGCCCTCCCACAGTCCAGTGACCGAGGCGATGCGCGGGTCCGCCCGGTCCACCCGCGCACGAACGCGCAGCCAGGCCGGGTGGCGCCAGCTGAAGAGGTGGTAGACGACCTCGAAGTGCGCGTCGACGCCGTAATCCACGGCGGCGGCGTCGGCCAGCATGAAGAAGGCAAAGTCGGGATCGTCACGCAGAAGGGTGAGCACCTCGAGCACCCGCGCCGCGGGCAGCGAGAACTCGACCGTGTCCTCGTCGGTCCACAGCCCATCGAGATCGGGTCCGAGACGCTCGGTCAGGAGGCGGACGAGCGACCCGGCGACGGCGGGCGCGCTCAGCGGACGTCCCCTTCCCAGCGCATGCGCTGCGGGCCGCGATCGACGAAGGTCGCCCACTCGCCTCGCCGCTGCTTCACGAGCTCGTGGAGCTTGAGCATCCCGTAGATGAGGCCCTCTGGCCGCGGCGGGCAGCCCGGAACGTAGACGTCGACCGGCATCACGCGGTCCACGCCCTGGACGACGGAGTACGAGCGCTTGAACCGGCCGCCGGATGTGGTGCACGTCCCCATCGCCACGACCCACTTCGGCTCCGGCATCTGCTCCCACAGCCGGACCAGGGGCCCGGCCATCTTCGTCGTCAGGGTGCCGGCCACGATGAGCACGTCGGCCTGCCGCGGGCTGGCGCGGAACGGGAACATCCCGAATCGATCGATGTCGTTCACGCTGGTGGCCGTGCTCATCATCTCGATCGCGCAGCACGAGAGCCCAGAGAGGAGCGGCCACAGCGAGTTGGCACGGATGAGGTCGAGGATGTAATCCGCCTTGGTCGGGATGACCTCGAGCAGGCCGTGGAACCCGCCCTGCGGGTGGTCCTCCATGTTGAACGGCAGGAGCAGCTCGTCGCCGCGTGCCGCGTCGGGAATGATGATCGGCGCCGCCTGCTCGCTGGTGGCGAGAGCGGTGGCGGCCGTGACCGCCGGAGCGTTGACGGCGGGTGCGTCACCCGCCTTTGGCTTGGCCGGTCGTCGCGAGCGGCCGGATCGATTCACTGCCATTTCAGATCGCCCTTCTTCCAGGCATACAGCTCGCCGAACATGAGGATCGCAAGGAAGATTCCGATCAGCACGATCCCCTGGAACTCGAGCGCCCGGACGGTGATGGCCCACAGGTAGACGAAGATGATCTCGACGTCGAACGCGACGAAGAGCAGCGCGTAGAGGTAGAACGCCAAGCCGAACCGGCTCCAGGTGTCGCCGATGGTGTCCACGCCGGACTCGTAGGGCAGCCCCTTCTGGGGGCGCCGGCGGCGATGCGTGATGAGCCAGCTGAACAGGATCGTGCCGAAGACGAAGATCGTCGCGGCGAACCCGAATCCGATGACGTAGAGCAGTCCGGTGTGATCCATCTCCACTCCGGTTGCACCCACGCGGTGCTGTTCGTGATGTTCGAGCCAGCCCGGCCCGATGATTCGTCTCGTTCGAGCGCGCCGCGCTGCGCCACGCGCACATGAAGTCTAGCAGGGGCGCTCCCCGCGCTCATGTGCCCCGATGGTCTCGGTGGGCGTCGAACCGACGGATGGCGGGCTCCGCTCCGGGCGCCTCAACGGCCCTGCCAGGCCGCTGCCATGACGAGCCGCAGGCCGTCGGCGATGAGCCCATGACCGCCGAGCATGAACGGGACCGACGATGCGGCCGCGGCCTCGGTCAGCTCGCGCAGCCACGGCGTCCCGATCGACGTCGCATCACCGAAGTCTGACGCGAAGCGCTCCTCGGTCGGGGGCCAGGCGGCAGCGTCCGACGTGCCAGCAACCGACGCCATGAGGACCCGCGTATCGAGCACCACCGCGTCACCGAGCGTCGCCAGCTCGGCGACGAGGTCGGCGGGCGTTGACCGCGCCATGAACGAGGACAGGATCGAGCGCGGCCGCGAAGCCTGGTCCCTCGCCGATCGCATCCCCCGCTCCTCGACCAGTCCGCGCACCCTGCATGCCGCGTCGGTCTCGAGCGCCCGCCATGTCGACCCCGGCACCCGACCGGCCACCACGAGCTCGGCGCTGCGGCTGCGAAGCACCTCGCCGACCTCCCGGAGGTGGGGAACCTCGAGCGGCCGATCGCCCGGCAGCCTCGCCATCTCGAGGAAGGCGAGGACCGCCGGGTCGAAGGATCTCGTGCCCTCGAGCCGCGTGGCCAGCCTCAGCAGCGCCAGGTCGGCCGTGGTGTCGACGTCGAAGCGCGCCCATGGGGCCTCGCCGAGGTCGCGCCAGGCGAACCCGGCCTCATCGAGGCACCGCGGCGCGGCATTGTCCGTCTCGCATTCCTCGAGCGCGTCCACGGCGCGCGCCAGGTCGCCGGCGACCACGAACGCATCGGCGCTGAAGCGGTTGTTGGCGACGACCTCGCCGGCGATGGGCGAGAGCAGCTCGTCGAGGTCGCGATCTGAGATGAGCGCCAGCGCGCCGGAGCCGGCATGGCCGATGGCGTCGACCGCTCCGCCGGATGCGTCCAGCGCGCCACGCGCGGCGCCGGCGAACCAGCGGCCCCAGTGAAAGCGTCCCTCGCCGGCGGCAGGCAGAAACGGCATCGGCGCGACGGCTGCGCCAAGGCGGCCGAGCCGCGTGCTCAGCTCGGCGGCCAGCAATCGCTGACCCTCGTCGGCGACGGCGGCGTGGCTGCCGAAGGCCACCGGGGCGTCGCCTGGAGCGGAGAGCAGGACGAGCGGCGCGGGCCGCTCAGGCACCGTCGCTCCGGGACGCATCGGTCTCGAGCAGCCGGTTGAGCTGCTCGAGGTGCATGCAGTCGTGGATGCCGACGAAGAGGAGCCACTCCCCGCAACGCAGGTGGCCGACCAGCGGGTGCTGCATGCCGCACCGCTGCAGCTCGAGTCCCTCGATCCTCGTGGCGGCGTCGCGAATCGCCGCGCGCGACTTGTCGAGGTAGGCCAGGAGCTGCTCCCGCGTGGCGTCCGGTGGCCCGGGGACCGACGGCGTCACCACCGGCGGGCGGTCGGCCGGCCACGGGGCGCCGGCGTCGAGCGCGGCCCACGTGGCGAGGAAGCGGCGCGCGGCGGTGGTGTGCGCGAAGGCCTGCGCGACGTTCCAGTCCTCCTCGCCGCCCGGCGCACGAAGCAAGGGCTCGGGAATTGCCCGCAGCAGCAGCTCCAGCGCATCGCCGATCGCCTCCTGCTGGGCGAGGATGCGCGACGCATCGCCCAGGGTGACGCGTGCCCGCAGCTCGCGGCGCAGCGCCTTGAGCCCGGCCAGGTTCCAGTCCATCACCCGCCAGCAGGCAAGCACGTCCGGCGCGCCGGACTCGAGTCCGGCGATCCACCGAGGCTGGGTCGTGGTCATGCGCCGATCATCGGCGAGCGCGCCTGGGCCTACAGGCGCTCGAAGCGCTCGACCGGCTGGACGAACACGGTCGCGCCGCCGACCTCCACCTCGACCGGGTAGGGCATGTAGAACTCGCCGGGCTCCATGATCGGGGGCATCGGATTCACGAACTGCTTCCGGCTGTGACAGTTGGCCTTGATGATGTCGAGCACCGCCTCGACCTTGTCGTCCTCGACTCCGACCAGGATCGTCGCGTTTCCCTGCTTGAGGAAGCCGCCCGAGGAGTTGAATCGTGTGGCCCGGTACTCCTTCTCGAGGAGGGCGTCCACGAGGGTTCCGGCGTCCTCGTCGTGAACGATGGCCGTGACGAGCTTCATGCGCGGTGGCTCCTTTGCGTTCGGCGGGGCACGACGGCAGCCTGTCGATTATCGCGCAGGCGTGAGTCCTCGGGACACGTGATGGACCGATTGTTGACCGCGACCGTACAGATGGGCGGATCAGGCCGGTCGGTGCGCGGCCATCAAGGGTTCCACCGCGGCGCGGATGGCTCGGTCGGCATCCTCCACCGACCCCGAGCCGTCAACCACGCGGAACCGATCCGGCTCCGCCGCCGCCAGGCCCAGGTATGCCGCCCGGACCGACTCGAAGAATGCGACCTGCTCGGTGTTCTCGAACCGATTCCACTCGCGCCGGCGGCGCGTCCGCTCGAGGCCGACGTCGACCGGCACGTCCAGCAGGATGGTGAGATCGGGCAGAAGGCCGAAGGTCGCGAACTCCTGGAGCCGACGCATCTCAGCGGGGTCGTTCCCGTACCCGGCGCCCTGGTAGGCAAGGGACGAGTCGAGGTAGCGAGCGCAGACCACCCACTCTCCCCGCTCGAGCGCGGGGCGTATGACCCGCGCGACGTGCTGGGCGCGGCCGGCGGCGTAGAGGAGCGCATCGGCGCGGGGGTCGAGGTCGTCACTCATGCCCTGGACGTGAAGCACGATGCGCCGGACCTCCTCCCCGAGCGGCGTGCCGCCCGGCTCCTTGGTCAGCACCGTTGGTACGTCCCTGGAGCGCAGCCAGTCGGCGAGGTGGCGAGCCGCGGTCGTCTTGCCGCTGCCCTCGGGCCCCTCGAGGGTGATGAACGTCCCTCGGCTCACGCCGGCGGGATGATGCTGGTGGCGATCAGCGCGAGCACGATGAGAGCAAGGAGGACGAGCGCGACGATCCGTCCGCCGCGCCCGCTCATTGCCAGCGTCCCCCCTCCTCGGGGATCAGCTCGACTCGACGATTCGGCTCCGAGCCGCGGGAGCGCGACATGAGTGCGTTGCGCTCGGCCATCTGGTGCTGGAGGCGGCGGACGTACGCGTTCTGTGGCGCCAGCTCGACCGGGCGGCCCGACGCCTGGACGAGGCCGATCGCCTCCGCCGTCTCACGCAGCGCCGCCTCCTGCGGATCCGCCGACAGGTCGAACAGGCTGGCCAGCATGTTCTCCATCTGGACCGTGGTGTTCGACTTGAGGACGTAGATGGGTACCCCGTTCGACTCGGCCTCGCGCAGTGCCGATGGCTTGCGCTTGTAGTAGTTGCGGAGCGTGACCACGGCATCGGCATCGTCGAGGCCGCGGGCCACGTTGACGGGAACGCCGAGCTCGCGCACGGCCTGCTCCAGGCGCTTGCGGCTCACGCCGAAGGCGAAGACGCTCATCGGGCGTTGCCCGCCCCGATCCGTGGATCCGGGCCTGGTGGCGCCGACCGGCCGTTCGACCGCTCGCGCGTCCATGTCCGCCAGCGCCTGCTCGAGCTCGCGGCGCATGTCGCGCTCCTCGCTCGCCGCCGGCGTGGCCCCCGAGATGCGCTCGCCGGGGATCGTGCGCTGGCGGCCCGACTCGGTGCCCCCGCTCCCCGCGCTCCCGCCGCCGGGCAGCGGACGGAGGCCGCGCTCGTACCGGCCGCGCCCTCCTCGGCTGTAGGCGCCGAAGCCCCCGGTCGGCTCGAGTGGAGCGAAGACGGAGGGCCCGTTCGACGCCTCGCTCAGCCGGTAGTCGTACTTCGTCATCGCCTTCACCTCGCCACCGTCGTCGCGGTAACGCGCCTCCGGCGGAACCATGTGGCCGCGCAGGATGGCGTCCACGGTCTCGGCCACGCTGCGATGGACGATGACGCTGTCCCGCTCCACGATCTCGACCAGGACGTCGAAGGTCGGCGGCGCCTTGCGCTCCAGGACCGTCTTCTGCGTGCCGCGACGACGTGCCTCCTCGTCGCCGAGGGTCACGGGCGCGATGCCTCCCACGAGGTCCGAGAGGGTCGGGTTGAGCATGAGGTTGTCCAGGGTGTTGCCGTGGGCGGTGCCGACGAGCTGCACGCCTCGCTCGGCGATCGTCCGCGCGGCGCCGGCCTCGAGCTCCGTCCCGATCTCGTCGATGACGATCACCTCGGGCATGTGGTTCTCGACGGCCTCGATCATCACCGAGTGCTGCTCCGTTGGGGTGCGGACCTGCATGCGGCGCGCGTCGCCGATGCCGGGATGCGGGATGTCGCCGTCGCCGGCAATCTCGTTGGAGGTGTCGACCACGATGACGCGCTTGCCAAGGTCGTCGGCCAGGACACGGGCAACCTCGCGCAGCATGGTCGTCTTGCCAACGCCCGGCCGTCCCAGCAGCAGGACCGACTGCCCGCCCTCGATCATGTCGCGGATGATGTCGATCGTCCCGAAGACCGCACGTCCGATGCGGCAGGTGAGCCCGACGACCTTGCCGGATCGATTGCGGATGGCGCTGATGCGATGCAGCGTGCGTTCGATGCCGGCGCGGTTGTCGTCGCCGAAGGCGCCGATGTGCTCGATGACATAGGCGATGTCCGCTTCGGTCACCTCGCGGTCGAGGAGGTCCTCCTCGCCCGTGGTGAAGCGAGCCTCGGGACGCCGACCGAGGTCCATGACAACCTCGAGCAGATCGGTGCGATTGGCGAGGAAGGACAGTCGCTCGACGATCTCCGGCGGCAGCGCCTGCATGAGGGCATCGAGGTCATCCGTCGTCTCTCGGCGCTCCACGTTCCCATTCACCTCCCCGCTGCTCAACGAGTCGACACCGGCACCATCGCCGGCTCTCTGACCTGTGCTCGCACCTCGCGTACCAGCATCGTGACACGGCCGAGCGGATCGAAGCCCACCGCCTCGGCTGCGCGCGCACCGGTCGGCTCGTATGTTCTCACCGGAGCGAGGATCCCCGCTCCGGCCGCGTCCGATCCCATCCGCTCCAGGACGGCTCGCAGGAAGGCCGGACCGTCGAGCCCGTCCCGGAGGAGGAATCGAAGGTAGTGCGGCCCCCCGCGGCACGTGCCGTGTTGAGCGAACCCGCCGGCGCGCTGCTCCCACGGCACCAGCCACGCGTTGACCTCGCCAAAGTGGAGGATCGGGTTGAGCGCGGAGCGGGGGACGATCGCCTCGTTCCCGACCGATTCCCAGTCCGAGGCGTTGTACGCCTCGATGCGGGCGATCGCCGGTGGCGTGGTGTGGCTCCACAGGTCGAACAGGTGCCAGGCGTCGGGCGCGCCGGCGGCCTGGAGCTGCGGCCCGCTCACGCCGGAGCCGTCCTTCCTGCTCCGCCCCTCCCGGGAGACCAGCGTCCGCAGCCAGCCCTTGGCGCCACGGACCGACTCGGGCGGCCGCCACCAGATCTCCTCCTGGGCATAGGCCGCGAAGCTTGCCTGCCCGAAGAGCTCGAGGTTCTCGCGGACGTCGGCGCAAGCGGCATGGATGCGCGCGACGTCGTGCCTGGTGCCCTCTTCGATGAGCGCGCCGAGAAGGGACCAGCGCACCTCGCCGGCCATCGGGCTGTCGGCCGCGTCGAGCTCGGTGATGACCCAGTCATCACGATGCGGCTCCTCGATCGCACGGCAGGAGCCGACGATCTCGCCGTCGACCTCCGCCACGAGGTGCACCGACGGCGCCCGCAGGGGAAGCCAGGACGGGATGAGCGCCGAGAGGCTGACGCCGGACGACCCGCTCGAGGGCGCGGGCAGGCCCAGGCTGCGGCGGTGCGCATCGGCGGCCGCATGGACCCGGCGCGACAGGTCGGTCAGAGCCTGCCGATCGGTGAGCCGGGCACCGCGAATCGTCCGCTCCAACTCCATCAGGTGGGCTGGTTCGCCGGCTCCCTGACCATCTCGAGCAGGAGCCGATGGATCCGACGATCGGCCGTCAGCTCCGGATGGAACGCGGTCGCCAGCACTCGACCCTGGCGCACGGCCACCGGCCGTCCGTCCGGATCGCGTGCCAGCACCTCGGCCGCCGGACCGACGTCGGTGACGGTCGGGGCACGGATGAAAACCGCATGCAGCGTCTCGGCGCCGAGCGCGGGAGCGTCCAGGTCGGCCTCGAACGAGTCGAGCTGCCGGCCATAGCCGTTGCGGCGCACCTCGATGTCGAGCATGCCGAAGACCGTCGGGTCGCCGTCGGCGGTGCGCTCGGCCATGAGGATCATGCCGGCGCATGTGCCCAGCATCGGCGCGCCGCCGCGCGCCATGGCCGCTATCGGCTCGCGCAGCCCGTACTCGTCGATGAGGCGCCGCTGCGTGGTCGACTCGCCACCGGGCAGGACCAGCGCGTCCAGGTCGACGAGGTCGCGCGGCAGGCGGACCTCGACCGCATCGGCGCCGATCTCGGCGATGGCGCGGACGTGCTCGCGGACGGCGCCCTGCACGGCGAGCACGCCGATACGCGGGCGGCGAGGCTCGTCCATCGCCTCTACCAGCCGCGGACCGCCAGGCGCTCCTCCGGCGGGATCTCGCCCGAGCTGATGCCCAGCATCGGGGCGCCGAGGCCGGTGCTCACCTCGGTCACGATGTCGGGGTTGTCGTAGTGCGTGGTCGCTCGCACGATGGCCTTGGCGTAGCGCTCGGGGTCCTCGCTCTTGAAGATGCCGGAGCCGACGAAGACCGCCTCCGCGCCGAGCTGGCGCATGAGGGACGCATCGGCAGGAGTGGCGACGCCGCCGGCGGAGAAGTTCGGTACGGGCAGCGCGCCGAGCTCCGCGGTCTGCTTCACCACCTCGTACGGTGCCCGCAGCTCCTTGGCCGCGGCGAAGAGCTCATCGGACCGCAACCCCGCCAGGCGGCGGATGCCCGACTGCACCGAGCGCATGTGGCGCACCGCCTCGACGATGTCCCCGGTGCCCGCCTCGCCCTTGGTCCGGATCATGGCCGCGCCCTCGCCGATGCGACGCAGCGCCTCGCCCAGGTCGCGGCAGCCGCAGACGAACGGCACCTTGAAATCGTGCTTGTCGATATGGTGCTCCTCGTCCGCCGGGGTGAGCACCTCGGACTCGTCGATGTAGTCCACCTCGAGCGACTCGAGCACCTGCGCCTCGGCGAAATGACCGATGCGGCACTTGGCCATGACCGGGATGCTGACCGCCTCCTTGATCTCGCTGATCAGCTTTGGGTCGCTCATGCGCGCCACACCGCCGAACTTGCGGATGTCGGACGGGACGCGCTCGAGGGCCATGACCGCCACGGCGCCAGCCTCCTCCGCGATCCGGGCGTGCTCGGCCGTCACCACGTCCATGATCACGCCGCCCGCGAGCATGCGGGCCAGCCCGACCTTGGTAGTCCAGGTTGATCGTTCGATCGTGGTCATATCAGCCTCGCATTCTACTCCGGGCCGCGCTCACGGCCATCTCGCCGATCTGAGGTGGGGGACGATCGGCGCGACGTTGGTATGATCGGCCGCAGGAAGGAACTCGGTTCGATGATCAACGCCGCCGTCCTGGTGCTGAACCAGAATTACGAGCCACTCAACGTCTGCGACATCAGGCGCGCCTTCCGGCTGCTCGGCGCCTCCAAGGCCGAGCTCCTGGCGAACAACCATCAGGTCATCCACACCCCGACGCTCGCGATCTCGGCGCCGTCGGTGATCCGGCTGCAGTACCACGTCAAACGCCCGCAGCCGCGCGTCCGGCTCAGCCGCCGCGAGGTGTTCAGCCGCGACCGGCACACGTGCCAGTACTGCGGCAAGGCCAGCCGCGACCTGACCATCGACCACGTCACCCCCAAGCACCGGGGTGGGCGGCATGAGTGGGAGAACCTGGTCGCCGCCTGCCGCGCCTGCAACCACCGCAAGGGCGGCAAGACGGTCGCCGAGGCGCGCATGCGGCTGATGCGCGAGCCACGCGCCCCGCGGGCCGACCTTCGATACCTGTTCGGTACCTATCTCACCGACGAGCGGAACGACGCCTGGCGCACGTTCCTCTTCCTGGAGCCGGTCAGGCCGTCACGCCCGGCCGGCTGAAGAGCGCCGCGGTGGAGCCCGGCCGAGAGCTCATGATCGTCGACCTGCCTCCGCTGGTGGTCGACGTCCTCGCCACCCTGGCCGATGCGGGCCACGAGGCCGTCCTCGTCGGTGGCTGCGTGCGCGACCACCTGCTCAGTCGGCCGCGCGCCGATTGGGACGCCGCGACGTCCGCGCGCCCGGAGCAGGTCGCGCGGCTCATCCCGGGAGCGACCTGGGAGAACCGGTTCGGCACGGTGACCATCGTCGGTCCGCCGGTGGTCGAGGTGACCTCGTATCGCACCGAGGAGGGATATCGGGACAACCGGCGGCCGGACGAGGTCCGCTTCGGCGCGTCGTTGACCGACGATCTGGCGCGGCGGGACTTCACCGTGAACGCCATGGCCTGGCTGCCGGCCGACCTCGCGGCGGGCCGCGGCCGCCTGCTCGACCCGTTCGGAGGTGAGCGCGACCTCGAGCGCCGGCTGCTGCGGACCGTCGGCGACCCGCGCGAGCGTTTCGGGGAGGACGCCCTCAGGCTCGTGCGCGCCGCCAGGCTTGCGTCACGGGACGGGATGAGCATCGACCCACCGACCGAGGCGGCAATCGTGGCGCTGGCTCCCACCGTGGCGACGGTCTCCGGGGAGCGGATCCGTGACGAGCTGCAGCGGATCCTCTCCGGCGATCATATGCCATCCCGGGCGCTGCTCCTGCTCGAGCGACTCGGGCTGCTTCGGGTCATCCTTCCGGAGCTCACCGCGCTGCGCGGGGTGCCCCAGTCCAAGGTGATTCCGGGCGATGCGCTCGACCACACCCTGCGCGCGGTCGATGCCGCATCGGCCGATGAGCGGGACCTGCGCCTGGCCGCCCTGCTCCACGACCTTGGCAAGGCGACCACGCTGCGCGAAGGGCACTTCATCGGTCACGAGGAGGTCGGAGCCGATCTCGCCGATACCGTCCTCCGACGCCTCCGTTTCCCCCGAGCTCGGTCGGAGCGCATCGTGGGGGTCATCCGGCACCACATGTACGAGTACGAGAGTGCGTGGACGGACGCCGCCGTGCGTCGCTTCATCCGGCGTCTGTCCGGGGTGGATCGCGACCTCCTCTTCGCACTGCGCAGGGCCGACAGCATCGCTTCGGGAGTCGGTGCCGCGGGGAACGCCAACCAGTCCGAGCTCGAGGGCCGCATCGCCGGGCAGGAGGAGCGTGAACCTGGGCTGCTGATCGATCGTCGCCTCGCGATCGACGGGGACGACCTCCAGCGCGAGCTGGGCATGAAGCCAGGCCCGGAGCTCGGCCGGCTCCTCGACCACCTCACCGAGCTGGTGCTCGAGGATCCGAGCCGCAACCGGCGATCGATCCTCCTCGACCTCGCCCGCGGGCGGTGACAGCAGTCACCGGTGCCCGGCGGCCATCGGGGCCCCATGGCTGAATCAGAGAGGGACGCTGCTACAATCGGCCGTCCGGACCCGAGTCCGGAACGCCTTCATCAGTGTCCGTGTCCGACCGGAGGGATCGCGATTCGATGACCGCCAGCGCGCGTCGTGCCCTGCGGCTCGAGCACCGGGTCACCCAGCCCAACGCCTCGATCGCCGACCTAGACGCAGCCGTGGCACTCGCCAGCGAGCACGAGCTCGATGCCCTGACCGTCAACCCGTGGCTCGTCAAGGCCGCGAAGCGCCGGTTGGGCCGCACCCGCATCGCGCTCGGCACGGTCATCGGGTTCCCGCATGGCAGCCAGCTGCTCAGCGTGAAGGCCTTCGAGGCATCTCGAGCGCTGGAGCAGGGCGCGACGCAGATCGACTTCGTCCTCAACGGAGGCGCCCTCGCCTCCGGCGACGACGAGACGGTGTTCAACGACATGCTGGCCGTCGTCGATATGGCGCACTCCGCGCTCGCCGCGGCCGGAGTGATCGTTGAGCCGGCGCCCCTGGGCGAGGATCTCGTCCGCAAGGCATGCCACCTGGCCGAGCGTGCCGGCGCCGACTACGTCGTCACCAGCGGAGGCGACGCCACGGCCAACGCGAGCGTTGCCCGCACGCGACTCCTGCGGGACAGCGTCGGGCCGCGGCTGGGTGTCAAGTCGGCCGGCCGATTCCGGACCAGCGACCAGCTGATGGAGGCGATGGCTGCGGGCGCCACCCGCGTCTCCACGAACCTGTCGCAGGCGTTGGCTCGGTCGGCTGCGACGCCGGCCACGCTGGCCGTCGCGGGCTAGGACGGTCGAGGAGATGGTGGATTGAAGATCCTGGTCGTCGGGGGAGCCGGCTACATCGGATCGACGAGCGTGGAACGCTTCGTCGAGGCTGGGCACGAAGTCGTCGTGTACGACAACCTCTCGAGCGGCCACGCCGGAGCCGTTCCCGACGGTGCCCGCCTGGTGGTCGGGGACATCTCGGACGCGACGCGCGTCAGGGCGATCCTCGCCGACGGAGTGGACGCCGTCCTGCACTGCGCGGCACGATCGCTCGTCGGCGAGTCGATGGTCGATCCCGGCCTCTACTACCGGGTCAATGTCGCCGGCGGCGTCACGCTCCTCGACGCCATGCGCGCGGCCGGTGTCACCCGGCTGGTCTACAGCTCGACGGCAGCGGTCTACGGCGAGCCGCGCCGCGTGCCGATCGCCGAGGCGGATCGGACGCAGCCGATAAACCCCTATGGGGAGACGAAGCTCGCCTTCGAGGGCGCCATGCGCTGGTTCTGCGCGGCGCACGACTTCCGCGCCATCAGCCTGCGCTACTTCAACGTCGCCGGCGCCACCGAGCGCAACGGCGAGGAACACGATCCGGAGACGCATCTCATGCCGCTGGTCCTGCGCGTCGCGGCCGGCGAGGCGACCCACGTGCAGATCTTCGGGCAGGACTACCCGACACCCGATGGCACCTGCATCCGGGACTTCATCCACGTTCGCGACCTCGCCAACGCGCACCTGCTTGCGCTGGAGGCGACCGGTGAGGCCGATGCCTCCCTCGAGGTCTACAACCTCGGCTCGGCCGCGGGCTTCAGCGTCCGCGAGGTCGTCGAGGCCGCGCGACGCGTCACCGGTCGAGGGATCCCCGCGCGGCCGGTCAAGCGGCGGGTGGGCGACCCGCCGGTCCTGGTCGCGAGCTCACGTCGGGCGCGCCGCGAGCTCGGCTGGCAACCGATTCACTCCACCCTCGAGCACATGCTTGCCGATGCGTGGGCCTGGCGCGAGACGCATCCCGATGGCTATGGTGATCGCGCGACCGACGGGTCCTCCGTCGTCCCGCCCCAGCGCGTCGCGGCCACGGCCGGCTAGGCGCTCGCCCTCGCCGCGCAGTCGGCGCAGACCCCGTAGAAGTCGAGCCGCGCGTCGTCGATCCGGAAGCCGAGCTCCGTCTCGATTCGGCGCGTGACGGGCGCCACGTACCCCTCGCCGATCTCCTCCACGCGGCCACACCGCTGACAGGCGAGGTGGTGATGGTGGTCGGCGCGGCAGGCGATGTAGCCGTAGACATGGTTCTCCAGCTCCATCCGCCGCGCGACCCCGGCGCTGACAAGGGCCTCGAGGGCGCGGAAGGTCGTGGCGCGACCGATGTGGCGATCGCGTCGCCGTAGCCGCTCGTAGAGCTCCTGCGCGCTCACCTGGCGGCCGACGGCCGCCAACGCATCGGCGATGAGGAGCCGCTGGCGCGTGACACGCTCGCCGGCATCGCGAAGTCGGTCGGCAGCCGAGTCCCGGGTCAATGTGCGCCAACCAACCCGGCGAAGGCCGAGAACCCGTAGATGACCGCGACGCCCAGCAGCGTGGCGACGACCACCCACTGCGAGCGGTCGCTCCGATGCGCTTCGGGCAGCAGCTCGGCGGCACCGATGTAGAGGAAGAACCCGGCGAAGACCGCCAGCATCGCGCCCAGCACCTGGTCGGGCACCGGCAGCACCAGGCCGACCATGACCCCGATCACCGGAGCGATGGCGACCAGGCCGACCCAGCGCGCCATCTCGTCGCGCGGCGTGCGGCTCGCGAGCAGCAGGCTCACGATGCCGATGCCGTCGCTGAAGCGGTGAACGACGACGACGAACCCGATGACGAGACCGAGCCCGCCACCGACGGTCAGGCCGGCAGCCAGGGCCACGCCATCGAGGAAGCTGTGGAGGCTCATCCCCGCCGCGCCGATGAAGCCGATGTGATGGTGCTCCGCCTCGCCGTGGTCGAGCTCGCTTGCCGTCTCGTGGCCGACGTGGAGCGTCGTCAGCTTCTCGACCGCGTAGAAGGCGAGAAATCCGACGGCGGTGAAGATCATCGCCAGGTCGAGTCCTCCAAGGTGCTCGACGCTCTCGGGGATGAGGTCGAAGAACGCGGCACCGATGCGGATGCCTGCTCCGAACGCGATGATCAGGCCGACCTGGCTGACGGCCCGCATCGCCAGCACTCCACCGGCGAGGGCGGAGGCGAAGGCACTGGCCGAGACGAGGAGTGCAGCGACGGCGATCGGCATGGCGAGACTGAGTATCATGTAGCACCTGTGCGGCCGTCAAGCCATGGGCCGCTGCGTGATACGATCGGCTCGATCGGCGTGCGCCGGAGGACCCGCGCGCAGCCGGCTGCCGACGCTCGGAACACGCCAACGCCGACGTCGCGCCCCACCTCATCTTGCGGAGCTCACTTGCCCGACATCGAGACCAATACGCCCTCGGAGCTCGAGACCGCGGTGCGCGCCGCGGCCACCGGATACCGGTTCGGAGAGATCGAGGTGCCGCCCACGATCGCCCGCGCCATCGCGGAGATGGGCTTCCACACCCCCACGGAGGTCCAGGACCGTTCCATCCCGCCGCTGCGCCGTGGTGAGGACCTCATCGGCCAGGCCCAGACCGGGACCGGCAAGACCGCCGCGTTCGGCATACCGATCGTCGAGAAGATCGATCCGAGCAGCCAGCACGTGCAGGCCCTGATCCTGACGCCGACCCGCGAGCTGTGCGTGCAGGTCACCGAGGAGATCGCGCGCATCGGCCGGTTCCGGGGCATCCGGACGGTGGCGATCTACGGGGGCTCGTCGATGGACCGACAGATCGACGCGCTGAAGCGTGGCGCCCAGGTCGTGATCGGCACGCCGGGCCGCGTCCTCGACCTCGTCCGTCGCCGCGAGCTGTTGCTCGACCGCGTCCACACCGTGATCCTCGACGAGGCCGATCGCATGCTCGACATGGGCTTCATCGTCGACGTGGAGACGATCCTGGCGCGCTGCCCGCGCGATCGGCAGACCGCGCTGTTCAGCGCGACCATGCCGTACGCGATCCTCCGCATCTGCGATCGGTTCATGAAGCGCAACCCGGCGCAGGTGACCGTGCGCCCGGACCTCAAGACCGTCGAGACCGTCCGCCAGCTCGTCTACTTCGTCGCCGAGCAGGACAAGGTCGCCGCGCTCGTCGAGCTCAACGAGCACTACGGGTTCGACCGGCTCCTCGTCTTCCGCCACACCCAGATCGGGGTCGACCGGCTGGCCACCACGCTCAAGCGCCGTGGCAAGAACGTCGCCGCCCTCCACGGCGGCCTCTCCCAGCGCGAGCGCGATCGGACGCTCGCCGCGTTCCGCGCGGGCAAGATCCAGTTCCTGATCGCCACCAACGTCGCCAGCCGCGGCCTCGACATCACCGATCTGCCGTTCGTGCTGAGCTTCGACATCCCCGAGGACGCCGACACGTATGTCCATCGCATCGGGCGGACGGGCCGAGCCGGTCGCGAAGGAACGGCGATCACGTTCGTCGGGGAGTGGGACCTCGACGCCTGGGAGTCGATCCGCAGCGAGGTCGGGGCCACGGTCGAGGAGGGCCAGCTCGACCTGTATGGATCCGAAGCACGCGAATGAGCCCCATCCTCCCGCAGCGCGCGGTCGAGGCACGGGCCGAGGTGGAGAGCGTCGATTGGCTGTTCGAGCCCCGCTGGCCGGGCGAGCGCCTGATGGCCCGCTGCGACGGCGACGGGGTGACGCTCACCGATGAGGCCGGCAAGCCCGTCGAGGATGCGTCCGCGGCGCAGTTCCTCGCCGTCGGCTTGACGGCGGACCGCGCGGTCGTCGAGGGCGTCCGCGGCGACCGACCCCTCGGCCGCACCGGCGGCGCGGTGTTCGTGGCGATCGACCTCGTCGAGCTCGACGGCGAGTCCCTGACCGACGTCCCGTTCCAGGAGCGGCGCCGCCTGCTCGAATCCGTCATCGACGAAGGGGAGGGCCTGCGTCTGAGCCCGATCGTGAAGCATCCGGTCGCCGGCTGGCTGGCGGGGTGGCGCGAGAGCGGCTTCACCCACTACCTGGCCAGGCACCAGAACTCGCGCTACCTGCCCGGCGAGGAGAACAAGGACGTCCTCGAGCTGCCGATTCGGGCCGATGCGCCGCACGGCATCGTGGCCGGCGTGTTCGGCCGGAGGCAGCGCATCAAGCGCATCCGGGACTGACGCCAGGCCCGGGAACGGATCGGCCGCGTGCTACCATCGGGCCGTCCATCGAGCTCCCATCTGCCGTACGCCCCAGGAGGCTCGCCCTGACGTCCAATCCGCCTGCCGCCCTGCCCTCCGCGCTCGACGCCGATGGCCTGGCCGAGGTAAGGCGAGTCGGCAGCGCAGACCTGATGGTGGGCATCCCGTCGTTCGGCAACGCCGAGACAATCGGCTACGTGGTGCGGGCGACGACCGCCGGAATGGTGCAGTACTTCCCCGAGCTCAAGCCGATCATGGTGAACAGCGATGGCGGATCGCCCGACGATACGCCCCGCGTCGCCGTCAGCACGGAGAGCCCGGACTACCTCGAGAAGGTGATCCTCGTCTCGCCGCGCCACAAGCTCCAGCGCATCAGCTTCACGTACCAGGGAACCAGCGGCAAGGGCACCGCCGTTCGCGCCCTGTTCGAAGTCGCGCGGGAGCTCAAGGTCAAGGCCATGGTGATGGTCGACTCGGACCTGCGGTCGATCGTTCCCGAGTGGGTCGAGCTGCTCGCCGGGCCGATCCTCAAGGGCGGCTACGACTTCGTCGCGCCGCTGTACGCGCGCTACAAGTACGACGGCACGATCACCAACAACATCAGCTACCCACTGACGCGGGCCCTGTACGGGGCCCGCATACGCCAGCCCATCGGCGGCGATTTCGGCGTCTCCGGCGACCTCGTCGCCCGCTACCTGGAGCTCGACACGTTCGACGAGCTGAGCGCCCGCTTCGGGATCGACATCTGGATGACTCACTCGGCCATCAACGAGGGCTTCGCCGTCTGCCAGGCCCGGCTGGGAGCAAAGATCCACGACGCCAAGGACCCGGCCTCGGATCTCGGGCCGATGTTCCGGCAGGTCGTGGGCACGCTGTTCAAGCTGGCCGGCCTGTACGAGGACCGCTGGATGCGCGTCAAGGGCTCGCATCCCATCCCGGAGTACGGGTTCGAACGCGTGGTGGCGCCCGAGGAGATCAGCGTCAACCACGCCAAGCTGGTCGACAACCTCGAGCAGGCGCGGCTCACGCAGCGCGACACATGGGCCGAGATGCTCGCTCCTGAGCAGCTGGACCGAGTGCTCGCGCTGGACATGCCCGACGATCCGGCGAACTTTCACTTCACCCCCGAACTGTGGGTCCGTTGCCTCTACGACACCCTGGTCGCCTTCCACCGGCCGGGTGTCGATCGTGAGCGGCTTCTGGCCGCCTTGACCCCGCTCTACTTCGGCCGCACCGCGGGCTTCATCACCGACACGCTGGAGATGACCACAGACCAGGCCGAGCGCGTGATCGACGACCAGGCGCGGCAGTTCGAGGAGCTCAAGCCCTACCTCGTGACGCGGTGGCGTGAGGCCCGAGCGGCGGCTGGCGCCTGATGGCCGCCGCCCGCGGCAGAAAGCCCTACCGCATTCTCCTGCCACTCGCCAACCCGCGGACGGCCCACGATCTCGTCCGCATCGGCGCGGGCATCGCGAACGGCCGCAAGACGGAGATCACCGCCCTCGGGATCGTCGAGGTCCCCGAGGGAGTCAGCCTGTCCGAGGGCGCCACCCAGGCGCGCACGGCGCGCCGCCTCCTGCAGCGCGTCCTCGACTTCGGCGACGAGGAGGGAGTCGAGCTTCGAACCCTGGTCCGCATCGGGCGCTATGCCGCCGATGGGGTGATCGAGGCGGTCGGCGAGGAGAGCTCGGACCTCGTGATCTTCGGATGGGGCGGGCCGCCGACTCCGTCGCAGACGGCCCGCGCGCAGGCCGAGGCGGACGAGATGACCCTCGCGGGCGGGCGCGCGCGACCGCGGGCGGTCTTCTCGCCAACCATCGATGCGGTCGTCCGCGAGTCTCCGTGCGACATCGCCGTGGTCAAGCAGCGCGGGCTCGAACGGGTGCAGTCGATCCTGGTGCCGGTCCGGGGTGGACCGCATGCGGAGCTTGCCATGCGCATCAGCCGCGACATGGCGAGGCGCTTCGGCGCGAAGGTCGTCGTGCTGCACGTCGTGCCTAAGGGGATCGGCGAGCGCGCCGTGGAGCGCGAGCAGGCTGCCGTGGACGCCTTCGTCCGCGAGCACGCCGGGACCCGCCGTGCGACGGGCCTCATCCGCGAGGCGACCAGCGTGCGGACCGCGATCATCCGCGAGGCCGCCAATCACGACCTGGTGGTGATGGGCGCCTCGGCCCACCCGAGCAACGCGGCTCCCGATGGCCGCTACCTCTTCGGCACCCTGGCCGAGTCGGTGGCCAGCAAGGCGAAGCCGACCGTCATCGTGGTCAAGACGAAGCAGTCGGTGGGGCTGGCCACCTTCGACGAGCTGCGTGCCAGCGAGGGAACGCTGGCCCACGCCGACGCGTTCGTCGAGCGCAGCCGATCCCTGCCGGTGGTCGTCGACAAATGGTTTGCGGAGAACACCTTCCACGCCCACGAGTTCGCCGACATCTCCAAGCTCATCGCGCTCAAGGAACGGCAGAACCTGACGATCAGCGTCGGGCTGCCCGCGCTCAACGAGGAGCGAACGATCGGCACGGTCATCAAGCGCGTGAAGAGCGCCCTGATGGATCGGGCGCCGCTCATCGACCAGATCGTCGTGATCGACTCGGAGAGCGCCGACCGAACGGTCGAGATCGCCACCGAGCTCGGCGTCCCGGTCTTTCGGCATCCGGAGATCCTGCCCGAGGTGGGGACCCACACCGGCAAGGGCGAGGCGCTGTGGAAGAGCCTGCATGTGCTGGACGGCGACATCGTGGCCTGGGTCGACACCGATATCAGCAACATCCAGCCACGGTTCGTCTACGGGCTGCTCGGGCCGCTGCTGGCCGAGCCGCAGCTGCACTACGTCAAGGGCTTCTACCAGCGACCGATCCGGCAGGGCGACGCCCTCCTCGCCGAGGGCGGTGGACGGGTCACCGAGCTGATGGCGAGGCCGCTCATCAACCTGTTCTTCCCCGAGCTGTCGGGCGTCATCCAGCCGCTGGCGGGCGAGTACGCCGGCCGTCGTGCGCTTCTCGAGCAGCTCCCGTTCTTCACCGGCTACGCGGTAGAGATCGGCCTCCTCATCGACATCCTTGATCATGCTGGCCTCTCCGCGCTGGGCCAGGTCGACCTCGAGCGGCGCATCCACCGCAACCAGCCCCTGCCGAACCTGTCGCAGATGGCCTATGTCATCCTCCAGGGCGCCATTCGCAAGCTCGAGGAGCGGCATCGGATCGAGCTCCTGACAGAGGTCGGCCGCGGCATGAAGCTGATCAACACCGGCAAGCAGAGCTTCAGCCTCGAGGTGCGCGAAATCGGTGACGAGATCCGCCCGCCCATCGCGAGCGTCCCGGCCTACGCCGCGCGGCGAGCCGCCCTCAAGGCCCGATGAGGCTCGCGGCCTGAAGCCGCGGCCGCCGGGCTCCCCGGCGGAACCGCCGGCGCCCGAGCGGGGTACTGAGAGGGTGGAGGACCGTCCACCGATCGAAGCCGAGCTGGTGTCGCGCGCCCGACGCGGGGACGCGTCGGCCTTTGGAGAGCTTGTCATGGCACATCAGGAGATGGCCTTTCGCACCGCCTACCTCGTCCTCGGCGACGCGGCCGAGGCGCAGGACGCCACCCAGGAGGCCTTCGTCCGCGCGTTCGGTGCCCTCGCCCGCTTCCGTGACGGGGCACCGTTTCGGCCGTGGCTGCTGCGCATCGTGGCCAACGGGGCGCGCAACCGACGCCGGTCCGCCGGACGGCGCCGTGGGCTCCAGCTGCGCGCGCAGGAGGCGACGCCTCGCGATGCCGCGGCCCCATCGCCGGAGGAGCTGGCGCTCATCGCCGAGCGTCGCGCGAGCCTGCTGGCAGCGGTCAACGCGCTGTCCGCCGACGATCGTCTCGTCATCGGCGCCCGCTACTTCCTCGACCTGTCGGAGGCGGAGATCGCCGCGCTCGCGGGCGTCGCACCTGGGACGGTGAAGTCGCGGCTCTCCCGCGCGCGATCGCGCCTGGCCGCATCGCTCGATCGGTGGTGGCTCGATGACTGATCGGCTGGATGCCGCCCTGCTCGACCTCGCCAACGAGATCGAGTTCCCCGCCACGCCCGATCTGCGGCCCGCGGTAATCGAGGCGGTGCGTTCGCGACCCTCGCGGCGCTGGATCCCGTCTGCCTGGCCGCGAGCGCTCGTCCTCGCGATCCTCGCGACCCTGCTCGTGGTCGCCGCGGCGACCGCGCTGGTCATCGCCATTCCGAGCCTGCGCCTGACGTTCGCGCCATCGCTACCCAGCCCTGCCGTGCCCGATGAGCCGCTCGCCACGCGCCTGTCCCTCGGCGAGGAGATCGTGCCCGGAGACGTCGCCGCCGGGATTCCGGCCCTTCTCGGCGCGCCGGACGAGGCCTACGTGCTGGGCGACCATCGGGTGCTCTCGCTCGTGTACGCCGCCAGCGACGACCTGCCGGAGATGGGCAACCGCGGCATCGGCCTCCTGGTCCAGGTCATCGACGGTGCCCTGGACCGAGAGCTGGTCATGAAGCTGGCGGTCGAGGGCGAGCACACGGTGACCACGCTCGAGGTGAACGGCGTCACCGCGTACTGGATCGAGGGACCCCCGCACCTGGTGTGGTTCAACGATCCCTCAGGCAGGACCTCGTCGACCCGCAGCCGGCTGGCCGGCGACACGCTCGTCTGGCAGGCCGGCGACGTCCTCTACCGGATCGAGTCCGGGCTGGGCCTGGTCGAGACGCTGCGCATCGCCGAGTCGATCGAGCCTTGAGGAACCGCACCGGGGCGAGCGGTGTATCGATGGCAACGGCCCGCCACGACCACCCACAAGAGGTTCCAACCATGCGACCACTGACCCGTCTCGCAGCCATGCTCGCGGCGCTTGCGACCATCCTGGCCCTGGGAGCCATGCCCGCAGCGGCGGGAAACTTCGCCGAGGTCACGATGAGCCCGATCGACGGCGGCCCACCCGTCGCCGGCGAGGAGCGTGAGCTCCGCTTCATCCTGATGCAGCATGGCGTGACGCCGGTCGACCACGGCCAGGTGCAGCTCACGGCCACGCTGGATGGCTCCGACGAGGTCGTCACGGTGCCCGCGGCCAGCCTCGGGAACGGCGAGTGGGCTGCCAACCTCGCGCTGCCGATCGAGGGCGAGTGGCAGCTCCGGGTGACCCACAGCGTCTTCGAGACATCTCCGCCGACCACGATCGTGATCGGCCCGGCCGGCTTTGTGGCTCCGGCGGCGATGCCCGCGATCATCGGGATCGCGCTCGTCGCGGTGGCCGCGATCGCGCTGGTGCTGGTCATCGATCGCCGGCGTCGACCGGAGCGCCGCGCGCCGGCGGCCAGGGCCACGCGCGTGACCTGACCGACCGTTCGGCGCGTCCTCGAGCCCCGGCGGTGCGGTCCCACCGCCGGGGCAGTCGGTATCCTTGCGGTACATGACCGACTCCCGCGGGCAAGCGCTTCGAGTCGTGGTGGCCCCGGACTCCTTCGGCGGGGCGCTCGACTCGGTCGACGTGGCCGGCGCCATCGCCGCCGGCTGGTCTCGCGAGCGACCCGACGACGAAGTGATCCGCAAGCCGATGGCCGACGGTGGCGAGGGTACGCTCGCGGCCGTGGCCGACGCGCTCGGGGCAGCCGCGGAGCGAAGGTCCATCCAGACGGTCGATCCCCTGGGTCGGCCGATCAGCGCCGACTGGCTCCTGCTCGACGAGGGCCGCGTCGCCTTCATCGAGATGGCTGCCGCATCGGGCCTCGCGCGCCTGGCAGCGGAGGAGCGGACCCCGTCGAGCGCGCGGAGCGCCTCGACGCACGGCACCGGCGACCTCATCCGGGCCGCGCTCGAGGCGGGTGTCGAGCGCATCACTGTGGGCCTGGGCGGCTCCGCCACGACCGACGGCGGCTCGGGCATGCTTCGTGCGCTCGGTGTCCGATTCCTCGACCGATCGGGCGCCGACGTCCCCGAGGGTGGAGCGGGGCTCGCCCACCTCGACCGGATCGACGCCGCCAGTTTGGACCCGCGCCTCGCCGACGTCGAGCTGGTCATCGCTTCGGACGTCACGAATACGCTCTGCGGCTCGCGCGGTGCCGCCGCGACGTACGGCCCGCAGAAGGGTGCCGATTCGGAGGCGGTCGCCGCGCTCGATTCGGCACTGGCCACCTTCGGCAGGGCGATCGAGGTGGCCACCGGCCGTCTCGTGGCCGACCTGCCGGGCGCCGGGGCGGCCGGTGGCAGCACGGCCGGACTCCTTGGCTTCACCGCGGCTCACGTCCGCCCCGGTGTCGAGGTGGTGGCGGGACTCGTCGGGCTGGCGGAGGCGCTCGTCGAGGCCGATCTCGTGATCACCGGGGAGGGGCGAGCCGACGAGCAGTCGCTGCACGGGAAGGCGTCGGTCGGCGTCGCGATGCTCGCCCGCTCACGCGAGACGCCGGTCGTCCTGCTCTGCGGCTCCCTGGGCCCGGGCGCGGAGGCGCTCGACGCGGCCACGAGCATCGCCGTAGTGCAGCCGATCATCGACCGGCCGATGGAGCTCGCCGATGCCATGCGGGAGACGGAGCGCCTGCTCATCGCCGCGGCCGGTCGGCTGGCCCGCACCGTCGACGTCGGCCTGGAGCTCGCGCGCCCCTAGGCGCGCATCAGTCGATGGCGCGCGGTCCCAGCCCGCAGAAGCGAGCCGCAGATCGGCGAAAGCGCCGCCGCCTGGCGGACGTCGTCCTGGAGCGCCTCGGCGAACGCTACGAGCATCCGACATGGGCCGGGCCGCGCGTCGACACGGTCAGCGAGCTGGTGCTCACGATCCTCTCCCAGAACACCGCCGACGTGAACTCCTTCCGCGCCTTCACGGCGCTCCGGGCCACCTACCCCGACTGGGACACGGTGCTTGCCGCCCCGACCGACGAGTTGGAGGACGTCATCCGGCCGGGTGGGCTCGCGCCGACGAAGTCACGGCGCATCCATCACGTGCTGGCCGAGGTCCACGCGGCGACGAACGGAAGCTGGGACCTGGGCTTCCTCGGCGAGTGGCCGCTCGAGGAGGCACGCGCCTGGCTCACCGACCTTCCCGGCATCGGTCGCAAGACGGCGTCGATCATCCTGCTCTTCGGGTTCGGGCGGCCGGCGATGCCGGTCGATACGCACGTCCACCGGGTGGCGACGCGGCTCGGGATGCTGCCGCCGCGCACGCCGCCCCCGCGGGCGCACGACCTGCTCGAGGAAGTGCTCGCGCCCGACGAGATGTACCCGTTCCACGTCGAGACGATCCGCCACGGCCGTCACACCTGCCGCGCGCCCCGACCGATCTGCGGCATCTGCCCGCTGACCGATGTCTGCGCCTACTTCGTCCTCGCCTCGAAGGGCAAGGCGCCGATGGCGCCGGTCCCGAAGTCAGCGGCCGCGGATGGCCCGCCGCGGTACCACGACGAGCTCATCCACGGCTGGCCCGCGCCGGAGAATGCGTCTAGCCCCGCAGATCCCTCCGGCTGAAGCCCCAGGCCGCGATCAGCAGTCCGCCGATCGCCAGAGCCAGGGATGCGACGATCCCCGTCGTGTCCCAGTTGCCGATCATCGGCTCACCGTAGTGACGCGCCAGCGACAGGTCAGCGACCCACTCGGGCAGCTGGAGCACCGGCCCGAGGATGTCGATCAGCAGCATGCCGACGATCGCGACGACGTGGTGGGGCACCCAGCATGGGATCGGCTAGAATCGGCCTTCGCGCGGGCCGAAGTAGCTCAGGGGTAGAGCAACGGTTTCGTAAACCGTCGGTCGTGGGTTCGAATCCCACCTTCGGCTCCACTCACTCGCCGGCCGCTAGCCACGCAGGAACGCGAGCACCTCGCGGTCGAAGTCGGCCTGCTTCTCCCACATCGGGTTGTGGCCGGCACCGCGGATGACCACCAGCCGGGCGTCGGGGACGGTGGCCGCGAGCACCTCGCCGATGCGCGGGCTGCAGACGTGATCGTGCTCGCCCCAGACCACGAGCGTCGGCGCCGTGATGGCGGGCAGCTTGTGACGCCAGTCCTTGCGGAGGACCTCGGCGGTGGCTCTGGCCATCCGCATCGGTCCGGAGCGAGCCAGGTCGCGCAGGAGGACCGGAAGGATCGTCGGTGAGGTCCACGGCAACGTGCGCAGGGGACCGGTGAGTCGGTGCCGCCACGTCGGGTCAAGTGACAGGAACCCCGCGTCCACGAGGACGAGCCGATCCACGCGCTCGGGGTGGTCGGCCGCGAGGCCTCCGGCCACCAGCCCGCCCATGGAGTGGCCCATCACGTGGGCACGCTCGATGCCCAGCTCGCCGAGCAGTTCGGCCACTTGGGCGGGCACCTCATCGAGGATGAGGCGCGCGTCCGGATGGCTGGAGCCGAATCCCGGCAGGTCGATGGTCGTGACCCGGAACACACTGGAAAGGGCGGGCAGATTGCGCTTCCACCAGGCGCCCGAGCCGGCGAGGCCATGGAGCAGGACGAGCGGCGGTCCTTCTGCGCCCGCCTGTGAAGCCACCACCGGTCCGTGTCCGAGCCGACTCATGCGGACACATTCACCGTCGTCCCGTTGTCGATCTTCGCCCCGTCCGCGGATATATCACTAGTGATATAGCGCGTGACAGTGGCGGAGTCACCCGGGCAAGCCCGTTCCTTGTCGCTGTTGTCCGAAGCGCGCGGGGCGCACAGCCGGCAGCGTGACGCGCCCTTCGGGATCGGTTCGCTCACGAGTCAGCCTTCGGCGGGCCTCAGGAACACGCGCGCTCGGCCGGGAGCCGTCGGGTCGTCGACGATCGGGCGATCGGCCATCCAGGTCCGCACGACGTTCGCCAGCTGCTCGGGGTGCGAGTAGTTGATCGCGTGCGCGGCCCCGTGGATGGTCACCGCCGTGACGTGCGGGAGCCCGGCTGCTCTGCGCTTGACCCATCGTTCGCTGACGAACGGATCGCGACTGCCCAGCACGACGAGCGTCGGCAGCGTCAGCTTGGCGATCCGCTCGGTCGTCGGGTAGCTGAGCATCGAGCGGATGAGGTTGAACACAGCGACCGGGCCGTAGGCGAGATAGTCGGTGATGACGAACTTCCCCATGCCGGGCGGCTCCCGAAGGGTATCGACGATGAGCTGCGAGAGGCCCTTGGGAAGCGGCTGGTTATAGAGTCCGCCGGCGGGTGAGACGAAGATCGCCCGCTCGGCTCGGTCCGGGAAGTGATCGATGAACTCGCCGATGATGGGGCAGCCAAGCGAGTTCCCGAGCAGCGTCGCGCGCTCGACGCCGACCTTGTCCATGAATCGCGCCAGTGCGTCGGCCAGCTGCGGGATGTCGAAGGGGCGCGGCGGCCGCTCGCTGCGACCGAAGCCCGGCAGGTCCGGAACGTACGTGCGGAACTCCGGAGCGAGGCGCCATGCGGTCGGCATGAGGTATCGGCCCGAGATGGCGAAGCCATGAACGTGGATGAGCACCGGGGCGTCCGCCGGAGGCGGCGACTCCGCGTTCGTCCGATACAGCAGGCGCCGACCGTCGAGTTCGAGCCAGGTCTCGCGGAGGCTGATGGGATCGCCGCTCATCGCGCGAGCCTAGCGGATCGGCGGCTTCCCGTCGTCGGGCGTGATGGCTCGATCGTCACGGAGAGGACTCGAGCGTCTCCTGCAGGTCGATCAGCGGCTGCTGGCTGGTCTGGATCAGCCCCTCGGCCGGCCGATCCAGGTCGACGACGAGCCAGAGGACCGCGCCCAGGGCGATCACCAGCACCGTCGCGATGACCGGGCTCCGACGCCCGCTCAGACCGGCGCTGTAGCCGACCAGGCCCAGACTCAGAACGACGCCGCTCACCAGCAGCCACAGGATCGTGGGCGGCACCCGTGCGTAGAGGCCGGCGGCGATGCGGTTCTCGTGGAGGTCAATGACCTCGTTCAGCGACTCGATGAAGAGTGCGGTGACATCGGATCCCTCCGTGCGGGCCACCTCCTCGGCGATCGACCACATCTCCGCCTGGAGGGCCTCGGATCGCTCGATGTTCATCGCCAGCTGGACCCTGTCAGACGTCCCGATGCGCAGCGGCACGTACTCCCTGATCAGATCCTGCATCTCCGACGAGTTCGGCTCCGGCAGATATCCCGCTCGCAGGTAGGTCGTTCCAAGCGCGTTGGCCTCGGCGAGCACGAGGCCGCGCCGTGCGTCGTAGCGGTCGGACGCCATGCCCATCGTGATGGCGAGCAGGAATGCCATCAGCGCCAGGATGGATCCGACGATCATGCCCGTCGGGCCGTCGCTGCTCTGCACACCACGAGCCACCGATCGCAGTCCGATGCGGAAGCCGACCTCGTAGACGGCCAGGTTGACCGCCATGAAGATCGCGACGAACAGGAAGACCGGGATGTCGTCGAGGGGCTGCTGAGACACCTGGGCGTGGCCTCCCGAAGGCTAGGGTCGCGTCATCCTACAGGCGCTTGGCGCTGCAATCGATGCGTTGCGGTTCGCGCGACGGTCATGCCCCGGTCGGAGGCGGACTGCCGGGTGGAACGTCCTCCGGTGGCAGGTCAGGTGGTGGCGGCTCGTCAGGCGGTGGCGGGGCTCCACCGGTTCCGTCCGGCCCCTCGCTCGGTGCGGCCATCCAGCGCTTCCAGGCGAAGTACACCGCGGCCACGCCGCCGGCCATGGCCAGGAGCGTGACCCAGATGACGGGTCCTCCGCCAGTTTCGCCGGGTGACGAGCTGGAACTCGGTGAGGGCTCCGGCGAGGTGCTGGCGCTGGCAGTCGCCGATGCGCTCGGAGACGTGCTCTCGGTTGCGCTCGGGCTCGGGCTCGGCGTGGCCGATGGCGACGGGGTCGGGCTGGCGGTCGGGCTCGGCGAAGGCGTCGGCGTCTCGGTGGGTGAAGGTGAGGGAGACGGGCTCGGTGTGGGCGACAGGCTCGGTGATGGAGACGGGGTCGGCTCCGGGGTGGGTGTCGGCGTTGCCGTCGGTGATGGCGTCGGGCTCGGGGTCGGCTCCTCCGTCGGCGTCGGCTCCTCCGTCGGCTCCTCCGTCGGCTCCTCCGTCGGCGTCGGCTCCTCCGTCGGCGTCGGCTCCTCGGTCGTGCTGGCAGCCGCGGAGGCGCTGGCCGCCGCCGATGCCGAGGCGGCCTGCGAAGGCTGCTGGGATGGCCCTGGGCACTCGACGTCGCGCTCCGCGACGGCATTCAGGAACGCGTCGATCGCCTCGGTCGCGCGCTGGACGAGGTCGAGTGCCTCGGTCACGGTGACCGGGTCGCCCGACTCGATCGCGTTCTGAAGGGCATCCGTCGCTCTGGCGGTCGCATCCAGCGCGGCCTGGAAGGCCGTCTCGAGCACCAGGCCGATATCGTCGTCGGACGCCGCGTCGAGCGCCTCCTGCGCCTCGGCCCGGGTGGCGTCCAGGTTGGCGATGGCCTGGGTGGCGGCAGCGTTCTCGGAGCTGCCCGCTTCCGCAACCAGTGCGGGATCGAGGCCGGCGAGCGTCTGGAGATCAGCCTGGAGCTCGGTCGCGTAGGTCGACAATCCGCAGACACCGGACTCCACCGTGCCGCACGCCGCGACGAGGACCAGCAACGGAAGGACCGCCAACAGGCCGCGGTGAGGCAGGGTCCCCGTTCGTCGGCTCAGGCGGAGTCTCATTGCAGTTCCTACGACGCAGGGCGGAGTCTCGGATGCCGCCGCGCATCACTCGCCGGCGACGAGGTCGGGAGCGATCTCGGAAATGGAGCGACATCCACTCAGGGCCATGGCCAGCGAAAGCTCGTCGCGCAGGATTCCGATGACGCGCTCGACCCCGGCTGCTCCATCGACGGCGAGCCCCCACAGCGCCGGCCTGCCGATGGCGACTAGGTCCGCGCCGAGGGCGATCCCCTTCAGGACGTCGATTCCCCGGCGCACCCCGCCATCGACCACGATCAGCGCCCGCGAGGCGACCGCTTCGGCGATCTCCGGCAGGGCATCTGAGGCCGAGATCGCCGTATCGAGCTGGCGACCGCCGTGATTGCTGACCCAGACCCCGTCGCAGCCAGCGTCCACCGCCCGCACCGCGTCGTCCGCCCGCAGGACTCCCTTGACCAGCAGCGGAATCGGGCAGACCGAACGCAGCCAGGCGAGCTCGTCCCAGTCGAGCGTCGGCAGCACCACGATGCCAGCCTCATCGACGGGCTGGTCGGGTGGCAGGTGTGCGCCGAGGTCGACCGCGAATGTATTGCGGGTGTCTCGCTCACGATTGCCGGGCAGCGGCAGATCGACCGTCAGCACGATCGCGCCGAAGCCCGCCTCCACTGCCCGATCGACGAGCGCGCGGCGCACCTCGCGGTCGGATGGGGAGTAGAGCTGAAACCAGCGCGGAGCATCCGGAACGGCGGCCGCGACGTCCTGCATCGGGGATGACGAGATCGTCGAGAGCGTGAAGAGCCCGCCAGCGGCCGCGGTGCCCCGTGCCGCCGCGATCTCTCCTTCGGGATGGCTGAGCCGATGCGCCGCCGTCGGCGCGACAACGATCGGATGCGCCAGCGGGACACCGAAGGCCGATGTCGTCAGGTTTCGGCTCGAGACGTCGATGAGAACGCGCGGCTTGAGCCGGATGCGCGCCCATGCCGCCAGGTTGTCGGCGAGGCTGTGCTCGTCGCCGGCCCCTCCCGCCTGGTAGTCCCACGCATGCGGGTCCACGCGCTCGCGGGCGAGCGGCTCGAAGTCGGCGATGGTGATCGGCGGTCGCGACGGATCGGCCATCGGCCGATCATGCCACCGCTCAGGACTCGGAGGAGTCCTCCGACGCGGCCTCCCGGCCATCGGTCGGAGCTTCGCCGCCTTCGGTCGGCTCGGCGCCCTCTTCGCCCTCGGCACCCTCGCCCTCGAGCTCCTCGCCCTCGGCCAGAACAGGCTCCGGCTCCTCCTCGACACGAGGCGGGACGACCGCGGACACGAGCGTTTCACCATCGGTGAGGACCTGGACGAGATCGCGATTCAGGCTCAGGTCGCGGACGTGGATGGCCACATCGAGGCTCACGAGGGTTGAGACGTTGACCTCGATCTCGTGGGGGATGTTGTTCGGCAGCGCCTTCACGCGCACGCTCGACAAGTTGTGCAGCAGCGTCCCGCCGGTCTCCTCGACCGCCGGGGCCTCGCCTGTGAAGACGAGCGGCACGTCGACCTCCATCTCGACGTTGAGGTTGACGAGCAGGTAGTCCACGTGCAGGACCTGGCCGCTCAGCGGATGCCGCTGGATGCTCTTGATGAAGCCGCTCGTCGAGCTCTGCGCGCCTGGCAGGAGGAACTTCACGACGGAGGTTCGGCCGGCGGCGCGGTACAGGGTCTCGAAGGTCTTCGCTTCGACCTGGACGTTGGTCGACTCGGAGCCCTTGCCGTACACGACGCCCGGCACGATCCCCTCGCGGCGGAGCCGCTTGTTCGCCTTGCCCTGCGCCTCGCGCGCGTCGAGCGTGAGCTCCAGGTCCATCGGTGTGTGGTGATCCTCTCTGGTGGCTGCGGTTCGGGCGCCTCGGTCGCTCGCGAGAGCGGCGGGCAGCACCGAACAGGTGGTTGCGATGGTGATGCGAGGCGGAATGGTACCGCGGGCGCCCCCTGCGGGCAACCGGCCTGGGTTAAGGGAACTGAAGATCGGCTCAATCGTGCCTTCGGCCCCTCCGTTCCTATACTGGCGCCGATGGCAGGCACGATCATGATCGTCGAGGACGAGCCGGCGGTGGCCCGGGGCGTCCAGGTGGCGCTCGAGCGCGAAGGCTACGACGTGATCGTCCAGCCGACGGGGGAGGACGCAATCGCCAACTTCGCCGATGCGGCACCCGACCTCGTCGTGCTCGACGTGCGGCTGCCCGGCATGGACGGCTTCGAGGTGCTCCGCCAGCTGCGGCGCGAATCACACGCTCCCGTCCTCTTCCTGACGGCCCGCGCCGATGAGGTCGACAAGGTCGTCGGGCTGGAGATGGGCGCCGACGACTACCTGGTCAAGCCGTTCCACGTGCGTGAGCTCGTGAGCCGAATCAAGGCGCTGCTGCGGCGCGCGTATGGCGAGCTGGCCGACACCCAGACCGGTCGGACGCTGCGGCGCAAGGACCTCGTCATCGACCTCGAGCGTCGCCGGGTGACGCGGGACGGCGCGCGCATCGGTCTCACCACGACCGAGTTCGACCTGCTGCGACACCTCGCCTCACGACCCGGCCGGGTTTACACCCGCGCGCAGCTCCTCGAGCTGGTACGCGACTACGACGATGCGCTCGAGCAGGACGAGCGCACGATCAATGTGCACATCAGCCACATCCGCGACAAGGTGGAGCCCGATCCCTCCCAGCCGCGCTACATCCGAACGGTGAGGGGTGTGGGGTATGCCTTCGCCGAAGACTGAGGCTGCCGAATCATCGACCGCATCGCGATGGGAACGCTTCGATCCGCGCAGCACCGCCGCCCTCTTCCAGAGCCTCAACGTTCGGCTCGTCCTGGCCCTCTCGGTCGTGGCGCTCGTCAGCCTGCTCGTATCGGGTGTGGCGATCACGCAGATCCTGCCCGGGTACTTCGCCGAGCAGACGCGCGAGCGGATGCAGACTGTGGCCGGCTCCACGGCGCTCCTGCTCAGGGATCGGATCAGCTCGCGGGAGGATCTGATGGCGACGCCGGAGACGCGCGACGTGGTCGTTGTCGCGCCGACGGCCGAATTCGCAGCCGAGATTTTCAACGCCACCATCACCATCGTGAACGCGTCGAATCGCGTCGTCGCAACGGCTACTCCACCGGACGAGGGCGCGCTCGAGGCGCAGGGCCTGCGGCGCGAGGCCGACGCTGAGCCGTATCGCGTCCGCGTCCCCGTCGAGCTGCCCGACGGATCGCAAGTCGAGTATCTCGTCAGCGTCAGCGATCCGTTCTCCGCACGCGCCGAGACGATGCAGCAGATCACGAGCGCGCTCATCGGTGCCGGCCTCCTCGCGCTGCTCGCCTCAGTGGTGACCGGGGTCATCGCGGCGCGTGGCCTCACGATCCCCATCAGCCGTCTCCGCGGGGTCGCCCGTGGGCTGGCCCAGGGCCAGCTCGACGAGCGCGCGGTTCCATCCGGCGTGCTCGAGATCGACGAGCTGGGCCAGCAGTTCAACGTGATGGCGGATCGGCTCTCCGGGACCCTGCGCATGCTGGAGGCCGACCGTGACCGGCTCCGCGAGTTCGTCGCCGACGTCAGCCACGAGCTGAGAACGCCGATCGCGGCGCTGCGCATGTACACCGAGCTGCAGTCCACCGACGACGTCGACGAGGCGACGCGGCACGAGTTCCTGGAGCGCTCGATCGAGCAGATCGGGCGGCTCGAGTGGCTGAGCACGAACTTGCTCGACCTGTCGCGAATCGACGCGGGGATCTTCCCGCTGGACATGCAGACCGGGGACCTGCGCGACCCCATCCAGGCCGTGGTGCAGGCCCTCTCGGAGGAGGCCCTCACCCGCGGCGTCTCGCTCGGCTCGGTGGTCCCGTCCGAGTCCGTGGAGCTGCGATTCGATCGCGAGCGCATCGTTCAGCTGATGACGAACCTGGTCGGCAACGGCCTGAAGTTCACGCCGCGCGGCGGCGGCGTATCGGTCTCGGTCGAGGACAGCATCGAGGCGGTCGAGGTCAGGGTGAGCGATACCGGCCCGGGTATCCCCGCGGACGAGTTGCCGCGAATCTTCGAGCGTTTCTACCGGGGCACGAACACCGGGGAGGCACGGGCCTCGGGCAGCGGCCTCGGCCTCGCCATCGCCCGCTCCATCGTCGAGATGCACGGAGGCACGATCGAGGTTGGCAGCGAGATCGGTCGAGGCACCGAGTTCCGCATCAGGCTCCCGAGGAGCGCCACGCCCGAGCAGGAGGCAGCGGCCGACGCCAAGGTCAACGAAACTTCACGCGCTCGACGCACCGAGCGCAACCCGGGAACCGTAGCGTGAGGGCTGCCCGCCCGGCGAGGCAGCGAAAAGGACGCAACACCAACCAATGACCGACGACCTGGCACATCCAATCGACCGCGACTCGACGCAACCCGTCGAGGTTCAGCGCTACGGCACTACTCCACAGCGCGATCCGTATCGCGCTCCCGCGCCGGCACCGGCGACGGTCTGGGCAGCTACCGCCCCGCCGACACGGCCGGCTCGACGCGGCCCCGGCGCCCTGCCGGTGATCGCCATTGCCGTCGTTGCCGGGATCGTCTCCGGCGGCCTCTCGGCCGTCGGTGTCGCCAACCTCATGGACCAGTCCGGGCAGCAGCCCGCGACGCCACCAGAGGCGGCGGCGGTTGCCGACGTGACGATCGACGAGTCGAGTGCGGTCATCAGCGCCGTCGCGGAAGTCGCGCCGGCCGTCGTCACGATCCAGGCCGACGTCGGCGGTCCCGCCGGCGAGGCGACCGGAAGCGGGTCGGGGTTCATCTACGACCCGAATGGCTTCATCCTCACCAACAGGCACGTCGTCGAGGACGCAACGAACCTGACCGTCGTGCTCAAGGATGGGCGGGACTTCGCCGGAACGGTGTACGGGATCGACACCCTGACCGACCTGGCCATCGTGAAGATCGAGGCGACCGACCTGCCCTTCGCGCCGATCGGCAGCTCGGCGGCGCTCGAGCCCGGACAGCTCGCCATCGCGATCGGGAATCCGCTCGGCGCGTACGAGAACACCGTCACGACCGGCGTGGTCTCCGGCATCGGCCGCGAGATCCGCGCGTCGAGCGCGCTGCAGGCCAGCTCCGACGTCCTGCGTAACCTGATCCAGACCGATGCCGCCATCAACCCGGGCAACTCGGGCGGGCCGCTCGTCAACAGCGCGGGCCAGGTCATCGGCGTCAACACCGCTGTCAGCGAGGAGGCGCAGGGCCTCGGCTTCTCGATCCCGATCGACGTCGCCAAGCCGATCATGGACCAGGCCGTCGCCGGCGAGGAGATCGCTCGACCCTGGATCGGCGTCTACTACACGGCGCTCACTCCCGCACTGGCCGACGAGGCTGGTGTCGACGCCGAGTTCGGGGCGCTGATTGGAACCACCGACGGCACCGAGGCGGTCTTCCCGGGTAGCCCGGCGGAGGCAGCCGGGCTGCAGTCCGGCGACGTCATCGTGGCGCTGGACGGCACCCCGATCACGGCCGAGACAGACCTGTCGATGCTCATCCTGCCGTACGGCCCGGGCGACACCATCTCGCTCAGCGTGCTGCGCGACGGCGCGACGATCGAGCTCGACGTGACGCTCGGCGAGTTGCCCGGCTCCTAGGAGCCACCGCGGTCGGGGCGACGCCTGATGAGCGTCGCCTCGACCGTATCCACCTCCCCACCCAGGGGAGCGTCCGGCTTCCGCACGCGCACCTCGACGCCGCCGACGAGCTTCGGCTCGGTGGCCGCCAGCGCGGCCTTGGCGATCGCGCCGGCCAGTCCCTCGATCAGGTCGAAGCTCGGCCCGGTCACGATGGCGCCAACCAGCTCGTGGAGCGCCGCGTAGTCGACCGTGTCTCCTAGGTCGTCCGAGGTCGCCGCGGCCGACAGATCGGCGTGGAGCACGAGGTCGACCTCGAAGCGCTGTGAGTTGAGCTTCTCGTGTGGCAGCACGCCGTGGCGCGCCCGGAACCGCATGCCGAGCAGGCTGAGGCGGTCCGGGTGGTCGGTCATCGGCGAATGATGGCGTCTGCGACCGTCCGGACACGCGCCATCGCCGCAACGTCGTGGACGCGAACGATGTCGGCTCCGGCAGCGATCGCCAGCGCGACGGTCGCCGCGGTGCCCTCCAGCCGGTCATCGGGCGGGGTGCCACCGAGCAGCTCGCCCAGGAACCGCTTGCGGCTCGTCCCCACCAGCAGCGGCCGGCCGCCGAGCGCGGCCTTCAGCTCGGCGAGACGGTGGAGGAGCTCGAGGTTGCCCTGCGTGCCCTTGCCGAAGCCGATGCCCGGGTCCACGACGATCCGGTCGGATGCCACGCCGGCGGCCTCGGCGGCCGCGACGGCGGACGAGAGCGAGGCGACCACGGTCTCGAACAGGCCATCGGGGTAGTCGTCGCCGTCCTGGTTGTGCATGAGCACCAGGTGCGCGTCGGCCGCGATGGCCGCTGTGGCCGTCCCCGGGTCGTGCCGGGCGGCCCAAACGTCGTTCACGATCGATGCGCCTGCCGCCAGCGCCGCGGTCGCGACGCGACCCTTCGAGGTATCGATGCTGACGAGGACGCGGTCGCCGAGCTCCGCCGCGATGGCGCGGACCACCGGTACGGCAAGCGCGGTCTCGACCTCCTCGCTCACCGGCGAGTGCTCCCCGTACGCGTTGCGCGGCCGGCTCGACTCTGCCCCGACGTCCACGATCTCGGCACCCGCAGCGGCGAACGCCCGTGCCTGGGCGACTGCGTCATGCACCACCTCGTCGCTCGACCGGTCGCCTGGCGCGAGACCGTCGCCCGAGAACGAGTCGTCGGTGAGGTTAACGATGCCCATCACCCAGGTGCGATCGCCGAACGCGAGGGTCGGTGCCATCACGCCTCCTCCGTGCTGGCGATGATCATGCCCCGCACCGCGCCCACGAGGTACAGCGAGCCCGCGACCACGATGGGGTCGCTCCCGCCGTGCGCGAGAGCGATCGCCGCGTCGGGCGTCGCGGCGATGCGCGCCCGCCCGCCCGCGATGCGGCCCCACGCCCGCGCCAGGTCGGCGGGGTCGTGCGCTCCGGCGTCGGCGACGCGCGTCATCACGAAGTCGGGCATGAGCGGAGCGAGGGCTCGCAGCACGGCGGCGACCTTCTTGCCGCGCATTGCCCCGAAGACGATCGTCGGTCGATGCAGGCCGAGATCGGCCAATGCGGTGGCCAGTGCCGCCGCGCCGGCCGGATTGTGGGCGCCGTCGAGGAGGACGCGTCCCACGCCCAGCCTCGTGCCGTCGAGGAGCTCCAGGCGGCCGGGCCATTGAGCGGCGGCGAGCCCGTCTCGAACGGTCGACTCGTCGACCGTGGCGCCCCAGCGCTCCGCGAGCGCATCGAGGAGGGCGAGGCTGACGGCCGCGTTCTCCGCCTGGTGCCGCCCCAGGAGGCCGATGCGCAGGTCGCGCAGGTCGCCCCCCGGCGTCGTGGCGTCGACCACGACGCCATCCCATCCGGTCGAGCGGACGACGGTCCGGTATGGCTGGCGAGGGCCGGCTCGACGCAGGGGGACACCGAGCGCGTCGCATCGCTCGACGATCGGTCTCAGGCCGCGGCCGGTGGCGCCGGTCACGGCCAGGTTGCCGGGCTTGATGATCGGCGCCTTCTCGCCACCGATGGCCGCCAGCGTCGAGCCGAGGTGTGCCTCGTGATCGCGCTGGACGTTCGTGACGGCCGCGACGCCCAGGTCGAGGACGTTTGTCGCGTCGAGCCGGCCGCCCATCCCGACCTCGACGATGGCGAGATCCACCTCCCGGCGCGCCAGCTCGTCGATCGCGGCGGCGGTGAGCGCCTCGAACTCGGTCGGGGGCCCCACGATCGCGGCGACTCGATCGATGGCCGGCAGCACGCGAGCGATCGCCGCGGCGAAGGCGGCTTCGGAGATGGATGCACCGTCGATCGCGATCCGTTCCCGGTAGCTGACCAGGTGTGGCTTCGGCATGGTCCCGACCCGCAGCCCCGCGGCGCCGAGCACCGAGCGCGTCATGGCCACCACCGACCCCTTCCCGTTGGTGCCGCCGACGAGGGCGCCGCGGAGGCGGAGCTCGGGATGGCCGATCTCGGCCATCAGCCTGGTGACTCGGTCGAGGCCGAGGCTGATCCCGAAGCGCCCGCGCTCCGTGAGTGCCTCGACGGCATCGGGATAGGTGAGCGCTCGGCTCACGCGGTCAGTCCGCGGCGTCCTCGTAGAAGACGCAGTCGTTGAACTGGCCGGTGAGGCACAGGTCGTTGACGTAGCCGGCGTCGAGGTGCACCCCGCCGCGGAGCTCGCATCGGCTCACCGTGCCTTCCTGCTTCATGAGGGTGCGCAGCAGCTGCGGCGCCTGGATCGGCACGCGGCCCTTCGATCCATGGGTCAGGTAGAAGTGCGGGCAGAGATGGCGGCGCGGCTTCGAGTATCCGAGCGGCATGCCTCGACGCCCGACGTGCACGGCGAGTGGCTCGGCCGCGCCGGCAAAGCGCTTCTCGGCGATGACGCAGCGCCCGGGCTCGCACTCCTTGTCGTTGTGGCAGCAGGCGCGGGCCGGGCCGATGCCCTCCACCGCCCACAGCTCCCAGCAGGGGCGACGCAGGATGAAGGCGGGACACCGGTAGCGGATGGTCAGGTCGCAGTTCTCGACCTCCCAGCACATGGTCCGCCGGTCCGCATCGCGACGCTCGGGTGCGAACGGGTCGTCGGCCTGCCGGCGTTCGCCGCCACCGCGGCGTTCGGTCTTGATGATCATGGATGCCCGGGTGACCCTCCTCGCCGCGGAGTGTAGCCGCTGAACGGCGCGAACGGCCGGCGCTGGGGCGCCGGCCGTACCGGTCGGGTCCGAACGAATTGGCTACGCGAGGAACTGCCGGAGGCGTTCCTCCATGACCTCCTGGGGCATGTAGCCCACGAGGCGAGCGGCCTCTCGGCCGTCCTGGAAGACGATCAGGGTCGGGATGCTGAAGATGCTGTACCGCATCGCCAGCTGCTGGTTCTCATCGGTGTTGACCTTGGCGACGCTGATGCGATCGGCATGCTTGGCGCCGAAGCTCTCGACGACCGGCGAGACGAGGCGACAGGGGCCGCACCAGGCCGCCCAGAAGTCGACGAGGACCGGCTTGTCGGCGTTCAGAACCTCCGAATCGAAGGTCCCTTCGTCGACCGTGATCGGGGCGATGGTTGCCATCGTTGCGGAGCTACTCCACGTGTCGAGATTGAGCTCCGGCCATGCTAGCACCGGCCCCACCGGAGGGTGGTGCCCGGCTACGCCGACGGCGCCGGCGTGGGAGTCGGGGTGGGGGTCGGCACCGGTGTTGGCACCGGTGTTGGCACCGGCGTGGGGACCGGCGTCGGCGACGGCGTGGGGGAGGGCGATGGGCCCTGGCTGATGACGAGGTTCACCTGGCTGTCGCGGGGCACATCCACTTCGGCCGCCGGATCGGATCGGATCACGCCGCCCTCGGGGATGTCGGGGTCGAACTCCCGCGTGACCTCCCCCAGCCGAAGCCCGGCTGCGCTGAGGGTCTGGGTCGCCTCCGACTGCGACTGCCCGCGCAGGAACGGAACGGTGACCTCCTCGGCACCGCTCGACACGTAGATGAGAACCGGGCTGTCCTCGTCGACGTCGGTGCCGCTGGCCGGCTCGCAGCGGATGACACGTCCGTCGTCAATGGACTCGGAGGCCTCCTGGACCTCTTCCCCCGGCTCCAGCCCGGCGTCGATGAGCCGAGTGCGGACCGTGGTGACGGCCTCGTCCTCGCACTCGGGCACGGCGACCTGGACGATGCTCGGCTCGGGCGAGCTGGACGGCCCCCCGCCCAGCAGCTGAACGCCCAGGAATCCGATGGTGCCGAGGAGCACCACGCCCAGGACCACGAGGAGCCAGGTCCACCACGGCGTGCCCTCGTCCTCGTACGGTTGCCCGGCCTGCGGCGGAGCCACCGGCTGGCGATCGGCGGGGGTGGTGACTCGCGGGGGAACATAGACGGTGGGCTCACCTCCGGACGGCGTCTGGGCCGCCGCGATCGAGGCGGCGATGCCCGCGCCGACAGCCGCAGCGCCCGCCACGACCGCCGGCACGGCGTCCGGGTCGCGGCGCCAGACTCGGAGCGCCTCGGCCATGGCCCCCGCGTCGGGGAACCGATCGGCCGCGTCGCGCGACATGGCGCGCATCACGATGGCCTCGAGGCCGGGTGGCTGCGGCCGCCCGATGGAGGTCGGGGACGGTGGGTCCTCGTTGAGGCGTCTCAGCGCGACGGCCGCCGCGGAGTCGGCCTCGAAGGGCCGTCGGCCGGTGAGCATCTCGAACAGGACGATGCCCAGCGCGTACACGTCCGACGCGCCGGTCACCTCCTCGCCTCGAGCCTGCTCCGGGCTGAAATAGTGGACCGAGCCGAGCGTCGTGCCGGTCACCGTCATCGAGGCCTCGCTCACGGCGCGGGCGATCCCGAAGTCGGTGACCTTCACGTCGCCGGAATCCGTGATCAGGATGTTGCCGGGCTTCACGTCGCGATGGACGATCCCCTTGCGGTGGGCCGCTTCCAGCGCGCTCGCGGTGGCGATCGCGACGCGCACCGCGTCATCGGTCGAGAGGGTGCCCCGCTCGCGCAGGATCGTGGCAAGGTCGCGGCCCTCGACCAGCTCCATGACGATGTACTGCTCGCCATCGGTCCCGTCGGTGCCGTAGTCGTAGACGCTGACGATGTTCGGGTGTGAGAGGCCGCCCGCCGAGCGCGCTTCCTGCTTGAAGCGGGCGGCGAAGCCAGGGTCTGAGCCGAACTGGGGCCTCAGGATCTTGACCGCGACCTCACGGTCGATCTGCTCGTCGACGGCTCGCCAGATCGTGGCCATCCCGCCATCTCCCAGGGGCGCGATGAGCCGGTAGCGGCCGCTGATCAGCCGGCCGAGCATCTCCACCGCGTCAGTCTCGCAGGTCGAGTCCGCGGATGTAGGCGCGGAAGTCGTCGGCGTCCTCGGACTCCAGCGCCATCGCGATGTTCGCCTTCATCCAGCCGAGCCGCGTGCCGGCGTCGTGGCGGACGCCCTCGAAGCGGAGGCCGAAGACGGGCTGCTCGTGGATGAGGGCGCGGATCGCATCGGTCAGCTGGATCTCGCCGCCGGCCCCCCGGCTCGTCTGCTCGAGGAGGTCGAAGATCTTCGGCGTCAGCACGTATCGCCCGAGGATGCCGAGGTCCGATGGGGCCTCGCCCACGGACGGCTTCTCGACCAGGTTGCGGATCTCGACCAGGCGTCCCTCGACGTGGAGCGGATCGAGGATGCCGTAGCGCGTCACGTCCTGCGGATCGACGCGCTGGACCGCGATCACCGAGCCGCGATGCTGCGTGTGGGCCTCGATCAGCTGGCGCATGACCGGGTCGCCGTTCGGGTTGAGCATGACGTCGTCCGACAGCAGCACGGCGAACGGCTCGTCGCCGACGAGGTCCTTGGCCATGAGCACCGCGTGCCCGAGGCCGAGCTGCTCGCGCTGGTGGACGAAGGCCACGGTCCCGAACTCGCCGATGCGACGGATCGTGCGCAGCATCTCGATGTCCCCGCGCTCCTCGAGCCAGCGCTCCAGCGAGGGGCTCGAGTCGAAGTGGTCCTCGATCGCGCTGCGGCCCGTGGCGATGACGATGATGATCTGCTCGATCCCGGACGCGGCGGCTTCCTCCACCGCGTACTGGATGATCGGTCGATCGACGAGCGGCATCATCTCCTTGGGGATCGCCTTGGTGGCGGGCAGGAAGCGAGTGCCGAAACCGGCGGCAGGCAAAACAGCCTTGCGGACGCGCACGGTGATGAGGAATCTCCTAGCTGTGTGGTCCGGCGCGCGGCCGGCGCGCTCGCGTCAGAGCAAGCCGCGGGCCGCCAATGCGATCGTCACTGGGGACGAAAGTATACCGGACCACCGTTGCAGGGCCCTTCAGCCGAGCGGGACGGTACAATCGCGCCGCCGATGCTGAAATCACTCATCCGGACCTTCCGCGGCCCGAGCAAGGACCCGCGGATGACGTACATCAGCCGACCCCTCCCCCGCGATCTGCACGACGAGCAGGTGCTCGAGGCGCTCGAGGTCGCCTTCACCGCCGATCCGAACCCGGCAGCGCTCGTCGAGACGCTGCCGCCCGCGCTCATGCAGGTGACGGGGCGTGACCTGCAGGTGCTGGACCGCTCGGTGCGCGACGTGACCGGCGCCTTCAGCAAGGTCCAGGTCATGGTGCGAGACGGCGACGTCGGCCTGTGGCCGGGGCACGCGGCCATGTCCTATCCGCTGCTGGCCCCGTCCGACAAGGCCGAGGCGACCCGGGCTGCGATCGTGGCTGCGGACGCGGCCGGCACCGACGAGGAGCCCACCCTCGGACCCAAGCCTGGCTGGGAGCCGCCTCCCCGGCCGAGCCGCCGCTGATGGGCCGCCAGAACGTGCCGCGCGACCAGTGGCTCGACCTGGGACACGAGTGCCCGCGGTGTGGGGAGCGGATCACCGAGGCAGATGTGTACGCCTGGCGTCCGGTGCCGGAGGACCCGAAGCTTCTCCTGCTCTTCTGCTCCAACTGCGGCGATCGGGTCGAGATCAACCACATCTGACCCGCAGATGCCGTGGAGTGGTGCCCCCAACCGGATTCGAACCGGTGATCTCCACCTTGAAAGGGTGGCGTCCTAGGCCTCTAGACGATGGGGGCTCGCGGAAGGACGGCCCGATCGTAGCAGTGGCGAGGCTCAGGCGAGGTAGAAGAGGCGGACGAGGATCACGAGGAGCCCGAAGGCCAGGGCCGCGACGATGGCCATGAGTCCGGCGCCGATGCCGATGACCGCGGACGCTCCCTGGTCTCGCCGCCGCGCCGCACGGCTGCCCCACACCCAGCCCTGGCTGTAGAGGAAGAGTCCGATCAGCGTGCCGAGCGTCCCGGCCGCGAGCAGCGCCAGGATCGAGAGGTCGGAATCTCGTCCGACGAGGGCCAGCGCGGTGAGGGCTGCGGCGATGATCAGGCCGACCGTGCCGATCACCACGTTACGCAGGAGCGGATGCATCGGCGCGCCATTGTAGCCGCCGGTACGTAACTTGCTCCTTCGCTGGGGTAGCAAGCACCAGGAGACTCCAGATGCCCGACCGCCGAACCGCCGACGATCAGAAGTCGGATGGCAACGAGGGGATGAGCGTCCGCGAGGCCGGGCGCAAGGGCGGCAACACCACGCGCGACCGGTACGGGTCGGACTTCTTCCAGGAGATCGGCTCAAAGGGGGGCAAGACCGTCAGCGAACGGTATTCGAGCGAGCACTTCCGCGAGATCGGGCGGAAGGGCGGCCGTCGCGTCGCGGAGCTCATCGCCCGGGCCAAGAAGCTCGATGCGGAGGTCGCTCAGGAGCCCGAGTAGCGCTCCTCCTTCCACGGATCGGCGTCGTTGTGGTAGCCGTTGCGCTCCCAGAAGCCGGGTCGATCCTCGGCGCTGAACTCCACCCCGCGCAGCCACTTGGCGCTCTTCCAGAAGTAGGTCCCCGGCACGATGGAGCGAAGCGGGTACCCGTGATCCGGCTCGAGCGGCTGCCCATCGTATGACCAGGCCAGGATGCATTCGGGGCGCATGGCCGTCTCGATCGGCACATTCGAGGTGTACCCGCCCTCGGCGTGGAAGATCACGAACCGCGCGGCGGCCTTTGGCTGCGCGACCTCGGCGATGTGGCTGAAGGCCACGCCCTCCCACCTCGTGTCGAGCTTCGACCACCGCGTCACGCAGTGGATGTCGAGCGTCTGCTCCGCGGTGGGAAGGTTGCGGAACTCGGCCCAGCCCAGGCTGAACGGGTGCTCCACCTCACCCCAGACGCGGAAGTCCCAGCCGGTGAGGTCGGCGTAGCTCGGCACGCGTCCGAAGTGCAGGACGGGGAACTTGTCGGTCAGCACCTGGCCCGGTGGGATGCGCTCGACGAGCTCTTCGGGGACGTTGCGGCGCTGCCAGGGAAAGGTCATGGCATGAAGGATCGGACCCGAATGCCCCACGGTCAAGATAGGGTGCCGATGCCTAGACTTCTGCCATGACGCGCGCCTCGACACCGTTCGGCGAGCTCGCCAGCGTGGCCGCATCGGTCGGGGCCACGCGCAGCCGGAACGCCAAGCGCGATCTGCTGGCGGCGTACCTGCGTGGACTCCCGCCGGCCGATCTCGCCGCCGCCGCGCCGTTCTTCGCCGGCCGACCGCTGCGCGATGCGACGGCGAAGCTCGGAATGGGCTGGGTTCAGCAAGGGGCGGCCCTCGCCGCCGCGGCCGGTGCCGAGCCCGACGCGCTGCGCGAGGCGTACATGCGCCACTCCGACTTCGGAGATGCCGCGGCCGACCTCCTCGCCGGCCGCGAGCCGCAGGGCCTCACCGTGAGTGACGTCGCCAGGACGTTCGCCTCGATCGCCGCCGCGGGCTCGAGCGCGGAGCGCGTCACGCTGCTGACCGGACTCTTCGCCAGGGCAGGCACCGAAGAGGCGCGCTTCATCGGCCGGATCGTGTCGCGTGAGACGCGCATCGGCCTGCGCGAGGGCGTGCTGGAGGAGGCGGTGGCGGCGGCGTTCGACGCGCCGCTCGATGCGGTGCGGCGGGCGCACATGCTGACCGGCGAGATCGGCGAGACGGCCGAGCTGGCTCGCTCGGGAACCCTGGCCGAGGCGTCGCTCCACGTTGGCCGCCCCATCCGCTTCATGCTCGCCTCGCCGGTTGCGGACTCGGCCGAGGTGATGCGGCGCGTGGGCGACGAGGCCTGGATCGAGGACAAGTACGACGGCATCCGCGTCCAGCTCCACGTCACCGCGAAGGGGAAGCCGCTGCTCTTCAGTCGCGACCTCAACGACGTGACGAGATCGTTTCCGGAGATCGCCGATGCGGCTGGGCCGCTCGCCGGCGAGGCGCCACTCGTCATCGACGGCGAACTGGTTCCGTGGCGCGCCGGTGCCGTGCTCGACTTCGCCTCGCTCCAGACCCGGCTCGGTCGGGTGCGTCCATCCGCCGAGCTGCTGGCAGAGGTGCCGGTTGTCCTCGTGGCGTTCGACCTGCTGCACCACGCCGGCAGGGACCTGCTCGAGACGCCGCTGCGAGACCGTCGCGCGGCGCTCGAAGGATTGGCCCTGCCCGAGCGCAGCGGCGAGCGGATGCTCCTGTCGCACCTGTCAGCCGCGCGTGATGCGGCGGAGGTCGACGGTCACTTCGACGACGCGCGCGATCGGCGCAATGAGGGCCTCATGGTGAAGGACCCCGACTCCGTGTACCTCCCGGGACGGCGGGGCCTCGGTTGGCTCAAGCTCAAGAAGGCGCTCGCCACGCTCGACTGCGTCGTGGTCGGCGTCGAGTGGGGGCACGGCAAGCGTCGCGGGGTGCTCAGCGACTACACCTTCGCCGTTCGGGAGACGGGCGAGCCGGACAGCCAGCTGCTGACCATCGGCAAGGCCTACACCGGCCTGACCGATGCGGAGATCGCAACCATGACCGATCACTTCGCCTCGATCACCCTCAAGGACTTCGGACGCTACCGGACCGTGGTTCCCGAGGTCGTGGTCGAGATCGCCTTCGACCGCATCATGCGCTCGAGCCGGCATCGGTCCGGCTTCGCGATGCGATTCCCGCGCATCGTTCGATTGCGTGACGACAAGCGTCCCTCCGAGGTCGACACCCTCGAGACGGTCGAGGCGCTTTTCGGGGACCAGGCGTCGGGTCGGATCCTGCTCGCCACCGGCGCCGAGGGCGGCACCGAACGCATCGCGGCCACCGGGTCGGGCGAAGACGCGTAGCGCCGGGACATCGCGTCGAGCCGTCCCGCCGACGGCCGGCGCGCTGGTAGGATCCGCGGCGTGACGTACATGAGCTCCGAGTCGCCATTCCGCCCGGTGCGCGTGGAGGTCACAACCTCGAGCTTCCGCGTGCGTGGCACGGTGCGAACCCGGTTCGACCGCGTCGCATCGGTGCTCAACAACCTCGACCTCTCCCACCTGACCGTGGAGCTCGCGACGATCAGCGAGCTGTACGACCCCGAGCGGGGCAGGCGGGCGGAGTCCGTGATGATCTCGCTCGACGAGATCCTGTTCATGGTGGCCGACATGCCCGAGGAGCGGACGACCGACGCCATCATCGTGCCCAAGCACCCCATCGGCGCGCTGCTCGGCATCCCGCCCTTCGAGCTCGAGGGCACGATCTTCGTCCCCGAGTCGGTCGACTCGGCCGCCACGGCGATGACGATGACGCCCGACATCTTCGTGCCGATGGTCGACGTCGAAGTGTCCTGCTGGATCCGCACCGAGCTCAACGCCGTCTACCCGGTGCTGGCCTTCCACCGGCGGCTGGTGCACGTGATGTCGTTCTCGGAGGACGCCCGCCCGGATCCCCTCGCCGGGGTACGACCGCCAACCGAGACGGGATGACGCCGACGCGGCCTACGGGCCGCGGTCGACAATGGGCTTGAAGCCCACCTCTTCACCAGGCTCGGCAGCGTCGAGGATCGCCTCCACCACGCGTGCGGCGGCTGCCTGGTTCAGGCGCAGCACGCGGCCGTAGGCGTTGGCCCACCACGGCGCGTTGTCGGTCGTCACGACCTCCTCGGACGGCTCCTCGAGCACGACCCGCGAATGCGGATGCGGGAACACGATGGCCGCGCGCAGGTGGATCTCCGGCAGGGCCATGTCCTCGACCCAGCGCTGGATGCCGAATGTGAGGGCCGTGGCGTCGGTGCTCGGATTGGTGCGGCAGCGGATCCAGCCATGACGGCTGTGCGTGTCGTACTCCCAGGTCTTGCCGCGGATCCGGTATCGGCCGTGCCACTCCCGGACGGTGATGACCCGCGTGCCGCCCGGGCCAACGAGCATTCCATCCAGGCGCGCAACGTCGCGAACGGGAAGGCGCGGCTGGACGATCAGGGTGTAGTCGTCGCCGAAGATCGGCGACAGCAGTGCGATGAGCGCATCGGCGCGCCGGCGGGCGTGGTCCGGCCGCATGACCCGCAGGAGCCACGCCGTGCCGACACCGATCCCGATCGCGGCCGTGCAGGCCAGCAGGCCGACGCGTACGGGCGACGCGGGGCCGATGAAGGCGAGGAGGATTGACACGGCGCCGACGCCGATCATCGCCAGGGCCACCATGCGAGGCCGTCGACGCGGATCGTGGTGGAGTGCCTCGGGCCGGATCACGTGCATGGGACCGGACTCCCTTCGACTAGGCTGGGCCGGTGACGATGACGATCACCGCTCGCGTGGATCCAGCCGGGGGCGGTGTCGAGGCCTCGGCGTCGACCGGTCAGCCGATCGCCATGAGCGCCGACGGCCCCGGCAACACGGCGGCGCTTCCAGAGCCGATGGAGGTGCTGCTGGCTGCCCTGGCGGGCTGCACCGCGATGGACGTGGCGAGCATCCTGCGCAAGAAGCGCCAGCGCGCGACCACCTACGACATCGAGGTCAGTGGACAGACGGTGGAGGAGCCGCCCCGCGTCTTCAGCTCGATCACCGTGGAGCACCGCGTCAGCGGCGATGTCGGCTCGGAGCCATTGCGACGCTCGATCGAGCTGTCCGCGACGCGCTACTGCCCGGTCAACGCCATGCTGTCGGCGGTCGCCCGGGTCGAGCATCGCTACCTCCTCGTCGACGCCGCCGGGACCACGCATGAGGCCACCGTGGCGGTTGTGGGTCCGAACCGCGAGGTCCGGGTCATCCCAGGCGCCTGATCACGACGCGCTGCGCAGCTCCTCGTTACCGCCGATCGCCTGCTCGACGGCGTCCCGGAACGTGTCGAGGTCGAAGGGCTTGGGGACGACGGGACCGAGCGGTTCGAGCTCCGACAGGCGCTCGCGGCTGGCTGCCGAGACGAAGATGGCCGGGATGCCCGGCCACGCCGAGCGCAGGAGCTCGGTGATGTCCCCACCATCGCCATCGGGCAGCATCACGTCGATGACCATCAGGTGCGGCAGGGCCACCTCCATCAGGTCGCCGAGCTCGACGATCCGGGTGCAGGTGACGACGGTGAAGCCCATCTCTCGCAGGAGATCGGCTTCCAGGGCGGCGATATCCGGGTCGTCCTCGAGGACGTAGGCGCGGGGAGCTTCGGACATGATCATCGGCGATCAGTTTCCCGCCGGTCATCGGTCAGGTCTATGACCCATGGGGGTGGTACCGATGGGGTACCCCGGTCGGTTTGCCCCCGCGGTGTACCATTCGGCCCGCGTTCGGAGCACGGTCCGCCAAGGCACTGGCGGAGGCTTGGAACGCCGTACGGGAGCACGGCACACAGATGGCACGATCGATGTGGCGGGGGGCGATCCAGTTCGGCCTGGTCACCATCCCGGTCAAGCTCTACCTGGCCACCGAGACGGGGGGCATCGGCTTCAACCTGCTGCACGCCACCTGTCTGAATCGCATCCAGATGAAGGTGTACTGCCCGCATCACGACGAGGTCATCCCGCGCTCGGAGACCGTCCGCGGCTACGAGTGGAGCAAGGGTAAGTACGTCGTCGTGACCGACGAGGACATCGACTCGGTTCCTCTCAAGACGATGCGCGCGATCGAGATCGAGATGTTCGTCAAGGCATCGCGCGAGAACGAGGGCACCCAGTTCGTCAAGCAGGCCTACTACCTTGAGCCCGAGCAGATCGGTGCCAAGGCCTTCTACCTGCTCAAGTCGGTGCTCGGCGAGCAGAACAAGAGCGCCATCTGCAAGATCGTCCTGAAGGATCGAGAGCAGCTGGCCGCCCTGAACCCGTTCGCGAAGACGATGCTCCTGACCACGCTGCATTGGCCCGACGAGGTGCGGGCGCTCGACGAGCTGAGCCTCCCGGAAGACGAGATGGACATCAAGGCCTCGGAGAAGAAGATGGCCGAGCAGCTCGTGGCCAGCATGACCGGCGAGTTCGACGCCAGCGACTATGCCGATGGATACCGGCAGGCCCTCATGGCGGTCATCGAGAAGAAGGTCGCCGGCGAGAAGCCCGAGCCGCAGGAGCGCGCCGAGCCGACGAACATCACCGACCTCATGGCCGCGCTCGAGGCATCGGTGGCAGCGGCCCGGACGGACCGCAGCGCGGCCTCGAGCCCGAAGAAGGCGACCACCAAACGCAGCAGCACCAGGAAGAAGGCCGCTGCCGCCGCCTCGGAGGAGCCCGTCAAGCGCCGTCGCAAGACGGCCTGACGTCCACCGGTCGTGCCCGGCGAGCAGCTCGGCCTTCCGATCGAGACGCCCGGCGCGTCCGAGCGCCTGCCGTCCCGTATCACGCCGATGCAGCCGTCGGCCGGTGCCGCCCCATTCGACGATCCCGCGTACCTCTTCGAGCCATGGTGGCCGGGCGTGCGTGCGATGGCGTGGGTCGAAGGGCAGGAGCTGGTCCGGCTCCGCGCCGCCGGACTCTCCGATGCCCTCGTCACGTTCGCAGAGCTGACCGAGGAGCTGCCCGAGCGGCTCATGGACGATGGCGTGGTGCTCGATGGCTGGCTCCTGGCGCTCGACGAGGGCGGATGGCTCGACACCGAGCTGCTGCGGCGACGACTGACCGGGGATCGGCGCGCCGGCCGCCCGGCCTTCGTGGCCACCGATCTTCTGTGGAGCGGTGGCGTCACCTGGCAGCGCCGGTCATTCGCCGCTCGCAGGCGCCGGCTGGAGGACGTGCTTCGCGACGGCGACCGCTGCGTCGTCTCGCATGCGCTCCACGGTGACGGCACCCTCCTCGCCGAGGCGCTCGGCCGCTTCGGGATCGAGGGGATCTCCGCTCGGCGGCTCGATGCCCGCCATCGGAGCGGACCCGCCGGCGAGGCCTGGCTGCGCCTCCCCGTCCGCCCGGCGCTGAGCACCGAGCGCCCCCGGCTTGCCCTCATCCAGCGCCTGCCGTTGAGCGCCTGAGCCATCGTCACCGGCGCTCAGCGAGCCAGGAGCTCCTGGGCGTGCTCGAGCTTGGTCCGCGGATCGGCGACCAGGCCCGGCCAATCTGCCAGGGCGGCGGCCAACCGATCGAGCTGACCGCGAGCCGCGGGGTCGTCGGCCGAGGAGAGCATCAGCTCGAGCTCGACAACGTCAAGCACGCCGAGCGGCTCGCCACCGCTTCCGATGACCGTCACCACATCGAGGCTCAGCGTCCCGAGCCGCTCGGCGCCGAGGTGCACGCCGCGCTCGGTTCGCAGCTGCCGGAGACGGAACTGCTCGCCCAGGGTCTCCCCATGGCTCAGCCGCGCGAGCATCTCGCGAGCCTCGCTCGCCGGCCAGTCGACCGGCCGCATGGAAGAACTTGCGGGCCCCTCGATCTCGGGACGGCTGTGCAGCCAGGCATCGGCTCCCCCGGCCGCAGGCGCCGGGCCCTTGAGCGAGACGATGAAGCCACTCCCGCGATCCCGCAGGCGGCACGCCCAGCCCGCCGAGCGGAGGCGGCCGTCCGCGGTGTCGAGGTAGATGTCGATCTCGTCGACGGTCGCCGCCGGGCCGAGCCGAGCGTCCGAGAGCGTCGACGCCGTCGCCAGCCCTGCGAGCACGGTCGCGTCAGCGGCGAGGAACTTTGCCTCGACCTCAGTCGCCATAGCGCGCCGCAGCGGTGCGTGCCGACTCGGCGATCGCCTCGCGCAGCTCGGACGGCTCGATGACCTCGACCGCGCCACCCCACGAGAGCACCCACGACTGGATCTCGACGATCCCGGCCACCGTGACCGCGAGCTCGAGCCCGCCGTCCGGGAGCTCGGTGATCACCTGCGACCGATGCCAGACGGCCTCGCGCACCCGGTGCGCGACGGATGCGTCGAAGCGCAGGCGGATCCTGACCGCCGGCGTGCCCTCGGACGACCAGATGCCCCACGAGTTGGCCAGCCAGGCGTCCGGATCGAAGTCGTCGGGGATCTCGTAACGGTCCGTGGTCAGCGTCGCGCTGCGGATGCGCTCGACCTTGTAGGTGCGCATGGCGCCAGCCGGCTCGTCGTGGCCGATGAGGTAGACGCTGCGGAGCGCCGCGTCCGGCTCGAGGAAGTAGGGCCGGACGCGGGTCCTCTTCGGTGCGGCCGTCCCGGGGTCGTAGTCGATCTCGACCACGCGTCCCTCCGCCCAGCCGCGCGCCACGGCCGAGAAGGAGCGGGTGAACGGCTCGTCCGGGTCGTGGGCCCCGATGGCGAGCACCGTGGCCGTCACGTGGCGCGCGATCGGCTGCGGAACCGCATCGGCGAGCTTGGTGAAGGCGCTGACGACGGCGGCGTCGTACTGGTCGGACCACCGCGCGATGAGGCGCGAGGCGAGGAAGAGGACGATCGCCTCCGGGACCGACAGGTGCAGCGGAGGAAGGAAGAACTTGCGATCGATGCCGTAGCGGCCGCGACCGGCCTGGAAGACCGGCACGTCGAGCTCCTCCTCGAGTGCCCGGATGTCGCGATACACGGTGCGCGTCGTCATCCCGGTCAACCGGGCGATCTCGGCGACCGGTACCCCGGCCTCGCCGCTGCCCTTCGTGTAGAGGATCGACGCGACGTTCAGGAGCCGTGCCAGTCGGTCCCGTTTCCGGCCGGCGCGGTCCTCCGCGGCACCCCAGCCGGACCACTCGTCGTCGATCTCGGTCACTTCGATGCCTATGGCGTGAGGAACAGGAAGGCGATGGCGATGATGGCGTACACGCTCACCAGCTGGAGGCCCTCCACCCAGTTCGACTTGCCATCGATGGCGATATAGGCCGCGATCAGGACGCTCACTGCCACGGCGACCACCTCGAGCGGCGTGAATACGAGGGTCAGCGGGTTGCCGACGATCAGGCCGAAGAAGACGAGCACCGGCACGGCGAAGAGGGCGATCTGGGTGGCCGAGCCGATCGAGGTGATGAGGCTGAAGTCCATCTTGTTCTTGTAGGCCAGCGTCACTCCGACCACGTGCTCGGCCAGGTTGCCGATGAGCGGAATGAGGATGATGCCGATGAAGAACTCGCTGATCCCCAGCGACGCCACCGCCGGCTCGAGCGTGTGGACCAGCACCTCGGAGGCGAACGTCAGCGCCGCGGCCGAGGCGAGGAGGACGCCGAGAGACAGCCGCCAGCTCCAGTCCGGCACCTCGTCGGGTGCATGCTCGGTCGTCGGAGAGTCCGGTGAGCGAAGGAAGAACCAGGTCTGCGCCGCGTAGGTGACGAGCAGCAGGACGGCGACGCCCACGGTGAGGGCCTCGATCTGGAAGAACTGTGGATCGTCGGGTCCGGTTCCCTCGCCACCGCCGATGAGGAACGCGAACGTCGCGGGGATGACGAGGCCGATGGTTGCCAGGATCAGCGACGCAGCGTTCATCCCGGTCGCGCCCGCGTCGTACGTCTGCACCCCGTTCTTCAGCCCGCCGATCAGGAGCGACGCTCCGAGCACCAGCAGCAGGTTGCCGATGATCGAGCCGGTGATCGTGGCGTGCACGACGTCGATCTTGTTATCGAGGATCAGGAACGCGGCGATGATGATCTCGCCGATGTTGCCGACCGTCGCGTTCATGATGCCGCCGACCTTCGGCCCGGCCGCCATGCCGAGCTGCTCGGTGGCGTGCCCGAGCGTGTAGGCGAGCCCGAGGATCGCGATCGCGCTCACCCCGAAGGTGAGCGTCTCATCGGCCCCGGTGATGCGGAGCACCAGGGTCAGCGCCGTTCCGCCGATGGCGAGGGCGTAGGCGATCATGCCGAACATCGGCGTCATCCTAGCGCCGGCCGGTCACCCCTCGGGTGATGCGCTCGGATCGGGCGAGGCCGATGGACGCGCCGACCGAGTCGGCACCGGGGTCGGGCTCGGAGCCGCCTCGCCGGGGAGCTGCTCGATGATGGCCCGGTTGAGGGCGTCGTCCGTGCCGATGAGCAGGAAGACCAGGTCGTCGCTGGCCCACGTGTAGATGTGAGTGCCGAGCGCGGTGGCGTTGTCCTCCGGCCGGGTCCAGACGAGGTTCCCGGCCACCGTCTCGAGCGTCCATGGCTCGCGGTGGAGTCCGGCGATTCCCACGTAGCGGCCGGCCGTGGCGAGATGAGGTTCGAGGTCCTCGGTGGCGACCGGCTCGCCCTCGACGCGCATGGCGTACAGGGAGGTGCGCGGATCGGGCACGTAGGCGAGCACCAGTGACGAGAACCGGTCACCGATCTCGCCATAGGCGATGGCGACATCGCCCGGCGTCAGGGCGAACTCGTCGAACGGCGCCACCACGATCGCCACGCCCCCGGCCTCGGTCGGGATGAGCGCCGCCAGCTCTTCGTCGGGCTCGTTCGTGAACCGCGGGCTGGGTTCAGGCGTTGGCGTCGGGGCCGGCGTGACGGGAATCGGCGTCTGCGTTGCGCTTGCCGCCCCGCTCTCCGGTGGCGTCGGGCTCGGGGTCGTGCCCGAGCAGGCGACCAGCGCGGCTCCGACGAGGAGGACCGATGTGGCCGCCCCAAGCAGGCGCGGCGACACGAGGCGCGACACGATCATGGGCCGCGCGATGATACCTCAGGCGGCCCCTCGAGCCTCCCTGGCCAGCACGTCGTCGCGTCGACGCCGGTGCCCGACGTGCTGACGGTGATCGATCACGTGCGCCAGGGCGCCGACGACGTCCAGCCGGAACGTCGTCGGGTCGCGGCGAAGCGCGTCAAGCGCCTCCGCCCGACCGACGCGCGGGCGTCCCGTGCCCGTCACCAGCTCGTCGTAGGCGCTCGTGACGCCGATGACGTGCGCACCGATCTCGCCGCGCGCGCGAGCGGCACGGCGGCGGCGCCTGGCCCCACCGGCGACCAGGCGCCGATGGGCCTCGATGAGGCTGGCCACGTCCTGCAACGAGGGGATCGGCGCGAGCTCGGCCACGCCGGCCTCGTCCAGGGTCTGAAGGCGCGCGGCCAGCTCGATGCAACGCGTCTCGTCGCGGTCGAGTTCGAGCTGCTCCGCCACCGCCCGAGCGAGCCGGCCGACGCGGTCGACGTGGCCGCGGCTGACCGCGCCACCGGACTCGACCGAGCGCGAGATGGTGAGGAGGGCGTCGCGGACCGAGCCGTCGCCTTCGTCGGCATCGGCAGCCGCGAAGCGGGCGGCCCTCTCGACGAAGTGCTCGACCGCGTGCTCGTCATCCCCCTCGCGCAGCGCCGCCGAGGCGAGCTCCTCGAGGGTCCCGCGCAGGTCCCCGACGTCGGGCGTCAGGCCGTCGGCGCGGACGACCCGATCGTTGCCGGCGCGCTTGCCGTAGTAGAGGGCGGCGTCCGCCGCCGCGACGAGCCCGGCGCGCGTATCCGCGTCGGCCGGATAGCTCGCGACGCCAACGGTGATCGACACCGGCGCATGCTCGCCCTCGGTCAGGGCGGCTACGGCTCGCCGCACCCGGTTACCGACGCGAGCGGCCTGCTCGGCCGTCGTGCCGGGGAGGATGAGGATGAACTCGTCGCCGCCGTAGCGATACACGCGGTCCTCGCTGCGCGCCGCGCCGTAGATCGCGTTCGCCGCGCGGTGCAGCAGGGCGTCGCCGGCGGGGTGCCCGTGCCGGTCGTTGTAGGCCTTGAAGCTGTCGAGGTCCATCATCAGAACCGAGAAGCGATGGTCCTCCGGGCGATCCTTCGCCTGGGCCGAATCGACGAGGTTGGCCAGGTCACGCTGAAACGCTCCGTGGTTTCCGAAGCCGGTGAGGGCGTCGGTGTCGGCCAGCTTGCTCACGGCGTGGTGCGCGTCGGCGTTGCGCAGCGCAATCGAGGCCTGCGCGGCGAAGAGCTGAACGAGCTCGAAGTCGCTGGCGCTGAAGTAGACCTCGGGCCCGCCGACGCGAGACACGTTGACCGCGCCGAGCACCTCGCCGTCCGCCATGAGCGGGACGATCACGACGGCTTCCGGGTCCTCGGGCGTGCCGGGGATCTGCAGCGATCGCGGGTCGCTCAGGGCATCGTTGGCGAGGATCGGCTGCATGTGCTCGATCGCCCAGCCCATGAGGCCGCGACCGAAGGGGATGACGTAACGGCCGACCTCGTCGGCATGGTGCTCGCGCGTGAGCACCGGCTGCAGCACCCGCTGCTCGTGGTCGGCGCGATAGATCGAGAGGTTGTCGTACGCGACCACGTCCCTGAGGCCGTCGGCGATCGTCTCGAGCACTCCTGCCTGGTCGAGCGTCGCCAGCAGGCGCTCGTTGATCTCGAGCAGGCGTCGCTGGGAGTCGGCACGGCGCGCCAGCTCGGAGGACTGGGCGACCACCTGCCGGTAGCTCGTCGCATTGGCCATGGCCTGCGCCGCGTACCCGGCGAAGATGCTCATCGTCTGCAGGTCGTCGGTGGTGAATCGGTTGAATCCGAGCTGGCTGAGCACGATGACGCCGAGCGCCCTGCCCTCGTACAGCATCGGGACGACGAGCATCGACTCGGGGACGTCGTCGGTGCCGTCGATGGTCTTGCCCCGCTCGTCGTCCAGCGCGTCGTTGACGAGGAGCGGCTCGCCATGCTCGGCAACCCAGCCGGTGAAGCCCTCGCCGATCTCGACCCGCAAGAGCGCCGCGGCCTCTTCGGGATCGGCGTCGAGCATCTCACGGGTGAAGGCGATCGGGTCGCAGGTGCGTCGCTCCCAGTCGACCTGGTAGATGCGGATGTCGTGGTAGTCGGCGAGCGGCTTCGCCTCGGTGACGATCGCCTCGGCGATGGCGCGCACGTCGGTCAGACGGTTCAGGCGTGCCGAGAGATCCTGAATCGAGCGCATGCGGGCGGCCTGGTCGGCAAGCGAGCGGTACAGGCGCGCGTTCTGGATCGCCACCGCGGCCTGGTCGGCGAATGCCTGCACCAGGGCGACCTCCTCCTCGGGCCACGTTCGCTCGTGGCCGTGATACAGGCCGAGAATCCCGAGCGTCTCGTCGGCCCCGACCAGCGGAACCAGGCAGGCGGTCCGGATGCCCTCGGCGGCGTACGTCTCCCGAAGCAGGCCCACGTCCGGGTCGGAGTCGGCCCGTTGCGTCGCATACGGCCGGCGCTGGCGGATGGCCCGCAGGCCGATCGTCTCATCGTCGGGCCGCAGGGCTGCGACCCGGTCGAGGAAGTCCTGGCTGAGGCCGTGGTGGGCTGCGACTTCAAACGGGCGTTCGCCGGCGCTCGTCAGCCACAGCCCGGCCTTGTCCGCGTCGAACAGCGAGCGGGTCAGGTCGACGACGTCCCCGAGGACCGCCGCGAGATCGAGGGTCCCGGTCAGATCCTTCAGGACGGTCCGCAGCGCCCGTGCGCGGGTCACCTCGCGTCGCACCCGGGAGACCAGCGCCGCACTGGCCAGGGATGTCGACAGCGTCGCCGCCAGTGAGCGAAGGAAGGTCGCCGACAGCTTGCCCGCGGATGCCTCGTCGAGCAGCAGCGCCCCGACGGCGGAGCGCCGGGTGGCCAGCCGCACGACGACCTCGCCGGACGCGGTCGTCATCTCGGCGGTGGGAAGTTCCCGAGACGAGGGCGGCGGCTTCGCGAAGCCGGCGTGAGCCACCAGGTGGAGCGAGTCGCCGGTGACGGTATACAGCGCCGCACGGTCGACCTCGGCCTCGGTTCGCAGCGCCTCGATCACCGCGCGCGCCACCGATGCAGCCGTTGGCGAGCTCGCCAGCCCGAGCGCCAGGTGCCGGAAGATCGCCAGCTCACGCTCCGCGCGATCGGGCTCCGGGCGGGCGTCGGTCTGTCCCTCGGGACCCACCTCGACCAGGAGACGGACGACGTCCCCACGCCGGAAGCGCCGATCGCCCCTCGGATTGATCCGATACGCGGTCAGCCGCCCGGCGTCGGTCCAGGCGCGGATCGTGTTGGGATGCACGCCGAGCAGAGTCGCCGCCTGGGCGACCGTCAACAGCGTGTCGGCATCGTCTCGGGCCACGCGTACCTCACCTCGGTTCACGACGCTCAGGGCAAATGGAGCTTTCGTTAGGAACCGTGCAGCAGATGCTAGAAACGGGAAGAGGCGGCGGCGATGCCCATTTGGTACCTGGCGGGCGGTACTTCAGCGGAGCATGGCCGTCACGAACGCGCCGATGCCGCCGATCGCGAGCAGCGCGACGGCCAGCCCGAGCCCGATCACCCCGCCAGCGGCCGCCCGTCGGTTCCTGCCGCCGAGGAGTCGCATCGCGTCCTCGAGCGCCAGGGCGCTGATGAGGTATCCGCCGTCCGGCGGACGGAGCGCCACGGCGCCATCCGGTCCGCGCTCGACGCGCGCGATCACCAGCAGGCGATCGGTGACGTTGATGCTCCTGGTGATCGAACGCGCGCGCGGTCGCCGGCCCGTGACGCTCGGCGAGGCGCGCCACCGCGGTCGCATGCGGATCCTCGAGCTCATCGGGGCTCCCGCGCCATACCTGGGGGATGGTGATGAGCGGGTCGGCCGCATCGGCCGGATCGATGCTCAGCGACCCGGCGTGATCCCACAGCTCGAACGAGCGAGTCTCGCGCATGCGCTCCACGCTCCGCCACGCGCCGCCGACCTCGACCTCGACATCGCGGTGGAAGGCAACGAGGCGCTCGCCGTCCCCCGCATCGAGCGGATCTCGACAGCGGATGCGACCGATGACTCGTATGGGCCGGCTGGGCAGCTCGCCGTCGTCGACGAGCGTCCCGACCGCCCGCTCGGCCGGGCCGGCGAGCCTGCGAGCGATCCCCGGCTCGGCGGCCGTGGCCCGCAGCACGAGAAGCGAGATCATCGCCACGACGACGCCTGCGACGACCATCCCGATGAAGACCGTGGCCGGACCCACCGCCGCTAGCCCGCCTCCGCGATGTCGGCCGCCGCGCCGTCGCTGACTCGCAGCAGGTCCGGCGGCGAGATGGCGAAGACCGCATCCGGCAGGCCGGCGGCCGCCCAGACGGGATCGTGCCCCAGGAGGTCGCGGTCGACCACGACCCGCACCGAGCCCGCATGCGCGAATGGCGGGACGCCGCCGATGGCGTAGCCGGTCGCCGTCCGCGCCTCGTCGCCGTCCGCCTTGCGCACCTCGGCGGCGCCGACGGCGGAGGCAAGCCGTTCGAGGTCGACCCGGTTCCCGCCGGACACGAGCGCGACGAGCGGTGCGCCGTCGGCGATGAAGACGAGCGACTTCACGATCTGATCCACGTCGCACCCCACCGCTCGCGCCGCATCGGCCGCGGTTCGCGTGCCCTCCGGGAATCGCTCGACCGCGATGTCGAGTCCAGCTTCTCGGGCAGCGGCGACCACGCGAGCCACGTTCGGGTGCATCGACCGATCATACGGTGAGTGCTAGGCTGCCACCGAACAAGCCAAAGAGACGACAGGGGAGCGCGACAGCGCTGAGAGTGCGACGCCAACGCGTACGCAGACCCTCGAACCTGATCCGGGTCATGCCGGCGAAGGAAGTCGATGAGCCCGCTCGCCGTCTCGGCCGAGACCGTTGGAGGACCGATGCGGGTCGTGATCGTGGCATCCGGAGAGCTGGCGCCGGCGGACGCTCGCTGGCTGGATGGCGCCGACCTCGTCGTTGCCGCCGATGGCGGTGCGAACGCCCTCGATGGCGTCGGTCGTCGGCCGGATCTCCTCGTCGGCGACCTCGACTCGGCCGATCCCGCACTTGTCGAGCGACTGGCGGCCGACGGCGTCCGCGTCGAGCGACATCCGGCAGACAAGGATGCGTCGGACACCGAGCTTGCGATGTCCGCAGCGCTGAACGCCGGCGCGACCGAGGTGATCCTGCTCGGGGCCCTGGGCGGCGCCCGCATCGATCACGAGCTCGCCAATCTCCTGCTTCTTGCCGACGACGCACTTGCGGGCTGCACCGTTCGAGCCATTCGCGACACGACGACGATCCGGGTCCTGCGCGGCGGCGAGCGGCTGGCGATCGAGGGCGAACCGGGCCACATGGTCACGTTGCTGCCGCTCGCCGGTGACGCAGCCGGCGTGACGACCGATGGCCTCCGCTGGGCGCTCCGTGACGCCACGCTGCGGATGGGGCGGACGCGAGGGTTGAGCAACGTGGTCGCATCGACGCCGGCATCGGTCTCGCTCGAGCGCGGGGCGCTCCTCGTCGTCGAGACAGCCAACGAAAGGAGCAACCCATGACCACCACATCCCCCTCGCGGGGCTGGCGCACCGTCGACATCGTGGTCGGCGCGGTGATCGCCGTCGCCTTCGGGATCGCCTTCCTCGCGTGGAACTGGTTGGCGGCGGCCACCATCCCGCTCTTCGCATTCTTCCCGCCCGCGCAGGCGGTCCTCAACGGGCTCTGGCTGCTGCCGGCCGTCCTGGTCGGTCTCATCGTGCGCCTGCCCGGGGCCGCGTTCTTCGGCGGGTTCGTGGCGGCGGCCGTGTCGGTGGTCCTCGGCTCGGTCTACGGGGCCGATGCCCTCGTGTCGGGCCTGGTGCAGGGGATCGGGGCCGAGCTCGGATTCGCCCTCGGCCTCTATCGACGCTGGACGCTGCCGTTCGCGATCCTGTCGGGCGCGCTCGCCGGGTTGGCCGCGACGATTCACGACGTCCCGATCTACTACCGTGGCGCCGGTGCGGACATCTGGCTCGTCTACGGGATCGCGTCGCTGGCCAGCGGCGCCATCGTGGCCGGCATCGGAGGCTGGCTGCTGGTCCGCGGCCTCGTGAAGACCGGAGTCCTGGGCGAGTTCGCGGCGGGTCGCGAGCAGCCGTCCGTCTGACCGCACCGGGTTGGTGGTGCGGGCCGTGATCGGTGAAGGCGGCCCGGTCCGAGTCGAGGCGAGGGGCTGGGGCCTTCGGCATCCGGGCCGCCGATCCTGGGCGCTCCGCGGCGTCGACCTGATCATCGAGCCCGGCGAGCGGGTCCTGCTCCTCGGGCCCTCGGGGGCTGGCAAGTCGACGCTCCTCGCCGCGCTGGCGGGCCTGGTCGATCCTTCGGGCGGCGCCGTCACCGAGGGCTCGATCGTGGTCGACGGGCTCGACCCGCGCGCCGCGCGGGACCGCACCGGCCTGCTCTTCCAGGATCCTGAGGCACAGGTCCTGATGGGCCGGGCCGGCGACGATGTCGCCTTCGGCCTCGAGAACCGGTGCGTCCCGACCGACGCGATCTGGTCGCGGGTCGCTGCGGCGCTGGCCGCGGTCGAGTTCCCGTACGACGTCGATCGGCCCACCCATGCCCTGTCGGGTGGTGAGCTCCAGCGGCTGGCACTGGCCGGGACGCTGGCGCTGCGCCCCGGCCTGCTTCTGCTCGACGAGCCGACCGCCAGCCTCGATCCTGACAACGCGGCCGAGATCCGCGAGGTGCTCATCCGCGTCCTGGAGCGCACCGGCGCCACGATGATCCTGGTCGAGCACCGGGTGGACGAGGCGATGGCACTTGTCGACCGGGTCGTGGTGCTCGAGGCCGGTGGCGGCGTCGTCGCCGACGGTTCCCCGCGCGCGGTGTTCCGCGAGATGGGCACCGAGCTCGCCGACGCCGGCGTGTGGGTGCCGGACCAGCCGCCCGCCGGCCCGGGCGTCCGCGATCGGCCGATTCCCGAGACCCTGGTGATGGCCGATGCGGTCTCGTTCCGCTATCCGGGCGCGTCGTCGGACGCGGTCTCTGGCATCGACCTCCGGGTCCGCTCGGCGGAGGCCCTTGCCATCCTCGGCGCCGAACGGCTCGGGAAAGTCGACCCTTGCGCTGCTGATTGCCGGGCTCCTCGCGCCACGGACCGGCAGCGTCATCGCCGGTGAGGCGCTGTCGGCCGGTCACGGTCTGGAAGACCTGGCTCGGTGGCCGGCGCGGGACCTCGCCCGGCACGTCGGCACCGTCTTCCAGGACCCCGAGCACCAGTTCCTCACCGGATCGGTGCGCGACGAGCTGCTGCTGGGGCCGAGGCGGATCGGCCTCGACGCTCGGTCGGCCGAGCGTCGTGCCGACGAGCTGCTCGAGCGTCTCCATCTCGGACGGCTGGCTGCGGCGAACCCGTACACCCTGTCGGGCGGGGAGAAGCGGCGTCTTTCGGTGGCGACGGCCCTCGCGACGGCCCCGGCGCTCATCGTCCTCGACGAGCCGACGTTCGGCCAGGACCGGCGAACGTGGGGCGAGCTCCTCGGGTTGCTGGCGGCGCTGCGCGATTCCGGAAGAGGCGTGTGCTTCGTGACCCACGATCGCGCCTTCGCGCGCGCGCTCGCCGACCGCACCTTCTCGCTATCGCGCCCGGCCGGCTGATGCGGTTGCTCACCCCGGTCGTTCCCGATCCGGCCGCGCCACTGGCGCGTGCGAACCCCGTCGCGAAGCTGGCTGCGGCGCTCATCCTGATGGTCGCCCTCTTCGCGTCGATCGACGGAGTGACGGCGCTCATCATCCTCGCCGCCCTTCTCGCTTCGCTGCCGCTCAGTGGCATCCCCGTGTCGACCCTCATCGGTCGCGCGTGGCCGCTCGGGCTCCTGGCGATCTCGATCGGCGCGTTCAATGTCCTCTTCGCCGCCGAGCAGGTCGGCCCGACGGTGATCAGCGCGGGACCGATCCAGATCGGTGCGCAGACCCTGCTGAACGGGGTGGGCCTCGCGCTCAGGCTGCTGGCGATCGGGACGGCCGGGCTGCTGGCGACGGCGACCAGCCAGCCGACCGACGTGGCCGATGCGCTCATCCAGCAGCTGCATGTCTCGCCGCGGTTCGCCATCGGCGCGCTGTCCGCCCTCCGACTCCTGCCCGTTCTCGCCCGCGAGCGGCAGACCATCGCCATGGCTCGCCGCGCGCGGGGCGTCGATGCCGGCCGCAACCCGGCGGTCGCGCCTGTGGCTCTTCGCGGGTCAGCTCATGAGCCTGCTCGTCGCCGCCATTCGCCGCGGCAGTCGCATGGCGCAGGCGATGGAGGCTCGTGGCTTCGGCGCCCGGCCCTGCCGGACCGTCGCGCGGGCTCAGCGCATGCGGCCCGGCGACTGGGGCCTCATCCTCGGCGCGTTCGTGCTGGCGGGCGGCGCGATCGCCATCAGCGTCGCGCTCGGCACGTGGCGACCGCTCATCGGATGACGGCTGAGGACGATGGGTGTGCGCGCGTACCATCGGTCTCGTGTCCAAGTCCGAAGAGGTCCGATTCCGGGCCGGCAACCAGTCGCTCGCCGGGACCCTGGTGCTTCCCGACGGTGACGGCCGGCATCCGTGGGTGCTCCTCGTCGGCAGCTGGCTGCCGCGAGACCGTGATGGCGCGTGGGATCGCGCCCGCCATCCGGGCTGGTTCGCAGATGCGGACCTCGGCGACCCGCCGGGCCTTCTCGCGCGCCTCGCCGATGCCCTGGCGGGTCGCGGGGTGGCGAGCTTTCGCCATGACCCGCGAGGCTGTGGCGCGTCCGACGGTGCCTGGGAGACGACAGACCTGTTCACCCGCATCGACGACGCGCGCGACGCGATCGGCGCGATGCGCTCCCGGCGCGAGCTCGACCTGCGGCGCGCGGCGATCGTCGGGCACGGCGAGGGAGCGATCGCGGCCATCAGCGCGGCGATCGCTGACCCGGCCATCGGCGCGGTTGGCCTGATCGGCGCGCCGGCCCGCTCGTGGCGGGACGTCCTGCGGCGAGGCGTCGCCGAGCGGAGCCGCACCGGCACGGACCGCCAGCACCCGATCGTGACCTCCTTCGACCGCGGCAGCGAGGACCTCATCGAGCGAGCCGAGCGGCGCGAGCCGAGCATGGACCTGGTGGTCGGAACCGAGGTCGTGGCGCTCAGCCTTGCGGCGACCGAGCAGGCCATCCACACGCCGGCGCTGGCGCTCGTGACCATGCTCCACCGCAACGTGCTCGTCGCCCACGGTGGTCGCGACGCATGGTCGGATCCCGACGAGGCCGGCCTGCTGGCCGCGAACCTCGCGAGCGCCGGGACCGATCCCGTCGTCCAGCTCCTCGACGGTGCCGGCCACGACCTCGCCGAGGTCGACGATGAGGGCATCGGCCGTCTCGCCGCGGCGATGATCTCCCGCATGGAACCGCGAGAGCTGCCGGCGGTGCTGGTCGCCATCGAGCAGATGGATGGGGATGGCTAGACTGCGAACATGACTCGACTGAGCGTCGGCGACGAGGCGCCCAAGTTCACCCTCAGCGCGGACGACGGCAGCGAAGTCAGCTCGGACGGGCTTGCCGGGACCAGGTACGTCCTCTACTTCTATCCAAAGGACGACACCCCTGGGTGCACCGCGCAGGCGTGCTCCCTTCGCGACGGCTGGTCGCGGGTGATCGACACGGGAGTCACCCTGTTCGGCGTCTCGCCCGACAGCGTGAGGAGCCACGCGAAGTTCCACGACAAGTTCGCATTGCCGTATCAGCTCCTGGCTGACGAGGGCCACCGCCTGGCCGAGGCGTACGGGGTCTGGATCGAGAAGAACTTCGCCGGGCGCAGCTACTACGGCAACGAGCGGTCGACGTTCGTCATCGGCACCGACGGTCGCATCGAGCACGTCCTGGCCGCGGTCAAGCCGGCGGAGCACCTCGACCAGCTCATTGACGCCCTGGCAGCGTGAACGGCGGCTGGCGCGTCGCCGCGGCGACCTTCCTGGTCGCCTCGATCCTGCTGCTCGTCGTGCTCGGCATCTTGGCGTTCGCGGCACTGCTGTGGCCGATCTGACGACGCTGGTGCTGGCACGGATCCTGCGTTCGAGCGCGGGTACCGCTCAAGGAGAAGAACCGTGCTCTGGACGATCCTCGTGATCCTCCTCGTCCTCTGGCTGCTCGGGCTGCTGGGGAGCGTGGGTGGAGCCTTCATTCACCTGCTGCTGGTGGTCGCGGCCGTCGTGCTCGTCTACCAGCTCCTCACGGGTCGCCGGGCCGTCTGACCGACGCCCGACGAACGGCTCCGCCCTGCGGGCCGGTGTGCGCAAATCGCGCCACTTGGCCCGTGCGGCGGAGCTTCCTGCTGCCCGGCACCGGGTCGGCGATGACCCGACGCGGACGGTGGCGGACGACTGACGCTACCATCGGCGCAGCCCGATGCCTGACGACACCCTGCCGACCCCCGATCGCGTCCTGGTCGTGGCGGCCCATCCCGACGACATCGAGTTCGGCGCCGCCGGCACCATCGCTCGCTGGGTGAAGGAGGGCTCGCGCGTCCGTTACCTGATCGCGACGCGCGGTGACAAGGGCAGCGACGACCCGCACGCGGACGTGGCCGCGCTCGCCGAGCTGCGCGAGCGTGAGCAGCGGGCCGCGGCCTCCGAGGTGGGGGTGAGCGGCGTCGACTTCCTCGACGAGCCGGACGGCCAGGTCGAGGCAACCCTGGCGCTGCGCGAGCGCATCACCCGGTCGATCCGGGCCTTCCAGCCGGCCGTGGTGATGACTCACGACCCGACGGTCCTGTTCGTGAACAACGAGTGGGTCAACCACCCCGACCACCGGGCCGTCGGGCAGGCCTCCGTGGACGCCGTCTTCCCGACCGCCCGCGATCCGCTGAACTTCAGGGAGCACCTCGACGAGGGTCTCGAGCCCTGGAAGGTCGGCGCGCTGTTCCTGTGGAGCACCAACGAGGCGAATCTGCTCGTCGACATCGGCTCGACGCTCGACGACAAGATCGCGGCGCTGGAGCGGCACGCGAGCCAGTTCCGCTCGTTCGACGAGATCGGCCGATGGGTCCGGCGCCGCAGCGAGGAGCTCGGCGAGCGCGCCGGGTACCGGGCCGCCGAGGGATTCCGCCGGGTCGTGCTGGCCACATGAGGCACGTTCGGCGGCTGCCGATCGCTCGTGGTCGCGGCGTGCGTCGTGGTGGCGTCATGTTCGTCGGCGGAGCCGACTCCCCAGCCGACGACGTTCCCGCTCGCCGGCCCGGATGCCGCCGCGAGCGTGGCCGAGGCGTACCTGGCCGCCTGGTCCGCCGGCGACCACGAGGCGATGTACGAGCTCATCGATCCCGAGCAGCGCGAGCGCTACCCGTTCGAGCGGTTCCGCGATCTTCACGCCGCGTTGGCCGAGATGACCGAGGCGGATGCCGTATCCGCCACCGCGACGGGTGCCACCCGTCGCGTTCGCGCTGCCACCCGAGGCGCGGCCGGCCCAGTTCCCGGCGCCCACCGCCACGCCGATGCCGACGCCGGACCCATCGGCCAGCCCTGATCCCTCTCCCACCCTCGAACCCACGCCCGCCCCGAGCATCGACCCGAATGCGCCGCTCGCAGGCCCGGTTCCGGCGCGATCGGTGCCCTTCGACCTGGCCGTCGCGTCGGGCCGCTTCGGCGACCTCGCCCTAGAACGCGCGCTGACGCTCGTCCACGGACCCGACGGCTGGCTGCTGCGCTGGAGCCCCGAGGTCATCTTTCCCGAGCTCGGGCCAGACGGCCAGCTCGTCCTCGAGCGCGACCTCTCGGCGCGCGGCCGGATCATCGGCGAGGGCGAGATCGTGTGGGCCGAGACACGGGACGATGGTGCCCGGGTCTACCCGCAGGAGGCTCTCGGAGGGCAGGTGATCGGCTACGCCACCGAGGTCACGGCCGAGGACCTCGAGACGCTCGCGGCCGAGGGGTATCGGACCGGCGATCTGGTCGGTCGGTCCGGCCTCGAGGCCGGCGCCGAGGAGCTGCTGCGCGGCACCCCCGGCTGGCGGCTGGTCGCCGTCGGCGAAGATGGCGCACGAACCGTCCTGTACGAGACAGAGATGGTCCCCGGCGCCGATGTCGCCATCACGCTGCGGGCGGAGATCCAGTCGGTCGCGCAGCAGAGCCTCGCCGCGCGCGGGGCCGGGGCCACCGCAGTCATCGATCCCGCCAGCGGAGACGTCTGGGCCCTGGCCAGCACCCCGCGGGTTCAACCCGAACTCGATGACCATCGGGACCACGCTGGCCGGCGAGCCTCTCGAGCCCGCCGGGCAGGCCCAGGTCTTCAACAAGGCGGTGCTGGGCGTCTATCCGGCCGGCTCGTCTCTCAAGCCGTTCACCCTCGCGGCTGCGCTCGACGCCGGCGTCGTCACCCCGTTCAGCACCCGGACGTGTCCGCCGGCGTGGCAGTACAACGAGACATTCACGTTCCACAACTACGAGGACCACACGCTGCCCGGCCAGGTGACCCTCGCCCAGGCGATGGCGTTCAGCTGCAACACGACCTACATGCCCCTGGCGTTCGAGGTCTACCAGGCGCAGGAGACCGCGCTCACCGACCTGCTCTTCGAGTTCGGGTTCGGCGCCGCGACCGGCATCGGCTACCTCATCGAGGACACCGGCATCGTGCCCGATGACGCGTGGCTGGCCTCCAACGGTCGCGGCGGCTACACCGGCTTCGAGCAGGTCCAGCTGGCCATCGGCCAGGGCGCGTTCCTGGGAACTCCGCTCCAGCTGGCGAACGCGTTCGCCGCGATCGGCAACGGGGGGACGCTGTGGCAGCCTCGGATCGTGGTGCGCGCGACGCTGCCCGACGGCACGGTCGCGCACGAGGTTCCGCCCACCGAGATCCGACGCATCTCGATGTCGGCCGAGGACCTCGCCTACGTGACCGATACGCTCCAGGCGGTCGTCACGCTGCCGTACGGCACGGGGACCGCGGCGTTCGCGCGGCTTCGGGATCCCCGTCGCCGGCAAGTCGGGGACGGCCGAGACCGGCGCGCCGGACCCGCACGCCTGGTTCCCCGCGTTCGCGCCGGCGGACGATCCGAGCATCAGCGTCGCGACGGTCCTGCTCAACATCCCGCTCGGGACCGGCGGCGCCGATGCCGCGCCGCTCGTCCGCCAGGTGATGGCCGCCCACTTCAACTGACGGCCGCGCCCTCGACCGCCGGGGCGCGGTATGGCTGTACCTCGATCTCCGTGGCCTTGATCGAGACCCAGATCTCCACTCCTTCGGTCATGGCCATCTCGCGCGCCGCGTCGTCGGTCACTTCGGCCGTCAGCGGCAGCGGATGTCCGATGAGCACCCTCGCTCGATCGCCAAGGTGCTCGATGCGCTCGATCCTGGTCGGCCAGGCGTTGCGAGGGCTTCCCTGCGGCTGGCTCAGATGCACCGCGATGGCCGATGCGCGAATCACCGCCAGGACCGGGCCGGCGATCTCGTGGTCGGCGACCCGCAGGCGATGCGAGCCCGTGTCGATCACCCCGGCGCCTGCCGTGCCGGTGACGAGATTGGAGCCGGTAAGGTCGGCAACGTACGGCGTGCGCGGACGGCGCCGAATCTCATCGACCGTGCCCGACTGCGTGACCGAACCGTCCTCGAGGATGTGGATCTCATCGGCCAGGAGGAAGGCGTCGGTCGGGTCGTGGGTGATGAGCAGCCGTGGCCCCTCGAACGCGCTGAGGTGCTCCGCCAGCGTGCGCCGCAGCTCGATGCGCGTCGTGCACGTCGAGGGCGGCCAGGGGCTCATCCAGGAGGAGAAGGCGTGGCTCGGTGACCAGTGCCCGAGCCAGCGCCACGCGCTGGGCCTGCCCGCCGGAGAGGCTGCCCGGCTTGCGGTCCGCGTGCCCATCGAGCCCCATCCGCCCGATCCACGTGGCCGCCCTCGCTGCCGCCTCCGCACGCGCCACACCGCGGCTGCGGAGCCCGAAGGCGACGTTCTCCGCGACGGTCAGGTGCCCGAAGAGCAGGTAGTCCTGGAAGACGACGCCGACGCGCCGAACCTCCGGCGCGAGGTACGTGCCCGCGCCCGGGTCGTCCAGCGTCTCCCCGTTCAGCCGGATCCAGCCCTCCTCGAGCCGAAGGAGGCCGGCGAGGGCCGCCACGGCGGTCGACTTTCCGGCGCCGTTCGGCCCGAGCAGCGCGACGGTGCGTCCGGGAGCGATGTTCAGCGACACGTCGAGCCTGAACGTCGGACCGCGGCGCAGCGCCATGCGTGCGTCGAGCCCGATCGGTGCCGCGTCTCGAGTCACAGCGCGCGCACCCACCGCTCGCGAAGGACGATCAGGACGGCGAGTGAGATGGCGACCATGACCAGGCTCAGCGCGACCGCCGCGTCCCGGTTGCTCTCCAGGGCGAGGAAGACGGCGAGCGGCAGCGTCTGCGTCCGTCCCTCGAGATTCCCGGCGAAGGTGATCGTCGCCCCGAACTCGCCGAGGGCTCGCGCCCACGTCAGGACCAGGCCGGCAACGAGGGACGGCATGATCATCGGCAGCGTGATCCGACGCAGGACCGTCCAGCGACCGGCGCCGAGCGTTGCGGCAGCGGCCTCGTAGCGCGAGTCGAGGTTGCGCAGCGCGCCCTCGACGGTGATGACGAGAAACGGCATCGCCACGAACGTGTTGGCCAGGATCACGCCCCAGATCGAGAAGGGGAGGAGCAGCCCGGTCGAGTCGTAGATCGGACCGCCGATGAGACCGCGTCGCCCGAGCGCGAAGAGGAGCGCCGCTCCGCCGACGACGGGCGGCAGCACCAGGGGCAGAACCACGAGGCCTCGTACGACACGCCGCCCCGGGAAGGCCACGCGTGCCAGCAGCCAGGCCAGCGGCAGCCCGATGACGAGGGCGATGGCCGTGGCGGCGACCGAGCTGACGATGGAGAGGCGAAGCGCCGCAACCACCACGGGCTCTGCGAGCAGGCTCGGCAGCTCGAGCCACGGCGTTCGGGCGAGGAGGCCGATGAAGGGCAGGGCGAAGACCGCGATCCCGATGAGGCCAAGCACGACGAGCGCGGCGGGCGGCCGCCCTCGCCACGCACTCTCGTCGCGGCCGCGGTGGGTCAAGGAGAGCCGAAGCCGTACTGGTTCAGGATCGCCTGGCCCTCGTCGGACAGGATGAAGCCCACGAACGCCGATGCCGCATCCGGGTTCGGGGAGCGCGTCAGCGCCGCGATCGGATACTCCGCCACCACGTTGACGTCGGCGGGGATGTCGATGCCCTCGACGTCATCGGCAAAGTCGGGTGCCTGCACGTCGGTCACGTAGACGATTCCAGCGTCGAGCTCGTCCTCGGCGATCTTCGTCAGCAGCGCCCGGACGTCTGGCTCGTTGGTGTCGATGACGGGCGTCACGCCGGCATTCTCCAATGCCTGACGGCCGAAGTCACCACACGGCACCTCCTCGGCGCACAGGCCGATGAGCAGCGAATCATCGGCGAAGTCCTCGAGGCCGGTGACCCCTGCCGCATTCCCGGTCGGGACCGCGATCTGGAGGGCATTGGTCGCGAAGATCTCAGGGCCCTCGGCCTCTCCGGCCGCGACCACCTGGTCCATGTTCGAGGCGTTGGCCGACATGAAGACGTCGGCCGGGGCGCCCTCGAGAATCTGCTCGCGCATGGCCGAGCTGCCGGCCAGATTGAGCTGCACGTCGAGGCCCGGATGCACATCCTCGAAGGCCACCTCCACCTCGGCCAGGGCGTCGGTGAGCGAGGCCGCCGCGAAGACGAGGAGGTCTCCTTCGACCTCCGGTGCCGTCGACCGGGCTGGTTCCGTCGAGGCCTCGGTGGTGGCGCAGCCCGCGGCAGCCAGCACGACCCCGATCGCTACGAGGGATCGAACCTGCGCCATCGCAATCACCTCATGGGGAGCGGCGAGAGTCTAGTGCGCAATGGGAACGCGCGGCGATGCCAGCTTGCATGAGGTGGGGCTAACGGCCACGCAGGCGCTGTCAGGGCCGCCATCTCGGCGGATCTGTGGTGTCAGGCGGGCACACCGGGCACGCAGCGGAGCGACGTTGGCCGTTGGTCCCACCGGGTGCAAATCAAACGCCCTGGGAAGCGCAGACCCGGAGGCGTGCGCGCGGCCGCTCAGTCGCCCCGGCCGGCAACCAGGGCTGCGTCGCCTTGCGCCGTTCACGAGCGAACGGGTAGCATCGGTGCTGCCGCTCCTTCGAAGCCCATGGACAAGTCCGCGCGGAGAGCGACGACGACGCAGTGATCAGCGATACCGCGATTCCACTGAGGTTCCAGACTGCCGAGGTCGGCGTCGACTGGCTTCAGTGCAATATCGAGTGCCAGGAAGGCTGCCCGGTCAACACGAACTGCCGGGGCTACCTGATGCTGGCCGCCGAGGGGCGCTTCGAAGAGGGATACATCCTCGCGCGTGATCCGAACCCGGTCGCCGCGATCTGTGGATACGTGTGCTCAGCGCCGTGCGAGAAGGCCTGCCGCCGCGCCGACATCGACAAGCCGCTCGCCATCCGCGCCATGAAGCGCTTCCTGGTGGACTGGCACTACGGCAACAACATGCCCGACCACGTCGTGGTCGCCCCCGCCACCGGCCACAGCGTGGCCGTCATCGGCGCCGGTCCGGCCGGGCTCGCCGCTGCCAAGGAGCTCGGCAGCTGGGGCCACGAGGTGCACGTCTACGAGGCGCTGCCCTCGGGTGGCGGCACGACGCTCATCGGCGTGCCGGCCTTCCGCCTGCCGCGTGACGTCATCGAGCTGGACGTGAACTGGGTCGCCAAGCACGGCGTCCAGTTCCACTACAACGTCGAGATCGGGCGGGACATCACGCTCGAGCAGCTCCGCCAGAAGCACGACGCGGTCGTGGTCGCCACCGGCTGCATGTACCCGGTGGCCATGAATGTCCCCGGCGAGGAGCGCGACGGGGTGATCTACGGCGTCGACTTCCTCAAGCGCGCCAACCTCGGGCAGCCGCAATGGGTCGGCGAGCACGTCGTCATCATCGGCGGCGGCTACACCGCCATGGACTCATCGCGGACCGCCCTGCGGCTCGGCGCCAAGACCTCGACGATCATCTACCGCCGCGGGCCGGACGAGATGGTGGTCGACGAGGAGGAGCAGCACGAGACTCGCTTCGAGGGCGTGCAGTTCGAGTTCTTCGCCTCGCCGGTCGAGGTCACCGCGGGACCCGACGGGCGGGTGAACGGGATGGTCTTCCAGCGGACGCGCCTCGGGCCCCCCGACGCCAGCGGACGGCGCAGCGCCGAAGCGATTCCCGGCAGCGAGTTCACCGTTCCGTGCGACATGGTCATCCCGTGCACCAGCCAGGCATCGGACAACAACGTGCTCGGCGAGTTCGGAGCCAAGCTGAACCGCCACGTCGGCGTGACCGACACGCGCTCAGTGGTCGAGGGCGGCAGCCTGAGCTCGTGGCGCAGCGCGCCGCTCAACGGAACGACGCCGAAGGACGCCCAGGGGCGGCCGCTCAACTCGCTGACGTTCGACTTCAACCGCGGCAACGTCTCGATCAACGCCGACACCTTCGGAACGTCGTCGGACGGGATCTTCGCGGTCGGCGACTTCGTGACGGGCCCGGCCACGATCATCGAGGCAGCCGGCCTCGGGCGTCGAGCGGCACGCTCGGTGGATCGCTGGCTGGCAGGACTGCGCGGCACCGACCTCGAGGAGCTGCCGGTCATCAATCGCGCTGTGATCACCCAGAGCCTCGAGCACGACATGCCCCGCTTCTACGAGGCGACCCATCGCCAGGAGATCCCGATGGCCCCGCCGGAGCTGCGCCGCGACTTCAAGTCACTGGTCGAGGTCGGCTACGACACGCGCGGGGCGATCGCGGAGGGCACGCGCTGCCTCCAGTGCAACCACAACATCAACATCGATGGGCCCCGCTGTATCCTGTGCGGGCTCTGCGCCGACGTCTGTCCCGAGGGCGTGATCTACATGATCGACAAGGCGCAGGTCGGCGGCGACGACCCGGAGCAGGGCTTCTTCCAGTCGTGGCCACGCGGGATCGCCATGATCATCGACGAGGAGCGGTGCATCCGGTGCAACCTGTGCGTCGAGCGCTGCCCCACGAACTGCATCACCATGGACCGGCTCGAGCTCGAGCGGTTCACGCCTGACGGGAAGGTTCTGTTGGAGAGCTACAAGGACAACGTGCTCGGGCAGGTCGGCCAGCAGGCCGGCATGGCGGCGGACCGATGAGTGACATTCCCGGCCAGGGCGGCAACCCGATCACCCGCTGGGTGAAGGAGTCGTCGGCATGGCGCAGCCTCTTCCGGCAGCCCTACCCGACGACGAGTCGGACGCGTGCGCTGGCCGTGATGAACAACGTGTTCCTCCACCTGCACCCGGTGCGGGTGAAGCGCCACGCCGTGCGATACACGTACACGTTCTGCCTGGGCGGCATCAGCTTCTTCCTGTTCCTGGCCCTGACCGTGACCGGGCTGTACCTGATGTTCTTCTACGTGCCGTCCATCAGCCAGGCCTACCAGGACATCCAGGGCATCGAGGCCTCGGTCGCCTTCGGGTCGTTCGTGCGCAACATGCACCGCTGGGCAGCGCACCTCATGGTGCTCACGGTCTTCCTGCACATGATTCGCGTCTTCTATCACGGGGCGTACAAGCCGCCACGCGAGTTCAACTGGGTCATCGGCGTGCTGCTGCTGTTCTTCACGCTGGCGCTGAGCTTCACCGGGTACCTGCTGCCGTGGGACCAGATCGCGTTCTGGGCCATCACCGTCGGGACCCAGATGGCGACGTACGCGCCGCTGCTGGCCAGCGAGTCGAGCTTCTTCATCCTGGGCGGCATCTCCGTCGGGCAGGGCACGCTGCTGCGCTTCTACGTCGCCCATGTGATCTTCTTCCCGCTCATCGCGGCCATCCTCATGATCGTCCACTTCTGGCGCATCCGGAAGGACGGCGGGGTCAGCGGACCGGTATAGGGAGCCGATGCACCGATGACGATCGAGAAGCGACCCAACGCGACCGCCGACAAGAACGCGCCGACGCAGGCGCCTGAGCGCGCGCCGATCGTCGCGCCCGGCACCGGGCCGAAGCTGCCCGGGCCACCCGGCGTGCCGGGCACCGAGCGCTTCCGGCTCCTGGCCTACGTCAAGCAGGAGTCGATGGTCCGTGTCGACAAGCGGCCCGACGAGACGGTGCTCACCTGGCCGCACCTGCTGCGCGCCGAGTTCCTCATGGCCATGCTCATCACCGGGCTGCTCGTGGTCACCTCGGTCTTCATCGTCGCGCCCCTGGAGGAGATGGCCAACCCGGCCGTCACGCCGCACGTGGCGAAGGCACCGTGGTACTTCCTCGGGCTCCAGGAGCTGCTGAGCTACTTCAACCCGACGGTCGCGGGCGTCCTGATCATCCCGGTCTACCTCGGCGGCCTGATCGTCATCCCGTACATCGACCGCTCGCCGTACAAGGCCGCGCGTGATCGCAAGATGATGTGGGTCTTCTTCCTGTGCATCATGATCGGCGGCCTGATCGTGACCTTCATCGGCTCCTTCTTCCGCGGACCGGGCTGGCAGTGGGTCTGGCCGTGGGACGGCCTGTTCTTCACGCTATGACCCAGCACGCGTCGTACGGACCCGTCCACGGCCCGCCGACCGGCGAGATCAGTCGCCGCGGGTTCATGCGACGCATGCTCGGCGTGGGTGTCGGGCTGCTGACTCTCGAGTTCCTGGGCGGCACGATCGCCTTCCTGTGGCCGAACCTCACCGAGGGCCTCGGCGCGCAGATCACGCTGGGCAGCGCCGATGAGATCAACGCCGTATGGCCCGATTGGGCGAACGGACTTCCCTACATCTACAACCAGGCGAACCTCTTCTTCGTGAACGTGCCCGCGGCGAAGGCACGCGTCGACGGCAACGGCACGGTCACCAGCCCGATTCCTGATCCCGGGTCGGACCTCAGCCCCGAGCTTCCCTTTGCGGATCGCTCGGCCATCGCGCTCTACCGCAAGTGCCCGCACCTCGGCTGCCAGGTCCCGCAGCTCTGCGAGCAGAGCCAGTGGTTCGAGTGCCTGTGCCACGGCTCGCAGTACACCATCCTCGGTGAGAAGCGCGGCGGTCCCGCCCCGCGCGGGATGGACCGCTTCGAGGTCGTCTTCACCGATGGTGCCTACGTCGTGGACACGAGCGAGATCGTCTCGGGCCCCCCGCCGGGCACGGTCACGTTCGACCCGCGCGGTCCGGGCGACACCGCACACTGCGTCGGCTGATCGATGCGCCTGAAGACGCTCGGCGTCCTCCTCATCGTCGCGTTCGCGGCGTTCACGATGCTCTACTGGTTCACCGACGCCGCGCGACGTGAGTCCATCGCGGTCGAGCAGGAGGAGGAGCTCCTCGAGTTCGGCGAGCTCGTCTTCAGCAACTCGGAGACCGAGCCTGCCGCGGCCGGCTGCGCCCGGTGCCACGGCGATGACGGCATGGGCGGCGAGATTCCGAACGATCCGGACGGGCGCCTCGCCCCGAGCCTGCACACCGCATCCCTGGCCAACAAGCTCGCGGTCAACCCCAACTACGTCCACCTGGCCGTCAGCTTCGGCGGCGTGGTCGTCTCGGGCAACGTCAACTCGCCGATGCCGGCCTGGAGCGCGGAGGTCGGCGGACCGCTGAACGTCCAGCAGATCGACGCGGTCGTCGCGCTCGTCACCGAGTGGGCCGAGGCGGCCGGCGAGGAGCCGCCGGAAGACATCCCCGACACGCCCGAGGCCGGAGCCGAGGTCTTCGCGTCCGCCGGCTGCACCTCGTGCCATGGAGCGGATCTGACCGGCAGCACGGCCGGACCTGACATCTCGACCATCGGATCGGGGCTCGTCGACCTGTCCGGGTTCACCGAGCCCTCGCAGCTCGAGCAGATGGAAGCCGACTTCGCAGACGATCCGCGCAACTTCCTGGAGCTCTGGATTCGCGACTCGTCCGCCAACTACAACGACGGCGACGCCACCGGCATGCCGCCGCATCCCGAGGATGCGCTGTCGGACAGCGCGCTCCAGGCCCTGATCACGTTCCTCCTGACGCAGACCGGCGAGTGAGGGCGAATCGATGAGCACGACGACGTATCCGACCTACAAGCCGCGCGGCGGGATCAACCGGCTGATCGGCTGGTCCGACGACTTCATGAGCTGGCTGCTGTTCGGTCACGAGACGTGGCTGATCGCGGTGCTCAAGGCCGTGCCGCTCTTCCTGTTCCTGTACTTCACGCTCTTCTACGTCTCGAACTACATCTACTACCTCGTCACGGTCGAGATCCCGTTCCTGCGCTTCAGCGAGGACGTCGGATTCCTCATCGCCAACGGAGTGGGCATGACGGCGTTTGCGGTGCTCATCGTCCTGGCCCTGCTGGTGCAGGCCTCGCGCGGTCGCCGTGGCATCGGCTGGACGTTGATCCGGCTCTTCGTCGGCCTCAACTACCTGGCCACCGTGCTGTTCATGATCCCGGTCATGGCATTCAATCTGGCCGGCGGCTCCGTGTGGCCGGTCAACATCACCCTCGAGGCGGTGGCGTTCGGGATGGTCGCAGCTGGCCTGGGGGCGGCGGCCTGCGTCTACCTGGCCTTCGAGTTCAGGCGGATCACCGGCCGTGAGGCGGCCGCGGCGGCCAGCCGCAGCACCGAGCTCGCCCGCCGCTGAGTCGGTCGCTGCTGGCCCACGTTGCCTGGTCGGGCGTCGTCCTCGCCTGCGCCCTGGTCGTCATCGGCCTCGAGCTGGCGGCTCCGTGCCCGCCCGGCGGACCGCTCGCATTCGGGGACTGCGACCGTGTTCGGCCCTTCGCGATCGGGGTCGTGGCGCTCGGCGCCGTCCTGTACGTCATCGGCCTCTCGGCCGTTCGCTGGTGGACGGGGGACCTCCGTCGCCGGGGCGTCGCCGATGATCGAGCCGCGAGGGACTGGTACCTGCTGGCGGCCGGGCTCGGCCTGCTGATCGCGCCACTCCTGGCGTTCACTCTCGCATCGGCCCTTCGCTAGGATGGGCGCATGACGATCGCCAGCGCCGACGACCTTCGGGCAAGCCTGTCCGGCGTCGCGACCATCACCGATGCCGGTCTCGCCGTCCATGATGAGGTCGCTCTGCGCGGTGACCTCATGGACGAGCTGGCCTTCGAGGCCGTCTTCAATGCCGATGCCGGCCTGCGCGACGCGGCTCGATGGGTGATCTGGAGCGCCTCGCAGGCGATGGGCTGCGGCTCGGCCTCGATCCACGATCTGTACCGCGCTCGGGGCCGCGGCGACGTGCCGCCGGCGGCCTTCACGGTGCCCGCCGTGAACGTTCGGGCGGCGACGTACCTGACCGCGCGCCAGGCGTTCACGGCCGCGGTCGAACGCGATGCCGGAGCGGTGATCTTCGAGATCGCCAAGAGCGAGATGGCGTACACCGACCAGCGCCCGGCGGAGTACACCGCCGTCATCCTGGCCGCCGCGATGCGGAGTGGCTGGCGCGGCCCGGTCTTCCTCCAGGGCGACCACTTCCAGTTCAACGCGACGAAGTGGGCGGCCGACCCGGAGGGCGAGATGGAGGGCCTCCGCGACCTGGTGCGCGAGGCCATCGGCGCCGGGTTCTTCAACATCGACATCGACAGCTCGACGCTGGTCGACCTCTCGCAACCAACGGTGGCGGACCAGCAGCGGGTCAACGCCGAGAACACCGCCGAGCTGACGCGGCTGGTGCGCTCGCTCCAGCCCGATGGTGTGACCATCAGCATCGGCGGCGAGATTGGAGAGGTCGGCAAGGCCAACTCGACGGAGGAGGAGCTGCGCGCCTATGTTGACGGCTACCTGAGCCGGTGCGACGGCGTCGAGCCGATCAGCAAGGTGAGCGTGCAGACCGGCACGTCGCACGGTGGCGTCGTGCTACCTGACGGCACCGTCGCCAGCGTGAGCATCGACTTCGACACGTTGCGCCGGCTGTCCAGCGTGGCTCGCGACGAGTACGGCATGGCCGGCTGCGTCCAGCACGGCGCGTCGACCTTGCCGGAGGACGCGTTCAACAACTTCCCCGAGAACGGCACGGCCGAGATTCACCTCGCCACCGGCTTCCAGAACATCCTGTACGACGACGGCGGCCTGCCGGCGGACCTTCGTGCCGAGATGCTGGCGTGGTGCGTCGCGAACTGCGCCGACGAGCGCAAGGACGGCGAGACCGAGGAGCAATTCCTGTACAAGACGCGCAAGAAGGCGATCGGGCCGTTCAAGCGCCAGCTGTGGACGCTTCCCGCCGATGCGGCCGACGAGATCGGCTCGAACCTGCGCTCCCGGTTCGGACACCTGTTCGACGAGCTGGGGATCGCGGGCACGCGCGACCACGTCGAGCGGTTCGTCGTGCCGGTCGCCGTCCCGCGGCCGCTGCCGGCGGCGCTCGGCGGGGGAGGACCCGCGGCGGTCACCGCCGGGGCATCGGTCTTCGAGGACGACGGCTCTGGGGAGTAGGCCTTGGCTCAGGCCATGCCGACGAGCTTCTGCAGCATCGGCTGATCCGCCAGCACCACCAGGCGCCGCGCGTTCGCCGGCGACAGCTTCGACAGCGCCTCGAGCGCCCGTCCCATCTCGTCGGGGCCGAGCTCGCCCATCAGCGTCCACAGCCGCGAGACGGCGTCGTCGTCCAGGGTCGAGAGCGCGGCGAAGAGGCCCTCGATGGCGCGCGCGTCTCCGCGCACGAAGGTCTCGACCCCGTGCTCGAAGCGACGGACGAACTCGAGCAGCGCATCGAGCCGCTCGCCGAGCCGCCGCATCTCCGGATCCGCATCGCTCGCCGCCGCGCCGTTCGCCTCGGTCGCGCAGCGCTCGATCACCGGCAGCACGGGTGCGGTCTCGCGCTCGCGTCGCCCGGCTGCGACGCGTCGGAACCACTCCCAATGGTCGTCCACCACGACCCACGCCGCGGCGGCCGGCCCGCGCTGTCCCGAGCGGCGCGGTGCGGTCGCCCGCTCGACGAGCCCCCACTCCTCGCACTGGCGCAGGGCGAGGCTCGTGGCCCGATGGCTCATGCCCAGCGCCCGACGCACCTCCGGCTCGGACAGGGGTCCGTCGCTGACGAGCAGGTAGCCCTGGACGGTGGCCGTGGATGGGGCGACGCCCCACGCGGCGCCGATCTCGCCCCAGGCTCCGGCGAACGACCGTCGGAGCTCCTCGGCGGCCGAGCCGAGCTCGGTAGCGACAAACGTGCTACTCACGCAAGCATGTTAGCCGAGGCCGCAGGAACCGAGAAGCCCCGGCTGCGGACAGCCGGGGCTTGATCGGGGAGGAGCTTCAGTCGGTCAGTGAGCGCACCCGCCGGCCTTGGCCGGTGAGCCATCGGTGTTGAACGACGAGCCGCACGCACAGCTGCTGACCGCGTTCGGGTTGTTGATCGCGAAGCCGGAGCCCATCAGCGAGTCGACGTAGTCGATCTCGGCCCCGTCTACGTACTGCTGGCTGAACTGGTCGATGACGACCGGCACGCCGGCGTGATCCTCGAGCTTGTCGCCATCGTTGAACTTGTCGTCGAAGGCGAGCCCGTAGCTGAAGCCGGAGCAGCCGCCGCTCTTCACGAAGAGTCGGAGGTTCGCATCGGCCTTGCCCTCGCGGGCACGGAGCTCGAGCACCTTCTTCGCGGCAGCCTCGGTGACCGATACGAGCAGCTCGCTCGAGGGAGCGGGCGAGGTCAGCGAGATCGGCTCGCGAGGAGTCTCGGACATCGTCATTGCGGTTCGGTCTCCTGGTCAGGCGCCCCGTGGCGCGTCGGTGTCGGTTTACGCTTCGGAAAGTATAGCAACCCCCGCCCGTCCGCCTGCAACGGGACTTCCGGCAACTCGGCCCGGTGCCTTGCGGGCTGCAAACGCGGCTCCGATGCTACGGGAGATGCTGGTGGCGTTGCGTCAGACACCAACGACGATGGCCCATGGCCACCCCGACGCTGGTGGCGCACGCCCCCGAGCCCTTGGTCGAGCGTGAAACGGGCTCCGATGGCGTCTCCGACGCGGCCGCGTACCGCCTTGGGCGTCCGTGATTGGCAGATGACGATTGCGCATCGACCGGCGCAGGCCCGCACTCACTCGCTGGTCCGGATCCGACCGCCCGATCGGTACACTAGGCGTCCCGCACGAGGGACCCACCAGTGAAGCTTGCGAGCCGCATGGAGCGCATCGGTACCGAGACCGCCTTCGAGGCGGCGGCGCGGGCGCGCGCGCTCGAGGCGACCGGGCGCCACGTCATCCATCTCGAGATGGGAGAGCCCGACTTCGACACGCCGCGCAACGTGAGCGAGGCAGCGGCAAGTGCCCTGCTCGACGACGGCGCCACCCACTACACCGCGGCGACGGGCATCGCTCCACTGCGGGAGGCGATATCGGCCGACGTCAAGCGCTGGAAGGGGATCGACGCGACCCCCGACCAGGTCGTCGTCACGCCGGGCGCCAAGCCGATCATGTTCTACGCATTGCTCGCCCTGATCGAGGAGGGCGACGAGGTCATCTACCCGAACCCCGGCTTCCCGATCTACGAGTCGATGGCCCGTTACGTCGGCGGGACCGCCGTGGCCGCGCCCCTTCGCGAGGCCGACGACTTCCGCATGGACGTCGAGGAGATCGCGAGCCTCATCACGTCGCGGACGAAGCTGCTGATCACGAACTCGCCGCACAATCCGACCGGCTCGATCCTGACCGATGCGGACACCCGGCGCCTTGCCGAGCTGGCCGTCGAGCACGACCTCGTCGTCCTGGCCGACGAGATCTACGCGCGGCTCCAGTACGAGGGCGAGCCACTCTCGATCGCGACCCTGCCCGGCATGGCGGAGCGGACGATCACCCTCGATGGCTTCTCCAAGACCTTCGCCATGACCGGCTGGCGGCTCGGCTACGGCATCGTCCCCGAATGGCTGGCACCCGCCTTCAGCCGCCTGGTCATCAACAGCGTGTCGTGCACCAACGCGTTCGCGCAGCTCGGCGCGGTCGAGGCTCTGTCCGGGCCGCAGGACGCCGCCGATGCGATGCGCGCCGAGTTCATCGCGCGCCGGCAGCTCATGGTTGACGGGCTCAACGCGATCGCGGGCGTCTCGTGCGTCATGCCTCACGGCGCGTTCTACACCTTCCCGAACGTGAGCTCCTTCGGACGCAGCTCCAACGAGATCGCCGATCACCTGCTGTACGACGCCGGCGTGTGCGGCCTGTCGGGCACCGCCTTCGGGGCGCACGGCGAGGGGCACCTGCGCTTCAGCTACGCCAACTCGCGTGAGAACCTGGCCGCGGCCGTCGAGCGCATCGGCGAGTCGCTGGCGAAGCTGGAGCGCACCGGCGAGCTCGTCGGGGCATCGGTGTGAGGAGCATCACCGCCGGGTTCTCCCCTCGGGTAACCAACGGAGATCGAGCTGTCGAGATCCGGAGCTCGATCCTCGGCCGATACTCAACGCGGTTACAGACGCCAAACGAGTCAGCGATGCGTCGCCGTTGGTTATCGGTCCGGGTATCGCCAACCTTCGGCCATAGCCCGAGCCCGTGACAAGGCCTCGCGTTCTCGTCACCCGCGTCATCCCCGACGAGGGCCTCGATCCCGTTCGCGAGGCCTGCGACGTCGACCTGTGGGAGGACGAACTGCCGCCGCCGCGCGATGAGCTGCTGCGCCGGGTGAAGGGGGTCGACGGCCTGCTGACCCTGCTGACCGACACGGTTGACGATGAGCTGCTCGATGCCGCAGGCCCGCAGCTCAAGGTGGTGAGCAACTTCGCCGTCGGCTTCGACAACATCGACGTCGCGGCGTGCACGCGGCGAGGCATTCCGGCCGGCAACACGCCCGGCGTGCTGACCGAGACGACCGCCGACCTCGCGTTCGCCCTGCTCATGGCCGCCGCGCGCCGCATCCCCGAGAGCGTCGCATACGTCCGGGACGGGCGGTGGAAGACCTGGGGGCCGATGCTGCTCATGGGCGTCGACGTTCATGGCGCCACGCTCGGGATCGTGGGCTTCGGGCGCATCGGCCGAGAGATGGCGCGTCGCGGGCGCGGATTCGGGATGCGGATCGTGTACCACGACGTCCACCCGGCCACGCCGGCCGAGGAGGCCGAGCTCGGCGCCCGCCGCGTCGAGATGGACGAGCTGCTGAGCGAGTCGGACTTCATCAGCCTGCACGTGAACCTGACGGATGAGACCCATCACCTCATCGACGCCGATGCGCTGCGTGCCATGAAGCCGACCGCCGTGCTCGTGAACACGTCCCGCGGCCCCGTCGTCGACGCGGACGCCCTGACCGATGCGCTGCGCGCCGGCGAGATCTTCGCCGCCGGGCTCGACGTCACCGAGCCCGAGCCGCTCCCCGCCGACCATCCGCTCGTTGGCCTGCCGAACTGCGTCGTCGTGCCGCACATCGCATCGGCTTCGGAGGTGACGCGTGGGAAGATGGCGGCGATGGCCGCCGCGAACCTGCTTGCCGGGTTGCGGGGCGAACGCCTGCCAACGCCGATCAACGCCGAGGTCTACGAGTAGCGAAGTGCCCGACTCCCCGATCAAGCTGCCCGACGTATCGAAGCCGCACAAGTACGAGCATCAGCCGCCGCATCGGCCGTCGCACATGCCGAAGCGGCTCACGCCGCCTCCCGAGCGATCCGAGCCTCCGGACCTGAGCCTGTTCCTCTACGCCGGGCTGGTGCTGCTGTTGATCCTGGTGCTCCTGGCCATCCCGTACGCCATCGGCTACCTGCTCTCGGTCGTGCGCCTCTAGCGGTTTCCGAGCAACCCTTGCCGTCGGACCGACGGCTCCACCCATAGGAGGAACGTGGTGGCGACCATCATTCCGCGCTGGGAGTGGCGCGCCTTCGGCACCGCATTCGGTCCATCGGAGGACGCGTTTGCCTCGTTGACGCCGACGGGTGTCCAGGAGAGCGACGAGCTGTACCTGCTGCCGGCGCCCGGCGCCCGAATCGGCGACAACGTCAAGGTCCGGGACGACCTGATGGACATCAAGGTCCTCCGCGAGGTCAATGCCGACGGCCTCGAGCAGTGGACGCCGGTCATGAAGGCCAGCTTCCCGCTCCCCGCCGCGGGGGTCCGCGCGGTGTTCGAGGCGCTGCGCCTCGAGACGCCGCCCCTCGTACGCGACTCGTACACGCTTGACCAGTTCACGTCGGACCTCGCCACGACGAGCGGGCTCCGTGCCGTGAACGTCCACAAGCGGCGCGTGCGCTACTCGGTCGGCGGCTGCACCTCGGAGGTCTCCGATGTCGTCGCCGACGGAAGGCCCATCCGAACCGTGGCCATCGAGTCCGAGGACGCCGCGGCCGTCATCGCCGCCGTCCGCTCCGTCGGCCTTGGCGACTATGTCAACACCAGCTATCCGCGAGGAGTCGCCGATCTCATCGATGGGGTGCCGCAGCGCTATGCCGTGATCGACGTCGGCACGAACTCGATCAAGTTCCACATCGGTGAGCGCCTGGTCGATGGCAGCTGGCGCCGAGTCGTCGATCGCGCCGAGGTGACGCGGCTCGGCGAGGGTCTGGCGGAAACGGGCGACATCGCGCCCGCGGCCGTCGGACGCGCGGTTGCCGCGATCGCAGCCATGGTCAACGAGGCCCGCGAGCACGACGTCCGAGCGATCGCCGCGGTCGCCACCGCTGGCATGCGGCAGGCGCGCAACAGCGAAGAGGTCGTGGCGGCGATTCGCGCTGGGGCGGGAGTGAACGTGACCGTCATTCCGGGTGAGGAAGAGAGCCGCCTTGCCTACGTGGCTGTCGCGTTCAGTCTCGGCCTTGGCGACGGACCCGTCGTCGTCTTCGACACCGGCGGCGGCAGCACCCAGTTCACCCTCGGCCACGGAAGCGAGGTTGAGGAGCAGTTCAGCGTCGACGTCGGTGCCGTGCGGTACACGGAGCGGTTCGGGCTCGGCGGCGCGGTCTCTCCGGAGGTGCTGCGCCAGGTGCGCGATGCGATCTCCGCGGATCTGGCCTCGATCGATGGCCGCGCGAGGCCGGACGCGCTGGTCGGCATGGGCGGAGCGCTCACGAACATCACCGCGGTGAGTCACGGCCTGGCCACGTACGACCCCGACGTCGTCCATGGGACCGTCATCGAGCGCGCGGAGATCGAGCGGCAGATCGAGCTCTACCGATCGCGAGATTCGGATGCCAGGCGCGAGGTCGTCGGTCTCCAACCGAAGCGCGCCGACGTCATCCTGGCAGGAGCGTGCATCGTGATGACGGTCATGGACAAGCTCGGCCAGGACACGCTGACAGTCTGCGATCGAGGCCTGCGCCACGGGCTGCTGATGGAGCGCTTCGGCGCCTGAGGCACGGTCCCTCGCCCGGTGCCGGGCTCCTCAGGCCTGTGCGGTCCAGACCAGGATGGAGTCGCCCTCGACCTTGATGCCGGGCTTGACCAGGTCGGGCAGGTCGAGCGGATAGGCCTCCGCGTCACCGCGGTACGCGCCCTCGGCCCGCCACGCGCGGCGGCCGTTCGCCAGCCGACCACTCAGGTCGAACGACGCGCCGTGGCAGGGACAGCGCAGATCCTGCCAATCGGGCCGGTAGGCCAGCGTGCAGGCCATGTGCGTGCAGACCGATGAGAGCGCGCGGATCGTGCCGGCGTCGTTGACCACGAAGCCGTCGAACGCGGGCGTGGTGAACCGCAGCGCCGTGCCCTCGGGCACCTCGTCCACGCGCGCGACCTCGGTCCAGAAGCCTTCACCGCCGACGAGCTGCTCGTCCTCCCAGTCGTCGCCGGACCGCTCGGTGCCGGAGCGCAGCGCGACGCCGATGACGCCGGCCGCCATGCCGGCCGCGGCCCCCAGTCCGGCCTGGAGGACCTGGCGTCGCGAGAGGCGCCACGTGCTCGAGCCGGCCGGGCCGGGCTGCTCGCGGACGGGAGGCGGCTCGGTGACCGACGCGATGCCCGCATCGGCCTCGCGCATCCGGAGCCGGAGCTGCTCCACGAATGCCGGGTCGGGCTCAGCGATGTCGGGGGGCTGGGCCCCGGCGGCGAGCTCGGCCGCGGTGCGGGCCATCTCCGCCTCGTCGCGATCCTCGACCGCATCCGGCGAGGGCCGGCCGTCGCCGAGCAGCGCCTCGAGGTACCCGTCGAAGCGCTCGGCGGCGTCGTTCAGGCGGCGGTCGTCATCAGCCATCGTTCGGCTCTCCGATCAGCGCCGCGCGACGCAGGGCGCGGTACTGGAGCACGCGGGCATTGCCGTTGCTGATCCCCAGGGCGACCGCGGTCTCGGCCACGGTCTTGCGCTCGAGGAAGCGGAGCTCGAGGACGCGTCGGTAGTGGTCGGGAAGGCGTCTCAGAAGCGCCTGGACGCGCACGCGAGCCGTATCGTCCGGCTCCGGCTGTGGCTTGCCGGACTCGTCGGCCGGCTCCCAGCCGGGAGCGACGTGATCGGCCCCGACGACCGGCAGCCGGTAGAACGCGCGCCAGTAGTCGGCCGTCGCGTTGTGCGCCACCCGGTACAGCCACGCGGCGACCTGCCGCGGATCGCGCGACGTGTCGAGCTGCTCGACGGCGCGCACGAAGACCTGGGCGGTCAGGTCCTCGGCATCGGGGTGGTTTCCCACCCGCGCGTAGATGAACCGATAGATGCCGACGACGTGATCGTCGTAGACCTGCTCGAAGGGTCCCGAACCGGTGGCCATCTCACCGATGCGGTACGACCGCGGTTACGCTCGGGGCCGCAGCGGAGCGACGAGGGCGGCGACTTCCTCGAGGAATCGCGCGTCGGTCTCGTCGAAGGCATCGAGGTCCGAGCCGTCGACGTCGATCTCGCCGATGACCTTGCCGCCATCGAAGATCGGCACGACGATCTCGCTTCGCGTGCTCGCGAAGCAGGCCAGGTAGCGGGGATCGGCGTTCACATCGGGCACGATCTCGGTCCTGCCCGAGGCCGCTGCCGCCCCGCACACCCCGGTGCCGATCGGGATCCTGGTGTGCTCGGTGGCCTCCGGCCCGCTCCATGGCCCGAGCACGAGGTCGGTTCCATCGACCCAGTAGATGCCGACCCAGTCGTAGTGGGCGAAGCGGGAGCGCAGCTGCTCGACGACGCGCTGCGCCGCGGTCTCGGGATGCGGCGCATCGGCGATCGCTGCTCGCAGGCCATTGAGCGCGTCGCCGTGGGCCGCCGGGCGCTCCTCCGCGACCGGGTGGCTCACTGGCGCGCTGCCCATCGCTCCGCCCACAGGTCGATGGCGACGATTGCCCCTCGCAGCTCGTCGCCCTTGGCCGTGAGCGAGTACTCGACCCACGGCGGCATGGCGCTGATCTCGCGCCGCTCGACGAGGTTCTCGTCCTCGAGCAGCTTGAGCCGCTGCGACAGCGTGGCGGAGTTGGCTCCGCCGAGGGCGTCCTGGAGCTCGCAGAAGCGCTGCGTCCGCTCACCGAGGGCGCGAATGATGCGAAGGACCCACTTCTGGCCCAGCACGTTGAGAGCCGTGGTCGCGGCGCATTCGGCGCGCTGGGCGGCCTCGCGCCTCGCGGCTCTCGAGCGAACGGACGTCTGGGGGGTGGGCACTTGGGCTGCGTCCATCAGGACGCGAACCCTAGCACCGCACCGCCCCGCCCTCAACCGGTGCCCGGCGCGGGGTCAGCCCTCGACGGTGATCGTCATGTTCATGGACGAGTGGACCGTGCAGGTGATGTTGTAGGTGCCCGGCTCGTCGAACGTCACGTCGATGTCGGATCCGCCCTGCTCGTCGACGATCGGATCGTCGTCGGCGACGCCATCGGAGCCCTCGGTGACGGTGTGGCCGGAGGTGTCGGTGAAGGTCACTGTCGTGCCGGCCTGGATCGTCAGCGACGACGGAGAGAACTGGGATCCGGAGAGCGAGACCGTCTCGCCGCCATTCTCATCGGGCGCCGATGAAGCCTCGCCTCCGCCGCCGCAGGCGGCCAGGGTCAGCACGATCGTGAGCAGGATTCCGGCGAACGCCATCGGTCGTGATCGGTGCACAGGTGTCTCTCCCGTTGATCGAGGATGCTGGGCTCGGGTCTCAGCGGGTGTACGCCGAACGTTACCGCCCGCAGAGGTATTTGACGCCCCCCGGCAGGGCACGCATAGTGCGGTGGCCCACCTTCAGCCCCGCGTGTCGAGCATGCCGCAGACCACGATCTACGTCTCGCCCCGCTCCCTCGGGGCACCCGACCAGCGACCGCCCGCGGTCGTCACCACCGACCTCGCGCGCCTCTTTGCGGGGAGCGCGGCCCTGGCCGGCGTTTCGGTGACCATCGAGGCCGGTCGAGCCGTCGCGCTCATGGGACCGAACGGCGCCGGCAAGACGACGTTGCTGCGGGTGCTGGCCACGGCGATCCGCCCCTCGTTCGGGACGGCGCGTGTCGATGGGCTCGATCTCGACCGGGATGCGGGCATCGTGCGCGAGCGCGTCGCCTACCTGTCCCACGACACCGGCCTGTACGACGACCTCACCGCTCGCGAGAACCTCGACTTCGCGGCCACGATGCTCGACACGCCCGACCGGGACGCCAGGGTGGCCCGAGCGCTGGCCGACGTGGGCCTGGCGGGGCGCGCCGACGAGCGCGTGCGGAGCTTCTCAGCGGGCATGCGCAAGCGACTCGCGCTCGGTCGCATCCTGCTCGGCCAGGCCTCCCTGGTGCTGCTGGACGAGCCGATGGCCGCCCTCGACGACGAGGGCATGGGCCTGGTCGAGCTGCTGCTGGCGGCCTGGAAGGAGGTCGGCGTCACGGTCCTCGTCGCCTCGCACAGCACCGAGCGCCTCGAGCCGCACCTCGACGCTCGGGTCGTGCTCGACCGCGGCCTCGTCGCGGAGGTGAGCGGCGTCGGGGTCATCAGCAGTCCGGTGACCGTCCCGGTCGATCCGCGGCCGGCGGTCGCGTCCCGATGAGTGCCCTTCGCCGCGAGGCAACGCTCGCGCTGGCGATCGCGCGCAAGGACGCGCGAGCCGAGCTGCGCGGGCGCCACGCCGTCGTCGGCGCGCTCTTCTTCGCGGCCGTCGTGCTTCTGCTGTTCGGCTTCGCGCTGGGGCCGGATCGGGCGCGTCTCGCCGCCGCGGCGCCGGGCCTCCTGTGGCTCGCGCTCGTCTTCGCCGGCATCCTGGCGGTCAACCGGCTCCACCTCCTGGAGACCGATGATGGGGCGCTCGACCAGCTCGCCCTCTACCCGGTCCCGCGACGGGCCATCTATGCCGGCAAGGCGCTGGGCGGCTTCGCGCTCATGCTGGCGCTCGGGCTGGTCGTCCTCGGCGCGGTCGGCATCCTGTTCGCCGTCGACATTCGGGCCGGATGGCTGCCGCTCCTGGCCACGATCGTCCTCGGCACGATCGGCATCGCCGCTGTCGGCACCTTCTACGCCGGCCTGACCGTTCGGCTTCGCGCGCGGGAGGTGATGCTGCCTCTGCTCATGCTCCCGATCCTCGCGCCGCTGCTGCTCGCGGCGGTGGAGGCGACGACCGCCTCGCTCGCCGGCGACCCGATGGGGGAGCTCGGGGCGTGGCTGCAGCTGCTCGCGGCGTTCGACGTCATCATGATCGCCGCCGGGGCCGCGACCTACGGCTACCTGCTGGAGGACTGATGAAGACCCGCATCCTGGGGTTCGTGGCCGCGGCCGCGGTCGCGGTGGCGACCATCGTCGCGCTGTTCGTGGTGCCCGCGGACCTCAACCAGGGCGATGCCCAGCGGATCATGTACGTCCACGTCTCCTCGGCCTGGCTGGCATACCTGTCATTCGGCGTGACCGCCATCGGCGGGGTGCTGTGGCTGTGGAAGCGGGACCTGCGCTACGACGCCGTCGCCCTGTCGGGCGCGGAGATCGGCGTCATGTTCACGGCATTCGCGATCTGGGGCGGGATGATGTGGGGCCGTCCAGTGTGGGGCGTCTTCTGGCAATGGGAGGACCCTCGCCTGACCACCACGGCGCTGCTCCTGGCGCTGTACGTCGGCTACCTCCTCTTCCGCCGCCTGACCGATGACCCCGAGCGGCGGGCGACGCGCGCCGCGATCGTTGGCATCGTGGCCGCCATCGACATCCCGATCGTCCACTTCAGCGTCGAGTGGTGGCGCGGCCTGCACCAGGGCGCCACGATCGGGTCCCCGGACCGGGTGCTGAACCCGGCGGCACCGATGGCCTTCGTCGGTACGCTGCTCTTCATGCTCTCCGCGTTCACCCTGACGTGGCTCTACCTCATGATCCGGCGCTACCAGCTCGCGCGCGCACAGACCGAGAGGGAGCAGTCGGAGCGCCTGGATCGGCTCACCTCCGCAAGAACCGCGGAGGCGTCTCGATGAGCGACGTCGAGTTCGTCATCGCCGCCTACGGCGTGATCATCGGGGGCCTCGCGCTCTACACCGTCATGCTCTGGCGCCGCCTACGGTCGCAATGACGGTCGCGCCGCCCGACGAGCCGGTGCTGCCGCCGCCGCGGAGGCCATGGGGCATCGTCGTTCTCGTCGTGGTCGTGGTGGCGGTCATCGGCTATCTCGCCTTCTCGAGCGTCGGCAACGCGCTGGTTTACTACCAGACGCCAACCGAACTGCTGGCGATGGACGATCCGTGGGGTCGATCGGTCAGGTTGGGTGGCATGGTGCAAGAGGGCTCGCTGCAGCAGGGCGACGGGGGCGAGCTCATCTTTGTCCTTACCGATGGAGTTACCGACATCACGGTCATGTCGACGACCGTCCCGACGCGCTCGTTCCGAGAGGGCTCAGGAGCGGTCGTGGAGGGCTCGCTGAACACGCATGGCCTGTTCACCGCGACGCAGGTGATCGTGAAGCACGACGAGAACTACGTCGCGCCCGAGCCCGGCGCCGTCCCGTCGGACCGCGACTTCGACCCCGGTGAGGACTCGTGATCCCCGGCATCGGGCACGCGTCGGTCGTCGTCGGCCTGGGCCTGACGGCCTACGCGGCCGTGGCGTTCGTGCTGGCCGGGCGCGGCGGCGACCCGCGACTGGTGCGCAGTGGACGGCGCGCCGTCATCGGCTCCTTTGCGGCGGCCGGCATCGGCTGCGTGGCGATGATGATCTCGCTCCTGGGCCACGACTTCAGCGTGCTGTACGTGGCCGAGAACAATGCGACCACCACGCCGCCGTTCATCAGCGCCATCAGCCTGTGGGCCGCTCTCGAGGGCTCGATCCTGTTCTGGACGCTGTTGGCCACGGGCTGGGCCTCGCTGGTCCTGTGGCGGCACCGCGATCGCCACGCCGCGCTCATGCCGTGGGTCGGGGCCACCCTCGCGCTCGTCAACGGGTTCTTCTTCGCCGTCATGGTCTGGCCGGGCAACCCGTTCGCGCTGACCACGCCGGTGGCCTCGGAGGGTCTCGGGCCGAACGCCCTCCTCCAGAACCACCCGTTCATGGCGCTGCATCCGCCGCTGCTGTACCTGGGCTATACCGGCCTCGCCGTCCCGTTCGCGTTCGGCGTCGCGGCGCTGGTGACGCGGCGCCTGGACGAGGAGTGGCTCCGCATCGTTCGTCGCTGGACGCTCGTGCCCTGGACGTTCCTGACCCTGGGCATCACCGCCGGCGCGTGGTGGAGCTACGAGGTGCTGGGCTGGGGTGGCTACTGGGCCTGGGACCCCGTCGAGAACGCGGCCTTGCTCCCCTGGCTGACGGCGACCGCGTATCTCCACTCGGCGATGGTCGCCGAGCGGCGCGGCGGCCTGCGCATCTGGACCGTGGCCCTCGTGATCGCCACCTTCACGCTGACGCTGGTGGGAACGTTCCTGACGCGCTCGGGCGTCGTGGCCAGCGTGCACTCCTTCACCCAGTCCGCGATCGGCCCGTGGTTCCTCGCCGCCATCGTCGTGGCGCTGGCGGGCGGCCTCACGCTCCTCGTCTGGCGGCTGCCCGGGCTCGTCGGTGGCGGCCGGCCGTCGGGCACGGTCAGCCGCGAGTCGGCCTTCCTGCTCAACAACGTGCTGTTCCTGGGCCTGACCTTCGCCGTCCTGTTCGGCACGCTGCTGCCGTTGCTGGTGGCCGCGACCAGCGGGGCCACGATCAGTGTCGGGGCGCCGTGGTTCAACGGCGTGACCGTGCCGATCTTCGTCGCACTCCTGTTCCTGATGGGCATTGGTCCGGCCCTGCCGTGGGGAGCGGCATCGATGGCCACGGTGCGCGAGCGGTTCGGCCTGCCGCTGCTCGTCGCCGGGGTGGTGGCGGTGGCGGCATTCGCGCTCGGCCTGCGAGAGGCCGGGCCGCTCGGCACGCTGGCCCTGGCCGCCGGCGTCGCGACGGTCATGCTGGACGAGGTCGTGCGCGGAGCCAGGTCCCGGGGCCGATCCCGCGGAGAGAACCCGGCAACGGCCACCTGGCGGCTCACCACCCGCAATCGCCGCCGGTACGGTGGGTACACGGTGCACCTCGGGGTCCTGGTCATGGCCGTCGCCGTCGCCGTCTCCTCCGGCATGGCCATCGACCGTACCGTGATCCTGGCGCCGGGGGAGTCGGCAGCCATCGGTCCCTACACCGTCACCCATGAGCGGCTGGTGGTCGAGCCCCTGGCCAACGATGCCCGGGTGATCGAGACGCGTGCCGAGCTCAGGTACGCCGGCTCGCGCGCCGGATCGCTGCGCACCGCTCTGCGCGACTACCCGAGCTCGCCGACCGCCATCGCGACGCCGGCGGTGAGCACCTCGCTCGGCGACGACCTGTACGTGACTCTGCTGGCATCGGATGCCGCGAGCGGGACGGTGACGCTGCATCTGTTCGTGAACCCGCTCGTCGTCTGGATCTGGATCGGCGGGGCCATCGTCGGGGTCGGGGCCGCCTTCGCCGCCTGGCCCGAGCGCAGGACGGTGGCGGTGCGCGCCGAGCAGCCACATGCGGTGCCGGGCGCCGCCTCGGTCGAGGGAGCCTGAGGCCGATGCGCTACCTCCGCTGGCTCCTGGTCCCGATCGTGGTCATCCCGCTCGCCTGGCTGCTGTACACCGGGTTCTCGCGGGATCCGAGCGAGATCGCCTCGCCGCTCATCGGCCAGCCGGCGCCGGAATGGCGCCTGGAGACGCTCGACGGCGAGCTCTTCGCCAGCGCGGACCTGGCCGGCGAGCCGTACGTCATCAACTTCTGGGCGTCGTGGTGCGTGCCGTACTGCGTCGACGAGCATCCGGTCCTGGCCGAGGCATACGAGGCTGACGGCGTGACGATCGTCGGCATCCTCTACCAGGACGACCCGATCGACGCCCAGGTGTTCCTGGCGCGCTACGGCGACGCCGGGTACGCCCACCTCGTCGACGAGGGCGGCTGGATCGCCATCGACTTCGGCGTGACCGGTCCGCCGGAGTCCTACTTCGTCGACGCCGACGGGATCCTGCGCGCCAAGCAGTTCGGTCCGCTCACGACAGCGACCATGGACGAGCACCTCGCCACGATCGGGGTGACGCCGTGAGCCGCTGGTTCGCGGTGGCCGGCGTGGGGCTGCTGGTCGCCATCGTGGGGCTGATCCTCCTGCGTCCGAACCTGGCGATGACCGATGCGCAGCGCGCCGAGGCGCTGGCTGCGGGCCTGCGCTGCCCGGACTGCGCCGGCCTCTCGGTCGCCGACTCGCATACCGCCTCCGCGGTCGAGATCCGGCGCCAGATCGACGAGCAGCTCGCCGCGGGTGCGACCGACGCCGACGTCCGCCAGCACTTCACCGACCGCTACGGCGACTGGATCCTGCTGGCGCCCACCGCTCCGGCGTGGTGGCTGCTGCCCTTCGCCGTCGTGCTGGTCGGCGTCCTCGCCCTCGCGGCGTGGCTCGTTCGCCGCAGAGCCGAGCCGGCCGAGCCGGTGGCGGTCACGGACGACGAGCGGCGGCTCCTCCACGAAGAGGCTGAGGCGCTCGATGCCTGAGATCGCCATCCTCGCGATCGGCCTTGCGGTGGCCGGCGCCTTCGCGCTCGTCCCGCTGTGGCGAAGCCCGGCGCCGGAGGCAGCCCCAGACGAGCAGGACGCCGCGCGAGATCCGCCACCGGGTGGCCCTCGAGGCGCTGCGCGACGTCGAGGCGGATCACCGCTCCGGGTCGCTCGACGACGCCGCATACGAGAGGCAGCTGGCGGAGGCCGAGGCTCACGCCGCGACCACGCGGGCGGCCCTGGATGAGGCGTCGCCGTCCACCGCGCCGTCCTCGAGCTCACGGGGCCGCGCCGCCGCCACGATCGCCGCGGGCGTCATCGGACTCGTGCTTGTCGCCGGCTCCATGGTCGAGGCCACCGGCATCGCCAACGCCACGGTCGTGAACGAGTCCCTGGCCGCCACGCAGGCCGCGGAGGCGGCACGCCAGGCCCGCATCACGGAGCTGCTGGCCCTGGTTGCCGCCGATCCGACCGACGCGACGGCGCTCTCCGACCTCGCCGATGCCTACCTCGCCGGATCCACCGGCGACGACCTCGCCCGCGCCGCCGCCGCGCTCCAGCTCCTCATCAACGCCGAACCGGGTCGGGCCGATGCCTACGAGCGCCTCATGACCGCCTACCTGCGCGCCGGCGACTACGCGAACGCTCGAGCGGTCCATGACTCCTATGCAGCCCTCGACACGGCGGATCCGGTCGAGGAGGCGTTCTTCGATGGAGTCATCGCGCTCCGCGGCGAGGACGACGCGGATACGGCGCTCGCGGCGTTCGAGCGGTTCCTGGAGCTTGCGCCCGACGACCCGCGGGCCGGCATGATCGAGGGTCTGCGTGACGAAGCCGCTGCGGATACCGGGCCCTAGCCGCGATCTGAGGGGCTACGCCTCAGCGATTGGCCCGAGCATGCGCTCCAGGGCGGCGAGGTCGTCGGGGCCAAGGCGATCGAGAAAGTGCTCGCCCACGCCGCGAAGGTGGGTGGGTGTGGCGTCGCGCAGGCGCCTGTGGCCGGCATCGGTCAGTGAGGCCCATTGGCCTCGCCGATCGGTCTCGCACACGACCCGTTCGACGAGGCCCTCGGCAACCAGGCGGTCGACCAGGCGCGTGGCGCCCGAGCGCGAGAGGAGCAATGCGTCGGCAAGCTCGCTCATGCGCAGGCGGCGCTCCGGAGCGATCTCGAGCTGGACGAGCACGTCGTAATCGGTCAGGGCCAGCCCCACCTCGGCGGCGAGCTCCGCCTCGAGCGCGCGCGTGACCTGCGCGTGGGCGCGCAGGAACGACCGCCATGCCGCAAGGCGTGGGTCGCGGACGGTGATCGTGCGAGGCTGCGAGACGACGGCTGACATAGTTGCACCGTCAAGGATACAGGTGGGCGACAATCGCGGCATGCCATCCCTCGAATACCCGACCGCCCCCACGGCCGACCAGGTCGACGACTACCACGGCACGACGATCGCCGATCCGTACCGCCCGCTCGAGGACTCGGACGCGCCGGAGTCACGAGACTGGATCACGGCCCAGAACCAGCTCACCGAGCGCGTGCTGGGCGAGGTCCCGCGGCGTCGCGAGATCAGGGAGCGGCTCGGCCAGCTGTGGGACTTCCCGCGGGCCGGATCGCCATGGCGCCGCGGCGAGCGCTGGTTCGGGATGCGCAACACCGGGCTCCAGGACCAGGACGTCATGTGGGTCTCGGACGCACCCGGCGCCGAGGGCCGCGTGCTCCTCGATCCGAATACGCTCAGCGCGGATGGGACGACCGCCCTCTCGTCGGTGGCGACGAGCGAGAGCGGCGAGCTGGTCGCCTACGCCACGAGCGACGCCGGCTCGGACTGGCGGACCTGGGCGATCCGTCGCGTGTCCAGCGGTGAGGATCTCGCGGACCGCATCGCGTGGAGCAAGTTCTCATCGGCCGCATGGACGCACGACGACGCGGGCTTCTTCTACGGTCGCTATCCAGAACCTCCCGCCGACGCCGCGTACGACGCGCCGAACCTGAACATGGAGCTGCGGTACCACCGCCTCGGAACCGATGCGGCCGGCGACTCGCTCGTCTTCGCGCGCCCGGACGAGCCGGAGTGGGGCTTCGAGCCGAAGGTGACCGACTCCGGGCGCCTGCTCGTCCTCAACGTCTGGCGCGGGACCGATCCGGAGAACCGCCTGTACGTCGCCGATCTCGCCGAGGACATCGCCGGCACCGTGGTGCGCCCCCTGATCGACGAGCCCGACGCGTCCTACCTGCCGATCGGCGCGATCGACGGCACCCTGTACCTCCACACCGACCTGGACGCGCCGATGGGCCGGGTCATCGCGATCGACCTCGCCGATCCCGGGAGCCGTCGCGAGGTGCTGCCCGAGGGCAGTGACGCACTCGAGCACGTGCAGCTCGTCGGCGGCCGGCTCGCCTGCCTCTACCTCCACGATGCACATCATCGGCTCGCCATCCACGAGCTCGACGGGACGCACGTCACCGAGGTCGACCTCCCGGCCATCGGCACCCTCGCCGACCTTGCCGGCGAGCGGGAGGACGACGAGCTGTACGCGACGTTCATGACGTTCGCGGCGCCCGCGTCGGCGCTGGCCGTCCGGATGGCGGACGGCACGGTGCGCCAGGTCGGCGAGCGCTCGCTGGGGTGGGATCCCGACGACTACGTGACCGAGCAGGTCTTCGCCACTTCGGACGACGGGACACGGATACCGCTGTTCCTCACCCACCGGCGCGACGTGACCGCCACCGGTGCGGTCCCGACCTGGCTGTACGGCTACGGCGGATTCCAGGTCGCCATCGGGCCGCTCTTCAAGCCCGAGTGGCTGGCCTGGATGGAGCGCGGCGGCCTGATGGCCGTCGCCTCGCTGCGCGGCGGGAGCGAGTACGGCAAGGCCTGGCATGACGCCGGGCGCCTGGACAACAAGCAGAACGTCTTCGACGACTTCGCCGCGTCAGCGCGGTGGCTGGCCTCGTCGGGCTGGACCGATGCGACCCATCTGGCGATCCACGGCCGCTCCAATGGCGGCCTCCTCGTCGGCGCCTGCCTGACCCAGCATCCCGAGCTGTTCGGCGCCGCGGTCGCCGAGGTCGGCGTGATGGACATGCTGCGCTTCCACCGCTTCACCATCGGCTGGGGCTGGACGAGCGACTACGGCTCGGCCGAGGATCCCGATGGGTTCCGGACCCTGATCGCGTACTCGCCGCTCCACAACATCCGCGCCGACGTCGCCTACCCGCCCACGCTCGTCACGACCGGCGACCACGACGATCGCGTCGTGCCGGGTCACTCGTTCAAGTTCGCCGCCACGCTGCAGGCGGCGCAGGCCGGCGAGGCGCCGATCCTCGCGCGCATCGACACCGATGCCGGCCACGGTGTGGGCAAGCCGGTCAGCAAGCTCATCGACGAGCGCGCCGACGTCCTGACCTTCCTCGAGCTGGCGATTGGCTAGGCGCCTCAGCTGGCGCGCGGAACCTCGATCCAGAAGGTCGATCCGACACCCTCATCCGAGGTGAGCCCGACCGAGCCGTCGTGCGCCTCGGCGATGTGGCGGACGATCGCCAGGCCGAGGCCGGCCGAGCCGCCCATGGGTGACTCGGGCTCTCGGGTCCGAGCGCGGTCGACCTTGTAGAAGCGCTCGAAGACGCGTGACTGGTGCACCTGGGGCACACCGATGCCGTCGTCCGACACGGTGAACCTGATTCGACCATCGACGGGCTCCCAGCCGACGCGTACCTCACCGCCATGGTGGCTGTACTTGATGGCGTTGTGAGCCAGGTTCAGCATCGCCTGGCCCAGCCGTTCCGGGTCGGCCATGACCCGAGCCGGATCGTCCGGAGCGGGCATCGCCCTCACGCGCACCTCCCGGCGCTCGGCGACGGGACCGATGCGGGCCACGCACGTGGCAACCACCTGGTCGGGATCCACCGCGGCCATCGAAAGGGTCGTTTCGCCCGACTCGATCATCGTGAGGTCGAGGAGCTCGTCGACCAGCTGGGCAAGGTGGTCGACCTCGCGCTCCACCTGGCCGGCGAATTCGCGCATGGTGGCCAGGTCGTCCACGGCCCCGGACGAGAGGCTCTCGGCCAGCAGCTTGATCGAGGTCAGAGGCGTACGCAGCTCGTGCCCGATGTTCGCCACGAAGTCACGGCGCACGCGCTCCATGCGCCTCAGGGCGGTGACGTCGTGCAGGGACAGGACGAGACCGCCGTCCGCAAGCGGGTGGGCCTCGACGGCGAACTGGCGGCTCCCGAGGTGTCCGAGTGCTGCCTCGCCCGACGCGTCGTCGCCGGCCAGCGCCTGGCGTGCGACGGCGTCGAGGGATGCCGATCCGAACGCGGCGATGAGACTCATCCCGGCCAGCTCGCTCTCGCTGCGCTCCGCCAACGAAGCCGCCTCCGGCCCTGCGCGGACGATTCGCAGCGAGTCGTCCACGATGATCAGGAGATGCTCGCTGCGGCGCCGGAGCAGCGCTTCGAAAGCCGCGTCGCCGGATGGCTCGATCACGGAGTCCGCGGGGCAAAGGCGTAGCCGACTCCGCGGACGGTGCGGAAGTAGTTGTGCCCGTCGCTTCCGCGCAGCTTGCCGCGCAGCCAGCTGACGTGGACGTCCACGGTCCGCCCGTCGCCGTCGTAGTCGTAGCCCCAGATCCGGGAGAGGAGCTGGTCCCGCGTGAAGATGCGACCCGGGCTGGATGCCATGTGCGCCAGCAGGTCGAACTCCTTGGTCGTGAGATGAAGGGGCACGCCCGAGAGGGTCACCTCCCGCCTGTCGACGTCGATCCTCACCGAACCGAAGGTGATCTCCTCGCGTTCCTCCGGAGCGTCCGGCTCCCGGCGATGTCGGCGCATGACAGCCTCGATCCGCGCCAACAGCTCCGGCCGGCTGAATGGCTTGGCGACGTAATCGTCGGCGCCCACCTTGAGGCCGACCACCCGATCGATCTCGTCACCCTTGGCGGACAGGATGATGACCGGCGTGCTCACCCCCTCGCCCCGCAGCACCCTGAGCACCTCGACGCCGCTCATGCCGGGCAGCATGACGTCGAGGAGGATGAGGTCGAGCCGATCGTTGCGACCGGCTTCGAGCGCCGACTCTCCGTCGGCCACCGTGGCGACCTCGTAACCCTCCCGGGTCAGGTTGAACGCGAGCGCCTGGCGAAGGGTGGCGTCGTCCTCGACGAGCAGCAGCCGTCGTCGCATCGGCCTAGTCGTTGAGATCCTCGACCTGCCCGGTGGCCAGGTACACGACATCCTCGCCGATGTTCGTGACCCGGTCGCCCAGCCTCTCGAGATGGTGCGCGGCGAAGAGCATGTGGGTCGCCTGGCGTGCGCGGTCGGGAGAGAACTCCATCATCGCCAGCGCGTCGGCGTAGACGCTCCTGTAGAGCTGGTCGATCTCGTCGTCACGCCGGCACACCTCGCGCGCCTCGGACTCGCTGACATCGACGAGGGCCCGCATCGCGGCGCGCAGCTGCTCGCGGCAGATCTGCTCCATGCGCGGGACCTGCTTGAGGATCGGCGTCTCCGGCTCCGATGCCAGCTGCTGCGCGAGCTTGGCGATGCTGACGGCGTAGTCGCCCATGCGCTCCAGCTCGGCCGCCGCGTGGTAGAGCGCGAGGAGCTCGCGGACGTCGCGGGCCACCGGTCCCTGGGTCGCGATCAGCGTGGTGATCTCTGCGTTGATCTCGCGCTGAAGCTCGTTGACGGTGCGGTCGTCCCAGCGCACCCGATCGGCGAGCTCGCTGTCCCGCTCGACGAGGGCGCGTCCGGCCCGTTCGAGCGCCTCCTCGACCTTGGCGCCGAGGCGGAGGACGTCGTCCTTCACGCCCTCGAGGGCGCGATCGAACGTGGCTCGAGGGCCGCCATGCTCCTCGGCCAGACCCGTCGCAGGGCTCATCGGTTCGTTGCTCGTCATCAGCCGAACCGCCCCGTGATGTAGTCCTCGGTGATCCGGTTTGCCGGCTTGGTGAAGAGCTGGTCGGTCGGTGCCATCTCCACCAGGTGGCCGGCCCGGTCGTCGCCCATCGTCAGGAAGGCGGTCACGTCGCTGGCACGAGCGGCCTGTTGCATGTTGTGGGTCACGATGACGATCGTGTAGCTCTCGCGCAACTCGCGCATGAGCTCCTCGATGCGCAGGGTCGCGATCGGGTCCAGCGCAGAGCACGGCTCGTCCATGAGGATGACGTCCGGTTCGACGGCAATCGCTCGCGCGATGCACAGACGCTGCTGCTGCCCGCCCGACAGGGCGGTCCCCGGCGAGCGCAGCTTGTCCTTGACGTCGTCCCACAGCGCCGCGCGGCGGAGCGACCGCTCGACGAGCTCATCGAGGTCGCCACGGAATCCGGCGACCTTGGGCCCGAATGCGACGTTGTCGTAGATCGACTTCGGGAACGGGTTGGGCTTCTGGAAGACCATGCCGATGCGGCGACGCACCTCGACCGGATCGATGCCGTCGGCGTACAGGTCGACGCCGTGGTACAGGATCGAGCCGGTGATCGACGCCCCGTCGACCAGATCGTTCATCCGGTTGAAGCTGCGCAGCAGGGTGCTCTTTCCGCATCCCGACGGACCGATGATCGCGGTGATCTGGTTGCGTGGAATCCGCAGGCTCACGTCGCGCACTGCGCGGAACGAGCCATAGAAGCACGACAGCCCGTCGAGCTCGAAGACCGCCTCGTCATCGGTCACCGCGAATGGCTCGGCGGCGCGGGTCGCGGCCGGCGCTATTCGCTCGGAGTCGTCCAGCTCACGTTGCGTCACGATCCGTATTGTCGGGCCTTCGTCATCGGTCTGTGGGGGCGCCGGGGGTGCGGTCTGAACGTTCGTCATCGGCTCACCATCTTCGGTCATATCGGTTCCTGAGCAGGATTGCGGTCGCGTTGACGAGAAGGATCACGACGAGGAGGACGACGATCGCCGCGGCCGTGAGCGCTCGGAACTCGTCCTGGGGCTTCCCGGACCAGTCGTAGACGATCACCGGCAGGGCGGTGTATGAGCCCGTCAGCATGTCCGAGATCGCCGTCGACGAGAAGGTGCCGGCGATCGCGCCGACCATGAGGAGGGGCGCGGTCTCGCCGAAGGCGCGGGCCAGCGACAGGATGGTGCCGGTCAGGATCCCGGGCATCGCGTACGGAACGACGTGACTGCGGATCGTCTCCCATCGCGTGGCGCCGACGCCGAACGCGGCCTCGCGGATGCTCATCGGGACGGCGCGCAGGGCCTCGGAAGCGGTGATGACCGCGATCGGCAGGACGAGCACGGCGAGGGTCAGGCCACCGGCCACCAGGGAGTTGCCGATCCCGAGCAGGCTCACGAAGATCGCGAGCCCGAGCAACCCGTACACGATCGACGGGACGCCGGCGAGGTTGCGGATGTTGGTGCGGATCAACCGCGACAGCCAGGTGTCGCGGGCATATTCCTCGAGGTACACGGCGGCGCCGATCCCGAGCGGCAGAGCCAGCAACGCCACGAGGGCGGTGAGGACCATCGAGCCGATGATGCCCTGGAGGATGCCCGCCCGATCCGCACGCGCGTCGAGCGGTGACGCCAGGAACTCGCCCTGGCGCTCCGTGAAGACGGGGATCGCGCGCAGCACGATGTCGGCGATGAGGATGAGGAGCACGCCGAGCGCGATCAGCAGCGACAGGAGCAGCAGGCCCTCGAGGACCGTGCCGCGGATGTCCGTGCTGCCCGAGCGGAGACGCCGCTCGACGACTTCGCGGGTTGCGACGGCGCCAGAGCCGACGGCCATCAGTAAGCCCTGCGCACGCGGCGCACGAAGGCGTCGCTCAGCAGGTTGAGCGCCAGGGTGATGATGAAGAGGAGAAGCCCCACGAAGAAGAGGCTCTCGAAGGTCAACTCGGCTCCCTGCACGCTGTCGGAGCCGATGGCGAGCGCGGTCATGGCGGCGGTCATGGTCTGGCCCGGCTGGAACGGGTTGACCTGGAAGAGCGAGCCGCCCGTGCCCCCCGCGGCGATGGCGACGATCATCGTCTCGCCGATGGCGCGCGAGACACCGAGGAGCAGTGCGGCCACGACCCCGGAGATCGCCGCGGGGAAGACGACGCGCAGAGACGTCGTGCGCTTCCTTGCGCCCAGCCCATACGCGGCCTCGCGCAGGTACTGCGGGACCGCGTGCATGGCGTCCTCGCTGACCGAGGCCACGAGCGGTGTGATGAGGATCCCGACCGCCAGGCCGGCCGCCGCCATGTTCGAGAGCGGGGCGCCGGTGAGCGGCTGGACGAGGTTCGGGCTGAGCCAGGTCAGGGCAAAGAAGCCCAGGACGACGCTCGGGATCGAGGCCAGGATCTCGAGGACAGGCTTGAGGATGCGTCGCACGCGCGGGCTTGCGTACTCGGAGAGGTAGATCCCCGCTCCCAGTCCGAGCGGCGTGGCGACGAGCATCCCGACGGCGCTGATCACGAGGGTTCCAGCCAGGATCGTCGCGATGTCGTACAGGCCGCGACGCGGGAACCACCCGTCGGTCGCGAGGGCCGACGTGTCGACGTTGATCAGGAAGTAGAGCGCGTTCCCGAGCAGCGAGATGACGATCGCCACGCTGATGACGATCGAGAATCCGGCTGCCGCGAGGAAGAAGGTCCGGATGGCGCGCTCACGCGTGCGGCGCCCTCCGGCGATCTGGAGGTCGGCCACGGTCAGGGGAGGGGTCGGGCGCGCTGTGCCGGCCGTCATCGGTGGGTCATCCTAGCTGGCTGGGTGCGTCGTGCGGCCGAGCCGGACGAGAGGAGCTCGCCCGGCCCGGCCGGTGGAGGAAGGCGGGAGCGCTCAGCGACCGTCCCAGGTCGCACGTGTCTCCTCGAGGACTTCCGCGGCGAGCTCGACGTAGTCGGCTTCGCTCACCGCGGCGATGCCCTCATCGGAGAGGTAGAAGTCGACGAAGGCAGCCAGCTCTGGTCGTGCGGCGGCCTCGTCGGTGTTGACGTAGATGAAGAGCGGACGGCTCATCGGGTACTCACCGGAGGCGATCGTCTCGGCAGTTGGCGCCACGCATCCGTCGCCGCCGTCGACCTCCAGCGACGTGACGGCGTCGCCGTTCAGGTCGGCGAAGGCGAAGCCGACCCATCCGAGAGTGTTCGGCGCTCCGCCGACGTTCTCGATGATGACGTTGTCGTCCGCCGCTGTCTGATAGTCGGGGCGCGTCGCCTCGTCGGACTCCCGCGCCTCGGCGAGATCGGCGATGACGAACTCAACGTACGTGTCGTAGGTGCCCGACTCCTCGCCGGGTGCGGTGATCGTCAGCGACTCGGCGGGGAAGGGCGAGTGGATCTCCCCGAAGTCTCCTGAACCGATCTCGTCGGCGAGCGCATCGGCGTCACTCCAGTTTGCGAAGCCCTGCGACTCGGGACCGGTGAGCGCGTAGAGGTCGGCGAAGCTCAGGCACGTCACGTCCGTCGTCTCGGGTGACGTGATCACGCTGATCCCGTCGATGGCGACCTGGAGCTCGATCCAGTTGATCCCCGCCTCCTCGCACAGGGCTGTCTCTTCCTCGCTGATGGCTCGCGAGGCATCGGCGATGTCGATGGCCCCCTCACAGAACTGGGCGAACCCATCGCCGGTGCCGGGACCGGCGACGGTGTACTCGACGCCCGGGTTGGCCTCGTTGAAGTTCGCGGCCACGATCGAGCTGATCGGCTCGACCGTCGACGAGCCGGAGATCAAGACCTCTCCGCTGAGGTCGCCGGTACCGGCATCGCTCGACGCGGCCTGGCTCTCCTCATCGCTCGGTTCGCTCGAACCGGCGTCCGGATCGCTCGAGCAGGCCGCGAGGGCCAGGACCCCCACCATTGCGATGGCAAGTGCGGGGCGTCGCCGCCCGGTGCTCATCAGGTTCAAGGCTTCTCCTCCGATCGGCTGAGCCCCGACCCGCGCACCGCGGGATTGGGCACACGTTGACGGCGACAGCGTCCGAGGCGGCCCTTAACGTGGGCTTAGCGAGGTGTGAAGCGTGGGTTAAGGACGGCGAAGCGGACGTGCCGGGGCGACGCGCACGCCGTCGACTGTCAGGCCGTCGCTCAGGAATCGTGCGCGTGGGCCAGCATGCCTGGTCCCACATGGCCGACGGTCTGCCGCGCCGGTCAGACGCCCGTCATGTCGATGTCGAGGCCGTGTGAAGCGCGAGCTACCCGAGGATCGGGTTGAGCACGAGGTACGCGACTGCCGCGGTCGTCCCCGAAGCCGGGATGGTGAGGATCCATGCCGTGACCATCGATCGAGCGACGGTCCACCGCACGGTCTTGAGGCGGTCCGACGATCCGACTCCCATGATCGCGGAGCTGATCACCTGCGTCGTGCTGACCGGCATGCCGAGCTGGGATGCGCCGAAGATGACCGTCGCGGCGGTCGTCTCGGCGGCGAACCCGTGGACCGGGTCGAGCTTGACCACCTTCTGGCCCATCGTCTTGATGATGCGCCAGCCTCCGGCCGCGGTACCCAGGCTGATGGCCGTCGCGGCGGTGAGGATGACCCACAGGGGGACCTCGAAGGAGTCGATCACGCCGGCCGTTACGAGCGCCAGGGTCATGATGCCCATCGTCTTCTGAGCGTCGTTGCTGCCGTGGCTGAACGCCATGAATGCCGCCGATCCGATCTGGAGTCGGCGGAAGACGCCGTTCAGCCGCCTCGGGTTGGCCCTCCGGAACACGTTGAAGATGAGCGCCATCATCAGAAGGCCAAAGATGAAGCCGATGATCGGCGAGCCGACAAGCGGAACGAGGACCAATGTGACGATGCCCTCGATGTTCCAGGACGAGAAGCCGGCCGAGATGAGCGATGCTCCGAGCAGCCCGCCGATCAGGGCGTGGCTCGACGAGGATGGAATCCCCAGCCGCCAGGTGAGAAGGTTCCAGGCGATCGCCCCGATCAGGGCCGCAGCCAGCACGGTCAGCGACTCGACCGGTTCGATGATGCCCTCGCCGACGGTCTCCGCCACGGCCGTCCCGGTCAGCGCTCCGAGGAAGTTGGCGGCGGCGCTCATGGCGATGGCCCAGCCCGGGGTCAGCGCCCGCGTGCTGACGCTGGTGGCGATCGCGTTGGCGGTGTCGTGGAACCCGTTGATGTAGTCGAAGGCGATCGCGAGGCCAAGGACCACCAGCAGGGTGAGGGTGATGCCCTCAAGCATGCTTGGCGACGATACGCTCGATCACGTTGGCGGCATCCTCGCTGGCATCGATGGCTGATTCCAGGAGCGAGTAGACGTCCTTCCACTTGATCACCTCGACCGGGTCCATCCCGTCGGTGAAGAGATCCGCCATTGCCTGCCGACCGATCCGATCGCCCTCGTTTTCGAGCCGGTGGATCTCGATCCAGTGCGGGGCCACTCCCTTGAAGCCCTTGAGCTTCACGAGTGCCTTCACGAGCTCCTCGCATTGCTGGACGATGATCTCGGCCTGCTTCAGGCAGGTCGGCGTCGGGGCATCGATCCGGTACAGGATGCAGGTGTCCGCCACTTCCTCGATGAAATCGATGATGTCGTCGAGGCGGGTGATGAGCTGGTGGATGTCCTCCCGGTCGAAGGGCGTGACAAAGGTGTCCTCCAGCTTGTGCCCGATGTCGTGGCTCAGCCCGTCGCCAACCTTCTCGAGGTCGCGCAGCTGGCTGGCAAGGCGCTCACGCTGGTCATATGACCGGAAGAACTCGTGAAGGGTGCGCGCGCCGGCAAGGACGTTCTGGGCGTCCTCGACGAACATGTCGAAGAACTTCTCTTCGCGCGGAATGAAGGGAAGGCGCATGGGTTGTCGATCTCGGTGTCGACGCGCTCGTGCCGCGGCTCCTCCATCGGCTCGGCGCGCGCCAAGCGTACTCGCTGCCGCCCAGCGCTGTAGCGAGGTGTGACGGGCTACCATCGGCGCTCATGCGACGCGTCTTCCTGTGGATGGCCCGCAACCGCTGGCTTCGCGAGCACGTGCCGAATTGGTGGTTCGCCAAGCGGGCCGTGCATCGCTTCATGCCGGGCGAGCGCCTCGATGACGCGCTGGCTGCCGCCGAGACCTTCGCGCCGGCCGGCATCACTGCCTTCTTCACGCGCCTCGGCGAGAACCTCACCGAGCTCGCCGAGGCAGACGCGATCGCCGCTCACTACCTCGACGCGCTCGAGCAGATCCGGTCCCGCGGGATGGACGGCGAGATCAGCGTGAAGCTCACCCAGCTCGGGCTCGATCTCGATCCCGAAGTCGCTCGGCGTCACGTCGCGGCCCTCGCCGGCCGCGCGCGCGAGCTTGGCCTGGGGACGGTCTGGATCGACATGGAGGGGAGCGAGTACACCGAGACGACCGTCGCCATGTACGAGGCGCTGAAGCGCGAGCATGCGAACCTCGGGATCTGCCTCCAGGCCTACCTGCGGCGCACCGCCGCCGACATCACCCGGCTCCTGCCGCTCAACCCGTCGATCAGGATGGTGAAGGGCGCCTACGACGAGCCGGCGAGCCATCGCGTATCGCACGCGCTCGGAGGTGGACGCCAGCTTCGTGGCGCAGTCGATGGCTGTCCTGCAGGGAAGCGCCGGCATCCTCGGTCTCGGGACGCACGACGTGCGGCTCATCGAGCAGATCGGGTCGGCGGCGGATGCGGCCGGGATCGGTCGTGAGCGGTACGAGGTCGAGATGCTCTACGGCATCCGCGCCGACGAGCTCGCCCGCCTGGCGAAGGCCGGCTACCGGGCGCGCGTGCTGATCGCCTACGGCGAGTTCTGGTACCCGTGGTATCTGCGGCGCCTGGCCGAGCGGCCGGCGAACGTCACCTTCGTCCTCCGCCAGCTGCTGCCCTGGTAGCCAAGCCTCCGCCCCGCGTGACAGCGCCCGTCGATCGCTCCTACCGAGCCCTGTTCAGGGTCCCCACGATTCGGCGCGTGCTCGCCTCTATGCTCCTGGCGCGCACCGCACAGTCGATGGTGGCGGTCGCGCTCGTGCTGTTCACGCTCGACCGATTCGGCTCGCCCGCATTCGCCGGCCTCGTCACCTTCGCGAGCATCTTCCCGGGCCTGCTCATCAGCCCGATCGCGGGTGCCCTGCTCGACCGGCACGGACGCATCCGCCTCGTCGTCCTCGACTACGTCGTGGCCCTCGTCGCCCTGATCGTCATCGGCGTGCTGGCCATGCTCGACGCCCTTCCCGCCGCGCTGCTGGTCGTCATCGCCGTCGTCTCGTCACTGACGTCGATCCTCAGCCACGTCGGCCTCCGCTCGCTCTTCCCGATCCTGGTGCCCGAGCCGCTGTGGGAGCGTGTCAACGCCGTCGACTCGAACGGCTATGTCATCGCCACGATCGTCGGGCCGCCCCTGGCCGCGGCGCTCGTCGCCGTGCTCGGCGGTGCCGAGGCGCTGGTCGTCATCGGCCTCGCCTTCGGCCTGGCCGCTGCAGTGCTCTTCCGCGTGCCGGACCCGCCTGCGCCGATTGCCTCGACCGGCCGCCTGCTGGCCGATGCCCGCGACGGGATCGCCTACACGTGGCGGAATCGGACGCTGCGGGGCCTCGGCTTCTCCGTCACGTTCGGGAACCTGTCGCATGGGATGACCACGATCGTCCTGCCGCTCATCGTCCTGCAACGCTTCGACCAGGGTCCGGCGGTCGTCGGGCTCGTCTTCGCGGCGTCGGGCATTTCGGGGGTGGCGTCCGCGTTCCTCTTCGGCCGGATGGACACCCGCGGTCGAGAGTGGGCGCTGCTTGTCTGGCCGGCGGTCGGGCTCGTCCCGGTGGTTGGCCTGATGCTCGTCGCGGCCGGGGCGCCGGTTGCGATCGGCCTTGCGCTGCTGGTCGCCCACATGGTGCTCGTCGGCCTCCTGCTCGGGCCGCAGGACATCGCCCTGTTCACGGTTCGCCAGCGCCGGACCGAAACGGCCTGGGTCGGCCGCGCGTTCAGCGTGTCGATGGCCTTCAACTACCTGGGCATCCCGGTCGGCGCGGCCGCGGCTGGTGTCCTGGCGACGATCTCGATCGAGCTCGCCATCGTGGTGCTCGGGCTGGGTGGCACGATCGCTTCGGCGCTTGCCGCGGCGTTCATGGTCCCCCGCACCGAGCCGGAAGCGCGCACGAGCGGAGACGTCGCCAGCGCGGAGGGCTGACCTCAGCCGACTCCGGCCACGCGAGCCAGGGCAGCGGCGAGGGCGGCGAGGAGGACGACCAGCAGCACCGGCGCGCGCAGGGCGAGGGCGGCCGCGGCCACGGCGACACCGATGAGGCGCGCGTCGACCACGAGCTGCTGGTCCGTGCTCAGGGTGGTGGTGGCGACGAGCGCGGCGAGGAGCGCCGGCGCCAGCAGCGCTACCACGGACTGCACCCGGTCCGGGAGCGGCCTGCCGCCCAGGAGGACCGGCCCAGCCGACTTGATGATGACGGTGCCGGCCCCGACCGCCGCCACCACCAGCCATGCGTCGCTCATCGTCGCGCGAGGCCGATGAGTGCCGCCGCGGCCGCGGCGATGATCGGCACGCCGGGCGGCGTGAACGGGACGAGGAGCAGGGCGATGGCCGCTCCCAGCACCGCGGCCGCAACGGCCGCGCGCGACTTCAGCTGACCGACCAGGAGGGCCAGGAAGAGCGCCGGGAAGGCCGCGTCGAGGCCGAGCCTGGCCGGGTCGCCGAGCGCCTCGCCACCGATGGCACCCACGATCGTGCCGCCCACCCAGCACAGCCACAGCACGATGCCGGCGCCGACCAGGCGGTGCTGGTCGAACCGCCCCTCGCCCCTCGACGCGATGGCCCACGACTCGTCGACGACCAGCTGGGCCTGGACGAACCTGCGCAGCGGACCGCCGCTGAGGTACGGCGCGACGCTCACGCCGATGGGCAGGTAGCGCGCGTTGAGGAGCAGCGCGGCGGCGATCGCGGCGATCGGCTGCCCTCCACTGCCCAGCACCGATGCGGCTGCGAACTGGGCGGAGCCCGCGAAGGTCGTCGCGCTCATCACCACTGCGGGGAGCGCGCCCATTCCCCCCGACGTGGCCGAGAGCACCCCGAAGGAGACGCCGAAGAGCCCGACCGCGATGCCGAGCGGCACGGCCGTGACGGCGCCTCGGCGCAGCTCGAAGCGGATGGGGGCTTCGTCGACCATGAGCCGCCGATGCTACCGGGTCGAATGACGTAGGGCGCCGCGGGCCTTCGGCCGACGACGCGGACGCTGCAGGCCGGCATCGTGGATCCATGTCCACGACCAGCCCTGGCGCGGCCTCCGGCATCACGCGGGCGGATCTCGGCATCTTCGTACTGCTCGGGGCCGTGTGGGGCGGCGCGTTCCTCTTCATGCGGATCGCCGCGCCACAGGTCGGACCGGTCTGGGCAGCGGAGGTCCGCCTCGGCCTGGCGGCGCTGGTCCTGGTGGCCCTGTTCGGAAGGCGCACGTGGCCCGCGCTGCGTGGCAACCTCCTCGCTGTCCTCCTCGTTGGGGCCGCCTTCTCGGCCGTCCCGTTCACCCTGATCGCGTTCGGCTCGGTCACGCTGCCCGCGGGTGTCGGGGCGCTGCTCAACGCCGCCACGCCGATCTTCACCGCCATCGTCTCGGCAGCCTGGATCGGCCAGCGCATCACGCTCCGATCGGTCATCGGGATGGCCATCGGCGTGGTCGCCGTCTTCGTGCTCGTCGGGTGGTCGCCGCTCCCTCCCGGACCGGAGACGCTCGTCGCGGTCGCCGCCGTGCTCGGAGCAGCCGTCAGCTACGCCGTCGGGGGCACGTTCATTCGGAGGAGCCTGCATGGCATCGGCGGGATCGAGCTGGCGACCGGCCAGCTCACCGCCGGGGCCGTGATACTGCTGCCGATCGCGTTCCTGTCGGGACCGCCCGGCACGCCGGCCGGCGACGGGATCGCCGCCCTGGTCGCCGTCGCCCTCCTGTCGACGGCCCTGGCATGGCCGATGTACTTCCGGGTCCTGGCGCACACCACCCCGACCACGGCGAGCACGGTGACCTTCCTCGTCCCCGCCTTCGGGATGGTGTGGGGAGCGCTCGTGCTGGGCGAGCCGATCGGCCTCGGCATGGTTGCCGGCTTCGCACTGGTGGTGGTGAGCCTGGTGCTCGTCCTCGGCGTGCCGATCCCGCCGCTCGCCAGCGTCCGGGCGCGCGCAGCGAGCGCCATCGGGGCTGCCCGAGCCGCGCGGCCGTGGCCGGCGTAGCGGCGCGTATCATCGAACGATGGCCATCGGCATGACGACACAGCGACAGCGGATGCGCGACAGCATCGCGCCGTTCCTCAGCTTCTTCAACGGTCCCTTCTCGCGCCTGAACCTCGAGCCCGACGTCGCGAACTTCGCGGTCGGCAATCCGCAGGAGATGCCTCTGCCGGCATATGTCGACGCTCTCCGCAGGCACATCGAGCCGCGCGACAAGGACTGGTTCGCCTACAAGATGTCCGAGCCGGAGTCGCGGCGGATCGTGGCCGACACGCTCACGCGACGGACCGGACTCGACTGGGACCCCGCCGACGTGGCGATGACGAACGGCGGCTTCGGCGCCCTGGCCGTCGCGCTCCGCACGCTCATCGAACCGGGCGACGAGGTGGTCTTCCTCTCGCCGCCGTGGTTCTTCTACGAGTTCCTCACGCTCGCCGCCGGCGGTGAGCCGGTGCGCGTCCGGCTGGAGCCTCCCGCCTTCGACCTCGATCTCGCCGGCATCGAGGCGGCCATCACTCCTCGCACGCGTGCCGTCATCGTCAACAGCCCTCACAACCCGAGCGGTCGCATCTACTCGGGCGACACGCTGCGCTCGCTGGCGGAGCTTCTGACCGATGCCTCCGAGCGCATCGGCCATCCGATCTGGATCATCAGCGACGAGCCGTACAACCGCATCGTGTTCGACGGGCTCACGTACGTATCGCCGTCGCAGCACTACGCGCACACCATCATCACGTACTCGTACGGGAAGACCCTGCTGGCGCCGGGCCAGCGCATCGGCTACCTCACCGTGCCGCCGACGCTGCCGGAGCGGGCCGAGCTGCGCGAGACGATCTTCATCGAGCAGGCGTCGACCGGGTACGCATGGCCGAATGCGCTGCTGCAGCACGCGCTGGGCGATCTCGAGTCGCTGTCGATCGACGTGGGTGCCATGCAGGCGCGGCGCGATCGGCTCGTTGCGGCCCTGCGTGGCCTCGGGTACGAGGCCTCGATGCCCGAGGGCACGTTCTACACCATGGCCCGATCGCCGATCCCCGATGACGTCGCCTTCGGCGACATCCTGGCGCGTCACCGCGTGCTCGTCCTGCCCGGAACGATCGTCGAGGTGCCCGGCTGGTTCCGGGTGAGCCTGACCGCCTCGGACCAGATGGTCACAGACGGGATCGATCGGTTCGCCGCGGCCATCGACGAGGCACGGGCGACCGCCTGAATCTTCAGGCCCGCCGCGTTACGGAGCGACGCCGGCCTCCCCGGCCGCCACGACGATCAGCGTCAGCCCGCTCCGCTCGAGCACCCGAACCCGGTCGCCGACGTCCGCACCCGACTCGCACCGCGCTCGCCAGTACTCGCCGCGCACGCGCACCCGGCCGAGGGGCCGGCATGGCTCGACGATCTCCCCGAAGGTGTCGATGAGGGCCTCCGGCCCGACCTTCGGGCGGGCGCGGCGCGAGATCCGGATGGAGACGGCCGTCTCCACGAACTCGACCGCCGCCCCGAGCAGGATCACGGGCAGGCGCCAGCCCTCGGGGACGACGAACGCCGCCAGCAGGATCGAGATCGTGAGGAACACCTAGCGCGTGAGCCGAGCCGGCGCGTGGATGGACATCCGGGCCAATTGCCGATTCCTGCCGATTTCTCGATACCACGCTATTCTGCGGCGCTGTGCGACTGCTCATCGTCGAGGACGAGCTCGACCTCGCCAACGCTCTTGCCACCGGGTTGCGCCGCGAAGGCTATGCGATCGACACCGCCACGAACGCCGCCGAGGCGCGCGAGCGCCTCGAGGACGCTCCGTACGACGTCGTGTGCCTGGACCTCGGCCTGCCCGACGCCGACGGTCGCGAAATCTGCCGCAAGCTGCGCGCCGGCGAGCTGGGGCTGCCGGGCGCCACGCCCCCGCGCGTCCTGATGCTGACCGCGCGGGACGGCCTCGACGATCGGGTGGGTGGCCTGGACGACGGAGCCGACGACTACCTTGTCAAGCCGTTCAGCTTCGCGGAGCTCGCGGCACGCGTTCGAGCCCTTGCTCGCCGACCGACGTTCAACGGTGGGGCGACGATCCGACTGGGGAGCCTCGAGCTCGACGCGGCGCGGCACGAGGCACGCCGCAACGAGCATCGCCTCGACCTGACCCCCAAGGAGTTCGCGCTCCTCCGATACTTCATGCTCCATCCGAGCGAGGTCCTGACTCCGGAGCGCCTGCTCGAGCACGTGTGGGACGATCGCGCCGACCCCTTCACCAACACGGTCCGCGTCGCGATCAGCACCCTTCGCCGCAAGCTTGCCGAGGCAGGCTCCGGCCAGCCCATCGAGACCGTCGTCGGGGTGGGATACCGTCTTGCGGAGGGTGTCGGATGAGCCGGTCCCCACTCCGGCGCATCGGCGCGCTCGTCCGATCGGTCCGCTTCCGGCTCGCGATGCTCGTGACCACGGCCCTGATCGTGACGGCCGGCGTGCTCGTGGTCGGCATGAACCTGGCCCTTGACACGGTGGCCGCCACGATTCCGGAGGAGCAGCCGACCACGCTCGAGGGAGAGCTGCTCAGGATCCTCGGCATGAGCATCGCCGAGCTCGAGGGCGGCGACGACTCCGGCGCGACCGACACGCTCCTGCAGGTGGAGCAGGCCGTCCGAGAGCAGACGCTCCAGACGGTTCGCAACCTCTCGCTTGCCGCGCTCCTCGCCCTGGTGCCGGTGGGCCTCGCCATCGGGTGGCTGGTGGCGGGCCGTGTCGTGCGCCCCGTGGCGACGATCGCAGGGGTGGCGCGCGATATCGAGGCGACCGACCTGTCGCGGCGGATTCGCCTCGGCGGTCCGCCCGACGAGATGCGCGATCTCGCCGACACGTTCGACGCGATGCTTGACCGCCTCGACCAGGGCGTGCGGACCCAGCGCCGCTTCGTCGAGGACGCGTCACACGAGCTGCGGAACCCACTGGCCGTCATCCGGACGACCCTCGATGTCGCGCTCTCGGAGCCCGAGGACGCCGAGGCCCTGCGTCGGGCTGCCGAGGTGGCTCGTCGAACGGCCGACAGGATGTCGACCACGGTCGACGAGCTCATGGCGCTCGCCCGGACGAGCGTCCAGCCCGAGCGACGCACCTCCGTCGACCTGGCCGAAGTGGTGGCCGAGGTCGCCCAGGAGTACGACGCGGAGGCGTCGACACGCGGCGTCAGGCTCTCCCCGCTCGCGCCATCCGGGCTGTTCGTCGACGGTGACCGGTCCGCGCTGAAGCGCGCCCAGGCGAACCTCGTCTCGAACGCGCTCCGCGTGGCTCCCTCGGGCTCGGTGGTCCACTGCCGCGCCGGGCGCGCCGGAGGATGGCTGTGGCTGGGGGTCCGCGATGTCGGACGCGGTATCGATCCCGATGACCAGGCCCTCGTCTTCCGTCGCGCCTGGCGCGACGGGGCTCCGACGGCGGAGGGCGAGGGGCAGGGCCTGGGGCTGGCCCTGGTTCGCCAGATCGCCGAGGCACATGGCGGCACGGTCAGCGTCGCTTCGGTCCCGGAGCACGGCGCCAGCTTCGTCGTCTGGCTGCCGGACCGAGCCGCGGATGCGAAGGCAGTCGGTGTGGCCGAGCTCCGAGCCATGCCTGACCCGCTCTGGGCGGTGGACGCGACCTCCTGATCGGGGCCTTTAGGTCGCGCTTATACCGTCCGAATGCCCACGTTATCGGCCTTTCCCTAGTCTCCGGATCATTGGTCGGACCAGCATCGGTCCGACCTGCAACCGACCGTACCCGATCCGGAGGTCAGCTTTCGTGGACGATCCCTTCGCCGGCGACGAGCGTCAGCACCGAAGCTGGCGCGACCTGCCACCGACGCCGCCCCTCATCCTGCCCGCCGCACCACAACTGGCGACCGCGGGCGTGGGTGCCGGCACATCCCCGATGCCCGCCACCCGCGGCCCGAGGCGGCCATCGCGCCGGCTCATGATCGGCACAGCCGTCCTGGTCGGCGCCATCGTCCTCGTCGGCACCGGGGTGCTGGCCACGGGCAACCAGCTCGGGGCGCTGCTGGCCGCGGCGGCCGTCGGCGCTGGCGGTCCGGACAAGGCGGGAGCGGTGCTCCCCCCGAGCGATGAGCCGCTCGCGGAGACGGCCTCGAACCTCCTGCCCTCGGTCGTGCAGATCGAGGCCGGTGGCGCGATGGGCTCCGGCTTCGTGGCGGCCGATGGGGGCCTCATCCTCACTGCGTCGCACGTGGTCGGACAATCCGAATCGGTCACGCTCCGGCTGCATGACGGCACGAGCATCTCGGGCACCGTGGTGGCGGTCGACAAGTCGGTCGACACGGCCGTCATCCGCGCCGACGACGGCGCCTCAACCGATCTGGAACCCCTGGCGCTCGGCGCCCTCGCCGACGTGCAGGTGGGCGAGATGACGATCGCCATCGGAAGCCCCTTCGGCCTGAGCCAGACCGTCACCACCGGCATCGTGAGCGCGCTCGGCCGAACGGTCCCGACGCCGATGGGCGAGCTGCACGACCTGATCCAGACGGATGCCGCGATCAACTCCGGCAACTCCGGCGGTCCGCTGATCGACCGCGAGGGTCGGGCGATCGGCATCAACACCGCCATCGCGAGCGCGTCGGGCGGCAGCGACGGCATCGGCTTCGCCGTTCCGATCGACCAGGCCGCCCAGATCCTCGACAGGGTCAAGGACGGCACGTGGACGCCCGAGGACAACAACCCCGCGGACAGCATGGACCCACTCGGTGGGCTCTTCGACCAGTTCCTCGGTCCTGATGGGCTGGACGGTCTGCGCGACCTGTTCGGCCTCGGGCCAGACGGCTCGCAGGCGCCAGACGACCCCTCCGGCGGATCGGAGATGGCCGATGAGCTGCTCCGGGAGCTGCTCGACGCGTTCCTGGGCGAGCTGGACCCCCAGGCTCCGGCGCCGCAGCCGGCACCGGAAACGTCACCGAGTCCGGAGGCGTCGCCTGAGCCGGACGGCTCGAGCGACGCGGGCATGGGCGTGATCGACCGCATGATGCGGCAGCTCCTCGACGAGCTGCTCCAGGGACTGAGCCCGAATGGGTCAGAGCCAATCGCCCCCGATGAAGGCCAGGACGGCCAGGGAGCATGACCGTGAGCATTGACATCTCCACAACGCGACTCGCCCAGGTCCGCCACGAGCTGGGGCAGGTCATCGTCGGCCAGGATCGGGTCGTCGATCGGCTCCTCGTCGCCGTCCTCGCAGACGGGCACGTGCTGCTCGAAGGCGCGCCCGGCCTCGGCAAGACGCTGCTCCTGTCCACCCTGGCACGAATCCTGGGTGGCACCTTCAATCGCATCCAGTTCACGCCCGACCTGATCCCGTCCGACATCGTCGGGACCCGGATCTTCCGGCCCTCAACCGAGGCGTTCGACGTCGAACCCGGGCCGATCCTGGCCAACGTGGTCCTGGTCGACGAGATCAATCGCGCTCCCGCGCGCGTCCAGTCGGCGCTGCTGGAGGCGATGGCGGAGCGACAGGTCACCGTCGGTGGTCGCACCTTCGCGATGCCGCAGCCGTTCCTTGTCGTGGCCACCCAGAATCCCGTCGAGTCGGAGGGCGTCTATCCGCTCGCCGAGGCGCAGCGCGATCGGTTCCTCATGCGGGTGCCGGTCGACTACCCGACACCGACCGAGGAGCGCGCGATCGTCGCCCGCATGGCCGATGTGCCACCCCAGGCGGCTCGTCTCCTCGATGCGGCTGACGTGGTCGACCTCCAGGCAGCGGCCAGGGGCATCGCGATCGACGAGACCGCGGTCGATTATGCGATCCGCCTGGTGCTCGCGACCCGCGACCCTGCGGCGCACGGCTTGCCGACGCTGGTCGGGCTCCTCGAGTACGGCGCGAGCCCACGAGCATCCCTCGGGCTGGTCCGGAGCGCACGGGCCATGGCGCTCCTGCGCGGTCGCGAGCGTGCCGTGCCGCAGGACGTCTACGACGTGGCATACGACATCCTCAACGCGCGCCTCGCGCTCTCCTACCGGGCATTGGCCGAGGGATTCACGATCGACGACGTCCTCGTCGAGCTGCTCACCACGGTCCCTGCTCCCGGTTCGAACACGTGGCCGGCGTCGTACCCGATGCAGGCCATCTCGGCTCACGCCGACACCACCCAGTACGTGGTTCGACAGGCGGCATCGGGGACGCCTCCGATCGTCCTGCCGAGCGATCACCAGGGCGCGGCGTGACCTCCGGACCGGGCGCCGGTCTCGACCTGCCGGCACGACTCCGCCGCATCGAGCTCGCGGTCAGCCACAAGGTCTTCGGCCGCCGGGACGGTCGCCATCCGTCGCTGGTGCTCGGCCACGGTGTCGAGCCCGGTGACGCACGACCGTACGAGCCGGGCGATGACGTCCGCCGGATGGACTGGTCGATCCTCGCCCGGACCGGCGAGGCGCACGTCCGGGACTCGACCCAGGAACGTGACCTCGACGTCGCGGTCCTGGTCGACCGGTCCGGCAGCCTCGATTTCGGGACGGTCGGCTGGCGCAAGGCCGATCTGGCCGTCAACGTCGCGTCCGCCGTGGCCGCGCTCGCCGTCCTCGGCGGAGACCGTGTCGGCGCGGTCGTCGCGACCGCTGCCGGCCCACGGATCGTGCCGATCCGCGGCGGTCGACGGCACCTCACGGGCCTCGTGGGCAGCGTCGCACGGTCGCCGCTCGGGGGAGAAGTCGATCTCGGTCACGCCATCGACAGCCTGCGACACGTGCAGCGACGGGGCGGGCTCGCGATCGTGGTATCGGACTTCATCGCCCCCATCGACACCTGGAGCCCGGCGCTGGCGCGCCTGGCACGACGCAGCGAGGTCATTGCCGTCGAGGTCCTCGACCCGCGCGAGCTCCGCCTGCCCGATGTCGGCCTGCTGCTGATCGAGGACCCCGAGACCGGCCGCCAGCGGACGATCGACACCAGCGACGAGCGCTTCCGCGGCCGCCTGGCGGAGGCAGCCGACCGACGACGCGCCGCGAGGTCGTCCGCGATCCGGCGGGCGGGAGCCACCCACCTGCAGCTCCGCACCGACGCGGAATGGACCGGTCCGCTGGCCGCCTGCCTCTACCGACACCGTCGCGCTCGGTCGCTGGGCCGGCACTCGGCATCCCATCCCACCAGCGGAGCTTCCCGATGATCCCCTTCGCACCCGATCTCACGTTCCTTGCCCCCGAGCGGTTCGCCCTGCTCCTGGTGCCTGTGGCGCTCGCGATGCTGTACCTCATCAGGCAGCGCCGACGTCGCGCCTACGTGGTCCGATTCACCGATCCTGACCTGATCGACACGGTGGCCCCGCGGCGCCCCGGCCTTCGGCGCCACGTTGTCGCCGCCGTGTACCTCACGGCGACGGCGCTGCTCGTCATCGCGGCCGCCCGGCCCGCCATGGCGACCGAGGTCGCGAACGAGCCGACGGTCGTCCTCGCGTTCGACACCTCGATCTCGATGGAGGCGACGGACGTCACGCCCAGCCGCATCGTGGCCGCCCGCGAAGCCGCCCATCGGTTCATCGAGGTCGTCCCTGCAGGTGTCCGGGTGGGCCTGGTCGCCTTCAACGAGACGGCGCGGGTCGTCATCCCTCCGACGACCTCGAAGGAGGTTCTCGAACGCGCGATCGATCGGCTTTCCCTTGGCCCTGGAACGGCGATCGGCGAGGCCATCTACACGTCGCTGGACGTGCTCGAGTCGGACGTGAGCGCCGATGCGGAGGACCTCAGCGGGTCGATCGTGCTGATGTCCGACGGCGACACGACGATCGGTCGACCCGAGGGACCCGCGGCCCGCGAGGCGCAGCGCCGTGGCGTCAAGGTCAGCACCGTGGCCTTCGGCACCGACGATGGGTCGGTGATGGTCGACTTCATGCCGGTCCCCGTCCCGGTCGACCGCGAGGCGCTGCGCGACATCGCCGAGACCACCGGCGGCAAGGTGTTCGAGGCCGAGTCGGCCGAGGAGATCGTGTCCGTGTTCGAGGACCTCGGGGAGGGCGTTGGCACGCGGACGGAGCCGCGCGAGATCACCGACGGACTCGCCCTGGCCGCGCTCGTGACGGCAGCGGTGGCCGCGGTCGGCTCGCTCGCCTGGTTCGCCCGCATCCCCTGAGTACCGCCCTGCAGCCTGAATCGACTCGGCCTCTGGGTGCGACGACGGCGGGCTCCGCGTCAGAGGGCCCTGGGGGCGGTGCCCTCGTCGAGCAGATACGCCTTCGATGTACCCAATCCCTTCAGATCCACCAGGCGCTCGGCGAAGCGGTAGCGATCCGACACGAGCCGCATCGTGGACTCGGCGACCTGGATGCGGCTCGGGACGCCGCTCGTCTGCATCCGCGACGCCGTGTTGACGGTCTCACCCCACAAGTCGAAGAGGATGCGGCGCGAGCCGATGACTCCACCGACGGCCGGGCCGCTGGCCAAGCCGATCCTGAGCTCGAGCTCCACCCCGTGCGCGTCGCGCCAGCTCGCCGCCGCCGACAGCATCCGGCGCGCAGCATCGGTGGCCACCAGGGCATGGTCCCCGCGCGGGAGCGGGGCGCCCGCGACGGCCATGTACGCATCGCCGATCGTCTTGAGCTTCTCCACCCCGGTCGCCGCCGCCACGTCATCGAAGCGCGTGAACAGGTCGTCGAGCAGGCCGATCACCCGGGTCGGATCGGTCCGGGTCGTCCAGGGAGTGAAGCCGGCGACGTCGGCGAAGAGGACGGTCGTCTCCGGGTAGCTCTCGGCGATCCGGTCCTCGCCGTGTTTGAGGCGGGTCGCGATCGATGCTGGGATTGCGTTCAGCAGCAGCTCGTCCGCCCGGGCCTCCGCGGTCCTGCGCCGCAGATCGGTGTAGCGCAGGAGCACGAAGACGATGGAAAGGGGCAGGAGCACGTTCATCGACCATCCCAGCACGCGCAACGGGTATGGCCCCTCGCCGAACGTAGCCCGCGCCCAAGGATCGAGCAGCGCCATGAGAACGATGTTCACGACGAAGGCGATGAACCACGGCATGGCCCTCCGCGGCCCGAGCGCGAGGATTGCGTATGCGGGTACCAGGAATGCCCACACCATCCCAGGGCTCGTCCCCGTAACACCGCCGCCGACAAGATGCGCCACTGGCACCCAGACGGTCCCGGCCGTGATGAGCGCGATGACGTACCGATCGAATCGGTGCGTCCGGTATAGGGCCACCAGGTTGGCAACGCTGAACAGTGACAGCGAAGCGGCGAGGACGAAGCTGGCCGGGTGACCCTGGGCCTGGATCGGCAGACTCAGCGGAGCAAGGATGGTGAGCAGGCCGGCTGCGACGCCGACCCGCTTGCGGAGTCGCAGGTCGTCATCGTCCGCCGGATCGTCCGCGATCGCGATGAGGCGCTGACCGATGCCGCGGAGGCCTCCCATTCCCGCATGGTACGGCCGCGAATGCGTCTCGGGACCGGCGCGCACGGTGTCGAACCCGACATGCCCGGACTCCCGTCGGGCCGCGGCTGGCAGGTCGTGAGTCAGACCAGCCGGTAGACCTCGATCGGCCGCTCCATGCCCTTGACCTCACGCGGTCCCTGGCTCTCGAAGGCGAGGCCACTCCCCTCTGCCAGGCCCACGCTCATGGCCGAGGCGAGAATCTCCGACGCTCCCGCGAGCGACATGATCCGCGCGGCCGCGTGGACGGCCACGCCACCGATATCGTTGCCGATCGGCTCCACCTCGCCGGTGTGGACGCCGATCCGCACCTCGACCTCCGTGTCGCGCAAGGCGTCGAGGATGGCAGCGGCGCATCGGAGGCCGGCGACCGCACTGCGGAAGGTCGCCAGGAAGCCATCGCCGGTGGTGTTGACCTCGGAGCCTCCGAAGCGCAGGAGCTGGGCGCGGACGAGACGGTTGTGATCGGACAGGAGCTGCTTCCAGGCGGCGTCACCGAGACGGCCAGCGGTCCGGGTCGAGTCGACGATATCGGTCATGAGCAAGGTCGTCACGATCCGCTCGTGCTCGCGCGGCAGGCCGAGGGTCTCGATGTTGCCCGCGAAGTCGATCAGCACCGCCGGTTCGTCGCCGACGACCCAGGCGTCATGCCCGGGCGGGACGTCCATGACGTCGCCTGGCTGGAACGTCGTCTCCTCGCCGTCGTCCATGCGCACCGCGAAGCGCCCGGAGAGCAGCACCTGGACGTGATGCACCGGGCACGACTCCGTCCCCATGATCGGCGCAAGGTGCTCCGCCCAGTGCCAGCCGGGCTGCACCACGCCGCGGCCGATCGTATGCGACCCGATCCGCGCGAGGGATACCGTGAGGAGCGGGAGCTCTCTGCGTCCTTCCGGATTGTCAAAGCTGCGTCGCCTGACCGCACCCATGGCTCCATGGTGAGCCCGAGGCGCAAGCCCGCGCGTCGAGCTCTCATTTCTCGGCGAGCTGCTCTCGTTGCCATTCATAGACGCCGGGCAACCAATCCCTACCGAATGTGGCAGATGGGCCGATGCGCGGGTCATCGGGAGCATGACCGTCTCGCAAGGCGTGCACGTAGGCGCGATCAAGGTCAATCCGTGCGCGCATCTGATCGGCGCCGACGACGGACCCGTGACCCGGGATGAGAACTTCAACGTCGTCCGCCACGCCCTCGAGCAGCCGCAGCCCCACGAGGTAGTCCTCGATGGGATTCGCGGCGCCCAGGTCGGGGAACGGAATCAGGATGTCAGAAAGCATGTCGCCGGCGACGAGAACGCCGCGCTCCTCGATCAACAACGCCGCATGGCCCTGGGCATGCGCCGGATGCTCGACAACCCGGACGTCAGGGCCATCCCAGGGAATCCGCGCCGTTTCGGCTGGCAGACCGGTGATGAGGCCGAACAGGTCCAGCGGTACCTCCTCGGCGATTTCCGGCGGTAACCCCTCAGCGACGCTTGCCTTCCAGTCCGCGTTCGACAGCAGATCTCGCATGAACGCGGCGCAGCGGGCTGTGCCGTACCGGGGCGCGTCGCCGAGCTCGGCGTGCCAGAGCACGTGATCCCAATCAGGATGCGTCGAGAAGCCAGCCACAACGGGCTGGCCCAACTCGCGAAGGTCGCTCGCAAGGCAGGCCATTTCGGAGCCTCGTATCCCCGGGTCGACGAGCAGCACGCCGGCACGGCCTTGGACGACAACGGCGTTGTTCTGGAGTAGCTCGCTCTGGTGGGTCAGCACACCCTCCGCGACCTGCGTCAGCATGGGGCTCCTTCGCTTGTGGTTTGCAGCCGCCTATCGAGACGGTAGTACCCGGCGGTAGTGCCCGACGATTCATCTGCCCCCGCCCACCAAACGTCGGACGCCCGGACAGCCAGACGTGAGCGGATTCCGTGAGGGCCGTGTGGGCCAACGGCCCATCCGCACGACAAGAGCGCGTCGGAGGACCCGTTGGCCTATCACGTCGCGTAGCCGGCGCGCTTGACCGGTCCGCGACGCTTTACCCAGCAGGCGTACCGACGGCGTGTCGCGTGACCACGCGCTCCGTCGCCGTTCGCGAAGTGGCCAGCCGCGGCCACGTCCAGGCGGTGCGGAGGATGAACGCGAGCACCGCCGCCTCGAGCGCGATCCCGAGCCCGTAGAAGGCCATCCACGACTCGCCGACCGCGTTGAACACCGAGACCGGCAGGTAGAGCCCCGCGACGACGAGGGTGGCCGGCCGGGCGACGCGGGCGGGCAGCACCGCCGACAGGACCACCATCAGGATCGGGACCGCCATCAGGGCGAGCATGCCGGCGAGGAGCGCCTGGCTGATGTCGAACTCCCAGACGACCCCGACGAGGATGTCCTCGACGACCCCGGGCTTGAAGAAGGCGAGGATGTCGACGTAGGCGTACAGGAACATGAAGCTCGTCCAGCCGGCGACGAGCTTCGCCCGCGTGGACATCGGTTGGTCCTGCAGGGTGGTGGCCGTCGCGGCCTGACCGCGCGTCTGCATGGTGAGGGGCTCGATCCCCGTGGTGTTGCTCATTGGTGCTCCTATGGATTGGGGCCTTCCGCTTGATGAGGGAGAGGCTTACTTCAGTAATCTTCCCCTTACTTAGTAAACTTGTCAAGCAGTGACTAGAGCTCAACGACGCGAACCACTGTCGCGAGACCGGATACTCGAGGCCGCTGTCGATCTGGCCGATCGAGAAGGCTTGGGTGCCCTGACGATGCGCCGCCTGGGCGCAGAGCTAGGGGTCGAGGCCATGGCCCTGTACAAGCACGTCTCGAGCAAGGACGACATGCTCGACGGCATGGTCGAGCTCGTGGTGTCGCGAATCGAAGCCCCCGGCGAGGTGGCCGACTGGCGTCATGCGATGCGACGTCGGGCCACGTCCGCTCGGGCTGTCCTGAGCCGCCACTCGTGGGCGGTTGGCCTACTTGAGTCGCGTCGGTCGATGGGGCCGAACCAGCTGCGATACGTTGACTCGATCCTCGGCAGGCTCCGCGCCGCGGGCTTTTCGGTCGAGGATGCGGCCCACGCCTTCTGGCTGCTCGACAGCTATGTGTACGGCCACATCGTTCAGGAGATGAGCATGTCCGGCACGTCGGAACCGGCGGAGCCTGGACCAGTCGCGGAGATGGAGGCGTTCGGCGTCGAGTACCCCTATCTCGCCGAGCTCCAGGCGCAGGCGCTCGCGTCACCTTTCAGCTTCGACGGCGAGTTCGCCCACGGACTCGACGTCATTCTGACGGCGCTCGAGCCAGGGGCGGTCAAGCCATGACCCCTGCGGCTCCGTTCTTCCGCCGGTTTGTGTTGTCAGAGAGGGCCGTGTGGGATTCGAACCCACGACACGAGGATTAAAAGTCCCCTGCTCTAACCCCTGAGCTAACGGCCCGTCGAGTACACGCTCCGCAGAGCATACGGATGCGACGCCCCCTGTCATCCACGGGAGTCGGGTATCGTTGCTCCCGAGCGAGAGGATGGCGACATGCCGACGCCACCGGCGACACGAGCGGGCCATCCCGGCCCGCGCCCTCGACGAATCGACGTTGCGCGGCTATGCCTGGGCACGCTGTTGGCGCTCGGGATGGTCGGGTGCGCGTCGACGACCACCTCGAGCTCGAGTGCTGCGGCGCAACTCGGTCCAAGCATCACGCTGACGAATGGCGGGTGCACGTACGCAGGATCGACAAGCCTCACTGCGGAAGACGCAGGCATCGCCATTCCGGTCACCAACGACTCCGACTTCATCGCCGTCGTCACCCTGCTGAGGGTTGGGTCCGCGTTCGACACGGTGGCCGCCGATGTGGACGAGTACAACGACGCGGAATCGGTCGGGGAGCCATTCGAGTTGACGCTCGAGCCTGGCGTCACGGCGGAAACCGAAGTGCGGGTCGACCCCGCGGGCGTAGGCGAGCTGGCGTCGGACGTGTCGGCCGACACCTATGCCGTGATGTGCCTGGGCGCACCCTCTGACAACGAATCCGAGGGGCTGGACGAGGCGTTCCTCTTCGGTCCACTGGATATCACGGAGTAGGGCTCGCCAGGATCGGCGCTCAGCCGATGAGCGCCGCGGCTGCCTCCCGCAGCTCTGGGTAGCCGGCGTCGCGAAGCGTGCCCACATCCCGATGCCTCAGCAGCAGCGGGAGAATCGGCGAGTCGAGAAAGCGCTTGGGATCAGTGGCGAGGCGGCGGTCGAGGATCTCGGCCGGAACGTCCTGCGGGTCCGGCCTGACCCACTCCTCGAGGATGTCGGCGTAGCGCTTGTGCAGCGTCTCGTTCGTCGGATCGGCGCCGAGGACCACCAGCAGTCCCGTGGGGTGGGTGTTCATCGGCAGCACGACGAGGTCCGGCCGGTACTGACGCAGGACGAGGCCCGTCTTGTACACGTCCCCGGCCCACATCTTGGTGTGGCGGTCGCGGGCCGCCTCGTCAACGTCGCGGGGCAGGACGTCGTCGAGAACGACGACGCTGGTCCACGCGGCGTGGCGCTCGGTGTTCATGAAGTCGCGGAGCGCGAACTCGAAGATGTGAAGGCCGTCGATGAAGGCCAGGTCAACGGTCTCCGGCCCGTCACCGCGACCGAACGGCGACTTTCCCTTGAGCAGCCGGCGGAGCGGGTTTCCTCCGCCCCGAAAGTGGGCCAGCGGATCGGCCATCGCGAAGAAGTCGTCGCTCGTCGCCTTGACGAGCTGCGCGTCGGCCTCGATCGGGACCTTGATCCTGTAGGCCGGGTCGACTCCGATGCTCGGCGCGCTTGCCAATGCCAGGCTGCGGCCATCGTTGACGCCGATCTCGAGATAGGTCCGGGGCTTCGCAAGGGCGTGCAGGAACCGGAGGAACTCGTGGCGGGTCACGGCGCCGACTATAGCGGCGGCCGTCAGCCGACGTCCTCGAGCCACCCCTCGCGCAGCGCACGCGCCGCCAGCTCGGTCCGCGACGCGACGTCCTCGCGCTCGAACAGGCGGCGCAGGTGTGACTCGACCGTCCGCGAGCTGATCCCGAGCCGCGCGCCGATCTCGTCATTCGAGGCCCCCTCGATCACCAGCTGCACCACCTGGCGCTCCCGACCCGTCAGCGCGACGCCGGCACCGGGCCGAATGCCGAAGTGGAGGCCCCCCGCCGCCGCTCGGCGGATGGCGTCGAGCAGCTCCGCAGTGGGCGCTGTCTTCACGACGAAGCCGGCAGCACCGAGGCGAAGGGCCGCGTCCGCGTACTGCGGGTAGTCGTAGGAGGTGACGACCACCACCGCCGGCATCGGTCGCATCGGCCTTCGAGCGGAGGATGTCGAATCCGGACTCCTCCCCAAGGCGAAGGTCGAGCAGCAGGACATCGACGTTGTCGCCGAGGATCGGCCGGAGCTCCTCGAGCGAGGCCGCCACGCCGGCGATCTCCATGTCCTCCTGGCGCTCGATCAACGCCGCCGTGCCCTCGCGCACCAGCGGATGGTCGTCGACCACCGCCACGCGGATCACGAGCTCACTGCGGCCGCCACTCCAGCGCAACGCGGGTGCCACCCGCCGGCCAGCGACGCACGTCGAGCAGTGCGCCGATCTGCTCCGCGCGCTGCTCCATGTTGACGAGGCCGAAGTGCCCCTGGCGGGGAGCCTCCTCCGCGGCTTCGGCGCCGATGCCGTCCCCTGCATCGTCGATGGCCAGCGTCACACGCCCGTCGGTGCGGACGTCGTAGCGCACCGCGATGGGCGGTCGCCCGTGCTTGATGGCGTTGGTGAGGGCTTCCTGCGCCACCCGGAACACCGCCAGCTCCACGTTCGCCGGCGGACGTGTCTCATCCGAGCGCTCGAGCTTGACCGGGCCGCCGGCCAGCGGCTCCACCCGTTCGACGAGCCATTCGAGCGCGGCGCCGGCGCCGAGGTCGTCGAGGATCGGCAGCCGCAGGTCGCCGACGACCGAGCGCAGCTTGCTCGCCACCTCGCGGGCCTCGTTCGCCGCATCGGTCTGGCCGGACTCGTCGAGGGTCCGGACGAGCATCGTCAGCTGCTGGAGCGCGTCGTCGTGGAGGTCGGCCGCCAGGCGCGCGCGCTCGGTTTCTGCGGCAGCGACGGCCAGGTCGCGCTGCAGCTGCGTGCGCTGAGCCAGCCCGAGCAGCGGGGCCAGCGTGAAGCGCCGCCACACGATGATGGCGATGAACCACGCCACCAGCGGCACCCAGGCGAGCGGGGTCAGCACCAACGCGGATACGCCGAGCGTCAGCGCAACGACAAGCGTCTCGAGTCGTGTCGAAACCGCGCGAGGCTCATCGTGATCGGCGGCGAACGCGACTGGGAGCCCGGGGACGAGCGGCACCACGGAGGCGAGGACGAAGGTCCATGGTTCGCTCACGCCGCTGCCCCACAAGCCTGACAGCAGCACCGTGATCGCGACGAGCCCACCCGCCCAGAACAGCAGGCGCCCGCGCCAAACCGGGTCGCTGTGCCGGGCCGCAAGGACGTCTGCCACGCTCAGGCCGATGAGCGCGAGCGCCGTCGACACCCACCCCATGGCGCCGCCGTAGGTCCACATCTCGAATCCGGAGATCGCGACGGGCAGCCCGACCGAGACACCGAGAGGAACGGCCGCATCGGCCCAATGAGCCCCGAGGAAGCCGTTCCGGATCGCGAAGCCGACCAGGCCCGCAAGCATCACCCCGAGGAGAGCGAACGGGCCCCCCTGGCTGAAGAGGGCGATGAGGACCACGAGCGCGAAGAGGGCGAGGGTCAGGGTGTCCCGGAACCCTGCCGGCACGATCGTTTCGTGAACGACCACCGCCGGCGCGCCCGGCCCGCCCGGTGCCGGTGGTGCGGTAGACCGGACGCGCTTCAGGCCCCTGGCGATGAGCGCCGCGATCCTTTCCAGGGGCAAGAGGTACCAGGCGAGCAGGATCGCCACGAAGGTGATTGGCCAGATCGGCTCGAACGGTGGTTGGGCAAAGAGGAGCGTTGCGGCTGCCGCCGGCACCAGGCCCAGGGTCAGGAGGCTGGCGCGCTCTCTCGACGTGCGACCCTTTGCCGAGGCCGCTACCGCTGCAGGGGCGACGCCGATCGCCGCGAGCATGAGGAGGATCATGCCCGAGTCGGCTGACCCGAGCGACGGCGACAGCAGGTACCGCACGACGAGGACGGCCGTCAGTCCTGCCCCCACCAGGGCGACCGCCATCCCGGTCTGCACCCATTGCGGCTCCGGGTGCAGTCGGGCCAGCGACACTCCGAGGACGAGCGCCACAGAGGCGGGGACCATGAACCCGGCGGCGATGCCGGCGGGAGTTCCGACCACGACCGCGGGAAGGATCAGGCCGGGGACGGCGGCGGCAGCGGCCACCACGAGCGCGCGACGCCGGGCGAACGGACCGGCCAGGCCGTGCGCGAGCAGCCTCCAGAGCAACGCGCCGAAGAGCAGACCGACGGTCGCCGTCCAGATCGACTGCTGGAGCTCGAACTCGAGCGAAGCCCGATCGATGAGCGCCGAACCGTTGATCTCTACGTAGCCGCCACCGACGTCCTCGTACTGGGCGATCTCGGCGCCGAGGGCGAGCTCGATCTGCTCCGTTGGGACCGCCTCGACGGGCCATCGGTGGTCCGCCTCGATGGTGATGATGTTGCCCTCGAAGTCGTCCATCAGCCACGGGAAGTTGTTGGCCGCCGCGGTCGGGCTCATGCCGTCGCTGACTTCGTCGCCGCGCTCAACCTCGCTGCCATCGGTGGTGACCAGCTCGATGACCGGGAGCCCTGGATACCAGAAGCTCCGTGCGGCGTTGCCGCCGGGCGTCACGTCGGCGACGTACACGCGCTCGCCGTCCGACTCGAGCCGCATCCCCAGGTCCACGGTGCCGTGGTTCCAGACCACGACGCCGGCGATGCCGGCACCCAGCGCGATGAGCAGCGCGAGCACGTCGGCGCGGGAGAGTCTCATGCGGCCGAAGGTAGCAGAGGCACATCTGCCGACCAATGCGGGAGATCACGCAACGGCGGACGGTGAGCTCCCGGATGGCGCGCGCGTCGGCGCGGCTCGAGCATCGGTCACCAAGGAGGTGGACCAATGCAGACGCTTCGCGCATCCGCCGTGGCGCTTCCCTTCGTCGCCCTGGCGGTGCTCGTCGGAGTACTCTCGCTCCTCGTCAGGACGACGCCATGACGGTCGCTGAGGTCAGGTCAAGCCGGCGACTTTGAGGGTCAGGCGTACTCGTCGGTATGGTCGCCGCGATCCTTGGCGACGGTGCGATCGACGATGTCCAGCGTCTCGGCCACCGATCGGCCGTTCGCGTCGGCGGCCTTCTTGATGTCCTCGTAGGTGATGTTGGCCTCGCCCATCTCGAGGTGGGCATCCATGCAGCCACATGTCAAGCACATGCCGGATTCAGACTGCATTCCGCGTGCGCGCCGGTGCGGTAATCAACGGCGATCGAGAGCCGGCACGGTTGCTCGGGTCCACGCGGTAACCGAGCGTCGCGGGAGCGCGGGTCTGCCGTGGGAAGCGACCAAGCGACCAAGCACAAGCACGGAATTCGCTGCTACCATGGCGCCGGAGCCACCGAGCCCGCAGGTCGAAGCCCCTCGCCTGCAGGAATCGGTAGGCCAACCGGCATCCGAGATCCTGTTGCGCAGACGCGTGCCCCTACCGGAACACGCAACGTCAGGTGACCAATGCGAGTCCTCTTGATCGGAGTCGGGACGGTTGGCGAGGCGATCGCCCGCATCTCCGCCCGCGCCGACTGGTGCGAGGCGATGATCCTGGCCGACTACGACCTCGATCGCGCTCGATCGCTCTCGCGACGTAATCGGCGATCCCGAGCGGTTCCCGGCGATCCAGATCGACGCGCGCAACGCGGCCACCGTGACGGAGGCTGCCCGGGCCCACCGAGCGGACCTGGTCATGAACGCGGTCGACCCCCAGTTCGTCATGCCGATCTTTTCCGGCGCGCTCGAGGCCGACGCGCACTACATGGACATGGCCATGAGCCTCTCGCACCCACACCCGGATCGACCGTTCGAGGCGCCGGGCGAGAAGCTCGGCGACGCGCAGTTCGCCATGGCCGGCGACTGGGAGAGCCGCGGCAAGCTCGCGCTCGTCGGGATGGGCATGGACCCCGGACTCACCGATGTCTTCGCCGCGCATGCGGCGAAACACGCCTTCGACGAGGTGCACGAGGTCCACGTTCGCGACGGAGGCGACCTCGAGATTCCGGGTTTCGCCTTCGCCCCCGTCTTCAGCATCTGGACCACGATCGAGGAGTGCCTGAACCCGCCGATCGTGTGGGAGAACGGCGACTGGCACACCACCGAGCCGTTCAGTGGCCCGGAGTCCTTCCCGTTCCCCGAGGGCATCGGCCCGGTCGAGTGCGTCAACGTCGAGCACGAGGAGGTCCTGCTCGTCCCTCGATGGATCGACACGCGCAAGGCGACCTTCAAGTACGCGCTCGGCGACGACTTCATCGACAAGCTGAAGACGATCCACGCGCTGGGCATGGATCGCACAGACCGGGTGACGGTCAGGGGCGTCGAGGTCGCTCCGCGCGATGTGCTCGCGGCCATCACCCCCGATCCGATCACCCTGGGCGACAAGTTCCGCGGCCGCGCCGTCGTCGGCACATGGGTGCTCGGCACGAAGGACGGCAGACCGCGCGAGACGTACGCCTACCAGATGGCCGACGCTGAGGAGATCTGGCGGACGACGGGCCTCCAGATCGTGGGCTGGCAGACCGGCTTCAACCCGACCATCGCCATGGAGCTGCTCGCGACCGGCGCCTGGTCCGGCGCCGGCGTGCTCGGGCCCGAGGCGTTCGATCCCGACCCCTATCTCGGCCTGCTCGACCTGCACGGCATCCACCACGCCCTGGTGGAGATGGAGCCCGGCGCCCACCGCCCGACCTGACGCGGCACCGCCATCGGCCTATCCTCGAAGGCCACACCGATGAGGAGAACGACCGATGACCAACGTGCTGACCGACACCGTCCAGCGCACGATCGACGGGATGCAGCCGAAGCAGGTCTACGCCGAGCCGATCGAGCGGGATGGCGTCATCTATCTCGCCGCGGCCAAGGTGCGCGGCGGCGGGGGTGGCGGCAACGACAAGGAGGGGAATGGCGGTGGCGGATTCGGCCTGACCGCGAAGCCCGCGGGCGTGTACGTCATCCGTGACGGCGACGCCGAGTGGCGGCCGGCCCTCGACCTCAACCGCGTCATCCTGGGCGGGCAGATCGTGGCCGTTGTTGCCCTCCTTGTGATCTGGCGGATCTTCAGGCGCCGGTGAGGCTGCGAGGCCCCGAAGGGGTTTGACCGACTCCCCGCCCGCCACTACCATGGGCCGCCGCGGGGTGGAGCAGTGGTAGCTCGTCGGGCTCATAACCCGAAGGTCGGCGGTTCGAATCCGTCCCCCGCAACCACGCTTTCTCGATCGGAACCCGGCTCCCGCCAGCCGGGTTTCGTGCTGTCAGCAGGCGTTCGCCGGCGCCGTCCGACGGCCGAGCTCCTGGACGGCCCGTGGCTCCCGCCCGGGCGCGGAGGACGTTCGCGCTACCATTTCGGGCATCGCACGCGCGTCGGATCCGGATGAGGCCGAGAAGCTGATCCTCATGCAGGCATTCCTCCTCGAGCCAAGGGGAGCATGGGCGCCAAGGCCCGTGAGTCGCCGCCGCTTGATCACGCGCCCGCTGTGGGCGCCACGCTGGTGACCCGGCCGCCCGCCAGTCCGCAGCCGGGCTCTCCGTCCGGAACCTTCGAGAGCCGAAGCGACGAGATCACGGCCGTCGAGGTCGTGCTGCGGCTCGGGGCAGTGATGCTCTCGGCCGGCTCGCCGACTGATGATGTCCAGCGCGCGATGCGCACCGCGGCGTCGGCCGTCGGTCTCGAGCGTGCAACGGCGGTCGTCTCCTTCGGCACGATCTCAGTCTCGTACTTCTCGTCATCGGCAACGCAACCAGCCACCGCGATGCAGCTCGTCCCCGACAAGGAGACGGATTACCGGCGGCTATCCGCCGCCGCAACGCTCGTGACGGAGCTGCGCCGGGGAAGCGTCGACCTGGCAGGCGCCGTCACGGAGATCGAGCGGATCGAGTCTCTCGACACGGCGTGGCCCGAGCCGCTGACAAGCCTCGCCCAGGCAGCATCCGCTGCGGCATCGACCGTGCTCTTCGGGGGATCGGGACTCGACGCGCTGGCCACCTTCATCATCGGCGCGCTCGTCCAGCCGATCGTCGTCCGCCTGGACAGATCCGGTCTACCGCCATTCTTCAGAAGCCTGATCGGACCGTTCGTCTCCTCGCTGCTCGTCGCACTCGCCGTTGCCGTGGGCGCACCGATCGATCCGACGCTCGTACTCACGGGCAGCCTGCTGCGCTTCCTGCCGGGCGCTGCCCTCGTTGCGGGTATGCGCGACCTCATCGACCAATCCGTGATCAGCGGCTCGGCACGCCTCGCGGAGGCACTCTTCCTCGGCGCGGCGGTGGCGGCCGGGACGGCGATGGGCATCGGCCTGGCGGGCCAGCTCGGCATCTTCCTCGAGGTCGGTGGGAGCGAGGGCGCCAGCGCCCAGTTCGTGGTTCAGGTCGGTGCCGCAGCGCTGGCCTGCGGGTTCTGGGCCGTCCGCCTCGGAGAGCCGCGGAACGCCCTGATCACCACCAGCCTGATCGGCGCCGCCGCGTGGGGCATATACCTCTTCACCGCGCCGCTCGGCTCAAGCGGAATCGTTGCCACCGCCATCGCCGGGATCGCCGTCGGGATGCTGGGACGCATGCTGGCCCGCCGTGCCGATGCGCCGGTCGTGCTGTGGGTCGTTCCCGCGTCCCTGCCGTTGCTTCCCGGGCTTCTGATCGTCAACGGCATGCTCGCCGACAGCGTCGCTTCGGGCCTTATCCAGCTGACGACGGCAGTCGCGACGGCGCTCGCGCTCGGCGCTGCCGTTGCCTTCGGGGACATCGTCATCCAGACGATTCGCCAGGTCCGCGAGGAGATCATTCAGCCGGTCATCGTCGGGCCGGTGACCCAGATCGTGCAGACGGGCATCCAGGCCGTCAGGCAGCCTCGCGGGAAGGAGGACGAGGCGGCGGACCGCTGAGCTTCCCGAAGCCGGCGGGCGCGGCGCATCGTGTCGGTGAACGGCGCGCACTCGTCGAGCCGACGTGAGTTGATGCGATCCCCGTTCGGTACAATGCGGCGGCCTACTCCGCTCCGAGCGAGCCCCCAGGAGGGTCGACGCGCCCGATGACGGTCAACCCCAAGGTGAACCCGAAGAAGCTGCGGCCCTACGACCAGCCTCCGAAGCGCCGCCGCAAGCTGATCCCCGACGCGCCCGATAGCGCGGCGACCGGCTTCCTCGTGGCCGCCGTCGTCTGGCTGGCGCTCGCCACGGGCCTCGGTGTCCTTGCGGCGTACGCGCGCTTCCTCCCGTTCGAGATCATCTACCCGCTCGGGTTCTTCGGTCTCGAGATCGAGTTCAACCAGGCGCGTGTCGACCAGGCGTTCATGAACGCGCTCGTCTTCGGCTGGCTCACCAATGCCGGATTTGCCGCGGCCGCGTTCATGGCGCCGCGACTCTCCGGGCGGCGGCTCGTGGCCGAGCCGCTGGTGACTGTGGCGGTCGCGATCTGGAATCTCAGCCTGATGGGGGGCATGGGTGCCCTGTACGTCTTCGACTCCGGACCGAACAGCGCGCTCACCGCCATCCCGTGGTTCGTCACCGGTGGACTGGCCACCGGTGCGCTCGTGGTCGCGGTGGCCTTCCTGCTGACGGTGCTGCCGTCGATCCGCACCGCCTACGTCAGCACCTGGTTCGCCGGGATCGGCCTCCTCTCGGTGGCCGGCCTGATCGGGCTGAGCGCCGCCATGGGCCTTGCCGACTTCGTGATCGGCCTCGACGACGCCATCGTCGCGCTCGCCTCGCTGTTCATCGAGCGCGCCATCGGCCTCCTGTGGCTGCTGCCGATGGCGTACGCCGTCCTCTACTACGTCGTCCCGCTGGTCTCGGCGCGACCGCTCGAGTCGTCCGGCCTCGCGGCGCTCGCCTTCGTCACCTGGCTCCTCTCGGCGCCAGTCGCCGCACTGAGCGTGGTCGTCGACACGAGGATCCCGTACTTCGTCACCAGCGCGGCCGGGGCGGCGACCATGGTCCTCCTCCTGCCCGCGGCACTGACCGCGGTGAATCTCGTGATGACCGTCCGCGGCCGATGGCAGCTCTTCTTCGGCACCGGGCCTGTGGCCTTTGCCGCGGTGGCCATGGCGTTCCTGCTTGCCTCGACCATGCTCGACGCCATCGGGATCCTGCCGTCGGTCCGCGCGTTCGTCGGCGGCACCGACTGGGGCCGCGGCGTCCTGGTCTGGAGCCTGCTCGGGGCGATGACCCTCACCGCTCTCGCCCTGGTCGCCCATGCCATCCCACGCGTCCTGCGGCGCGACTGGGGCAGCACCCCCCTCGCGGCCGCGCAGCTGTGGTGCGTATTCATCGGGGCGACGATCGCCGGCCTGGCGCTGATGGGCGCCGGCATGGCCGAGGGCTCGTTCCGAGCCCAGGGCGCGGATGCCGAGACGCTCGCCGGCGGCCTGTACGGCTACCACCTGGTCGCCTTCCTCGGAATCGGCCTGGCGGCCATCGGCGGGCTGGCGGCGCTCACCAATGTCTTCATGGCCTACACGACGGGCGAGCCAGCCCACTACGCCGTCCCGGGCCAGGCGACGGCCGCGGCGACGGGGCACTGACCGCGTGACCGTCCCGACACCGATCGAGTCGCGAGGCGCCGGCATCCCCGTGTGGGCCCTGGTCCTGGTCATCCTCGTCCTCGCGGTCGCCGGCATCTTCGTCGTCACCAACCTGTCCGGCGAGAACCCGCCGGTGGGGATCCCCGGTGCGAGCGCACCGGCGCCGGCCGGCAGTGCGGCCCCCGATCCCGCCGTGGGCCAGGCCCTCACCGAGCAGGCCACGCCGGCATGCGCCAGCTGCCACGGCGCCGACCTGGGTGGTTCGGGCGACTTCCCGAGCCTGCACGGGATCGAGGAGGGTCCGGTGAGCGAGAACCTCGTCGACCTGGCCGCCGAGCACCCGGACGACTGGGTCGCGCTCTGGATCGACGGGACCACGCCCGAGACGGAGGGCCTCGATCGAGGCGGCATGCCGGCCTTCGGCGAGCAGTTCAGCCCGGAGCAGATCGCCTCGATCGTCGCGTACCTCGAGACGCTTCCCTAGCGCGTGACCGATCCGCCCGCGCGCGTCGAGCGTGGCGTTCCCGTCCTCATCGGTGCCGACGAGATGGCGCGCATCGACGAGTCCGCGCAGCGCCTCGGCCTGACCGAGGACGCCCTCATGGAGTCGGCGGGCGCGGCGGTCACCGAGGTCACGCTCGCGGAGCTGGCGCGCGTCGCCGATGCGGCACGAGGCCCCGGCGGGCCACTCGGCAGGGCGCCGCTGGTCGTGATCCTGTGCGGGCCGGGCAACAACGGGGGCGATGGCTTCGTGGTCGCGCGCCGGCTCGCCGCCGCCGGTCGCCAGGTGGTCGCCATCCTCGTGGCGGACGCGAGCAAGCTCCACGGCACGGCTGCCACACACAACTGGAACGTGCTGCAGGCCATGGCGTCGTCCGGGGCGTTCGAGCTGTTCGTGGCCCCGACGCCCGAGCTCCTGGTGCGCCTGCGCGAACGGATCGCGGAGGCGAGCCTGATCGTGGACGCGCTGCTGGGCTCGGGTGCGTCCGGACCGCTGCGCGAGCCGATCTCGACGGCGGTCGACCTCATCAACGCGACGCGAGCGCACGCCGTCGCGGCGGGGAGACCGTTTGCGGTCGTCGCGGTCGACGCCCCCACGCGGGTGGACCTCACCGGCGGAGGCCGCTCGGCGCCGGTGGTCACGGCGGATGTGACGGTCACGTTCCACCGTGCCAAGGCCGGGTTCGCGCTGGACCGCGAGGCGCGGCGCCTGGCCGGACGCTACATCGTGGCGCCCATCGGCATCCCGTTGGAGGCGGAGGAGGGCATCGTGCCACCCGACGGTGAGTGGCCGCCTGCCAGGATCACCGAGGTGACCTGGGACGAGCCCGTCGAGCGCGCCGACGCGGCCCACCGTGCGGGTGGAGGAGTGCCCGCCGGCCCGGGGCGCACCGACTGATCAGGGGCTGTCGGCGCCCGGCTGCCCGATGACGACCTCGTTCTGGTCGGTGTCGAGAACGCGTGCCACACGCTCGCCCCAGGGCTGGTCGGTCGGCTCCTCGGTGATCGTGATGCCTGCCGTCCGCAGCCGCTCGACGAGCGCGTCGCAGTCATCGGTGTAGACCCACAGGCTGATCGTGCGCTGCAGCGCCGATGCCTGGCCCGCCTGCGCCAGCGCGATCCCGAGGTGTGACGATCCCAGGTCGACGCCGACGTAGGCCGGCTTGCCGTCTGGTCCGGGGAACTCGTAGCCGACCCGGCCTCCCAGGAGGTCGCGATAGAAGCCGACAGCTCGCTCGAGATCGGGCGTGGCGATGATGGGAAAGGCGCTGGTGATCATCGACCCACGGTAGCGGCGGGCGCCGATGGTTATCAACGGGTCCCTCCTCGGATAGGCCGACGCAGCCTCCTTAGCGGCGCTAACCTTTCCCGCATGTACGAATACGCCGAGGCCGCCGTCGAAGCGGCCCTGGCGGCGGGGGCCCGGTACGCCGACGCTCGGGTCATGGAGCGCCGCCACGAGTCCATGTCGGCCCGCAATGGCGAGGTGGAGGGTCTCACCCAGGAGGAATCGGCCGGCGTCGGCGTGCGGGCGCTCATCGGCTCCGGCTGGGGCTTCTTCTCGACCGCCGACCTGACGAGCGAGGCCGCCCGCGAGGCCGGCGCGAGGGCGTCGGCGATCGCGCGCGCCAGCGCGTCGGTTCCCGGGGCGAATCTGGAGCTGGCCCCGGTCGAGGTTCGCCAGGACACGTGGGCCAACGACGTCGACGAGGATCCGCTGTCGGTGCCGCTCTCCGAAAAGGGAGACCTGCTCGTCGCGGTGACGCGGAGCATGCGTGAGCACGGCGCCGACACCGCAAACGCCGGCTACGACATCTGGGACACGACGAAGTGGCTGGTCAGCTCCGAGGGCCACCGCATCGACCAGCACATCGTCGAGTGCGGGGCGGCGATGGATGCGACCGCCAATGGCGAGGCCGAGACGCAGCGGCGCAGCTATCCGGGGATCCGGGGCCAGTACGGCACGCGAGGGTGGGAGCTCGTTCGCGAGCTCGACCTGCCGGGCAACGCGGCGCGCATCGGCGAGGAGGCGCGGGCGCTGCTGAGCGCACCCGAGTGCCCGAGTCGCGACGCCACCGACCTGATCATCGGTGCGGAGCAGATGGCGCTCCAGATCCACGAGTCGGTCGGCCATGCCGTGGAGCTCGATCGGATCCTGGGCTGGGAAGCGGCCTTCGCGGGCACGTCGTGGCTCGATCTGTCCCAGCTCGGGTCGATGCGCTTCGGCTCGGACCTCATGAACGTCACCGCCGACGCGACGTTGCCGGGAGCCCTGGGCAGCTTCGGGTACGACGACGAGGGTACGCCGGCACATCCGGTCGACATCGTGCGCGACGGCATCTGGGTCGGGGTCCTCTCCGGCCGCGACAGCGCGGCCCTGGCCGGACTGGACAGCTCCGGTGGCGCCGTCCGCGGCGACGGCTACAACCGGCTGCCCATGGTGCGCATGACGAACGTCGGCCTGCTGCCGGGCTCGAGCAGCCTCGACGAGATGATCGCGGCCACCGATGACGGCTTCCTGGTCGACACGAACCGCAGCTGGTCGATCGACGACAAACGTCTGAACTTCCAGTTCGGCTGCGAGATCGGCTGGGAGATCAAGGGCGGCAAGCGCGGACGCATGGTCCGCAACCCGACGTACACGGGCATCGGCCCACGCTTCTGGCAGAGCCTGGACATGCTCGGCAACGAGTCGGAGTGGACGTTCTGGGGCACGCCGAACTGCGGCAAGGGCCAGCCCGGGCAGATCGGGCACACCGGACACCCCTCGGTGCCATGCCGCTTCCGGGACATCCGGGTCGGAGTGCGGGGATGAACGAGACCGCTCTCCTCGACGCGTGCGAGCGCGTCCTGCGCCTCGTCGGATTCGATGCCGAGGCCGAGGTCACGGTGACCGCCGGGAACGAGGCCCTGACCCGGTTTGCGACCAGCTTCATTCACCAGAACGTCGCCGATGAGGCGCGCCAGGTCCACCTCCGCGTCGCGCTCGACGGCCGCGTGGCGGAGGCGACCGCCAACCAGACCGACGACGACTCGCTGGCGCGACTGGTCCGCTCGACCCTCGATGCCGCGCGGCTCCAACCGGTCGATCCGGGCTGGCCGGGCGTGGCGCCGATCGCCGATGCGCCGCCGGTCGACCACTGGGACGACCCGACGGCGGACGCCGAGCCATCCGAGCGCGCCGCGAGGGTCGGCGCGTTCGTTGCCGCCGCGCAGGGCCTCGAGACCGCTGGCTTCTGCTCGACCGAGGGCACCCACACTGCATTCGCCAACTCGGCGGGTCAGCGGGCCTCCGGCCGAGCCACGGTCGCCATGCTCGACGGCATCGCCCGCACCGGCGGTGCCGACGGTTCGGCGCGCGCGGCCTCCTCCAGGCTGGTCGACCTCGACGGCGCCGCGGCAGGGGAGGAGGCCACCAGTCGCGCACGCGACGCGGACGGGGCCGGCGACATCGAGCCGGGCCGCTACGAGGTCGTGCTCTCGCCCTCCTGCGTCGTGAACATCCTCAGCTTCCTGGCCATCTACGGCTTCAATGGCCGTGCCGTGGAGGAGGGCCGATCGTTCGCCCGCGTCGGAGAGAAGCAGTTCGACCACGCCGTCACCCTCGCCGACGACGTGACCGATCCCATGGCCATCGGCCTCGGGTTCGATGCGGAGGGGACGCCAAAGCGCCGCGTCGAGCTGGTCCGCGCCGGCACGACGGCCGGGCTGATCCACGATCGCCGCACGGCCAAGGCCAACGGCGCCACCTCGACCGGAAACGCCGTGGCCGGCGCCGGGCCGTTCGGGGCATTGCCGGCAAACCTGGTTCTCGAGGCCGGGGACGCCGGCGCCGATGCGCTCCTGGCCGGCGTCGAGCGCGGCCTGCTGGTCACCGACTTCTGGTACACGCGGATCCTCGATCCACGGACCATGGTCGTCACGGGACTGACGCGCAATGGCGTGTGGCTCGTCGAGGACGGGGCGATCGTTCGACCGGTCACGAACCTGCGCTTCACGCAGTCCTACCTGGAGGCGCTCTCCCCCGGCGGCGTGCGGCGCGTCGGCTCGGATCAGACGCTCGTCGGTGGCGCCACATTCGACTTCGGCGCTTACGTCGTGCCGTCGCTCCATCTCGCGTCATGGAACTTCACCGGCGGCGCCCAGGGATGACGGGCTCGACTTCCGTCCTCATCCGTCGGCACGCCTCACGGCTGTCACGCGATATATCGTTAGTGATATAACCGCTGACAGATACTGAGACGGATCACAGGCGACTCTCGGCGCGCCTAGCTGCTGCCCGGCTTGCGCAAGGCGACGGCCCCATCGGCGCAGAGCGGGCACATCTCCGGCTCCCATGACTGAATCTCGATCCGTCCGAGCGCGTGCAGCGGGATCCCCAGCTCCACGGCGTCGACCGATCGATCGACGATGACGGCCGCGGCGAGCGGCTCGACCCCGGCCGACCGGGCTGCCTCGACCGTTTCGAGCAGCGAGGCTCCGGTGGTCAGGATGTCGTCCACCACCACCACTCGCTCATCCGGGGCTACGCTCCACCCGCGTCGGAGACGCCGACCGCCGTCCGCAACCGGCTCGGCGAACGCGGCTCGCACGGACCCGCCGAGCTGGCGCGCGATCTCGAATGAGAGCAGCACGCCACCGGTCGTGGGCCCGACCACCAGGCTGGGCTCGTACGGCGCGAGGACCTCCACGAAGCGCCGGCACAGCTCGACCCCGTAGCGCGGGTGCTGGAGGACCAGGAACTTCTCGAGGTAGCGCCCGGCGTGACGCCCCGACTTCAGGAGGAAATGGCCATCGAGGAGCGCGCCGGCGTCACCGAACAGGGACTCGACCGACGCGTCGCGCAGGGACGCATCGGTCATTCGTAGACGGCGGAGAAGTCGACCGCGGGGTAGCGATCGGCGAGCGCCTCGGTGACCCACTGGAGGATGTCCGCCGGGTCGTAGAAGGCGGCGATGGTGCGCGCCTCGGTCACCGCCGTGCCGTGCCGGCGGGGCTCCACCGACGTGACGACCTCGTCCGGCCTGTCCGTCAGGTCGAGCGATGTCTCGAAGCGGCCGTCGGCACGCAGGACGAGGATCTCCTCGGTCTCGTCGAGCAGAGCGAGGTCGCCGGTGCGCTGCAGGACCTCCTCGGCGTTGGCGCTGAACTCCCGCAGCAGCTGCCCCTGGGCGGTCGCCAGCTGCGCGCGATAGGCATCGGCGAGCTGCCAGAGGCGCTGGGCGGCCAGGGTTTCCTGCTGGCCCGCCGGCAGCTCGGCCTCCCAGTCGTCCGGGGCTTCGACCAGCTCCTCCTCGTGCGCCAGCTCGTCCGCGGCGATGAGATGGCCCGGTGCGTCGCGCGCGGCGTCCATGAGCCAGACGAAGATGTCCGCGGGGTTGTAGAGCTCGATGAGCTCGCTGATCGTCTCGACGAGCTGCTCCTCGTCGTACCACTCGCTGTCGGCGGGATCCTGGTAGGTGAGCCGCGTGGTCCACGTCTCATCGACCGGGTGATACAGCAGGTAGTCCTGCTCGTCGTCGACGAGCTTGATCGGACCGATCTCCCGAAGCCGGTCGCGGTTGGTGTCGAGGAACCGGCGCAGCTGCTCCGTCGCCTCGTACAGGAAGTCACGCCGCTCGAGGTCCGCCTCGGCGGCGAGCTCCCGGAGCGCGACGATCCGGGGTGAGCCGGTTGCCTTGTCGCTCACGGCTTGTAGATGAAGTCCGGACCCATCCGCTCTCGCAGAAAGATCGTGTGCTTGGAGTCGAAGACCGACTCGGCCACGCGATGGCCGAAGCCGCGCAGGGACGGGTCCGCGTACATCTCGTCGAGCACTGCGTAGTTCGGCAGGTCGAGGATCACGACGTTGTTCCAGGTCGAGCCCTCGGTGACGTTGAACCAGCCGACGAACCGGACGCCGTACTTCGCCTCCGTCTGGCGAGCCGTCCTCGGGAAGAGATGGCGCATCCCGCGCTTGAAGATCGTGTCGCGACCCTTGCGCACGTTGAAGAAGGTGACCATCAGCGGCACCTAGCGTTCTCCCTTCTCCATCCGTTGTCAGTCATTTGGCTCCTCCTCGTCAACTGCATCGGTCGTGATGACCCGAGTCGGCTGCTTCGCGGCACCCACGGTCCGACCCCGGCCGCGCCGCCGATCGGCGAAGAAGACCCGCAGCAGGAACACACTGGTCATGCTCACGAAGAACAGCAGGATGAGCGCCACGACGAGCAGCGTGGCCAGCACCCAGACCGGCCAGTTGAAGGTGAAGAGGCCGACCGGGATGAGGAGCAGCAGGACGGCGAAGAGGATCGCCTGGGTGACGAAGCATCCGAATCCGGGCCCCTCGTTGGGATCGAGATCCTCGTTGTACCGAATCGACAAGCCATTGCCTCGTCAGTCGTGCGGCGAGTGGGCTGGCGGGTGGCGACCCGCATGGTCCCACATCGGCGGGGCCATCGTCGCACGCGGACCTGCCCGGTGCACGAGCTAGCGCTCGCCTGACCGATAGGTCACGCGGCCATCGGCGACCGTCAGCCGCACGACGCCCGGCAGCTCCATCCCCAGCAGCGGCGTGTTGGACGACGCCGACGCGAGAAGCGCCGCGCTCCACCCGCCACCGCGCGGCCGGGTCGAAGAGCACGAGGTCGGCCGCTGCGCCCGCGGCGAGGCTGCGCGACTCTCCGACGATCGCGGCCGGGCGGCACGAGAGGGCCGCGATCAGCGTCCCAAGCGTGATCTGCCCGGCGTCGACGGCCGCCAGGCCGATCGACAGCGCCGTGTCGAGGCCGATGAGCCCGGGAGCCGCCTCGTCGAACGGGACGAGCTTCCGCTCCGGCGGATGAGGCGCGTGGTCGGTGGCGATCGCGTCGATCGTGCCGTCCGCGACGGCCGCCAGCAGCGCAAGCGCGTCCTCGCGCGAGGTGAGCGGTGGGTTCACGCGGCACGCGCCGTCGTACGCGAGCGCGTCCGCAGCCTCGCCGTTGGCCTGCCAGGCGAACGAGCGCACGCCGCCGACCCATTCATCGGTCAGCGCGAGGTGGTGCGGGGTCACGTCGCAGGTCACCGAGATGCCGCTAGCTCTCGCCTCGCGAACGGCCTCCACCGATCGCGGGGAGGAGAGGTGGGTCAGGTGCAGTGCTGCGCCGGTCTCCGCCGCCAGCGCCAGGTCGCGTCGGACGACCGCGACCTCCGCCTCAGCCGGCCATGGGCGAAGGCCGAGCCTCGTGGCCGTCGGCCCTGCGCGCATCAAGCCGCCCGCACCGATGTCGCCGTCCTCGGGGTGGTCGATGAGGGGCAGGCCCGCGCTCGCCGTCCGCGTGAACACCTCTCGAGCCGCATCCGATCCGACGGATGCACCATCGTCCGACAGTCCGGCGGCACCCGCCGCCGCGAGGGCGTGCACGTCGCTCGGCTCGAATCCGGCACGCTCTCGAGTCGCCGCACCGACGACGCGGACGCGGCACGCCGCGCCCAGGGCGCGTGCCAGGACGGCGGCAACGGCCTCCGACGAGTCGATGGGTGGGTCGGTGTTCGGCATGGCGCACACCGTGGTGAACCCGCCGCGCGCGGCCGCGCGCGTCCCGCTCTCGATCGTCTCGGCACCGCTGGAGCCGGGCTGGCGCAGGTGGACGTGCAGGTCGCAGAAGCCCGGCGCGAGCACCAGGTCGCGCCCATCGATCACTTCGGCACCGTCCACGGCCGTGCCGGTGATCACGCCATCGGCGATGGCGACATCGCGCACGCTGTCGGTGCCGGCCAGCGGGTCGAGGACGCGCGCGCCGCTGATCACGAGGCTGGCGGGAGCATCGGTCAGCCGGCCGAAGGTCGCGCCGGCCACGCCGGTCATGCCGCTCCGGAGAGGAGGGCCAGGACCGCCATGCGGACCGGCACGCCATTGCTGACCTGGCTGCCGATCAGGCTGCGCGGTCCGTTGGCCAGCTCCGCCGTGAGCTCGACCCCCTCGTTCGTCGGCCCCGGATGCAGGATCGGCGCGCCCGGGGCGGCAAGCTCCATGCGGCCGGTGTCGAGGCGCCACGCGGAGAGCTCATCCGGCAGCGTCGCGCCGCGCTCGAGCTGCGCGCGCAGCGCCATCACCGCATCGGCGCCGCGCAGGCCGTCCTCGAGGGTCCCGGCGACCTCGATCCCGGGCCAGGACTCGAACCCGGCCACCCAGTCCGGCGGCCCGGCGACGCGGACGCTCGCCCCCAGCGTGCCCAGGCAGTGGATGTTGGAACGCGCCACGCGAGAGTGCGCAACGTCCCCGACGATCGTGATCAGGCGCCCGCCGAGAGGGCCGAGTGCCTCTCGCAGCGTGAGCGCATCGGCGAGGGCCTGGGTGGGATGGGCGTGCGTGCCGTCGCCCGCATTGACGATCCGCAGGCCGGTGGCGCGAGCCGCCAGGTGCGCGGCACCGGCCGATCCGTGCCGCAGGGCCACGATGGTGACTCCGCTGCGCTCGAGGGTCCGGACCGTGTCGACCAGCGACTCGCCCTTCTCGACGCTGCTGGCCGCGATCTGCAGGTCGACCACTGTGGCGCCGAGCGCCCTGGCCGCGAGCTCGAAGCTGACCCGGGTGCGCGTCGAGGCCTCGTAGAAGGCGAGACCGACGGTCTCGGCCTCGAGGAGCGCCCGATGAGCCCGCGCGGCGCGCGCCTCTCGCATCTCGACTGCCAGGTCGAGGATGCGCTCGATCTCGTCGCGCCGAAGCCCCTCCACGTCGAGCAGGTGCCGGTGCGCCCACGTGCGCGGGCCTGCAACGACCATCAGGTGGCCCGCTCGGGGCGCTCGATGACGACCTCGTCGACCGCATCGGTCTCGGCCAGCCGGACGTGAACGATCTCGTCGTCATTGGTCGGCAGGTTCTTGCCCACGAAGTCCGGCCGGATCGGCAGCTCGCGGTGACCCCGGTCGATGAGGGTGGCGAGGCGAACCGCCCGTGGACGACCGTGATCGGTCAGCGCGTCGAGCGCCGCCCGGACCGTGCGCCCGGTGTACAGCACGTCGTCGACGAGGACGACGACGCGGCTTCCGACCTCGATCTCGAGATCGGAGCGCTTCACGATCGGCGCGTGGGCCATGCGCGTGAGGTCGTCGCGGTAGTAGGTGATGTCGACCGAACCGACGGGCACCCGGGCGCCCTCGTGCTGCTCGATCAGGCCGGCGAGCCTGTTGGCCATCGGGACGCCGCGGCTGCGAATTCCCACCAGCACCAGGTCGTCGACGCTGCCATTGCGCTCGACGATCTCGTGGGCGATGCGCGTCAGCGCGCGTCGGACGTCGTCCGCGTCGAGGATGCGGCGTTCACTCATCGGTAACTCCTTGGCGGCCTCGCCGGACCGCGTTAAAGGGCTCGCTGGCCGCGAGTATACCGATGCGTCAGGGCGCCTCGTCGAAGGCCGCCGGCCCGAACCAGCCCTCATCGGCCGATCCGATGGTCTCGACCTCGTCGTCGACGTCTCCTGTGTTGCGGGTGACGAGCAGGAGGTCGGCCTTCGGCGTGTCGAGCGTGCCGGCACGGGGTCGGGCGGCAGTGATGACGAGGTGGCGGCCGGTGGGGGAGACCTTCACGTCCACCACGAACGAGTCGGCGGGCAGATCTCCTGCGTCGATGGCGTGGCCCGCCGTCAGGCCGCGAGGATCTGCGGCGTGGCCGAAGTACACCCTGGCCTGGTCCGGGTAGGGTCCGTCCTCGCCCTGCGGCCGGCCGGTCCACACGGCGTCCCACACTGCGAACGAGTCGCTGTCGGTGCCCCAGGTGATCGCCGCGGTCGTGAAGGCGTCGCGCCCGATCGTCACGTCGCTGAAGAGCTCGCGGGCGTTGGCGAACTCGAACCCGCCGCTGCCGTCGGCGGTGATCTCGGCCAACCACGGGGTGCCGCCCTCGACGAAGAGCCACTCCTCGCCGACACGATCCATGCGGCCGCTCCAGAAGAACACCAGCTCACCGTCGGGGCTGACGAGCGGCTGGAACACGTTGTCCGCGTGCGGGAAGTCGCTCTGCGTCGGATCGATCGGCTCCACCGCGCTGGCGCTGTCGTGGAACGTGACGAGGTCGCTGCGTGGCGTCTCGCCCGCGGTGCTCACCCACAGGAACGAGGAGCCGGCGTCGCCGGGCGCCCAGCTGCCGGCGTAGGTGATTCCCGTATCGGTCAGCTGCTCGGCCAAGCCGTGCGCGGGCCTGAAGACCCAGGCGTCGGCGCCGCCGCCGTCGGGATCGACCAGCGTGAAGGCCAGGTACTGCGAGTTCGGCGCCCACGAGAGCCGCTCCAGGAAGGGGCCGCCGGCGACGGACTCGCCGAGCACGATCGTCTCACCGACCGCTATCGGCGAGTCGACCGGTGGCTCCGCCTCCGGGTCCTCGGGCGGCACACCCTCGGATAGGCGGGTGGCGCTGACCCGGATGAGGCCGCTCTCGCCGACGGTCGTGACGAAGGCCAGCCACTGGCCGTCGGGCGACAGCTCGGCCGCGGTCGGCTCACCGGATGGAGTGCCGATCTCGCCCACCAGCTCGCGGGTCGTGCCATCTCGGAGGGTCAGTGCCTGGTTGTCGATCGGTCCGGTAAGGGCCAGGAAGACCTGCGGCTCGGGCGAGGCTGGCGGCGGCGGCTCGCTCGGGGCCACGCTCGCCGTTGGCGCGAGGCTCGGCTCCGCCGAGGGGTCCGAAGAGGGCAGGGCCGGCGCAGCTGAGACGCTTGGAGTGACGCTGACCGATGCGCTCGGCGTCGCCTGCCCAACCGGAGGACCGTCACGCGGCCCGTCGAGCAGGACCAGCGCCAGGAGCACCCCGGCCACCACTGCCAGGCTGCCGATGCCCGCGAAGGCCACCTGCGGTCGGCGCCACCATGGTGGCGATGCGCCGCGCTCGATCCCGGTGCGGACTCGCGCCTCGAGGTCGCGCGGCGGTGGGATGTGGCGCAGGCCGGCGACGATTCGGCGCTGGTCGGAGAAGGCCCTCAGGGTGGCGCGGCAGTCGGCGCAGGAGTCGAGGTGGCGATCGAGGCGCGTGCGCTCATCGGCGGTGAGGTCGTTGCGCAGCGATGCGCTGAGCAGCTCCTCGAACGGCTCGTGGCGGTTCATCGTCATCGGCTGAACCCCTCGGCGGCCAGCGCGCGCCGCATCTCGCCGCGCGCCCTGCACAGGAGCGTGCGCACGGCGCCGTAGGACAGGCCCATCACCTCGCCGATCTGCTGAGCGCTCATGTCATCCAGATCGCTGAGCAGCAGGCACTGGCGGTGGTTCGGCCGGAGGGTCATCAGGGCGCGCTGTACCCGCTCGTCGAGGGTGGAGGCCATCACCTCGGCCTCAGGGCCGGGGCGTGAATCGGCGCGATTGGCGAAGGTCGGCTGGTCGTCGCTCATGGTGGTCACGTTGCGCCTGCGGCGCATGTCGTCGATGGCGGTGTTCGTGGCGATCCGGTAGAGCCAGGATCGCGTGGAGGACGCATCGGTGATGGTGTGAAGCTTCTTGTAGGCCTTGATGAAGGTGTCCTGCGTGATGTCGGCGGCACGATCGGGGTCGCCGACCATGCGCAGGGCGTAGTTGTAGATCGGAGCGGAGTACTCCTCGAAGAGCTGCTCGAACTCGACGCCGCTGGCGCCGGCCGCGCCACGGCTCACCGTGGGACTCCACGGCAGACCACCGGGCATGGCCATAGCGTCCAATCGTCCCTCCAATCACGAGTTCCCCCGATCGAACGGTCCAGACGCGCGACCGCGGTCATCTGTTACCGAGCAGGTGCGCCCGGAGCGCCTCGGCGGCGTACTCCGGCGCCGCCGGGTTGACGGCCAGGGCCGTGGCCCGCTCGAGACCGGCGATCGTCCGCAGGCGCGGGTGGATCTCCCAGTGCCAGTGGAACGTCTGGTCCAGCCGCTCCCCGGCTGGCGACGTGTGGAGGAAGAGGTTGTAGGGCGGATCGCCCAGGGCGTCCAGCGCGTGCAGCGCGCGCTGGAGCGTCGCCGTGGCGTCTGTGATGGCGTCATCGTCGAGGGCGGTGAAGTCCGCGGCGTGCTGGCGCGGCACGACCATCATCTCGAAGGCAGAGCGGCTGGCCGCCGGCGTGAAGACCACGGCGTGGTGGTCGGACAGGACCAGGCGCTCCTCGCGCTCCTCCTCCGCCTCGGCCAGCGCGCACCAGACACAACGCCGCGCCTTGATCATCTGGCGCGCCCCACCGCCGATCTCCTCGGCCACCCAGTGCGGCACCTGCGGGATCGCATACAGCTCGAGGTTCAGGTGCGAGGACCGTGATCCCGCCTGTCGCCCGTAGCTCTGCACGATCTGGATGTAGAGCGGCTCCGGATGGCCCTCGGGATCGATGGGTCGCGGCTCGGATGCGAGCGCGAGCATGGCGTCGCGCGCGGCGCGCAGGAGGGCACCGGCGAGCTGCGGCGAGGCGTCGGAGAGCCGCTCGTGGTGGCCGCCCGGTGCGACGAGGATCTCCCACGCCCCGGTGGCGCGCTCCACCTCGCTCAGGGCCAGCTGGGTGGCGCTCGCCTTCGACGAGTCGATGCGGTGAAACGCCTGGGATCGCAGGGCCACCCGACGGACGAGGTGCGGCGGCTCGTTCTCGGGCGCCTCGTCGCAGTGGCGGCAGTGCGTCCCCTCGACCGGCTGCGCCTCGATCTCGAAGGCGGCGCGCTCGAACGCCCGATCGGCGACGATCGCCGACCACCAGCCGGTGACCGGATCCCGGCGCAGCTCGAACACGGCCGCATCGTACCCGATGGTCCCTGGCAGTCAGTCCAGGGCCCGAATGGCCTCGTACGGGTCGGTTCCGACGATCGGCGTGCCGTACAGCTCCATGGCGCCGATGTCGGACGGCCGCTGGAACGGGTCTCCTCGGTCGACCAAGCGGACGATCGGGCCGATCCCCTCCCAGCCGTCGGCGTCGACGAGCGGTGCCCGCCACAGGGCGAGGTTGAACGACCGAACGCCCATGCGGTCCCGATACGCGATGAGCGCTCGCGCGACCGCAACGGTGAATGCCGTGTCCCGCTCGTCGGTGCCGGGGCGTCCGACGACGATCAGCTCGCGCTCCTTGACCGGGGTCAGGCTGGCGAGGATCGCGACGTCATCACCGCGGGCGAGGTCGAGGTCACGGTGCAGGCCGACGAGGTCGGCGGCCAGGTCGGCGCCGTGCGCCGCCCGGTAGGTCGCGGCGTCGTGACGGAATCGCTCGAGCCGGGCATGGTGCGGGCCCGATCCGAGGATGGCCTGGGCATGCCCGTGAACGATCGAGCCTCCCGCCCGCCACAGGCAGTTCCAGATCAGCTGGTACGTGGTCGCGGCCGCATCGGTCTCGCGCGCGCGCTCGGCCCACCTCCGACCGGTGTCGAAGAGATCGGCCACGAGGTCCGCGTCGAACGAGAGGGGATCGTGGTCGTCGAAGATGAGCACGGCGTGATGGGCGTCCGCCGCTGCGGCGTTGGCGCCGGTGACCATGCGCCGCCCGCGCACGCGCCCGAACGGATGCGCCGGAGTCCCCGACTCGGGGTCGCAGAACGGGTCGCCAACCGTCGCGGCGATCTCCGCCTCCAGGGTCGCGCCAGCGTGAGCTCCGTCGATCGGCCTCCGCGCTCGCAGGGGCGCGAAGATGGTCGCTTCCCCGGTGGCGAGGTTGGCGACCTTGACGATCGTCTGCTCGCGCACGGCGTCGACCGAGCCGAAGACGTCGGTCAGCCACGGCTCCATGCCGGACGGCGGATCGGTCCGGGCCGCGACGATCCACGCGTCGATGAGCCGCTCGGCCCGTGCCTTCGACGGCCCGGCCAGTTCGGCGAGGCGGGCCGGCACGTCGAGGATCGACGTCAGTCCGGCTCCCAGCTGCGCCGATGGTCCATGGCCAGCCACTCTTCGCGCAGGAGGCCCATCACGTGGACGTCGTGGTGCTCACCGTCGCTGAAATGCGAGTTGCGCAGCGTGCCCTCGTGCCGGAACCCCGCCTTCTCGTAGGCCCGCCGCGCGCGCTCGTTGCCCTCGTACACGAACAGCCCGATGCGCTCGAGGCGCAGCGAGCCGAAGCCGAAGTCGCAGATGGCGCGCGTGGCATCGGTACCGTGGCCCTTGCCCCACTCGGAGCGCTCGCCGATGGCGATCCCGAACTCGGCGCGACCGTCGACGAAGTTGATCTCGTGGAGCCCGATCGTGCCGATCGGCCGATCATCGGCGATGAGGCAGATGACGAAGTGGTAGTCGGTCACTCCCTGCGCGGCCAGCATGCGGTCGAACCAGGCCTCCTCGCCGGCGCGGCTCATCGGCGCGAACATGGCGAGGTTGGCGAGCACATCGGCATCGTTGAACCACTTGAGGAACGTCGGGATGTCGTCGCGCTCGGCTGGGCGGAGGTAGACCGTGTCCCCGCGGATCACCGGTCGGGGTTCGGGTAGGCTGGTCACTCGCCCGAGTCTAGCCAAGGAGACAGCCACGATGACCGCCACCCGAACCGCCACCGTCACCTGGACCGGGAGCCTGCAGGAGGGCTCGGGCACGGCAACCGCCGCGTCCAGCGGACTCTTCACCGATCTGCCGATCTCGTGGGCCTCGCGGACGGAGGGGCCCGAGGGCCGGACCTCGCCCGAGGAGCTCCTGGCCGCGGCCCATGCGTCGTGCTTTGCCATGGCGCTGTCGGGTCTTCTCGCCAGGGGTGGTACGACCCCCGAGCACCTGCACGTCTCGGCCACGGTGTCCTTCGACAAGGTCGGGGATGCGTGGACCGTGACGCGCTCACAGCTCGAGGTGGTCGGGATTGTTCCCGGCCTGGACGAGGCCGGCTTCGACGAGGCCGCGCAGACGACGAAGGACGCGTGCCCCATCTCACGAGCGCTGGCCGGAAACGTCGAGCTCGTCGTCTCATCTACGCTCGAGGGCGCCGAGGCCTGAGCCCCGGAGCGCGCCGTCGAGGGGCCGCTGGCAGCTGATCGCGCAACATCGGCTGAATCCTTTTCTTCGCTGACCCGCTCTTACCTGGTGAAACGCCGCGCATGAACCGCGTGGCACGACGTAGCACAGCTCACCAGGAGAGTCTCAGCGTGAAGATCAATTCCACAGTCCGCGGCGGCGCACTCGCCGTCATCAGCCTGCTCGCCATGGCGACCGTCGTGTTCGCCAACGGGCGTGCGGCGAACGGGACACCGGCGCAGACCGCCGGCGGCGAGGTCACCGCCTCCAGCGCCAGCGCCAGCGCCAGCACCGAGCCGACGGCATCGGCGACCACCGAGGCCGCCGTCGCCTCGCAGAGCGCCTCAGCGTCCGCATCGCCGAGCGAGAGTCCCGAGGCGAGCGCATCGGCCTCCTTCGATGACGACGGCCGGGCTTCGACCAGCGCGTCCGCGAGCGCGTCGGCGACCGCCTCCGCCAGCGCATCGCCGGACGACGACGACGAGGACAACTCGGGTCCGGGCAACGGCGACGACGACGAGGATCACTCGGGATCCGGCCGAGGCGACGATGACGATGACGACGACAACTCGGGTCCCGGCAACGGCGACGACGATGATGACGACGACGACGACGATACGACGGCAACCGACGACGATGACGACGACAACTCCGGGCACGGAGGCTGAGTCGATCGCCGAGCCGTTCGGGGAATGGCATCCGCGTCATGGCACGATGGGGGCGTGGATGACCACGCCCTCGTCGATGCTGCCCGCGCGGGAGACCGCGACGCCTTCGGCCGGATCGTCGAGCACGAGTCGGCCGTCGTGTACCGCACCTGCCTGCGTATCCTCGGGCGGCCCCACGACGCCGAAGATGTGACCCAGGAGAGCTTCGTGGCCGCGTTTCGCGCCATCGGTGGCTACCGCGGGGAGGGATCGGTCCGCGCCTGGCTCCTGCGAATAGCGCAGCGCCAGGCGTACCGGCGGCTCGAGCAGCGGCGTCCGACCTCCGAGCTGGATTCGGTGGGTGAGGCCAGGCTGGCCGATCAGTCCGGCGACCCGACGCGCGTCGTAACGGCCATCGAGTCCCGCAACGAGATCCGCGACGCGGTAGCTGCAGCTGCCCGAGCCGTATCGCGAGGTGGTCTCGCTGCGGTTCTTCGGCGAGCTCTCGCTGTTCGAGGTGGCCGAGGCCACCGGACGGCCGCTCGGCACCGTCAAGACCCATCTCAGGCGCGGACTCGAGCGGCTGCGGCCGATCGTGGCCGGCGAGGCGGACCGATGACCCACCACCATCCCTACGGGCCGGACGAGCTCGATCGCCCCGACGCCGAGCTGGACGGCGTGGCTCACGCGCTCGAGCGGTACGCCGCCGACAGCGAGGGAGGGATCCCGCCGGACCTGACCGGGCGCATCCTGGCCGCGATCGATCGCGAGCCCGATCCCGCGCGGGGCTGGTGGGCCGCCCTGCTCGCCGGACCGCAGGCCTGGCGTCCTGCCGGCCGCCTGGCGGCGGTGGCGGCCGTCGCCGCTATCGCGGTCGTAGGTGCCGTGGCGCTCGCCGGAATCGTTGACAGCGCGCGGCCCAGCGTGGGCAGTTCGTCGCCCCCGTCCCCCGTCGTCTCGCCCAGCGAGACTCCGTCCTCGACCCCGACCGCCAGCCCTTCGGCCACGCCGTCGCCGTCGGCGACACCGTCGCCCAGTCCCACGGTTGCACCGACCCAGGTGCCGGCCACGCCGGTCCCGACCGCCTCGGACGATGACGACGATGACGAGGTGGAGACGCCCGAGCCGAGCGAGTCCGACAACAGCGGCCCCGGCGGCGGTGGAGGGGGCGGCGACAACAGCGGTCCGGGTGGCGGTGGCGGCGACGACGACGACGGCTGAGGCGCTAGGTCCCCTCGCTCACGCCGACCAGGGCCCATGCGTCGCCGAAGGAACCATCGGCCGCTCGACCGCCGAACAGCAGGATGCGATCCCGTGCGGTGTCGGCCACCATCGCGGCGCCGGCACGCGGCTCGGGCGCCTGGCCATCGGGGGTGAGCTCCTCGGCATCGGCGTCCCCGTCGCGCAGGAGCCAGAGATCCTCGCGGAAAGCCGCGTCCAGGCCCATCCCTCCGAACACGACCGTCGCGCCGCTCAGGCGCGCGTGCGCCGGCAGGTTGCGCTCCGGCGGCAGGCTGCCATCGAGATTGGTCCAGCCGTCCGCTCCGAGCGTCCAGAGATCGCCAAGCGCCGTGACCCCGGTCGTCTGGCCGGCGTAGAGGGCCAGCTCGCCCGAATCGTCCCACCAGCACGCGTGGAGGCACCGCTCGACCGGATGCTCGCCGGCCGGGGTCTCATCGGCCCAGCTCAGCGCGGTGAAGTCGTAGGCTCGCGTGTCGGCGAAACGCGCGCCGTCGGAGGTGAAGCCATGGCTGATCCACAGGCGCCCGTCCGGGCCGACCGAGCTGCAGGCCCCGTAGCGGGACACCGGGACGGCACCGTCCGAGGGCAGCTGCGTCCACGCGTTCGAGGCTGGATCATAGGCCCAGAGATCGTTGAAGAACGTCGTGCCCGCCTGGCCCGCGAAGACGACGAGGCCGATGCCGTCCACCCACGCCGCCTCGTGCCCGAAGCGCGCGGAGGGATGGGCCTCGGGACTGAGCTCCGTCCACGAGTCGGTCTCGAGATCGTAGGCCCACAGGTCGTCGAAGACGGTCGAGCCGTCTCGGCCACCGAACAGGTAGGCGATACGGCCCTCGCCGTCGGCGGTCCAGGTGTGGTCCTCGCGCGGCCCGGGTCCCGTGGCCGCGAGCTTCGACCACGCAAGCTGCGCGGCGGGAGCCGTGGGTGAAGCCTCCGTCGCCCCGGTGCTCGGCGACGGCGGCGTCATTGCGGGAGACGGCGTGGGCGAAGGCCGGAAGGTCGGTGATGCCGCCGGGGACTCCGGCGAGGCGCATGCTGCCAGCACCGTCATGAGGGCCAGCGTGGCCGGCAGGCGACCGGCCGCGCCGTGCCCTCCGCGCATCAGCCTCGTGGGGTCGACTCCCACACCGCGAGCTCGTTGCCCTCGGTGTCGACGAACACGCCGAACCAGCCCTGTCCCGGCACCTCCATCTTGGTCTGGACCACCGTTCCGCCCAGCTCGGCGACCTTGCTCAGGGCCTCATCGACCGAGGAGACGCTGACGTACGTGCGCACCTTGTCCGGTGCCATCTCTCCGCGCTTGCCGATGGCTCCGCCAAAGCCCTCCTCGCCGACCGGCGTCGTGAACATGTGATAGCCCTCGAAGCCGGCGATCTCCGGCGGAAATGTCCAGCCGAAGACGCCCTCGTAGAAGGTCTTCGCTCGCGCCGTGTCGTCGGCGGGGATCTCGATGTGCGTGAAGTCTCCGTGCTCCATCGGTGGTCTCCTTCGTAGGCTGTTCGGGATGCGTTTCGTGCAGTGAATACCCGTGAGAGGCGATCGGGAGTTCGATTCAGCGGGTGAATCGGCGCAGGAGCGGCTCGGGGACCCGCGTGGGCCGACCGTCGCTCGAGCGCACCCAGACCCACTGGGTCGTCACCTCGGTGGTGAGCGCGCCATCGGACTCGCGGTGGATCTCGGTCCGCCGGGTCCCTCGCACGCCGCCGAGCTCCTGGGGCAGAGTCGTCACCGTCACCACGTCGCCGTACTCGACCGGCAGATGGTAGGTGACGTGATGCTCTCGAACGACCCAGGCGCCGCCCTGCTCGAGCGACCATGCGCGGCCATATCCGAGCGCCTCGACGTGGTCGATCGCGACCTGCTCGGCCCAGTTGAGGTACACGGCGTTGTTCACGTGGCCGAGGACATCGAGCTCGTACTGCCTGACGGGGATCCGGGCCGAGTACCTCCATGGATCGATCGATTGCCGTTCGCTCACCCGACAAGGATATCGGGCGAACGACGTAGCCACGGCAGGACCCAGAGCCGCGACGTTCCATGCGGGCTGACCGATGGCGCGACGCTCGTCTGCGGAGACGATCTGCATGTCAACCAACCACTCGAACGGAGCCGATGCAGATCATGGAAGCCGCCGTCACGATGCACTTCGCCGCCTCACCGGCCGATCTCGGCGCGCTGGCGTCCGCCCTCCACGGATCCCTCGTGCGACCGAGCGACCCGGAGTTCGGCGATGCCAGCGGGATCTGGAACCTGGCCCACCAGGCGACGCCGATGGCGATCGTGCGCGTTGCCGATGCGGGCGACGTTGCGACGGCGATCCAGTTCGCCCGGATCAACGGTATCGAGATCGCCGTGCGCAGCGGCGGACACAGCATGGTCGGCCACGGCTCGGGCGACGACGCTCTCGTCATCGATCTGCGCGGCCTCCGCGGCCTGCACATCGATCCCGCGCAGCGCATCGCGTTCGCCGGTGCCGGCCTGACGGCGGGTGATGTCACGGCGGCGGCGGCCGCCCACGGACTGGCCGTTCCGTTCGGGGACACCGGCTCGGTCGGGATCGGCGGCATCACCCTCGGCGGTGGCATCGGGTGGCTGGTGCGCAAGCACGGCCTGACGATCGATGCGCTCCTTGCGGTGGAGATCGTGACGCCCGATGGAGAGGTGCTGACCGCGTCGGCAACCGAGAACGAGGAGCTGTTCTGGGCGGTGCGCGGTGGAGGCGGCAACTTCGGCGTCGTGACCCGCTTCTGCTATCGGCTGCACCCTGTCGACCAGGTCCTCGCCGGCGCGCTCGTGCTGCCGCTCACCGCCGAGGTGCTGGGCGGGATCGTTCCGATCGCGGCCGCGGCGCCGGATGAGCTGTCGATCATCGCCATGGTCATGGAGACGCCACCCCTCCCGTTCGTCCCGGCCAATCGGCACGGCGCGATGGGCATCATGCTCATGTTCGTCTGGGCCGGCGACCCCGATGCTGGTCACGCCGCGATCGCGCCGTTCCGCGAGCTGGCCGAGCCCTTCGGCGAGATGGTCGCGCCGATGCCCTACCCGGCGATCTACGAGTTCACCGCCGAGGCCGCCACGCCGCAGGCGAGCACGATCCGCTCGGCCTTCATGCCCGATCTCGACGACGCGTCGGTCGAGGCGGTCGTCGAAGCGCTGGCGGTCGCGCCCGTGGGCTCGATGGTCCAGCTGCGCGTCCTCGGCGGCGCCATGGGACGAGTGCCCGTGCGAGGCGACCGCGTTCGCCCAGCGCGACGCGAAGGTGATGCTTGCGGTGATGAACGGTATCGGCGATGCCGACACCGCCGAGGAGTCGCTCGCCTGGAACCGCGGCCTGTTCGACCGGCTGGCGCCACGTGCGAGCGGGGTCTACGCCAACTTCCTCGAGAACGAGGGCGACGCGCGCATCAGAAGCGCCTATCCGTCGGGTGCGTACGAGCGGCTGGCGTCGATCAAGCGCCGATACGACCCGCACAACGTCCTGCATCGCAACCAGAACATTCGACCGGATGCCGTTCGAAGGGTGGAGCGGGAGACGGGGGTCGAACCCGCGGCCTCAACCTTGGGAAGGTCGCGCTCTGCCAACTGAGCTACTCCCGCCCGGAATCCGGGCGCCGATGATACAACGCGACGGATTAATCTTGACGAGGCTCCGCCCTCCGACGAGAGTGAGGGCTCGGCCGGTTCGGCGATGACTCCGGGAAGGGGACCCCAGGCGTGCTCGACCAGTCCATTGCTGCCGAAAGCCTCCGCAAGTGCGCGCTCTTCGCCCATGTCGACGAGGGCGGCCTGGACACGATCGCCGGCCTGATGCGCCGTCGCCGATTCCGTCGCAACGAGGTCATCTTTCACCAGGGGGACATCGGCGACTCGCTGCAGGTCGTGTCGAGCGGTGGGGTGAAGATCGTCCTGCCATCGGCCGAAGGCGAGGAGGCGATCATCGCCAGTCTCAAGCCGGGAGACTTCTTCGGTGAGCTCGCGCTCCTCGACAGTCATCCGCGCTCGACGACTGCGACCGCCCTGGAGCCGACCGAGACGCTGGCGCTGCCGAGAGACGAGTTCCTGCGCCTCATCGATGAGGATCCACGCCTCATGCACGCCCTCCTCCACGCGCTCGCGGAGGAGCTCCGGCGGCTGACTGGACACGTCGAGGAGCTGCACTTCCTCGATCTCGCCGGCCGGCTGTCGATCCGTCTCGTGCGACTCGCGCGCGAGAAAGACCCCAATGCGAGCGGCCGCGTCGAGCTCGACTGGCCGTTCACCCAGTCCGATCTCGCGGCGATGATCGGCGGCACCCGCCAGAGCGTGAACCGGCTCCTGAGCGGCCTGGTGGAGAGCGGCAGGATCTCGATCGAGCGCGATACCCTGGTGATCAACGACCTGGCCGAGCTCGAGAGGCACGGCAGCCGATGACCTGTCGCGCAGATGACACCCGACCTGTCGCGACTGGGCTTCGGCACGGTCGCCTACCCACCTAGGATTGCGCCAACTGCAGTCCGAGCAGCCAAGTTGGAGGCAAGCGCATGGACAGGCTTCGGCGACAACCGCCGATGGAAGGCTTCTCCCGACCGGGCTCGCTCGGCGGGGAGGCACACGAAGACGATTCAGTGGAGGGTCACATCATGGACGACGATCGCACCCAGGACGCCGACACCGAGGGCCACGGCTTCCCCTGGCTCAAGGCGACCGACGACGACGACACCGAGGGCCACCGCTCGCCGCTCAAGGCGACCGACGACGACGACACCGAGGGCCACCGCTCGCCGCTCAAGGCGACCGACGACGACGACACCGAGGGCCACCGCTCGCCGCTCAAGGCGACCGACGACGACGACACCGAGGGCCACCGCTCGCCGCTCAAGGCGACCGACGACGACGACACCGAGGGCCACCGCTCGCCGCTCAAGGCGACCGACGACGACGAGGACGCCGAGGGCCACGCGAAGTTCAAGTAACCTCGCCGAATGGCCTCTAAGCCAGCGGATGCCGCGACCGCCGCGCTCGTCGCGGCATCGCGGCGTTCCGCGATTGGGAGGCGCCTCCAGGGGGACATCGAGGAGCGTCTCCTCCAGAGCATCGTGGACGCGACCGCGCGCCTCTTCGAGGCCGAGGCCGCGTCGATCGCGCTGTTCGAGGCCGATCCGGATCGGCTGGTCTTCCGCGTCGCGTCGGGCCAGCGGGGCGCCGGCGCCATCGGGCTCTCGGTGCCGCCGACACAGGGAATCGTAGGCTTCGTCTTCTCGACGGGCCAGGCGCTGGCCCTCTCGGACGTCGGCAACGACCCGCGGTTCAACCGGGACGCAGCCGAGCAGACCGGCTACGTTCCCCGTTCGCTCGCGGCCGCTCCGCTCGTGGACGACCAGGGCGTCGTCGGCGTGCTCCAGGTTCTCGACAAGCACACCTCACCGACCTTCTCGCTGCGCGACATGGAGATGCTCGGCGTCTTCGCTGGCCAGGCGACCGTGGCGATCGCGGCAGCTCGGGTCCAGCGAGACACCGGACGGCTCATCGCCTCGGTGCTGGCCGAGATCGCTCCCAAGCTCACCGAGGAGCAGGTCGACGAGCTCGTGGGCCGCGCAACGGCGGCGCTCGATGCCGATGACGACGCACCGTTCTGGCGCATCGTCGACCAGGTTGCACGGATGCGAGGCATGGGCGACCGCGAGCTCTCGCTCGTCGCGGACATCCTGGAGGTCGTAGCCGGCCACGCGGCTCGCTCGCAGCGCGGTCGCGTCGGGCGATGAGCTCCGAGCTCCCGGCCTGGTCGGAGCCGTTCGCCGATCCGCGGCGTGAGCTCCGCCGGCCGGAGCGGCTGCGAGGGGTCACGCGTGACTGGGCGTGGGGCGGCGCGACCGGCGCCGGAATTCGGGTGGGCATCATCGACTCGGGCCTCGAGAACGAGCACCCCGCGCTGCGGGGTCGAGTGGTGGAGAACGTGACGGTCGAGATGACCGATGAGGGGCCCACCGTCGTTCCTGACGGCCCGGTCGACATGTTCGGCCACGGAACGGCCTGCGGCGGAATCATCCTCTCGATGGCGCCCGAGGTGGAGCTCGTCTCGATCCGCGTGCTCGGCTCCGACCTGCGTGGCAAGGGGACCGCGTTCGCCGCCGGCCTCGAGTGGGCGATCGATCAGGGGCTGGCCGTCTGCAACCTGAGCCTCTCCTCGAAGAGCGAGTCGCTCTACCCGATCTTCCACGACCTCGCCGATCGGGCGTACTTCCGTTCGACGGCTCTCATCAGCGCGGCCAACAACGTCCCGGCGCCGAGCTATCCCTCGCTCTTTTCCTCGGTCTTCTCCGTCGCGGCCCACCCCGAGCCCGACCCGTGGCGCATCTACTACAACCCGGCACCGCCGGTCGAGTTCGGCGCCTGGGGGGTCGACGTGCCGATCGCCTGGAAGGACGGGGGATCGACCGTGGCGACCGGCAACAGCTTCGCGGCGCCGCACGTGGCCGGGCTGGTGGCACTCATCCTCTCGAAGCATCCGTCGCTCAGCCCGTTCGAGGTGAAGGCCATCCTGGCCAGCGTTGCCGACAACCCGGGCCGCAGGCATCCGTGGCGGCGACGGGCCGCGACGCCTCGGTGACGCTGGTCCGAACCTATCGCGAGCTCTTCAGTCGCAACCCGGCGCTCAGCAGGCTCCTCGCCGGTGAATTCATCTCCGGCATCGGAGACTGGCTCTACCTCGTCGCGATCCTGGTCGTCGTCTACGACGAGACCAACTCGCCGGTCCTGCTGGGGATCATCGGCGCCGCGCGGATCCTGCCCTACGTCCTGCTGTCGGTTCCGGCCGGCATGGTCGCCGATCGCTTCGATCGTCGCATGGTCCTCCTCGTCACCGACGTGGTGCGTGGCCTCCTGATGCTCTGCCTGGCGTTTGCCGTCGTCGTCGGAGCCAACGCGGTGGTGATCATCGCCCTCTCGATCCTGGCCGCATGCTTCTCGACCTTCTTCGGGCCCGCCATCGCGGCGCTCCTGCCGATGCTCGTCGACGAGGCCGACCTGGGTCCGGCCAACAGCGCCTGGGCGACGCTCGACAACGTCGCGTTCATCATCGGCCCGGCCATCGCGGGGATCCTCCTGGCCGCGGGCGGCCTCGAGGTGGCCTTCCTGCTCAACGCCGCTTCGTTCGGTGTCGTGGCGATCGTGCTGTGGCGCCTTCCGACTCCGCAGCCGGCTGCCGAGGCGGCCGATGAGGCCGGCACCGTCGAGGAGGCAGTCGGCTGGCGCGATCTCGTGCGACCCATGGCCGGCCCCTTCATCCTCGACGCGGCCAACAGCCTGGTGACCGGCGGGCTCGGTGTGCTGACGGTCATCATCGCCATCGACGTCCTCGGGGCCGGCGAGGCGGGCACCGGCTTCCTCCAGGCGGCCACCGGTGTCGGCGGCGTCGTGGCCGGCGTCGCCGGCGGTGCGCTGCTGGCGCGACGGCTCCAGGTTCCGCTCGTCATCGGCGGCGCCGTGGGGGGCATCGGGCTCGCATGGCTGGCCCTCTCGGGCGACCTGCTGGTCGCCATGATCGCCATCGGCGTGGCGGTGGGCGGGCTGCTCCTGCTGGACATCGTCAACACCACGCTGATCCAGAGACTCGTCCCGGACAAGCTCCGCGGTCGGGCGATGGGGATCCTCCAGACGAGCACCGCGATCCTCTACTCGTTGGGGTCGCTGGTGATGCCGATCGCCGCCGAGGCCTTCGGCGTCCCCGCCGTGCTCCTCGCCTCGGCCGTCGTGATCGCGGCCGGGGTGATCGCCGCTCTCGCACTGTCCCAGGCCCGGGGCGAGCCGGATGCGATCGACCCGGTGCGCCTCAAGGCGCTCGACCAGCCCATCTTCGCCGGGATGCCACCCGCCAGGCTCGAGACAGCGGCCAGGAAGCTCGTTCCCGTCCCGGTCGCCGCGGGGGACGTGGTGGTCAGAGAGGGCGATCCCGCGGACCGCTTCTTCGTCATCGACGCTGGAACGTTCCGCGTCTCGCAGGCGGGCGATGGAGGCGAGGTCGTGCTGCGAGACCTCGCGCCCGGCGATGTCTTTGGCGAGATCGGACTGCTGCGAGGCATCCCCAGGACGGCGACGGTCGCGGCGAGCTCCGCCGGCATGCTGTACGCGCTCGATGCCGAGCCGTTCGGCGAGCTCGTCGGCTCCGGATCGGGCCTCAGCACCCGTCTGCTCGACCTCTATCGCGGGGCCCTGTCACGCACGTGAGCGCATCCGTCGACGGTGAAGACGTCGCAGGGGAAGCCGGCCAGGTGCCTCCGCTCACGCGGCGGTCCGTCCTGCTCATCGTCGCGATCTGGGCGGGTTGGGCGATCGCGCTGCTGGGCTACCAGGAGATCGTCGTAGCTCGGGTCGCCCCGGATCGGCCGGACCCGGTGCTGTCGTGGACCGCGAGCGAGACCGGCCTCCAGCGCGCAAACGGGCGCCCGTATCTCGGCGTCGACACCTTCGCCACGCACATCGCCTTCGACTCCGAGTACTACCTCTCGATCGCCGCCGTCGGCTACGACGACCCACTCGTACCGCAGTACGCGGGCCCCGACGGCGACGTCCCGCTCAACTACGCGTTCCTGCCCGGCTACCCGTTCGCCATGCGAGCCGTGGCGCTGCCGCTCACGTGGCTCGGCGTCGCTCCGGCACCTGCCGCCGCCGTGGCCGGCGTGGGCGTCTCACTTGGTGCGACGCTGGTTGCCCTGCTCGCCCTGTTCAGCCTGGCACGGCCCCATCTGGCCGATGCGGGCGGGATACGTACCGCGTTCTACTTCCTCATCTTCCCGACGGGCTTCTTCCTGGCCCAGGTCTACAGCGAGGCCTTCTTCCTCGCTGCCTCGTTCGGAGCGCTGGCCGCCATGTCGAAGCGCCAGCCACTTGTGGCCGCCGCGTTCGCGGTGGTTGCGGTGCTCACGCGCCCGGTTGGCGTCGCCCTCGTTCCCGCGGCGGCTGTCGCGCTGCTCGTGCTCCTCTGGCGTCGCCGCGAGACCGGAACGTCCGTGCCGCGCACCGAATTCATCGGGTGGATCGTGGCGATCCTCGCTCCGCTCCTTGCCTATGTCGCCTGGTCGGCCTCCGAGATGGGCCGGAGCTTCGACCTTGTCCAGCGCGAGTACTTCGGCCGTGGGACGCTCGACCTCGAGGCCTCGTGGACGATGTGGACCACGACCCTCGCCGGGTTCGCCGAGGCACTGCCCGAGACCCGCGTCTACTACGGGCTCGAGGTTGCGGCGGTCGTCCTGGCCGCAGGCGCATCGGTGTGGGCCTTCCGGCGATGGCCGGCCGCGGCGGTCTTCGGCCTGGTCACGCTCGCCATCGCCGTCACGAGCGGGGTGCCACAGGGAATGGTCCGGTACGTCCTGGCGGTCCCGGCCGTGTTCCTCCTGCTCGCTCGCCTCGGGGGTAATCCGGCGTTCGATCGAGTGTGGACGGTCGTCAGCCTCCTGCTGATGGCTCTGCTCGCGGCGCTCTACAGCGTCGATTTCTGGGTCGCCTGAATTCGAGGGCTGAACCTCGGTCGCGCGGCGGAGGTAGGCCTTTCGAATGGACGTCCGTCGTGGCATCGCTGCCTGCCTCCTCGCCGCCGTGCTCGCCGCGTGCTCGACCGCGCCTCCTTCCGGCACATCCGACGGCCCGACCGTCAGCCCGCCACCGCCAAGCGCGAGCGCACCGGCAGCCTCGGATGCGCCGACCGGTGCACCCGCCTCATTCGCGGCGGATCGCGATCGCCTGCTCGCGGATCTGGAGGCGCTCCAGGCCGCGGCCGATGTCAACGGCGGGATGCGCGCGACGGGAACGCCCGGCTACGACGCATCGGTCGAGCACGTCGCGGCCGAGCTCGACGAGATCGGCTTCTCCGTGGATCGTCCGGCGGTCTCCTTCACCGGGTTCCGTGAGCTGTCCGGGACGCGTCTCGAGGTTGATGGCACGGTCGTCGAGGGGACCGACGAGCTGCGTGCCCTCATCTACTCGGCTGGAGGCGACGTGAGCGGTCCCGTTGCCGTGCTCACCGCGAGCGGATGCGATCCGTCCGACTTCGAGGACGTGCAGCCCGGCTCGATCGCCCTCACCACGATGGGCGGGTGCTTCCGACGCGATCAGGCGATCAACGCCGCCGCGGCAGGGGTTGCCGCGCTGATCGTCGGCTATCCCGGGCGCGGTCCGGGGGAGATCTACCGTCCCACGCTGATCGATCCCGACCAGATCGAGATCCCCGCCGTGAGCGTCACCGATGCCACTGTCGGCCTGCTGGAGGATGCGAGGGAGGTACGCCTCGTCGTAGCGACCGATCGGAGCCCGTCGAGCTTCGAGAACGTCGTCGCCCAGCTCGGCGACGGCCCTGCGGTCATCATGCTCGGCGCGCACCTCGACTCGGTCCTGGACGGTCCCGGAATCAACGACGACGGGAGCGGCGTGGCGTCGCTCCTCGAGGTCGCGCGGGGGCTCGCGGCCGCGGGCGTCCCCGATGGCTGGGCGGTGCGCATCGGCCTGTGGGGCGCGGAGGAGTTCGGGGCGATCGGCTCGCGCGCGTACGCCGAGACCGTCGGCGACGAGGTGGCCGCGTATCTGAACCTCGACATGACCGGATCGGTGAACGGGGCGAACTTCGTCTACGCCGAGGCCGGCGCCGCGCCCGGGTCCGACGCGATCACCGAGGCGTACGAGGCGTGGTTCGCGGCGAACGGGCTGGAGAGCGACCGCATCGACATCGGTGGCGCGAGCGACCACTCGGGCTTCGTGCAGGCCGGCATCCCGACCGGAGGCCTCTTCGCGGGCGCGTCCGAGACCGGATCGGCGGCGTCGCCCGGCGCCGGCGGCGACGGCGCGGCACGGGACCCGTGCTACCACCTCGCCTGTGACACGGTCGCCAACGTCGATCTCGAGCGCGTCGCGATGTTCACCGAGGCCACCCTCGGCGTGACCATCGCGCTGATGGCGTCCGCGCCCTAGGTCGTCTCAGCCACCGACGTGCGCAGCAGGCCGTACTCGCCGTTGTATCGGACGCCGAGCGCGTTGTTGAACAGGTTCAGCATGTTGATATAGCCGATCAGGAAGGTCAGCTCGACCAGCTCGGAGTCGGTGAAGTGCTCGCGCAGCTCCCGCGCGAGGGCCTCGGGAACGTGGTTCGAATCGGTCATGACGGCGCGCGTGTAGGCGATGGCGATGCGCTCGCGCGGCACGAGCGAGTCGGTGTGCTCGATGACGATCAGCGGATCGGCGACGATGTCCGCGATGTCGACGAGGTCGCAGTGCGAGCTCGTGCAGAATTGGCATGCGTTCGTCTTCGACGCCGTGATGATGACCAGCTCCTTGACCCGGCGTTCCAGCACGCCACCGGGATAGACGCAGTCCCCGAACCCGGCGAATCCCCGCAGGATCTCCGGTCGCAGGCACATCGCCTGGATCATCTCGACCGGCGGCCGGCCACGTTCCCACAGGCCGCGGCTCTCGTCGAAGGACGGATCGTCCTTGACGGCCTCGAAGGCGGACTGGATCTGCTCGGGTGAGACGGTGACGCGCATCGATGAGCCTCCTCGATCGGGCTGACGGACGGTCCGCCCAGCGTACCGTTGCGGACCGGTGGAGTGGCGACATCGGCGGGCCTGATCGAAACTGGGCCCCATGCCAACCCGACACAGCGAGGCCGACCGCGGGAGCCCGACCCCTCCCATCCTGCCCCTCGAGGAGCGAGTGTCGTGGGTGCTGGACTGGCTGAAGGACCACGGCACGCCGGCCACCCGGGAAGGCATGGTGCGCTACGCCATCCCGTCCGAGCGCGCGTTCGGCGTGCCGATGCGCGACATCAAGGCCCTGGGTGCGAGGATCGGGCGCGACCACGAGCTCGCGCTGGCCGTCTGGGACACGGGCTGGTACGAGGCGCGGATGTTGACGTCATTCATCGCCGACCCGGCCGAGCTGACGCCTGCGCAGATGGATCGATGGTGCGCCGACATCGACAACTGGGCCCACGCCGACGCGCTGTGCTTCAACCTGTTCGATCGATCGCCGCACGCGTGGGCGAAGGTCGAGGCATGGAGTCGGGAGGAAGGCGAGTTCCAGAAGCGCACGGCCTTCGCGCTGCTGTGGAGCCTGGCCCTCCATGACAAGGTCGCCGGGGACGAGCCCTTCCTGGAGGGCCTCCGACTCATCGAGCTGGCGGCCGGCGATGACCGCAACTTCGTCAAGAAGGCGGTGAGCATGTCGCTTCGGGCGGTCGGCGCGCGGAATCGGCGTCTTGGTGCCGCCGCCCTGGCGCTGGCGGAGCGTCTTGCAGCGCAGCCCCCGGGAAGCGCGCGATGGGTGGGCAGGGATGCGCTCAGGAAGCTTCGGGCGAAGGCTCCCCGGTGAGCATGCGTCGATAGGAGTCGTAGCGCTCCGGACTGACGTCTCCGTCATCGACTGCCGCACGCAGGCCGCAGCGAGGCTCGTGGAGATGGGTGCAGTCGTTGAAGCCACACGAGCCGATGTGGTCCCGGAACTCCGGGAAGCACCAGGCCAGCTCGGTCGATGGGATCTCCCACAGCCCCAGCTCGCGGATGCCGGGCGTGTCGGCCACGTACCCACCGCCCTCCAGCGGATGGAGCTCGGCGGATGTCGTGGTGTGACGGCCCTTGTGCAGCGCTTCGGAAATCTCGGCGGTGGCGAGCTGGAGCCCGGGCTGGATCGCGTTGAGCAACGTGGACTTCCCGACGCCCGATGGGCCGGTCACGATCGAGAGCCGCCCGGCAAGGCGGTCTCGTAGCTCATCGAGGCCGATGCGGGCCTTTGCGCTGGTGTACACGACGTCGTACCCGTACCGCCGGTACGGCTCGAAGACCTCCTCGGCCCGGTCCCGGGGGACGATCTCGACCTTGTTGGCGATGAGGAGTGCCGGCACCTCGTTGTACTCGCTCACGACAAGGAAGCGGTCGATCAGGCGAGGGTTCGGAGGCGGCCGGTCACACGAGAAGACGGCGACGACGAGATCGGCGTTGGCCACCATCACGTCCTCGCGCCACGATCCGCGAGGTCCGGGCTGGCGGCGGCTGAATCGCCGGCTGCGTGGCTCGACCGAGTCGATCGCGCCGGTCCCATCGGTCAGGCGCTCCACGCTGACCCGATCGCCGATGACGACGAGGTCCGATGCCTGTCGCTCCTTCTTCATCCGTCCGCGCAGCTGGGCCTCGACGAGATCGCCGTCGTCGGTCTCGACGGTGTAGAACCCCGATCGCGCGCGCAGCACCAGGCCCGTATCCGAGCTCACCCGAGCGCGCCCACCGCCATCGCGTAGATCGTTTCCTCCCGGCGGTCCAGGTCAGACCCGCGCGCCATGCGGCCGTCCCACGGATCGATCGGGACGCCAAGGCTCTCCAGCCATGCGGCTCCCGGCTGATTGCCAGGCGGAAGGTTGAGGCGGAGCTCCTCGAAGTCGGCAGCCAGCGCGAACGCCTCGACGAGGAACGTCTGAGCCACCGGGGGATCCTCGGCGACCATCGGTCCGATGCGCCGCTCATGGGGCCAGATCGAGGCGAACCCCGCGAGGCGGCCGTCACGCTCGCCGATCACCATCGACGTCTCCGGCATCGCGATCAGCGTGGCCAGCAGGCCGCTCCGATCGCCGCCGAACCGGGGTCGGTCGTACAGTGCGATCGAAGCGAGGTCGCCAGCGGTCGCATGCCTCGTCGTGACTGATGGGTCCTTCGAGAGGGCCGCGCCGCGCGGGACCTGGGCCGTCGCGCTGCGCCCGATGCTCGTGAACCCATGGCGCTCGTACAGCGGTCGCCCCGTTGCCGTGGCATTGAGCTCCAGTCGGCGGCAGCCATTCGCCTCCAGGAAGTCGGTCACGGCCCCCAGGATCGCCGAGCCGACGCCGCGGCGCCGATGCCGCTCCGCCACGATCATGTTGCCGATGAAGCCGAGCGGCCCATAGACGATGCCCGACCCGACGCCGGCGATGGCGCCCTCGCGGTCCACGGCGACGACGCACCGAGCACTCTCCCGACCGATGACGACGTCGAGCGCCCATTCGTGGACGCCCCAGCCCTCGGTCGCGCGGAGCGCGGCGATGGCCTGAAGGTCGTCACGCGTCGCGTCGCGGATCGGCAGGTCGGAAGGACTGTTCACAGGCTGGGAGTCTATCGGCCGCCTCGCTAGCATGGCGCGGTGACCCCCCACGACCTGACGACCGACGTGCTGCTCGTGGGTGGCGGAGTGGCTTCGGTCCGCTGCGCCCGGACCCTCCGTCGGGAGGGCTTCGACGGCTCGATACTCATCGTCGGCGCTGAGCCGACGCTGCCGTATAACCGCCCGCCCCTGTCGAAGGAGCTGCTTCGCGAGGATCTCCCCGATGACCTCGTGGCCGCGGAGCCCGTCACCTGGTACGAGCGGCGGGGAATCGAACGAGTCTTCGGGAAGGTTGTCGAGCGGCTCGATCTCGACGCTCGGCTCGCGCTCCTGGACGACGCCAGCGCCATTCGCTTCGATCGCTGTCTGCTGGCCACGGGCGCCGAGCCGGTCACCATTCCCGTCCCGGGCGCCGAGCATGGCCTGCTGCTGCGGACCCTGCCCGATGCGCGGCGCCTGCGCGCTCGCGCGGTCGAGGCAGAGGCCGGCGCACGGGTTGTCGTGGTGGGTGGGGGTTTCATCGGCGTCGAGGTCGCCTCCGGCCTCGCCGCCGTCGGGCTGCGGCCGCTCATCCTCGAAAGCCGCCCGAGCCTGTGGTCCGGTTCCCTGGGTATCGAGCTGGCGGCATGGGGCCTCGACCGCCTGGCAGGTGCCGGCGTCGAGGCACGGCTCGGCGCGTCGGTCACGCGCCTCGAGCCGGATGCGGCGTGGGTGGGCGGTGAGCGAATCGACGCGGCCTTCACGGTCGTCGGCATCGGGGTCCGTCCGCGGGTCGAGCTCGGCCGGGCTGCGGGGCTGGAGACCGGCGACGGCATCGTGACCGATGGCGAGCAGCGCACCAGCCACCCGGTTGCCTGGTCGGCGGGCGACGTTGCACGCGCCGACGGAGTCCGATTTGAGCACTGGCACTCGGCTCGCGAGTCCGGCGAGCGAGCGGCGCTTTCGATGCTGGGGCTGCCCGTTCCGCCGCCGCGTGCGCCGTGGCTGTTCAGCGAGGTCGGCGGCACCTCCCTTGACGTCGTCGGCGCCGCGCAGGCCTGGGACGATGAGCGCTGGATCCGGGCGGGCGAGGTGCTCGCCTACGTGGCCGGCGAGAGGATCGTGCAGGTGGCGATCATCGGGTCGGCGCTCGACCCGGCTGTGGCGCGCGACCTCGTCGGCGCCGGCGGATCGGTCGCCGCGCTGGGGGAAGCGCTCTCGGCCGTCTGAAGGCGGGTCCGGTTGACCGCACTCCGAGCGTGGAGGACAATGAGCGCGTAACACCGACCAATTCAGTCAGGATTGGCGCCGCCGGCGCGGTCGACGGCTCTTCACCTGACCACGAGGAAAGCCAATGGCCCTTCCGAATCCGGCGCTGACCCAGGTCCCCGACGGCTACAAGTACGGCTGGAACGATCCCGAGCAGCCCCGCACCACGTTCCCCAAGGGAATCAACGCCGAGATCGTGGCGGAGATCAGCCGCATAAAGGGCGAGCCGGAGTGGATGACCAAGCTGCGCCTCAAGGCGTTCCGGCACTTCGAGGCTCGGCCGATGCCGAAGTGGGGGGCTGACCTCGACGGGATCGACTTCCAGGACATCTTCTACTACGTCACCGGGACGGACAAGGCGGTCCAGAGCTGGGACGACGTGCCGGACTACATCCGCCGCACCTATGACAAGCTGGGCATCCCCGAGGCGGAGAAGAAGTACCTTGCCGGCGTCGGCGGCCAGTACGACTCCGAGGTCGTGTACCACAACATCCGGGAGGACCTCGAGCGCCAGGGCGTGATCTTCCTGGGTACCGACCAGGCCCTCAAGGAGCACCCGGAGATCTTCCGCGAGCACTTCGGGACGGTCATTCCCGCCAATGACAACAAGCTGGCGGCGCTCAACACCGCGGTCTGGTCGGGTGGCTCGTTCATCTACGTCCCGCCGGGCGTTCATGTCGAGCTGCCGTTGCAGGCCTACTTCCGGATCAACACCGAGAACATGGGCCAGTTCGAGCGGACGCTGATCATTGCCGACGAGGGTTCGAGCCTGCACTACGTCGAGGGCTGCACCGCTCCGACGTACTCGACCGCCAGCCTGCATAGCGCCGTGGTCGAGATCATCGTGAAGAAGGGTGCCCGCGTTCGCTACACGACGATCCAGAATTGGAGCCACAACGTCTACAACCTCGTGACGAAGCGCGCCGTGGCGCACGAGGACGCCGTGATGGAGTGGGTCGATGGCAACCTCGGCTCCAAGGTCACGATGAAGTACCCGAGCATCTACCTGCTCGGCGAGCGCGCCCACGGCGAGGTGCTCAGCATCGCCTTCGCCGGCGATGACCAGCACCAGGACGCGGGCGGCAAGATCATCCATGCCGCGCCGAACACGACCTCGCTCATCACGAGCAAGTCGATCTCGAAGGGCACTGGACGCACCTCGTATCGGGGCCTGATCAAGGTCTACCCCGGCTGCGAGAAGTCGAAGTCGACGGTCCGCTGCGACGCGCTCATCCTCGATGAGGAGGCGCGCTCGGACACGTACCCGTACATGGAGATCGACGAGGACGACGTCACCATCGGGCACGAGGCGACCGTATCCAAGGTCGGCTCGGAGCAGCTCTTCTACCTCATGAGCCGCGGGCTCTCCGAGGCGGAAGCGGCGGCCATGATCGTGAACGGCTTCATCGAGCCGATCGTGAAGGAGCTGCCGATGGAGTACGCGGTCGAGATGAACCGCCTGATCCAGCTCCAGATGGAAGGCGCCGTCGGGTGACCGTGGCGACCACGGCCATCACGCTCGACGTGGCCGCGATCGGGCGCATCAGCGACCATCTCGACGAGCCGCCCTGGCTCCGCGACCTGCGAGCCTCATGGTGGGAGCGCGCCGACTCCACGCCGCCACCGACGGGCGAGGAAGAGGAGTGGCGGCGCACCGATCTCGCCGACCTGCCGCGGGCGGCCGAGCTTCTGCTCGACGCGCCGCAGCTGGAGGTGAGCGGTGCGGGCAGCCTGCCCGACGGGGTCATCATCACCGACCTTCGAACCGCGCTGCGCGAGCACCCCGACCTCGTCCGCCGCAACCTCGACTCTGCTGAGGGTCAGGCATCACACGCGCACTTCTGGGCCCTCGCCCAGGCCGCGTGGACCGGCGGCCTCTTCTGCTACATCCCGAAGGACGTCGTCGTTGACGGCACGGTCGTCGCTCGCACCCAGATGCGCGACTCACGGGCGACGTACCTGCCCCTGTCGCTCATCGTGGCCGAAGAGGGAAGCAGTATCGCGCTGCTGGAGGAAGTCACCTCGCCCGACCGAGGAGCCGGGTGGTTCGGTGGGATCGTCGAGGTCCGGGCCGGACGGGGGGCGCGGGTGAGGTACGCGAACCTCCAGTTGCTCGGGGACGAGGTCTGGAACATCGGCGCCCAGCGTGTCCTCGTCGGCCAGGATGCCGATGTCACGACGCTGAACGCAGAGGTCGGCTCAAGGATCACCAAGGTTGGGCTCGACGTCCAGATGACCGGTCCGGGCGGGACCTCGCGGGTGCTGGGAATTCTCGCTGCCGGCGACGACCAGCAGATCGACATCAACACCGTCCAGGACCTTGCCGCCGACCACACGACGAGCGACCTGCTCTACCTCTCCGCGCTCTACGACCGCGCCCACGCTTCGTTCTACGGCGTGACCAACGTCCGGAAGGGCACGCGACAGACCAGCAGCTACCAGGAGTGCCGAAACCTGCTCCTGAGCCCGCACGCCGGCGCCGAGCCGATCCCGGTGCTCGAGATTGAAGCCAACGACATCCTCCGCTGCGGTCACGGTGCGACGGCAGGCGCCATCGATCCGGTGCAGCTGTTCTATGCGCAGACCCGCGGCCTGGACCACGACGCCGCCGAGCGCATGATCGTGCGGGGCTTCTTCGAGCAGGTCGTGGCCAAGATCGAGGACGAAACGATTCGTGCCCGCGTGCTCGAGTCACTTGCCAGTCGCATAGGCCGCTCCGACGAGGAGGCGGCCGCTTGACCGCCGTCGAACAGGCTCCAACCGGGTTCGTCGCAGTCGCCCGAGTGGGCGACGTCACCCCCGGGACCGTGCGCGTGATCGAGGTCGACGGCCGGTCGTTGTGCGTCGGCCTCACCGAGGACGGCGATTGGGGCGCGATCGACAACGTCTGCACCCACGACGGTGGCACCCTCGGCGAAGGGGAGCTCGACGACACGGCCGTGGAGTGCCCGCGACACGGCGGCAGGTTCGACCTGTTCAGCGGCCGAGTCCTGGCTCTGCCCCCGGTGCGTCCGGTCAACGCCTACGAAACGCACGTCGACGGCGACGAGGTGCTCGTCAGGCTGGGATCCGACCGATGAAGATCACCAGCCGCACCGAGTACGGCATGCGCGTTCTCATCACGCTGGCTCGCGCGCCCGAGGACACCTGCCAGTCGCTGAGCGAGATCGCGCGGCAGGAGAAGCTGCCGCATCCCTATCTCGAGCAGATCATCGGCGACCTTCGACGCGCCGACCTCGTCACCGCCACCCGCGGTCAGAACGGCGGCTATCGCCTGGCGCGACCGGCCGGAGAGATCGCGATGGCAGACGTCATTCGAGCGCTCGAAGGGCCGATCCTCGAGATGCCGTGCGCGGGCGTGGACGATTTCGAGCACTGCGATCGTCCGCAACCGTGCAGCGTGCACGAGGTCTTCCAGCGCGTCTACGAGTCGCTTTCGGCATCGCTGACCGCAACGAATCTCGCGGAGGTTGCGGCAACAGCGGGTGGTCCTCCCTATCCGCAGCACGTTCGCCGGCGCCGCGCCGCGCCGCGCTCAACCAGATCCACTCAGGAAGCAAGGAACGCATGACCGACGAACTCGTCATATCCGGGCTCGAGGTGAGCATCGGCGGCAAGAAGATCCTCAAGGGGCTCGATCTGACCGTGCGTCAGGGCGAGGTCCACGCCCTGATGGGCCCGAACGGGTCGGGCAAGACGAGCCTGGCGTACAGCTTGATGGGCCACCCCGACTACGTCGTCGACGCAGGCACCATCAGCTGGGCCGGCCACGATCTCTTGGACGGGCCGACCGCGCTGGGGATGCCCCCCGACAAGCGCGCCCGCCTCGGCCTCTTCCTCGCCTTCCAGTACCCGAGCGCCATACCGGGCGTGACCGTCGCCAGCTTCCTGCGCAACATCTACAACGCCGTCCACCATCCGAAGCCGGCGGACGAGACGGGCGAGACGTCGATCAAGTACACGGGCATCCCGCTCGCCAAGTTCCGCAAGCTGATGGAGGAGAAGATGGCGCTCCTCCGGATGGATCCGGCCTTCGCGACGCGGTACGTCAACGAGGGGTTCTCAGGTGGCGAGAAGAAGCGCCTGGAGATGCTCCAGATGGCCGTGCTCAACCCGCCGATGGCGATCCTCGACGAGACCGACTCCGGCCTCGACATCGATGCGCTCAAGAGCGTGGCCGACGGGATCAACGCCACCCTCTCGCCGGAGATGGGGGTGCTGATGATCACCCACTACCAGCGCATGCTGAACTACGTGAAGCCGCAGTTCGTCCACGTCCTGCTCGACGGGCGGATCGTGATGAGCGGGGGCGAGGAGCTCAGCCACCAGCTCGAGGCAAACGGGTACGACTGGGTCCGCGACCAGGTCGGCATGCCGGCCGGCGTCGGCGACGAGGCTTCGGCCCCGGAGCCGGTCGGCCAGCACTGAGGCGACCACTCCCATGGCGCTGCACCAGGTTGAGCCGGGCGTCTTCTCCGGGCACGCCATCCGTGCCGACTTTCCGGTCTTCGACCGCCCGACATCGTCGGGGAAGCCCCTGGCCTACCTCGACTCGGCCTCGTCGTCCCAGAAGCCACGCAAGGTGATCGAGGCGCTCGCCGATGTCTACGCCCATCACTACGCCAACGTGCATCGCGGCATCTACGAGCTGAGCGTCGATTCCGACTCGCGCTTCGAGGGCGCCCGGCGTGCCGTGGCCGCGTTCATCGGTGCGCCGAGCCCGCGGGAGGTCGTCTTCGTGCGCAACGCGACCGAGGCGCTGAACCTGGTCGCGCAAAGCTACGGTCGCGAGAGTGTCGGTTCGGGAGACCTGGTCGTCTCGACCGAGATGGAGCATCACGCCAATCTCGTGCCATGGCAGCAGCTGGCCGCCGAGACCGGCGCCGAGCTGGCGTACGTCGGGCTGACGCCCGATGGGCGCCTCGACCTCGACGACCTGGCGCGTCACCTGGCCCGCGGTCCGAAGATCGTGGCGGTTGGACACGTGAGCAACGCGCTGGGAACGATCAATCCGGTCGCCGAGATCACCGCCAGAGCTCATGATGCCGGCGCCGTCGTGGTCCTCGACGCGGCCCAGAGCGCGCCCCACATGCCGGTCGACGTGACCGCGCTCGGCGTCGACTTCGCAGCACTGTCGGGCCACAAGATGCTCGGCCCGTCGGGCATCGGCGCGCTCTGGGGACGGCGCGAGCTCCTCGACGCCATGCCGCCCTTCCTCACCGGCGGCAGCATGATCCGGCGCGTGACGCTCGAGGGCGCCGAGTGGAACGAGGTGCCCTGGAAGTTCGAGGCCGGGACGCCGGCGATCGCGGAGGCCTCCGGGCTGGCGGCAGCCATCGGTTACCTCGAGGCGCTCGGCATGGACAACGTGCGATCGCACGAGCGGTCCCTGTTCGAGGCGGCGTGGGCGGCACTGGACGGGATTTCGGGCCTGCGGCTGCTCGGACCGGCGGAGCCGGATCTCCACGCCGGCGTGATCAGCTTCGTCGTCGACGGCATCCATCCGCACGACGTGGCGACCGTGCTCGACGGCGAGGGCGTCGCGGTGCGGGCCGGCCACCACTGCGCGCAGCCGCTCATGCTCCACTACGACCTGCCGGCCACGACGCGCGCCAGCTTCTACGTCTACAGCGACCTCGACGACATCGAGCGCCTGGCCGACGGCGTGCGAGCCACGCAGCGCCTCTTCGGCACGGCCTGATCCGCCGATGGACAACCTCTACCGCGACTTCATCCTCGAGCACTACCGGGAGCCGCACAACCGTGGCGTCCTCGAGCCTGCCGATCTGACGTTCGCCGATTCGAATCCCACGTGCGGTGATGAGCTGTCGATGACCCTGCGGCTCGACGCGGATGGCGGGCGCGTCACCGACGTGGCCTTCGACGGCCGCGGGTGCGCCATCAGCCAGGCATCTGCCTCGATCATGACCGACGGGCTGCGCGGTCTGTCCCTCGACGAGCTGCGCGAGCTCGACCCGAAACGCGTGATCGGCGACCTCGGCGTCCCGATCGGCCCGGCCCGGCTCAAGTGCGCGCTGCTCGGCTACAAGGTCCTCCAGGGGGCGGTCAGCGGGGCGGCAGTCGGGTGGCCCGACGAGGCCGAGATCCTCGGCGACGCCAGCTACGGGGGATCGGCTCCATGACGCTGCGGGCCGACGGTGCGAAGATGGGCCGATGAAGACGATGAGCGGGGGAGATCCCGCCTTCCGCGAGGTTGACGCCGCGGAGGCCGTCGCGCTCGCGCGGGACGGTCACCGGGTCATCGACGTTCGCGAGCCGAGCGAGTGGGAGGGCGGGCACATCGCCGGGGCGATCCACGTGCCGCTCGCGCAGGTCCCGCAGCGCATCGGCGAGGTCGCCCCCGACCTCGGCACACCGCTGCTCCTCTACTGCGCCGCCGGAGCGCGATCGGCCCGCGCGGCCGAGTTTCTGGCTCGCTCGGGCTACACGAACGTCGCGAGCATGAATGCCTCGACCGCGGACTGGAGGCGGAACGACGGCCCGTGGGATGAGCCTGCGGAGAGCCTCCTGAGCCCTGCCCAGCAGCGACGGTACGCGCGCCAGGTCCTTATCCCGGAGATCGGCCTCGAGGGCCAGCGACGCCTGCTCGATGCCAGCGTGCTCCTCATCGGCGCCGGCGGCCTCGGCTCGCCGATCGCGCTGTACCTCGCCGCCGCCGGCATCGGGACGATCGGGATCGTGGATGACGACGTGGTGGAGGAATCGAACCTCCAGCGCCAGGTGCTGCACGGCGTGGATCGGGTCGGCATGCGGAAGGCCGACTCGGCCGAGCTCACGATCCGCGCGCTCAACCCGGAGACGGCGGTCATCAAGAAGGTAGAGCGGCTGGGACCTGAGAACGTCGATCGCCTCATCGCCGGGTACGACGTGATCGTCGATGGCACCGACAACTTCGAGACCCGCTACGCGCTCAACGATGCGGCGGTTCGCCAGCGCAAGCCCGTCGTCCACGGCTCGATCTACCGGTGGGACGGCCAGGTGACGACGTTCGTGCCCTTCGATGGGCCGTGCTACCGGTGCATGTACCCGACGCAGCCGCCGCCCGAGCTCGCTCCGGCGTGTAGCGTGGCCGGCGTGCTCGGCGTGCTGCCCGGCATCGTGGGCCTGCTCCAGGCGAACGAAGTCTTCAAGCTCGTCCTGGGCGTGGGTGAGACGCTCGCCGGCCGGCTGCTGATGCTCGATGCGGCTGGCACGACGTTCGACGAGGTCCGCATCTGGCGCGATCCGGCATGCCCGGCCTGCGGTGAGGGGGTCGCAAACGCAAGCGCCGATTCGGTCGTCGCATCGGTCGGCGCATGACCACGGTCCGGATCCCGCTGGTCCTGCGGGACAGCACCGAGGGCAGTCGCAGCGTGGACGTCTCGGGCACGACCGTCGCCGAGGCCCTTGACGACCTGTTCGCCAGGCATCCGCCGCTCCGCGAGCGGGTCGCGGCAGACGGCAGCCTCTCGGAGTTCATCAACGTGTACCTGAACGATCGCGACGTGCGCTATCGCGACGGCCTGGCCACACCGGTCGCGGAGGGTGACACGATCATCATCCTTCCGGCAATGGCCGGAGGCGCCCGCTAGGACCGGTGGCCCCGCCGGTTCCTCCGCCAGCCGCGAGCCTTCTCGACATGATCGGCGCGACGCCGATGGTCGGGCTCCCGCATCTCACCCCTCGTCCCGAGGTCAGGCTGTTCGCCAAGCTCGAGGGGGCCAACCCGACCGGCAGCGTCAAGGATCGCATCGCCCTGGCCATGATCCGCGATGCCGAGGCGTCGGGAGCGCTCGTGCCGGGCCAGACGATCCTCGAGCCCTCGAGTGGCAACACAGGGATCAGCCTTGCCCTGATCGGGCTCCTGCGCGGCTATCCCGTCCGGATCGTGCTGCCCGACAACACGACGCCCGAGCGCGAGCGGCTCCTGCGCCTGTACGGCGCCGAGATCGTGCACTCCCCGGGTTCCGAGGGCTCGAACGGCGCCATTCGGCTCGCCGAGCAGCTGGCCACGAGCGACGCGGAGCTTTTCATGCCGTTCCAGTACGCGAACGAGGCCAACCCGAGAGCTCACGAGGAGGGGACCGGTCCCGAGATCCTCGCCCAGGTGCCCGACATCGACGCCTTCGTCGCAGGGCTCGGCACCGGCGGCACGCTGACCGGAGTCGGCCGCCATCTCAAGCGGGCGCAGCCCGGCGTGCGTGTGATCGCCGCCGAACCGCTCCCCGGCGAGCAGGTGCAGGGCCTCCGCTCCCTCGACGACGGCTTCGTCCCTCCGGTTCTCGATGCGTCCGTCCTCGACGATCGTTACCTCGTCAGCAACCGCGACGCGGCGATCGGCGTGCGCCGGCTCCTGGCCGACGAGGGCATCCTCGCCGGGCTGTCGTCCGGCGCCGCCATCGCGGTCGCGCTGAGGGTCGCGGCCGAGATGGAGTCGGGGTCGATCGTCGTCCTGCTCGCCGACGGTGCGTGGAAGTACCTCTCGGTCGACCTGTGGACCGCCGATCTCGACGATCTGGCCGACGAGCTCGAAGGGTCGCTGCTCTGGTAGACCAGCGGCTGACCGTCCCGCGGACTGTGGCCCTCGAGCTGCTGGCGCACGCCCGTGCCGACGTGCCGAACGAGGCGTGCGGCCTGCTGTCGGGCGACCTGGCCAACGGCGCGGCCCGGCGCTATCACCCGGCCCGAAACAGCGAGGCCAGCCCGTACGTGTACAGCGTCCACGCCGACGACCTCGTGCGCATCGTCATCGGCATCGAGGACGGCGGCGAGGACCTGGTCGCGATCTTCCACTCGCATACCCGCACGCCGGCGGTGCCATCGCCCACCGACCGTCGCGAGGCTCGATACCCCGGCGTCTTCTACCTGCTCGCCACCCTCGCCGATCCCGACGCCGGCCCGGACGCGGCACTGCGCGCGTGGCGGATCGAGGACGGCGAGAGCCGCGAGGTCACGCTCCGGATCGAGTGAGCCTCAGCAGCCGCCGATCGGGCGCTGATCCACGATCTCCTCCGCGGCCGTGTCGATGTCGAGTTCGAGGCCGCACGAGCCCTCCTCACCACCGGAGCGGTAGCTCAACGTGTAGTGATCCGCGGTCGGAGGCGGCTGCCAGGTGGCCGTCGTGAGGAGCATGCCGTCGAGCTCCGCGGCGCCGACGAGAGACCGCGCCAGCTCGTCGAGGTCCTCGACGGTCGCGGTGGGGATGGCGCCCAGCTCGGCCGTCTCGATGGTCACCTCACCGCTTCCCGGATCGACGGCGAACGTCCACAGGTCATCGCCCGCGGTCCCGGCCACCGACCCGGCGACCTCCACCAGGCAGGAGTCCGCGGCGCAGCTGCCGCCGATCACCAGCTCGTCCCAGGACGCTCCGTCGAAGGTCCAGATGGCTTCCGCGATCGCGCCGGCGACGGCATCGGTCTCCACATCGTGGGGTACGCCGTCAGGTCGTGGCGAGGTGCGCATCGCCTCGAGGATCTCGGCCGCGTCGTACGGCTGACCCGGCTCCACGGCGGCCCCGCCGGACGGTGCCGCCGACGACGAGGGGCCGGCCCGCGACGCCGAGGCGGAGGGTGATGGGGATGGCGATGTGCAGCCCGCGATCAGAAGGACGACGAGGAGCGGGGCACCGATTCGTGCCAGGAGGTCAGTCGTCGATCGCACGGTGCAGGAAGGCGGCCATCTGCCCTCGTGTCACCCGTCCGTTCGGGCAGAACGTGCTCGGCCCGCATCCGTGGGTGATGCCCGACTCGGCGAGCGCGTTGATGCGAGCCTCGTGGGTGGAGCTGTTGTCGTCCCTGAAGTGGTCCCGGCTGGTGGACGGCAGGTCGAGCGCACGTACCAGGAACGTCGCCATCTGGGCGCGGGTCACGAGGCCGTTCGGGCAGAACCGGCCCGGCCCGCAGCCGACGGTGATGCCCGCCTGCGCGACCGCGTTGATGCGCGACTCGTGCGTGGATCCTTCGTCGTCGCGGAAGTAGTCGCGCGACGCGGAGGGCAGGTCCAGCGCACGTACCAGGAACGTCGCCATCTGGCCACGCGTCACCAGGCCGTTCGGGCAGAACCTGGCGGAGCCACAGCCGACCGTGATGCGCTCACGCGTCAGCCACAGGATGTCGGCGTAGAACTTCGACATGTCCGCGTCGGTGAACGGGCTCTGGATCGCCCAGGCCAGGCCGAACGGCTCCTGCGATCCGTCGAACCGTGTCGAGCGAACCGTGACACGCATGGTGCCGGTTGAGTTGGCCACCACATCGCGCCACTCGTACGAGTTGTCGAACGAGAACGACCCGGTCGTCGAGCCGTTCGGCTGCCGAACCACGAGGTCGAGATCGGCGGTGAGCACGTCCGACTTGCCGAGGTTCGAGCCCGACGTGTGGCTGCTCCACGCGAGCGCGACGCGCACCGGCTGGCCCTTGACGACCTGGAAGGTTCGCGTCTCGGTGTCGCCGGGGGAGTTCAGCGTGCCGAGCGCCCAGCCGCCCCAGATGCCGTTGTCCAGGATGCGGTTCGACCAGCGCGCCGACGCCGTGCCGGTCCCCTCGTGATCGGCGCTGCGCCCGGCACCGGACAGCGGGGTGCGCCGCACGGCGCCGGCCATGATCAGTGCGCGCGTTGCCTCCGGCCACGTCGCCAACGTCGGCGCGCGGGCCACGAGCTGGGCAGCGATGCCGGCCACGATCGGGCTGGCGATGCTCGTGCCGCTGCCCGTCGTCCCGTTCGCGGTTCGCACGCTCACGGCGGGCGCGGAGACGTTCGGCTTGTTGTAGTCGCCGTGCCGGTTCCACGGGGCGCTCGAGCGATCGCGGTAGGCAGCGCCGTCGCCACCCGACGCGTACCACAGGCGGTCGTCGCCGGTGCCGGTCGTGCCGCGATCGTTCACTCCGCCAACGGTCAGGACGTTGTACCCGGTGCCTGGCGAGGCCACGTCCCAGTGGCCGAACGTCGAGAAGTTGCCCGAGGCGGCGACCACCAGGCGGCCGTCCTCCCATCCGATGGAGTCGAAGTAGCGGCGTCCCTCCTCGCGCCCGGCGGTCGTGTCCTGGCCGAAGCTGGCATTCAGGATGTCCACGTCCCCGCCGCTTGGCGACACCGACCAGTCGGACGCCTGGATGATCGCGCGATCGCGCGTGAGGCCGGTGGATGACCCGCCCGTCGCGGCGCTGATGATGTCGGCTCCCGGCGCGACCCCGCGCCAGCTGCTGTTCCGACTGCCGACGGCGCCGGCAACCCACGTTGGGTGGATGCTCGCCACGATCTTTCCGGTGGTGCTGTAGCGCCTCACGACCTGGCCGGAGAGATCGCCGGAATTGGAGGCGTTGTGGTACTCGACCACGCCGACGCGCACACCGTTGCCCTGGTCACCGCTGCCGGTCGTCCAGTTGGCGCCGACGGTTGGCCCGGCCGATGTCATCGTCTCGCGCCATGCACCTTCGAGTCCCAGGCTGAGGACCTCGGACCGTGTCGCGAGGTCGTCCACCGACGTGGCGGGCAGGTCGACATAGACCAGCGGCGCCGAAGTGCTCACGTAGCCGATGCTCCCGCCAAGCGCCTCGACCTCGGCCGCCAGCTCATCCGCTGCCGCCGCGTAGACCGCCCGGCGCGCCTCCCACAGCTCCCCGCGAAGCGTTCGCGCCTGATCGAGCGTGGCAGCCAACGGGCGGCCGGCCAGCCACTCCACTTCCGGGTGCGCCTGCTCTACCGCAGCCTCCGCGCCCGACACGTCCACGTCGAGCCACACGGCCACCGCCAGCGTCGCCGCTGGTGGCCGCGCTACGGCGGCGACGAGGGCGGGGTCAGCCTTGCGCTCGAGGGCGGGTCGGGCGGCGGTGACCTCGGCCGCCTCGCGAGCCATAACGTCGTCGGTGCCCTGCTCCCCGGCCGAGGTGCGATAGACGGTGACGATCTCGCCCGTGCGTTCATCGAGGAACTTGCCGGCCCACACGGTCTCGCCGACCGCGACCGGGCGCTCGTGGACGAGTGGCAGGTCCTCGGCGGCCGTGCCGCGCTCACGGCTGAGCTGGTCGCGCGCCACACTCACCGGGTCGGCTGCCAGGGCCGTGGGAGCGGGAAGAACCGCGGACAGCGCGAGGACGGCGCCGGTCGCACCGGCGGCAAGGCGTGCTGGACCTGCCCTCATTCGCTTCCTCCCGCGGTCGTTTGTATGACAGTGTCACACGTCGGGGATGCCAACATCATGCCATCGAGCTCGGGGCGATCAATGACCCATCGGTGTACGCTGCCATCATGACCAATAGCGCGACCGTGTCTCGGCCCCTGTCCGCGTCTGTGCATCGGGATCGTCTGCGGCGGGCTGCCGGAGCCGCCGCGGATGCCGGCATCGGAGCGCTGCTGATCACGCCGTCGGAGGACTACGCATACCTGCTCGGGTACCGCGCGCCGGCCATGGAGCGCCTGACCTGCCTGGTCGTGCCGGCCGATGGCGAGCCGGCCCTGGTGCTGCCGCGCCTCGAGGAGCCGCTGGCTCGTCACGAGCTTGACGGCCTCGACGACGAGATCGAGATCATCCCGTGGGACGAGACCGACGATCCGATCCAGGTCGTCCGCGGCCTGGTCGGCGGGGCGCTGCGGGTCGCGGTCCAGGACCAGATGTGGGCGCGCTTCGCGCTGCGCCTGCGCGCCGCGCTCGACCCGGCCGAGATGGTCGCCGCCGGACCGACGATGAGCGGCCTGCGACGGATCAAGAGCGCCCAGGAGGTCGACCTGCTGCGGGCCGCAGCGGCCGCGGCGGACCGCGCCATGCTGGCGATCGTCGAGGAGCCCCTTGCCGGCCGCGTCGAGTCGGAGGTGAGCCGCCGCATCCGCGAGCTCCTCATCCAGGCCGGGCACGACGACGCGGGCTTCGCCATCGTCGCCTCCGGTCCGAACTCGGCCAGCCCGCATCACGCCGCCGGCTCTCGCACGATCGGTGCCGGGGACGCGCTCGTTCTCGACATCGGTGGCACGCGTGCCGGCTACACCAGCGATACCTCGCGCACCGCATTCGTCGGCGAGCCGCCGGCGGAGTTCCGCGCCCTGTTCGAAGTTCTGCTCCAGGCGCAGACCGCCGCATGCGATGCGGTCCGGCCCGGCATCACCGGGGCGGAGCTCGATGCGGTGGCGCGCGACATCATCACCGAGGCGGGCTACGGCGAGGCCTTCGTCCATCGCACCGGTCACGGGATCGGTCTCGAGACGCACGAGGAGCCCTACATCGTCGCCTCCAACGACGAGCCGCTGGTGGAGGGAAACGTCTTCAGCGTCGAGCCCGGGATCTACATCCGGGACACGTGGGGCGCGCGAATCGAGGACATCGTGGCCTGCACCGCCGATGGCGGAGAGCGCCTCAACACCACCCCGACCGAGCTGTACGTCGTCGCCTAGCGGCTCTCGCGGTGGGAGCTCATGAGCGCCACGAGCACGCTATCGATGGCCGCGTTCGCCTCGTGGAACGCGACGGTCACGTCCGACACGTCGGCCGACCGGCGGCGCAGGTGGCCGACGATCGCATCGAGCACCGGTGAGCGGAAGTAGAGGAAGGCCTCCACCGTCTCGGCCAGTGTGAGCCCGGCCTTGGACGCCTCGGAGCCGTAGAGCGCCCCCATCTGCTCGGCCTCGACGATGAGGACCTGGCGCTCCGCCTTCTTCGTCGCTGCCACGTACTCGACCACGAGATCGAACGTCCGTTGTCCCCAGCGGCGGAAGTCGGAGCGCTGCTCCGCGGTGAGGCGAGACTGCCAGGGCTGATCGGCGTGGCTGGCCCGCTGCATGCGCCGATGCAGCTCGCCGGCCATCGTCTGGCGAGAGTCGGGCAGGCGCTCGACGCCGTACCGTGCGCGGCGCGGCGCGTTGATCATCGACTCGAGGCTGGAGCGCAGGAAGCGCCGATGCCCTCCGGGCGTCTGGTAGCTGTGGACCTTGCCCGTGTCGGCCCATCGGCGCAGCGTGTCGTGGCCGACCCCGACGAGGCGCGAAGCCTCGCCAAGGGGCAGCCAGGGGTCGTCGGGATCGCCGAGGCGGTTCGGGCTGGTCCGTTGGGGCACGTCGCGCAGAATCTCCGATATCTATGTCTGCACGCCTACCGTAGCACGATCTTCCGGAGCGGTCGCCGTGCGGTCCCTACCTCCGCAGATCGGTCGCCTTCATCGCCCCCAGCTCGGCCCACAGGTGCACCAGCGTGACGAGGCCGTCCCGGATGTTCCGCAGGCTCATCCACTCGTTCGGCGCATGGAAGTTGCCGGTCGGGTTTGCGAAGCCGACCATCAGCGTCTTGAGGCCGAGATGCGCGTCGAGCGCGGCAACCACGGGCACCGAGCCGCCCGAGCGCTGGAAGACCGGGGCCGCGCCGAAGCCGGCCTCGAGCGCGCGCGAGGCGGGCGCGATGCCAGGGTGGTCGAGCGGCGTGATCGCCGGAGCGCCGCCGTGGATCACCTTCACGCTGACCGACACCGTCGGCGGAGCGATCGACTCGAGGTGTGCCTTGACGGCCTCCTCGATCTCGCGGAAGTCCTGGTCGGGGACCAGGCGCGTGCTGATCTTCGCGGCGGCCCAGGCCGGGATGATCGTCTTTGCGCCATCACCGGTGTAGCCGCCGTGGATGCCGTGGATGTCGAACGTCGGGCGCGCCGAGAGGCGCTCCATCAGGGTGTAGCCGCGCTCACCGTCCATGGCGGCGGAAACTCCGGTCTCGTCGCGCCAGGCGGCCTCGTCGAAGGGCAGCGCCGCGTATGCGGCGCGCTCGTCGTCGTCCAGGTCGCGCACCCGGTCGTAGAAGCCGGGCACGACGAAGCGGCCGTTCGGATCGGTCAGGGAGGCGAGCATGCGGACGAGCACGTTCGCCGGGTTGTCGACGCCGCCTCCGTACTGGCCCGAGTGGACGTCGTGTGCCGGGCCCTGCACCCGCACCTCCCAGTAGGCGATGCCGCGCAGCCCGTATCCGATGGCTGGCGTGCCGTTGTCATCGAACGTGTCGCCGTCGGAGACCACGCAGACATCGGACTCAAGGAGCTCGGCATGGTCATCGATGAACTGCTCGATCGGCGCCGAGCCGACCTCCTCGTCGCCCTCGAAGAAGAAGCGCAGGTTGACCGGCAGCCGGCCGGCGGTCTTCATCCAGGCCTCGACCGCCTTGAGGTGCATGAACAGCTGTCCCTTGTCGTCGCCGGCGCCCCTGGCGAAGATCCGCTCCTCCTCGTGGCGCGGCTCGAACGGCGGACGGACCCACTCGTCGTCGGGGTCGGTCGGCTGGACGTCGTAGTGGCAGTAGACGAGGACGGTAGGTGCGTCCCCACCTGCATGAAGCCACTCGCCGGTGACGATCGGGTGATGGGAGGTCTCGTGGATGGTCGCGCGCTCGACGCCGATGCGCTCCATCTCGCCCACGATCCACTCGGCGGTGCGTCGCACCTCGTCGGCGCGCTCCGGATCGGCCGAAACCGACTGGATGCGGAGAAAGTCGTCGAGCTGCCCGAGGTGCTCGGACTCGTGCTCGCGAAGATAGGCGGTGGCCGCATCGGTCATGCGGGCGGTCTCGGTCTGCATGCGCGGGATGATAGGCGGGATCGACGAATGCAACCGGACGACGCCTGCCGGCGTCCTGCCGTCAATGATCGTCAGCCGGGCATTCCGTGCCCTCGCGGCCATCGCCGTCGCCGGCGTCCTGACCGCGGTTCCCACCGCGTCGGCCTTCGCCTGCTCGTGTGCCGAGGTCGAGCTTCCCCAGGCGATCGCGCAAGCCGACCTGGCGTTCGTCGGCAACCTCCTTGCTGTCGAGCCCGTGCCCGGTGACGAGCCGATGGGCGATCAGCAGCTCTCCTACACCTTCGAGGTCGAGCGCGCGCGCGACGCGTCGGTGGCCGGCCGGGTGAGCGTGAGGGCATGGCAGGACAACGGCGCGAACTGCGGCGTGACCTTCGGCGACCGCGGCCGCTGGCTGATCGTCGCCTACCGAAGCGAGGGAACCCTGGAGACGAGCGGCTGCCTGCCGAACGGGGCGCTCGATGGGGCTCCGGCGGCGTTCGAGGCGCAGGTGACCGAGCTGCTTCCCGTCGTGACCGCCGATACGGCGCCCGACTCGGAGGGCCTCGAGGTGCCGATCCCGGTCCTTTTGGTGCTCGGAGCCGCGGCGATCGTCATCGGCGCGTCGGCGTGGGCCTTCCTCCGAGGACCCCGATCCGTCAGCTGAACGCGCCGAACGCGAAGCCGAAGAAGAGCGTCAGCGCGACCGCGGGCACGAAGCTCGCCAGGCGCAGGAAGGGTGGCCAGCCGCCGCCGCCCCAGAAGGCATAGGCGGGGATCGAGACCGGAAAGACGAACGCTCCGAGGCTCCAGCCCATGCGCGCCCTTGTGCTCAGGTCAGGCCGATCCTGAACGTCGAGCCAGTAGGCGGCGATCATGAGGAACCCGCCCACGGCGAGCACGGCGAAGAGGGTCCAGAGGACGGGGAGCATGCCGCGCCGATGCTAGCGCCGCTCGCCGCGCCGCGCGATGTCGTCGGCTCCGTTCAGCAGATCGTTGAGGAAGGCGAGGGGCCGGCGGCGCGCGGGGATGGGCTCCTCCGCCGGCAGGAGGGCGGCGACGGCCTCCCGAATCCGGGTCTCCAGCTCGGCGCGGGCCGCGCGCCCACGAACGGCCTGGGTCTGGATCGGCGGGCCGAAGCGCACGACGACCCGCTTGCGGAACCACAGGTCGGTGCCGCCGATGATGGCGCACGGCACGACCGGCACCCCGGAGGCGACCGCGAACGCGGCGGCGCCGTCCTCGAAGTCCAGCAGCTCGGACTCCCGGAAGCCGATGCGGCCCTCGGCGAAGATGGCGAGGACGCCATCGGCCTCGAAGACGCGCCGAACGGCGCGCACGGCACTCGTCAGGGACGTCTTCTCGGGGTTGTAGGGAATCATTCCGCCAAAGAAGGCCATGACCCGGTTCTTGAAGCCGCGGCTGAAGTCGGCCTCCTTCGGGCCGAACCAGGTGATGCGCGGTTCGAGCGGAGTGACGGCGATCACCAGGAGCGGGTCCCATCCGTTGTGATGGTTGGCCACGACCTGGAAGGGCGGCGGCGGCCAGTGCCCGAGCCCGTCGACCCTCACGCGGAACAGCGGCCGAACCAGGGTTCGCACCAGACCCCACATGAGCCGGTAGCGAAGCGTGACCTCGACGCTCAGCTCGCGCGGCCCGGTCCGGGCCGATCTGCCTCGGTCGGGCGCCGCGGTAGGCGGGACGCCGGTCACGCGCGAGCGGGTTCCATGGGCCGGGTGAGCTCCCTGCGGCGCGGGTTGACGCGCGTGAGGGCCAGCGCCGAGAACGCGAGGAACCCGGCGCCGACGGCCATCGCCGCGCGGGGCCCGGCCGGGTCGCTGACCGTCGCGGCGACGAGGTCCTGAACCGGCCCGGCAACGATGATGAAGACCGGTCCGGCCATCGCCGTGCCGGCGTTGAGGATGCCCATGTAGCGGCCGGCCGTCTCCTTGGGGATGACGTCGGCCATGAGCGCCCAGTCGGCCGACAGGAAGATGCCCATGCCGATGCCGAACGGCACCCACGACGCGACGGCGAAGGCGGGACTCGGCGCGAATGCCACGCCGAGCAGGCCGATTCCGGCCACCAGGGCTGCCGACCAGATCACGGGGCGCCGCCCGAACCGATCCGACAGGCGTCCACCCGGAATGGCCGCCAGCGCCGTGGATACACCGACGATGGCGGTGGCCGCGAAGACGATGGCGTCGGCATCGGCGTCGCTCATGCCGTGCGACCGGCGGAAGTAGCCGACCGCGATCAGCGTCGCGTTGTAGGCGCCCAGGAACAGGAGCCGAACCACCAGCAGCCACAGCACGTCGCGCTGGGCAAGGATGTCCCGGCCCCACGCGGACAGGGCGATCTGGCGCCAGGGCTTCGTGCGCGGAGGCCCGGCAGGCCCTTCGTCGACGGTGAGGACCAGGATGACCATGGTGGCGACCTCGACAGCGCCGAGCGCCATGATCGCGAGCGGAATGTTGCCGAGCAGCCCGCCCAGCGTGGCGATGCCGACGCCGAGGATCGTGCCGAGCGTCAGCATCAGGCCCATCAGCCCGCTGGCGAGCCCGACCTGCTTCGCAGGCACGAGGTCGGGAACGTAGCCCTGGAACGGCCCCTGGGCAAAGTTCGAGCTGAGCTGGAGCAGGAAGTAGAAGCCGACCATGGCGAGGAAGTCGTTGTTGAATGCGATGCCCGCCAGGAACACCACGTCGAACAGCGAGCCGACCACGATGTACGGCTTGCGGCGGCCCCAGCGCGTGACCGTGTAGTCGCTGATCACGCCGACCGTTGGCTGCACGACGATCGGGGCGACGGCTCCCACGATCATGATGACCGCGAGCATGGTGCCCTGGGTGTCCCGGCCGAGGTCGTCAAGGCGCCCGGGGATGATCGTGATGTTGAGCCCGCCCCAGATGGTCTGGATGCCGAGCCAGTAGATCGACAGCGTGACGAGCTGCGACAGGGGGAGCGATCTGCGTGGCTGCCGGTCGGTCTCTGTCTCGATCATCGGGTGAACCTGCTGTGCTGCCCGAAATGTACGCGCCCAATCGGGGGCTGGGTGCAGGTTGCCGCCGCCCCACTGCGGTCGAACTGCGGGGCCCGCCGCTGAACGCTACGCTCCGCGGACCGTGTCGACCGAATCACCTGATCAGGTGGTGAGCGTCCTCGCCCACCCCGACCTGCGCCGCTACCTTGCCTCTCGCTTCATCGTCGGGATCGCGACGCAGGTCCTGACCGTGGCGGTCGGATGGCAGGTCTTCCTTGCCACCGGAGACCCCTTCGACCTCGGGCTGGTGGCGCTCTCCCAGTTCCTGCCGTTCATCGTTCTCATCCTGCCGGCCGGCCACGTCGCGGACCGATACGACCGGCGGCGCGTCCAGCTCCTGACCTACCTGCTGGCGACGGTATGCGCCGGGCTGCTGCTCGCCCTGTCGCTCGCCGGCATCACGCAGACCGCGCCGATCTTCGGGGTCATGGTCCTGTTCGGCATCGTCCGCGCCTTCAACCAGCCCACCAGCCAGGCGCTGCTGCCGAACCTCGCGCCGGGCGGTCTCTTCCCGCGCGCGGTGGCCATCACCTCGTCATTGGGGCAGGTGGCGACCATCGCCGGCCCGGCGCTGGGCGGGATCCTGGTGCTCTTCGGCGTCGAAGTGGCCTACGCGCTGGCGTTGGTGCTTCTCGTCGTGGGCGTCGGGCTGGTGGCCGGGCTGCGCGGGGGCGGGCGGTCGGAGGCCTCGACCGAGCCGGTCTCCTGGTCGAGCCTGCTCTCGGGCGTGTCGTTCGTCCGGTCACGGCCCGTCGTCCTGGGCTCCATCTCGCTCGACCTGTTCGCGGTCCTGTTCGGCGGTGCAACGGTGCTCTTGCCGATCTACGCGGGCGAGATCCTGGACGTGGGCCCGGTCGGGCTGGGAGCCATGCGCGCCGCGCCGGCCGTCGGCGCCGCCCTGCTCGCCGCGATCGTCGCGGTGAAGCCGATTCGTCGAGCCGTCGGCCGCTGGATGTTCGGCGGCGTGGCGGCGTTCGGCCTTGCCACCATCCTCTTCGGGATCTCGACGAGCTTTGCTCTCAGCCTGGCCGCCCTGGTGGTCACGGGCGCCGGTGACATGGTGAGCGTCTACATCCGCCATCTGCTGGTGCAGCTCGAGACGCCCGACGCGATCCGCGGCCGCGTCAGCGCCGTGAACGCGGTCTTCATCGGCGCATCCAACGAGCTGGGCGAGTTCGAGTCGGGGATCACCGCGGCATGGTGGGGCGTGGTCCCCTCGGTCGTCGTCGGCGGGATCGCGACGCTCGGGGTCGGCGTGATCTGGACCCGGCTGTTCCCGATGCTGTGGAGGCTCGACCGATTTCCATCGGCCGACTCGAGCGGTACCGTGTGAGCATGGCCGACGATTGCGGCTCGCGGGCCATGTCGGCAGGCGGGCGCTAGAATCGGCCGGTGATCGATCCCGTTGCCTTCCAGATCGGTCCCATCCAGGTCCACTGGTACGGGATCATCATCGCCGGCGCCGTCTTCATCGCCGGGCTGCTGGGGACCCGCGTTGCGCGCTGGCTGAACGAGGACCCCGACGACGGCTGGTCGATGCTCCTGCTCGTCATGGTGCTCTCCGTCATTGGCGCACGGCTGTATCACGTGGTCCACATGTGGGAGTTCTATTCTGCGAACCCCGCGTCAATCGTCCAGATCTGGAACGGCGGGCTGGGGATCCCCGGTGGCGTCGTCGGTGGAGCGCTGGGGATCTTCATCTGGACACGCATGCACGGCCAGAGCACCGCGCGCTGGATGGACATCTTCGCCCCCGCGCTGCTGCTGGGCCAGGTGATCGGTCGCCTCGGCAACTACGTGAACCAGGAGCTGTACGGCCCGCCGATCAGCGAGTGCGGCAGCGGCACGTTTCCGCCCTGCCTGCCGTGGGGGATCATGATCGACGCCGAGCACCGTAACGGCACGCCGTGGACCGACATGATCGCGTTCCCGGACACGACGCTCTTCGTGCCCCTCTTCGCCTACGAGATGGCGCTCAACCTCATCGGCGTCGGCGTCCTGCTGTTCATCATCCGGCGGTTCGCCCCGCGGCTCTTCGCCGGAGACGCGGTGCTCATGTACCTGATGTGGTACGGCGTCGTCCGCACCCTGCTCGAGAACTACCGCGTCAACAACTGGACGATCCTCGGCGTGCCGACCGCGATGTGGATCGGCATCCTGGCGTTCGTCCTGGCCGCAGCGTGGCTCTTCATCCGGCACCGCATCGGATCTGGCTCACCGATGATCCGGCCGGACGACAAGGTCACCGCCGACGCGGATGCGTCGGCGCCGCCGGCTGCCGAGCCGGAGGCGAGCGCTGGCTGAGCCCCTGGGCGTCCTTGGCGACGTCACCGCGGCCGTCGGCTGGACTCCGCTCGTTGCGCTCGATCGCCTCGCCGCTGACGTGCGGCCGCGCATCGTCGCGAAGCTGGAGCACATGAATCCCGGTGGCTCCGTCAAGGATCGGATCGCCATGCCGATGATCGAGGCCGCCGAGCGGGCTGGGTTGCTGAAGCCGGGCGGCATCATCGTCGAGCCGACGTCGGGGAACACGGGCGTGGGCCTGGCCCAGGCAGCCGCCGTCAAGGGCTATCGGTGCATCTTCGTCATGGCCGACAAGCAGTCCGAGGAGAAGCGCGCCCTGCTGCGGGCCTACGGTGCCGAGATCGTGGTGTGCCCGACCGACGTCCCGCCCGACGACGAGCGCTCCTACTACCGCGTCAGCGACCGCATGGCCCGCGAGATCCCCGGCGCATGGAAGCCCGACCAGTACTCGAATCCGGGGAACCCGGAGGCGCACTACCTCACGACCGGCCCGGAGATCTGGGAGCAGACCGCCGGCAGCGTCACGCATTTCGTCGTCTCCCTTGGCACCGGCGGCACCGTCTCGGGCGCCGGCCGCTACCTCAAGGAGCGCAACGCGGCGATGCAGGTCATCGGCGCCGATCCGGACGGCTCGGTCTACTCGGGCGCGGCCCCGCACGCATACCTGACCGAGGGGATCGGCGAGGACTTCTGGCCGACCACGTACGACCCGGCGATCTGCGACACGATCGTGCGCGTCACAGACCGCGACTCGATGCTCACGGCGCGCGTTGCGACGGCTCGCGAAGGCATCCTGATGGGGGAGTCGTGTGGCACCGCGCTGTGGGCCGCCCTCCAGATCGCCCGCGACCTGGACGATCCCGAGGCGCTGCTCGTCGTGCTGCTCCCGGACAGCGGGCGGAACTACGTCGGCAAGCTCTTCAACGACGACTGGCTGCGCGAAAGGGGCGTGCTCGAGGCCGATGAGGAGGCGATCGCCTATGACTGGCGAGCAACCCGGCCGCAGGTCGTACTCCGTGGCGACGAGATTCCTCGCAGCGACACTCCTCGAACCTGAGGCGTCTCCTATCGATGACCTTCCCAGCGGCTGACGTGGCCTCGGAACTCGTCACATACCAGTCACGCCCGGTCAAGGCGAAGCAGTGGCCCCGTTCCGCTAGCGTTGGGGAGGCCGACGGCCCTGCGTGAGCGTGGATCTCGGTCCCGCACCGCCGCTGAACCGCGGTGAGCTCGCCCTAGCCCACGGTGGTTGGTAGGTGACGACTTGACGCATTCGTGGTCCGTTCAGCCGCTGCGCTGACTGACGCCTCCCCGATCGGGGAGTATCGTTGAGGCCCAGTACACGGCAACACGAGGGAACGTCATGACGCACGTCGCAGAGCCGCCGGTCAGCGGGGGCAGCGAGGCGACCGCGCAGGAACGGGTCAACCACTGGATCAACGGCGCGCCGGTGGCCGGCGCGAGCGGCCGCAGCGGGCCCGTCTACAACCCCGCCACGGGCGAGGTTGCGCGGCACGTCGACTTCGCATCGACCGAGGAAGTCGACGCGGCCGTCGCGGCCGCCAAGGCCGCGTTCACGACGTGGCGCTCGACCAGCATCAGCAAGCGGACCGAGATCATGTTCCGCATCCGCAACCTGGTCGAGCAGCATCGCGAGGAGGTCGCGGCGCACCTGACTCGCGAGCACGGCAAGGTGCGCACCGACGCGCTGGGCGAAGTCGCCCGTGGACTCGAGAACCTCGAGTTCGCAACCGGCATCCCGCATCTGCTCAAGGGCGAGTTCAGCGAGCAGGTGAGCACGGGGATCGATGTCTACCAGATCCGCCAGCCGCTCGGCGTGGTGGCCGGCATCACGCCGTTCAACTTCCCCGCCATGGTCCCGATGTGGATGTTCGCCAACGCCATCGCGTGCGGGAACACGTTCATCCTCAAGCCGTCGGAGAAGGACCCGTCCGCATCGGTGTACCTCGCGGAGCTCCTCAAGGAGGCCGGGGTGCCGGATGGCGTCTTCAACGTCGTCCACGGCGACAAGGTCGCGGTCGATCGCATCCTCGAGCATCCCGACATCGCGGCCGTCAGCTTCGTCGGCTCCACTCCGATCGCGCGGTACATCTACGAGACGGGGACGTCGCACGGGAAGCGGGTGCAGGCGCTGGGCGGCGCCAAGAACCACATGGTCGTGCTGCCGGACGCGGACATCGAGATGGCAGCGGATGCCGCCGTCTCCGCCGCATACGGCTCCGCCGGCGAGCGATGCATGGCGATCAGCGTGGTCGTGGCCGTCGGTGACGCCGCCGATCCGCTCGTGGACGCGATCAGCGAGCGCCTGCCGAAGATCAAGGTCGGCCCAGGGAACGAAGAGGGCTCGGAGATGGGCCCGCTCATCACGAAGGAGCACCGCGACAAGGTCGCCGGGTTCCTGGACAGCGGCGTGAGCCAGGGCGCCACGCTCAGAGCCGATGGCCGGCAGCACGTGCTCTACAACGAGAGCTCCGGCTTCTTCCTCGGCGTCAGCCTGCTCGACAATGTGACGCCCGAGATGGAGTGCTACCGCAACGAGATCTTCGGGCCGGTGCTCGAGATCATGCGCGTCCCGACCTACGCAGACGCGGTCGGGATCATCGACCGCAACCCGTACGCCAACGGCACGGCGATCTTCACCCGCGACGGTGGAGCGGCACGCCAGTTCCAGTTCGAGGTGCCGGTCGGCATGGTCGGCGTGAACGTGCCGATCCCGGTCCCGGTGGCGTACTACAGCTTCGGCGGCTGGAAGGCATCGCTCTTCGGCGACCTGCACATGTACGGGCCGGAGGGGATCCAGTTCTACACGCGCGGCAAGGTCGTCACCGCTCGCTGGCCCGACCCCGGCACGTCGCAGGTCGACCTCGGCTTCCCGCGGACCCGCTAGGCCGTAGACTCGCGACCAATCGCACGGAGGACCGTCGATGGCCCGGCGCATCGCGCGACCGATTCACCTCGTCGTGGCATGGCTGTTCGTCATCGGCCTGCTGGTTCAGGTCTTCCTGGCCGGCATGGGTGTCTTCTCGTCGGCGACCGAGTTCGCGACGCACCGCGACTTCGGCTACCTGCTGACCCTGCTCCCGGTCGTTCTCATCGTCACCGGCCTCGTCGGTGGCTTCGGGCGCTGGGAGGTCATCGCGGCCGCCGTGATGTTCGTCCAGTTCATCCTGCAGTCGATCCTCGTCTTCCAGCGCGACTCCGTCCCGGCGATCGCGGCGCTGCACCCGGTGAACGGGTTCCTCATCCTGCTCATCGCCATCTGGCTGGCGACCGATGCCTGGCGCCGCTTCCAGGCAGACGAGGAGCCGGAGCCGTCCGACGAGGCCCCGAGCGAGGTCTCCGCCGGCTGAGCGTCAGGCCGGAGCGGGCAGACCGAGGACCACGCCACTGACCGAGCCTGCGTCGTCATACGCCTCGGCGTGGCTGGTGCCGGCCGAGGCATCCAGGTCGAGCAGCTCGCGGGCGGCATCGGTCAACAGCACGTAGCCCCGCAGCCCGGTCTCATCGGTCACCCGGTTCTTGAGCAGCCGATGCGCCACGATGACGGCGGGGCCGGCGACGTGCGTACGCGTCGCCAGCGGCTGAACCACGAAGGTCCCGGCGTGGACGATGAACTTCAGCTCGAGCGAGGTGAGCAGGACGCACGCGCTGCACCCGTCGCCCTGCATTCGCTGCTGCTCTTCTATGCGGGCGTGGTACGAGGCGTACGTCGATCCGATCTTGTCGAGCACATCGCGACCGCGGTTCAGCACCGTGTCGGCTTCGGCGACGGCGAACAGCGCGTCGCCCTCGGTCTGGACGGGTGTGAACGTCGGCTGCAGGCTGTCGGCGACGAGGTCGAGCAGCGTGACCATGAAGTCGTATGCCGGTGGAACCGGTTCCACGCCGGCCGCGAGCTCGGGATGCGCCTCGGTCACTCGCTGGAGGAATGTGGTGTAGCCGCTGATGTCGGCCAGCATCAGCAGGCCGCTGGCGAAGCGGGGCTCGGCGCGCTCGGTCATTGCCCGCGATCATCCCACGAGCGGCAAGGGAGCGGCGCGGCCGTGCAAGAATGGGCGCCGATGACCGATCGATTCGAGACGCTCGCGGTGCACGCCGGTGCCGAGCCAGATCCGGAGACCGGCGCGGTGGTGCCCGCCATCCAGATGAGCACCACGTTCAAGCAGGACGGCGTCGGGGGCCTCCGCGGCGGGTACGAGTACGGCCGCTCCGACAATCCGACGCGCGGCGCGCTCGAGGAGACGATCGCGGTCCTCGAGGGTGGCTCGCACGGGGTGGCGTTCGCGTCGGGGCTCGCGGCCACGCAGGGCATCGGCTTCCTGCTCGATCCGGGCGACCGGCTGCTGATGAGCGACGACGTCTACGGCGGCACCTGGCGCCTGGCCGACAAGGTGTGGCGCCGGTACGGGATCGCGACCGACTCGCTCGACCTGACCGACCTCGACGCGGTGGCGGCCATCTTCTCCGGCGCGGATCCGCCGCGGATGGTGTGGATCGAGACGCCATCGAATCCGCTGATGAAGGTCATCGACATCAGCGCGATCGCCCGCCTGGCGGCCGTGGCCGGCGCCATCACCGTCGTCGACAACACCTTCGCCACCCCGTATCTCCAGCGCCCCTTGGAGCTGGGCGCGGACCTCGTGCTCCACTCGGCCACGAAGTACCTCGGTGGCCACTCGGACGTGGTCGGAGGGCTGATCGTCACCCGCTCCGACAAGCTTGCCGAGCGCATTCGGTTCCACCAGAACGCGGCGGGCGGCGTTCCGAGCCCGTTCGACTGCTTCCTCGTCATGCGCGGCGTCCGCACGCTCGCGATCCGGATGGACCGCTCCAGCGCAAACGCCACCGAGCTCGCCATCTGGCTCGAGGGGCGCCCGGAGGTTGAGCGCGTCCACTATCCCGGCCTCGCGACGCACCCGGCGGCCGAGCTTGCCGCGCGCCAGATGCTCCTGCCGGGCGCGATGCTCAGCTTCGTCATGCGCGACGGCGAGGATGCGGCGCGCCGCTTCGCCGCATGCACGCGTCTCTTCACGCTGGCCGAATCGCTCGGGGCGGTGGAGTCGCTGATAGAGCTGCCGGCACCGATGACACATGCATCGGTGGCCGACTCGCCGCTGGCGGTGCCGCCCTCGCTCATCCGCCTGTCGGTCGGCATCGAGGCCGTGGACGATCTGCGTGCCGACCTCGAATCGGCCTTCGCCGCATCGGCTTCGTGACGGACAGACCACCACGCGAGGACGGCCCGACGGAGGTCGTCGAGACCGAGAGCGGAGAGCTCGTCGAGCGACTCTCGGGCGGGACCGCCACGCTGCTCCTGGGCTGGTTGGTGGGGGTTGGCGCGTTGTCGACCCTGCTGGCCGCATGGCTCTACGTCTGGCTGGTCAGCGGGGAGCGGCTCGGCATCGGCGCCCTGTTCGGTGGCTTCGGGATCTACACCGCGCTCGCCGGTTCGGCGGGGCCGTGCGTGCTGTGGCTGGCCGGACGGGCACAGGGGCACACGCTGGGCTGGTTCCTGCTGACCGCGGCCAAGATCGCGCTGGTGATGGTGGCGATCGTTCTCTTCTTCATTCTTTTCGCGACGTTGATCATGGCCGGCGCCGTGCCGGGACCCGCGGGGCTGCTCGCCGGCGCCCTCATGGCGGGCATGGCCGTGGCGCTCAGCCAGGTATGGGGCGTTGCCACCTGGGCCGCGGATCGCTGGATCGCGCGCGCCCGCATCGACGAGACCTGAGCGCAGCCGTCAGCCGTCCTCGTCGGAGTGGCCGCTGACGCTCGCCACCGCGTCGGCGAGCTCGCGAGTGATGCGCTCCGGTCCGATGGCGGACTCGAGCCCGCTCCTGGTGAGGAGCTCGCGCGCTCCCGCCACCACGTCACCCAGGGCAAGGGCGATGCCGCGCCGCGTGAGATCCGTGTGGTAAGCGGTGAGCAGATCGATGGTCCCGATGTCGAGCTCCGCGTTGGCGGCCAGGTCGATCACGACCGCTCGGATCGGCGTCTCGCTGGCGCTGATCTCCGCGTCGATGAGCTCGCGCAGCAGCTTCGCATTGATCGTCATCAGCGGGGCGTTCAGCCGATAGACGACGACGCCCGGAACGCGCACGGCTTCGGGATGGCGATCCGCGCTGGCAAAGGCCCGGCTGTTCGGAAGCTGGCCGAGCACGTCCCCGCTCGGCTTGGCAAGGCGCACGAGGATGGCGCCGATGCTGGCCGCGACGGCGATGACGAGACCGGGGAGCACGCCGAGGAAGATCACGCCTCCGCCGGCCAGCAGTGCCAGGGCAAAGGCATCGCGCCGAAGCTGGCCGATGCGCCGGATGGGCGCGAAGTCGACGAACCCGAGCACGGCGGTGATGACGATCGCCGCCAGCACCGCCTGCGGCAGGTTCGCAAAGAGCGGCAGCAGGAAGAGCAGCGTCGCGAGCACGAGCGCGGCGACGATCGCGCCCGCCAGCAGCGTCTTCGCTCCCGCGCGGTCGTTCGCGGCGGATTGGCTGGCACCTCCGGCGATCATGAACGCGCCGAGCAGGCCGGAGACGACGTTCGATGCGCCACTGGCCACCAGCTCCTGGTCGGGTCGGATCTGGTACCGATGGTCATCGGCGAACCGCTCCGCGATGGTGAGTGCCTCGGCCACGCCGATGATGGCGATGATGAGCGCGCCCGGAAGGAGCGCGATGACATCGGCCCAACCGACGTCGGGGATCGCCGGGGTGGGGACGATCGAGTCGATCGAACCGAGGACATCGACTCCGCGATCGGCCAGGTTGAGGACGGTGACCAACACGATGCTGCCGACCACCACGATGAGCGCTCCGGGAAGCGTCGGGGCGTAGCGCCGGAACAGCAGCAATGCGACGAGGCTCCCGACACCGATGGCCACGGTCCACGGATTGAATTCGACGATGTGCGGCAGGATCCCCTCGACTTCCTCGACGAAGGCACCCTCGACGGATGGCGTGCCGAGGAGCTTTGGGACCTGGCCGGCGATGATCGTGAGACCCAGCCCGACCATGAAGCCCGCCTGCACCGCGGCCGCGATGAAGCGCGAGAGGAAGCCCATCTTCAGCAGCCCGAAGACTCCCAGCGCGAGCCCGCACAGGATGGCGAGCGTCGCCGAGAGCGCCGCGAAGCGGACCGGGTCGCCGAGGGCCATCGGTGCCACGAGGGCGGCTGATATCGCGGCCGTCGACGAGGTCGGGCTGACGATGAGCTGGCGCGATGTTCCCAGCAGGGCGTACGCGGCCAGCCCGGCGATGGTGGCGACCAGGCCCGCCGCCGGAGGCAGCCCGGCGATCTGCGCATAGGCGATCGCCTGCGGCACGACCACCGCCCAGACCGTCAGCGCAGCGATCAGGTCGCTCGGGAGCGATGCTGCCCGGTAGCGAGGCAGCCAGCTGGCGATGGGCAGCCAGCGCGCGAGGCCGCTTGCCTCGGGCGCCGGAGGGCTCAACGGTCAGCCACCCGAGTCGGCGAACACGGTGGACCAGTCGTCCTTGACGCTCACCACGGTCCAGCTATTTGCTTTCGCGAGGTCGAGCGCTTTCTCGGCTCCCTTCACGTAGTCAAACTCACGCTCTGCATCGTCGTGCAGCACCAGGAGGCGGAGGGCCTGGCGATTGGGGCCTCCCGCGAACTGCAGCATCGGTACGTCGCCATTGGAGTTGCCGCCGGCGATCAGCGGCCGCCGGCCCAGGCGGCTCCAGATCCGAATCGGCTTGGCCGGCCCGTCGTCGAATACGTCAGGCTTCTCCTGGTAGACGATCGAGCCGCCGTCATCCTCCACGAATGCAAGCTCGTTCGAGCTGCCGATGATGCGCTCGGGCCCGAGGCTGTAGACATCGGCCGCGAAGCCACGCATGAAGTCGCGGCTGCCACCGGAGGCAATCAGCGTCGTGAACCCGTTCTCCTCGAGGTAACGCAGCAGCTCGACCATCGGCTGGTAAGCGCAGGCAGCGAAGGTGCGGCCCAGGGTCGGATGCTGCTGCTTGATGAACTCCGCCGCCGACGCCCCGTAGGAGTCGACGTCGATACCCGCGAAGGCCGCGACCATGCCGCCCATGAGGACCTTGAGATCGGTGTCGTCGCCGGCGTAGTGCTTCTCGATCACGCCGCCCAGCCAGGCATGGTCGTTCTCGTGCGCCGCCTTCCATGGCTGCCGATCGCGGAGCGACGCATCGGCCTCGACCATCGCCGAGAGGCGCTGGAGGATGAAGACGAGCTCGGTCGGCATGGGCTTCTCCGTCCACAGCGTGCCGTCGTTGTCGAAGACCGCGATCCGGTCAGCGGGTGCGACGTCTTGTGCCGCGGACTCCACGAAGTCGACGATGGCGCCGCGTGTCGGGGTGTCACGCCAGGACGCGAGATGGTCGCCGGCCATGGTTTGTCTCCTCCCAGCGCTTGTCCGCGCGTTCCGTTCAGTTCTTCCCCGGTTGGCCCTGTACCTGTTCCATCACGCGGTCGAGGTTGAAGGAACCCGGCTTCATCCGTGGCGGGAACTGTCGGAAGGTCATCAGCCACTCCGCGGCGAGTGCCACGGCGGGAACCACGATGAAGAGGTGCTCCGCCTTGTAGAGGCCGTAGTAGAGGCTCTCGGTGCCGCGCTCGAACGGATCGGATCGGATGTTGAGCATGTGCGGCGCTCGGAGCTCGACGAACGGCTCCTCCCACACCGCCAGCCCGTGCGCCCGCTGCTCCTTGAAGACGACCTTCCACTCCTCGTAGCGGATGGCGAGGAAGTCGCCGTCGTCGCTCCAGTACGGAAATAGCTTCCGAGGCCACTGATGGGGTCCGGGCGGCTCATTGAAGGCCGGCAGGAGGTTCACGCCGTCGAGGTGGACCTTGTACTTCTTCTCGCCGGCCGTGTGGCCGTTCTTCACCTTCTCAACGATGTCGGGCTCGCCGGCGGCTGCAAGGAAGGTCGGCAGCAGGTCCTCGTGCGCGCAGATCTCGTTGTTGACGGTGCCCGGCTCGATGACGCCCGGCCAGCGCATGACGAACGGGACACGGAAGCCACCCTCCCAGTTGGTTGCCTTCTCGCCGCGGAACGGAGTGGAGCCACCATCCGGCCAGGTCATCACCTCGGCGCCGTTGTCGGTCGAGTAGATGACGATCGTGTCCTCGGCGATCCCGAGCTTGTCGAGCTTGTCGAGGAACTGGCCGATGTGGCCGTCGTGCTCCACCATGCCGTCGGGGTAGAGCCCGAGGCCCGTCTTGCCCTGCGAGCGTCGCCTCAGGTGGGTGAAGACGTGCATCCGGGTCGAGTTGAACCACACGAAGAAGGGCTGCTTCTTCTTGTTCGACTTGTCGATGAAGTCCATGGCGGCGCCCAGGAACTCCTCGTCGACGGTCTCCATCCGCTTCTTCGTCAGTGGCCCTGTGTCCTCGATCTTCTGCTTGCCGACACGGCCGTAGTGAGGGTGCTCGGTCGCATCGTCCTTCGCCTTCGCCCAGGAGTGGATGACGCCTCGAGGGCCGAATCGCTCGCGGAAGTTCGGGAACCGCTCCGGCTTCGGGTAGTCGGGGTGCTCCGGCTCCTCCTCAGCGTTGAGGTGGTAGAGGTTGCCGAAGAACTCGTCGAACCCGTGAACCGTCGGGAGATGCTCGTTTCGGTCGCCGAGGTGGTTCTTCCCGAACTGGCCGGTCGCGTAGCCGAGCGGCTTGAGGAGATCGGCGATGGTCGGATCGAGCTCGTTGAGGCCCTCCTTGGCCCCTGGCAGGCCGACCTTGGTCAGTCCTGTGCGGATCGGCGACTGGCCGGTGATGAACGCGGCCCGGCCGGCTGTGCAGCTCTGCTGGCCGTACCAGTCGGTGAACAGGGCGCCCTCGCGACCGATGCGGTCGATATTCGGGGTGCGATAGCCCATCTGCCCATGGTTGTAGATGCTGGGATTCCACCAGCCGATGTCGTCTCCCCACAGAACCAGGATGTTCGGTTTGCCTTTAGGCATCGGGATCCTCCTAGCGGAACGCAAGGGCGAGGTTCAGGCGCCAATCGGGAGATGAGGTGGCCATGGATTCGTCGGTGCCGATGTCGATATCGATATTAGGTCGCGAGCGCCTCGGAGCGAATTGAGAGCCGCATGGACGTGGCGCGAACGTTCGGGACCTGATGGTTCGTAGTAGTCACTGGGCTCGGGGAACGATTGGGACCTCATCGCGAAGATCTCTGCCAGTGAGGTGTTGATGGAGGACTTGTTGGCGATGGCCTGTGCATCACAGATCGGAGCTTTGACTTGTCGGATGCTCTCGGCGAGGTCGTGCCCTTGAGCGGTCTCGTCGGTGTGGAACAGCTGCCAGCGGTCTTGTGAAGTTCATGCGTGAATGGCATGCTCGGTACGCATTCAGCTTGTGCAGATGCGCGCGTGCAGCATCTCGTAGTACTGGGTCGCTTATGGTGGAATCGTCTGGCGCGGGTGAAGGAGTAGATCGAGAGCGGCAACGGTGACTGCTGTGGGTTGACGATTGGCATCTGATGCACAGTAGATGGTAAAAAAACGATTCCATTACGCGTCCGCGAGCGCCCTCGGATGCCGAAGAGTGCCCGCGCTATCGCCGACTCCGCCGACCGATGAACCGCTGGACGATGAGCGTCGCGACGCCTGCGACGATGAGGCAGATGAGGTTCACGCCCAACAGGCCGAGAGCGCCCCAGGCGAGTGACCACTCACCCAGCCCCGCCGTGACGCCGGCCATCGCCGCCGCGGGGATGGTGGTGACCGATATCGCAACACCGACGGCGGCTCCCGCTCGGCTCTCGAAGGCCAGCACCCCGGCGACGCCCGCGGCGAGCGCCACGCCGACCGTCCCAACACCGACCTCGGTGAAAGAGGCCATCAGGCCGCGCGCCACGTCGACGGTCGGCAGGACTCCCAGCGAGTCCAGAAGCTCCACCACTCCGAACGCGGCGACCGTTGCCAGTCCCAGGCCGATGACGAGCGTCGCCGTACCTCGTCGCACGAGACGCCAGCGGCCGGAGACGATTCCGACGCTGGCGGCGATGAGCGGCACCAGGTCGGGGCTGACGGCCATCGCGCCGACGATGAGGATCGGGTTGTCGATCACCACGCCGTAGCCGGCGATGATGCCGGCCACGAACATCAGGCCAAGATGGCGGAATACGACCCTCGACTCCATGCGGGCGGCGCTCAAGACGTCCGCCCACATGAGCACCGCCGCGGCCGTCACCTGCGCCCCCGCCGGCTGGATCCAGTTGCGTCGCGCAAGCCCGATCTCATCCGGAGGGATTCCGAGTGTTTCCAGAGAGTCAAGCACTTGCTCGGCTGCTTCGGCGTCGACCTCTGCCGTGACATGCACCGTGCGTCCGGAGGAGGCGGGCAATGCGGTCGCGTGGCGGACGCCATCCATCCCGTCCAGGAGACGGATGGCGTCGCCCTGCATCTCGGCTGTAACGAAGGCGTGGAGATCGAACATCAGCCGCCTGTCATGGGCGACACCCCTGTCGTATCAGGTGAAGCCATGGCGGCGGTTGACGCTATTCCCGCGCCAGCATGGCTGCCGCCTCCAGCTCCAGGTCCTTGTAGTGGTCGTCGCCGACGTTGACCTCGACCTGGTGGATCGTCCCGCCAGCGAACGAAGCTGGTGACTTGTACTCGGAGCTCACAGCGTCACCTGAATCGCGGCCGATGCACAACCCATCCCCGCACAGCGTGAAGGTGCCGATCTGCGTCTGCATCGGACCGGTCGCGACGACATCATCGTTGACGTAGAGCTTGGTGGTTCCGTGGGCTTCGTGATACTGGCCCATCGACTCCTTGGTGAACTCCATGCCTAGCACGTACTTGCCGGGCTCGAGCTTCTCCGAGACGAACTGCTGCTCCGGCGGGATTCCCAGGAAGTTGTAGACGTACCACAGCTTCTGGTCCTTGAGGAACAGCGCGTGACCGCCGAACCGGGAGCCGTGCGCGAAGATCACGCCGCTCGCCTCCGGGGTGTCGATCGTCACGTCGGCCAGGATCTTGAACGAACGGCTCCGAGTGTTGACGGCGACGGACTCGGGCACGTCGGCGGTGTCGGGGTAATAGACGAACGTCGACCGTGGAGGTTCGGGCTGCGGCCGCGGGTCATTGATGATCTCGTACGGGAACCGGTCGTCCAGCGGCAGCACGTTGTACTTCTCGGCCTCCTCGAACCAGGCGGCGATGAGCTGCTTGAGCTTCTCCGGCTCCTGCTCGGCGAGGTCGTTCGCCTCCGAGCGGTCAGCATCGGTGTGGAACAGCTGCCACACGTCCTTGTCGAAGTTGCCGAGACCCGAGGTCGGGCCGTGAACGGTGACCGCCTTCCAGCCGTCCTCCCAGATGCCTCGTGTGCCAAGCATCGCGTAGTACTGGCGCTTCTTCGGCGTTGACGCATCGGCGCTGTCGAAGCTGTACTTCATCGAGTCGCCGGGCAGCGGCACCTGCTCGTGGCCGTTCAACGTCTTGGGGAACTCGAGGCCGACGCACTCGAGGATGGTCGGCACGATGTCGATCGAGTGGTGGTACTGGTGCCGCACCTCGCCGCGGGCCTTGAACCCCTTCGGCCAGTGGATGACCATCGGGTCGGAGATGCCGCCCTGGTAGCTGTAGCGCTTGAACATCCGGAACGGCGTCGAGAAGGCCATGGCCCAGCCCGTGGGGTAGTGGTTATAGGTGTTCGGGCTGCCGAGATCGTCGAGGTGCTTGAGATTCTCGGCGATGTCGTCGGGATAGCCGTTGAAGAACTTGTTCTCGTTGACCGATCCGTTCGGTGTTCCCTCCCCCGATGCGCCGTTGTCGGCGCAGTAGAAGATCAGCGTGTTGTCGAGCTGACCGGTCTCCTCGAGGTAGTCGATGATCCGGCCGACCTGCGCATCGGTGTACTCGCTGAAGCCCGCGTAGACCTCCGCCATCCGGCTGAACAGGGCCTTCTCGTCGGCCGAGAGCGAGTCCCACGGGCGGACGTTGTCAGCCGGTGAATGCGTGCCGTCGGGCATCGGGTTCATCGGTGTGAGCTCAGTGCCCTCGGGCAAGATGCCCTTCTCGATCATCCGCGGCAGGACCCATTCGCGGTAGGCCTCGTAGCCGTCGTCGAACTTGCCCTTGTACTTGTCGATGTACTCCTGCGGCGCGTGGTGCGGGGCGTGGTTGGCACCCGGGCAGAACCACTGGAACCATGGGCGCGAGGGTGCGCTCGCCTTGACATCGCGGATCATCTGGATTGCCTGGTCCGCGAGGTCCTTCGAGAGGTGATACCCCTCCTCGGGCGAGTAGGGCTCGTCGATGTAGTGGTTGTCGTGCACGAGGTCCGGGTACCAGTTGTTCGTTTCGCCGCCCAGGAAGCCGTAGAACCGATCCCAGCCCTGGTGCAGCGGCCACGTCTCCTTGGTGCCGCCCGCGGCCAGGTCATCGACCGGCACGTTGTGGTTCTTGCCCAGCCAGAAGGTGCTCCATCCGGCCTGCCGCATCACTTCGGCGAGGGTCCCGCACTCGGGCGGAATGTGGGCGCTCGCGCCCGGGTAGCCGATCGAGCCCTCGGTGATGCAGGCCATGCCGTTCTGGTGATGGTTGCGCCCGGTCAGGAACGTCGATCGGGTGGGTGAGCACAGCGCCGTCGTATGCCACTGCGAGTACATCAGGCCGCCATCCGCCAGCTTCTGCAGCGTCGGCATGTTGATCCTCCCACCGAACGGTGACCAGGCCGCCAGACCCGTGTCGTCGTAGAGGATGATCAGGACGTTGGGCGAGCCCTCGGGGGGCCTGGGCGGAGTGAATGGAGCCCAGTCCGGGGTCGAGTCCCGGACGTCGAGTTCGATCTTGCCGTTGAACGGTGTGGCCATTGCTGTTTCGACCTTCTTTCTCCGTTGCTGCGTTCGAGTTGCCTACCGGTGTGATGGGTTCGTCAGTGGCTCAGGACCTGGACTCCGTTCTCGCCTGCCGGGTATGGCTCCTCCCACTTCAGCCGCCGAGCGGCCACGCGGAAGGTGAAACCGACGACGAAGGCGATGAGTGTCGCCGGCCAGATCGTCAGGCCGAAGCCGGCATCGGCGATGAGGTAGACCACGCTGGTCAGGACGGCGGTGCCGACGAACCACTCGCCCCGAACGAAGTGCTGGGGGGTCACCCCCGAGGTGATGTCGATGAGGAAGCGCCCGGCGGTCGGTCCGACGACGCCGATGAGGATGCACGCGAGGTACGGCAGATCAGCCTCCAGCGCCTTGTTGGCGCCAACGGCCGCGTACCAGGGCAGCGAGAAGGCCGACATGAAGTCGAAGAGACGCGCGGTTCGCGCCTGGTCCAGCTGCCCCGAGATGCGCAGCGCCAGGAAGCCGGCCACGGCGCAGAGGATCAGGTACAGGGGATTGGTGAGCGCCGACGGGATGTCATTGAGGAGCACGTCACGGCTGACACCACCGCCGATGCCGCCGAAGACGGCGATCAGGAGGATGCCGACGATGGTGTAGCCGCGATAGTGCGACGGCTGGCGCGCGAGCAGCGCGCCGTTGAAGGCGTTCGTGGTTGCCGCGATCAGGTCGATGATCGTGAAGCTGCCAAGGTCGAGGCTGAAGAACGCGCTCAGGTCCATCCGTCGGCGCCATGCCCTCTCATGCGGTCGATCCGGCCGGGCCGGGCGTCACCGCAGCCGGTGCGGGTGGTGTCGCGGCGGTGTCCTGGTCCTGATACTCCGCCAGCAGCCGGCGCTCCTCGTCGTGACGCGGGAACTTGATGAAGACGAGCGCCGCGCCCAGGAGGACGGCGACGATGCCGGCGAGGTACGCCCATTGGTCGCCCGCCAGGAACGACTCCTGCGCCGCGGCGATGATCTGCGAGCTGTACTGCGGGTATTGCTTGGCAATGTCTGCCGCACCCGCGAATGACATCGTCAGCTGGTTCTGCACGCTGGTGGTGAAGTCGGTGCTCGGCGGAGCATCGGCAAGTGCCGCGGCGGCGGCGGCGGCGTAGCCGGCCGTCAGGAGCGCACCGAAGATCGACTGCATGATCGCTCCGCCGAGGTCTCGTTGGAGATCGGCCGTTCCCGACGCCATGCCGGCGCGCGTCACGGGCACGGAGCCCGTGAGGGAGCGCGACGCGGGCGTGCCAGCGAAGCCGACGCCGATGCCGACGAGGGTGTAGCCGAGGGCCACGACGAGGTAGCTGGTGCCCTCACCCCAGAGCAGCAGCATCGTCAGGAAGCCGAGAAAGACGAACACGTACCCCAGCAGGAGGGTGAAACGTGCGCCCCTGGCCTCGACGAGCACGGCCGAGCGCGGTGCCACGATGACCATCGCGATGGCCGCCGGAATGATCCCGGTGCCGGCCTCGAGGGTCGAGTACTCGAGCACGTTCTGGAGGTATTGCTGGCCGATGAACATCGCGCCCATCAACGATCCGAAGACGATGATCCCGGCGACGGCGGCGACCCAGAAGGTCGGGCGCGCCGCGATGTCGAGGTCGTACAGCGGATCCTTCGTTCGACGCTGTCGAATCACGAACGCGATCGTCGCCGCGATGCAGATGGCCGCCAGTCCGATCACCAGCGCACCCATGTTCGGGACGGGCGCGAAGTTGATCGCCAGGATGAGCGTTCCGACCAGGACCGCGGAGAGAATGCCGCCGAGGTTGTCCACCGGATCTGTCGTCTCGTTCACATGCGCCGGCACGAACCGCCACGCCATGAAGAGTGCGGCGACCGCAAGCGGCAAGGTGACCAGGAATACCGATCCCCATTCGAACCGCTCGAGCAGGAACCCGGACACCAGCGGGCCGAGCGACGCGATGGCGCCGCCGAGCGCCGACCACAGCGCGATCGAGTGCGTCCGTCCCGGCCCTGGCGCCCAGAGGGCCGTGATCAGCGCCAGGGTGGTCGGGAACGCCATGCCGGCCGAGATGCCGCCCGCGATGCGCGCCACGATCAGCACCTCGATGCTCGGCGCGAATGCCGCCAGCAGGCATGCCGGAACGGAGAGGCCGACGCCCAGCAGCAGCAGCATCTTGCGGCCGTAGCGATCGCCGATCGCCCCCAGCCAGAGGACCGATGCGGCGAGGCCCAGCGAGTAGCCCACCGCCACGAGGTCGAGCGCGGTCTGCGACGCGTCGAACGCGGCGCCGATGGACGGAAGCGCGACGTTTGCCACGGAGAGGTTGAGGTTGGCGACAGCCGCGACCAGGATCAGCGAGACCAGGATCACGCTGCCGTTGTCCGGAACGCCCGAATTCGCCGCGGCGCCGGCGGTCGCAGGGCCGGCCTGGCTCGGCGTGGCGCGAGGGGAATCTGACGCCATGTGGACCCTCTCGGGTGGCCTGATCGGCTGGGCTCGGCGCACTGTGGGCGGGGCACACCACCGGTCCGCTCTTAACTCCACTACGACCCGTGACGCGGCTGCGGATTGTCAAATCTCGACAAGGTTCGGCCGGCACGACGGGCGGCGTTCGGCGTGCCCTGGCCGCCCGAGTCGTGGCTCAGGTGGGCGGCGGGTTCTTGGCGCCGAGCGCTTCGACCGCATCCTGGATCGTGGGATACGCCGGCAGCGACCCCGCGTCGGTTCCCTTGCGGAGCAGGTCACGCACCTGGCCGATGTCCCTCGCCAGCGCGAGGCGGACTCCGTCTCGCTCGAGGTCGCCCGCGACGTCGGCGAGCATCGTGGCGGCGGTGATGTCGATGAACGGCACGCTCTCCGCGTCCAGGACGACGGCGCTGGTGCCCGGTGTCGCGGCCGCGCGGCGGATGTGCTCGCGCACCGCATCGGCGTTGGCGAAGAAGAGCCCGGATTCGGGGCGAAGGATCACGATGCCCGTGACCGGGAGGTTCTCGGCGCTTCGCGCCACGTCGGCGTATTGGCCGCTCGTCCCCGGGACCCGTCCGAGGACCGCGACGTTCGGTCGCGACGAGCGGTAGACGAGCAGCCCGAGCGAGACCGCGATGCCGATGAACAGGCCAGGCAGCGTGTCGAATACGAGCACGCCGATCAGCGCCGCCGTTGCCGCGATGAAGTCGGGCCGTGCCGCGGCGCCATAGATCCGCCCGAGTCCCTGCGTGTAAAGCCGATACAGGCGAACGAGGCTCCTGATGTCAACCAGCTCGACCAGTGCGGCGATCACGACCGCGGCGAGGGTCGCCTCCGGAAGAAGCTCGAAGAGGCCGGTGAGGAAGAGGAGCGTCACGACGGTGAGGGCAGCGACGATCAGCCCTGCGAGCTGAGAGCGCGCGCCAGCGCCGAAGTTGACGGCTGTCTTCGAGAGGCTGCCGTTGACGACCATGCCGCTCGAGAGGCTGGCGCCGAGGTTCGCGGCGCCGAGGCCGATGAGCTCTCGATTGGGCTCGACCATCTCGTGGGTGCGCGATGCGTATGTCTTGGCGGCGCCGAGTCCCTCGGCGAAGCCGACCAGCATGACGCCGATGGCGGCCGGGGCGATCTGGAGATACCTCTCGAGCGCCACGTCGGGCAGGCCGAACGCGGGAAGCCCACTGTCGATGTCGCCGACGATGTCAACGCCCCGCGTATCGAGGTCGAGAAGGCTGACCGCCACGATGCCGGCGAGCACCGCGACCAGGGAGCCCGGCACCGCCGGGGCGACCTCCTTGAGCCCGACGACGAGGGCGAGCGAGAGGAGCCCGACGACGAGGGTGATCGCGCTCGTCTGGTCGAGGCTGCCGACCAGGCCGAAGATCTGCTCGAAGAAGTCACCCTCCGTCTTCGGAACCCCGAAGAGCTTGGGCAGCTGCCCGGCGATGATCGTGAGCGCGAGGCCGATGATGAATCCCTTCAGCACCGGCTCGGAGATGAAGTTGGCAACGAATCCGAGCCGCAGCAGGCCGGCGACGATCGCCATCAGGCCGACCACAAGCGCCAGCGTCACGGTGAGCTGGACGAACTCCGAACCGTCCCGCGCGACGAGATCTCCAACGGCGGCCGCGGACAGCGCTGCCGTCGCCGCCATGGGTCCGGTGACCAGGTGGCGCGAGCTGCCGAACGCCGCGTACAGGATCAGTGCGCCTGGCGCGGCATAGAGCCCGACGACGGGTGAAACTCCGGCGATCGTGGCGTAGGCCAGCGCTTCCGGCACCAGGACGGCCCACACGGTCAGGCCGGCAACGATGTCCCCTCGCAGCCACGCCCGCTGGTAGCCGCCGAGCGATCGGAAGGCCGGCAGCGTCACATCGGCTGCGCGTCATCGCCGTTCCCGCGGTCGCCAGTCCCTCGAATCACGCAGCGGAAGCCCAGGTGCGCCATCGACGTCTCGATGGTCTGCGGCTGCCGTGCAGCGGGGCGGTAGCGGAGGCAGTAGCTCGGAGCGCAGAGATGCGATCCGCCCTTGACCACGCGCCGCGGGAACTGTCCCCCGGGCTGGCCCACGTTGAAGCTGGCGTCCGGGGACGTCACCCTCGGGTTCGAGGCCGGGCCACAGCAGGCGTGGGTCGCCTCATGCTGCGGGGCGTAGTAGTCGACGGTCCACTCCCAGACGTTGCCGGTCATGTCCCACAGCCCGTATCCGTTGGGTGGAAAGGACCTGATCGGCGACGTTCCCATGTGGCCATCCTCGAGCAGGTTCTCCCACGGGAAGCGGCCCTGCCAGGTGTTCGCCATCAACTTGCCCCTCGGCGCGAACTCGTCGCCCCACGCAAAGGTCTTGCCCTCGAGGCCGCCGCGGGCCGCGAACTCCCACTCCGCCTCGGTCGGCAGCTCCTTGCCCGACCAGCGCGCGTAGGCCTCGGCATCGTCGTAGCTGACGTGGACGACGGGGTGGCGGTCGCGTCCGTCGAGCGTGCTGCCGGGCCCCTCGGGATGACGCCACGAGGCGCCGGGGACGTACTCCCACCAGTTGCGGTAGTCGCTCAGGTCGACCGGCCCGCTCGTCGCACGGAACACGAGCGACCCGGGGTGCAGCAGATCGGGGTCCGCGTCGGGGTAGTCCGCCGGATCGAGCGGGCGCTCGGCCATGGTCACCCAGCCGGTTGCCTTCACGAAGCGACGAAACTCCGCGACGGTGACCGGGTGGTCGTCCATCCAGAAGCCGTCGACGTCGACCTCGTGGACGGGCCGCTCCTCCGCGTAGAAGTCCTGGGACCCCATGCTGAAGGAGCCGCCCTCCACTCGCACCATCGCCTTGGGCGGCGCAGATGCCCCCTGGGCCACGTTCAGATCTCCGTAGGCGCGTCCGTGTCGTCGGCCATCGGCAGCTGGGTGGTGAGCGCCCAGATGACCATGACCGACGCCGCGATGATCACGATCGACCAGAACGGCTGGTACGGGATGAAGAGGAAGGCTTCCACCGCCGCGAGGATGGCGAGCACAGAGCCGACGACGCGTGCCCACGTGGCGCCGGACAGCACCGCGAAGCCCGCCGCGATGATCAGAGCGCCGCCGATGAGGTGCACCCAGCCCCATACGCCCACGTCGAAGGAAAAGATGTAGTTCGGGGTCGCCACATAGAAGTCCTGGTTGAAGAGGGCAACCAGCCCCATGGCCGCCTGGAAGAAGCCGATGAGCAACATGATCATCGCGGCGAAGGCCGTGAAGCCGATCACCCATCCGTAGCTGCTGTCGTTCCCGTTCGCCATCGTTGCGTGTCTCCTACTCTCTCTCCGGTGTGTCCCGCGGTCATGCCCGTGGGCTTCTCAGTCGCCGACCAGGGCCTGCTGATCAGCCGCCCTCGCCCGCCGGACGTCTAGCTCGGCGTGGCTTTGGCGTTGCGTTTTCGGTCGGCTTGCTCGGCGCGTCGCGATGGTCGGCAACGAGCAACGCATCGGTCAAGGTCGCAGGATCGCCCACTGCCAGGAAGGCCCGATCATTGCCGGCGAGCGCCTTCGCCACGTCCATGCGCTGCGTGTCGAAGTCCCATCTCGCGCCGGTCGGATACGCCGAGATGCGGGCCTCGAGCAGCTGGAGGCGCACCTCCTCGTTCCCCGCCTCGAGCTCGACCAGCTTCCGCTGCTCCTCGGCGCGATGGCGCATGAGATCGATCCTGTCGGTCTGTCGCCGCCGCTCGAGCACGTGAGCCTGCTCCAGCTCGGCCAGCTGGACCTCGGCCAATCGTCGGGCCTCCAGCGACGCCATGTAGTCGAGCGGCGGCCGGACGGCAACCACCACCACCTTGTGGATCTCGATGCCGTAGTCGGTCATCTCCGATCCGATCGACTCGCGCAACGATTCGGAGGCTGCCCCGGCCGAGTCCAGGACGTCCTGTGACTTGACGCCGCGCGCGAACTGTCGGAGCGCGTCCTGGGTGGCCGCAGCCAGCACCAGGTCGAAGTCAGGCGTCGAAATCGCGAACGTGAATCGTTCGGCTGCCTCGATGACGAACGTGACGAGGACGTCCATGTCGATCCGGACGCCGTCGACGGTCGGGACCTGCGAGGCGGAGGCCACGAAGGGGATCTCGCGCTTGGTCACGACGTGCGTGATGGCGATCCACGGAGGCAGGATGTGGCTGCCGGCGGGGATGATCCGGTCGAATCGACCTCGGCGCAGGGCCAGGGCCTGGGCGCCTTCAGGCACCCGCACGATGAACGAGCGGAATACCGCCAGCACCAGCAAGGCGGCGCCGCCGGTCAAGATCGCGGCGCGCGCGGCCACGCTGACGTCGAAGATCAGCGCGATGAGGAGGAGCCCAGCGCCCGCCGCCAGGAACTCGTTGCGGATGCGACTGCGCGCCCCGGTCAGGATCACGATCGGGAACCGGCCCGACTCGTCTGGGACGGCGAAGGCGTCCGCCGCGTCGGCGAGGGGGACCCTCACCTGCGTCAGCTGAACCTCGTACGCCGGCGCCAGCGCCTGTGCTGGTGGTGCCGGTGGTGACGTGGTCGGCTCTTCCTCAGCCACGCGATGTCACCTGCGTGCTCCATGGGACCGTCCGTGCCGGCGTTGGTGCGACGGCACCGGCGCTAGCGGTGCCGGGCTGTGGTACCTCGTCGGGGATCACGCCCGCGGGACGCGACGGCTCCGAGAGTCGCCCGTGGAAGTATCGAACCAGGTCGAAGCCGATGGCGAGTACGGGCCCTGCCAGGAAGAGCCAGAGCAGGCCGAACTGGCTGAGCGCGACGATGCCGGGGACCATGATTGCCGGGTGAAGCCGTCTCCGGCCCGCGTACATGGAGCCGAGCAGCGTGCCGGCGACCCACCGACTCGCGACGTAGACGACGAGGTACATCGCAGCTCGCTCGATCGAAACCGGGAGGAGCAGCAGGGCCGGGAGGAAGCCGATGAGGGGGCCGATCTCCGGGATGACCTGCACGGCACCGGCCAGCACAGCAACCGGCCCTGCCTGCGTGATGGTGGCGAAGCCGAGCCGATCGATGGCCTCGAAGGCGACCCACATCGTGAGGCCGGTGACGATTCCGTGGGGGACGCCGCCACGAAGATAGGTCCCCGCGGATCGGTCGACGATCCGGATCACTGCCCACGCATCGTCGCGGAGCCAGCCGGGCATCGAGGTGTAGACGACGTGGCGTCCCGCTCTCTGGTCGCGGACGACGGTGAGGATCCAGGCCGGCAGCACGATGAGACCGAGGATGACGCTGATGGCGCCGATGGCTCCCTGGAGGATCGCCGGCCCGAGCTCGTTGAGGCCGTCCGAGGAGGAACCGATGCCGGACCGGACCGCCTGCACGACCGATTCCAGCCCCGCAGCGATCGTCGGGCCGATCGGGCCCTCGGCCTCGCCAAGCGTCGCCTCGAGATCCGCGATCCATGCGCTGATCTCGGCACGTGTCGGTAGCTCATCGGCGGCAGCGGCGATGCCGTTCGCGAGCGGAGGGATGACGATGGCGAAGACGGCCACGATCATCGCCAGCACGAGCAGAAGGCCGAGGATGGCAGCGAGGACGCGCGGCATGACGCGGTCGAGGGCGTTCACCACCGGAAGCAGCGCGTAGGCCAACGCTCCGCCGATCGCGAAGGGGAGCGTCGCGGGCCATGTGCCGATGATGAGTGCCGCGGCCGCGACACCGACGACGACCGTCAGGATGCCCATTCCCAGGTTCTTCGGCGTGATCGACGAGACGCGCATGCCGAACCGACGCCATTCGGCACGGGCTCGTGCCGCCGCGTCGACGCTCGGGGTGGGGGTGGCCATCGTCATCGGATGTTGAGGACCGCTCCAATATCGCTGCTGCCGGTCATCTTGCGGTACGAACGAGGAGCGCGTCTTGGATTCCGTCGGGCTGCCGTTCAGACCTCGTACGTCCGGCCCGGTTCCGCAACTTCGACCTCGCCGCCAAAGGCCTCGGAGGCCTGGACACGAGCCCATGCACCGTCGCCATCGATCGGCAGGTGGGTCAGCATGACCCGCCGCGTCCCGCCCTCGCGCGCGATCGCCCCGGCCTCGGCGGGCAGAAGGTGGCCGCGAGGCTCGGGCGGCTCCGCGTCCTCGTCGAGCGAGCGCAGGGTGGCCTCGCTGAGCAGCAGGTCGGCCCCATCCGCAAGGTCGGTCATGCCGCCGCACGGCGCTGTGTCGGCCGTGTACGCCAGGCGACGACCATCGGCGATGACCCGGAAGCCCCAGCACGGGATGTAGTGCTGCGTCCGGACCGGCGTCAGCGAAAGCGAGCCGAGCTCGAAGGTGGAAGTCCCGTCATGCTCGGAGAGGCGGAAGATGTCCTCGAAGTGCCGGGTGCTGCCGACGCCCTTGGCGAGATGAAGCAGCTGGTCTGCCGAGCCGGGGGGCATGATCACCCGCAGCCGCTCCTCCTTCGGTCGCGCCTTCCAGGGGTACACGTAGCGCAGGGTGACGAGGTCGAGCATGTGGTCGGCGTGCATGTGGCTCACCACCACCGCCTCGAGCTCGTTGGGATGGTGCCGGCCGATGAGCTGGGAAACGACTCCCGGGCCGATGTCCAGCAGCACGCGGGAGCCCGCGCTCTCGACGAGGTATCCGGCGCACGCCTCCCCCGGATTGGGGGAGGCCGGCGATCTGCCGAGGATGGTGAGGTCCATCGATCAGCCGTGCTCGTGGCCGTCGGCGTGTGGCCGCAGGTACATCGCCTGGTGGCCGTGCGACTCGGGGAGGAAGCCCATGGCCGCGAAGAATGGCACGGCGGCCGGTGTGCTGACCAGCGCAACGAGCCTGCGGTCACCGCACATCTCCAGCGCGGCGCGCACCAGGGAGGTGCCGATTCCCTGCCGCTGGCGATCCGGTCGCACGATGACGTCCCACAGGCTGGCGTGGAGGCCGCCGTCGTCCAGGAGCCGGGCGATGCCGGTCAGCGAGCCGCCCGGATCGCGCGCCGCAAGCCAGGTGCACGTGCGGCCTATCGCCTCGAGCCGCCATGGCTCGCGCGGCGGCCACTCGACCCATGCGTAGGCCGCGTTCACCTCGTCGGCATCCAGGTTCGCATCGGTCTCGACGCGGACGGCGGCGCTCACTCAGCGCTGCTCGATGGCAACGTAGTCGCGAGACGCCGGGCCGACGTAGACCTGGCGGGGGCGCCCGATCTTCGTCTCGGTGGACTCGAGCATCTCCCTCCACTGCGCGATCCAGCCCGGCAGCCGACCGATCGCGAAGCAGTTGGTGAACATGTTCTTCGGGAAGCCGATCGCGCGGTAGATGAGCCCGGAGTAGAAGTCCACGTTCGGATAGAGCTTGCGGCTCACGAAGTACTCGTCGTTGAGCGCGACCTCCTCGAGCCGCTGCGCCACCTCGAACAGCCGGTCGTCGGCGCCGGTCGCGTCGAGCACCTGGTCCGCGGCGCGCTTGATGATCGTGGCGCGCGGGTCGAAGCTCTTGTAGACGCGATGTCCGAAGCCGGCGAGCCGGAAGCTGTCGTCCGGATCCTTGGCCCGATCGACCCACTTCTGGACGTTGCCGCCATCCGCCACGATCCGCTCCAGCGTGTTGATGACGGCCTCGTTTGCGCCGCCGTGGAGTGGTCCCCACAGCGCGCTGATGCCGGCGCTGATGCTGGCATACAGGTTGGCGTGGGTGCTGCCGACCAGCCGGACCGTGGACGTCGAGGCGTTCTGCTCGTGATCGGCGTGGAGGATGAGCAGCAGGTCGAGCGCCTTGGCCACCGCCGGGTCGACCTCGTAGGCCTCGGTCGGCACGGCGAACATCATGTGCAGCAGGTTGGCCGAGTAGCCGATGTCGTTCCGCGGGTAGACGTAGGGCTGGCCGATCGCCTTCTTGAAGGACCAGGCCGCCAGCGTCGGCAGCTTGGCGATGAGCCGGTTGATGGTGACCTCGACCGCATCGGCGTCGAAGATGTTCTGGCTGTCCGGATAGAACGTGCTCATGCCCACGACGCCGGAGGCGAGGACGGCCATCGGGTGCGCATCGGCGGGGAACGAGTCGAAGAAGTGACGCATCTCCTCGCGAATCAGGGTGTGGTGCGTCACCTCGTTCTCGAATCGGTCGAGATCCTCGCGGGTGGGCAGGTCGCCCCAGATGAGCAGGTACGCCACCTCGAGGAAGGTCGAGTGCTCGGCCAGCTGCTCGATGGGATAGCCGCGGTAGCGCAGGATCCCCTCCTCACCATCGAGGAAGGTGATGGCGCTGCTGCACGCGCCCGTGTTCCCGTACCCCGGATCCAGGGTGATGAGCCCCGTCTCCGAGCGCAGCTTCGCGATGTCGATGGCGTCGTCTCCCTCGCTGCCGCGGACGACGGGAAGGTCCACCTGCCGCTCGCCGATGCGGAGCGCGGCAGAGTCGGCCCGGGCCGGCGAGTCGGCCGTCACGCCAGCAGGTCCTCGACCGCGGCGCGCTCCTCGAGCAGCTCCGCCGTGGTCGCCTCGATCTTCGTCCGTGCGAACTCGTCATGCTCGATGCCCTGGACGATCTCGACCGTGCCGGGAGCGGTGGCGTGCAGCGGGTAGCCGAAGACGAGGCCGGCCGGCACGTCGTAGCCGCCCTCGGCCGGCGCCGGAACGGCGGCGCTGAACTGCTCGCCCGCCGGCCGGGCGATGTTGCGCACCGTCTCGATCGCCGCGTTCGCCGCCGATGCCGCGCTCGACTGACCTCGCGCCTTGATGATCGCGGCCCCGCGCTGCTGCACGTTGGCGATGAACTCGGTCCGCAGCCACTCCTCGTCGCCGATCACGTCGGGCGCAGGTCGTCCGGCGATCGTTGCATGCCAGGCGTCAGGGAACTGGGTCGAGGAGTGGTTGCCCCAGATCGCGAGGTCCTGCACGTCGCGCGCGGCAGCGCCCGCCCGTTCGGCGAGCTGCGAGCGCGCGCGCTTCTCGTCGAGCATGGTCATGGCGAACCAGCGCTCCGTGGGCATCCCGTGGCGAGCCGCGGCGGTCGAGCCGATGAGCGCATTGGTGTTGCACGGGTTTCCGACGACCAGGACCCGACAGTCCTCGCCGGCGTTGCGCGCGATGGCCTCGCCCTGCCCGGTGAAGATGCCGCCGTTGATGCTGAGCAGGTCCTTGCGCTCCATGCCCTCCCTGCGCGGCACCGCCCCGACCAGGAGCGCCCAATTCGCGCCCTCGAAGGCTTCGGTCGCCTCGGACGTGCAGACGATGTCGTCGAGGAGCGGGAACGCACAGTCCTCGAGCTCCATGCGCACTCCGTCGAGGGCTGGCAGGGCCGCCGGCAGCTCGAGCAGCTGGAGCTTCACCTGCGTCTCGAGCCCGAAGGCGGCACCGGAGGCGATCCGGAAGAGGAGTGCGTAGCCGATCTGGCCGGCGGCGCCGGTCACGGCAACGCGGACGGTGGAGTCGGGCATGGTCTCCGTCATGGAGCGGGGGACGCGCCGAGTGTAGCGCCCGCGTTGAGCAGCGTCAGTCCGCGCCCCGCCCGGCGTTCGCCCAGTCGGCGACGGCGGCCGCCATCGCCGCGAACGCGATCCGAGGCAGCCAGTCACGCGCCTGGGACCTCGACACCCAGGCGTGGTCGCTGGACTCGAAGTCGAGCTTGACGTCGGCGACCCCGTCGGCCGCCCTGGCCCGGAAGACGGCAGAGACCGCATTCGCCGGCGGGGAGTGATAGACGCCGGCCAGCCCGGTCAGCTCCACCTCGATCCCGGCCTCCTCGGCCGTCTCGCGGCGAGCGGCCATCTCGAACGACTCGCCCGGGTCCAGGTAGCCGGCCGGCAGGTCCCACGCGCCAAGGCCGGGCTCGACCGCTCGCCGCAGGAGCAGGATCTCGGTCTCGCCCTCTGCGCCGGTTCGCTCCAACAGCACCGCGGCGGCGGGTTTGGGGTTCGCGTACCACCGCCATCCGCATCGGTCGCAGACGAGCGGCCCTTCGGCATCCGAGGCGCAGTGAGGGCAGGCCGGGACGGTCGTCGTCACGTCCGGCAGCCTACCAGCCGGCACCGCCACGGAGCGCCGGCGCGGCCGGATTCGTCAAGCCGCGATCAATGTCCACGATGTGGACAACATGTGGATAACTTTCGGGACAGCTCGGAGACTCGTGGAGAACGGGGATTGCTCACCCGGATCCGCGGCTCCTATGCTGCCGGAGTCCCGAAGGGGCAGCCAACGGCACCAGCGATTGCATCAACGGTCTGGCGGCGGTTCCTTCGGGACATTTCTGTGTGCTTCGCAGGAAGCGCCGGCCGACTCGCCGAATCAACGCGGGATGTTCTGACGGTTCGAACCTAGCCCCGATGGAGGTCGCGCTCGAGGCGACGGACCTCATCGGCCGTCGGGTCGTCGGCGTCGTGCCCGGGCTCGGAGGCCGGCCCGGCGAACGTCCCGAACTGGCGCTGACCGACCACCAGGTGAGCCGGCTTCAGGAGCTGACCGGGCACGACTGCGCACCGGGAGTGACGTGGTTGCGCAGTCGGCTGGACCGGCCCTGCGAACGCGCGGGCGACGGCCTGCTCGCTTTGGAGTCGCCGGGATCCCGCCAGGAGGCACGTGTGGGCACCTATGCGCGGGACCTCGCCCGCACCAGCATGGCGACCACCCTGTTCGTCCAGGCCGCGCACGACCTGGACCGGACCGGCAGCCATCGGACCCTGCTGGTCGCCTTCAGCTGGATCCTCGCGCTGAGCGGCGTGCCCGAGGACGAGCTGCACGCCGCCCTCGACGAACTGGGACCGATCATCGACGGAGGAGACGTCCCTGCCTCCTCGGTGAAGACCCTGCTCGGCGACGCCGCATGGGCTGCCGACGCCTGAGCACGCGGTGACCGGGAACAGCCCGTACGCGAGCGGCCGGCGGGCTCAGGCCCGCTCGGGGGCGATCGAGGCCTCGGCCGTCCCGTGGGGAGCCGACCAGCTGGCCAGCAGCTGGATCGCGTCGTGCTCGGGCGAGCCGGGCGCCGGGGTGAAGACGGTGAGGGTCTGGTCGCCGGTCGCGTCGACGGTGAGGTTCTCGAAGGGCAGGCGGACCTCGCCGATCGCCGGGTGGCGGAAAGCCTTCACACCCGGCCGGTGCGTTCGCACGTCGTTGGCCGCCCAGCGGGTACGGAAGGCGCCGCTCCGGGTGGAGAGCCGGCCGATCAGCGCGATGAGGGCCGGGTCGTCGGGACGGCGGCCGGCCTCGACCCGCAGCAGGGAGACCGTGTCGCCGGCGAGGCGCCTGCCACTCCGGGTACACCTGCCGGGCCCGGTGCTCGTCCAGGAAGAGGAACAGCGCGCTGTTGGGCCGGCCGTCGGTGTCGAACACCGGCGCGTAGAGCGCGCGGCCCAGGTCGTTGGCGGCCAGCACGTCGAGGCGGCTGTTGAAGACCACGGCCGGCAGGTCGTGCAGCGAGTCGAGCAGGACCTGGACGCCGGGGCTGACCGTTTCCTTCACGGCGGCCCTGCGGCGCCTGCGGGCCTCCGGCGTGAGCGCCGCCAGCAGTCGGTCGAGGTGGCTGCGCTCGTCGTCGTCGAGCCGGAGAACCGTGGCGACGGACTCGACGACGCCGGGGGACGGGCCGGTCGCCTGCCCGCGCTCGAGGCGGATGTAGTACTCCGGGCTCACCCCGGCCAGCAGGGCGACCTCCTCCCGGCGCAGGCCCTTCACCCGCCGGCGGGTGCCGCCGACGGGAAGGCCGGCGTCGGCAGGGGAGACCCGGTCCCGGCGCGAGCTGAGGAACTCGCGGACGGCGGTCCGCGCCGCCTCCCTGTCGTCCATGCCGTCGAGCGTAGGAGCAGCTCCGGCCGGTAGAGGGTCACTGCGGGTACCCCTCTTCGCAGGTCCTGTCCTGCCCGTGGCTGGGGGCGTTCCCTGGGTCGCGGCGATCGAGGCCGACCGAGCCCCCACACCGTGGACCCACCTCGCCGCCGCACAGGAGGAACCGACATGTCAGCCACGAAGGTCGTACTGGTCACCGGGACGACCAGCGGGTTGGGCGTCGCGATCGCCCGCGCCGCGCTGGCGCCGGCCACCGCGTGGTCGCCACCGCCCGGCGCGCGGAGGGTCGACGACCTCGCCGCGCTCGACCGACCGGGTGGACCGTCCCACTGGACGTCACCGACCCGACGGCGGTGCGGGCCGCGGTCGATCGGCGGTCGCGCGTTCGGCCGGATCGACGTGCTGATCAACAACGCGGGCTACTCCAGCCGGGGTCTTCGAGGAGTTCGCCGGCAGCTTTCCGCGACCAGGTCGAGATCAATGTGTTCGGCGCGCTCTCCGTGACGCGCGCGGTGCTGCCGGTCATGCGGACGCAGGGGTCGGGTCTCGTGGTCACCATCAGCTCCACGGCCGGCCTGATCGGGCAGGAGTTCTGCACCGCCTACGCCGCCTCCAAGTTCGCCCTCGAGGGCTTCATGGAGTCCCTCGCACCCGAGGTCGCGCCTTATGGCGTCCGCACGATGGTGGTGGAGCCCGGCTTCTTCCGCACGGACCTGCTCACCCCGGAGTCCACGAGCTACGCCGAGTCCTCCATCACGGACTACGCCGAGCGCACCGAACAGACCGTCACCGCGTGGAACGGCATGAACGGACAGCAGGGCGGCGACCCGGCCAAGCTCGCCCGGGCCCTCGTCGGCCTCGCGACCTCCGACCAGCCGCCGGTGCGCTGGGTCGCCGGCGCGGACGCCGTCGCCGGGGTGGAGCAGAAGGCCCGGGACCTGCTGGCCCAGGTCGACGCCCACCGGGCCCTGTCCAGCGGGTCTGGCGCACGACGCCGGCTGAGAGGTGCACGGCGGCGGCGCGCTGCAGCCCAGCCGCCGGTTCGCCGTCGTGGACGATGGGCGGGTGCGCCCTCCTCCTCCGCCTGGCTGCTGATCGGAGCGGTGGCCACCGAGGTGGCCGGCACGCTGGCCCTGCGGGTCTCCGACGGGTTCACCCGCTGGCTGCCCACGACCCTGACCCTGGTGGGCTACGGCGTCTCGCTGTGGCTGTTCTCCCTGCGCCTCGGCTCGCCCGTGGCGGGATCGAGCGCTGCCGCGGCCGCCAGGTACGCCACCCTGACCGGCTCGGTCTCGCCGCCGCCACCGTCGCCAGCGTCTGCTGTTCGAGGCGGCCCATGACCGCCGTGCAGCTCATCGGGATGGGTGTGCTGGCCGCCGGGGTGCTGTGCTGCAGACCGGCGTCCGGGCGAAGGCCGCGTGAGCGCTGTGGCGCTCGGCTGGCTGGCCGCCGCGGTCCTCGCCCAGGTCGTCGGCATCGGTGCGCTGCGCGCCTCGGCCGGGTTCCGCCGCCCGGCGTTCGCCGCGTGCCGACCCTGCTCGGCATCGGCACGTCCGTGGCGCTCATGTCGCAGGCGCTGGTGAACGGGGTGTCACTGGCCGTGGGCTACGGCATCTGGACCGGGTCGGGCATCGCCCTGGCCACGCTCGGGGGCGCAGCCGTGTTCGGCGATCGCCTGGGTCGCCGCGAGTGGCTCGGCGTGGCACTGATCGTGTCCGGCGTCGTCCTGGTGCACGCCGGCTCGTAGTCCTCGCGCCGCGAGGACGGGGGAACACCCACCGGCACGGGGCGCACGACAGGTCGTTCCCGGGGGTGTCGTCGCGGTCTACTGGTCGCGACCCGACCCCGAGGAGATCTGCTGACTTCCACGCGCACCTGCCCGCCCACCGAGTCCTCCGCCGCCCGCCGGCTGGCCCTGATCCGGGGCGGCCACAGCGGCCTGGTTTCGATGAGGCCCTGGTCGCCTACCTGCTGTGGTCCGGTGCCACCGGTCGCAGTGATCGACGGGCCGCCTGGGCCGCCTCGGTCGTCGCCGGTGAGTGCATGGTCTTCGTGGGGGACGGGTTCCGCTGCCCCGCTGACCGGCTGGGCCGAGGCGGCGGGGGCCACCAGCGGGTCGGTCACCGACATCTACCTGCCGTCCTGGTTCGCCCGGAACCTGCCGGTCATCCACGTGCCGCTGCTCGTGCTGATCGGCTGGTGGCACGGGCGGACGCTGCGCCGCAGAC
>CAWHEV010000010.1:0-973107 GCA_963828485.1 uncultured Chloroflexia bacterium
GACTGGCCCGTTTGAGCATCCGGCAATTGATAGGGTAGGATACGCACGTCATGAGGACCGTTACTCGCGATACCTCTTGCAGTAGTTTTGGCTTGGCCGGCCATAGCATTCGCTCGAACCAGGTCCGCATCCCGGTGGCCCCATCCCGCGATCCAGTCGATGTCGCGCTGCTCGCGCTCTCCGTGCTCGCGGAGGTGTCGGGCGTCAGGGACGGCGCACGGCCCTGAATGCGAAGAGGCCGGCGGGTATCGTCCCCGCCGGCCTCCGGTGCAGCCGGTGCTACGCGCGCCCGAAGGCCGCGCGGATCTCCGGACGGAAGAGGTAGTAGGTGATCAATCCGGCGATCGCGATCGAGACGATCGAGCCGGTGTCGCCGTTGATGAGGTTGAAGAGGCCGAGGACGATGGCCACGGCCTGGAGGACAACACCCAGCGTCCATGCCCATGGCTTGAGGCCCCAGGCTCCCCAGGCGAAGACGAGGTCGAGAACCGCAACGACGAGGACCAGGGCTCCGAACAGCCCAACGAGCCCGCCGAGGGCGCCCGAGCCGGTCGCCGCCGCTGCGAAGCCGCCGAGGCCGAGGAGCAGGATGCCGCCGAAGATGCCGAAGACGCCGGCAATCGCGGCGAGGATGGCGATGATCGTCACGCCCGTCGGGCGCGCGCCGGCCCCTGCCGGTGCGGTGCTCCAGCTGCTCGAATCGGCCGGTGGTGGCGTCGTTGGTGCCGCGGCCGGGGGTGGAGCCGGGGGTGGGGCCGCTGCCGGTGGCGGGGCCGCAGGTGGCGGTGCGGGATCGGAAGGCGGCGTCGCGCTTCCGGACGTCGAGTCGTCGGGCGGTGGTGAGGCGCCGGACCGCGTGTCCTGATCGTCCTGCATTGGGCGGATCCTCCGAGCGAATGGCGCTTCCCGCGCCCTGTCACATCCACCATACCGCCATCGGATCGTCACCCGTCAAGGCTGGCCGCGCAGGAGCCGATATACTGGAGACGCCACTCGACCCGGGACGGGCGCACCCGTCCGGCGCCGATCTTCGACCGCAGCCGCGCGACCGTGCGGCGACGAAAGGAGGCGACCGTGACGTCCCAGCCAACGATCAATCCGGCGGGAGCCCGCGCCACGCTGGACATCGGCGACCGCTCTTACACCTATTACCGGCTCGACGCGTCGGGTGCGACAGACCTCGAGGGCCTGCCCTACACGGTCAAGGTCCTGCTCGAGAACATGCTGCGCGGCGCCGTCACCCAGCCCGATCTCGTCAGCGCCGATGACGTGCGCGCGCTCGCTTCGTGGGACCCTGGATCGCCCGGCGAGGCCGAGCTCCCGTTCATGCCGGCGCGCGTGATCCTCCAGGACTTCACGGGCGTGCCGTGCGTGGTCGACCTCGCCGCCATGCGCGACGCGATCGCGGACCTCGGCGGGGATCCTTCGAAGATCAACCCGCTGGTCCCGGCGGACCTCGTCATCGACCACTCGGTCCAGGTGGACCAGTTCGGCTCGGACGCCGCGTTCCTCGTCAACGTGGAGCGGGAGTACGAGCGCAACGGCGAGCGATACGCCCTCCTGCGCTGGGCACAGCAGGCCTTCGCCGACTTCCGAGTCGTGCCTCCCGGTACCGGCATCGTCCACCAGGTCAACCTCGAGTTCCTCGCGGATGTGGTGACGGAGCGCGACGGGGTGCTCCTGCCGGACACCCTGGTCGGCACCGATTCGCACACGACGATGATCAACGGGCTCGGCGTGGTCGGATGGGGAGTTGGCGGCATCGAGGCCGAGGCCGCGCTGCTCGGCCAGCCGCTCTACCAGCCGATGCCGGTCGTCGTCGGCTTCCGGCTCGATGGCGAGATGCCGTCGGGGGCGACGGCCACCGACCTCGTCCTGTACGTGACGGAGATGCTCCGAGCGCACGGCGTGGTCGGCAAGTTCGTCGAGTTCCACGGCGCGGGACTCTCGAAGCTGTCGATCGCCGACCGAGCCACGATCAGCAACATGTCGCCCGAGTTCGGCGCCACCGCGACGCTCTTCCCCATCGACGACGAGACCCTCCGCTACCTGAGGATGACCGGCCGGCCCGGCGACGTCATCGCGCGCGTGGAGGCGTACGCGAAGGCCCAGGGGCTGTTCCGGACCGATGCATCCCCCGAGCCCCGTTTCAACGAGTCGCTCAGCCTCGACCTCCGGACGGTGGTGCCGTCGCTGGCCGGGCCGAAGCGACCTCAGGATCGGGTCGCGTTGAACGACCTGCCGGGCTCGTTCCGCACGGCCTTCCCGAACGGGCTCGAGCCAGACCCCGAGATGGGAGCGGTCGAGGAGGCCAGCGAGGAGTCGTTCCCCGCGTCGGACCCACCGTCGCATACGACCTCCGCGGAGACCCAGCCGGCCACGGCGCAGCCGCGGACGGACGGGCCATCCACCCGCGCCCACGAATACACCTCCGTGCCGGTCGAGCTGGCCGGTGAGTCGTTCGACCTGCGGAGTGGGTCGGTGGTCATCGCGGCGATCACCAGCTGCACGAACACGAGCAACCCGTCGGTCATGGTCGCCGCCGGCCTGCTGGCTCGAAACGCGGTCGCGCGCGGCCTGTCGACGAAGCCGTGGGTCAAGACGTCGCTGGCGCCCGGATCGCGGGCGGTGACCGACTACCTCACCATCGCCGGCCTGATGGAGCCGCTCGAGACGCTGCGCTTCCACCTCGTCGGGTATGGCTGCACGACCTGCATCGGCAACTCCGGGCCGCTCGCCGAGCCGATCGGGGCGGCCATCGAGGCCAACGACCTGGCCGCGGTCGCCGTGCTGTCGGGCAACCGCAACTTCGAGGGCCGGATTCACCCGCTGGCGCGGGCGAGCTATCTGGCGTCGCCACCGCTCGTTGTCGCGTTCGCCCTGGCCGGGCGGATCGACATCGACCTGACCACCGAGCCGATCGGCACCGATCGGGATGGGGAGCCGGTGATGCTGGCCGAGATCTGGCCGCCCGCCGACGAGGTGGCGCGCGTGGTGACCGAGGCGGTCAGCGGCGAGGTCTTCTCGCGCAACTATGCGTCGGTCTTCGACGGCGACGATCAATGGCGGAATCTGCCGGTGCCGGCCGGCGACCGCTACGAGTGGGACCCGTCGTCGACGTACGTGGCTCGACCGTCGTTCTTCGGTGGGCTGGAGGGCGCGCCGACCGATCCGCCGGACATCATCGGAGCGCGGGCGCTTGCGGTGCTCGGCGACAGCGTGACAACCGACCACATCAGCCCGGCGGGCGCTATCGCGCGCACCTCGCCGGCCGGGGAGTGGCTGATCGCGCGCGGCGTCGAGCCGCGCGACTTCAACTCCTATGGATCGCGCCGCGGGCACCACGAGGTGATGATGCGCGGAACCTTCGCGAACATCCGGCTGCGCAACCTGCTCACGCCGGACGCCGAGGGCAACTGGACCGAGCACCTGCCGTCGGGCGAGCGCATGACGATCTTCGACGCCTCGGAGCGCTACCGCGCCGACGGCACGCCGCTCATCGTGCTGGCCGGCAAGGAATACGGGTCGGGGTCCTCGCGGGACTGGGCGGCCAAGGGGCCGCTGCTGCAGGGCGTCCGCGCCGTCATCGCCGAGTCGTTCGAGCGGATCCATCGGTCCAACCTGGTCGGCATGGGGATCCTGCCGCTGCAGTTCCTCCCCGGCGAGTCGGTGGCGTCGCTCGGCCTGACCGGCCGCGAGACCTTCGCGATCGAGGGCCTCGCGTCGGGCCTGCGGCCGCGCATGGAGGTCACCGTCACCGCCACAGGGGACGACCGGCGCGAGTCCCGGTTCCGGGCCGTGGCGCGCCTCGACGGGGAGATCGACGTCACGTACCTGCGCAACGGTGGTGTCCTCCAGACCGTGCTCCGCCGTCTCGCGGCTTCGTGAGGCGTCCTCTCCCCGGGGGTGAACAGGTCGAATCCGCCATGGGCGCATTGCCGCCGCGCGGCGCATCGGTCTAGACTCAGCGGGCGCCGGACCTCCCGCGCGAGCCCCCGAATTGGAGTGCCATCACCACCGTGACCGCCTCAAGCGTCGACGAGCTGCGCGCCCTCATCCGCGAGGTGCCGGACTTCCCGAAGCCGGGGATCCGGTTCTACGACATCACCACGCTCCTCAAGGAGCCGGATGCGTTCCGCGAGGTCATCGATCAGATGGCGGACCAGGTCGGCGACGCGAGCGTCGATGTCGTGGTCGGCATGGAGTCTCGTGGCTTCATCTTCTCGGCACCGCTGGCCTACAAGCTCGGCGCCGGATTCGTCCCCGTCCGCAAGTTGGGGAAGCTGCCGGCAGAGACGATCGAGGTCGAGTACGAGCTCGAGTACGGTACCGCGACGCTCGAGATCCACGCCGATGCGATCACGAAGGGCCAGCGCGTGCTCATCGTCGACGACCTTCTCGCCACGGGAGGGACCGTCATGGGCACCATCGAGCTCGTGCGGCGGCTCGGCGGCGAGATTGCCGGCCTCTCGTTCATGGTCGAGCTGACCGCGCTGAACGGGCGCGAGAAGCTTGGCGAGTTCGAGATCCACACCCTGCTGGCCTACTGAGCCGGCGGACGGGCAGGCTCGATGGCGGTCGCCACCTCAATCCGCCCACGCGCCAGGTCGGTGAGCGATCGCGAAGAGATCGCCTCGTTCCTGCGCCGCGATCGGCTGTACGCGGCGTACGCGTTGGGCGACCTCGACGGCCCGAATCGCAACCGGGTCGGGTGGGGCATGGCATTCGGCGATGACGGGCAGCCGATCGCGCTGGTCATGCATCACGAGGGCCTCGTGCCGCAGCCGCTCTTCCTCATGGGCGCCCCGGACGGGTGCCGTGCGGTCCTCGACCACGTCATCAAGCCGCGGGACGCGTACCTGCAGGGCACCGACCTGCACGAATCGGCGGCGCGCGACCTCTACGAGCTCGACACGCCGGTCCGCATGCTGCGCATGGTCGTCAACCGCGAGACCTTCGTGCCCTTCGCAGGCCCGGCCGAGCGGCTCACCGCGATCGACATCGACGACCTCAACCGGCTATATCAGCTGGGCTTCCGGGGCGGATTTCCGCCCACGATCCTGGACGATGGCGTCTACTACGGCGTTCGCGTACGCGACCGCCTCGTGAGCGCAGCCGGTACGCACGCGATCAACACCCACGAGGGGATCGCCGTGGTGGGAAACGTCATGACCCACATCGACTTCCGTGGGCACGACTTCGCGAAGATGGTGACCGGCGCCGTGACCGCCGATCTGCTCGGGCGGGTGAGCGATGTGGCGCTCAACGTCCATGCGGACAACGAGCCGGCCGTCGCGGCCTACACCCGCCTCGGCTACCGTACCTACTGTGAGATCGTCGAGAGGCTCGCCCGCCGGCGCGCCGGCGGATGGGGGCTCATGAGACCGATTAGAGAGGCGATGCGAATCCCGTGGCAACGCGAACCGAAGTGAGAACGGCCGATGTGGCCGACCTGAGCCTGGCAGATGCCGGGCGCCTGAAGATCGAGTGGGCGGACCGGCAGATGCCGGTCCTGGCCGGCATCCGAGAGCGCTTCGAGCGCGAGCGGCCGCTGGACGGCTGGCGCATCAGCGCCTGCCTGCACGTGACCGCCGAGACGGCCAACCTGATGCGTACGCTGGCCGCCGGTGGCGCCGATGCGGTGCTCTGCTCGTCGAACCCGCTGAGCACCCAGGACGACGTGGCCGCGTCGCTGGTGACCCACTTCGAGATCCCGACGTTCGCCATCAAGGGCGAGGATCGCGACTCGTACTACGGGCACATCGGCTCCGCGCTGGATCATCGCCCGCAGATCACGATGGACGACGGCGCCGACCTGGTGAACGAGATCCACACCTCGCGCCGCGAGCTGCTGGACGACGTCGTCGGGGGCACCGAGGAGACGACCACCGGCGTGATCCGCCTGCGGGCCATGGCCAACGCCGGGAAGCTGGCGTACCCGGTCGTGGCCGTCAACGAGGCGCTCACCAAGCACCTGTTCGACAACCGGTACGGCACCGGCCAGAGCGCGATCGACGGGATCCTGCGCGCCACGAACATCCTGTTCGCGGGGAAGACGGTGGTGGTCGGCGGCTATGGCTGGGTCGGCCGCGGAATCGCCTCGCGGGCGCACGGCATGGGGGCCAACGTCGTGGTGTGCGAGGTCGACCCGATCCGCGCCATCGAGGCCGCGATGGACGGCTTCCGCGTCATGAACGCCACCGACTCGGCCGCGGTCGGCGACGTCTTCATCTCCGGAACCGGCAACCTCAACGTCTGGGGCGGCAGTCACTTCCCGCTCATGCCGGACGGGGCGATCCTGGCCAATGCCGGCCACTTCAATGACGAGTTCGAGCTGCCGGCGCTCGAAGACCAGGCGACTTCCTCGCGCGAGGTGCGCCCCTTCACGCGCGAGTACCTCATGGGCGACGGGCGCCGAATCTACGTCCTGGCCGACGGGCGCCTCGTCAACCTCGGCGCCGCGGAGGGCCATCCCGCGATGGTCATGGACATGAGCTTCGCCAACCAGGCCCTGGGCCTGGAGTGGCTGCGGGCCAACGTCGACGACCTGGAGCCGAAGGTCTACGGGATTCCCGAGGACCTCGATCGCGAGGTCGCCCGACTGAAGCTCGAGAGCATGGGCGTGCGGATCGACTCGATGACGCCGGAGCAGAAGGCATACAGCGAGTCGTGGGAGTCGGGCACCTGATGTCCGACAGCCCTCCCATCCTGTTCACCTCGGAGTCCGTCACCGAGGGCCATCCCGACAAGCTCTGCGATGCCGTCGCCGACGCCGTCCTGGACGACGTCCTCGCCCATGACGCGAGGGCGCGATGCGCGATCGAGGTGGCGACGACGACCGGCCTCGTGCTGGTCCTCGGCGAGATGACGACGAGCCACTACGTCGACGTCCAGGAAGTCGTGCGCAGCACGGTCCGTGACATCGGCTACAACGACAGCCGGCTCGGATTCGACTGGGAGACCTGCGGCACCCTGACCGCGATCAAGGGCCAGTCGCCGGACATCGCGCGCGGGGTCGACCACGCGAGCGACGACGCCGGCGAGGGTGCCGGCGACCAGGGAATGATGTTCGGCTATGCGACCGACGAGACCGAGGAGATGATGCCCGCCGCGGTCATGCTCGCGCATCGTGTCGCGCGGCGCCTGGCCGAGGTGCGCAAGGACGGGACGCTGCCCTTCGTCCGACCTGACGGCAAGAGCCAGGTGACGATCGAGTACGACCCCGACGGAAAGCCGCTGCGCGTCCACACCGTCCTCGTCAGCACCCAGCATGACCCGGAGGTCGAGGCGGAGCACCTGTCGCAGGCGATCCGCGAGCATGTCGTCGAGGCGGCCATCCCGGCCGAGCTCCTGGACGACGGCACGCGCCACCTCGTCAACCCGACGGGCCGCTTCGTCATTGGCGGACCGATGGGTGACTCGGGCCTGTCCGGGCGCAAGATCATCGTCGATACCTACGGTGGGACCGCCCGCCACGGTGGCGGGTCGTTCAGCGGCAAGGACCCGACCAAGGTGGATCGGTCAGGCGCCTACATGGCGAGGTACGTGGCCAAGAACATCGTCGCCGCCGGCCTGGCGCGACGCTGCGAGCTCCAGCTGGCCTATGCCATCGGGGTGGCCCATCCCCTCGCCATCAACGTCCAGACCTGGGGGACCGGGGAAATGCCCGATCCGCGGCTGGCGGAGGTCGTCGAGCGATGCTTCGACCTGCGGCCGGGCGCGATCATCAGCGGCCTCGACCTGCGGCGGCCGATCTATCGGCGGACCGCCGCGTACGGCCACTTCGGGCGCCCGGAGCTGGACCTGCCGTGGGAGCGTACCGACCGGGTCGACGACCTTCGCGCCGCCGCCGGCTGAACCGAAGCCCGATGGCATCCCCCGAATGGGGTGAGCGGCCGCCGGGCCTCGTGACGCGGGTCGCCGAGCGCGCGCGCGCCCTGCTCCGATCCGAGCCGCGACCGACGACGGGTCTGCGCGAGCTGCCCCTTGCCCTGCGGCACGGCCCGCTCGCCGAGTCCTACCTTCTCGCCGAGCGGAAGCTCGACCACCGCCGGGCCGCCGCGGCAGCCGTCGCGGCGATGGAACGCGCCGTCGCCGAAGAGGAGTGGTGGGCGGCGGACATCTGGGGCCACCGCGGACTGTGGCACTTCGAGCAGGACGGGATGACGCTCCAGGCGACGCGCCAGGCGCGGCGCATCGGCGACCTGCGCGCCGCGGCCGGCGATGCCGCGAGCGCCCGACGATACTATGCCGAGGCGATCGACGAGGCGCGTGACATCGGCGCCGAGCACGAGCAGGGCCTCGCGGCCTATGGCCTCGGGCGCGCGCTCCTGGACCTCGGCCGGGTGACCGAGGCCCGACGCATGGCCGGCGCGGCGGTGGACCTGCTGGCACGGGCCGGCGCGCCGCCCGGAGAGATCACCGCAGCGCGCGAGCTGCTCGGTCGCGAAGTCGCGGTCGGCGAGACGAAGGAGGGCTGACATGGCGCGTCGGGCTATGCGCGTGGGCATCATCGGCGCCGGGGTCATGGCCGAAGCCATGATCACCGGGCTGCTGGCCGATCGCGCCGTTGCGCCGGACCGGCTGCTGGCCTCGCACCCGCGCAGGGATCGACGGCAGGCGCTCGCGGAGCGCCACGGCATCCGCCCGGTGGCCGCCAACCGGGATGCGCTGGCCGATGCCGACGTCATCGTCCTGGCAGTGAAGCCGCAGATGCTTGCACGCGTGATGCGCGAGATCCGCGGACGCCTCGATCCCGGCCAGGTCGTCGTCTCGATCGTGGCCGGCGCGACGATTCGCAGCCTGACCGAGGGGCTCGGGCATGCCGCGGTCGTGAGGGCGATGCCGAATACCCCGAGCCAGATCCGCCGCGGCATGACGGTATGGGCGGCGTCGCCGAGCTGCACGGCGGCGCAGCGCGACCTCGCTCGCGCGGTGCTTCGGGCGATCGGCGATGACCGGCGCGTGGACGACGAGTCCTTCGTCGCGATGGCGACCGCGCTGTCGGGCACCGGCCCGACCTACCTGTTCGCCGTCATGGAGGCCCTCATCGACGCCGGCGTGCACCTCGGCTTCCCGCGCGAGCTGGCCCACGACCTGGTGGCGGAGACGCTCGTCGGCTCGGCCGAGTACGCGATGCAGTCGGGCCTCCATCCCGCCGAGCTGAGGAACGCGGTGACGTCGCCGGGCGGGACGAGCGCGGCCGCGATCTACGAGCTCGAGAAGGGGCGCATCCGGACCCTCTTCTCGGACGCGGTGTGGGCCGCGTATCGGCGCACCGTGGAGCTTGGTGAGCGCCTCGAGGCCGAGGTCCAGGCCGATGTCGAGGCAGGATCGCGCTGACGATGTTCGCGATCATCATGGCCGGCGGCTCCGGCACCCGCCTCTGGCCGCTGTCGCGACGCGGCACGCCCAAGCAGCTGCTGGCGCTGACCGGCGACACGAGCCTGCTTCAGCAGACCGTGGCGCGCCTGGGAGGGCTCCTCAAGCCGCACGACATCTACGTCATCACCAGCGGCGCCCACGTTCGCGCCACCCAGGACCAGCTCCCTCAGCTCCCACCGGACAATATCCTCGGCGAGCCGCTGGCGCGGTCCACCGCCGTGGCCGCTGCCCTTGCCACCGTTCTCGCTCGGCGCGAGTCCGACGAAGTGGCGCTGGTCCTGCCGGCGGATCACCACGTCGCCGACGAGGCAGCCTTCACCGATGCGTTGCGCGAGGCCGCCCGCGCCGCCGAACGCGGCTACCTCGTCACCCTCGGTGTGACTCCGACCAACCCGGCGACCGGCTACGGCTACATCCGGGCTGGAGAGTCGCTGCACGCCTCCGGCGCGACCTCGCTCGTGGACCGCTTCGTCGAGAAGCCCGACCCCGACGCCGCGGCGGCCATGGTCGCCGAGGGCGGCCACTACTGGAACGCCGGGATCTTCGTCTGGCGCGTCTACGCCTACGCCCAGGCCGTCGAGCGCTTCCAGCCCGAGCTCGCCTCGGCCATCGAGCGCATCGCGAGCCTCCATCGCACGCCGGGCTGGATGAGCGACGTCCGCGCGATCCTCGAGCCGATCGATGCGGTCACCATCGACGTCGGCATCGCCGAGCCGGCCGCGGCGGAGGGGCGCATGGCCGTCGTGCCGCTGGATGCGGGCTGGTCCGACATCGGATCGTGGTCGGCCCTGCTCGAGGCGCTGAGCTCTGCGGAGGGGAAGGACCTGGTGGCCAGCGGCCGCCACCTCGACCGTGGCTCCCGGCACGTGCTCGTCCACGGCGGTGACCGTCTGGTGGTGACCGTGGGGCTCGAAGGAGTGATCATCGTCGACACTCCCGACGCGCTCCTCGTCTGCAGCGCCGACCGGGCCGAGGAGATCAAGCCCGTCCTCGACGAGATCGCCCGGACCGCCGGCGAGCGCTACCTCTAGCCTGCGTGCCGATGCGCGTTCTCGCCTCGGTCGTCGGGCGAGGTCTCGCCTGGTACCTGCGGCTCGTTGCCGCGACGAGCCGTGTCTCGGGAACCGCCACGCGGGACCAGGTCGTGCTCGCCTTCTGGCACGAGTACAACCTCGTGGCCACCGTCGCCGCCCTGCGGGTGCGTCGCGACCTGCGCCACGTCAGCTTCAGCACCCAGACGTTCCGGGGCGACATCATGAACGCGCTGCTCGACTCGGTCGGGGCCGGCTCGGTCGCGCTCCCGGCCCCGCACCGGAAGGGCGAGGCCACCCGGCTGTCGCGCGACCTGGCGCGCCTCGGCCGGGAGGGAGCTTCGCTCGTTGTAAGCCCTGACGGCCCGACGGGTCCTTACCGCCGCGCAAAGGCCGGGGCCCTGATCGTGGCGCGAGAGTCGGGCCTCCCGCTCCAGCCGTGGGCCGTCTCCGCCCGGCCCTCGTTTCGCATGGGCGGCCGCTGGGACCGGCACATCGTCCCGCTGCCCTTCAGCCGAATCCGCGTCGAGCAGGTCGAGGCCATCGCCGTTGCGGAACGCGAGCCGTTGCGCCCACTCCTGTCACGGCTCCAGGATGCGCTCGACGGGGCCGCCGCCCGCGCCGACGCCCGCGAACGAGGCGACCGGGGCTAGAACGGGAAGCCGAGCTCGTCGACGACCACTGTGCCGCTGATCGGCACGGTTCCGAGGCCTGGCACCTCCACCGCCGTGCACTCGATGGTCAGCTCGACCGTGGTGTCGAGCGTGTTGGGCATTCCGAGCACCTCACGCTCGATGCGACAGGCGCCGTCAGGCACTGCCAGGAACTCGCCGTCGCGCAGGACGTCGAGGAGGCCGGCTCGGTGCGACTCGTCATATGTGAAGAAGAGCCCTGCTCCGAGCGTCTCGTCGAGGAGCTCCATGTTGTAGTTGCCGTGGCCCGCGCCGCTGGTCGCCGGCGATTGCCACGTGATGAGGAAGGCCTGCGGGAAGGTCCAGGTCTCGTCGCCCACCTCTACCGTGCCGCCCTGGTTCGGGAACGGCCGCTCCGCCAGGTGGTCGAGGGACATCCCGACGGTGCCGGCAATGCTGATCACTCCGTTATCTCGGATGTCGGAGATCTCGACGCACTCGATGTCGGCGAAGCCCAGCCCGCGCTGCGCGTCCAGGTCCAGCGTCGACACCGTGCACTGGCCCGGATCGGGAAAGAACTCGAGTCCGTCGAACGACACCTGGGTGACCTCCGCAACCTCCCCGCCGAAGACGATCCGTCCCTCGTTGCCGGCGAGGGCGTAGCCGCCCTCGCGCACCTCGGTCTGCACGCGGAACGGGCCCTCGCGGTCGCCGGTGACGGCGAGTTCCCCGCCCAGCCCCGGCGTTCCCTCGCTCGCCGACGGCGCGGCCGCCGCAGCGGAGGCCCGTGGGGACCCGTCCCCGTCGCCCTGCGACGAGACGGCCGGAGCGGGCACAATCAGTGCGGCGATACCGAGGGTGACCACGACGACCCCGACGAAGCTGATCGCCAGCAGCGTGATCGATCTGAACCAATCGGTCATGTCCGGGGATTGTATGAAGAGCGGCGAAGTTCGTCGCGGGCGGCCCCGAAGCGGCCGGCACAGCACCGAGGTGAGACGCGCGTGAACGAACTGGACGACACGCGGGAAGGACCGCGCCTTCCGTGGTTCGTCTCGTTCCTCGGTCGTCGCCTCATCTGGGCGGCGGTGACCCTCGTCCTGTTTCTCACCGCCGTCTTCTTCTTCGTGCAGGTCTGGGTCCCGTACTCATGGGCGACCCAGTTCCTGGTCGGTGGCGCCGAGGCATACGAGGCCGCCCTGGAGGCGGCCGGCCTGAATCGGCCGGTCTCCGAGCGGTACGCGGACTTCATGCTGGGCCTGGTACGCGGCGACTTCGGCACCTCGTTCGGCGGCGAGCCCGTGATGGACCTCATCCGGGAAGCACTGCCGGTGACCCTGATGGTGTTCATCGGCGGCTCGGTCATCGGCTGGGTGCTTGGCGAGCTTCTCGGCCGGATCGGCACCTGGAGCCGCCGCTCGCACAGCGGTGGCGCGATCGCCACCATCGGCGTGCTCTCGGCGACGATCTTTCCGCCGTTCCTCGTCTTCCTGCTCGTTCGCTGGCTCCGAGACCCCCTGCTCGACGCTCGCCAGGCGATGGGCCTGCCGACAGACAGCCTGGAGCTCTGGCGCGGGGCGGTGACAGGGGAGCCGGGGGCGCTGTCGCCCGGCGACGTGCGCTGGCTCATCGCGCTCAGCCTGTGCGCCGCCCTCGCGGTGGCGCTCGTGATCCGTGCCTATGGTCGGCGCCACCAGCTTCCGCTGGTCGAAGGGCTGGCCATCCCTGCCACGCTGCTCGGCGTCGGGGCCGGCATCTGGCTGGCCGACCTCGGACCGCACGCGCTCGACCTGCTGTATCGCGCCGACATCGGCGCGTCGACGGGCAGGGGCACGCCGGCGCTGGCGCTGCTCGGGGTGGTGCTCCTTTCATTCGGGCAGGTGATGCTGGTCATGCACGCCGGCATGGAGGCCGAGCGAAGCGAGGACTATGTCCTCACTGGGAGGGCGAAGGGCCTGACCGAGCGGGCGGTGCGCGACAAGCACGTCGCGCGCAACGTCCTGGCGCCGGTGCTGGCCGGGTCGTTCCTGACGTTCCCGACCATCCTGGCCGGCATGATCATCGTGGAGTACGAGCTCGAGATGCAGGGCCTCTCGACCGTCCTGTTCGACGCGATCGAGTTCCAGGACATCCCGGTCATCATGGGCGTGCTCGTCGTGCTCGGCCTGATTGGCATCGGCTTCCGGATCGTCACCGACATCACCATCGCGGTGCTGGATCCTCGCCAGCGCCAGGGTCGCGCATGACCGCGATCAGCGAGCCGGTCCTGGTTGCGGCGCCGGTCACGCGACCACGCGGTCGCACCATCCTGACCCACCCGAAGATCCTGGCCGGCCTGGCCATCCTCGCCCTCTTCGTCGTCCTGCTGCTGGCCGAGCCGATCCTCAGCGTCACGCTGTGGGAGAACAAGCAGAACATCTACGACCCGCAGTTCGGGTTCGACACGACGGTCACCCACCCGAGCGCTCCCAGCGCGGAGCACTGGCTTGGGACGAGCTCGCTCGGGCGCGACGTGTTCGCCATGCTCAGCCACGCCACCCGGCCCACGCTCATGGTCGCGCTCTCGGCCGCCATCTCGATCGCGATCGTCTCGCTCGTCCTCGGCTCGATCGCGGCCTACCGCGGCGGCTGGGTGGACGGCTTCGTCAGCCACCTGAGCGACGCGATGGTGCTGCTGCCGGCGATGATCGCGGTCTTCATCCTCGGCATCGGGCGTCCGGACGACCAGTTCGGCGCGCTCCAGCTCGGGTTGAGCTACGGCATCCTCTATGGCCTCGGGCCGGCGACGGCCACGGTCCGCGCGGCAGCACTCACCGTCGTGGCCCGACCCTTCATGGACGCGGCGCGCGTCGCCGGGGGCGGTGGCGGCTGGATCGTGTCGCGCCACATCCTGCCTCACCTCTATGCGCACGCGGCGGTGCAGGCCATGATCGGTGCGACCGGCGCCGTCATCGCCGATGCGTTCCTGAGCTTCCGCAGCGCGGTCGGCGAGGACGTCGGATTCGGGCAGATGGTCTACGACGGGATCGTCTGGTCCGGTCTGCTGGCCGGCATCGCCGCGACGCCCTGGTGGATCATGCTTGCCGGCGCCGGGGGGATCACGCTGCTGGCCGCCGCGTTCTATCTGCTGGGAGTGGGCCTGCGCGAGGCGCTCGACCCGAGGATGCGCGAGATCGGCGCCGACTGGCGCTAGGCGAGGCAAGTACACTCAGGACCTGCCATGCCACGGCGACGCCGTGCGGATCGGCGGCCCACAGCGACGAGGTGGCGGTTCGTGCTCGATCGGGCAACGCGGTGAGCAAGATCAAGTTCGGCACCGACGGATGGCGCGCCGCCATCGCCGAGGATTACACCTTCCACAACGTGCGCCGCTGCGCGCGGGGGGTCGCCGAGTACCTCCAGCAGACCGGCGCCGCCGATCGGGGCGTCGTCGTCTGTCACGACAAGCGCTTCGCGTCCGAGCACTTCGCGCGCGCCTGTGTCGAGGTCCTGGCCGCCCACGACATCCGCTCCCACACGCCGCCCGAGGCGGTGCCGACGCAGGTCGGAAGCTTCTTCACGCGGGAGGTCGGCGCCGGCGCCGGCATCGTCATCACCGCCAGTCACAACCCGTGGACCGACAACGGGTTCAAGGTCAAGGCCGATACCGGTGGCGCGGCCGCGCCGGAGATGCTGGCCGCCATCGAGGCGACCATGGATGAGCATGCAGAGGACGAGCTGCCTCCCCGCCGCGAGTACGACGACGCCGTCGCCGCCGGCCTGGTCGAGACGTTTGATCCGTACCCGCGCTTCCGGGATCAGCTGGCCTCGATCGTCGACATCGAGCGCATCCGGGCCGCCGACAAGCGCGTCCTGGTCGAGAACCTCTTCGGCTCCGGATCCGGCTGGTACACGCGGCTCCTCGGCGACGGCCGCCTCACCGTGCGCGAGCTCCATACCGAGCGGAATCCCTTCTTCGGCGGAGTCAACCCCGAGCCGATTCGTCCGAACATCGACGCATGGCTGGAGGAGATCCCGCGCTGGGGCGCCGACATCGGGATCGCGTTCGACGGCGACGCCGACCGGGTCGGGATGGCGACCGAGGAAGGCGTCTTCGTCAACCAGCTGCAGGTCTTCGGGCTGCTCTACTGGTACCTGCTCGACGTGCGCGGCAAGGTCGGGCCGGCCGTGTACACCGTCACCACCACGAGCATGGCCAAGCGCCTGGCGGAGATCTTCGGCACGCAGGCCCATGAGACCGGCGTCGGCTTCAAGTACGTGGGACCGAAGATGACCGAGACGAACGCGGTCATCGGCGGTGAGGAGTCCGGCGGCTTCGGCTTCGGGATGCACATTCCCGAGCGCGACGGTCTGGCGTCGGGCCTGTTCCTCCTCGACCTGTGGCTGACCAAGGGCAAGCGCGCCTCCGAGGTCCTGGCGGAGCTCCAGGCGCTGGCCGGCCCCTCCTACTACAACCGCATCGACATCAGGTTCGCGCGCGAGGGCTACGACGCGGTGAAGGCGCGCAAGCTGGCCGAGCTGGCGACCGAGTCGCCGACGGCGCTCGCGGGCCAGGACGTCATCGAGCGCCAGGAGCTCGACACGCACGATGGTTACAAGTTCCACCGCGCCGACGGGTCCTGGCTCCTCATCCGCTTCAGCGGGACGGAGGCGCTCCTGCGGGTCTACGTCGAGGCCCGGTCACCGGAGGACGTCGAGGAGCTCCTCGAAGAGGGGCGGCGACTCGCTGCTGCCGAGGTGGCCGACGCCGCGGCCGCGGGCTGATGGACGCCAGGGACTTCTTCGGCTACAAGAACCCCGATGACGAGCCTGGGCGCCCCGATCCTGCCGAAGCGGCGGATGACGAGCGGCCGCCGCTGTTCGAAGAGGCGATCACCCTCGATGACTCCGCGACGCTGCGGCGCATCGACCCCGAGGACATGCTGGGCCGGGTGATGGCCATGCCCCGGCAGCTCGCACAGTCGCGCCGCGTCGCCGCCGCCGTCTCGCTGACGGACCGGCACCGCGACGTGGACGCCATCGTGGTCCTGGCGATGGGAGGGTCCGCCATCGGCGCCGAGCTGATCGCCGGGGCGGTCGGGGAGCGACTCCGCGTGCCGCTCATCGTCCATCGCGACTACGGCCTGCCCGGCGGCGTCGGTCCGCGCACCCTTGTCGTTGCGGCGAGCCATTCGGGCGAGACGGCCGAGATTCTCTCCGGCTTCGCGGCAGCGCGCAGCCGCGACCTCCCGCTCGCCGTCATCACCACCGGCGGGTCGCTCGCGGCGCAGGCGGGTGAGGCCGGGATCCCGCTCCTGCGCTACCGGCTCGACGGTCAGCCGCGCGCCGCCATCGGCTTCGGCACCGGGTTGGTCCACGAGCTGCTGACCGCGGCCGGCCTGATCGAGTCGCCCGACTCGATGGCCGACGTCGTCACCAGCCTGGAGTCCCTCCTCGAGCGGCTGGCGCCCGCGGTCGAGACCGATGCCAATCCCGCCAAGCAGCTGGCCTGGGCGATGTTCGGTCGTATCCCGGTCGTGTACGGCCACGGCCCGATGGCGGCTGTCGCGCATCGCTGGAAGACCCAGCTCAACGAGAACGCCAAGGCCTGGGCCGCATGGGAGGCGATGCCCGAGGCGAACCACAACGCGATCGAGGGCAGCCTCAACCCGCGCGAGCTGTCGGACGCGCTCTACGTCGTGCAGGTGCGCGACCCGGACGAGCCCACCGAGCTCGCGGAGCGATACCGCGTGGTGGAAGAGCTCCTCGGAGAGCGGGCGACGAACCGCTCGGAAGTCTGGGCCGAGGGCCCGTCACCCCTGGCGCGCGTCCTCGGCGCCGTCGCCCACGGGGACATGGTGAGCGTCTTTCTCGCCATCCTCTACCAGACCGACCCCACCCCCGTTACACTGTTGGCGATGCTGAAGCAGCGGCTCGCCAGGGCCACTGGATCCGACTCCGCCGGCACAATTGGGGCCGGCCCCACTGAGGCCGCCACCTGACGTAGGGTGCCGGAGGGCCGGCGCCATGGAGGTATTCGCGAGGTGCATTCGAGCATGATCGGCAAGGTCGAGAAGGCGATGCGCTATGCGCACGAGCCCGATCGCGTGAAGCTCCAGTCGTTCAGCGCCAGCTTCGCCGGCGACAACGGCGCGCACACGGTCTCCCTCGACGCCGATACGTGGCATTGCGACTGCCACCTGTTCGAATCCGCCGGCGGATGCAGCCACACCCTGGCGATCCAGAAGATGCTCGACCCGATGCTCACCGACGCGGCGCGCGAGACCACTCTCTACGGGCATGCCGAAGGTGTCGGGGCCGCCGAGGAGGCCGTGCCCGCCTAGGTCGGGACGCGGTGCCGGGGCCCGCCGATGACCCCTCGCCGGCCACGGCGGATTGAACCTTTGGCGTCCGGTTGCCCTATCTCCTGTAACGGGCCAGTACGAGCGGTCGGCGACCGCTCTCCTGAGCGTGTGCGCGCTCTTGATCCGGCCCTGGACATACGCTGACGTTCCACGACTCGATTTGACCGTGCAGGGGAGGTGCACACAGAGGGAACGCTAGGCGGGTCGACGTGCGGACAAGCCCATTCCGTATATGGGTATAATCCGCGATCGCCGAGATGCGACCACGGTTTTCCGTGCGTAGCGGTGAACTCCAGACTTAGAGGGAGACCTAATGAGAGCAGGGATGTACAGATGGTAGTAGCGAACGCGAAGACGCCCTGGATGCGTCTGGCGGCGCTCCTTGCCGTCTTCGCCATCATCGTGGCGGCGTGCACGCCGGCCGGCGACTCGTCTGACGACGCTGGCGCGAGCGACGACGCGGGCGCGAGCGAGCCGGCCGCTTCGGGTGGCGCCGGTGGCGGCGATCTCGGGACGTACACGCTGGGCATCTTCCAGGACGTGACGACCGACAACCAGTGGAACAGCATCGACACCGCGGGCAACACGGTGTGGAACAGCTACTTCCTCAATCCGATGCTGGCGGCCCCCTACAAGGTGACGCAGCCGGGCATCGAGTTCGTGCGGGACCTGGCCACCGAGGACCTGGCGCCGACGGTCGCAGAAGGCGACACGTTCGTTGGCACCTTCACGCTTCGCGATGACGCCCTCTGGTCCGACGGCGAGCCGATCACCGGCGCCGACGTGGCCTTCACGTGGCAGACCGCGGTCGACCTCGAGCTCATCGGCGGGTGGGAGGACTACGCTGACGCCGACGTCATCGACTCGGTCGAGGCCGAGGGACAGACCGTCACCGTGACCTTCAACACCGAGCCCGGACTGTCGCAGTGGGGCCCCGGAGTCGGCATCACCTTGATCCCGATCCAGCCCATGCACTTCTGGGAGCCAGTGGTCGAAGAGGCCAAGGGCACCGATGATCCGCGCACCACGCTCCTCGCCGCTTCCGGCGCCGAGGCTCCGAGCGCGGGCGCGACCGTCTTCAGCGAGCGCCAGGAAGGCGCATTCGCCGCTAGCACGGTCAACGAGGAGTTCTACGACAGCGGTGCCGAGGTGACCTCGGGTGAAGTCACCTACACCGACGGTCCGTACGCGACCGACTTCAACTTCCCGCTCTATGGCGGGCAGGAGGCCGCAGTGCTGGCACTCGCCGATGGCGAGGTCGACCTGCTGCTCAACCCGCTCGGCATGCAGCGCGGATTCCAGGACCAGGTCGCCGAGAACCCGGAGCTGACGGCCATCGTCAACCCGACGAACGGCTATCGGTTCCTGGCCTTCAACCACGCCCGGGCGCCCATGAGCGACATGGCCTTCCGTGACGCGCTCACCGCGCTGATCGACAAGGAGTTCGTGACCGGCAACCTGCTCCAGGGCGTCGCCTTCCCGCTGTACGTGATCCTGCCCGAGGGCAACACGAAGTGGTACAACGAGGAAGTCGCCGAGGAGCTCAAGACGGTCGGCTACGCGGGCCTCGACACGAACACCCGCCGCGCCACCGCGATCCAGATCCTGACCGATGCCGGATACACCTGGGAGGCAACCCCGGGCTTCGATGATCCGGCCACCGCAGAGGAGACCGAGACGGCTCCGGAAGCGGGCGGCGAGGACTGGGTGTTCGTCGCCGGCCAGGGCCTGATGGATGACAGCGGCGAGCCGGTCGGCCAGCTCCGGCTGGTCACCCCGACGGCGTCCTACGACCCGCTTCGGGCCACCTTCGCCAACTACATCTCCGGCGCTGCGCAGGAGATGGGCATCGACCTCGTTGCGGTCCCGACGGACTTCAACAAGATCGTTGCTGACGTGTTCGCGGTGGACGAGGAGAACAACTACACGTCGGACTTCGACATGTTCATCCTCGGCTACTCGCTTGGCGCGGCAGCCTTCCCGACCTTCCACGCTTCGTTCTTCGCCACTGGCGGGGACTCGAACAACACGCAGTACTCCAACGAGGAGTACGACGCGGCTTCGGACACCTTCGATGCGGCCAAGACCGACGAAGAGGCGTACGAGGCGATGTGGGAGATGGAGCGGCTGATCGCCCGCGACAAGCCGCACGTCCCGCTGTTCGACACGGGCATCCTGGAGTTCTACAACAACCGTGTGGCGTATCCGTTCACGGACACGCTGTCCGGCCTGCAGTTCATCCAGGGCAGCCAGAGCTCGGTGACCGCCAAGTAGGCGGAAACTGACAATCCTTCCGGAGGGGGCGGTCCCGATGACCGCCCCCTCCGCGAACACACCTCCCATTCAGGTGGGACAATCGGTCGCCGATCGGACTCGCGTTAACGGAGTGCGATAGACCATGGTCAAGTTCCTGGCGGGCCGCCTGATCCAGATGGCGATCCTGTTCGTCGTGTTCCTGTCCATTGTCTGGCTCATGCTCCAGGCGATGCCTGGCGACATCAGCGACACCCTCATTGGCAATCCCGCCATTCCGATGGAGACGCGGATCGAGCTCCGCGAGCGGCTCGGGCTGGATCTGCCCCTCTGGCAGCAGTACGTCACGTACATCACGAACTTCTTCCGCGGCGACATGGGCGTCAGCTTCAGCCGTTTCCCGCAGGAGGTGTCGGAAGTCCTCTGGAACGCGCTGCCGAGGACGCTCGTGCTGTTCTTCAGCTCGACGGTCCTCGCCTTCTGGCTCGGCTTCAAGAGCGGCAAGTTCATCGCCTGGCGGCGCGGCGCGGCCAGTGAGCAGGGCCTGATCGTGTCGGGCGTCTTCCTCCAGACCGTCTTCTATCCCTGGTTCGCGATCGTGATGCTCTGGCTCTTCGGCTTCTACCTGGGATGGTTCCCGATCGGCCGCTTCATCGATCCGCGTGTCTGGGAGGGGTCGCCGTATAACGCCAACGACATCTTCCAGCAGATGATCCTCTCGGCGCTGGTCGCGGTGATCCTCTACGGCGTCGGCCGCTATCTCATCGCGCGGTTCTCGCGTGACCTCGTCACCCAGAACCGCCTGAACCTGGCGCTCGGGCTTCTCGTGATCGGTGCGATCGGCCTGTACTGGTGGGTCTCGCCGGCCACGGAGTACGTGGTCGACATCGCCCACCACACGATGCTGCCGGTCATCACCCTTGGCCTGGTGGCCTTCGGCGCGACGATGCTGCTGACCCGGAGCGCGATGCTCGAGACGCTCGGCGAGGACTACATCCTCACAGCCCGGGCCAAGGGCGTGCCCGACTGGATCATCCGGGATCGCCACGCGGCGCGAAACGCCATGCTTCCCGTCGCAACGTCGCTCGTGCTGGCCCTGGCCTTCGTCATCGGGGGCGGCATCGTGACCGAGACGATCTTCTCGTGGCCGGGCATGGGACTCGTGTTCCTGCAGGCCATCTTCGTGTCGGATATCCCACTCGCCGTGGGCGCGCTCTCGATCGTCGGCGTGCTCGCGCTGGTGGCCCACCTGGTCGCAGATATACTCTACGCAGTTCTCGATCCGCGGATTCGAATCGCATGATGGTGCTCCGATGACGTCACTCGAGGAACAGAACGCTCAGAAGGCTCCTGAGCTCGGGGCGCCCATCACCGGCGCGCCGGTCAAGCAGCTCACGCACGGAGGCACGCTGGCCAGGACCCCGCTGTGGGTCATTCGGCTGCGCCTCATGCGACGGTCGTTCGCCACGACCTGGGGACTCTTCAGGGGCAACAAGATGGGCCTATTCGGCCTGGGCCTGATCATCCTCTTCGCCGTCATGGCGATCTCCCATCCGATCCTCATGTCGACCGTGTGGGATCCGGCGGTCTACGACCCGGTGACCGGCTACGACGCCGTGGAGTCCGAATTCATCGTCGTCGAGGGCGAGCCCACCGATCCGGTGACCGAGATCAGCCTCGAGGAGGCGCGCCTGCGGCTCAATCCGACGCTCGACGTCGGGGACGTCGTGACGATCCCGCTCCAGCCGGCGCCACCGACCATCACCGGCGAGAATCCGCACTTCCTCGGCACCGACCCTCGGGGACGCGACATCCTGTCGCAGCTGCTCTACAGCACGCGCGCCGCGTTCCTCCTCGGGGCCGTTGCCGCCCTCACCACGGTGCTCATCGCCACGACGGTGGGATCCATCGCCGCCTTCTTCGGCGGCTGGGTCGACGGCGGCCTCATGCGCACGGCCGACCTGATCCTGCTCATGCCCCTGCTGCCCGTGCTGATCCTGCTGAGCGCGATGTTTGAGATCACGATGATCACGCTGGGAATCATGATCGGAGTCCTGAGCGGCTTCGGGGGCGTGGCCATCGTGCTCAAATCCCAGGCCCTCTCCATCAAGGTCAAGGCGTATATCGATGCCGCGCGCGTGGCGGGGGGCAGCGACTGGCACGTCATCTTCCGGCACATCGTGCCGAACGTGCTCCCCCTGAGCTTCCTGTACATGATGTTCGGCGTCACCGAGGCGATCGCGATCGAGGCGACCCTCTCGTTCTTCGGCCTCCTCAACGTGCCGATGACGTGGGGCATCATGATCAACAACGCGCAGACGAACGGCTATCTCCTGAGCGGTACCAACTACTGGTGGCTGCTCTTCCCGGCCGGCCTCGCCGTATCGTTCCTCTGCTTCGCCTTCTTCCTGGTCGGCCGCGGCATGGACGAGGTGATCAACCCGAGGCTGCGCGCCCGGTGACCCCGAGCCATCCGTGACCCTGTCCCTGCACGACCTCGAGACCAGGGAGGTCGACCGCACGCTGCCACTGCTTGAAGTGGACCAACTGGTCATGCACTACAAGATCAAGGCCGGCGCGGTCTCGGCCGTCGATGACGTCACCTTCACGATTCACCAGGGCGAGGCGGTGGGACTCGTGGGCGAGTCCGGCTGTGGGAAGACCTCGATCGCCCTCTCGCTGCTGCGGCTGCTCCCGTCGAACGCCGAGCACATCTCGGGAGAGATCCGCCTCAACGGCGAGAACCTCTTCTTCCTGAGCGCCGAAGAGATGCGCCAGCGCCGCTGGAAGGAGATCGCGATGGTCTTCCAGGGCGCGATGAACTCGTGGAACCCGGTCTACCGCGTCGGCGACCAGATTCGCGAGGCGCTCGACACGCACTATCGCGGAGTCATGAACTACGCGCAGCAACGGACGCACATGGAGAAGCTCTTCAGCTCCGTCGGGCTTCCGCCGGCCATGCTGGACCGCTACCCGCACGAGTTCTCCGGCGGCATGCGCCAGCGCGCGGTCATCGCCATGGCCCTCTCGTGCGGCCCGCAGTTGATCATCGCCGACGAGCCGACCACCGCCCTCGACGTGATCGTCCAGGACCAGATCCTCAAGGAGCTCAAGCGCATCCAGGCCGACATGGGGATGTCGATCGTCTACATCTCGCATGACATCGCCGTCATCGCGGAGGTGACCGATTCGCTCGGCGTCATGTACGCCGGGAACCTGGTCGAGTACGGGCCGACTGCGCAGGTCTTCGCGCGACCGCGGCATCCCTACGCCTATCTCCTTCTCCGCTCGACCCCCTCGATCAGCGGCCCGCGCCGGCAGCTCGCCCCACTCAAGGGCGAGCCGCCCGACCTGCTGCATCCGCCCACCGGCTGCAGGTTCCATCCGCGCTGCCCGTTCGCGACGGAGCGCTGCGTGACCGAGCAGCCGCCCCTCGAGGACATCGGCGACGGCCACCGTGTCGCATGCTGGCACTGGGACGAGGTGCCCGAGCTCGAAGCGGCGCTCCAGCGTTGACCGCGCTCGAAACGCCTCAGGGCGCCGGCGCCACGAGCGCTCCGAAGGGAGTGCCGCTGCTCGAGATCCGCGACCTCCAGATGCACTTCCCGATCTCTCGCGGGCTGTTCCGATCGCCGGTCGACTTCGTGCACGCGGTCGACGGCATCAACTTCGAGATCGCTCCCGGCGAGAGCCTCGGCCTCGTGGGCGAGTCGGGCTGTGGCAAGTCGACCACCGGCCGCATGCTCGTGAAGCTGACCGAGCCGACCGGCGGCAGCGTCATGTTCCGAGACGGCGACTACGAGCGGGACGTGGCGCGGGTCAAGGGCCGGGAGATCAAGGAGTTCCGGCGCCGGGTCCAGATGATCTTCCAGGACCCGTACGAGTCGATGAACCCGCGGCGCACGATCTTCGACACCGTCTCCGAGCCGCTCGCGGTCCAGAAGGTGGGGTCCATCCCCGAGCGCGAGACGCGCGTGCTCGAGCTCCTGCGCCTCGTCGGGCTGACCCCGCCCGAGAACTTCCTCTTCCGCTATCCGCACGAGCTCTCGGGCGGGCAGCGGCAGCGCGTGGCCATCGCGCGGGCACTGGTGATGAGCCCGAGCTTCATCGTGGCCGACGAGCCGACCTCGATGCTCGACGTGAGCATCCGGATCTCGATCATGGAGCTGATGGCGGGCCTGGCCCGCGAGTTCCAGGTCTCGTACCTGTACATCACCCATGACCTGGCGGTGGCGAGGTACATGTGCGACCGGATCGCGGTGATGTACCTCGGCAAGATCGTCGAGATCGGCCCGACCGAGGAGATCCTCGCCCGCCCGAAGCACCCGTATACCCGGGCGCTGCTGTCCGCGGTTCCCGTCCCCGATCCGTCGATCCGGCGGACCCCGGTCGAGATCAAGGGCGGCATCAGCAAGGCGGTCAACCCGCCGCCGGAGTGCCGGTTCATCGAGCGCTGTCCCTTCGCGGCCGAGGTGTGCCGGACGAACCCGCACCCGCCTCTCGAGATGCGGGGCGACCGCCATTTCGTGGCGTGCTACCGCGTCGATGAGATCCTCGCCAGCGAGGAGGCCGCGGCGGCGGCGAGGCAAACCAGCGACGAGGCGCCGGCGTCCGTCGGGGCGTAGCCGGCTAGGTCTCCTCCGGCTCGACGATCGGCCCGGGCTCGGTCCGCAGCTCGACCTGCTCGGAGCCGTCCGCTCGCCGCGTCCGCGTGACATGGATGTGCGGATGGGTCTCGTCCCCGACCTGCTCCCGGGCCACGCTGACCATCACGTGCTCGTCGACATCGCTGAGGCGCTTCGTCTCCGGCAGCGCCGCGTTGGGGACCGAACCGAAGATGACGTAGCTGACGAACACCCACAGGACGGCGATGACCGGGATCCCGAAGAGCGCGCCCCAGAGACCGGCGACTTGGGCGCCGACGAGGAGTCCGACGAGCACGAGGATCGGGTGCAGGCCGAGCGCTCCGCGCATGAGGCGCGGCTGGAGCCAGTTGACCAGGATCGTCTGCACCACCACCAGGATGATGATGGCCGGGATCGCACCTGCGCCCCCGAAGAGGAGCGCGCCCACCACGGGCGGGATGAGGGCCAGCGGCGGCCCGAAGAACGGGATGAGCATCAGGAGCGCACTGAGCGATCCCCACAGGAACAGGTACGGGATCCCGAAGATCGTGCCGACGACCCCCACGAGCAGCGCCTGGACGGCGGCCAGGACCAGCTGTGCCCGCAGGAACCCGCCGAACGCGCGCACCGTGCTGCGCTCGAACAGCTCGGCCTCGTCGGAGTAGTGGCGCGGCACCATCGAGCGCATGCGGGTGAGGATCCGGCGCGAGTCCATGAGCATGTAGAGCGACAGGACGAGGATGAGGAACAGCGAGCCCAGGGCCGCGATCGTCACGGCGGCGATGCCCTGTGCCTGCTGCAGCAGCTCGCCGCCGATGCGCTCGGACTGCGCCACGGCGCCGGTGTAGAGGTCGGTCAGATCGATCTGGAGGCGACCGAACTGGAGGTTCGCCTCCCAGGCCTCGAGCGTCTCGAGAATCCCCTGCTCGGTCACCGGGTAGTCGTCCGCCAGCTCGGCCACCTGCTGGGTCAGTGCGGCGCCCACGTAGAAGAGGAGAAAGGCGAAGACGACCAGCGCGACGAGATAGGTGGCGACCACCACGAGCCCGCGTGGAGCGTTGAGCCGCTCCTCCAGCCAGGCGACCGGTGCCGACATCACGAAGGCCAGCAGCCAGGCGAGGAACAGGATGATGATGATCGAGGCGAAGCCGCCAAGGATCTCGAGCAGCCGCTCGGCCAGCAGCAGGCCGACGTAGGTGCTCCCGATGACGAGGAACACGACGAGCCATCGCCGCTCGTTCAGTCCCAAACCGGAAGGAGGGCCCGTCGCGGGCTCGGTCATGGTGCGCTCGCCTGCCGCGGCCCGATGCCGACCGCAGCGCGAACCTCGTTCATCGTGCTCTCCAGGATCGGCCGCACGGCGGCGGCGCCGGCGGCGAGCGTCTCCTCGACCACGGCGGCGTCGGCGGCAAGCTCGGCTCGCCGCTCCCGCATCGGCCGGAAGTGCTCGATGATGCGCTCCGCCAGGAGCTCCTTGGTCTCGACGCACCCGGTGCGCGCCGTGCGCTCGCCGTCCTGGATCTGGAGGTAGTCGGCGCCGAAGAACCGATGCAGCTGGCAGACGTTGCACACCTCCGGGCGCCCGGGGTCGGTGCGCTTGATGCGCAGCGGATCGGTGACCATCTTCATGACCAGGCGCCTGATCTCATCGGGCTCCGCGAAGATCGGGATCGTGTTGTTCGCGCTCTTGCTCATCTTCGAGGCGCCGTCGATGCCGAGGACGGTCGGCGCATCGGTGAAGGCCGGCTGCGGCTCGGGGAAGATGTCGCCGTACCTGCGGTTGAAGGCCCTCGCGATCTCGCGCGACAGCTCGAGGTGGGCGGCCTGGTCCTTGCCGACCGGGACGCGCGTGGCCTTGTAGATCACGATGTCGGCCGCCTGGAGGACCGGGTAATCGAGGAGGCCCACCGAGTTCTCGACCCCCTGCTGCCGCTTCTCCTTGTAGGTCGGGGTGCGTTCGACCCAGCTCACCGGCACGACGGTGTTGAAGATCCACGCCAGCTCGGCGTGCTCGGGCAGGTCCGACTGGCGGATGAGCGCGCAGCGCGCGGGATCGAGGCCCACGGCGAGCAGGTCGAGCACCATCTCATGCGTCAGGCGGCGCAGCTCGCCACCGTCGTGGACCGTGGTGAGGGCGTGGTAGTCGACGATGCCGTAGATCGTCTCGTACTCGTCCTGCATGGCGACGTAGTTGACCTGAGCACCGAGGTAGTTCCCCAGGTGCGACGCGCCCGAGGGCTGAATGCCACTGAAGACGCGCTCACGGACGCGCGGCCCGGCGGCACTCGGTGCGTCGAGGGTCTGGCTCATCGGAGGCCGAGTGTAACCCCTCGCCTTGGTGCGGGTCGCGGCGAGCGGGTATCGTGTGCGGCCACATGATCGACCACCTCATCGACTGGCACGCAGCCGCCCGGCCCGGGCGGCGTGTCGGGCACTCCATCGAGGCCCACGCCGCCATCGGGTCGACCAACGACCGGGCGCGCGAGCTGCTCCGCGATCCGGCGACCGATGGCGTCGTCGTGGTGGCTGACGCGCAGACCGCCGGTCGAGGGAGGCTGGGCCGGACATGGCTCTCGCCGCCCGGCCTCAGCCTGTCGATGAGCGCCGCAGTGCGGCCCAGGCTGACGGCCCCTGACGCCTGGCAGCTGGCACTGGGTGCCGCAGTCGCCACCGCGACCGCGTGCGACCCGGTCGCGACGGTGGGTCTGAAGTGGCCGAACGACGTGGTCGCCACGGAGGGCATGAAGGTCGGCGGCATTCTCATCGAGACTCTGATCGAGGGTGAGGACGTCGTGGGCGCGATCATCGGGATCGGCCTCAACGTCGACTGGCGGCGAGAGCGGATGCCCGATGAGATCCGCGCCTCCGCATGCTCCCTTGCCGACCTGGCGCGCGGGCCGATCGACCGCGTCGCGCTCCTTGGACGGCTCCTCGACGAGCTCTCCGACGAGCTCGATGGCATCGAGGCCGGCAGCTCGCCCCTCGAGCGCTATCGAGCCCGATGCACCACCCTTGGCACCGAGGTCCACGTGGCGTTGGCCGGCGGGAGCATCGAGGGGCTCGCGATTGACCTGGATGAGGCGGGCGGGCTCGTGGTCCAGGCGGACGACGGGCGCCACGTCATCACCAGCGGCGAGGTCCTCGGCGTGCGGGGGGAAGCGCGATCGTGAGCATCGACCCACGACGCGGTCGCACCGACGGCGATGACCCCGACCTCGCCGACGTGCTCGCTGCACAGCTGGATCGCGCGGCCTTCGGGGTGCTCTACCGCCGCTACCTCGACCGCGTCTACGGCTACTGCTTCCACCTCCTTGGCGACCATCACGATGCAGAGGACGTGACCGAGCGAACGTTCCTTGCAGCGCTCGCCGCACTGGAGACCTACCGCGACACGGGTGCGACCTTTCGAGCCTGGCTCTTCCGGATAGCGCACAACCAGCTCGCCAACGCCTTGCGCACGCGTGCCCGCCATGCCACCGACCGGCTCGACGGGCCGGCGCGCGACGTCGCATCAGCCGATCCGGCGGGGCTGGTCGGCCTGGCCGACGACGCGCGTCGCCTGCGAGGAGCGATCGCCGGGCTCTCCGAAGATCGACGCCAGGTGATCGTCCTCCGCTTCGTCGACGGCCTGAGCGCGCGGGAGATCGGCGAGGTCCTCGATCGCAGCGAGGGCGCGATCCGAGTCCTCCAGCATCGCGCGCTCCGGGAGCTCGCCGCAACGCTCGACGACTGACTCCCTCCACGTCGGGTGTAACGTTCTGCGCTCCGCGGTGTTAGCAGGGGTGTCATGACATCTGCATCGAGCGCGCCCGCTCGGCTCGACGTTGCCCTCGACCACCTCCTTGACGGGACGTCGCCCGGCGAGGCAGCGGCCGTCGCACGTCTCGAGACCCCGGAGCGTCGTCTGCTGCGGACGGCCGCGGCCCTGCACGCCTCACTCGGCGACCCGCTCGTCAGCCCGCGATTCGAGGCCCGGCTCGGTGCGCTGCTGGCCGGCGTGTCCGGGACGCCATGGATCCTGCGACATCCGGGACGGCTCATCGTCACCGGTGCCGTGGGCTCGGCTGTCGGCGTCGGTGTGACCGCCTACGCGGTCTGGCGCAGCAGCCGACGCCCGTCCGCCTCGCATCGGCTCCTTCAGCGGTAGCGGGAGGCCGGATTGCCGATCAAGTTCCCATTCAGCCGCCGTCCGGCTCCGTCCGACGCCTGGACGAAGTGCCCGAGCTGCGAGGCGCAGGTGTTCAATCGCCAGCTCGAGCGCAGCCTGCGAATGTGCCCGTCGTGCGGGCATCACTTCCGGATGTCCGTCGGGGAGCGGATCGACCTGCTGCTCGACGCCGGCACGTTCGAGGAGCGCGACAAGAGCCTCTCGTCGGTCGACCGTCTCGGGTTCCACGACGAGAGGCCCTATCCCGATCGCCTGGAGGCGACCCAGATCAAGACCGGCCTCCGCGACGCGGTGGTGTGGGGCACCGGGAAGATCGAGGGCCAGCGCGTGGCGATCGGCATCTTCGACTTCCGATTCATGGGCGGCAGCATGGGCAGCGTCGTCGGCGAGAAGCTGGCGCGCTGCTTCGAGAGGGCCCTCGCCGAGCGGATCCCGGCCATCGTGGTCAGCGCGTCGGGCGGGGCCCGCATGCAGGAGGGGACGCTGTCGCTCATGCAGCTGGCGAAGACGACGGCACCGCTCGTTCGCCTCGACGCCGCGGGTATTCCGTTTATCGCGGTCCTGACCGACCCGACGACCGGCGGCGTGCTGGCCAGCTTCGCAAGTGTCGGCGACGTGATCCTGGCCGAGCCCAAGGCGCTGATCGGCTTCGCGGGAGCGCGCGTCGCGTCGGACACGGTCGGTGAGGAGATGCCGCCAGGCTTCCAGACAGCCGAATTCCTGCTCGATCACGGGTTCGTCGATGCGGTCGTGCCGCGGCCCGAGCTGCGCCCGACGCTCGGACGCCTGCTGCGGCTCATGCCCGTGCCCGCCGCCGGCGATGGTTTCGCGAATGCGGATGAGCGCGTGCGCGGGCCGATCGGCACCCTGTCGGGATTCGCGGAGCGGCTCGGTGGGGCGGTGAGCGACACGATCGGCATCGATGTCGAGGCCACTGGTTCGAACGGCGAGACCCCGCGCGTGGAGCGGCCGGTCGAGCGAGAGTCACGGCCATGACCGATGCGACGATCGGAACCCGAGGCGCCGGACGGCGCGGCCATCGAGGCCGCCTGGCGTCATGTGCAGCTGGCCCGGCATCCGGAGCGCCCGCGCACGCTCGACCTGGTGCCGGCGATCTTCGAGGCGTTCTTCGAGCTTCATGGCGACCGGGCGTTCGGCGACGACCCCGCCATCGTCGGTGGTCCGGCATTGCTCGACGGCCGATCGGTGATGGTGATCGGTCATCAAAAGGGGACCGACACCGAGTCGAACATTCGCCGCAACTTCGGATCGCCTCACCCGGAGGGCTTCCGCAAGGCGCAACGGCTCATGCGGCTGGCCGACAAGCTCGGCATGCCGGTCGTGACCTTCCTCGATACCGCCGGCGCCTTCCCCGGGCCGGCCGCCGAGGAACGAGGCCAGGCCGAGGCCATCGCGTCGAGCATCAAGCTCATGACCGGCCTGCAGGTGCCGATCGTGGTGATCGTGCTCGGGGAGGGCGGTTCGGGCGGCGCCCTCGCCATCGGCGTCGGCGACCGGGTGCTCGCTCTCGAGAACGCCGTGTACTCGGTGATCAGCCCTGAAGGCGCCTCCTCGATCCTGTGGCGATCGCGCGACGAGGCGGGTACCGCAGCCGCGGCCATGCGCATGACGGCTGCCGACCAGCTCGAGCTCGGCGTGGTTGACGACATCATCCCGGAGCCGGGAGAGGGCGCCCATGCCGATCATGCCCGTACCGCTGCGGCGATCAAGGCGGCGGTCTTGGCCGCCCTGAGCGAGCTCACCACCGTCGAAACGTCCGAGCTGCTCGCCAACCGCTATGCTCGGCTGCGCGGCCTTGGGGCCTACCTCGAGAGCGAGCCGGACGAAGCTGGGCAGCCTGAGATGCCCTCGCTGCGGCATCGGCTGGGACGCATCCTGCACCTGCCCGGCGTGCCCCGGCCGCGATGGAGCGACGTCTGGCCGAGCGGCTCGGGCGACGACGAAGAGACCGAGAGAGGCGCATGACCGATCAGCCAGACGCCCTGGACGCCATCAACCAGGCGGCGAACGAGCTCGTGCCGAAGCTCGCCGAACGGCTCCGTACGCACGGCCTTGCGGAGATCGAGGTCTCACGAGGTGAGCTCCGCCTGCGGGTCGCGGCGAGCACCGCCGCGCCGCACCCCGCCGCCAACGCGGCCCGCGAGATCCAGGGCGCCCCTGCGACGCCGCAGGGCTCCGTGGCCCCGACGTCCGGGCCAACCGCCGCGGGCGCGGCCGGACCGGTCGGCGTTGCCTCGCCCGCCGTCGGGTACTTCGTCTACGCCGATGGCCTCGGCCCGGGGCTCGAGGTGGCCGGAGGAGATGCCCTCGGCCATGTCGAGATGCTCGGCGTGCGCCATGACGTTCGGGCGCCACGCCGCGGCACGGTCCTCCATCTCGTCGCCGAGGCCGGTGAAGCGGTCGAGTACGGTCAGATCGTGGTGGAGCTGGATCCGGGGTCCGCCGAGTGAGCCACGCCCTGCTCTTCAGCCCACAGGGATCACAGGCACCGGGGATGGGTCGCGACCTGGCCGAGCATTCGCGCGCCGCGCGCGCCGCGTTCGAGGAGGCCGATGCGACCCTCGGATGGCCGGTCTCCGAGGTGTGCTGGAGCGGCCCGGCGGAGCGCCTGAACGATACCCGGCAGACCCAGGCGTGCCTGCTCGCCACATCGGTCGCGGCATATCGTGCGCTCGTCGAGGTCGGAGCGCCGGCGCCGGCACTGGTGGCGGGTCACTCGGTCGGTGAGTACGCCGCGCTGGTCGCGGCAAGCGTCCTGGACTTCGACGCCGCCCTGCGCCTCGTATCGCGCCGCGCCGAGCTGATGGCAGAGGCGGACGACGAGGGAGGCATGACCGCGGTCATCGGGCTCGAGCGCTCTCGTGTTGAGGCCGTCGTCTCGAGCGCCGGTCGCCCGACCGAGCTCGTCGTCGCGAACGACAACGCGCCCGGGCAGGTCGTGATCTCCGGCCGCAGCGATCTGCTCATCGACGCCGGCGAGGCCATGCTCGAGGCGGGCGCGCGGCGGGTGATCCCGCTTCCCGTCTCAGGCGCCTTCCACTCGCCGCTCATGGCGGAGGTGGCCGGGAAGCTGGCGGAGGCGTTCGAGTCGGAGACCTGGCACGACGCGGCCATCCCCGTGGTGAGCAACGTCACGGCCGAGGTCGTCGCCGACGCCTCGCGCATCCGCGCCCTGCTGGCCGAGCAGGTGCGCTCGCCGGTGCTCTGGGTCGGGTGCGTCGAGCGCATGGTCGCCGAGGGCATCGAGACGATGATCGAGTGCGGTGCCGGCGGGGCCCTCGTCGGGATGGTGCGCCGGATCGCGCCGGCGGTGCGCACCGGAACGGTCACCGATGCCACCAGCCTGTCCGTCTCGCTCGGTCTGCTCGGCGCGGTCGGCGTGGAGGCACCGGCCTGATGGTCAGCAAGGTCCTCATCGCGAACCGGGGCGAGATCGCCGTACGCATCCTGCGCGCCTGCCGCGATCTCGGCCTGCCGGCGGTGATCGCCTACAGCGAGGCGGATCGCGACTCGCTGGCAGTGCGCCTTGCCGACGAGGCGATCTGCATCGGCCCGGCGGAAGCGCGGCGCAGCTACCTCAACCAGCCCGCGGTGATCAGCGCAGCGATGATCGCCGGCTGCGACGCCGTCCATCCGGGCTACGGCTTCCTGTCCGAGGACGCCACGTTCGCCGAGGCGTGCGTGGCGCACGACCTCACGTTCATCGGACCGCGCCCGGAGGTGCTCGAGCGCTTTGCCAGCAAGTACGCCGTCCGTCGCATGCTGGCCGCCAACGGCCTGCCGACGGTTCCCGGAAGCCGTGGCATCGTCACCGACCTGCCGGATGCCCTGGACCAGGCCGGTTCGGCGGGCTACCCGGTCCTGCTCAAGCCCTCGGCCGGTGGCGGAGGGAGGGGGATGCGGCTGGTGCGATCGCCGCGCGAGATGGAGACGTCGTTGCCGCTGGCCCGCAGCGAGGCGCGCGCCGCGTTCGGCGACGACAGCATCTACTTCGAGAAGTGGATCGAGGAGTCACGCCACGTCGAGGTGCAGGTCATGGTCGACCAGCACGGGAACGGGGTTCACATCGGCGAGCGCGACTGCAGCGTCCAGCGCCGGCATCAGAAGATCATCGAGGAGGGCCCCTCGCCCGCGATGGACGACGCGAGCCGCGAACGCCTTCGGGATCTCGCCATCCGGAGCGTCGTCGCGGCGGGCTACGAGGGCGCCGGCACGCTCGAGTTCCTGCTCGACGGCGACGGCAACTTCTACTTCATCGAGATCAACTGCCGCATCCAGGTCGAGCATCCCGTGACGGAGATGCTCTCCGGCGTCGACCTCATCGTCGAGCAGATCCGCGTCGCGAGCGGAGAGCGGCTCAGCCTGAGCCAGGACGTGATCGTGCTCAGGGGTCACGCGATCGAGTTCCGCGTCAACGCCGAGGACGCGAACGACAACTTCGCCCCCCAGGCGGGGGAGATCGAGTCGCTCAACCTCCCCGGCGGCCCAGGCGTCCGGGTCGACACGCACCTCTATCCCGGCTACGAGGTTCCGCCGTACTACGACAGCCTGCTCGCCAAGCTCATCGTGTGGGGCGAGACGCGCGATATCGCGCTCGCCCGCTCTCGCCGCGCACTGGCCGAGTTCGAGGTGGGTGGCGTGAAGACCAACATTCCCTTCCACCGCGGGATCATCGACAACGATGCCTTCCTGGACGCAAAGGTGAGCACGAACCTGCTGGATCGCGTCGGCCCCGCCGCGTTCGTGGGAGGATGAGCGCCAGCCACCGCCGCGTATATCCGTATATACGACTGCAGCCCGGAGTGACATGACGACCGAAACGACCGACTCCACCGCGCTGACGCTGCCCCTCGAGGCGGCCGACATCATGAAGATCCTTCCGCATCGCTATCCATTCCTGCTCGTGGACCGCATCGTCGAGCTCGAGCCGGGCAAGCGGGTGGTCGGGATCAAGCAGGTCAGCGCCAACGAGCCGCAGTTCACCGGGCACTTTCCCGGGCGTCCGATCATGCCCGGCGTGCTCATGGTCGAGGCTTTGGCCCAGACCGCCGGGATCGCGGTCGTCACGCTGCCCGAGTACCGCGGAATGCTCGGCCTCTTCGCGGGCATCGACGACTGTCGCTTCAAGCGAATGGTCCTGCCGGGCGACACGTTGCGGCTTGAGGCGACCGTGGAGAAGCTGCGCGGCGTCTTCGGGCGGCTGCGAGCGGTGGCCAGCGTCGAGGGCGAGGTGGCGGTCGAGGCCACGATCTCGATCATCTTTCCCCGCGACCAGCAGCTGGGCGGAGGTGCGACCGATGCGTGACGGCGAGCGACGGGTCGTGGTGACCGGCATGGGCGCCCTGACGCCGATCGGCAATGACGTGCCCGCGTTCTGGGACTCGCTCGTCAATGGCCGCAGCGGGATCACTCGCATCACGCTGTTCGATCCGGCCAGGACCGCCAGCAAGGTCGCGGGCGAGATCAAGGGCTTCGACGCCGACACGATGATGCCCAAGAAGGAGACGCGCCGAAACGACCGCTACGTCCACTTTGCGTGGGCCGCCGTGGTCGAGGCGATGCGGGACGCGGGACTCGAGAATCCCATCGTCGACGACGCGCTGGCCTGGCGCACCGGAACCATCATCGGCTCCGGGATCGGCGGCATCAACACGATGATCCGTGATGTCATCGAGGCCCACGAGATGGGCGTCGAGCGCGTCGGCCCGTTCCTCGTCACGGCCATGATCCCGGACATGGCGGCCGGCTACGTGGCGATCTACGCCAACGCCCGCGGCCCGAACTACGCCACGGTCAGCGCATGCTCGAGCGCCAACCACGCCATCGGCGACTCCCTGAACATCATCCGGCGCGGAGAGGCCGACGTCATGATCGCCGGTGGCGCCGAGGCGGGAATCGGCGAGATTCCGGTCGGGGCGTTCAGCGCCATGCGCGCGCTGTCGACGAAGCGCAACGACGAGCCCGAGAAGGCATCGCGGCCGTTCGACGCGGACCGGGACGGCTTCGTGATGGCCGACGGCGCCGGGGTCGTGGTGCTCGAAGCGCTCGACCATGCCCGCGCGCGCGGAGCAACGATCCACGCCGAGGTCCTCGGTTACGGCGCGACCGACGACGCGTCGCACATCACGCTGCCGGCTCCGGGCGGGCGCGGCGCGGTCGAGTCGATGCGCGTCGCCATCGCCGACGCCGGGCTGACCACCGACGACATCGACTACATCAACGCCCATGGCACGAGCACGCCGCCGAACGACAAGTCGGAGACCGCGGCCATCAAGACCCTCTTCGGCGAGCGCGCACACGACATCCCGGTCAGCAGCACGAAGTCGATGACGGGGCACCTCATGGGGGCCGGGGGTGGGATCGAGGCGATCGCGAGCATCCTGACCATCCAGAACGGCATCGTCGCGCCGACGATCAACCTCGACAATCCCGATCCGGAGTGTGACCTGGACTACGTTCCGCACGAGGCGCGCGAGGTCGAGGTCGACGTCGCGATGAGCAACTCCTTCGGCTTCGGCGGGCATAACGCGACGCTCGTCATCGGCCGATACGACGGCCAATGACCGAGACGACCGAGCCGATCCTGGCCGCTGTCGACGCCCTGGCCCCTGCGCTCGACGCGGCGGGGCTCGACGAGCTCGAGCTGTCGATCGGCGAGCTGTCGGTTCGCCTTGTGAAGCCGCGCGCGGCCGCGTCCGTCGCGACCGCTCCTGCGGCTCCGCCGTCTCCGGCCTCCGCGCCGGCCCCAGCGACCGACGGTCTCACGCCGTTCGGCGAGCCGGCGCCGGGCATGCGGTTCGTGAGCGCGCCGCTCACCGGCGTCTGGTACCCGGCGCCGTCACCCGGCGCCAGGCCCTATGTCAACGAGGGAGACGAGATCGCATCGGGCCAGGTCGTCGGCCTGATCGAGGCGATGAAGCTGTTCAACGAGATCAAGTCGGACGTCTCCGGCCGGATCACCCGTGTCATCGTCGAGAGCGGCACGCTCGTGAAGCGCAAGCAGCCCCTGCTGGAGATCGACCCGCGATGAGCGACCGCCGCCCGAGGAGCACCGAAGCATGACGAACGCCCGGATCACCGGCTGGGGCATGTACGCCCCGTCCCGCGTGATGACGAACGACGAGATCGCGACGATGGTCGACACCAATGACGAGTGGATCGTCAGCCGCACGGGAATCCGCGAGCGACGCATCGCCGCCGATGACGAGACCACGACCTCGCTCAGCGTGCGGGCCGCTCGCGACGCCCTCGCGGTCGCCGGTCTCGACCCCGCCGAGCTCGACCTCATCATCCTCGCGACCTGCACGCCGGACTATCCGCTTCCTGCGACGAGCGTGAGCGTGGCAACGGAGCTCGGGGCGACGAACGCGGCCGGCTTCGACCTCCAGGCGGCATGCTCGGGCTTCCTGTACGCCCTCGCCACCGGCACGAGCTTCGTGCGCAGCGGGATGTATCGGAACGTGATGGTGCTCGGCGTCGAGATCATGAGCCGATTCCTGGACTGGTCCGACCGCACCACGTGTGTCCTGTTCGGCGACGGAGCCGGCGCCGTCCTGCTCCAGGCATCCGACGAGCCCGGAGGGCTGGTGGGCGTCGAGCTCTACAGCGACGGGACCGGCTGCGAGGCGATCATCGTCCCGGCCGGCGGGGCGATCAATCCTGCATCCCACGAGACGGTCGACGCGCGACAGCACACGCTCAAGATGCTCGGCAGCGAGGTCTACAAGTACGCCACCCGCCAGCTGGGCGACTCGGCCCTCGCCGTGCTGCGCAAGACGGGCCTGGGCGTGGACGACATCGACCAGTTCGTCTTCCACCAGGCCAACCTCCGCATCATCAACAGCGTGCAGAAGCAGTTCGGGATTCCCGACGCGAAGACGTACGTGAACATCGAGAAATACGGAAACACGAGCGCCGCATCGGTCCCGATGGCGCTGACCGAGGCCGTCGCAAGCGGGCGCGTGAACATCGGCGACAGGGTCCTGATGGTCGCCTTCGGTGGGGGATACACCGCCGGAGCCGCCGTGGTCGAATGGACGGCTGATCCGTCGCGGGCCCTGCTCGCGCCCGGCGAGCAGACGAGGATGGGCAGGCCGCAGCGTCAGCTGGCGGAGGTCGGAGCATGATGTTCGACCTCACCGGCAAGACCGCCCTCGTCACCGGCGGAAGCCGAGGCCTCGGGCGCGCGATCTCGCTCGCCTATGCGACGCAGGGCGCCGACGTCGCGATCAACTATCGTGGCAACGCCGACGCCGCCGACGAGGTCGTCGAGCGGATCACCTCGCTCGGTCGCCGCGCCGTGGCGGTGCAGGGCGACACGAGCGCCGGTCGGGATGTGTGCGAAGCGATCGTCAAGGCGGCGCTCGATGCGCTCGGCTCGGTCGACATCCTCGTCAACAACGCGGGCATCACGCGCGACAACCTGTTGATGCGCATGGACGCGGAGGAGTGGGACGCCGTCATCGACACGAACCTCGGTGGCCCGTTCTGGATGACCCGCGCCATCAGCCGGCCGATGATGAAGGCGCGCTCGGGACGCATCATCAACATGAGCAGCGCCGCCGGACGGATGGGGAATCCGGGGCAGGCGAACTACGCGGCGGCCAAGGCCGGCCTCATCGGCCTGACCAAGACCACGGCTCGGGAGCTCGCCAGCCGAGGCATCACCTGCAACGCGATCGCACCCGGCCTGATCGAGACCGATCTCACGGCGGATCTGCCGCCCGCCGCCACCGAGGCGCTGACGAATCTGACCCCGCTCGGCTACGTGGGTTCCGTGGACGATGTCGCCGCCGCCGCGGTCTACTTCGCCTCCGACGAGGCTCGCTACGTCACCGGCCAGGTGCTGGGCGTCGATGGCGGCATCGTGATGGGGTCGTAGTCGACGGCCCAACCGGAGCGCCGCGCCACCGTCCGCCGTTTCGGCCCGCCGCTTGCAACGACCTACAATCGAGACCCAGAAGCGATCGCTTGCCAGCTCACTTCGAGAGGAGACCGATGCTCACCATTCGCACCATCCTGCGCCCCACGCGCGTCGTAGACGCCCATTGCGACATCCCGTGCGGCATCTACGACCCCGAGCAGGCCCGGATCGAGGCCGAGTCCTGCCTGCGAATCATCGAGAAGCACGACGCCAGTGACGACGAGCTGTTCCGGGCGCGCTGCATCCACGTCAAGGAGGAGCGCGCGGAGCTCGTGAAGCACCACCTCGACGTCCTCTGGCATGACTATTTCAAGCCGGAGCACCTCGAGAAGCACCCCGGTATCCACGAGACCTTCTGGAAGGCCACCAAGCAGGCCTCGAAGGTCAAGCAGTCCATGGACGCGGCGGCGGCCAAGGAGCTGCTCCTCATGATCGACTCGGTCGACGAGATGTGGAAGGCCACCGGAGGCCCGGAGAAGACGCGCGTCGACGGCCGGCCATCCTGAGCCTGGCGAGCCGATGCGCATCGGCGCCGTGCTCGGGCTGGTCGTCGGCCTGACCCTGGCCCTCATCGCCCGGGCACGCCTCGACGTGGTCGAGGTGCGCGGCCGGTCCATGGCGCCGACGCTCCTCCCCGGCGATCGGCTGCTGGCGCTGCGCGCGCAGCCACGCGTCGGCGACGTCGTCCTTGCGCCGGATCCGCGAGATCCGCGCCGCGAGCTGGTCAAGCGGGTCGCCGCGCTCGGGCAACGCGGTGCGTGGTTGCGCGGCGACAACCCGGCCGCCAGCACCGATGCTCGCGCCTTCGGCCGCGTCGCGGTTGATCGCGATGCCTGGCGGATCGTCGCTCGCTACTGGCCGCCGCAGCGCGCCGGCAGGATTCCCCGTGCTCCCGGCTTCGATCTCGTCGAGGAGGGCGGCGAGCCAGCCTGCGCGTTCCCAGATGCCATCGTGGGTCCCTGAAGGCGGTCAGCTGATCCGTTGCACTTCGGCGGGGCTGATCTCGATCGGGAGCGATCCGGCAGCCCACGAGCTGAGCTCGGCGCCATCCGTCCAGCCCTGGTACTTTGCGGCGAGGAGCCGCCGCGCCAGGACGTCACGCTCGGGATCGTCGACCACGCGAGCGGTGGCCGCGATCGTGCGGCCGCCGATGCGCACCCGAACGCGCGAGTCGGCGCGGAGGTTGCGCACCCAGTGGGCGCGATCGCGGCCGCCCGCGAGCAGGTAGATGCGCTCGCCATCGGTCGCGAACCAGATCTCGATGGTGCGCGGGCGCCCCGATATGCGGCCGGTCGTCACCAGGTGGCAGATCGCGTCGCCCGCGTGGGCGGCCAGGAGGTCGGAGACCGTCACTCGCACCCGCAGATCGTCGCCACGGCCGCCACGCAGCCCTCGAGGTCGTGCGGCACCAGCTCCGCCGTCGGTCCGGCCTCGGCGGCCACCAGTCGCTCGGCCCCCGGCGTGGGCCGGATGGCGAGCCGCGCGGCAGGCAGCCGATCGCGCAGGAACTCGGTGATCGGCCCGAGGCCGGCATCGCCGTACTCCGGGCGGATGGCATCGGTGTCGACCAGGACGAGATCCGCGCCGCGCAGCCCCACGGCCTGGTGAAGCCGCGCGGCATCGTTGAAGAAGAAGGCGAGCGCTCCGGCCAGCCGCTCGTCGAGCGCCACGGCGAGCTCCCGGTCGCGGGTCAGGCAGTACACGATCGGCTCGGCGCTCATGGGCCTCGAAGGGTAGCAGCAGGGCGCGACGGTACAATGATCGGCCGATGACGACGACCACTCCAGCTCGCACCGCTGCCCGGCGTGACCTCACCTCGAAGCGGCACCAGCACCTCGGCTCCCTCCTTGGGCGCGTGTGGGCCGTCGACGCGGTCGGAGTCGAGGAGCGGGCCGCATCGCTCGCCAAGCGCTCGATCAAGAAGGACGCGAAGCTCTGGGCGCTCGACCTCGCCATCCGGATGATGGACCTCACAACGCTCGAGGGAAAGGACACCCCCGGCAAGGTCCGCGCGCTCGCCGGAAAGGCGCGCCGGCCGGATCCGACCGACCCGTCCATCCCCTCGGTGGCGGCCCTGTGCGTATACCCGAACATGATTCCGACCGCAGTCGAGGCATTGAAGGGCTCGGGCGTCAAGGTGGCGTCGGTGGCGACCTATTTCCCCTCCGGCCAGGCGCCGCTCGAGGTCAAGCTCGCCGACGTCCGTGGCGCGGTCGAGATGGGCGCCGATGAGATCGACATGGTCATCGACCGCGGTGCGTTCCTCGCAGGCGATTACGCTTCGGTCTACGACGAGATCACCGCGGTCAAGGAGGCATGCGGCAAGGCGCATCTCAAGGTGATCCTCGAGACGGGCGAGCTCGAGACGTACGACAACGTACGGCGCGCATCGGTCCTGGCCATGGCGGCCGGTGCCGACTTCATCAAGACCTCCACCGGCAAGGTCCAGCCGGCGGCGACCCTCCCGGTCACGCTGGTGATGCTCGAGGCGATCCGTGACTTCCACGCCCAGACCGGGCGCGTGGTCGGGATGAAGCCGGCGGGCGGCATTCGCACCGCGAAGGAGTCGATCGCATACCTCGCGACACTGTACGAGACGCTCGGTCCTCGGTGGATGACGCCCGACCTCTTCCGGTTCGGCGCGTCGAGCCTCCTGAACGACGTGCTGATGCAGATACGGAAGGAACGAACCGGTCGATACTCGGGCGGTGACTACTTCACGCTCGATTGAGGCGCGAGGCCTTGCCGCCGTGGCGGTAATGGCCCTCGTGCTGACCGGATGCCGTGCCACCGCGACGGCGCTGCCACCGATCGACGAGCTGCCTGAGATCACCGGCACCACGTACTACCTGGCGCCCGACGGGTCGGATGCGGGGACCGGGAGCATCGACGACCCGTGGGCGACCATGCTCCATGCCGCCGATGCGCTCGAGCCCGGCGACGCCCTCATCGCGCGCGGCGGCCGCTACGTGGGCCAGGGCGGGTCCGGATGGGCGGCGAGCGGCACCGAGGACGCTCCGATCCTGTTCGCCGCCGAGCCCGGCGAAACCCCCGTCTTCGACGGCGACGGAGCAGGGTCGTTCCTCATCCTCGAGGACGTCTCGCATCTCCACATCCTCGGCCTGACGATCGCGAACTACGCGCCGGAGGGCACCGGCGTCCTCGTCGTCATCGGCGACTCGCGAGGCGTCACGCTCGAACGGCTGACGATGCAGGGCCATCACCGCGAGCAGGAGCCGGGGATCTGGACCGAGCATCTCATCTATCCGGGCCAGGGCCCGGTTCGGGAGCTCACGGTCCGCGGCAGCCTGCTCGACGCCGATGGCCTGCAGGGCGGCGCGATCCACGTCTTCCACGATCCCGGTCCGATCGACCTGCTCATCGAGGACAACGTGATCATCAACGCCCATTGGGGCGTCCTCATCGACGCCGATGCCCGCGGCGTCACCGTCCGTGGAAACGAGATGAGCGGCAACGACCTCGACGTCACGATCCTCGACGACCGCGCGACGGACATCTCGGTCGATCCCACCGATCAGCTGAGCGAGTGATGGACGTCGCCGCAGGATCGATCGCGATCTGGTCCGACATCGGCTGCCCGTGGTCGCATGTCGTCGTCTGGCGGCTCCACGACTCGCGCCAACGCCTCGGGCTCGAGGATCGGGTCGCGTTCGACCACCACACCTTTCCGCTCGAGCTCTTCAACTCGGAGCCGACACCACGCGACGTGCGGGAGGCGGAGTGGCCCGCCGCCGCCAAGCTTGCACCGCGCGCCGGGTGGCAGGCGTGGTCCGCGCCGGACCACGCCTGGCCGGTGACGACGCTCCCGCCGATGGAGGCGGTCCACGCCGCCAAGCTCCAGTCGCTCGAGGCCTCGGCCCAGCTCGACCGCGGCCTGCGCCGCGCGTTCTGGGGCGAGAGCCGATGCATCAGCCTGCGGCACGTCATCCTCGAGGTCGCCGCCGAGTGCGACTCGCTCGACGTCGGCGCGCTGGCCGCCGCGCTCGACGATGGACGAGCGCGCCGCGCCCTGTTCGATGACTGGGCCATCGCCCGAACCGACGAGGTGCGCGGCTCGGCGCACCTGTTCGCGCCGGACGGCACGAACGCCCAGAACCCGGGGATCATCACGGCCTGGATCCCGGGCGGCGGCGTTGGCTCGGCCGTCGTCGAGGCCGACGATCCTGATGCGATCGACGACTTCGTGCGCCGCGCCGCCGGCTGATCTCACGCTCCGATGCCCCGCGCCGTTACATCCAGCGTGCACCTCCCGCCATTCGAGCAGCTCGTCGACGCGCACGCGACGGAGCTGCATCGGTTCCTCATCGGGCTCGTCGGTCCGGCCGAGGCGGAGGACTGCCTTCAGGAGACGTTCATGTCCGCACTCCGCGCGTATCGGCGGCTCCGGCACGCCGACAACCTGCGGGCCTGGCTCTACACGATCGCCCAGCGCAAGGCCACCGACGCGGCCCGCCGCCGTGCGCGGAGGCCGACCCGCACGCTCGACGGCGTGGAGCCGGCCGTCGTGTCGCCCGCCCTTCCCGATGACGGCCTGTGGGCGCAGGTGCGCGGCCTGCCTCCCAAGCAGCGGGCCGCCGTCGTCCAGCGGTTCGTCCTCGACCTCGCCTACGCCGAGATCGGCGAGCGGATGGGGATCACCGAGGAGGCGGCGCGTCAGAACGTCAGCGCAGGGCTCCGGCGGCTCCGGCTCGAGGTGGCACGATGACCGATGACCTCGAGCGGCGCCTCGCCGCCCCCGGCGTGACGGAGCTGGACCTCGAGGCCCTTCGGGCCGATCTGGCGCGGCGCGCGGCCGACGAGGGCCTGCTCGACGTCGCCTACGGAACGATGGACTCGCCGCTCGGACCGCTGACGGTCCTCGTGACCTCACGCGGACTGCTCCAGGTCTCGTACGCCGGAGAGCCGATCGAGGCGCAGCTGGACGAGGTGGCGGGCCGAATCTCGCCCCGCATCCTGGCCGCGCCGGAGCGCACCGACGCGGTGCGTCGCGAGCTCGACGAGTACTTCGCAGGCCGTCGCACGCACTTCGAGGTTCCGATCGACTGGCGACTCGTCCGGGGATTCGCGGGAAACGTCCTGCGCGCAACGCACCGCATCCCCTTCGGGAGCGTCTCGAGCTATCGCGAGATCGCCACCGATGCGGGCTCGCCCAACGCGTACCGGGCCGCCGGCAACGCCCTCGGCTCAAACCCGATCCCGATCGTGGTGCCGTGCCATCGGGTCCTGCATGCGGGTGGCGGGCTCGGCGGCTACACCGGCGGCCTGGACCGCAAGCGATACCTGCTCCGTCTCGAGGGCGTGCTGTCGGACTGAGCGCGATCCGGTCGGGCACTCGCGTCCGCGGCACCCTAGGATCGAGGTCATGGCGACGACCCTGACGACGCTCAGCGCCTACGAGGACGAGCGGGGCAACCGCATCGAGTTCGCGGGGAGCATCGGCACCGGCATCTCGATCCTCTTCCGCGGCGCGAACAACGTGCTGTCGGTGGCCGACGAGGTCCGCTTCGGCACGATGGAGTTCCTCTTCGACGCCGACGACGGACGGATCGAGATCGGCCGCAGCAAGGGCGTCTCCGGGTTCGTCGCCAGCCTGCGGGTCGGGCAGGACTCGTCGATCGTCATCGGGCGGAACGCCACGTCCACCTCGAAGGTGATCATGTCGGCGGCCGAGGGCACGACCGTCGCCATCGGCGACGACGTGATGTTCGCCACCGGCAACCAGGTTCGGGCCGACGACGCCCATCCCATCTTCGACGTGCGCACCGGGAGGCGCGTGAACACCTCGCGCGACATCACGATCGGAAGCCACGTGTGGCTCGGCTGGAACGCGGCCGTCCTGGGCGGGTCGTCGATCGGCCCGGGCTCCGTGGTGGCCATGAGTGCGGTGGTGAAGGGACGGTTCCCGAACAACTGCATCATCGGTGGCATCCCGGCGCGAGTCCTTCGCAGGGACGTGGCCTGGGAGCGCCCGCATCTCACGCTCACCAAGCCGTACTACAAGCCCGATGCGAACACGGTGAAGCGATCGCGGTACTGGCACCCGACCGCCGACGACGGGGCGCGGGCGTGGCCTCGCCGCGCGGCGGGTCGCGCCCGACGGATGCTGGCGCCGCCTCTTCGGTTGATGGGCGTCGCATTTGGGGTCTCGATGTCCAGGGACGCCGCGTCACGGAATATGACGTTAGTGATATATCCGCTGACAGAATCGCGGGGCGCGCGATGAGCTGCTCCGCGGCGGCGGTGTCACCGAATATGCCCGTAGTGATATCCGGTGACAGAATCGCGGCCCGCAAGGGGGCTGGGGATCAGGGACTCGTCGTGTCCCACGGCTCGAAGCGCTCCGAGTGCGATAATCGCGCGGCATGACCCTCGCCAAGAAGCCTGAGAGCCGTCCAGCACCGGCATCGTGGGGGCTCGCCGCCGGAGAGAACCCCTGGGAGTACGCCCCGGCGCCCGAGTCGACGGACCACGTCACCCTCGAGCGCGAGTACGGCCTCTTCATCGGCAACGAGTTCCGTCCGGCGAAACCTCGGAAGGCCTTCACCGTCATCAATCCGGCCACCGAGGAGCCGCTGGCGAAGGTCGCCCACGCGTCGAAGGCGGATGTCGGCCGGGCGGTGGGCGCGGCACGCGAGGCGCATCGGTCCTCCTGGTCGAAGCTGCCGGGTCGGGAACGCGCGAAGTACCTCTACCGCATCGCGCGCATCCTCCAGGAGCGAAGCCGCGAGTTCGCCGTCGTCGAGTCCATGAACTCGGGGAAGCCGATCAAGGAGTCGCGCGACGTCGACGTGCCGCTGGCGGCGGCCCACTTCTTCTACTACGCCGGCTGGGCGGACAAGCTCGAGTACGCCTTTCCGAACCGGGCCCCACGCTCGCTCGGAGTCGCCGCGCAGGTCATCCCGTGGAACTTCCCGCTGCTCATGCTGGCGTGGAAGATCGCCCCGGCCCTGGCGGCGGGCAACACGGTCGTCCTGAAGCCCGCCTCGACCACGCCGCTGACGGCCTACCTCTTCGCCGATGTCGTGCGCCAGGCCGATCTGCCGCCCGGCGTGGTGAACATCATCACCGGGCCGGGCGAGATCGGGATGGAGCTCGTCACGCACCCCGACGTCGCAAAGGTCGCGTTCACCGGCTCGACCGCGGTCGGCAAGATGATCGCGCGCGCCGTGGCGGGCACGGGCAAGAAGGTCACGCTGGAGCTCGGCGGCAAAGCGGCGAACATCGTCTTCGATGACGCGCCGCTCGACCAGGCCATCGAGGGCATCATCAACGGCATCTACTTCAACCAGGGCGAGGTGTGCTGCGCCGGCTCGCGCCTGTTCGTCCAGGAGTCGGTCTACGAGCCGCTGATCGACAAGCTCAAGGCGCGGCTCTCCACCCTTCGCGTCGGCGATCCGCTCGACAAGAACACGGACGTCGGCGCCATCAACTCGGCCGGTCAGCTGGCCAAGGTGCAGGAGCTCGTGGAGTCCGGCATCGCCGAGGGCGCCGAGATCTTCCAGCCCGACTGCGAGCTCCCGACCCGCGGCTTCTTCTTCCGCCCCACCCTGTTCACCGGCGTGAGCCAGAGCCACCGCATCGCGCAGGAGGAGATCTTCGGGCCTGTCCTGTCGGTCCTCACCTTCCGCACGCCGGACGAGGCGATCGAGAAGGCCAACAACACCCCCTACGGGCTCTCCGCCGGCGTGTGGACCGAGAAGGGGAGCCGCATCTTCAAGATGGTCGGCGCCATGAAGGCCGGCGTCGTGTGGGCGAACACGTTCAACCGATTCGATCCGACGAGCCCGTTCGGGGGCTACAAGGAGTCCGGCTACGGGCGCGAGGGCGGCATCCACGGTCTGGGCGCGTACCTCGACCTGTCCGAGGCGAACGGCCGGTGAGCGACCAGGGACGTGAGGTCTCGCTGGATGGCGCTGCCGACCGGCTGGTCGAGCCGTGGAAGCCCGTTGATCTCGCGGCCGTCAACGAGACGAGCGTGCGGCTCGTGAGGCTCGAGGGCGACTTTCCGTGGCACCACCACCTCGAGGACGAGCTCTTCCTGTGCTGGCGCGGGATCTTCCGCATCGAGATGGCCGAGCGCGCGTCGATCCAGCTGTCGGAGGGCGAGCTGTTCGTCGTTCCGCGGGGGACCGAGCATCGGCCCGTCGCCGATGTCGGACCGGCCTACGCCGTGCTGGTCGAGCGCAGCGAGACCACGCAGTACGGCGAGAGGGGCAGCGCCTGATGGCCACGCGCCGGACGACGACGCCCGCCAGGCGCGCGTCCAACGGCCTCGGCGCCCCGCGCATCGGCGTGCGCAAGACCTACAAGCTCTACATCGGGGGCGCGTTCCCCCGGACCGAGTCGGGCCGCGCCTACCAGATCCTCGACGCCCGGGGCGCGCTGCTGGCGAACGCCAGCCGCGGAACGCGCAAGGACATCCGCGAGGCCGTGCGCGCTGCGCGCAAGGCCCAGCCCGACTGGGCCGCGAGGACGGCCTACAACCGATCGCAGATCCTCTATCGCATCGCCGAGCTCATGGAGGGCCGACGCGACCAGTTCGTGGCCGAGGTGATCGCCGCCGAGGGTGTCGGTCGGGCACGAGCCACGCGGCTGGTGGACGCGTCGATCGACCGCTGGGTCTGGTACGCGGGCTGGGCGGACAAGTACCCGCAGATCATCGGCACGGTGAATCCGGTGGCCGGGAGCTACTTCAACTTCAGCGTCCCTGAGCCGACGGGCGTGGTGGGCGTCATCGCCCCCGAGGAGTCGAGCCTGCTCGGCATGGTGAGCCGCCTGGCACCGGTGATCGTCAGCGGCAACGCCGCGGTCGTCATCGCCTCGGAGTCCCGGCCGCTGCCGGCGGTGACGCTGACCGAGGTGCTCGCCACCTCCGACGTGCCCGGGGGTGTCGTGAACCTCATCACCGGCCTGCGACGCGAGCTCATCGGCCATCTCGCGGGCCACATGGACGTGAACGCTCTCGATGCATTCGGGGCCGACGTGGACGAGGCCACGGACCTCGAGATCACCGCCGTCGAGAACGTGAAGCGCTTCGTCCGTCCTCGGGCCGCTGGGCTCACCGGGTATGACTGGCTTGCCCCCGCGGCACAGTCGCCATACCTCATCGGCGAGTTCGTCGAGATCAAGACGGTCTGGCACCCGATCGGCTCCTGACGCGGCATGTGCGGGCGCTTCTCGCAGGCCGAGCGCGTTGATCGCATCGCCGAGCTCTTCGGCGCCGACCCTGACCCCACCCTCCCGGAGGGGAGCTACAACGTGGCACCGACCGATCGCATCTCGATCGTCGTCGCCTCCGGCGACCGTCGGAGGCTGGTCGCCGCCGACTGGGGCTTTCGTCCGTTCTGGCGGGGGAGCGACAGGCGGAGCTCGCCGGGATGGATCAACGCCCGCGCCGAGTCGGCAGTCGAGTCGTCCGCATTCGGGCCGGCACTGCGGCGATCTCGCTGCGTCATCCCGGCCGATGCCTTCTACGAGTGGGATCGCGCGCCGAAGCCGCCGCAGCCGTACGCGATCGGTGCGGACGATGGCTCGATGCTCGCTCTGGCGGGCCTGTGGACGAGCGCCGAGCACGGCGAGCTGCTGAGCGCCGCCATCCTGACGACCGGTCCCAACGCGGCCATCGAGCGGCTGCACCATCGCATGCCGGTCATCCTGGCCGCGGACGCGATCGATGCCTGGCTGGCGCCGGACTCCGAGCTCGAGTCGATCATGCCGCTCATGGTCCCGGCACCGGACGCGGCGATCCGGATCTGGCCGGTGAGCTCGGCCGTCAACCGGGTCGGCACGAACGGGCCCGAGCTCCTCAGGCCGGCGGAAGGGGTGCTCGGGACGCTCGGACTCGCCTAGGCCAATCGAGGCGACTGTCCGGGCCCCCATGCGCCGGATCCTGTCGCCCGTTCAGCGGATATATCAGTAATGCGATAACTGGTGACGGCCAGGCGCCCCAATGACCGGGGCGGAGCGTCCCGGTGACGAACCGAAGCGTAGCTAGAGCCATCCCCGCCGCCGGAAGAAGACGATCATCCCGAGCACGATCACCACCATGCCGGCCAAGATCAGCCAGAAGGCGATGGGCCCGCCCTCGCCGGGAAAGTGGACGTTCATGCCGAACAGGCTGGCCAGCAGGGTGAGCGGCAGCAGGATGACGCTCACGGCGGTGAGGACGCGCAGCCCGTCGTTCAGCCGATGCGACAGGACCGATTCGTTCGTGCTCTCGAGCCCCTGCACGATCTCCATGAAGTTTTCGAGGACATCCCAGATGCGCTCGGACGCGTCGGTCAGGTCGTCGAAGTAGATGTCGAGGTCCTCGGTCAGGTAGCGCTGCTTGGCGCGTTCGAGCGCGCGGAACACCGCCCGCTGGGGACGGATGATGGCGCGGAAGTTGATGATCTCCTGCTTGACGTTGCTCAGGTCGCGGACGATCTCCGAGCTTCGTCCGCCCTCGAAGATGTCGTCCTCCAAGCGTCGCAGCTTGCGGCCGAGCTGGCCGAGCATCGGGAAGCTGGCATCGACGCATCGGTCGAGGATCTCGTACAGGAGGTATCCGGAGCCCTTGCCCATCACCTCGTCGCGGACGTCCTCCCGCGATGCGACGCGATCGAACAGCGCGGGCAGCGGCAGGATCTCCTCGTTGGGCAGCGTGATCACGTAGTCGGGGCCGACGAACATGTCGAGCTCGGCCGCGTGGAGTCGCCCCGTCTCCTTGTCGAAGCGGGGGAACTGCATGACGAGGAAGAGGTACTCGTCGTACTCGTCCACCTTCGGCCGCTGGTTGTGGCTGGCGACGTCCTCGAGGTCGAGCTCGTGGAACCCGAAGTTCTCTTCCAGCCACAGGCGGTCCGCAAGACGCGGCTCGTCGATGTGGACCCAGCGCAGCCGCGCCGCCTCGATGATCTCGGGACGCGGCTCCCCGCGGATCTCCTCCTCGGGCTCGGTGCTGGGCGTCGTGCCGCGCGCGCCGAACAGCCGCGGGACGACCGGCACCCGGCGGCGGCGCGTCTGGACCTCGGAGTTGTTCATCTCGACCACCTCGCAGCGGCGCGGCGGGTGGTCGGCATCGAGGCGTCAGGCCCGACGCTCAGCGGTCGCCGGCCTCGCTGTCGACCGGCCCATCACCGAGCCGGAATCGTCGTCTGGAGCCTGTGTCCACGGAAGCGTGGGCGCCTCACCTGCAAACTTGAATCGATCGCGCAGCGATCAGCGCCATTCTAGGCCAGCGTGTCGAGCGCCGGCGCGGCTGACGTCGCTCGATGCTGGGAAATCGCGCGCGCTTGCCGTGCTCGAGCACGGTGGCGTCGCACCTTGTCGCGGTTGCCGCACAGCTTCATGTCGCACCAGCGGCGGCGGCCACCGGGCGAGCGATCCACGAACAGCCAGCGGCACGAGTCGCTGGCACAGAGCCGCAGTCGCTCATCCCCGCCGTCTGCGATGAAACGTGCCATCGAGCCCGCGATCGCGGCGCGAGCCTGGCCGAACGGTTCGCCCACCTCTGCGACGCGGAAGGTCGTCGCGCCGGCGTCGGAGCGGAGCTCGTGGTAGTGGGGGCTCTCGCGCAGGATCCGATTGAGGGAAGCCACCTGCGATCGCGTCGGTGGGCGCCCGGCGTCGATCCGGCGCGCGATGGATCGCACCAGCCCGCGAAGCTCGACGAACGACGGCAGCTCGGCCGCGAGCCGAGACGCCGCCTTATGGGCCTGGCCCAGGCCGGCGGAAGAGAGCCACTCGCCGAGGCCCGGGGCCGTTCGCCACGCGCCGTTGGCGAAGTCGACGAACAGCTCGGGGCCGCGCGTCTCATCGCGCGCGTCATGAGACAGTGCCATTGCTTGTAACCATATCAAAGTCGTTGACAGGTTACAAGGCGACGCGTAGCATCCGGGTAACCACTGAAAGGGCCTCGAAGCAGTTACTGCAGGGATAGGATGATGGAACTCGCGCTTGCCATCCTGGTCATCGTCGCGCTGGATCTCGCCGCGGTCCGGTGGGGCGCCGACAGCCGCCCGAGCATCGATGACGAGCCGCGCCGGGCGATCTAGCCAACCGGTCAGCCGCCGGGTGCGCTGATCTGCAACCGGCAGCGGCGGCCGTAGAATGGCCGGCGATGCCTCGACCCAGGAGCGTGTCGCGCACCGACGACACCGTCATCAGCAACTCCGAGATGGCGCGGATCTTCAACGAGATCGGCGACATGCTCGACATCCTCGGCGAGGTCGTCTACAAGGGCGTCGCCTATCGTCGCGTCGCAGACGTCGTCGAGCGCTATCCGGACGACGTCGCCGCGCTCTACGTCCGTGGCGAGCCTCCAAGGATCGCCGGTGCCGGGCCGGCGCTGGCCGCCAAGCTGGCCGAGCTCGCGGAGACGGGGCATCTCGAATATCACGAGCGGCTGCGTGCCCAGGTGCCGTCGGGCCTGCTCGAGATGCTGCGGGTGCCCGGCGTCGGGCCGAAGACGGTGCGGCTCCTCCACGTCGAGCTGGGCATCGACTCGGTGGACGGCCTCCGGGCCGCCGCCGAGGGCGGCCAGCTCCGAACGGTCAAGGGGCTGTCGGCACGGACGGAGCAGAACGTGCTGGAGGGGATCGGCCGCATCGCGCAGCGCAGCACACGGCTCCTGATTCACGACGCCGACGCGCTGGTCGGCCTGCTCCTCGAGGCGCTGCGCGATGTGCGGGGCGTCAAGCGCATCGAGCCGGCTGGCTCGCTGCGGCGCCGGCAGGCGACCGTCGGCGACATCGACCTCCTCGCCGCCGTCGACGACCCCGCACGGGTCATCGCGGCGCTCGACGCGCTTCCCGAGGTCGAGCGCGTTCTCTCGGCCGGGACCGACAAGTCGAGCATCGTGCTGCGCGACGGCCCCCAGGTCGACCTGATGGTCTGCCCGCCCGCGACCTGGGGCAGCCACCTCGTGCACTTCACCGGTAGCGCCGACCACAACATCGCGCTCCGGGGCCTGGCGCTCGACCGCGGCTGGTCACTGAGCGAGAAGGGCTTTTCGGTCATCGAGACCGGTGAGCTCCTGGCCGATGCCGAGGAGGCGGACGTCTACGAGCGCCTGGGCCTGCCCTGGATTCCGCCGGAGCTGCGCGAGTCCGGCGGCGAGATCGAGGCCGCTCGAGCCGGCACCCTGCCCGTGCTCGTCACCGTCGACGACGTCCGGGGCGATACGCACACGCACTCGAGCTGGACCGATGGCGTCGACACCATCGAGGTCATGGCGCGGGCCGCCCGTGACATGGGCCACGAGTACATCGTTCTCACCGACCACTCACCCTCGCTCGGCGTGGCCCGCGGCCTCAGCCCCGAGCGCGTGGAGGAGCAGCGGACGGAGATCGCCAGGCTCAACGCCGAGCTCACGCCGTTCCGGATCCTCCACGGGACGGAGCTCGAGATCCGGGCCGATGCCTCCCTCGACTACCCCGACGAGCTCCTCGCGCGCTTCGACGTCGTGATCGCCAGCATCCACACCGGACGGGGCCAATCCAGCGAGCAGCTCACGGCGCGCGCGCTGGCAGCGATCGAGCACCCCCACGTGGACGTCCTCGCGCATCCGTCGGGCCGGATCGTCAATCGGCGAGATCCGCTGCCGCTCGACTGGCCACGCCTGTTCGAGGCAGCGGCCCGCTCCGGAACCGCGCTCGAGATCAACGGCAGCCCGCGGCTCGACCTCGACGACTCGCTGGCGCGCGCCGCGGGCCAGGCCGGCGCTCGGCTCACCGTGGCGTCCGACGCGCACCGCACCGAAGAGCTGGCGCAGCAGCGCTACGCCGTCGAGGTGGCGCGGCGCGCCTGGCTGAGCCCGGACCAGATCCTCGCCACGCGCACGGCGGACGAGCTGATCGAGATCGCCAGGTGATCGGCCGCCTGTTCGCCGACCGTCAGCGGCTGAGCGCCACGCGCCGAGCGGATCGCCTCGCAGCGGTGGTCATCGCCGTTCTGCAGGCGGCCGTGGCGGCCGCCGGATGGTTCGCCGAGCCGGTGTGGCTGGCGGTGGCGATCGCGGCGCAGCTGGCCCTCGGGGGAGTGGCCGCGGTGTACGTCATCGGTCCGGTCCAGCCGGAGCTTGGGCTCGCGCGCTACGCCATGCCGTCTGTGGCCGGCATCGCCGCGACCCTCTTCGGCCGGCTCCTTCCCGGCGGGCTGAGCCTGCTGCTCGTGCCGCTCGTGGCCGTCCTGCTCTGGGCGGTGACGTACCTCGAGCTTCGCCTCGCCCGCGGGACCGGCGGTCGGACCATCCACGACGTGCTGCTCATGACCATCGTGTTCAGCGCCACGGCCGGCCTCATCGCTCTGTTCGGGGCACAGGCGTGGCCGACGCCAATGATCGCCGTGGCGGTGCTGGCACTGCCGGTCGCCATGCGGTCGGCCGAGCTTCGAGGCGTGATGGGCGTCGAGGCGGTCGGGCAGGCGTTGCTGCACGTGCTGGTCGTGACCCAGATCGGCCTTGCCGCCGCACTCCTCAACCTGGCCCCGACCGTCCTCGCCGGCCTCGTCGCCCTCGCGTTCTATGCCTGGGCCGGAGCGGTCGACGCGCTGCGTGGCGATGATCCCGGGCGGTCGGTCGCCATCGAGTTCGGCGCCCTGCTGGTGTTCGGAATCATCGTCGGCCTGCTCATGTTCCGGCCCTGAGGGCCTCCAGGTCCGGCTCGCGTTGACACCCCTCCGGGCCGGTGGTACAAGTGGGCGCTCTTTCGCCCGCGAGGCGGCTCGCCCTGACCTGCACTCGGAGGCATGACTACGTCCATGGCGCCCGGAGATACGGACGCGACCACCCGCCAGCGGCGACAGCTGAGCGAGGTGGCGATCAGCCAGGCAACGCGTGGCGAGTGGGAAGCCGCGGTCGAGACCAACCGCCAGCTCCTCGAGCTCGGCCCGGACATCGACGCGTCGAATCGGCTCGGCAAGGCGCTCGCCGAGCTCGGCCGCCACGCCGAGGCCCTCGAGGCCTACGAGCAGGCGCTGAAGCGGGATGGCACGAATCGGATCGCTCAGCGCAACGCCGAGCGCCTGCGGCTCCTGCTCGCCGCCGACAAGCCGGCTGGCAACGGCAAGAACCGCACGGACAAGGCCCCCGCGGCCCTGTTCATCGAGGAGATGGGCAAGACCGGCCGAGCCCGGGTCATCAACGTGGACTCGCCACGCGTCCTGGCGCCCCTGTCGCCCGGTGACGCCGTCGAGCTGCACGTCGCCAAGGACCAGCTCGAGGCGCACGTCGCCGGCTCCGTGATCGGTGCGGTCGAGCCCCGGATCGCCGCACGGCTGCTGAAGCTCATCGCCGGCGGCAACCGCTACGAGGCGGCCATCACGACCGTCAGCGAGGGGACCAACGAGGTCACCATCATCATCCGCGAGTCGTTCACGCATCCGTCGAACTTCGGCAAGGTGTCATTCCCGACCGGCGCCCAGCCTGGCGGTGGCGTTCGTCCGTACATGAAGGGCAGCGCAGTTCGCTACGATGACGAGGACGAGACGGAAGAGGCCGATGAGGACACCGAGGAGGTCGAGGAGCTCGACACGACCCTCCCCGAGTACTCCGCGGAGCCCGAGCTCGAAGAGGAGCTGGTAGAAGAGACGTAGGCCCAATGACCGAGGCGGAGCGCACCGGAGCAGACCATGTCGTCCTCCCACGGCGCACCGCCGGACTGGCGCTTCTCGAGCGCCATCGGCCATCCCCGGCCGACAACGTCATCGACGCCGAGCTCTCCGCCTTCGCGGCCGCCGGGGATACCATCCTCGATCCGTGGGCGGGCACCGGCTGGACCGCCCGGCGCGCCATCGCTCACGACATGCGCGCGGTGGCCTCCGACCCCAGTCCATTCGGGCAGCTGGCGGCCATCGCGTTCCTGACAGCACCCGATGCGGCCGTCCTCGACGCCGCCTTCACGCAGCTCGCCAGCGCCCGGCGCGTCGACGTTCCCCTCCGGCAGCACATCGAGGAGCTCTACGCGTCGCGCTGCGCCGCCTGCCGGCGGCCGGTGGTCGTCGACCAGTTCATCTGGCCGCGCGATGGCGATGCCCCGGGCCGCAAGGTCTATCGCTGCTCGGGATGTGATGCGTCGTTGGGCGGGCCCGAGGAACGCGTGGCGCCCGTCGACGAGATCGACCTGGCCAAGCTGGGGATCGAGCGCGATGCGCGTCCCGGGCCGGTTCCGGTTGACGAGGCGATGGCCGAGGACCTGCCGCCCGCGCCGGTCGGCCTCGTCGGCGCGGATCCCGGTACCCGTGCGGAAGAGGCCGCTGAGCCCTCGGGAGCCGAGCCTGAATCGCCCTCCGACGGCCTGGATGAGGGCGCCGACTCTCCGCTCGGCGAGCTGGGCGGCCCGCCGGATCCACCTTCCCTCCCGGCAGATCCGCCGAGCGGCCCTCGATCGGGGGGTCCGCGCTTCGCGTCGACCGTGATGCCCGACCCGGTCCCGGTCGCGGCTGCCGGCGGCGTGAGGAGCAGCCCGCAGTATCTCGAGCTGAAGGCGCGGTTCCCCGTGCTCGACGGGCGGGACGACCTCGTGGAGGAGCTGCTCGACCTCTACACGCCGCGCAACCTGTACGCGCTGCACGCCATCGGGACCAAGATCGAATCCGAGGTGCGTGACACCGGCACCGCCGCGGTGCTGAAGATCGCACTGGCCGCCTGCCTGCTCCCGGCGAGCCGCCTCAACGGCTACCCCGGCCGCGTCGCCTCGCTGCGCATCACCGCCGGCCACGTCCGCCAACCGGCGAGCCGGCACCAGCGCGAGGTCAACGCCTGGCGCGCATTCGAGGAGGCCTACCGAGACGTGCGGACGGCGATCGCCGCCGTGCCGCGAGGGCGGCAGGAGGTGCGCTTCGCCGCCGACTACGGCGAGCTGGGCGGTATGGGTGCGGCGAACGTGCTCTGGCTGCGGTCGCGGGCGGCGGTCGTGGGGCAGTACCTGCCGGCCGAGGGGGTCGACTTCGTGGTCTCAGCACCGCCCGCGAGCCCGACGATCGACGAGCTGTCCTACGAGTATCTCGCCACGTCGTGGATCCTCGGCAGGGAGGCGGCCGAGACGCTGCGCCTGGAGCCGATCTTCGGCGCCGGCGGCCAGGCGTCGGGGGCCGAGGCGACCGCGTTGCGGCACGGGCTGGCGTCGGCGATCGAGGCGCTCAAGCCCGGCGGCTGGTGCAGCCTGCTGATCGAGGGCCCGGATCCGGAGCGTCTGCTCTCGACCGCGGTCGCTGCTGCGGCTTCCGGCCTCGAGCTCGTCCATGTCATTCACCGTGAATCGGTCCGCGCCGGCGACGGCTTCGTGCTCCATCTGCGCAAGCCCTCAGCGGAAGACCGCCTGCGCCGCGCGGTGACGCCCAACCCGCTCAGGCTCGGTGTCGAGGGCGGCCACCTCACGTATCCCGAGCTCGCAGCCGCTATCGACAGCGCCGCCGTCGCCCTCCTGCGCGATCGTGGCGAGCCCGCCGGGCTGGCGCGCGTCGTCGCAGCCGTGGTGGCCGAGCTCGGCCGGACGGGCCTGCTCCGGCGCGTCGCGGCGACGAGGCCCGGAGACGACGAGGGCTCCTCACCGGACCGCATCGAGTCGGGAGGGCCACACTTCCTGGCCAGCCTCGTGCGCGAGGAGCTGTGGCGTGAGGACCACCCGACGCTCGAGCGCATCGGCGACGAGAGCCATCCGCAGTGGTGGCTGCGCGAGCCGGACGTGGCCGAGCGCCCTCTCGCCGATCGGGTCGAGTGGGCGACGTGGTCGATTCTCTCGACCGCCGGCCGCATCGACGAGTCCGGCTTCTTCGATCGCATTTACCGGCTCTTCCCCGGCCTCCAGGCACCGGACGAGGAGTTGGTGCGGGCCTGCCTGGCGTCGTACGTGGCACCCGGTGAGCTCGGGTCGCTCGGGACACATGACGAGCCCGCGCAGCGCGCCGCGGATCACGCCCGGGTGATCTCCGTCCTGGCCGACTACGCGCACCGACTTGGCCTTCGCGCCTGGATCGCGGCACGCGAGCACGATCGGCCGATCGGGGAAGGCGTGCTGCTCGATCGGCTCGCCGACGACGAGCGACGCGTCTACCTTCCGCTCGTCATGCGCGCGCCCGCCGACGCGCTCGGGGCGGTCGACGTGATCTGGTACGTGCGGGGCAAGCTGGCGCTGCTGTTCGAGGTCGAGTGGACCGCCATGGTGGGTGAGGCGGTGCTCAAGCGAGGGCGCGAGATCCCAGTCGGCGAGCAGCAGGCGCGCTTCCTGGTCATCCCGGCAGAGCGCGGCGACCTGTTGCGCTTCAAGCTGCAGCGCTCACCGTGGCTGCGATCCGAGATCGAGCGTCAGAACTGGCACGTGCTCAAGTGGCAGCACCTCGACACCCTCGCGGGGCGCACCGGCGCTCGCATGGAGTGGCTCGAGCCAGTGCTCGGCCTCGACCCGCTCATCGAGCGCGGCGGGGAGCAGCTGACGATGTTCGGCGAGTAGCGCGGCGACTTGTTTGCTCGCTCGTCGGACGAGACGCTAGACTCTCGCGGGAGTGCCGTGGTTCCCCCCTGCGGCACTCCCTAAGACGACGGTCCGCCGGCCCTCCGGCGCGGCGCACGACGGCCCATCGTGCGCCGGACGACCGTCATGACCTCGTCCACGTAGGGGCGGCCCTGGCCCGTCTCGATGGCATGGGTGAGGCACCCGTCGATGTGGTCCTCGACCAGGAGCAGGGCCACCTGGTCCGCCGCGGCGGTGAGCGCCTCGACCTGCTGCAGCACGTCCAGGCAGTAGGCCTCCTCGTCGACCAGGCGCTGCAGCCCGCGCGCCTGACCCTCGATTCGTCGGAGCCGCGTGACCAGGTCGCGCTTGTCCTTGGTGTAGGAGTGACGGAAGTGGGTGGCGCGCGCATCGGTCTCCATACTGCGGGGCAGTATGTCCCGGGGGCCCGAACGGGTCAATCCGGTAGCATGGACCACCCATGATCGAGGCCTCCGAACGTCACGAGCTCATCACCCCGCTCGAGCGCGTGCTGGTCGTGATCAGCCATCCCGATGACGCGGAGTTCGGTGCTGGCGCCACGATCGCCAAGCTGGCGGCCGCCGGCGCGCGGGTGGACTACGTCGTGACGACCGATGGCGGCAAGGGAACCGAGGATCCGACGATGACGCCGGAGCTGCTGTCGGCGACGCGCCACGCGGAGCAGCGTGACGCGGCGGACCTGCTCGGCGTGAGCGAGATCGTGCATCTCGGCTACCCCGACGGCTACCTGCAGCCGACGCTCGAGGTTCGCCGTGACATCACCAGGCAGCTCCGTCGCTTCCGCCCGGACGTCGTCATCACCCAGAATCCGCAGCGCCGGCTCGACCACAACCCCTTCATCGGCCACCCCGACCACCTCGCCACCGGCGAGGCGACGCTTGCCGCCGTGTATCCGGCCGCTCGCGACCACCTGAACTTCCCGGAGCTGTGGACCGATGAGCGGCTCGAACCGTGGAAGGTGCGCCAGGTCCTCCTCACCGGGGTCGAGCAGCCAAACCTGTGGGTCGACGTGGCCGACACCTTCGAGACCGGCCTGCGATCGATCCTGGCCCACGTCAGCCAGGTCGACCCGGACGACGTCGGGGAGCGAATGAGGGAGCGTGCCCGGCTCATCGGCGAGCCGCAGGGGATGGCCCTGGCGCAGGCGTTCGCCTCGATCATTCTCGAATGACGCGCCGCGGTTCCGGCGGCCGGGGCGCGTGGGCCGCGCTCGGGGGCGCTGAGCCCGATCTGACCCGACGTCCGGGGAGCGATCGGCAAACGCTGATCAGGATCTGGGGCTTCTTCAGGCCCTATCGCCTGCGCCTGTCGTTCATCGGGGTCCTCATCCTCATCGGCGTCAGCATCGGCGTCGTCAACCCGATCCTGCTCAAGCTCGTCATCGACAACCTGACCGGGCCACAGGATCTCGGCCTGCTGTGGATCCAATGCGCCCTGATGATCGTGCTGCCCATCATCACCAGCGCGCTCGGCGTGTGGCAGACGTACCTGTCGAACGTCGTCGGTCAGCGTGTCATGAACGACCTGCGCGTCGCGCTGTACCGCCACCTCCAGGCCATGCCCCTGCGCTTCTTCACCGAGACGCGCACCGGCGAGATCCAGAGCCGCATCAGCAACGACGTCGGCGGGGTCCAGTCGGTCGTGACCGACACGGCGGCCACGCTCCTCTCGAACGTCGCCACGGTGCTCACGACCGTCATCGCGATGGTGATCCTCGACTGGCGCCTCACCGTGCTCAGCCTCGGCCTGATGCCGATCTTCGCCTACATCACCTTCCGCGTCGGCAAGGTCCGCCGCGAGGTCTCTGGCCTGACGCAGGAGTCGCTGGCCGAGGTGAGCGCGATCACCCAGGAGTCGCTCTCCGTCTCCGGCATCCTGCTGAGCAAGACCTTCGGCCAGCAGGAGGCGTCCATCGCCCGCTTCGAGCGCGAGTCGCAGCGCCTCGGCGACCTCCAGATCCGCGGGCAGATGATCGGCCGCTGGTTCTTCGCACTCATCGGAACGTTCTTCAGCATCATGCCGGCCTTCGTCTACCTGCTGGCCGGCTCGCTCATCATCGGCGGCGACACCTCGATCAGCATCGGCACCATCGTCGCCTTCACCACGCTGCAGTCGCGCCTCTTCTTCCCGCTCGGACAGCTGCTCAACGTCCAGGTCGAGATCCAGGGCGCCCTGGCCCTGTTCGACCGCATCTTCGAGTACCTCGAGATGGAGCACGAGATCACCGATGCGCCCGACGCGGTTGCGCTGGATCAGGCGACCGTGCGTGGCGAGGTGCGCTTCGACGAGGTGTCGTTCCGCTATCCGGTGGTCCAGGCCCAGATCGCGGTCGCTGCCGAGGCGGCGGAGGCGGAGGCCGAGGGACGAGCCGTGCCGCTGCCCATCCGGCCCTTCGCGCTGGAGGAGATCAGCTTCGCCGCAGCGCCCGGCCAGCTCGTCGCCCTCGTCGGCCCGTCGGGGAGCGGCAAGACGACGACGACCTACCTCATCCCGCGTCTGTACGACGTTGCCGCCGGGTCGGTCTCGATCGATGGCATCGACGTGCGGCGGCTGACCCTCCAGTCGCTGGGTCGAGTGATCGGAGTCGTGACGCAGGAGACGTACCTCTTCCACGACACGGTCCTCGCCAACCTGCGCTACGCCAAGCCGGACGCGACGATGGACGAGATCGAGACGGCGGCGCGAGCCGCGGCCATCCACGAGCGCGTGCTCGAGCTGCCCGATGGGTACGACACCGTCGTCGGCGAGCGAGGCTACAAGCTGTCCGGCGGGGAGAAGCAGCGCGTCGCGATCGCTCGCGTGCTCCTCAAGGACCCGCGGATCCTGATCCTCGACGAGGCCACATCGGCGCTGGACACCGTCAGCGAGCGGCTCATCCAGTCCGCGCTTGCCGGGCTGATGGAGGGTCGCACCACGATCGCCATCGCGCATCGGCTCAGCACCATCCTGCGCGCCGACCAGATCCTGGTCATGGAGCGCGGCCGGATCGTCGAGCGCGGCACGCACGCGGAGCTCATCGGCCAGGAGGGGTTGTACGCCAAGCTCTCGGCCGAGCAGTTCGGTGGCGAGCCCGGCGGCTGAGGCCGCCTGTCGCGAACCGTCCGCGTTCTCTCCAGGTGAACGTTGCGCGGCACCAGAGGGCGCGAACGGTCCGAATCTTCTCCGGGTGAACGTTGCGAGGCGCCACCGGCCGCGAACGGTCCGGATCTTCACCGGGTGAACGTCAGGCCGCCGATCTGACCGTTCGCCGTCGATCCAACTCCGTAACGCTCATGTGGTGAAAATCTGGACCCTTGGGCGTGCAGGAGGACCCCGTGCGACACTGGTCCCATGCCCAACCGCCTTGCCGGCGAGACCAGCCCGTACCTGCTCCAGCACGCGCACAACCCGGTCGATTGGTACCCGTGGGGCCCTGAAGCTCTGGGACGCGCCCGCGCCGAGGATCGGCCGATCTTCCTCTCGATCGGCTACGCGGCGTGCCATTGGTGCCACGTGATGGAACGCGAGAGCTTCGAGAACTCCGAGATCGCGGCGCTCATGAACGAGCACTTCGTCTCGATCAAGGTCGACCGCGAGGAGCGCCCCGACCTCGATGACGTGTACATGGCCGCCGTCCAGGCCATGACCGGCTCGGGCGGATGGCCGATGAGCGTCTTCCTGACGCCGGACCTGAAGCCGTTCTTCGGCGGGACGTACTTCCCGCCCGATGACCGGCATGGGATGGCGGGCTTTCCACGCGTGCTGGCCGGTGTCGCCGACGCGTACGCGACCCGGCGGACCGAGGTCGAGCAGCAGGCCGTGGCGCTTGCCAGCCACCTCGCCGCGCAGCTGGCGGTGGCTGCCGGCAACCGGGATCCCGAGCGACGTCAGCTCGACGCCGCCGTGCAGCGGATCGGAGCCTCGTTCGATGCCGCGCACGGAGGCTTCGGCGGTGCGCCGAAGTTCCCGGCGCCAATGACGCTCGAGTTCCTGCTTCGCGCCTGGCGGCGCTCCGGCGACCCCGCCATCCTGGATATGGTCACGCGTACGCTCGACACGATGGCGGACGGTGGCATCAACGACCAGCTGGGTGGCGGCTTTGCCCGCTACAGCACCGATGCGCACTGGCTCGTCCCGCACTTCGAGAAGATGCTGTACGACAACGCGCTGCTGGCCCATGCGTATCTCGAGGCCCATCGGGCCACCGGCCTGGAGCGATACGCGCGCGTGGCACGCGAGACCCTTGACTTCATGCTCGGTGAGCTGCGAACGGAGGAGGGCGGGTTCGCGTCGGCGCTCGATGCAGACTCGGAGGGCATCGAGGGCCTGTTCTACACGTGGCCGTGGGACGAGTTCTCGAGGGCGCTCGCCGACGGGGGGCTGCGCGAGGATGACGTGGGCGTTGTGGCCGCGCACTGGGGCGTGACCGAGGCGGGGAACTGGGAGGGGACGAACGTGCTTCACCGTCCCGGCTCCGCGGCTCCCGATGAGCTCGTTCGCCGAGCGCGGGATGCCCTGCAGGCGGCGCGCGAGCGACGAGTCCGCCCGGCGCGTGATGACAAGCAGCTGGCTGCCTGGAACGGGCTGGCGCTGCGCGCACTTGCCCTGGGCGCCGTCATCCTGCGTGACGCGCGATACCTCGATGCCACGCGCGACCTCGTCGCCTTCATCGGCCGCACGCTGGTCCGCGATGGCGATCGGCTGTGGAGGACGGCCCGCGGTGGCCGGGCTCACACGCCCGCGTTCGCCGAGGACTACGCGGCCGTTGCGGACGGGCTCCTCGAGGCCCACGCGGCGCTCGGGCTCTCGGAGCCGCTCCACCTGGCACGCCGCCTCCTGACGACGCTCCTCGACGGCTTCTGGGATCCCACGGCGGGCACCCTCCTCGACACGTCGGACGAGCACGACCTTGCCGTCAGCCGGCCACGGGGCCTGGTCGACAACGCGACCCCGTCGGCCAACAGCATGGCGGCCGACCTTCTCCAGCGCATGGCGCTCGTCACCGGCGACGAGGAGCTCGCGCGCCGCGCCGCGTCCATCCTGCGGGCCGTGGCATCGGGACTCGACCGCCAGCCGACCGCGTTCGGTCGCATGCTGTGCGCCGCGGATCGGCTCCTGGGCGAGCAGATCGATGTCGTCGTGGCAGGAGCCTCCGACGGGAGCGACGCGCAGGCCCTGCGCGAGGCCGCCGCCGCGCCGTACGCACCCGACCTGGTCATCACGAGTGTGGTGGCCGGTGACGCCCAGTCCGAGTGGCCCCTCTATGTCGGGAAGCCGGTGGGCGACGCCGCCACCGCCTACGCCTGTCGCGGGTACGCGTGCATGGAGCCGACACGCGATCCCGCCAGGCTCATGCAGCAGGTGGCCGAGCTCGGAGGACCCGTCAGCCGGCCAGGAAGCTGAGCCGCACCGTTCGTCGCGGGTTGTCGCCGTTCGGATCGAGCAGCGCGATCGACTGCCACGTGCCGAGTGCCATGCGGCCCGCGAGCACCGGTACGGTGAGGGAGGGCGACGCGAGGAGCGGCAGGACGTGATCGGCGCCGTGCCCCGGCGAGCCGTGGACGTGGCGCCATCGCTCGTCTCGCGGCAGCAGACGCTCGAGGGCCGCCAGGAGATCGGCGTCCGACCCGGCACCGAGCTCGACCACCACGATCCCGGCCGTGGCGTGCGGCACGAACAACGACAGCAGTCCGTCACCCTCGCCCGCGACCTCGGCCAGGAAGCCCTCGCAGGCATCGGTCAGGTCCGTGAGCGATGGCGCGGTGCCCGTCGCGACGGCTATCTCCCGCGTCAGCACGCTACGGCGTCCCGTACGAGTGCTCGCCGACGATGAACAGCCCGGCGCCGATGTAGGTGAAGAGCACCCCCGCGAAGCCGATCACGATCAGCCATGGCGCGAGCGACTCCCACCGGTCGCGCCGCCCTGCGACGTGAAGGTATGCACCGAACACGAGCCACGTGGCGGCCGCGGCCAGCTCCTTGGGATCGTTGCTCCAGTACGAGCGCCAGGCGAGGTTGGCCCAGACTGATCCCAGCGCGATGGCGATCGTCAGGATCGGAAAGGCGACAAGTACGGCGCGATGGCCGACGGTCCGCAGGGTTGCGGCGTCCGGAAGCGCCGAGATGCGGCTGCCTGCGCGGCGCTGAGCGATCTCGGCTGCGGCCGCCAGGAAGGCGACGCCGGCGACCGCGTAGGCGGCGGCTGCCGTCCCGACGTGAATCGTGAGGAGCAGCGGCTGCTGGAGTGCCGGGACGAGGGGGTCGACGCGGTCGTCCAGCCTCAGCGCGAACCCGATCAGCCCGGCGGCCAGCAGCGCCACGAGCGGCGCGAGGCCGGCGATCGCATGGGCCCGCGCGAGGAGCAGGTACGTCACCAGCAGCCCGGCCGCAAAGGCCAGGCTGAACTCGTGAAGGTTCGACCAGGGTGCGTGCCCGACGATCACCGCGCGGAGCAGGAGCGCCGCGACGAGGAGAACCGTCGCTGCCGCAAGTAGGGCCATGGTGACGCGCGGCGCCGTGATCGGTTCCTCTCCGCCGGAGCTGAGGATCGGCTCGGTGGCCGGCGCGCGACGAGCGACCACGACCAGGACAGCGCCGATGCCGACCGCGGCGGCAGCGAGCAGCGCCCCGAGGGACGCGATGATCAGGAGCGAGAGGAGGGTCGTCATCGATCGATCCGGTCTGTTGGGCCGACCGGCGCCGACCGGTCAGCCGAGGAGAGGGCTCGAGTGCGCACCCTTGGGGGTGCCGCACCGGTAGCAGGACGGTTCGGACGCCGCCGAGGTTGCGCCGCACCTGACGCAGTCGACCTGGAGATCGCGCTCGCACGAGCTGCAGAATCGCGCGCCGAGTGGGTACTGCAGGCCGTCGAACGGACAGTACGGTGCGCCGCGGGGCGGCGCGACATCGCCGCCGGAGGATGACAGCGGGACGGCCGGCTGCTGGCCACGACCCTCGCCGAGGCCAACTTGGCTGACGCGGAGGTATCCGATGAGGAGCCAGAGGACATACAGGCCGACGAGCCCGACCAGGAGGTAGGGCCCCATGGTGAAGATGAACGCACCGGCCTCGTTGCCGACCCACTCGATGGCGTCGCGGATGAGCTCCATTCGCGGCCGATTCTAGCATCGGGCCCGTGCGCTACACTCCGCCGAACACGAGTCCCGGAGCCCAATGTCCCGACCGCGCCTCGACCCTCGCACGCCCCTGAGCGAGCTCCACGTGCACCTCGGCGCGGCGGTCACCCCGGCCATCATGTGGGGCATCGCCCACGCCCAGGGTATCCGCCTGCCAACGAAGGACTACTGGGCCTTCCGTGAGCTCATCACCGTCGGACGGCGACGTCGGGGATTCGACGCCTATCTCGACCTCTTTCACTGGACCGAGCTGATCCAGTCCAGTCCGACCGCGGTGGAGCGCAGCGTCTACGAGGTGATCGGCGGGGCATACCGGCGCACCAACGTGACGCAGGTCGAGCTGCGCTTCAATCCGATGAAGCGAAACCGCGGCGGAGAGCAGGATCTCGACCACATCATCGCGGCGGCTGCGCGGGGCATGGACCGGGCCGTGCTCGAGTATCCGCAGGTTCGCGCCGGCCTCATCTTCTGCCTCGACCGCGGGTTCTCGCGTGCGCTCAACGAGATCATCGCCGCGAAGGCGATTGCGTGGCAGAGCCGCGGCGTGGTCGGCATCGACATCGCCGGCCCGGCCGTCGACGGGTTCCGCTTCGCGGACTACGCGGAGATCTACGCCGAGTGCCGGCGTGCTGGGCTGGGCCTGACCGTCCACGCCGGCGAGACGGGAGGCGCCGACGAGGTGCGCGCGGCGCTCGAGGCGCTCGACCCGGATCGCATCGGCCATGGCGTCCACAGTGCCGACGACCCGCGGGTGCTCGATGCGCTGCGTGAGCGGGGGACCGTCCTGGAAGTCTGCCCCAGCTCGAACCTGAACACCGGGGTGCTGCGCAACGTCGCCGACATCCGGAGAGTGGTGAGGGCAATGGTCGATCACGGTGTGCGGTTCACGATCAGCACCGACGGGCCGGAGATGCTGCGGACGTACCTGCGCGACGAGCTTCAGCTCCTCATGCGCCACGAGATCCTCTCCCTCGACGAGGTCGAGCGCGCCATCGCCATCGGAGCCGATGCCAGCTTCCTGGACCGTGCACCGGTGATCGCAAGCTCGGTCACCGGTCGCGTGCGGGACGGAAACGGCCATGCGGCGATCCCCGTCGAGGTCGGCTCCTAGGCTCGTATACTCCCGCCCGTGTCATCGCTCTGGCGGCCAGTGCGCGAGCGCGCCCCCGCACGGAGCCTCATGGTCGTCGTGGCGCATCCTGGCGACGAGGCCTTCGGCTTCGGCGGCGCCATCGCCTCGGCCGCGTCCGAGGGGGCGTACGTGGTGCTCGTGTGCGCGACGCGCGGCTGGTTCGACTCGCGCCTCGTCGCCAAGGCGCCGGCGCCGGGCGGCAAGAACCGTGACCTCAAGCTCAACGCCGTCACGTGGCGCAACCTCGACACCGTCCGCGAGGACGAGCTGCGACGCTCGGTGGCGGTTCTGGGAGTCAGGGCCGTTCGGATGCTCGACTACGCGGAGGGCGAGCTCGATCGGGCCAACTTCGACCAGCTCGTCGGGCGCATCGTGGAGCCGATCCGCATGCACCGCCCCGAGGTGATCCTCAGCTTCGGCCCGGACGGGGTGACCGGTGACACCGACCACATCGTCCTCGCCCGCGCCGTGAGCGCGGCGTACGAGCGCGCCGCCCAGCCCCTGGCCTACGAGGACAACATCGACGAGGACCAGGTGGCGTGGCGTGCCGCGAAGCTCTACCACCTGGTCGTTCCGCCATCGTCGCTCGCGACGCTCGGCGATCGGGCGCCGACCGACTACGGATCGAGCGCGGAGCCGACCGTCGGTCTCGAGCTCGGCGATCTGGCGCCGCTCAAGCTGGCGGCCATCGCCCGGCACGTCTCTCAGACCGGTTCGGCCGGACCGTTTCACGACTGGGGGGATGAGGCGAGGAGCGCGTTCCTCGCCACCGAGCATTACCGGCTGGCTGCGTCCGCGCTGCCGGCCCCAACCGATGGCGAGGCGAGTCTCTTCGACGGCCTGGCTTGACATCCGTGCGGCCCTGACGGTCGCCCAAGAGGAGACTCGATCCGATGCGCATCCCCATACGGCCCTATCTGCGCCTTGTCAGCATCCCGCTCGCGGCCATCGCCCTCGTTGTCGCGGCCGGAGTGACCGTGGGCGGCGGAGAGACGACGACCATCGAGGCCGGTACCTACTTCGACTACGTCGCGCCAGACCCGGTGGCTCCCGCTGCGGGCTCCATCAGGTTCGGCTTTGACGGATCGATCGAGGCGATCGCCGCGGACGCGGAGCTCGTGCCCCCGGCTGACACGAACCTCTCCTCCCTCGGCAACGGCGCTCCGACCTGCCTCGAGGTCACGCGCGTCGCGGACGCGATCGTGCGGATCGCGTTCGTCGAGCAGTGCACGGTCACCGGGACCGTCGAGCTCGTTCCCGACATCTTCGGACCGGGCGCTGACGCCTATGTGATCGGTGGGCGCCTTGCCGCGCCGGCCGAGCTCGTCGACGGGGATCCGGCATTCGGCACGCTCATCGGGATTCCCGCCCAGACCGGCGCAATCCTGAGCGTCACCTTCTTCGTCGACATCACGACCGGAATCCCCGATGGCTTCTTCGGCGAGACCGAAGCGGCCGGCCCGGTGACGATGCTCCCCGGCGGTGACGTGATGGTTGGCGCGGCGACGATCCCCGCCGCGGTCATCGACGACGCGTCGAGGGCGTCACTGCAGGAGGCCGCCGACCTCGGAGTGGATGCGACCGTTGCGATCGCCGCGGACGGCACGATCGCGCAGACGGGTGACCCTGTGCTCGAGGTCCAGCTGTCGGTCAGCTTCTCCGTGCCGACCCCGGTCCCGACCTCGGCGCCTACAACGGCACCGACGCCCGCGGCAAGCCTGCTTCCCGACACGAGCGTCACCGATGGGGACGGTGGCTCGTTGCCGGGCATCCTGGCGGCTGCGGCGCTTGCCACGGCGATGGCCTGCGCCGTGGCCATCCGCTTCACCGTGCGGCGCATGAGGTAGCGGCTCAACAAAGGTTGTGTGAAGGCGGGGCAACGCTCTGCTAGGCTCAGGGGGCCGCATCGGCCCCCGCATCGAGGAGCCCCGAGCCCAGCCATGCCCAACCAGCTGACCGATGAGAACATCCTCGCCGCACTCGGCGAGGTGAAGGACCCCGAGATCGGGCGCGACCTCGTCTCGCTCGGGATGGTGAAGAGCATCTCGATCGACGGCAGCGTCGTGGACCTCACGGTCGAGCTCACCACGCCGGCATGCCCGTTGAAGGCGACCATCGAAAGCGACATCGGCGACGCGCTCTCGACACTCGGTGCCAGCCTCGTGCGTGTCGACTGGGCGAGCAACGTGAAGCGTTCGTTCGGCGGCCCGGCCGCCAACCTCATCCCTGGCGTCCGCAATACGATCGCCGTCGCATCCGGCAAGGGCGGCGTCGGCAAGTCGACCGTCGCGGTCAACCTGGCCGTCAGCCTGGCGCGCGATGGCGCGAGCGTCGGTCTCCTGGATGCGGACATCACCGGACCGAACGTCCCGCTCATGATGGGCACCCAGGGCGCGCACGTTACCGGCACCGATGGGCGCCCGAACCCGGTGATGGCGCACGGCGTGAAGATGATGAGCATCCAGTACTTCCTCGATCCAAACGCCCCGGTCATCTGGCGTGGGCCGCTCATCCACAGCGCCATCGCCCAGTTCCTGCGCGACGTGGAGTGGGGCGACCTCGACTACCTCGTCATCGACCTGCCGCCGGGGACGGGCGACGCTGCGCTCTCCCTTTCGCAGCTCATCCCGCTCACCGGCGCGGTGATCGTCACCACGCCGCAGGAGGTGAGCCTGCTCGATGCTCGCAAGGCGGTGGGCATGTTCAACAAGGTGAACGTCCGCACGCTCGGCGTGATCGAGAACATGAGCGCGTTCGTCTGCCCCGACTGCGGCAGCGAGCACGACATCTTCGGATCGGGCGGCGGCGACAAGATCGCGCGCGAGCTCGACCTCGACGTGCTCGGTCGCATCCCCATCGAGCCGGGCGTGCGGTCGGGCGGCGACGCCGGCGTGCCCATCACCTCGACCCAGTACCCTGGCGGCGATGCGTCACCGGCGGCCGCGGCACTGCGCGAGGTGGCACGGACCGTCGCGGGGCGGGTCAGCGTCCTCGCCGCGCCGGCGATGGTGGGCGCCGCCTCCTAGGGCCTTCCGGCTCGCGGACCGGACCGGTCACGAGCGTCCGCAACCGCCCAGCACCGAACGTTACGTCACACCCCGATGGTCCCTCGATCGGGGGATTGCGGGCCCCTCCGATGGTCCGCGAGAATCACGCGCATGCGAATCGCGGTGATCGGGGACATTCACGCCAACCTGCCGGCGCTGCGCGCCGTCCTCGACGACGTGGCGCGCATCGGTGCCGACGGCCTCTACTGCGTCGGTGACGTCGTCGGTCGCGGACCGCACGCCAACGAGGTGGTCGACGAGCTGCGTCGCCTCGAGATCCCGACCGTGCAGGGCAACTGGGACGAGGCGGTCGGCATGGACCGCGAGCAGACGGGCGCGGCCTGGGCGACGACCGAGGCCGAGCTCGAGGGCAACGCCTCGATGACGTGGACGGCTTCCGAGCTCACCGAGGACAACAAGGCGTGGCTGCGCCAGCTCCCCACCACGCTGCGGGTGACGCTGGCCGGCCGATCGGTCTACTTCTTTCACGGCTCCCCGCTGCGGGCGAACGACTACCTGTGGGCCTCCCGGCCGTCACGCGTCTTCGCCCGGATCGCCAGCGACGAGGCGGACGACCTGTTCTGCTTCGGGCACACCCACGAGGCCTTCCACCGAGTGGTCGGCCAGGCGCACTTCGTCGCCGTCGGCTCAGTCGGCTGCGGGACCGATGGCGACGCGCGGGCTCGCTACGCCGTGGTCTACATCGGCGAGCCGGACATCGCGGTCGGCTTCCGCTCGGTGGACTATGACCACGTTGCGGTCGTGCGCGACATGGCCGCTATCGGCCGCTCCGTCGATCTCCTGCGCGAGCCCCCGGCCACGCATCCGCACCTGCCGGTGAAGGTCGGCTCGGACTAGGAAGCGGGCGCTCCGCCGCGAGCGCCGCCGATCAGCGAGCGGAGCGCGGCGCGCGTCGAGTCGTCGCAGAAGACACGCTCGACCGACGTCCGGTGAATGCGTTGGATCTCATCGGCTCCCACGGCGGTGTCGTGGACGAGATGGGCGAACTCGGCGGAGAGCGGCGCCCCGGTCGTGGTCGGATCGTCGTCGCCGATGACGACGTCGCAGCCGGCATCGACGAAGGCCCGGATCGGGTGCTCCGCGTACGACGCCACGGCGCCGGTCAGCACGTTCGACGTCGGGCACAGCTCGAAGCAGATTCCCTCCTCGGCCGCCCATCGAACGACCTCTTCGTCGTCGACCGCCCGGATCCCATGACCGATGCGCCGGGCGCCGAGCCGCCCAGCCGCCTCCCGAACGTGATGGGCGCTGCCCGCCTCGGCCGCGTGGGCGGTGAGGCCCAGGCCGGCGGCCGCGGCGATGGCGAACGGACGCTCCATCGCCTCAAGCGATGGGAACAGGAGCTCGTCACCGGCCACGTCGAAGCCGACGACGCCGCGACCGGCGAATGCGGCGGCCGCCCGGGCGAGCGCCTCGTTCGTGGCGGGATCGTGATGCCGCAGGGCGCACACGATCAGTCCGCCGGGCGCTCCCGAGCGGCGCGTGCCCTCCGCGAGGCCCGCACACGCGGCTGCGATCACGTCGGAGAGGGTCAGCCCGCCTGCCGTGTGGGTCGCGGGACCGAAGCGCAGCTCGACATACGCCTGCCCATCCGTGGCGGCATCCTCGACGGCCTCGGCAACGATGCGGCTCACCGCATCGGGCGTCGAGAACAGGGGATACGCCGCCGCCACGTGCGCCAGGAAGGTCGTCAGCGTGCCGGCCTCGCGCATCCGGAGCGCCTCGTCCCACCCGCCCGGAGGCGTCGGGACGTCCTGCGCGGCAGCCAGCTCGGCGGCGGTGCGGGGTCGAATCGATCCCTCGAGGTGCGTATGGAGGTTGAGGCCGACGAAGGCGCCCGGCGGTCGGTCGGTCACAGGGACAGCGCGACGGCCGTCCTCAGCGCGACCTCGATGCTGTGGTGCCAGCCGGCGGCGAGGCGATCGTGGGTGTCGTACACGCTGGCACCTTCCACCAGGTTGCTCGACACGGCGCAGATCATTCCGGCCCGGAATCCCCGCTGCCGGGCGACCACGAACAGGGCCGAGCTCTCCATCTCCACGTTGAGAAGCCCAAGTCCGGACATCTGCGTGGTCCATTCCGGCGACTCGGCGTAGAACGCGTCGTCGGTCGCGTTGAGGCCGGCGTGGACGGCGTAGTCGGCGCCGGCCGCGAGCTCGCGCGCCTCATGCTCGAGGCGCAGCGCGATCTCGAGGTCGGGCACGGCCGGATAGCCCTTGGGCACGTACGCGTCGGACGTGCCGTCGTTGCGGAACGAGCCCTGGCTCACGATGAGGTCGCCGGGATTGATGCCGGGTTGCAGCGCGGCGGTGCTGCCGACGCGGATCATCGACGTGACGCCGACCCGCGCCAGCTCCTCGGCGGCGATCGCCGTTGATGGACAACCCATGCCGGTCGACGTGGCGGTGATCTGGCGACCCTGATACGTCCCGACCATCGTGCGGTGCTCGCGCTTGTGGGCGACCTCGCGCACATCGGTGAGGTGCTCGGCGATGAGAGGCACCCGGAACGGGTCTCCTGGCAGGAGCGCGACCGTGCTCACCTCGCCGGGCGCCACGCCGATGTGGAACTGGCGAACGTCGCGACCCATGGCGGACTTGTCGAGGATCGCGTCCCCCATGGTCAGGACTGGCCCTCCTTCGCATAGGGGCGGCCAACGGCAGCCGGCGCGACGCTACGCCCGACGACGCCGGCCAGGATGACGATCGTCACGATGTAGGGCAGTGCGCCGTACACCTGCGACGGGATCGCCTCCATGATGGTGCCGAGGTCGGGGAAGGCGTCGCCCGGCGGCCGGATGCCCACCGCCTGCCCGAACGCACCCGAGTAGGCGAAGAGGAGCGCGCCCAGGAACGCGCCGATCGGGGTCCAGCGGCCGAAGATCACGGCCGCCAGCGCGATGAAGCCGCGGCCGGCGGTCATGCCGTTCTGGAACGAGCCCGTTCCCTCGAGCGTGAGGTACGCACCGGCCAGCCCTACGAACAGGCCGGCGACGATGACGTTGCGATAGCGCAGGCGAATGACGTCGACACCGACGGTGTCGGCGGCACGCGGGTGCTCGCCGACCGCGCGGGTCCGCAATCCCCATCGCGACCGGAACAGAAGGACCTGCAGGACAATCACGAAGAAGATCACCGACATCGTGATCGGTCCCTGCTCGAAAAACATCTCGATCAGCCAGCCGATGACCGGGATGTCGACCACCTCCTGCGGGAGGCGGAACGTCGCGAACGTGCCGGCGCCCAGGCGCGGGTTTGGCGAGATGAGGAGCCGGTTGAAGTACCCGGTCAGCCCGATGGCGGCGATGTTGATGATGACGCCGCTGATGATCTGGTCGGCGCGGATGGTGATGCACAGCCATGCATGCAGCGCCGAGAGGGCCATCGCCGAGAGGATGGCGGCGATGACGCCGACGATCAGCGCGGGCGTCACGCCGAAGGGCCCCGTCGGATCGCCACCGAATGACTGCTGCCACAGCCCGGCGGCCAGGAACCCCACGAAGGCGCCCGCCAGCATCATCCCTTCGATGCCGATGTTGACGATGCCCGAGCGCTCGTTCATGACCCCGCACAGCGCGCCCAGGGCGATCGGCGTCGCAAGGCCCAGCACGATTGGCGCGATTCCGGGCGTGATCTCGACCACGTAGCCGATGAACTGGAAGAGCACCCCGAGCACCGGGATGCCGTACAGGATCTCCATCAGGTGGGCGTCCCGCTGCCGTACGACTTGGTGACTGTCGCGATCTCGTCCGGCTCAGCGCTGGGGGCGCGGATCCGCAGGAGATGCCGCACCAGGACGTCGGCGGCCAGGAAGAAGAGGATGGTGGCCTGGATGACATCGATGATCTCGACCGGGATGCCGGCCTCGATCTGCATCAGGCCCGACCCGGCGCGCATGGCTCCGAAGAGCAGCGCGGCGAACATGATGCCCACCGGGTGAGCGCGCCCGAGGAGAGCAACCGAGATCGCGTCGAAGCCGACGGAGGTGCCGTACGAGGCGGTCATGAAGCCGCTGATGCCGAGGATCTGCCCGGCGCCGGCCAGTCCGGCGAGGAGCCCGCACAGCGACATGGTGAGGATCATCAGGAACCGGGGACGCATCCCGGCGTAGCGCGCCGCATCCGGGTTCGCGCCGACCGTGCGGATCTCGAATCCGAGGGTGCTCCGCCATAACAGCCACCACACCACGGGCACGAGTGCGAATGCGATGAACACGCCCAAGTGAATGTCGGTCCCGAAGAAGGTCGGGTACGCCGCATTGCCGACGGGGCCCGTTCGCGAGAATGCGTACCCGGGCGCCTCGAGCGGCCCGGTGATGAGATATCCGATGAAGATGCTGGCGATGAAGTTCAGCATGATCGTCGTCACGACCTCGTGGGCGCCGGTCCAGGCCTTGAGTGCGCCGGGAATGAAGCCCCATGCCGCTCCGAGCAGGATCCCGGCCGCGACGGCCGCCGGGACGGCCACGATCGCCGGAGACTCGGCCACCGCTGCGCCAACGGCAGCGGCGCCCAGCGCGCCAAAAAGGAACTGGCCTTGGGCGCCGATGTTGAAGAGGCCGGCCTTGAAGCCGAGGCCGACGGCCATGCCTCCCAGGATCAGCGGCGTGGCCGCGAGGATCGTGAACGAGATGCCGCGGACGCTGCCGAATGCGCCCTCCACGAGGTTCGCGTAGGCCTGGAGCGGGAGGAGGAAGTCCACCGACCCCTGCAGCCAGCTCGAGAAGATGATGACGATGGCCCCAACGATCAGGCCGCCCGCGACGGCCGCGAGCGGGATGATCGCCATGCGCATGAAGCGCGCGACGGGACCGGGCCGTGGGGCGGAGGACGGGCGCTGCGCCGCCTCGGCAGACGTCACGACGCCTGCTCCAGGTCGGTGGACATGCTCTTCGTGGCGTCCGGGGCGACCTTGCCGCCCGTCGCCATCAGCAGCCCGATTTCCTCCTTGTCGGCCTTGCGTGCGTCGACGACCGCCACGAGCTCGCCGCGATACATGATGCCGATGCGATCGGAGAGCTCGAGGACCTCGTCCAGCTCGGCGGAGATGAGGAGCACAGCCGTCCCCGCGGTACGGCGCTCGATCGTCTCCCGGTGGATGAACTCGATGCTGCCGACGTCCAGGCCGCGCGTGGGCTGGTCGAGTACGAGGAGCTTTGGGTTGATGCCCAGCTCTCGCGCGACGACCACCTTCTGCTGGTTGCCACCCGACAGCGTTCCAGCGTTCACCCTGACCGAGGGCGTACGCACGTCGAACTCCGCGACGCCCTCCTTCGCGCGCTTGCGGATCGCGGCGTCATCCCGCACGGGGCCGCGGCTGAACGGGGCGTTGTGGTAGTCGTTGAGCACGAAGTTGTCGGCAACCGGGAACGACAGCACGAGTCCATACCGGTGTCGGTCGGCCGGCACGAAGCCGACGCCGGCCTCGTGCAGGTTGCGTGGCGACGCCGTGGTGATGTCGCGGCCCTCGAGTGAGACTTTGCCCGACGTCGTCTTTCGCAGCCCCATGATCGCCTCGACCAGCTCGTCCTGCCCGTTGCCAGCGACCCCGGCGATGCCGAAGATCTCGCCCGCGCGAACCTCGAAGCTGACTCCGTGGACCACCTCGTGGCCGCGATCGTCGGCGACCCGAACGTCCTCGGCGGCGAGCACGACCCCGGCGGGCTTGCTCTCGCCGCGGTCAACGGTGAGCTGCACGTCCCGGCCGACCATCAGCTCCGCCAGGTCCTCCTCGTTGGTCTCAGACGGGATGCGTGAGCCGACGACCTTCCCGCGCCGAATGACCGTGATGCGGTCGGCGATCTCGAGGACCTCGTAGAGCTTGTGGCTGATGAAGATGATCGACGTCCCGAGCTCGCGGCTGAGCTGGCGCAGCACGGCAAAGATCTCCCGCGTCTCCTGCGGCGTGAGGACCGCCGTCGGCTCGTCGAGGACGAGGATCGTCGCACTGCGATAGAGCGCCTTCAGGATCTCGACCCGTTGCTGCCAGCCGACGGAGAGTGATCCGACCTTCGCGTCGGGGTCGATCTCGAAGCCGAACTGGTTCCCGAGGTGGCGGATGCGCGTGTGCGCATCCTTGCGGTCCAGGAAAATCGGATTCGCCATCGGCTCGTCGCCGAGGAGGATGTTCTCGGCCACTGACAGCACCGGGACGAGCATGAAATGCTGATGGACCATGCTGATCCCGCGGTCGATGGCGTCCGACGGGCTGTGAATCCTCACGCGCTCGCCGTCCATCAGGATCTCACCCTCATCCGGATCGGCAAGGCCGTAGAGGATATTCATCAGCGTCGACTTGCCGGCCCCGTTCTCGCCGAGCAGGGCGTGAATCTCCCCCGGACGCACCTCCAGATCGATGTGGTCGTTGGCGACCACGCCGGGATAGCGCTTCGTCACGCCGCGCATCTCGAGCGCGGGAACGTGGGCCGGAGGGACGGGGCTGTCGGTCATCGGACTCCGATGAGGGGTAGGTGACCTCGTTGGTAGTCGAAGGGCGGGCCCGCGTGGACCCGCCCTTCAGTTCTTACGGTTGCTCGGGCCGATCCGAGCGCTAGTTGGCGTCCGGATCTGCGAAGTCCGGGCATGCTCCTTCGCCCTCGCAGGGATCGAGCTCGCCGGCTGCCATCGCCGCGGTCGCATCGTCCAGAAGCGTCTGCAGCTCTGGCGTGAGCAGATCAGGCTCGTTGTGGAACGCCGACACGCCGACCTTCGGCGGGTCGGAGGCCGCGTCGAGCACGACCGAGCCGCCCACCGCAGTGCCATCGGCAACACGCTGGATCGCCTCGTCGATCGCGTCGACGAGCTTCTTCTCGGCGCTGGTCACGATGCACGTCTCGGTCGGCAGCGCGAGCGCCTGGTCGACGTCGACGCCGATGCCGTAGATGTCGGCGTCGCAGGAGGCCTCGAGGGCACCCTGGCCGGACAGGCCGGCGACCTGGAAGATGACGTCGGCATCCTGCCCGATCATCTGCTCGGCCAGCGACGCGCCGGTGGCCGGGTCGTTGAAGGCCGTGGTGATGTCCTCGGACACGTACTGGATGAGGACCTCAACGTCCGGGTTCACCGACAGCGCACCGTTGTGATAGCCGCCGATGTAGAGCTTGACCGCCGGAATCGACTCGATGCCGCCGATCGTCCCGATGACGTTAGTCTCGGTGATCGTGCCGGCCACGATGCCCGCGAGATACCCGGCCTGCGCCTCGGAGAAGATCAGGCCCTGGTAGTTCGGCAGAAGCGTTGCCGCATCGCCCGCGCAGGTGAAGGTCGGATCAGGGTCGCCGTTCTCATCCACGCAAACCGGCTGGTCGAGGCCGATGAACCAGACGTCCGGGTTCTCCTTGGCCGCGATCGTCGTGGCGTTCCCCAGGGCGAAGCCGTAGGTCACGATGATCTGGTAGCCCTGGTCGATGAAAGTCTGCAGGTTCTGGGCGTAGTCGGCCGGGTCCGTGGTCACGATGACCTCGGCGGAGCCGCCGATCGACGTGGCGCCGGCGATGGTGCCGCACCAGCCGCCCTCGTTGAACGACTTGTCCTCGAGTTCGCCGACGTCGGTGACGCCACCGACGAGCCACTCGTCGCCGCCCTCGGGCTCGCCACAGGCCGCCAGGCCCGTCGGCGCCTCGCTCGCGGCGGGCTCGCTCGCGGCGGGCTCGCTGGCTGCCGCCTCGCTCTCAGTGGCCTGGCTCGCGCCTGCGCTCGACCCGCCGTCCCCGGAACAGGCAGACAGGATGAGCATCAGGATGGCGACGACGGCCACCCATGAGCTGGTTGGCTTCCGCATGTAATCTCCTCCACACCGCAACAGAGTGCGCTCAGCCGCGACCCGCGCGGCGACGTCTCGGGTGCGCCGGTCCCGTTCGGACCCGCGCAGAATCTGCGGCATCATACTGCCTCGCTCTCCTCGCACTCAAGGGGTATCGGCGAGGGAGCCGGCGGCGTCACGCGGCTCGGGCAGGCACCTATGATCGGTGGCCATGGCCGACCTTCCCGATCACGTGCGGCTCGTCATCTTCGACCTCGACGGCGTCATCTACCGCGGCTCCGACGCGGTCCCCGGCGCGACCGAGCTGGTCGCGTGGCTTCACGCGGCACCAACCCTCGTCCGCTTCGCCACGAACAACTCGACGGTCACGCGGGCCGGGTACGTGGAGCGGCTGGCCGGGCACGGCATCCGTGCCGACGTCGACGAGATCGTGACCTCCACCTCGGCGACCATCGAGCACCTCCGCCGCCACGCGCCGGAGGTCCGCCGCGTGCTCGCCATCGGCGCCGACGGGATGCGCGATGAGCTGCGCGCGGCTGGCCTCGACGTCGTGATGGCCGGCGACGAGGCGGCCTCCGCTCCGGCGGGCGAACCGATGACGGGCTACGACGCGGTGATCGTGGGCCTGGATCCTCAGCTCGACTACGCGCGCCTCTCGGCTGCCATGGCCGCCGTCAGCGGGGGAGCCAGGCTCATCGCCACCAACGCCGATGCGCGGTATCCGACGCCACGCGGCTTCCTCCCGGGCGCCGGGGCCATCCTCAGCGCCCTGGCCACCGCCACGGCCATCGTGCCGGAAGTCATCGGCAAGCCGTCTCCGGCGATGTTCACCGCCATCATGGAGGCGAGCGGCGTGCCACCGGAAGCGAGCGTCGTGGTCGGCGACAACCCCGACGCCGACGTCGCTGGTGCCCATCGCGCGGGCTGCGCCGCGATCCTGGTGCTCACCGGCGTGGCGGACAGGGCGTTGGCCGAGACGCTCACGGGCGAGCGAGCTCCGGAAGCGATCGCCGATGACCCGGCGGCGGTGCGCGAGCTGCTGGCCGACCGCGTCAGGCGATGAGCGACGCGCTCCACGTGCGCCACGCCGCGCGGGCCTCTGCGAGCCGCGGCGCCACCAGCTCGCTGGCCGCGAAGCTCCGCTCGAACGCGGTCAGCGCGATGGCCTGCAGCTCGGCCGCGCTGAGCCCCTGTGCCTCCGCGATGCGCGCCATCTCGTCGCTGAGGGTGGTGCCGGTGACGGTCAGGTCATCGGTCGAGATGGTCACGCTGACGCCCGCGCGATGGAGCGCGGCCAGCGGGTGGTCCGACAGGTCGGCCACGACGCCGGCCTGGACGTTCGAGGTCGGGCACAGATCGAGCGTGACGCCGAGCTTCCGCAGCTGCGCGACCAGGTCCGGATCCTCGATAGCGCTCACGCCGTGGGCGATGCGCTCGACACCGAAGGCCAGGACCTCGCGGACGTGCTCGGCATCGGGCACTTCGCCAGCGTGCGCGGTGAGACGCAGGCCGGACTCGCGGGCGGCGACGAAGGCGACGGCATGCGGCGGCGCCGGCCACTCCGCCTCCGGCCCGGCCAGGTCGAACCCGACGACCTCGCCGCCGAAGGCGCCGGCCGTGCGCGCAAGCTCGGCATTCGCGGCCGGCGGGTGGGAGCGCATCGCGGTCACGATCAGCATGATGAGCGGCGCGCGCTCGCCCAGCGCGGAGGTCGTGCGTGCCACCCCAGCCACGACGGCGGAGATGACGTCCTCGACCGAGAGGCCGCGATCGAGGTGGAGGCGAGGCGCCCACCGGATCTCGGCGTACCGGATCGTGTCGGCGGCGAGGTCCTCCACGAGCTCGGCCGCGGCCCGCTCGAGGGCTGCGGAGGTCTGCAGCACGGCGATTGGCAGATCGAAGAACCCGAGCAGCTCGGCCTGGTTGCGGCATCGCTCCGGCCCGACCATTCGCGCGCGCGCCTCGTCGAGCGTGACCGTCATCCCGACCGCCTCCGCAAGCTCGACCGCGGTCGCCGGGCGCAGGGACCCGTCGAGATGCTGGTGCAGCTCTGCCTTCGGCAGCCCCCGCAGCCTCTCGGGATCCATGCGCTGATGATAGGCCCGCGCAGCGCGGTCACCGCCCTGTTCGCGCTGGTACTTGTGGCGGTGGTGTTGGGAGCGCGGACGTCGAACCCCGAGGTCGCGCGGAACGCGGATCAGCACGTCCTCGAGCGCGCGGCCGAGGCGGACCTCGCCCTTGCGGACCTGCAGGACGCCCTGGCCGAGGCCCTCGAGACCGGCCGTGCGGGAGCCGCGGCCGTGGTGGCCGGCACACTTGCGCCTGGCATCGACCTGGCGGCCGCGTCCGCGATGCTCGAGGCCGCAGTGCCCCTGGCGGACGATGCGGCGGTGGCGGTGGCGAAGCTCGAAGCCGCGCGGCGGGCGAGCGCGCCCGAGTCGGCACCGCTTCCCGCCGGCACCGATGGTGACGAGCTGGGGTCGATCGCGCTCCAGCTGAATGGCGTCGTCGACCCGGCCGATGCGTTTGCCGAGATGCGCCGCCGAGCAGCGCACGTGCCCGTCGCCCTTGATGCGGCGCTCGCCGCGGTCCGCGATCGAGACTTCGACCTGGCCGACATCCACCTCGCCGACGCCCGGGCCGACCAGCGCGCCGGGGCGGCCTGGGAGGTCGACGCCGCGACGCTGCCGGTGTGGATCGAGGCGACCGATCACTCGATCACCATCGTCGAGGACCTGATCGCGACACTACGCGAAGGCGATGTCGCAGCCGCGGAGTTGGCCGCCGCCGAGATTGCCTCGTTCGTCGACGAGGCCGCCAATGCCGACCGCGCGCTGCAGATCGCGATCAGCGAGAGTGGCGGAACGATCGCGGCAGCCCCGCTGGCGCGGCTGGCGGCGGTGGTACGAACCGTGGACGAGCAGCGTGCCGCGGTCGGCGACGTGCTGGCGGCTGGCCGGTCCGACGGCCGGTGAGCATGGCGCGGCCGGCATCCGTATACTCGGGGCCGCCTCCCCCGTCCCGCAGAAAAGGAGCTGATGACGCATGCGCGTTCGCGCAGTCCCGACAACTCCCGCAACGGTCGTGGCTGACGTGCTCGCCGTGCCGATCTATCGCGAGGACGCCGAGCTCTCGGGTGACCTGGCGGAGCTCGACGACGCCTCGGGCGGCGCGATCCGCTCCGCCATCGAATGGGGCGAGTTCAACCCGCTCGAGCATGCCGCGGCGCTCGTCGAGAGCGGGGACCTCCCGGTCGGCCGCCTCCTCCTCCTCAACGGCGGGGCGAGGGGTCGCGACGCGTACCGCGCGCGACGGCTCGCATCGGTTGCGACGCGCCGGCTGAACGGGCGCGGTGCCGCCTCATTGGCGCTCTGGCTCCGCGACGACGAGAGCCGTGAGGCGTGGGTCGCCGCGGCCGTCGGCGCCGTTGCCGGGACGTATCGGTCGACCGCCGTCTACGGACGGGTGCGCGACACGGAGGCCATGGCTCGATCCGTCCCCGAGGTGCTCGTCCTCGGTGCGGAGCAGGACGCGCTCGACGAGGGCCTCGTCATCGGCGAGGGCGTCGCTTTCGGCCGCGACCTTGCCAACCGGTCGGCGAACGACCTCTCGCCGGAGCGCATGGCCGAAGTGGCACGCGAGCTCGAGGCGGATGGCTGCACCGTGGAGGTGCTCGAGCCGGCCGACATGGAGCGCCTCGGAATGGGCATGCTCCTCGGCGTGGGCCAGGGGGCGGCGCATCCGCCCCGCATGATCGCGGTCAAGCTCCCCGGCTGGGAGGCCGGCGGCGATCGCCGGCTGGCGATGGTGGGCAAGGGCGTGTGCTTCGACTCCGGCGGCATCAGCATCAAGCCGGCCGATGGAATGGGAGACATGAAGCACGACAAGTCAGGCGCCTGCGCGGTCATCGCCGCGGCCCGGACGGTGGCGCGGCTGGCACCGGACACCCCTCTGATGGCCGTCGCCCCGATGGTCGAGAACATGCCCGGCGGGAATGCCCAGCGGCCGGGTGACGTGGTGAAGGCGATGAACGGCATGACCGTCGAGGTCACCAACACCGATGCGGAAGGGCGCCTGATCCTCGGCGACGCGATGACCTGGGCGGAGCGCAACGGTGCCACGCACGTCGTCGACGTCGCCACCCTGACCGGCGCGGCGTCCATGGCCTTCGGCGACCAGGTCAGCGCCTACTTCGCGCGGCCGCGGGAATGGGGCGAGCAGATCGGCGCCGCGGCCGAGTCGGCGGGGGAGTGGTTCTGGGAGATGCCCCTGGTGACGGAGTACCGCGCGGCGTACGACTCGCCGCACGCCGACATCGTGAACTCGGGATCGCGCGAGGGGGCGCTCATCAAGTCGGCCGTCTTCCTCGGTGAGTTCGTGACCGTGCCGTGGGTGCACGTCGACATCGCCGGCACCGCCTATCTGACGTCGGACAAGCCCTACGGCCCCAAGGGCGCGACCGGCGCGTCGGTCGCCACGCTCGTCCGGCTGGCGCAGGACTTCGCCGCGGGCTGACCTCGACTCCGACAGGCAGAGGAAGGGGTCCGATCGAGTCGATCGGACCCCTGCGGATCTGGTGGATCGGCGCCCGGAAGCGCCGTGCTGCGGGTCAGGACTTGTCGTCGTCGCCCAGGTCGTCAACCACGTCGCGGGCCTTGTCCTTGGTCTCGCCCCACGTCTTCTGAAGGTCGCCCTCGGCCTGGTCGGCCTTGCCCTCGGCCTCGGTCTCAGGGTTGTCGGTGAGGTCGCCCCACTCTTCCTTGACCTTGCCGGTCACGTCCTTGGCGGTGCCCTCGATGCGATCGGAATCCATGATTGCGCTCCCCAGTATGTGCGGTGCTACGGACCGGAAACAGCGCCGGTCAGCCCGCCCTCATCGCACGTGGCGTGCCAGCGGGGACGATCCGTGTGAGCCTCGGCCGGGCGCGTCGGACCATCGGCCTATGGCGCTCGACCCGGCGCAACGTACGATGCGCGGTGCCGCGACGCACCGGCGCGCGGCAGCGACACGAAGCCGATGAGGAGGCGCGGCGCGAGGTGGATCCGGTTGTCGTCGCGGTCGGCGCGGGCTTCGCGGTGCTGGGGGCCGCCGCAGAGCGGCTGGCGAGCGTCTGGCCCGCCGATGAGGCCCGACGTCGCCCTCCCGGACCCAGGACAGCGCTGCTCGCGGTTGCGAGCGGGGCTGGCGGCGCGATCGTGTCCGCGCGCTCCGAGCTGCCCTGGTGGGCGACCGCCGTGTACCTCGTCTGGCTCGCGCTCCTGGTGGTGCTCACCGCGACAGATCTCGAGCAGCGTCGCCTGCCGCACCTCCTGCTCGACCCGTTGATCGTGCTCGCGGTCGTGTTCGTCCCCTTCAACCCCGCGGTCGAACCGCTCGACGCGCTGATAGGAGCGGGAGCCGCGGTGGCCTTCCTCGGCGTCCTTGCGTTGGGGGTCCGTGGCGGCCTGGCCGTCGGAGACCTGTATCTGGTGGGCCCGATCGGCTCGATGCTCGGCTGGCCGTCGGTCTTCACCGCGCTCTTCGCGGCGGCCTTCCTGGCCGCCGGCACCAGCCTCGTGCTCCTTGCCACGCGGCGCGTGGGCATGCGGAGCTACATCCCGTTCGGGCCGTTTCTGGTTGCCGGGGCGGTGGTCGCCTTCCTGATCGACGACCGTCTGCTGACCGTGGTCCGCTGAGGCGATTCGACCGAACACCCGTTCGCTGGTACCCTTCCGCCCGATGCAACCGGCTCTCCAGCGGCGACGGCGCCACCTGTTGATGACGCGCCGATCGACCCGGCGTGGCTCGCAGCGCCGCGGCCTCGCCACCTTCCTCCTCGTGATCCTTGGCGTTTTCGGCCTCACCTTCGCCGGCTCGGTGATGGGGTCGGCCGGCGGCATGTTCGCCGCGTATGCATACTTCTCGGCGGATCTTCCCGATCCCAACGTGCTCGCAGGGATCGAGCCCGCCGAGTCAACCTACGTGTACGACCGCACCGGTGAGGTCCTCCTCGCCCGGTTCGAGTGCCAGAACCGCGAGGCCGTCGAGTTCGCCGACCTGCCCGACACCGTCTGGGAGGCGACGATTGCCAGCGAGGACCGGACGTTCTGGGACAACAACGGCGTTGACTTCCAGGGCCTGGTGCGGGCGGCGCTCGCGAACCTCGAGGCCGGCGAGATCGTGCAGGGCGCATCGACGATCACCCAGCAGGTGATCGACTACGCGCGCGTCCTCCAGGCGGAGGGCGAGCCGACCGAAATTGACCCAGACGCCACGCCGGCTCCCGTCGCGCCGGCGGACCCTGACGCTCCGGCCGAGAGTGAGGGGGAGACTCCCGAGGACGAGGAGACCGATGTCTGCGAGCCCCCGGCGCCCAACTCCTCGACCGAGATCGACGAGAAGATCCGCGAGAACATCCTGGCCATGCAGGTCACCTCGGCCTACCCCGGCCGCGCCGGCAAGGAGAAGATCCTCGAGACGTACCTGAACCTCATCTACTACGGCAACGGCTCGTACGGCATCCGCGCGGCGGCGGCCAACTACTTCGGCATCCAGGACCTCGCCGACATGACGATCGCGCAGGCAGCCTTCCTCGCCGCGCTGCCCCAGGCGCCGTCGTTCCTCGACCCGTACCAGAACCCGAACTTCGATCCCGATGATCCCGAGGCCGGTGCGGCCGACGCCATCCGGGAGCGGAACCTCGTCCTCGGCGCGATGGTCGAGGAGGGCTACATCACCGCCGCGGAGGCGCGCGAGGCGCGCGAGACGACATGGACGCAGATGAATCCCAACCGCCTGACGAGCGTCCTGCGCGAGCCCCAGTTCGCATTCCGCGTCCGCGACGAGGCCGCGAGGATCCTCGAGTCGCTTGGGCATGTCGATGAGGGGGCCGATCCGCAGGCCGAGGTCCGGACCGGCGGGTACCGAATCACCACGACCCTCGACTACGAGCTGCAGCAGGAGGCGAAGCGCCTCGTGGCGGAGTGGGTGGCCACGCTGGGCAGCTTCAACGTGAACAACGGGGCGCTCGTGGCGATCGACTCGACGACCGGGGAGATCGTCAGCTACGTTGGCAGCGTCGACTATTACAACCGCGAGGACCCGCGGGTCCAGGGCCAGTTCGACGTGGCCGGCCTCGGGACGCGCCAGCCGGGATCGGCCTTCAAGCCCATCGCCTACTCCTCGGCCTTCAAGTCGCGCGACGCGACCCTGTCGACGATGTTCGTCGACGCCATGACCGAGTTCGGCCTCACCGCCGACACGAGCTATCGGCCCACGAACGCAGACATCAAGGAGCACGGACCGGTCCTGGCGATCGACGCGCTGCGTTACAGCCTGAACATCCCGTCGGTGCAGATGCAGTACCTGGCCGGAGCGCAGGAGACGGCGACCTTCGCCGAGTCCCTCGGCATCGCCAGCGCCGACTACATCATGGGGCTCGATCCGGGCCTGTCCCTGGCCCTCGGCTCGATCCCGGTCAACCTGACGAACATGACCCAGGCGTACTCGGCCTTCGCGAACGAGGGTGAGCTGCACCAGAACACGACGATCCTGGAGATCCGCGACCGCAACAACCGCGTCATCTACACCCGCGAGGACAATGCGCCGGCGATCTCGGACCCGATGACGCCGGCGGAGGCGTACCTGACCCACTACATCCTCGAGGGGAACACCGATCCGGACCGCAACCTCTTGTGGGGCACGCGCGCCCAGCTCCTGACCCCCGACGGTCAGCGCCGCCCGGCCGGCTTCAAGACCGGGACGACCAACGACTTCCGCGACGTCTCCGGGTTCGGTTACGTTCCCGGCAGCCTCACGACCGGCGTCTGGATGGGCAACAACAACCAGGAGCCGATGTCGAACGAGATCTCGGGTGGCCTCTTCAGCGCCGACGGTCCGCTCTTCCTGTGGCACGAGTTCATGGACCTGGCACTCAACAATCCATGGGATTGGAACGACCAGACCCCGGTCGGCCAGACGAACTTCGATCAGCCCGAGGGGATCGTGAACGCCGAGGTCTGCCGGTGGAGCGGCCTTGCGGCGACGGGCTCGTGCGGACGGACCGTGACGCTGCCGTTCCTGGAGGGTACCGTGCCGTTCCTCGACAACGTCCACTCGCGCGGCTGCCTCGATCTCGAGGCCTACGTAGGGCAGGCCGACCCGAACCGCCCGGACAACTGGCTCATGGCCGCGGACACGTGGTCCGACCGCGTGGTGAACGGGCAGACGGGTGCCAGCGGCGATCCGGCCGACTACCAGGACAATCTCAACGTTCGATTCCAGATCGCGCCGATCTACGGGGAGTCGGGCTTCCCATCGGTGTGCGGAGAGCGGGTCGCCCGGCCGAGCCGGACCCCGGATCCCAGCGCGTCCCCCGGCGACGACGACGATGACAACGGCGGCGGCGGTGGTGGCGGCGGGGGAGACGACGATGACAACGGCGATGGCGATGGCGACGGAGGCGGAGGCTGACGCGCCGGCTCGGCGCCGCACCCTAGAATCCTCCCGTGTCGGCATCCGTCCTGACCCTCATCCTCGCCGGGGGCGAGGGTGAACGCCTCAGCATCCTCTCGCAGGTGCGGGCCAAGCCCGGCGTTCCGTTCGGCGGCAAGTACCGGATCATCGACTTCGCCCTGTCGAACGCGGTGAACTCCGGCCTGACCGACGTAGGCATCCTGACCCAGTACGCGCCCCGGTCGCTGATCGACCACATCGGCGTCGGCCGGCCCTGGGACCTCGACCGGAGCCGTGGCGGCGTGGCCCTGCTCCAGCCGTTCATCGGCCGAGGTCGAGCCCGCGACTGGTATCAGGGGACGGCAGATGCCGTGCTGCAGAACCTCGACTTCATCGACGACCGCGACCCGGAGCTCGTGCTGGTCCTCGCCGGCGACCACATCTACAAGATGGACTACCGCCCGTTCATCGCGCGACACCGTGAAGCGGGAGCGGATGTCACATGCGCCGTGCGCACCGTTCCGATCAGCGAGGCGCATCGGTTCGGGATCCTCGACGTCGATGAGGGCGGCAGGGTCACCGCTTTCGTCGAGAAGCCGAAAGATCCGCCGAGCAACCTGGTGAGCATGGGGGTCTACGTCTTCAGCTGGCCCCTGCTGCGTGACCTGCTCAGCCCGGACCGCGTCGACTTCGGACGTCACGTGCTGCCGTGGATGGTGGATGAGGGCCGCACCGTCATCGCCTACGAGTTCGGCGGGTACTGGCAGGACGTAGGGACCGTCGAGAGCTACTGGTCCACCAGCCTCGACCTGCTGAGCGACGATCCGGGGATCGAGCTCAACGACCTCGGCTGGCTCATCTACACCAAGAGCGAGGATCGACCCCCCGCCCGGCTGGGCGCCGACTCGAGCGTGATGCGATCGATGGTCAGCCATGGATGCGTCATCGAGGGCACGGTCGAGCGCAGCGTCCTGTCGCCTGGCGTTCGGGTCGCCGCCGGTGCGACGGTCCGCGACTCGATCGTCATGTTCGATGCCGTCATCGGCGAGGGGGCGACCGTCGACCGCGCCATCGTCGACAAGGAGGCCCGGATCGGCGCCGGAGCCACGGTAGGACACGGTGACGATCTCGAGCCGAACAACGAGGAGCCCGAGCGCCTGAACGCCGGGATCACCCTGGTCGGCAAGCGCGCTCGCGTCCCGCGAGACGTCGTCATCGGGCGCAACTGCCGCATCGATCCGGGCGTCGTGGAGCGCGACTTCGGCTCGAGCCGCGAGGTCCGCTCCGGCCAGACCGTCTTCGCGGCCTCCGCCGCCTCGTGAGCGAGGAGGCCCCGCCCATCGACCGGCTCCTTGACGAGCTCGGTCTCGAGGTGGTCGGCGCGGCGGGCGATCCGAGCGGCGCATCGCTCAGCCGCGACGTGGTGCTCGACGGGCGGCGGCGCTTCGACCTGCGCGTCACGATCGCGTGGGTCGAGGGTGTTGGCTGCTCCCTGTGGGCCTACTACGGCCTCGATGCCATGGAGATCCCGAAGCGCGTCTATGCGCGCATGCTCCGGGCCAACTTCGACTACGCGTTCGTGAAGTTCGCCCTGACCGATGACGATCGACCGATGCTCATGACCGAGCTTCCGAGCGGCTCGCTCGACCGTGACGAGCTCGGCCGGGGCCTGGCACGACTGGCGATCGTGGCGGACCGGCTGCTCGATGAGACCGCGGCGGCGGTTGCCGACCGCGCGCAGCTGCCCGACTGGTCGGGACGGACCAGCCGCAACCCCGCGCTGCTCGAGCGGTACGGCCCGGACGTCGAGGCCGCCATGCCCGCGTGGGAGCCGATGCCGGCCCGCGCGCGCCGGCGCGGGATCCTCGCCCGCCTCATGGGCCGGGCATGAGGGCGCGCCGGCTGTTTCGGTTGATCGTGCTCGGGGTGGTCCTCGGGCTCGTCGGAACGGTCTGGGGCGTCGCGCCGGTCCGCGCCGCCGAGTACACCCTCGACAGCGTCGCCACCTATGCCGTCGCGCCTGACGAGGGCGCGATCGCGGTCGGCGTGGACCTCGAGTTCACGAACACGACGCCCGATCCGGACGGGCAGTTCAGCGTCTTCGAGGAGATCCGCCTGGCGATCCACGACGGCGCCACGGGCGTGACGGCCGCGGACGAGGATGGCGAGCTCGAGGTCGCCATCGAGGACGACTCCGGGGTCAGCATCGCCACCATCGAGCTGCGCGAGGGGCTCCGATACGAGCAGACGGTGGCGGTCGATCTGGACTACGAGCTCGTCGACGGCGAGAGCGGCGACGTGCGCATCGGCCCGTCCCTGGTCGTGTTCCCGGCCTGGGGCTTCGGGACCTCGAGCGAGGTCGACGTCGAGATCCCGGAGGGCTTCGAGGTGCGCGTCGATGGCGACGAGCTGACCGCCGGATCCGACGGTACGCTGACCAGCGGGCCGATCGAGGACCCGGCCGCCTGGCTGGCCGTCATCACGGCGCTCGGACCGCCGGCGTATACCCCCTACGAGGTGACGGTGCCCCTGCAGGGTGGGACCGCCGACGTGGTGGTCCGCGCCTTCGGCGACGACCCCGAGTGGGGCGAGGCGACGCGAGACCTCGTGACCGAGGCCCTCCCCGTCCTCGAGCGAGAGATCGGGCTGCCGTATCCGCTCGTCGGCCAGCTCATCATCACGGAGGGCGCCCCCTCCGACACGAGCGGGTTCGGCGAACCGGTCCTGCGGCGGTCGGAGATCACCGTCGCCCACGACCAGCCACCATTCACCGTGATCCATCAGCTGGCGCACGTCTGGCTCGAGTCGTCGCTCGTCGAGGCTCGCTGGATCAACGAGGGGATGGCGAGCGACCTGGCCGCGCGGGTCGCCACCGAGCTCGAGATCGACGCGCCCTACGATCCGGTGGACGAGGCGGAGGAGCGGTCCGAGGACGCATTCCCGCTCGATGCCTGGCAGGTCTCGACCGATCCGGCGGCATCGACCTGGGCGTACGCGGCTTCCTGGGCGCTGATCGACGAGATTCGCCGCGAGATCGGCGACGACGCCCTGCGCGACGTTCTGACGCGGACGAGCGCATCGATCGGCGCCTATGACGGGGCCGGGTCAGCAGCGCCGCCAACCGAGGCACCGGCAGATCCGCTCACCAGCCGCTCGTTCCTCGACCAGCTCGCCACGGTGGCGGAGGCGGATTTCGCCGACGTGTTCGCCGAGCGCGTGCTGACGGAGGGCGACGTCGCGCTGCTGCCGGACAGGCTCGAGGCCCGGGCCGCGTTCGACGCGCTCGTCGTGACGGCCGATGGCTGGGGGGCGCCGGACCCGGTGCGGACGGCCATGGCAGATTGGCGCTTCGACGAGGCGATGTCGCACATCGACGCCGCTGACGCCTGGCTGGCCGATCGCGACGTGCTGCTCGCCGACATGGAGCTGGTCGGCCTCTCGCGACCCGAGCGCCTCCCGCAGGCATACCGCGCCTATGGCGGTGGCCCCGAAGCGGTCGAGGAGCTCGAGGCCGAGCGGGCGGTGGTCGACGCGTACACGGTGACGGCCGAACGCGTCAGCGCGCCGCGTTCCTTCCTGGCCCGCCTCGGCCTGCTCGGCGCCACCGATCCTGCGGCCTACCTGAGCCTGGCCAACGGCCAGTTCGCCGAGGGGGAGCTCCGCGAGGCGATGGCGAGCATCGGCCAGGCGGATCGCGTGCTCGACACAGCCGAGACGACCGGGCTCATTCGGCTCACGAGCCTGATTCTCCTCGTCATCGCGCTGGCCGCCGTCGCGATCACGGTCTTCCGTCGACGGGCGTCGTACACTGCTCGGCCATGACGGCTGATCGGCCGACGCCGCGTTTCTCGACCGCCGCCGACGTCCTGTCCGGGGAGACGGCTGACGTCTACTTCGACCGCGCCCGCACGATCCTCGCCGCCGAAGGCCTCGACCCGGTCGTGACCATGGAGGTCTTCTCGCGCGGCGAGGGGATCCTGTGCGGAGCCGAAGAGGCGATCGCCTACCTGCGCGAGATCTTCAGCGAGGTCAACGGCGCCAACGAGCCGGTGGTCGAGTCGCTCCATGACGGCGACACGTTCGGCTCGAAGGAAGTCGTCATGCGCATTCGCGCGCGGTACTCGTCGTTCGGCCTCTACGAGACCGCGATCCTCGGGATCATGGCCTCGGGCTCGGGATGGGCGACCGCGGCACGACGGATCGTGGACGCCGCCGGTCCGATCCCGGTCATCGGCTTCGGGGCGCGGCACGTCCATCCGAGCGTTGCCGACCAGATGGACTACGCGAGCGTCGTCGGTGGGTGCATCGGCGCTTCCACCCCGGCCGGCGCCCGCCTTGCCGGATTGGCGCCGACCGGCACCATGCCCCACGCCCTCGTCCTGATCTTCGGCGACACGGTCCGCGCCGCGGAGGCCTTCGACCGGCACATCGATCCGGACGTCCCGCGCATCGTCCTGGTCGACACGTTCAAGGACGAGGCGGAGGAGTCGCTGCGCGTGGCGGACGCCCTCGGCGATCACCTGTGGGGCGTTCGCCTCGACACTCCATCGGAGCGCGGTCGGGTGACCCCGGACCTCGTCAAGGAGGTGCGGGCCCGCCTCGACCTCGCAGGTCACCGCCACGTCAAGATCGTCGTGTCCGGGGGCATCGACGTCGAGCGCATCGGCGTCTTTCGTGAGGCCGAGGCCCCGATCGATTCCTTCGCGGTGGGCAGCTACATCAGCAAGGCAAGTCCGATCGACTTCACCGGAGACCTCAAGGAGATCGACGGTCGGCCGGTCGCCAAACGTGGCCGGATCCCAGGACTCACCGAGGCGCCCCGACTGGAGCGGATCGACCTGCGGCGCTAGGCTTTTTCCATGGCGTCCACACGCGAATCGGCCTACGAGCTCTTCCAGCGTGGCTCGCGGATGCTAGCCGACCAGCATTTCGGGGCGGCCGCGGTCCTCCTGGAGCGCGCGCTGGCCCTCGAGCCGGGGAAGGCCTCCATCCTGGAGGCGCTCGGGCAGGCGTACTTCAACCAGGGGTCGCACGCCCTGGCCGCGGAACGGTTTGCCGCCATCGTCGAGGCCGATCCGGTCGCGCACTACGCCCACTTCGGCCTCGGCCTCTCGCACGCCCGCCTCGGCGATCTCGGGTCCGCGCGACGCCACCTCCGCCTGGCGGTGCGCATGAAGCCGGACAGTGAGACGTACCAGCGCGCCCTCGAGCGGCTCGGGGACGCCGCCTAGCGACTCATGCCGCGGACGCGCGCCGGCGCCGGCGCTCGCGAGCGAGGCGTGCCTGGAGCAGGCCGAGAACGGCGGCCTCCTCGGGCCGGAGTGCATGTGCGCCGCGTCCGGCCCCACGGGCGCGTTCCGAGAGGGCGTCGATGAGCGTGCCGTCGAGATACGACTCCAGGACGTCGGGATGGACGTAGCAGGCCCGGCACACCGCGGGCGTGTTCCCGAGCTGACCGGCGACCTCCTCGATGGCGTCCACGATCGCCTTTCGTCGTCCGGCCTCGTCATCGATACGCTCGAAGTCGCTGAGCGCCATGGAGGCCGCCACGGTACCGGCCCAGGTCCGGAAGTCCTTGGCGGTGAAGTCGTCGCCGCTGACCGCGCGCAGGTAGTCGTTCACGTCTGCCGAGTCGATCGACTCACGACGCCCATCGGCGTCGAGGTACTGGAACAGCTCCTGGCCCGGGAGCTCCTGCAGCTGGCGCACGACGCGCGCCAGGCGACGATCGCGCAGACGGACCTCGTGGGGCTTGCCGGACTTGCCCTTGAACGTGAAGCGCATGTCGTCCAGTCGCTCGCCCTTCACGTGCCGTTGCCGCAGCGTCGACAGCCCGAAGCTGCTGTTGTCGCGCGCGTACTCCTCGTTGCCAACGCGGATCAGGGTCGCCTCGAGAAGGCGAACGACGAGGGCCAGCACCTTCTCGCGCGGCAGTCCCCGACGCCGAAGGTCGGCATCGGTTCGACGCCGGATGCGCGGGAGCGCTCGCGCGAAGTCGATCAGTCGCCCGTACTTGGCCTCGTCGCGAACCTCACGCCAGCGCGGGTGGTAGCGGTACTGCTTCCGGCCCCGGGCATCGCGGCCCGTCGCCTGCAGGTGACCGCGCTCCACCGGTGAGATCCAGACGTCGGTCCAGGCCGGCGGGATCGCCAGCTGCCGGAACCAGGCCAGCCGCTTGGCGGCCCCGATGCGCCTGCCATCGGGGCCGAGATACACGAACCCCTTCCCGGCGCGACGCCGTCGTACGCCTGGCGCGGTATCGGTCACGTACCGGAGGCCGGCCGCCTCCGCGTGGGCCCGGGGATCGTCGCGCTCGAGCATCATCGAGGCGCCACGAAGCAACCGGTGTGCCAGCCGGCGTCAGCGCTCGAGCCTGCGCGCGAGCCACCCGATGGCCGCGATGGACTTGGCATCCATGATCGTCCCTTCGTCCACGGCGCCGAGGGCCTCGGGCAGGGTCATCCAGGTCGCTTCGATCTGCTCGTCCTCGTCCCCTCCGGACGGCGTCGCACTGAGCCCGGTGGCCAGGTACGTGTGCATCAGCTCGGTGCAGAACCCGGGCGCGGTGTAGAACCGCGGGCCATCCTCCCAGGTGGCAGCGGCGAGACCGACCTCCTCGGCCAGCTCCCGCCGAGCCGTCTCGAGTGGAGGCTCGTTCGGCTCGAGCGTGCCGGCGGGGATCTCGAGCAGGATCTGGCCGGTCGCGTGGCGCCACTGGCGCACCATCGCCAGCCGTTCGCCGTCCCAGGCCAGCATCGCCACCGCCCCGGGATGCTCGACGACCTCGCGTGTCGTGTGATGGCCGTCCTCCCGCTCGACCTCGTCGACGCGGACCCCGACCCGGCGGCCCGTCCAGGGACGGGTGGAGGAGATCGTGCGTTCTCGCATCGGTCCATCCTAGGTGCCCGACAGCGTGTCGAGGCCAACCCGGCTACGATGCGGGCCATTCCATGAGCGAAGCGATCGGCAACATCTGGCGCCGTCCCCTGCGGACGGCGCTCACCGTCGGGGGCATCGTCATCGGCGTCTTCGCGTTGACGGTGATGGGAGCGCTGGCGGAGAAGCTCAACACCCTGGTCGACGGCGGCGACGCCTACTTCAGCACGCGCATCTTCGTCTTCGATGAGGGAGCGGCCTCCGGCTTCCAGGCCAGCTCGCGGCCGATCACCCGGGACATCGCCGAGCAGATCGAGGGGCTGCATGGCGTCGACCGGGCCACGCCGGTGCTCCAGACGCTCCTCGACCCCGAGGAGATCGGCGGCTTCGACATCCCCGAGCTGCTGACCGGGATCGAGCCTGAGACCTGGCTCGACCCCAGCGTCGAGCTGCGGGTCGACGCCGGACGCTTCCTCGAGGAGGGCGACGCCGGGGTGACGGTCATCGGCGCCGACCTCGCCGAGCGCTACGAGCTCCGCGTGGGCGACTCCTTCACCATGCGCGAGCGGGAATTCGAGGTCATCGGCGTGCTCGAGCGCACCCTCACCTTCCCCGACAAGATCGCGTACGTCCCGCTGCGCGACGCGCAGGAGATCTACGTCGAGACCGTCCCGGAGGCGTTCCAGGAGCGGACCGATGAGCTTGCCACGCAGATCGAGGTCTTTCCGGAGGACCTCTCGGAGGCCGATGCGATCGCCGCCGCGATCGAGACCGAGGTGCCCGAGGTCCGGGCCATCACGCCCGAGCAGGTGGGCGACCAGATCGGCCAGGCGACCATCGTCTTCAACCTCATCATCGTCGGCGCCAGCGTGATCGCCGTCATCGTCGGCGGCCTGAGCGTCGTGAACACGATGGTCATGAGCGTGACCGAGCGCGTCCGCGAGATCGGGATCAAGAAGGCGGTCGGTGCGCCGACGGGCGCCATCCTTCGCGAGTTCCTGGTCGAGGCGACGTTGCTCGGGGCGATCGGCGGGATCATCGGCCTCGCAGCGGGCGCGGCGCTGGTGCTGGTCCTGAACGCGCAGACCGCCGGGTCGGGCACGACGGTCTTCCTGCTGACCCCAATGCTCCTGCTGCGCTCGTTCCTGTTCGCCACCGTCCTCGGGGCCCTTGCCGGCATCTACCCCGCGCTGCGCGCGGCACGACTCGACCCGGTCACCGCATTGCGGAGCACGTGATGCCGATCCTGCGCGCCACGGAGCTGACGAAGGTCTATCGGCGCGGCTCGTCCGAGGTGCGGGCGGTTGACGGCATCAGCCTCGACGTCGAGGCGGGTGAGCTGATGGCGATCATGGGCCGATCGGGGAGCGGCAAGACGACCCTGCTGGACCTGCTCGGCTGCCTCCTGCGCCCGACCTCGGGCGCCCTCGAGATCGACGGGACCAGCGTGATCGGCGCCTCCGACGGGGATCTCGCCGCCATCCGCCGCGAGCGCATTGGCTTCGTCTTCCAGGAGTTCAACCTCATCCCGACCCTGACGGCGATCGAGAACGTCCTCCTGCCGCTCCGCTACGGGCCGCGCCGCTCCGACGGGCGTCAGCGAGCCGGCGATCTGCTCGAGCTCGTCGGCCTGGCGGCGCGCGCGTCGCATCGGCCGACCGAGCTCTCGGGCGGCGAGCAGCAGCGCGTCGCGATCGCCCGCGCCCTCGTGAACGATCCGGCGGTCATCCTGGCCGACGAGCCCACCGGCGAGCTCGACTCGACCACCTCCGAGCAGCTGATGGGCACGCTGCGCGGCCTGCATCGCGAGCGAGGCGTGACCGTCATCATCGTCACCCACGATTCCGGCATCGCCGAGCAGACCGACCGCGTCGTGCGCCTGAGCGACGGGCGCGTCGTCGCCGACGAACGGAGGGCCATCGCCGTCACGTAGCCTCCCGCGCTCGATCGGGGGCGGCGCCGTCGCACGAGCCCGAAGGTACGGTGGGCAGCGTTGGCGGGGACTGGCTAGCATTCCCGGCGCACCATGATCGAGGTCGCGAGTCTCGCAAAGCGTTTCAAGTCGTTGACGGCCGTCCACGACCTTGGCTTCGTCGTGGGCGACGGCGAGATCTTCGGACTGCTCGGGCCCAACGGCGCGGGCAAGACGACGACGGTGCGGATGCTGGCCGGGCTCATCGCGCCAAGCGCCGGCCGCGCGCGGATCAACGGCCACGAGCTCGGCATCGACTCGCAGCGAATCCGGGCCATCACAGGCATCCTCACCGAGTCCCCCGGCCTGCACGACAAGCTCACTGCGCGCCAGAACCTCTCCTACTACGGCCGCCTGTACGGGCTGCGCGGAAAGGCGCTGAGCGGCGCCGTGGATCGCTATCTCGGGATCGTGGACATGACCGATGCGGCCGACCGACGCGTCGGTGGCTTCAGCAAGGGAATGCGCCAGAAGATCGCGATCGCCCGGGCGCTGATTCACGAGCCCGAGGTGCTCTACCTCGACGAGCCGACGAGCGCGCTGGACCCATCGGCCGCCAAGTCGATCCGCGACTTCGTCGCCACCCTGCGAGACGAGGGCCGCTCGATCGTGGTCTGCACCCACAACCTCGATGAGGCGGAGCGCCTGTGCGACCGCATAGGCATCATGCGCGGCACGCTGCTCGAGGTCGACACGCCGGCGCGGCTGCGCCGCCGAAACGGCACGGCAACGGTGAGGGTCGAGCTGGTCGGTGCGCGTCGGCCCGAGTCGTTCCTCGAGCTCATGGCGAACCTGCCCTTCGTGGCCGGCGCGCGCGCGAACGATGGGGTCCTGACCGTGGAGGTCAACGACCCGCGTGGCGACAACCCGGAGCTGGTGCGAGCGCTCGTCGAGGCGGGGGCCCGAATCATGGGAGTGAGCGAGGAGGCCGCCACGCTCGAGCAGGTCTACCTCGACCTCGTCGGTGAGGTCGGGGAGCGCGATGCCAGGGTGGCAGCCTGATGCGACCCGGCTACATCGCGGCGGTGCTCGGCAAGGAGATGCGCGATCTGCTCTCGAACCGGCTGCTGCTCGGGGCGGTCGCGTTCCCCGCGCTCATCTTCGCCGCGATTCCGACCGGGATCGTCGCCTTCATCGAGGTCAACGACCTCGACCCGCAGCAGATGGGCCAGATCCAGGAGTACATCGCCATGTTCCCGGACCTGCCGCCCAAGCTGGCGGCGCAGGGATTCATCGTGCTGAACTTCATGGCCTACTTCCTCCTCATCCCGGCCATGGTGCCGATGGCGATCGCGACGCAATCGGTCATCGGTGAGAAGACGGCGCGTTCGCTGGAGCCCCAGCTGGCCACGCCGATCGAGGTGAGCGAGCTCATCATCGGCAAGGCCGTCTCGTCCGCCGCACCCGCCGTGATCGCCACCTGGATCGTGTTCGTGCTCTACGGCCTGATCAACGGGGCCATCGCCGATCCGCGGCTGACCAACCTGATCTTCAACGACGTCTGGAAGGTCGCCATGCTCACGCTGGTGCCGCTGATCTGCCTGCTCAGCGTGCTGCTCGGGATCATCGTCAGCTCGCGCGTGAACGACGCGCGCACCGCCCAGCAGCTGGGCAGCTTCATCGTGATCCCGATCATCGCCATCGCGGTCGCCGGCTTCTTCAGCGGCCAGGCGTCGTTCACGATGCAGCAGGTCATCGTCGGCGACCTCGTGGTCGCCATCCTCATCGGCATCGCCATGGTGGCCGGCAACTGGATCTTCGAGCGCGAGCAGATCCTCACCAGGCTGGGCTGATCGTGCCGATCCAGCTCGCCATGGTCGGCCTCGTCGTCGCGGACATGAGACGGTCGCTCGAGTTCTACCGGCACCTCGGCCTCGAGATTCCCGAGACCGAGGACGAGAAGCGGTTCGTCATGCACCGCATGGCGAGCGGCGTGACGATCTTCTTCGACACGGTGTTCTTCCCCGAGAGCGATCCCGCGCGGCGATCCGCGCCGCCGGGCTCGTACAACATCTCGCTCGAGTTCTACGCGGGAACTCGCGAGGCCGTCGATGGCCTCTACGCGACCCTCACCGGGCTCGGGTACGCCGGCCGCCACGCGCCGTGGAAGTCGTCGGGACCGTACGCCGCCATCGTGGAGGACCCGGATGGCAACCCGGTCCTCATCACGGCCGAGGACCCGGGCGCCGAGATCTAGCGGCGGGAGCGGTCCTCGATCTCCCAGGCGTGGTCGAGGACGTGCCACGCCGAACGCCGGATCGTGTAGCGGGGCGACCACGGCTTGCGCGTGTTTCGCGGGTTGGGCATCGGGTCGCCCTTCACGACGGCGTGGAGGGCCTCGACGAAGGCGGCTCGCAACAGCGCCAGGGTTCGTTCCGAATCCTCGTCATCCGCCGACGGTGGTCTCGAACCGAGCTGGCCGAGGTACGCCGCATCGGCGTCGCGGACATGCTCGATGATCTTGTCGAGGTCGCGACCGCCGCCGCGGGGGCCCTTGGTGAGTTCGACCCCGGCCGCGCGCGCGGCGACGGCGTCGAGCGTGGCCCACGAGGCCTCGAGCAGCGCCAGGTGCCGCTTGAGATCGGCGGGGCGCATCGGCTTGCCCTCGGCCTTCGCGGCGACGCCGGGGACGCCGAACTCGGTGCCGCCGCTGCCCTTGACGCGTTCGACGACGTCGACGGGCCCCGGCCTGAAGGCGACCTTGGCCCGCTTCGCCACGGTCGCGTAGCGCGGTGCGTAGGAGGACAGGGCCTCGAGCGCCTCTTCGGGCGTCTTGCCGCTGCGCGACCAGCCCGGCCAGTCCAGCGCGCTGGCGAAGGAACGCTTGGGGGCGGCCTCGACGATGACGGCGATCGGCATGGGCCGGACCGATCAGGCCCCGTGGTGCTCCCGGCGATGGAGACGCGTGATGAGCTCGCGCATGATGGGAACGGCGATCTCGGGATGCTCCTCGAGCAGCGCCGTGAACTCCCACGCCGGGAAGAGCAGGCACTCGGTCTCTTCGCTCGCGATCACGGTCGCCGAGCGGGGATGCTCCTCGATCAGTGCCAGCTCGCCGAAGAAGTCGCCGGTCCCCAGCTGCCCGATGACGCTTCCGTCGCGCTCGACGCGCGCCCGCCCCGAGAGGACGATGTAGAGCGCCGTGCCGGTTGAGCCCTCGCGCACAATGACCTCGTCCGAGGCGTACGTGCGGCGCTTCCCGATCTCGCCCAGGCGCTTGCGAACCTTCGGCTCGAGCCCGGACAGAAGCGGCACCGCCGCGAGCTGCTGATCGAGGTCCACCACCGGCGTCATCCTCCGAGCGTCAATTTGCGTGGGCGTGCGGCGTATCGTACTCCAGCCGTCATCCGTGCTGGCGCGGACCGGAGACGTCGAGGAAGTCGGCGCGTGCGACCGCGGTCTCGGCGCGCCGAAGGTGAATGGTGCGGATCTCGGCGGCGCGGAGCTCCAGCGTCAGCGCGCCCCCGGCGACGGCCAGCGCCGCCCCGTGCCCGCCGCGCAGGGACGCTTCGCGCGCCTCGCTCACGCCCCCGCGCACCACCGCGCGGCGCGGCTCCGCTGCCAGGTTGACGATGCGGAGCTCCAGCCAGCCGTCGTCCAGTCGCCGCAGCGCCGACAGGTCGACCTGCTCGCCCTCGACGGCGAGCGCATCATCTCCCGCATGAGGCGGCGGCCAGGTCGCGTCTGGAGCGGCGGCGCCCTGTGCCCACAGCACGGAGTGGCGGTAGATCTCGGCGGCATCGGCCACACCGCCTTCCGCCCAGCCGCCCGCATGGAGGTACACCGCGAAGCCCATGCGCCACGGACCGCGCATCTGCGCGTTCGGGATCTCCATCTCCGGCCCGGCAGGGTCCTGGCGATAGGGGTTGGCGTTGCGGCTGATGAGCCCGGTCGATCGGAGCAGGGTGATAGCGATCTCGTGGCCGTCCTCGGTCACCTCGTACTCGGCGAGGTGGTCGAGCAGGACCGCCAGCCCGCCGGCATCGACCCAGCCGTGGGCTGGGAAGGTCGCCAGCGGTTCCTCCCGGTAGCCCCCTTCTCCGGTGAGCACGCGCTCGACAACCGCGAACTGGCCCTCGGCGCTCGATCGGGCGGCCTCCCCCGGCAGCGGCGCATGGAACCGCACTCGGTGGTCGGCCGACGAGTTATCGAACGACACGCCGATCCTGAGGAACGGCTCGCCGGCGCGCAGCTCCGCCTCCATGGTGACGGTTGTCGGTGCGACCTCGCTCGTGCGGCCCGACCCGTCGGCGCGCAGCCCGCGCGGCCAGTCGTACTCGCGGACGACGACGAGGCATCCGCGGATCGGCCCGTCAAGGGCAGTGCGCACCTCCACCGATCGCGGCGTGTCGACGCTGGTGTCCTTGGGAGGCGGTGCGTAGTTGTACGAGTCGCCGAAGTCGCCGCCGTCGACGATGCGGCCGATGCCGCCGGCGCTCGTCCCGCTCGCCGAGGTCAGCCGCAGCGTGCCTCCCGGCTCGACCTCGACGGTCAGAAGCCCGTTCGTCATCGTGGAGCCGCCGTCGTCGATCTGGACCGCATCGGCCACCTCGACGGCGCCTTCAACCGGGCGCACGGCCGTCCATCCGAGGGCCGGCACCGGCACCGATGCCGCGAGGGTGCGTCGCGGCCTGGCCACGATCCGAACCCGCCACTCGTCGGTGGGAAAGGCCGACATCGCCGCCACGACCTCGGCGCGCAGCTCGTCCACGTCGAGCCATGCCGGATCGGGGTCGTGATCCACCTCCAGCGTGATCGTGCGACCGTCGATGCGGTAGCCGTTCCACGCGTGATCGAAGATCTCCCGGCCGTGGAATCGTCGGAAGAGGTCGTCCACGTCGCTGCCGGGCATCGGCTCGTCGAACAGGAGCGGCTCCTTGCACGCTACCTCCTGGGTGCCGATACGGGTTCCGTCGGGCAGCTCCAGCGCGACCCCGGTCCACTCGTCGGGCACGAGCATCTCGGCCTCCACGACCGACCGCCGGGGGGTGGGGGACGGGTTGACGACCGCGACCGAGCCTCGCGGCGCGCCGCTGGCCACGGCCGCCGCCGCACGGCGCGCGAGCGTCGAGGCGATCTGGTGCGCCTCGGCGAAGCGGACGAGGACCTGGTCCACGACCGGATCGATGCTGCAGCCGCAGATCGAGTCATGCGCCGAGTTCTCGATCACCTTGCCCCACGCCAGGCGCAGGAAGGGCGCCGGCCATGCATCGGCGGTCACGTGCAGCGCCGTGAGGGGCTCGGCGTAGCGCTCGAGCATCGTCTCGGCACGGCCGGCGGCCCGCTTGATGTCGATGCGGGCGCTGGCGACGCCCATCAGGACGTTGGCGCGAGCGCCGGAGCGCATCTCGCCTCGCCAGCTCGGATGGTTGGAGCTCAGCGGTGCCGCGTCCTCGAGGTACCCGGCCAGCGTGCTGATCTGGATCCTCGCGACCTCCTGGATCTCGTTCAGCCGCGCGACCAGCGCGGCGAGCTCGGGAACGGGTGCCGCATGGTCGGTCCCGTACATGGCCAGGATCGGATCGGTCGCGAACCACGGGCGAGCCCACTCGCCGAAGCGCTCGGCCGCCGCCTCGAGCCGGTCGGGCACCGCGAAGAGGTGCGCCGCATTGCCGTAGCCGGCCGGGAGGTACTCGGCGCGGACCCACGACCCGTCGGGCGACTCCCAGCGGAACGCGTGGCAGTCGATGGCGGCCGGGACGCCGCGCCAGACGACCGCGTCGGACAGGCCCGCGGATCGCAGGATCTGCGGCATCTGCGCCACGTGGCCGAACATGTCGGGCAGGTAGCCGGCGCGCATCGGCCCGCCGAATGCCTCGGCGCGCTCCCATCCGCGCTCGAGGTTGCGGACCAGCGTCTCGCCGCTCACCAGGAACTCGTCCATGAGAATCTGCCACGGCCCGATCGCCAGCCGCCCGCTGCGGACATGGTCGCGGAGGCGCTCCTCCTGCTCGGGGCGGACCTCGAGGTAGTCGTCGACCGTGGCGAGCTGGCCATCGAGGGTGAATGCGAAGTCCGGCTCGGCCTCGAGCATCTCCATCACGCGATCGACGAGGTCGACGAGCTGCATCCGGAAGCTCTGGAAGGGCCGATACCACTCGCGGTCCCAATGGGTGTGCGGGACGAGGTGGATCGTCGTGGCGCGCTCGGACGTCATCGAATCGAGCCTACCGGGTCGGACCGGCGCCGCGCCTACGACGAATGACGTAGGCCCATCACGAGAACGAGATCTCGGCCACCACCGGGTAGTGGTCGCTCAGGTCGCCGGCCTCGCGCAGCACCCGCGCGGGATCGCTGACCGCTGCGCCGCGCACCAGCACCTGGTCGATGCGCAACCCATCGTCGGTCGAGACGCGCGCCGCATCGCCGGGGGGCGCGGCGAAGGCATCGGTCCAGCCCGCGAGGGAGGCCAGCTCCGGCGTCTCGATCGCCGCGTTCAGGTCACCGAGCAGCACGGCCGGCTCGGCCGGCCCGAAGCCTTCGAGGATCGCCTCGGCCTGCAGCCGCCGTTCCGCCGACCCGACGTGGCTGAGGTGCGCCGTTCCCACGCGCAGCCCGCCGATCGAGGCGAGGAGCAGGCAGCGCGGCTCGCGGATCGTGGGTGGCGCATCGGCGTACCTCACGCCGGCGGCCGGGTGGTCCGCCCCCGGCGGCTCGACGAACGCGTCCGGCGGCGCCTTCGGAAGGGCCACCGTGCGGGCGTCCTCGAGCGCGATCCTGGAGAGGAGGGCGTTGCCGAAGAGGCCGGTGCCGGCCCCCGGCACGTCGAAGGTGCGGACGGCGCCGTAGCGGACCTGCGCTCCGAGCTGCCGGGCGAGATCGCCGGGGTTGTCGACCAGGACGCCGTCGCGGGACAGGAGCGCCACCTCCTGGAGCGGCGATGACGTCCGCGCCGATCCCGGACAGGAAGTCGCCGATCGCCCGGAGGCGATCGGCGTCGATGCGGCTCCACCATCGGTCCGGGAAGGGCCCGGTCCCGATGGCGGCGCGGATGTTCCAGCTGACGACGCGGAGCGTCGCCGCCACTACTTGACGGAGCCGGCGAGCAGGCCCTGCACGAAGTAGCGCTGGAGGCTGATGAACACGATCAGCGGTACGAGCATGACCAGGAACGCTGCAGCCGAGAGAAGGCTCCACTCGGTGGCGTAGGTGCCGAGCAGGCTGTTGACCTGGAACGGCATCGGCTGGAGCGCGTTGCGCTGGACATAGACCAGCGCCATCAGCAGGTCGTTCCAGGTCCACAGGAACTGGAAGATGCCGTACGCGGCGATCGCGGGCACCGAGAGCGGGACGACGATGGTGCGGAAGATGCCCCAGTTCGAGGCGCCGTCGATGCGCGCCGCCTCGATCAGGTCCTTGGGCAGGGTGATGAAGAAGTTGCGCAGGAGGAAGATCCCGAAGGGCAGCGCGAACGCGGTGTGCGCGAGCCAGACGGCGCCGTATGTCGTGAGGAGGCCCGTGCCGGACTCGCGGAACGCGGTGACGAGCGGGATGAACCCGATCTGCACCGGCACGATCAGGCACGCCACGATGAGCAGGAAGATCGTGTCGCGGAACGGGAACTTGATCCACGCCAGCGCGTACGCCGCCATGGACGCGATCAGCAGCGGCAGGATCGTCGAGGGAATGACGATGAAGATGCTGTTGAGGAACGCCTGGCCCATGCCCTCGTTGGTGATGACGCGCTCGTAGTTGTCGAGGGTGAAGTTCGGGTGGGCCAGCGTCGTCCACCACCCCGACGAGCGCATGTCGGCGGCCGGACGGAAGCTGGTGATGAGCAGGCCGATTGACGGCACCAGCCAGACCAACGCGATCAGGCCCAGGATGATGTGCACCGGGCTGCGGCCGACGATGCGCACCAGGCGCTCGGTCAGGGTCCGCGGCGGCGACTTGACAGTGGTGTCGGCGATGGCGGTCATTGCTGCACCGCCTCGGCGCGGAAGCGTCGCACGTTATAGATCATCACCGGGATGAGCAGGACGACCATCACGACGGCGATGGCCGATCCATACCCGAACTGGCCCTGCGGGAAGGCCTCCTGGTACATCGAGAACGCGATCACCCGGCTCGAGGTGCCCGGTCCGCCGCGGGTCATGACGTAGATCAGGTCGAAGAGCTTGATGACGTTGACCACGAGCGTCACGGCGACCACCGAGATCGGCAGGCTCACCATCGGAACGATGATCCGCCTGAAGATCTGCGTCTCCGTGGCCCCGTCGACTCGCGCCGCCTCCAGCACCTCGGACGAGATGCCCTTGATGGCGGCCGACAGGATGACGGTCGCAAACCCGACCGATCCCCAGATTCCGACCGCGATCAGCGCCCAGTTGACGGTGTCCGGGTTGCCCAGGAGGGCCACCGGGCCGGCATTGAAGATCCCCAGCAGGGCGTTCAGCAGCCCGGTATTCGGATCCGGCGCGTAGACGAAGCTCCAGATCACGGCCAGCGAGGTGGCCGCGATGGCCTGGGGCAGGAAGACGATGCCCTTGATCCACGACTCGTAGCGGACCCTGGTGGCCATCACGGCGATGATCAGCCCGAAGAGCACGACCAGCGAGACGTAGAAGAGGATCCAGAGGACGTTGTTCCACAGGGCGCCCGACGGCGGGATGCCGAGGCGCAGGAAGTTCGGGTCCTCGGTGAACAGGCGCACCCAGTTGTCCAGGCCGACCCACTGCGTGAACTCGCCGTTGCGCCCGCGGTTGAAGCTCAGGAGCAGCGTGTAGACGGCGGGGAAGGCGAGGAAGACGATAAGGAGGAGCGCGGCGGGGCCAAGGAAGAAGAGCGCGGCCCAACTGAAGCCTCCACCGCTTCCCTTGGACGCGCTCGTGGCCTTGGCCACGGCAACCGGCGGGCTCTCCGCCGTCATCGGGTCCTCCTTCCTGTTGGCTCGGGGCGGATGGTCACGGCGGGAAGGGACCGAAGCCCCTTCCCGCCGTGGATGGCCCTACTCGCTCTCCCAGGCGGTCGACGTGGCCGTCTGGAACTCCTCGAGCAGCGGTCCGACATCGTCGCCCTGGAACGCCGCCTGGAGCACGGCGCCCAGGTCGGTGCCCGGCAGCAGGTCAGAGCCGTCGAAGCGGACCGCCTCGGCGGAGGTCACCTGCTCGGCCTCGGCCTGGATCAGGACCGTGGGATAGACGCTGGTGTCGACCTCCACGATCGGCGAGATGATGGTCCCGCCCTCGGCCCACACCGTGCCAGCCTCGGCGGTGGTGAGGTACTCCATGAACGCGGCGACGTCGCTGTCGTTCACGAGCGCTGCCATGACGTCCCCACCGTAGGTGACGAGGCCTTCGCCATTGCCGTCAACGGTCGGGAACGGGAACCAGTCGATCGCGGTACCTTCCTGGCCGGCGAGCTCGGGGTTGACGTCCGTGCCGGTGGCGATGCCACCGACGAAGCCGCCACCGTAATAGAGCTCAGCGGTCGGGCTGGTGCCGAAGACCTTGGCGATGGCAGCCACGAAGAGCGTTGCCAGCGAGCCGTCGATGCCACCGTCGACGTTGTCCGCGGTGAGCAGCTCGAGCATCTTGTCGATCGTCGCGGTGACCGTCTCGTCGGTCCAGTCGCCATCGGGGCTGAACAGCGTGTCGTACGCCTCGGTCCCGTGCATCTTGAGGTACATGACCTCGAACCAGTCGGTCAGGGTCCAGCTGTCCTGGGCCCCGAGCGCCCACGGCGTGCCGCCGTCGGCCTTGATGTCCTCCGTCAGCGCGAGGAGATCGTCGAAGTCGGCGACTGCGCTTGCGTCGAGCCCCATCTCGTCGAACCGATCCGGGCTGTAGAAGATGGTCGACTTCGAGTTGAGCTTGACCATGATCCCGTACAGCTCGTCGTCGACGACGCCGACGTCAAGGATGCCGGGCGCGTAGTTGCCCTCGATGTCCTCGCGGTTGATCCCGAGGTCGCTCATCGAGATCAGTGAGCCGTCTCGCGAGAGGCTGCGCAGGGTCCCGATGCCCGGGATGATCGCGACGTCGGGCGGGTTGCCGCCCTGGATGCGCGTGCGCAGCACGGTCGCGTAGTCGGTGCGGTTCGCCTCGTACTCCGCCTCGATCCCCGTCTCCTCGGTAAAGGCCTCGAGGACGGCCACGAAGGCCTCTTCCTCGGTGCCGCCCCAGAGGGACGTGACGACGATGGATCCGTCGCCCTCGGGGACGTCGGCTCCGCCGTCATCGCCGCCGCCGCCGCATGCCCCGAGAACGAGGCTGGCAGCCACGAGCGGCGCTACAAATCGAAACTTCCTCATCGGTTCCTCCACCTTGTCGATACCGAGCGGCTGGTGCCGCCGCATCGGTGTACTCCGGTGCTTCCGTCCGCGGCTGCGGCGGAACCACGTGCGATTGGTTTGGACACTTCTCCTTACGTGGATGTTGGTTACCCGGCGAGCGTCTTCTCGCTCTCGGGATCGAAGATGTGCAGCTTGTCCATGGGGACGGCAAAGTCGACGTTGTCGCCGACGACCACCTTCTGGCTGGACGGAATCAGGGCGACGATCTCGTTGCCCTCCGCCTGTGCGTGGATCAGCTCGTCGTTGCCGAGGTACTCGACCACGTCGACCTTGGCCGGGAAGCGAACGGCGCTGCTCTCCTGGCCGTTGGCGATCTCGATGTGCTCGGGACGGAAGCCGATGAGGACGTTCGCCCCATCCGGCCTCGAGTCGGCGGCCTTGGCCTGCTCGCCGGTGAGGACGAGTCGGGCGCCGCCCAGGACGAGGTCCTTGCCCTCCGATGTGGTGGTCGCGAAGTTCATGGCCGGTGAGCCGATGAACCCGGCAACGAAGACGTTGACCGGGTGGTCGTACAGCTCCTGCGGACTTCCCACCTGCTGGAGGATGCCATCGCGCATGACCGCGATCCGGTCGCCCATGGTCATCGCCTCGACCTGGTCGTGGGTGACGTAGATGGTGGTCGTTCCGAGGCGCTGATGGAGGCGGGCGATCTCGGCCCGCGTCTGCACGCGCAGCTTGGCGTCGAGGTTGCTGAGCGGCTCGTCCATCAGGAAGACCGCGGGCTCGCGGACGATCGCGCGGCCGAGGGCGACGCGCTGTCGCTGCCCTCCGGAGAGAGCCCGCGGCTTGCGGTCGAGGAACTTCTCGAGGCCCAGGATCGCGGCCCCCTCCTTCACGCGCCTATCGATCTCGCTCTTGTTCATCTTGCGGAGCTTGAGGCCGAAGGCGAGGTTGTCGAACACGCTCATGTGCGGGTACAGGGCGTAGCTCTGGAACACCATGGCGATGTCCCGATCCTTGGGCGCCATGTTGTTCACGACCTTCTCGCCGATGAGCAGCCGGCCGTCGCTGATCTCCTCCAGCCCGGCGACGCACCGCAGGGCGGTGGTCTTGCCGCACCCGGACGGCCCGACCAGGCAGATGAACTCGCCGTCGCCGACCTCCAGGTTCAGGTCGTTGACGGCGACGACGTCCTCGCTGTACCGCTTGTACAAATGGTCGAAGGTGACGGTCGCCATCAGATCTTCGCTCCTGCTGCGGACGTCAAAGCACCTAGGAGGGCCGGGCGGCCCACGCTCGGGAAAGGCATCATAGTACGGAACGCAAGCCTCCTCCCCAACGCTCAGCATCACCTCGCACGGATCCCTCATGCTCTCCCGAACCGTCCGCTGGATCGCCTCGCGCCCGGCCGTCGCCATCGTCCTCGCGGGCGTGCTGGCGCGGGCCGTCGCCGCCTACCGTGGACGATCACCGGAGCGAGCCCGCAGCGGGATGCTGCCCTCGCTGTTCGACGTCCACCCGGGCGCCTCGACGGCACCCCGGCGGCGGGTGGGCGTGAGGACGATCCCCCTCGAACGGGTCGTCGGGACGCTGCGCCATCCGTCGCAGAACAGCCCTGACTTCCTGCCTCTGCCGCGCCTCCGCGGTCGGAACTGGCAGGCCCGCTGGCAGCGGCTCAACCGCGCGATGGACCGCCTCGAGGTCCTGCCCCCGATCGACGTCGTCCAGGTCGGAGAGGAGTACTGGGTCGAGGACGGCCACAACCGCGTCGCGGCGGCCCTCGCCGCCGGTGCCGTGGACATCGACGCCGACACCACCCAGCTGCTGCTGCCCGGCGTGGAGCGACCGGAGCGCGGATGGACGGACACCAGCTCGGTCGTGGGCGGCGAGGAGCTGCGCCAGGCGGCGACCGGCCGCCACTCGCGCACCGTCGAGCAGCGCAACGTCTCCGACGCCACGAGCCGCAGCGACCTCCTGCGCGAGCGGGACGAGGCGCCGTGACGGATCGCCTCACCGTCGTCTGGCCGGACCCGGCGCCGTTCGCGTCGCGGGACGGCCGGCCCATCCGGATCCTGGCGGTCAGCGACGAGCCCGACCCATCGCTTGACTCGGCAGCCACTCGCGACGCGCTCGGCCCGGTCGACCTCATCGTCGGTGCCGGTGACCTGCAGCCCGAGTACCTCGCCTTCGTGACCGATGCGATCGGCGCCCCGCTCCGCTACGTCCGTGGCAACCATGACGTCGGCGCCGCGTGGGTTCATACCGAGCACACGCTGCTGCCGGCGCCGATGGCCGATGCGACGATCGTCACCGAGGCCGGGCTCCCGATCATCGGCTTCTCCGGCTCACCGATCTACAGCAGACGCGGGCACGAGGTGCCCGCATCGGTGATGTGGAGGCGTGCGGCCCAGGGTTGGCTCCGGGCTCGTCGGCGCGGACCGGTGCTGGTCGTGAGCCACGCGCCCCCGCGTGACCTCAATGACGCCGATGACCTCGCCCATCGGGGCTTCAGTGCGTTCCGCTGGCTGGTCGACCGCCTTGCGCCGCCGCTGTGGCTCCACGGGCACACCGCCCTCGTCCGGCGCGGACTCGACGCGCGCTGCGCCCAGCACGACGGGACGCTGCTCTATAACTGCACCGGCGCCACGATCGTCGAGCTCGTCCCGCCTGCCGTGACGCCGCGTGGATGAGCCGGTTCCCGTCCGTCGGGCGGTCATCGGCTGCCTCGCGCTCGCGGTGCTGGGGATCGTGGCCGTGGTCCTCGTGCGTCCAGCGATCTTCGTGTTCGCGGAGCCTCGGGACGACAGCGCCGTCGTGTTGGGCACGACGGCCATGGTGGCCGAAGGGCCGGTGACGCGCGACGTCGTGATGGCACGGTCGCGCGGCTGGGACGGCGAGATCGACGCCGGCGGAGGACGCGTCCAGGTCCGTCTGATCGTCGCCCCCTCGCGCTTCGGCGCCGTGTCGGTCGTGGCGGGGGCCAGCCCGGTCACCGATGACTGCGCGATCGAGGTCGCCGCCGACCGCCTCACCGATTGCGAGGGCCGGGCCTGGACGTTCGAAGGGGATCCGCTCGATCCTGCCGACCCGCCGCTCGATCGCTTCGCCGTGACCGTCGACGCGGGGAACGTGGTCGTGGACCTGACCCGCCTCGCCGACGACTGACCACGTCCGCCTGATCGGCTTCTCTGACCGAATCGGCGCGTCCGGCGAGGTGCCGCGCGGTATCGTTCGGCGATGCCCGATCTCGGAATCTTCGGCTGGATCCTCGTCGGCCTGATCGCGGGGGCCGTCGCAGGTGCCTTCGTACCCGGCGACAAGCGTCAGGGGTGCCTTGGCACGCTGCTCGTCGGCATCGTCGGAGGGCTCGTCGGGGGTTGGATCTGGGTCGAGCTTCTCGACCAGCCACCGGCCAGCGGTCTCCTTGGCGCGACGGTGGTCGCCATTCTGGGATCGGTCCTGATTCTGCTCATCCTGCGCGGGATTCGGAGGGACTGATGGGAACCGAGCTCCCACCCGACGAAGGCGGCGGGCCTCCCGCTGTGCTGCCCTGGACGCTCGTGGTGCCCGACGAGGAGTGGGAGGCGGATCTCGAGCATGGCGCCGCGCTGCCCAGGGCAGGAGAGCGCATCGAGTTCATCGCGGACGACGGCGCCCGCCGCCTCTTCGTGGTGGATCACGTCGTTCACGTCGTCCAGCACGCGTCCAGCGACCGCCCGCCCGTGCGTGAGGAGACCGAAGGGCCGAACGCCATCGTCGCCGATGCGGACCTCGAAGCGCATCCGACGATCCTGCGCGCCGGCCTGCCACGGGTCGTTGCGAGGCCGATCGACGAAGGTTGACCGGGGTCGCCGGATCGGTGACGATACCGGCTCTCCCCAGCGCGTCGACGCGCGCTTCGTGGTGGCCTTAGCTCAATTGGCAGAGCATCGGATTGTGGCTCCGAAGGTTACGGGTTCAAGCCCCGTAGGCCACCCCACCCACTGCATGGACCGCTACGATCCGTCGCATGCGGATCTGGTTCTCGCTCGCCGCCGCGCTGCTGTCGGTCATCGCGCTCGCCGTCTCCATTCTCGACAACGCGCCGGAGCCCATGGGCTTCTTCGCGGTCACCACCGTGGCGGCGCTCATCCAGGCGTGGTGCGTCCGTGACGCGGAGTCGGTCGAGCTGCGGCGCCTGGCCATCGGCATCGCCGTCGCCTGGGTGGCCGGCGCGATATGGATCGGCGTCCTGCTGGCCATGTACCAGTCGGCCTCGCGTCCGCCGCCGGCGCTCGAGGAGACATACCTCGGCCTCACCGCCACCGTGTACCACGTCATCGGCGTGTACGGCGGCGCGCTCGCCGCGTCGATCGCTGCGCTCGGCCCACGGCGCTGGCTCGGCCCCTGACGCACCCGGACGGTTCGCGCGGCCGATCTGCTCCTGAACGGTCACCCGGTGAAAATCACGACGTTTCGCACCCATGGTGGGGACGGCTTCCGCGCAGACCGCCTGGCTCCGCAGGGATAGAGTGGCCCCGAAACCCGCAGGGGACCTGGAGCGCCCATGGATTCGTCAGCTGTCGCGGATGACCTCAACGAGGTGTCAGTCATTCTCAACGTCGCGCACCGCCTCCTCGTCGGCATCCGCGACGACATCGATGCCGACCCGTCGTTTCAGGCGATCGTCGACGATCTCAACGCTGCCCACGACCTGCTCGACCAGGTCATGGAGGGCGTCGGTCGGGCGCTCGACCAGGTGGACCAGGCGGCCGAGGCCCCGCGGGAGCAGCGTCCGCCGATCCACTGAGCGTCGCGATTGACGAGAAGCCGCCGCCGGAATAACATGATACGCGTAAGTATCACGTTCCTGGAGCACCACCCATGACCTTCCCCCAGCGCCTGGCCACGTGGCGCACGGTCATGCGGACGGCGAATCTGCCCGAGGGCATGACCACCCCGCCGGATGCCATCGCCAAATGGCTCGTGATCACCCGCGCGGCGGTGTTCAGCATGACCGCCACGTCCGGGCTCATCGGCGGCCTGCTGGCGGTCGGGGCTGCACGGCTGACCGGCGAGGTGACGGTCGACTGGCTGCTGCTCATCCTGGCCGTCATCGGCCTCGTCGTCGCCCACGCGGCGAACAACATGATCAACGACTACTTCGACCTCACCGGCGGGGTCGACACCGACGAGTACGTCCGCGCGCTGTACGCGCCACACCCGGTGTTGTCCGGCTGGGTCACCAAGCGCCAGCTGGGGATCGCGATCGTCCTGGCCAACGCGGTCGACCTCGCGATCATGCTGTACCTGGCATCGGTTCGCGGCCCGCTGGTCATCGCCTTTGCGCTGGCCGGCCTGTTCGTCAGTGTCTTCTACGTGGCCCCGCCGATCAGGCTCAAGCACATCGGCCTGGGCGAGCCGGGCGTGTTCCTGGTGTGGGGTCCCCTGATGGTCGGCGGCACGTTCTTCGTTGCCACGGGCGAGATTCCCGGCTGGGTGTGGCTCGCCTCACTGCCGTACGCGATCCTGGTCACGACGGTGCTGTTCGGCAAGCACATCGACAAGATCAGCGCCGATGCGGCCAAGGGCATCCACACGCTCCCAGTCATCCTCGGCGAGGCGCTCGCGCGGCGGGTGGCGCAGGCCCTGATGATCGCCTACTACCCGATCGTGGTCTTCGCCGCCGCGGTGGGCTTCATCGGCCCGTGGGTCTTCCTCTCGCTGCTCGGCATTCCCCGCCTGGTCGAATCACTTCGCGTCTTCAACGCGCCCAGGCCCGAATCCCCGCCGCACTCGTACGTCGGCTGGCCGCTCTGGTTCGTCGGCGCCGCCTTCGTCCACACGCGGCGCGCCGGCGCGCTCCTGATCGTGGGGCTGCTGTTGAACGCGCTCCTGCCGATCCGGCTGCCCTGGATCTAACTGCGAACGGAAGGCGGTCGCCGACGCCGTTCGGTCGCGGGTCTCCTTGCGCTGTCAGCCGATATATCACTAACGTCATAACCGCTGACGCAAGCAACCGCCCCTGGTCAGGCCGTATATACGCCCCCCGGATCCAGGTCGTCACGAATGAGGCGCAGCTCCCCGGCCGAAGGCGGCTCCGTGACGCCGACGTCATCGGCCAAGCGTGGTTCCCAGGCCATCGCCGCTCGGAGGTCGTCCCGGCCGACGCCCGGATGGAGCGACGCGACCACCATCTCGCCGGAGTCATCGAAGCGGTAGACGGCGAGGTCGGTGACGACCACCGTGGGACCGCTGCCGGGACGGCGGGTTCCAGCATCGGCATCGGCGCGTCGCGACGCCGCGGGCGATCCGGGTGACGTCTGGAAGTCGAGGCGATCGACGAACGAGCGCGCGCCCTGGCGCATGATCACGAACACCTCGCGCGCGTTGATGGCGATCTCGCAGGCCCCACCCGACCCGGGCAGCCGCACCGTCGGGGCCTCGTAGGGGCCAATGACCGTGGTGTTGAGGTTTCCCCACCGATCGATCTGGGCGCCGCCGAGGAAGCCGACGTCGACCAGGCCACCCTGGAGGTAGAAGCCGAAGAGCTCGAACATGCTGACCGATGCGGTCGCGCCGGTGACGATCGTCGGATCGCCGATGCTCAACGGCAGCCGAGCGGGCCGGGCGCCGAAGACGCCGGCCTCGTACACGAGCTGGAGGTCGGGTGCGACCGTCCGCGCCGCGAGATTGACCGCGATGTTGGGCAGGCCGACCCCGACGAAGCAGACCCGCCTGCCCGCGAGCTGGCGGGCGGCGGCGGCGATCATCATCTCGGAGGCGCTGAAGCCCGCGTCGATCATCGGTAGGCTCCGTAGTCGACCTCGCCGGACGGCGCCGGACCAGGCTTCAGGCCCGCCAGGCGCCGGTCGCCGAGCTTGGCGAGATACTCGGCTCGCCCCGACACGCCGCGCACCCACTCGTCGAGCCAGGCCTCGAGCAGCTCGGCGTCGCGCGAGATGGCATCCCAAGCGAGGTAGAACGCGTTGTCGCGGTCGTAGTGTCCCTGCGCGTACGACGGATGCGCGCCCCATGGCTCGACCACGACCGCATCGACGATCAACCCCGGGATGAGGGTCCGGTTCGGATCGGCGCGAATGATCGACTCGTCGACGAGCTCCTCGACCACCACGATGACCCGGGAGGCGGCGAAGGCGGCCTCCTTCTGGCAGCCGACCAGTCCCCAGACCTGGGTGTCGCCGGCCGCCGATGCGCGCTGGGCGTGGACGATCGTCACGTCCGGCTTGAGCGGCGGCACGGCGTAGACCGTCTCATCACCATACGGCGAGGCGATGGGCCGGATCAGCGGATTCGCCTTCGGCATGTCCGAATCGGCGTAGCTGCGCAGCGGGAAGAACGGGAGGTCGCTCGCACCGGCGGTGTAGCGCGCGACCATCCCGAAGTGGCTGTACTCCTCGAGCTCGAGCCGCTCGCCTGCCGGCGATTCGGCCTCGGTCCGGCGCCGAATCGCGTGCAGGCTGCCCACGCCGGGGTTACCGAGCCAGCTGAAGACGAGCTTGCGGGCCACGCCGGCGGCGACCATCTGGTCGTAGACGAGGTCCGGCGTGAGACGCGCCAGAGTCAGGTCGCGGCGGCCCTGGCGGATGATCTCGTGACCGGCCGCGAAGCCGATCAGATGGGTGAACCCCTCGATCGCCACCGTATCGCCGTCGCGCACGATGGCCGCGATGGCGTCGCGCATCGAGGCGACCTTATCGACCATCGGCGTCCGGCTCGGCGTCGGTGACGGGACGGTGGATGAGACGGGCCACCTCCGCTCGGCGCTCGGCGAAGGCTCGCGATGCCCTCGTCTCGATCTGGTCGCGCGGACGCGGCAGGGCCACCGCGATCTCGGCCTCGACGCGTGCCGGCGGCTGGGAGAGGACGATCACGCGATCGGCGAGGTAGATGCTCTCGTCGATGTCATGGGTGACGAAGAGCACCGTGCTGCCGTGCGTGCGCCACACGTCGAGAGCGGTGTCCTGGAGGTCGGCCCGCGTCTGGGCATCGACCGATGCGAACGGCTCGTCCATCAGCAGGATCTCGGGCTGGTAGGCGATGGCTCGCGCGATCGCGACCCTCTGCTGCATGCCGCCGGAGAGCTGCCAGGGGTACTTCGCGATCGCATCGGCGAGGCCGACCTCGGCCAGCGACGAAGCGATCCGCTCGCGGCGTTCGGCATCGGGAAGCCGGAGGCGCCGGAGGGGCATGTCGACGTTGTCGCGGACGCTCATCCACGGGAAGAGCGAGCGCCCGTAGTCCTGGAACACGATCGCCAGCTCCTTGGGGACCTCGGTCACCGCGCGGCCGTCGAGGCGGACGGTGCCCGACGTGGGGCTCATGAGTCCCGCGATGCAGCGTAGCAGCGTGCTCTTGCCCGATCCCGACGGCCCGACGATGGCCACGAACTCGCCGCGGCCAACGCTGAAGGTGACGTCGTCGAGCGCCGGGCGAGCCTCGTCCGCACCCTCGTAGCGGTGGTGCAGCCGCTGGACCTCGAGCAGGACATCGCTCACGCGGGTGATCTCGTTGCGCCTCGCTGCCACGCGAGGACATGGCCCTCGATCGCGCCGAGGATGGCATTCAGGGTGTAGCCGATGATCCCGAGCAGGACGATGATCGCCCAGACATCGAGCGTCTGGAAGCTGCGCTGCGCCTGGATCAGCTCGAAGCCGATGCCGTTGACAGTCGCGTACAGCTCGCTGATGACCATGAGGATGACCGCGACGGAGAGGCTCACCCTGAGCCCGGCGAAGATCTTCGGGGCGGCCGACGGCAGGATGATGCGCGTGAGCGCATCGCCGGGCCGAATCCGAAACGCCCGACCGGTGTCCCGCTGAACCGGCTCGACCGAGGCGACGCCGTCGGCCGTGTTGAGGAGGATCGGCCACACGACGCCGAAGCCGATCATGGCGATCTTCATGGAGTCGCCGATCCCGAGCAGCACGATGAAGAGCGGCAGCAGCACCGGCGGCGGGATCGCGCGCAGGAACTGGATGGTCGGTCCCAGGTAGTCTCGGGCCGCGGGCGACATCCCGATGAGGATGCCCACGCCGATTCCGGCCACGACGGCGCCGAACCAGCCGATGAGCAGCCGGGCCATGCTGGGCACGATGCTCTCGATCCACGCCTCGGGGTTCGCAAGCCACTCGGTCCACAGCCTGGCCGCGACATCGGTGAAGGTCGGCCAGTTGACCGGATCGTCGACCAGCAGGGCAAGCACCTGCCAGGTCACGAGCAGTCCGAGCGAGCACGCTGACGCGCAGGAGGAGTCCGCCGAGCCCGGTGCCGATCCCAGCCATCCGCGAGCGGGGGGTCGCATCGGCGACGGCGAGGCTCACGCCGCGCTCCGGACGCGGATGCTCCACCCGAACAGCCGTCGCTCCCCGAAGACCATCCCCGAGTCGATGGCGAGACCGAGCAGGCCGCTCACCACGATGCCCGCGTAGAGAAGCTCGCGCGGCACGCCGGTCTGGGAGTTGGCCAGCATCCACGTGCCGATGCCCGGGCCACCGCCGGCGATGAGCTCGGCGCTGATGGCGACGATGAGCGCGATCGCCGCCGAGATTCGCAGCCCGGTATAGATGAAGGGGGCGGCGCTCGGAAGCGAGACGTTCCACATGATCGCGGCTCGTCCAAAGCCGAATGCGCGCGCCGTGTCACGGGCGACAGGGTCGACCTCGCGGATGCCGTAGACGGTGTTGAACAGGATCGGCCAGGTCGCCGCGTACGCGATGAGCGCGACTCGCATGTCGAGCCCGCGGCCAAGCAGCAGGATCGCGAGCGGGATGAGCGCGACCGATGGGATGGGCCGCAGGAACTCGATGGCGGTGATCGATGCCAGGTACGACCGGCGCGACGACCCGAGGACGATGCCGAGCGGGACCGCGATAAGCATCGCGGTGATCATGCCGAGGGTCCACGCGACGACGGTGCCCCCGACATTGAGCAGGAACTCGGGATCGGTGAGGAGCTGGAGGGTCGTTGCGAGGATGACCGAGGCCGGCGGCAGGTAGGTTGGGTGCACGAGCGCTGAGCGCGTCACCGCTTCGAGGACACCGAACAGGACGACGGCGCCGATGAGCCCGCGCAGCCAGCGCTTGCGCGCCCGGGCCGCGTGGAGCGCCCGCGTCACTCGATCTCCGCCTCCGGAGCGACGAGCTCGTCGACCTCGAGGCCCGGTTCGAGCATCTCGAACTCGATCAGGTAGTCGGCGACCCGCTGCAGGGTGGCGGGCTCGAGGCCCGACTGGTAGCTGGGCAGGGCGATCTCGTCGGCAATCTCGGGCTCCAGGTTGGTGTAGCCGAGGAGGACCTCTCGGACGATGTCGGGATCCTCGTGGATGATCTCGACCGCCGCGGCCAGGGCTCGCTGGAAGGCGGCGACCGTGCCCGGGTTGGCCGCTACGAAGTCGGCGGTTGCCTGGTATCCGGCCACCGGGAAGCCCTCCATCTCACCGATGAACGAGTCGACGACGGTCACGGCGCCGAGATCGGTCTTCACGACGGTCGGGACCGGCTCGCTGGCCCAGATGACGTCCACGTCGCCGCGCTCCAGGGTGGCGCCCATATCCGGGAACGGGATCTCGATGAGCTGGACGTCCTCGAACGGGATGCCATTGTCGCGGAGCGTCGATCGGATCGCGAGCTCGCCGATGTTGTTGAGGGTGTTCACTGCGATCGTCGTACCTCCGAGGCCGGCCGGGTCGTCGACGAGGCCCGAGTCGGGCATCGCGAGGAGCTCGGTGAATCCGGGCGCCGCGGCCACGCCGTCCGCGACCGCGCGCAGGTCGATGCCCTCCTGGTTGGCGAGGAGGAACGAGACCCAGTTGCCATAGGAGAACTGGAGGTCGCCGCCCTGGAGGGCAGGGATGGCCGCGGCACCACCCTGGACGAGCACGGCCCTGACGATCAGCCCCTCTGCATCGAAGAGACCGCGAGAAATGGCGACGTAGACCGGAGCCACGTCGGCGATCGGCAGGACGCCCACGCTGATCTCGGGATGCTCCAGCCCGCCGTCGCTCGGGGCCGGTGTCGGGTCCGGGGAGCCCGCGCACGCGGTCATGCCAACGATCAGGAGGACGGCGCCGGAGAGGCGAGCAAGCCGATGCATGGCCGCTACGTTAGCGCCGAATCGCGTTTGGCGGTCACGTTCGGCTGCCGATGGTCACCGTGGAGACCGGGACCACCCGCCTACTGACCCGGACCGCACCGTTCCGTAGCGTTGTCCACGGGCGCCCCGAGCCGCCCGTACGTTCCTGCACGGAGATCGCCTCGATGCACCAGAGCCCGCCGCGCCGTCCTCGCCGGATCGTGGCGCGCACGCTCGGATTCGGCATCGGCGCGCTCGTCGCGGCGGCCCTCCTGACCTGGTCGCCGGCCGTCGTGTCCGGCTGGAGCCAGAGCTCGGCGGAGAGCACGCTGTGGCAGCTGCTCAACGGCGCGCGCGCGAACAACGGACGTGCCCCGCTCCAGCAGCACGCGACGCTCGTCAGCCTGGCCCGCTGGCGCAGCTCGGACATGCTGGCCAAGAGCTACTTCAGCCACACCATCATCGGCTGCGGCTGCCTCGTGTATGCCTACTACGACTCTAACGGCCTCAATTACGACTGGGCCGGCGAGAACATCGGCTGGAATGCCGGGCATCCTGACTCCTACTCGCCGGTGCGCGCGCACGAGCAGTTCATGGGGTCTCCGGGGCACCGCGCCAACGTGCTGGACCCGTCCTTCACTCACGGCGGCGTCGGCGCCGCCATGGCCGACAACAAGCCGTTCCTCGGCAACACGCAGAACACGCGCATGTACACCGAGCTGTTCATGGAGTCCACCTCTGGTGCCCCGGCTCCGCCCGCACCCGCACCCGCGCCACCTCCGCCCCCGGGAGGCGGGAGCGGTGGCGGTGGCGGCGGTGGGTCCGCCCCGGCGCCCGCTCAGCCGGCCGCGACCCCCGAGCCGTCGGCGCAGCGAGCAACGGTGGACGCGCCGCGTCGCCCCACCTCCACCGCCGGGATCGACGGGGTCTCTACGCTGGTCGTGGCTGCCGAGGACTCGGTCGCGGTCATCCAGCGCTGGCGCGACGCCGAGATGGCAACCGCCCCCGTCGAGCCCCGCGATGAGCGTGCAGCGACCGCGGCGGCCGAAGCCGGCGGGATCGAGGTTGCGGCCGCGCCGCAGGCCCCGAGCCTCTTCGAGGGGGTCATCGGCTCCATCCTTGGCTTCCTCTTCGGCTGAGGTGCTCACCGCCATCGAGGCCGTGCGGGACCAGGCTCCGGACGCGACCGCCGCTAGACTCCCACCGATGCCCGTGATCCTTGAGGCGCGCGACCTCGTCAAACGCTATCCGCTCGGCGAGGGCGAGGTCACGGCGCTCCAGGGCGTCTCGCTTGCCGTTGACCAGGGCGAGTTCGTTGCGATCATGGGCGCCAGCGGTTCGGGCAAGTCGACCATGCTCCACCTGCTGGGCGGCCTCGACCTGCCGACCTCCGGCGAGGTCGTGATCGACGGCGTGAACATCTCGGCGCTCGACGAGGAGCACCGCACCCTCACCCGCCGCGCCAAGACGGGCTTCGTCTTCCAGTTCTTCAACCTCATCCCGCTCCTGAACGTCGAGGAGAACGTGGCGCTGCCGTTTCTCATCGGCGGCGAGAGCGCCGCGCGGCACCGCGATCGGATCGACGAGCTGCTGAACCTCGTCGGGCTCGCGGACAAGGCGAAGCATCGGCCTGACCAGCTCTCGGCCGGTGAGCAGCAGCGCGTGGCGCTGGCGCGAGCGCTCTCGACCCGGCCCGCGATCCTCCTCGCCGATGAGCCGACTGGCAACCTGGACTACACGACCGGCGCCGAGATCCTCGACCTGTTGTGGAACTCGGCCGATGTGCTGGGCCAGACGATCGTCCTCGTCACCCACGACGCGCGAGCGGCGGCGTATGCCGACCGGGTGCTCGTGGTGCGCGACGGCCAGCTCCGCGACGAGATCATCCTCGGCCGGCGGAGCGTTCACGACGCGGGCCTGCTCATTCGACGCCTCGCCGACCTGGGGCTGTAGGTCCCCATGCAGCTGGGGACGCTCGCCTGGCGCGGGCTGCGCGCGCACCCGTTGCGGACAGCACTGGCGGTGGTCGGGATTGCCCTCGGCGTCGCGGTCGTCGCCGCGACCATGATCATCGGATCCGCATCGGAGGCTGCGGTGCGCAGCGCCACCGCGGACCTCCTCGGTCGCGCCGACGTCCGGGTCAGGGCCTTCGCCGATGCCGGCTTCGGCCCGCTTGCGCTGGAGGCCTTGCGTTCGGATCCGGGCGTGGTCGCAGCGGCGCCCGTCACTGAACGGCCGGTGACCACGCTCTCGACGGCACCCGGCGACGACGAGCGGGTCTTCACGCTGACCGTCCTCGGGATCGACCCGGACGCTGACGCCGGCGTGCGCGAGCTTGCGCTCGTCAGCGGGGAGCCGATCTCGTCATCCGCCTCGCCCGGTGCCCTGGTGCCGGCATCGTGGGCCTCGCGCAACCGCCTCGAGATCGGCGACGAGCTGCTCCTCTCCGGCCGGCGGCCGGACGTCCCGCCCCTTCGCATCGTCGGGCTCCTGGCCGAGACCGGCCTCGCGGCCGTCGAGGGCGGTGAGGTCGTCGTGGTGGGTCGCGAGACGCTCGACGCGGCCTTCGACATGCCGTCACCGCTGCGCTACATCGACCTCGATCTCGGCGACGAGCCGACGCGCGAGGAGGTGGACGCCGTCACGGCAAGCCTCGACGAGCCGTTCGTCCTCGAGACGGCCGACGATGTGGCCGCTCGATTCGACACCGCGCGTGAGGGCTTCGTTGCCGTCGCGCTGCTCTTCGGTTTCGTGTCCCTGGTGGTCGGAGCGTTCCTGGTGGGGAACACCATGGCGATGACTGTCCACGAGCGCCTCCGCGAGCTGGGGCTTCTGCGGGCCGCCGGCACCACGTCCGGCCAGGTCCGCGGTATCGTCCTGCGCCAGGCGGCCGTCGTGGGGCTGGCCGGCAGCGCGCTGGGGGTGGCCGCCGGCATCGCCATCGCCGCGCTGCTCATCGCCTACCTGTCGTCGACGAGATCCGTGCTCCTCGTCGGTCTTCCGCTGCCGCTCGGCGGCCTGCTTGCGGCCTTCGCGCTGGGCATCGTGGTGACCCTGATCGGGACGCTCATCCCCGCCATGCGCGCAGCGCGCGTGACGCCGCTGGAGGCGCTGCGCCCTTCGCCGAACCAGGAGCGGGGCCTGGTCGAGCGCCTGCGGCCGGTCATCGTCGCCGAGCTCCTCGTCGTCGTTGCGGGCATCGGTGTCGTCGCGGTGGCCGGCTGGGAGGCCCCGTTCGCCCCGATCCTGCTGTCGCTCGGGCTCCTGGTCGGCGGTGCCATCGCGGCGGCGTTCGTGCTCGAGCCGCTGGGGCGATTGGTGGGACGCCCGTTCGAGTGGTTCTTCGGCGCCCAGGCGCTGCTCGGCCGCGTCAACCTCTCGAGAGATCGCGTGCGAACCGGCCTGACCGTCGGCGCCATGATGATCGCCCTCGCCGCCGTGGTGGCACTCGGTACGGTGGCCGAGTCGGCACGAGCCGCGAACGAGCAGCGCGTCGCATCCGTCGTGCCCGGCGGCCACGCGATCCGGGCCAGCGTTCCGCTCGACGTGGAGACGTACCGGGACACGTTCGAGGCCACGCCCGGAGCCGACGTGGCGAGCCCTGTGCTCGACCTGCCGATCGTGCGCGACGCGGACGACGGCCCGGAGGAGGCGTCGCTTGCCGGGATCGACGTCAACGTCTTCGCCGATGGCGATGCGCTCATCATCACCGGTGCCACGCGCGCCGACGCCTTCGACGCGCTGCGCGCTGGCGGTGGCGTGCTCGTGCCCCGCGCGCTGGCGACGCGCGCCGGCCTCGAGGTCGGGGACCGGATCCGGCTTGGCCTGCCCGGGACCGAGCCCAGCGTCATGACCGTTGCCGGGCTGCTCGAGTACTCGCTTCCGGGGAGGACGCCCGAGGGCGCGCTGCTGGTCAGCACGTCGGACGCTCGCGACCTGTTCGCAGCCGATGCCGCCGCGCTGTGGATCATGGTCCCCCAGGCGGATATCACCGACGCCGGCTTTGCAGCCTCGGTGCGCGAGACGGCCGTGCAGCTCGGAGCCGAGCCGCTCACCGCGCGCGACCTCGCCGGCGAGATCGCTGGCCCGCTGGATCGGCTCGGCGGGCTCCTCGACGTGCTGGCGCTGGTCGCCGTGGTGATCGCCGCGCTCGGGATCGTCAACACGCTTGGCGTGGGAGTCGGGGAGCGGGTGCGCGAGATCGCGATCCTGCGCTCCAACGGCATGACCGTGGGGCAGGTCCAGGCCATGGTCGTCACCGAGGCGGCGATCATGGGGGCGATCGCGGGCCTGCTGGCGGTCGTGACCGGCCTGGGGGTGGCCGTCGCGCTCGTCAGCGGCGAGGCGGACCTCACCGCGGGGGTGCGCCTGCCCTGGGCGCTGCTCATCGCGATCCTCCTCGCCGGATCGGGCGTCGCCGCACTGGCCGGGCTCTATCCTGCTCGCGTGGCCGCGTCGCTCCCGATCGTGCGGCACCTCAAGCAGTTCGAGTAGGAGGACCGATGCCGGCCGGATTCCAGGAGCTCACCGGAGGCCGCGGATTCGTCGGGCGGCTGGAGACGGGAAGCGACCTCGTCGAGGAGATCGAGCGGTTCTGTCTCGAGCACGACGTGCTCGCCGCGCAGGTGGTCGTCGTCGGCGCGGTGCGGCATGCGCGATACGCGTACTACGAGCAGGGCGATCACCGCTACCTCGAGCTGGAGTCGGCGACTCACCACGAGGTCGTCGGATTCGTCGGCAACATCAGCCTCCGCGACGACCGGCCGTTCCTGCACGCGCACGCCACGTTCGCCGATTCGACCGGGGCGACCGTCGGCGGTCATCTGCTGCGCGGAACCGAGGTCTTCGCGGCCGAGGTGATGATCCGCGAGGTCACGGGCGTGACCCTGGTCCGCAACCACGACGAGGCGACCGGCCTGGCGCTTTGGTGACCCATGGCACCGGCCGCGCTTGACGCTCAGTGGCCCATCGGTGATCGTGCACGTCCCATGAACGGTGTCGACGGCCTCGAGCGGTGACCCAGACCCAGTCCGGCCGCCGCCGATGCAGCCAATGTGGCCGATTTCTCCCCGCGGGCTCCACCGAAGAGCTGTGCTCCATCTGCCTCGAGGCGGATGAGGGCTCCGGCGCCGCGCAGCTCGACATGTCGCTCGGTCAGCACGGTGAGCCGCCGCCACCCTTTCCTGACGCGGTTCGGCCCGCCGAGGGGGTCGTGATCCCGCGCCCCAGCCAGCTCCATCCCGACGTCACGCTTCCCGATCCGAAGCCGGTCACCAGGCCCACGCCTTCGGCAGCGATCGAGGCGTCCGTGGCGTCCGCACCTCCCAAGGCCGAGGAACGCGCGAAGCTCGAGCCGCCCGAGGTGGAGGAGACGCCGAGCGAGGTGGAGGAGGCGTCGAGTCCCGAACCGCCGAAGGTGGCGCACAGGCCCGACCCTTTCGCGCCCAAGCGCCTGTTCGCGCCGATTCCCGGGCCACGTCCTTCGGCCCCGAAGGTCACCCAGGCGCGACCACTTGCGCCCGTGGCGCCGGTCGTCGAGCCCGCTCCGGCGCTCCCTCCCGCCCCGAGAGCCGAGGCCCCGGAGAGGGAGGGTGCGGCGGGATCGGTCAACTGGGTCGGTCGCCTGGTGGTGGGGTTGGCGATCGGGATCCTGGTCGGGATTGCCGTACCGCTCCTCCTGAGCCGGTGACGAGCCCCATCGGGTACCTGCTTCAGCGGCAGTCCGCGCAGCGACCGACGATGGTGACGTGCGACAGGTCGACCTCGAATCCCGATGGCGCGAACGCCTCGCCGATCGCCAGCGCCTCGGCGGTGCCCGGCTCAATGTCCCAGTGCTTGCCGCACGCGACGCAGTAGCGGTGCCCGTGCTCGACGCCGGGCTGGACGTGATACTCCTCACGCCCGTCCGCCCCGTGGGCATGGCGCACCACGCCGAGCTCCTCGAGCGCGTCGAGCGTTCGGTACACGGTGGACGGAATGGTCGTCGCGTCGATTGCCCGGCAGCGATCGACGATCTCGGCGCCGGTGACGTGGCCGTCCGAGGTCGCCAGGACGGCGACGACCGCCTCGCGCTGCGGGGTCCAACGCAGGCCGCGGGCGCGGAGCCGGTCCGGCAACGAGATCCACGGCTCGCCGAGCTCGAGAATGGGCTTCATCGGCGCCGAGTATAGGACGTTCGGCCGAACTGCAACCTCTTGCAACAAGGGCGGCGACGCGCTTAGAATCGCCGCATGGTCGGCGGCATTCAGCTCCTCCACGCACCCGACGGGTTCCTTTCGGTCCCCGTGGCCGCGGCCATGTGGGCTATGACTGCCATCGTGCTCGTAGTCGCGGTTCGAAGGACGAACGCGACGCTCGACGAGCGCGCCGTGCCCCTCCTCGGCGTGATGGCCGCCTTCATCTTCGCGGCCCAGATGTTCAACTTTCCGATCATCGGCGGTACGAGCGGCCATCTCCTCGGCGGCGTGCTCGCGGCTGTGATGCTCGGTCCGTGGGCGGCGACCCTCGTGATGGCGGCGGTGATCGCGGTCCAGGCGCTCATCTACCAGGATGGCGGGCTCCTCGTTCTGGGGGCCAACATCTTCAACATGGGTGTCATCGGCACCCTCGGCGGCTACGCGCTGTACCGGTTCCTGGCCCGCCTGTTCGGTGGGGAGGCCCGCGGCCGACTGCCGGCGGCCGGCATCGCCGCGTGGGCTTCAGTCGTCGCCGGCGCCGTGGCCGTGGCGCTGGAGCTGGGACTCGCCGGCGTGGCGCCGCTGCAGATCACGCTGCCGGCCATGCTGGGCGTGCACGCCTTCATCGGTGTCGGCGAGGCGCTGATCACCGTTGGCGCCCTCGCCTTCATCGGCGCCACCCGGGCGGACCTGTTCCGGCTTCGAGACGCTCGACCGACGTCCGCGGCGGGAGCCTGATCGAGATGACAGGCGAGCCGGCTCGGCCATCCCGGCGCTGGACCTGGATCATCGTGGGGCTCGCCATCGTGCTCGTCGTGGTGGTCGCCGCCTCGTTCTTCGCGAGCGGCGACCCCGACGGACTCGAGCGCGTTGCAGGGGATCAGGGGTTCCTCGGAGCCGCCCAGGACAGCCCGTTCTCGATCATCTCCGACTATGTCTTTCCGGGCCTCGACGACGGGCCGATCGCCACGATCGTGGCAGGCGTCATCGGCATCGCCATCGTCTTCGGCGTCGTCTGGCTGATCGGCCGCCTGCTCGCCAGGCGGCGGCCCCCATCGACGGAGGCCTAGCTGGACCTCGATCGCTCGATCCCGCGCGCGTCGCCCATCCACGCGCTGGATGCGCGGATCAAGCTGATCCTGACCCTCGCAACGATTCTGGCGATCGCCCTCGTCCCCGTCGGAGCGTACGGGGCGCTGCTGGTCGTCCTGGTGGCGCTGATCGCCCTGTCGTGGCTGGCACGCATCGGTCCATTGCGCCTCATGCGTGGGGCGTTCGTCGCGTTGCCATTCCTGCTGGTGTCCCTGCCTCTGGTCTTCATCCGTCCCGAGGATCCGATCGCGGTCCTTCAGCTCGGTCCGCTCGAGCTCACGGTCAGCGGGCTTGGACTTCGGATGTTCACCACCATCGCGCTCAAGAGCTGGCTTTCCGTTCAGGTCGCGCTTCTCCTGACCTACACGACGCCATTCCACGACCTGCTCGACGCCCTGCGCGAGCTGCGGATGCCGCGCATCCTGGTCGCCATCATCGGCTTCATGTACCGCTATCTCGCTGTGCTGGGCGACGAGGCGCATCGGATGATGCGGGCTCGGGCCTCTCGCTCGGCAGGGTCGGCGGACGGCCGCGGCGGGGGCAGCATCGCGTGGCGAGCCCGGGTCACCGGCAGCATGGTCGGCTCGCTCTTCCTGCGCAGCTACGAGCGTAGCGAGCGGATCTATGCCGCCATGCAGGCGCGGGGCTTCCAAGGGACCTTCCGGCACATGGAGCTTCGCGCCATTCGACCGGCCGAGTGGGTGACGCTCGCCGCGGGGCTCGCGCTACTCGCGGCATGGCTCGCTACCGCCTTCCTGACCGTGGGTGACCTGTGAGCGATCACGACGGCGCCTGGGTGCAGCTCGAGCATCTCCACTACGCCTATCCCGACGGTTACGAGGCGCTGCGGGGGATCGACCTGCGCATCGATCGTGGTGAGAAGGTGGCGCTGGTCGGTCCGAACGGCGCCGGCAAGTCGACGCTGATGCTCCACCTCAACGGGATCAACCGCCCGACGCACGGTTCGGTTCGGGTTGGTGGCATGGCCATCGACGATGGCAACCTGCAGCGTGTCCGCGCCGATGTCGGGCTGGTGTTCCAGGATCCCGACGATCAGCTGTTCAGCCCCACCGTCTTCGATGACGTCGCCTTCGGCCCACTGCACATGGGGATGGACGCCGATGAGATCCACGACCGCGTCGAGCGCGCGCTCGACGGCGTCGGCATGGCCGGCTTCGAGCGACGCCTGCCGTCCCACCTCTCGATCGGGCAGCGCAAGCGCGTGGCCCTCGCCACCGTCCTGTCGATGGACCCCTCGATCCTCGTCTTCGACGAGCCGTCCGCCGGGCTCGATCCGCGAGGTCGACGGCAGCTCATCGGGCTGCTGCGCGGGCTCGAGCAGACGCTGATCGTGGCTACTCACGACATGCGCCTCGTTGCGGAGGTGCTCGAGCGCACGGTCATCATGGACGGCGGCCTCGTCGTGGCCGACGGACCGACAGCCGAGATCCTCGCCGACGAGGCACTCCTCGAGCGCCACGGGCTGGAGCGTCCCTAGCCGCTCGTGAGCCGAGCTGCGGCCCAGCGACGGCTGGCACGAGGCTCCAGGACCAGGTCTCGCCACTGCGGGGCGCGATGCTCGACGGGAATGCCGAGCAGCGTCCTGACGGCCAGGAAGATGGCGCCCGTGGCCCACGCCTGGGGAGCGCAAGCGGTGGGATAGGGGACGAGCTGCGATGTCGAGGCGCGGTCGAAGCCGGCGAACAATTCGGGCAGGCGGGCGTCCGGATCGGCGTCGGCGGCGTCCAACAATCCGTCGAACACTCGCTGCGCGGCCGCGTGGAAACCGTAGCGGGCGAGTCCCGCGGCAATGAGGCTCGTGTCGTGCGGCCACACCGAGCCGACGTGATAGCCGATCGGGTTATATCCCGGATTGGTCGACGAAAGGGTACGGATACCCCAGCCGGTAAAGAGGTCGGGCGCGAGCAGCCGTGCCGCGACAGCCGATGCGCGATGCGCGGGGACGGCACCAGCCCAGAGCAGCTGCCCGGCGTTGCTCGCCACGCCATCGATCTGACGGCCGGCGCTGTCGAGGCCGAGGGCGTACGTTCCCTCGCTCGCCATCCAGAAGGCCGATTCGAGGGCATCTGCCAGGCGATCGGCCGCGGCACGCTGCGCGGCGGCCTCATCGTCTCGGCCGAGCGTGTCCAGCACGTCGGCCATGCCGCGGCGGGCGGCGAGCACGTAGCCCTGCACCTCGACGGCGGCGATGGGTGGATCGGCGAACGAGCCGTCGGCGTAGCGCATGCTGTCGTTGGAGTCCTTCCACGCCTGGTTGCGGATCCCGCCGCGCCGCTTCGGTCGATATCGCAGCAGCCCATCCGAATCGATGCGGCGGTCGATCCACGCCAGGGCCGACTCGGCTGCTGGGAGGATGTCGGCCAGCTCATCCGGAAGTCCGGCGTCCGAGCGGCGCCGCCGGGCCGAGAGCCGCCTCGACCATCGAGCGGTGGCGACGAACAGCATGAGGTACAGCGGGGTCGCATCGACCGATCCGTAGTATCGAGCGAACGGGATGCGGCCCAGGTGGGCCAGCTCACCGGTGCGCACCTCGTGCGGGATCTTGCCTGGCTCCTCTTCGCGGTAGCGGTCCACTGCTCGGCCCTGGAGCTCGGCCAGCTGCCGGAGGGTTCCGAAGGCGATGTCAGGTCCGAGCAGCAGCGACTGCATGGCGGTGATGGACGCGTCGCGTCCGAAGACGGCCAGGTACCACGGCAGGCCGGCTGCCGGCAGGAACTGGCCGGCCGGCCCGGTCAGCAGGAGGGAGGCGAGATCGGTCAGCGCGCGGCGCCACGCGCGCTCCAGGTGTCGGTCGCCGGTGCGCAGGGTCGGCGTCTGTTCGAGCCACGCGTCGACGAGGGCCGGCTCGATGCGGCGTCGTTCGGGCAATGGCATCAGGCCACGCCGGTGGCCCTGCTCGGGCCTGACGGAGACATGCAGATCCCACGGACGGCCGTGCTGCAGCCGGGCTCGCAGATGCAGCCGCCGACCGGTGGCGGTCGTCGACCGGTTCAGCGAGACCTCGGTTGCCCTCCGGTAGCCGCCGCGGCGATAGACGAAGCGGATGCCGCGCGCGCGGTGTTCGGTGGTCACGGTGCGACGCATGCGTCGATGCCCGCGCACCTCGAAGATGTCGGCGAAGTCGGCATCAAGCTCGATGCCGACCTCCACCTCGATCGGCTCGCGCGCATAGCTGATGAGCCTGATGCGTTCGACCAGCTCGGTATCAAGACGGCGATCCCGGAAGGCGCCGATGGTGGCCGCCGGCAGCGTCGGGAGGTTGGGATTGGCAAGGAAAAACGTCCCGGATGCGTGGCCCGAGCCGCCGGACTTGAGCGGGTCGAGAGTCTCGCCGTTGAGTCGGAGCACGAAGCGCGACAGGAATCGCGTATCGGCGACGAAGAACCCGTGATAGGTGCCCGGTCTCATGTCGCCGGCGCGATCCGAGACGGCGAAGTTGGTGTGCTCGACCAGCGATACGGTCAGATCGGTCGTCGCGGGCTCCACCCCCTTGATTCTAGAGCCTGCCCATGAGCCGATGCGCGATGGCATGACCCTGCGATGACGCGCGTCAGCAGAGGCCCAGCTCATGACCATCTCCTACCCACGACTTCAGCAACGGCTCCCAAAGGCAGCACCGACGAGCGCCCCGGCGTGCCAGGGCGCCGTCGGTCGGCCTCGTTCGCGTTCGACGAGAACCTCAGCTGCTGGCATGGCGGTTGCATCGGGATCCGTTCCAGCAGCGGCACCCAGCAGGCCCGAGATGACCCAACGCACCCCCATTGCCTCCGCCCCGATGCGAATTGCCCTGATGTCCGGACCCATGGTTCGCATCCCGCCGCCCGGGTACGCGGGGACGGAACGCATCGTGACCGTGCTGCTGGACGAGCTGGTGCGCCGGGGTCATGACGTCACACTCATCGGGCCGGGCGATTCGCAGGTCTCGTGCCGTCTGGTTCCAACCATCGATCAAGCTCTCTGGAGTTCCGGCATGCGCGGTGACTCCACGGCCTACGTACAGGTCACGATCGAGAAGGCATGGGCATTGGCCGAGCAGTTCGATGTCATGCACTCCCATCTGGATACCCTCAGCTTCGCGCTCGCTCGCCATTGCCCGACGCCCGTCCTGCACACGCTCCATGGACGCCTCGACCTGCCGGGGATCCCGGAACTGCTCGATGAGTTCCGCGAGATCCCCCTCGTCGCGATCAGTGAGAGCCAGCGCCGATGGCGTCCGGAGAACCTTTGGCTCGCGACGGTCCACCACGGACTGCCACTGGAGTCAGCTCCCTTCTCATCCCAGGCCGGGGAGTACCTGGCCTTCGTGGGACGCATCGCAGCCGAGAAGGGCGTGGATGCAGCCGTGGAGCTCGCACGCATGACCGGGAAGACGCTTCGGGTCGCAGCCAAGGTTCACGAGGTGGACGAGGAACTCCTCTTTCAGCGACATCTGCAGCCGGCGATTGACTCCGGTGACGCGATCTTTGCCGGTGAGCTGGCGACCCGTCCGCGAGACGAGCTGCTGGCCGGCGCGCTCGCAACCGTCATGCTCGGAGCCTGGCCCGAGCCGTTCGGGCTCGTCGCGATCGAGTCGATGGCCACGGGGACGCCCGTCATCGCCCGTCGAGCCGGCGCGCTGCCCGAGATCGTCCGGCATGGCGAGAACGGCTTCCTGGTGGACGACCTTTCTGAGGCTCGCCTCGCTGTGCAGGAGGCACGGCGGCTCGATCGGCGCCGCATCCGCGCTGACGCGCTCGAACGCTTCGGCGTGGTCCGGATGGTCGACGAGTACGAAGCGGTTTACCAGCAGCTTGCCCGCGGTCGGGCCGAAGCCGATGCGGCGCCGTCTCGTGAGCAGGACCTAACGTCGATCACACGGTCCCGGAAGGGAGTGGCCGCTATCAGTCCTGTGGCCTAGTTGCCAAGACCACGCTCACTAAGGGCTGTGCAATTCTCCTCTGGGCAGTTGAGCCAGAGATCGAAGGATGGGGACTTAGCACCATCGGCTTGACGTTGGTACGTGTCCGCGACGCCGGCGAGGTCGGCACGCGGTCTGCAGTTGGCATCGAGCGAGGCCACAGCGCTGGGAGAGTGCATCCGCGAAACGTCCCATGTCGCGTAGGAGCACAGCCGTCCTTCGGAGGCCTGCCGGACTGCCGGGCGTGGAGCGGAGACCGCGGCCGTGGGTGGGCACGCCCTATGCAATGCAATCCGCGTGGGCGATTTCAGTTCGCCGCCGGCGAATTGCTGCAACGACGCGATGCCCGCTGTGCGCCCGAGATGCTGCCGGACGGGGGCCCGTTACGGCCCGCCGAAGAGTCGACACCCAGAGACCGATCACGCACGAGAGGAGGTCATGACCATGACCCACCGAAACCTGCGCCTGCCGGCGCTGCTTGCCGGCGTCGCGCTTCTCCTCACCGCATGTGGCAGCGGGTTTGATTCATCTTCGGCGCCTACATCGGCCGCCCCGGGGTCCGAGGGCGCTGGCGCTTCGGCCGGCGCGAGCGCGGCCGCGGAGCCGGGTGCGGACCTGACGATTCTCATCGGGTCGTCCGGCGACGCCGAGACGGACATCGTGAACCAGCTCGTCGCCGACTGGTCGACCGAGTCCGGCGTCGAGGCCGAGGTCGTCGTCGCGTCCGACCTCAACCAGCAGCTGTCACAGGGCTTCAGCTCGAACGAGCCGCCGGACCTGTTCTACCTGTCCACCGACCAGATGGCCGCGTATGCCGCAACAGACTCCCTCGAGCCATACGCCGAGTCGCTCTCGAACGCCGACGACTTCTATCCGAACCTGCGCGAGGCGTTCACCTACGACGGCCAGTTCATGTGTGCGCCGAAGGACTTCTCGACCCTGGCACTCATCATCAACTCGGACATCTGGGCTGACGCCGGCCTGACCGACGACGACATCCCCACGACGTGGGATGAGCTCGACGCGGTCGCCGCGCAGCTGACGACCGACGAGCACGTCGGCCTTGCCTACGGGCCGGAGGTCCAACGCGTCGGCGTCTTCATGGCGGAGGCGGGTGGTGCGTTCGTGTCCGAAGACGGAACGACCGCCGTGGTCGACTCGCCGGAGAATGCCGAGGCGCTGCAGTACATCAAGGATCAGATGGCGGCCGGCAGCTTCTCATTCTCGAACTCCGAGAGCATTGACGCTGGCTGGGGTGGCGAGGCGTTCGGCCTTGGCAAGGCAGCGATGGTGATCGAGGGCAACTGGATCGCCGGCGCGATGACGAACGACTTCCCGGACGTGAACTACGTCGTTGCCGAGCTGCCGGACGGACCGGCCGGCCCCGGCACGATCCAGTACACGAACTGCTGGGGCATGGCCGCGCTGTCGGACAACATCCCCGGCGCGACGTCCCTGGTCGAGCATCTGACGAGTGTCGAGTCGCAGCTCGCCGCAGCGGAGGCGTTCGGCGTCATGCCGTCAGTGGCGTCCGCGGCGGAGGACTGGAAGGCCGCGTACCCGGAGTTCGCGGCATTCATCGACGGTGCGGAGTACGCCATCAACCTCCCGTCGCAGCCGGGCACCGCCGACGTGCTCGGAGACTTCAACGCACAGCTCGCAACTCTGTCCACGACGGAGCCCGAGGCGATCCTGGCCAGCGTCCAGGAGAGCCTCCAGGCAGCCCTCGACAGTCAGTAGGCTCTCCTCCACGGTCCGGGGTGGCGCGTCCGCGCGCTGCCTCGGACCGGTCCAGCGCGGACCCGGTGGCACCCGGACGGTGCTGACCTCGATCACCGGTTGAGGAAGAGATGGCTGGAATGAGGCCGCGCGGCTCGATTCACGGCAATCGCGCCGTGGCGGGGTGGCTGTTCGCCGCTCCGGCAATCGTCATCGTTGGCCTGTTCGTGCTCGTGCCGGTCGTGATGGCGGCGTGGGTGAGCATGTCGGACTGGTCGGGGATCGGTCCACCATTCGCTGAAGGCGTGAACTTCGTCGGTGTCGAGAACTATGCCGAGCTGCTCGGCGGGACGGGCCTCGCCACGCGAGACCTCGGCACCGCGCTCCGCAACAACCTGTGGTATGTGCTCCTCGTCGTCCCGCTTCAGACGGCCGTCGCGCTCGGGCTGGCGATCCTTGTCAACCGGCGTGTCATGCGCTCCCGCGGCTTTTTCCGCACCGCGTTCTACTTCCCGTCGGTCACCTCGTCGGTCGCGATCGTCGTGCTGTGGCTCTTCCTGTTCAGCGCCACCGGACCGGTGAACAAGGTTCTCAGCTGGGTCTGGATCGACGGCCCGAACTGGTTCCAGGACCCGCGCGGCGTCCTCCACATTGTCCTGGGGGCCGTCGGCGTGACCGCCACGGGCAACCCGCTCGCCGGCGTGACGATCCTGGGGATCTCCGGCTGGGAGTGGATCGCAGGCCCGTCGGTCGCAATGTCAGCGTTCATCCTCATGGCGGTGTTCACCACCTCGGGCACGTTCATGCTTCTCTTCATCGCCGGCCTCCAGCAGATCAACACCGAGGTCGAGGAGGCGGCCATGACCGATGGCGCGAACGGCTGGCAGCGCCTCTGGTACGTCACCCTGCCGATGCTCAAGCCGACCGTCTTCACCGTCGTGACCCTCGGGCTGATCGGGACGTGGCAGATCTTCGAGCAGATCTACACGGGCACGCAGGGTGGGCCGGCGAAGACGACGTTGACGCCCGCGTACCTGTCGTTCAACTCGGCCTTCAACAACCAGGAGTGGCCGCGCGGCGCGGCCATCGCCTTCATCCTCTTCGCGATCATCGTGGTTCTCACCGCGCTCCAGCGGCTGGTGCTCGGGCGGTCGGAGGTGGGACGGTGAACCGTCGTCGAGACGCCGCGTTCGCGTGGGCGCCCTTCGTGGTGCTCATTGTGCTGGCGATCATCTATATCACGCCGTTTCTCATCCAGGTCGTCAACTCGTTCCGTCCGGAGGCGGATGTCGTTCAGGACCCCCTGTCCCTCGGGCTCGGGTCCTGGACCGCGGCGGCCTACGAGCGGTTGTTCATCCGCAGCGACTTCCCGTTGTGGACCATCAACTCGTTCATCGTCACCCTCTGCGTCACGTTGGGCCGAGTCTTCTTCGTATGCCTGGCGGGATACGCGCTGGCACGCATCCCGTTTCGCGGGAATGGCCTCGTGTATGCCCTGCTCATCGCGGTCATGGCAGTCCCGGGCGTGGTGCTGCTGATCCCGAAGTTCCTCGTCATCAACCAGCTCGGCATGTACGACTCGTACTCGGGAATGATCGTCCCCCTGCTCGCCGATGCCGCCGGCGTGTTCATCATGAAGAACTTCTTCGAGTCGATCCCGGTCGCCGTCGAGGAGCAGGCACGGATCGATGGCGCGGGAGTGTTCCGCACCTTCTGGTCGATCGTGCTGCCGATGTCGCTGCCGGCGGTGATGGCGATCGTCATCCTCTCGTTCCAGGCTTCATGGAACGAGCTGAGCCACTTCATCGTGTCAACGCAGAGCACCGAGCTGACGACGCTCACGAAGGGCGTTGCGCAGCTTGCATCGGGCCAGCTGAGCCAGGGGTCGCAGTTCCCGATCAAGCTCGCCGCCGCCCTGCTCATGACGATCCCGGTGGCCGTGGTGTTCTTCATCTTCCAGAAGCGGATCATGAACGTCGGCACCGGCGCGGTTAAGGAGTAGTCCAGTCGGAACCGGTATGACAACGCCGATGCGGTCCTGCCGCGAGCGTGGTCCGCGCCTTGCATGAGGTCTGTGAGCAACTGAACGCACTCATGCCCCAGGAGGCTCGCGATGGCCAAGGTCACCCAGGAAATCGATGTCAACGTGCCGCTCAGCACGGCCTACAACCAGTGGACCCAGTTCGAGGAGTTCCCGCACTTCATGGAGGGCGTCAAGTCGGTCACGCAGCTCGATGACACTCGTCTGCGCTGGGTGGCCGAGGTCGCCGGCCAGGAGAAGGAGTGGATCGCCGAGATCGTCGAGCAGGCGCCGGACGTGCGCGTTGCCTGGCGTGCGATCTCGGGCGCAGAGAACGCCGGGGTCGTGGCCTTCCACCGGGTCGACGACAACACGACGCGTATCGAGCTCGCGCTGGAAGTCGAGCCCGAGGGCGTCGTGGAGACCGCCGGCACCGCGCTCGGGATTCTCGAGCGGCGCGTGGCGGGTGATCTCGAGCGCTTCAAGGAGTTCATCGAGGGCCGCGGCGCCGAGACGGGCGCCTGGCGCGGCACCGTCGACGCCGGCACCACCCGCTAGCGGCGGAGGTAGGCGTCGGTCTTGTCCAACCAGTCCTGGCGAGGCGGGCTGAAGACGTCCAGGTCGAGCGTGTCCTCCAGGGCGACGGCGCCATGGGGGACCCCAGCCGGGATCACCAGCACCTCGCCCGCGCGCACGACGACGTCGGGAATGTCGTCGGAGAACTCCATCCGGAGGCTGCCCTCGAGGATGTAGGTGAGCTGCTCGTTCGGGTGCTCGTGCGTGGGAACCACGCTGCCCTGCTTGAGATAGACGTGGGCGAGCATCGCCTGCTCCCCGGTCACGATTCGACGTCCGATCTGGTTGGCCAGCTCCTCGCGTGGTATGTCCTCCCAGCGATGGAGCGATGGCTTGGCTGAGTCCATGGTGCTGGTCCTCGCTTGCGTGGCCGGGCTCTTCGCTAGAAGAGGTACTGGTGCTCTCCTCCGTCGACCGAGAGCGTTGCTCCGGTGATGAACGACGCGCTGTCCGACGCGAGGAAGACCGCCGCGGCAGCGAGCTCGTCGGGGCGTCCGTATCGGCCCAGTGGGATGGCGGCCGTGCTCTTCCTGGCGACGTCGTCTTCGGATATGCCGAGCTGGGAAGCGCGGTAGCGGTTCTCCTCGACGATGCGATCGGTCAGGAATCGGCCGGTCAGGATCGAATTCACGCGAACGTCCGGGGCCGCTTCCTTCGCCAACGTCTTGCCGAGCGCCACAACCCCGGGTCGAAGCACGTTCGACAGCACGAGCCCATCGACCGGTTGATGCGCGGCGATCGACGTCAGGTTCACGACGGAGCCGCCCCGCGAACGAAGGTGGGGGAGCGCACGGCGTGTCGTCCGAAGGGCGCTCATGAAGACGAGATCGAACGCTGCCCTCCACTCGTCGTCGGAGAGCTCATGCACGAGCCCGAGACGAGGCCCGCGGGTGTTGTTGATCAGGACGTCGATGCCGCCGAACCGCTCGGCTGCCCAGTCCACGAGGGCGTCGCACTCGTCGCCGATTGACAGATCGGCTCGGTGGCCGGCCACGTCGAGTCCCTCCGCCGTGAGTCGATCAACGGCCGCCCCAAGGGAATCGTCCCTGCTCGAGCTCATCACCACCCGGCATCCCTCCGATGCCAGCGCCCGCGCCACGGCGAAGCCCAACCCCTTGCTCGCCGCGGTCACCAGGGCGACCCGGCCACGGAGATGTGTGTCCACTGCGTGCTCCCTCGCGTGAGACCGCCGTCAACCAACCCGGAAGGCCGGGCACGGATGACAGGTCGGACTGTTCGGCCGATGCGGCAGCCCCGGCCACCCGTCCGCTCAGCTGTTGTACGCCGACATGATCTTGTCCTTGGTGCCGGACCGGTGATCGGGATCGGTCTCGTGGCGATCCGTGTCGCCGGGTGACGGCACCGCGGCCGCGATGTCGACGCCCTCGTCCTTCAGGAGGGCGGCGATTGCCGTGACGTAGGCTTCGACGCTTGCCTGCAGCACATTGTCGTGGACCCCGCTGCCGGGATAGATCGGGCCGTCGGAAACGTCTCGGCGCCGAACGCCAACGGTGATCGAGGCCTTTGCCTCGTGGCCCACACCGGCCGCATGGACGTCGTACGAGACGAGCACGACGCCATCGCCGAGGAGAGGCTCCAGTGCGCGGTCCACCGCGCGCATCAGCGCATCGACCGCGCCGTTGCCCTCGGCATTGGCGCGCCAGCGATGCCCGCCACCAACGATCGTCAGGTTGGCACGGCTCGATCGTTCGCTGCCGCTGGTCGCTGCCCAGCGCTCGACGGCGAGGGCGGTGGAGAGCTCCGGGCTGGGTCCGATCGGTGAAACGGTCATGGGTGCGAGGCTCCTGTCAGATAGGGGTGAGCCAATGCGCGTACCGAGCATCGGTGCCGCGCACGGCGTCGAAATAGCGGGCCTGGATGTCGATCGCGACCGGGTTCTCCGGATCGCCCACGGGACGGCCGTCGATCGAGGCAACCGGGGCGACCTGCACGCCGGTGCCGGTCAGGAACACCTCGTCGGCAAGATACAGCTCCGACCGGTCGATGCGCCGCTCGGCCACCGAGTAGCCGGCGTCGCGCGCGATCTCCAGGATCGCTCCACGCGTGATGCCGGGCAGAACGTCGTCCACCAGGGGTGGGGTCGCCACCTCGCGGCCGACGACGACGAAGACGTTCGCGGCCGATGCCTCGGCCACGTGCCCGTCCGCGGTGAGCAGCAGGGCATCGTCGTAGCCGCCGGCATGCGCGTCCTCGGTGGCGAAGGCGGCGTTCACGTAGGAGCCGGCGATCTTTCCACGGGCCGGGATCGCGTTGTCGCTCACGCGCTGCCATCCCGAGACGGTGACGCTGATCCCGCCGGTCGGCAGGTAGTCGCCCAGCGCCATCGTGAAGATTCCGACGCGGTCCTCGAGGTCCGTGAGCTGAACCCGGATGGACTGCGCCGACTTGTAGATGATGGGCCGAACGTAGACGTCGCCCTCGTGCTCATTCCGGCGCAGCAGCTCGCGGGTGATGGCCACCAGGTCGGACGAGGACTCCGGCACGCTCGCGCGCAGCAACCGAGCGTTTCGGAGCAGCCGATCGTAGTGCTCGGGACCGAAGAGCAGTGCCAGGTCGCCGGTCGCCTGCCGATAGGCGCGGATGCCCTCGAACACGGCTGTGCCGTAGTTCAGCGAGTGCGTTGCCAGCCCCACGTGAGCCGACTCGATGGGCACCACCCCACCCTCGAAGTAGGCCCAGGCTCCGATCGGTGGGCGGTGGCCATCCAGGTTCGCCCCGACGCGCGGCTCGGTGGCGGTCATGACGCCTCCGCCGCGGGCTGGCGCGAAAGGGCGGCACGCGTGGATGCCCGCTCGTCTCGGCGCTCGGGCCGAGCGTCGAGCTGCCAGATGGCGTACTCGAAGGAGTCGTGCAGCGCCGCGACCGATGCGGTGATGATGTTCGCGTCCGCCCCGGCGGTGATCCAGGTGCCGCTCTCGTGGCCGGTCTCGATGATCACGCGCGTCCGCGCCGCCGTGGCCGCCTCGCCCGTCGACGATGCGGACCTTGTAGTCCACGAGGTGGATCGCGTCGAGGGCCGGGTAGAACGCGGCGAGCCCCTTGCGCAGGGCAAGGTCCAGGGCGTTGACCGGGCCGTTGCCGTCGGCTGCGGTGTGCAGGACCTCGCCGTCGACCTCGACCTTGACGCTGGCCTCCGCGCGCGACGGAGCGCCGTTGCGACGCTCGACGATGACCGTGAAGTCGACGATCCGGAACGGGGCCTCGTACCCCGGTCTGCGGCGCCGAACGAGCAGCGCGAACGATGCATCGGCGCTCTCGAAGCTCGCGCCCTCGGCCTCGAGCTGCTTCACGAGCTGCGAGAGCTCGGCCGGGTCGAGCCCCTCGCCGGCGAGCGGTCCGAGCTGACGAACGCGCCACGCGGCATTGGCGCGACCGCCGAGCTCGCTCACGACGAGGCGCGACGTCCCGCCCACCAGCGCCGGGTCGACGTGCTGATACGCCTGCTCGACCCGAACGGTCGCAGCCCCGTGGACGCCTCCCTTGTGGGCGAAGGCGCTGGTCCCCACGTACGGCGCGTGCGCGTCGGGGGCGATGTTCGCCACCTCGGCGACGAAGTGGGCCAGCTCGGCGAGGCTGGACAGGTCGCCTCCGGCCGGCACGGTCTGAATCCCGAGCTTGAGCGCGAGGTTGGCCCAGATGGTGACGAGGTTGGCGTTGCCGCAGCGCTCGCCGTAGCCATTGATCGTTCCCTGGACGTGATTGGCGCCGGCCTGGACGGCGGCGAGGGAGTTAGCCACCGCCAGGCCCGCGTCATCGTGAACGTGGATGCCGATGATCGGCGCGGCTTGCGCCCCGACCTCGGAAACCACGCTCCGCGTCATGGCCGCCACCTCATCGGTCAGGCAGCCTCCGTTCGTGTCACACAGCACCACCGAGGTCGCACCGGCGTCGATCGCCGCACGCAGGGTGGCGAGGGCGTAGGCCGCATCGGCCTTGTACCCGTCGAAGAAGTGCTCGGCGTCGTAGACGACCTCGCGACCCGCGGCCGCGAGGTGAGCCACGGAATCGCCGATCATGGCCAGGTTCTCCTCGGGCGTGGCGCCGAGAACGTCGGTCACATGTAGCAGCCAGCTCTTTCCGAAGATCGTGGTCACGGGCGTCTCGGCGTCGAGCAGCGCGCGGATGTTCGGGTCGTCCTCCACCCGGTTGGACCGGTGGCGCGTCGATCCGAACGCGGCGATGCGCGCGTGGCGGAAGGTCATACCCCGCGCGGCGCTGAAGAACTCGACGTCCTTCGGGTTCGAGCCCGGCCAACCGCCCTCGATGTAGGGGAAGCCGGCCTCGTCGAGCCGCCTCGCGATCTTGAGCTTGTCGGCCAGGCTCAGCACCAGGCCCTCGCGCTGCGTGCCATCCCGCAGCGTGGTGTCGTACAGGACGACCGTCTGGCTCATGCGGCCACCCCGGCGGTCTCGGCGAGCCTCTCGAGCAGGAACGTGGCCACCGTCTCGGTGCCCGCCGCTCCGCCCAGGTCGGCGGTCCGCGGGCCGGCCTCGATCGAGGCATCGACGGCGGCGTCCAGCGCCTCGGCCGCCTCGGCCTCGCCGAGGGAGAAGCGCAGCATCATGCCGGCGCTGGCGACCGTCGCGAGCGGATTGGCCAACGCCCTGGCCGGCGATCTGCGGAGCGCTGCCGTGCACCGGCTCGTACATGCCGAACCGGCCGTGAGCGGTCTCCCGCGTGCCGATGGACGCGGACGGCAGCAGGCCGAGCGAGCCGGCTATCGCGGCCGCCTCGTCGGAGAGGATGTCGCCGAACAGGTTCTCGGTCACGATCACATCGAAGCGCCGCGGGTCGGTGAGGATCAGGTACGCGGTCGAGTCGACCAGCGCGTGTTCGAGCGTGACCTCGGGGTGCCGGCGCGCAACCTCGTCGACGACCTCCCGCCACAGCCTGCTGCTGGCGAGCACATTGGCCTTGTCGACGCTGGTGAGCCGTCCCGATCGCTCGGACGCGAGGCGGAAGGCGACCTCGACGATCCGCTCGATCTCCGGTCGCGTGTAGCGAAGCGTGTCGACGGCCGCGTCGATGCCGTCCACCGTCTCACGGCCCTGGGGCCGGCCGAAGTAGAGCCCGCCGGTCAGCTCGCGCACGATCATCAGGTCGGCGCCGCGCCGCACGTCCGGGCGCAGTGGGGAAGCGTCGGCGAGCGCCTCGTGCGCGCGGACCGGCCGCAGATTGGCGAACAGCTCGAGGTTCGAGCGCAGGCCCAGCAGCGCGTCCTCGGGACGGATCGGCGCGGCGGGATCGTCCCAGGCCGGACCGCCAACGGCGCCGAGCAGGACGGCATCGGCGCGCCTGCAGGCGTCGAGCGTCTCCTCTGGCAGCGGCGTGCCGTGCGCGTCGATCGCCGCGCCACCGACGGCCCGCTCGAGCCAATCCACCTCGAAGCCAAAGCGGTCGCCAAGGGCATCGACACTCCGACGCGCAACGGCGCAGACCTCCGGGCCGATGCCGTCGCCGCCGAGGACCGTCACTCGGTGGGACCTCACGCGCGGCCCTCCGCGATCACTTGCGGGCTCGTCGCCTCGACGTGCTCGGCGATGAGCTTGTTGATCGCCGCGAGATACGCCCGCAGGCTCGCCTCGACGACGTTGGTCGACAAGCCGTGGCCGGTGAAGACGCGTGGGACATCGGCGTCGCCGGTGGGTGCGGCGATCTTCACGGTCGCCTCGCCCTGCGCATCCTCACCCGCGCCGACGCTCCGCAGGCCGTAGTCGACCAGCTGCGGGCGCCCTCCGATGATCTGCTCGAGCGCGTTGTCGACGGCGGAGAGCAGGGCGTCCACCGGTCCGTTGCCGCCGGAAAAGGCCCGGAACGTCTCGCCGGCGTAGAAGAGGGAGACGTTGCCGCTGCTCGACTCGCCCTGGCGGCTGGCCGTCGCCCAGTGCTCGAGCTCGACGAGGCCGGGAACGGGATCGGCGTGCTGCTCGGCGAGCGCGAGCAGGTCCGCATCGGTCACCTGCTTCTTGCGGTCGGCGAACGCGATCGCCTCGGAGTACAGGCGATCGAGCTCGTTCGGCTCGACGTGGATGCCGATTCGGCGCAGGCGCTCGTCGAAGCCCGCGCGGCCCGAGAGCTTGCCCAGCGTCAGCGTCGAGCCGGAGAGGCCGACCGACTCGGGAGTCATGATCTCGTAGGTGAGCGGGTTCTTCAGGAACCCGTCCTGGTGGATGCCCGACTCGTGCGCGAACGCGTTGCCGCCCACGATGCTCTTGTTCGGCTGGACCGCGATGCCGGTCAGGTAGCTCGCGAGACGGCTCGTGGCGCTGATCTGCTCGGTGGCGACGTCGGTGGTGGCGCCGCGGAACTGCTGCGGCCGCGTCCGCAGGGCCATCACCACCTCCTCCAGCGAGGCGTTGCCGGCCCGTTCGCCGAGGCCGTTGATGGTCACCTCGACCTGGCGGGCGCCGGCCTGGATCCCGGCCAGCGTGTTCGCCGTGGCGAGCCCGAGGTCGTTGTGGCAGTGCGTGCTCACGATCGCGCGGCGACCGACGAGGCGCACGACCTGGCGCACGAGCGCGCCGAACTCCTTCGGCTCGGCGTACCCGACCGTGTCGGGCACGTTGATGACCGATGCGCCGGCGGCGACCGCCGCCTCGAAGGCCTCGAGCAGGAACTCGACCTCGGTCCGCGACGCATCCTCGGCGCTGAACTCGACGTCATGGTCGGGACCGACGAGCCGCCGGGCCTGCCGGATGCTGGCCCGGATCCGTTCCAGGACATCGGCCCGGTTGCTGCGCAGCTTGTGGGTGATGTGGATGTCGCTCGTGGCGATGAAGACGTGCAGCTGGCGCCGCGCGCCGGCTCCAGCGCCGCGGCCGCGATCGTCACGTCCGCCGGCACGCACCGGGCGAGCGCGGCGACGGCGGGCGAGCCCTCCTCGCCGCCGACCTCTGATGGCGATCCGCTTGACGGCCTCGGCCTCGCCGGGGGACGCCGCAGGGAACCCGGCCTCGATCACGTCGACACGAAGCCGGGCGAGCTGCTTGGCGATGCTCACCTTCTCGTCGACGGTCAGCGATGCGCCGGGCGTCTGCTCCCCGTCGCGGAGCGTGGTGTCGAAGACCCGGATGCGTCGTGCCACTCAGGCCACCCCTTCGCCGGGGGTTGCCTCGGCCTTGGCGCGCTCGCCCGATGCCCAGCCTTCGGGCGCCGATTTCGGGTCGATGAAGGCCATGTGGCTCCGCAGCTCGGCACCGACCGGCTCGATACGCGACGCTGCGCCCTCCGCTCGCAGCCGGCGGAACTCCTGGCCGCCGCGCTGTCCCTCGTCGATCCAGCGCTGGGCGAACGATCCGTCGCGGATCTCGGCCAGGATCTTCCGCATCTCTTCGCGGTCGATTCGTTCACGATCCGGCGGCCGGACACGTAGTCGCCGTACTCGGCGGTGTCGCTGATCGAGTAGCGCATGTACGAGAGCCCGCCCTGGTACATCAGGTCAACGATGAGCTTGAGCTCGTGCATCGTCTCGAAGTACGCGAGCTCGGGCTGGTAGCCGGCGTCGACGAGCGTCTCGAAGCCCGCCTGGACCAATGCGGTCACGCCGCCGCACAGCACCGCCTGCTCGCCGAAGAGGTCCGTCTCGGTCTCCTCGGCGAACGAGGTCTCGAGGACGCCGGCACGGGCCGCGCCGATGCCCTGCGCGTAGGCGAGCGTCCGCTGCCGAGCCGTGCCCGTCGCGTCGCGATGCACGGCGAAGAGGGCCGGCACGCCGCCGCCCGCCTCGTACAGCCGGCGCACGAGGTGGCCGGGACCCTTCGGCGCCACCATCCCGACATCGACGCCGCCGGGCGGGTCGATCTGCCCGAAATGGATGTTGAAGCCGTGAGCGAACATCAGCAGCTTGCCGTCGCGCAGGCCCAGGCTCGACCTCGGACCGATACACCGCCGGCGCGGCCGTGTCGGGCACGAGCATCATGACCACGTTCGCCTCGGCCGCGGCGCTGGCCGCGTCGGTCACGCGGAGGCCCGCGGCCCGGGCGCGCTCGGCCGACGCGGAGTCGGGACGCAGCCCGACGACGACGTCCGCACCCGACTCGCTCAGGTTCCGTGAGTGGGCCTCGCCCTGGCTGCCGTAGCCGATGACCGCGACGCGCTGCCCATCGAGAGCGGTTCGGTCGATGTCGACGTCGTAGATGAGCTTGCTCATGAGGGGGTCGCTCCGTTCTTCGAGGTGGGCTGGGTGGTCATGGCGACGGCGCCGGCACGCACGAGGCGGCGCATGCCGTGCTGGCGCAGCGTGTCGAGGGCGGCGTCGAGGCGAGCGGGCGATGCGGTCAGCCGCAGCCGCCAGCCGGTGGGATCGGTCGTGATCGGCTCGCCCCCGGCTTCGGCGATCACCGAGCGCAGCGCAAGCTCCGCATCGGGGTCACCGCGGCGCGTCGAGCTCGACGAGGGCAAGCTCGAGCTCGACATGCTCGACCGTGGTGAGGTCGCACACGTCGAGGACGTCGATGACGCGCTCGAGCTGGGCGAGGACCTGGCGAAGGTGCCCGTCATCCCCGCGGATCGCGATCGTCATCCGCGACCGCCCGGGCTCGTGCGTGGCGCCGACCGTCAGCGACTCGATGTTGAAGCTCCGCGCGCGGAGCAGGCCGGAGACGCGGTTGAGCGTCCCGGGGCGGTCGACCACGAGGGCGCTGACCACGTGCCGGCGCTGGACGGCGTCCGGCTCGCCGGCCGGAATGGTGGTGGCACGTGGGGCGCGGACGGTCATTCGGCGCCGCCCTCGACCATGTCGGAGAGCCCCTTGCCGGGGAGCATCATCGGATAGACGTTCTGCGCCTCGTCGAGGTGGAAGTCGATCAGCGCGGGGCCCGCGGTCGCTCGGGCAGCGGCGATGACGTCGTCGACCTCGTCGAGCTTCGTCGCGCGCCAGGCGGGTATGCCGTACGCCCCGCACAGCCGCACGAGGTCGGGCCCGATCAGCTCCGCCGAGTGGTAGTTCTCGTCGTAGATGATCTCCTGCCATTGGCGGATCATCCCGAGCCGGTGGTTGTTGAGGACCGCGATCCTCAGTGGAATCTGGTCCTGGACGAGCGTGGCGAGCTCCTGCATCGTCATCTGGAAGCCGCCGTCGCCGGTGATGGCCCAGGTCTCGCGCTCGGGCGCGCCCAGGGCGGCACCCATGGCTGCCGGCACGCTGTAGCCCATCGTTCCGAGCCCTCCGCTGGACAGGTGGCGGAACGGGTGACGGAAACCGAAGTAGCGCGCGGCCCACATCTGGTTCTGCCCCACATCGCTCACCAGCGTCGCCTCGTGGTCTGTCGCAACGCCGATGCGCTCGACCACGTAGTCGGCCGACAGCCGCCCCTCTCGCCAGGATCCCGAGCCATGCCACGACCGCGCCTCGCTCACCTCGCGCCACGCGGCCAGCTCGGCCATCCATTCCGTTCGCGGCTCCGACTGCGGCAGCCGGCGCAGCAGCGCCGCCAGGAGGTCGCCGGCATCGGCGACGATGCCGAGGTCGGTCCGGACGTTCTTGCCGATCTCCGAGCGGTCGACGTCGACGTGCACGATCCTCGCTCGCGGTGCGAAGGTCGAGGTCTTGCCCGTGATGCGATCGTCGTACCGGCAGCCGATCCCGACGAGCAGGTCGCACTGCTGGAGTGCCTTGTTGGCGTGCATCCAGCCGTGCATGCCGGCGTAGCCGGCGCTGAGCCGATGCGTCTCGTCGATGTTGCCGATGCCGAGCAGCGTGTGCGCCACCGGGACCTCGGCACGCTCGGCGACCTCGCGCAGCAGGTCGACCGCGTCGGCGATCTGCACGCCGTGACCGCTGAGGATGAGCGGCCGCTCCGCGGCGGCGATCATCTCCGCCAGCTCATCGGCCTCCGGCACGTCGCCTCGGGTCGGCCGGAGGAGCCCTGGCAGCCTGAGCTCGTGCGCCTCGGGATACGGCGCCGAGGTCTCGGCCTGGAGCACGTCCTTGGGGAAGTCGAGGAGCACTGGTCCGGGCCGCCCCGACCGGGCGATCTCGAACGCCTCCGCCACCGCAAGCGGGACCTCGTCCGGATCCATGACGACGGTCGCGTACTTCGTGACCGGCAACGCGATCCCGACGATGTCGGTCTCCTGGAACGCATCCTTCCCGAGCAGCGAGCGCGGCACGTTTCCGGTGATGGCCACCATGGGCACCGAGTCCATCATCGCGGTCGCCAGGCCGGTGACGAGGTTGATGGCGCCAGGCCCCGATGTGGCGATGGCAACGCCCACCCCCTGGGTGGCGCGGCTGAATCCGTCGGCGGCATGCGCGCCGCCCTGCTCGTGGCGGACGAGGATGTGGCGCAGCGGGAACTCGCGCAGCACGTCGTAGATCGGCAGGACCGTCCCGCCGGGGTACCCGAAGATCGTGGTCACGCCCTCGCGGACCAGGCCCTCGCATACCGCTCGGGCGCCGATGCGCGGCGCCACGGCACGAGCCGGCGCGATGGTCCCCGGTGCGGCCGCGATTCGGAGTGCTGTCATCGAGTGCTGATTCCTTCCCATTACGACGAAAATCCCGCCTGGCCTGGTGGCTGGCGGGATCCGGGTTCGCTGCGTGGTGCCTCTCGGCTAGTCCGTCGCGCGGCCTCCATCCCGCCATCCAAGGAGGATGACGAGCCGAAGAATCGCGATTACGAGGAGCAAGCCGAGCAACCCGGCCGGTGCCGGGCGCAGAGTCGGACCTGCGGCGGTCACGCCGCGCTCCTCTGACATGGGTCGAACCGTAGCAGGGGTGTCAACCCCGCGTCGGAACGAATGGCCTTCCCGCGGGTGGGACGATTGGGTGTCGTCGGTTGGGGCGCGCCAGGCGACGGGCTGGGGCTTCCCCGGGTGCCTTCCCCGGGTGTCAGCGCTTATATCACTAATGCTATATCTGCTGACACCGGCCGACCCCGCCGACGCAGATCGGGCTCGACCTGTCGCGTCGCCCTCAGGTTCGCTCGAGCGTCTCCGCCAGGCGGCGTCCGGTCGTCACCGCCCCCTCGGATGCCGATGAGACGAGCGCCGCGTACTTGGCCAGGACGCCGCCGGTGTACCGCGGCGGCGGCGGCGACCACCGTGCGCGACGCCGGGCCAGCTCGGCATCGTCGACCTCCAGGTCCAGTCGACGAGCGTCCACGTCGATGACGACTTCGTCTCCCTCGGCGACGAGGGCGATGGGCCCGCCCAGGGCGGCCTCCGGCGCCACGTGCCCGACCATCAGGCCGTGCGTTCCCCCCGAGAAGCGGCCGTCGGTCAGGAGCGCGACCTCGCCGCCGAGCCCCTCTCCGACCAGGGCGGCCGTCACCGAGAGCATCTCCTGCATCCCGGGTCCGCCAATCGGACCCTCGTAGCGGATGACCACGACGTCACCCGGGCCGATGCGCTGCGCCCGCACGGCGTCGTAGCAGGCGGCCTCCGAGTCGAAGACCCGGGCCGGGCCGCGGAAGTGCCGCGTCTCGTGGCCGGCCAGCTTGATGACGCAGCCATCGGGAGCGAGCGAGCCCCGCAGGATGGCGAGCCCGCCGGTGGCCTTGATCGGGTGATCGATCGAAACGACCACCTCCTGCCCAGGGGTCTCGACGGCGGCGCCGGCGATCTCGGCCAGCGTGCGTCCGTCGACGTTGCGGGTCGTGCCGTCGACGCGGTCGCCCTTGAGAAGCTCGCGCGCCACGAGCCCGATGCCGCCCGCCTCGTGGATGTCGAGGGCGGTGAAGCGGCCGCCGGGCATGAGCGCGGCCACGATCGGCGTCCGATCGGCGATGCGGTCGAAGTCCCCCAGGTCGAGCGGCACGCCCAGCTCGTGGGCAAGGGCCGTCAGGTGCAGGACCGCGTTCGTCGACCCGCCCGTGGCGGCCACGGACGCGATCGCGTTGTCGATCGCCGGTCGCGTCATGATGGCCGAGGGCCGCGTGCCGTCGTTCACGAGATCCATGACCAGCTCGCCCGCGCGCCGGGCAGCGTCGGGCTTGGCCGGGTCGGTGGCTGGGATCCCGTTGAGCCCGCCGGGGCTGATGCCGAGGAACTCGAGCGCCGTGCTCATCGTGTTTGCCGTGAACTGCCCGCCGCACGCACCGGCCCCGGGACAGGCGACATCCTCGATCTCCCGCAGATCCTCGAGGCTGATCTTCCCGGCGCGGTACGCCCCGATGGCCTCGAAGACCGTGACCACCGTCGCATCCCTCCGCCCTCGCAGCGTGCCGGGATCGATCGTGCCGTTGTAGAGGATGAGGCTCGGCAGATCCAGGCGGGCCAGCGCCATCGCCGCCCCGGGAAGCGTCTTGTCGCAGCCGACGAGGCACACGAGCCCGTCGAAGAGGTGCCCGCGGGTCACGAGCTCGATCGAGTCGGCGATCACCTCGCGCGAGATGAGCGACGCCTTCATGCCCTCGGTGCCCATCGACACGCCATCCGAGACGGAGATCGTGTTGAACTCCATGGGCGTGCCACCGGCGGCGCGGATGCCGGCCTTGACGTGCTGTGCCAGCTCGCGCTGGTTGTAGTTGCACGGCATGGTCTCGATCCACGTCGTGCCGACGCCGATGATCGGCTTGGAGAGGTCCTCGTCGGTGAAGCCGATGGCCTTGAGCATGGCCCGCGCGGCGGCTCGATCAGGTCCGTCGAGCAGGACTCGGGAGTGTTCGCGCGGATCGATCGCGGTGGGGTCGCCCATGGCCCGGACTATAGGAGACGTGTCGAGACGACCGGTGCGCCACACGGCCTATGGCGCCCCTTGACGAGTCGGCTAGCGTCGCAGGAACCGATGAGCACCCCTATCCCGAAGACCATCGTCGAGAAGATCTGGGACGACCACGTCGTCGCCGCAGGCCGCGATGGCGCGCCGGACGTGATCGGCATCGACCTGCATCTCGTCCACGAGGTCACGAGCCCCCAGGCGTTCGATGGCCTTCGGGAACGCGGCCTGCGCGTGCGTCGCCCGGGCCAGACGGTGGCGACCGTCGACCACTCGATTCCGACCACCGACCGCTCGTTGCCGATCGTCGACGAGATCGCCGCGAAGCAGGTGAGTCGCCTGGAAGAGAACTGCCGCGAGTTCGGCATCCCGCTCCACGGCCTCGATTCGCCGCACCAGGGGATCGTGCACGTCATCGGTCCCGAGCTCGGCCTGACGCAACCGGGCATGACGATCGTGTGCGGCGACTCCCACACCGCGACCCACGGGGCGTTCGGGGCACTCGCCTTTGGCATCGGCACCACCGAGGTCGAGCACGTCCTCGCCACCCAGGCGCTCCTCCAGCGCCGGCCGAGGACCTTCGAGGTGCGGGTCGACGGTCAGCTTCACCCCGGCGTCACGGCCAAGGACATCATCCTCTCGCTCCTGTCTCGCATCGGCGTCGGAGGCGGGACAGGCCATGTCTTCGAGTACCGCGGCTCTGCGATTCGCGGGCTCGGGATGGAAGGCCGGATGACGATCTGCAACATGAGCATCGAGGGCGGCGCTCGGGCCGGCATGGTCGCTCCGGACGACACGACGTTCGAGTACGTCGCCGGTCGGGCGCACGCTCCCGCGGGCGCTGCCTGGGACGAGGTCGTCGCCCGTTGGCGCGAGCTGCCCAGCGACGAGGGAGCCACGTTCGACCGCTCGATCGCCTTCGACGCCTCGGAGCTGACACCCATGGTGACGTGGGGCACCAACCCGGGCATGGGATTCCCGATCACCTCGAGCGTTCCGGACCCGGACCACCTGGCCGATGTGTCCCAGCGCGACTCGCTGCGCGCGGCACTGTCATACATGGCCCTCAATCCGGGCGAGCCGATCCTGGGGCGGCCGATCGATGTCGTCTTCGTGGGCAGCTGCACGAACTCGCGGATCAGCGACCTGCGCGAGGCGGCTCGCATGCTGCGCGGGCGCAAGGTGGCGGACGGCGTGCGCATGCTCGTCGTCCCCGGCTCGAGCGAGGTGAAACGCCAGGCCGAGTCCGAGGGACTGGCCGAGGTCTTCCGCGCCGCGGGCGCCGACTGGCGCGAGGCCGGCTGCTCGATGTGCATCGCGATGAACGGGGACCAGCTCGAGCCCGGTCAGTACAGCGTCAGCACCAGCAACCGCAACTTCGAAGGGCGACAGGGCAAGGGCGGTCGCACCTTCCTCGCGTCGCCGCTGACCGCGGTCGCATCGGCCGTCACCGGTCGCCTCTCGGATCCGAGGGCGCTGCTGTGAGTCTCGAGCGCGATCCATTCTCGAGCGTGACGTCGTCGGTCGTGCCCCTCCCGCGCGCGGACATCGACACGGACCAGATCATCCCCGCGCGATTCCTCAAGACAGTGAACCGTGCCGGCCTCGCAGATCAGCTGTTCAACGACTGGCGCTACCAGCCCGACGGATCGCCCAACCCCGACTTCGTGATCAACCGGCCCGAGATGGCCGGCCGATCCGTGTTGCTCGTCGGCGACAACTTCGGATGTGGCTCGTCGCGTGAGCACGCCCCGTGGGCCCTCCGCGCATGGGGCATCCGCGCGGTGATCAGCTCCAGCTTCGCCGACATCTTTCGCAACAACGCGCTCAAGAACGGTCTCCTGCCCATCGAGGTGCCGCCGGAGGAGCTGGCCCGACTGTTCGCGCTCGTTGACGCCGATTCCGGCACCGAGATCGCGGTCGACCTGGAGTCGCAGCAGGTGCGTCTGCCGGATGGATCCGCGATCGACTTCGAGGTCGACAGCTTCGCGCGCCAGATGATCCTGGCCGGCACCGATGAGCTGGGCTACCTGCTCGGCATGGAGGAGCGCATTGCCGCCTATGAGGCGGGCCATCCCCAGCGGGTCACAACGCTCCAGGGATCCTGACTCCAGGGGGCACGCCAGGGGCTAGTTCGTCGGAAGCTCCGCCTGGGGTGTATAGACCCACATGAGGCGCAGGGGAGTGGTTCCCGTGTTCCGATGCTGGTGATGGACGCCCTTCGGCACCCACATCGCCTGGCCCGGTCCGAACTCGGCCTCCTCGCCTTCGGAGACGAGCAGGCCGGATCCCTCGATGACCAGGTTGATCTCCTCCGACTCGGTGTGAACATGGTAAGAGGACGACTCGCCGGGCTCAAAGATCGTGATTCCGGCCATGAACTCCTCGGAGCCGATCTCTGGCGAGACGAAGCGAAAGGCCTTGCGACGCATTCCCGGCTCGTCCAGGCCGATCCAGATCTGCTCCGCGTCGCGGAATGGTGAGATCAACCGGACTCTCACTCCTCGTCCTCCTGTCCTGTCAATTCCGGGATGGGTTCGCCGTCGTATTGCGCCGCCGTCGGATCGATCAACCGCATCGGCCGTTCGCGGGCCTGCTCTTCGACGAAATGCGCGGCGAGGCCGAAGCTCCGAGAGATGGCAAAGAGGAAGTCGCCGTATGCCGGGTCGAGCCGCAACGCCGTCAGTGCGACGGCCAGGGCGCCATCGATGTTGACCGGCACGGGATGGCCGGCATGCAGGCTAACGCGCGAGGCCAGGGCACGGACGGCCGCCTCGTGTCGTGGGTCGGATGCGGCGACAGTCTCGAGCAACCGCTCGGCGCGTGCATCGCGCCGATGCCATCGATGGCCGATGCCCGGCAGGCGTCGGCCCTGCGACCGCTCCGACTCGAAGACGCCCTCGGCCCAGGCGTCGAGATCGCCGTCCGTCGGAACCGTCGTCAGGATGCGCATGGCGCGGCTCACGACCGCGCCGTGGAGCTCGCCAAACGCAAGGATGCCTCCTGCGAGCCCACTCATCGGCGCGGCGCGTGTGGATGCAATCGTCCGCGTGACGAGGGCGGAGGGCGAGAGCGGTCCGTGGTCGATCGACGCCACGAGGCACGCACCGAGCAACTCGGCCTCATCGTCGGTCGGTGTGTCACCGCGCCAGAGCCGCATGAGGATCGCCGGGAAGGATTGCCGGCCGATGGCCTCGTCCAGCGCGACGCCTCGCACGAAGACCCGCTCGTCAGTCGTCGCCGTAATGGCGGTTGCCCAGGCATCGGCGCGGTGTGCCCGCCCGGCGCCGGGACCGACGTGGGCACCGGTCTCGCGGTTGTTGCTCATCGCGCCATCTGGTAGATGCGTTCGATATCCCATGCGCCCGGCGTCATGACCGGCGTATTCCGCATGGGGACGTCGAGCACGGTGGGTCGGCCGGAGCTGACGGCCTGGCGGAGGGCCTGCTCGAGTTCGCCTGCGCTGCCGATGGAGACGCCGTCCGCACCGCAAGCCCGTGCGATCGCGGCGAAGTCGGGCGTGTACCGCTCGCCGCCGGACACGAACTCGCATCCGTAGGCCGTCCCGTAGTGCTTTTGCTCCAACCCTGCGATCGTTCCGAAGGCGGCGTTGTTCATGACCACCCACAGCGGGGCGACGCCCATCTCGACCGCTGTGGCCACGACGCTCAGGTTGGATCCAAACGCCCCGTCGCCTACCAGCGCGACCGCCGGTCGACCGGTCCGAGCAGCCGCGACTCCCAGTACGGCGGACGGGCCGAACCCCATGGTCGAGAACCCGCCGGGCGTGAGGAACGAATCCGGAGCGTCTACCGGGTACTGCTGCCCAACGCCGTTCTTGTTCCACCCGACGTCCGTCACGAGGATGGCCTCGGGGATCGCGGTGCGCACATCGGCGAGGATCCGCTCGGGCAGCAGTGGGTACTCGTCGGATGTCGCATTCCGGCGGCTCGGCTCGAGAAAGTCCTCGCGTTCCGCCCCGAGCGCCTGCCAGTCGTACCCCCGATCCGGTGTGGCGTCGCCGTACGCATCCGCCACCGCGCGCAGGCCGAGGGCGGCATCGGTGACGGCTGCGATCTCAGTGGGGTAGTTACGGCCGGGCTCGAGTGGATCGATGTCCAGGTGGAAGAGGCGCGTCGGAGGAACGGCGAACGTGACGCCTCCCTTCCAGCTGCTGCTGTCCGTCTCGGGGAAGCGGGTGCCGACGGCCAGGAGCACATCGGCCTCGGAAGTCAGGCGATTGGCGGCCGGCGTACCCCAGAACCCGACCATCCCAACCAGCTGCGGGTGGTCGGGGGGCAGGACGCCCGTGCCCATCAGTGAGTGTGCCACCGGAGCTCCTATGAGCTCCGCCAGGCGACGCACCTCGCCGGCAGCCCGGCGCGTGCCGCCCCCGGCGAAGATGACCGGTCGCGCAGCCTCGCGCAGGGCGATGGCAATGGCTTCGGCCGTGGACGTCGAGATGGTTGGCGGCTGGAGCGGCGATGCGAGCACGACGTCGGCCTCGAGGTCCTCGCCGAGGATGTCCATCGGCACCGAAACAAGCACCGGACCAGGGCGGCCGGCAACGGCGACGTCCCAGGCTCGGGCCAGGATTCGCGGCACCTGGTCCGCCCGCGACACTCGCCACGCGCGCTTCACAAATGGCTGATAGACCGAGACCTGGTCCGCATCCCGGCGCAGGTTGAATTCCTGGTGCGGGCCCCGGCCCTCGAAGTACGAAGGGACGTCGCCCGCGATCACCATGAGGGGCACCGAGTCAAAGGCCGCGGTGGCGACGCCGGTCGCCGCATTGGTGAGCCCTGGGCCGACGTGAAGGAGCACCGCACCCGGCCGACCGGATGCGCGCGCGTAGCCGTCCGCTGCATGGGCCGCGACCTGCTCGTGACGGGTCGTGATGAACCGTGGTCCACCGAGCCGCTCGAGCGCCGCCAGCACCGAGATATTGGTGTGGCCGCAGATGCCGAACACCTGCTCGACGCCCCGATCGGCCAGGAAACCCGCGATGTGATCGGCGACCGTCGAGTTCATGGGCCAACCTCCTCTGCGGAGAACCGAACGAGGGCTGGGGAGTGGTGACGAATTCCACATACCGGACGACAGCGTCCGTTATCAGGAACGTAGCGGGCCTTGGTCGCGGGTGTCAAGTGGTCGCCCGCGAGGCCGTCCCGGCCGACCTTGACACCATCGCGAGGCGCGTTCTACGCTCGGCGCATTCCCGTAGCGTGGGCTATCGCTACAAGATAGTGGAAGTGCGGTCACGGCCGGGACCGGGCTCTCACACGGTTCGCCGGCCGGGAGATTCCGCATGCCGCCACGCCCCATCAGTCCCGAGGAAACCCAGCACGTCGACGAGCTCGTCGAGCGCGGTCGCGCTGCGCTTCGTGCCTTCGAGAACGCCAGCCAGGCCGAGGTCGACCGGTTGTGCCAGGCCATCGGCTGGGCGGTTGCGAACGAGACGACCTTCACCCGCCTCGCCCACATGGGCGTCGAGGAGAGCGGGATCGGCGATCCGGAGAGCCGGGTCGGGAAGCGATTCAAGGTCATGGGCATCCTGCGCGACGTTCTGCGGCAGAAGAGCGTTGGTGTCATCGAGGAACAGCCCGAGAGGGGCATCGCCAAGTACGCCAAGCCGGTGGGCCTGATCGCCTCCCTCGTCCCGACCACGAACCCGGAGCTCACCCCGCCGGGCGTCGGCCTCTTCGCGATCAAGTGCCGCGACGCCGTGATCTTCTCGCCGCACCCGCGAAGCAAGAGCACGACGCGTGAGACGGTCGAGGTCATGCGGAACGTCCTGGATCGCGAGGGAGCGCCGGTCGACCTCATCCAGTGCCTCGAGCGCCCGAGCATTCCAGCCGCGCAGTACCTGATGAGCCAGGCCGACATGGTCCAGGCCACTGGCGGCCGTGACATGGTCAGGGCCGCCTACAGCTCCGGAACGCCGGCGTACGGCGTGGGCGCCGGCAACTCGACCATGGTCATCGACGAGACGGCAGACGCTGCGGACGCGGCGCGGAATACGAGCGTCAGCAAGACTTCGGACTTCGGATCGGGCTGCTCGGCGGACGGCAACCTGCTCGTCGAGGCCAGTGTCTATGACGCGCTGCGCGATTGCCTGGCCGCGGAGGGCGGCCACCTCACCACTCCGGAGGAGACCGATCGCCTGCGAGCCACGCTCTGGGACGACGAGGGCCACCGCACGCCGGACACCATCGCCATCTCGGCCCAGGCGCTCGCGGGCAAGGCCGGATTCGAGGTCGCGCCCGATCGACGCTTCTTCGTTGTAGAGCAGTCAGAGATCGGGCCTCACAACCCGTTCAGCTCCGAGAAGCTCGGTGTGGTCCTGTCGATGTTCCGATACTCCGGCTTCGACGAAGCCCTCGACAAGGTCACGGCGATCTTCGAGGTCGGTGGGAAGGGTCACTCGTGCGGGATCTACTCCCACGACGACGACCACATCGACCGCCTCGCGCGCGTGGCGCCGGTCAGCCGGATCATGGTGCGGCAGCCTCAGTCCAAGGCAAATGCGGGCTCGTTCACCAATGGAATGCCGATGACCTCGAGCCTTGGATGTGGGACGTGGGGAGGCAACATCACCTCGGAGAACATCCACCTGAAGCACTACATGAACGTCACGTGGGTGAGCCGGCCGATCGCCGAGGATCGTCCCTCGGAGCAGGAGCTCTTCGGGGAGTTCTTCGGTACGCCGGTCGACTGATGTCTGTCCTCGAGAAGGCCACGCTCATCCTGGATGCCGTGGCGGAGGCGCCCGAGGCGGCAACGCTGACCTCGATCGCACAGCGGCTGGGCCAGCCCCGGTCTTCCACGCATCGTTTGCTCAGCGAGCTGGTCGCAGCTGGGGCTGCTCTTCCGGGTGGGGGAGAAGAACTATGTGCCGGGGCCTCGGCTTGCCCGCTGGGGCGATGCGGCGGACGGCGTTGATGACATCGTGCGGCTCGCGCGGCCCGCGATGACCCGGCTTCGAGACGCGATCGGCGAGAGCGTCCATCTGTATGTGCGCCAGCGAGACCGGCGAGTATGCGTCTCCGCGATCGAGGGCAACTTCGAGCTCAGGCACTTCACCGAGGTCGGCAAACCGCTACCCCTCTCGATCGGCGCGTCGGGCAAGCTGCTGCTCGCGCACGCCGATCCGGCCACCCACGCGCTAGAGCTGCGCCGGGTTGCGCGGGAGCCGCTCACGCCTCGCGCACCCGCGCTGGAGGAGCTCACTGCCCAGCTCGATGACATTCGGGCAACGGGCTGGGCCGTCTCATTCGGGGAGCGCGAGGAGGGTCTCGCGGCGGGAGCCGTGCCGATCCTGGACAGATCCGGGTCTGTGCACGCCGCGCTCACGGTTTCCGGTCCGACCGCCCGCCTGACCGCGGCTCGGCTCGACGAGCTTCGGCCCCAATTGGTCTCAGCAGCTGACGAGATCAGCGCGGCGCAGGGTTGGATCCACCCATCGTCTCCGACCGCCGCGGCGGAGGATTCGCATCTCGCGGCGCTCAGCCGCGCTGCAACAGGGCGCTGAGGTCCGCGGCGGCGGACTCCAGGGGCGCCCGCATCTGTCCCAGCCGCTCGTCCCTCAGCCTCGTCGTTGGTGCTGAGATGCACAGCGCCGCAACGACCCTGTCACGCGAGTCCACGATCGCCGTCGCCGCTGCGGAGACGCCCTCTTCCCGCTCGCCGACCGACGTGGCCCACCTGTCGCCACGGATCTCCTTGAGCTGTTCCGCCAGCCGTGGGCCTGGCGCATTCGGCATGGCTTCGGCATCGGCAAGTGCGCGACCGAGCTCGAGCTCCTGGACGTCCCGGGGCGCGAAGGCCAAGGAGGAGCTTTCCCAGCGGCGCCGACGCGCAACGGAAGCGGACGGCCGAGCTGGATGAACGGGCGAAGCTCGTGGCGACCTTCGACGGCCGCGATGCAGATCCGGGTGTCGTGCTCGCGGACATATAGGTGGACGCTTTCGCCGACCTCGTCGCGCAGGTGACGCATCGGCTGCTCGGCGATGGCTCGCAGGTCGAAGGTGTCCGCCGCGGCCTCGCCCCAGTAGAGCAGCCTCGGTCCAAGCGAGTAGCGACCGTCCTCGGTCCGACGGACGATGCCGAGGGTTGCCAGCTCGCTGAGCAGGCGGTGCGTGGACGACTTCGGCATCCCGAGCGCCTCGCGCACGTAGCCGAGCGTAACCGGCTCGCCCGGCGCGGCCGAGGCAGTCGATCAGGTCGCTCGCCTTCTCGAGGACCGACATCTCAGGCGGCGCTGATCACTGGCCCAGAGCCCCTGGCAGCCAGAGCGTCAGGGCCGGGATGAATGTGATGAGCAGGAGCACGACGATCATGGCCGGCAGGTAGAAGGCCGCGCCGCGGAATACTCGCTCCACGGGGATCCCGGTCACCGAGCTGAGGACGAATGCCACGCCGCCCATTGGCGGGGTCAAGAGGCCGATCATCAGACTGAAGATGATGATCGATCCGAGCTGGACAGGGTCGACGCCGTACTCCACTGCCACCGGCAGGATGATCGGCGTGATGATCAGCAGAGCGGATGTCGGTTCGAGGAACATGCCGCACAGGAGCAGCAAACCGATGACGATCAGCAGGAAGACGGCCTGGCTGTCGGTCACGCCAAGAATCGCCTGGGCAACCGTCTGCGGGACCTGCTCGCGCGCCAGGATCCAGCTGAGCAGCGCCGATGCGCCGATGATGATCATGATCTGGCCGCTGATGACCGCCGTGTCCCGGAAAATCAGCGCGATGTCCCGCAGCCGCATCGTGCGGTATGAGAGTGCCAGCAGCAGCATGTAGAGCGCGCCGACCCCGGCGGCCTCGGTCGGCGTGAAGAAGCCGCCCAGGATGCCACCGAGAATGATGATCGGCGCCCCCAACGACGGGAGCGCGCGAATGCCCGCGCGGCGGACGGCGACCCAGCTGTACGGCTCGCCGACGAGGTCAGGGCGTCGCCTCGACCAGAGGAAGACTGTCACGACGAGTGCAAGGGTCATGAGGAGCGCCGGGATCACGGCTGCCATGAAAAGCGCTCCGGTCGAGACGGCAGCGACCGAGGCATAGACGACTGCGGGAATGCTCGGCGGCATGATCGGGCTGATCAGCGCCGAGCTGGCACTGAGGCCCACCGAGAACTCGGCAGGGTAGCCCTTCCTCCGCATGTGGTCGACCTCGATCGCCCCGATCCCGGCGGCGTCGGCAAGGGCCGCTCCGCTCATCCACGAGAACCCCAGGCTCACCGCGATGTTCACGTACGCGAGCCCGGCGCGCAGCGGGCCGAGCATGAGGAGCGCAGCGTCGTACAGGCGATCGGCGATCTCGGACCTCGTGGCCACCGTGCCCACGAGGATGAAGAGCGGCACAGCCAGGAGCGGCCAGCTGTTGATGCCCTGCATGACGTTTCTGACCGCGAGGTGGAGGGTGTAGTCCTCGGCCAGCAGGTAGAGCACCGAGGGTCCGAGGATGGCGAACGCCATCGGCACGCGCAGCACGAACAGCACGAGGATCGCGACGAGGAGGATCGGCAGGCTCATGTAGCAGGCTCCACGCGGCCCAGCACCGCAGGGACGTCCACCAGCGCGATGCCGAGGACGGCTCGAAGCGCGGTGAGACTGAACCCGATGATCGGCACGGCGTTGACGATCTGCAGCGGGATCTGGCCCGCTGCGGTGACCTGGCCGATGTCCTCGCTGACCAGCTGGTACGTGGCGTACATGAGCGCGAGGCAGGTGAGAAGGACGACGAGACGGGCGAAGAGCTTCACCGCCGCGAGCGCTCGCCCGCCCAGGACGTAGTCGACGACGTGGATCGCGATGTGGCGGTCGAAGGCCATCAGATAGCCGGACATCACGAACGTGGCCCAGACCAGGGACAATCTCGCGACTTCGCCGGTCCAGGGCCAAGCGCCAGGGACGTAACGCTGAGCGACCTGGGCCAGCACCAGGACCAGGATCATGAGCATCAGCAGCGCGCCGACTATCTGCTCGCCGATCCCGATTCCGTGCACGATCCTCCGCCAGGGCTCGCGTACGGGCAAGAGCTCGGGGTTCGAGCTTCCCGCGACGTTCTCGGACTCGGCCGGTGGCAGATCCGAGCCGAATGGCAGATCGGGTCCGGCTCCGGGTGGGCTTTCCTCCTGGGCCATCACAGGCTCAACCTCGTCGGTGGCAGGGAAACGACCGCCCTTCGGGCCAGGTCTCAATTAACAGGAGACCGGTGCCCGGGTGGCCCGGGCACCGGCTACGAAGCCTACTCGTCCGCGACGGAACGGATCGCGTCGAGGACCTCCACCTGCTCTGGGGTGAAGTTGTCCCGGAGGTACGGCTCTACCATCTCGCGGAAAGCCTCGCGGTCGACGTCATCGACGATCTCGATCGCGCCGCTCTCCTCCCAGCCAGCGAGGATCTCCTCCTCGGCCGTCGCGGCGCAAACCGGCTCCTCGACCATCGCCTCCTCGACGGCGGCGGCCAGTGCTTCCTGCTGCTCCGCGCTCATCTCATTCCAGACCTCGCCGATGATGACGAGGTTTGAGCTGAGCTGATGCGCGGAGAGGCTGATGACGTCCTGCACCTCGATGAGGTTGGCGGTATCGATGTTGGTGAGCGGATTTTCCTGGCCGTCAACCGTGCCCTGCTCGAGGGCGAGGTACAGCTCTTCGAACGCGACCTCGACGGGCTCCGCGCCCATGGCGGCCGCGTTCATGAGGAACTGGGGTGAGGGCGGGAATCGCATTCGCAGCCCTTCGAGGTCGGAGGGCGTTCGAATCGGCACGTTGGCCGTGAATTGGCGAGCTCCCGTGTTCCAGCCGCCGAGGATGTGCACGCCCGTCTCCTCCTCGAACCCCTGCTTCAGCGGATCGGAGGCCTCGCCTGAGAAGTACTGGTACATGTGCTCGCTGTCGTCGAACACGAACGCCCCGTCGACGGTGGCCATCGGTGCGTACACCGCGCTGAGCGCCGACGCGCCCTGGATGTCCATGTCGATGTCGCCGGCGATGACCGACTGGATGCGGTCCGCATCAGGGCCGAGCTGGCTGCCGCCGAAGACCTCGATGCTGATGCCGACGTCGGCCGCCTCGACCTCGTCACGAATCACATAGGCTCCGCAATTGACCTGGGGCTGGCCTTCCTGGTAGCTGTGGGCGAGGGTGAGCTCGAACTCCTGGCCGGAGGCGGCTTCGGATGCCCCCGCCGACTCCTCAGGCTCAGCGCTCGCCGCTTCGGAAGAGCCGCCCCCGTCGCTGCACGACGCGAGGACGAACATCGAGCCCAGTACGAGGGCAAGGATCCGGGGTCGCCTGCTCATGATCACTCCCTTCAATGCTCCCAATCGCCGAAGAAAGGCGGCGTCATCTCGCTTCAGAGTGGCCGCGGCGGATCTTCAGGTCGCGCGCGAACGTGGGTCGAGCGTTCCGCATAGCTGGACACGGGCCAATGATACGGGACAGGATCATCGCGGGTCAAGGGTTTCGCGCCTCAGCTCCCAACCCGGATCCAGGTCTTTCCCGGTGCGGTGGGGGAGCCCTCGAAGGCATCCTGGGATCGGTCGAGCGGATACTCGCTGGTCACGATGCGACCGGGGTGGATCGTGCCGCTGTGCACCGCGGCCAGCGCAGCTTCGAAGTCGCCCGGATGGTCGTAGGTCAGCGAGCCCTTCAGCACGACCTGGCGCCTGACGATCATCTGCGCCGTGAGCCCGATCGGGCGACTGTCGAGTCCCAGAAGCAGGATCGTGCCGCCGATCTCGACCCGCTCGAGGGCGGCCTCCAGCGATCCTGGTGAGCCGACCGTGTCGATCACGAGCTCGAACGGTGGCGCTGCCGCATCTTCCGGAACGGCGCCGAGCTTTCGGGCGAGCTCGACCCGGTCCGCGTTGATGTCCAGGACGTGGACTTCCACGCCGCGGCCGACGAGGGCGAGTGACATGAGCAGGCCCTGCGCTCCTACGCCGACGACGAGTGCCGATGGCGGAAGCGGTGAGCCGAGCCGGCGAAGCGCCGCGAGGACGACGGCAGTGGGCTCGACGCAGACGAGGTCCTCGGGCGACATCTGGCCTACGACGGTCCACGCGAAACGGCCGGGCACGACCAGCCGTTCGGCAAGGGCGCCGCTTCGATTCATGCCTACGGACTGTCGCGCGATACAGCCCGACGTTCGCCCGCGAAGGCACTGAGCACACGCCAGGCATGCAAGGTTTGGCTCGACGACCACACTCTCACCGACGCGCTCCGGTGGCACGCGGTCGCCGACGGCCTCGACGGTGCCGAACGCCTCGTGACCCATCAGCCAGGGATATGACGGCGCCTGCCAGCGACCGCTGTACACGCTCAGGTCGGAGCCGCACAGGCCGACGCCCCCTACGGCGATGAGCACGTCATCGGGCCCGATCTCGGGGTCCGCGATCTCGGCTACGGATATCCGGCCCGGATCCGTCAACAAAGCGGCCTTCATGCGCCCACCTCCAGGAGCCGTCGTGGATTGCCGACCAGCATCTGGTCGATCTGCGCGTCGGAGGCGCCGCCTTCGCGAAGCGAGGACAGCACGTGGCGGGAGATGGTGTCCATCCGCCACCGCGGCACGAACCTGGCGCGCCAGGACGGCGGCGTCACGTGACTGTAGAAGGATGCGTCATGCGACAGCACCATGCGATCGGCATACCCGAGCTTCAACAGGGCGAGCACGGTGCGCACGCGCCGCTCATCGGAGAGCACATGCTCCATTCCGAATCGGTCCATGCCGATCGTTGAGCCGCTGTCCATCAGCTCCCTCAGGTATGCGAGGTCTTCGCTATCGCCCGAGTGACCGATGATGATCCGATCCGGGCGAACACCGCGTTGGACCAGGAATGCCTGCTGCACCAGGCCGTTGTGCGAGGCGGGGTGCGAGTGCGTCGTGATCGCGACTCCGGTCTCCTGGTGAGCGACCGCGGCGGCGGCCATGACCCGAGCCACGTCGGGGGTGACCCCGTCCGCGTCCGTCATGACCTTCAGCATGCCAGCCCGCACGCTCGTGTTGCCGATGCCGACCCGAATGTCGCGCACGAACAGCTCGATGAGCGGATCGGACTCGTCGATCGGCAGACCAGGCCCGTGGTACCGGAAGTAGGTCGGCAGGACGTTCGGCGTGTACCAGCCTGTCGTGGCGACGAGGTTGATCGGCACGCGCCGAGCAACGTCTGCGACCAGGCTCACATCGCGCCCGAGGCCGGGAACGGTCAGGTCGACCACGGTTTGCACGCCGAGGCCGTGCAGGGCGATGAGCTCGCTGACGGCGGCATCGACGGCCCGGACCGCGTCCCACTCCGGATCCGGCAAGTTGACTTCCAGCTCCGGGTTCCGCACGAAGACGTGCTCGTGCATCAGGGTGACGCCGAGGTCGGCGGAAGCGACCGGTCCGCCGTACGCATTGACCTGTGGCACGCCCGGCCTAGTCGTCGGCCCCGGTCCCGAACGATCTCGACAGGCGGCCCGTATCGGACTCGTACCGCCCGCGGACCGCGTCGGTTGCGGCTCCGAGACGCTGGGCCAGGAGCGGGACCCGGCCGGGCGTTCGGGATAGCTTCGGGACGACGCCCGGAACGAGGATTGGTCGCTCCAGCCGAGGGTCGCTCACCTCCACGGCCATCCCTCGAGCCAGGAACTGGGCATCCCCCGCGATCTCGGCGATGCTGTTGATGCGGCTGACGGGGAGCCGGTGCTCGCGGAGCGTGGCAACCACCTCGTCGGCCGTCCGCGTGCGAGTCCAAGCCCCGATCAGGTCGTCCAGCTCACCCGCCCGCGCGACTCGTCCCTCGTTCGTGGCCAGCGCCGGATCATCCGCCTGCTCATGGCAGCCGATCAGTCGAAACAGTGTCTGGAACAGGCCCGTGGTGTTGGCCGCGATGCAGACGAGCGATCCATCCACGCATGGGTAGGCATTCGTCGGGGCGGAGTTGTGGGCGATGTTGCCGGTGCGCTGGCGCACGGCCCCGAAGTAGGAGTACTCCGGCAGCGTGCCTTCGAGCATCGAGAAGAGCGCTTCCGTGAGCGCGACGTCCACGACCTGCCCGTGGCCGGAGGACGATCGCTCGTGAAGGGCCATGAGCGCGCCGACCAGAGCGTGGAGGGAGGCGATCGAGTCGCCGAGGCTCAGGCCAACCCGGCCCGGAGGGCGGTCCGGCTCTCCGGTGATGAATCTGAGTCCACCCGCCGCCTCGGCGATGGTTCCGAACGCCGGCTGGTCACGCAACGGTCCGGTCTGTCCGTACCCGGAGATGCGGACCACGATGAGCCGCGGGTTGGCGGCCATGAGCTCCTCCGGGTCGAGGTTCCATGCCTCGAGGCGACCAGGCCGGAAGTTCTCGATCAGGATGTCGCTGTCGTGGGCGATGCGGCGGACAAGATCCTGGTCGTCGGCCTCGCGAAGGTCCGCGGCGACCGACTGCTTGCCACGGGACTGGACCAGGTGCCAGAGCGAGTCCGTCCCGTCCAGCGTCATGCCCCACGTCCGAAGCGGATCACCGCGCACCGGGTGCTCGATCTTGATGACGTCCGCCCCGAAGTCGGCCAGCATCCGCCCGGCGAACGGTCCTGCGATCAGGGTGCCGAGCTCGAGGACGCGGAGGCCTGTCAGGGGTCCGGCCGCCTGGCCTTCGCGTCCCGCAATGTTGGACATGGGTCCAGCATATGGACCCCGAGAAGCAGGGTCAAGGAATTCCGCGGCGCCCCGGCATCGACCACAATGACGGCTCGTGACCGACTCGTACGCCGTCATTGGCAACCCCATCGCGCACTCGAAGTCGCCGCTGATCCACCATGCGTTCGCGCGGCAGCTCGGCCACGACCTGGAGTACGCGGTCATCGAGTGCCCTCCGGACGGCTTTCTCGAAGCAGTGCGCGACTTCCGTGGCCGCGGCGGTCGCGGAATGAACGTGACGACCCCGTTCAAGCTCGAGGCTTTCACGCTTGCCGACGAGCGGAGCGAGCGTGCCGAGCTCGCCGGCTCGGTGAACACGCTCCGCTTCGACACCGGCGCCGTCCTCGCCGACAACTTCGATGGCATCGGCTTTGTGCGTGATGTGACGGTGAATCTCGGCGTCGCCATCGGCGGCCGTCGCGTGCTCGTCCTGGGAGCCGGGGGCGCGGCACGAGGGCTCCTCCAGCCGATCGCCGACGAGCACCCGTCGGAGCTGATGGTGGTGAATCGGTCCCTCGACAAGGCACGCCGGATCGTGAACCAGGTTGACGGAGCAAAAGCTGCGCATCGGCGCGTATGACGATCTGCGCGGGGAGGCATTCGACCTCGTCGTCAACGCAACCTCGGCCAGCATGCACGGCGAGCTGCCACCCGTGAGCGGCACGACGTTCCGAGCGGAGAGCGTCGCCTACGACCTCGCCTATGGCATCGGGCTCACGCCGTTCCTCGCGCTGGCGAGGTCGGCCGGCGTCGAGCGCCTCGTCGACGGGGTCGGGATGCTGGTCGAGCAGGCAGCCGAGGCCTTCGCATGGTGGCGCGGCACGCGGCCGGAAACCCGTGCCATGATCGACGCCCTCACGGTTCCCCTGGTCTGATCGCGGAGCACAGGTCCCACCGATGAAGATCCTTGTCCTGCACGGCATCAACCTCGACATGCTCGGGAAGCGCGATCCCGAGATGTACGGCTCGGCGACGCTGGCCGACATCGACGGTCGTCTCGAAGCGCTCGCATCCGAGCTCGCCGTCACCGTGGAGACCTTTCATACGAACCACGAGGGGGCAATGTGCGAGCGCATCCACAGGGCGCACGGCGGGGATGTGGACGGCGTCGTGATCAACGCCGGGGCGTGGACCCACTACAGCTACGGGATCCGCGACGCACTGGCAATTCTCTCCGTGCCGATCATCGAGGTGCACCTCTCGAACGTGCACGCGCGCGAGGCGTTCCGTCACGAATCTGTGTTCTCCGAGGTGGTGCGCGGCCAGATCGCCGGACTCGGCGTCGAGTCCTATCTCCTGGGGCTTCGTGCGGCAGTCGCGGCAGCCAGCGAGGCGACGGCCTAGCTCTTCAGCCCGGAATGAAGCTCCCGAGCACGCGCAGCGACGTCGTCAGATCGCGCATCTCGGCCAATGCAGCGCACAGCGGGTCGACTGCAGCGTCGCCCGCGACTTGGATCAGGAACCGATAACGCCACGGTCCCTCCCCCGATGGGCGCGACTCTATCCGGGACAGGTTGATGCCCGCATCGGCCAGGACGGTCAACGCGCGGACCAGGTCACCAGGACGGTGTCCGGTCTCGAACGTCAGCAGCGTCTCGTGGATGGCCTCGCCGTCGTGTTCGGATCCAACCGACGCGGACCCGAGAGCATCGCGTGACCGAGCGATGACCGCGAAACGGGTCAGATTGTGCGAGTTGTCCTGGATGGCCCGTGCCACGATGTCGAGCCCGTAGAGCGTGGCAGCCCGCTCGGAGGCGATGGCGGCGCGATCGGGCACGCGTTCGGTCGCCAGCTGTCGCGCGGCGCCCGCGGTGTCGGCAGCCGGGACGATGCTCCACCCGCGGGTGCCGAGGAACCGCTCGCACTGGGACAGCGCCTGCCAGTGGCTGCTCACCGAGCGCACACCGTCGAGCGTCGTGCCGGGCAGGACGAGGAGCTGGTGCTCGATCGGCTGCAGCACCTCGCCCACGACCTCGAGCGGGCCTGTCGCGAGGGTGTCAAGAGCGTCACCGACCGTCCCGGCCACAGAATTCTCCAACGGCAGCACGGCGGCATCCGAGGACCCTTCCACCACCGACTCGTACACCGAAGCGAACGTCGGCATCGCCATGGCCGACGCATCGTCGCCGAAATAGCGGACGATCGCCTCCTCGCCGTAGGCGCCGGGCTCCCCCTGGAATGCGACCCGGATCACCGGCGGAGCGCCTGCAGGGCGACCGAGACCTCGTCGTCGGTGACGTCATCCACCTCGACCACGTGACCGATGGCCATTGGCAGGATCCATCGCTGCTTCCCCGAAAGGCGCTTCTTGTCGCTTCGCATGGCCGTCCGAACTGCCGCATCGTCGAAGTCGTGATGAAGCCGGTAGCCAAGCGCGGCGAGGAGGCTGTCGAGCCGAGCCCGGAGGTCGGGATCCGCACCGCGTCCGGCCGCGATCGCGGTGACGGCACGCACGCCCAGCGCTACCGCCGCGCCATGCTTCAGCTTGTAGCCACTCTCGATCTCGAGCGCATGTCCGACCGTGTGCCCCAGGTTCAGGGTGCGCCGCTCACCCGTCTCGAACGGATCGCGCGCGCAGATCGCCAGCTTCAGGCGCGCGCTGCGCTCGATGATCGCGTAGCGGCTGGCCTCGTCGCGCCGGAGCGCCGCGGCTCCACGCTCCTCGATGAGGCGCCAGAGGACCGGGTCGCCAATCATCGCGCACTTGATGCATTCGGCCATGCCGTCGCGTCGTGACGCGAGGGGAAGCGTGCGGAGGGCCGCGAGCTCGCTGTAGATGGCCACCGGCGGCCAGAATGCGCCGGCAGCGTTCTTCGCCTGCCCGAGATCGACCGCGACCTTGCCGCCGAGCGCGCTGTCGGCTTGTGCCAGCCACGTGATCGGGACATGGATGAGGGGCATCCCGCGCGCGAAGAGGGCCGCGGCCGTGCCGACCAGGTCACCGATCGTGCCGCCTCCGACGGCGATGACCGGGGTGCCACGCTCCACGCCGGCGCGCGACAGTTCCTCCAGGATCCTCTCGACGCTGCGCAGCCGCTTCGCCCGCTCACCCGATGTGACCGCCATGACCTGGGTCAGTGACAGCGCGGCGAGGATATCGGGCGCCACTTTGATGAGCCGCCGATCGACGACCGAGAAGCCCTCCAGGTGCGCCGATGCGAGGTGGTCGACCCCCATCACCAAGCGCGTCGTGTCTGGACCGACCGGATGGTTGCGTGCGATATCGGCATCGAAGAGCCGCCGGCCGGCGGTGCGGGGCCCGATGCGCTCGACGAGGTCGCGGGCCACCGATGCCGGCGTCCCGGAAGCGTCGATCCTGACGTCCGCGGCTCGGTAGGCGAACGTCCGGTCGGCCAGAGTGCGGGCCATCGTCTCGCGCCGGTAGGGCTGGAACGTGGGGCGCGGGACGGGGTCGGCAGCCAGCCGCCTGACGATGCGCTCGGGCGAAACGTCGAGCCAGGCCACGTTGCCGTGCTCCCACAGGCGCCATCGGTTCATCGGATCGAGGACAGTGCCGCCGCCGGTCGCGACGACCGCGCCGGGCACGGCGAGGGCCTCGGTCACGGCCACCGACTCCTCATCGCGAAACGCCCGCTCGCCGCGGGCGTCGATGAAGTCCGGCACCGAGACCCCGAGCCGCGTCGCCACGAGATCGTCGATGTCCACGAAGGGCCGATTCAGGCGGCGCGCCAGGATTCGGCCAACCGTGGTCTTGCCGCTGGCCGGCATTCCGACGAGGACAACGCGCTCCGTCATCGGTCTCCTTTCCGGCGCTCGCTCCGGCGCCGGCGACGGGCCACTGCCGCACGGAGGTCGCCGATCGTGTCGCCGCCGAACGAGTGCAGCAGCTGATCGGCGAGGACGAGCGCGACCATGGCCTCGCCAACGATCGCGGCGCGAGCCAGGACCGTGACGTCGCTGCGCTCGATGTGCGCGCGGCCCTGCTCACCGGTGGCCAGGTCGACGCTCGGCAGCGGCGATCGCAGCGTGGACACCGGCTTCTGGGCGGCGCGCACCACGATGGGCTCGCCGTTGCTGATGCCGCCCTCGACTCCCCCGGCACGATTCGTCTGCCGATGCCACGCCGCGCCGGCATCGGGGTCGACCACGTCGTGAACGCTCGAGCCGGCGCGATCGACGACGCCGAAGCCGAGGCCCAGCTCCACGCCCTTGACGCCCGGGATCGCCATCACCGCACCGGCCAGCAGTCCGTCGAGCCGAGTGTCCCACTCGGACGAGCTCCCGAGGCCGACCGGAACGCGCTCCGCCACGACCACGTACGAGCCGCCGATCGAATCGCCGGCGTCGCGCGCGGCGTCGATGGCCGCCAGCATGGCGCGCTCCGCGTCGGGGTCAGGACAGCGCAACGGCGAGGGCGCCAGCAGGTCCTGCTCCGGCCAGTCCGGAGGGACGCACGACAGGGGATCATCAGCATCCGGGAAGGCGCGCACGGAGCCGAGCTGGTCCACGAAGCTCCAGATCCGCACGCCCGCGACCGCGGCGAGCAGCTGCCTGGCCAGCGCCCCGGCCACGACGCGCGGCGTGGTCGAACGCGCCGACGCGCGCTCGAGGACGTTTCTCACGTCGTCGGTGTCGTACTTGAGGGCGCCCGCGAGGTCGACGTGCCCCGGCCTGGCGCGGGTGATCGCCCTTGGGCGCCGATCGACCGGGATCGGCTCGATCGACATCCGATCGGTCCAGTTCTCCCAGTCGCGATTGTCGACGGCGAAGCCGACCGGTGATCCGAGCGTGCGTCCGTACCGGATCCCCGCCGTCCAGCGGACCCTGTCGCGCTCGATCTGCATGCGGCGCCCGCTGCCGTAGCCGTGCTGCCGTCGCGCGAGGTCGCGGTCCACGCCGCGAGTCGAGACCCGCATCCCCGCCGGGAGGCCCTCGAGGATGCCGCTGAGGCCCGGGCCATGCGACTCCCCGGACGTCAGCAGCCTCAGCCGCCTCACGAGGCGATCTCGTCCAGGTCGTCCCAGAAGCCGGGATAGCTCACGTCCACGCACGCCGGATCGTCGAGCTCGACCGATGCGGCGAGGCCCGCCACGGCGGCAATCGCGAAGGCTATGGCGATCCGATGGTCTCCATGGGTCGCGACCAGGGCCTGCCGCGGCGGCCCCGGTTCCACCCGCCAGCCGTCCGGAAGCGCCTCGACGGATGCGCCGATCGCCTTCAGCCCGTCGACCGTTGACGCGATTCGATCAGACTCCTTCACCCGCAGCTCCGATGCGTCCCGCAGTTCTCCGCCGGTCACGGCCATCAGGACGCCGACGAGTGGCAGTTCGTCGATGAGCGGGGACACGTCGTTTCCGGCGACCTCGATCCGCCTGAGCGGCCGGCCGCCGCGCACCCCGATGTCGCCGAGCGGCTCGCCACCGTGGGTCGCGGTCACCGTCGCGCGGACATCGGCGCCGGCACGCTGGAGAAGTTCGACGAGCGCGGTGCGCGTGGGGTTGAGACCGACGCCGACAAGCGTGATCTCCGCCTCGGGATGGATCACACCGGCCGACGAGCCATGCCGCCGCGGACGAGATGTCGCCCGGAACCGTGAGCGACAACGGCTGCGGGCGCGCAGGCCCATTGATCACGGTCGTCAGGCCGTCGCGACGGATCGAGACGCCGGCCGCGGCGAGGATGCGTTCGGTGTGGTCGCGCGTGGGGCCGGCTGCTTCGATGACCGTCTCGCCGTCCGCGCCCAGCGCGGCGAGGGACGTCGCGGCGATGAGCTGCGCGCTGGCCACCGGCAACGTGTGCGTCACCGCGGCGAGCCGATCTCGGCCGGTCACGGTCATCGGGGCGTGCCCGTCGGTGGTCGTGACCTCGGCGCCGACGGCTCGCAGGAGCGTGGCCACGGGCTCCATCGGCCTGGCGCGAAGGGAGGCGTCACCGTCGAGGGTGACCCGCAGCGGCAGCCCAGCCACCGCGCCGGCGAGAAGACGCATCGTCGTGCCGGAGTTGCCGCAGTCGAGCACAGCGTCCTGCGACGGCCTCCCCGAGATGGAGAAGCGAACGTGGTCGCCACTGGCCTCAGGCGAGACGGTCACGCCGAGGGCTCGCAGACAGGCCGCGGTGCTCAGGACATCGGCTCCTGGCGATCGCAGCACCACCTCGGCTGGGCCGCCGGAGAGCGCAGCGACGATGAGCGCCCGGTGCGCGATCGACTTGTCGCCGGGCGGCGCGAGCGTGCCGCGCAGCCGTGCCGCCGGCCGAACCGCGCGCGGTGTGGCGATGGACATCAGGCCGTGCCGGCCTCGTCGTCGGGCTCGTCACCCCGGACGATCGACTGCGCGTGGCGACGTTGCACCGACCGCGATGCGCGGAGCACGGCGTCGAAGACCATCGTGAGCTCCACCGGCGTCATTGGTCCGGTCGCGGCATTGGCGGCGTGCTCGAGCAGGTCGCGCTCGCGCTGGACGTCGTGCCCGTGGACGTGCGGGTCACGCCGGCGCTGCACCTCGAGGGCGAGGGTGGCACGCTCCTGGAGCAGGTCGGCCAGGCGGGAATCGGTGTCGTCGATGCGCTCGCGCAGGTCGTCAACGCCCCCCGTGACGACGGTGCGCTCACCGTTCGCGACCTCGGAATCCGCCGAGCGCACGAACTGGAGGCGCCGCAGCTCGTCCATGAGCGCGCCGAACTCCTCGAATGCGAGGCTCTGGTCGCCATCGGACTTGGCATTCGCGGGGTCCGGATGGACCTCGATCAGCAGGCCGTCGGCACCGACTGCCGCCCCGGCGAGGGCCATCGGTCCGACCAGCGCGCGCGCCCCGGTGCCGTGCGACGGATCGATGACGATTGGCAGATGCGTCTTCAGGCGGAGGACCGGGACCGCCGAGAGGTCGAGCGTGTTGCGAGTGGCCGTCTCGAAGGTGCGGATGCCGCGCTCGCACAGGATCACGTTCGGGTTGCCGGCCGACAGGACGTACTCCGCGGCCAGGAGCCACTCCTCGATCGTCGATGAGGGGCCACGCTTCAGGAGGACGGGGTGGCGACTCTGGCCGACGGCCTTGAGCAGCGCGAAGTTCTGCATGTTCCGCGCGCCGACCTGGAGGATGTCGACGTGCTCGTCGAACATCTCGACGTCCGCGGGGTCGCCGACCTCGCTGATCACCGGCAGTCCGGTCTGCTGGCGTGCCTCCGACAGGATCTCGAGCGCCGGGAGCCCGAGTCCCTGGAACGAGTAGGGGGAGGTCCGCGGCTTCCACGCGCCTCCGCGGAGGATGCGCGCGCCCTCGCGGGCGACGCATCGGGCCGTTTCGAGCAGCTGGTCGCGTGACTCGACCGCGCACGGCCCGGCCATGACCGCCAGCTGGCTGCCTAGGCCGATGTCGACCGGCCCGACCCGGACGCGGGTGCGTTCACCGGGCGACTGGATGCTCGCCAGCTTGTACGGAGAGCTGACGCGGATGACCTGGTCGACACCCGGCAGCGTGCCGAGGTGGCCCATGCGCTCCACGTCGCCGACCACACCGATGACCGTGCGCTCGTCACCGACCGACAGGAACGCCTCGAGGCCGTTCTCCTCGATGGTGCGCCGAACCCCGTCGATCTCCTGCTGCGTCGCCGATGGACGCATCACCACGATCATCCGATTGCCGCCTCTCTTCGCGGTTGGGAAACAAAAGACGCAGGAGCTTTCGCTTCCTGCGTCTGCGGGCACGAGTGCCTGCGCCGGCGAGATCTACTCGCCTGCCTCGTACCCGCTAAACGTAAAACCACATGTATGACATCAGTTGCCGGACTCTACGGCCGCCTCGTCGCCGATGTCAACCTTCGCCGGATGCAATCGTCGGCGCGTCTGCGGCCGAGAGGATAGTCCGGCCGCCGTCGACTACCCAGATCGCACCGGTGACGTAGCTCGCCTCCGAACCCACGAGGAAGCCGATCGCCGCCGCGACCTCATCCGCGGTTCCCATCCGGCCGAGCGGCACGTCGGTGCGCTCGCCCGCGGGAAGGAGCCGCTCGTCGAACTCGGTGTCGATCGCGCCGGGGGCGACGACGTTGACGCGGACGTCATCCGGGGCGCCGATGACGGCGAACGAGCGCGCAAGCCCTTCGATCCCGGCCTTGGCCGCAGCGTACGCAGGTGAGCGGAACGAGCCCTCGGCGGCGCCGACGATGCTCCCGACCAGCACGGCCGAACCCCGGGCGGCGACGAGCGCCGGCCAGCACACCCGAAGCGCTTCGTACGGCGCGGAGAGGTCGACGGCGATCACCTCGTCCCAGTGCGCCCGGCTGTCCCATGGCCCCGACGGCGGAATCCCGGCCGAGCAGATCAGGGCATCGAGTGTGCCCCCCGCACGCTCGAGCGCGTCGCCAATGACCGATGCTTCGCCGGCGTCGCCGAAGACGACCTTGGCTCCCTCGACCGTCGCTTCGGTGCGATCAATCCCGACAACACGCCAGCCATCGGCAACAAGCCGCTCAACCGTGGCGCGGCCGATGCCGGCCGCAGCGCCGGTGACGATCGCGGTCCGCTCGGTCACGCGGCCGCCGCCGCCGCTAGTGCGGCGCCAAGGCGAGCGGCGGCCTCGTCGACCTCCTCGGCGGTGATGGTGAGCGGGGGAACGATCCGCAACGTCGTCTCGCCGGTGGCGTTGACGAGGAGCCCGTGGCGCTCGCGGGCGACGGCCACCGCCGCCTTTGCCACCGGGGCCGCCGTCTCGACGCCGATCATGAGGCCGCGACCGCGAATCTCGACCGCCAGTCCATCGGTCACGAGTCTCTCGAGGCCCTCCGTGAACCGTCGGCCCATGTCGCTCGCGTTCTCCATGAGGTGCTGCTCGTCGATGACCCCCAGCGTGGCGATAGCCGCCGCTGCCGTCAGCGGGTTGCCCCCCAGCGTCGTGCCGTGGTCCCCGACCAGGAAGACCGAGGCGGACTCGCGGACCAGCATCGCGCCGATCGGTACGCCTCCTCCGAGGCCCTTGGCCAGGGTCGCGATGTCGGGAACGATCGGCGTCTGCTCAAACGCGAAGAACGTCCCAGTCCGCCCGATCCCGGTCTGGATCTCGTCGAGGATGAGCAGCGCGCCGGTCGCGTCGGCCAACTCTCGTGCCGCCACCAGGTACTCGTCGGTGAGCGGATGAATGCCGGACTCGCCCTGGATCGGCTCCAGCAGGATGGCCGCAGTCCGCTCGGTCACTGACGCGCGGAGCGCTTCGACGTCGTTGATCGGGACCTGGACGAAGCCCGCCGGCAGCGGCGCGAACGGTTCCTGGTACTTCGGCTGGCCGGTCGCGGCCAGCGAGCCGAGTGTGCGCCCATGGAAGGAGCCAACCAACGAGACAATCTCGAACGCTCCACGCTCCTTTCCGGCACGCCGGGCGAGCTTGATGGCGGCCTCGTTGGCCTCCGTGCCCGAGTTCGTGAAGAAGACGCGATCGAACGGGGAGCGGTCGACCAGCGCCTGGGCGAGCTCCAGCTGGGGCAGCGTGTAGTACAGGTTCGAGGTCGTCAGGAGGGTCCGCGCCTGCTCCGCGAGAGCGTCGGCGACGGCGGGATGGGCGTGGCCGAGCACGTTGACCGCGATCCCAGCCACGAGATCGAGATAGCGATTGCCGGCGTCGTCCCAGACCCAGCAGCCGGAGCCGCGGGTGATGACGAGCGGCTGGCGGGCGTACGTGCCGACGTGGACGCGCGCCTCCTGCTCGATGGCGGGGCTGGTGGTCGGGGCAGGCGCGTCAGGCATCGGTTGCTCCTGGGGTATATACGTATATACGCTGCGGCGCACCGCCCATCACGACACTTCCTCTCCGGCGCGCAGCGCCTCGAACTGGGCGCGCATTCGGCGCAGGGCGTCGCGGTCGCGGCACGCAATGAAGATCGTGTCGTCGCCCGCCAGGGTTCCGACGAGGCCGTCGAGCGGCAGCAGGTCGATCGCCCGCGCGATGGCGTTCGCTGCGCCCGGCGACGTCCGCAGGATGAGCAGCGGAGGTGCCTCGTCGATCGTCAGCGGCAGATCGAGCAGGAGCCGCCTGAGCCGATCCACCGCTCCGGGGTCGCGCGTCGAGGGCAGATCGTCGGTGGCCAGGTACACGGGCGCCCCGTTGCGCACGCCGCGCACGACCCCCAGCTCGGCGAAGTCGCGGCTGACCGTCGCCTGGGTCACGGCGATCCCACGGCGCGACAGCTCGGCCACGACCTGCTCCTGCGAGTGGATCTCGCCCGTGGCGATGAGGCGCCGGATGAGCTGGCGCCGTGCGAGCGGCTTGCGAAGGTCGTCGTTCATGTCGCGGTCACCAATGTGCCGGCCATTGTCCCCTCCAGTGCCCCTGCCAGGGCCGATGCCGACCGGCCATCCATGATCCGCACCTCGCATCCCGCCCCAGCCGCCACGAGCGCGGCTCGGAGCTTCGGCCGCATGCCCGCGCTGGCCGAGCCATCGCCGAGCATGCGCTCCACGCCGCGCGCGTCGAGGTGTTCCAGCGTCCGGCCGTCTGCCTGGACGCCGGGGACGTCGGTGCACAGCAGGAGCAGTCCTCCCCGAGCCGCGGCGATGGCGCCGGCGGCCTCGTCGGCGTTGAGGTTGAGCAGCGAGCCCGCGGCATCGACGCCGAGCGAGGCGACCACCGGGAGGGTTTCCGCCTCGACAAGCGCCGACAGCAAGGCCGTATCGGCTCCGACGACCTCGCCCACTTCTCCCAATTCGGGCTCGCGACGCCGGAGCTGGAGGAGGCCCGCATCGGCCCCGGTGAGGCCAACGGCGGGCCGCCCGAGCGCCGCGAAGGCGGCCACCAGCCGGGTGTTCACGAGGCCCCCGAGGACGGCGAGCGCCACCTCCAGCGTCTCGGGGTCGGTGACGCGGAGGCCGTCGTGGGTCTTCGGCTCGAGGCCAAGGCGTCGGCTCCACTCCGCCACCTCGTTCCCGCCACCATGGACGACGACCGTGTCGGCCGGCGCAGCCTCCGCCACGACCCGAACCGAATCGGCGTGCTGCCCGGCCACCCCGCCCAGCTTGATCGTCACCGGCCGCCCGCTCATGTGCGGTACTCGCTGTTGATCACGACGTACTCGGCCGACAGGTCGCAGCCCCAGGCCATGCCGCTCCCGTCGCCCAGGCCCAGGTCGAGACCGATGCCGACCACGGACCGCCGCAGCGCCCTCGACGCGGCCCGCTCGTCGAAGTCCACCGGCGCGCCGTCGTAGACGGTGATCGGCCCGATGCGCACCACCAGGCGTTCGGGGTCGAACCGCGCGCCAGCGCGCCCGGCGGCCGCGGCGATGCGGCCCCAGTTCGGATCGGCTCCGTGCACGGCGGTCTTGACCAGGCTCGAGCTCGCGACGGTCCGAGCCACCTGGCGTGCCTCGCGATCCGAGCGTGCCCCGCTGACGGAAACGTCGATCCGGTGCTCCGCCCCCTCGCCGTCCGCGGCGATACGCTCGGCGAGCCGCCGGCACACCGCCTCGAGACCCTCACCGAAGGCGTCCAGGGCCCTTCCCGAGAGCATGCCCCCGCCCGCCGCGCCGCTGGCGAGCAGGACGACCGTGTCATTCGTCGACGGGTCACCGTCGACGGTCACCTGGTTGAACGTGCGATCGACGATTGCGCGGAGCGTGGCTCGCAGCTCGGCCGGCGCGACCGGCGCATCGGTCGTGCAGAACGCGAGCATGGTGCCCATCTGTGGATGGATCATTCCCGAGCCCTTTGCCATGCCGCCGACGCGGATGGTCCGGCCACGTCCGACGTCCGCCTCGACCGCGGCCTCCTTGGGCCTGGTGTCGGTGGTCATGATCGCGTTCGCCGCAGCAAGATCCGCGGTCCGCCCGCGAGCCAGCGGGAGCTCCGGCAGGACCGATGCGAGCCGGTCGACCCCGAGCCGCGAGCCGATGAGCCCTGTCGATGCTGTGAGGACGTACCGCGCGGGGAGGCCGAGCCGATCGGCGACGAGCGACTGCACGGCGCGGGCGTCCTCGAGACCAGCCGGGCCGGTGCCCGCGTTCGCGCAGCCGGCGTTGGCCACGACCGCGGCCACGTGGCCACCCGATGCCCGCAGCGAGCGCATCGACAGCTCGACGGGCGCGGCGCGGAGCCGATTGTCGGTGAAGGTTGCTGCCGCTGGCACGGGCCCACGGTCGCTGACGATCAGCATCGCGTCGGGGCCGGGACCCAGCCGCAGGCCGGCACGGGCCGACCCGGCACGGAACCCAACGGGCGTGGTGATCCCGCCGCGCAGGACGCGAACGCTCACGGGTAGACGCCTACCGAGGTGAGGCCCGCGGTCTCGGGCAGGCCCAGGGCGACATTCATGTTCTGGACCGCCTGGCCTGCAGCCCCTTTGCCGAGGTTGTCGATCGAGCTGACGACGACGGCCCTGCGTGGCGCGCTGCGCACGACGTACACGAACGCGTGATTCGAGCCCGAAGCGAGCTTCGAGGAGGGCGGCATCGACACCGGATGCACGAACGGCTCGTCGCCGTATGCCTCGTCGAGGATGGCACGCAGCGCGGCGTCGTCGAGGTCATCGGGCAGCCTGAGGTAGCAGGTCGCGATGATGCCCCGCACCTGCGGGATGAGGTGCGGGACGAACGTCAGGCCGATCCCGTGGGCACCGGCTGCGGCAAGCCCCTGCGCGATCTCGGGCGCGTGGCGGTGACGGGGGAGGCCGTAGGCCTTCGTGCCGCCCTCGAGCTCGGTGTACAGGAAGTCGGGCCCGGCGCTGCGACCGGCGCCGCTCACACCGGACTTGGCGTCCACGATGACCTCGTCGGTGAGCACGCCCGCCCGCGCGAACGGGGTGAGGGCGAGGAGCGCGGCCGTGGGATAGCAGCCCGGGTTGGCGATGAGCTTCACCCCCGGCAGGCGATCGCGGGCGAACTCGGTGAGGCCGTAGACCGCATCGGCCAGGGCGTCCGGCGCCGGATGCTCGAATCCGTACCAGTCGGGGTAGGCGGCCGGGTCGGCCAGCCGGAGGTCGGAGCCGATGTCGATCACGGTCGTCCCACCCCCCGCCAGTTCGACCGCCAGTTGCGCCGACTGCCCGTGCGGCAGAGCAAGAAAGGCGACGTCCACCTCGCCGGGTGCCGGCTGGCCGTCGATCAGCTTCAGGCCCAACGGGGCGAGGTGCGGGAACTCGTCGGCCAGCGGAGACTCTTCCCGGCCCCGTGCGTAGAGGGCCGAGATCCTGACCTGGGGATGCTGCGATAGCAGCCGCACGAGCTCAGCGCCGGCGTAGCCGGATGCGCCGACCACGGCGACCGAGAGGGGGGAGCTCACCCCGCCAGTATGCAGGCTGTCTGCATAATCATGCAAGCGCCGGAGTCATCAGCCAGTGTGCTGGAGGCCGGCGGCGACGCCAGCGACGCTGAGCTGGAGCAGGTCGTTGGCCGCGCCGCGCTCTAGGGATGAAAGCCCTCCGCCGCGAAGCTGCTCGAGCGCGTGCAGCTGTAGCTCGGACAGGACGTCGACGTACGGGGTCCGCAGCTCGATCGAGCGCCTGAGGCGCGGACTGCCCTCGAGGAGCCGATCCCTTCCGGTGAGGCGGGCGAGCTCGTCGACGGTGAGTTGGCGCTCGGCTTCGATCGCATCGGCGATGCGGTGCATGGACGGATCGCCGCCCGCCAGCGCCGCGTAGCGCCCCGCCAGCGATGGGTCGGCAATGGCGACGCCGAGCTCGACGTTGTCGATCATCGAGCTGAAGAACTCCCACGACCGGTAGGCATCCGCCAGGTGCCGGCGCCCGCCGCGGTGCGCCTTGGCGTAGGCAGCGAGCGCGGACCCGACGCCGAACCAGGCCGGCAGGTTGATTCGGCTCTGCGTCCAGGCGAAGACCCACGGGATCGCCCGCAGGCTCTCCATCGTCGGAGTCGATGCGCCACGACGCGAGGGGCGTGATCCCAGCTCCATGCGGCTGATCTCCTCGATCGGCGTGGCCTCTGTGAAGAAGCGCGCGAACTCCGGGTCATCCCACACGGCCCGGCGGTAGGCCGTCTCGGCGAGGTCGGCGAGCTCGGTGATCATCGGGCGCCAGTGGTCGGCCTGCTCAGCGGTCACCCAGGCGTGGCCCGGCCGGCTGGCGAGGAGGACCGCGCTGGTCAGCTGCTCGAGGTGGCGCTGGGCGATCGTCGGCGACGGGTAGCGCTCGGCGATCATCTCGCCCTGCTCGGTCAATGCGAGCCTCCCGTTCACCGATCCGGCTGCCTGCGCCAGCACCGCCCGGTTGGTCGGACCGCCCCCGCGGCCGATCGTCCCGCCGCGGCCGTGGAACAGCGTCAGGTCCACGCCCGCCCGCTCTGCCACGGCGACCAGCTGCTCCTGGGCGTGGTACAGGCTCCACGTCGCCGCCAGGTACCCGACCTCCTTGTTCGAGTCCGAGTAGCCGAGCATCACGTCCTGCCGGTTGCCGCGCCGCTCGAGGTGCGCGCGATAGGCCGGGTCGGCGAAGAGGTCGCGCAGGAGCGGACCTGCTCCGGCCAGTGCGTCGCGCGACTCCAGCAGCGGGAGAAGGTCCATCTGGAGCGGCTCGGCGCCTGGCGAGGCGAGGGAGTCGAGCTCGATAACGGCGGTCACGTCGGCGGGGGTGCGGGTGAAGGAGACGATGTAGCGCGGGACCGCCCGTGCGCCGAAGGCAGCCTGGAGGTCACGGACGGTCCGCAGGGTTGCGAGCACCTCGCGCGCCTCGGCGTCGGGGTCGTCGGAGCTGATCGACGCCAACGCCGCGCGGTGGACGTCGGCGTGCTGGCGCACCTCGAGTGCGGCGAGGTGGAAGCCGAATGTCTCGACCTGCCATGCCAGGTTCTGCACCTCGCCCCATGCAACGCGGTCCGCGCCGTGGGTCAGCAGCGCCTCCGAGATCACGCGAAGGTCGGCGAGTAGCTCGTCCGGTGAGCCGTACCCGCCCGCTCGCGGTCCGCGAGTCCCCGTCAGGCGACGCCGTGTTCGAACCAGCCGTTCCGCGATCGCCCCGAAGGCCTGCCGGTACGGCTGTCCAGGAAAGCGACGGTCGAGGTCGGCCCGTAGATCGGGGTGACGCTTCAGCCACGCGGCGACCGTGTCGCGGAACGAGTCGGGGATCTCCGCGCGGTCGTCGGCGATGGCGATCGTCTGCTGGAGCCGATCGACGACGTTGGCATAGCCATGGAGGACGTGGTCGGCCTGGATGCGCAGCGTCGCACGGGTGACCTCAGCGGTGACGCCGGGATGGCCGTCGCGGTCGGCGCCGATCCACGACCCCCAACGCAGGAACGGACGGGCGACGGGCTCCCGGGATCCGCTGCGGTCCTCGCGACCGCGGTCGAGGAGTGCCGTGTCGAGGGCGCGGTACAGCTGCGGGGTGACGCGGAACAGCGTCTCGTCGAAGAAGACCATTGCCGCGCGCACCTCGTCGAGCGGGGTCGGCCGCTGGTGGCGGCCCTGCGCGGTCTGCCACAGGATCGTGATCTCCTCGCGCAGGCGTCGCCGCAGGTCGCGGTCCTGCCGCCGGGTCAGGCGCGGATCATCGAACCGATCCAGCAGCCGATACAGACGTCGTTGCGCGACGAGCACGGTTCGGCGCCGAGCTTCGGTCGGATGGGCGGTGAGGACCGGTCGCAGCTGGAGACGCTCCAGGAGCGCGCGCAGCTCATCGGCTCTCATCTCGGAGCGGGCCAGCTGGTTGACCGCATCGGCGATCGACTCGGGGAGGGTGCCCGACCGCTCGCGGCGGCGAAGCGTGCGGACGCGGTGCTTCTCCTCGGCGAGGTTGATGAGCAGGAAGTAGGCGGTGAAGGCGCGGGCCACCGCGAGAAGCTCGTGGATCGGCCTGCCGGCCAGGGCGGCATCGGCTTCGAGGGCGCCCGGAGATTCCGAGGAACGACGGCGAATGGCGGAGCGGCGCAGTGACTCGACGAGCTCGAACAGCTCGGCGCCTTCCTGCTCGACGATCACCTGGCCCAGGAGAGCACCGAGGAGCTTCACCTCGCGGGCGAGCGGATCGCGTGCACGTGCGCTTCCGATGCCCCTCGGCTCGGCGCGGCGCGCGCTCTCAGTGGCGCGAGGTCGCAGCACGCGGTCCTCCGGCTCAGCCGAGGGCCGCGGCGACACCTCCGTAGTGCGGCTGCTCGGCGCAGGCCACGATACAGCCTCGTGCGTCGCGATCTCCCGCGCCGGAGAAGTGCCACCAGGTGCCGTCGGCGTGGCGATCGAGTCGGCAGCCACAGGCGACGCAGGTGACCGGCGCCAAGCGGCCGTCGCGGACGCTGAACGCGCTGAAGTCACGGCTGACGTTGATCGGTTCCATGAGGGCCATGGCTCCAGTGTGGAACCACGCCCAGGTGCGGTCAGCGCCGCGGCGGTGACACTTGGGTTGCAGGTATGTTGCAGCCGTCGAGAGCGTCCCGGGGGTGGCTTGCACTCGGTAGGGTTGTCCCAGATGTCGAAGGTCTTGGTGACTGGGATGTCGGGGACCGGCAAGTCGTCCGCACTCGCCGAACTTGGACGACGCGGTTATCGCGTCGTAGACACCGGTGATCCCGGCTGGCGCGAGTATCGGGAGTACGTTGAGTCCTCCGACGAGCTCCACCGCGGGGAATGGCTGTGGGTCGAGGAAAGGATCATCGGGCTGCTCGCCTCCGATGATGGTCCCTCGCTCTTCGTTGAAGGGTGTGTGAGGAACCAGTCGAAGTTCTACGACCTGTTCGACGCGGTCGTCCTGCTCAGCGCCCCCGCAGACGTGATCCTCGATCGGGTGGCTCGGAGAACGACGAACAGCTACGGGAAGACTCCGTTGGAGCGAGCGATGATCTTGGACGACCTGGCCAAGGTCGAGCCGCTGCTCAGGGAGGGCTGCACCCACGAGCTCGATGCCAGCCGATCGCTCGCCGCCGTCGTCGCCGACTTGACCGCGATCGCTTCGCGTCCGATCGCAACCCCGTAGCTGCGCTCTCCTTCCTAGAGCGGTTCCGAAAGCGGTCGCGCAGCCGAGACAGTTGACGCTCCCCTGCGGGCGAGCCTAGGATGCCGCTCCAACCTCATACGGCGTCGAACGGGACGAGTACCCCGTCGCACGGCCACCGCAAGCGAGCCGGGATGGTGCAAGCCGGCGTGGCACGAGACGAGAGAATGGACCCGCGAGCTTCGCTCCGAACGTGGACGACCCCACCAGTAGGCGGCGACGGAAGGCCCCCGTTATCGGAAGGCCGGCGCATCGGTCGCGCGACGTGCGGACCCGTGCGTACGAAGTGCGGACCTCATCGGTCCGAACCAGGGTGGCACCGCGGAAGACGCCTCCGTCCCTCGAAGGATGGAGGCGTTGTCGTATTCCGAAGCGGATGTCGAACCCGATGACCACCGCGGTCCCGCCCCTCGCGCCGATCCAGAGCCTCGAGCTGGCTGCCGATACGCTCACGCCCGTCGCAGCCGCGCTGCGCCTGGGCAGCCGATGCGCCTTCCTGCTCGAATCGGTCGAGGAGGGTGCCCGGTACGGGCGCTACTCGATCGTGGGCGTGCATGGGCGATCGCTGGCAGTGCGTGGCGAGACGGCGACGCTCACCGATGGCGCGACGGTGACCGAGCTCGAGGCCCCCGATCCGCTCGAGGCGCTGCGCGGCATCCTTCCGCATCGGTCCCCGGCAGTCGGCGATCCGGCCTTCAGCCTCGCGTCCGGCGTCGGCTACATCGCATACGAGGCGATCGCACGGTGGGAGCGAGTGCCGCTGCCGAAGGCCGATCCTCTTGGCCTGCCGGAGGCGATCTTCCACCTCCCCTCATCGGTCATCGTCTTCGACCACCTCGCGCAGGTCGCGCGGGTCTCGACGCTGCGTGATGGAAGTGCCGCCGCCAGGCTCGAGGCCGTCGCCGAGGCGCTGGCGTCACCGGCCGGCACCGAGCGCCCGGCCCCTGTCGCGGCGGAGGTCGTGCCGCCCGAGTCGGACGAGGCGGCGCGGGACCGATACGAGGCCGGCGTTGCCAAGCTCGTCGAGGAGATTCACGCCGGCGAGATGCTCCAGTGCGTCCTCGCCCGTCGCTTCACCGTGGCGACGCCGCGCAGCGCCCTGGAGATCTACCGCTCGCTACGCCGCATCAACCCGTCGCCGTACCTGTTCTATCTCGATCTCGGCAGCGTGATCCCCGGTGCCGCGCTGGTCGGCGCCTCGCCCGAGCTGCTCGTCCGGGTCCGCGACGACGAGGTCGTCACCCGCCCGATCGCCGGCACGCGACCCCGCGACGAGGATCCGGCCGCGGACGCGGCCCTCGAGGAGGAGCTGCGTGGCGATCCCAAGGAGCTGGCGGAGCATGCGATGCTCGTTGACCTGGCTCGCAACGACGTCGGTCGCGTGGCGACGGCGGCGAGCGTCGAGGTGACGACCCTGCGCGCGGTTGAGCGCTACCGGCACGTGATGCACCTCGTGTCGGAGGTCCACGGCCGGCTCCGAGGCGACCTCGACGCCTTCGACGCGGTTCGAGCCGTCTTTCCGGCGGGAACGCTCACCGGCGCGCCGAAGGTCCGTGCCATGGAGGAGATCGCCGATCTCGAGGGAGAGCGGCGCGGTCCGTACGGCGGAGCGGTCGGCTACTTCAGCCCGCACGACGTGGAGTGCGCGATCACCATCCGCTCGGCCGTCATTCATGGCGGTACGGCCACGGTCCACGCGGGAGCCGGCATCGTGGCGGACTCGGTTCCCGAGCGCGAGGCTGCAGAGGTGGCGGCGAAGGCGGCGAGCATGCTCGCAGCGATCGGCGCGGACGGCGAGGTGCCGGGATGACTCGCGTCTTCGTCCTCGACAACTACGACAGCTTCACCTTCAACCTGGTCCAGCTGCTCGGACGCATCGGAGCCGACGTGACCGTGGCGCGCAACGACGAGGTCGGCGTCGAGGACGTGCGCGAGCTCGCCCCGGACGCGATCCTCATCTCGCCGGGGCCGTCGCGGCCGGAGAAGGCGGGCATCAGCGTCGAGCTCGTGCGCCGGCTCGGCCCGACGGTCCCGACGCTCGGCGTATGCCTGGGACACCAGGCCATCGGGGTTGCGTACGGAGCGTCGGTCGTTCGTGTGCCGCCGGTTCACGGCAAGGCATGGCCGATCCACCACGAGGCGCACGGATCCTTTGCGGGCCTTCCGTCGCCGATCACGGCCGCGCGGTATCACTCGCTCGCCATCGACCGCGCGACGCTCCCTGACGATCTCGAGGTGACCGCCTGGTCGGGCGACGGCCTGGTGATGGGGATCCGGCACCGGGTCCATCCGGTGGAGGGGTTCCAGTTCCACCCCGAGTCGATCCTGACCGAGGATGGCGCCGCCCTGCTCAGCGCCTTCCTCTCCCGCACGCCGGTGGCCGCATGACCATCTCAGAGGATCCGATGCGCCCGGCCGTCGCCGCGGCCGTCGAGCTGGCCGCAGGTGGCGGACACCTTCCTGCGCCGTTGGCGGAGGCGGCGATGGAGGAGCTCATGGATGGGACCGCGCCGGCGGTCCAGGTGGCAGCGCTCCTGGCCATGCTCCGAGTTCGCGGCGAGACTCCGGAAGAGCTCGCGGCGTTTGCACGGGTCATGCGGGCCCGCGCCGTGCACGTCGAGGCGCCGGAGGATGCCGTCGACCTGTGCGGTACCGGGGCGGACGGCCTCCACACGTTCAATATCTCGACACTCGCCGCGTTCGTCGTGGCCGGCGCCGGGGTTCCCGTGGCCAAGCACGGCAACCGCGCCATCACGTCGCGCGCCGGCTCGGCCGACCTCGTCGAGGCGCTCGGCATCCCGCTCGATCCCGGCCCCGACGCGGTGGCTCGCTCGATACGCGAGACCGGCTTCGGGTTCATCTTTGCGCCGTCCTACCACCCGGCGATGAAGCACGCCATGCCGATCCGTCGCGAGCTGCCGATGCGGACCGCATTCAACCTCCTCGGCCCGCTCAGCTCCCCGGCTGGCGTGCGGCGGCAGCTCCTTGGCGTCGCCGACGCGTCCCTCGCGCCGCTCGTGGCAGGTGCGCTCGACCGGTTGGGCGCGGTGCGCGCGCTCGTCGTCCACGGCGCAGACGGCAGCGATGAGCTCTCGCTGGCCGGCCCGAACCTGGCCCTCCTCGTCGATGAGGGGCAGACACGGGAGGTCGTCATCGACGCCATCGAGCTCGGGCTGGATCGTGCCTCGCTGAGCGCCATCGCGGGTGGTGACGCTCAGCTGAATGCCGCCATCGCGCTTTCGGTGCTGGGCGGCGAGCCAGGTCCGACGCGGGATGTCGTGGTCCTCAACGCCGGGGCCGCGCTGTTCGTGAGCGGTGTCGCCGACAACGTGCGCGAGGGGATCTCGCTCGCCCGCGAGGCGATCGATTCAGGGCGCGCCGCCGACGTCGTCACCGCTGCCGCTCGGGTGGCCGCGTGAGCGTCCTGGAGCCGCTGGTGGCCGCCTCTCGCGCTCGCGCGCGACGCGACGCGCGCGTCACGCCGCTGCGCGAGCTGCATCGGCAGGTGGCGCGAATGCCGCCAGCGCCACGCTTCGAGGCGGCGCTTCGGTACGCCGATCGGTTGGCGATCGTGGCCGAGATCAAGCGCGCGTCGCCGTCGGTGCCCGCGTTTCCGGCGGTCGGTGTCGGGGCGGCGGCCGCGGCCGCCATGGCCCGCGCGTTCTCCGACGCCGGGGCCACGGCGCTGTCGGTGCTCACCGAGCCCACACGCTTCTCGGGGACCGATGAAGACCTTCTCGCCACCGCGCGCATCGGTCCTCCCGTCCTTCGCAAGGACTTCACGGTCGAGCCGTACCAGGTCTGGCAGGCACGGGCGCTCGGCGCCGGGGCGGTGCTCCTCATCGTTCGGGCGATGGCCGACGCCGAGTTGGGCGCTTTGATCGACGCGTCGGCGGAGGCCGGGTTGGATGCCCTGGTGGAGGTGCACTCCGAGGAGGAGCTGGAACGCGCGCTCGCCCTCGATTCGACGCTCGTGGGGGTGAACGCCCGGGACCTCGACACACTCGAGATCGATGTCGAGGGCACGTTGACGCTGGTTGCCGCGGCGCGTGCAGCCGGAGCGACGGTCGTCGCCGAGAGCGGCCTCTCCGCTCCCGACCAGATTGCGGAAGCCGCCGATGCCGGCGCGCACGCCGTCCTGGTCGGCACCGCGCTCCTGCAGGCCCCCGATCCGGCGAAAGCCCTGCGGCGTCTCGTTGCCAGGGCCCCCGGCCGAGTCTCCGTCCCGATCCCTCCGCATCCGATCCGCGCGGCGGTGAAGGTGTGTGGCACGCGCGACGAGGCCGGCATTCGAGCGGCCGTCGCCGCCGATGCCGACTTCGCCGGGTTCGTGATGGCCGCCGAAAGCCCTCGCCGTGTGACGCCGGAGCGCGCCGGCATACTCGCCCGCGGGCTCGAGCGCGTCCGCCCGGTCCTCGTCCTTCGCTCGCCGACGCAGGCGGAGCTCACCCGCGCCCGACGCATGAGCGACATCGATGGCCTCCAGCTCGCCGGCTTCGCCCAACCTCCCGCATGGCTCGCGAAGCTCGATCCACGCCCGTCGCCGCTGATCGGCGTGCTCCATCGGCCGGAGCGCGCGCGAGAAGCACTGTGCACGGCGGAGGCCTGGTACGCAGCCGGCGCGACGCACCTTCTCCTCGAGGGAGCGGCCGCGGACGTGGGCGGCGGAAGCGGTGACGGAGCACCGGTCGCTGTCGCCCGGCGCCTCAACCGGATCCTGCCGGCCGGCATGTCCGGCGGCCTCGGGCCTGCGTCGGTTGCGACGGTCGTGCGGGACGCGCGGCCCGCGCTGGTCGATGCGGCCTCGGGGATCGAACGCGACCGCCAACCCAACCCGCGCCGCCTCACGGCGTTCGTGTCTGCCGCGCGTCGCGATCCCACCGGTGCCGACCGCGTCGATCGTCGCGGTCGCTTCGCAGCTTTCGGCGGCCGGTATGTCCCCGAGACGCTTGTCCCGCCACTCGACGAGCTGGCCGGCGCGTGGGCTGCGGCTCGTCGCGACCCGGCCTTCACCCGGGAGCTGGCGCGGCTCCAGCGCGACTTCATCGGCCGGCCCACGCCGCTCTACGAGGTCTCGACCGGTGCGCTGGTCGACGCCGCGCCCGAGGGCATTCGCGTCTTCCTCAAGCGCGAGGACCTCGCGCACACCGGCGCCCACAAGATCAACAACGCTCTCGGCCAGGCGCTGCTCGCGAAACGGATGGGAAAGGGCCGGATCGTGGCCGAGACCGGCGCCGGCCAGCACGGAGTGGCGACCGCAGCCGCATGCGCGCTGATCGGCCTCGACTGCGTGGTCTACATGGGCACCACCGACGTCGAGCGCCAGGCGCCGAACGTCCGGCGCATGCACCTGCTCGGTGCCGAGGTCCGGCCGGTCTCGACCGGCCACGGCACGCTGCGGGACGCGCTCAACGAGGCGCTCCGCGACTGGGTCGCGAACGTCGGCGACACCGCCTACATCCTTGGCTCCGCCGCGGGCCCGCACCCGTATCCCGACATGGTGGCCGAGCTCCAGTCGGTCATCGGACACGAGGCGCGCGCACAGCTCCTCGACCGGGTCGGGCGACTCCCCGATGTGGCGGCGGCCTCTGTCGGCGGCGGCAGCAACGCGATCGGGCTGTTCCGGGCATTCCTGGGCGCGCGGACGCGCCTGCTCGGCGTCGAGGCCGGTGGCCGAGGAGATGCCCCGGGCGATCATGCCGCCTCGCTGGGGCTCGGCTCACCGGGCGTCCTGCATGGTGCGTTCACCTACCTGACCCAGACCGATGACGGCCAGGTCGTCGAGCCGCACTCGGTCTCGGCCGGCCTCGACTACCCAGGGGTCGGCCCCCAGCTGGCGGCGCTCGCCACCTCCGGGCGGCTGGAGGTCGCGCGAGCGTCCGACGTCGATGCGGTCGCCGCACTCCATCGCCTGACCCGACGCGCGGGCATCCTTCCCGCCCTCGAACCGTCCCACGCGCTCGCGGCGGTGGCACGCCTGCTCCCAACGCTGCAGGCAGGCTCGGTGGTGGTCGTCAACCTCTCGGGGCGGGGGGACAAGGATCTCGATATCGTCGCGGGGTTCGACTCGTCCGCGTGACTCAGCCCGTCGGCGCCCGTCGCGTCCGGAACGCCTTCGCCGCTGCGCGCGAGCGCGGCCGTGTCGCCCTGGTGGTGTACGTGGTGGCCGGTTACCCCGATGACGAGACCGCCCTCGAGGCCGCTAACCAGGCCCTTGCCAGCGGCGCCGACGTGCTCGAGATCGGAGTGCCCTTCAGCGACCCGGTCGCCGACGGGCCGATCATCGCGGCCGCCGCGCACGCGGCCGTCGCCGCCGGTGGGGGGATCGGGTCCTCGCTGGCGATGGTGCGCGCGCTGCGCGAGGCCGGCCACAGGCAGCCGATCGTGGCGATGGGCTACCTCAACCCGATCGTCGTGGCTGGGGCTGCATCGACGCTCCACGAACTGGTCGCCGCCGGCGTCGACGGGCTCATCGTGCCCGACCTCCCGGCGGGCGAGGACCCGCAGCTCGAGCGCCTGGTCGCCGAGGCCGGGCTGGGCATCGCGTTCCTGGTCACCCCGAACACGCCTGCCGCCCGCCTCGAGCGAGCCATCCAGGCATCGACCGCGTTCCTGTACATCGTGCCGCTCTACGGGGTCACCGGCGCGCGTGATCGCCTCGCCGAGACGACCCTTCCGCTCGTCGGCCGAATCACCGAGGTCGTCGCCGGCCGGCTCCCCGTCGCGGTCGGCTTCGGTGTCTCGCGACCCGAGCATGTGCGGGCGCTGGCATCAGCGGTCGACGGGATCATCGTCGGGTCGGCGGTCGTCGGCGCGCTGAACGATGACGGCGCGCCCGCGGTTGGCGCGCTGGTCGCTTCGCTCGCCGGGGCCACGCAGCGCGTCCGAACGAGAGGGGAAGGCTGAAGCTCAGCCGGCCGCCAGCATGGCGAGCGCGGCGAAGGCCGATCCCCGGGCGCCAGCCATGTCGCGGTCGGCGACGATTGCGAACTCGGCGACCGCCGCCTGCTCGGCGCGGAGGCTGGTGTGCGCCCGGACGCGGTCGAGGAACCAGTCGCGGAAGTCGGCATCGGTCTCGACCACCCCGCCGCCGACGAAGTAGGCGTTCGGGTCGGTGAAGTTCGCCGCCACGGTGAAGAGGCGTCCGAGGACCGCCGCCTGCTGATCGAACAGCGATCGCGCCAACTCGTCGCCGGCTTCGCCGAACGTACGGACGGCCCTGGCGCCATCGGCCAGCGGGAGCTCGGCCAGCGGATGGCCGGGATACCGCGTGAGCCAATACGGGAGCAGGTTCCGGACGATTCCAGTGAGTGAGGCCACGCTCTCGACGTCTCCGGGCTGGCCGCAGGCACAGGTCGGCATCGGCTGGTCATCTGCCAGGATGCCCTCCATCGTCACTTGCACGTGGCCGAGCTCGCCGGCCTGCCCCGATGCGCCGCTGACCACGCGACCCGACTCGATGACGCCGCCCCCGAGACCTGTGCCGACGATCGCCGAGATGGAGGAGGTCGTCGGCGACCGCGAGCCGAAATGGACGGTATGCGCGTACAAGGCCGCCGCGTTGCCGTCGTTGTTGTAGACGACGGGCAGGCCGATGCGTGCCTCGAGGCCGCCGCGGATGTCGTAGCCGCGCCACGCTGGCTGCGCGAAGTTCGTGGCGCCCTTGCTGCTGATGACGCCATCGGCGGATGCTGGGCCGGGCGTGTCCAGGCCGACCGCCGCGACGCGCGCCAAGGGGATGTCAGCGGCCCCGAGGGCGACCTCCATGGCCTCCACCATTGCCTCGGTAGCCGCCTCGGGCCCCTCGGTGACCCGGCTTGGCACCTCGTGCATGCGGTCGACGAGGAACGTGCCGTCGCGGGCCAGCACCGTGGCGTTCGTCTTCGTGCCACCGTTGTCGATCCCGACAACGATCGCATCCTGCGGCACTTCCATGAGCCGATTCTATAAGCGCTAGGTGCGTGCGCCGGGGATCAGGCGAGTAGGGGTTCAGCCAGCGGGTGTGGGAGCCACCGGCCGCCGCGGCCCCTCACGCGCTGGCGGCGATCGGCTCGCTGGCGCTTCCTCCGCCGTCTCGGCCGCGAAGGCCCCGGTGATGATCGCCGTGAGCTGGTCCCACTCGACCAGGAAGGCGTCGTGGCCCTTGTCGGAGACGATCTCGCGATACGTGGCGTCGGCGCCCGCGGCGAGCGCCGCGTCGACCAGGGCGTGGACCTGGCGCGGGCCGTAGAGGATGTCGCCCGTGATGCCGACGCCGGTCAGCTGGACGCCGTGGTCCGCATAGGCAGCCGAGGGCCGCCACCGACGCCGCCGCGACCACGGCCGACGTCGTGCGCATCCATGGCGCCGACGAGCGCCGCATAGGCGCCGGCGTGGAATCGGTGGCGGAGCTTCAGCCCCTGGTGCTCGAGATACGAGGCGATGCCGTCCCGCGTGTCGAAATCGACTTCCGAGCGGTAGGTCGTCATCGCCAGCTGACGGGCGAGCTCCAGGCCGCGATCACGGTCGAGGCCGATGAGCTCCAGCTGGATGTGGTTCCAGGCCGCGGCCAGGTTGCCGATGGCCGCCGGTGCCGCGATCGGCATCACCCGGTCGACGGCACCGGGCCGCTCGAGCGCGACCTCGAGCGCCACCATCCCGCCCAGCGACCCGCCGACGACGAGGTCGAGCCGCTCGATGCCGAGGCTGTCGAGCGCCGCCCACTGGACCCGCGCGATGTCGCGCGGCGTGATCGGCGGGAAGTCGGCCACTTCGCGAGGACCGGTCGTGCCGTAGCACGAGCCGAGCAGGTTGAAGCAGACGACGGAGCGCGTCTCGGTGTCGAGCGCCTCACCCGGACCGATGAGCGGCTGCCACCAGTCGCCGGCCGCGTCCGAGGAGCCGGTCAGCGCATGCACGACGAGCACCGCGGACGTCGACGGCGGCCCGTCGCGCCGGAAGGCGACGCGCACGTCCGGAAGCGTCACGCCGGCCTCGGTCCGAAACGGACCGAGGCGCAGCGGAGGCTCCCCTGGGCTGAGGGGAAGCAGGGTCACGCAGCCACCCCCTCCCCGACGGCGACTGCGAGTGCCTGGTCGAGGTCGGCGATGATGTCGTCGAGCGCCTCGATCCCGACCGAGAGGCGGACGAGGTCCGGCGTGACTCCCGAGAGACGCTGCCCCTCTTCGTCGAGCTGCTGGTGCGTGGTCGAGGCGGGGTGGATGATCAGCGACTTCGCGTCGCCGACGTTGGCCAGGAGGCTGAACAGCTTGACGCTGTCGATGAGCGTGCGGCCCGCATCGGCGCCGCCCTTCACGCCGAAGGTGATGATCCCGCCCGAGCCACCGGCCAGGTAGCGCTGCGCATTCGCGTACGTCGGGTGCGACGGGAGGCCGGGATAGCTGACCCAGTCGATGCGCGGATCAGCCTCGAGCCACTTCGCGACCGCGAGCGCGTTCGCGCTGTGGCGCTCGATGCGCAGCGGCAGCGTCTCGAGGCCCTGGATGAAGAGCCAGGAGTTGAACGGCGAGAGTGCCGGGCCGATGTCGCGCAGCAGCTGGACCCGGAGCTTGATGATGAAGGCGAGCGGCCCGAACGCGCCGGTGTAGCTCACCCCGTGGTAGGACGGATCCGGCTCGACGAACTCGGTGAAGCGAGGGCTCGCCGCCCAGTCGAACTTGCCGCCATCGACCACGACGCCGCCGATCGACGTGCCGTGGCCCCCGATCCACTTCGTCGCCGAGTGGACCACGATGTCGGCGCCGTGCTCGATCGGCCGCGAAAGGATCGGCGCGAAGGTGTTGTCGACGACGAGCGGCAGCTGCTGGCCGTGGGCCGCGTCGGCGATGGCCGCGATGTCGGGGACGTCGAGCCGCGGGTTGCCGATCGTCTCGATGTAGTACGCCCGCGTCCGCTCGTCGGTGCGCGCCACGAAGTCGGCCGGGTCGTTGCCCTCGACCCAGCGCACCTCGATGCCGAGCCGCGGCAGGGTGTAGTAGAAGAGGTTGTACGTCCCTCCGTACAGGCTCGTCGAGCTGACGATGTTGTCGCCGCTGCGCGCGAGATTGAGGATCGTGAGCGTCTCGGCCGCCTGGCCCGAGGCCAGGCCCAGCGCGGCCACGCCGCCCTCGAGCGCCGCGATGCGCTGCTCGAAGACGTCGGTGGTCGGATTCATGATCCGCGTGTAGATGTTCCCGAACTCCTGGAGCGCGAAGAGACGGGCGGCGTGCCCCGCGTTCTGGAAGTTGTAGGAGCTCGTGGCGTAGATCGGGACGGCGCGCGAACCCGTGGTGGGGTCGGGCTGCTGGCCGGCGTGAAGCGCCAGCGTCTCCGTCAGGAGGGCACGCTCGGGCGCGTGGCCGTTGCCGTTGGCGTTGCCGTTGCCGTTGTCGCTGACATGGTGATGTGAGTTCCTCGTTCGACCACCGCGGCGAGACGTCGGGCTGCGACGGCGGTGGTCGGTATGCGACGCGGCCCCGGAGGGTGGGGTGTGCGGCTGATCCGCGTCGCCGAGAAAACAAAGCGGCCGCACCGATTCTCCGAGGAGAAGGTGCGGCCCCGATCAGTCCTGAGCCGGCATCAAGCTTGGCCGGTGGTCAGGCGTTGTCCTCCAGGCGGCGGGGCCGCCAGGGCATACACATGCAGGTGAAATGCGGGACGTGGTGATCGGGATACATCTGGTTCCGACCGTACCAGCCCTGTCAACGATTGCGGAACGGTTGCGGGCAACCTGCTCTCGTGCGCCATCCGGATGCAACCGAGCCGCCGCCGACACCGGTCGTCCCCCGCAGGAGCATGCGGTTGGGAGGTGCCTGGACCGATGGACAGAGCGCGGATCGAGCCGATCGACGTACCCCTCTATGTTCCGCGAGACGAGCACGATGCCTGCGGCGTCGGATTCGTGGCCGATGTCGATGGCAACGCCTCCGGGCGGACCGTCCCGATGGCACTCGAGGCGCTGGCGGCCCTCGCGCATCGGGGCGCGCGTGGCGCGGATGACGCCACCGGCGACGGCGCGGGGATCTCGATCCCGATCACGTCGGACTTCCGGCGTCGCCTCCTTCGCGAGAGTGGCGTCCGCGTGCCGCCGCGCACGCGGGTCGCGCTGGGCATGTGCTTCCTTCCGCCTCCGGCGGTGGAGGAAGGCGTCGAGCTCATCGAGCGATCGGTGATGGCAGCCGGGCTGCGCGTCGCCGGCTGGCGAGACGTGCCCGTGGACCGGTCGCTGGTCGCCGGACGCCGCATCGGCGAGACGCCGGTCGTCCGCCAGGCTGTGGTCGTGGCACGACGGCGCCTTGACGGGCTCGCGCTCGCGCGATCACTCGCGCTCGCTCGCCGTTCGATCGAGCGAGATGCAGCGGCTCGAACCGAGCTCGGCGGGCTCGTCGTCGCGTCGCTCTCGACCGCGACCGTGGTCTACAAGGGCCTCTTCGTCGGCGATGAGCTCGGGCGGTTCTACGACGACCTCGGCTCGAGCGATCTCGCGCCGCGCTATGCCATGTTCCACCAGCGATACAGCACCAACACGTTCCCTTCGTGGGCGCTGGCACAGCCGTTCGGATTCCTGGCGCACAACGGCGAGATCAACACGATCCGGTCCAATCGCGAGGCGATGCGCGGCCGCCGCCGCTCCCTGGGGCGGGGGACGTGGGCCCGTCGCCTCGCCGCGGCTGGGCCGCTCGTGAGCATGGACGGATCCGACTCCCGCGCACTCGACGATGCCGTCGAGCTGCTCGTCCTCTCCGGCATGCCGGTCGACGAGGCGCTCGGCACCCTCGTGCCGGCGGCTGCCGGGCTCGGCGGTCCCGCCGAGCGCCTGCCGCTGCGGATCGAGGCGTGGGACGGGCCGGCGGCCCTGGTCTTCGGAGACGGCCGCCGGGTCGGCGCGCTGCTGGACCGCAACGGCCTGCGGCCCCTGGCGATGACGACGACCCGCGACGGAATGGTCGTCGTCTCGTCGGAGGCCGGCAGCGTCGAGCTCGATCCGGCACGCGTCGTGGCCCGCCATCGACTCGGGCCGGGCGCCATGGTGACGATTGACACGGTGACCGGGACGGTGGCCGGTCCGGCGCCGGCCCCGACGCGCGCGGCAGCCATCGCGCCCGCGGTCCCACGCGTGGCGCGATCGATCCTGCAGCCTGCATCCGACGTGCGCACGCGTGTCGCGGCGGGCCTGGACGCCGAGACGGTGCGCCAGGTCGTGAAGCCGATGGCGACCGACGGTCGCGAGGCGACCTGGAGCATGGGCGACGACACTCCCGTGGCGGCCCTCGCCACCCGTCCGCGACGGATCGACCGACTTCCTGCGCCAGGCATTCGCCCAGGTGACCAACCCGGCGATCGACCCGCTCCGAGAGCGGGTGGTGATGTCGCTGCGCATGGCCATCGGCCGGCAGCCATCGCTGCTGGGCGACACCGATGCCACCGTGGTGGAGATCGAGAGCCCGATCATCGACGCTCCGGGATGGAACGCGCTGATCGACGCGATCGGCGAACGCCGCGTCGCGATGCTCGACGCCACGTGGCCGGTTGGCCGCGGGCGCGGCGGCCTGGATCGTGCGCTCGATCGCCTCGCGCGCCGCGCACGCGCCGCCGCGCGTCGCGGCGACCTCGTGGTGGCGATCTCGGATCGCCGGGCCGGGCCGCGGCGCATCGCCATCCCACCGGTGCTCGCGGTCGGGCGCGTCCACCAGGCCCTCGTCGACGCCGGCCTGCGCTCGCGGTGCGATGTGATCGTGGAGGCCGGCGAGTGCTTCGGGGTTCACGACATCGCCATGCTTCTCGCTGCCGGCGCCTCAGCCGTGCATCCCTGGCTCCTGCTCGAGCTGGCCGGGGAGCAGGCCGGCGAGCGTGGCGCCGAGGACCTCGAGCCGGCAGTCGCTCGCGGCAACGCCGTCGCCGCGATCGAGACGGGCCTTGCCAAGGTGCTGGCGCGCATGGGGATCTCGACGCTCGGGTCGTACCGCGGCGGCCAGCTGTTCGACGCCATCGGCCTGGAGCCGTCGCTGGTTCAGAGCTGCTTCCCGGCGGCGGGCTCGTGGCCGGGCCGCATCGGCCTGCGCGAGATCGAGGGAAGCCTCATCGACCGTCACCGAGCTGCCCATGCGCCGGAACCGCCGGCTCTGACGGACCCCGGGCTGGTTCGATTCAGGGGCACAGGCGAGCGCCACGCGTTCGCGCCGCGGGTCGTCAAGGCCACGCAGGCGATCGCCGCCGGCGGCGACGACGAGCTTCTGTCGGCGTATCGATCGATCGTCGCCGACGGCGAGGCCCGCCAGCCGCGCGACCTGCTGTCCATCCGTCCGGCGGGTCCGGCGATCCCGATCGACGAGGTCGAGCCGGCATCGGCCATCGTCCGCCGCTTCGTGAGCTCGGCAATGAGCCTCGGCGCGCTGTCGCCCGAGGCGCACCAGGCCATCAGCATCGGCATGGCGCGCCTGGGTGCCGCCTCGAACTCCGGGGAGGGAGGCGAGGATCCGGCCTGGTATGCCCCCTCGGCCGACGGTGACCGGCGTGACGCAGCCATCAAGCAGGTGGCCTCCGCTCGATTCGGGGTGACCGCCGAGTACCTGGCGCGGGCGGACCAGCTCGAGATCAAGATTGCGCAGGGCTCGAAGCCGGGTGAGGGAGGCCAGCTGCCGGGGCAGAAGGCCACGGCGCTGATCGCCGGCCTGCGCCGCGGCCAGCCGGGCATGACCATGATCAGCCCGCCGCCCCACCACGACATCTACTCGATCGAAGACCTCGCGCAGCTCATCTCCGACCTGCGCGCCGTCAACCCGGCAGCGCGCATCGGCGTCAAGCTGGTTGCCGGCGCCGGCATCGGCACCATCGCGGCGGGCGTGGCCAAGGCGCACGCCGACTACGTGATGATCTCAGGCCACTCGGGCGGCACGGGCGCGTCGCCGCTGAGCTCGATCAAGCACGCCGGCCTGCCCTGGGAGCTCGGGCTGGCGGAAACCCACCAGGTCCTCGTGCGCAGCCGGCTGCGCGACCGGGTCACGCTGCGCACCGACGGTGGCCTGCAGACCGGTCGCGACGTGGTGATCGCCGCCACGCTGGGCGCCGAGGAGTTCGGGTTCGGGACGGCGGCCCTCGTCGCGATCGGGTGCGATATGGCGCGTCAATGCCATCTCGACACGTGCCCGACCGGCATCGCGACGCAGCGGACCGACCTGCGCGCCAAGTTCGCCGGGACGCCGGAGCAGGTGGTGGCGTTCTTCACCGCCATCGCCGCCGATGTGCGGCGCGAGCTCGCGGCGCTCGGCGTGCGCACCGTCGGCGAGCTCATCGGACGCTCGGATCTCCTTGCGGTTGACGAGGGCGCGCGCATCGACCTCGACCGGGTCCGTCTGCCCCTGACGGCGCCCAGTGCCGTGGACCGTGGCACGCCGCCGAAGGACCGCGGACGCACCGCCAGCCCGCCTCCAGACGCCGCGTTCGAGGCGGCCCTGGTTCCGGAGCTGATCGAACGCGTCGCGGCCGGCGAGCGGGTCTCGATCAGGACGCGCGTGACGCCGCGTGACCGCAGCATCGGCGCGCGGCTTGCGGGGGCGCTCTCGCGACGAACCGAGCCGCGACGCCTTCCGCATGTCCGATACGACCTGGCCGGAAGCGCGGGGCAGTCGCTCGGCGCCTTCGCCGTTGCCGGCATGCGGATCACGGTCGACGGCGAGGCCAACGACTACGTCGGCAAGGGCCTCTCGGGCGGAGCGATCGTCGTGCGACCGGATCGGTCGGCCGTCGGCCCGCGAGGCGGCCAGGACCAGGCGCTGGCGGGCAACGTCTGTCTCTACGGGGCGACCGCCGGGTCGCTGCACGTTGTCGGACGAGCCGGGATGCGCTTCGCGGTCCGAAATTCGGGCGCCCGCGCGGTCGTCGAGGGCGTCGGTGCGCACGGCTGCGAGTACATGACCGGCGGCGTCGTGGTCGTGCTCGGGGACATCGGTCCCAACTTCGGCGCCGGGATGACAGGCGGCCGGGCCTTCGTCCTCGACGGAGTGGCTCTTGACGGGCAGCTCAATGTCGACAGCGTTCGCCGGCGCTCAGTCGAAGCCGCCGACGAGCGTCAGCTGCGTGAGCTGATCGAGGCCCACGCGCGGGAGGGCAGCCTGCGCGCCCGAGAGCTTCTCGCGGATTGGGACACGAGCCGCTTCGCCGTCGTCGAGCCGATGTCCGAAACGGTGACCGCCCTCGAGGCCTTCGAGGTTGCGGCCGCCGCCGACCCCGTGGCTATGGCTCGATGAGGCGATAGCCGAGGGCGCGGACCGGAACGGGAACCGGGGCTCCGACGGCGCGAAGCTTGGCGCGCAGGCGAGCCAGGTGCGGCTTCACCCACAGCGGATCAGGGTTCGGCTCGCCTCGCCAGCCCGCGATCAGGAGCTCCGAGTGCGTGACAAGGTCTCCACGCGCCGAGACGAGCGCGTCGAGCAGCGCGAACTCGATGGGCGTGAGCGTCAGCGATCGGTCGCCGGCCCAGGCCTCGTGGCGGCGCCGGTCGATGCGCACCGTCCCAGGCGCGGCCTCGTCATCGGGTCCGGCGCTTCGACGTCGCATCACCGCGCGGATGCGAGCCAGCAGCTCGTCCTTTCCGAACGGCTTCGTCACGTAGTCGTCCGCTCCGGCGTCCAGCGCCTGGACCTTCGCCGGTTCCTGGCCCTCGCCCGAGAGCACGATGATCGGCGTCGAGCCGCGCTGCCGGATCGATGAGCAGACCGCGAGGCCATCGAGACCGGGCATGGCCAGGTCGAGGATGACGAGGTCGGGCCGCTCCTCGTCGAAGCGGCGGATGCCCTCGTCGCCGTCGTAGGCCGCCGTCACCCGGTGGCCCTCGCTGCCGACGAGTGCCGCGACGGCGCCGACCATGGCCGGCTCGTCGTCGATGACGAGGATGCGCAGCGGTTCCGCGACGCTCATCGTGCCGCCGTATCCGGCCGCTCTTCGCGGGGGAGCGCGATGACGAACTGGCTCCCGCCCGCCGGCTTGTCCTCGATCCAGAGGCGGCCGCCCATGGCCGTGATGAGGCGGCGAGCCGCGAAGAGGCCGACGCCAGCCCCCGGGCGGCCGCCGGTGTCGTGCCGGACGAACGGCTCGAAGACCGACTCGCGCAGGTCGGGCGGGACGCCGGGTCCGTCGTCGCCGACCGCCAGCCGCACCTCGTCGCCATCGGTCCAGTCGGCGACGACGATCGTGGCGCCGGGCGGGGCGTACTTGGCCGCGTTCTCGAGCAGCAGCTCGAGCACCTGCGCCAGGCGGGCAGGGTCGCCGCGGGCGATCCGGACGTCATCGGTGTAGCGCTCGAGGCGATGCTGCCGAAGGAGCGGCCCGAGCCGCGTGAGGACCTCGTCCACGACGGGGCCGATGCCGAAGGGCCGGACCTCGATGGTGAGCAGCCGATCGGCCCGAACGGTGTCGAGGATCGTCCCCACCAGCTCGTCGAGGCGCTCGACCTGGCCGGCCGCGGCCGCATGCCAGGCGGCCGCCTCGGGAGTCGATGCCTCGGCCGACTCGGCCAGAAGATCCAGGTACGCGCGCACGACCGCCAGCGGGGTGCGGAGCTGGTGGGTCACCACCGCGATGAGCTCGGCGCGCGCCTGGTCCAGGCTGCGCAGGCTGTCGAGCTGGGTCTCCGTCTCCAGGTGGCTGCGCCGGCGCTCGACGACCCCGGCCAGCAGCGTCGCGATCATGGTCAGGCGGCGCACCTCGCGCGGACTGAACTCGCGGCGCTCGACCGTCTTGACATTGATGACGCCGACGACCTCGTCGCCAGTGAGAAGCGGCACCGCCAGGATCGAGGTGAAGCGCCGCTGGTCGACGCCCCGGATCCAGGCGCAGCGCGGATCGTTGGAGAGGTCGGTGCTCACGACCGGCGCGCGTGACTCGGCGGCAATCCCGGTGATGCCCTGCCCGATGGAGAGCCGTGCGACGCCGATGTGCTGGCGGTCCACGCCGTTCGTCGCCGCCAGGGTCAGCCCGGCGCCGTCGCGATCGACGAGATACAGCGAGCAGACCTCGGATCCCATCGCGACCGTTCCACGGTCGATGATCAGCTGCATCAGCTCATCCCAGGTCCGGGCCGCCGTGCCGAGCTGGACGATCTCGCGCAGCGCGGCCTCTTCGTCGAGGTCTGCCGCGGGGGTGGTGGGCGTCGCTTCGGGCTGCTCCGCAGCCGCGGCGTGTGACTGGGACATCCTGCCCAGCCTACCCCGACCGTGAGCCGAGCAGCTCGACGAGCAGGGCCTGCTGGACGTACTGGCGGTTCTCGGCCTGGTCCAGCACGACCGAGCGCGGCCCGTCCAGGGCCTCGTCGCTGATCTCCTCGCCCCGGTGGGCCGGGAGGCAGTGCATGACCAGGGCCTCGGGGGCCTCGCGGAGCAGGTCGGCGTCGACGCGGTAGCCGGCGAACCGCAGCCGGCGCAGATCCGCCTCCGGCTCGGCTCCCATGGAGGTCCAGGTGTCGGTGTAGACCGCATCGGCGCCGCGGATGGCATCACGTGGATCGACGAGGACCTCGACGGACCCCCCGCTCCGCCGAGCGGCCGTCGTCGCCTCGGCCACCACCGCGGGGTCGGGCGCGTAGCCGCGCGGCGTCGCGACGCGCAGATGCAGGCCGGCCAGGGAACCGGCGATCAGGAGCGAGTGACACACGTTGTTGCCGTCACCCACGAAGCTGAGCGTCAGGCCCGAGAGCCCGCCACGATGCTGGCGCAGCGTGAGGAGGTCCGCCAGGGCCTGGCACGGGTGCTCGCGGTCGCTCAGCGCGTTGACCACCGGGACGGAGGAGGCGTCTGCCAGCTCGACCAGCGTGTCATGCGCGAAGGTGCGGAAGACGATCGCGTCGACCCATCGGCTCAGGTTGCGTGCCACGTCCGCGGCCGTTTCCCGCCGCCCGATCCCGACCTCGTCGGGCCCGAGGTACACGCAGCGCCCTCCGAGGTCCGATACCCCGACCTCGAAGGTCACGCGCGTCCGGAGGCTCGGCTTCTCGAACAGGAGCGCCACATGGCGGCCGGCAAGGGCCTCCGGTACGGTGCCGGCCTGTCGCTGGGCGCGGAGCGCCTCCGCTCGCCCCAGGATCCGATCCTGCCCGTCGGCGCCGAGGTCACGTGACGAGAGGAAATGGTGCGCGGATGTCGGAGACGGCACGACAGCGGGCGCGGACGCGGTCATGGCGCCAGGACCATCGCGGTGTTCCAGCGCCGCCGAGCGATGCCGGAAGCGCGGTCAGCATCGAGGACCTCCGGCACCTCGCCCCAGGCGAGCTCCTCGAAGCCGTGGAGCGCGAAGTAGCCCGGGTTGGCGGTGAGCACGTAGAGCTGGCCGATGCCGGCGTCTCGAGCATCCCGGACGATTGCCCTCACCAACAGCTCGCCGAAGCCGCGACCCTGCGCCGCATCGGTCACGGCCAATGACCGGAGCTCACCGATGCCGGCACCGTAGTCGCGAAGGGCCGCGATGCCGACGACCTCGCCGTCGAGGTCACACACGCGGAACGAGCCGATCTGCTCGGCGATCTCCTCAGGCGTGCGCGACAGGAGGATCCCGCGACGCGCGAAGCGCTCGTTGATTCGCTCGATGGCCTCGACGTCATGGAGCCGGGCGCGGCGCTGATACGACGCCCCCGCGGTGAGCGGCGACACGACGTGGGCAGCCGTCGTCGGCGACGCGCCATTCGACGATGGCGCAGCGGTCGCCACGGGCGATGCCGCCGCCGCAACCCCCGCCGGGACCGGGCTCCGTCGCTCAACGGCGAGCCGGCGCAGCAACGGCGCCTCATCCGGGTCCTCGAACGGGCCACGGATGGCAGCCTGGGTCCGGACCGGGAGGCCCCAGATCGAGATGAAGCCGACGGCCGCCTCGTGGTCGAAGCGGTCCTCCCCGCCATAGCTGGCCAGCGTCAGGTCATACAGCGAGTTGGGCGAGCGCCTCCCGACGACCTGCGACACGCCCGGGCTCAGCCGGATGCGGACCTCACCGGTCACGTGACGCTGCGTCCACGTCACGAAGGCTCGCAGCGAGCGCGCCAGCTCGGAGTACCACAGGCCGTCGTAGGCGAGGGTCGCGAACCGATCGGCCACCTGGCGCTTGAAGGCGAGCAGCTCGCGGGAGAGCGTCAGCGCCTCGAGGGCATCGTGCGCCTGGTGCAGGACCTCGGCAGCGGGCGCCTCGTACACCTCCCGGCTCTTGATGCCGACGAGGCGATCCTCGACGTGGTCGATGCGCCCGATGCCGTAGGCCCCGGCCGCGCGGTTGAGCTCCTCGATCAGGCTGGGCCCGTCGGTGCGGCTCCCGTCGAGGCTGACCGGAACACCCTCGGCGAAGCCGATGACGTGCTCGACCGCCTCCCGCGGTGCCTCCGAGGGATCGACGGTCCAGGCGAACGCGTCGGCGGGCGGGGCGACCCACGGATCCTCGAGGATCCCGGCCTCCGCCGAGCGGCCCCACAGGTTGAGGTCGATGCTGAACGGGGAGCCCGGACCGGCGTCGACCTCGATGCCGTGCGCTCGGGCATACGCCAGCTCCTCGTCGCGATTCATGCCCATGCCGGCCCGCATCGGGGCGATGACGCTGAGCGTCGGGTCGAGCGCGGCCACGGCGACGTCGAACCGCACCTGGTCGTTGCCCTTGCCGGTGCAGCCGTGCGCGACCGAGTGCGCGCCCGCCTCATGGGCCGCTTCAACGAGGAGGCGAGCGATGAGCGGGCGTGCGATGGCCGTGGCGAGCGGGTACGACCCCCTGGTAGCGAGCGCCGGCCTGGAGCGTCGGCCACACGAAGTCGGTGACGAAGGCATCGCGCGCGTCGACGGCGAGAGCCTCGCGCGCGCCGCCCGCCATGGCCCTGGCCAGCACCTCCTCGGACGCCGCGCCGGCGCCCACGTCGACGGTGAGGGTGATCACGTCCGCGCCGCGCGTCTCGCGGAGCCACGGCACCGCCACCGAGGTGTCGAGACCGCCCGAGTAGGCGAGGACAACCGTTTCCGTCATGCGAGGCGCTCCTTTGCGTCGTTGAGCGCGGCACGGACGCGATCGGGCGCCGTGCCGCCGGGAAGGTCCGCAGCCGCAAGGGCTTCGGCCAGGGTCGGGATGGGTTCCTGGGTCGGGTCGAGCTCGGGCAGTCGCGCGCGGAGGTCGGCCGCCGGCAGCTCGGCGATGTCGCAGCCACGTTCATCGGCCAGGGTCACGAGCTCACCGACGCGCCAGTGCGCCTCGCGAAACGGGACGCCGGCGCGCAGGAGCCGCTCCGCGAGCGCCGTCGACAGCGCGTGGCCCCGCGTCGCCGCCGCACGCATCGCTTCCCGGTCGAACTCGACCTCCGCATACATCGCCTCGGTGGCGGCCAGGCTGAGCTCGAGCGAGGAGATCGTCTCGATCATCGGGCCGCGGAGCTCCTGGAGGTCGCGGTGGTACCCGAGCGGCAGCCCGACGACGATGCCGAGCATCCCGCCCACGGCGGCCGATGCGCGGGCCGCGCGGCCACGCACCAGCTCGGCGATGTCGGGATTGCGCTTGTTGGGCAGCATCGAGCTGCCCGTGGCATAGCCATCGCTGATCCGGGCGAAGCCGAAGTAGGGCGTCGACCACAGGACCAGGTCGGCGGCCGCCCGCGAGAGGTGGGCCATCGTCATCGCCGCCGCCGCCACCATCTCGACGGCGTAGTCGCGATCCGAGACGGCATCGAGGCTGTTTCGCGTGATCGCGCCGAAGCCGAGCCGATGCGCCACTCGCTCCCGATCGATCGGCAGGCCGCTGCCGACCGCGGCGCCCGACCCTGCCGGTGACCGGTCGATGCGGGCGACCGCGTCGGCGAACCTCTCGCGGTCGCGTTGCAGCGCCTCCGCGTGCGCCAGCAGGTGGTGGGCGAGCAGCACCGGCTGCGCCGGCTGTGTATGCGTATGCGCCGGGAGGGGAGTCTCGAGCTCGCCCTCCGCGCGCGAGACGAGCGTGCGCTGAAGGCTCACGATGGCGGCATCGATCCGCCGCCCGGCTTCGAGCAGCCAGAGCCGCTCGTCGGTCACGATCTCCTCGTTGCGGCTGCGCCCTGCCTGAAGCTGGCCCGCCAGATCCGGCCCGACGGCATCGCGCACGGCCGCCTCGACGTTCATGTGAACATCCTCGTGGGCCTCGTCCCATTCGAAGGTGCCGTCGAGGATCCGGTCCCGAAGATGATCCAGGGCCTGCGACAGTTCGTTGGAGCCGTCCTCGGTCACGATGCCGAGCGCCCGGAGCTCATCGACGTGGGCGAGCGTCGCCGCGATGTCGTGAAGTGCCAACGGTCGGTCGACCGCGATCGAGCTCGACATGGCGGCGGCAACCGGCGCGAGCCCGGCTCGCACTCGGCTGCCCCAGAGGGGTCTCGTCTCAGTCATGGACGCATGATCATACCAAGTGGGCGCATGATCATGCAACGATGCAACCACCGCTGTCCTGCGAGAGCGCTGCCTGTTCAGCGATTATATCGTTAGTGATATAACCGCTGAGCGGAGCCGACGGAGCCGGCGAACGGCCTGTCCCTCGCCGCTGTACCCCTCGAACGACCTGGGGGCGCGGGCTGGACATCGGCGCGCTAGTGCTTTAGTCTGCTGAAGCAATGAAGAGCCAGACATCGCCGTCCGCAACCGCCAGCCCCGAGGATCGCTGGATCACCGACGAGATCACCGCGCTCGCCGGTGCGGTCACCAGCCTGCGCGAGACCGACGAAGCACTCCGCTTCCTGCGCGACCTCTGCACCGTGAACGAGCTCAAGGAGCTTGGCCAGCGCTGGCACGTCGCGCGCCTCCTCGACGAGGGCGTCAGCTACCACGAGATCAGTGATCGCACCGGGGCGTCGAGCGCGACGATCAGCCGCGTGGGACAGTGGCTTCGCTACGGCAGGGACGGCTATCGGCTCGTCATCGATCGCACCCGCAGGCGCCGTCCGGCAGGGGCCGCCGAGCGATGACGCTGGCCGGCAACGGGTCATCGCGCCTCCGGATCGCGCTGCCGAACAAGGGCCGGCTGGCCGAGCCGGCAGCAGCACTGCTGCGCGACGCGGGCGTCGACGTCGAGCTCAGCGAGCGGCGGCTCAGCGCCGTCGCGCGGAACGTCGATCTCGAGCTGCTCTTCGTCCGTACCGGGGACATCATCGAGTACGTCCGCGACGGCATCGTGGACCTCGGCCTGACGGGGCGGGATCTCGTCGCCGAGCAGGGCGACGGGCTGCACCCGCTGCTCGACCTGGGCTTCGGCGCCTGCTCGCTCGTTGTCGCCGTGCCGGCGCGCGGGGAGATCACCGAGGTGGCCGGCCTGGGCGGCTGTCGTATCGCCACGGCGTTCCCGAAGCTGACGCGCGCGTTCCTCGACGAGAATCGGATCAGCGCACAGGTGATCGAGGTCACCGGGGCGGTCGAGGTCACACCGCAGCTCGGCGTGGCCGACGCGGTCGTCGACCTCGTCGCCAGCGGCAGCACGCTCCGCGTCAACGGCCTGCGCCCGATCGCCACGCTGCTCGAGTCGCAGGCCGTGCTGATCGCCCGGACTGCCGAGTCTGCCGACGATCCGCGCGTGGCATCGCTGACCGCGATGATGCGAAGCGTCGTGGAGGCACGCGGCCGCGAGTACATGATGATGAACGCGCCCGCGGCGGCGATCGACCGGATCCGGGAGATCATTCCCGGCCTCTCCGGTCCGACGGTGATGCCGCTCGCCGATCCGTCACTGATCGCGGTTCACTCGGTCGTCGAGCGTGACCAGCTGTGGCGCATCGTCCCCGCGCTGAAGGAGGTCGGCGCGCGCGACATCCTCATCGTCCCGATCGAGAAGGTCATCAGATGACCACCACGGCACCGATGCCGGCCCTGGAGCGGCGACTGGACTGGTCGCGCTCGGGCCCTGGCGAGCGGGCGTCCTGGATCGAGGCTCTGCGATCGGCGGCCGAGCCGGTCGACGTCTCGAACATCCTGGGCGACGTCAGGACGCGCGGTGACACAGCGCTGCGCGAGCTCACGCTCCGTCTTGACGGCGCACGCATCGAGGACCTCTGGGTCGACCCCGCCGAGATCGCCTCGGCGGCGGCATCGGTCGACCGATCGGTGCTGGCCGCACTGGATGCCTCCATCGCCGCGGTCCGCCGCTTCCACGCGGACCAGCGCGATGCCCTTCGCGCCGAGCGCGTGGTTCGAACCGCGCCGGGCATCCGCGCCTGGCGTCGCTGGGTGCCGCTCGAGCGGGTCGGCGCCTACGTTCCGGGCGGCCGGGCGCCGCTCGCGAGCTCGGTGGTCATGGTCGGCGTGCCGGCTCGCCTGGCGGGCGTGGGGGAGCTCATCCTTGCCACGCCGCCGGACACGGCCGGTCGCGTCGCCCCGGCCATCCTCGCGGCCGCCGACCGCATCGGCGTCGATCGCGTCCTGCGTGTCGGAGGGGCACAGGCCATCGCCGCGCTGGCCTTCGGCACTGCAAGCGTGCCCGCCGTGGATCGCGTCGTCGGTGCCGGCAACGCCTGGGTGACCGCGGCAAAGCGCGCCGTGGCCGCCGACGTGGCGATCGATCTTCCCGCAGGCCCGAGCGAGTGCCTGGTCGTCGCCGATGCGCGAGCCGACGCCGAGATCGTCGCGCTCGACCTGCTGGCGCAGGCGGAGCATGGTCCCGACTCGGTCGCCGTTCTTGTCACCGATGCGCCCGAGCTGATCGACGCCGTCGAGGCCCGCCTGCTGGCCGCGGCCGCCGGCCTCGCAACGGGTGAGGCAGCGCTCGAGACGTTGCGGCTGCATGGGGGCGCCGTGGTGGTCGCAACGATCGCGGATGCGGTCGCCGTCTGCGATGCCATCGCTCCGGAGCACCTCTCGTTGCAGTGCGCTGAAGCCGATGCCCTGGCGGGCGCCGTGCGTCACGCCGGGTCGGTCTTCATCGGTCCGTGGTCGGCGATTGCCGGCGGCGATTACGCGACCGGCACCAACCACGTCCTGCCCACCGGCGGCGCCGCCCGGGCCTACGGCCCGCTCGGCGTCGAGGCGTTCGGGCGGTGGATCGAGCTCCAGCGGGTCTCGCCCGCAGGGGTCCGCGGCATCGCCGGCACGGTCGACGCCCTGGCCGATGCGGAGGGGCTGCCGGCGCACGCCAGGTCGGTCAGGGCACGCGCCGATCGCGCGGGTGAGAGCGCCGCCGACGATCCGATCGAGCTTCTGCGGCGGCCCGAGCCGGTCGAGGCCTACGCCGCCGAGCTCTCCGATGAGGCCCTCGCCGAACAGCTCGGCATCGGGGTCGATGCGATCGCGCGGCTCGACATGAACACCGTCCCGGGAGGCGCGTATGCCGAGTACGGGGACCTTGCCTACGCGCGCCTGCGCGAAGCCCTCGGGCAGGCGTCGGGCGCCGTGCCCGGGCGGATCATCCCCGGTGCCGGCGCCGACGAGCTGATCCGGCTCGTCACGACCCAGGCCGTGGGGCCGGGCGATGCCGTCGTCCTCCCGACGCCCACCTTCGGCATGTTCGCGGTCGAGGCCCGGCTGGCCGGTGCCCGCGTCGTGGCGGTCCCGCGCGAGCGGCTGGGCGAGCGCCAGAGCGTCGAGGCCCTGCGCGCCGCGGTGGATGAAGCAGCGGCGCGTCTGATCTGGCTCTGCACGCCGAACAACCCGACGGGGGATGCCTATTCGCTCGACGAGGTTCGGCGTCTTGCCGACGGGCTCGGGGCCCTCGTGGCGGTGGACGAGGTCTACCTCGAGTTCGCCGAAGAGTCCATCGGCGCGCCGCCCAACAGCCTGTCCACGGCGACGCTGCAGGAGGAGCTGCCGAACCTCATCGTGCTCCGGTCGCTGTCGAAGGCGTATGGCATGGCCGGCGCCCGCGTCGGGTATCTCGTGCTTCCGGACGCGCTCGTGGCGCGCTTCGACGCCGCCCGGCTTCCGCTGTCGGTGGCGGCCCCGAGCGAGGAGCGGGCCATCGAGGCCGTCGCCGACGGTGCGGCCATGCGGGAGCGCCGCGCCGAGATCCTGCGCCAGAAAGACCGTATCGCGGAGTGTCTTGGCCGGTTGGGCTGCGAGGTCCTGCCGTCGGTCACGAACTTCGTCGCGTTCCGCCCGCCGGATGCGGCGAGCCTCGCCACAGCGCTGGAGCGGCGCGGGTTGATCCTGCGTCGCTACGAGGGTGGCCCCATGGCGGACTGGCTGCGAGTGACCGCGCGACCGGCCGAAGAGACGGACCGCCTCATCGATGCGGTTGAGGAGCTGCTGGCATGAGCCGCACCGCCTCGGTGGAACGGACGACCGGCGAGACGACCATCAGCGTGGCGATCGAGCTCGACGGGCGTGGCGTGCGCGACATCGCGACCGGCATCGGGTTCTTCGACCACATGCTCGATCAGCTCTCGCGTCATTCACTGGTCGACCTGCAGGTCGCGGCGACTGGTGACCTCGAGATCGATCCGCATCACACCGTCGAGGACTGCGGCATCGTCATAGGCCGCGCCCTGGACGAGGCGCTGGGGGAGCGAGCTCAGATCCGCCGCTACGGTGACGCCCGAATCCCGATGGACGAGGCGCTTGCGACCTGCGCCATCGACCTCGGCGGACGCTCGTTCTCGTCGATCACGCCGCGCCCGGATCCTCTCGCCGGCGCCGACCCGTGGCTCGAGCTGCTGCCGCACTTCCTCGAGTCCGTGTCTCGCGAGGCCCGGATGACCCTCCACCTCGACGTCGCCGGCGCGGCGAGCGTGCACCATCACGTCGAGGCGGCGATGAAGGCCTTCGCGCGCGCGCTGCGCGTCGCCGTCGAGCTCGACCCCCGCCTGGCATCGGAAGACGTGCCGAGCACGAAGGGGAGCCTGGGGTGATCGGCGTCGTGGACTTCGGCTCCGGCAACACGCGATCGGTCCTGCGCGCGCTCGAGGCGATCGGCGCCGATGCGACCCTCGTGCGCGATCCAGCGCAGCTGGCTCGAGCGGGGCGGATCGTCCTGCCCGGTGTCGGAGCCGCCGGGTCGGCCGCCGCCGCCCTGCGCGCTTCCGGGCTGTGGGAGCCCGTGGGAGAACGGGCGCGGGCGGGCATCCCGTTCCTCGGCGTCTGCCTCGGCGCCCAGCTCACGCTCGACGGCAGCGACGAGGATGACGCGCCCGGGCTTGGCCTGATCGCCGGGCGCTCCCGAGCCTTTCCACCGCCGGCCGACGGTGGTCCGAGGATCGTGCCCCACATCGGCTGGAACACGGTCGAGCTCCGGGATGGTGATCGCGCCGATGCGTACTTCGCCCACGGCTACTGGCTGGCTCCGGACGACCCAGGCGTCGTGCGCGGGACCACCGAGGTCGACGGGTTCCGGTTCCCGAGCCTCCTCCGATCGGGCTCGATCACGGCAACGCAGTTCCACCCCGAGAAGAGCAGCCGGTTCGGGCGAGCGCTGCTGGCGGCGTTCGCTGCGGGGCTGCTCGACGAGGCGCGAGTGCCGGCATGGACCTGATTCCGGCGATCGATCTCCTCGGCGGTGCCGCGGTGCGGCTGGTTCAGGGCGACTACGCGCGCCGGGCCGCATCGGTCGACGATCCGGATGCTCGGGTGCGCGGCTGGGTCGAGGCGGGTGTGCGATGGCTGCACCTCGTCGACCTCGACGGAGCGCGCGCCGGCCGGCCGACGAACCTTGACATGGCCGGGCGCCTGGCCGCCGCGGCTCGGGGCGAGGCAGGCGACGCTCGGATCGAGCTCGGAGGCGGCCTGCGGACCGCCGAGAACGTCGAGGCGGCGCTCGCCGCGGGGATGGACGTGGCGCTCCTTGGCACGGCCGCCATCGAGGAGCCGGCGTTCCTCGCGGAGTCCGTCCAACGTTGGCCGGGGCGCATCGCCGTCTCGATCGACTGCCGAGGGGACCGCGTCGCGCTCGACGGCTGGACGCGGGACGCAGCGGCCGACCCGGTGGAGCTCGGGCGCCGCCTGGCGAGCGGCGGGATTGGCGCACCTCGTCGTCACTGACGTTCGCCGGGACGGGACGCGTCGCGGCCCGAACCTGGCGCTCCTGTCGCGGATGCGCGCCGCGCTGCCTGCGATGCGACTGGTGGCGGCGGGCGGGATCGGCACCGTCGCCGACCTGCGGGAGCTCGCGAGCGCGGGCATCGATGGAGCGGTCGTGGGCCTGGCCCTCGTGGACGGCTCGTTGGGCATCGACGAGGCGCTGGCTGCGTCCTCGGCCGGAGCGGAGGTCGCCTGAGATGGCCCTCGCGCATCGGCTCCTCGCCTGCCTCGACGTGGCGGGCGGGCGTGTCGTGAAGGGCACGCGTTTCGTCGACCTCGTCGATACCGGAGATCCGGTCGAGCTCGCCGCTCGGTACGCTGCCGATGGAGCCGACGAAATCGTCATCCTCGACATCGCGGCCACGCGCGACGGACGCGGCGCCATGGTGGAGCTCATCTCGCGCGCCGCCTCGGCCCTCGACGTGCCGCTCACCGTCGGCGGTGGGGTGGCCGCTACGACGATGCCGCCGCCCTCCTCGACGCGGGCGCCGACAAGGTGAGCCTCAACAGCGCTCCGCTCCGCGATCCGGCACTCATCGGCCGCATCGCCGAGCGCCTCGGCAGCCAGTCGGTGGTGGTGGCCATCGACGCCGCTCGCGCCGGCGACGGCTGGCAGGTCCATGGCGTGGCCGGCACCGAGGCGACCGGTCGCGACGCGCGTGACTGGGCGCGGCAGGCGGTCGACCAGGGCGCCGGCGAGGTGCTGCTGACGAGCATCGATCGCGACGGGACGCGCAGCGGCTATGACCTGGAGCTGACGCGCGCCGTTGCCGATGCGGTCCGCGTGCCGGTCATCGCCTCCGGTGGAGCGGGGAGCGTCGGGGACGTCGTCGACGTGCTCACGCGCGGCGGAGCCCAGGCGGCGCTGCTCGCGTCGCTGCTCCACCTCGGGATCACGACCATCCCCGCCATCAAGGCGGAGCTCTCCGCGCGCGGCGTCGCGATCCGCGCTGCGCCAGCCGACCTCGAGCCGAGCGAGGTTGCCGCATGGATTGGCTGAGCGACCGCCGACCGAATCTCGCCGCCGAGGCGCTGCTTCCTGTGATCGTCCAGGACGCGGATGACGCCAGCGTCCTCATGCTGGCCTGGGCCAACGCCGCAGCGCTGGACGCGACCCTGGAGACGGGGGAGGCTCACTTCTGGTCGCGATCGCGAGACGAGCTGTGGCGAAAGGGCGCGACGAGCGGCAACGTCATGCGGGTGGTCGGGGTGGCGGCCGACTGCGACGGCGACGCGCTGCTGTACCGGGTCCGCCCGGCCGGCCCGGCCTGCCACACCGGGACGCGCACGTGCTTCGGCGACGTCGCAGCGCCGGGTGTCCTCGCCGAGCTGGATGCCGTCATCCGCGACCGACGCAGCGCCGATCCCGAGGCGTCGTACACGGCGCGCCTCGTCACCGGCGGACCCCGCCGCCCGGCCGAGAAGGTGGTCGAGGAGGCCGGAGAGGTCGCCGGCGCCGCGCTGGGAGGCAGCGACGACGAGCTGGCCGCCGAGGCTGCCGATCTGCTCTACCACCTGCTCGTGGTCCTTGCCGCCCGCGACGTGTCGCTCTCGCAGGTAACCGACGTGTTGCGCGAGCGCCGATCGGCGTGACGACGGCCCATGACACCGCGGTCCGCGAGCTGAGCTCGTTCGGCCACGAGCTGCTGGACGAGACCGATGGCATCGCCCTCGGCCACTTTCGCGCGGGGGTGACCGCCGCGGCGAAGGCCGACAGGACCCTCGTCACCGTTGCCGACACGGAGGTCGAGCGACGCATCGGCGAGCGGATCGCTGAGCGATGGCCGTCGCATGGCGTGATCGGCGAGGAGTACGGATCACGCGATGCAGACGCCGAGGTCGCGTGGATCGTCGACCCGATCGATGCCACCCACAACTTCGTGCGCGGGATCGAGGTCTTCGCGACGCTGCTGGCGTGCCGCATCGGCGGGGAGCTGGCGCTCGGGATCGTCTCGGCGCCGGCGATGGGTGTGCGCTGGTGGGCGACGGCCGGTGGTCCAGCGTGGCGACGCGACGCGAGTGGCGAGCGGCGCATCGGCGTCTCGTCGATCGCGACCCTGGCGGAGGGCCAGCTGCTGTACGGGGACGTCACGGCTGTCGACGGGCGAGTCGCGACGGCAGCCGCCCGCGCCTGGCGAAGCCGCGGCTTCGGCGACTTCTGGGGTCACATGCTCGTGGCCGGCGGCTCGGCCGAGGGGATGGTCGAGGACGGCGTGCGTCCGTGGGACATGGCCGCGCCGTACGTGGTCGTCACCTCCGCCGGCGGCCGCATGACCGATCTCGAGGGACACCCGAGCTGGACGGGGTCTCGCCTCGTGAGCAGCAACGGCGCCGTCCACGACGAGCTGCTCCAGCTCCTGCGACCCGAGCGCTAGCCTCGGATCACTCCGGCCTGCCTGCCCCATCGGGACACCATCGCCCTCCCGGGATCCGTCGTCAGCAATGCGCCCCCGATGGCTTCCGCGACTGGCATGCCGTCTGCTTAGAGACCAGCGCCATCAGCCCCAACCGCACGTCCAGGAGGAAGCTAAATGCCATCAGGGACCGAATTCATCAAGCACGAATTCGACGAAGCCATCGCAATCCAGACCACCATCGTCGAGACCGGCAAGCAGCTGGCCAAGAAGCACCCGGTGGCTGCGGTACGGCGCCAGATCGAAGCAGCCGGCAAGGTCGACCAGCGTCACCTCGATCAACTCGTCAAGTTCGGCAAGCCATACGGTGCCAAGGGCAAGCGTGAGGAGGTCGCCGAGGCGCTGTCAGCCTTGGCCGAGGAGACCGCGCCCAAGGCCGATGGTGAGGAGAGCGACGCCTACGAGGCGCATGCGGTGCTGCTCAACCTGAAGCGCAAGCAGCAGGACAGCGCCGATGCGGTCATCAAGATCGCCCGCGATCGCAAGGAGACCGATCTGCGCGACGCGGCAACCAAGATGAAGCGAGAGATCAAGGCCGGCGCGGACGAGCTGGGCAAGAGCCTGGCCGACTTCGCGGTCCAGATCGCCGCGGAATAGTCCTGTGGCGGTGGCCTCGGTGCGCAGCCATGTCCTCGCGATGGACGATCGTGCAGGACGATCAGGGGCAGCTCTTCGCGGCGCACCGCCACAACGACTACACCCTGTCGGAGCCCTTCTCGCGCCCAGTCGCGGCTGAAGTCATCACCGCCGAGGATGGGACGCGGTACGCCATCTGCCCCGTGTGCGGGGCGCACTCCCGGCTCGACGGAGAGCGAGGGACCGGCAAGCGATGATCGGAGGAGCTGATGCCCGAATGGAACGTCGAGGACATCGAGGGTGATGTCCGGGTGACGCACTGGCACGACGACGGTACCCGGCATACCGCGGCCATCGCGACCGACAACGCTCGCCTCCGCCAGGCCGAGTGCGATGACTGCCACGAGACGTTCACCATCGACCGAGACACCGAGCGACGCCTGATTGCGGATGACAGCGCCGATGCGCGGGCGTACGACGAGACAGAGACGACCGCGCCGGCACCGGCGAGGGACGAGTAGCGGCGCACCGAGTCCAGCGAAGCAACCCTGTGGGGCGCGCAATGTGATCGCGTGGCACGGGGGTTGCCAAAGGGCGGTGCGTGGCTGTGATCGCTCCACTCATCGCGTTCCTCGGTCGCCAGCTCGGACGGCTGGTTCAGATGGTCTTCGGCTGGGCCACGCTGATGCTCTTCGGACGCGTCCCGCAGAGCAAGCAACTGCTCCTGGCGGGAGTATCGGCGGGCGCGCTCGCGTGGATCGTCGTCCTCATCGGCGTCGCCATTCCTGACGTCGGCGCCTTCCTGATCGCCCTCGTTCCGGCCCCCGATTTCGTCGAGGAGAACTGGATCCGCGTTGCCATGCTGGTCCTGGCCGTCGCCCTGCCGATTGCGATCGGCGCGGGCGGCCTGATGCTCATGGATCCAGCCGACCGCCCAGAGAGCCTCGGCGGCAAGGCGGTCCAGGTGCTGCGGGGATACCCCTACGCGGCGGTCCTCGCCCTCGTGATCCTCCTCTTGCTGGTCGTTGCGCCCTCGTTCAAGGTGCGGTCGATCGTGAAGCGCTGGGAGGATGCCCACATCCCGATCATCGTGAAGCCCGACGGCTACGAGCAGGTCGCCGGGGAGCTCGAGGACGCCGTGGATTCGGCAGGCCTCAACCTTCAGCGGGTGCGAGCGCCTCGCGTCCTGGAGGCACCATCACGCCTCCTCGCAGTCGTTGGCGGCGAGAGCGTTCGGCGCCTGGTACCGGATCGGCTCGTGATGCTGAAGGCGCCGTCCCTGGAGGTGACGATTCATCCCTCCGACGTCGCCATTGCCGGCTCCAAGGAGTCCGTGGCGCGGGCTCGGGCCGCGATAGCGGATCGGATGACGAAGACCGAGGCATACCTCACGGTCGCGGAGGAGGCGCAGGACCTCGAGGACATGCTGCGCCACATGCGCGACATCGACGCCACCGATCCCGAGCTGCGCGCCGCCGCGGAAGAGAGCCTCAGGCTGATCGATGCGCGCCTCGCTCGATTGGTCGTGCCGTACGAGGAATGGGAAGTCCTGTATCGGCAGCGGCTGCAGGTCGAGCGGGATCTGCTGCGTGCCGACGAGCGACGCCTCGACGATGGGAACAAGGGCGGCGAAGGGCTCCTGGAACGCGTCGGTCGCGCCGTCGAGGTGCTCGTCGGTGAATGACAGTCTCGTGGGACAGCAGCCTTGCGTTCGCCTCAACACCGGTGTCGAACTGCCCGCCCTTGGGTTCGGCGTCTTCCAAACGCCGTCCGCGGAACCCGTCAGAGACGCTCTCGTCGATCTGTCGGGTGAGCCCTAAATCGACAACATCGGGTGAATCGAAAGGTTCGCATCGGTCGTTCGCTGCGTCGGCCCGGTTCGCGGTGCGATCAGCGCGCCGCTCGTGGCAATGCCAACGCCGCGCGATTCACCCAAGACGCGACCGAAAAGACGAGCAGCGTTACCAGCCCAAGCGCGGCCTTCGCGGACCCGCCGCCGGCGTCTTGACGGTCTCCACCGATTACCAGCGCTGCCCCGACGATCAGCGCTCCGGCTCCGGCGAGCAGCCCGGCTCGGGTGCTGACTTGACCCAGGCGTGGCCCCCATTTGGCCCCAGCCGCAAGCGCGACGCCGCTGAGCAACATCATCACAGCCAGCAGCCCGATGGCCACCGCCAGCCAAGCATCGGCTGAGTCGAGCTCGCCTCTCAGCTGGAATGTCAATCCCGCAAGGGCTGCGCCGATGAGAAGGTCGAGGACGGCTGCGCGCTTCATGACGGCAGCGTCGCACGCTGGCACTGCGGCCTGACTGCGGCGTACCTGCCCGCAAAATCCCCCCTCGCATTGGGATAGCGCATCGTCGGGGAGGCTTGTTCAGGGTGTCGCGGTGATCGCCCAGATCCCACTCAGGAGTGCTCGATCGCCCTCAGAGATCCATCTCTACGTCCGGGTTCTCGCCTGGCGCGCGGAGGGGCGCCTCCGAACCTGGCACGTCAGGCTCCTGGCCGGGAGCATCGCGGGGAAGATCGAGGCCTGGGCCTTCCGGAGGAGGGGGATCATTTGGGTCCAGGGGAGTCGGGACTTCTTCGTCGGGCGGCTGTTGTGGAATGGTCATGGGTGCACCTCCTCACTCTCGCGATGCACGGCCTATGCCTACCTCCCCACACACTACCTATGTAGGACTAACGGGTCCTTCCGCGTCAGACCCACCTCGCGGACACTCGCCCGTGGTCGAAGTGTCGCGAAGGGGACATGCCATGGAAGCCGATGCCGACAGCCTGCCGCGAGCGAAGCGCATGACGCTGTACAAGGTCGCGCTGGCCCTGGTCGCCGTCCTGGTCGCCGTCCTGGTCGAACCGGCCGCGCCCACGATCCGTTACGCGGCGGCTCTGGTCGGCATCTGGCTCCTGTTCGCCTCCCTCATCCGGTACGCGGCACTCCGTCGCCAGTTGCCGATGCCGGCGTTCCGCCGGCCGATCCCGATTCGCTTCAGCGGCAGCCTCGGCAGATTCACGCTGCGGATTCGGGACCGGCGTCGAGTGGAGGTGCGCGTCGGGGCCGAGGTCGTCGCCGAGGCGGTCGCCACGCCCGAGCGCGACGAGCTTGTGGTGGACCTCGAGGCGGTCGACGATGCTGAGCTCGACGCGTTCGGCGCGGCACTCGGTGCGGCCATGGAGTTGGTGGCTGTGGCCAATGAGAACCCATCGGCCGATCGGCGCGGAGCGCCGGTCCACGGAGCTGGGGACGCTCGACCGGGCGCCACTACCGGCGGCGTCCTGCGCACGATCGGATCGCGTCCGCACTAGGAGCGGGGTGCAGCCGGTCGCTGGGCGCCGCCGTTCGGCCTACCATGCGGGACGTGACGCGAGCGGCGTGGGGAAGCGTGCTCTTCTTCATGGTCGCGCCCGCAGTGGTGGCGGGCGTGGTGCCGTGGTCCATCACTCGGTACACCGATCTGGTCGATCCGCCGGTCGCAGTGCTCGGACTGGCCGTCGTCGCGCTCGGGCTCGCGGCGCTGATCGCGTGCTTCGCGCAGTTCGTCCGAGAAGGCCGCGGAACACCGGCGCCGATCGCGCCGACGCAGGAGCTGGTCGTCGGAGGGCTCTACCGCTGGGTGCGGAACCCGATGTACCTGGCGGTCGGCGCGATGATCCTCGGGCAGGCGGTCGCCTTCGCCAGTATCGGGGTGCTGGTCTGGTTTGCGCTGTTCGCCGTGGCGGTGGTGTCGTTCGTGGCTGCGTACGAGCAACCGACTCTGCGCAGCACCTACGGTCTCTCATACGACACCTACTGCCGCGCCGTGCCCGCGTGGTGGCCGCGGCTCACGCCGTGGGATGGAAGGAGCGGCGCGTCGGTCGCCGACTCAGACCGATCGGTCGAATGAGCGTCGCCCGCAGCTCAGCGGATCAGAGCAGCTGAATCCGGACCATCTCGGCCGATGCGACCAGCCGCTGTTTGACGCGTAGATGGCTCGGCTGCTCAGGCCGCTGGCGCCTCGGCCAAACTAGGCGTTCTTACGGCCCTCTGGCCTCGCCGCGCCGATGTCGTACGCCTCCCTGGTGTCGCGCAGTCGCTGCTCCTCTTCGTGCATGACGGCGATGCATCCGCACGCCCGCTTCAACAGACCGTCGCGATCGCTGATGAGGATGCGACCTCGGCTGTAGCTGATCAGGCCGGCATCCTTGAACTGGCTCAGCGCGAGCGAGATCGATGGGCGTTGGGTGCCGATCATCTCGGCCAGAAATTCCTGGGTCACATCGAAGGGAGCCTCGTCGACCCGTTCGTCCACCTGGAGAAGCCATCGCGCGGCCCGCTGATCGAGTCGATGCACGCGGTTGCAGAGGATCAGCTGCGCCATGCTCACCATGACGACCTGGGTGTAACGCTGCAGCAGGTTGACAAGGCGTCCGCCGCGCTCGAGCTCGGCCCGAAGCGCCTGAGCTGGCAACCGATAGCCGACCATCGGCACCTGGACCATCGTCCGAACCGGCATCTGCCCCGTACCCAGGAACACGGCCAGTCCGGTCATGCCTTCGCGACCGACCATTGTCGTGTCGACCGATTCGCCGTCTGAGCCCATGGCGATCATCGACGCGACGCCGACGACCGGAAAGTACACGCTATCGATCGGCGCACCCGGCACATCAAGAACCGAATCGCGCGGCAGGGTCACGTGAGTGAGGTCCGGCTCGATGCGTTTGAAGTCTGCCTGGGGCAACGCGCCCAGGATCGTGTTGGCTTTGGGTTGCGCGGACCTGTCCTGGGGCGGCGCGGCAGGCATGTCCGCGAGTCTATCAGCGGCGTATGTCATATGGCTTACAGACGACTTAGCGGCTGCCCTGCCACCTTTCGCACGTCGCCAACTGGGCGGAAGTTGGAGGGAGGAGGCCATGGCGCGGATCACCGTCGTCGACGATTACCCTGACTTCCTCGAGGTGATGTACTCCATTCTCGACGGTCTCGGAGGACATACCGTGGCGGGCTTCGATGGGGAGGAAGCGACTCTCGAGCAGCTGGTCGAGTCGGATCCCGAGCTGCTCATCGTGGACCTGCGCATCGCCGGCGACGACATGCGCGGCTGGGACACGCTGATGTTGGCCCGGGCCGATGATCGGCTGCGGGCTGTCCCACTCATCGTGTGCTCGGCGGATGTCGAAACGCTGCACGCTCGCACGGACGAGTTCAAGCGAGTCGGCAACATCTTCACCCTCGAGAAGCCCTTCTCGGTCGCCGATGTCATCGCAGCCGTCAACGATGCTCTCGCTGGGGGCCTCGTGGAGCTTCAGGCAGAGCCGCCAGCTGCGGAAGCCGTCTAGCGTCCGTCCTGGCGGACGATGGAACGTTCGATGCTGCGGAGTTGGAAGGTGACAACGCGCGTGGCCAGTGCGATGTGGGATGAAGGCATCGCCGCCTAGCTCCCGGATCGCCCCAGAGCTCGGCCGAATGCCGGGAGACGTTCGCATCGGGACGTCAGGATGGATGTACCGTCATTGGCGTGATGACTTCTATCCGGCGACGCTTCCGATGCCACGCTGGCTGGAGTACTACGCAGAGCGCTTCGACACGGTTGAGCTGAACAACCCGTTCTATCGGCTTCCCGATGGGGCAACCTTTGAGACGTGGGGTGAGCGCGTGCCGGGCGGATTCCGATACGCGGTAAAGGCCCACCGCTACATCAGCCACGTCAAGCGCTTGCGCGATCTCGAGGCGAACAAACGCTTCTGGTCGCATGTCACGCGCCTCGGACGACGTCTCGGACCCGTCCTGTATCAGTTGCCCCCACGCTGGCGTCCGGACCACGCGCGCCTCGCGGAATTCCTCGAGGCCGTTCCCACGGCTCCGCAGGCGATCGAGTTTCGTGATCGTCGCTGGTACACCGACCGAACGTTTGACCTCCTCGCGAATGCCGGGGTGGCCCTGTGCCTTCACGACATGGCCGGATCGGCCACGCCTCCTGGGCCCGTCGGTGCGTTCGTCTACCTCCGGTTCCATGGCGCAGGTGCGCGCTACGGCGGTCGCTACTCAAGCCAGCGGCTGAGTGCATGGGCGGACCGAATCGCGGACTGGTCAGGTCGCGGCCTGCCGGTTTGGGCCTATTTCAACAACGATGTGGGGGGACATGCGCCGCGGGATGCTGATCGGCTCCGGGAAATGGTCCGCCGTCGGCAGTAAGTGACGTTGTTGGCTGGTTGTCCGCTATTCGTTCTTGCCGGCGCGTCGGACGTCGTCGTCTGATGCCGGATCGCCCTCCCGATGGCCGCTCGGCCAGCTTTCGCTGTCCGGGGTCGCGCCGGCCTCGTTGTTCGTGACGGCTACGCGTTCCGCGCCATCGTCGAGCTCCTCGCGGACTTGCTCGGTGTTGGGATCGGGATGCTGGCCGATCCAGGCGCCGCCCTCTCTGGGGTCTACATCTCCTGACATGAATGGTTCCTCCTGTTCTGCATCCATTGCAAGGAGCGCACCATCGGGCATGTCGGCCAGCATTACGCGCACATCCCTTGGGGGACACGGACCACAGAGGTCGATGGGGGCCAAGCCGGCGTGGCGGATCGAACGGCCGGGGCAGTTCCCAGCGAGATGGTCCGCCTGCCGGTCGCGCGCTGGCATTCGATTTGCTAATCGGCCGATATACCCGCCCCCAGGAGGAGATGCCGTGGCCGAGTCAGCATCCGCTCGAATGTCATCACCACCTGGAGAGGCTCGGGGGCGGCCCAGTGCCTCGTCGGCGTCGGCACCCTCCAGCGGCGCCGACGAGGTCTACTGGACGGACGCGGAGGGCGAGGTGCACAGCTTGTTCGGGGCCGACGAAGAGTGGCCCGAGCAGTTCGGTGCCGCGTGCCTGGGCATCCCCTAGATGAAGCAGCCTGCCTGGCCGGCTCGATCCGGCCGTCAACAGCCACGATCAGAGCGCCGGAGGCGTGCCTTTGTCTGGCACACAGCGTGGGTTCGTCGCAGATGGCCGTAGTTCTCGTCATCAACGACGACCAGGACATGCTGGATGTGTATGAATCGCTCCTTCGTTCACTGGGACATCAGCCGGTCACGAAGGTGATGGTGGAGTCCGGGCCTGAGACGATACGAGACCTCGGTGCCGAGGCGCTGATCGTGGATCTGCAGCAGCCGGAAGAGGCGCTCTTTGGATTGCGGGTGATCGAGGAATTGCGCAGCGATCCGGAGCTCAGCTGGCTTCCGATCATCCTGTGCAGTGGCGCCCCAGAGGCTCTCCGCACGCTGCGCCCGAATCTCGACGCCATGGGCGTGCCGGTGGTCGCCAAGCCGTTTGCGATCGAGGCCCTGGAGGAGACTCTCGAGGCGGTCCTGCGCCGGGCTACGGATCGGATGGGCGACGCCGGAAGCCCGGAGTAGCCGCCGCGGCGCACCCGATGTCCGGCGGGGTTATCCAAATTCGATCGCACGCGGAACGGAGTGTGCAAGGGCCGTGTGGCATGAGCCTCGAGGCCACCAGCGACCTGTGGTGGAAAAACGCGATCGTGTACTGCGTCGACACGCAGGCCTTTCTCGATGCGAACGGCGACGGTATCGGCGACCTGGACGGTCTCACTCAGAAGGTCGACTACCTCGCAGGCCTTGGCGTGACGTGCCTCTGGCTGATGCCGGTGTACCCGTCGCCGGAACGCGACTACGGCTACGACGTGGCCGACTACTACGGTGTGGCCGACAAGTACGGGACGCTAGGCGACTTCGTCGAGCTGGTGCGCACGGCAAAGGAGCGCGGCATCCGGGTCATTGCCGACCTCGTCGTCAACCACACCTCGCGGGACCACCCCTGGTTCCAGGCGGCGCGCCGCGGACACCCGGTCTATCGCGACTTCTACGTCTGGGCCGATCGGAAGCCGCCGGGTGCCGAGCAGGGCGTGATCTTCCCTGGCAAGCAGGAGAGCATCTGGTCCTACGACCGGGCCGCCAAGCGCTGGTACATGCATCGGTTTTACCCCCATCAGCCGGACCTCAATATCAACAACCCGCTGGTGCGCAACGAGATTCACAAGGTCATCGGCTTCTGGCTCGAGCTGGGGTTGTCTGGCTTCCGGATCGACGCCGTTCCATTCCTGATCGAGCAGGCCCATCACGACAACCCTGCGGTCCGCGACCCGCACGACTACCTCCACGACCTGCACGACTACGCGGTCCGCCGGCGCGGCGACGCGATGCTGCTGGCCGAGGCGAATGAGCCGCTCGACAAGATCGCCGCCTTCTTCGGCGAGCGCGGCGACCAGATGGACATGCTCTTCAACTTCGTCCTCAACCAAGCCCTGTACCTCTCGTTCGTGCGGCACGACGCGACGCCGACGGTTGAGGCGTTGCGCGCACTTCCTCCCATCCCGGCGCAGGGGCAGTGGGCGAACTTCATCAAGAATCACGACGAGGCCAGCCTCGACAAGCTGAGCGATGCGGAGCGCGAGGAGGTCTACGCCGCCTTCGCGCCGAAGGCCTCGATGCGGCTGTTCGATCGGGGCATTCGCCGCCGCTTCCCGACGATGGTGGGTGGCGATCGGCGGCGGATCGAGCTCGCCTACAGCCTCGTGTTCAGCTTGCCGGGCACGCCCGTCCTCTTCTACGGCGAGGAGATCGGCCTCGGCGACGACCTCGCCATGCCCGACCGGGAGGCGGTGCGACCGCCGATGCAATGGGCTGACCGCCCGGGCGGCGGCTTCACCGGCGCGACCGGGTCAAGGCTGCCGCGCAGGCCCGTGCGCGACGGGCCTTTTGGATACCGATCGGTCAACGTCGAGGCGCAGGAGCAGGATCCCGGGTCTCTCCTGAACTGGATGGAGCGCACGATCCGGACGCGCAAGGAGTGGCCGGCCATCGGCTGGGGCGCCTGGCAGATCGTCGGCACCCGCAACACTCGCGTCCTGGCGCACGTTGCGTCCTGGGAGGGATCCTCGGTGCTGGCGCTGCACAGCTTCTCGGCGGAGTCCGAGAAGGTCACGCTTCGGCTGCCGAAGGACGCGGCCGGTGGTCGCTGGGTCCACATCCTGGGCCGCCACGGAGGCGAGGCGCCCGGAATCGATGGTGGACGATTGAGTTGCGAGCTCGAACCGTATGGCTACCACTGGTTCGGGGCGCGTGCCGGAGTGTGAAGTGACGATCAGGATCGGCTTCCACGCCAACCACGAGCAGCACCGGCCAGACGATCTCCTGCGGCATGTGCGGGCTGCCGAGGCCGCCGGTTTCGATGCCGCGATGTGCTCCGACCACTGGGCACCGTGGAGCGAGGAGCAGGGCCAGTCCGGCTTTGCCTGGTCGTGGCTAGGGGCCGCGCTCGAGGCGACGTCCCTGCCGTTCGGCGTCGTGAACGCGCCCGGCCAGCGCTACCACCCGGCGATCGTGGCCCAGGCGGCGGCCACCCTGAGCGTCATGTACCCGGACCGCTTCTGGCTGGCGATAGGCTCAGGTGAGCTGATGAACGAGCACATCACCGGCGATCCCTGGCCGCCGAAGGCGGAGCGCAACGAGCGCCTGCGAGAGTCGGCCCTCATCATGCGGCAATTGTGGGCCGGCGAGACGGTGACGCACCACGGACACACCACCATCTCCGAGGCGAGGTTGTGGACCCGTCCCGAGCGGCCGCCACCGCTCATCGGCGCCGCGATCAGTCCCGAGACCGCAGCCTTCGTGGCCGGGTGGGCCGACGGCCTGATTACCGTCGCCCAGCCCGATGAGCAGCTCGACGCGGTGGTCGCCGCGTTCCGCTCGAGCGGCGGCGCGGACAAGCCGATGTTTCTCCAGGTGCACCTCGCCTACGCGCCGACCGACGAGGAGGCCCGCGCCACCGCCTTCGCCCAGTGGCGGCAGAACGCGCTCGGCTCATCGGTCCTGGCTGATTTGCGGCACCCGCACCAGATGACGGCAGCCGCCACGCATGTCGCGCCCGACGACATGGACGCCGTGGTGCGCATCAGCTCGGATCCGGCACGGCACGCCGAGTGGCTGGCTCGCGACGTCGAGCGCGGGTTCGAGGCTGTCTATTTGCACGACGTTGGACCGGAGCAGCAGCGCTTCATCGACGTCTTCGGCCGCGAGGTGCTGCCTCAGCTCCGCCAGGCGCCGAACGATCAGCGGCAGGAGGCCAAGAACAGGTCGAAGCCAGGTCAGAGCGACCCCCACGACCGCTAGCGGTCATTGGCATTCGTATTGCTTATCGATGCCTATCAACCCGCCTTGGAACTACCTCCATCGATGCGCGGCCGGCCACTGACAGAGGCATATGGCGGATTGGAACTGGATCCACGGAGGGTCGACAGACGATCGGGATTCGATAGCTACCATGACCCTGCCCCGCTGGCACGGCGGGTGCAACTGATCCCCGCTCACCCGGCCCGCTTTGGGCCGCTGCCAGGGAGTGAACGACATGGACCAGGATCGCTCGAACCTCAACCCCGCCGAGGAAAACCCTTCGGAGGAGAGGGAACCCGGCGATGGCTCCGGCCAGCCCAGCCAGACGGATCAGGGCTTACCACCCCATGGCTCGACCGGCGTCGCGGACGAGGGGGAGGATCGAGGCTTCGGTGAGCGTCCCGCTGGTAGCGAGGACGGGTCGCCTGGCAGCGGATTCGAGCCAATCGAAGAGGGTCGCCAAGAAGGTGACCAGGGCCCTGGGAGCGGGGGAGACTGACACGGGAGTGACTTGAGCGTGGCACACTGCGCCATCCTCACGCATCTTTCCGCTTGCCCGGGCTCTGCGCCGGGAGTGGCTTTCGCCGAACGGCAAGCGTCTCCTGCCGGTGAGCCCGTTTGACCGGCTGCCTCGCGAGCGCGGAGGCCGCATCGGTCCAGGAAGCGGCCTTGTCGGAGGTCCGGAGCTCCTGGAGCTTCCGGTACGTCCACAGATAGCGATCGCCATCGGTCTTGAAGTCGTAGGCCTTGCGAAGTCCGCTCGCCTCGATGGCCTCGAGCCCTGGCAGCCAGCTGGAGGCGTACCAGTCCCTCGTCGCCTCCGACGCCGATACGAGGGCGCCGCGCTCCCGGCTCATCTCGTAGGCATGGGCCTCGATCACCTGCAGCAGCTCCCCGTAGCCAACTGGTCGCGAGAACTCGATCACCGCCCCGGGCGCGGCCTCCATTAGCTTGGTCTGCTCCTTGAAGCGGCGGTGTTGCTCGGTGTGGATGAGTTCAAGGACATCCACGTCGGGGCGCAGTTGGTGCGACGTCTCGATCTGAGTGACCTCGGCGTCGATGTATTCGGTGCCGAGCTGATGGGCCAGCGCGACCCGGTGATGGCCGTCGATAACGAAGTACAGACCACCCGCCTCGTAGACCGAGATGGGCGGCATCGGCCCGTCGCCGAAAGCGTCGCGCAGGGAGTCCAGGCGCCGGCGGAGCTCACGTCGGCGGGTGCGAAAGAACCGATCGAAGTCAACCGCCCGGTCGACGGAGCCAACGATGGCGGTGATCGGAATCTCACGCATCCCGACGTAATGCTCGCCCAGCACGCGCAAGTGCTCGCCTGACCTCGCCGAGTGGCAGGAGCGAGTCGCTGGCCATGGCCCAGATGGTACGCCGCCCGGGGCGTCAAATCGCAGGGTCGCTTGGGCTGGTCGACGCCCGGATCAATGCAGCCCGGTCGTGGGGACCAGCGTTCGGCCTACCATGCGGGACGTGACGCGAGGGGCGTGGGGAAGCGTGCTCTTCTTCATGGTCGCGCCCGCAGTAGTGGCGGGCGTGGTGCCGTGGTCCATCACTCGGGACACCGATCTGGTCGAAGTGCCGGTCGCACTGCTCGGACTGGCCGTCGTCGCGCTCGGGCTCGCGGCGCTGATCGCGTGCTTCGCGCAGTTCGTCCGAGAAGGCCGCGGAACACCGGCGCCGATCGCGCCGACGCAGGAGCTGGTCGTCGGAGGGCTCTACCGCTGGGTGCGGAACCCGATGTACCTGGCGGTCGGCGCGATGATCCTCGGGCAGGCGGTCGCCTTCGCCAGTATCGGGGTGCTGGTCTGGTTTGCGCTGTTCGCCGTGGCGGTGGTGTCGTTCGTGGCTGGGTACGAGCAACCGACTCTGCGCAGGACCTATGGTCCCTCATACGACGCCTACTGCCGCGCCGTGCCCGCGTGGTGGCCGCGGCTCACGCCGTGGGATGGAGCGAGCGTCCAGCGCTCGAAGTAGTGCCTATACTCGGGCGCGAACCGTTCGGAGGTCGGCGCGCTGGATTCATCATCTGTCCCGAGCGCTCCCGCCGCCCCGCAGACCTCTTTGAAGCGCGTGGAGCTCCCACCGACCTGGCACGCCCTGATTTTCGGCGGCGTCCTCGCCGGACTGACGGTGCTGGTGATCCTCACCCAGGAAGCACTGGCGCCATACATCATCGCCCTCATCCTGATCTTCCTGATGAACGGATTCGTGGACCGGCTGCAGCGTGCAGGGGTTCCGCGGTGGGGTGGCACGCTGATCGCGATCCTTGCGCTGATCGCCGCCGTTGCCGCGTTCGTCTACTTCATCCTCGACGCCCTCGTCGACCAGCTCGCGACCCTCATCAACAGCCTGCCGGAGGTCGCCAGCGTCCTCGACGAGTTCCTGCGCGGCCTTGGGCTTCCGGAGAACGTGGAGGCGGCGCTCGCGGCCTGGGTTGAGGGGCTGCCCGACGCGGTCCCAGACCTCCTGGGCGCCTTGTTTGGAATCGTGGCCTCGGGTGTCGGAGGGCTCGTGGCCCTGGTCATTGCCTGGGCCGGGATCCCCTTCTTCATCTTCTACGCGCTGTCCGATAGTCCCCGGCTCTTGATCGGCCTGCGCGAGGCGGTCCCGGGCTCCTTCCGCGCCACCGTCTTCGCCATCCTCGAGATCCTGGGCGACGTGTTCGGCGCGTGGGCGCGCGGAACGGCGCTCATCGCGGGGATCGTCTTCGTTCCATTCGTGATCGGGTTCTACCTGTTCGGGATCTTCATCGATCCCGACATCGGCCAATACGCGCTGCTGTTCGCCGCCACGCTCGCGCTCTCAGAGCTGATCCCGGTCATCGGTCCGATCCTCGCCGTCATTCCGATCCTGGTCATCACCGCCGTGATCGCTGGCTTGCCGGGCGTGATCGCGGTCGGCTTGTTGTTCATCGTCATCGAGCAGATCGATGGAGCGGTGGTCCAGCCGAAGGTCCAGGGTCACGTGCTCGACCTCCATCCGGCGATCATCCTGCCCGCGCTCGTGGTCGGCTCGGCCCTCGCTGGCATCATGGGCGCCATCCTTGCGCTGCCGCTCGCCGCCGCCGCACGCCAGACGATTGCCTACCTGCTGCGCATCACCGATGGCGCGCCGACGCCCCAGCGAACGGTCGCCGACTCGGCCTAGGTCACCCGGCCCCTGCACGGGTCACACACGGCAGTGGATGGTGGCCGTTGCTTGCTCCCCCAATTCGATCTCCCTCGCGATCTCCAACGCGGCGTCTACATGGATCCCATTGGACAGGCTCCTGAACCGATACCATGTCAGGATGGCCACCCCGAAACGTGATCGGCCACAGCTTCCGCCGGGGTACATCACCCGCGCACCGAAGGGGATGGTCTCCTGGCCGTCCGTGCAGCGCATGCTGCGCACCGCGCGATACCTCTGGATCTCGACCACCGGCGCGGATGGAGCGCCACATCTCGTCGAGCAGTGGTGCGCCTGGGTCGACGACACCCTCTACTTCGAGGGAAGCGACCGGACCCGGTGGGCACGCAACCTCGCGCGGGACCCGCGGCTCGCCTTCGGAGTGCAGGTCGGCGATCGGGCCGCGTACGGCCAGGCGATGGTGGACGTCGTGCGGGGTCTCGAGCGCGCCGTCGCTGCCAGGATCGCGCGCCAATACGCGGCGAAGTACGGGGCGGACTTCGACTATCGGCCGCCCGTGGAGCAGTACCTGAATGGACCAGTTTTCCGGGCGCGCCCGACGAAGCTCATCGCCTTCGACGTGCGGCGGTTCAACACCTCGGCGACGCGCTTCACCTTCCAGCCCTCGATGGAGGAGGAGAGTGCCGACGACCGCTAACCGGAAGCCGATCGCGGGCTGCGGACTCAGACGGCCAGCAAGTCATCCGCTCTCTTTGAGCGTGAAGGTGCGCCCGTAACTCGGCGGATCAGAGCACCTGAATCGGACAATCCCGGACGATGCGCTGTGGCACCGAGCGCGGGATGGCGAGCGTAGAGCGTCGAGTTATCCGCTGTCTTTCTGGCGCTGGAAACCAACCGCAGGAACAGGCGATGCCTCAAGAGGCAGGGTCGTCGCCGGCGACGCCGTGCTCTCGCGCAGGATGAGCTCCGTGGCCAGCTCCATACGGGACTGGGCCGGTGCGATGCCGTCCGCCATGTCCAGGACCATCTCAGCGGCGGTCTCCGCCATCTCGAACAGTGGCTGGCGGATGGTCGTCAACGGCGGGCTGACCCAGCGAGCGATTGGCAGGTCGTCGAAGCCGACGACACTGACGTCCTCCGGGATGTGCAGGCGGGCCTCGCGCGCGGCCTGGTAGACGCCGAGCGCCTGCAGGTCGTTGCCGGCGATGATCGCCGTCGGCGGCTCGGGCAGCCGGAACAGGCGCCGCGCCTGGCCGACACCCTCGTCAACGTGGAACGGCCCGTGGCTCAGGAGCTGGGTCTGCGCCGGGACTCCGGCCGCGTCCATGGCCGCGTGATACCCGTCCATGCGGGCCCGACTGCACAGGATCCCCTCGGGCCCGCCGACGACCGCGATCCGACGATGGCCGAGGCCAAGCAGGTGGCGGGTGGCGGTCAGGCCCCCGTTCCAGTTGGTCGCCCCGATCGAGGGCGTGTCGTGGTGCGGTTCACCGGTCGGGTCGACGACCACGAACGGGATGTCGCGGGTGCGGAGCTGCGCCTGCATCGTGTCGCTCAGGTCGGAGAAAACGGCGATGACGCCTAGCGGTCGACGCGCCAGCACACCCTCGATCCAGCCTCGCCCCGGCGTCCGCCGTCCCCGCATCTCGGACAGGACAACGGCCAGGTCGCGCTTACCGGCGACGCGTTCGACGCCGCGGACGATCTCGAGCCCCCACTCGCTCTCGAGCTCGTGGAAGATGACCTCGAGCAGCGGCGTCCGGCGCGCCGAGCGGGAGGTTCGCCGGTAGCCGTGGTCACGCATCGCCGCCTCGACGCGCCGCTGCGTCTCCGGCGCGACGTCTGAGCGGCCATTGAGCACCTTCGACACGGTAGGCACGGAGACGCCGGCGACTCGGGCGATGACCGCCATCGTGGTGGCGGGACGGTCTCCCTCGAGCTCCGCTGGATCCCCGTCGATGGTCGAGCGTGTCATCGGCACAGTGTACGAAACTTTCGGTACAGTTGCGAGCACTTGGCGATTTGGGCATTGACGTGCATCGGGCCGTTGTCTATGGTTGGCGAGAGCGAAAGCCTGTCGTTGCACGCATCGAAACTTTCGGTCGCGACGGAGGAGCAGTTCGGGCGGCGGTCGCCGACCGGCAAGGAGGACGAAACGTGTCGACACGGATCCGGTCCGTCGGCGTGCTGGGCATCATCGCCCTGCTCGTCGCCGCGTGTTCTGGCGGGGGCGCCAGCGTCGCCCCATCGGATGCCGCCCCATCGGACGCCGCCAGCGTCGCGCCCTCGGACGCCGCTGCCGAGCCGGTGACCATCACCTGGTACCACATCCAGAACAACGACCCGGGCCTCAGCCTGTGGCAGGAGCTCGCCGACGAGTACACGGCGGCTCACCCGAACGTCACGATCGACATCCAGGTCAACGAGAACGAGGCGTTCAAGACCAAGCTGACCACGCTGCTCCAGCAGGGCGATGTCCCTGACCTGTTCCAGACGTGGGGCGGTGGCGGCCTCCGCCAGCAGGCGGACGCGGGCCTGGTCAAGGACATCACCGCCGACATCGCCGACTGGAAGGACGAGATCAACGCCGGCGCCTTGGGCATGTACGAGGTCGACGGCAAGAACTACGGCGTGCCCTTCGACCTGGGCCTCGTCGGCTTCTGGTACAACACCGAGTCGTTCGAGGAAGCCGGGATCACCGCCCCGCCGACGACTTGGGACGAGTTCCTCACGACGGTACAGACGCTGAAGGACAACGGCATCACGCCGATCGCCCTGGCCGGCAAGGACACATGGACCGGCGCGTTCTACTGGGCGTACCTCGCGGTCCGCGAGTGCGGGCAGGCGGGCATGGACACCGCCGTCACGACCGGCGACTGGTCCGATCCGTGCTTCGTAACTGCCGGCGAGAAGTTCCAGCAACTCATCGATCTCGAGCCGTTCCAGGAGGGCTTCCTGGCCGCACCGTGGGACGGCGCCGGCAGCAGCGCGGCCGCGCAGGCGACCTACAATGGCGCCATCCAGCTCATGGGCCAGTGGCTCCCCGGCACGGTCAACGCCAACTCGGGCGGCAGTCGTGAGATCGGCGATGGCCTCGGGTGGTTCCCGTTCCCGGGCGTCGAGGGCGCCCCGGGCGACGCCTTCGACGGTGTCGGCGGCGGCAACGGCTTCGCCGTCGGCAAGGACGCGCCGCCGGAGACGGTCGACTTCCTGCACTATCTCGTCAGCCTCGACGCAGCGAACCGCTGGGGTGCGCTGAACTCGGGCATCCTGCCGACGACCATCGGCTCCGAGGCATCGACGACCGACCCGATGCTGTCGCTCGTCCTGGAGGGACGCGCCAAGGCGACGTTCGTCCAGCTGTACCTCGACCAGGCGACGACCCCGGAGCTCGGCGGCGCGATCAACGAAGCGGTCGCGACGTTGTACGCCGGGACCGGCACGCCGGCCTCGGTCGCGGAAGCCATCGACGCCGCCGCGACCCCGTAGTCGACCACCCGACCGAAGCATGAATGGGCCGGCCTCCATGCCGGCCCATTCGCATATTTCGAGCGACCAGCGTCGCGACCGCCGCCGGAACCGGAAGCTGAGCGTGTGGGCCATGGCCGGCCTGTTCATGCTCCCCGCCCTGGCGCTGTACGCGCTGTTCGTCCTGTTCCCGATCGTCCAGGCGGCCCGCTTCAGCCTCTACGACTGGAACGGGCTGGAGGCGATGGACCAGTTCGTCGGGCTCGCCAACTTCCAGGAGGCGCTGTCCGACCCGGTGTTCCTCGGGGCGGTCAGCCACAGCGCGTTCATCGTCCTGCTGTCGCTCATCGTCCAGATCCCGTTCGCCATCGGCTTGGCCGTGATGCTGAACCGACGGTTCCGGGGTCGATCGGTCCTGCGCCTGGTCTTCTTCGCCCCGTACGTCATTGCCGAGGTCATCACCGCCATCGTCTGGAGCCTGCTCCTCCAGCCCGATGGGCTGGCCGAGCATCTCCTGACCGCGGTCGGCCTCGGTGAGCTCTACAGCCCGTGGCTGGCCGACGTCGACACCGTCATGGTCGCACTGTTCTTCATCATCTCGTGGAAGTACTTCGGGTTCCACATGATCCTGTTGCTGGCCGGGCTGCAGGGGATCCCGCGAGAGCTGGATGAGGCTGCCGCCATCGACGGCGCGTCCCGCCGGCAGGTGTTCCGTTACGTGACCCTGCCGCTGCTCGGGCCGACGATCCGTGTGTCCGTGTTCCTGTCGATCATCGGGTCGCTCCAGCTGTTCGACCTGGTCTGGGTCACGACCCGTGGCGGCCCGGTCAACGCCTCGAACACGATGGCGGTGTACATGTTCGATCGCGGCTTCGTGCGCTTCCAGTTCGGCTACGGGAGTGCCGTCGCGGTGATTCTGTTCATCCTCTGCTTCGTCGTGGCCCTTGCCTACCAGCGGTGGGTGATGCGGCGCGACACCGAGGGGGCGACGACCTATGGCTGAACGGTCCATTCGCGTGCGTCAGATCCTCGGCTCCATCGTTCGCTACATGGTCCTGCTCGTCGTGGCGGCGGCCATCGTGGTGCCGATCGCATACGCGGTCCTTGGCGGATTCCGCGACGCCGCGCAGCTCGCCGCGGACCCGGTCGGACTGCCGAACCCATGGGTCTGGACCAACTACGGGGAGTCCCTCATGTCGCCGGAGTTCTGGACCCAGCTGCGCAATAGCGTCGTGGTCGCCGCGATGTCGACGTTCATCGTCGTCCTGTTCGGAGCTCTCGCTGCGTTCGTCATCGCGCGTCGCGAGTTCCCGGGCCGTGAGGTCGCCTACACCCTCTTCACGCTCGGCCTGCTGTTCCCGGTCACAGTGGCCATCCTGCCGCTGCTCATCCTTGTCCGGGATCTCGGGCTGCTTGATACCCCGCTCGGCCTGGCTCTGCCGCAGGCGGCGTTCGGCCTCCCGCTGACGATCCTCATCCTGCGGCCGTTCTTCCGGAACATCCCCATGGACCTCGAGGATGCCGCCGCGATCGACGGCTGCGGCTCCCTCGGCTTCTTCTTCCGCATCCTCGTGCCATTGTCGCGGCCGGTACTGGTCACGGTGGCGGTGCTCGCCATCGTGTCGAGCTGGAACCAGTTCCTGTTGCCGCTCGTGATGCTCTCCGACTCGGAGAACTGGACCCTGCCGCTGGGTCTGACCAACTTCAGCACCCAGTACACGACCGATACCGCCCGCATCCTGGCCTATACGTCGCTGGCCCTCGTGCCTGCCCTCCTCTTCTACCTGGTCGCCGAGCGCCAGCTCATCGGCGGCCTGACCTCCGGGTCGGTCAAGGGATGACCGCGACGCTGGCGCCCTATCTCGACCGCGACCTTCCGCTCGACGCGCGGGTGGCGGACCTGCTCGCCCGCATGACCCTCGAGGAGAAAGTCGCCCAGCTCGGGTCGGCCTGGTCCTTCCAGCTCATCGGCCGCGCAGTCCGCCTGGACCCCGATCAGGCGGACCGCCTCCTCCAGCACGGGATCGGCCACATCACGCGGGTCGCCGGCGCCTCCAACCTTGACGCGATCGAGGTCGCCCGGGCAGGCAACGCGATCCAGCGCTACCTGGTCGAGGAGACACGGCTGGGGATCCCGGCCCTGCTCCACGAGGAGGCGCTCCACGGGCTGCTGGCGCGCGACGCGCCGTCGTTCCAGCAGTCGATCGGTGCGGCGGCCACGTGGGACCCCGAGCTCGTCCTGGCGATGGCGCAGACCGTCCGCCGGCGGATGCTTGCCACCGGGGCGCGACTCGCCCTCGCCCCCGTCCTCGACATCACACGCGATCCGCGTTGGGGGCGCGTCGAGGAGACCTACGGCGAGGATCCCTACCTGGCGACCGTCATGGGGGTCGCCTACATCCGCGGGCTCCAGGGCGACGCGGACGAGGGCCGCGGCCTGATCGACAGCGTCGTGGCGACCGGCAAGCACATGGTCGGTCACGGGCTGGCCGAGGGCGGGCTGAACCAGGCGCCTGTCCACATCGGACCGCGCGAACTCCGCGACGAGCAGCTGCTCCCGTTCGAAGCGGCCGTGCGGGTCGCCGGGCTGGCGGCGATGATGCCGGCCTACTGCGACGTCGATGGGTTGCCCTGCCATGTCTCGTCCGAGCTGTTCACCGAGATCCTGCGCGACGAGTGGGGCTTCGACGGCCTGGTTGTCTCGGATTACACGGCGCTCAGCATGCTGATGACCGAGCACCGGCTCGCCGCGGACCTCGGGCCGGTCGCCGCGATGGCGCTGCGGGCCGGTGTCGACGCGGAGTGGCCGAGCACGGCGGCATTCGGTGAGCCGCTTCGATTGGCGGTCGAGTCGGGCGACCTCGACGAGTCGGTCGTGGACGCGGCCGTCGCCCGGACCCTCCGTCTGAAGTTCCGGCTTGGACTGTTCGAGCGGCCGCTCGTGGATCTGCCGCAGCCCGCCGACCTCGCCGCCCTCGCCGTCGAGGAACGGGACGTCGCGGGGCGCCTCGCCCGTCGATCCCTCGCCCTCGTCGAGAACGACGGCGTCCTGCCCCTTGGTCCCGATCTGGCGCGGATCGCCGTCATCGGTCCGGCCGCCGACAGCCCGCGCGAGCTCCTCGGCGACTACCACCACCTCCTCCACATTGAGACCCTTCGCGAGATGCGCAGCCGGGACAATCCGCTCGGGTTCCCGCTCGATGCCGAGATCCAGCCGATCGACGAGCTGGCGGGCCGCGAGACGATCCTCGACGCCATCCGCGCCCGGTTCGCGTCGGCCGATGTCGTCCATGCCTTCGGCACGGGCCTGCGCGATGGGACTGACGCGGAGATAGCGGAGGCCGTCGACGCGGCGCGCGACGCCGAGGTCGCCATCCTGTGTCTCGGTGAGCGCTCGGGGCTGACCGACGACGCCACGACCGGCGAGTTCCGGGATCGATCGACCCTGGGCCTGCTGGGTCGGCAGCAGCAGCTGCTGGAGGCGGTCGTCGCCACGGGCACGCCGGTCGTCCTCGTCGTGGTGAGCGGACGTCCGCTGGCGCTGCCGTGGGCCGCCGAGCACTGCGCCGCCGTGCTGCTGGCCTGGGTTCCGGGCGAAGCTGGTCCGGCGGCCATCGCCGAGGTGCTCGCCGGCGACCACGACGCCGCCGGTCGGCTGCCGATTTCGATCCCGCGGCATGTGGGCCAGATTCCGGTCTCCTATCGGCATCACCCGACTGGTGGTCGCTCCAACTGGAAGGGAGACTACGTCGACGGGCCGACCGCGCCGCTGTGGGCGTTCGGCACGGGCCGGTCATACACGACGATGGCCATCGACCGGCTCCGCCTGGACCGCACGACGCTGGCGACAGATGGCGACCAGGTGACGATCCGTGTCGAGGTCACCAACACGGGCATGCGGGCTGGCGAGGAGGTCGTCCAGCTGTACGTCCGCGACGAGGAGGCGACCGTCGCCCGACCCGTCCGCGAGCTCCTCGGGTTCAGTCGTGTCGAGCTCGCGCCGGGTGAGTGCCGCACGGTCGTATTCCGGCTGTCCACCGAACAATTCGCCCACATCGACGCCAGGTACCGCCGGGTGGTCGAGCCGGGCCGCGTCAGCGTGCAGGTCGGCCGCTCCTCCGCCGACCTGCCGCTGATCGCGGAGCTGACGCTCGTCGGCCCCGCCGTGGAGCTCGTCGAGCGGCATCACTACCTGACAAGGACGACCATCGAATGACCGAGCCCTCTACGTAGGCGCGTCGGCTACCGTTGCGCGGGTGCGCCCGTAGCTCAGCGGATCAGAGCAGCTGACTTCGGACTATCTAAGCCGATGCGCTGTGGCACCAAGCGTGGGATTGCGACCGTCGAGCGTCGAGTTATCTGCTCTCTTTCGCGTGTGACCTTTCGGTCTTGTACGGGGAAACGAAGGAGCCCGTCCGCCTCACCGGCGGACGGGCTTCCCGAGAGGGCCGGGCCCGAGGGCCCGCCATCTCAGTTGGTCAGATGCTCTCAGCGGCGGTCCGGAGGACCGGAGCCTTCACCTTCTCCGGCTGGGTGGCCCAGACGAGGCCAGCGCCGGTGATGATCAGCGTTCCACCAAGGCCGGCAAGCAGGCCCGCCAAGGCGAGTCCGAGCTGCAGTGCCTGGGCCGTGACGGTCCCGACTCCGAGCTCACCGATGAGTGCATGCGCCACACCGGTCCATGCCTGAGCACGAGCCGCGCCCTCGATCGGATGCTCGCGGTCGAAGTCGGCCCAGTAGCGGCCATCGACCGGGAACTCGTACGTGCCGGCGGCGAACACCTCGCCGTTGTACTCGACGTCTTCTTCGAGAACGACCGTCTGCACGCCATTAAGCGTGTGGTAGGCGACCGTCGCCATCTGGAACATGTACTCGCTGGCGGTGTTCACGGTTGGGTCAGCCGGGTCAAGCTCGCTCGCTACGACGGGGTAGCCCCAGTCATCGGTCAGCAGCGCCATGATGGCGCCGGCGCCAGCGGTCTCCCCGCGGTCGATGAGCTGACCCTCGTCGTTGTAGGTGAGTTCGACGCCCTGGGCTGCGCTGAAGGCCCTGAGGGATGCCGACCCCTCCTGGACCTTGAAGAATGCGAATCCGCCGGCCACGACGAACGCGAGGCCGATGAGGGCGAGGACGATGCCGAGGCCCCTCAATCGAGTAGTCATTTGAATCACCCTCTCTTTGGTGTTTTCGTTGTCTCACCACCCACTCTGGGCGGACTTGCCGCTGAGGGCATGTGACAGATGGCCCGATTCCTTGGCCGGATGGCCCCCCAAGGCCAGGCTCTTCGACATCGAATCTGCAGCTACTGACCGTCGAATTCGGGCGTCGTGCACCAATTGGCCTCATCCCGCTCCCCGGAGACACTGCCGAGGTGGTGGCACTCGAGGCACTCCGCTACCGAGACGGTCGAAGCCGCCGGGCTGCAGCGAACGGCACCGGCGACGACCACGCGGTGCACGCCGAGGCACGTGACCCACTCTGGAACGGCAGCCGGGCGTATGTGGCTCATCGGGCGCCCAAGGCGAAGGGCGTCCAGCCGACGAGACGCCCGACCGGAGGCCGAGGTCGATGGCGAACCCGAGCAGCTCGCGCGATGAGGAGCACCCCGAGTGCGAAGGTACTGCCGCCGATGAGCGGGATCCGGCGGCTGATCCAGTCGGGCAGGAACGTGTCGGCCACCGAGCCATGTCCGTCACCGAGCTGCTCCGCGAGCGGCGTGAGTGGGCAGACCCGCTCGTTGCTGATGAAGATCGCGGACTCTGACAGGACGACGGTGGCAGCGATGACGGCTCGCCGCCTCGGCCGGCCGGTGATGCCGTCCCACAGGATGAGCAGGATCATCGAGCTGACGGATGCGAAGATCGCAGTGTGGACCGTTTTCACTATCGCGAGCGCCACTCCGCGGCGGTCAGCCGGGACGGCCGCGGCCAGCCGCGTGGTGAGTCCATCGCTCCACACCATGAGCGGCTTTAGCTCGCGGCGCCTGTGGGGATTGGGTAATTGGGCGAGGTCACACCGCCGAGCTCCGCGACGATCTGATCGGCCCAGGCGCGAATGGCCTCCCAGTCTCGAAAGTCACCGTCCGGCGCGTGCAGCACCGCCGTCACCGCTCGCTCGAGAAGGCCAAGTGACGTACGGTCGAGACAACCGGCGAATGACCGGTGTCCGCGCGCGTGCAGCCGTGTTGCGAGCGACGTGGTCTCGTTTGGCTCGTCGGCGGGCATGGGCGGGTCGCCGATGGGCCCGCTGGTGAGGAGCCACACTGGAATCGTGGCGAGCGCGGGTGCGTGGCGATCCGCGAACCGTCTGGCCGGATCCATCCAGCGCCCGGCGTAGATCGCGCTTCCGAGCACCACCGCGTCGTACCCGTTCAGCGACGCAACGTCCTGGGGTCGTCGTGAGTCCACTTCGTGGCCCGCATTGCGGAGTAAGTCGGCGACGATCTCTCCGATCTCTCCGGTCGCCCCGTGCTTCGAGGCCACCGTCATCAGCACCTTCATGTCAGCCTCCTCTTTTCTTCTCTCTCAGCCTCGGGTCTCGCACAGCGCGCTGACAGGGCCGCAAGTCCCGGATCGGAGCCGCCGAACGGCACGTTGGGGACGCCTCAGACGACGGTCGTCCCGAGCAAGCTGCCGATGCCGAACGTGATCACCGCGGCGATGAAGCCGAAGCCGAGTTGGCGCAGCCCGGAGAGCACAGGGTTCCTGCCGGTCATGACGGTGATCGCCGCGCCAAACAGGAAGAGCGCCGTGCCGGCCAGCACGGCAGACACGGCAATCGCCCCGAGTCCAGAGATCACGAGGAAGGGCGCCAGCGGGACGATTGCACCGGTCGCGAAGAGAACGAACGAGGTGATCGCCGCGGTCCAGGCCGCGCCATTGAGGTCATCGGGGCCGCGACCGTCGTCGTCGCGCCCCACGGCGTCGACCGCCCCCGCCGTGAGGAAGAGCTGGTTTGCGTACAGTTCGCGCGAGCTCCGGACGCTCAGCCACTCGCCCAGCGCCATTGAGAATGAGCCGGCCAGAAGGCCGGCGACGCCGGCCACGACGACCGGCGCATTGCCCACGCTCGCCCCGGCCACGCCCATGACGAGGCTGAAGTTCGAGACCAGTCCGTCGTTCGCGCCGAGCACCGCAGCGCGCAGCGCGTTCCCGGTGATGGCCGTGTGGCCGACAAGTCGAAGCTCGCCGCCGGCCGCCATCGGCTCGGTGGCTTCGTCGGGTGCCATCGCGAACTCGACGGTCGATGCACTCCTTCGGATCACCGCAACCCTCCTTCGTCTCGAGCGCAGCCTGCCCTGGAGGCGCATGTCGGCACAGGGCCGTGCGTCTCATTCGGATGGGCCATCCAGCCCTGATTGGCTAGACGTTGAAGAGCCGTCGCGCCTCGCGAGCGAGATCTTCTCGGAAGTCCGGGTGCGAAATGGCGATGAATGCGGCGATGCGTTCGCGCACGCTACGCCCAAAGAGCTCGGCAACGCCGAACTCAGTCACCACGGTGCGGACATGGGCGCGGCTCGTGACAACGCCCGCGCCTTCGGCAAGGACCGGCGTGATCCGCGAGATGGAGCCGCCCGCCGCCCGCGATGGCAGCGCGATGATGGCCCTCCCCTCGGCCGCCAGGGCCGCGCCGCGCATGAAATCCATCTGGCCGCCGACTCCCGAGTAGAAGAACGTGCCGATCGAGTCGGCGCTGACCTGGCCAGTCAGGTCGATCGAGAGGGCGGAGTTGATGGCGATCATGCGGCGGAAGCGGCGGATGACCGAGGTGTCGTTCGTATAGTCCACCGGGCGCATCTCGATCATCGGGTTGTCGTCGACGAAGTCGTACAGCCGTTGACTGCCCATGAGGAAGGCGGTGACGATCTTGCCGCGGTTGATCTCCTTCGCCGCGCCCGTGATCGCGCCGGCCTCGACGAGGTCCAGAACCGGATCGGTGAACAGCTCGGTGTGTACACCGAGATCGCGCTTGTCCCGAAGTGCCAGCGCGACTGCCCCAGGGATCGAGCCAATGCCCATCTGGATCGTGGCGCCGTCGGGCACCAGCTCGGCAACGTACTCGCCGATGCGACGCTCCACGTCGCCGATCGGCGGCACGCGATGCTCGTGTGGTTGCTGGTCGACCTCTACCGCCAGGTCGATCTCGTCCACGTGAACGAACGAGTCGCCCAGCGTGCGCGGCATCGAGATGTTCAGCTGAGCGATGACCGTCGTGGCGGCGCGTGTCGCTGCCAGAGCCGCGTCGACGCTCGTGCCGAGCGAGCAGTACCCATGCTCGTCGGGCGGCGAGACGTTGATGAGAACCGCGTCGAGCGCCAGGACCCCGCTCGCGAACAGCTCCGGCACATCCGACAGGAAGATCGGAACGTAGTCGGCCCTGCCCTCGTTGATGGCCTCGCGAGCGTTGGCTCCGATGAAGAGCGCTCGATGCCGGAAGCTTGCGGCGACCTCCGGCGCGAGATGTGGCGCGGGTCCCTCGATGTGAAAGTGCACCATCCCGACGTCGCGGAGCTCGCCGGCCCGACGCGCGAGCGCCTCGAGAAGGACCGATGGCGATGCGGCGCCGCCGTGGACGAACACCACCTGGCCGGACGCGATGCCGGCGACGGCCTCCTCGGCGGTGACGATGCGCATGCGCACAGTTTGGCGCGCGGTGCACCGACGTCGCCCTGCCATCGGTCCCTCGGCATCGGTCCGTTCGGCACTCCCTTGGCGCGCCGTCATCGCGCGACGATGCGAGCGAAGGAGAGGTACGGACCCATGGACGTGATCAGTTCCCACACGCGCTCGCATCACTGCACGGGGACGCAGGTTGATGACGACCGAGGGGTGTCGATCCGACCGATCGAGGCCACCGATGCATCGGGCCTCTTCGATTTCTATGCTGGCCTCTCGGTCGAGTCGCGCCGCCGGCGTTTCCTCGGGTCCGGAAACCTCTTTGGCGCCGAGCTGGCGCGGGCCTTCACCGAACGCGACGGCGAGGGTTTCGTCGCCGTCCTTGCTGAGCGCGGGCCGAACGACGGGGCCATCGTCGGCCATGCGACGTTCCAGCCGGACGCGACGGGCGGCGCCGAAGTGGCGTTCGCCGTCGCGGACAAGCTCCAGGGCCGCGGCATCGGCCATCGCCTCATGGACGCCGTCGTCGCCGAGGCCCTGTCGACCGGGCTGCATCGGCTCAACGCGACGCTATTCGCGGACAACTCCGCAATGCGGCGGCTGCTGCGGGGGACGGAAGGCTCAGTCGTGTCGGACGCGATCGACGGCGGGGTCGAGGAGATCGTCGTCGCTGTCTGAAGAACATTCGGCCGCAATTGCGTGGCCGCCGTCTCCTACGGCGGGAGGGATGGCCCATTGTCGCCAGGCCCTTCGGCCCTGCCCAACGGTGTGTGTCGCGCTCATCGTCGAGCGATGACGTCGACAAGCCTTCAGCCGCGCGCCCACAACGACGCGCATGTGCGGCTGGCCGCGTCGAGACCGCTGCGCGCCGACCCCGATCGCGTCGCCGCGATCGTCGGCGCCCAAGCGTCGACCTGGCTCGGCGTTCCGGTCGGAGGCCAGGCGTCCGATGCGCGGCGGCGCCACACGGTCGACCTGCGGCTCCGGGTGGGCGGTGATGGTGCCGGGCTCACGACGTTCCGCAAGGCGGCGTTCCTCGACCTCGGCATGCCGGTGCGCGTGCCAGGAGGCTGGGAGGTCGAGATCAGCTGGCGTGCCTCATCGGCGGCCCCCTTGTTCCCGGTGTTCTCCGGACAGCTGCAAATCGGCGCTCGGGAGATAGCCATCAAGGGGCTCTATGCGCCGCCGGGCGGCGTGCTGGGCAGGGCAGCGGACCGCGTGCTGCTTCACATCGCAGCCAACGGCACAGCTCGTTGGCTGCTCGACGAGATCTGTCGCGTTGCGCAGGAGCCCGCGGAAGCCTAGCTCCTCTCGCCGAGGTGGCGCTTGGCAACGAACGCTGCGGCTTGGGTTCGCCGCTGGAGGTTCAGCTTCGACAGGATGCTGCTGACGTAGTTCTTCACTGTCTTGTCGGAGAGAAACACGTCGCTCGCGATCTCCTTGTTTGTCTTGCCCTCGGCCACGAGGAGCAGGATCTTGCGCTCCTGACTGGTGAGGTCGCCCAGCTCGTCCTTCACGCCGCCGGATGCGGCAGTGCGCACGCGGTCGAGGACCTTCTCGGTCACCGCCGGATCGAGCAGCGAGTCCCCTCGCCCGACCGACTCGAGGGCTGACACGAGATCGCGTCCGCGGATCTGCTTCAGCAGGTAGCCGGCGGCGCCAGCGATGATCGCCGACAGCACCGCCTCCTCGTCGGGGTAGCTGGTGAGCATCACGACGCGTGTCTCCGGTCGCTCGGCGCGAATATCACGGCACGCCTCGATCCCCGAGCCGTCGGGCAGCCGGACGTCCATCACAACCACGTCCGGCTCAAAGCGACGCGCCTCGCTGACCGCCTCCGCAGCCGTGCCGGCCTGCGCGACCACCTCGAAACCCTGACGCCGGTCGAGCAGGGCGACGAGGCCCTGCCGCACGACCTCATGGTCGTCGACCACGAGAAGGCGAAGCGGACGAGTCGCCGCTGATTCGGTCACGCCTGCGGTGCCTCCGTGCTCGGCGGGCGGTGGGGGACGCGAATGATGATAGTGGTGCCACCACCTGCGGCGCTCTGAAGGCTGAACGTGCCGCCGAGCGCCTCGCTCCGAGCGCGGATATTCGCGATGCCAAGGTGTCCGCCCTCGCTCGCATGATCGACGTCGAACCCGCGGCCGTCGTCGCTGACGAGGAGCTCGAGACCGTCGTCGCTCGCGTCGAGGCGGACCGTGGCACGACCCGCGGAAGCGTGGCGCGCAACATTGCTCAGGGCCTCGCGTGTTATCGCCAGCAGGTCCGCGACCAGTTCGATCGGCAATCCCTTGACGATGACTGAGTCGGCGGCGATGTCAACCTCGACCTCGACCCCGCCATTGCGATGGAGCTCGCCTGCAAGGTACCGGAGCCCATCGGAGAGGTTGCCTGACTCGAGCAGGACGGGGCGCAGTCCGAAGATGAAGTTGCGGATGTCCCGGATGACCGCATGGAGCGCATCAATGGCGTTGTCCACTCGGCGCTTGGCTTCGGCCGGATCGTCGTCCATCAGTTCGGACACATCCTCGAGGGCCAATGTCTGACCGTAGATCGACTGGATCGCACTGTCGTGGAGGTCGCGGCCGATTCGGTCGCGCTCGTCCACCACCGCAAGGCGTTGCACCTGGTTGTTGAGGCGCGCGTTCTCAATCGCGATTCCGGCGTGCATTGCAAACATCTCCACGAGAGCCTGGTCGTCGCCGCTGAATTCGCTGGCACCGAGCTTGTTCGTCAGATACAGCCGGCCGACCACGGCGTCCGACGTTCGGATCGGCATGCCGAGGAATGACTGCATCTCGGGATGGTGCTGCGGGAAGCCATGGCGCTCTGGATGGCTGGAGATGTCCGGGATGCGATAAGACCGATCCTCCCGAATGATTAACCCCAGGAGCCCGCGGCCGCGCGGTAGCTCCCCGATTCGGTGGCGATGCTCGTCGCTGAGGCCGCTTGTGATGAAGCGCTCGATCGCCCCGCTGGCATCGACGATCCCGATGGCGGCGTACTGAGCCTGGACAAGGTCGCGCACCCGATCGACGATCGTCTGGAGGACGCGGTCCACGTCGAGCACCCGGCTGATGCCGCGCACCGCCTGATCGAGGGCTTGGAGTTGACGGGTTGCCCGATCCGCGCGCGCACTGGCCCGCGACCCAACGAGAAGGAGCTCGAGCGCCCGGGCGAGCTCGGCGGCCTTCTGGGCATCACCCTCGATCCGGACCGAGCCGATCGGCTTCGCCTCCCCAGGCGCGCGAAGGACGAACTCGCCGCCCAATGCCCCGCCGTCAAGGTGGTCCAAATCCAGGTCAGGCAGGGGTGATGCCACGACGCGCAGGCGCCCGACCGCCAACCCCAGACTGTTAGCTATCCCTCGGATCGCCGCGGCCAGCGTCTCGGTTCTGGGCTGGTCGGGCTTGGAGCGCCATGCCTCCAGCGCGTCGAACACCGGGGGCAGCAGAAGCAGCCGTCCCGGCTCACCGACTGGGCCGCCTGGTGCAGGGGTTACGTCATCTGCCATTCGACAGCGCAATCGGAGCTGTGGACCGAGCCTTCTTCGTCGACAATCGAGTGGACATGTGCGGTACGCCTCCGCGTGACCTCAGGGTAGGCGCATTCTGATGCCCCGACTCAAGCGGACTCATGCGGAACCCACCGCCTGCCATCCGATGCACGCCCTCGAGCGCATGATGCGTGCCCTTCGGTGGAGCCAACTCACGAGCGATGCGGGGCCGTCGGCTACCGTTGCAACGTGCGCCAGTAGCTCAGCGGATCAGAGCAGCTGACTTCGGACTAGTTCGGCCGATGCGCTGTAGCCCGAGCGTGAGTGGGCGAGCGTAGACAGTCGAGTTATCTGCTGTGTTTCAGCCTGATTACCCCTATGGCGTAGGCTCGCCCCGGCAGACCTATCCCATCCCGAGGACATGTGAATCGGCGCCGGCTGCCCCCGGACGCTAGCCAGTCTCATCCTGCGACCCGTGGCCTCGAAGCGCCTGGGATGCTCGGCGGCGGCCTACTGTGAGGCGATGCGGTCGAGAAGCGCGTCGACGACTGCCAAGAACGCCTCCGGCTTGCCCGCGTATATGGAATGAATGGACTCGACCTGCGAGAAGTGGCCCGCCGGCCATGAGGCCGTGAGATCCTTCATGACCTCGGTGTAGGCCGGATACGTTCGTCCGCAGATGTCGTTTGCGTGCGCACACTGGGCAATCGTCGAGATCAACACCTCGACCGGCATCGAAGGAGCGGGAAGGCTGCTGATCTGTTCGCTCGACTTGCAATAGTCGACCGGCTCGTTGTTTTCGCCAGCGAAGTAGGCGCGCTCGTCGGCCTGCTCTCTGGCGCTCATCTCGCGGAACCCTTGCTCCATCCACTCTGCGCACGGCGGAACTGGGTTGGAGATGAGCACGCCGGCGACCTCGGTGGGGTACACGCGCGGGTACAGCTGAACGAACATGCCGCCCGCCGAATGGCCGATGAGCACGTACGGTCCGGGCACCGCCGCGGCGCCGAGCAGAGCGTGAAGGTCATCGACGATGTCACGTGCGGTGCGTGGCGTGGGAGCCGGGCCGCTTTGGCCGTGATTGGCCCGATCGTAGGAGCAGACACGCCCTCGTTCTGCGAGCGCAGGGGTTATCTGGTTCATCTCGTCGGACAGCTGACCCTCGCCGGCCTCGATGACGATGGTCGGCGATCCGGTACCCACGCAGGTAATGAAGAGACTGTGGCCGTTGGCGTCGAACGTGCCCGAGATCGCCCCGCCATTGCTGGCCGACGCAGTCGGCGCGGGGGTGGGTGACGCCGTCGTAGCCGGCGTCGAGCTTGATTGGTCGGTAGTCAAAGGCACGGCACTCGAGCAGCTTGTCAGGGCCAGCACTCCGGCCGTAACGCACAGGTACCTGAGCAGTTTCACGGACTGTCCTCTCGTTGGCCGATTCCGGCACCCGGAGGCCGGCGTGGCCAATCGCTAATCGCTCTAACGCTGGGACAATCGAATCGCCGCACCCCTCAATGTTGGCTGCTACCGGCTACGGCGCCTCGAAGTCCATGGACTGCACGAACTGGTCAGCCACTTCGTCGGCCCAGCTGGCCAGGTCTGGTTCCGTTGTCGCCCAGATCTGGACCACCACGGTCAGCCCATCGACTTGGAGCACAAACAGCCGTGACGGAAGATCCAGGCGGACCCACGACGAGGGCAGACCCGTGTACGCCTTCACGTGGAAGTCAGAGCCACATAGCTGCCCGCGTCCTGATATGGCGGTGGTCAGCACAGGTCTACCATCAATGGTGGTCGAAGTCACAGGGCCGACAGGGATGGCCGCGATGTCCCGGAGGTCGTCCAAGAACTGGGCCGGAGCCGGGCGCATTGGAACAGATCGCTCTGGGCCGGGGGGGCATGCATGGGTTACTGGCTCATCCACGACCGCGACGACAACCCCGTGGGCGCCGGGTTGGACCGCTCCCATGGCGCCAGTGGCCGCATAGATTTCGCTGCTTAGATCTGGCGCTTCGATATCGGCTTCGACGAATCCCATGATGTTGGGGTACTCAAACAGTTCTATGGGGCGGCCGGGCGGAAGTACGTACGCAAAGGTCCGCAAGAAGGAGCCCGTCCCAGACGGTGCTCCGCGCACCGCTCCAGATGGGCTGGGTGCAGGCGTGGCAGAGGGGCTCGGGGTGGACGTGGGCTGAGGCGCATCAGCCACGGCATTCCGGCTCAGCGCGCCGACGACCAGCGTCACGGCCACCGCCGCGGCGATTGCCGTGGCCCACCTCCATCGCCGGCGGGAAGCCCTGGCGGCCGCTCCACGGATCGCGGCTTCGGCCACGTGGTGGGGATCGAATCGCTGGGAGGCTTCATCAGCCCTGGCCTGCAGAACGGCTGTCACGCGTCGCTCGAGCTCCTGGTCAAGCATCTGCCAACTCCTTGCGGACGCGGTCCAACACACGCTTTAGTCGACCGCGAACGCCTTCGGCGCTTAGCCCGACATGAGCTCCCAATTCCACGGAGTTGAATCCGATGACGTAGCGCAGGGCCAGCAGCTCGCGGTCACGTGGATCGAGCCGATCAAGGGCTGCTTCAAGTGAGCGGTACTCGTCCCCGAACCCGCGCTCGTCGATTCGAGGGGCTTCGTCATGCCATTCGAGGATGCTCGGAGAGGGAAGGGGTTCGGTCGGCCGCCGGTTGCGGAGCAGCTGTCGCGCCTCGTTGGCGGCGATGGACAGCAGCCACGATCGCACCCGGGTCTCGTCCCGCAATCCTTGAAGACCGGTCCATGCGCGCTGCCAGGCGCTCTGCACCGCGTCGCGAGCAAGATCCGGGTCGCTCACGATCGCTGCCGCCAATCGGATCATGTCCGGGTGATGCGCCATGACCAGGTCGGTGAAGGCAGCGCGATCTCCGCCCGCCGCTCGAGCCACCAGAGACTTGTCACTCTGAGTAGGGGTCACGTCCATGACGGCATCCCCTCGGTCGAAGTCCACACTCTACTGATGCCATCGGCACCCCAAGTGTTTCTGCAGCCGCGCCGCGGTGGCCAAGCGCCCTCAGCCCTCGCTCCGCCGTGCCCGACTGATCATGGATGTGTCGCCAGCCCTGTGGCAGAATGGCTCCGAGTTATCCGCTCTGTTTGAGCGTGAATCGTGCGCCCGTAGCTCAGCGGATCAGAGCAGCTGACTTCGGATCAGCAGGTCGGGGGTTCGAATCCCTCCGGGCGTGCCAGTTCCTCCTCGCCCCACGACCCGTCGGGCAGGGTTGAGCGACCTCCGAGGTGACCGTCCGCGATGCGCTTTGAGCAATCGGTCGACATCGACGCCCGGCAGCAGCGCGTGTGGGATGTGCTCAGCGATCTCGCAGCGTGGCCGCAGCGGATTGAGACGGTCGACGTCGTCGAGCTCCTCACGTCTGCTCCCGTGGGTGAAGGCAGCCGTGTTCGCATCAAGCAACCCAAGCTGCCCGAGGGCACCTGGGAGGTCACCGTCTGGGATGCGCCGTCCTACTTCGAGTACCGCCAGCAGACTGGCGGCGTCACCAGCGTCGCGGGCCACCGTGTCGAGGCGCTGGACGAAGGCCGCTCGCGCCTGACCCTGACACTGGAGATGCGAGGCCTGCTGGTCCCGGTCGTCGCCCTGTTCTGGAAGGGTCTCACCAATCGGTACATGACGACCGAGGCTCAGGGCATGAAGCGCGCCGCCGAGTCCGCCTGAGAAGTCAGCGCGGTCGGGGTGGCTTGGTGCACGGAGGGCTCACGCTCGTATCAGGTACATGACGCCCAGACGGTCAGTCGCGTGGAGCATCGGCTTCCGCCTCGCCTATGCCTTCATCCGCCTCATCGATCCGCTGATGCGCTGGACATGGTTCAGCGTGGGGTTGGGGATCACGTCGCGCCTGACCGTACGCGGACGGACGTCGGGCCGCGACCGCAGCGCGCTGGTGGGCCTGATCCGGGTCGAGGGCCACTGGTACGTCGGCCATCCCAACGGCGAGGTGGATTGGACGGCGAACCTGCGGCGCGCGGGACGCGGCCGGATCGCTCCGAGGCCGGAAGCGCCCATCGACGTCCGGGCCGAGCCGCTCGATGCGGGTCCGGAGCGCGATGCCGTCATCGCGGCGGCCGGAGAGCAACAGCCATTCCCCGCCAACCTGCTCTATCGGGCTGCGCGCCGCCACATCCTCGGCGAGGGCCGCTACTTCCGGCTCGATTTGCGCTGAGCGTCAGCCGCCCTAGGAGATCGCGTCGCGCGGGCCGTCGACCGCATGCTGGCTGCCGGCCCATGAGCGTGCCAACCCTCGCTCCACCGGTGCGCTGCTGCCCGTCCTCGATCCGCTGATTCGCCGGGCGCGGTGCAGCGTCGGCATCATCCTGATCGCATTTCATCGGCCGCCAGGTTGGCCGGCTGGCAGACGTGGCACGCCGGGTGCATTGGGCAACGCCTAATGACAAGTCACACCATCCGAGGTCTCCCATGACGCGCCGATCCACATCCAGCTCCGACCGGGGCCCCGACTGGCAACCCGGCGCCGAGACGAGCCAACCATCCCTCAATGAGATCGACACTGAGGCGATCGAGCGCGGCGGCGACCTCGTTGATCGGGGAACAGAGGTCGGAATTCAGCAGGCCGACCGAGGACTGCAGCTCGCGGCGGAAGGCGCGGAGGGCATCGCAGCTACCATGCGCCGCGTCTCCGGCGACCTGCGGACCGATCAGCCCCAGATCGCCGAGGTGGCGAGCGCGGCGGCGGACCAGGCGGAGGCCATCGCGCGCATCCTGCACGAGACCGACATGCGCCAGATAGTCAGTTCGGTAGAGGAGCGCGCCCGCCGACAACCGCTCCTCTTCATCGGCGGCGCCTTCGTGCTGGGCGTCGCTGCATCTCGGCTCGTCAGAGGAGCTGGGCGCTAGCGGCTCGCCTCGGGGGAATCCGGGAGGTCCGGATAGCTTCCGGCCCACGAGCGTGCCAGCCCTCGCTCCACCGGCTCATCCTGCCGGCGGCGGTACTCGACCTCCTCCGTTCGCTCGCGCTCGAGCTCCTGGCGCGCCCAGCGCACCGCCAGCTCGCGTCGGGGCCATACGTAGCCGGGCTCCACGACTCGAAGCGTGGTGAGGTTGACGACCGCCCATCCGCCGGCCTCGGGTGCAGCGACGACACCGAGCGGCAGCAGATCGGACTCGTCTGAGTGGCCGTTCGTCGCCGGCGCGCCGTTGGTCGCGGACGCGCCATTCTCCGGTCCCCCTGGTTGCGTACCCATGCCGAGCTCCCTGCCTCCCTGGTCACCGTCCGATCGCGCGGGGGCACATTGCTGTCGCGCGAGGGCACGCTGCGACGGATCGCCACGATACGCCCGCGTGTCAACAGTTGCTGCGGCGTGGACCCTCGGTGCGCGTTGATCTCGTCAGATACCAACCCGGGCCGTCTAAGGCGACGCAGATGGCTCGAATCGGCCAATCCGGCGCGGATCCAGACGTCTTCTGAGCGTGGCGCGTAGGGCGTTCGACCGTATCAACCCGGCCGAACCTGCCTTAGCCACTCGAGATTGGTAGCTGACAAGATCTTGGCGGAAAGAGCCTCGCACGGCGCAATCGCGGACGGACTGGCGCCCGTGCTCAGGCCTTCTTCGGCATCCTCGGCGGGGTGTAGGGGACATCGGCGACGATGGTGTTCGGGCGCGAGAACAAGCGCAGCTTGAGCCGCAGGCCGGTCTGGTTGTGGAGGAAGTTCTCCCACCAGTGGCGCGGCACGACCTCGTTGAGCACGACCACGATCGGGCGCTCCGGCGCCTGCTCCTGGAGAGCGTCCATGTAGGCCAGAAGCGGACCGATGAGCGCCCGGTAGGGCGACTCGACGACCACCAGCGCCGTCGATGATGCCCACGACGGCCATCGTTGACGCATCTCGTTGGCGGCGTCGGGATCGTTGGTGATGTGGACCGCCACCGCCTCGCTGCTGATCGAGTTGGCGAACGCGATCGCGGCCAGCGCCGGCCGGTCAAGGCGGGCGATCGGGACGATGACGATCGGCTTGGCCGAAACCTCCTTCGCCTCGGGAACATGGTCGATCTCGAGCGCGGCAGTCAGGTCTCGGTAGTGGCGGTTGATCGCCATCAGCAGGGCCATGAGGATCGGCACCAGCACGATCACGAGCCAGGCACCCTCGGTGAAGTTGCTGACGCCGACCACGACCGCGACCACGGCGGTCGTCGCGGCGCCGAGGCCGTTGATGACCAGGCCCTGGTGCCAGCCGGCCTCGTGTCGCCGCCACCAGCGAACCAGCATGCCGCCCTGCGACAGGGTGAAGGCGATGAAGACGCCAAGCGTGTAGAGCGGGATGAGGCCGGAGACGCTGGCCTCGAAGCCGACGATGAGCGCCATCGCCATGAGCGACAGGGCCACGATCCCAGTCGTGAACGCGAGCCGCTCGCCGCGGAAGGCGAACTGGCGTGGCAGGTACCCATCGCGCGCCAGGAAGCTCGACAGTCGCGGGAAGTCGGCGAAGCTCGTGTTCGCGGCCAGGACCAGGATGAGGGCCGTTGCCACCTGGGCCACCACGAGGACAACTCCGTCGCCGGTCAGCTGGCGGACGAGCAGGCTGAGGACGGTCTGCTCCTCGCTCGGATCGGGGATGATTCCGAGGGTCGTGACGAGGTATGCGATTCCGATGAACAGGATCGCAAACACGATCGCCGCCCAGGTGAGCGTCGTGCGCGCGTTCTTCCACTCGGGAGGCTTGAAAGCGGGGACTCCATCGGACACCGCCTCGACGCCCGTCAGCGCCACTGCGCCCTGGCTGAACGCCCGCAGGATGAGGAAGATCCCGAGCACCTGGCCCGTGTCCTCGACGACCTCCCACGAGGGCGGCGGCACGAAGTCCGGAACATTACCCAGAGCGGTCTGGACCACGCCGTAGCCGATGATGGCGAGCATGACGACGATATAGGCGTAGGTCGGGATCATGAAGATCGTGCCCGACTCGCGGATTCCACGCAGGTTGCCGAGCATGAGCATCACGACGAGCAGGGAGCCGATCAGCACGCGCTGGTCGAAGAGGCCCGGAAGGATCGAGGTGAGCGCGAGCACGCCCGCTGAGACCGACACAGCGACCGTCACGACGTAGCCGATGAGCAGCGCCGCGGCGGCGAGCACGCCCATGGTGGGTCCCAGGTTGTCGCTGGCGACGATGTAGCTGCTGGCGCCGTGCGGGTAGGCCTTGATCGTCTGCCGATACGAGACGGTGACGATGGCGAGCATGACGACGATGAGCCCAGCCAGCGGCAGCGTCAGCGCCAGTGCGCCGGCCCCGGCAGCCACCAGCACTCGCATGATCTCCTCGGGGCCGTAGGCGGACGAGCTGATGTTGTCGCTCGAGAAGATCGCCAGGCCCTTCGTCTTGCTGAGCCGCTCGTGCTCCTCGCGGTCGCGATGAATCGGCCGTCCGATCAGCCAGGTCCGGAATCCGCGCAGCCCGGCCCTCCAGCCGCTTCGCTGGAGGAGCGTCCGCTCGGTGGCGATGAGCTCCCCCTCGTCGTCGCCACGCTCGAACTGCTTGTCGAACGGCCGCACGATCCGGACGTATGCGTCGCCCGGCCGTTTGCCGCGACCGCGGCGACGGACCTCGAGCAGTGGGTCGACCCGCCGGTCGTCGGGCGGTTGGCCAGAGCGCGTCACGGCGGGACGGTAGCACTCTCCAGGCTCAGGGCGAGCCCCTCGAGCGGATCGAGCGTCAGCGCCTGCAGCGACACCTCGCCGCTGCGGTCGCCCGTCGCGACCATGACAGCGCCGCTCGTCTCGGCGATCGCACCAAGGTCGCAGCGGCGCGCCTCGTCGCCGGTGTTGATGAGCACGAGCACCCGCTCGCCTTCAGTCTCGCGACGCCAGGCCAGCACGTCGGGAGCCACGCCGAAGATCGACCGATGCGTCCCTCGGCCGAGCGCCGGGCTGGCGCGGCGCGCTGCGATGAGGCGCCGATAGAGCGACAGGAGAGAGCCGGGTTCGTCGAGCTGAGCGGCCACGTTGCGGACCTCCGCGTCCACGAGTGGCAGCCACGGCACGCCGCTCGTGAAGCCGCCGGTCGGCGTGGCATCCCACTGCATCGGCGTGCGGCAGCCGTCGCGGCCCGCGCGGTCGAACGGCGGTGAGGGCAAGTCGGCCGGATCGGCGTCGACCATGCCGATCTCCTCGCCGGCGTAGAGCACCGCGACACCGCGCAGAGTGAGGAGCAGGAATGCCGCGGCCCGCGCGCGGCGTTCTCCCCAGCGTGTGGCGAGGCGCGGCTGATCGTGGTTCGAGATGGCGTACGTCGGCCACGCGCCGGCTGGATGGAGCGCCTCGGCGCGCTCGATGGCGAGCGCGAGATGACGCGACTCCCACGGCGACAGGAGCAGCTCGAAGTCGAAGGCGAGATGAAATTCGTCGCCGCGACCATCGCCCAGGTAGCGAACCATCTCCTCGACGGGAAGATACGTCTCGCCGACGAGGACGCGTCCCGGGAACTCGTCCGCCACGTGCCGCATGGCGCGGATCACGTCGTGGACCTCCGGCCGGTTCATGCTCCACAACGGATCCTTGACGCCCTCGGCCACCCCGAGCCCCGGGATGTGGTGAGGGCGCCGATCCGGCGGGTTGTCGCGCAGCAGGTCGTCCTTGATGGCGGCGAAGATGGCGTCCACCCGGAACCCGTCGATCCCGCGTGCGAACCAGGTGCGCATGACGTCGGCCATGGCGCGCGCCACTTTCGGGTTGCGCCAGTTCAGGTCAGGCTGCTCCGGGTAGAAGGTGTGCAGGTAGAACTGGGCGGTGGCGTCGTCCCACTCCCACGATGACCCGCCGAAGATTGCGTCCCAGTTGGAGGGCGGGCCGCCGTTGGGCGCCGGGTCGGCCCAGATGTACCAGTCGCGCTTCGCAGCCGAGCGCGAGGAACGCGACTCGACGAACCACGGGTGCTCGACCGAGGTGTGGCAGGGCACCAGGTCCATGAGCAGCCGCAGGCCGCGAGCGTGGCACGCCTCGATCAGCCGATCGAGGTCGTCGAAGGTGCCGAACTCGGGAGCGACGCCCGTGTAGTCGCTGACGTCGTAGCCGAAGTCGGCCAGCGGGCTGGGGTAGATCGGCGAGAGCCAGAGGGCGTCCACGCCCAGGGACGCATCGGTCCCGCGCAGGTGATCCAGGCGTCCGAGAATGCCGGCAAGGTCGCCGATGCCGTCGCCGTTCGCATCGGCGAAGCTGCGGGGGTAGACCTGGTAGATGACGGCACCCTTCCACCACGCGGAGGGGGGCGGAGCGCTCACAGCGCTCGATTCTACCGACGGACGCGCTATTTGGAGCGTTCGCAAGGCGGCCGTACAATGACCGGCAATCCGGCGCCCGTGGATGGGCGTCGCTGAGAGGGGAGCCGATCTGTTGCTGCACCGCGTGCCCAGGGCCGCAAGCAGACCGAGTCCGAGAACCCGCCCTGTGAGTGGGCGGTTCGGAGTGGCCTCAACCGCCCTGGTGCTGTCGATGTGCTGGCTGACAGTTGCGCCGGGCCATGCTGCGGCGGGCTCGGGCCCCGATAGGACCACCCGAGAGGCGCAGCTCCAGAGCTTGGGCGGAGCCGAGCCCATCGAAGCGCCCGCCGCTGCCCCCGGCCCGCTCGGGCGCTCTCGGCCGGTTCGTAGCCGATCGCTCACGGGGCGCACGCGTCGCGCAGTCGGCCGCGCGTTGCACAGGCTCCCTCCCGAGCTTCAGCCGGCTCGACTGCGGAACCGACCCAACTGGGCCATCGGCCTGTTCGGCGGCCCGGATCCCCTGCACCTCGGGCCGATACCGGGGTTCCGCAACCCGATCCTGTCCCGCGAGAGCGTCACCGACATCGATGCCGGCTTCGTCGCGGATCCGTTCCTGTTCCAGTGGGGTGGGCGCTGGTTCTGCTTCTTCGAGGTCCTCAACTGGACAAAGTGGCGGGGTGAGATCGCGGTGGCGTCCAGCCCCGACGGACGGGCGTGGACGTACGAGGGCGTCGTGCTCTGCCGAGCCGCATCACCTGAGCTATCCGCTCGCGTTCGATGTCGACGGCGTCCCGCACCTGCTCGTGGAGTCCTCGGCGGCGGGCGTGGTCCGCGCCTATCGCGCCACGGACTTCCCGATGCGCTGGGAGCCTGCCGCCGATCTCCTCGACGACGGCCCGCGCCAGGACCCGACGATCTTCGAGCACGAAGGCAAGTGGTGGCTCTTCACCGGTGGCCGGGACGACGCGAGGAAGTGGGGCAGGCTGGACCTTCACGTCGCCGACCACCCGCTCGGCCCATATGCGCCCCATCCTGCCAGCCCGGTCGTCTACAACGACCCGACCATCGCCCGGCCCGCGGGCCGCGTGGTCCGGCACGACGGGCGCCTGCTGCGCTTCGGCCAGGACTGCTCCGTCGACTACGGCATGCAGGTCTTCGCCGCGACGATCGACTGCCTCACCCCGACTGACTACGCCGAGACCGCGCTCCGCGAACGTCCCGTCGTGAGCGGCACCGGCCGAGGGTGGACCCGCGGTCGGATGCACCAGGTCGACGCCCACGAGCTGCCCGACGGGAGCTGGATCGCCGCCGTCGACGGCTGGTAGGTCAGCTCGAACGCGCCCTGCCATTTGGCGGCGCCGCGCGCCGGCCGCCCCGGACCAGGAAGACGGCCGGCGCGGCGACGCCGAAGCAGACTGGATCGATCACGAACGCCGAGCTCACCATCATTCGACGCTGATGAGGACGCCACCCGCACCGTCGGCATCCTCGACGTCGATGATCGGCCCGACCACGCCGGAGCGGACGGCGTCGCGGATGCGCGCCGCCTGGTCCCCGCCGAGCCCGGCACGAAGCGAAGCGCGGTGTCGACGAACCCGATGGGGATCCGCAGGTTGACGACCTGTCGCCCGCGCTCGGTGACCCGGATCCGAAGCTGGCGGCCGTTCGTCGCCAGTTCGACGGCCTCGTCGACGCGCCGCTCCGCCCGCTGGAGGTGGCGCTGGACGCGAGCGGCGTGCCGAGCCGCGCGATCGGCGTGGCGTACCGCCGCGCGGCCGATTGCGTCGGCGGAATCGTGCGCGCGTTCGGCCCGGGTGAGCGCCTCGATGATCGGCGCGGCCTCGTCGGGCGTGAGCCGGCCCTCGGCCACGAGGCGCAGGATCGTCTCCAGCTCCTCAGGCATCAGCGTCCTTCCCGGCCAGTCGCGCGGCCGCCTCGTCGACGTCGATCTCGCCCCGCTCGAGTGCGCGCAGGATGGCGAGCTGCTCGTCCGGGCCGACGGGCGCCGAGCCGGAGGCATCGGGGGCGTGAGCGGCGATGGGGGAGTCGGCGGGGTGGGCGGAGTCGGTGGGGTCGGCGGCGTCGGCGGCGTCGGTGGCGCGCGCCGGGGCTGGGTGGCCACCAGGTCGCCGGACATCGAGCTGAAGACGACCCGGGCGCTTCCGTCACCGATGACGTAGCGCCGGCGGTCGCGCGCTCCCTCCGATCGATGGGGAAGCGTGATCCCGACGTCGCTGGCCAGGGCGCGCACCTCGAGCGTCATGCCGACGGCCACGCCGAGTCGGACGTCGCCGCTCACGGTCTCGATCCGCGACTCGGACTGAGGGCTCAGATCGCCCTCGAGCTCGATGTCACCGCTCACCGTCGTGAGGCGCAGGCTGTCGAAGCGTGGCGCGAAGGCCGAGATGTCGCCGCTGACCGTGTTCAGCTCGAGTCGCACCGGGTCACTTCCCCGCAGGCTCACGTCGGCTGAGACGGCGCGTACGCGGATGTCGCCGCCGACGTCGTCGAGGACGAGGTCGCCCGAGACCGTCTTGTACTCCTGCCTGCCACCGAATCCGGTGACGTCGACGTCCGCGCTCACACCCTCGTAGGTGAGCGATGTGGCGGCCGGGAGCTCCGCGGTGACGCTGGTATCGATGCGAGTGGAGCCCATGTCGAGGAGGCGGGCGATCGAGCCCATCGCTCCGCGGCCCTCTTTCGGCTCCGACACTTCGAGCGAGCCTGCCCCCTGCCTGGCGTCGTAGCGGACGCGCTCGAAGAGCTCGTCTGCCTCGGCATCGGTGGCGGCTCGCAGCTCGAACTTCACCCGGATGCGCGCCGTCGAACCTCCACGGGCGCGGAGCTCGACCTCGGGGCTCGTGACGCGCAGCGCGAACCGCCCATCCGCGCCGATGTCGTGGTCGATCTCCTGGATCCGGACGAAGCGCGGCATCAGGGTTGAGCTCCGAGGTTGCGCAGCGCATCGGCCGCCTCCTCGGCGCTGATCTCCTTCCGTGCCAGGCGCTCGAGAATCGCGCGCCGCTGGGCCCCAGAATCGGCGGTCCCGTCGAGGTCATCGGCGCGTACGGGCGCATCGTCATCGAGCTCGTCGTCCGGCGCGAGCTCGTCGCCGAAGCCGAGAGCGCGGATGAGTGCCTCGACGCGGCCACGGACGGTGGGGTAGCTGATCCCGAGCTCGCGCTCCATCTCCTTGAGGTTCCCCCGCGATCGAAGGAAGCTCTCGAGCAGGCTCAGCTGCTCTCGGTCGAGCCGCCCGAACCTTCCGGCGCCGAACTCACCTTCGAGGGCTGTCCCGCAGCTGCGGCAGTGCAGCCGAGTGATGGTGAGCTCGCCGGTGCATACCGGACAGGTGGCGATGACGTCGTGGACCACGGGTCAGCGCCGCTCGCGGGTGATGGCGATCCGAAGGTCGCGCACCAGGCCGTAGACGCGCCGTGTTCCGAGGCGACTTTCGGGCCGCCTCAGTCGCGCCTGGTCTTCGAGGAGATGCGGATAGTAGAGGCGTTGCTCGATCATGGGATGTGGCCTCCTGCGGAGCGCGTTGGTTCCGCTCCTGATGTCTTGATAGAGGCAATCTAGACCGGTGCTTATCAATCTGTCAAGCCATGATGCATAATTGGCACTACCGCTTACCAATCGTGACGTGCGGTGCGAAACGTCAACGGTCGAGCAAACGCGGTACCATGGGTGCCAGCGACCCATGCACTCATCCCTGCTTCCCTACACTCCCGACCGTGACGCCTACGTCCTGCTAGGGGTCCCCCCGACCGCCTCGTCCGACGAGGTGAATGCGGCATGTCGGCGCCTGGCCCGCGCGTTCCACCCGGATCGGAACGGCTCGACGCGGGCGACAGCCGAGATGGCCGTCGTCAACGCGGTGCGGCGGATGATGATCGATCCCGAGGCTCGCGCCGAGTACGATCGCGAGCGTCGCAGCTTCCACGAGTACCGGGCGCGTGCGATCGTCTACCCGGTCGTGAGCCCCGTCGCCGCCGGGTCGCGGGGGCGATCGACGCCGGCACGTGGCACGGGCCCACGCCGCTATCTGGTCGGGCTGGTCGCCGGTCTCGCCGCCGCCATGCGGGCTCTCGCGCCGCCGCGGTGTCGCGGATGCCGCACCGTCATCGTGTCGGGCGAGGACGCCTTCTGCGCCGCGTGCGGGACGCCGCTCCTCACCGGCGGCTGAAGCCGGGCGTTACGCGTAGAGCGGGTTGACCCGGTCGGGATCGATGCCCAGCTCGCCGATGGCCCGCTTCAGCTCGTCCGGCGTCGACTTGCCGTCGAGACACAGGCCATGGAGGGCGGCGTAGGCGATCTGCTCGGCGTTGACCTCGAAGTGGTCGCGGAGCGCATCACGCGTGTCGGAGCGCCCGAACCCGTCGGTGCCCAGGACCGTGTAGGGCCGATCGACCCACCGCGCGATCATGTCGGGCACTGACTTGAGGTAGTCGGTGGCCGCGACGATCGGTCCTTCGGCCGGGGTGAGGCATTGGCTCACGTAGGGAATCCGCTGCTCGGCATCGGGATGCAGGCGGTTCCAGCGCTCCGCGTCCAGCGCATCGTTGCGCAGCTGCTGGAAGCTGGTGGCGCTCCACACGTCGGCAGCCACGTCGTAGCGCTCGCCGAGGATCTTCTGCGCTCGCAGTGCCTGCTGCAGGATCGGCCCGGACGCGAGCAGCTGGACACGCCGTGACCCCGCCTCTGCCCGGCTGAACCGATAGAGGCCGCGCAGGATCCCCTCATCCGCTCCGTCCGGCCTCGGCGCCTGGACCCAGTTCTCGTTGTAGAGGGTGACGTAGTAGAAGACGTCCTCGCCGCGCTCGCCGAACATGCGATCGATGCCCTCGCGCACGATGACGGCGAGCTCGTACGCATAGCCGGGGTCGTAGGCGAGCACGGTGGGCAGGACGCTGGCAAGGACCTGCGAATGGCCGTCGGTGTGCTGCAGCCCCTCACCGGTCAGCGTCGTCCGACCGGCCGTGGCGCCCATCATGAACCCGCGGCCGCGCGCGTCGCCGAATGCCCAGATCTGGTCGCCGGTTCGCTGGAGCCCGAACATCGAGTAGAAGGTGTAGAAGGGGATCATCGGCTCGGACCAGGTCGCGTAGCTCGTGCCGGCGGCCTGGAACGAGCTCACCGAGCCGGCCTCGGTGATGCCCTCCTCGAGCAGCTGGCCATCGGTCTTCTCGATGTAGCTGAGCAGCAGCTCCTTGTCGACCGGCGTGTAGTTCTGGCCCAGCGGGTTGTAGATCCCGACCTCCTTGAAGAGCGGGTCCATGCCGAAGGTGCGCGCCTCGTCGGGGATGATCGGCACGATTCGGCTGCCGAGCTGGGGGTCGCGCACGAGGTTCCGCATCATCCGGCTGTAGGCCATCGTCGTGCTGGCCGCGCGGTCGGAGCCGGCGAAGAACTCGTCGAAGGTGTCGGGCGACGGGGCTGGCAGCGGCCTCGAGGTGAACGTGCGGCGCGGGACCGCGCCTCCGAGCTGCTTTCGGCGCTCGAGCATGTACTGGATCTCGGGGGCATCGGTGCCGGGGTGGTAGTACGGCGCCTCCTTGATGCGGTCGTCCGGGATCGGCAGCTCGAGGCGATCGCGGAAGATCTTCAGCTCGTCGGCCGTCAGCTTCTTGGCCTGGTGCGTGACGTTGCGGCCCTCGATGCCCGGGCCGAGCGTCCAGCCCTTGACGGTCTTGGCCAGGATCACCGTCGGCGCGCCGGTGTGGGCGACCGCGGCGGCGTAGGCCGCGTAGACCTTCCGGTAGTCGTGGCCGCCACGGCGCAGCTTGGCAAGGTCGTCATCGGACAGGTGCTCCACGAGGGTGCGGAGGCGCGGATCGGGCCCGAAGAACTGGTCGCGGATGGTGGCGCCGTCGCTGACCGCCATGCGCTGGTAGTCGCCATCGAGCGTCTCGTTCATCTTGCTCAGCAGCACGCCGTCCTTGTCGCGCGCCAGCAGGTCGTCCCACTCGCGGGCCCAGATGACCTTGATCACGTTCCAGCCGGCACCACGGAAGACCGACTCGAGCTCCTGGATGATCTTGCCGTTGCCGCGCACCGGGCCGTCGAGGCGCTGCAGGTTGCAGTTGACGACGAACGTGAGGTTGTCGAGGCCCTCGCGAGCCGCGAGGCTGAGAGCGCCGACCGACTCGGGCTCATCCATCTCGCCGTCTCCGAGGAATGCCCAGACCCTGGCTCGCGTGGTGTCGGCGATGCCGCGCGCCGCCAGGTACCGGTTGAAGCGCGCCTGGTAGACGGCGGCCATCGGACCGAGGCCCATGCTGACGGTCGGAAACTGCCAGAACTCCGGCATCAGCCGCGGGTGGGGGTAGCTCGACAGGCCGACATCCGGCGTCAGCGACTCGCGCCGGAAGTGGTCGAGATTCTCTTCGGAGAGGCGCCCCTCCAGGAAGGCGCGGGCGTAGATGCCCGGCGCCGCGTGGCCCTGGAAGTAGATCTGGTCGCCCGGTCCGTCGTCGGAGCCGCGGAAGAAGTGGTTGAAGCCGACCTCGTACAGGCTCGCCGCGCTGGCGTACGTCGACAGGTGGCCGCCGATGCCCTCATAGGTCGTGTTCGCGCGCAGCACCATGGCCAGCGCGTTCCACCGGATCATGCGGCGGACGCGCAGCTCCATGGCCTCGTCGCCCGGGAAATAGGGCTCCTGCTCGGGGCTGATGGTATTGACATACCGCGTCTGCGTCAGCGCCGGCAGGCCAACGTGCAGTTGGCGCGCTCGCTTGAGCAACCGATACAGGATGAAGCGCGCACGCTCCGGCCCGGCTGCCTCGACGACGTCCTCGAGCGAGTCGAGCCACTCCTGGGTCTCGGCCGGGTCGATATCGGGGAGCTGCTGCTTGAACTGATCGAAGATCTCGTGGATCGGCGGCTGCATCTCGTGGCTATGGTAGCGGCCGACGCCGATCGGTGGCGAGAGGGCGCCGATCCAGGGCGATCCCTTCGCCATCGCCGGGTTGGCAGTTACCAGGCTGAGTAACCATCGGAGACGCTGGGCCGAAACGGTCCACAGTCGGGCACGTGGTTATCGGGGCGAGCAACAGCCGGCCAGGAAGTGCCCTTTGCTTCTCCGTTGGTTGTCGCTGCGAGGAACCCGACGCTGCGGCGTAGGGCCCTGACGCGGCCAACGACGGAGCCCGAACGCATGCCATCATCGGCGGTGCATGCGCACGATCTATCGGTCCGAGCCACCCTGGCCGCACCGGGTGCTCGTCCTGGGCGGCGGATTCGCCGGGGTCGAGACGGCGCGCCACCTCGAGAAGCTCACGCGACGACGCGACGACGTAGAGATCTGGCTCGTGAGCCGCGAGAACTTCACCCTCTTCACGCCGCTCCTGCCCGAGGTGTGCTCCGGCCAGCTCGAGGCGCGCCACTGCGTCACGGCCCTGCGCGCGCAGCTCCGGCGCCCGTCGAGCTGGGCCGTGACCGGCGAGGTGGAGGGCATCGACCTCGACGCGAAGCAGGTGACCGTGCTGGGCGGCGACGGCGACCCGCATCGGCTCAACTACGACACGCTCGTGCTGGCACTCGGCGGTGAGACGGCCACCTTCGGCATCAAGGGCATCGGCGACTACGCGGTCGGCATGAAGACGCTGGCCGATGCGTTCGCGCTCCGCAACCGGGTCATCGAGATGCTCGAGCGGGCGGACCTCGAGGATGATGCCGAGGCGCGCCGTGCCCAGCTCACGTTCATCATCGGGGGTGCCGGCTTCAGCGGAGTGGAGACGGCGGGGGAGCTCGAGGACTTCGTGCGGCGCGTCCGCCGTCGGTTCTATCCGAAGATCCGCGGCGAAGAGATCGGCCTGCATCTCGTGGAGCTCAAGGAGACCGTGCTTCCCGAGCAGGAGCCGGAGATGGGGACCTATGCCGAGCGCAAGCTGCGACGCCGCGGCTTCGAGCTGCACCTCGGGACGGCGCTGACCGAGGTTCGCGAGGACGGCGTCCATCTCGGCGATGGCACGTTCATCCCGTCGCGGACGGTCGTGTGGACCGGCGGTGTCCAACCGTCGCCGGTTGCGCGCGATGCCGGTATCGAGGTCGACCGGGCCGGTCGGGTCACCGTCGACGCCACCATGGCGACCAGCCGCGAAGGGGTCTGGGCCATCGGCGACTGCGCCCGGATCCCGAATGCCGAGCGGGAGGGCGAGTTCCATGCGCCGACGGCCCAGAACGCGGTGCGCGAGGCGAAGCGGCTGGCCCGCAACATCATGGCCTCGATCGACCGCCAACCGGCGAAGGTGGAGCCGTTCCGCTACGAGGTCATCGGCACTCTGGCAAGCATCGGCAACCACACCGGGGTGGGGAAGGTCTTCGGTGTCTCCGTTCGCGGCTGGCTCGCGTGGTTCATGTGGCGCGGCTACTACTGGAGCCGGGTGCCGGGTATCGGCGGCAAGGCACGCGTCTCGCTCGACTGGTTCCTGAACGCGCTCTTCGGGTCGGACCCGGTCCAGCTCAAGGTCGAGTACCCCGGTCAGCCGACCGGCATGGGTCCCTCCGGCACCAGGCGCCCGCCGCGTCGAGAGGTCGATCCGAGGGGATAGACTCTCTCACCGATGTCACGTGAAGAGCGGCGCGCCTACCAGCGCCAGATGAAGGGCGTGGAGCGCGGCCCGGCCGTGCCTCCCGCGGCGAAGAGCCGGGCCGAGCGGAACGCGGTCCGCCGCGCCCAGCGTCGCTCACGGACCGGCGGTGGGGCCAGTCCGGGTGCGTTCACGGCACGGTTCTGGCTGAGGAGCGTGCTCATCGCCGCGGTCTTTGGGGTCGTGGCCTTCAGCCTACAATGGAGCGAAGGGATGCCACGGGCGCTGTACGTCGGTCTCGCCGTCGGCGCGCTTGCGCTCATCATCATCGTCGCTCTCCGATTCCTCCAGCGACGGGCCGCCGCCGCGTGACGCACCGAAGGAGACTCGCATGAGCCACCACGACCACGACCACAGCCATGGCCACGACCACAGCCACGACCACGACGACGAGCACGGAGATTTCGCCGAGGGCCAGGAGAAGCACGACCACGCGCCCGAGAAGGAGCACTCCGGCGACTTCGCCGAGGGCCAGGAGGCGGGTCACGCCACGGTCCACGAGGTCCCGAAGGGGGACTTCGCCGAAGGCCAGGAGCAGCGCGAGCACGACCACACCGACGAGCGCCGTGGTGACTTCGCCGAGGGCCAGGAGCGGGAGCCCAGCTAGCCGGCGCGAAGGCAACCCAGTCCATGATCGGCACCGCGAGGCCGGCTGTCGCCGAGTTCGTCGCCAGGCTGCGTGGCAACCCATGCTGCGCCGCAGTGACGCTAGAGAGCCAGCTCGCGACGGTGCTCGAGAGCCGGGTGCCCATCGTCTTCCTGCTGCGGGGGAGCGGGCTGACGCTCGGGTCCATCATCGCCAGGATCCACGAGGCGGGAAAGCTCGCTGCAGTCCACCTCGATCTGATCGACGGCCTGCGCGCCGATTCCCATGGCATCTCGTGGCTGGCACGCTCGGGCACCGACGCGATCATCACGTCCCACGGACGCCTGATGGGGACGATCCGTGACGAGCGCGCCATCGCAATCCAGCGGCTCCTGCTGTCGCGCCGAACCCACCTCGACTCGGCATTCGCCGCTGTGGCCCACGCCCGCCCGGACATCATCGAGATCCTGCCGGGGGTGCTACTGCCGTCGCTTGCCCCGGTGATGCCTCGCTTCGACGTCCCCCTTCTCGCCGGGGGCTTCATCCGGACCGAGGCTGACGCGAGGGCGGTCATGGCCGCGGGCGCGACCGGAATCACGACCAGCGCGGTCGACCTGTGGGGTCGTGATGTCGCCTGAGGCGACTCGCCCGACCTTGCCACGCGTCCTCATCGCCGATGGTGGCGGGCGACCGGTGCGGCAGCCCCGCGGATTCCCCTCGGGCGTGCTGCTGCGCGACATCGACCTCACCGCGGTGGTTGAGCGGGCCGCGAATCGCGACGCCGACCTGGCGGTCGATCTCGACAGCGTGCGAGGGCTGAACGCGGACCGCGCCGCCGTCGACTTCATGATCGACACGCTCGACATCCGGGTCGTGTTCACGCGGCGACCGCACGTGGCTGCCCATGTTGCCGGGCGAGGCGGCCTGGGGCTCATTCACGCTCATGCGTTCGACTCGACGGGGGTCAATCGCAGCCTCGCCGCCGCGCCGATGGTGCCGGGCATCGGCACCGTCATCTCGCCCGCCGCGGTGCTCTGCCACATGCGCCCCGCGGAGCGGGCCGCGCTTCGGCGCCCGATCGTGGGATACGGCCTCCTCACCGATGCCGCGGAGGCGAGAGACTGCCTCGCGCTTGCCGAGGCCATCGTGGTGCGCCAGGACGTCGCAGACGCGCTGGCCGCGACCCTGGAGAGTCCTCGCCAAGCCTTGACACCAATCGGCATCGGGGAGTAGAACAGCAGGACTCATCGCGGGACGATGCGTCATGGAAAGTCCCGCCTCGGCTGTGTCGAGGCGCGGGCTTTTTTGTTGCCCGGGTGATCCCGTGAGCTCGGCCCGGTGGCCGTGGACCCAGCACGGTGGGAAGGAGGGCGCGACCGGAGCACACCCATCAGCAGAGGGCGGCCCGCCGCGCGTGGCTGCCCGCGCGAACACGTGGGGGAGTCACAGGCTCGCACTGAGGACTCGATCAATGCTGACTGACGGACCGTCCATCTTCGTCGCTGAAGCGATCGGCACCGGGCTGCTGATCATCCTCGGCGACGGCGTCGTCGCCGGCGTCCTCCTCGCCAAGTCCAAGGCCCAGAACGCGGGCTGGATCGTCATCACCACCGGGTGGGCGCTGGCCGTTGCGGTCGGCGTGTATGCGATCGGCGGACTGACCGGGGCGCATCTGAACCCCGCCGTCACCATCGGCCTCGCGACAATCGGCTCGACCCCGTGGGACCTGGTGCCGTGGTATCTCGGCGGAGAATTCCTGGGTGCCTTCATCGGCGCCGTGATCGTCTGGCTGCACTACATGCCGCATTGGGCCGAAACCGAGGACCCCGGCCTCAAGCTGGCGGTCTTCAGCACCGGCCCGGCGATTCGCAACACCGTCGCCAACCTGATCAGCGAGATCATCGGCACGTTCATGCTCGTCTTCGGCGTGCTGGCGATCACGAGCAACGAGCTTGGACCAGGCCTCGCGGCCCTTCTCGTCGGCTTCCTCGTGTGGGGCATCGGCCTCTCGCTGGGTGGAACGACTGGCTACGCGATCAATCCGGCGCGCGACCTGAGTCCGCGCATCGCCCACGCCATCCTGCCGATTGCCGGCAAGGGCTCGTCCGATTGGGGCTATAGCTGGGTTCCGGTCGTCGGCCCGGTGATCGGCGGCATCCTGGGCGCGGTGGCGTTCCAGCAGCTGTTCACCAACTTCCTGGTCGTTTAGCGTCATGAAGAAGCTGATCAACGCCCCCGACGCCGTCGTCGACGAGGCGCTGGCCGGCATGACGGCGGCGCACGGTGACCTCCTCAAGGTCATCGAGCCGAACGTCATCGTCCGCGCCGACGCCCCGCGATCCGGCAAGGTCGGGGTCATCTCCGGAGGCGGCTCGGGCCACGAGCCGATGCACGGCGGCTTCGTCGGGCTCGGCATGCTCGATGCCGCCTGTCCTGGCGCCGTCTTCACCTCGCCCGTCCCCGACCAGATGCTCGCCGCCACCAAGGCGGTGGATGGTGGGGCGGGCGTGCTCCACATCGTGAAGAACTACACCGGCGACATCATGAACTTCGAGCTTGCCGCCGAGCTGGCACAGGGCGAGGGGATCGAGGTGACGAGCGTCGTCATCGCCGACGACGTCGCGGTGCAGGACTCGCTGTACACCGCGGGCCGTCGTGGAGTCGGTGGCACGGTCCTGGCCGAGAAGATCGTCGGAGCGGCCGCGGAGGCGGGGCAGGACCTCGCCGCCGTGACCGCGCTGTGCCAGCGCGTGCAGGACAACGTCCGCTCGATGGGGATGGCCCTCACGAGCTGCACCGTGCCTGCGGCTGGCAAGCCGACGTTCGAGATCGGCGACGACGAGATGGAGATCGGGATCGGGATCCATGGGGAGCCCGGCCGTGAGCGGCGGGCTCTCGCCAGCGCCGACGAGATCACCGAGGCGCTCATGGGCCCGATCCTCGATGACGGTGTGTTCGGCTCGGGCGACCGGGTCCTGGCCTTCGTCAACGGCATGGGCGGCACGCCGCTGCTCGAGCTGTACGTCGTGTTCAACAAGGTGGCGGCGATGTGCCGCGACCGAGGACTGACGATCGAGCGCAACCTTGTCGGCTCGTACATCACCAGCCTCGAGATGGCCGGCTGCAGCATCACGCTGCTGAAGCTGGACGACGAGATGGTGAGCCTGTGGGACGCGCCGGTTCACACAGCGGCCCTGCGATGGGGCGCGTGACGGGTTCGCAATGAGCGAGCTCGACGTCGCGGCGATGCGACGGTTCGTCGAGATGTTCGCCGACCGCCTTCATGAGAGCCGGGAAGAGCTGACCAGGCTCGACTCGGCGATCGGCGACGCCGACCACGGCATCAACATGGACCGCGGCTTCACCGCGGTCCGAGCCAAGGTCGGTGAACTGCCCGACGACGCGGATCTCGGGACGATCGCCAAGACGGTCGGGATGACGCTCATCTCGACCGTCGGCGGCGCCTCCGGGCCGTTGTACGGAACGTTCTTCCTGAGGGTCGCCACGGCGCTCGGGGAGTCCCGGTCGGCCGATGCCGCAGCGGTCGGTACGGCACTGCATGCCGGCCTCGGGGGTCTCATCCAGCGCGGGAAGGCCGAGCTCGACGACAAGACGATGGTCGATGCCGTGACTCCTGCGCTCGAGGCGTACGACGCGGCAGTCGGCGATGGGCTGGGGCCGGCGCTCGACGCCGCAGCGGCGGCTTCAGCGGTTGGTCGCGACCGCGTCACCCCACTTGTGGCGCGCAAGGGCCGGGCGAGCTATCTCGGCGAGCGCGCGGCCGGCCACCAGGATCCCGGAGCCACGTCGGCCACGATGATGCTCGAGGCGCTGCGCGACGCGATCGGTGCGAGCGCAGGTCCCTGAGCCACGAACCGTGATCCACCAACAAACAGCAACCGAAAGGTAGGAAGCGATCGAATGGCCAAGTACGTCCTGGCCCTGGATCAGGGAACCACGTCGAGCCGCGCCATCCTCTTCAACGCGGACGGCACGATCCATACCTCTGCCAACCAGGAGTTCCCACAGATCTTCCCGTCGCCCGGGCACGTCGAGCACGACCCCGAGGCGATCTGGGACTCCCAGCTGGCGGTCGCCAAGAAGGTGATGTCGGATGCCGGGGCGTCCCCCGACGACATCGCCGCCATCGGCATCACCAACCAGCGCGAGACGACGGTGGTCTGGGAGAAGTCGACCGGCAAGCCGGTGCAGAACGCCATCGTCTGGCAGAGCCGCATCACAGCGGGCTACTGCGACGAGCTCAAGGCCGCCGGGCACGAGGAGAAGTTCCGCGACAAGACCGGTCTCCCGGTGGATGCCTACTTCAGCGGCACGAAGATCCGCCACATCCTCCAGAACAACTCCGGGGCGCAGGAGAAGGCGGAGGCGGGCGAGCTGCTCTTCGGCACCGTCGACAGCTTCCTCATCTGGCGTCTGACCGAGGGTCGCGTCCACGTCGTGGACTACTCCAACGCCAGCCGATCCCTGCTCTTCAACATCCACACGCTCGATTGGGACGACGAGCTGCTCGGGATCATGAACGTCCCGCGCGCGATGATGCCGACGGCGCGGCCATCGTCCGAGGTCTACGGCGAGACGACGCTCCTGGGCGGCTCGATCAAGATCGCCGGCGACGCCGGGGACCAGCAGGCCGCCACGTTCGGGCAGGCGTGCTTCGAGCCCGGCATGGCCAAGCAGACCTACGGCACCGGCGCGTTCATGCTCATCAACACCGGCGAGGAGGCGGTCCCCTCGAAGAACGGGCTGCTCACGACGATCGCCTGGGGCTACGACGGCAAGGTGATCTACGCCTTGGAGGGATCGGTGTTCATCGCCGGCGCCGCGGTGCAGTGGATCCGCGACGGCCTCAAGGTGATCGACCAGTCGGCCGACATCGAGAAGCTGGCCGGCGCGGTGGACGACACCGAGGGCGTGTATATGGTCCCGGCGTTCGTCGGCCTCGGCGCGCCGTACTGGGACCAGTACGCCCGTGGCGCGATCGTCGGGCTCACCCGCGGGTCGACGATCGAGCACATCGCCAGGGCCACCGTGGACTCGATGGCCTACCAGACCCGCGAGGTCCTCGAGGCCATGGAGGCCGATTCGGGCGTCAAGCTCACCGAGCTCAAGGTCGACGGCGGAGCGGTCGTGAACAACGACCTCATGCAGTTCCAGGCCGACATTTTGGGAGTGGCCGTCGAGCGGCCCGAGGTCAGCGAGACCACGGCGCTCGGTGCCGCGTACCTTGCCGGGCTGGCGGTCGGGTTCTGGAAGGACACGACCGACGTCACCAACAACTGGGCGCTCGACCGTCGCTTCGAGCCCCAGATGGATGACGCCAAGCGCGAGAAGCTGTACGCCGGCTGGAAGAAGGCCGTGCAGCGCGCCCTCGACTGGGAAGAGCACTAGGCTCGAGCTCGGCCCGGGACGATCGATGGCGGTCGTCCCGGGCTCACCCATATCGGAGGACGACGCATGACCGACGAATCGCCGGCGATGGTTGGCATCGTCGTCGTCTCCCACTCGAGCGAGCTGGCCGAGGCAACGGTCGGCCTGGTCACCCAGCTGGCCAACCTCGCCGATGACGGACCGCGGCTCATCGCCGCCGGTGGACTTGCCGACGGCGCGGTCGGGACCGATGCGGTGCGCATCGCCGAAGCGATTGCCCGAGCCGATGCCGGCTCGGGGGTCGTGATCGTGGCGGACCTCGGCAGCGCCGTGCTCTCGGCGGCCACGGCCATCGAAGAGCTGCTGCCGGCGGAGGCGGCCACGCGGACCGTGATCTCGAGCGGGCCGCTTGTGGAGGGAGCCTTCGTGGCCGCGGTCCAGGCATCGGCCGGCGACGGGCTGGACGGCGTGCGTGCCGCCGCCGACGAGGCGGCATCCATCGACAAGCTCGGGGACCGCGGATGATCTTCCTGCTCGCCGCCATCCTCGGGTACTTGCTGGGTGCCATCCCGTTTGGCCTGCTCATCGGGCGGATGACGCGCGGCATCGACCTTCGCGAGTACGGATCCCATCGCACCGGTGCCACCAACGCTCTTCGGACCCTTGGCGCGCGAACTGCCGCGCTTGTGCTCGTCCTGGACGTGGCGAAGGGAGTCGCCGCCGTAGTCCTGGTGCGGCTGCTCTTCGCCTCCGACTCCCAGGTCGAGTGGGCGGCCGCGGTGGCGGGATTCGCGGCGATCGTCGGGCACAACTGGTCGGCGTTCATCGGCTTCACCGGTGGACGCGGCGTCGCGACCTCGTCCGGCGCGCTCGGAGCGATGAGCATCTGGACGATCGCGATCCTCGTGCCCATCGTCTTCGCGGTCATGTGGCGCAGCCGGTACGTGTCGCTCGGATCGGTGATCGGCGCCCTGCTGGCACCGGTCATCACGTTCATCCTCTGGTGGTTCGGTGCCGCGTCGGTGCCCGCCATCGTCTACGCCCTGGCCGCCGGGGTCCTCGTCACCGTCGCCCACGCCGACAACATCGCGCGCCTCCGGGCCGGCACGGAGCGCAGGATCGGCCAGAAGGAGGCCGTGCAACCAGATGCCTGAGGCAGAGGTCGAGGTCCGCAACCCATCCGGGCTCCATGCGCGTCCTGCCGCGACGTTCGTAAAGGCCGCGGGCGGATTCGCGGCGGATGTCCGAGTCGCCAACGTCACGCGCGATCCGGCAAAGGAGGCGAGCGCCAAGAGCGTCATCGGTGTGATGGGCCTCGCCGTCGCGCGCGGCCACCGCATCCGTCTGGCTGCCACGGGCGCCGATGCGGAGGCCGCCGTCGCGGCGCTCGTCGAGCTCGTCGCCTCGGGTCTCGGCGAGGAGATCGATGCCGGATGAGCGTCGAGCTGCGCGGAGTGCCTGGAGCGCCCGGCGTGGCGACCGGCGCGCCATGGATCCACCACCCGGACCTGACCGAGGCGGTCCCCGCGCGGCCGTTGGCCGACGCGGCCGCAGAGGCCGCAGATGAGCTCGAGGCGCTCGCCGCCCGGCTCAGAGACGAGGGGCGGCCGGACGAGGCGGGGATTCTCGAGGCGCAGTCGCTCATGGCCGGGGATCCCGAGCTCCTGGGTTCCGCCAGCGACGCGGTGGCGGCCGGCATGACCCCGGTTGCCGCCATCACATCGGCAGGGGAGACGGCGGCGCGCCAGCTCGAGGAGCTGGACGACGAGGTGCTGTCGGCGCGTGCCGCGGACGTTCGCGATGTCGCGGCACGCATCGCGCGCCACGTAGTGGGAGCTCCACCGCCCCGCCTCGAGCGTCGGTCGATCGCGGTTGCCGAGGACCTCGCCCCCTCGATCACGGTCGAGCTCGACCGGACGCATCTCGCGGGCATCGCGCTGGAGGGCGGATCACGCACGTCGCACGCGGCCATCCTCGCGCGTGCGCTGGGCATTCCCGCAGTTGTCGGGGTTGCCGGGCTCGTGGCGCGCGCCGCCGATGCGACCGAGCTCGCCATCGATGGGGATGCCGGCGTCGCCGTCCTCGACCCCGATGCCGCCGTACGCGAACGTCTCGAGCGTTCCGCACGAGATGCGTCGATTCGACGCGAGGCGGACGCTGCCTTTGACGGGCGCCCGCTCGCGACGGCCGATGGCCACCGCGTTGTCTGTGCCGCGAACATCGCGGAGCCGTCCGAGGCCGAGGCGGCCTTCGCGTCCGGGGCGGAGGCCATCGGCCTATTTCGCACCGAGTTCGCCTTTGCCGCTCGGGTGACGGCGCCCTCGCTCGAGGAGCAGGCTGCCGCCTACGAGCGCGTGCTCCGGGCCGCAGGGGACGCCCCGGTGGTCATTCGCCTGGCCGACATCGGCGGCGACAAGCCGCTTCCCTATGTCGCCATGGCGACGGAGGCCAATCCGTTCCTCGGCGTCCGCGCCATCCGGCTCGCGGATGCCCACCCGGACCTGTTCGCGACGCAGATCCGGGCCATCCTGGCCGCCTCGCGGTCCGCGGGTCGCTCCGTCGCGATCATGGCGCCGATGGTCGCCGACGTCGCCGACGCATATCTCGTGCGTGACCTCGTGGACCGGGCGCGCGAGGCCGTCCCAGACGCGCCTCAGCCGCGCGTCGGCATCATGGTGGAGGTCCCGGCGGCGGTTCTCCTCGCCGACCAGCTCGCCGTCATCATGGACTTCATGAGCATCGGCACCAACGATCTGACCCAGTACCTCCTTGCCGCCGACCGCGGCAACCCGAACCTGGCGGACCGCCAGGACCCGCTCCACCCCGCTGTGCTGCGAGCGGTGAGCAGGGTCGTCGAGGGCGCCCGGGCTTCGGAGCGCGGCTGCGAGGTTGCCGTGTGCGGGGAGATGGCCGGCGATCCGGCCGGAGCGGCCCTGCTCGTGGGGCTCGGCGTGGACGAGCTCAGCATGGAGCCTCGCGCCTTCAACGCCGTGAAGCGCGCGGTCTCCGAGCGGACGCGCGCGGAGCTCGTGGATCTGGCGGTCGCGGCGCAGAAGCTCCCCTCGGCGAACGACATCAGGGCCCTGGTGGCAGCGGCATGACCCCCCAGCACCCCTCGCCGCCCAGGATCGGCTCCCTGGCGAACATGCTCGGCGTCGCGAGGATCGCCGCGACGCCCGTCGTCATCGCGCTCATGCTGCCCGGCACGCCCGGGTTGGGCATGGCCGCCTTCGTCGTCTTCGTCCTGGCGGCGCTGACCGACTACCTCGACGGCTGGGTCGCCCGCCGGCGCGACGAGGTGTCGCCGCTGGGCGTCTTCATGGACCTCACCGCCGACAAGGTGCTGGTCGGCGGCGTCCTCGTCGCGATGGTCGAGGTTGGCCTCCTCGCGACGTGGATCGTCGCGACCATCGTCGTGCGGGAGCTCGTCATCGGTGGCGTCCGCCAGATGGCCGCGGCCGAGAACATCGTCATCGCGGCGCGCCCGCTGGGCAAGGCGAAGACCGCCACGACGCTCGCCGGCATGGCGTTGCTGCTGCTTGCCTACGACGCGGCCACCGGGGGACCGATGGCGGCCACGGGCCTTGGCGACACCGTCGAGCTCGTCGGCTGGTGGACGATGGTCGTCGCCACCATCCTGACGCTCGTCTCGGGCTGGGACTATCTCAAGGGGGCGATGCCACTGCTCCGCGGAGAGCGCTGATGGCGACCGCCGCGGACGTCGACGTGGTCGTCATCGGGGGAGGGGCGACGGGTGCCGGTGTGCTCCGCGACCTCGCCATGCGCGGCCTGAGCGCGACGCTCGTGGAGCGGGGCGACTTCGCATCGGGCACGAGCGGGCGATATCACGGGCTGCTCCATTCCGGCGCCCGATACATCGAGTCGGACCCGGTCTCCGCGCGTCATTGCATCGAGGAGAACGCGGTCCTGCGCCGGATTGCGCCCGGCACGATCGAGCCCACCGGCGGGTACTTCGTCGCCCTGCCGGAGGATCCGGACGACTACCTCGAGCGGTTTCCGGCCGCCTGCGCCGCGGCCGGGATCGAGGCCGAGCCGGTGTCCCTCGAGGAGCTCTTCCGCGCCGAGCCCCTCCTCAACCGCGAGGTCCGTGCAGCCTATCGCGTGCCCGACGCGTCGCTCGAGCCGTGGGAGCTGGTCGACGCGAACCTGGCCAGCGCCCGTGACTTCGGCGCGCAGGCGCATCGGTACACGCCGGTCGTCGGTTTCGAGCTTGACTCGTCGGGCGCGGTGGCGGCCGTGCGAACGCGCGACGCGCGGACGGGGGAGGAGCGGATGATCGGGTGTCGAGCCGTCATCTCCGCCGCGGGGGCATGGGCCGGCGCCGTGGCCGCGCTCGCCGGCGCGACGCTCCACATGAGCCCGGGCAAGGGGTCGATGCTCATCCTCAACCGCCGTCTGACGTCTGCGGTCGTGAACCGCCTGGCCCCTCCCGGCGACGGCGACATCCTCGTCCCGGTGCACACGGTGTGCATCCTCGGCACCACCGACAAGACCGTCGAGGACCCCGACGACGCGCGGGTGACGCGCGACGAGGTCACCGCACTCCTCGCCGATGGCGAACGCCTCGTTCCCGGGCTCTCCAGCTCGCGGATCCTCCGTGCCTACGCCGGCTCCCGGCCGCTCTACGACGCCGCCGAGCTCGATGGCGCCAGCCACCACGAGGAGTCTCGCGGGATCAGCCGGGCCCACCACGTCATCGATCATGCGACGCGGGATGGCGTCGGCGGCCTGTGGAGCATCGTGGGCGGGAAGCTGACGACCTACCGGCTGATGGCCCGCGACGTCGTCGACGCCGTGTCGCGGTCACTGGGCGTCGATGCGCCATGCCGCACCGCCGACGACGTCCTGCCCGAGCCTGCCGGCATCAGCCCGTACTGGCTCGGCGATCGCCTGGCGGAACACGAGTCGACCGGCGGTGGCGACGCCGAGCTGGTGTGCGAGTGCGAGCTCGTGACCACGCGGCGGCTGGCCGCGGCCCTCGACCGACGGGCCGACTCCTCGCTCGACGACCTGCGACGCTCGACTCGCCTCGGCATGGGGCCATGCCAGGGTGCCTTCTGCATGCCGCGGGCCGCCGCGGCGCTCGACGCGCGCCGTGCGGAGGGCCGCCTCGCGCCGGGGGCGCCCGATGCCAACGTCGCCCTGCGCGACTTCGCCGCCGAGCGCTTCCGTGGGACGCGACCCATCGCCTGGGGCGATCAGCTGGCCGAGGCCTGGCTGGCGAACGGGATCGCGCGCGGCACGCTCGCCACCGACCGGCTTCCGGTGCGGTCCGGAGCCGCCGATGCCGACCGCTGACGTCGTCGTGATCGGTGCGGGACTCGCCGGCCTCAGCTGCGCCGCGGAGCTAGCCGAGCGTGGAGCGCGGGTGTTCCTCGCCGCCAAGGGCATGGCCACCACGCATTGGACGCATGGCGGCCTCGACGTGGCGGCCCCGAGCGGAGCGGCGACGGCCCGGGCCGGCGTGCGACTCCTGGCCGCGGTGGATGGGCACCCGTACGCGATCGCCCATGCCGAGGTTGCGCCGTCGGTGGAGGCCCACGCCGCGCGACTCGAGGCGGCGGGCATCGGTCTCTCCGGCACGCTGGACGACGCGCTCGTCGAGATCCCGACCGCGATCGGTGCGCTCCGCCACGCCGCACTGCTGCCGCGGGCGCAGGTGGCGGTCCTTCGACCGTGGGGAGACGATGGCCTGCTGCTCGTCGGCATCGGCCGCTACCGCGACGCCTGGGCCGGGTACGCGACCCGAAACCTGGCCGCCGCCCCGTGGCCGGACGGACCGCACGAGATTCGCGCGGTCGAGGTCGACCTCGGACTCGAGGGGCTCCACAACCTCAACGCGCGCTCCCTGGCCGAGCGCTTCGACGACGCTGGCTGGCGGGCGGACGCCCTCGCCGCGATCGCTCGGGCAGTGCCTCCCGGAGCCTGGCGCATCGGCCTGCCGGCGGTCCTCGGCATCCGCGACCATCCTGCCGCGCTCCACGATGCCCGCGCGGCCCTGGGTCCCGGCGTCTTCGAGATCCCGAGCCTGCCGCCGTCGGTCCCGGGCCTGCGCCTGTTCGAGGCGCTGCGCGCCGCCATCGGCGGGGCCGGCGGCCGGGTGCAGATCGGCTTCGACGTCGTCGACGTGGAGCGCGACCGCGGCCGGGTGACAGCGATCAGCACCGAGGCGGCCTCGCGCGCGCTGCGTCTCGTGGCCGATGGGTTCGTGCTCGCCACCGGTGGCTTCGGCGGGGGTGGCTTCAGGGCGGACTCCGAAGGCGTCATCCACGAACGCGTCTTCGGCCTACCGGTGGAGTCGCCAGCTCATGACGCCTGGTTCAGCGACGACCCGCTGGTGCCTCATCCGATCGAGGCCGCTGGGATCCGGACCGATTCCGAGCTGCGCCCCATCGGCGCGACCGGGGCCGTGGAGCTCGCGAACGTCCTCGTCATCGGCTCCGCCCTCGCGGGCATGCGTTACCTCGACGAGCGCTGCGGCGACGGCGTGGCGCTCGCCACGGCGCACCGGGCGGCGGGCGCCCTCGCTCTCGGACGGGCGGCGGCATGACGTTCTCGGACGCGGCAGCCCGCGACTTCCCGCCCTTCAGCACCGACGCCTGCATCAAGTGCAACGTGTGCACCACGGTGTGCCCGGTCAGCCGCGTGACCGATGCGTTCCCCGGCCCCAAGTACGTCGGTCCGCAAGCGCAGCGTTTCCGCGGCCCATCGCCGCGGCCGAGCTCGCCCGACCACACCGTCGACCTGTGCTCCGGCTGCGGGATCTGCACGCGCGCCTGTCCGGCCGGAGTCCTCATCGCCGAGACGAACAGCCGGGCCCGCGCGGCGATCGTCGACGAGCGCGGCTCATCGGTCCGCAATCGGCTCATCAGCGACACCGACCTGCTCATCCGGCTCGGCGCCAATCCGCTGGCACCGCTCGCCAACTTCGGCCTGCGCAACCGCTTCGCTCGCTGGATGGGGGAGAAGGTCCTCGGCGTACACCGGCGAGGACCGCTAGCTCCGTTCTCGCGACGCACGTTTCGCGCCTGGTGGAGGGGATCGCATCGGCCCGTGGCGCTCCCGGTCGAGGCCGATCCGGATCGGACGGTCGTGTACTTCCACGGCTGCGCGGTGAATGGGTTCGAGCCAGACCTCGGCCGCGACGCGGTGGCCATCCTCGAGCGCAACGGTTTCGCCGTCATCGTCCCCGAGCAGGAGTGCTGCGGCCTTCCGTTCATCAGCAACGGGCTGTACGAGCAGGCGACTCGCAAGGCGCGACGCAACCTCGACTCGCTGGCCGCCTTCGCCCGCGCCGGCTATCGAATCGTGGGCACGTCGACCTCCTGCACGCACGCGCTCAAGGCCGAGTATCGCGAGATGCTCGACCTGGCCGACCCTGACGCTCGAGCGGTGGCCGAGGCCACGTGGGACATCTGCGAGCTGCTGGTCGACCTCCACGACCGCGGCGAGCTCGACACCGGCTTCGGTCCCGTGGCCGAGTCGGTGCCGTACCACGCGCCGTGCCAGCTGCGCTCCCACGGCATCGGGACACCGGCTATGGACCTCTTCGCGCTCGTTCCCGGCCTCCAGGCCACCGACTCGGACCACGACTGCTGTGGTGCGGCCGGCACCTACGGGCTCAAGGTCGAGCGCTGGCAGATCGCCCAGGACGTGGGCGCCCCGCTCTTCGCCAAGGTGCGTGCGGCTCGCGAGGCGGGGGCGCCAAGGGCATCCTGCGACTCCGAGACGTGCCGCTGGCAGATCGAGCAGTCTTCGGGCGTCCCCACGGTTCATCCGATCACGATCCTCGCCGAGGCATACCGCCGCGCCGACGAGGCTCGACACGAGCCGTGGCGGCGGGTGGTCTGATCCCTGGCGCCGGGTGGTCCAGGAGCCAGGCCCGCTATCGGCCGACCCGGGGCGCACTCTGCTCGCTGTCAGCGGTTATATCACTAACGTCATATTCGCTGACGCGTGCGGATCGGTCCGCCACCGAAGGGCGACGCGCAACCCCTACTTGATGAGCTTGCGCTCCATCTGGCGCATGGCGATCCAGAGGCAGACCGCGAAGAAGACCACGAGGTAGGTGAAGTCCCAGACCTGCGCCCAACCCACAAGGCCGATCGAGAGGCCGCGGATGAGGTTGATGGCGTGGTACAGCGGCGTCGCCTGCATGAAGACCTGGATGAACCACGGATAGGCGCTGACCGGGAAGAAGGTGCCGCTGAAGAGGAACATCGGCATCACGATCAGGCCCATTGGCACGTCGAAGTCGTTGACCGTGCGCAGGTACGACGTCCCGGCCAGGCCGGCCGCGGCGAACGCGCCGGCCACGAGCAGCGCGGCGGGGACCATGAGCAGGCCCCACGGCGACAGGATCAGCCCGGCAAACAGCATGATCACGAACATGGCGAGCGCATAGAGGGCGGCGCGCATGAGCGCCCAGATCAGCTCGCCCAGGGCGATCTCGGTGATCCCCATCGGCGTGGCCAGGACGCCCTCGTAGGTCTTGGCGTAGTTGAGCTTGAAGAAGACGTTGAAGATCGTCTCGAAGACCGCACCGTTCATGGCCGCCGTGGCAAGCAGCGCCGGCGCCACGAAAGCCGCATACGAGATCGTGCGGCCATCCGGTAGCTCGAGCGGCCCGATGATCCCGCCGAGGCCGAGCCCGATGCCGGCGAGGTAGAAGATCGGCTCGAAGACGCCCGAGAAGATGATGATCCACTGGTGGCGGTAGACCATGATGTTTCGCTCCACCAGCCGCCGGGCGCGCCACACCCGTGACCAGGCAGTCGCGAGCGCTCCGCCGCCACCACCGGAGGATGAGACTGGTCGGGCGATGGATGTCATCGGTCCATCCTCAGCCGGCCATGCGCTTCGCGAGATTGCGCTCGGCGAGCCAGGCGCCGATGCCGAACATGACCAGCAGATAGGTGAGGCTGAAGAGGGCGCTGAGAGGCTCGAGCTGGTCGAGGATCGCGCCACGCACCAGCACCACGCCGTGGTACAGCGGCGTGGCCAGCGCCGCCAGCTGCAGGACCTCGGGCAGCTGGCTGATCGGGAAGAAGGTGCCGCTGAACAGGAACAGCGGGTTGATCACGAAGCGGAAGACCGCGCTGAAGCCGACGTCGTTGCGCTGCGTCGCGGTGAAGGCGATGAGGCACGAGCTGAAGGCGACGCCCACGAGGATGGTGAAGGGGATGGCCATGATGGCCAGGGGCGACCGCGGGATCCCGAAGAGGACGAGGACGACCAGGAAGACGGCGGCAAGCGTGCCGATCCGGAACGCCGACCAGGCCAGCTCGCCGCCGACGATGCTCCGAATGCCGAGCGGCGTCGAGAGCATGGCCTCGTAGTTCCGGCCCCACATGATCTTGTTCATGATCGGGTAGGTCGACTCGAAGGTCGCCGTCTGCATCGCCATCGCGGCAAGCAGCCCTGGGCCCAGCCAGTCGATGTAGGGCACGCCGCCGAATGCGGAGAGGTCATCTGGCGTCAACAGCGTGCCGATGCCGAGGCCCATGGCCGTGAGGAAGAGGACGGGCTGGAGGAACCCGAACGCGAGCGACCGATGCCAGAGGCGGCGGTAGACGAGCCAGTTGCGCTGCCAGACGCGGCCCGACGCGGTCACGACGGTCATGAGGGCGACCTACTCAACCAGCGAGCGCCCGGTGAGGCGCAGGAAGACGTCCTCGAGGCTCGATCGGCGCACCAGCGCCGACTCGATCGGGATCTGCCGCTGGTTCACCTGCTCGAGAGTGTGCTCACCGTCCGGCGTGTAGAGCAGGAGGCGGTCGGGCAGCGCCTCGATCCGGTCGGCCAGCCCATCCAGCTTGCCATCGAGGCCGTCGCGCACCGCATCGGTGAAGCGCAGCTCGAGCACCTCCTTGGTGGAGTGCTCGTCGATCAGCTGCCTCGGGGACCCCTCCGCCACGATCTTCGCCTTGTCCATGACGACGAGGTGGTCGCACAGCTGCTCGGCCTCGTCCATGTAGTGGGTCGTGATGATGAGGGTCGCGCCACGCCGCTTGAGCTGGTACAGGCGCTCCCACAGCAGGTGACGCGCCTGCGGGTCCAACCCGGTGGTCGGCTCGTCGAGGATGACCAGGTCGGGCTCGTTGATCAGCGCGCGGGCGATCGTCAGGCGCCGCTTCATCCCGCCCGACAGCGGCTCGACCTGGTCCGTGGCGCGCTCGTCGAGCTGGACGAACTCGAGCAGCTCGTCGGCCCGCTTGCGAGCGACATCGTTGGGGATGTCGAAGTACCGCGCGTACATCTCGAGGTTCTCGCGCACCGTCAGCTCGGTGTCGAGGTTGTCGATCTGCGGCACGACGCCGAGTCGCGACTTGATCTCGCGCGCCTGCGTGCGCGGATCCATGCCAATGACGACCAGGTCGCCCTCGGTGACCGGGCTCGAGCAGGCAATCATCCGCATCGTCGAGGTCTTGCCGGCGCCGTTCGGGCCGAGGAAGCCGAATGCCTTGCCCGGACGCACGTCGAAGTCCACGCCGTCGACGGCCGTGAAGTCGTTCGCGTAGCGCTTCGTCAGGCCGCGGGCATGGACGAGGGAGGGGGTGCTGCTCATGGGGGTCGTCATTCTAGACCGATGCGTAACGAGTTTCTCATCGATCCGCATGGTGGCGCCTATTCCTGACAAAGAGTGTCAGGTTGCGGTCGTAGAGTTGTCGCCATGTCCGTCCGCATCGTGGTCCAGCACGGCCCCAAGGACAAGAAGGTGGCCGCCTTCGCCATCGACTGGCCCGGCTGGAGCCGCGGCGCAAAGACGCCCGGCGAGGCAGTCGAGCTGCTCGAGGTCTACCGAGACCGATACCGGACCGTCGCGCTGCGCGCCGGACTCGAGTCCGAGTTCGACGCCGCCGGTGAGCTCGACATCGTCGAGGACCACGTCGGCGTGGGATCCACCGACTTCTGGGGCATCTCCTTCGCCCCGTCGTCGTTCGAGCAGGGACCGATGCCCGAAGACGAGGTCGAACGGAAGCTCGCGCTGCTCCAGGAGGCGTGGCGCTTCTTCGACGACGTTGCCGCCCGCGTCTCGTCCGAGATGCGCAAGGGCCCGCGCGGCGGCGGTCGCAGTCGCGACCAGATCGTCCGCCACGTCTGCCTCAACGAGCAGATGGACCTGGCGAGGAAGGTCGGCGTTGCATCGCCTCCCGACGAAGACCCCAGTCCTGACGCCTTGCGTGCCCACCGGCCGGCCTTCCTCGCAGCGCTGCGTGAGTACAACGCGGAGGGGAAGATGGCGAGGGGCCGCAACTGGACGATCGCGTTGCTGGTGCGGCACACGGCCTTCCACGCGCTCGATCACGCCTGGGAGATGGAGGACAAGGACCTCTCCTAGCGTGGCGCACAATTGTCCTCGTGGCTGCGCTGCTCCGGCTCGCTGACCTTCTCGCCAGCGTCTCGCTGCTGAGCGACCTCGGCTTCGCGCTGCCAGCCGAGGAGTCGATGCGCACGACGATCATCGGCACCGCGTTGGCGCGGCGGATGCGCCTCGAGGAGGAGGTCGTCTCCGACGTCTTCTACACCTGCCTCCTCCAGCACGTCGGGTGCGCCGGCTTCGCCCACGAGACGGCGGGGATGTATGGCGACGAGATGGTCATCAACGCCGCCGCCGCGCGGACCGATGCGAACGATCTGGGCGACATGGTCGACACCTACCTGCGGGCGGCGACGAAGGGCCGAGGCCCGTTCGACTTCGCCCGCGTCGCGCTCTACACGTTCGTGCGCGGCGACGCGTTCGGCAGGCGCTTCGCGACCGCTCGCTGTGAAGTCGGCAGGGCGACCGCCCGGCGACTCGACCTGTCGAACGGGGTTCGGCGCGGCCTGCACGAGGTGGCCGAGTCGTGGAAGGGTGGGTCCGGCGCGCTCGGGCTCCAGGGTGAGGAGATTTCGGTCGTGGCGCGCATCGCGACCGCGGCGGCAACCGCATCGCGCTTCGATGGGATCGGCGGAGCCGATGCGGCACTGGTGGCGCTCGGCCGTCGCGCGGGAGGGGAGCTCGACCCGGAGGTCGTTGCTGCCTTTGCCGAGCACGGAACCGGGATCCTCGCCGAGGCGCACGCCGGCGACCCACGCGACCTGGTGCTCGACATCGAGCCCACGCCGGTCAGGTCGGTGGCGGGACGGCAGCTCGTCGAGGTCGCGGCGGCCATCGGCGACGTGGCCGACCTCAAGTCGGTCTTCACCGTCGGGCATTCGAGCGGAGTCGCGGCGCTGGCCGCCGATGCGGCCGCCGGCATGGACCTCGACCAGCCGGCCCGCGGCCGGCTCCAGGTGGCGGCGCTGCTTCACGACATTGGCCGGGTGGGGACATCGGCCGCCATCTGGGAGCGACCGGGGCCGCTGACCGCGACCGAGTGGGAGCAGGTTCGTCTCCATCCCTACCATTCCGAGCGCATCCTCGCGCGCTCCGAGGTGCTGCGGCCGATGGCGGAGATCGCCGGGATGCATCACGAGCGCCTCGACGGCAGTGGCTATCACCGCGGCTCGCAGGGTCGGGATCTCCCCGTCGAGCCACGCATCCTGGCCGCGGCCGATGCCTTCCAGGCACTGACCCAGGATCGGCCGCACCGTGCGGCCCTCGATCTCGAGGGCGCTGCCTCAACCCTCCTCGAGCAGGCGCACGCGGGCCGCCTCGATCCGGAGGTCGTCGACGCCGTCCTCGCGGCCGCCGGGATCGCCTCGAAACGGCCGCGCCGGAGCTCGGTGGCCGGTGGGCTCAGCGATCGAGAGGTCGAGGTTCTCCGCCTCGTCGCCCGTGGACGCACCAGCCGCGACATCGCCCGCGAGCTGACGATCTCGCCGCGCACCGCCGAGCACCATGTCGAGCACATCTACACCAAGATCGGCGTCTCGAGCCGTGCCGCAGCGGCGCTCTTCGCGATGGAGAACGACCTGCTCTGATCCGACCGGGGATGGGCAGTTCTACCGATGCGGGGATGTCGCCGCCGAGTGCACCGTTGGGCGATGGAATCGACGACTTCCGACCGGCTGTTCACGCCGGCGTTCATCGCTCTCACGCTATCGGAGCTGGCCTACTTCACGGCCGCCGGACTGATCATCGGGGTGACGCCCTTCTTCGTCACCGGTCCGCTCGGGTCGGATGAGGCGGGACTGGGGCTCGTCGCGGCGGCATTCGGCCTCACGACCCTGATCCTGCGCCCGTTTGCCGGCCGGCTCTCCGACCGGCGAGGCCGACGGCCGCTCCTCGTCGGAGGCGCGGTTCTCGTCGCCGTCGTCATGCTCGGCCACCTGCCAGCCTCCGATGTCACGACCCTCATCGGCCTCCGTCTCCTGCTCGGTGTCGCCGAGGCGTTCTACTTCGTCGCCGGCTATGCCGCCCTGGCCGATCTCGCGCCACCGGGCCGCACCGGCGAGGCCCTGAGCTACAACTCGCTTGCCCTCTACGTCGGCGTTGCGCTCGGCCCGTTCGTCGGGCAGATCCTGATCGAGTGGGGCGGCTTCGGCGCCGCCTGGGCAGGTGGATTCGGGCTCGCCCTGGCCGCGGCCCTGCTCGCCCTCAGGGTTCCCGAGACGCTCCAGCGTCGCGCTCCGTCCGCGAAGGCGCGTCCCGCCCCACTGATCCATCGGGCGGCCATCGGTCCGGGCCTCGCCCTCTTCACCGGGGTCGCGGCCATGGCCGGGTTCCTGCTGCTGGTCGGCCCGCATGCCGAGCGCCTCGGCCTCGAGTCGTGGAGCCTCACCTTCCTCCTCTTCGGTGGGGTCGTGGTCGTGATGCGGATCGCGTTCGCGCGGCTTCCCGACCGCGTGGCTCCGATGCGCCTCGGGGCCGCGGCCCTGGCGCTGTGCGCCCTTGGGCTCGTCATCGCGGCCAGCCTGCCCGGCATCGGCGGCCTGATGACCGGGACCGTGGCACTCGCGGCCGGCGTTGCGCTCATGACGCCGGCGCTGTTCGCCGCAACCTTCGCGCGCGTCGCACCCGATGAGCGCGGCTCCGCAGCCGGGACGGGCACCCTGTTCATCGACCTGGGCTTCAGCGGTGGGCCGTTCGTTGCGGGCCTCGTCGCCGCCGAGGCGGGGATCCCGATCGCCTTCGCCGTTGCCGGCGCGATTGCACTGGCGGGCGCCATCGGCACCGCCATCGCCCCTCGCCTGGTGCGCGCCGGCGCGGCCGCCTGAGGCTAGGCGCTCGCCGCGAGCGAGTCGGCGCGAGGATCGGCACCGCCATCGTACGAGCCGTCGGCGCGCCGCCGGATCACCTGCGCCCAGCCCATGACCGGCGTTCGCGGCTCGACGATCGCCACCTCGTGGCCGAGCGACCGCAGAGCCCCGACGGTCGCGGGATCCGCCCCGTCCGCCTCGATGCTGATCGGCCCCAACGGCTCGCCGGCGGCCTCGGTCGAGGCAACCCACCGCGGCCGTTCGACCAGCGCCTGGGGCGCAAGCCCGTCGTCGACCATGCCGGTCACCAGCTGCACCATGGTCTGCGGCTGGCCGTCGCCGCCCATCGCGCCAAAGGCCACCTCGGCCCGCCCATCGCGCAGCAGCATCCCGGGCATGAGCGTGTGGAGCGTCCGCGACCGTGGCCGGAGCGCGTTGGGATGTGTGGGATCCAGCGAGAAATAGGCTCCCCGGTTCTGGAGCATGATCCCCGTCGAGCCGCCCATGATCCCGGAGCCGAACCCCATGTAATTCGACTCGATCAGGCTGACCATCATCCCGTCGCCATCGGCGGCGCAGAGATAGACCGTGCCGCCACCAGGCGGGTTGGTGGGCGTGAACCGCTGCGCCTCGTCCGGCGACAGGCGCGACGCGAGCCACCGCGCGTGGTCCTCCGAGAGCAGGATCGACGGATCGGCGAGGCCCCGGTCGGGATCGGCGACGCACCGATCGCGCTCGCTCCACGCGACCTTGACCGCCTCGATCTGGGCGTGGAGCCCGCGCTCCGCGGGCCAGGCGAGAAGCTCGAGCACGTTGAGCGCCATCAACGCGGTGATGCCCTGCGAATTCGGTGGCATCGTGGCGACCTCGACCCCGCGATACGTCGTCGAGATCGGCGCGACCCAGTCTCCGTGGTGGGTGCCGATGTCGTCGGCCGTCATGACGCCGCCTGCCTCGGCAATGGCGCGGGCGATCTCCTCGCCGATGGAACCGGCGTAGTACGCCTCGCGGCCGCCCTCCGCCACGCCGCGGAGCGTGGCGGCCAGCAGTGGCTGGCGGAAGGTCGAGCCGGCGCCACCGGCCGAGCCGAAGACCGCGCGCGCGTCCTCGTCGAATGTCGGGAGCGCCGTGGCGATGGAGCGGGCGTTGATGGCGGTCAGCGCGTAGCCGTCGTCGGCAACGCTTGCCGCGGGCAGCAGCGCGTCGGCGAGCGTTCGCCGCCCGAACCGGTCGAGGAGCTCGACCCAGGCATCAACCGCGCCCGGGACCGTGATCGGCAAGGGCCCACGGGCGGGCATCGTGTCGTGGCCGGCCGCGCGCACCGCCTCGATCGTCAGCTGGGCGGGGGATCGGCCACTGCCGTTGTAGCCGTGCAGCCGTCCCTCGGATGGCTCCCATACGAGGGCGAAGGCATCGCCCCCGAGCCCGCATGCGTTGCAGTAGACGACCGCGAGCATGGCGTTGGCGGCCACGGCAGCGTCGACGGCGCTGCCGCCGGCGCGCAGGGCGGCGACGCCGGCCTCGGTCGCCAGCGGGTGGGGCGTCACGACCATGCCGGTCGGGTTGCTGGCCATCACCCGACGGTAGCAGGTGCGGGTCTTTCCGGCCGCTCGTTGGAAACGTGCGCCTTGACAGTAGCAGGTTATCGGCGCAGCATGACGGCCATGAAGGTCGCAGTCACCGGCGCCACCGGCTTCGTCGGAAGTCACGTCGTGTCGCACCTGGTCGAGCGAGGACACGAGGTCATCGCCCTGTCCCGCGACGGACGACGCCTGGAAGGCTGGGACGACAGCGTCACGGCGAGGGCCGCCGACGTGGCGACGAGCGATCTCGACGCCGCAGTGGCCGGCGCCGAGGGCATCGTGCACCTGGCCGCCATCCCGCGCCAGACTGGCCGCCGCAGGTTCGCCGAGGTCAACGTGGCAGGCACGCGGCGGGTGGTAGAAGCCGCTGAACGCGTCGGTGCGAAGCGCCTGGTGCACCTGTCGGTCCTCGGCGTCACCGACGATCCGCGACTGCGCTTCCTGCAATCCAAATGGCTCGGCGAGCAGGCGGTGCGCGGCAGCTCACTCGAGTGGGTCGTGCTGCGGCCGTCGCTCATGTTCGGCACGGGCGACGGCTTCTTCAACCTGGTGAAGACCACGCTTCGATGGTGGTCTCCGGGCATCGTCGTCATCCCCGGAGACGGCGAGACCCGGTTTCAGCCGCTGTCCGTGGATGACCTGGCGATCGCGGTCGAGCGATCACTGACCGATGCGGACCGCGCCGGCTCGATCTACGAGGTCGGCGGTCCGGCCTGGGTCACCTACCGCGAGATCGTGGACGCTGTCATGGCTGCCACCGGCATGCGCCGCTGGAAGCTCGGGATGCCGATTCCGATCATCGGCACGCTGACCGCGGTCACCGATCGCATCCTGCCGATCTTTCCGGTCAGCCACGACCAGATCGCCTCGATGAGCCGTCCGAACTTCACCGATCTCGATGCGTTCGAGCGCGCGTTCGGCGTCGCGCCACGTCCGATGGATCTCTCCTACCTGGGCTGAGGCTTCTTGCCCGGCGTTGTTGGTCTTGGGTTCGCGGCTGTCAGCGGTTATATCGTTAGTGATATATCCCGTGACGGCGCGGAGCAGCTGCGCGTTCGGCGTCGCGCCACGCCCCGATGGATCTCTTCCTACCTGGGCTGAGGCGATTGGCCAAGCCTCGGTGCTGTCGAATTCGCGGCTGTCAGCAGTTATATCGTTAGTGATATATCCCGTGACGGCGCAGAGCAGCTGGCGAGTAGGCTGCAGGCGTGCGCTGGATGATCGGCGCGGCCGTGGTTCTGAGCCCGCCTCACGCTACGCCAGCGAGGCCTCGAACAGCTCCCACTGGCCCGGAATGCCCTTCAGAGCCACGGATCCGAGCCGCGCGAAGCCGAGATCGGTCCCGGTCGCCAGGTCACGCACCGTCCGGGTCACCACGATCTGGCCGGCATCGGTCTCGCCGACGACCCGCGAGGCGATGTGGACCGCGATCCCGGCCACGTCATCGGCGCGCTGGGTGATCTCGCCGGTGTGGATCGCGCACCGCAGCTCGAGCCCGGCGGCACGCAGCGCGTCGCGCAGGCCGAAGGCGCACCGGAGCGCGCGGGTCGGGGTGTCGAACGTCGCGAGGATGCCGTCCCCGGTGGTCTTCACCATCCGGCCACCCCATCGGTCGACCTCGCTCCGTCCGGTCTCGTCGTGCCGATCCAGGAGCTCTCGCCAGGTCCGATCCCCGAGCTCGGCGGCGCGGGCCGTCGAGTCGACGACATCGGTGAAGAGGACGGTGGCGAGCACGCGCTCGACGTCCTGGGCGGCCTGGAGGGAGCGCACCTGCTCGTCGGTCCATCGAAACTCCTCGACGTACGGACCGGTCGGGGCTTCTGCCTCGGGAACGTAGGTGAGGAGGACGACGCCCGAGGCGAACGTGCGCGATTCGGTCAGCCGCAGGTGGTGGAGGTCGATCCCGTCACGGAACAGGTGCTTGCCGCTGCCGAGGATGACTGGGTAGACGAGCAGACGGTATTCGTCGACGAGATCGTGCTTCAGCAGCGTGTCCACGAGGTCGGCGCTGCCGTAGACGAGGACGTCGCCTCCAGGCTCGCGCTTCAGCCCTTCGACCTCGGCGACCACGTCACCGGACAGGATGGTCGTGTTGTGCCAGTCGGCGCGCTTGAGGGTGTTCGAGGCCACGTACTTCCGAATCTCGTGCATGCGACCGGCGATCGGGATCTCATCGCTGACCGATGGCCAGAACGCGGCCCAGCTCTGGTAGGTCCGGCGGCCGAGGAGGATCGCGTCGGCCTCGTCGAGGAGCTGGTTGTTGTACCGCTCGGACTCCTCGTCCTGGACGCGGAGCGCCCATGCGTTCCTGCCGTCGCGGTGCTCGTCCCATCCGGGCGCCTCCATGACGCCGTCAACGGTGACGAACGAGGTGACAACAAGCCTCACGAGCGCATCCCGAGCATCGGCCGAACGGTACACGAGCGGCCGCTGTGGCGCCGACGCGACCGAGGACGGTTGACATCGTCATGCATACTACGTGCGACGTAGTAGTGGATCGACATGTCCGGCAGCACCGACCCAAACCTGCTCGTGCTCGTCAGCCTGGCCGCCAAGCCTCGACACGGGCACGCGATCATGGTCGATATCCGCGAGTTCGCCGGCCTGCGGCTCGGGCCGGGCACGTTGTACGGCGCCATCTCCCGTCTTGCCGATGACGGCCTGATCGAGGCCATGGCACTCGATGGTCGGCGCCGGCCGTATCGCCTCACGGACCTCGGCCGCGCGGCGTTGGCTGACCGACTCGGGACGATCAATGGCGCCGTCCAGACCGGGCTCCGGCGCCTGGAGCCTGGCCAGTGAGCCGGATCGGGCGAGCGGCCGCTCGGCGAGCCATGGGCCTCTATCCGGTCGAGTGGCGGAGCCATTACGGCACCGAGGTGTCAGGACTGATCGACGAGTCCGAGAGCTCTATGGCCGACGCCATGGACCTGGCGCGCGCGGCCATCCACGAGCACTTGAAGGGAGGCGTGCAGATGCGCTTCGACCCAGCCCACAGTCACCCGGGCACATTCGCGCTCGTGGCGGCGCTGTTGGTGGCACCAACCCTGATCGTCGTGGCGGTGTCGCTGCTCGGTCATGAGCTCGGCATCACGGCGATAGCGACCGCGACGGACCCGCTCATTGCCTGGATCGGCACGGTTCGTTTCCTCGATCTCTTCCTGGTGCTCGCGCCGCTCGCCGCCTTCATGCTCGCGGCGCTCCCGTTACTGGACGTCCGTCTCGATCGCGACGACGGGGCGCCCGCTCTGGCCGTGCGCATCAGGGCCGTGACCGCAAACGTCGTGGTCTGCGCCGTTGCCCTCGTCATCGGCGCCACGCTCGTCTGGCACGTCGTCGTCGAATCGGTCCTGCGCACCGGCGCGTGAAGGTCTGCGGTCACTCGCCCCAGGTCTCTCCGGGCTCGAGCTCGACAACCTCGACCGAGGTGTGGCCGCGCAGCTCGTCGGGCGTGCCGGCCAGGATCGGGAACGTGGCGTAGTGGACCGGGATGACGGTCGACGCGCCGATGAGCTCCAGGGCGATCGCCGCCGATCGCGGGCCCATCGTGTAATGGCCGCCGATCGGCAGCACGGCGATCTCGGGGCTGAAGAGCCGTTGGACGATGCTCATGTCGCTGAAGACGTCCGTGTCGCCCGAGTGATAGACGGTCGTGCCGTCCTCGAACTCGATCACCCAGCCCCAGGATCCGAAGTCCCGCGTGATCTGACCGGCGTCGGTGGTCAGCGTCGCCCCGCCAGAATGCTCGGCGTGGACCATCGTGAAGCGGATCCCCGCGGCCTCCACCGTGCCGCCCTTGTTCATGCCGATCGCCTCGATGTCGCGCCCGGCCAGGTACACGCTCATCTCGTGGCTGCCGATGGTGGCCGCGCCCTCGACGCTCGCCAGCTCGACGAGATCGGCGCAGTCGTCGCCGACGTGGTCGAAGTGGCAGTGGGTCGGCGCGACGACGCTGACCTTCTCCGGGGTGCGGTAGGCATCGGCGTAGTTCGGGGCGCCCGTCCATCGGTCGACCCAGACCCAGGCATCGCTTGGTGACCGGTACAGGACGCCACCATGCCCAAGGCGGGTGATGCGCAGGTTCGCCATCGGTGCAGGACCTCGTGGGTATGTGCTCAGCGGATCGTAGCCGTCTCGTCGTACAGACTGCGGATCACCCTGGCCGGGGAGCCGACCGCGAGCGACCCCGCAGGAACGTCGTTGACGACCACGGCTCCGGCGCCGACCACGCTGTCGCGCCCGATCGTGACGCCGGGGCAGACGATGACGCCGCCACCGAGCCAGGCGTTGTCCTCGATGGTGATCGGCTCGGCGGCCTCGAGCCCTGACCGGCGCGTCTCGGGGTGAAGGGGGTGCGTCGGAGTCAGGAGCTGGACGTAGGGACCCATCTGGACGTCGGCGCCGATGAAGACGACCCCGACGTCGAGGATCACGCAGCCGAAATTGATGAAGGTCCCGCTCCCGATCGACGTCTGATAGCCGTAGTCCATGTACAGGGGAGGGCGGATCGAAACGCCGGCCCCCACGGAGCCGAGCAGCTCGACAAGGATCCGGTGGCGCTCATCGCGCTCTCCGGCACCCGTTGCGTTGTACCGGCCCAGGAGCTCGTCGGCGCGGAGGAGATCGGCGTCCAGCTCCGGATCGCCAGCCGCTCGATACAGCTCGCCGCGGAGCATCAGCTCCTTCTGGCCGCTCACGGAGCCAGGAGCCGCCCCGCGGCCGCGATCCGCTCCATCCAGGGCAGCTCGCGGCCGATGGTCGTCTCCAGACCATGGCCGGGCAGCACGCGGACGTCGCGCGGAACCTCGCGCGCCAATCGGGCGAGCGAGGCCACCATCTGCTCGTCGTTGCCGCCGGGCAGATCGGTTCGCCCGTACGAGCCGGCGAAGAGCACGTCGCCCGCCAGCAAGAGCCCCCGACGCTCCTCGTAGAGGCAGACCGAGCCCTCGGTGTGTCCGGGCGTGTGCAGGACGTCGAGGACGATGTCGCCGATGCGAACCTGCTCGCCCTCGAGCAGGTCGTGGGTCGCGGTGACGGGCTCCATCTCGAAGCCGTAGTTGTTGCGGCCGTCGAGCCGATAGGCGTCGTCGGGGTGGATGGCCAGCGGCGCCTCGCTGGCGCGCATGAGCGGCGCGTCATCGAAGATGTGATCGATGTGCCCGTGGGAGTTCGCGATGACGTGAAGGCGCAGCCCGTTTGCCGCCACACGCTCCATGAGCGGCTGCGCGGCGCCCATGCCGGGGTCGACCACGAGGGCATCGGCCGAGCGTCCGTCCCAGACCAGATAGGCGTTCGTCTCCCACGGCCCGAAGGCCGCCACCTCGAGCCGGACTCCGTGAGCGGGATCCTCGGCCGGCGCTCCCGAACGCTCGACGACCGTCTCGTCGGTCACTGCTCGCGACCGCCACCGGGGCCGTTCACGCCGGCGGCGCCCTCGCCGGGTCGGAGCCCGAGATGAGCGGCAAGCCGGCGGGCCAGCTCGTCGGCGACCTCGTCCATCGGCGCCGGGCGTCCCCGCTCGGCGGCCAGCGAGGTGACGCCACGATCCGGGATGCCGCACGGGATCATCTCGTCGAACCAGCGCAGGTCGTTGTTCACGTTCAGGGCCAGGCCGTGGGTCGTCACGCCCCGCCTGATCCGAACCCCGATGGCGGCGAGCTTGCGCTGCCCGCCCACCCAGATTCCGGGCAGGCCGTCGACGCGGTCGGAGGCGACGCCGAAGGCCGCGGCTGTGTCGATGATCGCCGCCTCGAGGGTTCGGACGTACCTGCGCAGGTCGAGCGGGTCGCGCAGCTCCACGATCGGGTAGGCCACCAGCTGCCCGGGTCCGTGGAAGGTGATGTCGCCGCCGCGATCGATTCGGATCAGCTCCGCGCCGATCTCGCGGAGCCGCTCGGGCGATGCGAGCATGTTCGCCTCGTTCCCGCCCCGGCCGATCGTGTAGACCGGAAAGTGCTCGACGAGCAGCAGCCGGTCTCCGATGCGCCGGCCGCGGCGCTGCTCGGCGAGCTCGTCCTGGAGCTCCCAGGTGGGGCCGTAGGCGACCGTCCCGAGGTGGTCGACGGTGAGCCTCCCGCCGTGCGCGGCGAGGAGCGGGTGCTCGTCGGTCGCCGGGCGGAACGGTGCGTTCGGGTCAGGGCGCCGGAGCGGCGGCGCCGCCCCGACCGGGCCTGCGCTGATATCGCGGAAGGGCGTGTCGCTCGTCATCGTCTGCTTGTCCAGCGGGTTCGCTCTGTCAGCGGATATATCACTAACGATATAAGTCGTGACATCAGCCGGATCTCTCCGCGACCGGGCACGGACCTCTACGAAGCCGCCGCGGCGGTTTCGGCACCGGGGACCTGCTCGGCGGCGTGATAGCTGGAGCGCACGAGCGGCCCGGACTGGACGTGACGGAAGCCCATCTCCAGGCCGATGCGGCGCAGCGCCATGAACTCGGCCGGCGTGTAGTACTTCACCAGCGGCAGGTGCTGGCGCGACGGGCGCAGGTACTGGCCGATGGTGAGCACGTCGATGTCGGCCTCGCGCAGGAGCCGCATCGCCTCGAGGATCTCGTCCCACGTCTCACCCAGCCCGAGCATGATCCCGGTCTTGGTGACCATCGCCTCGAAGCCGATCTCCCGGGCTGCATCCCGGCCGGCTGTGAGCACCGAGACCGAGCGGTCCCAACGCGCTCGCCGCCGCACGGCGCGCTGGAGGCGGGGGACCGTCTCGACGTTGTGGTTGAGGATGTCGGGCTGCGCCTCGACGACGGTGCGGATGTCCGCCGGGCGGCCGTTGAGGTCGCTGATGAGGACCTCGATGCTCGTCCCGGGATTCTCGAGCCGGATCTGACGGATCGTCTCGGCCACCATCTCCGCACCGCCGTCGGGGAGGTCGTCACGGGCCACCATGGTGATGACGACGTGCTTGAGGCCCATGAGCCTCGTCGCCTCGGCCACGCGCCGCGGCTCGTCGAGGTCGGTGATCGGCGGACGGCCGGTATCGATGGCGCAGAACCCGCAGTTCCGGGTGCAGACGCTGCCGAGGATCATGAAGGTCGCGGTTCCCAACGCCCAGCACTCGCCGAGATTCGGACAGCGGGCCTCCTCGCAGACCGTGTTGAGGGCCTCGTCGCGGAGGACGTGCTTCGTGTTCGCGTACGTCGCGCCGGCACCGATTCGCACCTTCAGCCATTCCGGCCGCCGGCCGCCGGGACCGGCGTTCTCGGGCATCGGGTCGCCCGGCGCGAGCAGTCCTCCGTCGACCTGGGGTCCGCCGGGGTACATCACCTCCGACGGCGACGCGTGACCGGCGACGGGGTTCGAGACCACGCTGAGCTCGCCGAGCGCGCTGAAGTCGGGCCGGGACGGGTCGAGGGCCATGCCCAGAGTCTACCGAAGGACCGATCCACTCGCGCGCGGCCAGCCATTCGTACGGGCGGGGTACCGGGCCGGCCTGGTCGGTAAAGGGTGGTCGGCGTGGCCGCCATCGGGACCGCATGGTACGAGTGGGTCGCATCTCCTATTCAAGCGGGGGACCCCGGCTGCCATCGTGCCGAACCCATGGTGCTTGCTCGATCGACCACGCGCGAACGGGGCCGCCCGATGCTGCTGGCGCTCGTCATCGGCGTGGTCCTCGTGCTCGTCGGGGTCACGGCCAGCGCGCTCGTTGCGGTCACCTCGGTCCGCCTCTCGACCGCGACCCTCAGCACGGTGGCGAGCAGGGACGCATCGCTCGTCGCGCTGTTCGTGAACGCCAACCTCCGCGTCAGCGATATCGACGCCGACGGCCCGACCCCCGAGCGGGTTACCGAGCTGTCGGCGATGCTCGCCACGCTGGGCGAGAACGACTCAATCGTGCGCATCGAGCTCCGCGATCTCGACGGTCGCGTGATCGTGAGCGACGCCCGATCCGCCATCGGCCAGCAGGGTGTCGCCTCCGAGGCCATGGAGGCCGCGCGCTCGGGCACGACGCCGGCTCCCGTGCTCGTCGAGGCGGACCAGCCGATCGAGGCCACGGGCACCCTCCCGAACGATGCGGGCATGGTGCAGGAGTATCTGCCCATCCTCGATGAGGCTGGCCGAGCGCTCGCCGTGGTTGGCCTGTGGCGCGACGCCGGGGAGCTGATCGCGAGCCTGAATGACTCGCGCCGCGACATCATGCTCGTCACCCTCTTCGCCGGCGCGCTGCTCGCCGGCTTCCTGTTCTTCGTCTTCCGTGCCGCACAGGCTCGGCTCACCCGCCAGCACCGCCAGCTCCTTGACGCGACGCGGACCGATGCACTCACCGGCCTCCTGAACCACGGAGCGATCGTCGCGCGGCTTGCGGAGGAGCTCGAGACGGCGCGCGGCAATGACGGTCGCATCGGCGTGGCGCTCGTCGACGTCGACAACTTCCGCCTGCTCAACACGACGCACGGCCACGAGGCCGCCGACGAGGTGCTGCTGATGGTCGCCGGGCTCGTCGAGCGCGAGCAGCCTGGATCGATCGTGGCCCGGTACGGGCCCGACGAGTTCCTGCTGGTACGGCCGGGGGCCGGGACCGCGGATCTCGAGCGCACGATCGCGCAGCTCCGCGACGACCTCGAGCAGCTCAGCGTCCAGTTCGGCGAGTCCGAGCGCCTGCCGGTCAGCGTCAGCGTCGGCATCTGCGCCTTCCCCGATCACGCCGCATCCGTGACCGAGCTGCTCTCGGCCGCAGCGGTCGCGGTGGGCGAGGCGAAGGCCAGCGGTGGCGACGGCGTGCGCATCGCCCAGGCAGGCGAGGAGGAGCGAACCATGTCCGGCTCGCTCGACGTCCTCCAGGGCCTGGTCATCGCCGTCGACACCAAGGACCGATATACCAAGCGCCATTCGGAGGACGTGGCCCGCTACGCCGTCTTCCTGGCGCAACGCATCGGTCTCGACGACGAGATGCTGCGCACCATCCAGCTCGCCGGGCTGCTGCACGACATCGGCAAGATCGGCATCCCGGACGTGGTGCTGCGCAAGCCGTCGAAGCTGACCGATGACGAGTACCGCATGTTCCAGCAGCACGTGGCGCTGGGCGACGCGATCGTGCGGGACGTGCCGAACGTCGAGATCGTGCGCGCCGGCATCCGCCATCACCACGAGCGCTGGGACGGCGACGGCTATCTCGAGCACCTCGCCGGCGAGGAGATCCCGGTCATCGGTCGCATCCTCGCGGTGGCCGATGCGTTCAGCGCCATGACCACGACTCGACCGTATCGCAAGGCGCTGTCGGTGAAGGAGGCGCTCAAGCGCCTGGGCGACGCCGCCGGCACGCAGCTCCAGGAGGAGCTGGTCACCGAGTTCATCACCGGTATCGAAACCGCCGCGGACGCGCCCCTTCCGGGCGAGGAACCGACGCAGCTGTGGAGGCCGGAGCTATGGGTGGCGTGACGGTCCGTCGGATCCTGGCGTCGGTCGTCGGTGCGACGTTCATCGGGATGGCGCTGCCGGCCGCGACATCGGCGGTCGTCATCGTCTACACCCTGGTCGCCGCCCCGGCCATCGCGACGGCAGACGTCGTCACATCCTTCAACATGACCCTGACGAACGTCGTCGGACCTGACGACCTTGGCTGCCTCGAGGTCGAGCTCCCGGCGGAGTACGAGATCCACGCGGTGAGCGACCCGGTTGCCTCGAACGGCCGCAACTGGTCGTCGTCCTCGGACGGGAACACCGTCGTGGTGTGGAGCAACAGCGGCGGCGGCCGGCTGGAGATCCTCGAATCGGCGACGTTCACGATCACGGCGCGACCCAAGGAGGCCGGCGTGACGATGTGGTCCAACCACGCGCACCGGAGCCAGGATTGCGACGACTCCGAGGCCATCGGCATCCCGGTCGAGGTCGTGGTGCTGATTCCGCTGCCAACCCCCACCCTGGTGCCGACGCCCATCCCGACGGCGCTGCCGACCCTCGTCCCGACTCCGAGGCCGACCGTGGTGCCGACGCCAGACCCCACGACGCCCCCGGTCGTTGCGCCGCCGCGGCCGCCGGCCGCGACGCCGGCTCCCGTGACGACGCCGGACCCAACGCCCGATCCGACGCCTGTCCCGACCCCGCGTCCGGAGCGCTCGCCGTCGATCGAGTCAGACCAGGCACCGGTCGGCCCGGCATCTGGTGGGGGACCGCCTCCGGCGTCCACGACATCGGCCGGAACGGGCACCGGGACCGTGCACGTTGCGTTGGACCGCGACGAGGCGGGCGGGCCGGGAGCGCTTGCCCTCGCGGCTGCCAGCATTCTGGTTGGAGCGAGCGTGTTCGCGGTGCCGGCGGCGGTGCTCGGCGGGCCCGGACTGTTGCTCATCCTGTTCGTCGTGCTCCAGACCGCTGGTGCACTGGGATGGGTCCCGGCCGTTCGCCGCCTGCGCGGGGAGGACTCAACGCCGGCCTGACGGCTACGATCGGCGCATGGATGCGCTGGCCGCCGGGCTCGAGCGCGAGCTCGCCGAGCTCGGCAACCCCGAGCGCGCCGAGCAGCAGAAGCGGTACCTGAAGAGCGACCTTGCTTTCCTTGGGGCGACGGCGTCGCAGATCGAGCGCGCCGTGAAGGAGGCTCTCGCCGGCCGGCCCCTGGCGCATGACGAGGCGGTCGCCCTCGCTCGCGAGCTCTGGTCGGTCCCGATCTTCGAACGCCGCATGGCGGCGGTCCTGGTCCTCAAGCGCACTGCGAAGACCCTCTCAGCCGACGACCTCGGCTTCATCGAGCGCCTGATCCGCGAGTCGCGCACGTGGGCGCTCGTCGACAGCCTGTCCGGCGACGTGGTCGGCAGGATCGTCGAGGCGGACGAGGAGGGAACGACGCCAATCCTGGACGGATGGGCCGCTGACGTGGACTTCTGGGTCCGCCGGGCGTCTCTCCTCGGCGAGCTCCGGCTGCTCCGAAAGGGCGCACCGCTGGATCGGTTCGTCGCCCGGGCGGACCCGATGCTCGAGGAGCGCGAGTTCTTCATCCGCAAGGCGATCGGCTGGGTCCTGCGCGAGGCCGGCAAGCGACGACCTGACGAGGTGGCCGCCTGGTTGGCCCCTCGGACGCAGCGTGCCAGCGGCGTCACGATGCGCGAGGCCGTGAAGTACCTGCCGCGCGACATCGGCGAGCGGCTGATGACGGCCTATCGCGAGAAGCGCCCGGCCGGCTGAGGGGTACCGGCGTACGGGGGTCCTATGCCCGCGGCTCCGGCTGCTGCGCCGCGGCGACCGGTGCGCCCGCGCGCCCCCGTACGGAGCGTCCGAATCTCCCATCGCGGAGGGCCGATGTCCGAGCCTACCGTGTCGCGACATGCTGATCGAGCGGCAGGCAAGCGATCCCTCCCGACGGCCACGGTTGCTCGCGCTCGTCTTCGGCGTCGTGCTCGTCATCGTTGGCGTCACGGCGAGCGCCCTCGTCGCGCTCACCTCCGCGCACGTCACGACCGAAAGCCTGTCGGTGGTCGTCAAGCGTGATGCCGCGCTGGCGAGGTATGTCGTCACCGACCTTCTCGACAGCGTCGACCTCATTCCCGGCCGGGCGAGCCCATCCCGGATCGCCGCTGTGAGAGACGGGCTGGCCTCGCTCGTCGACACGGATGGGCTGGTTCGGATCGAGGTTCGCTCGCTGGACGGGCACGTGCTGTTCAGCGACGCGGCAGGCGTGGTGGGAGCGACGGCGCCTCGCTCCGCGGGGATGACCGAGGCCGGCGCCGGCCGGCCGACCGCCTCGCTGATCGAGGATGGTGAGGCGGTCAGCGCCGCCGGCTCCGGTCTCGGCGTCGCGAACGTCGTCGAGGAATATCTCCCGATTCTGACCACGGACGGCGAGCCGCTGGCAGTCGTGGCCATGTGGCGGGACGCCGGCACGGTCATGAGCCGCATCGCCGCGACCCTCCGCGACATCATGCTCGTGACGCTGGCCGCCGGCCTTGTGCTGGCGGCGTCGCTCTTCCTGGTCTTCCGCGCCGCGCATGCTCGGCTGTCGCGCCAGCACGACCAGCTCATGGAAGCCACCCGCCGCGACGCACTGACCGGCAGGCTGAACCATGGAACGATCGTCGCCCTCCTTGCCGAGCAGCTGGAGATGGCACGGCCAGCGGGCGATCGAATCGGCATCGCACTCATCGACATCGACAACTTCGGGCTCTTCAACGACACGCATGGCCACGATGCCGCCGACGAGGTGCTCGTGCGAGTCTCAGAGCTCCTGCAGCGGGAGTCCGCGTCCACGGATCTCGTCGGTCGCTACGGCCCGGACGAGTTCCTGCTCGTGCGCCCGGGAGGTGGCGTTGCCGAGATGGAGGAATCCGTGGCCCATCTGCGAGCCGCGCTCGCGGACCTGAGCGTGCAGTTCGGCGAGTCGGAGCAGCTGCCGGTCAGCGTCAGCGTGGGGATCTGTGCCCACCCGGACCATGCTTCATCGGTTACCGGGTTGCTTACCGAGGCGGCCGTGGCGGTTGGGGAGGCAAAGGCAAGTGGCGGCGACCAGGTGCGCGTGGCGCGCATCGGCGAAGAGGATCGGGTCGCGGGCGGCAGCTTCGACGTCCTCCAGGGGCTGATCATCGCGGTTGACACGAAGGACCGCTACACCAAGCGGCACTCCGAGGACGTGGCCCGCTACGCCGTCTTCCTCGCCGAGCGGCTCGAGCTGGACGAGGAGCTGCGGCGGACGATCCACCTGGCCGGCCTGCTCCACGACGTCGGCAAGATCGGCATTCCGGACGTCGTTCTGCGCAAGCCCTCGAAGCTCACGTCCGAGGAGTTCCGCATGTTCCAGCAGCACGTGGCGCTCGGCGATGCGATCGTGCGCGACGTCCCGAACGTCGAGGTCGTGCGCGCCGGCATTCGCCACCACCACGAGCGCTGGGACGGCAACGGTTACCTCGAGGGGCTGGAGGGGGAGACGATCCCGATGATCGCGCGCATCCTCGCCGTGGCCGATGCGTTCAGTGCCATGACCACGACCCGACCGTACCGGAAGGCCCTCCCGATCGAGGAGGCACTGAAGCGTCTCGGCGATGCCGCCGGCGGCCAGCTCCAGGAGGACCTTGTCACCGCCTTCATCACCGGTATCGAAACGGCGGTCGATGCGCCCCTGCCCGGCGAGGAGCCGACCACGATCTGGCGGCCGGAGCTGTGGGTCGCATGACGCGGGGACTGGCCAGGCATCTCACGATCCTCGTGGTCATCTCGGCGCTGTGGCTTGCGCAGGCCGCTCCGGCCGCTGCCCTGCTCGGCTGGAGCCAGAGCGGCTCCCCAGGCACCGCACCCGCCGGCCAGCCGACGGTCTTCACCCTGCGTGTGAGCAACGACAACCTCCTGTCGATCCTCGGGCTCGGGAGCATCGGCTGCCTCCGCGTCACTGTCGGCGCGAACTTCTCGATTCAGTCCGTCGCTGTGGTTGCGGCTCCGCCAGGGCGAACGTGGCTTCCGAGCCACGCGGGCGGCGTCGCGACGGTCCGAAGCGAGAACGGCGGCGGTCGGCTGCGAGTCGGACAGTCGGTGACGTTCACCATCACGGCGGTGCCGGCGAACGCTGGGACATTCAACTGGACGACCAACGCCATCCGGGACCAGGACTGCGGTGGAGCCGTGCTCGCCGGCAGCGAAACGATGACGATCAACGTGACACCCGCGGCGACCCCCGCCCCCACGCCAACGCCCACGCCGACCCCAGCCCCAACCCCGACTCCACACCCTGTGCCCACCCCACGGCCACAACCGACACCGCTCCCGCTCCCGGTGCCGCCCCTGCCGAGCGCGCCTGGTCAGCTGCCCGCGCCGCCCTTGCCGTCGCCGGGGGCACCGGGTCCATCGGCCGGGCCCGATGTCGATCCCGCGCCACGCTCAGAACCCTCGGCATCCGAACGCCCCGCGACCGGCGGAGGCCCCCCGGCTCAGGGATCCGGAGACGGCCCCGGGCAGAGCCAGGACCCGCCGCCCGACGGTGGGATCGCCGGGCGGCCCGGCACCGGTGGAGTGGTTATCGCGCCGACGGACGACGGCGATGCCATCGCGACCGCTGAGTTCCTGCTGGCAGAGGTAGAGGTCGATGAGGACGGCGACGGAGATCTCGCCCTCGCCGGTATCGACCTTCTCTCCGATGCGACCTGGGTCTTCCCGGCCGCGAGCATCGCCGGCCCCGGCCTGCTCGTGCTCCTGTGGCTCGCCCTCCAGGCGGCGGGCGCCGCGGTCTGGGTTCCGGCCATGCGGCGTCTCCGTGGGGAGAAGCCTCCCGCAGACTGACCGGGATCAGCCGACCGGGGTCGCGGAGTCCCACTCCTCGAGGAACTTGCGGACGTCCGCCAGGAAGAAGCCGACCTGGGCTCCGTCGAGCACACGATGGTCGAACGAGCACGTCATGTTCATCATGTGCCGCACCGCGATGACGTCCTCGCCCTCGATCTCGAGGACCCGCGGCCGCTTCACGATCGCCTCCATCGAGAGGATCGCGACCTCCGGGGCATTGACGATCGGCATGGAGACGACCGATCCGAACCAGCCGGTGTTGTTCACGGTGAACGACCCACCCTGCAGCTCGTCGAGCCGCAGCTTGCCGGCGTGGGATCGGGAGCTGATGTCCCGAATGCGCGCATTCACGCCGCTGATGCTGAGCTGGTCGGCGTTGTGGATGACCGGCACGATCAGGCCGTTGTCGACCGCCACCGCGATGCCGATGTTCATCGCCTGCTTGAGGATGATGCGGTCCTCGGCGAATTGGCTGTTGAGGGTCGGGTGCTTGCGCAGGGTCTCGGTCACCGCCTTGACGACGACGGCGACGTAGGAGAGCGACGCACCCTCGCGCGCCTTGAAGGCCATGTTGTTGGCCTCTCGCCAGCGCACCACGTTGGTCATGTCGACCTCCACCACGGTGTAGGCGTGGGGGACGGTCTGCTTGACCTGGGTCATCTTGCGCGCGATCCCCTTGCGCATCTGGGACAGCGGGATCTCGGTGTCGCCCTCGGTCGGCGCCGGAACCGATGGCGGCGCGGGTGCCGGGCTCGGCGCCGGGGCCGCTGCCTCGGGCGGCGCGGGCGCCTCGGGCGCGGGCGCCTCGGGCGCGGTCGCCGCCGGCTGAGCCGGCGGCTCTGCGGCGGCAGGAGTTGCTGCGGGCTCAGCCTGGCCGGCTTCGGCCGACGTGCCGCCCGCTGTGGCTCCGCCCTCGACGAACGCCAGCACGTCCTCGCGCGTCACCCGGCCTCCGGCGCCGCTGCCGGTGATCTGAGTGACGTCGATGCCGTGCTCACGCACGAGGCGGCGGACCGCAGGAGTCATGCGCGCGCCGCCGTCGGCTCCTTGCGCCTCGCCGCCGGGCGGCGTCTCCGTCGGCGCCGCGGCCTGGGGCTGCGACCCTGGCGCGGCCTCCATCTCGAGCTCCGGTTCGGGTGCCGGGGCGGCCGCTGCAGACGCAGGAGCGGTCTCGTCGGAGGCATCCTGCGCGGCGGGCGCCTCTGGCTCGGCGGCCTCTGGCTCGGCGGGTGCCTCTGACTCGGCGGGTGCCTCTGGCTCTGAGGGCGGCTCCGCCTCGGCGGGGGCTTCGGAGGCCGCGGCGGGGACCGGCGCTGCCTCGGTCGCGGATGCGTCGGAGGCGCCCGCACCATCCGCGTCGATCTCGGCCACCGGCGTGCCGACCGCGACCGTCTCGCCGTCGGGCACCAGGATCTTGGTCACGGTCCCGGCGACCTCGGCCGGGACCTCGGCATTCACCTTGTCGGTGACGACCTCGAACAGGGGGTCGTACTGGGCGACGGTGTCGCCCTCCTTGACCAGCCAGCGCTCGATGGTGCCCTCGGTGACCGACTCGCCGAGCTGAGGCATCTTGATCGTGGTTGCCATGCGTCTCGTCTTTTCCTCACCGAGTGCGGGGGCTCAATGGTGGCAGATTCCGGTGTTCAGTAGGCGGCGAGCTTCCGCGCCGCGTCGACGACTCGAGCGGGACCGATCATGAACCAGTCCTCGAGGTTGTGGTGGTACGGGACCCCGGGGACCTCGGGGCCGGCGAGGCGGGTCACCGGGCCGTCGAGCTGCTCGAAGCCCTTCTCGCTGATCTCGGCGGCGACTTCGGCGCCGAATCCGCCGAACCGGTTGGCCTCGTGGACGACGAGCGCCTTGCCCGTCTTGGCCACCGAGGCCAGGATCGTCTCGAGGTCGAGCGGCCGCAGCGTGCGAAGGTCGACGACCTCGGCCTCCACCCCGTCCTCGCGCGCCAGCGTCTCCGCCGCCTCGAGCGCAACGGTGCGCATGTAGCCGTAGCAGAAGATCGACAGGTCCGTGCCCCCCCGGGCGACGACGGCCTTGCCGATCGGGAGCACCGTGTCGCCATCCGGCACCTCGGCCTTGAAGAGCCGATACGTCTTCTTGTGCTCGAAGAACATCACCGGATCGGGGTCGCGGATCGATGCCTTGAGCAGGCCCTTCGCATCGGCCGGTGTGCCGGGCGCGACGATCTTGAGCCCCACGGTCGAGGTGAAGTACGCCTCGTTCGACTGGCTGTGGTAGAGGGCTCCGTGGACGCCGCCGCCGTACGGCATGCGGATCACCATCGGCGCGCTGAAGCTGCCGTTGGAGCGGTAGTGGATACGGCTGATCTCCGACACGATCTGGTTGAAGCCCGGATAGACGAAGTCGGCGAACTGGATCTCGGCGATGGGCCGCAGGCCATAGACGGCGGCGCCCATGGCGGCGCCGGCGATCATGCCCTCGGTGAGCGGCGTGTCGAGCACGCGCTTGTCGCCGTACTTGGCCCACAGGCCCTCGGTCGCTCCGAAGACGCCTCCCTTCTTGCCGACGTCCTCGCCGAGGACCATGACCCGCTCGTCACGCTCCATCTCCTCGTCGATGGCGAGCCGGATCGCCTCGAGGATGTTCAGCTCGGCCATCAGTGGCTCCCTCCCTCGACGGGATCGAGCGGGGTCGGCGTCCCGCCGCCGGGGATCGGATCGGCGTAGACGCGCTCGTGGGCGTCAGCGGCGGTCGGCTCCGGCCGTGCCTCGGCCCGCGCCGACGCCTCGTTGATCTCGGCCTTGGCCTCCGCTCGCAGGCGCTCGTCGGTCGCGTCATCGAGGACGCCGAGGGAGCGCAGCTCGCTGGCGAAGGCGGGGATCGGGTCGCGCCCCTTGAGCGCCTCGACCTCGGCCGGGTCGCGGTAGCGCCGCTGGTCGTCGTCGGATGAGTGAGAGGTGAGCCGTACGACATGGGCCTCGATGAGCGTCGGGCCCTCGCCGTTGCGCGCCCGGTCGTGGGCCTCGCGAGCGGCCGCGTAGCAGGCGATCGGGTCGTTGCCGTCGACCGAGACGCCGGGCATGCCATAGCCCGCGGCGCGTGCCGCCACCGAACCGCCGGCGACCTGGCGGTCGAGCGGGACGCTGATGGCGTAGCCGTTGTTCTCGCACACGAAGATGACCGGCAGGCGATGAACGGAGGCGAAGTTCATGGCCTCGTGGATCTCGCCCTGGTTGGCGGTCCCCTCGCCGAAGCTGGTCTGCGCCACAACATCGTCGCCGCGCACCCAGGCGCCCATCGCGATCCCGACGGCGTGGAGCACCTGCGTGCCGACCGGGGAGCTCAGCGAGACGATGTTGTACGGCGCCCCGCCGTAGTGGCCGGGCATCTGGCGGCCGCCGGAGCTCACGTCGTCGGCCTTGGCCAGGTGGGCGGTGATGATGTCCTCCGCGCTCATCCCGAACGTCAGGGCCGAGGCGATCGATCGGTAGTACGGGGCCATCCAGTCGGTGCCCCTGCGCATCGGCCAGGCGATGCCAACCTGGGCGCCCTCGTGGCCCTGTCCGCTGATGATGAACGCGATCTTTCCGGCGCGCTGCATGAGCCACATGCGCTCGTCGACCGCGCGGGCGAGCAGCATGGCGCGGTACATGCCGAGCAGATCGTCGTTGGTCAGGCCGAGCTCGGCGTGTCCGGGACGGACCTCGGTCGTCTCCATCGACGGCTCCCTCTACGTGTGGATCGGCGCCCCGTCGACCGCCATCGCGGCCTCCGGCAGCACCTCTGGCAGCGTGGGGTGAGCGTGCACGTTCATGGCCACCTCCGCCGCGGTCCCCTCGACCAGCTGGGCAAAGGTCGGTTCGGCGATGAGGTCGCCCGCGTGCGGACCGATGATATGCGTGCCCAGCAACAGGCCGCTGTCCGCATCGGCGACGAGCTTGGCGAATCCGTCGATCTCGCCCACGATGGTGGCCTTTCCGAGGGCACGGAAGGGGAATGACCCGGTCTTGACCTCGCGACCGGCGGCCCGCGCCTCCTCCTCCGTCAGGCCGACCGAGGCGATCTGAGGGCGGCAGAATGTCACGCGTGGCATGAGCTCCATGCGGACCGGGTCGGGATCGTGACCGGCGAGGTGCTCCACCGCCACGATCGCCTCGTGGCTGGCGACGTGCGCCAGCGCGAAGCCGGGAACGATGTCGCCGATGGCGTACAGGTTCGGTGCACCGGTGCGCATGAACTCGTCGACCTTGACGTAGCCGCGGTCGACCTCGACGCCTGAGATCCCCTCGAGCCCGATGCCCTCGGTCAGCGGCCGGCGACCGACGGCGCTCAGGATCACGTCGACGGTGAGGTCGGTGCGCTTGCTTCCGTCGTTGGTGGCGATCTGGAAGCTGATCTCGCCGTCGCCGCGTCGCAGCGTCTCCGTGTCGATGGTCGATCCGGCGTGCACCGCAATGCCGCGCTTGCGAAAGACCCGGCCGAGCTCCTTGCTGACATCCGGGTCCTCGAGTGGCACGACGCGGTCGGCGAATTCGACGAGCGTCACCTCGGACCCGAAGTCGCGGTACATGCTGGCCCATTCGACGCCGATGGCACCGGCGCCCACGATTGCCACGCGACCCGGTACGTCGCCGCGGGTCAGCGCCTCGTCGGAGGTGATGATGAGCCGGCCATCGGGCTCGAGGCCGGGAAGCGAGCGTGGGGCCGACCCGGTCGCCAGGATGAGGTGCTCCGCTCCGGCCTCGATGTCCCCCGAGTCGCCGCCGCTCACCGCGAGGCTGGTCGGCCCGGTCAGGACGCCGTTGCCACGCAGGACGGTCACCTTGTTCTTCTTCATGAGGAACTCGACGCCATTGACGTGCTTGTCGATGACGGCGTCGCGGCGCGTGGCGAGCGCAGCGTAGTCGAGCGTCACGCCGTCGTGGCCGGCCAGCCCGAACTCGGCGCCCTGCTCGGTGACGCGGTGCAGGAGGTCGGCGGTCTCGAGCAGCGCCTTCGACGGAATGCAGCCGCGGTTGAGGCAGGTCCCGCCGAGCCTGTCGCGCTCGACGAGCCCGACGGACAGGCCGAGCTGGGCCGCGCGGATGGCGCCGACGTAGCTCATCCCGCCACCGAGGATGAGAAGGTCGAATCGCTGAGGGTCGGCCATCGGTCGGCGGGTCCGGCTCAGCCGGCCGCCGCGGCTTCGGCCCGCGGCGCATCGGTCTCGATCTGGCGACCCTCGTACGCGGCCAGGCGCGCGCGCCAATCGTCAGGCACCCTGATCGGGCTCGAGGTCGCGTAGTCGTACGTCACCAGGACGGTGGCGACATCCGCCACGATGCGGCGCTCCGGCCCGGTCGTGACGCGGTGGCTCATCGAGAAGCTCGAATGACCGATGCGTTCCACGCGCGTCTCCACCGACAGGTCGTCGTCGAAGTAGATCGGCGCGCGGAAGTCCATCTCCACGCGGGCCAGGATGAGCGGGAGCGTCGAGAAGTCGGAGTCGACCTCGAGGACGTCGAGCAGGTACCGGATGCGGGCCAGCTCGATGTAGCTGAAGAAGACGGCGTTGTTCACGTGCCTGAAGGCATCGATGTCGCGGAAGCGCACCTGCACTGGCGTGCGGTGTCGGAAGTCAGCGGTCACGGGACGGCCATTCTAGCCGAGGATCTGTACCGGGCGGCTCCGTATATACGTATATACTCCGGCGCCTAGTGTTGCAGCTAGGGGCGCTGCGCGACGACGGAGCAGTGCATCGCCGGCCACGAGCGGCCTCTCGGTCTCCTCGGCCAGCGCGGCGTATGCCGCCAGGCCCGGCACGAGCCCCTTGCCGAGCCACCGTGCCAGCGCTTCGCGACTCGGATCGCCGAAGTCGAAGCCGATGCCCTCGAGCGCGGCGGCAAGGCGCACCGCCCGATCACGCGGCCAGCCCTGTGCCACCACCTCAGCCAGGACGTCGGTGATGAACGACGTCGGCACGGCCACCGCGAGCTGACCCGCCTCGTACTCACGCCGGAGCGATCGCCCCCCGCCCCCTTCGGCGAACCAGCTCAGGAACGCGGGAGCGTCGATGACGACGCGCCTCACTCAGAGAAGAGGTCGTCGACCGCTCGGAGGGCGTCGGATACCTCCGGGCGGTTGCCGGGTCCGGTCTGAGCCTCGAGGTCGTGGGAGGCAAGCTGGGCGATATAGCCGCTCCTGGTCAGCCCTCGCCTGGCGACCGACTCGTCGATGCGCGCCAGCAGGCGCTCGTCAATGGAGATCAGGACACGTTTCGCAGTCATGCCGCGAGTATATACGTATATACCCGACGTCCGAGGGCTCAGAGCGCGTCGCCGACACGATCGATCAGGGCCGCCAGGAGCGTCGTGCGCGGCAGGACGCTGGTCAGGTCCAGCCACTCGTCGACCGAGTGATCGTCGCCTCCGATCGGGCCCAGGCCGTCGAGCGTCGGGATCCCGAGAGCGGCCGTCGTGTTCGCGTCCGACGCGCCGCCGGTGGCGGCGTCCTGCAGCTCGAATCCGAGCTCGGCGGCGATCCCGATGGCCAGCGCCACGAGCCGCGCCGAGGCGCCCGAGCGTTCCATCGGCGGGTGATGCGCGATGCGGCGGATGTCGGCGGTGACGCCATCGACCTCGAGCCTCACCGCCACGCGCTCGAGCTCGGCGGACGCGGCCTCGAACGCATCGATCGTGGCGGCGCGCAGGTCGATCTCGATATCGCAGCGTTCGGCCACGACGTTCGGGCGCGTGCCACCCGCGATGACGCCGGCGTTGACCGTGACGGTCGGCCAGCGACCGTTGAGCTCGTGCAGGGCGATCACGCGGTGCGCGCCCTCGAGGATCGCCGAGCGCCCCTTCTCGGGCTCTACGCCGGCGTGCGCGGCCCGGCCGGTGAGGCTCAGCCGGTAGTCGGCGATTCCCTTGCGGGCGCTGACGATGTCGCCGTTGGCCCGCGCACACTCCAGGACGAGCACGACGTCGTGCTCAGGCGCGAGGCGCCGAATGATCGGCGTGCTGAAGGGCGAACCGATCTCTTCGTCGGGGTTGGCCACGAAGGTGATCGAAGGTCGCCGCCCGGCGGCATGCAGCGCCCCGATCGCGTGGAGGCCGGCCAGCAGCCCGGCCTTCATGTCCGTCACCCCCGGACCGAAGGCGCGATCGTCGGCTGCTCGGTATGGGCGAACGGCAGCCGTTCCAGGATCGAAGACGGTGTCCATGTGGCCGATCAGGAGAAGGCGCGGACCCTCACCGCGGATCCTTCCGACGACCACGTCGCCGAGCTGGCGCTCTCCATCGGCGGGCGCGTGAGGGATCCGCTCGACCTGCGCCGTCAGCTCCTCGAGCTCAGAGGCGACGAAGTCGGCGACGCGGTTGACGCCCGCGGGCGTATAGGAGCCGCAGTCGATGTTCACCAGCCGCTCGAGCGCGTCGAGGTATCGATGAAGGCGCGGTTCCACGCTGCGGCGCAGCTCGGCAGGATCGGGCATCGGGGTCAATATACTCAGCCCCATGCCGCGCGAAGCTGAGCGCCGCGACCGACGCGTGGAGCTCCTGGAGCTGCGCGTGCTCGACGGACCCAATCGGTTCTTCCGCCGCCCGGCGGTCAAGCTGGAGTTCACATCCGACGAGCCGGGTGCCGCCGCCGAGGTGGCCGCCGGCGCGGCGCTGGCGGTACGCCGCCTGGCGAACAGCCTCGACCTGCCGGAGCCGCGCATCGCGACCCGTCACTCGGTGGACCGGCGTCGGACCGCCATCGCGTTCGTCTGGCGCCGCCGCGCCATCTCGCAGTCGGTGGCCGCCGCGGCCGCGCGGATCGCGCTCGGGCGATCGACCGATCGCCGCGAGCTTGCCGGCCTCCGCGCGGTGGCGCCGGGTCCGCTGGCGCACCTGCCGCATCCGCACTACCCGATCGTGGCGGTCACCGGCACGAACGGGAAGAGCACGACCACCCGCCTGATCGCCCACATCTGCTCGAAGGCGGGCCGCCGGGTGGGGATGACGAACTCCGACGGCATCTTCATTCGTGGCGAGCTGGTGGAGGCCGGGGACTGGACCGGCCACGGGGGCGCCGCCCGCATCCTGGCCGAGGGCAATCTCGACGTTGCCGTGCTCGAGACGGCGCGCGGCGGGATCCTCCTGCGCGGGATCGGCTACGCGGCGAACGATGTCAGCGTCGTGACCAACGTGAGCGCCGATCACCTCGGCCTGCAGGGCATCGACACCGTGGACGAGCTCGCCGAGGTCAAGGGCACCGTGGTCGCCATCACTCGCCGCGACGGTTGGGCGGTCCTCAACGCCGAGGACCCTCGAGTCTGGGAAATGCGGCGGCGGACCCGGGCCAAGATCTACGCCTTCAGCATGGAGCCCCGCTCGGCCGAGGTCGACGCGGCGCTCGACGCGGGGGGCCGCGCCGCCGTCCTGGATCGCGGCTGGCTCGTGCTGCGGGGTGCCGGACGACGGCCGCGCCGCCTGGCCGAAGCCGCGTCGCTTCCGGTCACCTTTGCCGGGCTGTCGCGATACAACGTCGCCAACGCGCTGGCTGCCGCGGCCGCCTCCGACGCGCTGGGATTCACCACGCGCCAGATCGCCGCCGGCCTTCGCTCGTTCCAGCTGGACGAGGCCGCCAATCCGGGCCGTCTCAACCTGTTCGAGCGCGACGGGATCTTCGCCCTCGTCGACTTCGCCCACAACGAGGCGGGACTCGTCGGGCTCATGGAGGTCGCGCGTGCGGTGGCCGGCTCGCACGCCGTGCGGCTGGCGTACGGGACCGCCGGCGACCGCACGGACGAGATCCTGCACCGTCTCGGAGTGATCGCCGGCGGCGCGAACGACCTCGTCATCGCCGAAAAGCGGCACTACCTGCGCGGTCGCGACCTGAGGGAGATGAATGCGATCCTCCGCGCCGGCGCACGCGAGGGCGGGTACCGCGGCCGGATCGAGCCTCGTGCGACCGAGGTCAGCGCGCTGAAGGCGCTCCTGGGGCGGGCGGAGCGCGGCGATGTGTGCGCGGTGATGGCCCACGTCGAGCGGTCCGAGCTCTTCGACTGGCTCGGCCGCTCCGGTTTCGAGCCGGTCGTCGCGGACCGGCTGGTCGCCATGCTGCGGGGGAAGAGCTCCTCCTGAGCTACCCCTCGTCGTCGAGCTCGAGGTCGGGGTGTACGGCGTCGCTCTCGCTAGCGGCCCCGTGCTGGCGGCGCTGGAGCTCCTTCCACACGCGGTTGGCATGGTCGACACAGACGACGACCACGTCCCCGTCCCGTGCGAGGTCGAGCGCTGAGCGGGTCGCTTCGAGCTCGTCGATGACGGTCGTGACCGATGCGGTTCGGCGCCCTTCGCCGGCGGACTCGATGCCGGCGACGATGAGCGCCGCGGTGTCACCGCGCGGCCGGCCCCGGTTGTTCTCGTCCTCGCGCACGATGATCTCGTCGAAGTACCCGGCCGCCACGCGCCCGAGCTCGACGATGTCCTCGTCGCGCCGATCGCCCGCCGTGGCGACGACCGCGATGCGGCGCCCCGTCACCGCCGGTCGGGCACCGCCCGACGTCGGTTCGGTCAGCCGATCGACGAACTGCCCCAGCGCGTTGAGGGCCGGTGGGTTGTGTGCGTAGTCGACCACGACGCGGTAGCCGTCCAGCTCGAACATGTTGAGCCGGCCGGGCGCCATGTAGTAGGAGGTGGTGAACGTCCTGAGGCCCTGGCGGATGTCGTGCAGGTGGGCGCCGGCCGCCCACGCGGCCGCGGCCGCGGCGAGCGCGTTCTGGACGTTCATGCGCGCCCGACCCTCGAACGTGGCGGGGATGAGATGGGTCCAGACCAGCGACATCGACTTGCGACCGTGGCGAAGCACGATCATCTCGCCATTGCGACCCTGCTCCAGGGTCACGGCGCGTCTGCCCCGCGACGCCTGGAACTTCAGCCGCTCGTGCTCGGGATCCATGCTGAAGTAGATGACCGATCCGGACGTGTGACGGGCCATGGCCAGCACGAGGGGGTCATCGGCATTGAGGACGGCGACGCCATCGCGCGGCACCGCCTCGACCACCACGCGCTTCACCTCGGCGAGCTGGCGGATCGACGTGATGCCGCCCAGGCCGAGGTGGTCGCCGGTCACGTTCAGCACGACGGCCACGTCGTTGCGCTGGTAGCCGAGCCCCTCGCGCAGGATGCCGCCCCGGGCGACCTCGAACACGGCGAAGTCGACCGTCGGGTTCTGGAGCACCATCGACGCCGACTTCGGCCCCGAGGCGTCGGCCCGTCGCACGATCCGCCCATCGACGTAGATCCCATCGGTGCTGGTCAGGCCGACCTTGTGGCCCATGCCCTTCATGACGTGCGCGATCATCCGGGCGGTCGTCGTCTTCCCGTTCGAGCCCGTGACCGCGACGATCGGGATGCGCGACGGCGCCCCGGACGGGAAGAGCGTGTCGATCACCGGCTTCGCCACGTACTGCGCCTCGCCCTCCGTCGGGTTCGTGTGCATCCGGAAGCCCGGTGCCGCGTTGACCTCGACGATGCCGCCGCCGGTCTCGCGCACCGGCTGCCCGACGTCCGGGCAGATGAGGTCGATGCCGGCGATATCGAGGCCGACGACCCGCGCCGCCAGCTCCGCGATCTCGATGTTGTCCGGATGTGCCTCCTCGGTCCGGTCGATGCTGATGCCGCCCGTGCTCATGTTTCCGGTCCGCTTGAGGAAGACGCGCTGGCCGCGCGGCGGGACGTCGGCGAGCTCGAAGCCCTGCTCGCGCGCGTAGTCGATCGACTCGTCGTCGACCTTGATCCGGGTCAGCACCTTCTCGTGGCCGATGCCGCGGCGCGGATCGGCGTTGGTGAGGTCGACGAGCTCGGCCACCGAGTGGGTGCCGTCGCCCTCCACGTGTGCCGGCACCCGTTGGGCCACTGCCCGCAGCACGCCCCCGATCACGAGGCAGCGGTAGTCGTTCCCGGTGAGATACGACTCGACCACCACGCCGCCACCTCGGCTCTGCGAGCGGGCGACGACGTAGCCGGCGCGGACCGCATCTTCGTCGGCGAGGTTCAGCATGACCCCGCGACCATGGTTGCCGTCGAGGGGCTTGATGGCCACCGGGTAGCCGATGCGCTCCGCGGCCGCGGCCGCCCCGTCGGCGTCGCGGACCACCTCGGAGCGTGGCACGGGCACGCCGGTCGCCGCGAGGAGGCGATTGGTCAGCTTCTTGTCGCCAGCGATGTCGACGCCGAGCGATCCGGTGAGGCTCGTCATCGTGGCCCGGATGCGCTGCTGGTGGACGCCGTGGCCGAGCTGGACGAGGGATTGGTCGTTCAGGCGGATGTACGGGATGTCGCGCAGGGCCGCCTCGTCGAGGATGGCCTGGGTCGAGGGTCCAAGGGCGGCCCGCTCGGCGAGGAGGATCAGCCGCTCGAGCTCCGCGCCGAAGTCGAAGGCCTTCTCAGCGCGAACGAGATGGTTCACGAGGCGCACGGCGAGCTTGCCCGCCGCCAATCCCACCGACTCGTCGGCGTAGGAATAGATCACGTTGTAGCGCCCCGGCTCGCCGGTGCCGCGCGTCTTGCCGCGGCCGACCTCGGTGCCCGCCTCGCGCTGAAGCTGCAGCGCGATGTGCTCGGCCACGTGGCCGACCCACGTGCCCTCGGCCAGGCGGTCGGCGAAGCCTCCGACCCGGCCGGTGCCGCAGGTGTGCTGTCCGACGTCGGGCAGCATCTGAAGCAGTCCCTCGGTGAAGCCGGGGATCGCGTTGGTGGGGAAGTGCTCCAGGACCCCGAGATCGACGACGAGCTTGATCGCCGGCTCATAGCTCCAGTAGTTCGGGCCGCGGTAGACGCGCGTCTCGACGACCTTGAGGGTCGGCTTCGGCTTCGAGCCCGGCGGTGCGGAGGCGGCGGCGCGCTCTCGCCGAGCGCTGGCGCGCGAGGTCGCGGTCACTCGCTGGCCTCCTCGTCCACGCGCCGCGCGCGGAGGGCGCGCCGGCGCGCGCGCTCGGGGGCCGTGTCGTCGGCTCCCTCGGCGGCGATGCTGCGAATGAGGCGCCGCGTGCGGTTGGTGGCCGCCTGGAGGCTGGCCAGCTCTCGATCCGTGGAGCTCACCGGACGCAGCGGCGCCATGAGCTTGCGGCGGCGGATGTCGAAGCGATATCCGGAGGGCAGCGAATGAAGGACCACGCCGGAGACCATGATCGGCCGATGGCGCTTGACCTCGTAGGCATCGGTGTGAATCTGGGCGGGATCGAGCACGGTGACTGATCCCTTGCCGAGCACCTCGAGCACCCCCTTCGGGCTCACCAGGCCAGCGGTGTCCTCGTCGATCCCGATGCCGAGCAGCGACGGCGACTGCGCCACGAGGGCCAGCAGCCGTCCGAAGCGGTTGCGCTGCTCGAAGTGCTGGTCGATCAGGACGCCCGGCAGCAGGCCGAGCCCGGCGCTCATCTGCGTCATGCGCTGCTTGGGGGTGGCTCCGCTCGTGCCGAATGCGACCATGTGGCTGGCAATGGCCGAGGCGCCGGCGCTCGTTCCGGCGACGATGGCCCCGTGCCGGTGGCGCTCGACGATGGCGCGGCCGAGATGCGTGCCGCCGATGACGCTGGACAGGCGCAGCTGGTTGCCCCCGGTCATGAAGATGGCCGTGGCGTCGTCGAGCGATCCGGCCAGCCGCCGGTCGTTCGCGTCCTCGCGCACGAGGGGACGCATGCCGCGCACGTCGGTGATGCCCATCTGGCGGAAGAGGCCCAGGTACAGCTCGGTCGCCTCGTCGCCGAGCGACGACGCCGTCGAGATGACGACGACGCGCGCGTCGGCCCCGCCTGCCAACGACACGAAGCGCGTCAGGATCTGGCGCTGGCGGAGCTTGTCCTCCGCCCCGCCGATGATCAGAAGGTGGCCCGTGCGGACCTGCCCGGAGCCGGGCGTGGCAGGCATGGCGCGCAGCATACCGAACTCAGCGTCAGGCGAGCCCGACGCTAGACTTCACCGGATGCCGTCCGCGGATGTGGTGCGCACTGAGGCACGGGACTACTACGAGGTGCTTGGAGCGGAGCCGTCGGCATCGACGGCAGAGCTGCGCGCCGCGTTCCGGGATGCGGTTCTTCGCCACCACCCCGACCGCGCGGCCTCGTCCGACGTCGCGACCCGCCGCACGTCGGTCCTCAACCGCGCCTGGACCGCGCTGCGGGATCCCGTCCGGCGCCTGCACTACGACCACGACCTCGAGATGGGGCGGGAGGAGACGCTCGACTGGCCGCTCGACGGGGACGAGGCGAGCCGACGTTCGCGCCGGCGGTCGCGCCGGATCGCTGGCGCAGAACCGATGGCGCCGAGCCCGTGGCACCAGCCGCAGTGGCGGTCGGTTGCGGGCTTCCGGGTCCCGGCCGACGTGTTCATGGCCGGGCCGGTGGCCCAGGAGCGCTGGATCGTCGAGAATCACATCGCCGGCGAGGACTGGCGGGAGCACAACGAGCGCTACTGGCTCCGCTTCGCCGCACGCCACTACGCCGAGCACGGCCGGATCGCGACTGGGTCGGCGCTCTCGAGCGCATGATCGCGCTCGACCCGCACTCTGGCCGAGATCGTTGAGGCCGGGCTGCGCGAGGCGTACATCACCGCCGGCGAGGAGCTGCGCGGAGCGATGGTCGTGGCCTCGATCGCCGAGCGGCACGCCGCTGGCACCCCGCAGCGCACCTGGGCCGACCGCGAGCTCCGGGTCCTGCTGGGCGAGTACCGCGAGCAGCACGTCCGGCGAGGGCCCGTGGCGCAGCGGGCCGAGAACGCCGAGCTGCTCCTCAACTTCCTCGAGTCGCTCGGCGTGGAGCCCACGTTCACCGACTTCCGGGCCGCGATCGTCGCGCATCGCCGTGCGGGGCACGCCGGTCGCGCCGCCGAGCTGGTCGACCGGGCGATCTCCGCGCCGGTGACGGATGCCGGCCGCTGGTTCTCCCTCGTCCAGCTGCTCACCGAGGCCGGGCAGCTCGATCGCGCGTCCGCGCTCCTCGCGGAGATCGCCCGCGGCGATCACCCCGAAGCCCTCGATGCCCGCCGGGTGCACGGGCCGTGGCGCCGAATCGCGACGGCTCGGGAACGGCTCGCACGCGCACGGCGCCGAGCGTCATGAGCGGCGTGATGCGCAGGTACGGCCCGTACCTCGTCGGAGTCGCGGCCGGCATCGGCTCTGCCCTGCTCGCCAACTGGCTGGCCGCTCCAGACGGCACCGAGCTTCCCTTCACCATCATCGTCCTGCTGGCCGTGGCGCTCGCCGGCCTGGCATTCGGCGCCGAGGCCGCGCTCGCCACGTATCTCGCCGGGACGCTCACGCTGGTCCTGGTGGTCCTCGGGGAACCGGCCGGGTCGCTGCTCGTGTACTCGGATGTCGTGCGGCTCATCGCGTACCTCATCGGGTCGGCGGCCATCGTGTACTTCGTCTGGCGCGCCGACATGGCGCGAGCGACCGCCGCCGATGCCTTGGCCGCGAGCCAAAGCGCCGCCGCGGAAGCCGACGCCGAGCGCGTGGCCGCGGAACGGACGCGGGCGGAGCTGGACCGGGCACTCGACCAGGCTGAGCGTGAGCGAGCGCGCCTCGAGGAGGTGGCCGAGGCGATCCCGGAGCCGCTCATCGTGTTCGACGACACCCTGAGCGGGAGCTATGGCAATCGCGCCGCGCTGCGACTGTTCGGGCGGAGCTTCGTCGAGCGGTCGCTCGACGAGTGGGGCCGCATGGCCGATCCGCGTGACGACCACGGAACGCCGCTCGAACGCGACGAGTGGCCGCAGGTCGTCGCCCAGTCAAGGGCCTTCCGGCGGCGACTCCTGCTCAGGATCCCCATGTCGGGACGCGACGTCATCGTCGACGTCGAAGGCACGCCGATTCCGGGCGGCGGGGCGGTGCTCCTGCTCAGGGACGTCGGCAAGGAGGAGGACGCACGCCGTCGTCTCTCACGCTTCGCGAGCTTCGTCGCCCACGAGCTGCGCAACCCGCTGGCGGTGGCCAAGGCCCGGATCGAGCTGGTTCTGCGGGATGCGGGCATCTCGAGCCGCACGTCGAACCATGCGAACCGGGCGCTCGAGTCGGTCGACTCGGCGATCGGGATCCTCGAACGTCTCGAGCTCTTCTCACGGGCCGACACCGACACGGTCGAGGCGGCCCGCGAGACGTTCGACCTCGACCGGGCGCTCGCCGCCGCCATCGAGCGCCTGCGCGCGAGCGGAACGGAGCGCGACGTCCTCGTCAGCATTGTGCCGAACGTGACCGCGATCGGTGATCGGCAGCTGTCGGAGCAGGCGATCACGAACCTGCTGATCAACGCCAACCGGTACTCGACGGCGGGCGCCCCCATCCACGTGGAGGTCGAGGCCGGTGACGCCGTCACCCTGCGCGTGCGTGACGAGGGTCCCGGCATCCCGGACGAGGTGGCGCGCCGCCTGTTCACCGAGCGCGTCGCCGCCGGTCGAGGGCTCGGGCTCGGGCTCTACCTGGTCCATGCGTCGATGCAGGCGATGGGGGGATCCGTGGCCCTCGAGCGCCGCCGCCCCCATGCTGTCTTCGCGCTCCGATGGCCGGCCGCCGACTGAGCGGCCCCGATCGGCAGAGCCGGGGGGGGTCCTCGCCATTTGTAACCCGCGCAGTTACAAATAGGACCGCCTAGGCAGCCACCACCTCGACCGGGCCGATCCCGGTGGCTTCGATCTCGTCGCGGACGCGCGACGCATCGCCGGTCAGCACGATCAGAGCCTCGTCGGGTCGCACGAGCTCCACCGCGGTCGCGAGCACGGCGTCCTCGTCCACCGCCTCGATGTGGCTGCGATACGTGTGCCAGTAGTCCTCGGGCAGCCCGTAGACCGCCAGCGGCTCCAGGGCCGCGGCGATGCCCGCTGTGGTCTCGAAGCGCAGGGGGAAGACGCCCACCAGGAAGTCGCGGACCTCCATGAGCTCGCGGGAGCTGGGTGCGTCGTTGCGCATGCCTTCCAGCAGGGCGAGCAGCTCGCGGATCGCATCCGCGGTGACCTCGGTCTGCACCGCGGCGGTCGCGGTGAACGGCCCGGTGGACCGCCGCGGATCGAAGGCGCAGCGTGCCCCGTAGGTGTAGCCCAGCTCCTCGCGCAGGCGACGGTTGAGGCGGCTTCCGAAGACCCCGCCGAGCAAGGCGGCCATCACGATGGCCTCGAAGTAGCGCGGATGGGCGCGGTTGATCCCGAGGTGGCCGATGCGGAGCTCGCTCTGCACCGATCCGGGCCGGTCGACGACCACCACCCGCCGGCCGCCGCGAACGGCCGGGGCGATCGCGCGGTGACCACGCCCGGTGCCGGGCCAGTCTCCGAAGCGCGCCTCGAGCGCCGCGATGGCGTCCGCGGTGTCGAAGGCGCCGGCGATGACCATGTGGGCCACGTCCGGCGCGTATGCCGCCGCGTGATGGGAGCGCGCCTCGGCCACGCCCAGGGCCTCTACGGTTTCCGGCGTGCCTGCCGACAGGCGACCGTACGGGACACCTTCGGCGAAGACCTCGTGAAGGAAGCGCTCGTCGGCCAGGCGCCCGGGATCCGCCCGTGACTGCAGGATGTCGTTGAGCCGCTCGGCCTTGAGACGATCGAACTCGCGCTCGTCGAGGCGCGGGCTGCGGATCATCTCGGCCAGCAGCTCGAGCCCGGCGTCGAGCTTGTCGCCGAGCGCGGTGAATCCGGCACGCGCGCTGTCCCAGGACGACTCGCTGCTCACGTCGATGCCCAGCCGCTCGGTCGTCTCGGCAAACGCGGCGGCGTCCAGCCGCTGCGTCCCGGTCACCAGGAGGCTGGCGGTGAGCGCGGCGATTCCGCCCTGCGCCTCGTCCTCGCTCGCCGCGCCGGCATCGGTGACGAGGTGCACGCTGACGAGCTCGCGATCGGGGAGCGGCATGAGCCACACGCCGAGCCCATTTGCCAGGCGCGTCCGCTCGAAGTCCGGGAACCGGTATGGTCGCGGCGCTGTCGCCGCCGGTCGGCCGCTCATGCCGCGGCCTCGGCCGGCACGTAGGTCATGGTGACGCGGTTGTCGGGCACGAGGCTGGCGGACAGGGCGTCACGGACGCGACCGGGGTCGACCCCCACGTAGCGCGAGACCTCGGTATTGATGCGGTCCGGCTCGTCGAAGAGGCAGGCATACATGCTCAGCCGATCGGCCCGCTCGCTGATCCGCTCGAGGGCGGCCGCCGAATGCGCCGCATGCAGGTTGCGGACGCGCTCGAGGTCCGCGTCGTCCGGCCCATCGGTGGCAAGGCGGTCGATCTCGGCCAGGGTCGCCGCCTCGAGCGTCTCGGGTGCCACGCCGGGGCGCGCGGTGGCCCATAACGAGAACATCGCCGCGCCGCCGACGATCGGAAAGACGAACACGCTGGCGTCCTGCGCGATCCGCTGCTCCCGGACGAGGCTGGCATAGAGGCGCGAGGCGCGGCCGGAGCCGAGCACGTCGGCGGCGACCTCGAGAGCATCGAACGCGTCGGTCCCGAACGGCGGGATGCGATGGGCGAAGTAGATGCGAGGCAGGGGGACCTGGTCGGGCACCGTCTCGCGCACCTCGCCGCCGAGGCGGGCGTCCACGGTCATGTCCGGAGCGGGCGGCAGGTCCTCGTTGGGCGGGATCGGTCCGAAGTGTCGGCGCACCAGCTCGAGGGCGGCATCGGTCTCGAAGTCGCCGGCGATGGTGAGGACCGCGTTGTTCGGCGCGTACCAGGTCGCGAAGAACTCGCCCACGTCGTCGAGGGAGGCGGCGCCGAGGTCGTCCATCGAGCCGATGGTCGGATGGTGATACGGGTGGTTTGCCGGGTAGACGAGGCGCTGCATGCGCTCGTCCCAATCGCCGTACGGCTGGTTGTCGACGCTCCAGCGGCGCTCGTTCTTCACGACGTCGCGCTGGTTGTCGAGCTTCTCCTGGGTCATGGCCGGGAGCAGGCTGGCCATCCGGTCCGCCTCGAGCCAGAGCGCGAGCTCGAGCTCGTGGCCCGGAAGCGTCTCGAAGTAGTTGGTGCGGTCGAGCCAGGTGCTCGCGTTGAGGGTGCCGCCGGCAGCCTGCACCAGGCTGAAGTGATCGCCCTTCGCCACGTTGGCCGAGCCCTGGAACATCATGTGCTCGAAGAGGTGGGCGAAACCGGTGCGGCCCGGCTTCTCGTGCTTGCTGCCGACGTCGTACCACAGGTTCACCGCCACGACCGGCGCTCGGGGGTCGCGCGACAGGACGATGCGCAGACCGTTATCCAGCGCGTGGCGTTCGATGGGAACCTGGGGCACGTGGCGTCTCCGGTGCAGGTGGGGCCGCCGAGCGTTGCTGCGACGACTGGCCGGGCGGAGCGCCGATTCTATCAGCGGTGCGTGGCCATGCCGTCACGGACGGATCGGGCCGATCGAGCCGGCCCGATCTGCGATCGGTGTGGCGAGCGCGGAGGGATTCGAACCCACAACCTAGTGATTAAGAGTCACTTGCTCTGCCGTTGAGCTACGCGCCCTTCGCGATGATGCCGCAGGCTCCACCCTCGGTCAATCGAGCGAGGTGGTCGGCGTCAGCCTGCCGGCGGCCCGGGCCCGCCATTGGGCTCCGGTGCTCGCCCGTAATGCGCTCGCGCGAACTCGTCGATCAGGTCCGTGTCGGCCACGTCGAGCTCGAGCGAGTATTGCCACGCGGTCGCGACGATCGGTGCGGGCAGGGGTTCGGCGCCGCCCCACGGACTCAGGATGAACTTGAAGCGTCCGCTGACGCCAGAGGCGACCTGCGCCTCGACGTATCGGGTGAGCTCGTCGACTCCGGCCTGGTCGACGCGCTCCGGGTCGTACCAGATCACGATCCCGCCGTGCTCGAGGTTGTGGATCACCTGCGATTCGGCGACCGGAGTGGTGTAGACGCCCCAGCTCGCGGGCGTGATCCAGTGCGGACCCGACGTTCCCGGCAGCGATGAGTACGGCACGTCCGACGCGCCGCAGGACGACGGATTCTCGCGACAGTTCGCCCCCTCGGCCGTGTGTGAGGTCCCGTCGTTCGGCTGAGCCACGCCTGCGGCCGGGCTCGCGCCCGAGCCGAAGACCAGGACGAGCACGACGATGATCGCGCCGGACAGCAGGAGGCCGCCGATCGCGAGCAGGCGCCAGTCGGGCAGCGCGGAGCCCTGTGTCTGGTCGATCCGCCTGGTCATCGCCTCGGCGCTGGCACGGTCCCTGCGCTGGATCCCGGAGGTTCGTCGTTTGGCCATTGGCGCGGAAGGATAGCCGAGGATCCGATCGCCTGCGTTCTGGCGCTTTCGACGCGTTGTTAGAATCGTCGGGCCGCGATGCCTCGCGCGCGACCGAGGCCACCCGGAGGTGCGATGACATCAGGTAACGAGCCCAAGCCGACCGCGAACCCGTTCACCCTCGTGCGACGGCTCGTGGTCGGCGGCGTCGCGCTCGCGAAGCTCGAGGCTCAGCGCGGCCGCCAGGAGATCACCGAGAACGTCCTGACCTACAGGACTGGCGTCATCCTGCTCGCGATCGCCTTCGGGTTCGTGATCCTGTCGGTATTCGTGCTCATGATTCTCTCGGTCCTGGCCATCGCGGCCCTGACCGGCCTGCCCGGATGGGTCGTCGCGCTGGGCATGCTCATCGTGCTGCTGATCCTGGCCGCGCTCGTCGGCTGGAGAGGGATCAACAAGGTTCAATCCGCCAAATTCACGCCGGATGAGACGATCGAGGCAGTCAAGGAGGATCTCGAGTGGGCGAAACGCTTGTTGAGACGCGGGTAGCGATCGAGGCGCAGCGGGCCGAGCTCGATCGGACTGCCGCGCAGCTCCGCGACGCGCTCGACATCCGAAAGCGGTTCCAAGAGAATCCGGTCCCCTTCATCGCCGCGGGCGCCGGCGCGATCTTCGTGCTCGCCGGCGGACCGGGTCGAGTGGCGGGCATGGTTCGTCGCCGATGGTTCCCGACGAACCCGGAGAAGGCGTACGACAGCCTGCCGAAGCCGATGCAGGCGTGGGTCGACCACATGTCCGGTGCGCTCGGGCCGCGCGCGGCCGATGCCCGCCATGCCCTCTCGGAGGAGCTGGTGCGCTGGCGCTCGGATCCCAAGAAGTACGGCAAGGTCAACAAGAAGCTCGCCAAGCAGATCGCCGAGGGCCCGCCCGGCCCGAAGCGAGCCGCATGGTCGGCGGCCGAAACGGCGGCGTCGATCGTGGTCGCCGCGCTGGTGCGCAAGGCGATCGAACGATTCCTGGCCGGCGAACAGAAGCCGTCCGGCGCTGTCGTGCCGGTCGAGGACGACCAGCCATCGCGCCGTCTCGTCGCGCCGCCGATCCACTCGCAGCACCGATCGGCGACGAAATCGGGGCCGGCACCGACCCCTGGCGCCGATTACTCGGGGATCAGCTCTCGCGATCGCCCCTGACCGGCCGGCACGGTCCCCGCGCCTCGATCAGCTTCCGGGAAGAACGGCGACGGTCATCCAGCGGTCGCCGGTTGCCCGCCGCATCGCGAACGTGAGGTCGAACGAAGACGACTCCGTGTTCAGCAGTGCCCCGGCATCGTCGCGAGTCTCCTCGGTCTTCGTCCCCCGGCTCATCAGCCCGAGGCTGAGGCCGTCCTGCCGTCCGAACGGCACGAGGAGCGAGACGTCGATCGTGTCGAAGTCGTAGTGGGTGGTGACCGTGGTGCCGCCGGCCGCGGCCTCGTCGAGGCGCGACTGCATCTCGACGAGCCGGTCGCCATGCGCGACGGCGACGAGGAGTGCTCCGTCGCGGCGCAGTAGCGCCTGGTTCTCGATCTCGAGATTGCGGGCGAGCGTGACGACGACCGCCTCCATGCCCGGCCCGGCCAGCTCGTGGTCGAACTCGACGACGTCCTGGCCGACCGTGATCGCGGGGAGCGTTGCCGGATCCACCGCCGTCGGCAGGCGGTTCAGCAGCTCGTGCGAGCTCGCCACGGTGATGCCTCGCGCCGGCGTTCCGGCCGCGATGACGCCGCCGGCCACAACCACGACGACCAACGCCGTGAGTCCCAGCCGCAGGGCCCGCCGGGGCAGCGCCGGCGAGCGACCGGTGGCGAGCTCGGACGCGAACCGGGTCGGGTCGTCGGTCGCCGAGGACGGCTCCGGCACCAGGCGGTCAACGAGCGGCCGCGCGACGCAGATGACGACGAGACCGGCCAGGAGGCCGACCTTGGATCCCCATTCATCGGTCTGGGGCGCCATCAACAGTGTGCTGGCCAGGGCCACCAGCACTCCGAAGGCGATGCGGCCGACCCGCCCCGAGGGCACGGTCTTGGGGTCGGTGATCATGAAGAACAGGAAGATGAGGACCTCGGGTGACGTGACGACGACCCGCCAGAAGTCGAAGCCGCATACCGGCGCGAAGGCCCAGTTCGCGGTCATGCAGTGACCCGACGCCGCAAGCAGCCCGAGCCCCACGGCGAGCGCGATCCAGAACGTGGCCGCGAGCTCCAGCAGCCGCAGCCTGCGCGTGATGAGCAGGCCCCCGACGATGATCACCGCGTACGCCGCGATCATCCATCCGTTCAGGGGCGCCCACCAGAAGTCGAGCGGCTCCACCCGCGTCGGGCCGAGCACGAGGAACGCCACGACCAGGCCGATGTTCGAGGGGTTGAAGACGTGGGATCCGCGGTACCGGATCACGTACTTCGACAGCAGCGACAGCCCCGCGACCGCGGCGAACACGTACCACGCATACGTCGTCCACGGGTCATCCGGCGTACCGACGACGCGGAGGATGAGGGCCACACCGCTTCCGGTGAGCATCGCGCTGGCGGGCCACACGAAGGCCCGGCTCTGGCGGAAGGTCAGGGCGACCTCGAGGATGGCGCACGTCAGGATCGCGGCCAGGATCTGCGGCACGCTCACCCGGAAGTCGAGGCCAAGCTGCCCGAAGACGTGGATGGTGATGATGACGGCGGCGACGTGCAGCCGCGGATCGCGAATGCTGGGCAGGATGAGCGGGTACGTGTCGCCGCGAATCGTGACCGTTCGGGCCGTCATCGCGCGCGTCGAGGCGGGCGCGCATCGGGCGCACCAGGCACACCGGGAGGCGAAGCCGAGGGTTCTCTCGTGGTCACGATCAACGTAGGATACCCAGCGACTGCCCAACTCCGGGCCGTCGCTTCATCTCGACCCCAGGAGGCGGCATGACACGCGACGACGAGCGCATCCAGCGAGCCCAGGAGCGGCCGATCGTGGGCGGCCTCCCCGACGCGCCGGGGATCACCGCCGCCATGGGACTGTCACCGGGTCTCGGCATCCATCTCCGCGGACTGGCTGACGAGCTGCTCGTCAATGACTTCCCGGGCGCGACGCTCCATCGAGCCCAGCGCGAGATGATCGCCACGGCCGTGTCCGCCGGCAACGACTGCTTCTTCTGCATGGACTCGCACGCGGCGTTCGCAACGGCCCTGCTCGAGCGGGACGGCGACGCTCACGTGACGGCACTGCTCGACGAGCTCAAGGTCGGGTCGGTGGATGGCTTCGACCCGAAGATGCGAGCGCTGCTCCACATCGCCGCGACGGTACGTCGGAATCCGCTCGACCTGACCGCGGGCGACGTCGAGGTGGCGACGAGCGCCGGGGCAACCGACGGCGACGTCCAGCTCGCCGTCCTCATCGCCTCCGGCTTCTCGATGTACAACCGCATGGTCGACGGGCTCAGAGCCATGACGGCGCCCGTCACGGAGGCCTACCGGGAGCGCGCGGGAATGATCGCGGAGCATGGCTACAGCGCGGCACCGCCGGTCGCCTCGGCGCCGGCACCCGCCGGGTCGCAGCCGAGCTGATCGTGTGACGCCTGACGCGTCGGGCCGCGAGCTGCGCGTGCTCGTGGACGGGTTCGGCATGGGCGAGTCCCCGCGGTGGCACGACGGGCGTCTCTGGTTTTCGAGCTGGGGCACCGACGAGATCGTCGTGGTCGACGCCGACGGGACGAGCGAGGTCATCGGGCCCGGCGGCGGCGGCAGCGGCTGGGCCGTCGACTGGCTGCCGGATGGACGCATGCTCATCACCGGCCGCGAGCTCGTGCGCGTGGAGGCGGATGGATCGCGGGTCCGGCACGCGGACCTTGCCCAGGTCGCGCCGCATGGCGTGAGCGAGATGACCGTCGACGGACGCGGCAACATCTACGTCAACTCGATCAACTTCGATTTCGCGAACTTCAACGAGGTGCTGGGCAGCGACAACGCGCCGGGGATCGTCGCGCTCGTCACCCCCGACGGCGAGGCCCGGGTGGTCGCCGACGGCCTGGCGTTCCCGAATGGCATGGTCGTGACTCCGGATAACGCCACCTTGATCGTGGCCGAGTCGTTCACGCGTCGGCTCACGGCCTTCGACATCGGCGATGACGGCAGTCTGTCGCATCGGCGCATCTGGGCCGACGTGACCGGCGATGGCATCTGCCACGACGCGGAGGGTGCGGTGTGGACCACCGACGTCGGTCCCGGCGACACCGGGGGTATGCCTCCGGGTCCGGGAGGGAGGCGAGGTGCTGGACCGGATCGAGCTCGACCGCCCCTGCTACGCGTGCATGCTCGGGGGCGAGGATGGCAGGACGCTGTTCATGGTGACGCAGAAGTGGTTCGGCCCGGATCGCATGGACGAGCTGATCCGGGCGAAAACGGGCAAGCTCCTGACAGCTCGGGTCGCGGTGCCGCACGCCGGCTGGCCATGAACCTTCTCCCGCCGCTCGAGTGCGTTTGTGGGTAGGATTCGGGGCGGGCGAGTGGCGGAATGGCAGACGCGCCGGCCTTAGGAGCCGGTGTCGCGAGACGTGCGAGTTCGAATCTCGCCTCGCCCACCAGCCCATCGACAGTCTCAGCAGGAGTTGCATGGTCACCGTAGCGACGCGACCCGAGCCCGGGTCGAAGATGATCCTCGAGATCGAGGTGCCACCCGAGGAAGTCGATCGGCACTTCGCGACCGCCTATCAGCACGTGGCGGAGCGCACCAAGGTGCCCGGATTCCGCCCCGGCAAGGCGCCTCGGCAGGTGATCGACCGCTTCGTTGGCCGCGGCTCGGTGCTGGCGGAGGCGCTCGACCACCTCGTCAGCGACGCGTACGAGGCAGCCCTGCGGCAGACCGACGTGTGGCCGATCGATCAGCCCGACGTCGACATCGATCCGGCCGGGCTGGCCGAGGGCCAGGCCATCACCTTCACCGCGACCGTCCCGGTGCGCCCCGACGTGGAGCTCGGCTCCTACGCGGATTACCCGTTCACGCTCGAGTCTCCGGAGGTGACCGATGACCAGGTCGCGGCGGTGATCGAGGAGCTGCGCGACCAGCAGGCGACGCTGCGCCCGATCGACGGGCGGCCAGCGGCGAAGGGCGACATCGCATCGGTGAAGTTCGTCGGCAGCATCGACGGCGAGCCGTTCGAGGGCGGGTCGGCCGATCGGCTGCCGATCGTCATCGGCGAGGATCGGATGATCCCGGGCTGGGAAGACCAGCTGGTCGACATGGAGATCGGCGCCACCAAGGGCTTCGAGGTGACCTTCCCGGACGACTACCGCGTCGAGGACCTGCGCGGCAAGGAGGCCCACTTCGATGTCGAGCTCCTCGACCTGCGTGAACGGCTCCTGCCGGAGGTCGACGACGAGTTCGCGAAGAGCGTCTCGGAGGTCGAGACCGTCGAGGCATTGCGAGGCGAGATCCGCGATGCGCTGGAGCAGCGCGCCCGGGCCGAGGCTCGCCACCAGTTCGGCGACCGGATCATCGACTTCGCGACCAGCAACGCGAATGTCGAACTGCCCGAGGTGATGATCACCAACGAGATCGACATCATGCGCGACGAGCTCCAGACGCGGCTCGCGCAGCAGCGCATCGGGATGGAGCAGTACCTCGCCCTCGCCAAGCAGACGCCCGAGGAGCTCGGCGCCGAGCTGCGCGACCCCGCGACTCGGCGTGTGAAGACGCTGCTGGTGCTGTCGGCGATCGCCGAGAAGGAGGGCATCGACGCCAGCGACGAGGAGATCGACGCCGAGATCGCCGATCAGCTCGCCCGCTACGGCGACGACTCCCGGCTTCGCGAGTATCTCAGCACCCGTCGCGGTCGCAGCTACCTGCGCATGACGATCCGCAACCGTAGACTGGTGGAGACGCTTGTCGAGCGCGCCCTCGGGACCGATGCGTCCACCGAGGACACTCCCGCCGACGAGCCCGTCGCCGCCAGGTCCGAGCCAACCGAGCCAACCGAGCAAGAGTCCGAGGAGTCCAACTGACCGATGCTGGTCCCGATGGTCATCGAGTCGAGCGCGCGCGGCGAGCGTGCCTTCGACATCTACTCGCGGCTCCTCAAGGACCGCATCATCTTCCTGGGCGATCAGATCGAGGACAACGTCGCGAACCTGATCATCGCCCAGCTGCTGTTCCTCGAGAGCGAGGATCCGGAGAAGGACATCCAGCTCTACATCAACTCGCCGGGCGGGGTGGTGACGAGCGGAATGGCCATCTACGACACGATGCAGTACCTGCGCGCGCCGGTCAGCACCATCTGCCTCGGCCAGGCCGCATCGATGGGGGCCGTCCTGCTGGCCGCCGGCGCCAAGGGCAAGCGCTACGCGCTGCCCAACGCCCGGATCATGATCCACCAGGGCTCCGCCGGCTTCCGCGGCAACACGCCGGACATCGAGATCCAGATGCGCGAGATCATGCATCTGACCGATCGGCTGATGCATGTGCTGTCCGAGCACACCGGCCAGGACATCGAGAAGGTGAAGCGCGACAGCGAGCGCGACTACTTCATGAGCGCCGAGGAGGCCAAGGGCTACGGACTCATCGACGAGGTCTTCTTCGGGAACACCGAGTCGCTGATCAGCCTGGCGCAGAAGAAGGATGGGGAGATGCCGACGGCCGAGGAGGCCGCCGAGGCGGACAAGGCCAAGAAGTAGTCGATCCCGCCGGCCTAGCGCCCCCGTCGAGCCTCGGCAGCGAGCAGCCGCCGCTTGACGTGCGGATCGTCACCCCAGCCCGACCAGCCGTCCGAAGCGCGCACTACCCGGTGGCAGGGGACGGCGGGAAACAGCGGGCATCGGGCCATCGCGTTGCCGACGGCCCGGGCGGCGCGCGGCGAGCCGACGATCGCGGCGACCTCGCCGTACGTGACCGCCTCTCCCGGCGGCACCGTTCGCACCGCCTCATACACGGCAGCGTCGAAGCCCGCGAGGCCGCGCAGGTCGACCGGTGGCAGCCGGCCGCCCGAGAGCGACTCCGCGATCCAGGAGCCGTCGAGGTCTCCGGGGACGGGCTCGAGGTCGCCGAATCGGCGTCGGAGCGGTGCCAGGAAGGCGTCGAGGGGACCGACGCGGCTCGCGGCGGCGATGCCGGCATCGGTCTCGGCCACCCACACCGGGCCCAGGGTGGACTCGACGCGCGCGAAGCGCAGCTGCGGCATCGGCCCATCGTACGGGGCGGGCTCGCTCGCAGGGCCGTGCTACCATCGGCCACCGAATGACCACGAAGAGCAAGGTCCCGTACCGCTGCAGCTTCTGCGGCAAGAGCCAGGAGCAGGTCCGCAAGCTGATCGCGGGCCAGGGCGTGTACATCTGCGACGAGTGCATCAACCTCTGCCAGGAGATCATCGAGGAGGAGATGCTCGAGACGCCGCGCGCGTCCAAGGCATCCGCGGCGCCCCTCCCGAGCCCGCGCAAGATCAAGGACCAGCTCGACGCGTACGTCATCAGCCAGGAGCAGGCCAAGAAGGTCCTCTCGGTCGCGGTCTACAACCACTACAAGCGCGTCAACGCCGGCCAAACCGTCGATGACGTCGAGCTCGGGAAGTCGAACGTCCTCCTCGTCGGCCCCACCGGCTCGGGCAAGACGCTGCTGGCCCAGACCCTGGCCAAGGTCCTCGACGTGCCGTTCTGCATCGCCGATGCGACCTCGCTGACCGAGGCGGGCTACGTCGGCGAGGACGTCGAGAACATCCTCCTGCGCCTCATCCAGGCCGCGGACTTCGACGTGCAGCGCGCCCAGCGCGGAATCATCTACATCGACGAGATCGACAAGATCGCGCGCAAGACCGACAACCCGTCGATCACCCGCGACGTGTCCGGCGAGGGCGTGCAGCAGGCGCTCCTGAAGATCCTCGAGGGAACGGTCGCCAACGTTCCGCCCCAGGGCGGTCGCAAGCACCCGCACCAGGACTTCATCCAGATCGACACGACGAACATCCTGTTCATCTGCGGTGGCGCCTTCGAGGGCCTGGAGAAGATCATCGAGGAGCGCGTCGGCAAACGCGGCATCGGCTTCGGCTCGGCGGCCCAGCAGTCGAAGGAGGAGCGACGGCAGATCCTCCTCGAGAAGCTCATGCCCGAGGACCTGCTCAAGTACGGGCTCATCCCCGAGTTCGTCGGCCGCCTGCCGGTCGTCGTCAGCCTGGCAGCGCTCGTGAAGGAAGACCTCGTCAAGGTCCTGACCGAGCCGAAGAACGCGGTGACGCGCCAGTTCACGAAGTTCCTCAGCCTCGACAAGGTCGAGCTCGTCTTCACGCCCGATGCGCTCGAGGCGACGGCGAAGCTGGCGCTCGACCGCAAGACCGGCGCCCGCGCGCTCCGCACCATCGTCGAGGAAGCGCTGCTCGACGTCATGTACGACATCCCCGAGCGGACCGACGTCACCAAGGTCGTCATCACGGCCGAGACGATCGAGCACGGCCAGCCGCCGATGCTCGTCACCGAGACCGAGGACGCCGAGCCTCGCCGGCGGGGACGCGGGAGTCGAGCCGCACGCGAGACGCAGCCCGAGGAAGAGTCCGCCTAGGCCGTCGGGGTCGGGATCCCTTCCTTCGCGAATGCCGCGAGGATCCGCTTTCGCAGCTCACCGGCCACCGCCCATTGCTGGGCGGGCTGCACCTGGCCGAGCACCTTCAGCGTCACCGCCGAATCGGCGAGCGCGCTGACCCTGATCACGCTCGGTGCCTCGAGCAGGCGCGGACCCCATTCCGCATCGGTGTGCAGGTCAGAGCAGACCCCGTCGATGATCGTGGTGGCGCGGTCGATATCGGTGTCGCGCGCGACCCCGATGTCGAGGTTCACCCGCGCCCACAGGCGCGTCATGTTCGACGCGACCGTGATCTGGCCGTTCGGCACCGTGTGCAGCGTGCCATCGAGGTCCCGCAGCGTCGTGCGGCGGAGGCTGAACTCCTCGACCGTGCCCTCGACCCCCGCCAGCCGCACGACGTCCCCCTGGTTGAACTGGTTCTCGAGGACGATGAAGATGCCGGCCAGCCAGTCGCGGACCAGCGTCTGCGCGCCGAACCCGACGGCGATGCCCGCGATGCCCAGGCCCGCCAGCGCCGGGCCGATGTCGATCCCGAACAGGTCGAGCACCATCAGGACGGCGATGACGGCGATCACGGCGCCGGCGACCTTCACGGCCAGCGTCCCGAGGGTATGGACGCGGCGCTCGAGCTCGGCCGCCGGCTGGTTTCCCTCGTCCGCCTCGGTCGCGCGCCGCTCGATGATGTGCGCGATCCCCGCGCCGATCGCCGCACGGATGGCGAGGTACGCCGCGAGTGCCGCGACGAGGATGAGGAGCAGCCTTACCCCGATCTGGAAGGACGCGGGGAGGTCCGAAACGTCCGGCATGCGCCGATGGTAGCAACGGGCGTGGGAGTACCGGAGTCCCGGTCGACGGGGGTACCTTAGGCCGCTGCTGTTTCGACCGACTGCGGCGCTAGGATGTGGACTCGCCGCACCACCGCCGATGCGGTCGCCGCCACAGCAGCTAAGGAGTGATCCGCCCAGATGACCGCAAATCAGCGCCGCCCCGGGTTTCGGCTCCCGTGGTCGTCAGATGAGGATGGATCGATGATCGAGGGAGAGTCGGCAGTGTCCGCGGAGAACATGGCTGAGGAACACGAAGCCCCGGCGACCGGCGAGCCACAGGCCGCAGGCGAGCAGCTGGCTGGTGCCGCCAACGCCGATTCGGCCGCCGCCGCGCCTGAGGCTCCTGCAGTCGCCCCGGCTCCCGAGGCCGCCGCCTCCGAAGCCCCCGCCTCCGACGGCGCAGCCGCCTCAGCGGATGCCGCCCCGGCCGAGTCCGGAGACGAGTTCATGCGCGACCTCGTCGCGGCCATGCGCTCGGTGGCGGAGGAAGCGCGCCAGACCGGTGTCACCGAGCTGCAGACCCGCGCCGACGAGCAGGTCCGGTTGCTGGAATCGGATGCCGAGCTGCGCCAGGCGGAGCTTCGACGGCTTGCCGACGTGGACGTGGCCGGCGTCGGCGAGTGGGCCGCCACCGAGGCGGAGCGCATCAAGCAGGAGGCCGAGCAGCGGGTCGTCGCACGCCGAGCCCGCCTCGACCAGGAGCTCGCCGCCGACGGGAGCCGGACCGAGGCCGAGGCCATGTCGGTTCGAGACCGAGTCGCCGAGTACGAGCGCGAGCTGGAGGCCTATCACGCCCAGCTCGGAGAGATCAACGATCCCGCAGCCTTCGCTGCTGCCGCGAAGCGCCTGCCGAAGCCGCCGGCGCTCGGGGGGAGCGCGGCAGCAGCTGCCACACCAGCCGCCTCGTCGAGCGACGCGACAGTCGAGACGGCAGTCGCCTCGCCCGTCGCGGACCCGGCGTCGTCGAACGGCGTTCCGGCGGAGCCCGATGCGCCCAGCACCGAAGTCCTGGCGTCGCGGATGGCCGAGCTCGATGCCGCGCTGCCCGATGGAGACACCCCGGCCGAGGCCGAGGTCGCCACGGCGCCCGAGGCGACGAGCGAGGCATCGCCGCCTCCGGCAGCGGCCGAGGCCGACGCGCCAGCCGCGGCCCCGGAGGCCGACGCCGCGCCGGCCGCCGTCGAGCAGGCGACCTCCGCCGAGCCGACGGTGACCGAGGTCGTCGTCAAGGGCCTCGGCAGCTTCGGCGCGATCACCGGCTTCCGCCAGTCCTTGTCCGGTGTCGACGGCATCGACAGCGTCGCGCTCAGCCTGGGCCAGACCGGTGAGTTCGTCTTCCGCGCAACGCACGCGGCCGGATTCGATGTGCGGGCCGCGATCGCTGCGCTCGAGGGCGACGGGGCGAGCATCGAGGCGCGGCCCGAGGGCGGCCTGCGCGTCACGCTCGAGAAGGCTCGCTAGAGACTGCCGGGCCCGGCCTCGGCCGGGTGCTACACTCGAACCTCCGGCATTGACCGTGAGGAGTACCCCTCCACCGGCCGCACGAGAGAGGCGAGCCATCGGCTGAGAGCTTGCCGCGGCACGAGAGGGAGAACGTCGCACGCGAGCCTGGACGGTTCCGCCCGATATCGCGGGAACGAGGCGACCGCCTTAGCGGTCGCGAACGAAGGTGGTACCACGGCCCGTTCGTCCTTCGACGAGCGGGTTTGTCGTGTCTTCTAGAGGCAGCCCATGGCGTCCAGTCCTCGCGAGCTGAGCCCGCGGTACGAGCCCGCATCCGTCGAGCCGGCGATCTACGACCGCTGGCTCGCTGCCGACGCCTTCCGCCCGGCCGATGAGCCCGCGCGCGACGCCGAGCCGTTCGTCATCATCCAGCCGCCGCCCAACGTGACGGGCGCCCTGCATCTGGGCCACGCCGCGCGAACCACCGTCGAGGACACGCTGACCCGCTACCACCGCATGCGCGGTGACGACACGCTCTGGCTGCCCGGCGTCGACCACGCGAGCATCGCCGCTCAGTTCGTCCTCGACGGCATCCTGGCCGAAGAGGGGGAGAGCCGTGCCTCGCTCGGCCGCGAACGCTACCTCGACCGGATGTGGCAGTTCATGGATGCCACACGAGACACGATCACGAACCAGCACCATCGGCTTGGCGCGAGCGCCGATTGGAGCCGGCTGCGCTTCACGATGGATGAGTCCAGCGCGCGCGCCGTCCGCGTCGCCTTCAAGCGGCTGTGGGACGCCGGCCTCGCGTACCGGGGCGAGGCGCTCGTCACCTGGTGCCCGCGTTGCCTGACGACGATCAGCGACCTCGAGAACCTCCACGAGGAGACGATCGGCCGGCTATGGACGATCAGGTATCACCTGGAGCGGCCGGACGGGTCGCCCGACCCCGACGCCTGGATCAGCGTCGCGACCACGCGACCCGAGACCCTCCTCGGAGACACCGCCGTTGCGGTCCATCCCGACGACGAGCGCTTCGCCGACCTCGTCGGCCGGCACGCCGTGCTGCCGTTCCTCGGCCGCCGCCTGCCGATCGTTGCCGATGAGCATGTCGACCGTTCCTTCGGCACCGGCGCGGTCAAGATCACCCCCGCCCACGACCCCGACGACTACGAGCTCGCGAAGCGCCACGCCCTGCCCGCGATCAACGTCCTCGACGAGCTCGCCCACATCAACGAGGCCGGCGGCGAGTTCACGGGCATGGATCGGTTCGACGCGAGGAAGGACATCCTGGAGCGCCTGGCCGGGACGGGGGACCTCGAGGGCGAGCGCGAGCACCCGATGGTCATCGGCCACTGTCAGCGTTGCGGCACGATCGTCGAGCCGCGTCTATCGGTCCAGTGGTTCATCCGCGTCAAGCCGCTCGCGGAGCGGGCGCTCGCATCGGTCCGAGAGGGGCGGACCCGGATCGTGCCGAGCCACTTCGAGAAGGTGTACGCGCACTGGATGGAGAACATCCACGACTGGGCGGTCGGGCGCCAGCTGTGGTGGGGACACCGCATCCCGGCGTGGTACTGCCCAGACGACCACATCACCGTCAGCGACGAGATCGATGGGCCCGGGGCCTGCGCCGAGTGCGGACGCGGCATCTCCGAGCTGCGCCAGGAGACGGACATCTTCGACACCTGGTTCAGCTCGGGCCTGTGGCCGTTCAGCACGTTGGGCTGGCCGGATGAGACGCCCGACTTCGTGCGTTTCTACCCGACCAGCGTCATGGAGACCGCGTACGACATCCTCTTCTTCTGGGTGGCGCGGATGATGATGCTCGGCCTCTTCTGCACCGATCGCGAGCCGTTCCACACGGTGTTCCTGAGCGGCATGGTTCGCGACCCCTACGGTCAGAAGATGAGCAAGACGAAGGGCAACACGGTCGACCCGCTCGAGCAGATCGATCAGATCGGAGCCGATGCGCTGCGCTTCGCGCTCGCGAACGGGACGGCACCCGGGAGCGACCAGCGTCTGACGCAGGCCAAGCTCGACGGGGGTCGCAACTTCACCAACAAGCTGTGGAATGCAGCCCGGTTCGTCCTTGGCAGCCGGCCGGAGGATGCTGCCATGGGCGCTGCCGGTGAGCCGCCGGGCGACGCCCTGGCCGTGCGCTGGATCCGCTCGCGCCTGGCCGATGCGACCGACCGCGCCACGCGTCAGCTCGACGCGCTCGACATCGGCGGGTACGCGGCGACCGTCCACGAGGCAGCCTGGAGCGACTACTGCGACTGGTTCCTCGAGCTGGCGAAGGTCGACCTTCGGAGAGACGACGCCACGGACGCGGACCGCGCCGCCACGTGGACCGCGACAGCCGAGGGCCTGGCCCTGATCCTTCGCCTCCTGCATCCGCTGATGCCGTTCGTGACCGAGGCAATCTGGGACTCGCTGGGGAAGGTCGCGCCGGAAGCGACGGCCGGTGAGCCGCTGCTGATCAGGTCCGCCTGGCCCGCGGCCGGTCCGCGTGACACCCAGGCGGAGCGCGCTTTCGGCGATCTGGCGGGCCTCATCCGCAGCATCCGGAACCTCCGCACGGAGGCCGGGACGCCCGCGGGAGCCTGGATGCCCATCGCGGTCGCGCCATCGGACGAGCGGGCGGCCGACGCCATTCGATCCGGCTCGCGCTATGTCGAGGCGATGACGCGCGCGCGGCCGCTGGCGGTCCGCCCCGATGCGGACCGTCCCGGGACGGTGGCACCCAGCCCTCTCGGCGCGGCTTGGCTCGAGGCCGCCGACGGCCCGGGCGATGCCGCCCGCCGGCAGGGGTCGCGCCTGGCAGAGCTGGATGCGAACATCGAGCGAGTCCGCGGTCTGCTGGCCAACACGGCGTTCGTCGAGAGGGCGCCGGCGAGCGTGGTCGAGCGCGAGCGCGAGCGTCTCGCGGCGCTCGAGGAAGAACGAAGGCAGCTCGCCTCGGGCTGAGCGCCGCGCCCGCCGCCTTGGGGCGTGCTGCTAGAATCGCGGCGCTCTCGCAAGGGGTTCAGGCCCGCACATGTCGTTTCTCAGGCGCAAGAAGACGGAGGAGCCCCCGCCGCCTCCCCCGACCCCGGTCCAGGAGGAGGTCGTCGCCCAGGAGTACCAGCTGCGCATCGCGCTGGTAGCCCGCAGCAGCGACGGTCTTCGCCTGCCCGCCGATCCTCGGGTGGCCGCCTCGCTGGCCACCATCGTGGAGCCGCTCAGCCAGACGAAGGTCGAGACGATCTCTCCGCTGCCGATCGAGTACTCGGAGGCATCGCCGGCGATCGAGCGTTTCAACGAGGTCCAGCAGTGGGTCCTCGCGCGCCGCGAGGTGAGCCCGATCGGCCGCCACGGCCTCTACGTGCTCGAGATGACCGACGCGCTCGACATGACCGTCGACACCTTCGTCTGCGGGCTGCTTCACGGCGACACCGACACGAGCGGCTACCCGGAGTACAACTCGATCGTGGGCGGGCTCGCCTCGCACTGGGACGAGCTGTCCGGCGAGCTGATCGTTCGCGCAGTGATCGGCTGGGGTGGGAAGGGCCTGCGCGGCGGCACGGAGCGCATCGGCACGAAGATGGTGAGCAACCTCTACCAGCAGGTCCTCGCATCCGGCTACAGCCTGGGCGAGGCGGAGCAGGCTCGCCTGCCGAGCATCGGGCTCCGATCCGGCCTGACCTGCGCCCATTGCGGCTTCGAGGCGGGGAACGCCAGCGCGTTCTACTGCCCGAAGTGCGGCATGCGGATGCTCAGGGGCTAGCCAACCCGCACCGGTACTTTCGGGGTGGCCCTCGGACCGCCCGAGTCCCATTGCCGCAGCCATGTGCGGGCCCGACGATGGTGACCTTCGTCACCGGACCCGCAGACCTCTCGGTAGGAAGGGCAATGGACCGACCGACCATCTTGCTTGCCTTGCAGGGCAACGCCGACGCCTATCTCGAGGCGCTCGAGCGCGCCGGATTCGAGCCGTTCACGGTCGATCCTGCACACGTCGACGGCGTGCCGCCGGTCGATCTCGGTGTGCTCGACTGCGACCTGCCGGCCGAGGCCGTCGCGAACGCCTACCGGCACCTCCACGCCGGAACATCCACCACGCCGGTCCTGCTCCTCGTCGGTGAGGGCGCCGAGCTCCCCGATGGTGTCGGAGCAGCGGGTGACGAGGTCGCCCTCGCCCTCAAGCCTGTGCCCGCCGAGGCGCTCGTCTACCGGTTGCAGGCCCTCCTCATTCGCACCGGACGCTCACTGCCGAACGAGGGAGACTCCTGGGCGTCCGACGCCGCGGTTCACGCCTCCCAGATCGTGGGCGAGGGCCACGTCGTGAGCGTCTTCGCGCCGAAGGGCGGTGTCGGGAAAACGACGATCGCGGTGAACATGGCCGTGGCGCTGCGGCAGCAGACGCGGGCCGAAGTGCTTCTGTTCGACGCCGACGTCGGAGTCGGCAACGTGACCTCGGTGCTCGACGTTCCCTACAAGATGGGCCTCGCGGATCTCGCGGACAGCCCACCCGAGGAGTGGACCGACGCCGTATTCGATCAGGCTGCGACGGCGCACGCCGAGAGTGGCGTCAAGGTGCTGAGCTGGGGAAGCGACCCCGCGCAGTCCGAGAAGGTCACCGTCGACCTGCTGCTGGCCGCGCTGCGCTGGGCGCGCAACCACCACTCCTACGTGATCGTCGACAACCACCCGGGGTACGACGACCGGACCATGGCGATGCTGGCCGTGGCGAACGAGATCTTCCTCGTCGTCACGCCCGAGGTCGGCGCCCTGCGCAACAGCTCGCAGTTCCTCGAGCTGGCCCGTGAGCTCGGTCTGGGCAACTCGATCAAGGTCATCGTCAATCGAGCCAATCACGGCATCCGCGTCCAGGACATGGCCTCATCGCTCGGCCTGCCGATCTCGGCCACCGTCGTCAGCAATGGCCCGAAGGCCGTCATCTGCGTCGAACGAGGGCAAGCCGGTCGTCCTCAAGTACCCACGCGAGGAGATCGCGAACAACCTGCACGCGGTCGCTCGGCTCGTGTCGGAGCCTGACGGCCTGACAACGACGGGGCCTGCGCCCGCTGCACGCCGCTGGTGGGCACGCTTCGGGACCCGAACCTCCCAGGCCTGAACCTGCTCTCCGGTTGCGGCGGCGTCTGCCCTTTGCCATGATGCGGCCGCCGTGCCGACCTACGACTACCAATGCCGCTCATGCGGCTCCGTGACCGAGGTGATCCACTCCATGCAGGAGGATGGACCCACGGTCTGCGAGCAATGTGGGGGGCAGCTGCGCCGGATGCTCTATCCGACCGGGATCATCTTCAAGGGGTCCGGCTTCTATCGGACCGACTCGCGCAACGGCGGCGCGTCCAGCTCCTCGCCTTCGAAGTCCGACACGCCGCCGAAACCGGGCGCGAAGTCGACCTCGGACTCAGCCGACTCATCGACGCCGACGTCGAGTGAGGGAGCCAAGGAGAAGAGCGAGCGACCCAAGGAGAAGAAGGACTAGGCGGTCCGGTCCCCGGCGGCGCCAGGATCCTGGCCGGTGGCCGGCGCCCGGCATACCGGACCAGCGTGTCGTCCACGTCGGTCGCTCGGCGAACCGTCCGGATCTTCACCCGGTACCTGTTACAAGGCCGTCGGCTCCGCGATCCGTCCGGATCTTCACGGGGTGAACGTCAGCGGGGGGATTTGGCCGTTCAGACACATGGAGCGCTCATAGCGGTCACCCCGTGAAGATCTGGCACCTCGCGGTCCCCACGCAACCGGGTCGATCGGTCTCCCGCGACGTGCCGGTTCAGGCCGATTGCGACTGCGGCGTCCCGCAGCGACGGCAGAAGCGGGCGCTCGCTGAGAGCGACAGGCCGCACCCGCCGCAGTTCTGGATGCCGACCGCAGCGGCCGCGCTGGCGACCTCGCGCGCCGATGCCTCCCAGAACGAGACTCCCTGGGCCACGGCCCTGGCGGCAATCTCGCCCTGCGGAAGGGCCGCACCGCGCGAGCGGTAGGGGACGATCGCCGGCGGTTCGGGCATGACGGGCCCCTGGCCCGGATCCCCGAGGCCCAGCCCTTCGAGCTGTGCCCGCCGTGCGGCGACCTCGGGGCTGTCGTCCTCCGCCGCGAGGGGCTCGAGCGATGGCGGCGGGGCCGTGCGGCGCTCCGGGAAGCGCAGGATCGTCTCGTTGATCGGTGCCATGGCAACGCGGGGCAGTGGCTCCGGCTCCGGCTCGGGCTCGACCACCTCGGCCGCCACCGGCTCCGGCTCGGGCTCGACCACCTCGGCCGCCACCGGCTCCGGCTCGGGCTCGACCACCTCGGCCGCCACCGGCTCCGGCTCGGGCTCGACCACCTCGGCCGCCACCGGCTCCGGCTCGGGCTCGACCACCTCGGCCGCCACCGGCTCCGGCTCGGGCTCGACCACCTCGGCCACCGGCTCGAGGGCAGCGTCGTCGTCCCAGGACAGCACGCGCAGCGGCGGCAGGGCCGGCTCGGGCTCGTCGGGCACGTCCGTTTCGGCGGCGATCCGTTCTGCTACGGGCTCGGGCTCGATCTCGGCTGCCACCGGCTCGGGCTCGGCCTCTGGTTCCGCCGCCACGGGTTCGGGCTCGATGAGCTCGGCCGCGACGGGCTCGGGCTCGAGGAATTCGGCCGCGACTGGCGCGGGCTCAAAGACCTCGGCCGCGACGGGCTCCGGCTCGGGCTCGACCACCTCGGCCGCGACGGGCTCCGGCTCCGGTTCGGTCTCGATTCGTGGCGAGTCGTAAACGAAGCCATCGTCTCCGAGCACCCCGTCTTCGACGGCTTCGGACGCGACGGGTGCGGCCGCCGCGGCGAGCGGGTCGGCCGAGGGCCAGGCCTCCATCGGCGCGGACGGTTCGACGTTCGTCGGGGTCGCCGGAAGGTCGGCCGTCGGCCAGGCCTCCATCCCCAGGCGAGCCTGAAGCGCGCCATCGGCGAGGAGCGGCTCGGTCGCCACCGCGTCGGTCTCGAGCGTCGCTGCGATGCGGTCCCCGACGTCGTCAGCGCCTGCGACCGGGGAGCACGTTCGGCACCTACCGGCGCCGTCATTCCAGCAGGTGAGGCAGGTGTATTGACGGCAGTCGATGCAGAAGTTGAAGGACTCGTGGAAGGCCTCGAGCTGAGCCGAGGCGAGCGCGCCCTGCTCGACCCTCATGGCGTCGCCGATGGAGTCGGAGAGGGCGTCCTGGCTGGTCAGGTAGTTCTTGAGCCCGCCCATGACGCCGCGCGTCTTGCGCAGCGGGTTCAGGCGGGTTGGCGCTCTGAACTCGTAGCGCGTCCCGCAGCGCTCGCAGAAGGACTCGGTCAGGGTCTCAGCCAATTGGGTCTCGTCTCAGGTCGAATCAGGAGGACGAAGTATATCGAGGGGTCGCGCCGCAGCCCTATCCTCCGATCGGGTGATGCCGAATGGCCGTTCGTACCCCGCGTGCTAGCATCCGGCGACATGGGCATCCTCTCGCGCGTCGAGGCGTTTCTCGAGCGGTTCCTCGAAGCGCCGGCGGGCCGCCTGGGGGCATCGATTCAGCCAATCAGCCTCTCGAAGCGGATCGAGCGCGCGATGGATACGAACAAGACCTACGGCAACGCCGGGGTCATCGTGCCGAACCACTATGCGCTGCACCTCAACCCGAGCGACTTCGCGGGCTTCGCGTCGTATCGCAATGCGCTCGAGGACGATCTCGCCCACGGGGTGCTGGCCCGGGCAAGGCACGAGCGGTACACCCTCGTTGCGCGTCCTCGCGTCGAGATCGTTTCCGACGAGGCGACGCGCCGGGGTGAGATCCGCGTGGCGGCCAACGTCGTGGATGAGCGAGGCGGAGTCCCGCAGGAGGCGCAGTCGGTTCCCGTGGGCTCCGACACGATGGTCCTTGCGCGTCCCGAGGCCACGTCGCCCGAATCGGCGCGCCGGGCCTATCTGATGGTCAGCACGCGCGGGAGCAGCCCCGTCCAGTTCGAGCTCGGCGGCGCGCTCATCGGCATCGGCCGGGCCAGCGACAACGACGTGATCCTCGACGATCCGATGGTGAGCCGGCATCACTGCCAGCTGAAGCTCCAGCACGGCGCCTACAGCTTCACCGACCTCGGCAGCCGGAACGGCTCCAGCGTCAACGGGCAGCAGGTCAGCCAGGTCGCGCTCGGCCCTGGCGACCTGATCCGCATCGGCGACACCGAGATCGAGTTCGGAGTTCGCGGGTGACCGGCGACATCCTGCGGATCCTCCTGCTCGTCCTTCAGCTCGGTTTCGTGGCTCTCCTCTACCTGGTCCTCGCACGTTTCGCGGGCGCGCTGCTGCGCGACCTGCGCGACGCCGAGCAGGCCCAGGTCGCCTCGCGAACGGGGATCGGGAGCCTCTGGGTGCTCGAGTCGCCCGGGGACGAGCCACCGCCCGGGACCAGCATCTCGCTCGGGCCGATCAACTCGATCGGCCGCAATGTGAACAACACGATCTACATCGAGGATGACTTCGTCAGCACCACCCACGCGATGCTCACGTTTCGAGGGCGCAGCTGGTTCGTCGAGGACCAGGGCAGCACCAACGGCACGTATATCAACGGTCACCGCATCGACCGCCCGGTCGCGCTCAGCTTCGGTGATGAGCTGACGATCGGCCGTGTTCGCATGCGGCTCGATCGCTAGCGTTGCCGATGCGACTCGCGTGGCGCGGGGTCGAGCTCCGCCTCCTCCTGCCGCTGGCCATCCTCGTCCCCCTCGGATTCGTCATCACCCACATCGCGCTGAATGGCGCGGGCCAGACGGGCTCGTTCCAGCTCGCCGCGATCTATGTCGCGATCCTGGTGATCGCCCACGTCGTCCTGGCCGCCACGGGCAACCGCGGCGATCAGCTGTTGCTGCCGGCGGTCGGGGCCATGGGCGCCATCGGCATCATCATGCTCAACCGGCTTCCGCAGGACCTGGCGGGCACCAGCCTGCTGGGCTTCGAGCTGGGCATGGCCGCGACCCAGGTGCTGTGGTTCGCGGTGGGGACGGTGGCCATGCTGGCGATCGCCATCGGGCTTCGCGACGACGGGATCCTGCGCCACTACAAGTATTCGTGGGCGGCCGTCGGCATCGGTCTCCTGGCGGTGACGCTCCTGATCGGGTACGAGGTCAACGGCGCGCGACTGTGGATCGACCTCGGACCGATCAGCGTCCAACCGGGCGAGTTCCTGAAGATCGTGCTGGTCATCTTCATCGCCAGCTACCTCGCAGAGACGCGCACCCTTCTGACCAGCGCCCGCATGCGCGTCGGGTTCCTGTCCATCCCGCCCCTGCCGTACTTCCTGCCGATGCTGGTCCTGCTCGCCGTCGTGCTGCTCATCGTCGTCCGACTGAACGACCTCGGCGCGGCGCTTCTCTTCTTCGGCATCTTCCTGACGATGCTGTTCGTCGCGACGGGCCGGCGCAGCTACGTGCTGATCGGCCTCGTCCTCTTCCTGATCGGCTCACTCATCGCCTATCAGCTGTTCGACCATGTCCAGGCGCGGATCGATGTCTGGCTCGACCCGTTCGCCGATCCCCTCGGCGCGGGCTTCCAGCCGGTGCGCGCGATCTACGCGCTCGGACGCGGGGGCGTCTTCGGCGAGGGCCTCGGGCAGGGCCTGATCAGCCTGGGCGGCTCGCTGACGATCCCGTTCCTCCAGACCGACTTCATCTTCACCGCCGTCGCCGAGGAGCTCGGCCTGGTCGGCGCCTTCGCGCTGCTCGGCATCGCCGCCTTCATCGTCTTCCGCGGGCTGCGGATCGCGGCGCTGGCGCGTGACGATTTCAGTGGCCTGCTGGCGGTCGGACTGACGGCCAGCCTTGGTCTCCAGACCCTGATCATCATCGGCGGCAACACCAAGCTCGTGCCCCTCACCGGAATCACCCTCCCATTCGTCAGCTATGGCGGCTCGAGCGTCCTTGCCAGCTTCATCATGATCGGCCTGCTCCTCTCGATCAGCCATCGCAGCACCCCGCCCTCCGACGTGCCGCCCCCGTGATCGCGACCAACGTCCGGCGCCTCGGGTTCTACTTCATGCTGAGCTTCGCCTTCGTGTCGGCCAGCCTGGTCTGGTGGCAGGTGATCGAGGCCCCATCGCTGGCCACCCGCCCGGACAATCCGGAGGTCATCGCCGCGCGACGCTCCCTGCTGCGAGGCACGATCTTCGACGCCACTGGCATCCCGCTGGCCACGTCGCAGCTCGTCGACGGACTGAGCGTGCGGTCCTACACCGACAACGCGTTCACCCACGTGATCGGGTACTCGAGCCACCGGTATGGGACCACCGGCGTCGAGCGTGCTTACGAGGACGTGCTCGTCGGACGGACCGATCCGAACCCGATCCGGGACTTCATCAGCGACGTCCTCGATCGCCAGCCGCAGCCACGCGACCTGTCGCTCACGATCGATCAGCGGCTCCAGGACCTCGCGGCCGCGGAGCTGGGCGGCGATGCGGGGGCCATCGTGGCGCTCGACCCCCAGACCGGGGCCGTCCTGGCGATGGTGTCGAGCCCGACCTTCAACGCGAACCCGATCTCGGGCGACCCGGCCGCGGCCGAGGTGCCGATGGACGTCCTGCGCAGCGATCCGGAGGAGCCGCTGCTGCCCCGCGACCGGCAGGGCCTCTACGTCCCGGGCTCGATCATGAAGGTGTTCACCGGCGCCTCCGCGCTGGACGCCGAGGTCATCACGCCCGAGACCACGTTTCCCGACCAGCCCGCCCAGGAGGTCGATGGCATGCTCGTCGACGGGTTCCTGATCCTCGAGCACGACCTCTCCGGGATCGAGCCATCGCTGTGGGCGCTCTCCGAGGCCCTGCAGGTGTCGAGCAACATCTACTTCGCCCATGTCGGCCTGGAGCTCGGCCAGGAGCAGTTTCTGGCATACGCTCGGGACTTCGGCTTCTGCGAGACGAGCGGGATCGGGCCGCCGGATCGCGCGCTGCCCGTCGCGGCCAGCTTTATCACGCAGCCGGTCGATGGTGACTGCGGCCCGTTCGCCGACAACGCCGAGCTGGCGAGCGCCTCGTTCGGGCAGGGCTCGACGGTGGTGACGCCGGTGCAGATGGCACTGCTGGCCGCTGCCATTGCCGGCGACGGGGTGGTCCCCGATCCATTTGTCGTCGGTGACGTCCGTGAGCACTCCGAGGACGGCGTCCGCAGCGAGACGGTGCTCGAGACGTTCAGCTCGGGCGGCGGGCGCCAGGTCATCAGCACGGAGGCGGCCCGCGCGACCCGATCGGCGATGGTCGACGCGGTGAACGGCGACCTCGGCCGCCTCTTCGCCGGCCAGGCCGACGTCACCCTCTACGGCATCAGCGGCTCCCGCTCCGCGGGCAAGACCGGCACGGCACAGCTCGGTGGCGAGCAGGCACCGCATTCGTGGTTCATCGGCTTCGCCGCGGCGGAGGAGGCGGCCACGCCGTCCATCGCCATCGCCGTGCTCGTCGAGAGCGGGGGATCCGGGGCCGGTCGTGCGGCCCCGATCGGCGGCCGCGTCATGGCCGAGTGGCTGCGCATCGCCGAGGGTGGATGAAGGGCCTGACGCGGCGGCTCCGAACCGATCGCGGCCCATGGGCGTCATGAACCCATCGGTAACGCCCTGCGGTATTGTTTGCGACATCCGTCCAGCAAGGGGAGAGGTCCACGCGTGAAGAACGTCCAGCAGCCGGCCGAGCGCGTCATCGCCAGCGTCGAGCGGGTGATCATCGGCAAGCACGTCGAGGTGCGTATGGCGCTGGTCGCCCTGCTGTGCGAGGGGCACATCCTCATCGAGGACGTTCCCGGAGTGGGCAAGACGATGCTGGCCAAGGCGATGAGCCAGAGCATCGGCTGCAGCTTCCGCCGCATCCAGTTCACCCCGGACCTCCTGCCGTCCGACGTCACCGGCCTGTCGATCTTCAACCAGAAGACCGCCGAGTTCGAGTTCCGCCCTGGGCCGATCATGGCCCAGGTCGTCCTCGCCGATGAGATCAACCGCGCAACCCCCAAGACGCAGTCGGCGCTGCTCGAATGCATGGAGGAACGCCAGGCGACGATCGACGGCGTGACCTACCCGATGCCCGCGCCGTTCCTCGTGATCGCGACCCAGAACCCGATCGAGTACGAGGGCACGTTCGCGCTGCCGGAGGCGCAGCTCGACCGCTTCATGCTTCGTCTCCGCCTGGGCTATCCGAAGGCCATGGAGGAGATCGTGATCCTCGACGAGCAGAAGCGGCGGCACCCCCTGGCCGACGTGACCCAGGTGCTCGGCGTCGAGGAGCTGCGCGAGATGCAGGCCGCGATCAAGGAGATCTACGTCGACCAGTCCATCGCGGAGTACATCGTGCGGCTGGTCACGGCGACTCGCGAGCACCCCGACGTCTACCTCGGGGCGTCGCCGCGCGGCTCGCTCAACCTCTACCGGTCCTCGCAGGCCTACGCGGCGCTCGCCGGGCGGGACTACGTGATCCCCGACGACGTGAAGGTGCTCGCGGTCGCGGTCCTCGCGCATCGCCTGATCGTGAAGAGCCAGGCCTCGCTGCGCGAGGTCGACCCCGAGCAGATCGTGAAGGAGATCCTGGCTTCCGTCCCCGTTGCCGAGGCCGCGGCCGTGACGGAGACCGGGCGAGCGCGGATCTCCTGACCGCCCGATGGGCTTCTTCAGCCGCCATCTCCGACTCCTCTTCGTCGTCACCGCGCTCGTCGTCGCCGCGTTCAGCACGGGGCTCGACTTCCTCTTCTTCCTGGTCTACCTGACAGCGGCGATCCTCATCGGGTCCTGGCTCTACGCCCGACGCGGCCTTCGAGGGGTGCGCGCGGACTACCGAGTGCTCAACCCGCGCACGCACGTCGGCGAGGTCCTGCAGGCCATGTACCGAGTCGACAACGAGGACCGCGTCGGCAAGCCGTGGGTCGAAGTCTCGAACGAGTCCACGCTCCCGTTCAGCCTGCCCGGTCGCGTGGTGGGCGTCCCGGCGCGCGGGACGCGACAGTGGCTGGCGAAGGTGACGCTGACCCGGCGCGGCAGCTACCGGCTCGGCACGCTGCGCGTGCGGACGGGAGATCCCTTCGGGCTCTTCACCAGCGAGATGACGGTCGGCCGCCCGACCGGCATCGTCGTCTTCCCCGAGATCGTGCCCCTGCCGCACTGGCGGCTGCCGCCCTCGCCGATCGACGGCACGACCCCGGTCCGACGGCGGTACGAGGCGGCCACGCCCCTGGTGACCGGGATCCGCCCGTACAACCACGGCGATGCCATCAATCGCATCCACTGGCTCTCGAGCGCGCGCCATGGAGAGCTCCACGTGAAGGAGTTCGATCTCGAGCAGGCCGCCGACCTGTGGATCGTCCTGGACCTCGACCGCGCCGTGCACGCGGGCGTGGGGAACGACGCGTCGGTCGAGACCGCGGTGACCATCGCCGCGTCGGTCGCGATGCGGACGCTAGGCGACAACCGGTCGGTGGGGATGACGGCGTCGGCTCGCCGGATCCAGGTCCACCAGCCCGACCGTGGCCCGCGGGTCGAGCAGAAGATGCTCCACCTGCTCGCCAACGTGCAGCCCGACGGAGGCCATGCGTTGGCGGAGGTGCTGAATGCGACCTTGCCACAGCTGCGGCGCGGAATGACGCTGTGCATCATCACTGGCTCCACTGATCGGGCGTGGGTTCGCTCCCTCGCCGCGCTCCGCCGCCGGGGCGTGGCCGCCCTCGCCATCCTCCTCGATCGGGCCTCGTATATCGGCGTCGAGCCGGACGAGCAGGCCCGCGCCGAGCTGGCGGCCGTCCGCCATGCGCTGGCGGAGTACGACATCCAATACCGGCTCGTCCAGCGCGGCGACAACATCGCCGATGCGATCGGCGCCAGGACCAGGTCCCGTGCCTGAGCTGCGCGATCGGCTGCTGCATCCGCGCGCTGGCTGGCTGAGCCTCGGCCTCCTGATGGTGATGGCCCTCGCACTGGCCTGGTCGGTGCAGGGCGCCAAGTGGCTCGAGCAGCTGGAGTTCCTCGTCCCGGTCGCCGCGTGGGCGGTGCTGGCGGGGACCCTGTTCGGCATTCTCGGCGGGACGATCCTGATCGCGATTCCGCTCGGCGCCCTCTTTGGCGCCGGCATCGTGCTGTGGGCCATCGGGGGCGAGTACTACCCGGATCTCGGGCAGGTCGAGCGCCTCCTGGCCCTGCGCACCGATCTCATCGAATGGCTCCGCGTGGTGGTCGACACCGGCTATCCGCCGCAGCTGTCGCCGTACGCGGTCGGTCTCGGCGTGCTCATGTTCGCGACGGCATTCGCGGCCGCGTACGCGATATACCGCCATCACCGGGTGCTCGACGCGATCGTCCTCCTCGGCGCCGCGATCGTCGTGAACATGTCACCGATCCTGACCAACCTGATGCCCCAGCTCCTGGTGTTCGTCGTCGCGGCGCTCCTCCTGTGGCTCCGCGCGACGCTGGCCGATCGCCAGGAAGCCTGGCAGCGGCGCCGCATCAGCGAGAACCTCGAGGTTCCCCAGGCGATCGCCCGCTCGGGGGTCATCTTCGCCGCCGGCAGCGTGGTGCTGGCCTGGGTGCTGACCAGCGTCGCGGTGGCGGCTCCGCTGACCGAGGCCTGGCGCGGCCTCGATGGTGTGTGGGTCGGCGTTCGCGACGAGCTCGAGGGCGTCTTCGGCGGGCTCACCAACCCGCAGTCGCGGATCAGCGGCAGCACGTTCGGATCCTCGTTCACGATCGCCGGCGAGTGGATCAGCGCCGACGACGAGGCGCTCGTCCTCACGGCACGCCGTCCCCTGTACCTGCGAACCGTGACCCACGACGTCTACACCGGACGCGGCATGGCCACCAGCGACGGCGCGAAACGGGAGGTCGCCGCGAACGAGCTGCTCTTCGAATCGGCGACCAGCGAGCGCCCCGAGTACCGCGATTCGGTGGTGATCGAGCGGATCGAGATCGAGATGCGCCAGACCATCGGGCGCAACCTCTTCACGGCCGGATCGCCGCTCCGGGTCTACGCCCCCAGCGTGGTGACCGAGCCGTCCGGTGCGCCGGTGCTCGGCGCGATCGAGCACGCCAGCCCGCTGGGTGAGGGCGACACGTACCAGGTCCAGGCGGCCATCTCGGTCGCCGACGAGGCCGAGCTCGGCGCCGCCGGCCGCAACTACCCCGACGAGGTGGAGCAGCTCTACCTAGACACCCCGGGAATCACCGATCGCGTGCGGGACCTGGCGGAGGACGTTACCCGCGATGCGGCGAACGACTACGAGCGGGTCGAGGCACTCGCCTCGTTCCTGAAGTTCGACCCGAGCTTCTCGTACTCGACAGAGGGGGAGATTCCCGAGCGAGGCGAGGACTTTGTCGACTTCTTCCTCTTCAGCCCGGAGGCGGATCGGACCGGGTACTGCGAGTACTTCGCCACGACGATGGCGCTGATGACGCGCTCGCTCGGGATCCCGGCTCGGGTTGCGGTCGGGTTCGCGCCGGGAGAGCGCCAGGACGACCTCACGTTCCTGGTCCGTGAGTCCGGCGCACACGCCTGGGCTGAGGTCTATTTCCCGGGCTACGGATGGCAGATCTTCGAGTCCACTCCGTCGATCGACCCGCGTTTCTTCCGGAACACCGGAGCCCCCGGGTCGGTCGAGCGTCCTCCTGGGACCGAAGAGGACCCCCTCCGCTTCGTTGACGTCTTCCGCGACGAGCCGGGGGAGATCGGCACCCTGCCGCCGCCCTCGATCGCGGCGGCTCCCGACGGCTCCGCCACCGACGGCGCCGGCGGCGAGGAGCGATCCGCAAACGCGCTCCTCATCGCCGTGATCGTCCTCGTGGCCCTCCTCGTCGTGTGGCTGCGCATGCGCGCCACGCAGCGCAGCTGGCGGCTTCTTCCGGCGGGCGACCGCGCGTGGCGGCAGCTCACCGCCGCGGCGGAGCGTGCCGGTGTCGGGCAGCGCCCGTCGGAGACGATCTACGAGTACTCCGGCTGGCTCGAGGAGCAGCTGCCGAAGCACACCGATCCCATTCGGACCGTGGCCGACGGCAAGGTCCTCCAGTCGTACTCGGGGCGTCGCATGACCATGGCCGCCACCACGCGGCTGGACGACGCGCTCAAGGCCCTGCGCCTGCCGATGATCGGGCTGGCCGTGCGCCACTGGACGCGTCGCATCCTGGGCCGGGAGCCGGAGCCTTAGAGAGCCAGGGGGCGGCCGTCGGCCTCGTCGACGTGCGTGGGCTCGCGGCCCAGCAGGTGCAGCACGTCGTTCCAGCGCTCGAGGTGCCAGGCGTCTCCGCGCTCCGCCGCCGCCGACACCGAAGCATTGTCGATGTCGAGCGCGGGTGACCCGGGACCGCCCATCCCCAGCAGCGCGAGCGCGAGGATGCGCAGCGTGCCGCCGTGGCTCACGAGGCAGACCGGCCACGCGTCACCTCGCGTGACGTCGTGGAGCAGCGCCGCGACACGCTGAGTCGCCACGTCGAGCCGCTCGCCTCCGGGTGGCCGGCGGATGCCACCGGCCTCGCGCCACTCACGGTAGCGGACCGGGTCAGAGCCCTCGAGCTCGGCGTGGGTTCGGCCCTCCCACTCTCCCTGCCCGATCTCGATCAGTCGCCGATCCAGCTCGGGGGTCACGCCCGATTCGCGCCCAATGGCCTCGGCCGTACTGGCGGCGCGATCAAGCGTGGAGCTGACGATGCGCCGTGGGCGCAGCTGCCGATCCGACGCGAGCCGTTCGGCCACGAGTCCGGCTTCGTGCCGTCCGGCATCGGCCAGTGGGGGATCGAGATGGCCCTGGAAGCGACCCTCCCGGTTCCAGTCGGTCACCCCGTGACGGACCAGGATGAGCCGCCGATCGGTCACCGATTGGCGAGCGCCGCCGCGGCCCCGGCCTCGTTCGCGTCTCGCGTGGCGGCCGCCGCGCCAGATGGATCGGTGGCGTGCCCGTGCTCGACGAGGGTCTCGCCCATCGTCTCAATGGCCGCCGCCATCTCGTCGATTCCCACGTCGCCCATGTGGCCGAAGCGAAGGATGCGCCCGGTCCACTTGCCCTGGCCCCCGGCGATGACCAGGCCCCTGGCGCGCATCGACGCGTTGAACGGCGCCCACTCGAGGCCGTCGGGCACCCACGCCGCGGTGACGGTGGCCGATCGATCGGCAGGAGCCGCCACAAGCCGCAGGCCAAGCGCCTCCATGCCGGCGGCGACCGCTGACGCCATCGCCGCGTGGCGCTGCCACGTGCGCTCGCGGCCCTCGGCGCGCAGCGCGCGCACCCCGATCCGCAGCCCGTACAGCACGGCTATGGCCGGAGTCCATGGCGTCTGGCCCTTGCCCGCCCAATCCCGCGCCTCGCGCAGGTCCCAGTAGAAGCGGGGCATGCGTGCCGTCTCGGTGGCGCTCCAGGCTCGCGGAGAGAGCGAGGCGATGGCGATCCCGGGCGACGCGTTCCACGCCTTCTGGCTGGCGCTGACCACGAGGTCGACCCCCATGTCGCCCATGTCGAACGGGATGGCGCCCAAGCCGCTGATCCCGTCGACCAGTGTGAGCGGCTGCTCAGGCGCACCGCGGATCGCCTCGAGCAGCCGGGCGAGGGGATTCACGACGCCGGTCGAGGTCTCGTTGTGGGTCAGCAGCACCGCCCGGTAGGGATCCGCGCTCGCGAGGTGCTCGGCCAGCGCGTCGGGGTCGGCGCTCGTGCCCCACTCGGCGGCGAACGTCGTGACATCGGCCCCGAAGGTGGTGGCGATCTTCGCGAAGCGATCGCCGAAGGCCCCGATGTTCACCGAGAGCACACGATCACCCGGAGAGAGCGTGTTCACCACGGCCGCCTCGAGAGCCCCGGATCCCGAGCCTGTCAGCAGCAGCGCACCCTCGGGCGCGCCGATGAGCTCGCCGATGCCCGACGAGATCTCGTCGAGCATCTCCGCGAACTCGGCGCCGCGATGGTCGATCATCTGCTGCGCCTGCGCCTCTCGGACGGCGGGTGGGATGGGAATCGGGCCGGGCGTCCGCAGGTTCTGGTCCATTGCTCGCATCATAATCGGCAGATGCCCCGCCGCAGCACCGCACCGGACGTCACGGAGCCGCTCTTCGACGCAACCGTCGAGGCCGATGCGCCGCTCGCGGCGCGCATGCGCCCGAGGGCGCTCGACGAGTTCGTCGGCCAGCCTCACCTGATCGGCGAGGGCGGTGCCCTGACAAAGGTCGTCCAGCCGGGCCACCTGCCGTCGATGGTCCTGTGGGGCCCGCCGGGCAGCGGCAAGACGACGCTGGCGCGGCTGCTCGCCGATCGCGCCGGCGGCACGTGGCGCCAGCTCTCGGCGGTGACCTCCGGCGTCGCCGACGTCCGCGCGCTCGTCGCCGACGCGAAGGCGCTCCGCTCGGCGGGCGGCCGGACGGTCGCATTCATCGACGAGCTGCATCGCTTCAACAAGAGCCAGCAGGATGCGCTCCTGCCGCACGTCGAGGACGGGACGGTGTCGCTCATCGGAGCGACCACCGAGAATCCGTACTACGAGATCAACTCGCCGCTCCTGTCGCGGATGCGCGTCTACCGTCTCGAGCCGCTCGACGCCGACGCGCTGGGTGCCATCGTCGACCGCGCGCTGACCGATCCCGAGCGAGGACTCGGCGGCGCCGTGACGATGACCGACGAGGGCCGCGCGACGTTGCTCGACCTTGCCGGCGGGGATGCGCGGCAGGCGCTCAACGCGCTCCAGTCGGCCGCCGTCACGGTCGGGGATGGGGGCGCCATCGGTCCCGAGGAGGTCGCCGAGGCGGCGCAGCAGCGGCTGCTCGCCTACGACCGCGTCGGTGACCAGCACTACGAGGCGATCAGCGCCTTCATCAAGAGCATGCGCGGCAACGACCCCGACGCGGCTCTCTACTGGCTGGCCTCGATGGTGTCGGCCGGCGAGGACCCGACCTTCATCGCGCGGCGGATCGTGATCGCGGCGTCGGAGGAAGTCGGCAACGCCGATCCGCGGGCGCTATCCCTGGCGGTGTCCACGATGCAGGCGGTCGAGATGATCGGCCTGCCCGAGGCCCAGTACGCGCTGGCCCAGGCGGCGGTCTACGTCGCATCGGCTCCCAAGTCGAACCGGGCCGGAGCCGCGTACTTCGCGGCCCTTGCCGAGGTCGAGGAGCACGGCCGCCTGCCCGTGCCGCTCCCTCTGCGGCCGGCGGCGCATCGGCGACTGGCGCGCGAGCATGCCTACGGCAAGGGCTACCTCTATCCGCACGACTACGACGACGCCGACGTGGACCAGCAGTACCTGCCCGACGACCTGGTAGGCCGCGTCTTCTACGAGCCGAGCGACGAGGGGCTCGAGCTCAAGATCGGAGAGCGGCTCCAGCGTCTCCGCAGGAACCGTCTCGAAGCCCGGCGAGCGGGCACGAAGCACGAAGGGAAGCGGGACTGACGCGTCGGAGTGGCTCGTCGTCGGACTGAACGCCGCGATCGCCATCCTTGGCGGTCGCCTTGCCGGTCGGGCACGTCTGCGGGAGGGCTAAGCGACCCCAACGACGGCAGGGGTTGACACGCTCCGCAACGGAACGTATATTGCCAACTGGTTATATAACCCGTTGGTAATGGAGGAGATGGAGCAGACCGACGCATTGAGCGCGACCTTCTTCGCCCTCGCCGATCCGACGCGCAGGGCGATCCTGGCGCGACTGGCGCTGGGCGAGGCATCGGTCACCGAGCTCGCCGCGCCGTTCGACATGAGCCAACCCGCGATCAGCAAGCACCTCCGGGTGCTCGAGCGGGCAGGGCTCATCGAGCAATCGCGGCAGGCCCAATGGCGGCCGCGGAGGCTGCGGGCTCAGCCACTGGAGGCCGCAGCGGCCTGGGTCGGCGAGTACCGCCGCCACTGGGAGGCCAGCTTCGATCGCCTCGACACCTACCTCAAGCAGCTCGACGAGAGCGCGAACCGAAAGGACACGGACCGATGACCGCGACACGCACCGACCGGGGCAGCACCGAGACGACAACGATCTATTCGGAGAACGGCACCCTCACCTACGAGCGCATCTTCTCCGCGCCGCGCGAGGCGGTGTGGCGCGCGAACACCGACCCCGAGCTCATCCCGCGCTGGTGGGGCCCGCATCGGCATCAGACGCGCGTCGAGAAGATGGACGTTCGCGTCGGCGGGGAGTGGTGCTTCGTCAGCACCGATCAAGAGGGCAAGGAGTTCACCTTCTACGGCGAGTACCTCGAAGTCGTGCCGCCGGAGAAGATCACCTGGACGTTCATGTTCGACGTCCCCGGCGTTGGGCCGCAGGGTGGGCCCGAAACCCTCACGCTCGAGGATCACGGCGACGGCCGCACCCTCATGCGCGCGGTCAGCAACATGGGCTCGGAAGAGGCCGTCTCCGCAGCGCTGGACACCGGCATGACGCAGGGTGCCATCGAGACGTGGGATCGGCTGGAGTCGCTGCTCGCCGACAGCTGAGCCACGGTACGACGGGGGCCGGGCCGGCAGCGTCTGCCGCCCGGCCCTTGGGCGTCCGGGCTAGCCGGCGAGGCCGAGAGCGCCGAAGACGAACCAGGCCAGGAGCAGCAGGGCCGCCATCACGACGGTGAGGATGCCGATGTCCCGCAGGTCGCGCTCGACATAGTGGTACTCGGATCGCTCGCTTGCCGTCAGCCTCGAACCGGCCCCACCCGAGGCGGTCGCGGCCACGACGGGCCGAGAGCGCGCAGCGGGCTCGACGCTCGCCGCGACGGTGGGCTCAGCGGCGGGCGCCGAAACCGGCGGCGGCGTCACGGCCGGGCGATGGACCCTTCGCTGGCGGGCCTTGCGACTGGCGGCCTTGCCTGCTCGACGCGACATCGGTACCTCGGTTCATCGGCTGATGGATGGCATGCCGCGATCCGGTCGAGGAGCACGGGGCGGCTATCATACCGCCCAAGTCGATGGCCGATCTCAACCGCCTCATCTCCGAGAACCTGGCGCTCGCCTTCGGCGTGCTGGCCATCGCCGTCCTCGTCCTGTTCCTCGTCGCGCTGGTGCAGGGCGCCCGGCTTTCACGCGCTGTGCGGACGTACCGGGAGCTCGTCCGCGACGGCGATACCGGCGTCTCGCTCCACGATCGCCTGGCCGGCAGCGCCGAGCAGGCCGTGCGCGCCTCGGAGCGAATGGGCGAGATGGAGGCCCTCTACGCCGGCATCGATGGCCGAAGCCGCCGCAGCCTCCAGCACATCGGCCTCGTGCGGTTCAATCCCTTCGAGGACACCGGTTCGGATCAGAGCTTCGCCATCGCGCTGCTCGACGATGCGCGCGACGGCATCGTCATCAGCAGCCTCCACGGCCGCGCGAACACCCGCCTCTTCGCCAAGCCGGTCGCCGACGGCGCCTCATCGCATACGCTCTCCGACGAGGAGGCCGAGGCGATCCGCGTCGCGCTCGAGGGGACGCCGACCGGGTGACGATCGGGGCCATCGACCCCGAGCAGCGCCAGGTCGCCCAGCGGCTGGTGCTCGCCGCGCTCCGCCGGTTCCATCGGGAGCAGCCGCTGGCTGCCGATCTGCGCATCGACTCGCTCGTGGCGCGAGTTCGCTCGGCGGCGGGACGCAGGCCTCCCCCGCGCCACCGCGGCTCGACGCCGCTCATGCTGGGCGATGCCGACCTCCGACGGGTGATTGACGACATGGGGGCCGACGGCCGGTTGGTCCGCACGGGCCGCCGCGTCCGACTGCCGGATGCGGCTCCGGGGCTCGACCCCGAGATGCAGGGCCGGGTGGATCGGCTGCTCGAGGGCCTTCGCTCTGCCGGCGCCGATCCGCCCAGGGTCGAGGGAATCGCCGGCAGGCTGGGGATCCCGCCGGCCGTCATCGATCAGCTGCGCGTCGCCGGCGTTCTCCGCCACATCGGTCCCGGAATCGACTATCCGTCTGACGTGTGGGCCGCCATCCAGGCGCGGCTCGAGGGGATGTCCGGCTCCCTGACCGTGGCAAACGTCCGCGATTCGCTTCGTACCAGCCGCCGCCATGCCGAGGCGATCCTGGCCGTGTCGCGCCATCAGGCCCGCTGACCGGACGCCCGGTCGAGGGCATTCAGGCGAATCCCAGGCGCTCCAGGGCTTCGTCGGCGGGTGGGCACACGTCATTGGCGGCGAGTCGGGCCTCTCTGAAGGCCGCGGCGGCCGAGGATCGGTCTCCACGCCCCTCGTGATGCGCCCCCATCGCGAGCAGGAGATCCACGAACCGACCCCGGAGGAGCTCGCGCCGGTCTTCCACGTGGACGCTGTCGCCGTAGAAGGGACAGTCGTCCACGTAGTCGCCGCGATACAGGCTGCGCGCCTCGGTCAGCGCCTCCAGCGCCGTGGGCTCATCGGTCGCGACCGATGCGTCGGCCAGGAGCTGCTCGAACGTGGCGACGTCGCTCCAGGCGATCAGGCGCTGATCGAGTCGGTATCGGTCGTTCGAGAATCCGATGGCCTTCGACCCCTCCCGTTGGCTGCGGCCCGGCTCGAGGGTGCGCCGAAGCCCGCCGAGCGTTCGATGGAACGCCAGGTCGGCGCGATCCAGGTCGACGTCGGGCCAGATGAGCTCGATCGCCTCGTCCTTCGAGACTCCGCTCTCGCCGCGGTCCAGAAGGAAGGCGAAGAGGGCCTCGGCCTGGCGCGTGCCCGCCTTCTCGCCGCCCCATTGGCGGATGGGCTCGCCGTCGCGTTCGGCGCGGAGCGGCCCGAGTGCGTAGACGTGAAGCCCTGACTGCACCGAGCCGCCCGCCGACGAGGCCAGGGCGCCTGACAGGCGACTGCCGCTGGTCGTGACCGCGGCGCGCTCGCGGGCCAGCCGGTCGAGCTCGCGTGCCTGTTCCGCCTGGCGCGCGCCGAGCTCAAGGCTGGCAGCCAGGTACGACGTCGCCATCTGGAGCACCTCGCGCTCGCGCGACGTGAACGGGAGCGCAGACGCCTTTGCGCCTACGTCCACGGTTCCGTACGACGTACCGCCGCGCTCGAGGGGAAGCGTGGCCGCCGCGTCTCCATCCGGCACCGACCCGGTCGACGCGATCGGCGCTCCGGACGGGTCTCGCGCCACTGCCCCGCTGAGGCCAAGGCCCCGCGCGAGGCGTCCGAGCGCCGGCTCGATGGACGCCTCGGGGCGCCCTCCCGAGAGCACGTCCTCTCCCATCGCCCGCAGCATGCGGTCGTAGGAGGGATCGTCCTCTCCGGCACCCAGCAGGGGGCGGACGCGGGCGGCGACCGGCTCGAAGACGGCGACCGTCGCCACCAGCGCCAGGCCGATGACCACCGGCAGCTCGATCGCCAGCGCCTGACGGACCAACCCGTCGATGACGATCAGAGCGCCGACATAGACGGTGATCCCCAGCCCGGCCAGGACCGCGCTGCGAAAGGCGCGGCCGGCGATCTCAGGGGCGAAGAAGATTCCCTGGGCGAAGATCGCGTATACGGCGAGGACCACCGACACGGTGACGAGCGAGACGCCGATCCACGGGTCCTCGTCCGACAGCGGCGGGGTGATGCGCAGCACGCCGCCGATCGTGCCGACCACGAGCGCCAGTAGGGTCACCTCGAGCTGGCGCCGGCGAGCGCGGTCGAGGCCCGCATCGCCGACGGCGAGAGACACCCAGACGATTGCGGCCGCGAAGATGACGACCCGCAGCGCGATCCACCCCCAGCCGATCGCCGCGCCGGGAATCCCGGGCGCGGACAGGTGAGGCGGCGCGACGCGCGGCTCGAGCTCGGGCGCCACGATCGTCAGGAGCGCGACCCCGATCGAGATCGTCCACAGCACAGCGAGCATCACGGCCATCCACCGGGGCGTCCCGCGTTCCACGGTGAGCGCCGTCGCCACGCCCAGGACGGCCGGCGGCAGCAGACGACGCGCCGGCCACCTCGAACCAGCGCGCGACCTCGTCCACCGCCGGGTCGATCGTGAGGCGACGCACGATGATCGACAGCGACCAGGTGACGAGCAGCGCCACCAGGACCGCGAACGCGCGCGCCCCAGGCGTACGTGGCGCACGGAACGCGACCGTCAAGCCCAGCCATGTGGCCAGCATCGCGGTCGCCCCATGGGCCACGACCTCGAGCTGCTCGGGCATCCCCATCGGAGGCTTCCTCGCTGGCGTCGATCGCCACGCTACTCGCGAGACCCACGTCGCCACAAGGTCCCGCAGTCCCACCGCAGGGCACCGATGCGACCGTGGCACGCACAGCGCCCACCGAGCGGCGCGTCGAACACAGGAGCCGACGAATGACCGTCACCGACGTCCCGGCCGCGACGACCGATCCCGTGCGCGGGTGGCGTCCCGGCGTCATGCTGCTCGCCATCGTGGATCAGCTGCTGCGCCTCCTGGCGCGCGAGTTCGGCACCATGCGCTGGACGCTCGAGCGCACGCCGCCGGCGTGGTCCTCGGCCCTGTCGGAGGCGCGCGCGTTGCGCACCGCGCGGGAGGCAGCGCGCCGGGTCCCGGCGTACCGGGATCATCTCGAGCGTCACGGCGTCGATCCGAGCCGAATCGGCGTCCTCGACGAGCTGCCCGAGACCGACAAGGCGAGCTACATCGATCCGAACCCGCTCCAGTCGCGCTGTCTCGATGGCAGGCTGCCGCTGGTCGGCACGACCATCGACGAGTCGTCAGGCTCGACGGGCACGCCCTACAACTGGGTGCGCGGGGCGGCCGAGCGTGACCACGTGCGCCGGATGATCGGGTTCTTCGCCCGCTACTCGTTCGGATCGGAGCCGCTGGTGGTGCTCAACGCCTTCAGCATGGGGGCCTGGGCGACCGGCCTGACGACGGCGATCGCCCTCGAGCGCAACGGCCTGGTCAAGGCGACCGGGCCGCATGTCGACAAGATCATCGGCACGATGCGCGAGCTCGGGCCCTCCTATCGGTACCTCATCGTCGGCTATCCGCCCTTCCTCAAGCTGCTTCTCGATGAGGGCGAGGAGCGTGGATTCGACTGGAGCCCGTACACCATGCATGCGCTGCTGGGCGGCGAGGGCAACTCCGAGGGTCTCCGCGACTACCTCCTGCGTCACTTCCGCAGCGTCGTGTCCGGCTACGGCGCGACCGACGTCGAGATCGGCCTCGCGGCCGAGACGCCGGTGACCGTTGCCCTGCGGCGGCTGGCGCTGGAGCGGAGGGAGATCGCGGAGGCCCTCTTCGGCGAGACCGATCGCGTCCCGATGGTCTTCCAGTACAACCCGATGCTGCACCACGTCGAGACGAACGCCCGAGGCGAGCTGCTGTTCACCGTGTGCCGGTCCGGCACGCTGTCGCCAAAGGTCCGCTACAACGTGCACGACGAGGGCGGCGTCCTGCGGGACGACGAGCTGCGCCGCCGGCTGGCAGCGTTCGGCGTCACCCCCGAGTCGCTGGCGCCTCGCGGCTTCGGCAGGCTTGTCCGGATGCCCTACCTGTTCGTCTTCGGCCGCGCCGACTCGACGGTGTCGGTCATGGGCGCGAACATCTATCCAGGCGACGTCGAAGGTGGCATCTATGCCGACCCATCCCTCGCCGGTCACATTCGCTCGTTCCGGCTGTCGCTCCTCGAGGAGCGACCCGGCGAGACGCGGCCGCTGATCTCGATCGAGCTCGAGCGCGGGGATCCGACAGAGGCGCTGACCTCGGCTCTGGGCGCGGCTATCGAGGCACACCTTACCGCCACGAACACCGACTACCGTGAGGCGGCCGGCGAGTACCCCGAGCTGATGGTCCCGGTGGTGCGGCTGTTCGCATCCGGCACAGGCCCGTTCGTGGCGGACGCGGACCGCATCAAGCACCGCTACGTCGGATGAGTCGTGCCAGGCCCAAGACCCTGCTGACCGGACCGCAGGTCGGCGTCGACTTCCCCGGCGATCCCAAGATCCTGTTGACGGACGCGGGTGTCGCGCTGCCAGGCTCGGAGAACGACTAAGCATCGATCTCGCTCGATTGGCCCGCTGCCTGTCATGCGTTATATCAGTAGTGATATATCCGATGACAGGTTGCGAGCCCTCCCCACAACGGCTCACCCTGCCGGTGCGACAGGCGAGCTGTCCGGTAAGTCGCCGATAACGGCGAGGTGAATCGGCCAACCGCTACCATCGACGAAATGCCACCGGTCGTGCCGTCGCCTGACCAGCTCCCGATCTTCGAGGAGCTGGCCCCGGCGCCGCAGCCGCGCCGGCCGCACCTCCGCATCCAGCCTCCGCTGCTCGCCGACCTGAGCGCGCGTCAACGCAAGGCCGTGACGCACGGCGAAGGCCCGTTGCTCATCGTTGCCGGGGCCGGCACGGGCAAGACGACGGTGATCACGCGCCGCATTGCCTGGCTGATCGCCGAGAAGCGTGCGGCGCCCTCGCAGATTCTCGCGCTCACCTTCACCGATCGGGCCGCCTTCGAGATGATCGAGCGCGTCGATCGACTCGTCCCCTACGGGCACAACGACGCTCAGATCAGCACCTTTCACGCCTTCGGCGATCGTCTGCTTCGCGACCACGCCCTCGAGGCCGGCCTCTCCGACCAGTCGACGGTCCTGAGCCGGGCTGAGCAGATCATCTTCCTGCGCGAGCACCTCTTCGAGCTGCCTCTGGAGCGCTACCGCCCGCTCGGAGACCCGACGCGCTTCCTCGGCGCCCTCGTCACGCTCATCAGCCGGTTGCGCGACGAGGACGTCACCCCCGATGCCTACCTTGCCGCCGCCGGGCGATTGGCCGATGCTGCCGCGGCGGCGCCTGGGGACGAGGCGCTGGCCGAGCGCGCGGGCGCGCAGTCCGAGCTCGCGGCGACCTATGCGGCCTACGAGCGCCTCATGCGCAGCTCCGATCGAATCGACTTCGGCGACCAGGTCAGCCTGGCGCTCCGGCTGCTCCGGGAGCATCCCGCCGTGCTTGCCGACGTCCGCGACCGGTATCGGTACATCCTCGTCGACGAGTTCCAGGACACCAACCATGCCCAGTGGGAGCTCGTCAGGCTGCTGGCCGAGCCTCACGGCAACGTCACCGTGGTCGGGGACGACGACCAGAGCATCTATCGCTTCCGTGGCGCGGCGCTCGGCAACATCCTCGGATTCCGTGACGCCTACCCGAGGGCGGCCAGCGTCGTGCTCGTCGACAACTTCCGCTCCCGCCAGCCGATCCTGGATGCAGCGCATCGGCTCATCCGCCACAACGATCCCGAGCGGCTCGAGGCGCGCGAGGGGATCGACAAGCGACTCAAGGCGCGAAACCGCTTCACGCGACCGGAGCCCGCCGAGGGCGCGATCGCGTTGACCGTGCACACCACCGGATCGGACGAAGCCGATGCGCTCGCCGACCTCATCGGATCCTCCATTCGGAGCGGCCGCCGGGCAGGTGAGCACGCGATCCTGGTGCGGGGCAACCGCGACGCCGACCCGTATCTGCGCGCTCTGAACATGGCGCGCATCCCGTGGCGCTTCAGCGGAACGGCGGGACTCTACCGGCAACCCGAGGTTCGGGTGCTCATCAGCTTCCTGCGCGCTGCGAACGATCCCGACGACTCGGTCAGCCTCTACGACCTGGCGACCAGCGAGATCTTCGGCCTGGCCCCGGCCGACGTGACCCTGGCGCTCACCCGCGCGCGCCGGCGCCGATCGAGCCTCGCCGCCGCTCTGCGAGATGCGGCCGAGCATCCCGAGGACTCGCCGTTCGGGATTCGCGCCCTCGAGGTGGTGCAGCGGCTGCTGGCGAGCCTCGACGCCCATCGGTCGATGAGCACCGAGCGCAGCTGCGGCGAGCTGCTCTACCACTTCATCACCGGCTCGGGGTGGCTCGGACGGCTCGCGGCCGAGGCCCGCGAGACCGGCGAGGAGCGTCTGGCCAACGTCGGGCGCTTCTTCGAGATCGTGCGGCGCCAGGGCGCGCTGCTGCGCGACGATCGGCTGCCCTTTCTCGTGGCGCAGCTCGACACGCTGATCGAGACCGGCGACGACCCGTCCACGGCGGACGTCGAGATGGACGCCGGAGACGCCGTGCACGTCCTGACCTACCACAAGGCGAAGGGCCTGGAGTTCAACGTCGTGCACATGGTGGGCCTCGTGGCGGATCGATTCCCCGGGTGGGACCGGCCGGATGCGCTCGAGATGCCCGACGAGCTCCTGCGCGACGCACCGCCCGCCGACCCGAACCATCACGCCGCAGAGGAGCGCCGTCTCTTCTACGTCGGCATGACGCGCGCCAGGGAGGAGCTCGTCATGAGCTGGGCGCAGGACTATGGAGGCCGCCGGTCGCGCGCGGTCAGCCAGTTCGTGTCCGAGGCGCTCGACCTGCCTCCCGCGACGCCGCCCGAGGCGGTGAGGCCGGCCCTCCTCGAGCAGCTTGCCCGTCACGATGGCTCCCCGCGCGACCAGGCCCCGGCCTCGCCACCGGCCGCCGTAGCCGACCGGCCGCTGAGCCTCTCGTACGGGCAGATCAGCGACTACCTCGACTGTCCGGCGCGGTACCGGTACGGGCACGTGGTGCGGATCCCGACGCCGACGTCGCACCAGATGGTCTACGGGCGGGCGCTGCACGCCGCGGTGCAGGCATTCCATCGGCGCCAGATGACCGGCAAGCCGGCCACCCTCGCCGATCTGCACCAGGCGCTCGACGCGAACTGGGAGTCGGTGGGCTTTCTGACGCGCGAGCACGAGGAGGCTCGCCGCGCCGCTGCGCACGACGCTGTCGCGCGATTCTGGGACGAGCAGCAGCGCGATCCGGCCCGGCCGGTGGCCGTCGAGCGCGAGTTCACCGTCAGCTTCGGTCCGGATCGGCTGCGAGGGCGGTACGACCGGATCGACCGCGACGACGCCGGGCGCACCGTCATCACCGACTACAAGTCGAGCGACGTCCGCGACCTGGCAACCGCCAACAAGCGGTCGAGAGAGTCGCTTCAGCTCGCCATCTACGCCATGGCCCACGAAGCCGAGACCGGCTCGCTCCCCGACGAGCTTGCCCTTCATTTCCTCGAGTCCGGGGTGGTGGGCCGCAGCCACGCGAGCGAGAAGCGCCTCAGCTCGGCGCAGCAGAAGCTCACGGCCGCCGCGTCCGGGATCCGCGCGGGCCGGTTCGAAGCCACTCCGTCGGTGATGCGCTGCGGCTACTGCCCCTTCCGGGAGATCTGCCCCGACGCCGCTCGATGAGCGGCCGAGATCGCGTGGCGGTCGCGGCCCTCATGCTGCTCGGGGTCCTGTCCTTCGTGGTCCTCGTCGCCTTCGCGGGCAATGCCTGCCCGGGCGCGACCGAGACGCAGCCGTGTCCGGAGGCCGGTCGCAACCTCGCCATCGGGATAGGGCTCGCGGCCGCCGGTGTCGGGCTCATCGTCACGCCGTTCGCGTTCATGGGCGAGGTGCTGGCGCGACGGCGCATCGTCTATCGTGGCTCCTGGGGTCGCGCCGCACGGCGGGGCATCGGTGCGGGGCTCGTCGTCGCAACGCTTGCGGGCCTTCGGCTCGCAGGCATCCTGAGCGTGCCGACGGCACTGTTCACCCTGATCCTGGCCGCCGTCGTCGAATGGTTCTTCGTTCGCAACGACGTATAGGGAGGCACCATGGTCGATACGGCCAGCGGTCTGGACGAGGCAGTCGCCGATGTGATCCCCGATGCGCTCGACCTGTCGCATCGGGTGCACGCCACGCCCGAGATCGCTTTCGAGGAGCGCAACGCGTCGCGCTGGACCGCCGAGCTCCTCGAGCGCCACGGCTTCGACGTGACCGCTCCGGTCGGGGGGTTGGAGACGGCATTCGCGGCACGGTGGCAGGGCGCGTCTCCAGGGCCCGTCATCGCCTTCGCCGGTGAGTACGACGCCCTGCCCGAAGTCGGGCACGGCTGCGGCCACAACCTCATGTGCGCGTCGAGTGCCGGCGCCGCGGTCGCGGCCGCGCGCACGCTGGGCCGCGACTTCAGCGGCGAGATCCGGTTCATCGGCACGCCGGCGGAGGAGGCGGGCAATGGCAAGGTCATCCTCCTGAGGGAGGGCGTCTTCTCGGACGTGGACGTCTGCCTGCAGATCCACCCGTCCGACTCCAACAGCTCCGAGGTGCTGGCGCTGGCCGTGACCGAGGTCGGCGTGACGTTTCACGGCAAGCTCGCCCACGCCTCCGGCGACCCATGGCTGGGCCGGAATGCGCTCGACGCGATGGTGCTGCTCTACACGATGGTCGCGCAGTGGCGCCAGCACCTGAAGACGGGCGAGCGCGTGCACGGCATCATCACCCACGGTGGCGCGGCCCCGAACGTCGTCCCGGACCTGACGACCGGGCGCTGGTACCTGCGCACGCCGGTCGAGGAAGACCTCGACGCCATGGTCGAGCGCTTCGCCGCCATGGCCGATGCGGCCGCATCGGCGACCGGATGCACCGTCGAGCTCGAGAGCGACCCGGTGAACCGCTGCCGGACCATGATCAACAACCCGACCCTGCTCCGCATCTGGCGACGCATCCTGGCCGAAGCCGGCATCGCGGACGATCCGATCGACCCGAACGCCGGCAGCACCGACATGGCCAACGTGAGCCACGAGGTGCCGACCATCCATCCCTACCTGCAGATCGTGCCCCGCGGGACGCCGGGCCACTCACGCGAGTACGCCGCCCATGCCGGCGGCGAGGACGGCGATCGGGTGCTGCTGGCGGCGATCCGCATCCTGGCCGCCACCGCGGTCGAGCTCGTCCGAGAGCCGGACCTCGTCACGGCCGCGTGGGAGGAGCTGCGGGCGGCAGGCGGCGGTCGCGATCGGGAGCGCGCGAGCTGAGCGACATCCTGGCCGGCCAGGCTGCCGACGAGACCCTGCTGGCCGAGCTGTACGACCTCGAGCACGACGAGATCACCGAGGACCTCGTCTTCTATCGGGAGCAGGCGCGGCGTTCGTCGGGATCGGTGATCGACCTCGGGTGTGGCTCGGGCCGCCTCTTCGGCGCGCTCCTGTCCGGCGCGCGGGGTCGCCTCGTCGGCGTCGACGGGTCGGCGGCGCTGCTGGCGCGAGCCGACACTCGCATCACGGCGGACCGACGGCTCCGGTCGGCGCGCGACGCCGGGCGGCTCGAGCTGGTGCATGCCGACGTGCGGAGCCTCCGTCGTCGCGACCGGTTCCGGCTCGCGGTCCTGGCCGGGATCACGGCCCATCTCGACGGGCCTGAGGACGGTTTGCGCGTGCTCGACGCGACGCGGGCGCTCATGGAAGCCGATGGCCGCGTCATCGTCGACAGCCTTGGTCCCGGCGCGCTGCCCGCAAGCGACCTTCCGCTCAGCGTGGATTGGGAGCGCGATTTGGGGGATCGGCGGGTGGTACGCAGGAGCAGCCTGGTGCGTCGCGAGACGCCCGAGGGCCTCCGCGTGGAGTACTCGACCCTAACGGACCTTCGGGGGGCCGATGGTACGATATCTCGGCTTCCGGCAGGCTTCCGCCTCTGGTATCCATCAGTGCGTGCCCTGATCGGCCTTGCCGGCGAGGCGCAACTGGCCGTCGACGCGACGTTCGGGTCCCATGACCTGGACCCGCTCGACGAACGGAGCGAGCGTTGCATCCTTGTGCTGCGCCCGTCAAGCGTTGAGCCATGAGGTGAGATGGCAGGCGAACAGATCAGGCTCCTGGTCGTGGAGGATGTGCCGCAGGTTGCGTCGCACGTCCGCTCCATGCTCCAGGCCCAGAATCAGATCAAGATGCTCGACGTGGTCACGGCCGGTGACCGCGCGCTGACGAGCGTCGGCGAGATGAAGCCGGACGTCGTGATCGTCGATGCCCTTCTCCAGGGTCGCGTCAGCGGACAGCAGGTCGTCCAGCAGATTCGCCAGGCCGAGCCGCAGGTCGGCCTCATCATGCTGACCGTTCCCCAGAATCCGGTGAAGGTGAGCGCCGAGCGAGGGGTCGACGCCGTCCTCACCATGCCCTTCTCCGGCTTCGACCTCACCACCCTCATCCGCAAGGTGGGCGAGACGCGCTCGGCCGAGTCGGCCCGCGCCAGCTCCCTGGTCGTCACCCTGTTCAGTCCGAAGGGGGGCGTTGGCCGCACCACCCTCGCGTACAACCTCGCTGTCGCACTCGGCGAGCGCCAGCGCGTCTGCCTCGTCGACGGATCGCTCCAGTTCAGCGACCTGCGCGGGCTTCTCCGCGTCCCGGCGGTGGCGCCCAGCATCGTCAACCTGCCGACCGATCGCATCCGCGAGCAGGACCTGGCGGAAGTCATGTGGCGCGACCCCTCGGGAATCGACATCCTCCTCGCGCCGCCGCGTGTCGAGATGGCCGAGATGGTGACGACCCGCGACGTCGAAAAGGTCCTCTCCCTCCTTCGCCAGCTCTACGAGTTCGTCATCATCGACACGCGCGCCGCGCTCAGCGAGGACGTCCTCGTCTTCCTCGACTCGGCGGACCTGATCCTCCAGGTCCTCACGTACGACAGCATGGCCATCCGCAGCCTCGCCATGTCGGCGGAGACCTTCGCGGCCATCGGCTATCCGTCCACCAAGCTCGCGACGATCCTCAACCGGGCCGATGCGGCCGGTGGCTTCGACAAGGGGGACGTCGAGCAGGCCCTGGGCAGCCGCATCGACTTCGAGGTCGTCTCGGACGGGAGGCTCGTGCTGGCCTCGAACAACGAGGGGATCGCCTTCGTGAGCTCGAGCCCCGAGTCCCAGATCGCCCAGGACGTCGTCCAGGTGGCCAACGCCCTCGCCGCCCACCTCCGCGAGCGATCGCCCGCGCTCGCACAGGGCTGAGCGCCTCGGTGGCCGCGTCGGGCGATCCACGTCCGATCGGCGTCTTCGACTCCGGCGTCGGCGGCCTGACCGTTCTCGCCGAGCTCCATCGGCGGCTGCCCGACGAGCCCACCGTGTACCTCGGCGACAACGCCCGCACGCCGTACGGGCCGCGCCCTGCCGACGAGGTGCGCGCCTTCACGCTCGAGGCGGTGGACTGGCTCCTGGCGCAGGATGTCAAGCTCCTCGTCCTGGCCTGCAACACGGCCACAGCGCGCGCGCTCGATGACGTCCGAGCGCGCGCCTCGGTACCGGTGCTCGGCGTCGTGCGCCCGGGCGCGGTGGCCGCCGCGGCCGCGACGCGGAGCGGCCAGGTCGGCGTCATCGCGACGGCCGGCACGGTCGAGTCCGGGGCCTACGGGCGAGCCATCGAGGAGGCCGATCCACGCATCCACGTCGAGCAGACGGCGTGCCCCGAGCTGGTGCCCCTGGTGGAGGCGGGGATGACAGAGGGACGTCGGGCCGAGTCGGTGCTGCGGGCCTACCTCGAGCCGCTCATGGCCGCCGAGCCCGGCATGGACACGCTTCTTCTCGGCTGCACGCACTATCCGCTGCTGCGGGGTCCGATCGAGACGATCGTCGGCCCGTCGGTGGCGGTGGTGGACTCGGCGTTCACGACGGCCCTGGCGGTGGAGGACCTGCTCGATGCGCTCGAGGCCCGGACTCCGGCCGGCGCCGCGGCGTCGAGGCAGGTGGCGACGACAGGCGACGTCGATGCCTTCGTGGCTGTCGCGGAGCGCATCTTCGGAGCACACCTGCCGGAGGTCGAGGCCGCGCGCCTCGAGCCGGTCGGCGTCCTTCCTCTAGACTGAGCCGCCATGGCTCGTAACTCGGCACAGCTGACGGCTGGCATCGTCGTCGGCGGCCTGCTCGCTGTCGGCGCGAGCATCGCATCCCGCGAGATCATGCGGCGCGCGGGAACCCGCCTCATCGACTGGGACGACGTCCGCGCGTTCGCGCGGCAGCGCCTTGGATCCGCCGCTGCGCCGATTCCGGAGCGACAGCGCGCCGAGGCCGAGGAGTTCTATCGAGCGACGCTGCTGCGCATCGAGCCGATCGTGGCGGAGGAGATCGGCTCGCAGCTGCCGGCGGCGCTGGAGACGCCGGCCGTGGTCGATCGGCTCCAGTGGGTCGACCTGAACCTGGCGACGTTCCGCGCGCTGTTCGAGCGGATCGAGCGCATCCTGCTCGAAGCCCAGACCGGTCCCGACTCCGCCGGACGCGCCATGTCGCGCTGGGTGAATCGCGCCGTCGGCAACCGCCAGCTGGGCTTCATGCTCGCCTTCCTTGGCCGCAAGGTACTCGGCCAGTACGACGTCAGCCTGCTCGCGGCCGGCCCGGCGCGCGGTCGCCTGCACTTCGTCGAGCCCAACATCGTCGGTACCGCGACGGCGCTGCGCATCCCGCGCGACGAGTTCCGCACGTTCATCGCGCTCCACGAGGCGACCCATGCCTTCGAGTTCGAGGCGCATGCATGGGTGCGCCCGTACTTCGCCGACCTCGTGGGCCGGACGATGGAAGGGCTTGCCAGGGACTCCGGCGGTCTCATGGAGCGGATGCGCCAGGCCATGGCCGGCGGCAGCGGGCACTGGCTCGAGCGGATCATGACTCCGGCGCAACGCGACACGTTCGCCCGCACCCAGGCGCTGATGTCCCTGCTCGAGGGGTACTCCAACCACGTCATGAACGCTGCCGGCGCGCGGATCCTGCCCAACTTCGACGAGATCCACGCCCGATTCGAGCGCCGCGGCGAGCGCCGCGGCCCGATCGAGCGGGCGATCATGCGTCTCACCGGGCTCGACCTGAAGATGGAGCAGTACGTGGCCGGCGAGCGCTTCGCCGACGCGGTCATCGCTGCCCGTGGCCGCGACTTCCTGAACCGCGTCTGGACCGGCCCGGAAGCGCTCCCGACCCTCGACGAGATCCGCGAGCCGGAGGCCTGGATCGCTCGCATCGGGGGGACCGCGAGCTGACGGAGCCGATCACCGTCCTCGCCACGCCGATCCTCGGCGCGCCACTGTCGCGCGAGCTCGTTGGCCGCATCGAGGCCGTGGACGATGTCCGCTGCGCGCGGATCGCCGCCGACGGGCGAATCCACGGCGATGCGGACGAGTCGGCTTTCGACGATGCGGAGGTTCTGCTGCTCGGCGCGGTGCCGGCCAGCGTCCTCGACCACGTCGTGGGGCGGGCACCGCGCCTGCGATGGATCCACTCGGCGTCGGCAGGAGTCGACCGCATCTCGACCGCCGCGGTGCGCCAGCGCCAGCTCGTCGTCACGAACGCGCGCGGCGTCTTCAGCCGGCCGATCGCCGAGTACGTCGTGATGATGTCCTTGGCGATCTCCCGGCGCCTGCCGCAGCTCCTGGAGCTCCAGCGCGAGCGGACGTGGCAGCCACTTCGCGGCCGAGAGATGTCGGAGCTGAGCATCGGCATCGTGGGCTACGGGAGCATCGGCGAGGAGGTGGCGCGGCTCCTGGCGCCGTTCGGTTGCCGGATCCTGGCGACGCGTCGCCATCCGGACCGCGGGCCGGGCGATGCGCCCGGCGTCGAGCTCTACGGCCTCGACGACCTCCACGAGGTCCTCCGCGGCAGCGACATCGTGATCGTCGCCGCGCCCCTGACCGAGGAGACCGCCGGCATGATCGGCGCCGAGCAGCTGGCCGAGATGCGCGAGGACGCCTGGCTCATCAACATCGCGCGCGGGCGCCTGATCGACGAGCTCGCGCTGCGGCGCGCCCTCGAGTCGGGCTGGATCGGTGGCGCGGTGCTCGACGTCTTCAGCGAGGAGCCGCTTTCCCCGGAGTCGCCGCTGTACAGGACGCCGAACGTGATCATCACGCCGCACACGTCATGGGCATCGGACCGGGTCATCGAGCGGACCGTGGAACTGTTCATCGATAACCTGCGCCGCGACCGAGCGGGCGAGCCGCTGCGCAACGTGGTCGACCTCGAGGCGGGATACTAGGTTGCAGGTCACCATCGTCGGGCTGCCCGGCAGCGGCAAGACGACGGTCTTCAACGCCCTCACCGGTGGCCACGCCGAGACGGGTGCCTACTCCGGCGGTCGCGCGGCGCCCAACCTGAGCGTCGTGAAGGTCCCCGACGAGCGACTCGACCGGCTGGCCGCCCTGTTCAACCCGAAGAAGACGACCCACGCCGACGTGACCTACGTCGATGTCGCCATTCCCGCCGGTGCGACACGCGAGGGCTCGGTCAACCCCGACGTCCTCGCCCAGATCCGCAACGCCGATGCGCTCGTCCACGTGGCGCGTGGATTCGACGATGCCACTTCCGGCGCAGCCGATCCGTGGCGTGACGTCGCTGACCTGGACCTCGAGTTCACCGTCGCCGACCTGGAGGTGATCGAGAAGCGGCTCGAGAAGCTCGCCACCCAGGGCCGCCATGGGTCGCAGGCCGAGCGAGAGGCGGCGCAGCGCGAGGAGGAGCTCCTCCGACGGGTCGAGCCGCACCTGTCCGACGGGAAGCCGATCCGATCGTTCGGTCTGACCGACGACGAGGAGCTGCTCCTACGCGGCTACCGGTTCCTGACCCAGAAGCCGGTCCTCGTGGTGCTGAACGTCGATGAGGCGCAGTTGGCCGCGGCGCCGGCCCTCGAGGCCGGCGGGCGCGAACGCTACGCCGAACCCCACACCGATGTCGCCGCACTCGCCGGGAGGATCGAGGCGGAGATCAACGACCTGCCCGACGAGGACGCCCGGCTGTTCATGGATGACCTCGGCATCGCCGAGCCCTCACGTGGCCGGGTCATCCGTCTCACCTACGAGCTCCTCGGCCTCTTCAGCTTCTTCACCGCCGGCGAGGACGAGTGCCGAGCCTGGACTCTGCGGCGTGGCTCGACGGCGGTGGACGCCGCGGGGGCCATCCACTCCGACCTGGCGCGCGGCTTCATTCGCGCCCAGGTTATCGGCTGGGAGCTGCTCCTCGACGCCGGGTCGATGGCCGAGGCCCGCAAGCGCGGGACGCTGCGACAGGAAGGAAAGACCTACAACGTCGCCGACGGCGACGTGATCGAAGTGCTGTTCAACGTCGGGCGCTAGGAGCGCTCCAGCTCGGCCACGATCGAGCGGAACTCGTCGCTCTGCTCCACGAGGAAGGTGTCATCGTCCTCCATCCCGACGCTCATCGAAGCGTGCAGCTTCTCGTCACCGATGTAGGTGAACCCGTGCGAACGCTCGAGCTCGCGCGCGATCGCCTCGACGAGCGTGTCCTCCTCGAAGGTGTCGATGATCGCGGCGCGTGCGGCCCGGACGATCGACTCGAACTGCGCTGGGGTATGGTCGCGTTCCGAGACGAGGATCGCATCGGTGAGCAAGTCGGTGGCGCCCTCATGGAGCTCGTAGTAGTACAGCGGCATGGGCCGATGATAGACCCGTGACCGAGCTGCTGATCGCGGGCGGCCTGACGATCGACCGCTTCGCCGATGGCACCACGGCACCGGGCGGATCGGTGATCCACGCGGGTCGGGCGGCCGTCCGAGAGGGCGTTCGCCCGACGTTCGTCACGGCCGCCGGCGACGAGCCGGAGGCGCGCGACGGCCTCGCCATCCTGGCGACGATGGGCACGGTCGATCACCACCCATCTCCGGCGACCACGCGCTTCGCCCATCGGGAGGTGGGTCAACGGCGCGTCCTGATCTACGAGGCCGCCGGCGGCCCGGTCGCGACCGATGCACTCGAACGCGGAAGCTCGCCGGATGCCGCACTGCTCGCGCCGATCGCCGACGAGCTGCCGGGCTCTGCGGTCTCCGCGCTGGTCAGCTCCGTGCGGCCGCGGATGACGGTCCTCCTCATCCAGGGCTGGCTGCGTCGCCTCGTCATCGGCGATGACGTCCACCCGGTCGACCTCGACGAGGTCGAGCCCACGGCGTGGGCGGCGTTCGCGGACGCCGATGCCATCGTGGTCTCGACCGAGGACCTGACCGAGTCGCCCGACGATCCGTTCGCGCAGGCCGCCCGGCTGCGCGCCAGGCTGGGGCCGGGACCGCTCCTCGTGGTGACGCTCGGATCGCAGGGGTATCTTCTAGACGAGCCGCGCGCCGACAGAGTCACCGCCAGCGTCCCGCGTCGGGTCGTCGAGGGGGTGCGCATGGTCGGCGCGGGCGACACGTTCGGCGCGTCACTCGCGGTTCAGCTGGCGCGAGGCGAGACGCCCACCGCGGCCGCGGCACTCGCCACCGAGAGCGTCATCGCCATGCTCGAGGAGCGTCGGACCTAGGCGACCCGTCGCTGCTCGCCGGCTGTCTCGCGCCGATCGGCGGCCGCGACCCAGCGCCGCAGCCGCCGAAGGCGGCGCTCGACAACGAGCCGGACCCGGCCCATCTCCGTGATCGAGCCGCCGCGGCCCAGGGCGAGGGCGATATCGAGCACCCTTGACGCGGCCGCCGCGGCTTCCATCGCACCGCGCAGGTCGCCGAGATGACGCTCCCGAATACGCGCCACCTCGATCCACGCGGCGGCGGCGTCGACCGAGGCGCGACGCGTGCCGACCGCCCACAGCTCCTCAGCGCGTTCGGCGTGCCCGAGCGCGACGAGGAGGCGCGACGCAACGCGGCGCAGCGCGTTGGCCTCCTTCGGATCGGGTGCGATGGCCTGTGCCGTCTCCACCAGCTCCAGCGCATCGTCGACCGCACCCGAGCGCAGGAGCTCGAGGGCCATGCCGCGGGCGTCGAGGATCGTTGCCTCGCGCCATCCCCCTGCGCGGAGCCGATGGAGCTCCGCCTCGAGCAGGGCGAGGCTCACGACGTCCTGGAAGTTGTGATCCAGCACCTCGGCCAGGATGTCCGGCGAGCCGCCGCGCAGGTAGCCGAAATAGCGTGCCGGGACCTCGCTGCCCGGGCAGTCCGATTCGCGACGGACACCGAGGACGCCGGCTTCGATGTCCGCGAGCCTCGCGCCGCCGAGCGGACGGCGAAAGAGGCGGCGTGCATCGGGCAGGAGGTCGTCGTGGTCGACCGGCAGCGCGGCCTGCTGCCGGAAGAGCCCGTGCACCGTGAGTCGCGCGACGAGCATGGGCAAGTCGAAGGACCGACCGTTGTACGTCACCAGCCGCGGGGCGGTGGCGAGGTCCGCGGCGAGCGCGCGCAACATGGCTGGCTCGTACGGGTAGTCGGGGAGCAGGTACTGCCGCACCGTGATGCGGCTCCCGTGCACTCGCGCGACGGCGGCCATGAAGATGACCGTTCCGGCGCCAGTGGAGAGCCCGGTCGTCTCGGTGTCGAAGTAGGCGCCCTCGGGATACGAGGCCAGCGCCTCCGCCACGCCCGGTGTCAGTGTCGAGCTGCGTTCGACGACGAGCGATGTACCGCCCTCGACCACGTCCGTGCGAGCGTCGAACCAGCGCGCCAGCGTGGAGACCCGGTCGTCCGACGACGGTCGCGTCACCGCTGGGATGAGCCGTTCCGCGCGGAGCGTCGCGAGCCGATCGGCCAGGGTGCGCTGGGCGGGCATCGGTCAGGACATGCCCGCGAGCAGCTCGGAGACGACGGCCTTCCCGCGCGAGCCGACCTCGATCGCGGGTCCGACGCACGCGGGGCAGCCATCGGCGCAGGGGCAGGCATCGACGGCCTCGCGGCATGCACGAATGAGATCCGCGGTCAACGTATAGAGCCGCTCGGTCAGGCCGACGCCGCCCGGTACGGCGTCGTAGAGGTAGAGCGTCGGGCGGCCGGTGAACGGCGCCTGGACCTGGGCCAGGACCCCGAGGTCACGCGGATCCGACATCAGGAGCAGTGCGGCGGTGGTGCGGGCCACCCGCGACAGGCCGATGAGCGCGCCGTCGAGCGTGTCGCGGTCGTACCGGTTGACGAGCTCGGCCGGCGGCACGAGCCACGTGGCCGTCGTGTGCATCGACTGCTCGGGGATGCTGATCGAACCCCACCCGACGTTCTCGTGGGTGTGGAACTTGATCTTCTTGAACATGGTCACCTTCCAGGCGACCATCACCTCCCCGTGCTGGCGGCGGCCGGCCGGCACGTCCTCCGCCGTATCGAAGACGTCGAGGACCTTGAGGGTGATGCCGAGGTCCGCATCGGTGTAGTAGTCGACGTCGGTGCGGGTGACGTAGGCCTTGCGCTCGTCCCAGTCGAGCCGGTCGACGTGGTGCTGCACGCCTTCGTGGATGTAGATCGCCTTCTCGTGCACGAGCAGGGGCGCCGCGAACAGGTCGACCTCGCCGAGCACCCGGTGCCGATCGCCGGTGGTGTCGACGATGACCACGTTCTCAGGGGCACCGGTCCGCAGGCTGAAGTCGCTGGCCGGGAAGTTGTCGTGGCTCCAGTAGTAGCGGTCGTCCTCGGCGCGCCGGAGGTAGCCATCCTCCTCGAGCACGTCGAGCAGCAGGGGCGTCTCGTCGAGGCCGAAGCGCTCGGCGGCGGGCATCGGCAGCTCGAAGCTCGAGGCGCGGAGGTGGTTGAGGAGCACGTGGAGGTTGTCCGGGTTCACAAGGCCGTGCTCGGGGGACTGGTCGAACAGGTACTCCGGGTGGGCCGCCAGGAACTGGTCGATGGGCGCGGACGAGCAGACGAGCGCGGAGAGGCTGGTGCCGCTGCGGCGTCCCGCGCGGCCCATCTGCTGCCAGGTCGACGCGATGGTGCCGGGATATCCGACGCTGATCGCCGCGTCGAGGCTGCCGATGTCGATTCCGAGCTCGAGGGCATTCGTCGCCACCACCCCGCGGACGCGACCGTCGCGCAGGCCGGCCTCGATCTCGTGGCGCTCGTTCGGCAGGTAGCCGCCGCGGTAGCCCCGGATGGAGTGCGGGTGCCCGGGCTGTGGCGCGAACGTCTCGCGCAGGTAGCTGGTGAGCACCTCGACCGAGGTGCGGGATCGGGCGAACGCGATGGTCTGCACGCCCCCGCCGATGAGCTTCTCGGCCAGCCGCTGCCCGGTGAGCAGCGCCGACCCGCGGATGCCGAGCTGCTCGTTGGCCACCGGCGGATTCACGATGAGGACGTGCCGGCGGCCCGACGGCGCACCGTTGTCGTCGATCAGCTCGATCGGTGCCTCGAGGACGCGCTGGGCAAGCTCGGCGGGGTTCGCGATGGTCGCGCTCGCGCAGATGAAGACCGGATCGGCTCCGTAGTGGGCGCAGATCCGGCGCAGGCGCCTGATGACGTTGGCGACGTGGCTGCCGAACAGCCCGCGGTACGTGTGGAGCTCGTCGATGACCACGTACTGCAGGTTCTCGAAGAGCTTGAACCACTTCGTGTGGTGCGGAAGGATCGCCGCGTGGAGCATGTCCGGGTTGGTGATGACCACCTGGCCGGCGGCCCGGACCACGCTGCGCACGTTGGTCGGCGTGTCGCCGTCGTAGGTGTGCGTCTTGAGGCCGATCCCGGCCGACTCGGCAAGGGCTCTGAGGGCCACGAGCTGGTCCGACGCAAGGGCCTTGGTCGGGAAGAGGTAGAGCGCGCGGGCGGTGGGGTCCCTGGCCACGGCATCGACGACCGGCAGGTTGTAGCAGAGGGTCTTGCCCGACGCGGTGGGCGTCACCACGACCACGTTGCGGCCGGCCCTGACCGCGGTGTACGCGGCGGCCTGGTGGGTATACGGCGCCTCGATTCCGCCGGCGCGCATGGCGTCGATGAGCCGTCGATCGATCCCCCTGGGCCATGGCGCATGGCGCGGAGGGCGCGGCTCGATCTCTCGATGCGCGACGATGAGCGGGGCGAAGTCGGGACTGGCGAGGAGCGCGGCGATCGCCTCGTCGGCGTTGGTGGGTGGGGCGGTCAGCATCGGCTCCTCCGGTCGGCGCGAGTCCAAATCGAACACTTGTTCACACGCGAACATAGCACAGGTGTTCGAATCCTCAGGAGCCGATGCGACAGCTCCGGTGTCGCGACGCAGGTCGGAATCGTTTGACGCTCCGAAACGTGAGTCCCTAGACTTGCCGCCGATGAGCACGATGGAGCTGCCCGCGACGGTCCCGGAGCCGCGTCCGGGGCGAATCGGCCGCCGCCTGCCCACCTCGAGGGGCGGCATGGCATGGCTCGCCGTGCTCATCATCATCGGAGCGCTGCTTGCGCTCCAGTTCGGTCGCCAGGTGTACGCCAACTGGGCGATGGGCCAGCGGGCCGAGGAGCTGTCCGCCGAAATCGCCGCCTACGAGGCGGAGAACGGCGAGCTGCAGGCCGAGCTCGACTACCTCGAGAGCGACGCCTACGTCGGTGCCGAGGCCCGTCGCCTGGCGAACGTCGGAGCCATCGGCGAGAAGGCGCTCATCATCCCTCAGGGTGCGGAAGCCCCCCTTCCCGACGAGCTGGCGAGCGCCGAGGAGCAGCAGCCGCTCCTCGAGCAGTGGTGGTCCCTCTTCTTCGGCCCGAGCAACTAAGAGGACTCGCCGCTTCGACGCCGGGCGGGCACGGGTGGAAGGTCCGATCGTCCAAGGTCTGAGCGTCGCCCCGCCGCGGCCGCCGCGAACCGTCCGAACCTGCACCGGGCGACGGCTATCGGCCCATTCGGACCGCGAATCGTCCGAATCTGCACCGGGCGAACGTCAGGCGTCCGGAATTGACCGTTCGGATGCATCGCCCCTGATAGGAGTCACCCCATGAAGATCCGGCGCTGACGGACCCAGACGGCTCGTGTCTGGCACCGAAGGCGTCAGCCCGAGGTCACCTCGTCGTCATCGGTGTCATGTCCGCGGTGCGGCGCGTCCGTGGCGATCCGCGGTCCCGCATCGCGCACGGCGGCCGAGACGCCGTCGGCGTAGGTGCCGAAGTTGGTCGCGAACATGGCCGCCAGCTCGCGGGCCTTGGCGTCGTAGGCAGCGGGATCCGCCCATGTCGCGCGCGGCCGAAGGACATCCGACGGGACGCCTGGGACCTGCGCCGGGATTTCCACGCCGAAGATCGGATCCGGCTCGTAGGTGACTCCGTCCAGCTCCCCGTTGAGCGCAGCGCGGACCATGTTGCGGGTGTGGTCGATGGGCATGCGATGGCCCTCGCCGACCGGTCCGCCGGTCCACCCGGTGTTCACGAGCCAGACGGGGATGTCGTGCTGCTCGAGACGCGCGGCGAGCATGCGGGCGTACTCGCCGGGGTGTCGCGGCAGGAACGGCGCGCCGAAGCAGGCCGAGAACGTCGCCTTGGGCTCGGTGACCCCGATCTCGGTCCCCGCCAGCTTGGCCGTGTAGCCGGAGATGAAGTGGTACTGCGCCTGGTCGCGGTCGAGGCGGCTGATCGGCGGCAGGATCCCGAACGCGTCGGCGGTCAGGAAGACGACCGCGCGCGGGTGCCCGGTCATGCCGGTTGGGTCGGCGTTGCCGATGAACTCGAGCGGATAGGCACCGCGGGTGTTCTCGGTGAACCGATCCGAGTCGAGGTCGAGCTCGCGCGTCGCGTCGTCGAGGTCGACGTTCTCGAGGATCGTGCCGAAGCGGCGGGTCGTGGCGAAGATGTCCGGCTCGTACATCGGCGAGAGGCGAATGGTCTTGGCGTAGCAGCCACCCTCGAAGTTGAACAGGCCGTTCAGGCCCCAGCCGTGCTCGTCATCGCCGATGAGGCTGCGCTGCGGATCGGCCGACAGGGTCGTCTTGCCGGTGCCCGAGAGCCCGAAGAAGATCGCCGCGTCGCCGCCCTCGCCGACGTTGACCGACGAGTGCATGGGCAGCACCGCCTCGTCGGGCATGAGGTAGTTCATGACGGTGAACGCCGACTTCTTGATCTCGCCGGCGTACTCGGTTCCGACGATGATGATCTCCATCCTATCGAGGTGGAGCAGGATCGCCGTCTCGGAGCGAACGCCCTCTGACTCGGGATCTGCCTTGAAGGACGGAACGTCGATGATGGTGAAGTTCGGAGTGAAACCCTCGAGGTCCTCGACCGGGGGACTGCGGAACAGGTTTCGGGCGAAGATGCTGGCCCAAGCGGTCTCGGTGAAGACGCGCAGGGCCCGCCGATGATCGGGGTCCGCCCCGATGTAGAGGTCCTGGCTGTAGACCGGCCGCTCCGCGATGTAGGTCATCAGGCGCGCGCGGAGGCGGTCGTACTGCGCCTCGCTCAGCGGCTGGTTGATCTCGCCCCACCACACCTTGCCGGCGCTGCTCGGCTCGCGCACCACGAACTTGTCCTTCGGCGACCGCCCGGTGTGCCTGCCGGTGCGCACGACGAGCGATCCATGCGCCGAGACGATGCCCTCCCCGCCGCGGATGGCGTGCTCGTACAGCGCGGCGGTCGAGAGGTTGCGATGCGTCGCCTCGACCCCCGATCGGATCCTGCCCAACGGAGCGATGTTCACGGCCTTCTCCCTTCGACCTGCCCACCATCCGGTCTCGGAACGGTGGGGTCGGCCTTGCGAGTTGACCGGCCGCGCGTCGACGGACAAGGCGCCCGGAGTCGGCTTTCGCAGTCGCGCGCATTGTAGCGCCCCGAAGGCGGGCGGCGTCGTCCGGGAGGCTGCTACATTTTCCATAGCGACGGTTCCTAGTCGAGCGTAGTGCGGGGGGCGAGGAGCGACGTTTCCATGGGCCCACGACCTCCCCAGCGCGTGACCCGCGCCGGCAGCCGCTTCGACATCGTCCCTTCCCGTCACGAGTCGATGCAGGTCACGGTCGCCGTGGCGAGGACCGTCCCCGATGAGGCCACGGCGATCGGCCTGCCGGTCGCCGCTGACGGGGACGTCCCTCGCGAGCGAATCGACCTCGACCGCGCGACCCTGGAGGAGTCCGGGTTCGGCGCCACCGTCGGGGAGACCCTCGTGCTGCCACGGGCCGGCGGCCCGACCTTCATCGAGATCGGTGTGGGCGCGCGGGCCGAACTCGGCGCGGCCGCCATGCGCGATGCGGCCGCCGCCTTCGCCCGCGCGGCGGTGCGTCACGCAAACCTCGCCATCGATCTGACCGGCGTCGGATCCGAGATGGAGGCGCGCGTGGCGGGCCAGGCCGTCGTCGAGGGCGTGCTCATGGCGCGCTACCGATATCGCGCGTTCATGGATCGGCCGAACGAGGCGCACCTCACCCACCTCACGCTCGTCGCGCCGGCCAACCGGGCGCGGTCGATGGCGACCGGGGCTGAGCGGGGGACCGTCACGGCCACGGCGGTGAACACGGCGCGCGACCTGTGCAACGCCCCCGCGACACACCTGACCGCGCGCCGATACGCGGAGGTGGCGACGGGGCTCGGCGCAGCGTCCGGGCTCGAGGTCGAGGTCTTCGACGAGAAGCAGCTTGCGAAGCTCGGCTGCGGCGGCCTCCTCGGCGTCAACGCCGGCAGCAGCGAGCCCGCGCGGATGATCAAGCTCAGCTACACCCCGGCGGGAGCGAGGCCGCGTGGGCGGCTGGCCCTGGTCGGCAAGGGAATCATGTACGACGCCGGCGGCATCAGCCTCAAGCCGTCCGACGCCATGCACGCCGCCATGAAGCTCGACATGTCCGGGTCGGCGGCGATCCTCGGCGCGATGACGACGTTGCGCGACCTCGGATGCCGGTCGGCGGTCACCGGCTGGCTGATGTGCACCGACAACATGCCCTCGGGCACCGCGACGCGCCTCGGCGACGTCCTCACCACCCACAGCGGGAAGACCATCGAGGTCATCAACGCCGATGCCGAAGGGCGCCTGGTGATGGCCGACGGCATCGACATGGCCGTCGAGGAGGGTCCGGACGCGATCGTGACGGTCGCGACACTCACCGGCGCCGCGATGCGAACCTTCGGAAGCGCCATGGCCGCAATGCTCGCCAACCGGCCCGCGCTGGCCGAGCAGCTGGCGGCGGCCGGCACGACCACCGATGAGCCGGTCTGGGAGCTCCCCCTGATTCGGCGCTATCGACCGCAGATCAGCTCGGCGATAGCCGACATCAAGAACATGGGCGGCGAGAACGCCGGAACCATCACGGCCGGCCTGTTCCTCGAGGAGTTCGCGGCCGACGTCCCCTTCGGCCACCTCGACATCTGTGGCCCGATGATGACCGACACGGACGATTCGTGGCGGTCGATCGGCGCCACGGCATTCGGCACGCGGCTCCTCGCCGACTTCGCGGTGAACTTCCGACGCCCGGCCTAGACGGGCACCGATCCCGACCCTCGGAGGAACGATGACCACAGCGACCCCGCCGTCCGACGCAGCGATCAAGCCGACCCTGACGCAGCGCATGCTCGATGGGATCGAGCGCCTGGGGAACAAGGTGCCGCACCCGGTCCTGATGTTCCTCTACCTGATCATCGTGGTCATCGCGCTGTCGCACGTCCTCTTCCTGATGGGTGTCAGCGTCACCGATCAGATCGCCGTGCCCGACGCCGTGGGCGTGGTGCCCGACTACTACGAGGACTCGACGCAGCCGATCCTGGAGCCGGGAGACCTGGACTACGAGGACGACTGGCACATCGAAGAGGTGACGATCCCGATCCAGAGCCTCCTGACGACCGACGGGATCCGGTTCATCTTCACCAGCTTCGTGCCGAACTTCGCCGGCTTCGGCGTCGTCGCGGTCACCTTCGTCGCCCTGATGGGCGCCGGTGTGGCCGAGGCAGGGGGCCTGATGGGCGCCCTCATCCGTGGCCTCGTCGCGGCATCGCCGCGACGCATGCTCTCGTTCATCCTCATCTTCGTCGGCGTGCTGGCGAGCGTCGCGTCGGACGCGGGCTACCTGATCCTGATACCGCTCGGGGCGGCGGCGTTCCTCAGCGTCGGGCGCCATCCGCTGGCCGGCATGGCCGCCTGCTTCGCCGGCGTCGGTGCGATCTTCGGCGTGAACCCGATCCCCGGACCGATCGACGCGATGATCACCGAGGTCACCAACGAGGCACTGAGCCTCATCCCCGGTGCGGAGCCGATCACGATCGTGGCGAACTACTGGTTCTCGGTCGTCTCGTCGGTGGTGCTGGCGCTCGTCGCGTACCTCGTGACCGAGCGGATCATCGAGCCTCGCCTCGGGGCGTACACCGGGACGCCGAGTGGTGCGGAGGCGCCGGACGACATCGATCGGGCGGCGGAGGCGCGAGGCCTGCGCTGGGCGCTGTTCGCGTTCCTCGGCTTCCTGCTCCTGATCCTGGCCATCACCATCCCCGAGGGATCGGCGCTTCGAGACCCGGTGACCAACGAGGTCATCGGCAACACGCCGTTCATGGACAGCCTGCTGTTCATCATCGCGATGTTCTTCCTTGTCTCCGGCATCGGCTTCGGCTACGGAGCGGGGACCTTCAAGAGCCCGAACGACGTGATCGCGGCGGTGACGAAGACGTTCTCGGGCCTGGCCGGCCTCGTCTTCATGCTCCTGATGATTTCCCAGTTCATCGCCTTCTTCAACTACACGAACATGCCCGACGTGCTCGGCATCGCGCTCGCCGAGTTCCTCGAGACGGCCGGCATCGGTGCACTCCCGCTCCTCATCGGCATGATCGTGGTGATCCTGTTCCTCGACCTGATCATGCCCGGCCTCGTCCCGAAGTGGGCGATCTTCGCGCCGATCCTGGTCCCGCTCTTCGTCAACCTCGGCGTGCCGGCGCAGACGCTGCTAGCCGCCTACCGGGTCGGCGACTCGCCGCTCAACGTGGTGACGCCGCTCATGGTGTACCTGCCCTTCATCGTCACGATCGCGCAGCGCTACGACCCGAAGGCGGGGATCGGCACGGTGATCGCGCTGATGATTCCGTACGTCATCGCCATCGCGCTGGTCTGGATCGTCCTGTTCGTCCTGTGGTTCGTGCTCGGGCTGCCGCTCGGTCCCGGGTACCCGATCACGACCTGACGCATCTCGTCGAGCTGAACGGGCCGACTCGGTGAGCGAGATCGCGATCACCTTCGCGGTCATCGCGGGCATCGTGGTGCTCTTCATGTGGGCGCGGCTGCCGGTGGAGGTCGTCGCCATCGGCGCCGCGATCGTGCTCTGGGCAACCGGGGTCCTGACGCTCGAGCAGAGCCTCGCGGGGTTCGGCGACCCCACGGTGATCTTCATCGCCTCGCTGTTCGTGGTCAGCGAGGCCCTCGAAGCGACCGGGGTGACCGCGTGGGCCGGTCAGCAGCTGGTCGAACGCGCTGGCACCAGCCACACCCGACTGCTGCTGCTCACGATGATCGTCGTCGCCGTTCTGACCGCCATCATCACCGTCAACGCCGCCGTGGCGGCACTGCTGCCCATCGTCGTGGTCGCGGCGAATCGGCTCGACAAGACGCCATCGAAGCTGCTCATCCCACTCGTGTTCGGCGCGCACGCCGGTTCGCAGCTGGCGCTGACCGGGTCGAACGTCAACCTCCTCGTCTCGGGAGCTGCCGAGGACTACGGTGCCGCGCCGTTCGCGTTCTTCGAGTTCGCGCTCGTGGGCGTCCCGCTCCTGGTCGGGACCGTCGGGGTCGTCGTGCTGCTCGGGCAGCGACTGCTGCCGGTGCGCACGCCCAGGAAGATCTCGGCCGATCTCAGCCAGCACGCCCGGACCCTCGTCAGCCAGTACGGGCTGGACGCGGGCGCCGACGCCGAGTCGATCGCGTTCAACCGCGAGGTCGGCCTTGCCGAGGTCGTCATCCCGCCGCGCTCGCCGTTCGTTGGCGAGCGAGTGTTTCGGGGAATGCTCACCGAGAGCGGCGACCTGGTCGTGGCCGCCATCCAGCGCAAGGGCGAGGATCTCGGGGATCGCGAGGTCGAGCTGGCGGTCGGCGACCTTCTGCTCCTCCAGGGCTCGTGGGAAGCACTCGAGACGAAGGCCGGCGACCCGGGCGTCCTGGTCGTCGACGAGCCGGAGCTGATTCGTCGCCAGGCCATCCCGCTCGGCCTGCGGGCGTGGGAGGCGATCCTGATCCTGGTCGGCATGGTCGTGCTCCTCGTCACGGGCGTGGTGCCGCCGGCGGTCGCCGGCCTGCTCGCCGCAGGGGCGGTGATCGTGCTGGGCATCCTCGGCGTCGAAGGGACCTATCGGGCCATCAACTGGACGACCGTGGTCCTCGTGGCGGCGCTGCTGCCGCTGTCGACGGCGATGTTCGAGACCGGCGCTGCCGAGCTCGTCGGCAACGCGCTGATCGACGTGGTCGGCGGCTTCGGCCCGTACGGGCTCCTCATCGGCCTGTTCGTCGTTACGGCGGTGTTCGGCCAGCTCATCAGCAACACCGCCACCGCACTGATCGTGATCCCCATCGGTGTGGCGGCCGCCAACGAGCTGGGGGTGGACATCCGGCCGGTGCTGATGACGATCTCGGTCACTGCTGCGGCGGCGCTCCTCACGCCGGTGGCGACGCCGGTGAACCTGATCGCCATGGGGGCGGCGGGATACCGGTTCGGCGACTACTGGAAGCTGGGCGCTGTGGTGATGGTCGTCTTCTTCCTCGTGGCGGTCTTCCTCGTCCCGGTCTTCTGGCCCTTCTGACCACGCCGCGCGCCATCCGGCGCGCGGCCATCGCACGTAGAGTGATCAGACCCACGCGCCGTCGCGAGCGAAGAGGGTTGCCACACCGGGGTACGCTCTACGTCGCGTGCTAGTCAACCGCGGTCGGCGGCACCGACCTGCTGCAACAAGGGAATCCAACATGGCATCTCTCCCGTTCGCCCGGCGATCGCCGGCGAAGTCGGTCGGCGTTCTCGGAGTCCTCGCCGCGCTGCTGGCCGGCTGCGCCGACGTCGGCTCCTCGAGCCTGACCTTCTGGGACATCGTCTTCTCGATGATCATGTTCTTCTTCTGGTTCATGTTCATCTGGATCTTCATCTCGCTCTTCGGAGACATCTTCCGGCGCGGCGACCTGTCCGGAGGAGCGAAGGCCGGCTGGATCTTCCTCCTCGTCATCCTCCCGTTCCTGGGGGCCTTGATCTACATCATCGCCCGACCGAAGGTGACGGCGAGCGACATCGAGCAGATGACGCAGGCCGAGGCGGCCTACACCGCCGCGGCGAACGTCACCCCCGCCGACCAGATCGCCAAGCTCCAGCAGCTGCGCGCTGCCGGCGCGATCACCGAGGAGGAGTTCAACTCTCTCAAGGCAAAGGCCATGGGCTGACCCTCGGCCAGCGAGAATTCGGCAAGGAGGCGGGCCGGCGACGGTCCGCCTTCGCCGTGTCCGCGGGTGGAGCCACGCGTCGTGTCGCGCTAGAATCGGTGGCCGTGGCGGAGTAGCTCAGTGGCAGAGCAGGGGACTCATAAGCCCTTGGCCGGTGGTTCGAATCCGCCCTCCGCTACCACCTCTCACCCATCCGCCGGAGACGTCGGCCGGGTGCACGATCCGCTGGACGAGCTCGCGGACGCGGTCGATCGCGGTTCGGCCGCGCTCGGAATCGCCGGGGATGCCGCCCTGCTCGTGGCCGTTTCCGGAGGACCCGACTCGATGGCCCTCCTCCATGGCGCCTCCCGCCTGGTCGCCACCGGCGCGCGCAGTTGGCCGATCCGCGTCGCGCATCTCGACCACGGCCTCCGGCACGACAGCGCGGGCGATGCCGACTTCGTCGCGGCGGCCGCGACCGACCTCGGGCTCGCCTGCGAGACGCGAAGGATCGACGTCGGAGCGCTCGCTCGCGCCGAGGGACGCTCGATCGAGGATGCCGGCCGAGAGGCGCGCTACCGGTTCTTCGCGGAGGTGGCCGGACCGGGCACCCTGATCGCGACGGCGCATACCGCCGATGACGCCGCCGAGACGGTGCTGATGAACCTGCTGCGCGGGAGCGGGCTGGCGGGCGTGCGTGGCATCCCGCCGCGGCGCGGCCCGGTGGTGCGGCCGCTCGTGCGCGAGCGGCGAGAGCGGCTGCGCGGCCTGCTCGATGACGCCGGAATCGCGTATCGGCTCGACCCGTCGAACGCCGATCCGGCGCATCTGCGCAACCGCGTTCGCGCAGAGCTGCTTCCCCTGCTCGAGGCGCTCCGCCCAGGGGCCGTGGAGCGCATCGGCCACTTCGCGCGCCTGGCTGGCGAGGACGACGAGCTCCTCGACACGATCGCGGCCGCCGAGCTGGAGCGTCGCCGGGGAGCTGCCGATGACATCGACTGGCACGATCCTCCGGGCGCGGCACTGGGTCGGCGGGTCCTGCGACTGGCCGTCGGTGACCCTCCGCCGCCGGCGGAGCGCATCGAGGCCCTGCTGGAGGCCGCCGAGGGCGCGCGTGGCGGCGTGACGATCGAGCTTGGCGGCGGCCGAAGCGCATCGGTCAGGCAGCGCCGGATCCATCTGAAGCGTGACCCGTGACGTATGGGTTACGTCGGACCGTACCCGATAGAGCGTTTGTTCGGTCGAGAACCCGCACCTATACTTGCCGGGCTCGCGGCCGGAAGGCGGTGAGCCGGTGACGGCGTCACGCCGGCCCCGTCCGCACGAGGTGAAGGTATACCCACGTTGACAAGCCGCATCGTACGCAACAGCGTCGTGCTCGTCGTCCTCGCCGTCTTCGGACTCGCCGTCCTGTGGACGTTCATGGGCGACGCCCAACCCAGCAATGAGATTTCCTACGGCCAGCTGATCGACAACGCGCGAGAGGGCCAGTACGAGAGTGTCGCCCAGGAGGGCACCCACCTCACCGCGACGATGCCGAACGGCGCCGAGTACACCGCCGTCGTTCCCAGCGAGCTGACCAACGTCTTCGCGGACCTCGGCTGCGCCCCGCCGGGCGTCGCGGCAAACTTCGAGTGCGCGAGCTTCGAGGCGACCGAGCCGAGCGCCGCGGGCGGCATCCTCACGCTGCTCATCACCGCGCTCCTGCCCGTCCTGCTCATCGGCGGCTTCATCTTCTTCATGATGCGCCAGGCGCAGGGCACCAATAACCAGGCCATGAGCTTCGGCAAGAGCCGGGCGCGGATGTTCCTCGGCAACAAGACGGTCGTCACCTTCAACGACGTCGCCGGCGTGGACGAGGCGAAGCAGGAGCTGACCGAGGTGGTCGAGTTCCTCAAGTACCCCGAGAAGTTCAACAGCCTCGGCGCCCGCATCCCGCGCGGCGTGCTGCTCGTCGGGCCGCCCGGCACAGGCAAGACGCTCCTCGCGCGTGCCGTGGCCGGCGAGGCCGGCGTGCCATTCTTCAGCATCTCCGGCTCCGAGTTCGTCGAGATGTTCGTCGGCGTCGGCGCGAGCCGCGTCCGCGACCTCTTCGAGCAGGCAAAGCGCAACTCGCCGTGCATCGTGTTCGTCGACGAGATCGACGCGGTCGGCCGCCAGCGCGGCGCCGGTCTCGGTGGCTCGCATGACGAGCGCGAGCAGACGCTGAACCAGATCCTGGTCGAGATGGACGGCTTCGACACGAACACCAACGTGATCGTCGTGGCCGCCACGAACCGGCCCGACGTCCTCGACCCCGCGCTCCTGCGGCCCGGCCGGTTCGATCGGCAGGTCGTACTCGATCGCCCCGACATCAAGGGACGGCGGGAGATCCTCAACGTCCATATCAAGGGCAAGCCGCTCGACAAGACGGTGGACATCGAGGCGATCGCGCGCCGCTCACCCGGCTTCAGCGGCGCCGACCTGGCGAACCTCGTCAACGAGGCCGCCATCCTGGCCGCGCGCCGCAACAAGAAGAGCATCGGCGCCAACGAGTTCAACGAGGCGATCGACCGCGTCATCGCCGGCCCCGAGCGTCGCAGCCGGATCATCACCGAGGAGGAGAAGGCGATCATCGCCTACCACGAGGGCGGTCACGCCGTCGTGCAGCGCGTCCTTCCGAAGTGCGACCCGGTCACCAAGGTGACGATCGTGTCACGCGGCATGGCCCTGGGCTACACGATGAGCCTGCCAGCCGAGGACCGATACCTCCACAGCAAGACCGAGTTCGAGGACAAGATCGCGGGCATGCTCGGCGGCAACGTGTCCGAGACACTCGTCTTCGGCGACACGACCACCGGCTCCTCGAACGACATCGAGAAGGCGACGAGCCTGGCCCGCGCCATGGTCACCCAGTACGGCATGAGCGAGAAGCTCGGGCCGCTGGCCTTCGGCAAGAAGGAGGAGATGGTCTTCCTCGGCCGCGAGATCAGCGAGCAGCGCAACTACTCGGACGAGGTGGCCGCCAAGATCGACGCCGAGGTCCGCGACATCATCGACCGCGCGTACAACCGCGCGACCGAGGCGCTGACGACCCATCGCGAGGTCCTCGACCGGCTCGCAACGCTCCTGGTCGAGAAGGAGACGATCGAGCACGAGGAGTTCGAGTCTCTCTTCGAGGGGATCCTTCCGCCGCGAACCGGCGGCCCGACTCCCAAGAAGCTGGGCGCCGCGGAGGCCGATGCCGACGGCGTCGAGCCGGATCTCGAGCCCGGCACCGAGGACGAGGACGGCGCCAAGCGCCGGCGCCCGGGGCCCGCACCGCAGCCGGCCTAGACCATCTTCCGACGCGCTAGTTCATCGAGGCCGGCCGGTGGGCCGGCCTCGGTGGTCTATTCCCGAGATCCGATGATCCCTGCCGGAGCGGGCAGTGCCTGCTGGCGGGATGTCATGACGGCAGTGACGAACGTGAAATCGTCACATACCAATACCAGCGGGCCACGGCGGGCTCGGGGCAGCTCGGAGCGTCCGTTTCGGTCGGCTCACGCTCCGGAGCCGGCTGAGTGACGTCCGTGGGGCGTGGGCCTCGCCTTAGCCCTCCGTGATTGGTAGGCGACGACTTCCGGGCGGGCTCAAAGGTCTCGGCGCCTTCGCCAATCGTGGTTGGTGGTTGACGACATCAAGGGTACGTCGCGGAATGACGATTCGGGACGCCGAGACGTGCCTCGGGCTTCAGCCCTTCCCCGTGAGGCGATCCCAGAACGACGGCCCGTCGCGCAGGTCATCGAGGAAGTTGCCCCATTCAGCCTCGGCCTTCACGGCACGCTGCAGGCCTTCGACCCGCTCCTCGACAAGCTCACGCACGCGAACAGCCTCGCCCTCGTCGAGCCAGAACCCGTGACGCTGCTCGCACACATCCAGCTCGAGGTTGTTGGCGCGGTAGTTGAAGGCGGACATCTGGATCCCACACTTCGGGCACGAGAGTGCCGACTCCCGGTTGGCATACTCGATCGTGCCCGACCGCTGCTCCTCGGTGGACTCGACCGTCGCCTCGAGCTTTGCGAGCTCGCCCTCGTCGAGCCAGCCACCCTTGCACTGTGGGCATCGATCGACGTCGATGCCGCGGTGCGTTTCGACCTTGAGCTCGGCCTGGTCCCGTGGACAGAGCACTGGCGCCTCCTCGTTCGTGGTTTCAGGTCAGGCGATCCTTGTTGGCGAAGCGTACCGGCTGAAGGCACGCCCGTCTTCGCCGGTCGATCGGTCTGGACGGTGGAGTGGCCTCAACTGGTCCTCAAACGACGCGGTGTCGGGAGCCGCCCTCAAGCGTCCGAATTAACCACCGGCTGATCGTCATGCGGCGCGCGGGCCTTCCAACGGTCCGGATTCTCCCCAGGTGAACAGGAGCACGGCACTCTGGCGGTTCGAGTCGGGCGAGCGATCGTAACGCTCACTCCATGAGAATCCGACACGCTCACGCACCCACGCCGAGCACGTCGCGGAGCACGAGTGGAGGCGGCCGGGGTAGTTCTATCGGGTCATTGGGGCGCCTAGGAAGTGGGCCGTATACTCGCTCGCGTGTTGCGTCCAGGCACCCCTGCGCGCACCATGAATCTGGCCTCATCCCGAGCACTGATCACACGGAGTTCCTGATCTCATGATCGACGAGCCGGTCGCAGAGCCGAAGGCGGCGACAACGAAGAGCCAGCCCGATTGGAAGCTGGACGCTGGCGGGGGAACTCTCCTGCCACGCTCCGCGCTCGACGTGCTCACCAAGCTCAACGAGCGCGTCGCCCAGGGCAGCATCGAGGACCTCGTTCCCATCGCGACCGGCTTCGTGCCGATGGACAAGACGATCGGCGGCGGCCTGCGACCCGGCGAGCTGATGCTCATCGGCGGCGCCCAGGGCCAGGGCAAGACGACGATGGCGCTGCAGATGGCGCGCAACATGGCCGCGTCGGGCCAGGCGACCGTCCTCTACGTGTGCTTCGAGCACGACGAGGAGTACCTGATCCAGCGCATGGTGGCCATGGAGTCGGCGCTGGCGCACCTGCCGCAGAAGCAGGGTGCGGTGAAGATCCAGGACGTGAAGAAGGAGGTCGTGAGCTCGTACACGGCCTCCGCCGAGACCGGGACGCGCGCCAAGCTGGGCGCCAATCCGCGGCTCCGCCCCAGCCTCGAGCGCATCGCTCGCTACGGCTCGAACCTGTACCTCATGCGCGGGACGGCGACGCACTCGACGATCGACAACATGCGCCAGCTCGTGAGGGAGCACCGCGGCTCCGATGACGAGCGGCGGCTCGTGCTCTTCGTCGACTACCTCCAGAAGGTGCCGGTGATCCCGGAGCCGGCGACGGAGGAGGAGAAGGTCACCCGCATCGTGTCCGGCCTCAAGGACATCGCGCTGGCCGAGTCGGTCCCGGTGGTGGCGATCGTCGCTGCGGACCGCGAGGGCCTGAAGGCCAAGCGCCTGCGCAATCACCACCTGCGAGGATCGTCGGCCATCAACTACGAGTCCGACATCATCCTCATCCTGAACGACAAGTACCACATCGTCGCGAAGGTCAACATCGAGTTCAACCCGTACCAGGCGCAGCGCTATCGCGACTGGGTCGTGGCGAGCATCGAGAAGAACCGCGGCGGCCAGGACAACGTCGATCTGGAGTTCGAGAAGCTCTTCGAGTACAGCTGCTTCGATCCGACCGGCCGGATCACCGCGGAGAAGCTGATCGAGGAACGGCTCTACAACGACTGAGCGGACGCCATGCCGATGACGTCCGGGCCGAGCTTCGACCCCTACGCGGTGCTCCAGGTCGTGCCGACCGCCGAGCAGGTGGTCGTGCATGCCGCCTTCAAGGCCCTCGCGCTCAAGTACCACCCCGATCACGACCAGACGCGGCGCGCCGCCGAGAAGATGGCCGAGCTCAACCGCGCCTACGCCCTCCTTCGTGACGAACGGTCGCGCGCCGCGCACGACCGATCACGGCGCCGAACGGTCGCGGGCGTCTCGGTCGCCGACTCGACGACGCGGAGCTCCACGGTGCCGCCGCCGCCGGCCCCCAGCGGGGGCAGCGTGCTGAGCTTCGGCCGCTATGCCGGCTGGAGCCTGCGCGACCTGGCTCGCCGGGATCCGGAGTACCTCCTGTGGCTCTCCCGGCACTCGTCGGGGATCCGCTACCGCACCGAGATCTACTCGATCCTGCGCACCATGGGCGTGAGCGCGGCCTGATCCTCGCTGCGCTAGCCTTCGCCCCAGATGAGCCAGAGCCCTCCCGCGGTCCGGGCCGTGTTCCTGGACATCGGCGACACCGTGATGCGGCCCAATCCCTCCTGGGAAGCGGTCTACGCCATCGCCTTCCGTGAGTTCGGCGTCGACGTCGAGATCGGCGAGCTGCACGCGGCGCTGCGCCGCGCGTATCACCACGGCGGATGGGGGATGGAGGGCGGCTTCGAGCCGAACGAGGAGACGAGCTTCCAGCGCACCGTCTCCATCGACGCGGCCGCCATCGCCGAGCTCGGGCTGGAGCCCATGCCCGAGCCGTTCTTTCGGCGGCTCGCCGAGCTGTTCATGGTCACCAGCCACTGGCACGTCTTCCCCGATGCGTACCCCGCGCTGACCGCGCTGCGGGAGCGCGATCTCACCATCGGAGCGGTGAGCAACTGGGTCTGGAACCTGCCCGAGCTGCTCCATTCGCTCGACCTCGTCCGCCAGTTCGACTTCATCGCGGCCAGCGCCCGCATCGGCTTCGAGAAGCCCCATCCCCGCATTTTCGAGTGGGCGCTCCAGCAGGCGGGGGTGCCCCCCGAGTCGGTGATCCACGTCGGCGACCACGTCGACGCGGACGTCCTCGGAGCCCGCGCGGTGGGGATCACCGGTGTCCTGATCGACCGGCGTGGCCGCTATGCGCCCGACGAGGTGCCGGAGGGAGCCTCGGTCATCACGTCGCTCGACGAGCTCGTCGCGCTCGTCGACGCACGCAACGGCCGCGCATGACCGACGCGTGGCGCTGCTTCGTCTCGGTCCCGATCCCCGACGGGTTGCGAGCCAGCCTCGGCGAAGCCGTGGACGGGTGGCGGTCTCGTCCCGACCTCGCCGGCCTGCGGTGGACCGATCCGAACGCGTGGCACCTGACGCTCGCATTCCTTGGCGCTACCGACCCGGGTGCCGTGGACCGGCTGGGCGCCCGCCTGGCGTCGATCGCGGCCGGTCATCGGCGGTTCGACCTGCCGACCGGCGGGCTGGGCGGATTCCCGTCCGACGGCCGGGCTCGCGTCGCCTGGTACGGGATCGAGGACCCAGATGGGCGGCTGCGGAGCCTGGCGGATGATGTGGGCCGAGGCGTCGACCTGGAGGCCGATCGCCAGTTCACCGCGCACCTGACGCTGGGCCGAACGGGGCGCGATCGGCTCGACCTGCGGCCCTGGATCCGCGAGGCCGATGCGCCCCGCGGAACGCTGAAGGTCGCCAGCATCGAGCTCATGCGCTCGCATCCGGGCCGTGGCCCCGGTCGCTACGAGAGCCTCGCGTCAGCGCGCCTCGGCAGCGCGCACCCGCGGGGCCGTCCATGACAAGATGACAGGCACGCACCGGTCCGCTCGGAGGCCCGCTCGTGAACAGCCATCCGCCTCGCACGCTCCCGCTCCACGTCGCGGTGATCGGCGACGGCGACCCTCGCGGTCCGGACGCGCATCGCATCCTGGAGTGGGCCGAGGAGGTCGGTAGTCTCCTGGCGCGCGGTGGCGCGACCGTCGTCACCGGCGGAATGGGCGGCGTCATGCGCGCCGCCTCCCAGGGCGCCGCCGCGGCCGGGGGCCAGACGATCGGGATCCTCCCCGGGGCCGCCCGGTCCGAGGCGAACGAGTTCGTGAGCGTCCCGATCCCGACTGGCCTGGGCGTCGTGCGCAACCTCGTCGTCGTCACCGCCGCGGACGCCGTCGTGGCGGTGGGAGGCCGGCACGGGACACTATCCGAGATCGGCCTGGCGCTGCGCATGGGCCGCCAGGTGGTGACGCTGGCGTCGTGGCGCGTCGAGTCCGACCATCGACAGGGAGGCCCGCGTGTCCATCGTGCGCGTGATGCGCGCGAGGCGGCCGAGGTGGCGCTGCGCCTGGCGCGCGAGGGCCCGGCCGAGACGTGACGGAGCGAGTCCTGGTCATCCCGCGGGAGCGGGTGCCGGGCGGCTGCGACTTCCGAGGCCTGCGGGCGGCTGGCGCCGGTACGCTGGCCGAGCTGCGCGAGTCCGTCGCGCACCACGGCGCGTACCTGGAGCGTCCGCTCGCCGAGGATGACCCCGCCCACAAGCAGCTCATCCCGTACGTCGTCGTGCGCGACGGGAAGAGCGTGTTCCTCATGCACCGCACCGATGCCGGCGGCGACCCGAGGCTCCATGGGCGAGCCAGCATCGGGGTCGGCGGGCACCTCAATCCGGTGGACGACGGGGAGGACGCGCTCATGGCCGGCCTGCGGCGCGAGTGGGCAGAGGAGCTCGAGGCGGACTGGGAGCCCGAGTTCGAGCTGGTCGGCCTTCTCAACGACGATGCCAACGCCGTGGGCGCTGTCCATCTCGGCATAGTGTTCAGCGTCGAGGCCGCCGGCAGGCCGGTCATGGTTCGAGAGCACGACAAGCTGATCGGCGCGTTCGCCGACGGCCGTGAGCTGGCGGCAAGCGCCGACCGGCTCGAGACCTGGTCGCAGCTCGTGGCGGAGGCGCTCGACCTCGCTCGCTGAGCGGGCATCCCGCCCGGGCGTCGATATACTTCGGGCATGACGCGTCGTGCGCTCGCAGCAGTGAGCCTGGCGTTGGGGGTGATCGGGCTGGCAGCACCGGCCGCCGCGCAGGGCGAGAGCATTGCCCGGATCGAGCTCAACGGCGTGATCGACCAGGTCAACGCCGCCTACATCGAGGAGGCGCTCCAGGTCGCCGCCGAGGACGGCCATGCCGCGGCCCTCATCGTCATCGACTCGCCCGGCGGCGAGCTGAGGAGCATGGACAGGATCGTGGCCGCGATCCTGGGAAGCGACGTGCCGGTCGTCGCCTGGGTCGCCCCCGAGGGCGCTCGCGCCGGGTCGGCGGCGACCTTCGTCACGCTCGCCGGCGACGTGGCCGCCATGGCGCCGAACACGACCATCGGTGCGGCGTCGGTGGTCGGCAGCGGCGGGGAGGAGCTGCCCGAGACGCTGTCCGCGAAGGTCACGAACGATGCGGTGGCGAAGATCCGCTCGCTGGCCGAGGCCCACGGCCGCAATGCCGACTGGGCGGAGGACGCCGTGCGCGAGGCGGCCAGCGTGAACGCCAACCAGGCGGTGGCCATGGAGCCGCCCGTCGTCGACCTCATCGCCGCCGACACCGAGAGCCTGTTCGCCGCCATCGACGAGGGGACGCGCGCGGACGGGCGACCCTATGACTTCAATGGCGAGCCGTTGCCGGAGCTGTCGGGGCTGCCGCTCGTCGACCTCGAGATGAGCCCCGGCCAGTCGTTCCTGCACCTGCTGAGCGACCCGAACATCGCCTTCCTGCTCTTCACGATCGGCTTCTACGGCATCATCGCCGAGCTCTTCCACCCCAACATGTTCTCGGGGATCATCGGGGCCATCGCCATCGTCGTGGCCCTCATCGGCTCGAATGCGCTTCCGCTCAACGTCGGGGGTCTGCTGCTGGTGCTGGGCGGCATCGGCCTCCTCGCCCTCGAGACCGTGGTGGCCAGCTATGGGCTGCTGACGGTGGGCGGGATCGTGGCCATCGTGCTCGGCGCCTTCGCGCTGTGGACCGGCGTGCGGCCCGGCGAGCTCGACTTCGACGTGACCGTGAGCCCGTGGCTCGTCGCTACGGTGGTCGCCATCGGTGTCGTCTACGCCTGGGTCCTCGTTCGCGCGTTCATGCAGATGCGTTCGACCGGGGGCGTCGCGAACCGCCCGGTCGCGGCGCTGGTCGGGTCCACCGCCACGGCGCAGACGGTGATCGCCCCGACGGGGATCGCCTATGCTGGCGGCGAGAGCTGGTCGGCCCGCAGCCGCACGTCCGAGATCCGCGCGGGAACGCCGCTGCGCGTGGTCGGGGTCGAGGGCCTCGAGCTGATCGTCGAGCCATCGTCCGGCGCTGAGACCTCACCCAAGGAGGGATAGGAGACCGATGGATCAACTCGTCGGCCCGATCGTCATCGCGATCGTCGCGGTCATCGTGCTGTGGCTCCTGTTCAGCATCATCAACATCGTCCGCGAGTACGAGCGCCTCGTGGTCTTCCTCTTCGGGCGCCTCCAGGGAGCACGCGGGCCGGGCATCGTCCTGCTCGTCCCGATCGTCCAGCAGGCGGTCAAGGTCGACCTTCGCGAGCGGTTCCTCGAGGTGCCGCAGCAGACCTGCATCACCAAGGACAACGCGCCGATCAGCATCGACTTCCTGGTCTACTCGAAGGTCTTCGACCCTGCCGAGACCGTGACGGCGGTGACCGACTTCACCGGCGCCTCGCAGGCGCTGGCCGCGACGACCCTTCGCGCCGTCATCGGCGACATCCCGCTCGACGACGTGCTCGCCAAGCGCGAGGAGATCAACCACATCCTGCGTGCCAAGCTCGACGAGGTGACCGAGCGCTGGGGTGTGAAGATCACCAGCGTCGAGATCCGCGAGATCTCGCCGCCGCGCGACATCCAGGACGCCATGAACCGCCAGATGAGCGCGGAGCGCAACCGCCGCGCGGTCATCACCGAGTCGGAGGGCACCCGCCAGGCGACGATCAACGTGGCCGAGGGCGACAAGCAGTCGAACATCCTGCGCGCCGAGGGCGACCGCCAGTCCCAGATCCTGCGGGCCGAGGGATACGCCAACGCGCTCCAGACGATCTTCACCGCCGCATCGGGGATCGACCAGAAGACGATGGCGCTCCAGTACCTCGAGGCGCTCAAGGCGCTCGCGGCCGGCGAGAGCACGACGTGGATCGTCCCGATGGAGCTCAGCGAGCTGACGCGCCCGATCGGGTCGGCAATGCGCCAGATGGCGTCCACGGGTGATGTGGAGCAGGCGCCCGGCGGATGATGCTGGCCCTGGCCCGCACGGCGGGCCGCGTCATCGGGCTCGTCGCCGGCATCTACCTCGCCTACGTGGCGGTGCGCGGCTCGCGCATGCTCGTGCGGCCCGAGCCGCGACCGATGGTGCCCGACGAGGCCGGAGCCCCGGCGCTGCCGTCCGACCTCGGCCTCGACTACGAGGTCGTGCGCTTCACCACAGGCGACGGGATCACCCTCAGCGGCTGGTTCATCCCCGCGGCGCGCGAGACGAAGACGGCCGTCGTGGTGCTGCACGGGTTCACCGGGAACCGGCTGCCCGAGCTCGCCGGCTTCGTGCCGTGGCTGCAGCGGCACCACCACGTGCTCCAGTTCGACTTCCGCGGTCACGGTGAGAGCGGCGCGAGCCCGGTCACTATGGGGTCGCGAGAGCGCCGCGACATCGCGGCCGCGGTCGAGTTCCTGCAGGCCCGCGGACTCGGGCCCATCGCCCTGTTCGGCGTCAGCATGGGCGCCGCGGCGGCCATCCTCGCTGCACCGGACCTGCCGGTGGCCGCCGTCGTCGCCGATGCGGCCTACGCACGAGTGAGCCACCCGATTGCCAACCGGATGCGCGAGCAGGGCTGGCCGCTGCCCGCCCTCGGATCGCGGGCGATCGTCGCCGCGGCGGCGCTGCGCATCCGCTCCCGCCTCGCGAGCCCGATCGAGGCCGTCGCGCGCATCGCGCCACGGGCCCTGCTGGTGATCGCGCCGACCGCCGATCGGCTCATCAGCTGGCGCCAGAGCCTCGCGCTGTACGAGGCAGCCCGACAGCCGAAGGAGCTGTTCGTGGTGACCGGGGCAGAGCACGGCGGCACGTACGCCACCGATCCCGAGGGCTACCAGCGGCGCGTCCTCGACTTCCTCGACCGCCATCTCGCCGCGGCCTGAGGCGCCCCAACCCCGGACCATCGGTGCATGGATGCACCCGTTTGTGAGCATATAATCGGCCGAGTCCCATCATCTCCAGGGGTCTTTGCATGGCTGCCACGAAAGTCCTCGTCGTCGATGACGACCTGAACATCCAGCGCGTCCTCGTGTTCACCCTCAAGCAGGAGGGCTACGAGGTGCACGTCGCGTCGGACGGCCAGGCCGGCGTGGAGATGGCGGCCAGCATCGATCCCGAACTGATCCTGATGGACGTCGCCATGCCGAAGCTCGACGGCTACGCGGCGACCCAGAAGATCCGTGCCGCCGAGAAGGACGGGCGCCGCGTCCCGATCATCATGCTCACGGCCGAGGCGGACGTGGAGCAGCGCGTGAAGGGCCTCCGCGCCGGCGCCGATGACGACATCGTCAAGCCGTTCCACCCGCTCGAGCTCATCGCCCGGATCAAGGCGCTACTGGCGCGCAGCGGGGTCACGGGCGGCGGCCCGGCGGCTCCGGGAAGGGCGGCGCTCGGTCGGCTCGCCAGCTTCTACGGCGCCAAGGGCGGTGTCGGGACCACGACCATCGCCATCAACACGGCCATCGCCCTGGCGGCGCGACATCGGCGGAAGCTCGCGCTGGTGGACGCGAACCTCCAGTTCGGCGACCTGCGCGTGTTCCTCGACCTCAGCCTCGACTCGAGCTCGATCGTGAACGCGATCAGCGAGCCCGATCTCGACACCGACCTGCTGCGCAAGCTTCTGGCGACCCACCATGCCGGCATCGACATCCTGCTCGCCCCGCCGAATCCCGAGCAGGCGGACATCGTGGTCGAACGCCAGAAGGTCGACCCGGGCAGCGTCTCGCACATCCTCGGCCTGCTGCGGCGCGCCTACGACTACACGCTCGTGGACACGTCGCGCACGATCGACGACTTCACGCTCCAGCTGTTCGATGAGTCGGACGTCATCTTCGTCGTCATGACTGCCGACCTCTCCTGCCTGAAGAACGTTCGCCTCGTGCTCGAGACGATGGACTCCCTCGGCTTCGAGCGGGAGAAGGTCCAGCTCGTGCTGAATCGCTCCAACGCCTACACGGGCATCAACGTCGACAACGCCGAGTCGGCGCTCGGACGCAAGATCGACTACCAGGTCATCAACGAGTACCGCGGCGCCATCAGCGCCCTCAACTCGGGCGAGCCATTCATGTCGTCCCGCGCCGACGGACCGCTGGGCCAGAGTGTCTCGAAGTTCGCCGACGAGCTCGACAAGCTCTTCGCGGGCACCGAGGTCGCCGCCCGCGCCTGACGCGACCGGCGGTTCGGTAAGACCCGGGTAATGGCCCGGTAACGGACGTCGCCTAGGCTCGGCTGCGCCGGTCGCCGCTGGTAGCAGGGAGGCGAGCAGGCGGGCGGCCGGCACTGCTCGGAAGCCCTCGTCGCCTCCCGTGATGGTGTGTGCCCATGCTTGCCAGCGCCACGAGCGCCTCGATCGTCGGGGTCGATGGCGTGCCGGTACGCGTCGAGGTCGACGTGGCCTTCGGCCTGCCGGGGCTCACCATCGTCGGGCTTGCCGGCAGCGCCGTCCTCGAGTCACGCGAACGAGTGCGGTCGGCGCTGCGGAATTCCGGCTTCGAGGTCCCGTCCCGCCGGATCACGGTGAATCTCGCCCCGGCAGACCTGCCGAAGGAGGGAACCGGCCACGACCTGGCCATGGCCGTCGCGATCCTCGTCGCCTCCGACCAGCTCGACGCGCCCGGCCTGGCCGTGACGGCGCTCATCGGCGAGCTTGCGCTGGATGGTTCTCTGCGCCCGGTCCCCGGCGCGATGGCGCTCGTCGCCGCCGCCGGCGCGGCCGGTCTCCCCGAGGCGATCATCCCGGACGACAACGCGCGCGAGTGCGCGGCGGTCGGCGGCGTGGTCGTCCGCGCCGCCCGCAGCCTGCGGCAGGTCACGCGCCACCTCGCCGGCATCGAGCCGCTGGCGAGCGTTGCAGCCATCCAGGGCCCGGTGCCGGTCGATCCCGGCGTCGATGCCCCGGACCTGTCGTCCGTCATCGGGCAGTCGGTCGGCAGGCGCGCGCTCGAGGTCGCCGTCGCTGGCCGGCACAACGTCGCATTCACCGGACCTCCGGGCGTCGGCAAGACGCTCCTCGCAAGGGCGGCAGCGGGGCTGCTCCCAGGGCTCACCGACGCGGAGGCCGCCGAGGTCAGCCGCATCCACTCGATAGCCGGCATGACCGACGGACGCGCCGGGCGCTCGCTGCAGCGACCCTTCCGCGCCCCGCATCACACGATCTCGACGCAGGCGCTGGTCGGCGGAGGCCCGCGCGTCAGGCCGGGCGAGGCCAGCCTCGCTCATCGGGGCGCGCTCTTCCTGGACGAGGCGCTCCAGTTCCGGGTCGACGCGCTCGACGCCCTCCGCGGGCCGATCGACGCGGGCACGGTGCACATCGCCCGCGTCGACCGCGTCCTCGTTCTGCCCGCGCGATTCATGCTGATCGCGGCGTACAACCCGTGCCCGTGCGGCTGGTTCGGCGTGGCCGGGCGCGAGTGCCGCTGCGAGGATGGCTCACGCCGGCGGTACCAGGCTCGCCTGTCTGGGCCCATGCGCGATCGCATTGACCTCGTCATCCACCTCGAGCCCGTGGTATTGGCGGCCGCTCACCGACGCGTCCCCGAGCCCTCCGCCGTTGTCGCGCGGCGCATCGCTCGGGCCTCGAGGATCCAGTCGGAGCGCCAGGGTGTGCCGAACGCGGAGCTCGATCCGGGACTCCTCGGAGGCCGCGTCGGGTTCGACGACCTGCTGGTCGACCGATTGCACGCGCGTGGACGGAGCATGGGGCTGTCGCTGCGGCGCCTGCACCGCGCCGCCCGTGTCGCTCGAACCATCGCGGATCTCGACGGAACTGACCGCGTCACGATCGAGCACATCGACGAGGCGCTGCAGCACCGCGCCCGGGAGCAGGCAGCATGATCGGCGTCGGCGCGCCCTCCCGCGCGAGTCGGATGCCCGCGTCACGCGCATCGGAGCGCGACTGCTGGATCGCGCTCTCCATGCTGCCCGGCATCGGACCGGCCGGATTCGCGCAGCTCGTCCGGCGTCACGGATCCGCGACCGCTGCCTGGCGCGCCGGACCGGCGGGGCTATCGGCGATCGGTGGGGTCGCCGCGGGTACCGCATCGAGCTTCGGGGAGCTGACGGCGACGGACCCGCGCGACCTGGCGCGGATGCTCGAGCGCCGGACCGAGGCGTGCGGCGGCCGCGTCGTGACCGACCTGGACGACACGTACCCACCTGCGCTGCGCACCCTCGATCCGCGCCCGCCGGTGCTGTATGTCGTCGGGGACGGTGCGGCGCTGGAGGAGCGGGCCGTGGCGATCGTGGGTACCCGTCGCGCCTCGGGATACGGACTGGCCACGACCGCCGAGTTGGCGACCGAGCTCGCCTCAGCAGGGGTCACCGTCGTGTCCGGGTTGGCGCTCGGCATCGACGGTGCCGCCCATCGCGCTGCCGTTGCCGCGCCCGGCCGCACCGTCGCGGTCCTGCCGTCGCCGCTCGACCGCATCTATCCGCCGCGCCATCGCGGCCTCGCGCGCGAGATGGTGCGTGCCGGCGGCGCGCTGGTGACTGAGGTCCCCGTTGGGGTCGCGATCGGGAAGCCGGACTTCGCGCGTCGCAACCGGGTGATCGCCGGCCTGGCGGTGGCGGTCATCGTGGTCGAGGCACCCGACCGATCAGGAGCGCTGCTGACCGCTGCGGCCGCATCGGCCATCGGGCGTGAGGTGTACGCGGTTCCTGGTCCGATCGACGCGATGAGCTCGCGCGGGTGCAACCGTCTCATTGCCGACCAGCACGCCGTCATCGTCACATCGACCGCATCGGTCATGCGCCAGATCGGACTGGTTCGCGGCGAGCTGCCCCCGGCGGTGACCGCTCTTTCCGAGGTCGAGGGCCAGGTCCTGCGTCGCCTGCTGGAGCGTTCCGGCTCGATCGAGGAATTGGTGGATCGAACCGGCCATCGGCCGGCATCGGTGGCGAGCGCGCTGACCCTGCTGGAGGCCCGTGGACTGGTCAATCCATTCGGTGGAGCGACCTTCCATCCGACCCTAGCGGCCAAGCGCCTTGCAGGTGTGGTGTGACAGGCACGGTACCGATGGGCTATCCTTCCCCGGCCACTCGCCGTCGTCCACGTGCCCACGAAGGGCGACCCCGAACCCCCATTGGAGCTTGTCTATTGCGTCCGATCCGGACCGTGAGAGCGGCAGATGCCGCCACCCAGTTCGAGTCGCTTGGCCACTCGCTGAGCCGCCACCGTGCCGTCACCCGCGTCTCGCTGGCCGCCCTCTCGTTCACCATCCTCATCGCCCTCAGCCAGCAGGCTCCCGCCCAGGCGGGACGCGAAGCGGCGGCGCCAGCATCCCCGGAGCCGCTCCTTCCCCAGAGCATCGGCGTCGCGATCGACACCGACGGGGCAATCACCATCCCGTTCAACGCCGCGATGGATGTCGCGTCCGTGGAAGCTGCGCTGCAGGTGCTTCCCGCCCAGAAGGTCGACCTGCGCTGGAACGATGCCCAGGACCGCCTGACCGTCGCCCCCGCGAACCTGTGGCGTACGGACGAGCGGTACCTCGTTGTCGTGGGCAACACGTCGGTCACGAACGCCGGCGACCCACTGAGCGGCGTGCGCCGATTCACCTTCACCACCGAGACCGCGCCGGTCGTGTCCGAGTTCCAGGTCGATTTCGCCGAGGTCGAAGCCGCGGCGAAGAAGGCAGATCCGACGGCCGGCCCATCCGTCGCGGCAACGCCGACCGGTGACGTGGCCGTGACCACGCGCGAGGCCGCTGCCCCGAACGAAGAGGCGTCGGCCGTCGTGCCGGCCCGCACCGCGACGGCGGTGAGCTCTTCGAGCTCGATCTCCATCGGCTTCAGCCAGGCCATGGACCAGGCCGATGTGGAGGCGCGCTTCGCGATCGCTCCGAAGATCAAGGGTGAGCTGTCGTGGAGCGATGGCAACCTGATCTTCACCCCGAGCGAGCGCCTCAAGGCTGGCATGCGCTACACGATCAGCCTGGCCGGAGCGCATGACGCCAGGGGAAACACGCTGGGCAGCACGCACAGCTTCTCGTTCGTCGTGCAGGACGGCGCCCAGCTCACCAAGACCACGCCTGATCGAAACGCGGCTGGTGCGGAGACCGCGACGGTGGCGATGTGGTTCAGCCAGCCGATGAATGTCAACGCAACCAACAAGGCCTTCGCCCTGGTCGACACGATCACCGGCCAGCCAACCGGCGGCCACCTCGTCTGGAACGAGGCCCGCACGCAGATCACCTTCACTCCCGATGTGCCGTTCGCGGGCACCCGAACCTACCGGGTCGTCCTGGCGAAGGGCGCGCGGGATGACTTCGGGAATGGCGTGCGTGCCGACTGGTCCTTCACGACCGGGGCGGCCGCGGCCCCGGCGGCGCGCGCGAGCGCCTCGACACGAAGCGCGACCAGCGCGCGACCGATCCCGGCAGCAGGGCCTGCGACGAGCCTGGCCGGCTACGCCCTGAACCAGGTCAACGCTGCCCGGGCAGCCTACGGGTTCGCTCCGCTGGTGCTCGACCCGGCCATCTCGGCGGTTGCCTCCGGCTACGCGCTGGACCAGGCGAGCAACGGCTACTTCAGCCACACCGGCCGTGACGGCAGCACGCGCCAGGTGCGGCTCTCGCGCGGCGGGGTCGGATTCGGCTGGTCGGGCGAGAACCAGTGCTATCACGTTGGTCTCAGCCAGCAGTCGACGCTGAACTGGTGCCATGCCCAGTTCATGTCCGAGCCGTACCCGGGCCACTGGAACCACATCGGCAACATCCTCAATCCCGGCGCGCGCCGAATGGGGGTGGGAATTGCCACCGTGGGCGGCCGAACCGTCATCACCTGGAACTTCACCGACTGACGGCGGACGGGCGACTGGCGTCGGGCCCGACGGGGACCCGATGCTACACTCGCTCACCGTGAGGCGGACGAAGGGCGCCGACGGAGGCCTCGTGAGCGTCCGTCGGCCCAACACGAACTGATGGCCGTGGCCAGGCCGCTGGTGATCGTCGAGTCACCGGCGAAGGCCCGCACGCTGGCGCGACTGCTCGGCGACGAGTACCGCGTGGAGGCCAGCATCGGGCACGTTCGGGATCTGCCCGAGAACGCCAGCGAGGTCCCGGCGGAGATCAAGGACAAGCCGTGGGGTCGCATCGGCGTGGACGTCGACAACGGCTTCCGCCCGTACTACGTGATCGCCAAGGACAAGGCAGGTCGCATCCGCGACCTTCGCGCCGCCCTCAAGGACGCGCCCGAGGTGCTGCTGGCAACCGACCCGGATCGCGAGGGCGAGTCGATCAGCTGGCACCTCCGCGAGGTCCTCAAGCCCACCGTTCCGGTCCGGCGCATCGAGTTCCACGAGATCACCGAGGAGGCGGTGCGCAGCGCGATCGAGAATGCTCGTGAGATCGACCTGCAGCTCGTCGACGCCCAGGAGAGCCGGCGCATCGTCGACCGGCTCTACGGCTACATGGTCTCTCCGGTGCTCTGGAAGAAGGTGCAGACCGGCCTGAGCGCCGGCCGTGTCCAGAGCGTGGCGGTTCGGCTCGTCGTCGAGCGGGAGGAGGAGCGCGCCGCCTTCCGGACCAGCGAGTACTGGGATCTCGAGGCTCGGCTGCAGGCCCAGGCTGTCCCGTTCACCGCGACCCTCGAGCGCATCGGCGACGAGCGGATCCCGAGCGGCAAGGACTTCGACCCCGTATCGGGCCGGCTGAAGGAGTCGCGCGGCGTCCGCGTGCTCGACGAGCCCGCGGCCCGTCGACTGGCCGATGCCCTGGCGAGCGGCCTCCCATGGTCGGTCACCTCGGTCGAGGCGCGTCCCGCAACGCAGCGCCCGTCGCCACCGTTCACGACATCGACGCTCCAGCAGGAGGCCAACCGCAAGCTCGGGTTCTCCGCCGAGCGAACCATGAGCGGGGCGCAGCGCCTCTTCCAGGAAGGGTTCATCTCCTACCACCGGACCGATTCGACCACGCTCAGCGAGCGCGCCATCGCCGAGGCCACAACCGCCATCCGCGACCTCTACGGCGACGACTTCTTCACCGGCCCGCGTCGGTATCAGACCAAGGTCAAGAACGCGCAGGAGGCCCACGAGGCGATCCGCCCGACCGACTTCGGCCAGACGCCGAATCGACTCCAGCAGCGACTCGGCGCGGATGAGCAGCGCCTCTACGACCTCATCTGGAAGCGCGCGGTGGCCTCGCAGATGGCCGATGCTCGGCTGCTGCGGACGACGATCGAGATCACCGCCGACGGCCCGGATGGTCCGGCCGTATTCGCGGCCTCCGGCAGGGCCATCCAGTTCCCCGGCTACCTGCGCGCCTATGTCGAGGGATCCGACGATCCGGCCGTCGAGCTGGGCGACCAGGAGACCGTGCTGCCGACCCTGGGCGTCGGCGACGAGGTCACCGCCGACGGCGACCTCTCCCTCGCGGGCCTCGAGCCGAAGCGCCACGAGACGGTTCCGCCGCCGAGGTATACCGATGCCTCGCTCGTCAAGCGCCTGGAGGACGACGGCATCGGCCGGCCGTCGACGTATGCGTCGATCATCTCGACCATCGAGCGGCGGGGCTACGTCTGGCGCCAGGGCAAGGCCCTCGTCCCGACTTTCACCGCCTTCGCCGTGACGCACCTGCTGAAGGAGCATTTCGGAGCCCTGGTGGAGCTCGGCTTCACCGGCGTGATCGAGGAGGACCTCGACGAGATCTCGAAGGGGGAGCGCGAGCGTGATGACTTCCTCGCCACCTTCTACAACGGCGGTGGCGGTCGGGAGTGGCCGGGTCTGCGGCCACTGGTCGAGAAGCAGACCGAGATCGACTACCCGGTCATCGCCCTCGGCAGCCATCCCGAGTCCGGCGCACCCGTGGTGGTCCGCATCGGCAAGTTCGGCCCGTACGTGCAGGTCGGTGAGGGCTCGGAGGCCAGGAACGCATCGGTGCCCGAGGACGTGCCGCCGGCCGAGTTCACGCTGGGGTCGGCGATCGACCTCGTCGAGTCGAAGGCCAAGGGGCCGACCAGCATCGGGACCGATCCTGCCACCGAGCAGCCGGTCTTCGTGATGACCGGTCGCTTCGGTCCGTACGTCCAGCTCGGGCCGACGCCGGAGGACAGCAACGGCGAGAAGCCCCGGCGGGCATCGCTCACCGCGGATGACAGCCCCGACTCGATCACCCTCGAGCGAGCGCTCGAGCTGCTCTCCCTGCCCCGCCTGGTCGGCTTCGACGCCGAGCACGGCGAGGAGATCGTCTCGAACTTCGGCAGGTACGGGCCGTACGTCAAGCGCGGCACCGAGTTTCGCTCGCTCGGATCCGATGCGGCCGTCTTCGCCGTCACCCTCGAAGAGGCGCAGGAGCTCTTCAGGCAGGAGAAGCCATCGCGCCGAGGTGCCAGCCGCACAGTCCTGCGCGACCTCGGGGCGCACCCGGACTCGGGTGTCGCGGTGCAGCTCCTCGACGGCCGGTACGGCCCGTATGTCAGCGACGGCACCACCAATGCATCGTTGCCGCGCGACGTCAGCGCCGAAGCGGTGACGCTCGACGACGCCGTCGGCCTCCTCCGAGCGCGTCCGGCGAGGCGAACCACGAAGCGCAGGACCGCCGCACGCAAGCCCCGAGCGTGACCGGCGCGGCCGGCGGCCGAGCCCTGCCGCACGACGCTCGACAGGCTCTCGATGACTTCCTCGAGGGACTCGAGGTCCGAAACGGGTCGCGCCGGACGATCGTCGAGTATCGACGCCATGCCACCGAGCTCCTCGCGTTCATCGCATCCCACGGCGCGGACTGGCAATCGCCCGGCCGCGCGACGCTCCGCGCCTACCTGGCCACGCTCGCCGACCGGGGCCTCGCGCCGAGCTCCGTTGCAGGCCGGCTGGCCGCCGGCCGCTCGTTCTACCGCCACGCGCTGCGCGCCGGACTGGTCGATGCGGACCCGCTGGCCGGGGTTCGCGCGCCGCGCCGCGCGCATCGGCTACCACGCGTGCTGAGCGTGGACGAGGCGGAGGCGCTCGTGACCGCGCCCCGCCGAGCCGCCGCCGCCGATGAGGCGCTGGCGCGCCGGGACGCGGCCATGCTCGAGCTGCTGTACGCGACCGGGATGCGGATCAGCGAGCTGGGCGGGCTGACGCTCGACCGCGTCGACCTGGAGCGCCGCCGCCTGCGGGTCATCGGGAAGGGCAACAAGGAGCGGCAGCTGCTCTTCGGCGCGCCGGCCGCGGCGGCCCTCCGCGCCTATCTCGCGAGCGGGCGCCCGGCGCTCGCCGCTCGCGCGAAGGGCCCGAGCGCGTCCGTCTTCCTCAACGCCCGTGGCGGCCCGTTGGGCGTTCGCGGGGCACGGGGCGTCGTCGCGCGCTGGGTCGAGGCGGTCGGCGTGCCGGATCGAACCAGCCCGCACACGCTGCGCCACTCGTTCGCCACTCATCTCCTCGAGGGCGGCGCCGACCTGCGCGTCGTCCAGGAGCTGCTGGGACATGCCGACCTCCAGACGACGCAGGTCTACACGCACCTGTCCGATGCCGCGCTGCGAAGCGCCTATCGCGACGCGCATCCACGTGCCCGTCGCGCCGGCGCCGGGCAGGCGGGACGGTGAGCGGGACCGAGCAGCCGCCTTCACGAGCGGAGCGGGAGGCATCGACCGGTCGCGTCCTGGTCACGGCCAGCCTCATCCTCACCATCGCGGCGCTCGCGAGCCGTCTGCTGGGCTGGGTGCGGCTGCTGGTCATCGGCTCCGAGTTCGGCGCGACCAGCGAGCTGGATGCCTACTTCGCCGCCTTCCGCATCCCGGATGCGATCTTCCAGCTCGTCGTGGCGGGGGCCCTGAGCGCGGCCCTCATCCCTGTCTTCCAGAGCTACCGCGCGCGCGGGCAGGACGACGAGGCGTGGCAGCTTGCCAGCAGCATCATCAACCTCGTCCTCATCGCCCTTGCCGGGCTGAGCCTGGTCATGGCGATCTTCGCGCCGGTCCTCGTGCCGATCATCGCGCCGGGCTTCGATGCTCCCACGACCGAGCTCACGGTCCGGATGACGCAGATCATGCTCCTCAGCCCGGTGCTGGTCGGGATGGGCGCGGTGGTGAGCGGAATCCTCAACAGCTACCAGCAGTTCACCGTGCCGGCGATCGCGCCGCTGCTGTACAACCTCGCCATCATCGGCGCCGCGATATTCCTGGCGCCGATCATGGGCGTCGAGGGCCTGGCGGTCGGAGTCGTGCTCGGCTCGCTGGCGCACCTGGTGGTCCAGCTCCCGAGCCTGATGCGCATCGGCTCCCGATTCGAGCTCCGCATCGGCCTCGACCACCCCGGCGTGCGCAGGGTTGCGTGGCTGATGGGGCCGCGTCTGCTCGGCCTTGCCGCGGGCCAGCTCAACTTCCTGGCCAGCACGATCCTCGCCTCGGGCCTCGTGGCCGGCAGCCTGACCGCATACAACTACGCCTTCCAGCTGTCTCAGCTCCCGGTCGGCATCATCGGCGTCAGCGTGGCGGTCGCGCTCTTTCCGACCTTCAGCCACGACGCGGCCCTGGGCAACATCGGGCGCATCCGCACCCAGGTGTCGGGGGCGGTCCGCGTGCTCGTCTTCATCGCCGCGCTCCTGACGGCGATGACGATCGTGCTTCGCGACCCGGTGACCGCGGTCTTCTACGAGTACGGCGCCTTCACTGACGAAGCGACCGCGATGACCGCGAACGCGCTCGCCTTCTTTGCCATCGGCCTTGCCGGCCATATCGTCGTCCACGTGCTGACCCGTGCCTTCTATGCAATGCAGGACACGCGCACTCCGGTGGGGTGGGCCGTGGTGGCGGTGGCCATCAACGTCCCGCTCATGGTGCTGCTGGTCGACCCGATGGGGATCGACGGCCTGGCGCTGGCGCTGTCGATCTCGGCCGTGCTCGAGGTGATCGGCCTGCTCTGGAGCCTGCACCGGCGCATCGAGTCGATCGAGTCCGCTGCGATCATCGCCGCCATGGGCCGCGCAGTCGCCGGTGCGATCGTCGCCGGGATCGTCATGCTCGGAGGACTGCGGGCCGTGGAGATCGTGGCGCCGGCCGTGCTCGATGACCCGGTCGCGCGGCTCGTGGTGCTCCTGGTGCTGGTCGCCGCGGGCGGCGGCGCGTACCTGCTCGTCGCGCTGGCGACGCGCTCGCCTGAGCTCGGCGAGCTGCGACGGGCCCTGCGACGCGTTCGCGGGGGCACGGGCTGATGTTCTTCCGTGGGGCCGAGAAGGAGGATGCCCGCCACTGGCAGGAGTTCGTCGAGGCGACGCCGAGCGGCGACTTCCTCCACGACTGGGGATGGGCCTCCGTCGCCGAGCTGGACGGCGAGCCCCAGCGGCGCTATATCCTCGAGGACGCTGGGCGGATCATGGCCGTCGCCGCGGTCCAGTCGCGCCCGATCGCCGGCGGCCGCTCGTTCTGGTACGTCGCCCACGGGCCGGTCCTCGACCATGCGCACCCCAGGGCCGCGGAGACGGTCGCAATGCTCGCGACGTGGCTGAAGCGAGCGGCACGCGACCACCGAGCCATCGCCGTGAAGCTCGAGCCGCGCGTCGCGATCGACGATCCGGCGTCGGCGCACTTCGACCTCCCCGACCTGGTCCGGCTGCCCGATACGCTCCAGGTTGGCCAGACGCGGATCGTCGGGCTCGGGCCCGACGCAGAGCTCATGGCCGGATTCGACAAGGACACGCGCTACTCGATCCGGCGCGCGGTGCGGGAGGGGGTGGAGGTCTGGGTCTTCGATGACCCCGGCGACCTCCGGCCGATCGACGACCTGCACGCCCTGGTCGAGGAGACGCAGCAGCGCGCCGGGTTCCCCATGCCACCGTTGACGCGCTACCGCACGGCCTGGCACGCGCTCGCCAAGGCCGGGCGCGCCAGCATCCTCGAGGCCCGACGATCCGGAGAGCTGCTCGCCTCGGGCATGCTCGTCATCGAGGGCGACCGGTCCTTCTACCTGTTCAGCGGATCGCGCCGAGAGAAGCCCGGCGAGCCGAAGCGGTACGCCAGCTACGCCCTCCAGTGGGGCATGCTCCAGCTCGCCCGCCAGCGTGGAGTGCGGGAGCACGACCTGTGGGGCGTCGCGCCGCCCGGTGCCGGACCGGACCACCCGTGGCACGGCGTCGGCCTCTTCAAGAAGGGCTTCGGCGGACGCGAGGTGCAGTGGATCGGCTCGTGGGACATCGTCGTCGACCCGACCCTGTATCGCCTGCGGGCGACCACGGGCGCGGTGCGCGGATGGCTGCGGGGACGCCTGGGATGAGCGAGCGGCGCACGATGGGCCTTGGCGCGCTCACCGACGTGATCGCCCCCGAGCGGGTGACGGGAATTCCGGTCGGCGAGGTCACCGGCCTCGCCTACGACTCGCGGAGCGTCGTGGAGGGGACGCTCTTCTTCGCGATCCCCGGGGTCCATGTCGACGGGCACGACTACGCCGCGCGGGCCGTCGAGGCTGGCGCGATCGGGATCGTCGTCGAGCGCGACGTGCCGGGGATCGGGGCGCCGCAGCTTGTCGTCGATCGCTGCAGGCGAGCCCTGGCCGATGCCGCGGACGCGTGGTTCGGACGGCCCTCGGAACGGCTCGAGGTGATCGGCATCACCGGGACGGATGGCAAGACGACGAGCTCCTTCCTGGCGGTCGAGCTGCTGCGCGCCGGCGGCCGGAGGCCTGGCATGGTCGGGACCGTCGCGGTCGACATCGGCGACGAGCGGGTGCCCAATGACGATCGCACCACGACGCCCGAGGCGCTCGAGCTGCAGGAGCTGATGGCGCGCATGGTCGCGGCCGGCAACGAGTCGCTCGTGATCGAGGCGACGTCCCATGGGCTCGCCCTCGAGCGGACGCGCAACTGCCGCTTCGACGTCGGCGTCCTGACCAGCGTCACGAGCGAGCATCTCGAGTTCCACGGCAGCATGGAGGCCTACCGCGCGGCCAAGGCGCGGCTTTTCGAGGAGGCGCCAACGAGCATCCTGAACGCCGATGATCCGGCGTTCGCCTTCTTCCGCGAGCGCGCCCGGGATCGGGTGCTGACCTACGGCATCGAGGCCGATGCCGACCTGCGCGCGACGGACATCGCGGCCGACGCGGGCGGGAGCCGGTTCATGCTGGCGGCTCCAGGTTGGCGTGGCTCCGTCGAGGTGCCGATGCCGGGCCGGTTCAACATCAGCAATGCCCTCGCCGCGCTGGCCATCGCGCACCTCGAGAGCGTCCCCTGGGATGTCGCGACCACTGCCCTGGCGCAGACTCGCGGCGTGCCCGGGCGCATGGAACGCATCGATGCCGGCCAGCCGTTCGCGGTCATCGTCGACTATGCGCACACCGCCGACTCGCTGGGCAAGGTCCTCCGCATGCTGCGCGCCGTCAGTAGCGGACGCCTCATCGTCGTGTTCGGCTCGGCGGGGGAGCGCGATCCCACCAAGCGCGCGCCGATGGGACGGGTCGCGGCCGAGCTGGCCGACATCGTGGTGGTGACCGACGAGGACCCGCGTCTCGAGGACCCGCGATCCATCAACCAGCAGATCGCCGACGGCGCTCGAGCGGCGGGCGCCGGCGACGGGGAGCGGCTGTGGGTGATCGACGATCGGCGAGCGGCGATCGGCCACGCGGTCGGGATGGCGGGGGAGGGAGATGTCATCCTGCTCGCCGGGAAGGGGCACGAGGAGAGCATCTTCTACGGATCGGAGAAGCGGCCGTGGGACGACCGCGTCGCGGCGCGCGAGGCCCTGGCGGCCGCCGGATGGGAGCTCACCGATGGCGGATGAGCTGCATGCCTGGCGCGTGACCGATGCGACCGCCTGGGACGCATTCGTCGAGGCGGCGCAGTATCACGCGTTTCCGCAGCTCTGGGAGTGGGGCCAGATCAGGGCCATGGCCGGCTGGCGGCCGCTCCGCCTGGCAATCGGCCCGAGCCGCGACGAGCCGCTTGCCGGTGTCCAGCTCCTCCTGAGGCCGATGCCGATCCTGGGCTGGCACCTGGCCTACGCGCCCCGAGGGCCGATCGGCCGCCTCGACGATCCCGCCGTGCGCAGTGCCATGGTTCGCGCGCTGCACGCGGTCGGGCGCGCCGAGCGGATCGCGACCGTGCGGGCCGACCCCGAGGTCGGGGTCGATGCGCCGTACGGTGCCGCGCTGATGCAGCCGCCGTGGCGCCACGCGCCGAAGGTCCAGCCCCCGATGACCCGGTTGGTCGATCTCACGCTCGGGGAGGACGTTCTCCGGGCGGGCATGCGTCGCAAGCACCGCCAATACGTCAACAAGGCCGAGCGGGACGGCATCAGCGTGGAACGCTTCGACGGGACCGCCACGACGGAGGCCATCGGCGCGGCGCTCGCCGACTTCAACCGCATCTACCAGCTCACCGCGAGCCGGGCCGGGTTCGTGGCGCGCGAGGCCGCCTACTACGAGCGCGTCTGGTCGCTCTTCGCGCCGTCGGGTCGCGTGCGCCTGAGCTTTGCGCTCGCCGACGGCGAGCGGGTGGCGACGCTCTTCCACTTCGTGTGCGGCGATCGCGTCGTCGAGTCCTACGGTGGGATGACCGATCTCGGCGCCGAGACTCGGGCGAACTACCTGCTCAAATGGTCCGCCATCGCCGGCTTCGCGCGGGACGGGTTCAGGGTCTACGACCTGTGGGGCCTGGCGACCGGGGGGATCAGGCAGTTCAAGGAGGGCTTCGGCGGCGAGGAGGTGGCCTATGTGGGCGCACGTGACCTCGCGCTGCGGGCGGCGCCGGATGCGGTCCTGCGCCTTGCCCTGCCGGCCTACGGGATCGTCCAGCGGGCGCGGCTCAGGCTTCGGGGGCGAGCGGCGCCTCCGGCAGGCGAGGGCGCCTGACGAGGAGCAGCCACGTCCACGCCACGGCGCTGGCCAGCAGCACGAGGCCGATCACCCAGACTCCGCCCGGCGTCACGAGCCAGGCCGCGAGCGCGTCGGGCAGATTGAACGGGGTGATCTCGTGGAGCGCGTAGAGCATCGCCGCGGTGAATCCGGCCGCCATCACCAGGTACGCGGTGAACTGACCGGCGGTTGCCACCGCGAACGGCACGAGGAGCGCCATGGCCGGGAACAGGTAGCGCTCGTGGACCCTCGTCGGCAGGAAGTAGAAGGCAATGACGAGCATGGCCCCGACGGCAAGCAGGGTGGCGGCATCGTCACCGCGTCGCAGTGCGGACAGCGCGCCGGCCAGGCCGACGAGCAGCATGGCCGTGCCGAATCCCACGTACGGGTCGTCCGGGAGACTGAAGCCGACGAAAAGTCCCCACGGATTGAAGGCCAGGAGCGAGGTGGAAGGTTGCTGCTGGGCCGTGTCCGAGACCAGGCCCGCATAGCGCCACGGATCCAGCGCAAGCGGCCCGCCGATGATCAGCCAGGTGAGTGCCATGCCGCCGAGCGCGCGAGCGATGCTCGCGCCGTCGCGCGATCGATATGAGCGGATCGCGGCGACGGCGACGACCGGGAGCACCACAAGCCCGAATTGCGGCTTGAAGAAGACCGCGAGCATGGCCAGCGCGCCGGCGGTGCCATCGCGCCGTGCGGCGCTCGCAAGCAGGGCGCAGAGGAATGCCAGGGTGCCGGCGCTGTCGACCTGGCCCCACACAGGGCCCGACAGGATGACGGCCGGGTTGAGCAGGTAGAGCGACGCGGCAGCGAGCCCGAGAAGCTCGGTGCTCCGACCCCTGATGAAGATATAGAGGACGATCCCGATGGCGAGATCGAACGGGATGGACAGGCCCTTGATGGCGAGCGCAAGCGAGTCGCCGTCCAGGTCGGCCGCGAGCACCCACAGCGGGTAGAGCAGCGCCGGATAGATCGATCCGTCCGCCTCGTAGAACCGCCACGGACCGACCTCGACCATCCGCTCCGCCCAGCGCGCCATGACGCTCACGTCGCCGTTGTGACCGTCGATCGCGAGGGCGCCAAGCCGCGCCGCGAGCGCGACGAGGAGGAGGCAGGCGATGCTGACGAGGTCCCAGCGCATTCGCATCACGCGCAGCCTAGCGGCTCGCCGATGCTAGGATCGGTCGCCCGTGAGTGACCCGGACCGCCTCCTCCTGCCACCGACTCGAGACCAGCTCGACGCGCTCGAGATCACCTACGAGGTGATGCCCTGCGACCCCGAGCTTGCCGATACCGCGGCCTTCGTGGCCGCCTACGGCGTCCCTCCCGATCACAGCGCCAACACGATCGTGGTCTCCTCGAAGGGCGCCAAGCGGCGCTCCGTGGCCTGCGTCCTGCTCGCCACGACGTCGCTCGACGTGAATGGCACCCTGCGGCGAGAGCTGGGCGTGCGCAAGGCGTCGTTCGCCGGGCCCGACCCCGTGCGCGAGCTGACGGGGATGGAGATCGGCGGGGTCACGCCGTTCGGACTCCCGGCGGACCTCCCGGTCTGGGTCGACCCGCGCGTCCTCGAGAGGCCGTGGATCATCCTCGGCGGTGGGAATCGGTCGTCGAAGCTGCGCCTGGCTCCGGGCGCGCTGGAGCGTCTCGCATCCGCACGCGTCGTGAGCGGCCTCGCCATCGTCCGCTGACGCCCGGACGTCCCGCATCGGCCGTGGCCCCACGCGCATACACTGCAGAGCGTGCGAGCATGCCCGAGCTGCGGTGAGGCGAACCCGGACCGCTTCACCGCGTGTGCCTTCTGCGGCACCGGCCTCGTGGAGCAGTCCCCGCTCCAGGAGGAGCGCAAGACGCTCACCGTGGTGTTCTGCGACCTGAAGGACTCGACCAAGCTTGGCGAGCGCCTCGACCCCGAGCCGCTGGGCGAGGTGCTGGACCTCTACTTCACGGCCATGACCCGCGTGCTGAAGCGCCACGGGGGCACCATCGAGAAGTTCATCGGCGACGCTGTCGTGGCAGCCTTCGGGATCCCGGTGCTCCACGAGGACGATGCGCTCCGGGCCGTGAGAGCGGCCGCCGAGATGCGTGAGGCGCTCGTGCGCCTGAACCGCCAGATCGAGGCCGGCTACGGCGTCACGCTCACAACGAGGATCGGTGTCCACACCGGCGAGGTCGTGATCCGCACCGCGGTGACCGACCAGCAGGTCCTGACCGGCGACACCCTCAACACGGCCGCGCGCCTCGAGCAGACGGCCGGGGCCGGCGAGATCCTGATCGGGGAGCCGACATACCGGCTCGTGCGCGGGGCCGTCGAGGTGGAGGCGGTGCCCCCGCTCGAGCTGAAAGGCAAGGGTGAACGCGTCCCCGCCTATCGGCTGCAACGGGTCTTCGGAGACGAGCAGTCGGCGCGACGCCACCTCGCGCCCCTCGTCGGGCGGTCCGACGAGCTGCGTGCCCTGGTGGACAGCTTCGAGCGGGCGGCCGCCGATCGCACCAGCCGTCTGGTCACGGTGCTCGGCGAGGCGGGAGTCGGGAAGAGCCGCCTGGTACGGGCGCTCGTCGACTCGGCGCGCGATGGCGCCACGATCCTCCACGGGCGGTGCCTTCCGTATGGCGAGTCGATCACGTTCTGGCCGCTGCTGGCGATGGTTCGCGAGGCCGCCGGGATCGACCAGGATGAGGCCGGCGATGCGGCGCGCCTGAAGGTCGAGCGCCTCAGCGGCGATCCGGAGGTGGCGCGTCGGGTTGCATCGGCGCTCGCCTGGAGCAGCGAGGAGCTGCCGCTGCCGGAGCTCTTCTGGGGCATGCGCGAGCTGCTCGAGGGGTTGGCGCGCAGGCGGCCGCTGGTGATCATCATCGACGACGTCCACTGGGCGGCGCCCACGCTGCTCGAGCTGATCGAGCACCTGCTGGAACGCGTGACCGATGCGCCGATGCTCATCGTCTGCACCGCGCGGCCCACGATCGTCGACAGCCACCCGGATTGGGCCGCTGGGCCATCGTCGGCGCGGATCGCGCTCGATCGGCTGCCCGACGAGGCTTCGGCCCAGCTGCTGGCGAACATGACCGGCGGTCTCGAGATGCCCTCGAGGGTGCGTGCCAGGGTGCTGGAGGCGGCGGAGGGGAACCCGCTCTTCGTCGAACAGCTGGTCTCGATGCTCACCGATCGCGGGCTGCTCGTCCAGGCCGGCCAGCGTTGGGAGGCCGCGGCCGATCTCGCGCGGCTGGAGATCCCGCCGAGCATCCAGGCTTTGCTCGCCGCCCGGCTGGATGGCCTCGACAGCGGTGAGCGAGCCGTCGTCGACCCGGCGTCGGTCATCGGGCTCGAGTTCCCGTCGGTCGCCATCGGTAATCTGGCGCCGGAGCCGATCCGCGAGACCGCGCCAGAGCGGCTTGGGGAGCTGGTCCGAAAGCGCCTGGTCCGGCGCGAGGTTTCGCCCGACGAGGTGAACGACTTTCGCTTCGACCACCTGCTCATCCGGGACGCCGCCTATTCCGGCGTGCTGAAGCGCTCCCGCGCCGAGCTTCATGAACGGTTTGCCGAATGGCTCGAAACGACTCAGGGCGCGAACGAGCGCGACGAGGTGATCGGTTACCACCTCGAGCAGGCTTCGCGCTATCGGGGCCAGCTCGGACCGATGGACGCGCGGACGCGCACGCTTGCCAACCGCGCCTCGGAGAAGCTGGCGGTGGCCGGCCGGCGCGCCTTCGCGCGGGGTGACCTGCCTGCCGCCGTCGACCTGCTCGAGCGAGCGCATGACACGCTGCCGGACGACGATCCCGCTCGTGTCTGGCTCACGCCCGACCTCTCCGAGTCGCTCATGGAGAGCGGTCGCTTCGACGAGGCGCGCCGCGTGCTCGAGGCAGCCACCGGGGCCGACGAAGACGAGCAGAGCCGATGCGCAGCGGCTCGTTCGGAGCTCGTCGGCCTGCTCGTCGACCTGAACGCGGGCAACGAGGGTGGATGGCTGGAGCGCGCAAACGAGGACGTCGCGAGGCTCATCCCGGTCTTCGAGGCGGCCGAGAACCACGTCGGCCTGGCCACGGCATGGCGCGTCCTCTCGAATGCGAGGGTCATGGCGTTGCAGTTCGACACGGGGTTCGAGGCGGCGGAGCAGATCATCCAGCACGCGGAGCTGGCGGGTGACGTCCGGCAGCAGCGTCGTGGCGCCGTCGTGTACGGCATCTGTGCCGTCCAGGGGCCCACCCCGGTCAGCGAGGGAATCGCCCGGTGCGAGGAGCTGGTCGAGAGCGTGGAAGGCGATCGTCGCACCCAGTCGCTCGTTCAGCTGTGCCTTGCGCAGCTGTTGGCGATGGACGGGATGTTCGAGCGTGCGCGTGAGCTGTGCTCGACGGCCCGGGCGGTTCTCGACGAGCTCGGCCAGGGAGTCCTCGCCGCAGCCACGTCGACGGACTCGGCTCCCGTCGAGGTCCTGGCCGGCGACCTGGTGCGGGCGGAGTCGGACCTTCGGCGCGACATGGCGGACCTCGAGACCCTCGGCGAGACGTATCTGCGCTCGACCGTGGTCGGACTCCTGGCGCATGTCCTGGTCGACCGCGGCGCGTTCACAGAGGCGGAGCGGGTTGCCGAGCTGGCCCGTGACCTCGCCGGAGACGATGACGTGGATGCCCAGGTGCTCTGGCGAGAGTCGGTGGCGCGCTGTCAGGCGGCACAGGGGCGCTTCGACGAGGCGATCGTGCTCCTCGACGAAGCGGTATCGCTCACCGAGGCCACCACCGCGCCGATGATGCAGGCGCAGGCGCTGACCGATCGCGCCATCGTCCTGGCCGCCGCGACGCGCGACGGCGACGCCGCGGCGGACCTGTCAGCGGCGCTCGCCCTTCACGAGGCGAAGGGCAACAGCGTCGGCGCCGAGGGCACGCGGAGGTTGCTCGCCGATCTCAGGCCGGCGGGCAACCCCGTCGGCTAGATTCCCTTTCCCCGGCCGTTCGTCGGGAGCTCGACCCGCAGCACGAGCTTCTTGTGGTACCCGTGCCCGGTCCAGTAGGCGTCGAAGCAGAACCCGTCGTTGTGGTAGTTGCAGCCGCGCGGCGGGAACTCGCACGTGCCGCTATCGGTCTGGTGCACGAACTTGATCGACCACGGGTCCCTCCATCCGACGGCCGACTTCTCGTAGGTCAGCGTCATGGTGAGGTGCGGGTTGAGCTCCGCCCCGTTCGCGATCGAGATCTCGACCGCGTCGCCGAATCCGGCGTACACCTTGTGGCCGCAATTGATGTTCTCGTCGACTTCCGCGAGCTCAACCGGGTATCCGGTGTTGACCGGGGGTACCTGCACCGCTGTGGTCTGGTCGTTGTCACCGCCAAGGGCGGCGGTTGAGAAGTTCAGGGTCGCACCGTGCGCCGACTGCCAGCCGCCGAAGAAGTCCGGGCTGTTGTTGACGGTCGCCACAGCACTGTCCTTGAAGGCGTCCTTCGTCTTCTTGTAGCCGTGGTGCCAGGTCTCGACCTTCAGGCGCGCGGTGAACTCCACCGAGCCAGACGAAGGTCCGGCGAACACGAACTGGAGGGTCAAGGTCCTGCCGGACTTGAGCTTGCCGAGATGGCAGCTGACCGAGGCGCCGCTCCCCCAGCACCCGTCCGGCGCCGAGACGAGGGTGGCACCCGGGGCAGTTCCTTCGAGGCGGATCTTGTCGAAGGCGTCTGAGCCGTCGCTCTTTATGAAGACCTCGAACGCGGCGGACTGTCCTGGCGAGATCGACTCGGTGAGCGCGGTGACAGTGAACCTGGCAGGCGGGTTATGGCTGCTGCCGTGTGCGGCGACCTGGAGTGGGAGGCCGAGGAGCGCCGCGGCCGTCATGAGGACGACCAGCGCGCGGCTGAGTCGAGAAGAGCGCTGAGCCATGGTGTGGGGGTCCCTCCGTAGGCGCTCGACGATGGCTGAGCGCCAGCTTAGGGTACTACCCCAGTACCTGAACCGACAGCATCAGCCCACAACGTGGTGCGTGCTAGCATCACGCTCCCATGGCCCAGCTGGCACGGTTCTCCCCTGCGGCCGTCGTGCAACGGATCACGCGCGGCGGTGAGGCGGTGGGCGAGGCATCGCACTCGATCGACGACATCATCGCCGAGGCCGCCCGCCACCGTCCGAACATCGACGAGGCGCTGATCCGCCGCGCGTACGACACGGCGGTCACGGCGCACGAGGGGCAGCTGCGCAGCTCGGGCGAGGAGTACGTCACGCACCCCGTGGCCGTGACCCACTTCCTCGCCACGCTCCAGATGGACGCCGAGACCCTGGCGGCGGCCCTCCTCCACGACGTCCCCGAGGACACCGACTTCACCATCGCGGAGATTGAGAAGCGATTCGGCCGTGACGTCGCGCGCCTGGTCGATGGTGTGACGAAGCTTTCGAAGTTCGGCAGCGCCCGGACCATGGAGGAGCAGCAGGCCGAGAACATCCGGAAGATGTTCATGGCCATGGCCGAGGACGTGCGGGTCGTGATCATCAAGCTCGCCGACCGGCTCCACAACATGCAGACGCTGCAGTACCTGCCCGTGGAGAAGCAGCAGCGCATCGCGCGCCAGACGATGGAGATCTACGCGCCGCTCGCGCATCGGCTGGGCATGTGGCAGATCAAGTGGGAGCTCGAGGACCTCGCCTTCAAGTACCTCGAGCCGGAGAAGTACCGCAAGCTCGTCGAGATGCTCGCTGACCGGCGCCGGGCTCGCGAGACCTTCGTGAACAAGAGCATCGGCATCCTGGGCAAGGAGCTCGCGAAGGTGGACATCGCGGCCGACATCTCCGGTCGGCCGAAGCACCTGTACTCGATCGCCAAGAAGATGGAGCGCAAGGGCGCCGACTTCACCGAGATCTACGACCTCAACGCCATCCGCGTCCTCGTGGACGACGTCAAGGACTGCTACGCGGCCCTCGGCGTGGTGCATTCGCTGTGGCGTCCGGTGCCGGGGCAGTTCGACGACTACATCGCCATGCCCAAGGCGAACATGTACCAGTCGCTGCATACCGCCGTCATCGGCCCGGAGGCCAAGCCGCTGGAGGTGCAGATCCGGACCCGCCAGATGCACGACATCGCCGAGGCCGGCATCGCGGCGCACTGGCGCTACAAGGAGGGATCGCGCGGCGACCGCAAGTACGACGAGAAGCTCGCCTGGGTCCGCCAGCTCATGGACTGGCAGCGCGAGGTGGTCGACCCGACCGAGTTCGTCGAGGGCCTCAAGCTCGATGTCTTCCAGGACCAGGTCTTCGTCTTCACCCCAAAGGGCGACGTGAAGGACCTGCCGCGTGACGCGACGCCGCTCGACTTCGCGTATCGCATCCACACCGATGTCGGCCACCGCACCATCGGCGCCAAGGTGAACAACCGGCTCGTGCCGCTCGACTACCGCCTGCGCAACGGCGACATCGTGGAGATCGTGACCACCAAGGCCGCCCACGGACCGAGCCGCGACTGGTTGAACATCGTGCGCACCTCGCACGCGCGAGAGAAGATCCGCGCCTGGTTCAAGCGCCAGCAGCGCGACGAGAACATCGCCCAGGGCCGCGAGCTCCTTGACCGCGAGCTGCGACGCCTCGCCCACGAGACGCTGGCATCGATCGACTCGGCCAAGCTCACCGAGATCGCGACGCAATACCGATTCAAGGAGGTCGACGACTTCTACGCCGCGATTGGCTACGGCGCGATCTCGTCGGCGTCGGTGGTGAGCAAGCTCGAGATCCACGACGACGTGGAGATCATGCTGCCCGAGGAGGCGCCCCCGGCCGCGCCCTCCACGACGGGCGTCCGGGTCAAGGGCGTCGGGGACCTGCTCGTCCGCTTCGCGAACTGCTGCTCGCCGATCCCGGGCGACCAGATCACCGGCTACGTCACGCGCGGCAAGGGCGTGACGGTGCATCGCTCGTCATGCCCGTCGGTCCTCTCCGAGCGCGACATCGAGCGCCTCATCGACGTGGAGTGGGAGATCGCCGGCCAGCAGACGTACCCGATCACCGTCCGCATCACCGCGATCGACCGCCCCGGCCTCCTGAACGAGGTCACCAACGTGGTTGCCGAGTACAAGGTCAACATCGTGGCCGCCTCGGTCGCGACGCAGGACGACGGCACCGCCAACATCACCGCGACGTTCAAGGTCACCTCGCTCCAGCAGCTGGCCCTGGTGCTCACCAAGATCGAGCGCCTGCGGGACGTCACCTCGGTCACCCGCGAGGCGCGCTGACCGATGAAGGGTGATCGTGTCGAGGCCGTGGTCGACACGGGACAGGGTGGCACGCAGACCTTCGAGATCGTGGCCACCAAGGCCGGCCGGCGGATCGAGGTGACGACCGCGCGCGGCGTGGTCGAGGTGAGCGAGGTCACGCGCAGCGGGACCCCGGTGCGCACGGGCCGCTTCATGGCCAGCCGCCTCGTCGCGCTGGTGGAGCATCCGGCCAACGAACGGACGGAGAAGCCTGTCGACGTCTCCACCCGTCGGCGCATGGGAGCCGGAAGCGACGCCTGATCCGGGGCCCGCGGCGCGACGGACGACGTCCCGCCGCGACTAGACTCGCGGACATGGCCCGCTCGATCACGGCCCCGCGCGGCACTCGCGATCTCCTGCCCGAAGAGACGCCGGCCTGGAACCGGGTCGAGGCAGTCGCCCGGGATCTTTCCCGGCGCTATGCGCTCAGCCGGATCGAGACGCCCCTCTTCGAGCGCGTCGAGCTCTTCGCCCGGGGCCTCGGCGAGTCATCCGACGCGGTCGAGAAGGAGATGTTCCGAGTCTCCGGCGCTGCCGGGAGCGTCGAGGAGCGCGCCGAGTGGGCGCTCCGGCCGGAGCCGACCGCCGGGATCGTGCGCGCCTTCATCGAGCACGGCATGCATGTGCGGCCCGGGCCGCTGCGCCTGTCGCTCATCGGTCCGATGTTTCGCTATGACCGGCCCCAGGCGGGCCGCTACCGCCAGTTCAGCCAGTGGGACGTCGAGGTCATCGGCGACGTGGGCCCGGTCGTGGACGCGGAGCTCATCGAGCTCGCGACGCGCTTCTACGCCGAGGTCGGCCTCTCCGAGGTCGTCGCCCACGTGAACTCGATCGGCGACGCGGAATGCCGACCCGGGTACCGGCAGGCGCTCGTCGAGTACTTCGGCCAGCACGTCGATCGCCTCACCGACGACTCGAGACGGCGCCTCGAGGTCAACCCGCTGCGCGTCCTCGACGACAAGGATCTGGCGTCGGACCTCGCCGACGCGGCGCCGAAGTCGGCCGACCACCTGTGCGATGCCTGTCGGGAGCACTTCCGCACCGTCCTCGACCTGCTCGACGCGCTCGGCCTGCGCCATGTCGTCGACCATCGGCTGGTGCGCGGCCTCGACTACTACACGCGCACCACGTTCGAGTTCGTCATCGCCGGTCGCGAGGGCCAGCAGCAGGCACTCGGTGGCGGCGGCCGCTACGACGGTCTGTCCGAGCTGCTCGGGGGTCGGGCGACGCCAGGCATCGGCTTCGGCATCGGTCTCGACCGCACCATCCTGGCCATGGAGGAACAGGGCGTGGCGCTGCCGCGGGGCGAGGCGCTCGTCGCCGTCGTCGGTGCCGGGGAGGACCACGCGGCACGCCTGCGAGTGGCCGGCGAGCTCCGCGACGCCGGCCTGGCGGTGCGTCCCGACGGCAGCAGCCGCAAGCTCGGGAAGCAGCTCGAGGCGGCCGTCAAGTCCGGCGCTCGTTGGGCCGTGATCGTGGGCGAGGAGCTGGAGCGCGGGGAGGTGGGCGTCAAGGACCTCGAGAGCGGTGAGCAGCAGACCCTGGCGCTCGGTGACGTGCCAGCGAGAATCGCGGCGCCCGAGGCGGGGGCGCCCACGGCCTGACGCGGAGCATCGGCTACGATGCTCGCTCGCATGAGCACCTCCTTCCGCACGCACACCTGCGGCGAGCTGCGCGCCGGAGACGTCGGCACGCGGGTGACGCTCGCCGGGTGGGTGCATCGGCGCCGGGACCATGGCCACCTCGCGTTCTTCGACCTGCGCGACCGCCACGGGCTGGTTCAGGTCGTGACCTCCGCCGAGGAGGGAGCCGGCGCGCACGCCGCCGCGGAGCCGGCGCGCAACGAGTGGGTTGTCCAGGTGGAGGGCGTCGTCCGCTCCCGGCCCGAGGGGACGGCGAATGCCGAGCTCCCCACGGGCGAGGTCGAGGTGGCCGTCGATCGCTTCGAAGTGCTGAACCCATCGAAGGTTCCGCCGTTCTACATCAATGAAGAGCAGCCGGGTCTCGACGAGGCGCTGCGCCTCAAGCATCGGTACCTCGACCTCCGGCGGCCGCCGATGCAGGAGCGCATGCTCCTGCGCTCGCGCCTCGCGAGCAGCATCCGCCACGCGCTCGAGGACGAGGGCTTCGTCGAGATCGAGACACCGACGCTCATCCGCTCGACGCCCGGAGGGCGCGCGTGACTTCGTCGTGCCATCGCGGCTGCGGCCGGGCGAGTTCTATGCGCTCCCGCAGTCGCCGCAGCAGCTCAAGCAGCTGCTCATGGTCGCCGGGTACGACCGCTACTACCAGCTTGCCCACGCGTATCGCGACGAGGACATGCGCGGTGATCGGCAGCCGGAGCACACGCAGGTCGACATCGAGATGAGCTTCGTGACCGAGGAGGACGTCATCTCGACCGTCGAGCGGGTCGTCACGCGGGTCGCGAGGGAGGTGCTCCCGCAGCGGCCGATCCTTGCCGAGCCCTTCCCGAGGCTGACCTACGCCGACGCCATGGCCCGCTATGGCTCCGACAAGCCCGACATCCGCTTCGGGATGGAGCTCATCGACCTCGCCGATGCGGTCCGCGGCGTCGACTTCCGGGTCTTCAGCGAGCCGATCGCCGCCGGAGGCGCCGTGCACGGGATCGTGGCCGCCGGCTGCGCCGACTACTCGCGCAAGCAGCTCGACGAGCTCACGGACCATGCAAAGCGTCACGGGGCGAAGGGGCTGGTGCACCTCGCCGTCCGGGCCGACGGCTCGCTCCACGGCCCGGCGGCGAAGTTCCTCGAAGGCCGTGAGGCCGGCCTGTCGTCAGCCACCGGGGCGCAGGCGGGCGACCTGGTCCTGATCGTCGCCGATGCCGACCGGATCGCCGCGGCCGAAGCGCTCGGTCACGTGCGCCTCGAGATGGGGGATCGGCTGGGCCTCCGGGACGCATCGGTCCTGGCCTACGTGTGGGTGCACCGTTTCCCGATGTACATCTGGGACGCCGACGGAGAGCGCTGGGATGCGACGCATAATCCGTTCAGCGCGCCGGTGCCGGAGGACATCCCGCTGCTCGACACGGATCCCGGCGCGGCGCGCGCCCAGCAGTACGACCTCGCCCTCAACGGCTGGGAGTCGGGTGGGGGATCGGTCCGCATCCATCAGCGGGAGCTGCTCGAGAAGTCATTCGCGCTCATGGGCCACACCGTCGAGGGCATGCGAGACCAGTTCGGCGCGCTGCTCGATGCTCTCGAGTACGGCGCCCCTCCCCATGGTGGCATCGCCATCGGCCTCGACCGCTGGGCGGCTCTCTACGCCGAGGTCGACAACATCCGCGAGGTCATGGCCTTCCCGAAGACCCAGTCGGGCACCGACCTGATGATGGATGCCCCCTCGCCGATCGCCCCCGCACAGCTGGACGAGCTCCGCCTGCGGATCGTCGAAGGCGACTGACCGAGGGAACCGGTGGCGCGCCGCGGCGTCCTAGGGCCATGACGGAACGCATCGGGCTGGGCCTCGTCCTGGCCATCCTCCTGGCGGGGTGCAGCCTGCTGCATCCTTCGGGTGCCGCCGAGCCGGCCGAGCCGGCCGCCGCGATGCGCCCGGACCTCATCGTCGCCGACCCCGGCGTCGCCGCGCCGGGCGCGGTCGTGGCGCTGACCTTCCCCGAGGAGACGACCCGCGGCATCCTGTTCGTGCTCGAACGTGAGACCGGCGCCGGCTGGGAGCTGCAGTACTACCTCACCTCGGATGGCCCGGGTGCCGGCTGGGAGCGGACATGGCAATCCGCCGGAGCCGACGGGATCGCGGTCGAGGACATCGGCGTCGGTGGCCCCGGGCCGGATCGCGTGCTCATTCCGGAGGTGGCCGAGCCCGGCTCGTATCGAATCTGCACCGGCAACGCCGGCGACGAGATCTGCACGCCGATCGAGGTCGCCGCACCCTGAGCGTGGGACTCACTCAGCGGCGGGCAGATAGCTCCCATCAGCATCGTGCGTCTCGGCGCCGGTCAGCGCCGGGCTGAAGACACAGACCAGTCGCAGCGGCTCGAGAACGTTGATCGTGTGAGGATCGTGACCGGGCGCGTAGGCGTCGCCGGGGCCGATCCGACGGATGACCCCGGTGTCCCGCTCGGTGAGCTCGGCCGAGCCCTCGATCACGAAGCACGCCTCCTGGTGGTGCTTGTACCAGAGCTGCATGGTGCGCCCGGCCTCGACCGTCGTCTCCGACAGCGAGAATCCGAGGCCGTCGGAACGCACGAAGTGGCGCCTCGCCCGCCAGCCTTCGCCGTGGACGTCGTGATCCGTGTCGGTGATTTCCCCCAAGGTTCGAACGATCATGTCGCCTCCGGTGCTCGCATCTGGACTCACCGCCATGATCACCCGAACGCACGCCATCCTGTGCGGCACGCCGGCGCGCTGACCACTGCCCGGGAGACGTGGCGGACCGGCTGGCGACCGTCGGCGGCGAGCATGGCTATCATCGGCCCATGGCGATCTACCTCGACCACGCGGCCACCAGCCCGCTCCGGCCCGATGTGCTCGAGGCCATGCTCCCGTATCTGACCGAGCATCACGGCAATCCCTCGAGCATCCACGGCTCGGGTCGCCGTGCCCGCCAGGGCCTCGACGAGGCCCGCGAGGCGGTGGCGAGCGCGCTCGGTGCCAGGCCGCGTGAGATCGTCTTCACGTCGAGCGGCACCGAGGCCGACAACCTCGCCCTCAAGGGCATCGCCTGGGGCGCGAGTGCGAAGGGTCGCCACCTCATCACCAGCGCGATCGAGCACAAGGCCGTGCTGGCGAGCGCCGCCGTCCTCGAGCGCCAGGGGTTCGCGGTCACCTACCTGCCGGTCGACCGATTGGGGCGTGTCGACCCAGGCGATGTCGCCGCCGCCATCACAGATCGCACGACGCTCGTGAGCGTGGGTGCGGCGAACAACGAGGTCGGCACGATCCAGCCCGTGGCCGAGATCGGCGCCATCTGCCGCGAGCGCGGGGTCATCTTCCACACCGATGCCGTCCAGTCGGCGGCACTTCTTCCGCCGACGCCCGACGCCTGGCAGGCCAGCCTCGTCAGCCTCTCGGCCCATAAGCTCGGCGGCCCGAAGGGCGTCGGAGCGCTGTACGTCCGCCATGGGACGCCGATGCTGCCTCAGCTCTCGGGCGGCTCCCAGGAACGACAGCGACGGGCGGGCACCGAGAACGTGGCGGGCATCGTCGGGCTCGGGGCTGCCGTGCAGCTCGCGTACCCGGCTCCCGATCTGGCGCCCCTGCGTGACCGGCTGCTGGCCGGGCTCACCGCGCTCGAGTGGGTGACGCTCACCGGCGATCCGTCGGCGCGGCTGCCGAACAGCGCATCGGTCGTCGTCGATGGCCTGGAGGGTGGCGACCTCGTCGCGGCGCTCGACCTCGAGGGCATCGAGGCCAGCACCGGCAGCGCGTGCACGACCGGCAGCGTCGACCCCTCGCACGTGCTGCTGGCGATGGGAATCGAGCCGCAGCTGGCCCACGGGTCCCTTCGGCTGACCCTCGGTCGCGAGACGACCACCGAGGACGTCGAGCGAACGATCGAGGTCGTGGGCACCTGCGTCGCACGCCTCCGCGCATCCGCACCGGTCGCGGCCCCCGCATGAGCCGCGTCGTGGCCGCCATGAGCGGCGGAGTGGACTCCAGCGTCGCGGCGGCCCTGCTGGCACGGGAGGCAGCCGAGGACGAAGTGATCGGTGTCTGGATGCGGACGCACGGCGACCTGCCCGAGGGCTATGAGCTGAGCCGCAGCTGCTGCTCGCCGGATGCCGCCGATGACGCGCGCCGCGTGGCCCAGCTGCTCGACATCCCGTTCTTCATCCTGAACGTCGAGCGCGAGTTCGGCGCCCGGGTCATCGACGCCTTCGTCGACTCGTACCTGGACGGGGCCACGCCGAACCCGTGCCAGGCCTGCAACCAGTACATCAAGTTCGACGAGCTCCTGCGCCGCGGACTGGCCGCCTACGGGGCCGATGCGGTCGCCACCGGCCACTACGCCCGCCTCGAGCAGCGCGACGGACGCTGGCGCCTGATGCGCGCCGCCGATGCCAACAAGGACCAGACGTACTTCCTGTGGGTGCTCGACCAGGAGCAGCTGTCGCGCACCAGGTTCCCGCTCGGCGAGCTGACGAAGCCCCAGGTGCGGGCCATGGCCGCGGAGCTGGCCCTCCCCACGGCCCAGAAGCCGGAGAGCCAGGAGATCTGCTTCGTCCCGCTCGGCGATTACCGCACGCTGCTCGAGGAGCGTCGTGGCTACGCCGGCGATCCGGGACCGATCGTCGACGCCGAGGGAACCCGCGTCGGCACGCACACCGGCTATGCCCACTACACGGTCGGGCAGCGCCATGGGCTCGGCGTCGCGCTCGGCGAGGCGGTCTACGTCCGCGAGGTCGTCCCCGCCACGAACACCGTCGTGGTCGGGCGCCGCGAGGAGGTGGCGCAGCGCTCCTTCAGCGTCGACGGCGCGCGCTTCACCGCCGGCGAGCCGCCCGGCGAGCGGTTCGACGCCTCGGTGCGCATCCGGCATCGTGCGCCGGCCGTCCCGGCCGAGATCACCATGGTCGGGCGCGACCGGTTCGTGGTCGAGACCGCAGAGCCGGTCTGGGCGCCGGCTCCCGGCCAGGCCGCCGTGCTCTACGACGACGACGAATGCCTGGGCGGGGGACGCATCGGTCGCTCATGAGGCTCGGCTGCCGCTGTCAGGCGTCATGACGTTCCTGATGTGTCGGCTGACAGATTCGCCGGTCGTCCGATGAACCGGCCCGCCTGATGCTCCCGCCTTGGCTCATCTGGATCCCGCTGCTGGCGCTCATCAACCTCCTCGTCTTCGTGGCCATCCGCGGCCGGTGGGGCCGCGTTGTCCTGGTGCTCGCGGCCGCGGCCGTGGTCGGCGTGGTCATCGGTGACCTGGTTGCGGGCGCCACCGGGCTCGAGGTGCTGCGCATCGGTGACATGCACGTCATCGCGGCCTCGGTCGGCGCCCAGCTGGCGATGGTGGCCGTGACGCTGCTCGCCGCGCTCGGGCCGGTCCGCATCGAGGACTGAAACGGGTGTACAGTCCCCGGCCATGGACATCGCCGTGGCGATCTTCAACATCGGCGCCGGGCTCGGGGTGCTGGCGGCGGGTGTCGCGCTGGCCTACCTCGCGTGGCAGACGACCCCGCTGATCCGCGAGTCGCGCGCGCTTGCGCGCGACCTTCGCCGCCTGACGCGGACGGCCGACGCCGAGCTTCGCCCGATCCTCGCGCAGACTCGCGAGCTCACCGGAAGCGTCGAGCTCCTGAGCGAGGACCTCGCGGTCAAGCTCGAGCGGCTGAGCGACGTCATGGGCTCCCTCGAGGCGGGTCTGGAGTCGGGGCGGATCAGCGTGACCGCCGGACGCTCGGATGCTCGGCCGGTAGAATCATGGGAAACGCGAGAGGATGGACGCGAATCATGAAGGACTCCGGATTCGGCAGCTTCCTGGCGGGCGTCGTGATCGGCGGCCTGATCGGTGTTGCGCTGGGGCTCATCCTCGCGCCGCAGACGGGCGAGGAGCTCCGCGAGACGGTCGGCGAGTTCGTCGACGGCAAGAAGGCGGAGTGGGACGAGGCGATCGAAGAGGGCCGAGCGGCCGCCGAGCAGGCACGCGCGGGCATGGTCTCGGACGTCGATGCCGCCACCGAGGGCCAGGCCCTGTAGTCACTCCCATTCGACCCGAGCAGGAGGACGAGAGCCGGTGGGCGTCAAACCCCGGCTCTCTTCATGACCGGATGGACGAACCGATGCAGCCGTTGAGCGCGGCCGAGATTCGTGAGCGCTTCCAGCGATTCTTCGAGGCGCGCGGCCATACCCGCGTGCCCTCGGCGCCGCTGCTCGCCCGCGACGATCCGACGCTCCTGTTCGTCAACTCGGGCATGGCGCCGTTCAAGCGGGTCCTCACCGGCGAGGAGAAGCGTGACTACGTCCGCGCCGTCGACTCGCAGGTCTGCCTGCGCGTGGCGGGCAAGCACAACGACTTCGAGGAGGTCGGCCGCACGCCGCGCCACCAGACCCTCTTCGAGATGCTCGGCAACTGGAGCTTTGGCGACTACTTCAAGCGCGAGGCGATTCACTGGCACTGGGAGCTTCTCACGCAGGAGCTCGGAATCTCGCCGGACCGCCTGGCCGCGACGATCTACACCGATGACGACGAGGCGCATGCCGTGTGGGCGGACGAGATCGGCCTGCCGCCGGAGCGGATCGTGCGCTGGGGAAACATCGCGGTCGGGGACGAGAAGAACTTCTGGCGCATGGGCGACACCGGTCCGTGCGGACCGTGCAGCGAGCTGCACTACGACCGCGGGGCGCACCTCTCCGAGGGTCCCGAGTGCGTGCCGGACCACTCGGAGCACTGCCCGCGCTGGCTGGAGGTGGGCAACCTCGTGTTCATGGAGTACGACCGGGCCGCCGATGGGGCGCTGACGCCACTGCCGTTCAAGAGCGTCGACACCGGCACCGGACTCGAGCGGCTGACATCGGTGGTCCAGGGCGTCGACTCGAACTACAGAACGGACCTCTTCGTGCCGATCATCGAGCGGCTGGCGGCGTTCATCGGTCACGATCCGGAGACCGTCGAGAGCGAGCGGTTCAGCTACCAGGTGGTCGCCGATCACTCGCGCGCCATGACGTTCCTGCTGGCCGAAGGCGTCGAACCATCGAACGAGGGCCCGGGGTACGTGCTGCGCCGCATCATCCGGCGCGCCGTGCGCCATGGACGGCTGCTCGGCATCGACGGTCCGTTCCTGCGCGAGACCTGTGACGCCGTGATCGACGTGATGGGCGACGCCTACCCGCACGTGCGCGAGGGGCGAGACGCGATCCTCGGCGCTGTCGAGGCCGAGGAGCAGAAGTTCGCGCGCACCCTGGAGGCGGGCTCGGCGCGCCTCGACGAGCTCATTGCCGGGGGCGAGATCTCCGGAGCCGATGCCTTCCGCCTGCACGATACGTTCGGCTTCCCGATCGACCTGACGATCGAGATGGCTGCCGAGCGCGGCGCCACGGTCGACCGCGAGGGCTTCGACGCGGCGATGGCCGAACAGCGTGAGCGTTCACGTGGCGAGAAGCGGAGCGGGCTCGCGGTGAGCGAGGGGCTCGCGGGCCTGAAGAGCGAGTTCATCGGCTATCCGAACGTGACGGTCGCCGGCGACCTGCGCATCATCGGCGTGGAGCAGCTCGCCGACGGTCGGTGGGCCGCCGTGCTCGACCGGACCCCGTTCTATGCCGAAGGCGGAGGACAGATCGGCGATCGCGGCGCGCTGCTGAGTGAACGGGGAAGGTTGGAGGTCGCCGACACGCAGCGCGTCGGCGACGCGATCGTTCATGTCGGCGCGGTCGACGGCCTGCTCGTGACGGGCGAGCAGGTCTCCGAGGCGCGCGTCGACGAGTCGCGCCGATGGGGAGCCGCGCGCAACCACACCGGCACGCATCTCCTGCACCGCGCCCTGCGCGATGTCCTGGGCGAGCAGGCCAAGCAGGCCGGGTCGTGGGTCGGCCCCGAAGGGCTGCGCTTCGACTTTCCGGCGCAGTCCGCAACGCCGCGCGATGCGCTGCGCGAGGTCGAGCGGCTCGTCAACGCCCAGATCCGGCGCGACGCGCCGGTCATCCCGGAGCTCATGCCGATCGAGCGCGCGCAGGAGCTCGGAGCGGACATGTTCTTCGGCGAGAAGTACCTTCCCGAGGCGGTGCGCGTCGTCCAGGTCGATGGCTACAGCAAGGAGCTGTGCGGCGGGACGCACTGTGCCTCGACCGGCCAGATCGGAGCGTTCGTGATCACCGGCGAATCGAGCATCGGCGCCGGGCTGCGGCGCATCGAGGCGGTGACCGGCGAGACCGCGACCGAGCTCATCGGGGAGCGCCTCGAGGCGCTGCGCAGCACCGCCGCGCTCCTTGGCGAGAGGGAGGAGAACGTCCCGCAGCGCGTCGAGGCGCTGCTGGCGCGTCTGCGCGAGGCCGAGAAGGCCGCGCGCGCCCCGCGCGCGGCGACCGGCCGGCTCGACGCCGCCGCCGCGCTCCACGACGCCAAGCAGGCGGGCAGAGCGCGGGTCGTCGTCGCGTCCTACCCGGACGCCGGTGCCGACGCGCTGCGCGGCCTGGTCGACGATCTCCGCGGCATGACCGGGCGCTTCGTGGCGGTCCTGGGCGGCGGGGCCGATGGGAAGCCGTCCCTGCTCGTCGCGGCGAGCCGAGACCTGGCAGCCGAGGGGTTCGACTCGGGCGCGATCGTCCGGGACGCGGCTCCGATCATCGGCGGTGGCGGTGGCGGCCGGCCCGAGCTGGCCCAGGCCGGCGGGAAGGATGCGTCGCGCATGGCCGAGGCGCTGGAGGAGGCTGGCCGGCTGGCCCTCGAGACGCTCCAGCGAATCGAGTCGGCCTGAACGGCACCGTGACCGGCGTCGGACAGCTGTGGAGTCGGGTCACCGATCGTGTTCGGGGCGCGGCTCGTGGAGGGACGCCCCCGGCCATCGCCGCGCTCGACATCGGCACCGAGTTCGCCAAGGCACTCGTCATGTCGGTTGAGCGCGACCAGGACGGACGGCTCGTGGGGATCGTGCGCGGCAGCGGCCGCCAGCGCCAGGGCCTGGCCCACATGCAGTCGGGCACCGTGAGCGACATCGATGCGGTCGTCGCCAACTGCCGGGTCGCCATGGACGCGGCGCGCGAGATGGCCGGGACGCGGCCGATGGCGGCGGTGATCGGGATCGCCGGTGAGCTCGTCAAGGGCACGACCTCGAGCCTGACATCCACCCGCGAGGACGCACGGCGCCCACTCGACGAGGCTGAGCTCGCGCGGCTCGTCCGCCGGGCCCAGGATCATGCGCTGCGCGATGCCGAGGAGCGGATCCGCTGGGAGTCCGGCGTGGATCGGCTGGACGTGCGCCTCGTGCACGCGGCCATCGTGGAGATGACGATCGACGGCTACCCGGTCAGCAACCCGATCGGCTTCACGGGAGCGCAGGTCGAGCTGCACCTCTTCAACGCCTTCGCGCCGATGGTGCACCTCGGTGCGCTCCAATCGGTGGCCGACGCGCTGAAGCTCCAGCTGCTCGGGGTCATCGCCGAGCCGTACGCGGTGGCAACGTGCCTCGATCCCGGCGAGCTCGGCGACGCGGGGGCGGTCTTCATCGACATCGGTGGTGGGACGACCGACGTCGCGCTCGTGCGCGGAGGCGGGGTCAGCGGCACGAAGATGCTCGCGCTGGGTGGCCGCGCGTTCACCAAGGGCCTGGGAGAGCGCATGGGCCTCTCGTTTGCCGACGCCGAGGCCGCGAAGCTGTCGGCCGGCACCGACGACGACGGCGAGATCGCCAGCGGCCTGCTCGAAGATGCGCGCATCTGGCGCGACGGCGTCGAGCTGATGATCGGCGACCTGGCCGATGGCGAGCTGCTGCCAGGGCGCGTTCTCCTGTGCGGTGGGGGAGCCGACCTGCCCCAGATCGCGACCGTCCTCGACGAGGACGGCTGGTGGCAGCGGCTGCCGTTCGCGCGCCGCCCGAAGGTTCGAACCCTCGCGCCCGACGAGGTCGTCGGCCTGCGTGACGCGACCGGGCTGCTCGGCACGCGCCAGGACGTCACGCCAGTGGCGCTGGCCCACCAGGCACTGGTCCTCGACGCGGGCGCCTCCGCCGTCGATCGCGCGATGCGTGGCGCGGTGCGGGAGATGAGCCTGTGAGCGACGCGCCAACCCTCATCTACCTCGAGATCGACGACGAGATCACCAGCGTCGTCCGCCGCGTCCGCGCGGCGGATCCGGGACGCGTGGTGATCGTTGCGCCGGGCCGGTCGCGCGCCACGTCGAGCAGCGTCGCTCTGCGTCTGCTGGCCAGAGCCGCGGAGGGCGACGGCCGGCAGATCGCCATCGTCGGCGACGCCCTGACGCGCTCGCTGGCGGCCGAGGCCGGGCTGGCGGCGTACGGCGGCGTCGCGGACGCCCGGCGCGCTGATCCAGCCGAGCGGGCGGAGCCGGGCGAGTCCCATACCGCCGCCATCCATATCGTCCGCGGCGAGGCGGCCGACGACACCGCGCCGACCCTGATGGCCGCGGCCGCCACGAGCGATGCCGAGACGCGATCCGTCCCCGTCGCGCACCCGGCGTCCGTCGCTGCTCGCCCGCGCCCGAGCACCCGCCGTCCGGCCCGCCGTCGCATCTCGGTGGCGGCGGCCCTGGCCGGCCTCGCGGCGGTCCTCGTGGCGTGGGGGGCGGTCGGCGCTGCCGTGCTTCCCGCAGCGACGATCGCCATCACGCCGCGCTCCGAGGCCATCGGCCCGGAGCCCGACGTGATCAGGATGGCCGACGCGGACAGCATCAGCGACACCATCAGGGACACCGCGACGGTCACCGCCAGCGGCAGCTACGACATCCGGGCCGCCGCGACAGGCAGCGCCACGTTCTTCAACTTCAACTTCTTCGACGTGGTCGTGCCGGCCGAGAGCCTCGTCGCCACCGGTCGCGAGGAGGGCGACCAGGCATACCTCACCGTCGAGGCGGTCACCGTGCCCGCGGGAGTCTTCGACCCGTTCTTCGGCGGCATCACCGCCGGCGAGGCCAGCGCTCCGATCACCGCCGCTGCCATCGGCTCGGACGGCAACGTCGAGGCCGGTGTGATCGACACCGTCCTCGACCCCGACCTCGAGGGTCAGCTGCGTGGATTCCCGACGATCACCGAGCCGCTGGTGACGAACCCGGAGCCCACGAGCGGCGGTGACGAGCGCTCCGGCGTCGAGATCACCCAGGAGGACGTCGACGCGGCCGTCGCCGAGCTGCGGGAGGCGCTGGAGCAGGCTGCGGCCGAGGCACTCGCACCATCCGAGTCGCTCCTGTTCGCCGATCCGGTCGAGCCACCGAGGCCCACAGATCGAGGAGGCGGACGGCCTGGTCGGCACGCGCGACACGGAGACGGCGGAGATCAGCGGGTCGCTGTCATACGACCGGCTGACGGCCGATCCCGCCGACGTCGACGAACGGGCCGCCAATCGCTTCAGGGCCAACGCCGAGCTCGTGCCGGAGGGCTGGGCGCTCGTCGACTCGCAGACGACCGTCGAGATCGGCACCGTGCGCCGCGACGGGGACGAGCTGGTCGTGGATGTCACCGTGACCGGGCTGGCAACGCCGGTCATCGAGCGCGGAACGGTGCTCCAACGCGTGATCGGGCGGTCCGCCGACGATGGGGAGGCGGCGCTCGCCGACCTCGGCGCCTCGTCCATCGACCTGTGGCCGTTCTGGGTCGGCACGGTGCCGGACAGCGACTGGCGCATCGAGCTCGTGGTGGCGGGCGAGGGCGAAGAGGCCGATGAGGCCGAGCCCTCGTCATGACGCGCATCATCGGGCTCGACCATGGCGCGAAGCGCATCGGCGTGGCCATCGGCGACACCGAGCTGCGGATGGCCTTCGAGCGCGACGCGCTGCGACGTCGCAGCCTGGCCGAGGATGTCGCGCGTATCGGCGACCTGTGCGCGACCGAGGGGGCGGAACGGATCGTCATCGGCCTTCCGCTCAGGATGGACGGATCCGAGGGCGACGAAGCCGCCCGGGTCCGCGCCTTCGGAGGCGCTCTGGCGCCCATCGGTGCGGCAGTCGCCTACGAGGACGAGCGTCTCACCTCGTGGGAGGCCGGAGAGCGGCTGGCGGCCGAGGGACGCTCGCCGCACCGGTCGAGCGGAGAGCGCGACTCGACAGCAGCCCGTCTGATCCTGCAACAATATCTGGACGCCCTTCCACCGGCGCCGAGCCACGATCCCCAATCCGCCGAGGAGACCGAATGACCCGACGCCCAGATTCCTGGGAGTACGAGCGACGCCGCAACGCTCGCATCCGCGAGCTGCGCGAGCAGCGCGAGGGACCGGTGCGACGCCGAAAGCGCGTGCAGCCGCTGCTGCTCCTGATGTGGATCGCCGGGACCATCGGCCTGCTGATCGTCGCCATCATCATCGGCTTCAACGCGTTCTTCGCGCCGCGCGTCATGGCCTGGGTCGAATCCAACCCCGGCGCCATCGAGCACGGGCTCGTCCAGGACTTCGTGCGCTGGTACCAGCCGGAAGCGCTCGACGACGCGCCGGCGTCCGAGGAGCAGCAGCGCGTCACGGTGGTGATCGAGCAGGGCGCCACGGACACGTCGATCGGGGCACTGCTCCGTGAGCAGGGCCTCATCTCGAGCGAGGTCGCGTTCCAGTACGCGGTCATCACCGCCGGGCGCCAGGGAACGTTGAACTTCGGCACGTACGACCTTTCGCCGACGCTCCGGCCCTCGGAGATCGTGGCTGCGCTCCAGGGAGTCGCGTTCGGACCGACCACTACGGTGACGTTGCAGGAGGGGCTGCGGCTGGAGGAGATCGTCGCCGCGTTCTCGGCGAGCGAGATGACGACGAACATGGAGGAGCTCGCCGCCATCCTGCAGGCGCCGCCGGCCGACCTGCTCAATGACTTCGACTTCCTGGCCGACCTCCCGGCCGGGCGTTCGCTGGAGGGCTACCTTCTGCCCGAGACCCTCGAGTACGAGATCAGCGGGGAGAACGCGCAGCCGATCAACGTGGCCCGGCGCCTGCTGACCGAGTTCGGCAACGCGCTGACGCCTGAGATCCGGTCCGGCATCGCCGCCCAGGGGCTGACCATCGACGAGGCGGTCATCATCGCCAGCATCGTCGAGCGCGAGGCCGTTCTCGACGAGGAGCGGCCGCAGATCGCGGCGGTCTACATCAACCGCTACCTCAACCCGGACAACGGCGTCACCAACGGTCTCCTCAACGCCGACCCGACCCTGCAGTACGGCCTGACGACCGGCGAAGCGCTGCCGGTGGGCCACCCGCTCGTCGCCGATATCGAGGGCACGCACCTGCCGGTCGACGGCTGGGGCGGCGTCGACTGGTGGCCGCAGCTCCAGGTGGGTGGCGGCGACGTGGCGCTGGAGGAGGCGCTGCTGGGGTACCAGACCTACACGATCCCGGGACTTCCACCATCGCCGATCGCCGCCCCACGCATCGGTTCGATCGAGGCGGTTGCCACGGCGCCGCTCGACGAGGGCTACCTGTTCTTCGTTGCGGGCTGCCCCGGCGGCACACGGGACGGGTCGCACTACTTCTCGAGGACGCTTCCGGAGCACGAGGCCTTCATCGCCCAGGCGAACGCGGAGTGCGCCGGCCAGTGACCGCGGCGCGCCTCGCGGCGTTGCGGTCGCTCCTCGACGAGCGCTCGCTCGACGCAGTTCTCCTGAGCCGAAGCGCCAACAAGCGGTACTACAGCGGATTCCGACTCACCGATGCGGAGGGCCCGACCTCCGGCTGGTCGGGCACGCTGCTGGTGACCCGCGACGCGAACATCATCCTCGCCGATTCGCGCTACACGGAGCAGGCGTCGGTTGAAGCGCCCGGCTGGGACCTCGTCGCCACCACCGGACCGATGCGCGCCGACCTCCCGCCGCTCCTGCTCGAGCACGCGGTCGAGGCGCTGGGCATGGAGGCGTCGGCCATGCCGCACGCCGACTGGGCGGCGCTGGCCGAGGCGGCGCCGGGCGTCGAGCTGCATGCCGTCGACGACGAGCTCGTCCCGCTGCGGATTCGCAAGACGCCCGAGGAGGTCGACGCCATCGGTCGCGCGTGCGCCCTGACCGACGACTGCTTTGCCCACCTCGTTGAGTGGATCCAGCCGGGGATGACCGAGCGCGACGTGGCGTGGGAGCTCGAGGGCTTCTTCCGCGCCCACGGGGCGGAGGGTTTGGCCTTCGACACGATCGTCCTCGCCGGCCCTCGTGCCGCGATGCCCCACGGCCGGCCATCGGACGCGACCGTGGAGCGCGGGAACGTCCTGCTCATCGACTTCGGCTGCATCGTGGACGGCTATCGGTCCGACATGACCCGAACCCTCTTCGTGGGCGACGTGCCCGACGAGATCCGCACCTACCACGACGCGGTCCGCGAGGCCCAGGCGGCCGCGATCGACGCATTGGCGGTCGGCATGAACGGCCAGGAGGTCGATGCCATCGCCCGCGAGCGGATCGACGCCGCCGGTGTCGAGCCCTACGGGCACGGGCTCGGTCACGGGATCGGCCTGGAGACCCACGAGCCGCCCAGCCTGCGCAAGACGGTCGCCTACACGCTCGAGGCCGGCATGGTCTTCAGCGTCGAGCCGGGGATCTACCTTCCGGGCGTGACCGGCATTCGGATCGAGGACATCGTGGCGCTCGAGGAGGCCGGGCCGCGCCTGCTGACGACCTCGCCGCGCGAGGCCCTCGTCGTCGGCTGAGCCCGCACGTCAGCGGTTATATCAGTAGTGATATATCGCGTGACAGCGGCGCTCTCGATCGGCTAGGCGAACCGTTCGCATCTTCATGGGGTGACCGCTACTCGTCGTTTTCGCCCTCGAAGCGTCCTAAGCTTCATGCGGCGAGCGTCAGGCGCCGATTTGACCGTTCGGGGCCTCGGTACGTCGGATAACGCTCACCGGGTGAAGATCAGGACCACTCGGATCGAGCCGGCGAGCCGCCGCCCGGCGCCGCGCTATCCTGACGCCGCAACCCAGGGTCATTCAGCAGGAGCAACCCATTTGATCAGCACCGGCGACGTCAAGAAGGGCGTCATCATCGAGCTCGATGGGGAGCTCATGAAGGTCCTCGACTGGAGCCACATCAAGATGGCGCGCGGTTCGGCGCAGGTCCGCATGAAGCTCCAGAACGTGCGCAAGGGTGACATCGTGGAGCGAACCTTCCAGGCCGGCACGCGCTGGCCGCGGGCGCGCGTCGAGCAGCGCAAGGCGCAGTACCTCTACAACGACGGCGACGCGTACCACTTCATGGACACCGAGTCGTACGACCAGTTCGCCATCGGCGGCGCGATGATCGGCGACGACGCACGGTTCCTGCTCGAGAACACCGAGGTCTTCGTCAGCACCCACGACGGCGAGGTCCTGGGCGTGGACCTGCCGGTCACCGTCGACCTGCGCGTCACACAGACCGATCCCGGCTTTGCCGGCGACACCGCCACGGGTGCGAAGAAGGCCGCCACGGTCGAGACCGGCCTCGTGGTCCAGGTGCCACTGTTCGTCAGCGAGGGCGACGTCCTGCGGATCGACACCCGCACCGGCGAGTACGTCACCAGGCTGCAGTAGATGCAGGAGCAGCGCAGCCTCTGGGACCAGCCGGAGCCGATTCCCGAGCAGCCGATGCGGCCCGCACCACGCATCCTGCGCGTCACCGACCTCAACCGCCGCGTCCGCAGCCTCCTCGACGCCGATGCGACCCTCGCCGACGTCTGGGTCGAGGGCGAGGTCAGCCAGCCGTCGTTCCCGGCCAGCGGTCACTGCTTCTTCGTCCTGAAGGACTCGAGCAGCCAGATCCGCGCGGCGCTGTTCCGCGAGGAGCTTGCCCGCGTCGTCGTGCGCCCCGAGCACGGCATGAACGTGATCGTCCACGGGCGCGTGCGCGCATACGAGCCGCAGGGTGTCTACCAGCTCTACGTCACCTCGCTGACGCCGGCCGGTGCGGGCGACCTCCATGCCCGCTACGAGGAGCTCCGCCGCAAGCTCGCCGCCGACGGCCTGTTCGACGAGTCCCGCAAGCGGACGGTTCCACGCTGGCCGCGCCGCATCGGAGTTGTCACATCGGAGCAGGGGGCCGTGTGGCGGGACATCGGCAACGTCCTGCGCCGGCGGTACCCGCTCGTCGAGCTCGTGCTCAGTGCGACGGTCGTGCAGGGCGCGGCCGCCGCGCCGTCCATCGTCCGGGCGCTGAGGCGGATCTACGCCAGCGGGGAGGTCGACACGATCATCCTGGCGCGCGGCGGCGGCTCGCTCGAGGACCTGTGGAGCTTCAACGACGAGCGTGTGGTGCGGACCGTGGCCGACGCTCCCGTGCCGATCATCGTCGGCGTCGGGCACGAGTCGGACACGACCCTGGCCGACTTCGCCGCCGATCTGCGCGCGCCGACGCCGAGCGCCGCTGCCGAGCTCGCGACTCCCGACGGCACCCAGCTGGCCTCGATCCTGGGCCGCCTCCGCGATCGCGCTGGTGCTGCGCTGACCGGGCGCGCGGTGGATCGACGGCGCTTCCTCGACACCGAGGCTCGGGCACTCGCGCGGCTGGCGCCCGACATCGGGGCCGCCAGGCAGCGCACCGCCGACCTCGTCGACCGCGGCGCCCGCGCGGTGGGGGATCGCCTCGAGCGACGGCGCCTCGCACTGGCCGCGGCGAACGACACCCTGCGCACGCTATCCCCGGTCGCCACGCTCGAGCGCGGATACGCCGTGGCTCGCACGGAGGACGGGGGGATCGTCCGGGACCCGGCCAGCGTCGGCCCCGGCGACCCACTCCACGTCATCGTGGCACGCGGTACGGTGGAGACGCGCGTCGAGCGCACCCGCACCGATGGAACCGAGGAGCTCCTCGCATGACCGACAGCCTCGATCTCGCCGCCCTGTCCGATGCCGACCTCGCCAAGAGGCCCTTCGACGAGCTGGTCGCCGCGCTCCAGCGCACGGTGCAGGGCCTCGAGGCGGGCAACGTCGGGCTGGAGGAGAGCATCGAGCTGTACAAGGGCGCACTCCGGCTCCATGCCGCCTGCGAGAAACGACTGCGCGAGGCCGAGCTGACGATCACCGAGCTCGGGCGGCGTGGAGCCGGAGCCGAGCCGCCGGCTGCCACTGGTGGCACGGACGAGGCCTGAGTCAGCCTCCGCCGAAACGCCGGTCGAGCTCCGAGCCCGGAATCATCTCGACGAAGCCCCCGAAGGTTCCCGATTCGGCGATCTCGGTGGCGGCCGCGGCGAACCCGGTCCATGCCGTTCGAGCGAGCGTTCCGCCGACGCTGATGCGACGCACGCCAAGGCCGGCCAGCTCGGCGACGGTCGTGAAGTCGGACGGGACCAGCGCGTTCACCGGGAGCGGCGCGACGGCCTTGACGACGGCCTCGATGTCGGCGATCTCGGTCAGGCGCGGAGCGTAGAGGCAATCGGCGCCGGCCTCGGCGTAGGCGACGAGCCGCCTGATCGTCTCGCCGAGATCGGGTCGACCGACAACGAATCCCTCCGACCGGCCGGTGAGGAGGACCCCGGTGCCGCTCTCGTCGATCGCTCGGCGAGCCGCACGAATCCGCTCGACGGCGAGGTCGAAGTCGTACAGCGGAGCGCTCGGGTCGCCGGTGGAGTCCTCGACCGAGAGTCCGGCGATGCCCGTCCCGGCCGCGAGGGCGACGTTGGTGGCCACCCCATCGGGGTCGACCGCGAAGGCTCCCTGGAAGTCGGCGTTGACCGGGATCGTGACCGCCGCCGCGATGACGCGGAGATGCTCGAGCGCGGCGTCGAGCGATACGTCATTGTCGGCGCGGCCCTGTGACCAGGCGAAGCCGGCGCTCGTCGTGGCCAGCGCCGCGAAGCCGAGCTGCTCGAGGAACCGGGCCGTGCCCGGGTCCCATGGGTTGGGGATGACGAACGTGCCGCGCTCGTGGAGGGCACGAAAGACGCTGACGCGATCCTCCTGGGTCATGGCGGCAGACTAGCAAACGAGAATGAACCGATGACGACCATTCGGCCGATGCTCGAGGCGGATGCCCGGCGCGTCGCCGAGCTGGCCACGCAGCTCGGCTATCCGTCCAGCGTCCATGAGGTGCTCGAGCGGTTCACCGACCTGGCCGGGAAGCCGGAGAACGCGGTTCTCGTGGCGACCGACGCGAGGGACGCGCCGATCGGCTGGATCCACGTCACGGTCGTCGCGTCGCTCGCCGTGAGCGACACCGCCCTCATCGGCGGGCTGGTCGTGGACGATGCACAACGCTCGGCCGGTGTCGGAGCCGCACTGGTGGCGGCCGGTGAGGCGTGGGCGCGCGAGCATGGCGCACGGACGATGACGGTGTCGTCCCGAATTGCCCGCGAGGAGGCGCATCGGTTCTACCGGCGCGAGGGCTACAGCCTGAGCAAGACGAGCCACAACTTCGTCAAGAGCCTCGTCTGATGGGGAACGGCGCCGGAGCCGTATACTTTCGTGCGACCCAGGGAGGGCACGTTTTCCCTTGACTTTGCTCGAGACGATCCATGAGCCACGCCAGCTCCGCGAACTGACGTCGGAGCAGCTGGAGGTCCTCGCCGCCGAGCTCCGCGAGAAGATGATCCGGACCGTCCACAAGACGGGCGGACACCTTGCCAGCTCTCTCGGCGTCGTCGAGATCACGATGGCGCTTCACCGTGTCATGGACTCGCCGCGCGACCGCATCGTGTGGGACACCGGGCACCAGGCATACGCGCACAAGCTGCTGACCGATCGTTGGAACCGCTTCGACACGCTGCGCGCCGTGGGCGGCATCGGCGGATTCCCGCGGCGCAGCGAGAGCGAGCACGACGTGTTCGACGGTGGGCACGCCGGGACCGGCGTCAGCATCGGCGTTGGCCTCGCCGCGGCGCGCGACCTTCACGCCTCTTCCGACCCCGCTCGCCGGCAGCGGATCGCCGTGTGCGTCGGCGATGCGGCGATCGGCTCGGGGCTGACGATGGAGGCACTCAACCACGTTGGGCACGTGAAGCACCCGCTGCTCATCGTCCTGAACGACAACGAGATGAGCATCAGTCCCTCGGTCGGAGGGCTCTCAACCCGCCTGAACAAGATGCGCCTGTCTCGCGCCTACCAGGAGACGAAGTCAGCCACGGCACGTGTCCTTCCGCGCGTCCCGGTGGTCGGCCGGCCCGCCTTCGACCTGCTGAGCTGGGCCAAGGAGGGCTTCAAGCGATCGTGGGCGCGGGTCGGGTTCTTCGAGGACATGGGCGTCACCTACATCGGCGTCCTCGACGGCCACAACCTCGCCGAGCTGGAGGAGGCCTTCGAGGCCGCGTTCCAGCTGCGGGGGCCGGTCCTCGTCCACGTCAAGACCGTCAAGGGCCGTGGCTATGCGCCTGCCGAGCTCGACGCGATGACCTTCCACGGCGCCTCGCTGCCTCCCATCGACCTGGCCCTGATCGACCCCACCGAGGAGCCACTGCCGGCCGAATCAGCGCCGCAGCGCAAGCCGAAGACCTACACGCAGACGTTCGTCGAGGAGCTCGTGCGACTTGCAGAGTCCGATCCGCGCATCGCCGCCATCACGGCGGGCATGCCGACCGGCACGGGGCTGTCGCGCTTCGCCGAGCACTTTCCGGCGCGCTTCCACGACGTCGGGATCGCCGAGCAGCACTCGGTGGCGCTGGCCGCCGGCCTGGCGCTGGCGGGGATGCGACCGGTCGTGGCGCTCTATTCGACCTTCAGCCAGCGCGCGTACGACCAGCTCGTCCACGACGTCTGCCAGAACGACCTGCCCGTGCTGCTGGCCCTCGATCGCTCGGGCCTCGTCGGGGAGGACGGCACGTCGCACCAGGGCATGTTCATGCTGCCGGGGATGCGCTCGCTGCCGAACCTCGCCATTGGCTCGCCGAAGGACGAGCAGGAGCTGCGCGACCTCGTCGTCACCGCCATGGAGCATCCCGCGCCGATCGCGCTGCTGTACCCACGCGACGCCGGCGAGGACCTTCCCGATCGCGAGGGGCAGGTGTTGCCGATTGGTCGCGGGGAGGTCGTACGCTCCGGATCGGACGTGCTGATGGTCGGCTTCGGGCCGATCGTCCAGCGCCTGCTGGTCGTGGCCGCCGAGCTCGAGCGCGATGGCATCTCGACAGCGGTCGTGAACGCGCGCTGGGCGAAGCCGCTCGATGAGGGGCTCCTCGCCGAGCATGCCGCCGGCAAGCGGCTCGTGGTGACGGCCGAGGAGTCGGCTGCGATGGGCGGCTTCGGCGACGGCGTCCTCGACGCTCTGAACCGAGCCGGCGTCAGGGTCCCGTTGCACAAGGTCGCCCTGGCCGAGGGCTTCGTGCACCATGGCGCCGTCGAGGATCTCCGCGCCCAGCAGCGGATCGACGCCCGGGGCATCGAGGCACAGGTGCGCGAGGCGCTCGGTGTGGGCGCCAAGGGTCGCCGCTCGAAGGTGCCCGCCGCCTAGGTTCGCGACGAGTGTCGCGCGACGCTCCGGCGCTCCGGCCGATGCTGCCGCGACCGTTGGCTGCGACGCTTCGGCACATGACCATCCAGACGACCTTGCGGCGGCCACATGCTCTCGGGCCATCCCGACGCACCGTCTCCCTCTTCGGTGCGGTCTCGTCCGCGACCATCCTCGTCGCCATCGGCCTCGTGCTCGTCGGGCTGGCCGCCGCGTTTCCGCTCGCCATTTCATCCATCGAGGAGCACCGGCTGGCCGTCCCCGCCACGGACCTGGTCATCGCGGAGCGGATCGCATCGATGTGGTGGGTGCTCGTGGTGGCAGCCGTCGTCCACTTCGTCGCGGGGTTTGCCGCACCGGACGGCGGGATGCTGGGCAAGGGCGTTGCGCTCCTCGTCACGGGGATCGGTGCCAGCCTCGGCGCGGCTGTCGCCATGGCGCTCCAGATGAACGGCCCCATGGCCATGACCGCCGCGGTCGTCGCAGGCTTCTACGCGATCGCGCTCCTCGGCACCTCGGTCGTTCAGCGCCGAACCAACTAGGCCGCGATGCCTACCATCGTGGCGTGGCGCGCATCCGTCTCGACCGGCTCCTGACCGATCTGGGGCTGGCACGCTCGCGCGCCGAGGCCCAGGCGCTCATCCATGCCGGCCGCGTTGAGCTCGGGGGCAATCGGCAGCTGAAGCCGGGGCACCTTGTCGACGCCGATGCCCGGGTCTCGCTGGTCGAGGGGCCTCGCTGGGCCAGCCGGGCTGGGCCGAAGCTCGAGGCCGCGCTCGATGCGTTCGAGATCGACCCCAGCGACAGGGCGTGCCTGGATGCGGGTGCGTCGACCGGCGGCTTCACCGACGTGCTGCTGTCGCGCGGCGCCCGAATCGTCTACGCCGTCGACGTCGGCCGCGCGCAGCTCATCCAGCGCCTCCGTGACGATCCCCGCGTGGTCAGCATGGAGCGAACGAACCTGCGAACCCTGCGGCAGCTGCCGGAGCCGATCGACCTTGCCACCCTCGACCTGAGCTTCATCAGCCTGCGCCTCGTTCTTCCCGCGGTCCGCGACCTGCTGGCCGATGCGGGCCGGATCGTCGCGCTCGTCAAGCCGCAGTTCGAGGCGGGCAAGGCCGATGTGCCGCGCGGTGGTGTCGTGCGTGACCCGGCCGTCTGGGAGCGGGTGCTGATGGAGGTCATGTGGGCGGCTGAAGGCGACGACGCCCGTCTGCACGCGTACCGCGCGATTCGCTCGCCGATCGTCGGGGGCGACGGGAACGTCGAGTTCCTCGTCGACCTTCGACGCCAGGAGGGGAATGACAGCGAGATGGCAGACTTTGTCGAAAGCGTTGCGGAGGCCGTCGGCGACGCCGGTTCCTCCACCGACGATCCGTGAGGTCATCAGCGAATATATCGTTAGTGATAGAACGCTGACAGCCGCCGTATGAACGCAGCGCGGAGGGCCGTGCGCCGCTTCCGGATGCCGCGTGTATGACGCGCGTATTACGATGGTGCCGATGAAGCGCAGGGGCGCCGCGGCGCGGGGTCCGCAGGTGGAGCAGCTGGGCATCGGCTTCGAGGGCATCGAGGTCGTCGAGCCACCGACCCACGAGCCCGGCCCGGACACGATGCGCCAGATCGTCAGCCTGCGGATGCCCGACGCGCTGCTGGCGCGCGTCGAAGAGGCGGCCAACGCTCGGGGCGTCTCGCCGTCGAGCCTCATGCGCGCGCTGATCGCGGCCGGCCTTGACCGCTCGTACGCGGCGGTCCGTGAGCCGAACGACCTCGCCGCCGAGCTGGCCGAGCTGCGCCGCAGCGTGGACCGCATCGCGGCACGCCTGGCGCAGGAGACCACCGGGGTCGAATGAAGCGCATCGGCTTCGCGTTCAACCCGTACTCCGACCGCGCACCTGCGATGCTCGAGCGCGGTCGAGCGTGGTGCGCCGCCAGCGGCATCGATGCCTGGGACGCGCCCGGGGACGCCGCGGACCGCATCGGCTCGGAGCTGGCGAGCACGGACCTCGTCTGCGTCCTGGGCGGTGACGGCACGTTCCTGCGAACGGCGCGCGCCATCGGCGGGTCCGGCGTGCCGGCGCTCGGCGTCAACCTTGGGCGGGTCGGCTTCCTCGCCAAGGTCGAGTCCGACGGGCTCGAGCGCGCGCTCGAGCAGGTGAAGGCGGGGGACTACGCCGTCGAGGACCGGTTCCGGATCGCTGCTCGCCTCGTGCGCGCCGACGGCGAGACCGAGGATCACGACTGTCTCAACGAGGTCGTCGTCGCTCGCGGCAGCCGCGTCCGGATGATCCAGCTGGAGGTCGAGGTGTCCGGCTCGCATCTTGCGACATACGTCGCCGATGCGGTCGTCGTCGCCACCCCCACCGGCTCCACCGCCTACAGCTTCAGCGCCGGCGGCTCGATCCTCGACCCGCGCCTGCGGAACATGGTGATCACGCCGGTGGCGGCCTACCTCTCGCCGCTCCACAGCGTGGTGGCCGGCGAGGACCATGTCGTTCACATCACGTTGCGCGAGGCGCACGACGGTGCGCTCGTCAGCCTCGACGGCCAGCTCGACCGGCCGATGTCGGTCCGCGACCGGGTCGAGGTGCGCGCCCTTCCCGAGCCCCTGCGCATGATCGAGCCGGCCGGCAGCACGCCGTTCTACGACCTGCTGCGCACCAAGGCCGCACTGCTGCCGTACTGAGATGACCGATGTCGCTGCGTGAGCTGACCGTCGAGAACCTGGCCGTGGTGGAGTCGGTCCGCCTCGAGCTGGCTCCGGGCTTCACGGTGCTGACCGGCGAGACCGGGGCCGGCAAGTCGCTCGTCGTGGACGCCGTCGCCCTGGCACTCGGTGCGCGCGCGAGCGCCGACCTCGTCCGAGCCGGGACCGGGGCGGCCCGCGTCGAGGCGGTGTTCGATCCGCCGAATGTCGCCGACGACGAGCCGATGGCCGACGTGGTCGCGGCGGGGGAGGGCGTGCTCATCGTGCGACGCGAGGTGGCGGCCGACGGTCGGTCGACCGTGCGCGTCAACGACCGTTCGGTCACGGTCGGCGGGCTTTCGTCGCTCGCGTCGCGGCTGGGCGAGATCCATGGGCAGCACGACCAGCAGCGTCTCCTCGAGCCGTCCCACCAGCTCGCGCTGCTCGACGCCTTCGGCGCCCATGAGCCGCTGCAGGTCGAGGTGGACGCCGCGCATCGCGCGTGGCGGGCATCGGTTGCCGCCGGATCGGAGCTGCTGTCGGATGCCCATGAGCTGGCGCGGCGGATCGAGCTGCTGCGCCACCAGGTCGACGAGATCTCGGCCGCGTCGCCGCGGGCGGGCGAGGACGAGGAGCTCGAGGCTCAGCTCCGCGCGGCCGCGCATGCCGAGACCATCGTCCGCTCGGCGCAGGCTGCGGTGGCCGCGCTGCGCGACGACGCTGGAGCCGGCGACGCCCTGGCCATCGCCGAGCGCGGCCTCGTCACGGCGGCCGCCCACGACGATCGGTTCGGACCGCTGGCCGAACGGGCCGCGGCCCTTGCCGCAGAGACCGCCGAGCTGGCGCGCGATGCCGGGGCCGCGGCCGATGGCGTCGACCTCGATCCCGCCAGTCGAGCGTCCGCCGAGGAGCGCCTCGCGCTGCTCTACGACCTTCGCCGCAAGTACGGCGACTCGCTCGACGCGGTCATCGCCTTCGGCGCATCCGCCGCGGAGGAGCTCGATCGGCTCGAGAACGCGGATGCCGAGCGCGAGCGCCTTCGTGCCGAGCAGGATCGGCTGCACGGCGCGCTCGAGCGGGCGTGCGGCATGCTCAGCGCGGCCAGGCTCGCGGCCGCCGATCGACTGACCACCGCGGTGAACCTCGAGCTGCCCCCACTCGGGCTGCCGGCCGGCGCGTTCGGCGTCGCGGTCGAGCCGATCGACCCGGGACCCGGCGGAGCGGACCAGGTCGTCTTCACGTTCGCGCCCAATCCCGGCGAGCCGCCACGACCGCTGGGTCGCATCGCGTCCGGTGGGGAGGCGAGCCGGCTGTCGCTGGCGCTTAAGGTCGTGCTCGCCACGGCCGACGAGACGCCGCTGCTCGTCTTTGACGAGATCGACGCCGGCATCGGCGGCCGCAACGCGCTCGAGCTGGGTCAGCGACTGCGCTCCCTCAGCGCTTATCACCAGGTCCTGTGCGTGACGCACCTGCCGCAGGTGGCCGCCCACGCTGACGCCCACATCGTCATCGGAAAGCGCGTGGTCGATGGCAGGACCACGACCGACACGCGCCGCCTGTCCGATGAAGAGCGCGCCGCCGAGATCGCCGCGATGCTTGCCGGCGACGATGCCGGAACGGAGGCCCACGCCGCAGCCGACGCGCTGCTGCGCTCGGCGGCGCGATGAGCGACGCGGTCGATCCGGACCTCGCGGCGGCCATCGATGGGTTCCTGGTCGAGCTGCGGGTCGAGCGTGGCCTGTCACCGCTCACGATCGCCGCCTACCGGCGTGACCTCGCCCAGTTCGCCGCGCAGGCGGACGAAGGGTGGCGCGACTCGCCGCGCTCCCTGATCGACTTCGTGGCGGGGCTGCAGCGTTCCGGCGCCAAGGGAAGCACGCAGGCCCGCAAGAGCGCCGCCGTGCGGAGCTTCTACACCTTCGCCCTGCGAGAGGGGATCGCCACCCGCGACGTGTCCGCCCTGGTGGACGCGCCGAAGCCGGGCAGCTACCTGCCCGATGTCCTGGCGGCCGACGACGTCGAGCGCATCCTCGACGCGCCGCCGGCCGAGGATCCGATCGGGATCCGCGATCGCGCCATCCTCGAGCTCCTGTACGGCTGCGGCCTGCGCGTCAGCGAGCTCGTCGGGCTCGACACCGACCGGGTCGACCTCCAGGGTGCGCAGGTGCGGGTGATCGGCAAGGGGAACCGCGAGCGCCGGGTGCCGATGGGGGACGAGGCGCGGGAGCGGTTGCATCGGTATCGGTCGGGTCCGCGCAGCGAGTGGACGGCAGGTCGACCGACCGAGGCCGTCTTCGTCGGCCGGCGCGGACGGCGCATGAGCCGAGAGGCGGTCTGGAGCCTGGTGAAGCGCTGGACGCGGGCCGCCGGCGTGCGCGAGCGGGTCACGCCGCACACGTTTCGGCACAGCTTCGCCACCCATCTGCTCGAGGGAGGAGCCGACCTGCGCGTGGTCCAGGCCCTGCTGGGCCATGCTAGCATCAGCACCACCCAGCTCTACACCCACCTGACCGGCGAGCGCGTGCGCGAGGTGTACGCGCGGGCGCATCCGAGAGCCTGAACGGAGCGGACCGAGACGATGAGCTACGTCGAGAAGCACCTGAGCCGCAACGAGGAGATCGTCTACGCCAGCCGGCAGCACTGGTTCGCCGTGATCGCCCGCGCCTGGATCTGGATCGCCGTTGCGCTCCTTGCCCTCGCCCTCTCGTTCTGGGTCGGCACCAACCGCGAACCGGTCCTCGGCAATGACGCGGTCGACGGCGGCCTCACGATCTTCGGTCTCATCGGCCTCATCGCCGCGCTCGGCTACCTGGCTTTCGTGTGGTGGGACTGGCGCAACCAGGAGTGGGTCATCACAACCCTCCGCGTCATCCGGGCCGAGGGCGTGCTGAACAAGAGCGTGATCGACTCGAACCTCGAGAAGATCAACGACGCGCAGCTCAGCCAGTCGATGTTCGGCCGTATGTTCGGGTACGGCACCCTGGACATCCTCACGGCCGCCGAGGAGAGCGGTGGCCGCAACGTGGCCGACTTCCCGATGATCGCCGAGCCCGTCGCCTTCAAGAAGGCCATGTTCGACCAGAAGCAGGTCATGGAACGGCCCGATCTCGCCCCGCCGCGCTATCAGCAGACGGCGCCATCGCCCGACATGCAGCCAGCCGAGCCGATGCCGCCGCGCGCTGGTTCGGATCAGGTGGCCGTTGCCAGCGCCGCGCCGCCGGCATCCGCAGCTCCGCCCGCCGAGAGCGCCCCGGCCCAGCAGCGCAATGCCGCGGATGAGATCGGCGCGACCCTCGAGAGCCTGGCGGGCCTGCGCGACAAGGGGCTCATCAGCCCTGAGGAGTACGAGGCCAAGAAGCGCGACCTGCTGGAGCGCATGTAGCGTTGACCGACCCCGCCCTGGCGGATCTCTCCGACGGGATCTACGGCGCGGAGCTTGAACGACGCATCGGCGAAGCCACCGGGGCCATCCGCGAGGCGCTCGCCGGGAGTCCGCCGCTCGCGCATCCACGGTTGGCCGCCGTCCTCGGTTCGGGCCTCGGGGGCGTCGAGGCGCTGCTCGATCCCGAGCCTCGGGTGACGCTTCCCTACGGCGACATCCCGCACGTGCCGGGCGCCGGCGTCGCCGGCCATGCGGGACAGCTGCTGGTCGGAATGGTGAGCGGGACGGCCACCGCGGTCCTATCCGGTCGCGCCCATCCGTACGAGGGCTACTCGCATCGCGAGGCGACGCTGCTGCTGCGGGCCATCATGGACCTGGGCGTCGAGACGGTGGTGGTCACCAATGCCGCCGGTGGCCTGAACCCGGAGTTCGAGCCCGGCGACGTGATGCTCATCGCCGACCACATCAACCTTTCGGGCGACAATCCCCTGCAGGGGCCGAACCTCGATCGCTTCGGCCCCCGCTTCCCGCCGCTGACCGACGCGTACGATCCGGCTCTCCGGGAGGCGGCGCGAGCGTCCGCCGAGCGGACGGATGTCGGCCTGCGCGAGGGCGTGTACATCATGCTCGCGGGGCCCTCGTACGAGACTCGGGCCGAGATGCGCATGCTGCGATCGCTGGGTGGTGATGCTGTCGGGATGAGCACGGCGCACGAGGCCATCGTGGCGCGCCACGCGGGCGTGCGCGTCCTGGGCTTCAGCCTGATCACCAACAAGGCCACAGAGGACGTCGAGACCGGCGCCACCCACGAAGAGGTCATCGAGATGGGCCAGGTGGGGGCAAAGCGGCTCGTGGCGCTGCTGGGCGACCTGCTGCCGCGCCTCGACTGATCCCGCCCGCCGATGCTCCTCTTCGACCTCTCCGCAGCCCAGATCGCGGGCATCGCCATCGCGCTGGTGGTCGGCATCACGTTCCACGAGTTCAGCCACGCGTTCACGGCCGACCAGCTGGGCGACCATCGGCCACGGGCCCTGGGAAGGGTGACGCTCAACCCCGTCGCGCACATCGACCCCGTCGGCGCGCTGGTCTTCGTGATCGCCGGGTTCGGCTGGGGGAAGCCGGTGCCGGTGAACGTCTACGCCCTGCGGCCCGGTCCGATGGGCATGGCCATGGTGGCCGCGGCCGGTCCGCTCGCAAACGTCGCCGTCGCGGTGGCGGCGGCGATCCTGTACCGGGTGCTCGAGCCCGTCGGCGTCGCCGGCTTCGCCCTCGACGTCGTGGAGGCCATCGTCTTCTACAACCTGCTGCTGGCGGTGTTCAACCTGCTGCCGATACCGCCGCTCGACGGGTACAACGTGGTCCTGGCCTTCCTGCCCCCACGGAACGCCTTCATGGTCCAGCGCTACGCCCCGTACGGGGTCATCGTCCTCCTGCTGCTCGTCCTCCTCCCTGGCAGCCCGCTCAACGTCGTATTCGGCTGGATCGCGAGGGTCTCCCTGGCGCTGACCGGTGCATAGGGTCGCGCAGTTCGTGGCCCACGTGCGGGCGCGAGTCGAGCCGGCCGAGGAGGCGTTCGTCGGGGGCGTTCTGCCGCCGGGGGGCGTCGACCTGTTCCGGGCCATGCCGGTTGCCGACCGGCGCCACGGCCTGGACGTGGCCGAGAAGCTCGTCAGTGCGGGGGTCGACGATCGTGACGTCCTCGGGGCGGCCCTGCTCCACGACGCCGCCAAGGGCCACCGCATGCGGCTCTGGCACCGGGTCACCGGGGTGCTGCTCGAGTCGTTCGCGCCATCGTTGCTCGAGCGGATCGCGAGCCCGGATCCTCGCTCGTGGCGCCACCCGTTCCACCTCTACCTTCACCATGAGCGGCTTTCCGCCGAGCTGGCGCTGGCATCGGGCTGCTCCCCGCGGCTGGGTGCCTTCATCGAGGGGGGCGCCAACGGTGAGGATCTGCTGCTCCAGCGCGCATTGAAGGTCGCCGATGACGCATCCTGACCCGATCATGGAGCCGATTGCCGTCGAAGCCGATGCGGGCGTGGCCGTGCCGGTCGGGGACGCCGAGTTCACCCTCGCGCTGCCGGTCTTCGAGGGCCCGCTCCAGCTGCTCCTGCACCTCATCGAGTCGCGGCAGCTCGACGTGCTGACCGTTCCGCTGGCCGAGGTCGCCGACGCGTACGTCCAGCACCTCGATCGGCACCCCGTCGACGCGGCGAACCTCTCGGAGTTCATCGCGGTCGCCGCCCAGCTCATTCTCCTGAAGTCGCGGCGGATGCTGCCGACCGAGCCGTTGCCGGCACTGCCCGATGGCGCAGAGGAGCCGGACGAGGACGAGCTGCGTCGCCGTCTCCTGGAGTACCGGGCGCTCCGGGACGCGTCGGTGGCGCTGGGCGAGCGCGACGGCCGCGCACCGGTCATGCGCCGCGAGCCACGCGAAGCCGACCTTCCCGAGGTGCCGACCGCCCCGCTGCCCGTGGAGCGGCTCGTCGAGGCGCTCGAGCTGCTGGCGGCGGTCCCCGAGCCGGTGCCGCCGCCGCCCGAGGTCATCGCGCGCGAGGTCACCATCGGGCAGCAGATCCAGGTCCTGCGCCAGGCGTTGTCGTCGGGCGGCCGGGTCGTGCTGCAGTCGATCCTGGCCGGGTGCCGATCGCGCACCGAGACGACGGTCACCTTCCTGGCCACGCTCGAGCTCGTCCGCCGCCGCCAGGTGCGCGCCGAGCAGAGCGACCTGTTCGGGCCGATCGTCATCGAGACGGTGGCCGAGAGCGGCGGATGAGCGACGATCTCGACGCCTTCTACGAGGCGCTCCTGTTCATCGCCGAGCGGCCGCTGTCCACCGCCGAGCTGGCGGAGCTCGGGAGCGTGCCGCGACTCCAGGCCGAGGGAGCCCTCTCCGCGCTCGGCGATCGGCTCGTCGACGACCGCCGGGGCATCCGCGTGCAACGACACGACGACGCCTGGCAGCTCGTGACCGCGCCGGAGGTCGGGGAGCGCCTCGCGACGTATGCCGCACGCGAGGAGGCGCGCCTGTCGCCGGCCGCTCTCGAGGCGCTGGCCGTGGTGGCCTATCGCCAGCCCTGCACCCGGGGGGACGTGGAGCGCGTGCGCGGCGTCGACTCGGACTACGTGATCCGGTCGCTCCTCCATCGGCGCCTGGTGGCCGAGGTGGGACGGCGCGACACACCCGGCCGGCCGATCCTGTTCGGGACGACCTTCACGTTCCTTGAGCGCTTCGGGCTCACATCGCTCGATGACCTGCCCCCGCTCTCGAGCGACGCGGCGCAGCTGACCGCGCTGGTCGAGCCGGCCGATGGCGCGTGAGCGGCTCCAGAAGCTGATCGCCCGGGCGGGCCTGGCCTCGCGCCGCGGCGCTGAGCAGCTCATCGCCGATGGTCGCGTGCGGGTCAACGGCACGTTGGCCGGCCTCGGTGACTCGGCCGATCCGAGCGTCGACCGCATCGAGGTCGACGGACGCCCGCTGGCCGCCGCGCCCGAACCGATCCACCTGGCGATCCACAAGCCGCGCGGCTACCTGTCCTCGGCACGCGACGAGCGCGGTCGGCGATCGGTCGTGGCCCTGGTGGACGTCGGTGACGAACGGCTGTGGCCGGCCGGACGGCTCGACGTCGAGTCCGAGGGCCTGATGCTGCTGACGAACGACGGCGAATGGGCCAACCGCGTGCTTCATCCCCGCTACGGCAACGAGCGTGAGTACGCCGCGCTCATCTCGCCGGCCCCGACCCGGCCGATGCTGAACCGGCTGCTGACCGGTGTCCCGCTCGAGGACGGCCCAGCACGCCTGCTCGACGCTCGGCGGGCGCCACCGCCATCCGAGGTCCGTCGGGAGCGAGGCGAGGACGGAGCCTGGCTGAGGGTCCGCATCGGCGAGGGCCGGAAGCGCGAGGTGCGGCGCCTGTTCGAGGCCATCGGGTGCGAGGTGGTTCGGCTCGTGCGGACGCGCTTCGGGGCGCTGACGCTGGCGGGCCTGCGCGAGGGGGAGTGGCGGCGGCTCCGCAAGGCGGAAGTTGCCGCGCTGGCGCGGGCGTCACACCGATGAGCCGGCGCATCGCGGTCGATGGCCCCTCGGGCGCAGGCAAGAGCACGGTCGGGCATGCGCTCGCCGAGCGCATCGGCGCCACGTTCGTCGACACCGGCCTCATGTACCGCGCCCTCACCCTCGCCGCGGTCGAGCGGGGGATCGACGTCGACGACGGCGGGGCGCTCGGGGCGTTGGCGGCGGAGTGCCGGATCGAGGTCGAGCGGCCGCGCCCCGAGCACGGCGACCGTCGCGAGACGGTTCGCCTCGACGGGCGAGATGTCACGGTCGACGTCCGCGAGCCACGCATCGATCGGGCGGTGAGCGCCGTCAGCCGGCACGCGGAGGTCCGTGACGCGATGCTCGGCGTGCAGCGCGCGGCCGCGGAGCTGGGCGACACGGTCATGGTGGGCCGCGACATCGGGACCGTGGTGCTGCCGGACGCCACGCTCAAGGTCTACCTCGTCGCGAGCGCCCAGGTCCGTGCCGCGCGGCGAGCCGCCGAGATGGGATCACCGAGCCGCGTCGACGCCTACCTGGCCGAGATCGAGCAGCGAGACGCGGCCGACTCGGATCGCGCGATCGCGCCCCTGCGCAAGGCCGACGACGCCATGGTCATCGACACCGGCAGGCTCGGGGTCATGGAGTCGGTCGACGCCGTCGTGGCGCGCCTGGAGGCGATGGGTGTCTAGCTGGTTCTACATGCCCGGATCGCTCGTCTGCGGCACGCTGGCCAGGATCCTGTTCGGGGCGAGGATCGAGGGCGTCGAGCACGTGCCGCGCGACGGCCCGTTCATTCTCGTCGCCAACCACTGCTCGAACGTCGATCCGCCGATCATCGGCTGGGCGGTCGGCCAGCGGACGGGCAGGGTGATCCACTTCATGGCCAAGGACGAGATGCGTGGCTGGCCGGTCGCCGGCTGGCTGGCCCAGCAGTCCGCCGTCATCTTCGTCCGTCGCGGTGAGGCCGACCGCGCCGCGCAGAAAGCCGCGATCGACGCGCTAGCCGACGGCCGGCCGATCGCGCTCTTTCCCGAGGGCACGCGCTCGCGTGACGGCCATCTCAAGGCGGGTCGTGGGGGAGCCGCCTTCCTCGCCATGCGGTCGGGCGCGCCCCTGCTGCCGGTGGGCATCAGCGGGACGCATCGGATCTTTCCCGGACGCTCGCGGTGGCCCCACCCCACGAAGGTGGTGGTCCGCATCGGCGAGCCGCTCCGGCTGCCACACGTCCCAGGGGGCCGCCTCGATCGGCCCGCGCTGGCGGAGGGCACGGAGCGGATCATGGCGGCCATTGAAGGTCTGCTGCCCGAACGTCAACGGCGCCTTGAAGCGGCGTCCGGCTCTTCGCCCGACGCATGAATTCCGTCAGCGGTTATATCGTTAGTGATATATCGGTTGACAGGGCCGAAGGCGAAGGTCAAGAGCGGTATATACGTATATACGTCTGACGCCCCGGAGCCCGGCCCCTAGAATTGAAGCCGATGACCACGGCAACCCGACCCGACATTCGCATCGCCGAGCGCGCCGGCTTCTGCTACGGCGTGCGGCTGGCGATCGACAAGGCCAAGCACGCGCGCTCCGAGGGCAAGGACGTCACCACGCTTGGCCAGCTGGTGCACAACCCCGGGATCAAGGCCGACCTGTCCGACCGAGGCATCCGCACCGCTGACCTGGCCGACCAGGTCGAAGGCGGCACCCTCGTGATCCGGGCCCACGGCGTCCCACGCTCCGAGTTCGAGCGCGTCAAGGACAACGAGAGCCTCGAGGTGATCGACGCCACCTGCACCTGGGTGCTCCAGTCGCAGAAAGCCGCCCGCGAGCTGGCCGATGCGGGCTACACCGTGTGCATCATCGGCCACGAGGACCATCCCGAGGTCAAGGGTGTCCGCTCGTATGCGGGCGAGAAGCACGTCGTGGTCGACGACATGGACCGGTCCACCTGGGAGCGCGTCCCCCGCACGAAGAAGATCGGCGTCCTCTCACAGAGCACGATCCTGCCGAACAAGCTCGAGGAGTTCGCCGCCTTCTGCCTTCGCCGATGCCACGACCTGCGCGTCGTCAACACGGTGTGCCCGGTGACCCTGACCCGCCAGGACGACTCGGTCGTGCTGGCACGCGACGTCGACGCCATGATCGTGGTGGGCGGGAAGAACAGCTCGAACACCAAGGAGCTGGCCGTGAAGTGCCGCGAGATCCAGCCCGAGACGGTGCACGTCGCCGACGCCGAAGAGCTGGCCGCCGACCATGCCGATTGGCTGCGGGACAAGCCGCGCATCGGGATCACGGGCGGGACCTCGACCCCCGAGATCGACCTCGAAGAGGTCCGCGAGCGCATCTACGCCCTCGTCGCCTGAGCGGTGGCATCCGAGCTCGTGCTCACCCAGGCGGTCGCCGCGGATCCGGCCGCGACCTTCGCGGCCTTCACATCGGCCGACGGGTTGGCGCGCTGGTGGTGGCCGCACCTTCCCGATACGACCTACGCGGTCGATGCGCGGGACGGCGGCTCGTATGACATCCGATCCGAGGCGGCCGGCATCGGCGTCCGCGGCGAGTTCCTCGAGCTCGACGAGCCGCGGCTGATCCGGATGACCTGGACCTGGATGGACGATGGAGTCGGCGACGCTGAGGAAGCTGTCACCTTGGCACTTGCGCCGAACGCCGACGGGACGCTGGTGACGGTGACCCACGCGCTGTCGCCGGAGTCCGGTGATGGGGCGGATCTCCGCCAGGGCTGGCAGGACGTCCTTGCCAGGCTGGCAGAGACTCATGAGGAGTGATAAGCCGACGGAGATTGCGGCCGCTGGTAGCCGACGTAGGTAACCATCGGACAACGAGGGCCGAGCCCGGCCGTGAATTGGTCGCGCTGTTACTCGCACCGATGCCTGGCGGCGATTGAGCTGCGTGTTCCTGTCCGTTGGTTGCCGGCACGAGCAACCACGACCGGTCAGGCGTCGGGTTCAGGGGCCAGCTCGCGAATCAGCTTCCCGAGCCGCCGCCGCAGCACGCGGTACGACAGGTGCTTATCGGCGATCGCGAAGTTGTGGCGAGCCCAGGCTCGCTTCTTCTCCGGGTTGCCCAGCAGGGACCGCACGGCGGCAACGGTGTCGTCGGTGACGGCGCCGTCGATCTCGATCAGCTTGAGCCCGAGCGGCGCGATGTCCGCCACGTACACCGGGTACCGGTTCACGAGCACGGGAACGCCATAGAAGAGCGCCTCGAGCAGGGCGTTGCCGTAGCCCTCGTACAGCGACGGGTAGGTGATGAGGTCCGCGGCGAGGTAGGCGTCGTGAAGCGAGTGCGCCGGGCGGATCGGCTGGCCCTCGAGGTCGTCGGGCACGAACCGATCGGCCGCGTAGCGCAGCTGCACGCCGGCCTTCTCGGCCTGGAGCTCGAGGCTGACGAGGTAGTCGAGCCCCTCGTCGCCGGCCGGAGAGGTGATCAGGAGCACGGAGTCGGGATCGCCGAGGCGGCCCACGAGCTCGATGGCAAGCTCGATGCCCTTGCGCGGGACGACGCGCGTCGGCTGCACCACCAGCAGGCCGCGTTCGTTCATGCCCAGCTCGTGACGCAACCGGCGGCGGATCGCGGCGGACCGCCGCGGCCGTGGGTTGTCGTAGTCGAAGACGTTGGGGATGACCTTCGACTCGATGCCTCGCCGTCTGCGCAGCTCGGTTGCCGCCAGCGAGTTGATGCTCACGTGCCGCAGGTTCGGCAGGTCCGGCGGAAACGCCTCGTCGAGGATCTCGGGCACGATGCAGCCCGCAAAGCGCTCGCGCTCCCACCAGTAGTCGTGGTGGTGGCCGATGGCGGGCAGGCTGCTCTCCTCGACCACGCGTCGCAGGGCGACGCCGAGCGGGAGCTGCATGGGGATGGCCCAGGCATTCTCGACGAGCAGCAGCTCGATGTGGTGTGCGGCGATCCAGTCGTGGAGCACCGGCGCCAGGATGGAGGCCAGCCGATTGATCTCGACACGGACCGCGTCGGCGTCGCTGTCGGGGTCGAAGGCAGCGGCCGTGACCCGTGCGGCCTGCGGGTAGGTGAAGTGCATGGCCGGGATGAGCCGCGCGTTGGGTCGCAGGGCATCGGTCTCACCGGCGCACAGGTAGACGTTGTGGCCCATCTGCTCGAGCACGGACTCCCACTTGGCGGCCTCGAACGTCACCCCGTCGACCCCGGCCAACCTCGTCGCCACCACGCCGATGCGCATGAGGGGATGCTATCGGCGCGCTCGCGCGCGCGTTGCTCCGTTCCGCCCGCGCGTTCTCATGGTTGCACGGGGTGCGACCGATCCCTGACGAGGGCACCGTCATGCGGCGTGTGCCGCATCGGGCGACACCCAGGTCGACTGAGGCCGCCCCCATGCGCAGTTGGTCGCCCTGATGCAAAAGGCGCCTCAAGCCGCATTCGGCGCTCGCGACAACCCGCCTACACTGCGCCCGATGTCCTCGCTCCCCGTCGTCGCCATCGTCGGTCGCCCCAACGTCGGGAAGAGCACGCTCTTCAACCGGCTCATCGGCGAGCGCCTGGCGATCATCTCCGACGTGGCCGGCACGACCCGCGACCGCGTCTACGGGACCGCGGAGTGGAACGGCCGAACCTTCACCGTCGTCGACACCGGCGGCCTGGAGCTCGAGCCGGGCACGCCCATCGAGGAGCGGGTCCAGGACCAGGCCCGGGTGGCTGTCGAGGAGTCCGACCTCATCCTGTTCGTCGTGGATGCCCACGCCGGGCTTGCGCCGCTCGACCACGAGGTGGCCGACCGGCTGCGACGCGCCGAGGCCCCGGTGATCCTCGTCGTCAACAAGGGCGACAACCCCGCTCGCGAAGCCGATGCGGTCGAGTTCTTCGCGCTCGGCTTCGATCCGTTCATCACCATCAGCGCCCAGCACGGCCGCAATACCGGTGACCTCGCCGACCTCATCGTCGACGGTCTCCCGCCGCCGACCGAGGCGGAGGCGGCGGCATCGGTCCAGGCAGACGACCTGACCGAGGAGGAGATGGCCGAGCTTGCCGAGACCGAGCTCGGCGCGCCACGCGTCGCGATCGTCGGACGACCGAACACCGGCAAGTCGACGTTCATCAATCGCGTGCTCGGATCGGAGCGAATGATCGTCTCGGAGACGCCCGGCACGACCCGGGATCCGATCGACACGGCCGTCGACCTCGATGGCCAGGCGCTGATCCTGGTCGACACCGCGGGCATCCGGCGGCGGGGGAGCATCGAGCGGGGTATCGAGCGCTACAGCGTGCTGCGCAGCATGAAGGCGATCGACTCCGCCGACGTCGCGGTCGTGATGACCGATGCCACCGAGGGCTACACGGCGCAGGACGCGCACGTGGTGGGGCACGTCCTCGAGGCGGCGAAGGGGATCGTGCTGGTCCTGAATAAGTGGGACGCCGTCGAGAAGGACGAGCACACCGCCGACCAATGGCTCAAGCGCCTCCGACGCGAGGCACCGTACCTGGCGTGGGCGGACATCGTCTTCGCCTCAGCCCTCACCGGACAGCGCGCCGAGCGCATCCTGCGCGAGGCGCTGCGGGTAGCGGAGGAGCGGTATCGCCGCGTGCCGACCGGCGAGCTCAACCGGGTGGTGATGGACGCGGTGCGCGAGCACAAGCCGTCTCACGTGCGCAACCGGCTGGCGAAGATCCTGTACGCCACCCAGGTCGGGGTCGCGCCGCCGACGTTCGTGGTCTTCGTCAACGATCCCTCACTCGTCCACTTCAGCTATCGGCGCTACCTGGAGAATCGCATCCGCGACGAGTACGGGTTCCTGGGGACGCCGATCCGTCTGATCCTGCGGCAGCGCGAGTCGGAGGAGGCTGCGCGTCGCACGGCTCGCCCGCGAAGGCGACGTAACACGCGTTGAGCGCCCGGGTAGACTCCGGCCGATGAGCGACCAGATCGGGGTCATCGGCGCCGGCGCCTGGGGCACGACCCTCGCCGTCCTGCTCGCCGATGCCGAGCGTCCTGTCTCGCTCTGGACCCACTCGTCCGAGGCCTCCGAGCGGCTCGCCCACGAGCGAACCAACGAGCGGTACCTGCCGGGGATCGTCTTCCCGCCGAACCTCCGCGTCGTGACCGATGACGACCAGGTCGGCGAGCCGCATCGGTTCTATGTCATGGCAGTTCCCTCGTCCCACGTGCGCGCCACGGTCCGCGAGCTCCATGAGCGGCTCTATCCGGGCGCCCCGGTGCTCTCGGTGGTGAAGGGCATCGAGGAGGGGACGCACCTGCGCATGTCGGAGGTCATCGCTCAGGAGCTGCCCGGCCGCGGCATTGCCGCCCTGTCGGGGCCGAACCTCGCCCGCGAGATCGCGGCCGGAAAGCCGGCCGGATCGGTCGTGGCGTCGGAGGACCCCGAGCTCATGGCCGACCTCGCGTCCGTCCTGTCCGGTGAGCGCTTCAGGGTCTACACGAACGGCGACCTCATCGGCGTCGAGCTGGCCGGGGCGCTGAAGAACGTCGTGGCGCTCGCGGCCGGCATGGTCGACGGGCTGGGGTTCGGCGACTCGGCCAAGGCTGGGATCATCACGCGCGGCCTCGCCGAGGTGACGCGGCTCGGAGTCGCCGCCGGCGCGCACGCGCTCACGTTCGCGGGCCTGGCCGGCGTGGGCGACCTCATCGCGACGTGCATGAGCCCGCTGTCGCGCAACCGGCACGCGGGCGAGCTGATCGCATCGGGCGTGCCGTGGCCGGAGGCTGCGGGGCGGCTCACCGGCGTGGCCGAGGGCGTGGCCACCGTCACGGGCGCGTTGGAGCTCGCCGCGTCGCTCGACGTCGAGCTGCCGATCGCCGAGCAGGTGCGGGCCGTCGTCCACGAGGGGCTGCCGCCAATGGCCGCCGTGGCCGAGCTGATGGCGCGCGCACAGCAGGACGAGCTCGTGCGCGACGAACCGGCCCGCCCGGGATGACGGCCGACGCGGCCACGCCGACGCGGTCGCTTGGCGAGCGCGTGCTGCGCATCCTGCGGCTGACGTGGGTGCCGCTGGTCGCCTCGCTGACGTCGCTGGTGCTGTCGATCAGCAGCATCATCATCGCCACCCGCGACCCGGCCGTCGCGATCCTGGTGCCCGACCAGATCCGGCTGGCCCAGGGTGAGGGCATCGGCTTTGCCTACGCGTACCTGCAGCCCACGTTCGTGAGCACGGGCGAGAACGACCGGGTCGAGGTGATCCGCGACATGCACCTCGAGATCACCCCGCTGGCCGGCGGCGACACGATGACCTTCGCATGGGACGAGGTCGGGGAGCTGACGTTCGACCCGGCGGACGACTCGCTGACCTACGAGTACGTCGCCGATGCCGTCCCGCTCCTCGTGGCACCCGACTCGGCCGAGAACCCGCTCTCGCTGTTCCAGGGTCCCGGCGGCTGGTACCTCGAGGCGGGAACCTATCGGATCGAGATCGTCGCCGACCGGGTCGTCGCGTCCGAAGACCTCCGTTCCTCGTTCGAGATCACGCTGACCGAGGAGGACGTCGCCTTCCTCGCCGATGCCGACGGCGACCGGTTCCTCGCGCTGCCGATCCCGACGGACTGACCGCCGTGCGGAAGGGTGCTCGGTATACTTGGCGCACTCGGTCGGGGCGTAGCGCAGTCTGGTAGCGCACCTGAATGGGGTTCAGGAGGTCGGAGGTTCGAATCCTCTCGCCCCGACCACTCGCTGACGCGCGCTACCCACGTTCGCGGAGGTTTCCCCTTGACGCGCAGGAACGATCCGACGAGTGCGCCGGCGTTCAACGTGGACGACGAATGGGTCTCCGCCCTGCCCTTCGATCGGCTGCCGAAAGGCATCAGGCATCTGCCCCTGGAGTGCGTCGTCTACGTGCCGTCGACCGACGGCGATCGCGTCATCGACGAGATCGAGTTCGCCGCTCGGCGCGACGAGACAGCCGACCTCCTCTCGTCACTCTTTGGCGGGTGCCGTGAGGCGCTGGCCACGGTCGCTATCGCTCCAACGATGGGCGCATGGTGGCCGAGCAGGTCGCCGTCCTGACCGGGTTCGGCGCCGCGGACGATTTCGAGCGCAAGCGGAAGGAATTCCTGGCCTGGCTCATCGACAAGCGGGACGATTGGGGTCAGGAAGCGCTCGGCTTCGAGTTCGAGGGCGATCTCTGGTATCTCTGAGTCGATGACGAGGGCACTCGTCTCCGTGCTCGCGACTGCCAATCGGGCGGTCCGCGGCGTGTACACTCCCGGGCCATGCGCAAGTGGCTGGTGATCGGGCTCGTGGTCGTCGCCGTCGTGGTGTTCATCGCCACGCAGCCTCCCGTGCTCGGGTTCTTCGTGGGGATCATCGCCGGGACCGCGGCCACCATCGTGGGGATCGTGGGCGGCTTGGCCTACTTCCTGTTCCCGTTGCTGGCGCTGCTGCTCATCGCCATCCTCGGCTGGCGCTGGTGGAGCCGTCGGAACCGGGGCGCACCCCCGCCAGGCTAGCTCGAGGCGATCTTCTCAGGGGTGGCGTCGTGCCAGCCCGCCTCCAGCCGTTCCTCGATGCGCTCCCGACCCATGATCTCGATTGCGTCGGGGTGGGCGATGACCTCGGTGTCGGTGCGGGTGACCCATCGGGCGTGGATCTGGGCGCGAGGGATGCGCGCGGTGGTCACGACGCCGGCCCGGATCGGCTCTCCTTCGGCATTCGTCGCGGCCGATCGGGGCCAGCGCAGGGCGACCCGGCGAGCGACCTCGAGATCGAGCCCCCACACCATGCCCGGTGGGTCGTCGCGCTGCCCACCGCGGAAGCCGATGACCCAATCCGGAAGGGCGACGGGCTGACCGCAGAAGCCGACGTCGCGGAAGAGCGGCCAGAAGCGCAGGCCGGTATCGGTCTCGGCGTCGCGCCAGGCGCCGGGAAGCATGGCGCGAAGCTCGTCGACACCGATGCGTCCCTCCTCCCACCACGCCTCGAGCACCTCGAGGCGGTGTGCGCGACGGACGATGGAGAGCGCCGCGGGCCATTCGCCGGCATTGACTTTGCCGCCGAACGAACCGGCGGAGTCGGGAAAGATTGCCCCCATCGCGATGGCGTACCGCGCGTCAGGGCTGACCTCGATCATGCGGGGCCCCCTATGAGTACTGGATGAGACCGGATAAGAGAGTACCTATGGACCCCCTACTGTACCCGACTCGTCCAATCTTTCCAGCACGAAGATGGGAATCCGGCGCTGGGTCCTGCCCTGGTAGGTCGCGTAGAGCGGGAAGGCCTCGCAGACGAGCTTCCAGAGCCGATCGCGCTCGTCGCCGGAGACCTCGCGAGCGACCATGCGAACTGTCTCGCGCCCGATCCGCATCGACGCGTGCGGATCGGCGCGGAGGTTGAGCGCCCATCGCGGATCGCTGGTGGCGCCGCCACGGGACCCGACGATCACCATGCGGTCGCCGTCCGGCCAGCCATAGAGCGTCACCTGGTTGGCGCGACCCGTACGCCGACCCGTCGTCGTCAGCTTGATCTGCACCGGCGCATCCTAGGCGGCCGCGATGCGGCCGGACGCAAACTGACGCCCCTCGCGGGCGGACCGCGAAGGGCGCCAGGATCGTGGTCGATCGTCTGCTTACGGAGCCTCGGACGCGGCGACCGACGGCAGCGCCTCTGACGCTGCCGGCACCGAGGCATCAAGATCCGTGCTGGCATCGGAGCCGCTGTCCTGGCAGCCGGCGATCGCCAGCGAGATGATCGCGAGGGCGGTCACGACGCCCATCCTGAGTGACTTCATGTCTCTGGTCTCCTGCGGGGGGTTCGTTGGCGGCACAGAGGCCGAATGGTCCTCATCCACGCACCGCGCGTGCCAGCGCGCGACCCCGCCTGCAGGATCACAAAGGATTCTTAATGAAGGCCGAGCATGTGCCTTCCGGCCGGCAGCGCTTCAGATGCGCGCCAGGATCTCCGCCTTCTTGGCGTCGTACTCCTCGGGAGTCAGCGCCCCCGAGTCGCGCAGCTCCGCCAGGCGCGCGAGCGTCGCCAGCTGCTCGGACTCGGCACTGGCGGCCGTCGGAGCCGATGCCGGCTGGGCGGGCACGGGCGCGGAGTTGGCCTGGGCCTGCCCCGACCTCGCCGTGGCGAGTGCGTCTCCCGTCGCCATGACCTGGTCGCGGAACGCCATCGGCTTCGAGATCGACTTCAACGAGTCGTCGCCGACGTTGCCGGAGGGACCGATGATGAGGACATCGCCGTATCCGAGTCGGCCGCCCAGGAACGAGACTCGACTCTGGACGTCGGTGATCGAGGTCAGCATCGTCGCCGACGACCGGCGACCGATGAGCCCTTCCTCGCTGAGGACTCGCCGGTTGGTGATGGTGAACTTCGCGGTTCGCCAGACGACGATGTTGTAGACGATCCAACCGATTCCGCCGATGAGGAGGATCGTCCGGATCATCCCGAGCACGTTGGCGGTGAGGCCGCCGATGCCCCCCTCGGCGTCCGGGGAGATGGCGCCAACGATGAACGCTCCGAAGAGCATGAGAATCGGGATGAAGGAGTCGCGCAGGGGCGCGATCCAGTGCTTCTCGGTCGAGAAGACGACCTCCTCGCCGGACAGCAGGTCAACGTCGGAGGACACGACTCACCTCAAGCTCGGTCGAGGCGATCGGCCTCGGTGTGGTGATCGGTTGTCGACGGAGCGGCCCGGTCGCGCATCGGCTTCCGCAGCCGCTCCGTCAGTGTTTTGCTACTCGGCCGCCTTGACGTTCGCAGCTCGCGGTCCGCGCGGATTCGACTCGATGTCGAAGGTCACGCTCTCGCCGCCCACAAGTCGATCGAAATCGACCGATTCGGTCAGACCGTCGCGATGGAAGAAGTAGTCCTTGCCATCTTCGCCGGTGATGAAGCCGAAGCCACGATCGGCAACGACCTTCTTGATGGTGCCATTGGCCATTGAGAGGCCTCCTAACGATAGGACGCAAGGGTACCCTGTTCGTCCATGGAGCATCGGCTGCGTTGACATCGTCGACCGTGACGCCGTTCACGCTCCGCGCACGCCTCCTCTCGCCGCTGGCCGATGGCCTCCTCGACGTGGCCGACGGGCTGATCGAGGTCGACGAGACGGGCCGGATCCGTCGTGCCGAGGCATGGCCGGGCGCCGACGGGCCGGCATCGGCGGTCGACATCCGCCCGCTGGTGGTCATGCCGGGCCTCGTCGACCTGCACGCGCACCTGCCCCAGCTGCCGAATGCCGGCCTCGGAAGCGGGCTCGACCTGCTGACCTGGCTGGATCGCTACATCTTCCCGCTCGAACGGGCCTATGACCGCAGCGTCGCCGAGCGCCAGGCCCCACCGGCATGGCGCGCGTTCGCCGCCGCCGGGACGACGACGGCGGTGACGTATGCCGCCATCTGGCCCGACTCGGCCGATGCGGCGTTCGCCGCCGCCGAGGAGCACGGCATCCGGGCGGTCATCGGCAAGGTGATGATGGATCGCCTGAGCTACGACACCGACATCGACCCCGGCGAGATCCTCGAGACGAGCCTGCGCCAGTCGGACGACCTCGCGGCGCGCTGGCATGGGCGCGACGACGGCCGGCTGCAGTACGCGTTCACCCCCCGCTTCGCGGTGAGCTGCAGTGCGGAGATGCTCCGCGAATCGGCCGACCTCGCCCGACGCCATGGGGCGTACTGGCAGACCCATCTGTCAGAGGACGGTGGCGAGATCGCCGAGGTCGAGCGGCTCTTTCCCGAGGCACGCGACTACCTCGACTGCTACGAGCGAGCGGGCGGCCTCGGTGCCCGAACGATCCTGGCCCACGCCATCCACCTGTCGGACGACGAGGTCCGCCGGCTCGTGTCGAGCGGCTCGGGCGTCGCGCACTGCCCGGCGTCGAACCTGTTCCTGTCGAGCGGCATGATGCCGCTGGCGAAGTACCGAATGTCCGACATGCGCATCGGCCTCGGCAGCGACGTGGCGGCCGGCCCCGAGATCTCGATCTTCGCCGCGATGCGGTCGGGCGCGGTCACGCAGCGGGTGCTCGAGCTCACCGGTCGGGCGACGCGTGACGGGGCCCTGCGGCCGATCGACTGGCTCCGCGTCGGCTCGCTCGACGGAGCGCGTGTCCTGGGCATCGACGGGCGGATCGGGTCGATCGAGGTGGGCAAGGACGCGGATCTCATCGCGGTGGACCCGCGTTTCACGAGCCCGCTTCCGGGGGACGATCCGCCCGCCGATGCCGACGACCTGGCCAGCCGCCTCATCTTCCGGACGCACCCGAACATGGTGCGTGCGGCATGGACGCGGGGTCGAGCGCTCCCGGGGCCTCCGGGCCTCGACGCCATCAAGTAGGCTACGGCCCGTGAACCTGATCATCCAGCTCCTGATCAACTCCGCGGCGCTGTACGTCGCTCAGCTGTTGATCGAAGGGCTGGACTTCGACTTCTCCCAGCCCGATGCCTGGTGGCAGTTCCTGCTGGTGGCGTTCATCTTCGGCCTGGTGAACACGTTCCTGAAGCCCGTGCTGCGCCTGCTGACCCTGCCGATCACGATGGTCACGCTTGGCCTCTTCCTGGTCGTGCTGAACGCGATCCTGCTGTGGCTGACCGGGGTCATCTCCGAGCAGCTCGCGCTCGGCCTGGAGATCGACGGCTTCCTTCCGGCGCTGCTGGGCGCGATCGTCATCAGCATCGTCAGCCTCGTGCTCTCGACGGTGATCGGCATGGGGCGGAAGGCCGTCTGACACCGGAACCAACCCGGATGCAGCGCGCCCCTCGGTTCGTGGCAGGTGGTCTGGGCGTGTCGCTGGCCATCGTCATCCTGCTCGCCGGACCGTTGCTCCTCTTCAACCCGGCCTTCACGTCCGCGCTCCAGGCACGCCACGGCGTGGCGGAGGCGTTTGGCACGGGCCAGGCCGACGTGGATCGCGTCACGACCGAGATCCTGGTCGACCTGCTCACCGATGGCGAGTTCGGCGCCGCATTCGCCGGCGGGGCGCCGCTGCTCGATGCCCGCGAGCGCTCCCACATGCACGATGTCGCCCGTCTCGTGCGTATCCTGTGGCTCGTGATGCTGCTCGCGGCCGCGGCGGCGATCGGATGCGCGTGGGCGCTTCGCCGCGAGCCCCATCGGCGGGGGCGCGTGATGATTGCCGCCTCCGGCGCGGTGGGCGCGACGGCAATCATGCTGGCGATCGTCTTCGCCGTCGCGTTCGAACCCGCCTTCCTGGCCTTCCACGCCATCTTCTTCCCGCCCGACAGCTACCTGTTCGCGCCGGGCTCGAACCTGATCACCCTCTTCCCCGAGGGGTTCTGGTTCGATGCCACGCTCGTCGCCGGCGCAAGCATCGTGCTGGCCGCGCTGATCGTCGTCCTGCTGGGGGTGTGGCAGCTCAGGCGCGCGGAACCCACGACTGCGGAGTCGTGATCTAGACTCGCGAGCATGGGACCCGGATGGAAGATCGGTCGCGTTGCCGGCGTGGAGCTCTCGGTCCATCCCAGCTGGCTGGTGATCGCGTTCCTCGTCACCTACTCGCTGGCGGTGGCGCAGTTTCCGCGGCAGTTCCCCGGTTGGAGCGGCACCCAGTACTGGCTCGTCGCCTTCAGCACCGCGCTCTTCTTCTTCGGATCCGTGCTGGCGCACGAGCTCTCCCACGCCCTCGTCGCCCGGCGATTCGGCCTGGGCGTCGATGGGATCACGCTCTTCATCTTCGGTGGGGCGACGGCGCTCGAGGGTGACTCGCGCGCTCCGCGCGAGGAGGCGCTGATCGCTCTCGCCGGTCCGGCCGCGAGCATCGGCCTGGGGGCGGCGTTCATCGCCCTCGACCTCGTCATCGGCCAGCCGCAGATCGGCGCCCTCGTCGGATGGCTCGGCTTCATCAACATCGCCCTCGGCGTCTTCAACCTCATACCCGGGTTCCCGATGGACGGCGGGCGCGTGCTCCGCGCCCTGCTGTGGTGGGTACGGGGTGACCGGCTGCGCGCGACGCGCAACGCGGCGCTCGTGGGGCGGATCTTCGCCTATCTCCTCATCGCCGGCGGCGTCTTCGTCGCGATCCAGCCCGGCGGGCTGTTCAGCGGCATCTGGCTGGCGCTCATCGGCTGGTTCCTCTCGACGGCGGCGGAGGCGACCGCGGCCCAGGCCGGGGTCGAGTCGCGCCTGCAGGGGATCAAGGTCCGCGACGCGATGGATCCGACGCCCCCGGCGGTCTCGCCCAACGAGACGGTCGCCGACCTCGTCTCGGAGCGCATGCTGCGCAGCGACGACCGCTCGTACCTCGTCCAGCACGAGGACGGTGGGCTGGCGGGGATCGTGACGCTGAGCGACGTGCGGCGCGTCCCGCGCGACGACTGGCCGGACGCCCGGGTCACCGACGTCATGACCCGCTTCGCCGACCTCGTCACCATCCGGTCGGACGCCCCGCTGGTGGATGCACTGCAGTCGCTCCAGGAGCGCGACGTCGGCCAGCTGCCGGTCGTCGATGCCGATGACAACGCGCGCATGCCGGTCGGCCTCGTCACGCGCCGAGGCATCCTGCGCCTCATCGAGGCTCGCATGAAGCTCGGGCTCTGAGGTGCTGCCGCTCGAGGAGGCCAGGGCCCGGCTCCTGGAGCGCGCTCGCCTCACCGACGGGGAGGTGGTCGCCCTGGCCGATGCAGCGGGCCGCGTCCTCGTCGAGCCGACCGTCACGGCGACGGTCGACGTGCCGGCGTTCGCCAACTCGGCCATGGACGGCTACGCGGTCCGCGCCGCAGACACCCCGGGCACGCTCCGGATGACCGGTGAGGTGGCCGCCGGGGCGGCCGACCTGCCGGAGGTTCAGCCGGGAAGCGCGGTCCGGATCATGACGGGCGCGCCCGTGCCTCCCGGCGCCGATGCGATCGTCCCGATCGAGCGCGCCGAGGAGGCCGATGGCTCCGTCATGGTCCAGGCGGCGGATCCCGGGGCCCACATCCGTGCCGCGGCGCACGACACGCGGCGGGGTGACGCGATCGAGCTCCGCGGCGAGCTCACGCCGCCGAAGATCGCCGTGCTGGCCTCGATCGGCCTCGGCGAAGTGGAGGTCCGGCGCCGGCCGAGGGTGGCGATCCTGTCGACCGGCGACGAGCTCGCCGACGTCGGCCAGCCGCTCGCGCCACACCACGTCCACGATGCCAACGGCATCGCCCTGGCGGCGGCGGTCCGGGATGCCGGCGGGGAGCCGATGATCCTGCCCCGGGCGCGCGACGATGCGGGCGAGATCCAGCGGTCGCTATCGGGCGCCGCTGGACGCGCCGACCTTCTCGTCACCTCTGCAGGGGTCTCGGTCGGCAGGCACGATCACGTGCGAACCGTGCTCGAGGAACGCGGCAGCCTCGACTTCTGGCGGATCGCCCTGCAGCCGGGCAAGCCACTCGCGGTGGGGGAGCTGGATGGGATCACCGTCGTCGGGCTCCCCGGCAACCCGGTGAGCGCGCTCGTCGTCTTCGAGCTCTTCGTCCGTCCCCTCATTCGCGCCATGCTGGGTCTCGAGGGGGACGGCCGAGCCCGCCTGAGGGCCGTGGCGACCGAGCGAATGGGGAAGGATCGCGACCGTCGCGCGTTCCTGCGCGTCCGCATCTCAGCCGACGCCGATGGCGTCCGGGCGGAGCCGGCCGGTGGGCAGCAGTCGTCCCAGCTGCGCCCGCTCGCCGATGCGAACGCACTGCTCGTCGTCCCCGAGGGAGTCGATGCGGCCGAGGCGGGCGTACCCTACGAGGCGATCGTGCTCGAGCCGCTCAACATGGTGGACGCATGAAGCCCACGCACCTCGGGGACGATGGCGCCCCGCGCATGGTCGACGTCGGCGACAAGCCGGTGACGGCCCGTCGCGCCGTTGCGATGGCCACGGTCCGTATGCGGCCGGAGGTGCTCGAGCAGCTGCTGGATGCCGGCGGGCCGAAGGGCGACGCGCTGGTCACCGCTCGCCTGGCCGGGATCGGCGCCGCCAAGCAGACGCCGAACCTCATTCCGCTCTGCCACCCGCTGCCCCTCGACAAGGTCGGGGTCGAGCTCGAGCCTGAGCGCGCCGACGGGACGGTGCGCATCACGGCCGAGGTGCGCGTGACCGCGAGAACCGGGGTCGAGATGGAGGCCCTGACCGCAGCCACGGTCGCGGCTCTGACGCTGGTGGACATGGCCAAGGCACTCCAGCGCGACATCGTCATCGAGCGCGTCGAGCTGCTCGAGAAGTCGGGTGGCCGATCCGGCGACTACGCCCGCGACGAGGTCGAGCCGGCCGAGCACGAGGCCGTTGTCGTCACGTGCTCCAATCGCTCCGCGGCGGGGGAGCGCGAGGACGCCTCCGGGCCCGCCCTGGTCGCGGCACTCGGTGACGCCGGATTCGACGTCGCCCCCGAAGCGATCGTCGTCGCCGACGACGAGACGCAGATCGCCGAGCTGCTGCGCCGCCTGGCCGACGCCGGTCATCGGCTGATCATCACCACCGGCGGGACGGGCCTCACGCCGAGCGACGTCACGCCCGCCGCGACGCGACGCGTCATCGAGCGCGAGGCGCCCGGCCTTGCTGAGCTGATGCGCGCGGCAGGCCTGGCCAGCACACCGCTGGCCGCGCTCTCGCGCGGCGTGGTCGGGTCGCGAGGATCGACGCTGATCGCGAACCTGCCGGGATCACCGAAGGGCGCCGCCGAGTCGCTCGCCGCCCTCCTGCCGGTCCTGCCGCATGCGCTCGAGCAGCTCGCCGGCGGCGACCACCTGGGATGAGTGCGCCGTCCGGTCGATAGGCTGGTCCTTGACCGCCGCGCGCTGATCGCCGGTCATCCGGAGGACGGGTGGCAACTGTCAGCGCTTATGTCACTAGTGATATATCGGCTGACGGCGCGCGCACGGCCTCGAGGGAGAGCGACCCGCTCGGGACCGCACGACGGCTACCATGCGGCCACGCATGGACGCCTCCATCCCGCTCTACCCGCTCGTCGTCGTGCCCGTCGGCGCGGCGATCTACCTGTTCTGGCGCCGGGCGCGGTGGCACAGGGCCGTCCTCGCGGAGGGGGTGCCTCTCCACCGATCCGACCGCATCGGGGAGCGCATCAAGGGCCTCGGCGTCTTCGTGGTCGGCCAGCGTCGCCTGCTCCAGGACATCGGTCCCGGGCTGGCGCACGCGTTCGTCTTCTGGGGCTTCATCGTCCTGCTGGCGACGACCGGAAACTACATCACCAACGGTCTGGTCGAGACGATCCTGGCCTGGCCGTTCGGCGGCTTCCTATGGAGCCTCGTGACGCTGTTCGCGAACGTCTTCATCGGCCTCGTGCTGGCCTCGGTGCTCTACTACGTCGTGCGGCGGGTCATCGTGCGGCCGGCGCGATTGGCGCTGACCCGCGACGCGTTCGTCATCCTCAGCCTGATCTTTCTCATCGTGCTGACCGAGCTGGTCGGCGACGCCTTCGTCTACGTTCTCGAGCCGGAGCACCAGGCGCGGCCATGGGCGATCCTGGCCGGGCCGCTGAGCGCGCTTCTTGCCCCGCTGGGCGTGGAGGTGGCCAGCATCGGCTTCGCCGTCATGGCGTGGGCGCACATCGGCCTGGTCCTTGGCTTCGGCGCGTACCTGCCCTACAGCAAGCACCTCCACATCATCAGCAGCGAGCCGAACGTCTACTTCCGAAATCTCGAGCCGCGCGGCGCACTGCGCAAGATGGACCTCGAGGCCGAGCCCGAGGACGGTAGCGAGCCGGTCTTCGGCGCGCGGGGCCTCAAGGACCTCACCTGGCGCCACCTCCTCGACCCGCTGGCCTGCACCGAGTGCGGACGGTGCATGGAGTTCTGCCCGGCCTCGATGACCGGCAAGACGCTGAGCCCGAAGCACCTGATGGAAGGGCTGCGCGACCAGATCTGGGCCTCGGAGACCGCGCTGGCCGCGGCGGCATCCGCCCAGCGCGCCTGGAAGGGGGGAGCGAACGGCGGCGCGGCCGCAGCCGAGGACGCCCTGGCGCTCGCCCGAGGGCGGGCCGAGGAGGCGCTGTCGCTGCCGCTGATCGACAACGCCATCCCGGAGGAGGCCGTCTGGCAGTGCACGACCTGTGGCTGGTGCGTCGAGGGCTGCCCCGTGCTCATCGAGCACGTCGACACGATCGTCGAGATCCGGCGCAACGCGGTCCTCGAGGAGAGCCGCTTCCCGAAGGAGCTCAACACCGCGTTCCGCAACATGGAGAACGCCGGGAACCCGTGGGGGCAGCCGAAGTCGGCGCGGCTGGATTGGGCACGCGGCATGGACGTCCCCGTGCTGGGCCAGGACGACGCGCTGCCGGCGCGCCCGGCCGGTTCCGGTACGCCGTGGAAGACGGTCTACGAGTCGGCGCCCGCCGGTGATCCGCTGGACGGGCGCGTTCTCTTCTGGATCGGGTGCGCCGGAGCCTTCGACGATCGCAACCGCAAGGTCGTGCGCGCCATGGCCCAGCTCCTGCGCCAGGCCGAGGTCCCGTTCGCCGTCCTCGGCTCGGGCGAGACCTGCACCGGCGACCCGGCGCGGCGCGCCGGGAACGAATACCTCTTCCAGATGCTGGCCGAGGAGAACGTGGCCACGCTGTCGGCGGCGCATGGCGAGCACGGGATCGGCACGATCGTGGCCACCTGCCCGCATTGCTTCAACACGATCAAGAACGAGTACCCACAGTTCGGCCTGCGCGGGGTCCAGGTGATCCATCACACCCAGCTCCTCGACCGCCTCGTGGCCGATGGGAGGCTGGTCGCCGGCGAGCACCACGAGGCGGTCGTGGCGTACCACGACGCCTGCTATCTCGGTCGCTACAACGGCGTCTACGACGAGGGGCGGCGTGTCGTCGAGGCCGTGCCGGGACAGTCGATCGTCGAGATGGACCTCCACCACCGCAAGGGCATGTGCTGCGGGGCGGGCGGCGCCCGCATGTGGATGGAGGAGCGCGAGGGAACGCGAATCAACCACAAGCGTGTCGAGCAGGCGCTGGCGAAGACGCCCGACGAGATCGCCACCTCGTGCCCGTTCTGCCTGATCATGCTGCGCGACGGCACGACCGACCTCGAGCGGACCGATGTCGCCGTGCGCGACGTCGCCGAGCTCCTGGCCGATGCGACGGGCGCCTGGTCGCGCGACGTTGCCGAGGGGGATGGTGAGCGACTCCAGAACGGCGGGCGGGACACCCGTGATCGGGTCAGTAACCTGACCCGCTGCGGAATCCGCGACCTGATGCGGAATCCGCAGAATCCACCCTACGAAGTTGCGGAATGTTGACCCTTTCGTGGCGCCTACCTACACTTGGCGCATGGCGATGCGCAGCGTGCCGCAGCTCGGGCGACGGCCGGCGCTGGACAACCTCGACAAGTCGATCATCCAGTGCCTCCAGGCCGACGGTCGGCGGCCGTATGCCCAGATCGGACGCCAGCTCAAGGTGCCCGAGGCGACCGTTCGCCAGCGCGCCGAGCGGCTCATCAGCAGAGGCGTCGTCCAGATCGTCGGCGTCACCGATCCGCTGGCGATGGGCTTCCAGCAGCCGGCCCTCATCGGCCTCAAGGTGGAGCCCGGCAAGCTCGACGACATCGCCGAGCGGATCGCCGCGCTCGAGGAGGTGACCTACCTCGTGGTGACGGCCGGTCGCTTCGACCTCGTGTGCGAGGTCGTGTGCGAGGACAACGAGCACTTGCTGCGCGTCCTCACCGAGAGCATGGCCGGCATCAAGGGCATCCGATCCACCGAAACCCTGGTCGAGCTGCGGTTCGTCAAGGAGAGCTACCAGTGGGGCACGCGCTAGGAGGACACCCGTGACGGTCACCGGCTCCCGGATCGATCGCGCCAGGCTGGAGCAGATCGGCACCCGCGAGGAGGCGGAGTATCGAAGCCGCACGCCGAAGAGCGCCGAGCTGTTCGCGCGGGCGCGTCACGCCATGCCCCTCGGGGTATCGAGCTCGTTCCAGGCCTACGACCCGTACCCGCTGTTCATGACCGATGCGCGTGGCAGCCGGATCACCGACGCCGACGGAAACGAGTACATCGACTTCGACATGGCCTTCGGCGTCCTCGCCGCTGGCCACTCGCACCCGATCCTGGCCGAGGCGCTCCAGCACCGCGTGGCGAACGGCACCTGCTACACCTTCCCGGTCGAGGACGGCATCGCGCTGGCCGAGGAGATCAAGGCGCGATTCGGAGCCGATCTCATCCGGTTCAGCAACTCGGGCACCGAGGCGACCATGGACGCCATCCGCGTTGCACGCGGCTACACCGGTCGCGAGAAGGTGATCAAGATGGAGGGCGGCTACCACGGCCACCACGACGACGTGCTGGTCAGCATCCAGCCGCCGCGCGAGGAGATGGGCCCGGCCGAGTCGCCGACCACCGTGCCCGCCAGTGCCGGCATCCCGCGCTCGCGCATCGCCGAGACGGTCATCGCTCCGTACAACGATGCCGGTGCCCTGGCCGGGATCCTCGAGGCGCACGCCGGCGAGGTCGCGGCGATCATCGTGGAGCCCGTGCAGTTCAACATCGGCGTCGTCCCACCGCTGCCGGGGTATCTCGAACGCGTTCGCGAGCTCGCCACCGAGCATGGGGCGGTGCTCATCTTCGACGAGGTGAAGACCGGCGTCGTGCTCGCGTGGGGTGGGGCATTCGAGTACTTCGGCGTCCGGCCCGACCTGTTCTGCCTGGCCAAGAGCATCGGTGGCGGGATTCCCATCGGCGCCTTCGGTGGGCGCGAAGAGGTGATGCGCGTCATCGAGACCCTCGAGGGAAGTCAGCAGCATGCCGGAATGGGCGGCGCGGTTGGCGCCAACATCATCGAGCGCTCGACCCTGCCTGGCGCGGCCCAACGGGTCGCTCACCTCGGCACCTTCAACGGCAACCCGCTGTCGATGACGGCCGGGCTGGTGACCCTGACCCAGATCCTGGTCAAGGACGCCTATCCGCAGCTTCATGCCCTGGCGGATCGGCTGACGGCCGGGTGCGCCGAGGTGCTGGCGGACTACGAGCTGCCCGGGTACGCCATCAACGTCGGGCCCAAGGGCTGCGTGATGTTCACGCCCGGGCGCGTGACGAACTATCGCGACTTCATCGGACTCGACGCCGATCTGTGGGGTGCGTTCTTCTTCTACCTCGCCAACCGCGGCATCCTGCTTCCGCCCGGGCCGGACGACCAGTGGACCCTGTCGGTGCAGCACACGGAGGCCGAGATCGAACGACACATCGCGGTCTTCCGTGACTTCGCGGCCGAGCTGACCTCCTGAGAGGGCGGAACGCGCCGCGTACCGTGTTGTGGAGGTGACCTGATGCTCGAACGGACGGCGCGGCCCCTGCGCGGCTTCGGGAACGCGGTGGCAAGCGCCATGGATGCGATCTTCCGGGTGCTCGGCGGCCCGGGGCGTCTGCTGCAGGACCTGCTCAACGGCTCGTGGCTCGGTCACTCGCTTCACGCGGTCCTGGTGGACGTCGTCATCGGCGGCGCCACGGTCGTGCTCTTCTTCGACGTGCTGGCCACCTTCTTCGGAGTGGACGGGCTGGCGACCGCGTCCACGTGGGGCCTGGGGCTCGTCTTCCTGTCCGCCGTCGGCAGCGTGCTGAGCGGGCTGACCGACTTCAAGGACACCCCGCCGAACAACGGCGAGCGCGACGTGGCGATCTTCCACGGGCTTGCTCAACACGATCGCCACGGTGGTCATCGGCGTCTCGGTCCTGGTGCGCCTGGGCGGCTCGCACGACCTCGGATTCTGGCTGCTGCTGCTCAGCTACCTCGTGCTGAGCGTGGGCGGCTACATCGGTGGCCACATCGTCTTCAAGTACGGCTATATGGTGAACTACAACGCCTTCAGCAAGGGACGCCGGGCGAAGGAGTTCACCGCGGTGGCACCGGTCTCCGATGTGCCCGAGGACCGCCCCGTCAAGGTGACGTACGGCACGACGGCGCTGATGCTGGTGCGTCGAGGCGAGGTCGTCCACGCGCTGAAGGAGACCTGCTCGCACGCCGGTGGGCCGCTCTCCGAGGGCGAGCTGAAGGGCGACACGATCACCTGCCCGTGGCATCAATCGGTCTTTCGCATCACCGATGGGGCCGTGGTGCACGGCCCCGCCGGGACGCGCCAGGTCTCGTACGCCGCCCGCGTGAACGGCGACCAGGTGGAGATTCAGGGTCCTCGCGACTAAGCCGGGGAGGCGCTGACGCGGCGCGACGTCCCGATCGGCGCATAGACTGCCTTCACCGGTCTGAGGCTTCTCGCGCCGTTCACTCATGCCAACGTGCCGGGTTCAACTGGCGCGGTACAGGTGTCGCGCGGTCGGCGTGCGAACGTGCCATCGGTGGGCACGTGCCAGGGAACGTCGCACGCTGGCACGCCGTGCGCGTGACAGTCGCCGCGACTGAGACGTACGGAGTCCGCAGCCGCCCGCGCAGGGACGATCCGCTAGACTCGGCACCCGAGCCCTTCGCCGCCGAGGACCCGAGGTGCCCTACCTGCCGACAGCCGACCACGATGAGCTGCGCGCCATCGTGCGCGAGCTGGCCACCGAGCGCATCGCGCCGCGCGCCGCCGAGATCGACGAGAAGGCCGAGTTCCCCTGGGACCTCAAGGAGCTGCTCGCGCAGCAGGACCTGCTCGGCACCTGCTTCGAGGAGCGGCATGGGGGCACGGCGCTCGATGGCGTCGCCCAGAGCATCCTGGTCGAGGAGATCGCGCGCGCCGATGCGACGACGAGCCTCATCCCGGTCGTCCAGAAGCTCGGGGCGCTGCCCATCCTGCTCGCCGGCTCCGACGAGCAGATGGACCGGTATCTCCCCCGCGTCGCGTCGGGGGAATGGCTCGCTGCCTTCGCGCTGACCGAGGCCGCGGCCGGCAGCGATGTCGCCGCCAACCGGATGCGAGCGCAGCGCGATGGCGACGACTACGTGCTGACCGGATCGAAGCGATTCATCACCCATGGCTCCGTCGCGAACGTGCTCACCACGTTCGCATTGACCGATCCCGACGCGGGTGGCCGGAAGGGGATGAGCGCCTTCATCATCGAATCCGACATGCCCGGCTTCGGCGTGGCTCGCCTCGAGCACAAGATGGGAATCCGCGGCTCGCCAACGGCCGAGCTCACCTTCGACGGCGTTCGAGTTCCGGCGGCCAACCGGATCGGCGAGGACGGCGACGGCTTCAAGATCGCCATGGCCACGCTCGACCGATCGCGGCTCGGCATCGCCGCCCAGGCGATCGGCATCGCCCAGGGCGCGCTCGACGCGGCGATCGCCTACGCCGCCGACCGCAGCCAGTTCGGGCAGCGCATCGCGGACTTCCAGGGCATCCAGTGGATGCTGGCCGACATGGCCAGCCAGACCGAGGCGGCGCGCCAGCTCGTCTACGCCGCCGCGGCGCGGGTCGACGCCAATGTTGCCGACCTGCCGTACTGGACCAGCAGCGCAAAGCTGATCGCCGGCGATACGGCCATGCGGGTGACGACCGATGCCGTTCAGGTGCTGGGCGGATACGGCTATATCACCGAGTATCCCGTCGAGCGCATGATGCGCGACGCCAAGATCACGCAGCTCTACGAGGGAACTCAGCAGATCCAGCGCCTCATCATCGCCAGGCAGGTCCTCGCGCGTGCTGGCGTGGCGAAGCGAGGCTCGTAATCGTGGAGGGAGCAGCTCGAACCCCGTGAAGATCGTCGTCTGCATCAAGCAGGTTCCGGCCACCGGCGCCGAGAAGCGCTACACCGATGACCTGCGCCTGGATCGGGCCGGCACCGAAGCCATCATCAACCCGCTCGACGAGTACGCCATCGAGCAGGCCCTGCGCCTCGTCGACGACGGGGTGGCCGAGAACGTCAGCTACCTGTCGATGGGCCCGGAGCCCGCGTCAGAGGCACTGCGCCGAGCGCTGGCCATGGGCGGCGACGACGCCGTCCTGGTGACCGATTCGGCCCTCGCCGGCGCCGACGAATGGGCCACGGCCCGCGTGCTGGCGGCTGCACTCGACCGGTTGGCGCCAGACGTGGCGCTGATGGGGATGGCCTCGGACGATGCTCGCGGCTCGCTCGTCCCCGGTGCGGTGGCCGCGATGCGCGGCGTGCCGCTGCTGTCGTATGGCTCGGAGCTGCGCGTGGCCGACGGCGAGGCTCGCGTGCGACGTCTCTCCGCGACCGGCTTCGATTGGGTCAGCGCACCGCTGCCGGTCGTGGCCAGCGTCACCGACCAGGTCGGCGAGCCGCGATACGCGAGCCTGAAGGGCATCATGGCCGCCAAGCGCAAGCCGCTCGAGACGTGGTCGCTGGCCGATCTCGGGCTGTCGGCCGACGAGCTGCGCGGCGCGGCTTTGACGAAGGTGACCGATGCTCGTCCCCCCGAGGCGAAGCCGCCGACCGAGCGCCTCGAGAATCTCTCGGCCGAGGAATCCGCGTCGAAGATCGCGGACTGGCTGGCCGCGCGCAAGCTGATCTAGGGAAGCGAGAACCATGAGCAACGACATCCTGTTCCTCGCCGAGTTCGGCGACGGCGCGCCGGCGCGGTCCGCGCTCGAGCTGGCGGCCGGGGCCGCCGAGCTGGCGGCCCAGTCGGGCGGCGCGCCGGTTGCGCTCGCGTACGGATCCGGAGCGAGCGCCGGCGCGGCCGGCCTCGGAGCCTTCGGCGCGACCCGGGCGGTCGTGCTCGGCGACGAGGATGGGCCGGCCGTCGGCTACGCCCCGGCGGCCGTGGCCGCCGCGCGGGACGGCGGCCTGGCGCTGCTGGCACCGGCAACGCCCAACGGGCGCGATCTCGCAGCCGCCCTCGTCGGCAGCCTCGGCGTTCCGGCATTCGGCCCCGTTCGAGCCGTCCGGGTCGCGGACGGTGCTCTCGAGACCGAGCAGGCGACGCTCCAGGGCTCGGTCATCACCACTGCGCGCCCGGTTGACGGAGCGCCCGCACCGGCCATCGTGCTGGTCCTGGCGAACACGTTCACACCCGCCGAAGCGGGCAGCGGGAGCGCCGAGGTGACTCCGGCGCCGGCTGCCGAGCCATCCGCGTTCGATCGCGTCACGATTGCCGAGAGCCATCCCGCGGAGGCGAGCGTCGTCAACCTCGAGGAGGCGTCGATCATCGTTGCCGGAGGGCGCGGCGTGGGCAGCGAAGACGGCTTCGGTCCTCTGCGCGACCTGGCCGATGCACTGGGCGGCGCAGTCGGCGCCTCGCGCGCGGCGGCGGACGCGGGCTGGATCCCGTACCAGCTCCAGATCGGGCAGACCGGCAAGGTGGTGAAGCCGTCGCTGTACATCGGGGCCGGCATCAGCGGCGCCATCCAGCACCGCGTCGGGATGCAGACCGCCGAGCACGTGATCGCCATCAACCGCGACCCCGATGCCCCCATCGGCGAGTTCGCCGATCTCTTCGTGGTCGGCGACCTGTTCACGATCGTTCCGGCGCTCACCGCCGAGATTCGTCGTCGCAAGGGCGCGTAGGGTAGGATCGCCGCGATGCGCGCAATCTTCGGTGGTCGACGGCGGCGTCCCTTCGGATCGGGGAGCGAGCTCGGCGCGTACCGCAACGACCTCTTCGAGCGAACCCAGCGGATCGACGTCCGCCTGGCGCAGGTGTCCGACGACGTTGACGCCCTGCGGCGCCGCGATCTCGACGCCGACGAGGCCGTCGCCAAGCTGGGGATCCACGAGGACGCGCTCGACGAGGAGTCGAACGGCCTGATCGAGATGATGGCTCCCGAGGACCTCCATGGGCTTCACATGGAGTACGAGGCGAACCTCGAGCGTGCGCTCCGCGGCATCGTCACCGTCGAACGCGGCTGCGGGATCACCCGGCTGCGGCACCGGCCCCCTGACGACGAGGAGCCGTTCACGTACTACAAGCGCGGGCACGCCAACATCACGCACGCCCGGATGCGGATGGCCGAGATCGTCGATGTGCTTCTGACGTGGGAGCCCGGCCAGCCCGCCGAGGCCACGGTCGCGGCCCGCATGGAGCGAACCCGCCAGAGCTGAAGCCGGGTCAGCGGGTCAGCGTCACCTTGGCCAGATCAGACGGTGCGTCCGGGCTGACGCCCCGTCCGCGCGCGACCGCCTCGACGATGAGCTGTCCGCCGACCACGAACTGCATCGGCGTCAGCGCTTCGGGCAGAGCCTCCTCCAGCACCAGCGCACCCGGTACCTCGGCCGCCTCGCGTCCACCGATGACCGTCGTCCGCGCGCCGCGATCACGGACGCCGGCCAGCGTCTGGTCGACCAGGGAGCCCATCGGACCGTCGGGCCGGATGGCGAGGACGGGGACCTCGGGTCGGGTCAGGGCCCGCGGCCCGTGGGCGAAGTCAGCCGTCGAGTACGCCTCGGCATACAGCCCGCAGGTCTCCTTGAGCTTCAGCGCGAGCTCGAGGGCGGTGGCCAGGTTGTAGCCGCGCGAGACGAGCAGGGCGCGATCGGCCGCCACGAGGTCGTCGATGGCAGCGCGACCATCGCCCTCGAGCCATGTCTCCGACGCGCGCAGCGCGCCACGCAGCGCGTCGGGCAGGGCCGCCAGGCCCGCGGCAAGCTCACCGCCACGTTGCAGATCGGCCACCAGCGCCGCCACCACCACCAGCTGGGCCACGTACGTCTTCGTGGCGGGGACCGCGAGCTCGGGGCCGGCATGGCAGCGCAGCTCCAGCTCCGCGGCGTCGGCAAGCGGAGAGCCCGCTTCGTTGGTGATCGCCAGGGTCAGGGCTCCGGCCTCGCGCGCCGCCGCCACGACCGCCACGATGTCCGGGCTGCGACCCGACTGCGAGATGGCCAGGACCATTCCGCCGCGCCAGTCGAGCGACGCGCCGTAGAACGTGGTGACCGACGGCTTGACGAGGCCGGTCGGCAGCCCGAGGTGGGTCTCGATCAGGTACTGCGCGTAGACGGCCGCATGGTCGGAGGTGCCCCGGCCGGCGATCATGATCCACCTCGGCCGTGCCGCTTCGAAGGCCGCGACGACGGGCCGGCGCTCGTCGGTGGCGGCGATGGCTCGCCTCACCGTCGCCGGGATCTGCCCGATCTCGCGCCGCATGCGCGACGCCGGGCGATCTGTCATGTCACGGCGCCGAAGCGCGGCAGGTAGGCCCGGTTGGCCTCGAGCAGGGCGTCGAGCAGCGGCCCGACGTCGCCGATGCGCGGGCCGACGAGCGGGTGCGCCTCGAGCGCGGCGCGGACATCCTCGGGTTCGCCACTGAGAGCCGCCCGGATGGCGAGGCGTTCGAATGCCTTCACCTCGAGCACGAGATCGCGCATGGCCGGGGCCATCGGTCCCTGGGCGATCGGATGGGCTCCATCGCGGTCGATGCGCGCCGGGACCTCAACCACGTCGCCCGCGCCCAGGTCGGGCACGGCGCCGCCGTTGCGGACGTCCACGACCTGCACGTCGCCCCGTCCGTCGTGGAGGGACGCCAGGAGTCGGGCGGCGGCCTCGCTGTACCACGCGCCACCTCGGTCGTTGAGCAGGCTCGGCTTGGTGTCGAGTGCGGGGTCGGCGTACATCTCCAGCAGGCGCCTCTCGAGGCCCATGACCTCTTCCGCGCGTCGGTAGCCGCCGAGCTGCTCGGCCATGACCTCGTCGAACGCGTAGTAGTAGCGGAGGTAGTAGGACGGTATCGCGCCAAGGTCCCGGATGAGCTCGGGCGGCAGCTTCAGCTCGGCCGCGATCGAGTCGAGGTTGCCGTCGAGGAGCTCCGCCATCCGATCCCGGCCGCCCTCGACGGCGGCGGTGACCCACGACAGGTGGTTGAGACCGACGTGGTCGAGCTGGATCCCATCCGGGTCCACGCCGAGCCTGGCCGCGATGCCGCGCTGCAGCGTGATCGCCACGTTGCAGAGGCCGATCGCCCGATGGCCACCATCGAGGAGTGCCTGGGTGACGATCCCGACCGGGTTGGTGAAGTCGACGATCCAGGCATCGGGCGCGGCTCTCCGCCGCGCGATCTCGGCGAGATCGAGCACGACCGGCACGGTGCGCAGCGCCTTGGCCAGTCCTCCGGCGCCGGTGGTCTCCTGGCCGATGGTCCCGAACCGCAGGGGGAGCGACTCGTCCGACAGCCGCGCTGCCTGGCCGCCGACCCGGAGCTGGATGAGCACGAAGCTGGCGCCATCGATGGCCGCCTCGGCGTCGCCGGTCAGCGTGATCGATCCGCTCCAGCCCAGGCGCGCGAGCATGCGACGGGCGAGGCCGCCGACGACGTCGCGGCGCTCGTCATCGATGTCGTGCAGCACAAGCTCGTCGATCGGCAGACGGTCACCACGGTTGGCCAATCCGTCGATGAGCTCGGGTGTGTAGGTGCTTCCGCCACCGATGACGGCGACCTTGATCCCCATCGATTTCCTCGCAGGGGGTATTGACACCATTGCTTATAACGTTATGAGCAGCATATGGTCAAGGGCGGGCACCGTCCCGTCCGCGCACGAGGGTTGAAGTGGCGCGCTTTCAGTTGGAACGTGGGCCCATCCCGTTGCACCACCAGGTCTTCCGGGACCTGAAGTCGGCGCTCGACAACGGCGAGTGGCTGCCGGGCGATCGCCTCCCGCCCGAGCGGGAGCTCGCCGAGCGCTACGGCTGCAGCCTGATCACCGTGCGCCATGCGCTCGGCGAGCTGGTGCGCGAGGGACGCATCGAGCGCACGCGCGGGCGCGGCACCTTCGTCCTCCCGCCGCGCATCGAGCGCGACATCGCCGGGACCATGTCTTTCGCCGAAGAGATGCGACGCCGGGGCCTGGACTCCGCGACCCGCGTCGTGACCGCGCGGATCGAGCCGGCGGGCGAGTCGGTGGCCTCGTTGCTCGAGATCGGTCGGGACGCCGCGGTCGTGTACCTCGAGCGCGTCCGCCTGGGCGGAGGGGAGCCCCTCATCCTCGAGCAGGCTCGGCTCCCCGCAGAGCGGTTCCCGGGGCTTCTCGCGTTCGACCTCGAGCGGCGGTCGCTGTACGACATCCTCGCCGAGCGCTACGCGACCCGGATCGTGCGGGCCCGTGAGTCGGTCGAGCCGGTGATGCTGCGGCGACGCGAGGCCGGGCTGCTCGAGCTGCCGACGCGGTCCCTGGCCCTTCAGATCGACGGCGTGGCGCACGCGACTGACGGCACGCCGGTCGAGGCGGCGCGCAGCTTCGTGCGCGGCGATCGCACGCGCTACTACCTCGAGCGCGACGTCATTCGAGCCCATTGGATCGAGGCACCTGACCACATGCGTGCCGCGGTGGCCGGCGTTGGCCGCCGCGAGCCGAGTTCGCTGTCTGGGGGAGAGGAGGGGAGCGGCTGAAGACGAATTCCGAGCCTGTTTGGGAGTCTTCGGGTATGGAGGAAAACAATGCGGAGCACCCATCTACGATTCGTCACGTTCTTCGCGATCCTTGCGCTGGTCCTCGCCGCCTGTAGCGGCGGCGGCGGTGGCTCGGCGGAGCCAGAGGGCAGCGAGGCCGCGTCGAGCGAGGCCGCAGAGAGCGAGGGAGCAACTGGCGAGGTCGTCGAGATCCGCTGGTTCTGCTGCCTGGGCGCCGGCGACAACGCCGAGACCCAGGTTCCGACCGAGGAAGCTGTCGTCGCGGCGTTCAACGAGTCGCATGACGACATCGAGCTGGTGCTCGAAGTCGTCGATTACGATCAGGCCTATGACGCGCTCGCCGTGCAGATTGCCGGCGGGAACCCGCCCGACATCCTCGGTCCGGTCGGTGGCACCGGATCCGCGGCGTTCGAGGGCGAGTGGCTCGACCTGACCGATCTCATCGAGTCGACCGGCCACGATCTGACCCAGTACTCGGAAGGGTCGGTCGAGTTCTACCAGGTGGAGGGCCAGGGCCAGGTGGGCCTGCCGTTCGCCATCTTCCCGTCAATGCTGTACTACCAGCGATCGATGTTCGACGAGGCCGACCTCGAGTACCCGCCCCAGGCGTACGGTGAGCCGTATGTCCTCGACGGCGCAGAGGTCGAGTGGAACTTCGACACACTCCGTGAGGTTGCGAAGCGCCTGACCGTTGACATCAACGGCGCAGACGCGACCAGCCCGGACTTCGACGCGACCCAGATCGAGCAGTACGGCTACGATCCGATCTTCCAGGATGCCCGGGCCATCGGCTCCTACTTCGGGGCCGGAAGCCTGGTCGCCGATGACGGCACCACCGCACAGGTTCCGGATCCATGGCGCGATGCCTGGACCTGGCACTACGAGAACATCTGGACCGAGCACATCACGATGGACCTTGCGTTGCGTGACGCGCCTGAGTTCGGCAACGGGAACCCGTTCAATGCGCTGCGCGCCGCGATGGCGCTCTCGCACACGTGGTACACCTGCTGCGCGAACGCGGTCGACGAGGACAACAACCCGATCGATCCCGATTGGGACGTCGCCGTCGTGCCGTCGAACGATGGTGTGACGACGGCGAACTTCAACGCCGACACCTTCCGGATCTGGGGCGAGACCGAGCACCCGGAGGAGGCGTTCACGGTTCTCGAGTACCTCATCGGTGATGCGTCGCAGGATCTGCTCGGCATCTACGGCGGCATGCCCGCCCGAACCGCCGACCAGGATCAGTTCTTCGCCGACCTCGACGAGCGTTGGACGCAGGGCGTCAACTGGCAGGTCGCCAGGGACGGCGTCGAGTTCGCGGACAACCCGAGCTTCGAGGCCTGGATGCCGAACTACCAGGAGGCGTTCGCGTCGATCGTCACCTTCGGAGACACGATGCGCACCGATGGCACACTCGACATCGGGCCAGCCATCGATGACTTCACCGAAGAGCTGCAGGCCATCTTCGATGCTGCCGAGGAGTAGCACGGCCTAAGGTCAACGGGCCTGCCCGCCTCCGTGGCGGGTGGGCCCACCCCACTCTCTCGATCGAGGTTCGATTCCGCTCATGTCGATCGTGGAGCTCGAGTCCAGCCAGGCGCCCGCCAGCGGCGAGTCCCGGTTCAGTCTCGCTCGCATGGAGGCGATCTGGGGGTACCTGTTCATCTCGCCCTGGCTTGTCGGCTTCGCGCTGCTCACGGCGATCCCGATGATCGCCACCCTCGTCTTTACCTTCACCAACGTCACCCTCACCGGTGACGACCCGCTCCGGTTCGTCGGGTTCGAGAACTACGAGCAGATGTTCAGCGATCCGCGAACCTGGGACGCGCTCGGCGTCACGCTGCGCTTTGCGGCGATCGCGCTGCCCATCGGGCTGCTCATCCCGTTCTCCGTCGCCCTCCTGCTCAACAGCAAGTCGCTGCGCGGGTCCCGCTACTTCCAGGCGCTCTTCTTCATGCCGTTCGTCATCCCGTTCGTGGCTGCGCTGTTCGCCTGGTCGGGCATGCTGAATCCCCAGACGGGCTGGATCAACGGGCTCCTGGGCTTCATCGGGATCGCTGGCAGGGACTGGATCAATGATCCGGGCTGGATCTACCCGGCGCTCGTCCTCATCGGCATCTGGGGCATCGGGAGCGCGGTCATCATCAACCTCGCGGGGCTTCAGAACGTCCCGAGCGAGCTCTATGACGCCGCGCGGGTCGACGGAGCCGGCTGGTGGGGCCAGCTGCGGAACGTGACCCTGCCGCTCATGTCGCCCGTCATCTTCTACAGCGTCACGCTCACCACCATCGGCGTGCTTCAGTACTTCCTCGTGCCCCTTGTCCTCAACGGGGGCGACGGCCGGCCGTCCGGCACGACGTACTTCATGAACGTCCACATCTACAAGACGTTCTTCACCTTCCAGGACATGTCCGCCGGCGCGACGCTGGCCTGGTTCCTCTTCGTCATCATCCTCGCCTTCACGCTGGTCCTGTTCTTCAGCGCGCGCTACTGGGTCTACTACGCGGGGGAGACGAAGTAGATGACCACCGAGAGCGAGCTGCTGGGGGCCCCGCCCATCCAGGTCGTCGAGACCGAGCGTGCCGCCCGGCGGCCCGCCGACCGGCGCGGCATCTTTCGCTCCTTCGGCGTCACCTTCTTTGCGGTCGTGATCCTGGCCGCTTTCCTGTCGCCCCTGCTGCGGACGACGATGACGTCCCTCAAGACCCCCCAGCAGATCGGCGCCACCAACGCGCCGTTCTGGCCGGCAACGCCGGGGACGTTCGAGTTCGAGGGTGAGGTGCTCGACGTCTACGTCGTCCCGATGCCGGATGGCTCGGCGCCCGAGCTCGCGCTCCTTGATCCCGGTCGGCAATCGAGCGTCTTCGTCGACCCGGCCAACGCTGCCGCGGAGCCCATCACGTGGGAGGGCTCGTGGCGAGCGCTCGAGAGGCCGTGGGAGTTCGACCCGCATTGGGAGAACTTCGGCGAGGCGTGGACGATCATCGACTTCCCGCGCCTCATCTTCAACACGGCCATGCTCGCCCTGATCGGGACGATCGGCACGCTGCTGTCGTGCGTGACGGTGGCGTACGGCTTCTCGCGCTTCCGGTTCCCAGGGAGGAACATCCTGTTCCTGATCCTGCTGTCGACGATCTTCCTGCCCGCCGCGGTCACGCTGATCCCGACGTACGCGATCTTCGTGAAGCTCGGCTGGGTCGGCACATGGCTCCCGCTGCTGGTGCCGGCCTTCTTCGCCAACGCGTACGACGTCTTCCTGCTGCGGCAGTACTTCATGACCCTGCCGCGCGAGCTCGACGACGCGGCAAAGATCGACGGGGCCGGGCCCTTCCGCATCCTCTGGTCGGTCATTCTCCCGCAGTCATGGGCGGTCATCGTGGCGGTGGCGGTGTTCCACATCGTCTACACCTGGAACCTGTACTTCGAGCCGCTGCTCTACCTGTCGTCCAAGCCCGACCTCCAGCCGATCGCCACCGGGCTGGCGCAGTTCAACAGCATCTACAGTGAGCAGGTCGAGCTCGTGCAGGCCGCCACGCTGATGACGATCGTGATCCCGATGGTCATCTTCTTCCTGTGCCAGCGCTTCTTCATGCGCGGCATCGTGATCACCGGGGTCGAGAAGTGAGCGAGGGGCCCCGTGTCGCCATCACGTTCGACGCGGAGCACCCGGATCGACCGCACCATGGCGACAACGCGGCCTGGGTGCTCGACGAGCTCGGCCGCCTCGACGTGCGCGCCTCCGTCTTCATCCAGGGCCGATGGGCCGAGGCCTTCCCGGCCCTGGCCCGACGATTCGCGGACGAGGGGCACCTCATCGGCAACCACACCTTCTACCACGCCCGAGTTCCGCTGCTCACCGATGCCGGCTTCGAGGAGGACCTCAGCGAAGCGGAGCGGGTCATTCGGGAGACCACCGGCGCCGACCCGCGGCCATGGCTGCGATTCCCGTTCGGGGCCGGGGCCGACGACGCTAGGCTCGTCGAGCGCCTGCCGGCCCTGGGCTACCGCCACATCGGATGGCACGTCGAGGTGTTCGATTGGGAGATCGGCCGCACGGCGAAGGAGGTGGCGGAGCGCGTGATCGCCGGCGTTGACGAGCACGGGGACGGCACCATCGTCCTGCTGCACACCTGGCCCGACCCGATCGCGCCGGCCCTCTCGGAGATCGCGGCCGGCCTCCACGGGCGCGGCGCTCGCCTGGTGCGCCTCGACCAGCTCGATCTCTCCGATGACCTCGCACCGGTCGGACTGCCTCGCCCGGACGTCGCCGCCGGCGTCACGTGACACGACGGCGGCCGGCCGTCATCGCCGTCGACGGGGGCAACTCGAAGGCCGACCTCGCGCTGGTCGGGCCCGACGGCTCGCTCCTGTCGCTGGTGACGGGACCGACGATCTCGCACCAGCAGGTGCCCATGGCCCAGGTCGTCGAGCGACTCCGAGAGCTGAGCGACGACGCCATGCGCTCGGCCGGGCTCGGCGATGGACGACCCGAGATCGGAAGCTTCTGCGTCGCCGGGGCGGACTTTCCGGCCGACATCCGCGCACTGGCCGGTGCGTTCGAGGCGGCCGGCGTCGCGGATCGGATCCTCGTGCGCAATGACGCCCTCGGTGCCCTGCGCGCGGGCGCGCGCCGTGGCTGGGGAGTGGTGGTGATATGCGGCTCGGGCGTGAACGCGCTCGGCGTCGGGCCCGATGGTCGCACGGAGCGCCTGGCGGGCATGGGCGACTACTCGGGCGACCGAGGTGGCGGGTTCGGCATCGGACGTGAGGCGGTCGGCCTCGCGGTCCGGGCGCGCGACGGCCGCGGCGCGCAGACCGCGCTCGCGCATGCGGTCCCGGCGCACTTCGGCCTCAGGCGGCCGATCGACCTGGTGCGCGCCATCTACGACGGCCGAGTGCCCGAGCGGCGGATCGAGGAGCTGGCGCCACTCGTGTTCGACACAGCGGCCGCGGGAGACGCGGTGGCGCGCGGCATCGTCGACCGCCTGGCCGACGAGCTGGCCACGATGGCCATCGCGATCGCGCGCCGACTGCGCGTCGTGCGCCAGCCGGTCGACGTGGTGCTGACCGGCGGGGTATTCCGCGCAGGTGATAAGCCGTTTCGCGCTCGTCTCGAGGAGTCCATCCGCGCGGCCGTGCCCGGCGCCGAGATCACCCGCCTGCGGGCCAGGCCGGTGCTGGGCGCCGCCCTCATCGGGCTCGATGAGCTCGGTGCTGGGTTGGAGGATCGGTCGGAGCGTCGTCTCCGTCGCGCGTTCGAATCGAGCGCCTCTCCGAGCTGACGCCACATCTTGTGGTACGCTCCCCGTGGGTACAACCACTGGTATAGGCAACAGGAGAGAGATACAGGTCCATGCGTTGTCCGCGCTGCGAGGAGAGCGGCACCCGAGTCATCGACTCGCGCGACCTCGAGTCCGGCAGCACGATCCGCCGTCGCCGCGAGTGCGAGGCGTGCGGCCATCGCTTCACGACGTACGAGCGCCCGGAGGGCGCTCGGCTGGTCGTCGTCAAGCGCGATGGGTCCCGCGAGGACTTCGCCCGCGAAAAGCTGCGCGCCGGCCTGCTCAAGGCGCTCCAGAAGCGGCCGGTCACGCTCGACCGCGTCGAGGCGGCGCTCGACGAGATCGAGGCCGAGCTGCGGGCCCGCGGTGGCAACGAGGTCCCGTCCACCGAGATCGGCCGCCTTGCCACCGATGCGCTGCGCGAGCTCGACCAGCTGGCCTACATCCGATTCGCCTCGGTCTATCACGCCTACGACGACATCGAGACGCTGCAGCGAGAGGTCGATCGGCTCATCCGAGGTGCCGCTGAGTGAGGGGCGAGTAAGATCAGCGCCGCATGATCCTGTCCGACCGTGACATCCGCGCCGAGCTGGAATCGGGCCGGATCGTCATCGACCCGTACGTGCCCGACGCGGTGCAGCCGTCCAGCGTGGACCTGCACCTCGGCAACCGGTTCCGAGTGTTCCGCAACAACCGCACCGCGGTCATCGATCCGCGCGAGGAGCAGCCCGAGCTCACCGAGCTCGTCGAGATCACCGGTGACGAGCCCTTCATCCTCCACCCCGGCGAGTTCGTGCTGGGTGCCACGTTCGAGCGCGTCGGTCTGCCGGAGGACCTGGTGGCCCGGCTCGAGGGCAAGTCAAGCCTCGGGCGCCTGGGGCTCCTGATCCACTCGACCGCCGGCTACGTCGACCCCGGCTGGGAGGGAACCCTGACGCTCGAGCTGAGCAACGTGGCGAACCTGCCGATCAAGCTCTACGACGGCATGAAGATCGGCCAGATCAGCTTCCAGCGGCTCTCGTCACCGGTCGAGGTCGGGTACGGCGACGCACGTATCGGGTCGAAGTATCGCGGTCAGACCGATCCGACCGCCAGTCGCTACCACGCCGACTTCGATCGCGGCCGGGTCTCGCGGACGTGAGCGAGGCGCTGCACGAGATCGGCGAGCCGCAGGCCTTTGCCGGCGGGGCCACGGTGCGCGTCGTCCGCGCGGGATGGTTCCGCCCCGACGCCGGCGGATTCTTCGGTGTCGTGCCAAAGGCTCTGTGGAGCCGATTCGTGACCGCCGACGAGCGCGGGCGGATCCTGTGCCGGCTGAACCTGCTCCTCGTCGAGGCCGAGGGCAAGCGGATCCTGGTGGAGACCGGCACCGGCGTGCGGGTCAGCGACAAGGATCGGGACATCAAGGGCATCGAGGGTGGCGACCCGGTGGAGGCGCTGCGTGCGGTGGGGGAGGATCCGGCATCGATCGATTTCGTCGTGCTCACGCACCTCCACTACGACCATGCCGGAGGCATGCTCGCCGCGTCCGGCTCGCCGGCATTCGCCAACGCCCGCTACGTCGTGCAGCGAGACGAGGCCGAGGCGGCGCACGGCGACGAGCTGCGCGTCCAGGGCATCATGGAAGTGGAGCAGCTGGACGCCGTGCGGGCTTCCGGCCAGCTCGCCGAGGTGCAGGGCGAGGTCGAGCTCGTGCCCGGCGTGCGCGTGCTGCGGACCGGCGGCCACACGCGCGGGTCGCAGGCGGTCCTCATCGGTCTCGATCGGCCGCGTGGAAGGTCGGGAGATCCGGTCGGGCAGGCGATCCTGTGGGGCGACCTGATCCCCACGCGCTGGCAGATCCCGACGCGCTGGACATCGGCCTTCGACGACTACCCGATCGACGCGATCGAGATCCGCAACGAGCTGCTGGGGCGCGCCGTGGCCGAAGGCTGGGTCTCGTACTTCACGCACGACCCGGGCGAGATGCCCGTGCGCATCGAGGCGACCGAACGAGGCGGATACCGGGCCGCCGACGCGTGACCCGAGGCGACGACCGGTCGTCCCGCCTAAGATATGAGCGCCACATCGAAGCCCAGATGCTCATCGAAAGGTGCACCCAACTCAATGAATCACAAGATGATGCCGCGCGTCGCCGCGGCCGGATTGGCTCTCACCCTGGCCCTTGCGCTCGCCGCGTGTGGCGGCAGCTCGAGCGAGCTCCGGCGGCGAGACCGCCACCGTGACCGGCGGCGAGGTCGCGATCAGCGCGGACGACCTCGTCTTCGACCTGTCGACGATCAACGCGACGGCCGGCGAGGAGTTCACGATCACGTTCACGAACAACGAATCGCAGCCGCACAACGTCGCGGTCTACACCGAGGAGGGTGGCGAGGAGATCGTCATCGGCGAAGTCATCACCGGCCCCGACGCCACGACGCAGATCGTCGTGCCGGCCCTCGATGCGGGCACGTACTACTTCCGCTGCGACGTCCACCCGGAGATGGAGGGCACGATCGTGGTCGAGGGCGCTAGCTCGTCCTGAGCAGGTTTTCGACGATCTCGACCATCCGAGCGGGATCGAGCGGCCCGACGATCTCGCGCAGGACCGTCCCTTCGGCGCCGATGAAGTAGTGCCGCGGCAGGCCGTCGGTGCCTGCCCAGCGGTAGAACGCCTCCAGGCCGGGGTCGAGGAGGATCGGGTACGCGACGCCCAGTCGCTCGGCGAAGTCCTCGACCCCGCGGCGCTCCTCGCCCCAGTTCACACCCACGATGACGAGGTCGTCCGGGTTAGCCTCGGCCAGTCGCTGCATGGCCGGCATCTCGGTGCGGCATGGCTCGCAGCTGGCGGCCCAGAAGTTCACCCACACGAGCGGCACGTCCGCCTCGTCCAGGCTCCACGGTTCGCCGGCGAGGTCGTCCAGGTGGAGCTCCGGCGCCGGTTCACCCACCCGGGCGCCGTCACGACCATCGGGCTCGCCGCGGAGCAGCGGGACCGACGCGAGCCATCCGAGCAGCACGCCCAGGACGATGATCGCGAGAAGCCATGCGACGCTCCAGCGACGCCGGCGCAGGACGCTCGTCATGGGGCGATGACGGCCTCGAGGTCGGGTCGCGTGATGGTCAGCTCGGCCCGCTCGATGCCGTCGACGAGCGAGGACCGGGATGCGGTGGGCGTAACGCAGCAGAAGGTCGTCATCGTCACCGATGTCGACCGCTTCCCAGCCACCTGGTCCGAGCATCTCGTCCAACAGGACGCTCGCTTCCTCGCAGAGGTGGCAGCCGTCTCGGACGTAGAGGATCGTGCGCGGCATGGCCGGGATCATACGGTAGGATGCCCGAGGCACCGCCCGCGTAGCTCAGTGGATAGAGCGCCGCCGTCCTAAGGCGGGCGTCGGGGGTTCGAGTCCCTCCGCGGGCGCCATCGCGCGCGCGCGTCGACAACGGAGGATGTCCATGGAGATCGAGTTCGCGGAGCAGCACGTCTACGTCCTGGACGAGCGCCTGACGGTCGACGAGATCCGCCAGCGCGCCATGGACCGTCGGACGGCGGCATTCGGCTCCGGGATCGGGAGCCTCCTGCAGCGGCCGAAGCCGGAGGACATCGAGCTCGTCGCCAGCCAGCGCCGGCTCGAGCCCTTCTGGCACGTCGCCGGTGAGGCGCGCTACGTGTACGACCGGTCGCGCACCTACGCGGTGCCCATCTCCGGGCCGGAGGTTCGCGAGCTCACCGTCTACGGCCAGGAGCACTCCGTCAGCGGGGCAACCTTCGCCCTGCCGACCGTCGAGCATTGTCGCGACGAGTTCAGCGGCTCGCTCTTCGTTGACGGTGTCACGGGCGCGCCCTGCTGCGGACGCCGCCGGATTGATCGGCGGTCCGCTTCGCGAGGTCAGCGACCTCACCACCCTCGAGGAGAACGAGACCATCGTCCTGCCGCCCGAGCATCGCGCCTCGTACGTCGTTCGTCAGCTGCTGGGCACCATGATGAAGCCCGTGCAGGCCGACACCGTCACCGAGGAGTCGCTGCGCTTCCAGCACGTGGACCTGTACTACCGCCCGTGGTGGGCGTTCGAGTTCCTCTGGAAGCCCAAGGCCAAGAGCGCGATCGTCGAGCTCGATGCGGTGAGCGGCCAGCTGCGGCCCGGGCAGGCCATGGTCGCCCGCGTCTCGAAGATGATGAATCGCGACGCGCTGTTCGACATCGGCGCCGACACCGTCGGCCTGCTCGTGCCGGGCGGCAGCATCGCCGTCAAGGTCGCCAAGATGGCGATCGACCAGACCGAGAAGCCGTCAGCCTGAAGCGGGGTGCGCCTACAGCGCAAACGTGAACAGCGTGGCGAGCCTCGCGAACGCGTTCAGGTAGATGAGCACGCCGATCCCGACGACGAGGAGGCCGGACACGAACCGCACGGCGCCGGCGTGGCGCCGCAGCCACTCGACGAGTGGCCGGATCTCCGGCAGCGCGACGGCCGCGATCAGGAACGGGATCGCCAGGCCGACCGAGTAGGCCGTCAGCAGCACCGCCACGGCGAGCACCGATCCGCTCGATGCGCCCATGGTGAAGATCGCCCCGAGCACCGGGCCGATGCACGGCGTCCAGCCGACGGCCACCAGGGCTCCGAGGCCCAGCGCTCGCGCCGATCGGGCCGTCGGGAGCCAGTCCGCGCTCACCGCCACGCCGAAGCGATCGAGAACAGGCCCGAACAGGCCCATCATCGCCAGCCCGAGCAGGATCACCGCCACGCCCGCCGCCTGGCGCGCCTCCGGGATCCGGAAGAGCGGCGCGCCGATCAGCCCGATCGACGTGCCGAGGACGATGAACAGGATGCTGAAGCCGGCGACGAACAGGAGCGCCTGGGGCAGCACGGCCGCCCGAGCCGCCGCGGCGCCCGACGATGGTCCCTCGGCGGCAGCCTCGCCCAGGAATGCGAGGTAGACGGGGAGGAGCGCGAGCACGCAGGGCGACACGAAGCTGAGTGCCCCGGCCGCCACGGCCAGAGCGATGCTGACGTCGGTCACCGGGTCTCAGCCTCGAGCACGGCGCTGGGGGTGGTGACTCCAGGGTCGACGACGATCGGCTGCGCGATGATCCAGAGGCTGAGGATCGTGTACCCGATCATCAGGCCCACCATCGGCAGCCCGGCGATCGTGGCGCGACCGGGGCTGTCGCGCAGCGCGATGCGATGCGCCATCACGATGCCGGCGATGTGGCCCCCGACGATGGCGGCGACGCTCAGGTACCAGACCGCGGCCACTGGAACGCCCGACATGTCGGGCGCCAGGCTCAGCAGGGGATCGACGATCAGCGCCGGCAGCCAGATCGTGCCCTGGATGACGAGCGTCAGGTAGTGAGCGATGAGGTATCCGGCGGCGATCGGCAGCAGGGTCGAGGCATAGACGCCGGCCCGCATGCGCTCGACGCGCCCGATCCGGCGGGTCAGCCACAGGATCGTCGCGAAGGCGAGCCAGAAGACGGCGACGACCAGCGCCAGGGCGAGCGTATCGGCCAGCAGGAATGCGAAGAGGGTCACGCCGAACGCATCGGTGACCGGCGGCAGCAGGGTCTCGAGCATCGAGGCGCCGAACGGCGTCTCGCGCAGGCCGTCGAACGTGACGCCCGCCAGCAGGAGAACGATGAAGGCTGCGTCGGACCAGCCGGCACGGGTCACGTCGGCGAGTCCGGCGACCCAGCGGCGCACGGCGGCGACGCGCTCGGGGTCCTCGGCCGCTGTCGCGCACTCGGGGCAGTCGACGCAGCGCTCGATGCGGCAGGCCTCACCACACGCGGCGCACAGGTCAGGGCTCACCGACCGGCGTGCGACCGGGCCGATGTGTCCGAACCATGCCAGCTCGACCTCGAACAGCTCGGCGTGCCGCAACCATGCGATCTGCCCGAAGACGACCATCCCGGCGAGCGTGACGACCAGGTAGCCGAGCATCAGGATCGCCACGGTCGAAGCGCTCGCGCTCCCGGGCAGGATCAGCTCGGCCCAGATGCCCAGCGCGAGGAGGAGCACGGCCGGCCAGCGACCCAGCCACGTCGGGTACCCGACCCCGAGATCGAGGTGCTTCGCGCCGAGGCGCCGCGCCAGCCACTCGAGCCCGGCGAAGGTGGTTCGGAACGGGCTGAGCGACGGCCACCCGTTCCCGACAGTCACCGCGGCGATCGGCAGGCCGACCCAGATCCCGATCCAGAACAGGACCGCCGGAAGCGGCGAGATGTCCCCGACGAGGAAACCGACGCCGATGGCGCCGTACCACCAGGCGATGCCGAGGTTGCGGAGGATCACCCGCGCGACGCCAGAGGTCGGCTCAGGCACGTCGCGCAACCGGTAGCTCGGTCGCCCAGCGCGCCTCGCAGCCAGCGAGACGACCACGAACGAGGCGGCTACCGCAAGCCCTGCGCCGGTGAGATAGAGCCACAGCGGGAGCGGCAGCGTGTACGTGGCGTCGCCGAGCGCGTGCGCGGCAACGGCGGCCGGAGAGAGGGCAGCCAGCGCCCCGAGCGTCAGCGCCGCGCCGGCCCGACGCCTACGACTCATATACCGTGAGGATCCCGATCCCGATGCCCTCTGGATCGTCGGCCGGATGCAGCTCGATCGGGAATTGGCCTGCTCGGTCGGCGGTGAAGTCCACCTCGACCTCGTCGCCGGCGGTCACCTCGACGGCCGGCACCGCTTCGTCGTATCCATGAACGTGGAGGAATCCGTCCACCGTCGACGAGACGATGAGCGTGACCTCCTGGTCTCGGCAGACGCCGGGGTTGTCGGGTTCCATCGCGTCGGCCGTCACCGCGATCTGGATCGTCACCGCCCCTGCGTCGCATGCCTCGGGGCGGTTGTCGCTGACGCAGCCGGCCACCGTCACCACGAGCCCGATGACGATCAGCCAACGGACACGGTTCATGCGGCTGGCCTCCGCGACGCGCGTCGCAGGCCGGTTGCGACGGCGGCGAGCATCAGCGCCAGGCCGATCTCCGGCAGGCCGGAGGGCGCATGCAGCGCGGTATTTGGCGGGCGGGATCCGACGGAGAAGGAGAACGCCCCCTCCTCGACGTGCCCGTCGTTGGCGACGGCCGTCCACCGCACCTCGTACGTGGCGTCGATGTCGCTGATCGAGACGCTCCCGCGCAGGACGTTGCGGTCCGGCACGGCCAGGTCGACCTCGCCCGATCCAACCGCTCGGCCGTCCGTGTCGAGCACGACGAGGGAGCTGCCCGCGGGGTCGAGCTCGCCGCTGAAGGTCACAACGACCTCGGTTGGCGGCGCGGCGACGACGGTGCCCGCGGCCGGGTCGCTGGAGACGACGGTCTCGTGCCCGAGGACGGATGGAGCCAGCACGAGCCACAACGCGGCCGCGATGACCGATGCCACCGACCTCGGGTACTGACGCATGCCGGAGCCTCCCTGGGTGCCGTCGTTCACGGAGCCGCGGCTCCATCGCGCAGATGGCCGATGAGGTCGCTGCGCTCTTCGGCGGTCAGCGTGCCGGCGAAGGCCGGCATAGCCGTGCCGGCCACGCCATAGCCGATACGGTACGACAGCTCCGCATCCGATGCCGAGCGGATGAACGGCGCGATAGGACCGGCGGCCGGAAGCGTGTCGACTGCGGCCGGCCCGTCGAGCACCGTGCCGTGGCAGCTTGCGCAGTTGGCGAGGTACACCTGCCGTCCGCGCTCCAGGTCGGGGCTGCTGAAGGCCGGCTGGTCCGCGAGAGCCGCGTCGGTCGGGGCGTTCGCCGCCGCCACCAGAGTTCGGCTGCCGGCAGCGATGACGCAGACCAGCAGAGCGGACGCGGCGATCCACCGCGCCACGCCGCGGACTCGTGTCGTCGGCAGGCGCCACGCGAGCGCGAGCCCGACGAGCGCCACTGCGGCAGGCACCCAGCCGAGCGCCCCGGCCGGCAGCAGGTCCCAGACCGCCCCGATGGGCGCCGGCACGCCGATACCGGTATCCGGCGGTGGCCCCAGCTCAGCGGCTCCGATGTCGATCACGTCGACGGGAAAGGCGGTCGACTCGTCGAGCGACCCGCTTCGGCGGACGATCACCTCGACCTCCCACGTTCCGACGAAGGGCGTGTAGGCGCCGGCCGCGGTCCACAGGCCGCCCTCGGGGTCGGGCTCGAGCTCGACGCGCTGCGCTGCGATGCCCTCATCGGCCGGAGGGGCGAAGGTCAGGAACACCTTCTGCACGTCCGGTTGCGGAGCGCCCGCCGAGGCGTTCAGCACCGTCACCCGGTAGGCCTGCGTGCCGGGTGCCGGAAGGCTGACGGCGAGATGGACGCGTGCTGGGCCGACGAGGTCGAAATAGTGCGCCGGCGTCACCGGCGGGGCATTCAGGATCGGCTGGCGCGCGGATGCCGGCTGGATCGTGACCATCGTAGCCGCGGCCAGGACGGCGAGCGCCGCGACGGCGACCTCGGCCCCGACAAACAGGCCGAGCACCGCCCGCCCACGTCCTCGAAGCGCGAAGTGGTTCACCGCGCCGATGCCCAGGGCGATGCCGACGAGAGCGGCCTTCGCGACGAGCAGGTTTCCGTACTCGCTCGCCACGAGGTCGCGACCAGTACCCAGGACGAGCGGCGAGTTCGCAATTCCGGTGAGGATCACGACCGGCGCGGCGATCAGGGCAAGGGGGCCGTGGCGGCGCAGGATGGCTCCGAAGGCATCGCCGCGACCCGATCGGGCGCGCTCCGCCAGGACGACGGACGCCGGCAGCGCCCCGAGCCACGCCGACACTCCGACGAGGTGCGCCCAGTCGAGCACCGCGAACGCCGCGCCGCCCAGTGAGGCGGCGTGACCCGCGATGCTCATGCCGCCGAGGGCGATCGCCAGCAGGACGCCCAGCGCGGCGGCCCATCGGCCGGTCGCGCTTCGTCTCCGGGCGAGGAAGCACAAGGTGCCGGCCGCGAGCGACACGACGATCGTCACGCGCATGGCCACCGCGAACGGGGTCCAGCCGAACGGTGCCGCCGGATCGAGGGCGATGCCCGTTCCGGTGCCGGCGATCGGCCGGGCGGCAAGGACGAGGTAGGCCAGCACGCCGACCGCGCCGGCGACCGACGAGAGTCCGATCAGGCCCCACGGAGGGTGGGACGGAACGCTCCGCGCCTCGAGCTCGGCGTGGCCGGCGTTCCACCACAGCAGCAGGGAGCCGAATGCCACGAGCAGCGCGGCGAGCGCCAGCCACCGCGCCGCGATGGTGAGGCCATCGACCGATGGCGACGATTCCTGCGCCGAATCGGCCGGCGGCGGCGCGGCGCCGGTGGGATCGATCAGGAACGCATAGCTGCCCTCGGTCGCGTGCCCATCGACCCGCGACACGACGCGATACGCGACCGTGAAGACCCCCGGCTCGAGCTCCGGGAGGTCAAGCTCAACTCTCAGGCGATCAGTCGAGATCTCGATCGGGCCGGCATTCGGGATCGGGCGCCCCTGCGTGTCGAGAATGTCGATCTCGGCTGAGCCGGGGTCGATCGGTTCGCTGAATGTCAGGCGGAGGCGATCCGGCGCCTCGAGCACCGATCCGTTCGGCGCCGGACTCGCCTCGACGAGATCCGCGTGCGCCAGGGCCGTGGAAGGGCCAATGGTGCAGAGCGCGCCGATCCCGAGCGCGGCGAGGACGACGCGTCGGGCACGAGTGGGTCGGAACACGCAACCTCCGCGTGCGCGGTGGACCGAAGGGGCGCTGCGAGTATACGAAGGCCCGGCAGGCGCGTCGCCGCCGGGCCATCAGTGGATCGGCGAGTCAGTCCTTCCTGGTCTCGCCCTTCTCCTGGCGTTCCTTGTTCACGGTGCGTGCCGCGCGCTCTTCGGCTTCGTCGGTGCTGACGCCGCGATCCTTGTACGAGTCCTTGATGTGCTCGTACTGACGTTCGCGCTTGTCGCTCCACTCCTTGGGCATGGTCTGACCCTCATGCGTGTCCGCCTGATCGCGATGCATGCGCTATGCCGAACACGCGTTGGGCGTGGTTGGTGCAGGATGGACGGCATGAGCGAACGTGACGCGTCGAGTGGGGGAATGACTGGCGCGACGGGCGACCTGACGCCGGCCGACGACCCGACCGATTTCGAGCCTGGCGAGCTGCGTGAGGCGACCTCGTCGAAGCATCACGCCAACGTGACCGAGGCGCAGGCGCGGCATCGATCCGAGCACGCCGACTCGCCCGGGGACGAGGAGCACGACGCGCGGATCGGCGGCGACGAGCAGGAGCCGGAGGAAGAGCACTTCTAGCTCGCCGCCAACGACGCCGCGTCAGCCGATGGGCTGCTTGACGTTTGCGTCCTCGTCGACCTCGATGTCGAAGCGCTCGGCGGCGCGCAGGATCTTCTTGCGCGCTTCCTCCTTGGCCGTCTTGCTCTGAAACTCGGTCTGGTTGAAGCGGGAGATCGCGTTCCGGACGTGCGTCTCGTCGTGGATCGGGAGGTGCTCGCCGCCCTCGCGATCCACGTAGGCGAACTGGTTCTTGTGGAGCGAGTCCCGGTCGTCTGCGTCGAGCTCTGCCATCGTGCGTGCCTCCATGCTGATGTGGTCACCGTACGGGGCATGACTCGTGCCGCGGCACGCGGTCGGGCTCAGGCCTCGGCGAAGAAGGGATCGTCGCCGTAGAGCTCAAGCCAGCGTCGTCGCATCTGCCGGATGGTTGCGACCACCGCGTCCTCGGACGTTCCGCCGGGCAACAGGCTCCCGACGGCGAGGCGGATCCGCTCGCTGTTCTCCATGCCGAGCAGCGCCAGGTAGTCAGCGACGCGCTGGGCGGGGCCCTTGCCGGCCGCGCGCTCCCGAACGAGCACGTCGGCCTCGTGATCGAGCGCGCCGGCATAGTCGTCGTCGGTTCGGTCCAGCTCGGCCAGCAGTAGCGGGACATCCTCCAGCCGGGGATCGGAATAGGCCCAGCGCAGGAAGCTGTCGTGCGCCCCCGCCGCTCGCTCGTGATGCCCGGCATGGAACTGCTGGAGATACTGCCGGCGTTCTCCCTCAGTCCGGGTCAGCGCGATCTGCACGATCTGGCGCATCTCGGGCGTCCAGCGACGCAGGGACTCGACGAACTGGCGGAGCGTGAGGGAGCCGGCTGGCTGTGGCTCAAAACGGTGCTCATGGACGTGCTGCACTGCGCCGATATACTAGCCGCCGTGCGCCGAGCTCTCCCCATGGTCGACCCTGCACCGGAGACGGCATGCGGCGGCTGACCCGGGTGGGCGCGACCGCCGCTGCGGTCCTCCTCGCGCTGTCGACGACAACCTCTGCGGGACCAGCCAGCGCGGCCGGACCGCCGCTGCGCTACCTGGCCGGGCCGCCCGGATCGCTCGATCCGGCACTCATCGCCGATGCGGGGGACGTCCAGCTCCTGCTGCAGCTGTACGCCGGTCTGACGCGTCTCGACGAGGCCGGCGAGCCCTATCCGTCGCTCGCGTCCGGCTGGGAGATCAGCGCGGACGGCCTGACGTACGAGTTCGCCATTCGGCCCGGGCTGACGTTCAGCGACGGCTCATCGCTGGTCGCCGAGGACATTCGACGTTCGTGGTTGCGCCTGCTCGACCCGGAAACCCGGGCGACGGCGCCTGACGTCCTGAGCGTCGTCGACGGCGCGGATGCGCGCCTCGCCGGCGAGATCGACGAGGACGAGGTGGGGATCACCGCTCCCGACGATCGGACGCTCATCGTCCGCCTGCGTCACCCCGCTGCGTACTTCCCGCAGATCACCGCCACGCCGAGCACGTTCGTGGTCCCGGACGCGGCCGACGCGGGCGGCGAGTGGCAGACGGCCGACGCCTTCGTCGGCAGCGGACCGTACGTGCTCGACGGCGTCGAGGAGAGCGACCTCGTCCTGCGGGCGAACCCCGAGTACGTCGCGGGCCCACCGCCCATCGACGAGATCCGCTGGATGTCCGCCAGCACCGACCCGGTCTCCGCCTTCTCCTCGGGCACGGTCGACCTCGTCCAGGTCGGCGGCTGGGACGCGACCTGGGTCGCCTACGATGCCGAGCTCGGTCCGCACCTGTACTCGGCAGAGCCCCTGACGATCACCTACTTCGGGTTCGACACCTCGAGCCCGCCGTTCGACGACCCCGACGTCCGACGCGCATTCTCGCTGGCACTGGACCGGGAGCGGCTCGTCCCGCTCGGCGAGGGCGCATCCTCGACGTCCGCGGCGAGCATCGTCCCACCCGCGATCTGGCCGGACGGCTTCTCGCCGGCGCTTGAGCACGACCCGGCAGAGGCCCGACGGCTGCTCGACCGGGCAGGCTACGCCGATCGCGGGGACCTCGGCACGATCGTCGTCAACGGCACCGGCCTCAACACCGATCCGGCGGTCGCGATCTGGCGTGAGGAGCTCGGGGTCGAGATCGAGGTCGAGACGATGAACTTCGGCGACTTCCTGGGCCGTCTCGACTCGGATCCTCCGCAGGTCTTCACGATCAGCTGGATCGCCGACTACCCCTCGCCCCAGGCGCTGTACGGGCTCCTGCTGCTCCCGGGCGCCGCGAGCAACTACGGTGACTGGGAGGACCCCGAGTTCGTGACCCTGCTCGAAGCTGCCGGGCGTGCCTCCGAAGACGACGTGGGCGCCGCCTACGACGAGGTCGACGCGCGCGTCGCCGACCAGGCGCCGATCATCCCGTGGGCCTACGGCGAGACGTGGTGGCTGGTGGCGGGCGGCCTGCAGGGACTGGGGAACCTGACGATCGGGCTCATGGACTTCGGGCGGGTGTCATGGGCCGAGTGATGCGGCTGATCCTCGCCTCGGTCGCGGGAGCATTGCTGGCGATGGTGGCCGCCGGGACGGCGGCGGCCTTCGACGGCTTCACCGAGTCGGACGCGAGCTCGCAGTACGGCGAGGAGATCCGATTCACGGTTGCCTACGAGGGCAGCGCGCCGGACCAGCTCGAGGTGCTCATCAGCACGCCGGGATCGGAGGCGTCGTTCGTCGCTCCGGCGGTGCTCTCCACGGGCGGTGCGATCTACGCCTGGGACACGTCAATCGACTATCTGACCCCCAACACGGTGGTGACGTACCGATGGCGCGCCATCACCGACGGTGAAGCGACACTGACCGACCCGGCGACGATTCGGTACGTCGACGACCGTCCCGGCTTCGACTGGCAGAGCCTCCAGCTGGGCGAGGCGACCGTGCATTGGTACGGCGGCGCCGAGGACCAGGCCAGGCGTTTCGGGGAAGTGACCGCTGTCGGAGTCGATCAGGCCGAGGACCTGCTGGGGACCGAGCTGGCCGGTCCCGTCGACGTCTTCGTGTACGAGAGCCAGGAGGACTTCTTCGGCGCCCTCGGTCCGGGGGCTCGCGAGTGGACCGGAGCCGCCGCCTACAGCGATATCCGGACGATCTTCATGTGGCTCGGCGGGGGATCGGCCTCGTACCTCGAGCAGGTGATGGTCCACGAGGTCACCCACATCGTGTTCCACGACGCCACGGACAACCCCTTCCACGAGCCGGCACGCTGGCTCAACGAGGGCGTCGCGACCTGGTCCAAGACGCAGAGCGACGATGGCGAGCGGCAGGTCGTCGAGTCCGAGGCCGCCGGCGAAGGGCTCTTCGCCTTCGACGCGATCACCGAGCAGTTTCCGATCGGCGATCGCGGCGCGGTCCTCTCGTACGCCCAGGGCACGAGCATGGTGCAGCGCATCATCGACGAGTACGGCACCGAGGCGATCGGGGAGATCATGGCCGCCTTCCGCGAGGGCGCGTCGGACGAGGAGGCGCTCGAGGCGGGCACCGGCATCGCCGCCGATGAGCTGTACGCCGACTTCTACGAGGCATTCGGCGCCGAGGTTCCGAGCCCGGTGAGCGTGGAGCCCATCCCGCCATCGGACGTCGACCGTCCGGACGCCGGCGCGGTGGACCCCGGCGGTGTGCCCCCCGGCCCGGCGCAACCACCCGACGAAGCGTCGCCCACCGAGCCGGAGCCATCGTCCGATCTGCCGGTGGTCATCGCTCTCGCGGGGGCGATGGCCGTCGTCATCGGGCTCGCGATCGCCATCGCGCGTCGGGCGGAGAGGCGCCAGTCGTGACATCACGCGAGAGCCGGCCACCCTCGAGGCGCAGCTCACGGGCAACCTGGGCGATCAGCATCGCCGCGGCCCTGGCCGCCATCGGCTTTCTCGGTGCCGCCCAGTTCAACGGCTCGTACGGCCGCCAGGAGTTCGTCACGTCGGCGCAGGGGGTGCTCATCACACAGGCCGAGCAGGCGCAGCGGGAGCAGGAGCGGCTGAGGGACGAGATCGCCGCTGCGGAGGCGCGCGTGCAGGACTTCCAGGAGTCGTCCGCCGGCTCGCAGGCCGAGCGTGATCGGCTCAACGCCGCGCTCGCCGCGGCGCGCCTCGAGAGCGGGCTGGTCGCGGTGACCGGCCCGGGCATGGTCCTGGAGATCGCCGACAGCCAGCGCGAGGTGCCGGCGGGGGAGAGCCGGACGAACTACCTCGTCCTCGTCGACGACGTCCGGGACCTCGTCACGGCGCTGTGGGCATCGGGAGCCGAGGCCATCAGCATCTCCGGCGGGGCCTCGGAAGGCGCCCCGGCCGAGCGGCTGGTCGCCACCTCCTCGATCTACGGTGTCGGGTCGTCGATCCTGGTGAACACCGCGTTCCTGTCCCCTCCGTTCCGGATCGAGGCCATCGGTCCCGAGGGCCTCCACGATCGGTTCCTGGCCGACCCGAGCTACCTGGCCCGTGTCCAGCGGCGCATCGAGGCCTACGGGCTCGAGTTCGCGAGCGAGCCCCGGGACGAGCTGTCGCTGCCGGCCTTCATCGGCAATACCACCCTGCGGTGGGGCGTTCCGCGGGACGAGGAGGATTGATGGCTGCCCGGATCGCGCAGGTCAGCCTCTTCGGCGTCGCGCTCATCATCGGCATCCTGCTGGTCGGGCAGCTGCGCTCCCAGGCACGGCCGATCGAGCTGTCGAGCCTGTCTGCCCAGGAGCTGTCGACGCTGGTCGAGACGATCTCGACACGGAACGTGGAGCTGGCCGGCGGACTTGCCGACCTCCGCGAGCAGATTCGCGATTACGAGCGCGCCGAGGTGCAGGGCCAGTCGGACCTCGTCATCACCGACGAGGCCCTTGATCGGATCGCGGCGTTCGGTGGCCTGAACGCGGTCTCCGGGCAGGGCATCGTCATCGAGATCGACGGCTCGTTCGACGCGACCGCCGTGAACGACCTCATCTACGAGCTGCGTAACGCGGGAGCCGAGGCCATCGCGGTCGACGACATCCGCATCACCGCGCGGTCGGTCGCCGTCCTCGGATCGCGCGCGATCACGATCGACGACGCCGAGATCGGCTCAAGCTTCACGGTCAGCGCGATCGGCTCGCCGGACGGGCTGCGCTCGGCCATCGAGCGACCGGGTGGCCTGCTGACGCTGCTCGAGCAGTCGATCAACGCGCGTTTCGCCCTGAGCGAGGTGAGCGACCTTCTCGTGCCGGCCACCCAACGCGATCTCGCGCCCCGTGCCGCGAGCGCGGTCGAGTAGCCTGTGCGGGCCGAATCAAGCCAGATGAGAGCATCATTGCTGTGAACGACCTGATCGAACGCGCCCTCGATGCCGCTCAGCGCGGCGGCGCTGCCTACGCCGACATTCGCGTCGTCGAGCGCGAGAACGAGGGCATCACCGTCAAGAACGGCGCGCTCGAAGCGGCGAGCTCCAACGCGAGCGCCGGGCTCGGCGTGCGTGTGCTCGTCGACGGTGGGTGGGGCTTCAGCTCGAGCTCGCTGCTCGAGTCGGAGGAGGCCGAGCGCATCACGCGCGAGGCACTCGAGATCGCTCGCGCCTCCCGGGCGGCGCAGCTCGCCCCGGTGGAGCTCGACGACACGCCGGCCGTCAAGGACACCTTCCGCACGCCGGTCGAAGAGGACCCCTTTGCCGTCAGCCTCGACGAGAAGCTGCGCATCCTCATGGAGGCCGACGCGGCGATGGCCGCCGTACCCGGCGTCGCCATCCGCGAGGGCAACATGGTCGCCGGCCGCGAGCGGAAGACGTTCGCCTCTCTCGCCGGCGCCTGGATCGAGCAGGAGATCACCGAGGCCGGTGGCGGCATCGAGGCCACCGCGGTCAACGACAGCGAGATGCAGCAGCGCAGCTATCCGAATTCATTCGGCGGTCAGTCGGTGACCGGCGGCTTCGAGGCGGTGCGTGCCCTGGAGCTGGCCTCTCACGGCCAGGAGACCGCCGAGCTCGCCGTCGCCCTGCTCGACGCGCCTCAATGCCCGTCGGGCGAGATGGACCTCGTGCTCGACTCGACGCAGGTTGCGCTCCAGATCCACGAGTCCTGCGGCCATCCGACGGAGCTCGATCGCGTGTTCGGGACCGAGGCCAGCTTCGCCGGCACCAGCTTCCTGACCACGGACAAGCTCGAGCAGCTCCGGTACGGCAGCGACCTGATCCACATCGACGCCGATGCCACCGCACCGGGCGGCCTCGGAACGTTCGGCTACGACGACGAGGGGGTTCCCGCCCAGAACGTGCCGCTCATCTCCGGCGGGCTGCTGGTCGGGTACCTCACCAGCCGGGAGACCGCGCCGCGCATCGGACGGCAGAGCATGGGCAGCGCGCGGGCCTGGACGTGGAGCAACATCCCGCTCATCCGCATGACGAACATCAACCTCCGCCCCGGCGATGCCGGGTCGCTGGAGGACCTCATCGCCGATACGAGCGAGGGGATCTACATGAGCATCAACAAGAGCTGGTCGATCGACGATCGGCGCCTGAACTTCCAGTTCGGCGACCAGGCCGGATGGCTCATCAAGAACGGCAAGCGCACGCAGCTCGTGAAGAACCCGACCTATACGGGCATCACCCCGCAGTTCTGGGGCAGCTGCGACGCGATCTGCGGCCCTGACGAGTGGACGCTGTGGGGCCTTCCGAACTGCGGCAAGGGCGAACCGGTTCAGACCGGCCACGTCGGCCACGGAGCGGCGCCGGCCCGATTCCGCGGCGTCAAGGTCGGAGTGGGCCGATGGTAGCCACCCGCAGCGAGGTCACCACCCTGCTGGATCGCGTGCTGACGCATACGACCGCCGAGGCGACCGAGGCGCTGTACCTGGGCCAGGATGCGTCCCTCACGCGCTTCGCGAACAACCAGATTCACCAGAACATGCGTGAGCATGACGCCACGATCCAGGTGCGCGTCATCGATCACGAGCGGATCGGCGTGGCCAGCACGAACCGGCTCGACGAGGAGGGGCTGCGGAGCGTGGTCCAGCGCGCGACCGCCATCGCCGAGCGGTCGCAGCCGAATCCGCGTGCGGCGGTCATGCCCGAGCCGGATGGCCGGAGCCACGATCCCGACCTCGGATTCGTCGCCGCCACGGCCGATGCCGGCGCCGAACTCCGCGCCGCCGGAGCGCGAGCGGTCATCGCCGCGGGCGCGGGCGCGAAGCTCGAGACGGCCGGGTCCTTCTCGACCTCGACGATGACCGTCGCGGTCGCAAACTCGAAGGGCATTCGCACCGAGCACCGTTCGACCCGCGCGGCCCTGCTCACGGTGATGATGGACGGCTTCGCCTCGGGGGCCGCATCTGGATACGCCCAGGCTGGGTCGCCTGACGTGGGCGAGATCGATGCCGAGGCCCTCGGCGCCGAGGCAGCGTCCAAGGGCGATCGGATGCGAGGCGCCATCGAGCTGGAGGCCGGCGAGTACGAGGTCGTGCTCGAGGAGTACGCCGTCGCGGGGCTCATGGAGTACCTGTCGTTCATCGGCTTCTCGGGCCTCGCGCACGAGGAGGGCCGCTCCTTCATGGAGCTCGGCAGCCGGGTGATGGGGGACGGCATCTCGATCTGGGACGACGGCGCCGATCCATCCGGCATGCCCAGCCCGATCGACTTCGAGGGTGTCGTCCGCCAGCGGGTCGACCTGATCGAGGGCGGCATCGCCAGGGCCGTCGTCCACGACGCCGCCACCGGGTCGCGCGCCGGTACCGGTTCGACCGGCCACGGCCTGCCGGCCCCGAACCTGTACGGGCCGATGGCCCTCAACATGTTCATGGCGCCCGGCACGGCCTCTCGGGACGAGCTCATGGCACCGATCGCGCGTGGCGTGTGGGTGACCCGGTTCCACTACATCAACCCGGTGCATCCCAAGAAGGCGATCCTGACCGGGATGACGAAGGACGGGACGTTCCTCATCGAGGACGGAAAGCTCACCCGACCGATCCTCAACTTCCGCTTCACCCAATCGATCCCCGAGGCGTTCAGCGACGTGCGTGCTGCGAGCCGCGAGACGAAGCTGCTGCCCGGCGAGTTCTTCGGTGCCTCTCGCGTGCCGGCGTTGCACCTCGGCTCGTTCAATTTCACCGGTGTCACCGCGGCGGAGGGCGGCGAGTGACGATGGCCCCGCCGCTCGACCTGCGCATCGGCGATCGGCTCCGGCTGCGCAAGGAGCACCCGTGCGGCAGCCGCGAGTGGTCGGTCGTGCGGCTTGGCGCCGACATCGGCCTGGTCTGCGCCGGCTGCGGACACCGGATCCTCATGGATCGGCTCGACGTCGAGCGACGCGTCATCGAGACCGTGGAGCGCGGCCCCGAAGCGGCCGGCTGAGGCATGGCCCACGTCGACCTGCCTGCCGGGGACGGTCGGGGCGGCGATGACGCACTCGCTGACGCGGGGACCGTCTTCCGCAACCGGGCGTTCGTCTACCTGTGGTCCGCCCAGACCCTGAGCCAGCTGGCCGGCAACATGGTGCTGGCCGCGCTCATGGCGACCGTGCGGCGGACGACGGGCTCGGACACGGCCGTCGCGCTCCTGATCCTCACGTTTCTCGTGCCGGCGGTGCTCTTCAGCACCCTCGGCGGGGTGCTCGTCGAGCGCAGCAACGCGCGGATCATCATGCTGGCCACGAACCTCGTCCGGGCCGTCGGGGTCGTGGCCTTCATCTTCGTGGCGCCCACCACGGCCAGTGCCAATGTCCCGCTGGTCTACCTCATCAACTTCGTCATCGCCACCGCGACCGCCATCTTCGCGCCGGCCGAGCTGACTGCCATCCCGCGCATCGTCGATCGGCGCAACCTGATGGCCGCCAACTCGATCTTCGTTCTGACGATCAACGCGACGTTCGCGATCGGCTTCGGCTTTCTCGGCCCGCTGGTGCTCAACGTGTTCGGTCCGATCGCGGTGTACGTCACGGTGGCGGTCATGTTCGCGGGGGCGGCGCTGGCGATCGTGCCGCTCCCGGACGTGCGTCCGGAGCGCGCAATCGCACCGGCCATCGGCGACGCGGCCGAGCGCGCCGTCCAGGAGCTGTACAACCAGCTCAAGGAGGGCATCACCTTCGTCCGGCGGCACCGGGCGATCGCCTGGAGCCTGGCTTACCTCGGCATCTCGTCCAGCCTCATCGGAGTCCTGGGCGCGATCGGTCCCGGGTTCGCGGTCGACATCCTGGGCCTGACCCCGGAGAACTTCTTCTTCATCATGGGTCCGGCGGGCCTCGGCGCCGTGCTGGGCATCCTCTTCCTCAACTCGTACGGGAAGGCCATCCCGAAGCGCCTGGTGATCGACCTCGGCCTGGTGTCGATGGGCGTGACGCTCATGCTGCTGGCCCTCATCCGGCCGATCGCGGCGCTGGTGGCTCCAGCCGCCGGCCCGATCGAGGATGTCGTGCCGGCCATCGCCCCGCTCGTCAGCATCATCGCCATCGTCGTGGTGATCGCCACGTTCGCCGGCCTGGAGTACGCGTTCGTCGCCATCCCCGCTCAGACAGCGTTGCAGGAGGATCTGCCCCCTGACGTCCGAGGGCGCATCTTCGGCATCCTCAACACGCTCCTCTCCGTCGCGTCATTCCTGCCCGTGCTCCTGGCCCCTGCGATGGCCGACATCCTCAACCTGTTCTTCGAGGGTTCGGGCATCCCCGCCGTGATGGGTGTGCTCGGCATCCTGACGCTGCTGGCCGGCATCGCGTCGTGGAGGCGAAATTCGCGGGACGGCCTGCACGCTCACGACCGAGGGATAACGCAGCCTCCGGACGCGTCAACGGCGGCCGCTTCCGCCGACCCGCCGGCCGAGGCGCCTCACCGGCGCCGGCGGCGGCGGCGACCCGCGGTCGATGGCGACTAGGGTCACTGCCGCCCTCACGCTGCTCCTTGCCCTGGCCATTGCATGGCTCGCCGTCAGCGTTCCCCTCGTGGCGCGCCTCGTCCAGGCCGGGATCGTCCTCTCGATGGGATACGTCGCCTGGCTGGCGTGGAACGGGTCGCGCTTCATGCGCCGGGTGCTGACCGACGCTGGATCCGGACCCGGCGCGGATGCGCCCGACGGCCGCCCATTCGTCTCGTTGATCCTCCCGGCGCGTAACGAGGCTGGGGCCATCGGCGGCACGGTCGAGGCGTTGAGCGGGCTCGCGTATGGCGATCGCGGTGGTGCGGCGCGCTACGAGATTCTCGTCGTCGACGACGGCTCGACCGATGCGACCGGGGCCGTGGCGGTCACCGCCGCCGCGGGCAACGGCGACGTCCGAGTCCTTCGGCGGGAGCCTGGTCACGGCCCGCGAACGAAGGGAGCGGTGTTGGCGTGGGCGATGCCCGAGGCCCGAGGCGAGGTGATCGGCACGATCGACGCCGACACGCGAGTCGATGAAGCATTCCTCGTGGGGGTCATGCGGGCCTGGGCGCGCGACCCCGATGCGAGCGCGCTCCAGGTGGCGCGCCGGTCGAGGAATTCCGCGGCCTCGTGGCTCACCCGTGCCCAGGAGGAAGAGCAGCTGATGGACATGACAAGCCAGTGCGGCCGCCTGGCCACCGACGGCACGGCCGAGCTGCGTGGCAACGGGATGTTCGTGCGGCGGTCGGCGCTCGAGGCGGTTGGCGGCTGGGGCGAGCGTGCCCTGACCGAGGATCTCGAGCTCTCGACGCGTCTCGGCGCGGCAGGGCACCACATCGCGCTCGCCCCCGAGGTTGCCGTCCGCGAGGAGGCTGTCGAGACGATCGGTGCTCTCTGGCGGCAGCGGATGCGCTGGGCCGAGGGCAGCCTGCGCCGGCTGCTGGAACATGGTCCGCGATTCGTGGTCGGCCCCCAGCCGCTTGGGCGCAAGCTCGACTTCCTGGCCTTCGCCGGGGAGTTCGCGGTGCCGCCGCTGTTCGCGGCGGCCGTCGTCGTGGGCCTCGCCACGATCCCGCTGCCCGGTGCCGCTGACTGGACCGTGCCGGCCTCGCTGGCCCTCGCATATGCCGTCGGCATCCTTGCGCTCGCGCTGGGGGGCCTGCATGCCACCGGTGAGCGCGGCCTCGCCCTCGTCGGACGAGGCGTGCGTGGAACGCTCTTCCTCATGCACTGGCTCTTCGTCGTGCCGGTCGTCCTCGTCCGAATCGCCGTTGGCCCCGAGAAGACCGGATTCGACCAGACACCGCGATTCATCGGCGACGACCGATGAAGGTCTCGCGCGCCGAGCTCGTCGTCCGCGGCCGCGTCGTGGTGGAGGCCGGTCCCGCCGGCCTCGAGACGGCCGACGCCATCGGCATCGCCGGCGGCCGCGTCGTGAGCGTTGGATCGTGGGAGGACGTCTCCTCGGCCGCCTCGGCTGGGGCTCGCGTGATCGACGCCGGGTCATCGGCCGTCATCCCGGGCCTCCACGACTTCCACATTCATCTCGTCGGCCTCGCCAGGGCTCGCGGCGAAGTGCTCCTCGACGACGCGACCGATGGCGCAGAGGTCGTCGCCCGACTCGCGGCACGCGAGGCCACCCTGCCCGACGGAGCCTGGCTGCGCGGCAGGGGCTGGTCGGAAGCACAGCTCGCGACGCTCGACACGGCCTCCCTGGATCGCGCGATCGGCCGGCGCTCGGCGTTCCTCACCAGCCACGACGGCCACTCGGCGTGGGCGTCAGCGGCGGTCCTCGATCGCGGGGGCATCGGCGAGCACACCCCCGACCCACACGGCGGTCGGATCGAGCGCGGGTCGTCGGGCCAGCTGAACGGCGTGCTGCGCGAGACCGCCATGGACCTCGTATCCGACCTCGTCCCCGAAGCGCAGGGGGTCGAGCTGCGCGATTCGCTCGACGCAACCCTGCGAGCGCTCGCGCGCCACGGCATCACCGGCGTCAGCGAGGCGGGGGACTACACGGCCGAAGGTGGGATCGGTACCGATGCGGCGTTCGGTGACTCTTACTCGACCCTGACGGACCTCGGTGACCTGGTCGATGGTCGCCTCCGCCTCAGCCTCGGGATCCCGGTCGACGCGATTCCGACCGCCGCCGAGCTCGGGCTGCGTACCGGCGATGCCCTGCCGGGCCGGCGCACGATGCGCTTCGGGTGGGCGAAGGAGTACGCCGACGGTGCCCTCGGATCCGGCACCGCGGCGCTCTTCTCGCCGGCGTCCTGCCGCGACGGCGACGCGGGGATCATGCGCGTGACGCCCGAAGGGCTCGATGCTCTCTTCGCGAGCGCGCGGGCGGCCCGCGTCGGCCTGGCCATCCACGCCATCGGCGACCGCGCGGCAGCAACGGTGCTCGATGCGTTGGCGCGCGCTCCGGCAAGGCAGACCGGCGTTCCCGAAGACCGGATGGAGCACGTCCAGCTCCTTCGCCCGGAAGACGCCGTGCGGCTCGACGAGCTTGGCATGACGGCGAGCGTGCAGCCGATCCACGCCGCCGCCGATCGAGACCTGGTTGAGGAGTGCTGGGATGGCCGGCAGGACGGCGCCTACGCCTGGCGCCGGCTCGTCGAAGCCGGAGCGCGCCTGGCGGCCGGATCCGACGCGCCGGTCGAGTCGGTCAATCCCTGGCTCGGCCTCTTCGCGGCGGTCCATCGTCGCGCGCCCTCGGACACGCGTGGCGACTGGAGGACCGCGCAGGCGCTCACGATCACCGAGGCGCTCGCCGCCTACACATCCGGTCCAGCGGTGGCGATCGGGGCGCCGGAGGAGGGAAATCTGCGTGTCGGTGCGCGCGCCGACCTCGCGGTGCTCGACACGGACCTCGAGGCGATCCTCGCCGCAGACGACCGCCTCGCCGCGGTCCAATCGGTCGTCACCCTGGTCGCTGGGGTTGAAGTACCGCTCGCCTGACCCGTTGCCTGCCGTTCAGCCGGACGCTAGGATCCGGCCATGAGTGCGGGAGATCGGTCCTTCGAGATCGCCGGCGAGGGGCATCGGCCAATGGGTCCCGGCGCGGACTCGAGCTTCGACTCCTCGACGCTGGACTTCGGCCACCACGCGGGCCGGACGATCGCCGAGCTCGCGGAGTCCGATCCGGACTACCTGCGCTGGCTGGCGCGTCACCCATCGGGCGTGCGCTACCGCGCCGAGATCACGAGGGTGCTCGCATCGGCGGTTCCGCACGCGGGCGACTGGCAGCGCTGAGGCCCCGACCGCTTCATCTCGCGTCGAACGTCGCGAGGATCGCCTCGAATTCCGATTCGTACTCGTCGTCGAGGCCGTCGAAGCCGAGATAGGTGATGAGGTACGCCTGGCGGCCGATGACGGCCTCGGCGTCCAGGATCAGCTGCTCGTAGGGCGGGATCTCGAGGCGATAGCGTCGTAGGCTGCCTTCGGCCCCGTCGATCGTGATCGGCTGGTCGATCTCCGCGGTCAGGCCGTGCCCATCCGGCTCGGGACCCTCGTAGTGCTCGGTGACCGGCGAGCGCCAGTCCGAGGGATCCGTTCCCGGAGGAATCGGAATGACGACCACGCTCAGCTGCCGACCATCGCCGGTGAACGTATCGGTCCCCGGCTCGCCCGGATGCAGGCCGCCGGTGCCGGCGACCGCCTCGATCTGCCACCCGGCTGGCACGCCGACGGCGTAGCCGTATCGAGGCGAGACGAACTCTGTCCAGCCGGACGGCAGGGTCGCGCTCGGTGACGACTGCGCAACGCTCTCCGAAGGGGCGCTACGAGAGCTCGGTTCGTCTGAGCCACCGCCGGCGCACGCCGTCATCAGCAGCACAAGGGCGCAGGCCGGAACACGGCCGACGGCGGTTCGCATCGGGTTGCATGCTACGGGCTCGGGGCCTCGTCGCAGTTGCGCAGGATGGCGCAGGATCGCTAGCGGGGGGTCGGGTCGATGGGATCGGGGAGGCCGTCGTTGTCGTCGTCGAGATCACAGGCGTCACCGAGCGCGTCTCCGTCGGCATTCTCCTGATTGGGATTCGGGATGAGCGGGCAGTTGTCCGGCCCGAGACCGACGGCCACATCAGGGATGCCGTCGCCGTCGGTGTCGAGCGCGATGAGTGGCGTCGGCGTCGCAGCCGGGGGAGCCGGGGGAGCCGGTGGCCGTGGAGTCGGGGTGGCACCGGGGGGCCGCGGTGTCGGAGCCGGCTGTGGCGGCGGCGCGTTGGTAGGTCCGGGAGGCGCAGGGGCGGGGGGTGCGGCTCCGCCGACCGCCGCCGGTCCGTTGCCGGTCCCTCCATCGCCGCCGGACGCCGGCCCGCCGCCGGCTGTCGGCCCGCCGCCGGCCGTCGAGCCCTCGCCGCCTGTCGAGCCTCCACCGGAGGTCGAGCCCCCACCGGGCTCCGACACGCCCGTGGAGCTCGACGGCGCGGGCGTCTGGCCATCGGCGAGCGACGGTTCTGGCGGGCTGAAGGTCGGCGAGCGTGGCGACGGGGCTGGGTTTCCCCCCAGAACGGCATCGTCGGCTGATTGTTCGGCGCTGAACCCGTGGCCGGCGGAGCTGGGCCATCCAGTGCCAACGAGGGCCACGCCGACGCCGATGAAGAGAGCGATGGCCGCCGCGGTGGCGACGAGTCGTCTGCGCGTTCGCTGGTCCCAGGTCGCCACCGCAAACCGGGCGGGCAGGGCCGCAACACGGGACTCGGCCATTGCCACACCAGGTCCCGCGACCGTGACTCCCCGTGCCATCACGGCAACGGGGGCCGCCGCGCTCGCGCTCTGTAGAGCGAGGTCAGCCGCCCTCGCGTGGCGGCCGATGCGGTCCGCCAGGGGCTGTGCCCGCAATCGGCTTGCACCGGTCAGGCGGCGCAGTGCGCGCACACCGACGCCCTGGGCGGTGGCGACCTTGATGGCCAGCCGGGCCGCGCCCACCTGCGCGTCGCGGAGGCTGATCGTGGCGCTGGCTTCGGCGAGCGCCTTCGCCTCCCTCACACCCTGGCGCAGCCTGAAGTCGGCCCGGCGAGCCGTTACGAGGCTGACGCCACGGCGCTTCTGCGTGCCTGCCGCCCCGTCATCGGCGCAGGCGGTACATCGGCTCCTGGAGGAAGTCCAGCAGCCGCGGCAGATGCACCGATTGCATTCCACGCAATAGCGGGCGTCAGCGAGGTCGGCGTTCACCGACACGCCGCAAGCCTCGCAGGGAATATCAGGCGCCATTCGGTTCATGACGAGGGGCACTGCACGCTCATGATCCAGATTGGGCCACGTAGTGTACGACGTGAATCGCCGCGTGCCCAGTCGCCTGCTGAGCTTGAAACACTCACCCAGTTCGCTCGATCGAGGCGGTATCATCGGACCAGTTGCCCGAGCTCGCGAGGAGGACCGCTGACGTGACCACGTTGAACCGGCGGACGTTCTTGAAGGGGGCCGCGGCGACGGCAGGGGCCGTCGCCCTCGGCGGGCCATTCCGGGGGTTCGTCGAGCTCGCCTCAGCGGCGCATCGGCATCCGACCTTCGCCGACCTGCGCCCGATTCCGGACCTGCGTGACGGCCAGGTCCGGCTCTGGCTGCCATCGGGCTTCCACTACCGGTCGTTCCACGACACCGAGTTTCCGGTCGTGCTCGACGACGGTACGAACCTGCCGGGCCGCCATGACGGAATGGGAGCCTTCCGCGGACGGAATGGCAACGTCATCCTCATTCGAAACCACGAGATCAACAATCCCGGTCCGCCGTTCGGCGATGCGGCAGCGGCGTACGACCCGATGGCGCAGAGCGGCACGACGACCATCGAGGTCACACCGACTGGCAAGGTCGTCAAGTCGTTCACGAGCCTGAACGGCACGCAGATGAACTGCTCCGGCGGGCGGATGCCATGGCGCAGCTGGATCACCTGCGAGGAGACCGTGAACGGGCCAGACGTCGGCCCGGATTTCACCGGCGTATCGAACGTCCCGTTGCAACAGCGCCACGGATTCATCTTCGAGGTGCCCGTGAACGGCGTCTCGGATCGCGAGCCGATCACCAAAGCCGGCCGCTTCGCGCACGAATCGGTCGCCTTCGATCCGAAGGACGGGATCCTCTACCTCACCGAGGACAACTTCGGCTTCCCGTCCGGGTTCTACCGCTACATCCCACGCCGGAACCCGATGCGCAAGGGCCGCCTCGACAACGATGGCCGCCTCCAGATGCTCGCCGTCAAGGGACACCCGAACATCGACCTCGCCGCGGCCCAGCCGAAGGGTGCGAAGTACCGGGTCAAGTGGGTCGACATCGAAGACCCGGCACCGACATTCCCGTACACGCCGGGCCAGACCGCCCCGACGGCGAACAACGATGCCCTCGTCCACGTCGGTAAGCAGGGGTTCTCCCAGGGGGCTGCGTACTTCTCGAGGCTGGAAGGGTCTGCGTACGACGACAACGTCGTGTACTTCTGCGCCACCCAGGGCGGCGGCCCGGCGGAAACGTCGTTCGGTCCGATTGCCGACGGCTACGGCAACGGCACCGGACAGGTTTGGGCCTACCACACGCGGAGCGAGAAGCTCGAGCTGGTCTACGAGTCGCCCGGAGCCGACACGCTGGACTTTCCGGACAACGTCACGACCAGCAACCGCGGCACCCTCATCCTGTGTGAGGACAACGTGAACGACAACTACCTCCGCGGTCTGACGCGCCACGGGGGCCTGTTCGACGTCGCCCTCAACCGCCTCGTGAGCTCGACGGGCGCGAACCGCTTCAACGACGAGTTCGCGGGATCGACGTTCAGCCCGGACGGCAAGACGCTCTTCGTGAATATCCAGGCATCGCGCGGTTTGAGCTTCGCGATCTGGGGTCCGTGGCGAGCGATCGGCGTCTGACCGACGGCATTCAGCGCGCGTCGGCGTCCGCGACGTAGAGCGGCTCGCGCGTGTCGTCAGGGACGCGCAGGACGTAGCGCACCGGCGGTCCGGCGGGATCGCCCGCGAGCGCCGACTGGTCCATGACGTTCTTGACGGCCGGCGGCCACCACTCGAACGCGTCGGCTCGGGACGCGGTGTAGATCTCCTTCGGCAGATCGAGCTCGTCCATGTACAGCTCACGGCCCTCGTGGGGTTCGCCGACCAGACGCACGCGGATCAGGCCGCCGCGCCCGTCCATCCGCGTCTTGAACTCGGCGGGCTTGGGTTGTGGGGCAGGGGATCCGGCACTCATTCAGTCGGAGTGTAGGCGCCGGCCGAACCGCGCTGCGCGCCCCGGCCAGCTTCCGAAGCTTGAGGGATCGCGCATCCTGTCAAGGATCCTTGACATCTACGCATGGGCCGTGTCAGGATGATGTCGCGCCAGCTTGACTAAATGACAAGGAGAATAGACATTGTGAACGCTCACCCTCCGGATGCAGATGCGTGGGCATCGCGGATCATCCGCAACACCGTGGGCCTGGCTGCGTGGACCGCGGCGTGGGTCGCCAGCGTGGCCCTGGCCGCTTTCGGGCCGGTGGCTCTCTGGAACAGCCGGCCCGTGCCGACCTTCCTGGCAATCGCCTTCAGCGTGCTGGTCGGCGCAGGCATGCTGCTCGCCAACAAACGCAACCTGCAGGCCATGGACGAACTGCAGCGCACGATCCAGCTCCAGGCGATGGCCTGGTCGCTTGGCGCCGGACTGGTCGTCGGCACGGCCTGGACGCTGCTCGACCGGCATGACCTGGTCGCCTTCGAGGCCGAGATCGGGCACCTGGTGGCCTTCATGGCGGTCGTGTACCTGATCGGAACGTTCGCTGGCTTGCGGCGGTATCGATGAACAACCGACTCAAGGTGCTGCGCGCCGAGCGAGACTGGACCCAGGCAGGCCTGGCGCAGGCGCTGGAGGTCTCGCGACAGACCGTCAATGCCATCGAAACCGGCAAGTACGATCCGAGCCTGCCGTTGGCGTTCAAGTCGGCGCGGCTATTCGGACTGTCGATCGAGGAGATTTTCCAGGACCAGACCGAGGTCTGAGTCGCGCACCGTGAAGAGGTCTGATACGATCGCGACCTGCTCGACGGGCGGCTAGCTCAGCTGGTTAGAGCACTTGCTTGACATGCAAGAGGTCACTGGTTCGAGTCCAGTGTCGCCCACCAAACACCCCCTCCTGAGCACGAAATGACCCCCATGAACGGGGGTCATTTGCCACGCCTGGAGTTGGCCACTACGCCGGCTGTCGAAGGCGCTGATCCCGCTACGGCAGCGGGGCGCGATGCACCGCCAGAAACGGTTGCGAGATGTCCTCGGGGCGGAGGTTCGGGTTCGTGCCTCCCCACACGAACAGCCCGTGGCCCGTGGCCGCCGCTCCGCTGTGGAACAGGTTGGTGAGATCAGGCTCGTAGCCGAATGTCCAGGCCAGCCCATCACCCGAGGTGCCGATGATCATCTCGCTATCCGATGCGACGAACTCATCGATCGACCAATACGCGAGGGAAACGAAGCCGGTGGATGTTCCGATGATCATCCCCAATTGTTGCCGCCCGGCCAGATCTCCTTCGCCGTCGGGGATGATCTGGCAGGTCCATACCTCCCCGTCATCGGAGACGCATGCACCCGAGTCGGGATCGCCCTGGCGGATGAGCCAGCTCGCCGATACGAGATACCGACCGTTCGCGTACGCGAGCGCGTATGTCGACACCTCGGGCGGAAACGGATTCAGGACCTCCGACCACGTCGACCCGACGTCGTCGCTGGTCCAGATGCGGCCGTAGGATTCGGGGCAGTTACAGTCCGCCATCACGACCAGCCGCTCGCCGTCGGTCGCCCACGCGCCAGCCAGCACGCCCTCGACGATGTGAGACGTCCAGCTGCGGCCGTCGGGCGAGTTCAGGACGTGGAGATCGCTGGGTGCGAAGTCCCCTTCCCCTTTGCAGCGGCCGCCGAGGCTCACATAGCCGCTCGCATGAGCGCTGATCGAGCCAAAGGTGCAATGGTCAGGCGGATCGGCTGGCAGCCAGCGCAGGCCGTCGGTGGAGTAGAGATACGAGATTTCCGGAATGCCCATCCGTTCGTCGAATGTCGTCGCTGACGCGGCGAACCCGCCAGCTCCTGCAGCGATCGAACCGACCAGGTCAGCGTCGGAATCGATCTCGAGGGCGGGCGTCCAGGTCTGCCCGTCGTCGCTGACGGCAATGCGTATCCCGAAGCTGCCTTCGGGTGATCCCGCAACAACCACGCGTCCATCGCGCTCGGCGATGCCATTGACGAATCCCATGTCGGGGATCGTGACCGTGGCCCAACCGGGCAACGCCGGGCTCGGCTTCGGGCTGGGCACCGCCGTCGCTGGAGCGCTGGGGAGCACGCTAGGAGTCGACGATTGAGACGGCGTGGCGGATGGTTGCGAAGGTGAGGGCCCGTTCGTAGCGGCGGCGAGCGGACTGCGCTGCCCAATGGCGTTCGCCGCGACCAGCCCGCCGAGGACGGCCACACCCAAGACCATCGCTGCCACGAGCCATCGTAAGCCACGGCGAAGACCGCTCGTGGGCGGTGGCCCTGACTCATTCGATTCGTCCTGGTTGTCGCCAAGGTTCGCCATCACGGCATCCCTCCCCAACAGCCGAGGTGGTCAGTCTCGCGCACGTGAGAGACGCGAAATCGCCGCCGATGTTACGTGGCGGTGAGAGCGTCCATTTCCTACGGTGGTGAGCTGCGGTAACGGCGGCGATCTTCGGGGAGTGAATCGAGCTGAACCGTGGAGTGAATCGAGCTGAACGTCGAGGCCGACCTCAACTCGTGAGCCGAGTTCTGCTGAAGCGAGGTGCGGTTGGATGTCCCCTTGACTGGTCAGGTACGGTCAAGGGGAGAGTCGGCCGCTTCGCACTGATTCCCCCTCGGCGCGAAGCGACCGACTTTCCTATTGTCGCTCGCCGCAGCGCCAGCAGAGCGGTTTCGGGGCGAAGCCCCAGCTCGGTCGCGTCGAGAAGTCCTTGCCGCGCAAGGTCCGCGTCGTCGTCGAGGTGCCTACGCTCGAAGCTCCGTACGCATGCGTCGAATCGCGGACAGCATGTCGGGGTCCGCTCCGTCGCGCATGATGCTGTCCTCGACGGCGCCCAGCAGCTCGACCATGCGGCCGCGGATCCGCTGCTGTTCGCGACGGTCGCGGGCCTTGTTCAGCGCACTTGTTCCGCTGACCATGATGGTGCGAACGCGGAGCTCATCGTCATTCATCGTGTCACCGATCGGAAGCGAGGCCGGCTCCTCCGCTCGCTCGTTGCTCCGGCCTCGGCCCCGAACCCGCGTGCGACCGGCTCGGGCGCAACTCGCTGTTGAGCCAGCGTCGCAGACTGGTGGCGCTTTCGCGGTCTCGTCGGCGGGCTCGCGCCAGGCTCGGTCGGAAGCCGACAGGCCCGGGGCGCGGTCGGCTGCGCTTCTGGTGTGCTTGCCTCGCCATGTGACTCCTACCGCTCCGCAGCGCGCGGACGAACAGCGACCCACAGTCACGAACATCTTGTTGACCGACCACGCCGGTGTCATTACGATTTGGTCATGGTGGGCAGCAAGGCGCCCCCTCGCCGCGTGCTGGTCCTGGCCGATCAGCCGGTCATGGTCGAGCTCATCGGCCTGACGCTCAATCACGGCGCGTTCGTGACCCGCGACGCGCCGAATCTCGACGAGGCGAACGAGATCGCCCGCGAGTGGCGCCCGGACGTCGCGGTCATCGACATGGACCTCGGAGCGCCGCGTCTCCTGCGCGAGCTGAAGCCGCGAACGGGCGGGGTCCAGATACCGATCCTCGCGCTCACGCGCCGCGGCGATCTGAAGCACAAGCTCCAGGCGTTCGACCAGGGCGTCGACGATGTCGTGACCGTGCCGTTCTCACCCGAGGAGCTGCTCGCCCGAGTCGTGGTGATCACCAGGCGGGCGTACGGCGGCAGCAGCGGCCTCGTTGCGACGATCACGATGGGTGATATCGAGATCGACATCCTGAACCGCCAGGTGCGTGCGCGAGGCGAGACCCTGCACATGACCGCCATCGATCAGAGCCTCCTGTACGTGCTGGCTGCGAATGCGGGGCGGGTGGTCACACGCGAGGAGATCCTCGACACCGTGTGGGGCCCGGACTTCGTCGCGGAGAGCAACATCGTCGATCGCCACATCCGTGTCCTGCGCGCGAAGCTCCAGAACGACTGGCGCCACCCGCGCTACATCGAGACCGTCCCCGGCAAGGGGTATCGCTTCATCGCCACCACGACACCGCCGGGGTCTTCGGCGTAGCCCAAGGCTCAGCGGTCGGCGACGTCCGGCGTGCCGGTGTCGAGCCGCCCGGCCGCGAGGTCCTTGCGCGACCTGCGCGCCAGCTCCTCGTATTGCCTCCGGAACATCTCCAGGTCGTGCTCGGACAGCTCCTCCAGGTCGAGCAGGGCGTTGTGGGCACCATCCATGGAGCGGATGAGCTCGTCGAGCTTCAGCTGAAGGGCCGTTCCATCGCGGTTCTGCGTGTTCTGGATCAGGAACACCATGAGGAACGTCACGATCGTCGTCCCGGTGTTGATGACGAGCTGCCAGGTGTCGCTGAAGCCGAAGACCGGGCCGCTGATCAGCCACGCGACGATCACCGCCGCGGCCATCGCGAATGCTACCGGGTGGCCGCTGGCGCGTGCTGTCCAGTTCGCGAAGCGGGAGAACGGCGACGTGCGGTACACGGGCGGTCACCTCTGCTGTGCCGGCGGCACGGCTCGAAGCTCGCTGATGGCCGCAGGGCGATTATGGCCAAGGCTCCGATGGAACCGGCACGACGCCGACGGCGTCCTCCCGCGCATGACGCACCTTCGCATCGCACTCCTCACCGTCCTCCTGGTCGGATGCAGCACCGCCGGCGCCGATCCAAGCGACGCTGGCGGCTCCGCTGACGTCGACGGTCGTACCTTCCTGTCGACTGACGTCATCCAGGATGGGGACGAGCTGCCGCTCGTAGACGGCACGCAGATCAGGCTCGCGTTCGCAGACGATCAGCTCAGCGCCAACGCCGGTTGCAACACGATCGGCGGGACCTACTCGACCGATGGGGAGACGCTCGCTTTCACCGGTGGCGGGATGACCGAGATGGGCTGCGACCCCGATCTCCACGCCCAGGACGACTGGTTGATCGAATTCCTCGGCTCGAACCCTGAGATGGCGCTCGATGGTGACGAGCTCACCCTGACATCGGGCGGTGTGACGATGACCCTCGTCGATCGCGAGGTCGCCGATCCCGACCTGCCCCTTGTCGGCACGACCTGGACGGTCACCTCGATCATCTCCGGCGATGCGGTCTCGACCGTGCCGGAAGGGGCCGAGGCCACCTTCGAGTTCGCCGATGACGGCACCGTGTCGGTCGACACCGGGTGCAACACCGGCAGCGGCAGCTACGAGCTCGACGGATCGACGCTCCGGTTCAGTGGCGTGGCCATCACCGAGATGTCATGCGAGGCACCGCGTGGGGAGCTCGAGGCCCTCATCCTGCCCCTGCTGGGTGCCGATGCGATCGAGATCACCATCGAGGCCGGATCGATGACGATGGCCGCCGGGGACTCCGGCCTCGGGCTGACCGGGAGCTGACCGGCCTCAGCCGCTGAGCAGGCCCTCGATCTCGGCGCGGCCCGGCATTCCATCACGGGCGCCCGCCGCCTGCACCGAGAGCGATGCCGCCGCGTTGGCCGCGCGGATCGCCGGGCCGAGATCAGACCCCTCGCCCAGCCAGGCCGCCAGGACACCGCAGAACGTGTCGCCCGCACCGGTCGTGTCCACGACGGGGACAGCCGGAAAGCCGGCAAATCGCTCCCGTCGATCGCCCGAGGCGAGCAGCGCACCCGCGGCTCCCTGGGTGACGATGACCGGGCCGGTGTTGCGCACGGCGAGCTCGTCGAGCGCAGCATCGGTGTCGTCGTTGCCGATCGCCACGATCAGCTCGTGCTCATTCGGGGTGAGGAGGGGACCCAGGGCAAGCAGCTCGGCGGGCAGGGCTCGGGCCGGGGCCGGATTCAGGATCGCGATCCGCCCCGCCTCTCGCGACGCCCGGATCCCGTCGAGCGCGGCCGCCGGAGGCACCTCGTGGCTGGTGAGGAGGACGTCCGTTGCTGCGATGGCCGCGCGATCGTCATCGGTCAGCTCGAGCGCGGCATTCGCACCGGGGGCCACGGCGATCTGGTTCTCGCCGCGCGGCCCGACCACGATGAGCGCCACGCCGGTTGGCTCGCCATCGATGCGGCGAACGCGCCCGACATCGATCCCCTCGGCGCGAAGCGCCGCGAGCGCTCGCTCGCCGTGCTCGTCCGTTCCCGCGGCACCGATGAGCGAAACCCGGGCACCGGCGCGGGCCGCAGCGACCGCCTGGTTGGCGCCCTTGCCGCCGTCATGGACCGAGAACCTGCCGCCGGTCACGGTCTCGCCCGGGGCCGGGAGGTGCTCGGCGGAGACCACGAGGTCGACATTGATGGAGCCGATGACGATCACGCTCACTGCCATGTCAGGAAGTATGCCCTGCGACTCGGCGAAGCACGCGCGCCAGGCGTTCGAGATCGTCGAGACCGGTGTACGGCGCCGCGCTGACGCGCACGAGGCGCTGCCAGGACGTCGATCCGGGCTCGCGCTGCCATGGCACGATGGCGACCCGGATGCCCTCGGCGAGGAGGGCGATCGCCAAAGGCTCGTCGATCGAGTTCATCGCGGGTGGCCCGTCAGCGGCCCGCGGGATCGGTATCGAGAACATGGCGCCGATCATCTCGTCCGGCGCCGGAGGATCCACGCCCACCGCCCTGCAGACGAGGTCGCGACCCGCGATGGCCAGGTCGTGACCACGGGAGCGGAGCGCCGGCCAGCCGCCGGGCAGGAGGCCGGCGCCGAAGTCGATCGCCGCGGGAACAGAGAGCCAGGGCGTCGGGTCGAGCGTCCCCGTCCAGTCGTGCTCGAGCCGGAAGCGGCCGCGGTCCGTCCGCGGTGAGTTCGCGCCGTGGCTGATGACGATCGGCCGCACGTGCTCGCGCAGGTCGCGGCGCACGTGGAGGAAGGCGCTGCCCTTCGGTGCGCACAACCACTTGTGGCAATTCGCGGCGTAGTACGCGGCGCCGATCCGATCGATGTCGAGGTCGATCATCCCGGGCGCGTGCGCACCGTCGATAAGCGTATCGATGCCGCGCTCGGCGAGGGCGGTCACGATGTCGGCCAGCGGCAGAATCAACGCGGTCGGGCTCGTCACGTGGTCCACCATCACCAGTCGAGTCCGCGGGGTGGCGCTCGCCAGGATCGCCTCCAGCGCATCCGCTGCCGTGGTGCCCGGGAATGGAAGTCGAGCGGTTACGATTCTTGCATCGGCTGCGTCGGTGACCTCGGTCAGCGCGTTGCGCGCCGCGTTGTACGCGTGGTCGAGGACCACGACCTCGTCGCCGGGCTCGAGATGGATCGAGCGTGCCACGATGTTGATCGCGGTCGTCGCGTTGGTGACGAACGCAAGGTCATCGGGATCTGCGTGAACGAATGTGGCGAGGGCGGCACGGACCGCGTCCAGGGCAGGCTCGAGGTCGTGCGCGAAGAACACGACCGGCTCGCGCTCCATCCGGTCCCGCCACGCCGCCTGCGCCTCTAGCACCGGCCGTGGCGTGGCACCGAACGAGCCGTGGTTGAGGAACGTGACTCCCGGATCCAGGGTCCAGAAGGGAGCGAGCTGGGATGGCATCGGGCCGGTATCGTACGGCCGATGCGCTCCACGCCGCCTCCCGAGGCGATCCTCTTCGATCTCGACGGCACGCTCGTCGATACGGTGCCGGCCCGGATCGAGGCGTGGGCCGCCGTCTTCGACGAGGTCGGCATACCGGCGACGCGCGAGCAGCTCGGTCCCCTGATCGGCATGGATGGCCCGCGATTGGCGATCGACGTCGCCGAGGGGGCCGGGAGATCGCTCGGGCGCGATGTGGCGACGGACATCGATCACCGGGCCGGCGCCGTCTTCGACGAGCTGAATCGCTCCCCGAGGCCGTTGCCGGGCGCGCAGGAGGCGCTCGCCGCGCTCGACCGCGCCCGCGTCACATGGGCGATTGCCACGTCGTCGCGTGCTGCCCAGGTCGCCGGCTCGGTCGGTGCGCTCGAGCTGGATCACCCGCCGCGCATCGTGGACGGCAGCTCGGTCGAGCATGCGAAGCCGGCACCCGACCTGCTGCTCCTGGCCGCGCACCGTCTCGGGCTCGACGCCGGTGCCCTGTGGTACGTCGGCGATTCGACGTGGGACATGCGCGCCGCGGTCGCGGCCGGCATGCTGCCCATCGGCGTCCTGGCGGGCGCCGCCGTGGACGAGGCCGCGCTACGGGACGCCGGAGCGGCCATGGTGTGGCCGACGCTCGAGGAGCTGCTCGGGCTGGGCTGGATCTGATGCCGCTCGAGGAGTACCGGCGCAAGCGCGACTTCGGATCCACGCCGGAGCCGGCTCCGGGCGAGCTCGTCGAGCGCAGCGGGCGTTTCACGATCCAGCGGCACCGCGCCACCGCCCTGCACTATGACTTCCGCCTCGAGATCGACGGCGTCCTCGTCAGCTGGGCCGTGCCGAAGGGGCCCACGCTCGACTCGGGGGAGCGCCGGCTGGCGATGCGCACCGAGGATCACCCGATCGAGTACCTGCCGTTCGAGGGCGTCATCCCGGCGGGGGAGTACGGCGGGGGCGACGTGATCGTGTGGGACTGGGGCACGTGGGAGCCGGAGTCCGAGACCCCGGACCCGCGCAAGGCCCTGCGCAAGGGCGAGATCAAGTTCGTCATGCATGGCGAGCGACTCGGCGGCCGCTACACCATCGTTCGCACCGACCGCGACGAGGGCCGCGAGCGCTGGCTGCTGCTCAAGAAGCGGGACGAGTTTGCCGTCGGCGGATGGGATGCGGAGGACCATCCGGCGAGCGTGAAGACCGGCCGCACGAACGACGAGGTGCTCGAGGGTGTGAAGCCTCGCTTCCAGGCCGATCCGCCCAAGCCGCCGGGAGACCTGGATCTGTCGGCAGCCACCGCCGCTCCGATGCCCGACTTCATCACGCCCATGCGCGCGACCCTGGCAACCGGGCCGTTCAGCGATCCCGACTGGCTGTTCGAGATCAAGTGGGACGGATACCGGGTCGAGGCGGTCGTGCGTGACGGCCGCGTGCGCCTCTGGACCCGACGGCGCCAGGATGCCTCCGTCTACTTCCCGGACCTGGCGGCGGCCAGCGGCTGGATCGAGGCCGACGAGGCGATCGTCGACGGCGAGGTCGTCGCGCTCGACGACCAGGGCCGGCCGCGGTTCAGCCTGCTCCAGGACCACACCGGCGTCCGGACCGGCCGCGCGCCGGGCGGCAAGCGCCACGGGACGCCGGCGACCATCGTGTACGAGGCGTTCGATCTGCTCTTCCTCGACGGGCGCTCCCTGCTCGGCGTGCCGCTCGAGGACCGCAAGCGCCTGCTCCATGGCCGCCTGCGTCCTCACCCGATGGTCCGCTACGCGGGCCATGTCGAGACCGATGGGGTCGCCTTCTTCGAGGCTGCCCGCCAGCAGGAGGTCGAGGGCATCGTCGCCAAGCTGCGGCGGTCGCCCTACGAGCCGGATCGGCGCAGCAAGTCGTGGCTCAAGCTCAAGGTGCGCCTCGAGCAGGAGGTCGTGGTCGTCGGCTGGCTGCCGGGGCAGGGGAGCGCCGTCGAGCTCGGCTCACTCATCCTTGGCGTTCGAAGCGGAGATCGCTGGGTCCACGCCGGCCAGGTCGGCAGCGGGTTCAACGCGCGCACCCGCAAGGAGCTGCGAACGCAGCTCGAGGAGATCGAGCGCAACGACTCGCCACTCGATCCGGCGCCGCGCCTGAGGGGAGCGCGCTGGGTCGAGCCGCGATTGGTCATCCGAGTCGAGTTCGCCGAGTGGACCGCGGACGGGCTGCTGCGGCAGGCGGCCTACAAGGGGCCGGAGCCGAACAAGGACGCGCGGGACGTGCACCGCGAGCGGGCCGTCGCCACTGCCAGGGCGACCGAGGAGGCCGAGCGTGCCCATACTTCCCGGGTCATGTCCAAGGCCGATGACGAGATCGCAGCCCTCGACGCGATGGAGAAGGAGGGCACCTGGACCGTCGGCGGGCGCGAGGTCCGCGTCACGAACCTCGACAAGGTGCTCTTCACCGCTCGCGAGGGCGGTGACCCGGTCACGAAGCGCGACCTGCTCCGCTACCACGTGCAGATCGCGCCGACGCTCATCCCGTACCTCAACGACCGGGGCCTGACCGTCCAGCGCTATCCGAACGGGATCGAGCAGAAGGGGTTCTGGCAGAAGGACCTGCCCGGTCATGCGGCGGACTGGGTCAAGCGGTGGACCTATCACCACCAGGCCGAGGGGCCGAAGGACTATCCAATCGTGGACTCTGCAGCCACCCTCGCATGGCTCGCCCAGGAGGCCGCGGTCGAGCTCCATCCCTGGACGAGCCCGACCGATGCACCCGATCGCCCGTCGTACGCCCTCATCGACATCGATCCGGGGCCGGACACGACCTGGGACGAGCTGTTGACGATCGCGCGCCTGTACCGGACGGCGCTCGAGCACCTCGGCGTGCGGGGCCACCCGAAGGTGACCGGGAAGCGCGGCATACAGGTCTGGATCGGGATCGCGTCGGGACCGACCTTCGACGAGACGCGCGACTGGGTCGAGGGAGTCTCACGCGCCGTGGGCGCATCGGTCCCGGATCTCGTCAGCTGGGAGTGGGCCAAGCGCGCCCGCAAGGGCAAGGCGCGCCTGGACTTCACCCAGAACGCGGTCAACAAGACGCTCGTCGCCCCGTACAGCACGCGCCCGGCGCCGGGCGCGCCGGTGAGCATGCCGATCACGTGGGACGAGCTCGACGATCCCGAGCTGCGCCCCGACCGGTGGACCATCCGTGACGTGGCCGATCGGCTCGCCGAGGGCGGCGACCGTTTCGCCGGGCTACTCGAGGATCGCCAGTCGCTCCCGCCCGTGAGCTGACGGTGCCCGGTCTGGGGTAGCATGGGCCCGATGATCATCGACAAGCTCCTGATCGTGACCCCCGAGGCACGCGAGAAGATCGACAGTGTCCGGGCGTTCAACGACTTCCCCGATGCGGTCGTGCGCGTGCGCGTCACGGGCAAGGAGGGACAGCGCTTCCTCTACGAGATCGCTCTGGAAGATCCCCGTGACCGCGCGGCGGACGACCTGTACATCGAGCTGGATGGCCTCGGGTTCGCCGTGGACCCGCGCAGCGCCGCCGACCTGGCCGGAGCCACGATCGACCTCGACCCGGCCGTCACCGGTGGAGGCCTTCGCGTCGACAATCCGAACGAGGGCTGGCAGGACCCCGTGGCTCGAGCCGTGCAGGAGGTCCTCGACCGCCAGATCAACCCCGGAGTGGGAAGCCACGGCGGGATGGTGACGCTGGTGGACGTGAAGGACGGCACCGCCTACATGCGGTTCGGGGGCGGATGCCAGGGCTGCGCGGCCGTCGACGTCACGCTGAAGCAGGGGGTCGAGACGGCGGTGCGGAACGCGGTCCCGTCGATCTCCGCCATCGTCGACGTCACCGATCACGACGCGGGTGAAACCCCCTATTACCAGCACGCGCACTGACTCTCGGCGCTGCACGCGGCCGCAATCGACAGACATGAAAGACGCGGGCCCCCGGGCCCGCGTCGTTGCTTCCTGTCGGAAGCGTCGTTGCTTCTTATCGGAAGCGGGGGAAGTCTCCGCCGCCCGTCGCCGCCATGACGGTGGTGGCGAGGCTGACCAGGGTCAGCGCCGCCGTCGTTGCGGCAATCACGAGCTGGCGGACGAATCGGCTGTTGCGCATCGTCGTGTTGCTCCCAATTGGCACGCGACCGGGGTTGAGTGGTGAGTGGCTTGGTCGCTTGCGCTCAACCGTCGCCCCGATGGGACCACCGGACAATGGCCCGACGGTCCCGGTGCACCCGCGAGGTAGCCGTACTTTCGTCGGGCTGGCGAGTCAAACAGGGCTTGCCAAGCCGTGTAGACTCCGCTCATGCCGCGGACGAGGGTGAGTGCCCCAGCCTCTGAAAAGGACCGCGATCTGGCGCGACGCATCGGACAGCGCATTCGCGAGGCTCGGCTGCGCGCCGGGCTGACGCAGCAGCAGCTGGCCGGGGAGCGCTACACCAAGGCCTACATCAGCGCGCTCGAGACGGGCATCGCGCGACCTTCGATGGTCGCGCTCAGCTTCATCTCCGAGCGGCTCGGGCTGCCTGCGAGCCAGTTCATCGACGAGGGACATCCGGTATGGACGCGCCTCGAGGTCGACATGCGCCTCGCCGCGGGCGACTGGCAATCGGCCGCCGACGGCTATCGGAGCCTCCTGGCCGATGCGACGGACGATGGGGTGCGGGCCGACCTGCTTCGGGGCCTGGCCGAGGCGTCCGCCAGGCTCGACCTCGGCAAGGACGCCATCGCGGCCGCCTCGGAAGCAACGCGCCTGTACGGCACCGCCGGCCGCGAGTCGGATGCCGCGCTGGCGCGCTATTGGCTCGCCTACGGTCTCTACCAGTCAGACAACGAGCTCGACGCTCGCAGCGTCCTCACCGCGCTCCTCGAGCAGGTGCGCGGCGGCCTGCATGTCGAGCCGGACTTCGAGATGCGGCTCCTGACCTCGCTCGCCGCGGTCGAGTCGCGCGCCGGCCAAGCCACGCGAGCCCTGACGTACCTCGAGGAGGCTCGCGGCCTGGCCGCGGACCTCGACGACCGGCGGCGAGCGGCATTCCTCTTCAACCTGGCCATCAACTACCGCGAGGTGGGGGACTTCGAAGGCGCGATCCGCGCCGGCACGCAGGGGATGGCCCTGTACCGCGCCGCCGGTGCGATCTTCGAGTCGGCGCGCATCGAGAACGACCTCGCGCTCGCCTACCTTGCCGCCGGACAGGTGGAACGAGCCCGCGAGCTCGTGACCGACGCCCGTCGCCAGATCGAGGAGACGGGCGACGAGCGCTGGATGGCCGCCGTGGTGGATACCGAGGCCCAGGTCGCGCTCGCGGCCGGCGACGTCGACGAGGCGCTCCGCCTGGCCGTGGCCGCGCGCGGCCATGCCAGCCGCAGCGGGAACGAGTTCGGTGGCCTCATGGCGATGCTCACCGAGGCTCGCGTCCTGCGTCGGACCGGGCGCAATGACGAGGCCGAAGAGCGGTTCAGCGAAGCCGCCGCGATCGCCCGCGAGAGCCGGGCCCCGAACCGCCTTCGCGAGGTGCTTCGCGAGTGGGCCGACCTCCGGGCGGAGGCGGGCGATCATCGCGGCGCCTACGAACTTTCCAGCGAGGCGCTATCGGTCAATTGAGTGTTGACAGGTGCGGTACAGGGACCGTAGTCTGTCGGCCGACGAGTCGGATGGGCACGCCGACTTGCCTGCAGGGATCGGAGATGGGGCACGTCTCCGATCCCTTCCTCGTTCTCAGCCCCCGCCGCCCGACGGCGCGGGCGCCTGGCTGCCACCGTCGATGAGCTCGAACGTCCCTTCGGCGAGCGGAGCACCGTCCGGTTCGAGGTAGATCACCATCCGGTACGTGCCCGAACCGAACGCCGCGAACAGGTTCGCTGCGGGAACCGTGAACCCGATGCGTGCGGGCGCGTCGGGGATCTCCTGGGCATCGGTCGGCGGCTGGACGACCTCGGCGGTGCCGCCGCCCGTTCGCTGCACGGCCACATAGACTGCCGAGGCGGGCTCCGCATCGGGGACCGAATAGGCAAACAGGTCCGCGGGCGTGAAGCGTGTCGTCGCGGCGTCGGCCGGGACGAGGCGCTCGGCGTCGAGCTCCGTGCCGAAGGTGATCGGAAGCGGGCTGCCGCCGGCCGACGCGCCCGCCGTCGGCAGCAGTGCCGTGCCATCGGCATTGCCGCCGAGGAGCCTGACGCCGGCCGCGATCCCGAGGACGAGGAGGAGGGCTGCCAGCCATCCGCCAATCAGGCGCGCGCGGGGCGAGAGGTAGATCCGACCGAAACGCTCCCGCGGCCGAGCCATCGGTCGGGGTCGCGATGGGCGGAAGCGCTCCCGCATCGACCTAGGCCTCGAAGCTGGGTGCGGTGCTCATGGGCGACATCCACTCTAGTCCGGTCGAGCCGCTACGATGGCATGACGATGACACGACGCCTCTTCATCTTCGATGAGCCCGATCGCTTCGTGGCAGGGACGGTGGGCGAGCCCGGGACGCGGGCCTTCTTCCTCCAGGCTCGTCAGGGCACCGCCCTGGTCAGCGTCGCGATCGAGAAGGTGCAGGTTGCCGCGCTCGCCGAGCGGCTCGACGATCTGCTCGATGCCGTGGACGCACCCGCCGCAGAGGCTCCGGCCGACGAGCCCGTGCTCGAGGAGCCGATCGTCGAGCTGTTCCGGGTCGGAGCCATGGCACTGGCCTGGGACCCGGGAAGTGATGCCGTGGTGATCGAGGCCCAGACGCCCACCGAGGACGGCGAGTACGCCGAGCTGCCCGATGACGCCGATGAAGGACCGGACCTGCTCCGCGTTCGCCTGGAGCCGACGCAGGCGCGCCGATTCGTCCGCCGTGCCGAGGCGCTGCTCACTTCCGGACGGCCCGCTTGCCCATTCTGCGGCCAGCCGCTGGACCCCCAGGGTCATTTCTGCCCGCGCGGCAACGGCCGCGTCAGCTAGGTGGGCGAGGGGGATCTCGACCCGCCGCTGCGCGTCGATTGGATCGCGGCCGATGAGCTGGCCGACGGCCTACGTGGACGGCTCGGCCTGACCTTCCTGCCGGGCAAGCGCGGTACCTCGACGCGCTACCCCGGCCGCATCTACCGGCGCGAGCTGGAGCGGGATCTCGACGCGCTGCGCGACGCCGGTATTCACCACCTGCTGCTGCTCGTCGACGACGCCGAGCTGACGCGCTTCGGCGACCCCGACATCGTCCAACGCGCGGCGGCGACCGGTGTCGCGGTCGTCCGGCGGCCCCTCGCTGATGGAAGCGCGCCGCGGTCCATGGCTGAGATGGACGAGATGCTCGGTCTGCTGTCTGAGGCGCGTTCGCGCGGCGACGTTGCCGTCGCCTGCATGGGCGGCGTCGGCCGCACCGGCTTGGTCGCGGCCTGCGCCCTCGTCGCAGGCGGCGTCGCGGCGCACGACGCGATCGCTCGCGTGCGCCAGGTTCGGCATCCCGAAGCGGTCGAGACGTCGGAGCAGGTCAGGTTCGTGGACGCGTACGAACGTCACGTTGCCGGTGCGACGCGATCGGCTACCGTGGCGCCGTGAACGAGCGATGGGTCTGCAAGCGCTGCTTCGCGGACAACGATGAGACGAGCTCCGCCTGCGTCAAGTGCGGGCTGATCCGGGGTGCCGAGGCGCCGACCGATGACCAGGCCGCGTGGGCGACGCAGGCCGCCGAGCCGCCCAAGCCGGCGGGCTGGACGCGATGGCTGAGGTTCGCGTGGATCCCGATCGTCGGCGTCGTCCTGGTGGCCGGGTACCTCTTCTCGGCCGGACGCAACAGCTCGGGGGAGGTCGAGCGTGGCGGGACGCTGGCCGTCACGGACCTGCAGGTCGGTGATTGCTTCAACACCGGCGAGGAGACGTTGATCAGCGACGTCGACGCGGTTCCGTGCGGCGAGGGGCACGAATATCAGGTGTTCCACATCGCGGACCACGAGACCGCCACGTACCCGACCGATGCGGAGTTCGACGTCATCTTCGAGAGCCTCTGCGTCCCGACGTTCCAGACCTTCGTCGGCGTCGCCTACGCCGACTCGGCCCTCTACGCAAATGCCATCACGCCAAGCGAGGAGTCGTTCGACGACGGGGATCGCGAGTACGCGTGCGTGCTGTTCGAGCCGATCGACGAGACACTCACCGAGAACGTGGTGCTGACCGAGTCGATGGAGGGTTCGAACCGCTAGTCGTTTCGCTGGGCCTGCGCGAGCTCGGCGAACTGGCACAGCGCGTTTGCCAGCCGCATCTGCTCCGGCGTCCGCGCCCTGACGCGGAAGAGCGCCGGTTCCGCCACCACGATCGCGACGCAGCGAGCCCGTGAGGTCGCCACGTTCAGCCGATTGCGGGAGTAGAGGAAGCTCATGCCCCGCGGCGCGTCCTCGGGGGAGCTGCTCGTCATCGAGTAGATGCTGATCGCCGCCTCCTGGCCCTGGAACTTGTCGACGGTCCCCACGCGAGCCTCGGCCGGCAGCAGGCTGGCGATCTGGCCGACCTGGGCGTTGTAGGGCGCGACGACGAGCACATCGCGATAGCCGATGAGGTGCTCGGTTCCATGCCGGTCGATCCAGGAGGAGCCGCTCTCGACGAGCGCGCGGACGACCCCGGCCACCAGGAGTGCCTCGGCGCGCGAGACGCTGTCGGCCCCGACGTGGAACGCCTCGACGTACCGGAGACCACTCCCGCCGAGCGGCGCAGGACCGATGACCCGCTGCAGCTCGAGGTCGGGCCGCGCCTCGAGCCGACCCTCGTAGAACGCATCCGATGTGAAGTGGGCGACCTTGGGGTGAAGCCGGTGCGTGTGCTCGAGGAACAGGCCGAGCTCGTCCGGCATCGTCGCGCGGCCGCCGAGAAGGTGGCCGAGCGCCGACCGGTCTGCGCCGGGCGGGTGGGAGCCCTGCAGCGGCTGGTCGAGCTGCTGCGGGTCACCGAGCAGGACGATCGAGTCCGCCGCCCCCGCGGTGGCGAGGACGTTGGCGAGCGCGACCTGGCCGGCTTCGTCGACGAAGAGGACGTCGACCAACCCGTCGCTCTGATCGGATGCCCACAGCCACGAGGTGCCCCCGACGACGTCGAAGGTGCCCTGGCGCAGGCCGTCGCGGACCACGTCGTTGTCCCTGGTGACGAGCACGTCCTCGTGGTCGACGCCCTGGCCATCCTCGGTGATCTTCTGGGCGATGCGGACCGCCATCCCGGAATCCCGCGCGGCATCGCGCACCGCGCCGATGAAGTTGCCGATGACCTTGTGGCTGTTGGCGCTGATGCCGATCCGCTTCCCGGCCGCCACGAGGGACAGGATCATCCGTGCCCCGGTATAGGTCTTTCCGGACCCAGGGGGCCCCTGGATCGCGAGCGCGGTGTGGTCGAGTGCGACGGCGAGCCGCCTGGCGGCGTCCAGCTCCGCCTCGCCCGCGGCGCACAGGGCCGCTCCGGGCGGCTGCCCCGCGCGCGGCTCGCGCCGCAGGAGCAGGTCTCGGGCCGCGCGCCATGGCCCGTCGGCGTCGATGCCGTGATCGACGACCCACTCGCCGAGGCGGAGGAGCGCGGCGCGGTGAAGGCGGTCATTGAACGTGTCGAGCGGGACGAGGCCGGCCGGATGCGCGGGCTCCGCACCGTCGCCCATCCACTCGACGTCGATCGTGCTGTCGCCGTCGTCGATCGCGACGATCGTGGCGTTCAGCTTCCACGCCTTCATGCCGGCATCGGGATGGGCCTGGCGCAGCGCGGGGTCGTACAGCGCGCTCCGCGGGCCGATGTCGTAGTCCTGCGGTGGATGTCGATAGCGCCAGACCTGGCGGAGGAGCTTCGCGCGTGGCGGCAGGTACGGCTCACGGACGCATTCGACGACCTCGAGCGGCCCGAGGGCGCCCTTGTCGATCGTGAGCTCGGTTGCGTCGAGCTCCATGCGATGGAAGAACTCCCAGTACGTCGCCTTGCTCTCGCGCCGATGCCACGACAGCAGCTGGGCGAGGAGCCAGCGCGCCTGCTGCTCGGGCGTCCGCTCGACGACGTCGGCCGGAACGCCTTCGGTGAGCGCGTCCGCGACCTCCGCCACGCGCTCCTCCGAGGCTGCCAGCGCGACGGGCGCGTCGCCCGAGACGGGGACCGGGCGCGGGACGCTCTGCCCGGTCGCTGCCGCCAGCTCGGAGCGGAGTGCCTCGAGCCAGTCCCGAAGCCGGGCGGTGCTCACGACGTCGTCGCGGTTGTACGCGGCGATCTCCTCGAGGATCTGGGACGCGGGGCGCTCGCCCTCGCCCAGCTCGAGCCACTCCTCGAAGGCGACGATGCTCGACCCCGCATCCTGGAGCGGGATCGCGCGCACGAAGTCGTAGATCGGCTCGATGCGCTTGATCGAATAGCTCTCGACCGATGCCCGCAGCCCCTGCCGCACGGCGCGGAACAGGTCGACCAGGATCCCGCCGCGAAGCAGCCGATCGACCTCGTCCTCCCGCGTCGCGTGGCGCCCCATGAGCCGCTTGAGCGCCGTGGGCTCGTAGCTGGCGTAGTGGTAGATGTGCATCCCCGGGTGGCGCTCGAGACGCTCGACGAGCAGGTCCATCAGGCGCTCGAATCCGGCCTTCTCGCCGGCGAGCGTCACCTCGCCCGCGCTGTCGGGGTCGAACGACCAGATCGGCGTGAACCGGTCCTCCATGTCGAGGAGGCCGAACAGGTAGTCCACGCCGTCATCGAAGGCGTAGGGGTCTCCCTCGAGGTCGAGGAACAGGTCGCCGGGGTCGGGCTCGGGCAGCATGGCGAGGCCGCGCTCCGGCTCGATCGGCTCGCCGGCGTCCGGCAGGAGCAGTTCGTAGATCGGCTTCGGAAGGCCGCGGCCGGTGACCTGGATGCGCGCCTGCTCGCGCACGCGCTCGACGCTGGCCGCGCTGGAGCCGTCGAGCGGAGGTTGGAAGGGAAGCGGTGCATTGGCGAGGCGCACGACCGTGTCGATCTCCCGGCCAGCCAGCGATGTCCGCTGGCGTGAGCTGATCCCGGCGACGAGGCTGAGATGGTCGTCGTCCCGGCGACGCTGAGCGCAGACAGCCGCCCACCGGCACACGTCGCAGTGCTCCACCGGCTCGGGGTAGGTCGTTTCGTCGCCGATCGGCAGGAGGCTTCCGCTCGGGCCGAGCACGGCGGCCTCGAAGCGAGCCTTGGCGGCGCGGTAATAGGCCATGTAGTCGTCGACCCGGAGAGTCGCGGTCTCGCGGGCGCTCCCGCCCAGGACGACGTGCATTCGATGCGGATGGACGCCCTGGAGGCCCTCGAGCTGCTCGACGTACGAGCAGATCTGGAGAACCGCGCCGGCCTTCACGTGGCGGGCGAGCTTGGTGTCGGCGACCTCGTAGTGATACGGACCCCAGGTCGACGGTCGATCCGGCTCGTCCACGCGGAGCAGGAAGTCGGCATAGCCGAGCCAACGGCCGTCGAAGAAGGTCGCCTGGAAGATCACCTGGGCGCCGTCGGCCATGGCGGCAACGGTCGCCTCGGCCTGGCCCCGGATCTGGGCGGCGCGGTCGGCCTCGTCGTCGCGCTCGACGACGACCACGGATCGTCCCTCGGCGCGCAGCTCATCGAGGTAGCGCGCCTCGTGCGCGAATCCGCGCTTGCGGATCACCTCCAGCTCGCGATCGTTCCGATGCGGCCGCTCGATGGTTCCGTGCAGCGCCGCGCGCTCGAGGCCGGTCAGATGCTCGCAGGCGAGGTAGCCGACGAGGTCGGTGGCGGAGAAGACGGGCTTGCCGTCGATGAGCTGCATCGCTGCATCAAGCCTAGCCCCGGCGCGCGACAGCTCGCCTGTCGGAAGCGCCCGTCGGACGTGTCAGTCCGAGGGAGACGGCTCCGGTGATGGCTCGGGCACGCGGACGATGGCCAGCGTCCAATCGCAGTCGGAGACGACACCGAGGAAGACGAGCCCGCGGACGCCGAGCCCATCGAAGGCGTTCGGCTGGAGCGTGCCTGGCACGAGATCGCCACCGATGGTGGCCCGGATGGCCGGGACGGGATCCTCGGCGCCCTCGGCGAGCGAGGCGGAGAAGGCGCAGCGCTGGAGTTCCGGGTCGGCTGCGACCCAGCGAATCGCGTAGTCGGCATCGTCATCGATCTCGATGGGGCCATGCTCGGCGTCGCCGCTCCCCGCGAGGCCGAGCACCGTCGTCGAACCCTCGGCGGTGTCGCCGCTCGTGACGAGGAACGGCTCGGGCTCGTGGCCGGCCGCGACCCAGCCTTCCTCGAAGCCGAGATCCTGAGCCTGGGCGTCGGAGACGAGGTACCAGCCCTGTCCGTCGTTCACGATCGGGCCCATGACGACCTCGAGCCGCGCACCGAGCGGCAGCAGCGGGGCGATGATCCGGGCATCGGTCCCGGGCCGCTGACGCACGCGCATGCCGTCGATGGTCGTGTCGACCAGCTCGGCGCCCGCGAAGGACGGGATGTCGGTTCGGCCGGGTGTGGGGATCGGCGTTGGGGTCGGCACCGGACTCGCCGTCGGCTCGGGTGTGGGGCTGGCGGTCGGCGTGGGCGAGGGCGACGGCGTCGGTGTCGTCAGGGGTGGGAACGTGCAGGCCGCCGCGATCAGGCAGGCGATGATCGGCGGTGCTCGACGGATCCCCACGCCGGACAGCCTAGCGGCTCAGCGATCGAGACGCGGAACCTCGGAGGCGAGCAGGTCGGCGATCTCGCGCGCGTTCGTCGTGCCGTAGTTGGCATAGCAGTTGTTCATCAGGACGTGGATCTCCGGCACCTGTTCGGCCACCTCCCGGATGCGGGGGACCCACTCGCCGAGCTCGCCCTCGTCGTAGAGGTACCGGAATCGCTCGACCACCGGGATCCCGGTCTTTTCCCACGTCTCGGTGCGCCGCCCGTGGAAGCGGACGACCGCCATCTTCGGCGAGGTGACGAGCGTCATCGGTGGCACGGACGACCTCGTTCCCGGCGGCGCGTCGACCATGACGAACGGGATCTCGTACTTCGTGAAGAATCGCGTCGTGCGGTCCGCGTTCTTCTCGTTCAGCCAGCTCGCATGTCGCAGCTCGACCGCGAACGGCGTGTCGCCCAGGCGCTCCTTGGCCTTGACGATCTCGTCGCGCGACTCGTTGGAGGGAAAGAACCAGCGCGGGTACTGGAGGAAGACCGCCCCCAGCTTGCCGGAGCTGCGCAGCGGCTCGATGCCGTCGAGGAAGCGGCTCCAGATCTCGTCCTCGATCTCATTCGGCAGGTCACGAGCGTAGACCCGCTTGGCTTCCTGCAGCTCTGCCGGCAGCGCCTCTCGCAGGTCCTTCGGCAGCCGCTTCGGCTCCGAGGGCTGCCCGGTCATGAGCGCGTGCGCCTTGATGTCGAACGTGAAGTCGGGCGGGGTTCGCTCGAGCCACAGCTCGCCCGTGCGGCGCGCGGGCAGCGCGTAGTACGTGGCATCCACCTCGACCAGCGGGAACTGGTTGGCGTAGTAGACGAGCCGATCCTCGGCGCTGCCGGCGTCGGGCGGGTAGAAGACGCCCGGCGCGGTCATGGTCGGGTCGGTCCACGATGCCGTGCCGATCCGGATGCTCGCCTGCCCGACCGTGAGCGGATCCCGCGCCGCGGTCGCGTGGGCCTCACCGCGCTCCGCCGCGATCTCCGGCCCCGGGTCATGTGCGCTCATCGGTCCATCTTAGGAGCGATTGATGACGAATCCTGTCATGTTCGAGGCAAGCGTCGAAGGTCAGGCTTGGCCGAGCGCCTCGCGCACCGATGCGCTCGAAAGGACGAGCATGACGACCGCCGGGAGCACGAAGCCGATGGCGAGCACGGGGTGCCACTCGGCGACGAGGATGGCGACGCCGGTGCCGATGGCGATGAGGACTTGCAGGATGGCGGCAAGGGTCCAGGCCGATCCCCGTCGCCTCCGCACCCCTCGAGAGGCGAACGCGGCCAGGATGGCGAGGATGATCGTGCCGCCTGCGGCGAACCGGATCGAGGTCTCGCTCGAGCCGTCCCCCAGGAAGCTCTCGACCCCGGCGGCGAGCATGCTCAGGAAGATCGTGGCGGCCAGCAGGGCGACGGCCTCGATGAGCAGCAGGCCGCGCAGGACGCCGAGCGAAGAGGAGCTGCTCGGAGTGTCTGTGGTGCGCGCATTCATCCGTTGCCGCAGCCTACGTCATCGGGTCGGCTGCGCGTGGCGCTCGATGGCGCCTCGCGCGAGCTGGAGGGCGCGTTCCCGCACCTGGGGTGGGTCGAGGATCTCCAGCCTGCCGCCTATGGCGAGGAGCCGACCCGGCACCTCGTCGGGCCAGTCGATCGCGATCCGGAGGCGGTACCAGCCGTCGGCATCGGCTCCGTCGAGCCGCTCGGCGCGGCGCAACGCCCGCTCGCCGACCTGGTCGGCCAGGAGCCCGAGGGCGTCGGGGTCGACCCGCACCGTCACCGTGATGCGCGGCGTGGCGCTTTCGTAGGCAGCGATCGACTCCGTCCAATGGGCCGCGAGATCGAATGCCGGGGGCCGCTCGAAGCTCTCACCGGTTGGCTCGGCGTCCAGGATTCTGCGCGCACGATACGTGCGCACGTCCCCGTCGCTCAGGGCTACGACGTACCAGATGCCCGCCTTGAGGACGAGGCCCAGCGGCTCGACGATGCGCTCGACGCCGGCATCCCCGCGCCGATACCGGATGCGCATGCGCCGCGACTCCCAGACCGCGTCGGCCATTGCGCCGAGGTGGGGGACCGTCTCCCCCGCCTGGAACCAGCCGGCGGCATCGAGATGGAAGCGCTCGACCAGGCGCGACGCGCGCGCCCGCAGCTCGGTGGGCAGCGAGGCGAGGACCTTGAGCCGCGCAGCGGCCACGACTGTGCCGAGCCCGAGCTCGGCGGCCGGGCCGGGCAGCCCGGACAGGAAGAGCGCCTCGGCCTCGTCACCGGTGAGCCCGGTGAGCCGCGTTCGGTAGCCGTCGACGAGCTGGATCCCGCCGTGCGGGCCGCGCTCCGCGTAGATCGGCACGCCGGCGGCACTGAGGGCATCGACGTCGCGATGGATGGTCCGCTCGGAGACCTCGAGCTCGGTCGCCAGCACGGCGGCGGTCACGCGGCCGCGCGCCTGGAGCAGGAGCAGCAGCTGGACGAGTCGGGAGGCCCGCATCGGCTCAGGATACGCTCGAATTGGAGACGTAACCTGTCAGGTATTGGCGCCGATGAAGACCTCGACCTCGCTCAGCGCCTGCTCGAGCACCGCGGACAACGAGTGCCCGAGGCCGGGGTAGGTGACCAGCCGGGCGTCCGGAAGCTGATCGACGGCCCGCCGCAGGAGGCCGATCTCGGCGAACGGGTCCGATTCGCCGGACAGCAGCAGCACCGGGCACGAGACCATCGGCCAGTGCGACGTGCGCTCCTCCCAGCGCTCCTGTCGACCGGGGGCGTGGAGCGGATAGCTGAAGCACACGACGGCCGCCGGCCGCGCATCCGGAGCGATGAGCGTCGCCACCCGGCCGCCGAACGACTGGCCGCCGATGACCGTGGTCGCCGCACCGTCGCTGAGCGCCTCGAGGTACACGGGCATGGCGCGTTCCGCCGAGCCGCGTGGGAGTGCCACGTGCTCGACCTCGAAGCCTCGCTTCGCCAGGCCGGCGCGGTGGCGAGCGAGCTGCTTCGGATCGCCGGAGGCGCCTGGCGCGAGGAGGATGCGTGTCGCCTTCACGGCGTGAGGATAGGCGCCGCAAGGCGTACGCTGTGCGCATGACGACCGAGAAGCTGACGAAGAGCGACGCCGACTGGCGCGCCGAGCTGACTCCCGAGCAGTACCACGTCCTGCGCGAGAAGGGGACGGAGCGAGCCTTCACCGGGACCTATTGGGACGAGCACGGTTCCGGGGTCTACCGCTGCGCCGGCTGCGGCGCCGAGCTGTTCGACGCCGGCACGAAGTTCGAGTCCGGGACCGGCTGGCCGTCGTTCTACCAGCCCGCCACACCTGACGCGGTCGAGACGGAGACGGACCGGGCGTTCTTCATGACGCGCACCGAGGTCCACTGCGCCCGTTGCGGCGGCCACCTGGGCCACATCTTCGACGACGCGCGCGACCAGCCGACCGGCCTGCGCTACTGCATCAACTCGGCGGCCCTGAAGCTCGATCCGAACGTTCCAACCGAGCCGATCGAGCAGGTCTAGCGCCCGTCGGCCACCGCGCGCATCACGGTCGCCGCGGCGCGGCAGTCGTCCGCCGTGAGGTCGAGGTGGGTCACGGCTCGCACGATGCGCGGGCCGAAGGCGTTGAGGAGCACGCCACGCTCCTGGCAGAGCGCGATGAACGTCGCCGCGTCCGGCACACCGTGCCGCTCGACGAGCGAGAAGACGACGATGTTCGTCTGAACCGTCGACAGGTCCAGATCGATGTCATCGCCCCGGAGCAGCTCCTCGGCCAGCAGACGGGCATTGGCGTGGTCGTCGGCCAGCCGCTCGACGTTGTGGGCCAGCGCGTAGGAGCCCGCCGCGGCGAGGATCCCGGATTGCCGCATCGCGCCGCCGGCCATGCGCCGGTAGCGATGGGCGATGGCGATGACGTCGCTCGATCCGGCGAGCAGCGATCCGACGGGGCAGCCGAGGCCCTTGCTGAGCGAGAGCCCGATGAGGTCGAACCCCGCGGCGAGATCAGCCGGCGAGGCGCCGCTGGCCACCGCAGCGTTGAGCAGCCTGGCCCCGTCGAGGTACGTCGCGACGCCCTGCGATCGCGCCGCGGCGACGGCGTCCCGGAGGGTGGCGGGGTCGAGCACGATGCCGCCGGCGCGATTGTGCGTGTTCTCCGCCACGAGCAGGGCGGTGGGCGGGTAGACCACGTGGCCGCGGGGCTTGAGGGCGGCCCGGACCGCATCGGCGTCGTATGTGCCGCCCGAGCCGACGACGCTGAATTGGACGCCGGCGTTGGCGCCGCCTCCGCCGGTCTCGTGGAGGACGATGTGCGAGTCGGATGGGACCAGCACGTCGTCCCCGGGGCGCGTCAGCGTGCGCAGGGCGACCTGGTTCGCCATCGTCCCGCTGGGCAGGAAGAGCGCCGCCTCGGTGCCGAGGAGGTCGGCCACCTCGGCCTGGAGCCGATTGACCGACGGGTCCTCTCCGTACTGGTCGTCACCGACGTCGGCCTCCGCCATCGCGGCGCGCATCGCCGGGGAGGGCAGGGTGACGGTGTCCGAGCGCAGATCGATCCGGGTGGTCACGAGCCGATGATAGGCACGCGACGTACGATGATGTCCCTCGAAACCAGGCCCGTATCCAGACCATGACCATCGACCATCCGGCGCGGCGGGGAGCAACCGCCCGCCAGGCCGCCGTTGCAGGCGTCGCGGCCGGCGCCGCCGCGCTGGGTGCTGCCGAACTGCTGGCCGGGATCGTCCCGGGGGCGGTGAGCCCGATCATCGCCGTGGGCGACCTCGTCATCTCGCTTCAACCTCCCGGTGCGAAGCAGTTCGTGGTCGACCTGTTCGGCGAGGCGGACAAGCTCGTCCTCAACATCTTCATCGGCGCGGTGGCCCTCGCCGCCGCGGCGGGCATCGGCATGGTGGCGCGCATTCGACCGTCGGCGGCGCTCATCGGGTTCGGCGGAGGCGGGCTCCTGGCGCTGGGGGCCTCGCTGCGCAACCCCTTGGCGGAGCCGCTGATCAGCGTCGTCATCGCGGTGGTGGCCGTCGGCATCGCCCTGGGCACCTTCAACCTGCTCATCGGCATCGCCGATCGCGAGGGGGCATCGACGGCCCAGATGCCGGACTGGGGACGGCGCCGGTTCATCGGGACCTCGATTGCGGTGGTGGGTGTCGCGGCCGGAGCCAGCCTCCTCGGCCGGTTCCTGGTCCAGAACCAGGAAGCGGTGGCGAACCAGGCCAGCGGAGGCGTCCCCGATGCGGTGACGCCGGTCGATCCACTGCCCGCGGGGGCTTCGCTGGCGGAGGCGGGAATCACGCCGATCGTGACCTCCAACACCGAGTTCTACCGGATCGACACCGCGCTTCTCGTTCCGCGCCCGGACATCGGGTCGTGGCGCCTCAAGGTGCACGGGCTCGTCGATCGCGAGATCGAGCTCACCTATGACGAGCTCCTGGCCATGCCGCTCTTCGACCAGTACGTCACGATCGCCTGCGTGAGCAACGAGGTCGGCGGCAACCTCGTCGGCAACGCGCTCTGGCGCGGCGTCCGCCTCAAGGAGCTGTTCGACCAGGCGAGTGTGAGGGCGGAGGCGAGCCAGGTCGTCGGTCGCTCGGTGGACGGCTTCACGGTCGGCTTCCCCCTCGCTCACGCCCTGGCCGATGAGCGCGAGCCGATGGTCGCGGTCGCCATGAATGGCGAGGCGCTGCCCGCCAACCATGGGTTCCCGGCGCGGCTCATCGTGCCCGGTCTGTTCGGCTACGTCAGCGCCACGAAGTGGCTCTCGGAGATCGAGCTCGCCACCTGGGACGGATTCGACGCCTACTGGGTGCCGCTGGGCTGGTCGAAGGAGGGGCCGATCCTCACCCAGTCACGCATCGACACGCCGCGGAGCGGCGACAGCGTCTCGGCCGGGACGGTGCCCATCGCGGGGGTGGCCTGGGCGCCGGACCGGGGGATCAGCGCGGTGGAGGTGCAGGTCGACGACGAGGGCTGGGTCGAGGCCGAGACGAGCCGGCCGATCTCGGACGCCACGTGGGTGCAGTTCGTCCACCATTGGGCAGCGACGCCGGGCGAGCACAGGCTCCAGGTGCGCGCGACCGACGGCACCGGCGAGGTCCAGACCGATGAGCGCACGCCGCCGGCGCCGGACGGAGCCCGGGGCCGCCACACGATCACGGTCAACGTCGGGTAGAGCTCGATGCCTCGCTGTCGGGCTGGCCGGGAGCGGCCAGCGGGAGCGTCGACACGAAGTACACCTCGACCTGCACCAGCCCTTCCTCGAGCGGGTCGTCGGTGATCATTCGCCACGCCGCGTGGGACAGGTTCGCGACGCGCTGATCGGTGGTGCCGACGTAGCACGGGCACGAGTCCACGACCGGCAGCAGGGCGCAGTGGTCGGCGCAGACGAGGACCTCGTCCGGGGCGCCTGACGGAATCCCGCCTCCGAGCGCGACCGGCAGGGCCACGGTGGCTCGCCCCGTCCAGCCGACGCTGTGCGAATAGCTCGAGGCCATGCCGCTGACGAACCCCTGGGCGCTCGTCAGTTCGGGGACGTCCGCCGCGAGGGGCCTTCCGCCGAGGCGATCGGGCGTGCCGCTGAAGCTCGCCTCGGGATCCCCCGCGAAGGCGTACCAGTAGTTCGCCGCGCCCTCGAAGTAGATGCTGCGCTGGAGCCAGGTCTCGTCTCCTTCGACCGACGCGTGCGGGAGCACGCTGACGGCATCGACCTCGAATCGCGGCTCCGACGCGAAGACGTCGCCGTAGGCGGCGTCGGGGTTGTCGAGGATGGTGGCGACCAGGTGCGTGGCGCCTCCGTAGAAGTCGGTGGCGAAGTACGCCGATGCGCCGAGGTCGGCCAGCGGCGCATGGGAGTAGGCGCTGACTCGCGTGGCCGCGGTCGCCTCGTCGGCCGGCTCCTCGAAGCCCTCCCCGGCGCCCGGCGCGTAGCACGCGTTGGAGTAGATCATCACCCAGCCGGGAGCCGGTCGCGCGTTCGCCGCGATCCACGCCTCGCCGTAGTACGCCAGGTTGCCGTCGCGGACCGAGTCGGCGTGGTCGTCGGACGGGTTGGAACCATTCAGGCCCCATCCGTTGACCGCGTGCGGGCTGGGATGGTCCGAGTACGGGTTGGGCGTGCCGACACCGTGGCCGAGGTAGATGACGATGTTGGCTCCCTCCACCGCCTCGAGCACCCGGTCGGCCGTCGCATCGGGCGAGTAGGCACGCTCGACTGTGGCACCCCGCTCCTCGGCCGCGGTTGCCGCGAGCTCGGCGAGCTCGAGGTACACCGGCGTCAGCTCGGCGCCGACCGGCCCGACGATGATCGCGACCTTCGGGGCGACCGGCTCCGCCTCCCGGCCCGCGGCCGTGCCGGACGTGCTGACGAAGAGCGTGACCAGGGCGGCGAGGATGGTGGTGGCGCGGCGCAAGTCGAATTCCCCCGGAGCACTCGGATGGTCTGCGTAGGATGCATCCGGCCGCAGGGGCCGCGCAACCCGAATCTCAGGCGCCGGTGGCCATGGCGAGGTCGGCGACCGGCCCGTCGGCTCCTCCTCGCAGCGCCTCGACGATCACGTCGGCCCAGGCGCCGTACCCGACGGCGGACAGATGGAACCGATCGCTCGCCAGGACGTCCCGCCGGCCCCTGATGCGCGGCGGGACGTCTCGCGCCAGGTCGGCGTAGGCGACGCCCGCGCGCGCCGACTCCTGCGCGCTGATCGGCCGCAGAAGGCGGGCGTAGTGATCGGTGATGAACATCAGCGGCTCGAGCGTCCGTAGCGCGCCGCGGAAGGCCGGGATCCCGGCGTGGACGATCCGTGCGCGTGGTGCGGCCGCCCTGACCGCGTCGAACGTGGCGCGCAGGTCCGCTCGGAACCGCGCGGGTCGGGTGCGGTGCGTCGCGTCGTTGGCGCCGATCACGACCGCTACCACGTCGGCGCCGGCGATGAACGGGTCCGCGTCGGCTGGCCGCAGCGGCTCCAGCGCGCGAGGCAGCTGCTTCGGGACCAGGTCGGCCGCGCGAGACCCGGACCAGCCGTAGTTCACGACGTGCACCGCGCGCCGCTCGGCGTCGGCGATGCGCTGGGCGATCAGGTGCGGCAGCGCGTGCTCCGGTCGGTCCACGCCAACCCCCACCGTCGTCGAGTCGCCCAGCACGACGAGCCGCAGGCTATCCCCGTGGACGGGGCCGCCTGTCGGATCCACGACGTGGTCGATCTCGAACCCGGGGTGCGGCGGCAGGAACTCCATGCGGCGCAGCCGCAGGAGCTGGATGGCGACCAGGCCGAGGAGGGCGCCAGTCGCCGTGCCCACCACCCGCGCGCTGCGCGTGAGCCATCGGTCCATGCCCGCACCCTAGCGCGTCGAGCGGCTTGACGCCAACCGCACAATCGGCGCGTGTCAAACGGGCCGCTGATCGTCGTCAACCCGGTCGCCGGATCGGGCCGCGCACTTGGCATGGTGGGCTGGATCCGCGAACGCCTCGAGCTCCGGCCCGACATCGATCTGCGCGTCACGACTCGGAGCGGCGAGGCGGAGGAGATGGCGGCCGCGGCGATGCGGGAAGGACGCGAGCGCGTCGTCGCCGTAGGCGGGGACGGGACCGTCCAGGAGGTGCTCAACGGCCTGCTGGCGGGCGGCGGCCAACCGGCGCTCGGCGTCGTTCCGGTCGGAACGGGCAACGACCTCGCCCGAAGCCTGGGGCTTCCCTCGGACCCGGCGAAGGCGTGGACGGCCGCCATAGGAGGCACCACGCGGCCGCTCGACGCGGCGCGAGCCACCAACGGAGAGGGACGGGAGCGTTGGTTCGCATCGGCCGGTGGCATCGGCTTCGATGCCCAGGTCGCGATGGCGATGGCGGCCCGTCAAGGCTGGCAGGCGGGGCGCGCCGGGTACCTGCTCACAACGATCAGCGAGCTCCGTCGATTCGAGAATCGCCGCGTGCGCGTCACGATCGATGACGAGGTCGTCGAGGGCAGCGTGCTCTTCGTGGCTGTGGCCAACGGCGAGTACTACGGCGGCGGGATGCGCATCGCGCCCGGGGCGCAGACCGACGACGGTCGCCTCGACATCTGCGTGGTCGGCGACATCTCGCGCCTGACCGCGATCCGGCAGCTCCGCAACCTCTATCGCGGAACGCACGTTGCGCATCCCGCGGTGAGCACGCACGCTGGAGCTGTTGTCCTGATCGAGGGTGACGAGCCGACGAGAGTTCACCTCGATGGCGAGCCGTTCGGGACACTGCCGCTGCGCGTCGAGGTCGCTCCCGGGGTCGTGCGCGTCGCAGTGCGCTAGCCTTCGACGGTGGACACCTCGGCATCCGGGACCATTCGCGTCGGAGCGCCGCTGCGCGGCGTGGATGGCCGGCGCATTGGCCGCGTCGACGCCGTGTTCGTCGACTACCTGCTCGTGCGCACGGCCGGCCTGTTGCCGGTGGACCTTTACGTCCCGACGCCCGAAGTCGAAGTCGCGAACGATCGCCTCAACGTCGCCGTCTCACGCGCCGAGGCGTACGAGCGCTGGCACCGGCCCCTCAAGCGCGCGCCGCACGACGGATGAGCGGAGCGTTCACAGGCCCCGAGCTCGAGGCCATGCGCACCACCGGCACGGTGCGCATCGAGACCCGGCGCGCGGCCGCCGAGCCGGGTCGCGTGACCCCGATCTGGATCGTGGTGGACGCGGCCGGCCGCGTCCTCGTGCGATCGGTCCGCGGCCGCCGCGGTCGTTGGTATCGCGACCTGCTGGCGTATCCGGACGGCGAGGTGATCGCCGGTGCGACGCGGATCCCGATCCGCGCGGAGAGGGCGGAGGACGAGGACCGAATCGAGGCGTGCAGCCGCGCGCTGGAGGAGAAGTACCCGCGGGCGGGCGCCTCGCTGGCTTCGATGCTGGTGCCTGACGTCCTGGAGACAACGCTCGAGCTGCATCGCGCCTGAGCGTGCGCTCCATGGAACCGGCATGGGTCCTGCGGTACCCTGTTCGACGCCATGGATGACGCGACCACGATCCAGCCGCTGAACGGACCGGCCCCATACGAGCCTGGTGACGCCGATGCCTTCTTCGCGCACGTCGGGTCGGGCGGCAAGGTCGAGGCCGACGACTGGATGCCCGACGAATATCGCGCCGCGATCCTGAAGTTCGTCGAGATGCACGCCAACTCCGAGCTCATGGGCGTGCTGCCCGAGCGGGACTGGATCATGCGCGCCCCGAACCTGCGCAGGAAGCTGGCGCTCACCAGCAAGATCCAGGACGAGGTCGGGCACGCCCAGCTCCTCTATCGCGTGGCCGAGGACCTCGGCAAGCCGCGGGGCGCGATGATGCAGGACCTCCTCGACGGCAAGACCAAGTTCCACAATGTCTTCCACTATCCGACGCGCTCGTGGGCCGACGTCGGGATCATCGCCTGGCTCGTCGACGCCGCCGCCATCGTCAGCCAGCAGGCTCTGCGCGACTCGTCCTATGCGCCGTATGCGCGCACGATGCGCAAGATCTGCTGGGAGGAGTCGGTGCACATCATGCACGGCCGCGACGTGGTGCTGACCCTGATGAACGGCACCGATGCCCAGCGCGCCATGGTCCAGGAGGCCCTCGACCGGTGGTGGGGCCCGCTGATGCAGATGCACGGCCCGCCGACCGATCCGGCGAAGGACAAGGACCTGCACTGGGGCATCAAGAGCAAGAACAACGAGCAGCTGCGCCAGGAGTTCCTGTCGATCTACGTGCCGCGCATCCTGGAGCTCGGCCTGCGGATCCCCGACCCGAATCTGCGCTACGACGAGCCCTCCGGGCGCTGGCAGTACACCGAGCCCGACTGGGCGGAGCTGAAGTCGGTGGTCACCGGCCACGGCCCCGCGTCACAGTCGCGCCTCGAGTTCCGGCGGGCCAACTACGCCGACACGCAGTGGGTCCGCGACGCAATGCTCGGAGCAACGGCCGCAGCATAGGCCGCTGCGACGCCGAGGGCACCGATCAGGGCGCGCTCATGGCGGTATTGGGCAGGAGCGTCCGACCGGCCTGCTCCATGGCGTAGAGCGCCGTATCGAGGTTTCTCTCGGTCTCCGGGCCGATGGCCTCGTCGGGCATGGTGAACGAGTCGCCCATCTCGAGGGTGAAGCTCAGGATCCGGTGCGTGCCGTACATCCAGTCGACCTGGTTGCCGACATGGATCTCGCCGCTCGAGGACTGCGCGGCCGCGTAGCCACTGCGGCGCCCCATCTCGCTGGCCATCGCCACCAACGTGGCGTGGTCCGCCGGATCCATGTCGGCCGGAATCGGCTCGGCCGTCCATCCGAACGGGTAGAGCACGATGCGACCGTACTGGTGGAACGTCATGTGCACGCGGATCTGCTGGCGTCCGCCGACGACGCGACCGTCCACGTACTGTCTGAAGGCGGTCGCCTCCGGCGTCGACCAGGCCGCCGGCCCGCGGTACGTGTTCGCGTCGGGCGCGGCGTTCAGGGGATTCGTGCCCCAGTGATACCCGAAGTTCCGATTGATGTCGGTGCCGACCTCCGCACTGCCGGGCGTCGGCTGTCTGTTCTTGCGCCAGCTCCGATAGCCGCTGGCGGTGTGGTCGTGCTCCGAACCGTCCGGGTTGAGGTTGAAGACGATCGTGACCTCGCGCGAGTCGACGACCTGGGTGATCCGCGGGTCGGACCCATACCCGTCGACCAGCCTGCGAAAGAGGAAGACGGCCATCTCGGTGCTCAGGTGCTCACGCCCGTGGATCCCACCGTCGAACAGCACTTCCGGCTCGCCCTCATCTGTCGCGACCTGGTCGCTGACCGAGGCCGCCCAGATCTCCCGCCCCTCGAATGAGCGACCGATGCTGAAGAGCCGCGCGATGCGGGGATTCCCATCGGCGATCGCCTCGATCTCGTCGACCATCTCGGCGTAGTCGAGATAGGCGGCATCCTGCGGCGGATACGCGGACGCCGGCGTGGCCACGATGGCCGCCAGCAAGCCACCCGCCACGAGCGCGGCTGCTGAGCGGTGTCGAAGGCGGTTCGTGGGTCGCATCGGTCCTGTCTCACCCGAGATGGTACGGCGATGACGGCCCGTTTCACCACGATGTTGCCCGTCGCGCTACGCTCTGCCGAGATGAACGCCAGCGGACGCGTCTGGGAGGTCTTCCGCCAGGAGGACGAGGGTGACCCCATGATCCACGCCGGGAACGTGAACGCACCCGACGAGGAGCTGGCCATGCACTACGCGCGCGAGTTCTACGGCCGCCGCGGGGAGTCGCATCGGCTCTGGATCGTCGCCCGCGATGCCATCACCGAGCTCGACGACCCCGACCTGCTGAAGCCGCCGTTCGACCGGAGCCACAAGAAGCCGGGCGGCTACCTCATCAAGCACAAGCTCGAGGCGGCGAAGCAGCGCGCCGCTGCCGAGGGGGCAGGGGAGTGACGAGCGCACCTCCGGCCCTCGATGCGGCCACGCGCGCGGCGCTCGCGGAGCTGATCCTCAGCGTCGCCGACGACGAGTTCGTCATCGGCTTCTGGGACTCCGAGTGGACCGGCATCGCGCCCATGCTCGAGGAGGACGTGGCGACGAGCTCGGTCGCCCAGGACGAGATCGGCCACGCGAAGGCCCTCTACGAGCTGCTTGCCGATCTGACCGGGGACGACGCCGATGCCATCGCCTTTGGCCGCGACGCGGACGCCTTCCGCCACGCGGCGCTGCTGAACCACGCGCGGGGCGACTGGGCCTTCAGCGTCGGACGTCGCTACCTGTACGAGACGGCCGACGCCGTGCGCCTGGCCGCACTTGCTCGTTCGGCACACGAGCCACTCGCACAGCTGACGACCAAGATGCGGCGGGAGGAGACCTACCACCAGCTGCACGCCGCCGCCTGGCTTCGACGGCTGGCCGATGGTGCGCCGGAGGGTCGCGAGCGCCTCGCGAATGCCATTCGGATCCTGTGGTCCGACGCGCAGGCGATCTTCGCTCCGCTCGACGGAGAGCCGGCACTCATCCGGTCGGGTGTCCTGCCGGAGCCAATGACGGCCCTGCACGCGACCTGGCTGAACCAGGTGCGACCGGTGGTCGAGCCGATCGCCGGCCCGCTCCCCGCGATCGCGCCCGAGCCCGATGGCCGCAGGCGACGCACGGACGAGTTCCATTGGCTCCACGGCGAGCTCACGATGGTGGCGACCTCGGAGGAGGGTGCGGTGTGGTAGCGACCCACGTCGACGCGGATGAGCGCCGAGTCTGGGACGAGCTCGCTCGGATCAGCGACCCGGAGATTCCGGCCATCAGCCTCGTGGACCTCGGCGTCATCGGCTCCGTCTCCGTCGATGCGAGCAGGGCCCGGATCGAGCTGCTGCCGACGTTCGTCGGCTGCCCGGCGGTCGAGGTCATGCGTAACGAGGTCACCGAGCGTATCGGCGCGCTCGGAGTGGCCGGCCGCGTCGAGGTGGAGATCAGCTTCGACCCGCCGTGGACGAGCGAACGGATCACGCCCGTCGGGCGCGACCGGCTGCGACGAAGCGGGTTCGCCCCGCCGCACATCGGTCCGTCGGTGCCGGACGAGGCCGCCGGTCTCGACGAGCTCGCGATCCTGCCGATCGCCGAGTGCCCGTACTGCGGCTCACGCAACACGACGCTCGAGAACCCCTTCGGCCCGACGCTGTGCCGAGCGATCTATCACTGCGCCGAATGCCTCCAGCCCTTCGAGCAGATGAAACGCGTCTGACGCATGCGTTACGCTTCGGCGCATGACGATCGACGCTGACGAGATCGCGAGCGACGCCAGCGCGGCGCTCTCATCGGGCACGGAAGACCACCTCGCCGCGATGCGGCACAGCGCCGCCCACATGATGGCCGCGGCAGTGCTCGAGCTCTTCCCGGATGCCAGGCTCGGGGTCGGACCGGCCATCAAGGACGGGTTCTACTACGACTACGAATTGCCGCGGCCGCTGACGCCGGCCGACCTCGAGCAGATCGAGGCGAAGATGCGTGAGCAGCAGGCCGCCGACCTTCCGTTCGAGCGCTCGCAGGACCTGCCGCGGGCGGAGGCCATCGCGCTGCTCGAGGAGCGCGGGCAGCCCTTCAAGGTCGAGATCGTCCAGGATCTGCCCGAGTCGGAGGGCCCGACCGTCAGCTTCTACCGCCACGGCTCATTCGAGGACCTCTGCCGGGGCGGACACGTCGCGTCCACGAAGGATCTGGGTGCCTTCAAGCTGCTCAACACGGCCGGGGCGTACTGGCGCGGGGACGAGACCCGGCCGATGCTCCAGCGGATCTACGGGACGGCCTGGGACACCTCCGAGGAGCTCGATCGGCACCTGTGGCGGCTCGAGGAGGCGAAGAAGCGCGACCATCGCAAGCTGGGCCGCGAGCTCGATCTGTTCACCTTCCACCCCGAGTCGCCGGCCGCACCGTTCCTGCATCCACGGGGCATGGCGATCTGGCGAGCCCTCGAGGATTGGTCGCGCGAGGTGCGCCGCGAGGGCGGATTCAGCGAGGTTCGGACGCCGAGCGTCGTGCGCAAGGAGCTGTGGGAGACGTCCGGTCACTGGGCCAACTACCAGGACAACATGTTCGTGCTCGACGACCACGATCACGTGTCCGGGCTCAAGCCGATGAACTGTCCGGAGGAGATCCTCATCTACCGCACTCGGGCGCGGTCGTACCGCGAGCTGCCGATGCGCTTCAGCGACTACAGCGTCCTGTTCCGCAAGGAGCGCACCGGCGTGCTGGCAGGGATGTTCCGCGTCCGCCAGCTCACGCAGGACGACTCGCACGTCTTCTGCCGCCCCGACCAGGTCGACGATGAGCTGCGCCTCGCCCTTTCGCTCGTGCGCAAGCAGTACGCGCCGTTCGGATTCGAGCCGCGGGCCAAGCTGGCGACACGCCCGGAGAAGCGAATCGGCTCGGACGAGTTCTGGGAGCGCGCCGAGAACCAGCTGCGCGACCGCCTCGAAGAGGACCGCATGACCTACGAGCTCGATCCCGGCGGCGGAGCGTTCTACGGGCCGAAGATCGACATCTTCATCGAGGATGCGTTGGGCCGGGAGTGGCAGATGGCCACGATCCAGGCCGATTACCAGCTGCCACAGCGTTTCGACCTCGAGTATCGCGGCGCCGACGGCGGATTCGAGCGGCCCGTGGTCGTGCACTACGCCATCTACGGCTCGTTCGAGCGGTTCATCGGCATCATCACCGAGGAGTACGCCGGCGCCTTTCCGCTGTGGCTGGCACCGGTCCAGGTCATGGTCGTCCCCATCGCCGATCGCCACCTCGACTACGCCGAGTCGGTTCGAGCGGCGCTCGCCGATGCCGGCCTGCGGGCCGAAGTGGACGCGCGCTCGGAGCGGATGCAGGCCAAGCTGCGCGAGGCACAGGAGCAGAAGGTGCCTGTCATGGTGGTGGTGGGGGATCGCGACGCGGAGGCCGGCGCCGTCTCGCCGCGGCTGCGCACCGGCGAGTCGTCGCAGGGCGTCCCCCTGGCCGAGTTCGTGGCCGACATGCGCGCCCGCACCGATGCGCGTGAGCTGTGGCCCGTCGCGGAGGCCGATTCGGCGCCGACGGCCTCGTAGTGAGGAAGATGCGCGGCGTCGGCCAGCTGGCGCTGCTCTCGACCGATCCACCGCGGGTCGCCGAGTTCTACGCGTCGGCCTTCGGCTTCCGCCAGCTGGCGGGGGACGAGGCCGGCGTGGACCTCGAGCTCGGCGGGTTCGAGCTGAGCTTCCGCCGGGGCGAGACGGCCACTCGCGAGGGGATCCAGATCGGCTTCAAGGTCGAGACCGCGTCCGAGGTCGACGCCTGGGCCCAGGAGCTGGGCAGGCGTGGCTTCGCGCTCGCGGCGCCGCCGTCGGGCGACCGATGGGAGGGTTCGCGCTCCTTCCGGGTCGCCGATCCGGACGGTCGCCAGGTGGCGGTCTTCTTCGACTACCCGCGCTCAGGCGCGTAGCGGTACTGCCTGCCGAAGTACCTACGGTGGGGCGCGCATCACAGCTCCACAGGCGACCATACGGACCGAATGGCCCCGGTTCGAAGTGTCCTCGATGCAGTCGGTCAGCGCCTCTTTCGCGTACCTCCCGCGGCGCGCGTCGGACTGCTGTCGGTCGCCCTCGTCGTCGTCGGGTGCATTGCGTTCCTGCTCGGCGTGGAACGCGGTCCGCCGCGTGACGCGGCGATTGCGCTGCCGTGGTGGATCCTCGCCGCCGGCTTCTGCCTCGTCGACCTGAAGGTCATCGAGGTCCACTTCCGTCGCGAGTCTCACGCCTTCTCGCTCTACGAGCTGCCCGCCATCATCGGGCTCTTCGTCCTCTCGCCGGATGAGTACGTCCTCGCCGTCGTTGTCGGTGGGGGCCTCGCACTCGCGGCGACGAGCTGGTCGGCACCGATCAAGGTCGCCTTCAACCTCTCGAACTACTTCTTCCTGGCCGTGGTCAGCCTCCTCGTCTTCCAGGCCGTTGCCGGACCGGCGTCCGGTCCACCGGGGCCAGGCGCTTTCATCGCGGCCTTCTTGGCCTCCGCGGTCGCCACGGTCCTTGGCGCAGTGACGATCGCCTCGGCGATCACCCTGTCGGGCGGCGCACCACAGTTCGAGAAGCTGCCGGAGATGCTCCAGTTCGGCACCCTGGTCGCGATTGCGAATACGAGCATCGCGCTGCTGGCCGTCACGCTGCTGTGGACGAGCCCCGGCGCTCTCTGGCTGCTCCTGCTGCCGGTGGGGGCGCTGTTCCTGGCATATCGCGCCTGGGTCTCGGAGCGCGAGAAGCACGAACGGCTCGAGCTCGTGTACCAGTCCAGCCGGATCCTGCAGCACTCGCCGGAGCTCGATGTCGCGCTGCTGGCCCTGCTCGACCACGCCCGCGCGATGTTCCGCGCCGAGATCGCAGAGGTCGTGCTCGAGCCGGCGAGCGCCGAGACGACGGCCGTGCGCATGACGTCGCTCGAGGAGGGCGACGCGGAGGCGATCGTGCCCATCGCGGCCGTCAACATGGAGGTGGGGCTGCATCGCCTCATCGAGTCGCGACGCGCCGGCTTCGTCGACCTCGTCCGAACGCCGGGGGGCCGCGAGATCCCGATCCGGCAGGCGATGGTGGCTCCACTCGTCGGCGAGTCGGGCATCATCGGCATGCTCACCGTCGCCAACCGGCTGACCGAGGGAACGGCCTTCGGGCGGGACGATCTGCTCCTGCTCGAGACGATCGCCAACCAGGCCGCGGTCGCCCTCGAGAACGGGCAGCTGGAACAGTCCCTGGCCGAGCTCTCGCGCCTGAAGGAACAGCTCCGCCACCAGGCATACCACGACCCGCTCACCGACCTGCCCAACCGGGTCTCGTTCGCCGAATCGGCGTCCACCCGGATCGAGAGCGGTCGGCCTGATGGCGTCCGGCCGGTCGTGCTGCTCCTGGACCTCGACGATTTCAAGGCGGTCAACGACACGCTCGGCCACGCGGCCGGCGACGATCTGCTTGTCATGGTCGCGGAGCGGATCCGCGGCTGCATCCGCGAGGGTGACGTGGCCGCTCGGCTGGGCGGCGACGAGTTCGCGATCCTCATCGACGACGAGCCCTCTCTCGACCGCGCGATCGCGATGGCGCACCGACTCATCGAGGTCCTCGGCACGACGTTCCCGGTTCGAGGGAACGAGGTCGTCGTCGGCGTGAGCATCGGTGTCGTGATGAGCAGCGGGACGAACCAGACCGCCGACGACCTGCTCAGCAACGCGGACGTCGCGATGTATACGGCCAAGGCGCAGGGCCGCCGGCGATTCGCCGTGTTCGATCCGATGCTGCACGCGGCGGTCATCGCCCGCCATGAGCTTTCCGGCGACCTGACCCGCGGCATTGGCCGCGGCGAGTTCGTGGTCCTCTACCAGCCGATCGTCGAGCTGGAGACCGGGCGCATTGTCGGCATGGAGGCGCTGGTCCGGTGGCGGCACCCGACCCGCGGACTCGTCGGCCCGGCGGAGTTCATCACGCTGGCCGAGGAGTCCGGCTCGATCGGTGCGCTCGGCAGCTACGTGCTGCTCCGCGCGGCCCACGACGTCTGCGCCTGGAACGCGGAGCACGCGCCTGACCCCGCGGTCTTCCTCAGCGTGAACGTCTCGCCGATGCAGTTGCAGCAGCCGGACTTCCTCGACGAGGTCGAGCGGGTTCTCGCCGCAACCGGGCTACCGTCCGGCCAGCTCGTCCTCGAGATCACAGAGTCGGCGATGTTCCGCGACTCGCAGGCAACCATTGCCAAGCTCCAGGCGATCCGGGAGCGCGGCGTCCGGATCGCGATCGACGACTTCGGAACCGGCTACGCCTCGCTCACGTACCTGCGACGCTTCCCGGTGGACGTCATCAAGATCGCCCAGGAGTTCGTCGGCGACGATGCCGACGCGCAGGAGTGGGCCTTCACCGGCGCGATCCTGGCGCTCGGCCAGCGCCTCGGTGTCGCGGTCATCGCGGAGGGCGTCGAGGACCGCGAACAGGTGGATCGCCTTCTGGAGCTTGGCTGCCCGCTCGGGCAGGGGTTCCTCTTCGCGCGACCCGCTTCGCTGGCAGACATCGCCAGCCTGGGTCCCGAGGCAGTCGCCCCCGATCTGACACTCGCCGGCGAGCACGCGGGAGGCTGACGGTACGATGTTCGCCCTGTATGCCGTGGCGATCGCGGTCGCTCTGGCCCTTGCGACGGGAGGACGGCTCGCGGGCCTGAGCGCTCTCCGATTCCGGTGGGCCGGCCTCGCGCTGGCGGGCCTCGTCGCCCAGCTGCTGCTGTTTTTGCCCCCAATCGCCGAGCGCGTGGGTTCCGCCGGGTCGATTCTCTACGTGGCGTCGTCGGGCCTCGTGCTCCTTGCGGTTCTCGCCAACCTGGCAATACCGGGTCTGAAGCTCGCCGCGGTGGGGGCCGCAGCGAACATGCTCGCCATCACGGCCAACGGCGGCTACATGCCTGCTTCCCCGGCTGCGCTGGCGGCGCTGGACAAGGAGGTCGGCGCGGCCTACTCGAACAGCGCCGTCGTGTCCGACCCGATCCTCGGTGGCCTGACCGATATCTGGGCGATGCCCGCGTGGATGCCATTCGCCAACGTGTTCAGCGTCGGCGATGTCCTCCTGGCGCTCGGGATCGGCTACGCGATCTGGCATGCGATGCGCCAACAGCCCGTTGCATCCGGGAACCTCCCTCCGATGTCCCATGAGCCCGGAACCGATGGCTCATGGCAGCGAGGCTGATCGACCCATACGGTGCATCACAAGGCGAAGGACGCCTTGCGTTGACGGTCCGTCCAGGGCAAACCCGTCGTGAGGCGGGGACGCAAAGCCAGGGACCTCGTCTCGTCGATCGCTGACGAGCCCGAGGCCGCCCGGTTGCCGGGTCTGGAGACGCCGACCGTTAGAGGTGAACAAGCGTGAAGTACCGACTGACGCGCATCACCTGGGCCTTGGCGATCCTGGCGTCGATGGCCCTGTCGCTGTCCGCCGGCATGCGGTGGTGGTAGCGATGCACAACGACGTGCTCGCCGCCCCGACCTCGGCTCGGCCCTCCCAGGGGAAGTCACCGCAGGAGCTGGTCATTCGCGCCGGCCACCGCTGGAACTGACCGACAGGCGACGCCCGCGGGATACGCGATCTCGCGCCGCACGAAGGACCGCCGCTCACGGCGGTCCTTTGGTGTGCGGGGACCTTCAGTCCACGAAGCCGAGGACGTTGATCACCCAGATACCGTAGGCATGGACGGCGATGCCGATCACCACCGTCGCGCGCAGCAGCCAGTCGGCGCGCTCCCGGAACGCAACGCCGAGGAGCAGGAGCAGCAACGGCATGGCGTCGAGGATCCGACGGTAGCCGAACTGCGCGAAGCCCCACGATCCCCACATCAGGTCGGGGAGCATGACGAGGCCCACACTCAGCCACAGCCACGGCACCATCCGGCCGCGAGCCAGCACGGCACAGAAGAGAAACGGCGCGGTCAGCACCAGCGACGCACCAGACCACGACGGCCGAATGAACGGCGCCTCGTCCACGATCCGGAACCCATCGAGGAAGATGACCTCGAGGTGTCGGGGGATGTATCTGAGCGACATGAGCCCCTCGCTGAACCACGGCTCGTCGGTGATGAGACCGGTCTCTCCCGACGGGATGTGGGCGTACCCGAAGTCAAACGGTGAGCCGAACCGCGCGAGGTTGTAGGCCGCCAACCCGAGCCCGATGAGCGCGACGCCGCCGATCAGATGGGCATGCGCCGGCCGCAGCCGCCACCCGCCCTCCGGCTCCCGCGCGTAGAGCGCCGCGAACGCCGGGAGGGCCAGCCCAGCCGGGACCCGGCAACCGGCGGCGAGCCCGAGCAGCAGGCCGGCCGCCAGCGCGGAGTGTCCGCGGACGGCGAGGTTCAGGCCCGCCAGTCCGAACGCGACGGCACAGATCTCGGCGTAGTGATGCGGTCCCGCCATGCCGGCGACCCACCAGTGGGTCGTGAAGGCGAACCCGAGGGTGATCCATCGTCGGGGCTCCGGAGCGACTCCCCAGCCCAGAAGCAGCCAGTACGCGAGCCCGACGTTGATCGCACCGACGATGCTGGCGTAGACGTTGCCGTCGAGCTCGCCGAACGGCGTGCCAGGACCGGTGACGAGCGCGACGGGGATCAGCGTCAACGCCGGGACGGGTGGCAACGGCACGTACTGGCCGCCATCGGGCCTCGGGACAAGCTCGAGCCAGGGGCGATCCTCGGCAAGGTGCAGCTGCCCGGACAGGAATGCTTCCGCCAGCGGTGGCCACATGTCGCCGCTCGCCGATGGGCCCGTGATCCAGTACACGACCAGCGCGATGATGGAGAGGGCGGCCGCCTCGACAACGGGCCGAGCGAGGGCGCTCGACGCGCCTCGCGAACGGTCGCTGACGGCCGCCGACGCGGTCATCGGTGCGTCATCGGTGAGGCTCCGGCTCGTTGACCATCTGTTCGGTATCGGTGTATCATCCGCGGGCAATTCGCGTACGTTTGCAGGGCCACCCGTCCGTGATCGGCCAGGTGGCCTTGTTGTTGAAGGAGAGCAGGAGCTGGCAAGGGACCTCCGCGTCAATGACATGATCCGCATCCGCGAGGTCCGGATCATCGATGATGAAGGTGAGCAGCTCGGCGTGATGCCGACGGCGAAAGCGCTCGCCCTGGCTCAGGAGAAGGGGCTCGACCTCGTGGAGGTCGCGCCGACCGCGGTCCCACCCGTCTGCCGAATCCTCGACTACGGCCAGTACAAGTACGAGCTCCAGAAGCGCGAGCGCGAACAGAAGAAGAAGCAGAAGTCGCAGACCTTCAAGGAGGTCCGTCTGGGCGTCAAGGTGGACGTCCACGACCTCCAGGTGAAGGCACGACGCGCGGCCCAGTTCCTCGACCACGGGGATCGCGTCAAGGTCACCGTCCGCTTCCGCGGCCGCGAGATCAGCCACGCGAACCTGGGACGCGACCTGCTCATGCGGACGGCCGAGCTCCTGACGGAGCACGGCACCGTCGAGCGGCAGCCACTGCTCGAGGGCCGCAGCATGTACATCGTCATGGCCCCGCTCGAGAAGCGGGTCGAGAAGAAGACCGATGCCAACGGCGACGAGCCTGCGGCGGAGACCATCGGCGACGCGATCGCCGCCACGGCGCAGGCGCCCGAGGCGACGACCGAGGCGCCCGCACAACAGGGACCGTAGACCTACCATGCCGAAGATGAAGACCCACAAGGGGACGGCCAAGCGCTACAAGAAGACCGGCTCCGGGAAGTGGATCCGGCCGAAGGCGTGGCGTGGCCACCACCTCGAGATCAAGTCGAGCCGGCGCACCCGACGGTATGCCGGCATGGCGAGCGTCTCGGACACGCACACCGCGAAGCTCGAAGTGCTGATGCCGTACGCCGGCAAGGCGAAGTAGAAGATGGCCCGAGTCAAGCGCGGCGTCACCGCGCGTCGCCGTCACAAGCGGCTGCTCAACCGCGCCGAAGGGCGCCGTGGCACCCGCTCCAAGCTGGTTCGTCCGGCGCGAGAGGCGCTCATCCACGCCCTGGTCTATGCGTATCGCGACCGGCGGGACCGCAAGCGTGACATGCGTCGCCTGTGGATCGAGCGCATCAACGCCGCCTCGCGCCAGCACGGCCTCCCATACGGACGGTTCATCGCCGGCCTGAAGTCCGCCGGCGTGGAGGTCGATCGCAAGATGCTGGCCGACCTGGCCGTGCGCGAGCCGGCCGCATTCGCGTCGATGGTCGAGACGGCCAAGTCCTCCTTTAGCAACTGACCGGCGCCTCGGCGCCGGCCCATCGGCCCTGTCCCGGATTCCGGGGCGGGGTCGTTCGTTTTCATCGATGATGGAGCGCGACCGATGCCATTCCGTGCGGAATCGTGAGCGACCTGCGATCGGACCTCGAGCGGCTGCGCGTCGAGGCGACTGAGCGTCTCGCAGCAGCGACCACGGCCGAGGCGGTGGATGCCCTCCGCCATGACCTGATCGGCCGCTCCGGGCAGCTGACGACGCTCCTGCGTTCCCTCGGCGAGGTGCCGCCCGAGGAGCGGCCGGCGCTCGGCCAGCTCGCCAACGCGGTGCGGCTGGAGGTCGAGGGCGCGCTCGACGAGCGTCTTGCCTCCCTGCGTGACGCGGACCTCGAGACGCGGCTGGCGGCCGAGTCGCTGGACATGAGCGCTCCGGGACGCCCGGTGCGCGTCGGGCATCTCCACCCGGTGCTCACGTTGATGCGCGACCTGCGTGAGATCTTCCACGCGTACGGCTTCGAGGTCTTCGAGGGACCCGAGGTGGAGACCGAGGAGTTCAACTTCGAGCTCCTCAACATCCCGGTCGACCACCCCTCGCGCGACCTGTGGGACACCCTGTACGTCGCCGAGCCGGGAAGCGCCGAGGGGGAGTCGCGCCCGGCGGCCGACGGGACGATCCTGAGGACCCACACCTCGCCGGTCCAGATCCGTGCCATGCGAGCGCTCGAGCCGCCGATCAGGGTCCTGATGCCCGGCAGGTGCTTCCGCCATGAGGCTGTGGACGCCAGCCACGGCTTCGAGTTCTTCCAGGTCGAAGGGCTGGTCGTTGACCGCGACACGAGCCTCGCCGATCTCAAGGGCCTGCTGGAGGAGGTCGCGCGCGCTCTCTACGGGCACGACGTGCGGACCCGCTTCCGGCCCGGCTACTACCCCTTCACCGAGCCGAGCGTGGCGTTCGACATCTCCTGCCTCGTGTGCGGCGGCGAGGGGTGCTCCGCATGCAAGCGGACCGGTTGGATGACGATTCTCGGTGCGGGCATGGTCCACCCGACCGTGCTCCGCAACGGCGGCTTCGACCCGGACGAGTTCCAGGGGTATGCCTTCGGCATGGGTCCCGACCGCATGACGATGCTGCGCCACGGCATCGGCGACATTCGCCTCTTCTTCAGCGCGGACCGTCGCTTCGTCTCACAGTTCGCGGAGGGCCGCTGACGATGCGCGTCCCCCTCTCCTGGCTGCGCGAGTACGTGGACGTAGCCCTCTCGCCACGCGAGCTCGCGGAGAGGCTGACCATACGTGGCATGGAGGTGAGCGAGATCGAGACTGCGGGGGCGGACTGGTCCGACGTCGTCGTGGGCCGCGTCCTCGAGGTGCACCGGCACCCGAACGCGGACACGCTGTGGCTTACCCGCGTGGACGTCGGTCCGGCTGGCGGCGAGCTCGGGATCGTGTGCGGCGCCGATAACCTCGAACCCGGCCAGCTCGTGCCGACCGCGCTGGTCGGTGCCGTGCTTCCGGGCGACCGTCGCATCGAGCGATCGAAGATCCGGGGCGAGGTGAGCAACGGCATGCTGTGCAGCGCCATCGAGCTCGAGATCGGGACCGATGCGGACGGCATCCACGTCCTGGGCCACGGCGACGAGCTGCCGCTGGGGCAGCCGGTCGCCGAGATCCTGGGCGAGGTCATCCTTGACATCGACGTCAAGCCGAACCGGGGAGATGCGCTGTCGATGGTCGGCCTCGCGCGCGAGATCGCCGCGTTCACCGGCGCGGAGCTCAGGCTGCCGTCCACCGACGTGGCCGAGTCGGACGATCCGGCCGACCGGCACGTCTCGGTGCGCATCGAGGAACCGGAGCTCAATCCTCGCTTCGCCGCGCGTTGGTTCGAGGACGTCGGCAACGGCCAATCCCCCGACTGGATGCAGCGCCGGCTGGTGGCTGCCGGAATGCGGCCGATCAGCGCGATCGTGGACATCACCAATTACGTGATGCACGAGCTCGGTCAGCCTCTTCATGCCTACGACGCCGATGCGATCCCCGATGGCGAGATCGTCGTGCGGCGCGGGCGCCCGGGCGAGCAGCTGGAGACGATCGACCACGTCGACCGCGTCGTCGATGAGCGCATGCTCGTCATCGCCGACCGCGAGCGGGCAATCGGCCTGGCCGGGATCATGGGCGGCGCCGGCACCGAGGTGAGCGAGGAGACCACGCGCGTGATCCTCGAGGCGGCCATCTTCCACGGGCCCACGATTCGGAACACGGCCCGGCGCCTTGGCCTGCGCTCAGACGCGAGCATGCGGCACGAGAAAGGCATGGCGCACGAGCTGCCGCGTCTTGCGGCTGACCGGGCGGCCCGGCTGGTGGCCGAGATCACCGGCGCCGCCGTCGGTCGGGGGATCGTCGACAACGATCCGGCTCCGCGGCCGGCGTCGCGGGTGACCGTCAGCGTGACTCGGCTGGAGCGACTGCTCGGTATCGCACTCTCAGCGGCGTCCGTCGGCGACTTGCTCGGCCCGCTGGGGTTCAGAATCGAGGGCGAGAGCGACGCGCTCGACGTGACGGTCCCCGGGCATCGGCTGGACGTGACGCTCGAGGCCGATATCGCCGAGGAGGTCGCCCGAGCTTACGGCTACGAGCGCATCCCTGGCCGGCTGCCGAGTGCCGAGCTGCCCGCGTTTCGTCCCGATCCGAGCGAGCCGCGCCACAGCGTCCGTCGAATCCTGGTCGGCCTCGGACTCGACGAGATCGTGGGCCACGCCCTCATCGGCGCCGACGACCTCGCACGCGCGGGGCTGGACCCGGCCTCGGCCGAGCTCATCCACCTCCACAATCCGCTGAGCCCCGAGCACGCGATCCTGCGCCCGTCGATGGCGCCGTCTGTGCTGGCCGGCCTGTCGGAGAACGCGCGGCGGCGGGAGCCGGACGCCTGGCTCTTCGAACTCGGAAAGGTGTACTGGTACCACCCGACGCGGCCGACCCCGCGCGACCGGGAGGCGGAGAGCGCCGGCACCGGTCGCTACGAGGCGTGGGAGCTCGGGATTGCCCTGGCAGGCAACATCGTGCCGCCGGCGCCCGATGACCCTGGCCGGCCGGCGGACGTCGCGACCCTGAAGGGCATCATCGACGCGCTCCACGACGCGCTCGGCGCCCCGCGCCCCAGCTATCGGGCCGAGGAGCCCGAGGCACGCCATCCGCATCGGCACCCAGGAAGAACGGCGCTCATCCTCGACGCCGCCGGCCGCGCGTACGGCTCCGTCGGGGAGGTGCATCCGCGCGTCGCCGAGGCTTGGGGCATCGGCGGCCGGCCGGTCGATGCTGCGCTGGCGGTTGACGGGCTGCTGAGCCTGGTACCGGCCGAGCGCTCATCGATGCCGGTTCCCGCCACGCAGCCACTCGACCGCGACCTCGCGGTGGTCGTGGAGGAGGCGACGCCGGTCGGGGAGCTGCTCCGCGTGGCGCGCATGTCCGCAGGGCCATTGCTCGCGGACCTTCGCCTGTTCGACATCTACCGCGGTGACCAGATCGGGCCGGGGAAGGTCAGCTATGCGCTCGCGTTCCGCTTCCAGCCGATCGAGGCGACCGACGACAAGGCGATCGACAAGGCCCTGAACCGGGTCAGAGGCTCACTCCAGCACCACCTCGGCGCCGAGATCCGCTGAAGGAGCGATTGTCCGGCGTTGCGAGGGGCTGGTACCCTTGCCGCCGCTCCGAGCCCGCGCCGCGGGATCGCTCGGGCGCCAACCAAGCATGAGGGCCTGAGGCATGGAGCTCCTGGAGCAGCTGACATGGGCCGATCTGGCGATCATCCTCCTCTTGGCCGTCGGCGTATTCGTCGGGTTCATGCAGGGCACCATGCGCTACCTGCTCAACTCGGTCGCCGTGCTCGTCGCCTTCGTGCTGGCCGCCCAGCTGACACCGCCTCTCGTCGACCTGCTCGGCTTCTGGGAGCTCTCGAACGAGGCCGGCAAGACCCTCCTCGTCTTCAACATCCTCTTCTATGCCCTTGTCATCGCCGCCTTCCTCATCATTCGCGTGGCCTACCAGCGCACTCGGCTTCCCATTCCGCGACAGGTCGACGAGATCGGCGGAGCGATCTTCGGACTGCTCTACGTCGTCCTCATCATCTGCTTCGGGCTCGTCATCCTCGAAACGTTCTTCGAGGGCGGGGGGCAGACGGGCGGCTGGGTGAATTCCCTGTACGAGACGCTCGACGAATCGGTCATCGTCGACTTCTTCCGCTCCACGATCCTGCCGTACGCCGGCTTCCTGGTCCGTCCGTTCGTTCCGAGCGAGGTCTCCGACCACATCCCGCAGCCATGATCGCCGGGGCGGCCGGCCACACGGCGCCAGCTCGCACCTGGTTCGACCGCCCGTCCACCGCGCTGGCGCGCGACCTGCTGGGATGCCGCCTCGTCCATGCCGCAGCGGAGGGTACGGTCGGCGGAAGGATCGTCGAGGTCGAGGCGTACCGAGGCCCGGAAGACCGAGCGGCGCACTCGTCGCGCGGAATGACGTCTCGGAACGAGGTCATGTTCGGGCCGCCCGGCCACCTGTACGTCTACCTCGTCTATGGCCTGCACCACTGCCTCAACGTCGTGGCCGGGCCGGCCGCGAAGCCCGAGGCGGTGCTCGTCCGCGCCCTCGAGATCGATGAGGGACTCGACCTCGCCCGGCACCGGCGCGGAGGCGCGACGCCGCTCCGCCGGCTGGCGTCCGGGCCGGGCAATGTCGGGCAGGCCCTGGGCGTCGACCGGCGGCTCAACGGGAGCGACCTGCTGAACGGGCCGGTCCGGATCGAGCCTCGCCGCGGACCGGCGCCCGCCGTCAGGACCGGCCGGCGCGTCGGCGTCGACTACGCCGGCGCCTGGGCAGGCCGTCCCTGGCGGTTCTGGATCGCTGATGACCCGCATGTCTCCCGCCGCTGAGCCGACCGGCGGCGTCGCTGCGGACGCGTCAACCGTCCGCGCGCTCGAGCTGCCCGCGATCGTGGAGCAGCTGGCCGCGGCGACCGCCTTCGAGCCATCGCGGGAGCTTGCCGAGGCCACGTTGCCGATGGCCGATGCGACCCATGTCGCGCTGCTCCAGGACCAGACCGATGAGGCCGAGCGCCTCATCGGCGAGCAGGCGCAGGCGTCGATCGGCGGGGCACGCGACATCCGGGGCGCTCTCGAACGGGCGTCTCGCGGCGGCCGCCTGACCCCGGAGGAGCTCCTCGAGGTGGGCGCGACGCTCGATGCGACGGAGCGCTTCGCGGCGCGGCTCGCGAACTGGACGGGTCCGCACCTCTCCGGAGTCCGGGAGGCGCTCGACGCCGCGCCGGAGCTCGCCAGGCGCATCGCGCGAAGCGTCGGCGAGGGTGGAGAGCTGCTCGACACAGCGTCGTCCGAGCTGGCGTCGATTCGGAAGCGCATGCGTACCGCCCAGGACCGGGTCCGCGAGCGGCTGAACGCGATGATCCGATCGCCGCAGATGGCCGGCATCATCGGTGAGGCGATCGTCACGGTCCGCGCCGGACGCTACGTGATCCCGATCCGCGCCGAGGCCAAGGGCCGCGTGAAGGGCATCGTCCACGACCAGAGCGCCTCGGGCGCCACGCTCTTCGTGGAGCCGCTCACGGTCGTCGACCTGAACAACGCGTGGACCGAGGCAACGCTTGCCGAAGCGCGCGAGGAGGAGCGCATCCTCGACGAGCTGTCGGCCGCCATCGAGGCTCGTGCCGAGCCGCTGCAGGAGAGCCTCGCGTCGATCGCGCGGGCGGACCTGTGGATGGCCCGGGCTCGCCTCGGTACGGCGCTGGACGGGATCCGGCCCACCGTGGCCCCGGACGCCGTGGAGCTGCTCTCGGCGCGCCATCCATTGCTGGGCGACGACGCCGTACCGATCGACCTGCGGCTCGGCGATCGCTTCGGCTACCGCGCCCTGGTCGTGACGGGGCCGAACACCGGTGGCAAGACCGTGTCGCTGAAGACGCTCGGCCTGCTCGCGCTCATGCACCAGTCCGGCCTCCGCCTCCCGGCGGCCGGCGGCGCCCGCATGCCCGTCTTCCGGCGCGTGATGGCCGACATCGGCGACGAGCAGAGCATCGCGCAGTCGCTCTCCACGTTCTCCAGCCACCTGCGCAACGTCGTGCGGTTCGTCGACGTAGCCGCTCCAGGCACGCTCGTCCTGCTCGACGAGGTCGGCGCCGGCACCGACCCGACCGAGGGGTCTGCGCTGGCGATGGCCGTCGTGGCCAACCTGATCGAGGCGGGAGCCATGGTCGCGGCCACGACCCACTACGCCGAGCTCAAGACCTTTGCCACGGAGCATCCGGGCGTGACGAACGCGGCGGTGGAGTTCGACGTGGCGACGCTCCGCCCGACGTATCGGCTGAGCATCGGACTGCCGGGCAAGAGCCAGGCGTTCGCCATCGCCGAGCGGCTGGGGCTGCCGAGCGCGATCCTCGACGAGGCCCGTACCCGAATCTCGGCCGAGCACGCGAGCATGGAGCAGACGCTGGCGGAGATCGCGACGGCGCGCGACGAGCACGCGGCCGCGCTCGACGCCGCACGCGCCGAGCTCGCCGCGGCCGCCGATGACCGGCGGCTGGCCCGTGGCGGCGTGACGAGGGCAAGGGCCGAGGCGCGCGAGATCCTGACCGACGCGCAGCGGGCCGCCGACGACATGGTCGCGCGCGCCGAGCGCGAGGTGGCGGACCTCCGCCGCGAGATGACGCGTCAGCGCAACCTCGCCTCGGGTCGCCGGGGCGCCAGCGCCAAGGGCCTGGCGGAGCTGGAACGCCGGGCGACGCGTGCGCGCGAGGTTGCCCCGGCGCCGCCACCCGGCGACGACGAAGGCGGGGACATCGCCGAAGCCGGCGCGCCGCAGCCTCGCGTCGGCCTCTGGGGCCGCTCGCGAACCCTGGGGAGCGCCGGGCGCATCGTCGAGATCAGCGGGAGGACGGGCCGAGTGACTCTCGAGACCGAGGGCGCGCGCCTGGTCGTCCCGGCGGACGACGTCGAGGTGGTCGCCGAGCCCATCACCGGGCCGCCGCCACGTGACCGCGAGGCAGAGGAGCTTCGACGACGCGCCGCGGCCCGCGTCTCGCCGTCGATCAACCTCCAGGGCGAGCGCGTCGAGGACGCCCTCGAGCGTCTGACGGCGTACCTCGACGACGCGCTGCTGGCCGGCTTCGACAGCATCACCATCATTCACGGCATCGGGACCGGGGCGGTCCGCCGTGCTGTGCGTGACGCGCTTCGCGAGCACCCGCGCGTTCGGGAGTTCCGTGGCGGTCGCAAGGACGAGGGTGGCGAGGGGGCGACGGTCGCCGAGCTCTGAGCGGCGCCTACGGCTCGGGTGTGGGCGTCGGCGTCGGCGTGGGCGTCGGCGTGGGCAGGATCGTCGGAACCGGCGACGGCGTGATGTCGGGCGTCGGCGATGGGGTCGGCGTGGGTGACGGCGTGGGCGTGGGCGACGGTGACGGCGTCGATGTCGGCACCTCGCCCGGGGTGCACGTCTCCAGTGGCGCGAACGGTGCGTCGACGGGCCCCGGGTAGGGCGTGCGCAGGTTGGCGTTGAGCTCGGCTTCCCTGCCGCTCCAGCGCTCGATCCACGCCCGATTCGACGCGTCCCAATCCGGGTGCCCGGCCTCCCAGCCATCGAGGTCGAGGTAGACCTCGAGCTCGGGCTCGAGTGGCGCGGGCTCCGCCGATGGGTCCGGCGACTCCGATGGCGCTGCGGGCTCGAAGTCGCCGCAGCCCTCCTGCCACACCTTGCCCGTCTCGCCCTCGATCGCCAGCTCGCGATGGGTGGTGTCCTCGACGTCGGGCGAAACGTCGACACGCACGATCTCGGCGACCGCGGTATCGGTGAACTCACCGGGCAGCAGCCCGCTCATGGCGTCGATCTCGATCTCGCCCACCGTGGCTGGCTGGCTGAAGTCGAATACCGGCAGGTCGTTGAGCTCCGCCACCTCGGCCATGTAGTCGTGCCAGATGAAGGTCGGTCCGTCGGCCGCGAACACATCGGCGATGGGGCTGTTATCGCTGTTGCCGACCCAGACCCCGGTCACGATGGCGCCGGTCGGGTCGTCCGGGTCGTCGGGATTGCCGGCGAGGTAGCCATAGGCCTGCAGGTCGATGAAGTCGTTGGTGGTGCCGGTCTTGAGCGTCGCCGGCCGGCGGCCGTCATCGGTCTCGAGCTGGAAGCGCGGTCCCCACAGGGGGTTGGCGGCCGGATCCGTGTTGTCGGCCAGGATGTCGGTGACGAGGTAGGAGGAAGCGGGGGAGAGGACCTGGCTCGGATCGGCGGCATCGGTCGAGTGGTCGTAGATGACGTTGCCGTCGGCATCCTCGATGCGCTGGATGAGGTACGGCTCGGCGAACTCGCCGTCGTTGGCGATAGCCCCGTAGGCGCCGGCCAGGTCAAGCTGGTGGATGCCCAGCGTCCCGAGCGTGAGCGACGGCACGTTGTACTCGCCGTTGTGGGCTGGGTCGAACTCGAGCCCGAGGTCGAGCGCGAGATCGACCACATGTTCAGTGCCGATGAGCTGCTGGGCCTTGCTGACCGGGATGTTGAGCGAGTACTTCAGCGCGTCACGCACGCGGACCGGGCCTCGCTCCCGGCCGTCTGCATTGGGTGGGTCGAAGCCGTCGGCGATGTTGGTCCGGACGTCCATGAACATCGTCGCGGGGCTGATGACGCCCGATTCGAACCCGGCCGCGTAGGTGATCGGCTTGAAGGCCGATCCCGACTGGCGGTATGCCTGTCCGATGACGTCGAAGTTCGGCTGGTGCTCGGGCGTCGCCTCACCGTAGAAGTTGGCCGATCCCACGTAGGCAATCACCGCACCAGTCCGGTAGTTCACGGTCACGATCGCGTCGTTGTTGATGTTCCGGCCCTGGAGCTGGCGGATCCACGGCAGCGAGTCCTCGCCGTACTTCTCGGCAAGCTCCTCCTCGGTCAGGCGGTCGAGGTCGTACCCGATCTGGGCCCACTTCTCGGCAACGACCTGGTAGCCGTCGTACTCGAGCGTCGTGACGATCCGGAGCCCGTCTGTGTCGAGCGCCTGTTCGCCCTCGAGCAGCTCGCTCGCCTCGCGGCGGACGGCGAACACGAAGTGCGGCGCAAGGTAGTCATTGCTGGCGGGCGGTGCGAGGACGATCTCCTCGGCGACCGCATCGTCGTGCTCCGCCTGGGTGATGAACGCCGACTCGAGCATCTGGCGCAGCACGATGTTGCGCACGAAGATCGACTGCGCCGTCTCTGGCACGACGTACATCGTCTCGTCGCCGGCCTCGACCTGGATTGCCTCGTTGGTCGGGTCGAGGCGTGAGGGCGCCCGAACGAGGCCGGCGAGCAGGGCCGCCTCACTGACCGTCAGCTGATCCTCGGGGGCGTCGGAGGTGATGTCCTTGCCGAAGTAGGCGTTCGCGGCGGCCCAGATCCCGTAGGCGTTGTTGCCGTAGTAGGACTGGTTCATGTACATCGCCAGGATCCGCTCCTTGCCCTCGTCGTCGGGGAAGCCGCGGTCGAGACGCAGGGCGAGGAGCGCCTCCTTGATCTTGCGCTCCACCTGGCGCTCGGGGTCGGTCATGAACTCCGCGTCGAAGAGCCGCATGCGGATCAGCTGCTGGCAGATCGTCGACGCGCCCGACACCGTCTCGCCGGCCTGGAAGTTCTGGAGGAACGCCCGCGCGATGCTGCGCAGATCGACGCAGGGGTTCGACCAGAACGTCTGGTCCTCGGCCGCCACCTGGGCGTCGACCATCACGCTCGGGATCTCCGCGAACTCGATGGCGCGCCGGTCCTCGATGGCGAACGTGGCCAGCTCCACGCCATCGGCCGAGACCACGGTGGAGCCCTCCGCCAGGTCGAACTCCTCGATCCCCTCGACGCTCGGGAGGTCGCTCGTGAACGAGGCGTAGGCGTTCATCATGCCGAAGAAGAGGGCGGCGCCCAGCACGCCGAACACGACGAGGATCGCGCGGGGAAGGACGGTCGAGCCGGGCCGTCGACGAGGATCGGTGCGCCTGGCCCTCCGTCCGGGCACGGGCCTCGGTGGGCCCGGTGCTGGTCGTCGGGTCATCGCGCGGCAGGGTAGCACGGTGCGGCCGAGCTCACCCGATGGTGCCCAGGAAGCGATGCATCACGCAGTGCTACGGCGTGCGGTGCGCCGCTGTTACGTTCCTATACTCTCCTTCGATGGCCACGCCCGACGCGCGCACCGCGGTTCTCGACGATCTGGCATGGCGGCAGATGATCGCCGACCACACCGACCTCGATCTGCTGCGCGACGCCATGGCCGCGGGACCGATCTCGTTCTATGGAGGCTTCGACCCGACCGCGCAGAGCCTCCACTTCGGCAACCTCGTCCTGCTCGTCTCGATGCGTCGCCTCCAGCTGGCCGGGCACAGGCCGATCGGGCTGGTCGGAGGGGCAACGGGCCTCGTCGGCGATCCATCCGGCAGAACCTCGGAGCGCGCGCTCCATTCGCGCGACCTCATCAGTGAATGGGTGGAGCGAATCCGCTCGCAGGTCGAGCGCTACCTGTCGTTCGAGGGTGAAAACGCCGCGGTCATCGTGAACAACCTGGAATGGATCGGCGGGATGAGCGCCATCGACTGGCTGCGCGACATCGGAAAGCACTTCAGCGTCAGCCGCATGCTGGCCAAGGAGGCCGTGAGCGCCAGGCTCGAGGCCGGCGGGATCAGCTACACCGAGTTCAGCTACCAGGTCATGCAGGCGGTCGACTACCTCGAGCTCTATCGGCGGCATGGGTGCGCGCTCCAGGTCGGGGGAAGCGACCAGTGGGGCAACCTCACCGCCGGTGTCGACCTCATCCGGCGGGTCGAGGGAGCCACGGTCCACGCCCTCGCCACGCCGCTGATCACACGGCCCGACGGGGAGAAGTTCGGCAAGAGCACCGGCTCGACGCTCTGGCTCGAGCCGTCGTTGACGACGCCGTTTGCCTTCTACCAATGGTTCCTCAACACCGATGACAGCGTGGTCGGCACCTACCTGCGCGTCTTCAGCTTCCGGTCGCACGAGGAGATCCTGGAGCTCGAGCGGGGCAGCCTGACGCAGCCTGACGCGCGCACCGCGCAGCGGGCCCTGGCCGCAGAGGTGACCGAGCTCGTGCACGGCGCCGATGTCGCCGCGCGAGCCGCCCGCGCCTCCGAGGCGCTGTTCGGTCAGGGGGACCTGGCCGAGCTCGATGCCGCGACCCTCGAGGCGGCCTTCGCCGATCTGCCCCGCGCCGAGGTTGGGGAGTCGAACGGGATGCCCTCCGTCCTCGACCTGCTGGTGGCATCCGGGCTGTCGGACAGCCGCGGGCAGGCGCGGCGCGTGGTCGCGGAGGGCGGGGCCTATGTCAACAACCGTCGCGTCTCCGACCCGAGCGCGGTGCCCGAGCGCGGCGAGCTCCTGGCGGGTCGCTGGCTGCTCCTGCGACGCGGGAAGCGGAGCCTCGCCGTCGCCGAGGTGCGCGGATGAGGCTCGCGTTCCTGACCGGCGCGCTGGGGGCCGGCCTCGCTGTTGCGGGCCTGACGGCCTTCGTGCTGTGGGTCGTGACGCTCATCACCGGATCGTCGTCAGCCTGGACCGTCGCGATCTGGCTCATCCCGGGGATCGCGGGCCTCGCCACGGTCGCCACGTACGTCGCCGAGGTGATCGTGGAGCGGGGGACTCAGTCGCGAAAGCGCTCGACCGGTGAGCCCTGGGCCTACCGGGACGATTGACGAGTCCGACGCTCAGTGGCCGCGCTCCGGAGCGTGGCCGTTCGACGCCGCCTCGGCGACCACCTTGTCGGCGATGTTGTGCGGCACCTCGGCGTAGTGATCGAGCGTCCAGCTGAATCGGCCTCGGCCCTGGGTGATCGAGCGCAGCTCGGTGGCGTAATGGAACATCTCCGCCTGCGGCACCTGCGCCTTGAGGTGCTGAAGCCCATCGGCCGAGTCCATCCCCAGCACGTGGCCCCGCTTTGAGGTGATCTGGCCCATCACGTCGCCCATGTACTCGTCGGGGACGACGATGTCGACCTCGAGGATCGGCTCGAGCAGCGCTGGTTGGCCTGCGTCGAAGGCCTTCTTGAGCGCCTGCGACGCGGCCACCTTGAACGCCATCTCGGAGCTGTCGACGGTGTGGTACGAGCCGTCGACAAGCGTGGCCTGGAGATCGACGACCGGGTAGCCGGCGAGGATTCCCTCGGCCATCGCCTCGCGCAGGCCCTTCTCGACCGCGGGGATGTACTGCTTGGGGACCACGCCGCCGACGATCTTGTCGCCGAACTGGAATCCCGTGCCCATCTCGCCCGGCGCGAACTCGATGACGACGTGGCCGTACTGCCCGTGGCCGCCGGTCTGACGCTTGAACTTGTTGTCGATGCGAGCGGCCTGGCGGATGGTCTCCCGATACGGGACGCGAGGCGTCGCGGTGCGGACGGCGGCGCCGAACTTGCGCTTCAGCCGGTCCACGATGACGTCGACGTGCGCATCGCCCATCGCGGTCAGGATCGTCTCCCCGGTGCCGTCCTCGCGGCGGATCTGGATCGCCGGCTCCTCTTCGGCGAGCCGATGCAGCGCCTGCCCGAGCTTGTCGAGGTCCGCCTTGGACTCCGGCTCGATGGCGACCTGCAGCGACGGCGCGGGGAAGTCCAGCGGCGGCAGCTGGACGGCGTGCCCACGATCGGCGACCAGCGTGTCGCCGGCCGTCGTCGAGGTCAGCTTGGCGACCGCGGCGATGTCGCCGGGGCCGACCCGGGGCAGGTTCTCCGTCTCCTTGCCCTGGACCCCGAGCAGGTTGCCGACGCGCTCCTCTTCGCGCCGGTTCACGTTGTAGATGTGGCTCTGGCTGGCCAGCGAGCCGCTGATGACCCGGAAGTAGGTCAACCGCCCGACGAACGGGTCGGCGGTGGCCTTGAAGACATGCGCCACGAAGGGACCTGCCGGGTCGGGGCCGACCTCCGCGCCGTCGGCCGTCGTCCGGGTTCCCACCTCGGCGGGGGATGGAACGTGCTTGGCGATCATCGCGATCAGCTCACGCACGCCGATGTTCTGAGTGGCCGACCCGACGAAGACCGGCACCACCGAACCCTCGCGTGTTCCCTTGTGGAGCGCGGCCTCGATCTCCTCGTCGGTGAACGCCTCGCCGTCGAGGTACTTCATCATGAGGTCGTCGCTGGCCTCGGCGGCCGCCTCGACGAGCGCGTCGCGCCGCGTGTGCTCGATTCCCTCGAGCTCCTCGGGGATCGGCACTTCCTTGGGCGTCCCGCCCTCGTAGATCGTGGCATGCTCCTCGATGACGTCGACGTAGCCGCGGAACCCGTCGGCGGAGCCGATCGGCAGGTACACCGGCGCGATCTTGGGACCGAAGCGCGCCTTGAGTTGGTCGAGGGCGGCGTCGTAGTTCGCGTTCTCGCGATCCATCTTGTTGATGAAGACCATGCGCGGGAGCCTGCGGGCATCGGCGAGGCGCCAGACCTCCTCGGTGCCGACCTCGACGCCGGCGGAGGCGTCGACCACGACGATGACCGCATCGACCGCGGCGAGGGCCTCGATCACGTCGGCCTGGAAGTCGGCGTAGCCGGGCGTGTCCACGACGGAAATCCGCGTCCCCTCGTGCTCGAGCGAGCCGATCGCGAGGTTGATGCTCTGGGTCCGCTTGTGCTCGTCCGGGTCCCAGTCGAGCGTCGTCGTACCGGCCTCGACCGTCCCGAGCCTGGAGATGGCGCCGGCGTCGAAGAGCATCGCCTCCGCGAGGCTCGTCTTGCCGGCGCCACCGTGGGAGATGAGGGCGACGTTGCGGATCCTGTCGGGAGTGGTGGGCTTCATCGGTGCTCCTTGCGCAGGTGTGCCGCGATCGCCCGAGTCGACGGGGCCGCCCCGGGCGCTAGGGCCGTGCTGGTCGGACCGGCATTATAGGATTCGGTTGCCTCCCCACGGCGCCGCCGCATCATCCGCACCGGATGACGACAGAACTCGGAAACGGCCATACCATGCGCGATGCCCTGACCGACGTGGCATGATCACGGGCAGGGTGGGCACATCGCCCGTCCAGGGGACCCACCGCCAAGAGGTGGCCGAGATGGCTGGATCCCGAGCTTACCCCGCATCGGTGCTCTTGGCACCTCTAAGGTCGCGCGCGACGGAGATCCACTTGCGCGGAGCGCCGTGACCCCTTCGCAACCGGTCGCTCGTGTCGTTCCCTCCTGGTTGCACCGGGCCGGCGCCTTCAGCTGGCGGTTCCTGGCCATCGCGGGCTTCTCCGCGTTGCTCATCGGCCTCGTATTTCTCCTCGGGACCGTCACAGCGTCCGTCCTGGTCTCGCTGATCATCGCGGCGCTCTTCGCGCCACTCATGCGGCGTCTGCTGGCGCGCGGGTGGTCGCGAAGCAAGGCCGCCGCGGTCGTCACGTTGGCGGCCTTCGCGCTCGGAGCGGGCGCGCTGGTTCTGTTGATCCTGGCCGTGCTCCCCGAGGTGCGCGGGTTCGTCGCCGCGGTCGAGGACGGGCTCACGGAGTTGGAGGACCAGATCGATTCGGGCTCGATCGAGGGCATCGGTCAGATGGTGGCGGGGCTCGTCAGCGACCTGTGGACGTGGTTCAGCGCGGACCTCGCCGGCCTGGTCAGCTCGATTGCATCGGCCGTGACGATCGGCATCCTCGCGCTCTTCTTGACCTTCTACGTGATCTCCGACGGGGCTCGAGCGCAGACCTGGGCCCTCCAGTGGGTGCCGAACCGCCATCGAGAGAATGTCGCGACGACCATTGGGGACGCGCTCAATCGAGTTGGGGGCTACCTGCGTGGGACCGCGATGGTCGCCCTCGTGCTGGTCGTCTCCTTCGCCGCGTTCGCCATGATGCTGGGACTGCCCTATGTGGCTCCGCTCGCGGGTCTCGCCGTCCTTGGCGGGTTCGTCCCGTATATCGGCGGCATCATCGCCATGCTGGTGGCTCTGGTCGTGGCTTTCGGCACCGTAGGCGCGACTGCCACCTTTGGGCTGATGGTGCTCCTGCTGGCGGCCGTCATCCTTGCCGAGAGATTCGTCCGGCCCGCCGCGTCGGGGACGTCGATCAAGCTCCATCCGGCCATCATCCTCATCGCGCTCCCGCTCGGGGCCGCCGCCGGCGGTGTGATCGGCTTCATCGTCGTCCTCCCCCTCACGGCGGTGGCGCTGGTCGTCGGCGGGGTGATCATCAGGGTCCTCGATCCCGAGATGCCCACAGGGACCGACGCCGAGATACCCGGCTGGGTCGACCGGCTGGCCCAGTGGAGCTGGCGCCTCATCGCGGTCGTGGCTGCCATCGCCGTCATGATCTACCTTGTCGGACTCGCCCCGTTGATCGTTGCGCCCGTCGTCGTCGCCGCGGTGATCGCGGCAACCGTCGCGCCCTTCGCAGGCCGCCTGCGCGCTCGCGGATGGGGCGGCACGTGGGCCGCCCTCGTGACCACGGGGGGCGCATATCTCGCGATCGTCCTGTTCCTCGCCGTGGCGATCGTGCAGCTCGCTTCACCCATCGCGGAAGCGATCCAGGCGGCGATCGATGCCTCCGGTCAACTCACCGATGACGCGGGGGGAACCCTGGCTTGGATCCAATCGCTCGTCAGCGTCGTAGGCGGTGAGCTGCGCGAGGCCCTAGCCGCGGTCGTCGAGCTGATCGCGGTGGTGACGCTCGTCCTCGTCCTCGCCGCGCTCCTCTCGTTCTTCTTCGTCCGCGACGCCGAGCAAGGGTGGACGAGGATTCTCGAACTGGCCAGTCCGTGGCGCCGTGAGCGCCTCGATATCGCGGGCCGCGAGTCGGTCGGCATCCTGGGCAGCTACATGTTCGGCACGGCCGTGATCTCGGCAGTGGGCGCCATCTCTCAGGCGGTGATCATGATCATCCTGGGGCTTCCTCTCGTGGTCCCGATCGCGGTGCTGTCGTTCATCCTGGCCTTCATCCCGTACATCGGTGGCTTCATATCCACCGGCATCGCCTTCCTGGTCGCCGTCCAGTTCGGCACGCCCACCCAGATCGCGATCATGTTCGTGTGGACGATCGTGTTCAACATCGTCCAGGGCAACGTCGTGACACCCCTGGTCTACAACCGCGCGGTGAACCTCCACCCGGCGATCGTGCTGCTTGCCGTGCCGGCCGGCTCCGCCATCGCCGGGATTGCGGGCATGTTCCTCGCCGTCCCGTTGCTCGCCATCGTTTCAGCCACCTGGCGCACGGCGCTCAGGGTCCTCGGCGACAAGCCGGCTGAGATCGACACAGCCGCTGGTCACGTGGATGGGCCGGTGCCAGCTTCGGCAGCACCAGTACCGGCGCCCGAAGCCTAGGACGACGCTGCCGCGGCGGCATCGGCCGCCGTCACACCGGTCTCGATCGGCGCCGCCGTCGGCTTGCCGAGCGGGATGTCGATCGACTCCAGCCAGGCCCGGATGTTGCGGTAGATAGCCGGCGCACCCAGCGGCACGTCCTCATCGAGCGACCACTCCGAGGGGTGGAGGATGAACGGTCGGGTCTGGAACCCACCAAGCCCCCCATGGGAGCCGATGAGCTCCTCAAATGCAGCAACTTCGCCCATCTCCGGGTCGTACTGGCTCAGCAGCAGGAGGTCCGGCGCATGGGTCATCGCATCCTCGCGTTTGAGGCTCATGATCGTGTGGGGACCGAAGAGGTCCGTCGGATCCTCACCCTCGACGCGATCCTCGTCGAGGTAGCGGACACCGCGCGGCCCGAACACGACCGCTCCGCGGGTGGCCGACCGAACCATCAGCAGGCCGACACCCGGGTGCGCTGCGACGGTCGCGACCAGCTTGGGGTGTCGCTCCTCGAGCTCCTCGACCGTCAGGCGATGGTCGTTGCCGGTGAAGTAGACCAGCCCGAGGTTGCCCGAGCCGACCACGGCGATCGCCGAGGCGTCCGCCGGCGGGCGTGTCTCCTCCTCGTCCAGGTTCACCACGCCGTCGGTCGTCTGACTGCCGAGGGCCGCGCGTGCAACCGCGGGGCCGACGCCGCCGCTGCTCGTGATCTCGGACAGCAATGCGTTCATGGACGATGATCCCTCGCCCTGCGTCTTCTGCTCGATCAGGGTCGCGCGTCCGTCCATCAGGCTCAGGATGAAGTCACCGAGGCTCATGTCGTAGCGCTGCTTGAACGTCGCACCGAGGCTCTGCCCATGGTCCGACAGGATGATGAACTTGTAGGGCCGGGGGGCGTCCTCGGCCGCCTTGGCAATCGTGTTGATGGCGGCGTCGACCCCATCGAGCGCGGCGAACGACTCGATCCGCTCGGGGCCGCAATGGTGCGCCAGCTCGTCGTAGTCGGTGAAGTCCGTGTAGATGACGTTGGCGCCTCGGTACATCTCCTCGATGATGAGCGAGACGTTCACGTCGCGAAGGACGACGTTGCTCCCGGCCCGCATGGCGGCGTACTTGAAGCCGCGATGCATCTGGGGCTGGATGCCTGACCGACGCGTCCGACGCGCCTGGATCCGCTCCTTGACGAACTCACCAATGAACATCGAGATCGAGCGGAGGTAGCCGCTCGGGCTGAAGAAGAATCCGAGGAATGCCTGGCTGTCGCCTAAGCCCTGCGACTTGTCCTTCAAGGTCCCGGCGGTCATGTACGCGCGTTCCGCATCGCCGCTCATGAGGTTGCAGATGCTGACGCCCCCGTTGGAGAGAAGGCCTTCGCCGTTCGAAAGTCGCTTGATAAGCTCGGCTGCGTCGTCCGGATTGCTCGAGACGCAGAGCCGCTTCCGGTCCCGCTCGTACCATCGGAAGGCGGGGATCCCGTCGTTGTTGCCGTGCAGGATCCCGGCCTGGCTGGCTGACGTCATCGAGGGCAGGATCGCTTCCCAGCGTGAGAGCTTGTGGCTGCCGTCACGGATCCACGCCGCCATGGTGTTCACGGATCCCGCGCGGACCCGGCCCGCGAGGATCGGATGGGCGAGGCCGTCGATCTGGATGATCACGACGCCCGGCTTGTCGGTCTTCGGGGCGGCTCGACTCCCCTGAAGCTTCGCGACCAGGAGTCCGAAGTACGACCCGCCGCTGTCGATGGCGAAGATCGCCGTCATTGCCGTGGTGACCCCAGCGTAGATGAGCGATCCGACAAAGGCAGCCGTGAATCCGTCGACCTCAACGCCTGGGGAGAGCGGCGCGATGAACAGGAAGGTCACGACCTGTAGGACGAGGACGAGCAGTCCCATCAGCACCAACGAGCGGGGCGCGAGGAGCACGAGCAGGACGGGTCTGACGAGCGCATTGAAGAGCACCATGAGGAGGACCGCGATCGCGGCGTCGACGAAACGACCCACGTCGACGCCGGGGAGGATCCACGCCGTGAATACAAGCGCAATGGTCGACACCAGCAGCGTGATGACAAAGCGCTTGGTCAGCGCCCACCAGCCGCCGCGCCATTCCCAAAGGATGCGCACCTGGGTCGCGTAAAAGTCGAAGATCCGGCTCATGGCCGCCTCACCTCCGACCCATCGTGCGTCGAATCCTGGCCATCGTGGCATACCCTCCGCAATTTCCGTTCAGCCGTGCTCCCGCGATCGCGCATCCGGTGCACCATCACGTGTCGGCTTCCCGCACGCATCCCCTTGTTGGGATGAAACCAGTTCGTAGCCGGCAGCAATGGCGTCACGCGTCGGATGTGCCTTGGGTGGCCGGCTCGTCACCCAGCTTTGCCCGCAGCGCCGCGAGCTCCGCCCTGACCCGCGCCAGCTCCGCAGAGTCGGATCCAGATTCGGGGTCCGCGGAGTTGACGGACGCCGGCGCATCAGGGACGAGGAAGCTCGCGAGGATGCTCGCGAGCGAGCCGATGATCCCGACGCCGGCGAACATGACAAAGACCGCGACGGCGCGCCCGAGACCGGTCACCGGGTACTGGTCCCCGTACCCGACGGTCGTGATCGTGGTGAATGCCCACCAGAGCGCGTCGCCGCCGGTCGTGATGTTGGCATCCGGCGAGCGGCTCTCAAGCTGGACCATGAGGATGGTCGACACCGTCAGCACCATGAACGCCGCGAGGACGGTGATCATGAGCGCGTACTGCCCGCGATTACGGAGCACATCGCCGACGAGACGCCTTCGGTTCTCGCCTCTGAGCATCGGCATGGCTCGCATCAACCGACTGATGCGCGCGATGCGGAGGAGGCCGGATGCGGGAAAGAAGCCGAGCGCCGGGATGGAGCCCAACAGATCGAGCCAGCCGCGCCGGCCAATGAAGTACTCGCGTGGCGGGCGTGATCGCGCCAGATTCACCCCGAAATCCACGAGGAAGACGACGCAGATGGCATTGTCGAAGAAGAGGAGCGCTTGCTTCGTCGCCTCGTCGAGGGGGAGCAGGAGCAGCACCATGATGACGAGCGAGAAGACGATGAGCACCAGCATGAAGATGCTATAGGCGATGCTCTCCTTCACCCGAAGCTCTGTTGCCGCGCCCTCAACTCCGTCGCTCATTGGTCGCCCTCCTCACCTCGGCATGCTCGACGGGCCAAGTATGGGCGAGGGCCCCGCCGTCACGGCGAGGCCCTCGTGATGGGATCGGGTGCATCTCCTCTCGAGGAGTTACTCGCAACCCACGCCGTCGCGCATCTCTTCGTAGGCTGTCTGGACCCCTCCGGCCGCGTCCTGGACCGGCACCAGGGCCTCGGAGATGGGCACCTCGGTGTCGAAGCTGTCGATGGAGGTGACGACGCTATCCCAGGCTTCGTCGACTGCTGTGTCATCAGCTTCCGAGACGTCGGCCGCGGCAAGCTTCACCGCGTCCCATGACTCCTGGACGTCATCACGGGCGGCCTCGATGTCCTCGATCGACGCCGACGCGGGGTCGAGGTCCTGGAACGCCGTCAGCGACGTACCGAAGCCATCCAAGCTCTCACAGAGCTGAGCTTCGGCATCGGCCTGTGTTGTCGCGGCTGGCTGGGTGCAGGCCGCGAGTGCCAGCGCCGCGACGGTCGCGATGCCCGCGGCCGCCAGGCGTCGATTGAGAGATGTCATGTCGGGTCTCCTGATGAGTGGATGTGCAAGCTGCAAGCGTTGCACCACTGCGTACGAATACATCGCCCGGTTCGGATGAATCGCTGCAAATCGCTGCGGTACCGATGCGCTAGCATCAGATCGGCGGGCACCGACAGTGCTCGCGTGGGGGTCCCGAGCTGGATGCGTCGTCATGGTCGTTTTGCCCGAGCGCCAACCCACGTTGCCCAAGCCAGACTCGATGTGATGCGGCGAATCCGATGACGACGCCACCGCGAGGGTCGGCCAGCGCCAGGCAACGAGGCACGGATCGGCTCCTCGCGAGCGGCTTCCCGGTGCTCGAGACGAAGCTCGTCCCGCCGCCGGCTCGATCCGACCTGCTGATACGGTCACGGCTCATCGATCGCCTCGCCGGGAGTCGGGCCAACCCGATCGTGGCCGTGCTGGCCCCCGCCGGCTACGGCAAGTCGACGTTGCTGTCCCAATGGGCGGAGGACGACGCCCGCGACTTCGCCTGGCTCTCGATCGATGCGCGCGACAACGATCCTTCCGTGCTCCTGGCCTATATCGCGTTCGCGCTTGGAGGCGCGGCCTCGCTTGGCCCGGACGTCGCCACAGCGCTCGCAGCGCCGGGTCGGTCCGTGTGGACAAGCGCGGTTCCGCGCCTCGGCGCAGCGCTTGCCTCTCGCCGCGAGCCCTTCGTCCTGGTCCTGGACGACGCGGACACCCTGACCCAGCCGGATCCGGCCGATGCCATCGTTGCCCTGGCCAGTCATCTGCGCGAAGGGTCCCAGTTCGTTCTGGCCGGGCGAACCGCGGGGCGCTTCCCGATCCCGCGAATTCTCGCTGGTGGCCGCGGCGTGCTGATCGATGCCGGCGACCTATCACTCGACGACGACGAAGCCGCCGCCGTGTTCCGCGCCGTCGGCGTCGAGCTGCCTGCCAGTGACCTTGCGGAGGTCAATGACAGCGCTGAGGGCTGGCCGGCAGGCATCTACCTCACCGCTCTGTCGCTCCGCTCGCGTGCTGCTGGCGACCAGGAGAAGCTGCCGACCCGAAGGGCAAATGGGCAGCTGGTGACGGACTACATCCGCACCGAGCTGCTCAGCCGGCTCTCCGACCAAGAGCTGAGCTTTCTCCTCGACGCGTCCGCACTGGAGCGCCTCAGCGGTCCGCTCTGCGACAGCGTGATGGAGCGTACGGACTCGGGAAGCCAGCTCATCGCTCTGGCACAGTCGAATCTGATGCTCATCCCGCTCGACGACAGCCACGAGTGGTACCGGTACCACCACTTGCTGAGAGAGCACCTCCTCGCCGAGCTGCGGACCCGGGACTCGACTCGGGTCAGCACGTTACAGGCGCGCGCGGCGGCTTGGCATGAGCCGCACGACGTGGAAACGGCGCTCGAGTACGCGATGCTTTCCGGCGACACCGACCTGGCTGCCCGCCTGCTGCCGCAGCTTGCGCAGCGGGCCTATAACTCCGGGCGAGTCAGCAGCCTTCGTCGATGGTTCGAGGCTCTCGACCAAGTCGGCATCCCCCCGCACCAATCCGATCTCGCTGTGGTCGGCGCGATCCTCTTCGCACTGCTCGATGCCCCGGTTCAGGCCGATCGCTGGGCCAGGTATCTGGACGAGACTCAAGAGCAGGGACTCGACCGGCATCAGGTAGCCATGCTGAAGTTCGGACGCGCCTTCATCGGCCGTACCGGGATCGACTCCATGCGTGCCGACGCCGATGCAGCGCTCGCCATCTTCGAGGAGGGGGATCAGTGGCGCCCACTGTCGCTGCTCGTGAAGGGGGCCGCGGAGATGGCTTCCTCACCCGCTGGCGCGGGCGACGCGACGCTGGCCGCCGCGGTCGACGCAGCCCGCCTGGCCAGGATTGCCCAGGGCACGGCTGCGTCCGCTCTCGCGTACCGTGCCACCTTCGCGATGGCCAGGGGCGATTGGCGTACGGCCGATCGGCTGGCGGCGGAAGGGCGGATGGAGGTCGACGCCGGTCGGGTCGGTGAGCAGGTTCCCGGAGCACTGATGGACGCGGTCAGCGCGCGGCTCGCCGTTCGCAGCGGGGACACCGATCTGGCCCGGCTGCACCTGGGTCATGCGCAGCGCCTCCGCCCCTTGCTGACCGTCGCGCTGCCGTGGGCGGCGATCCGGGTCCGCCTCGACCTGGCCCACGCACACCTGGGGGTCGGCGATGCCGCTGGCGCGCGCACGCTCCTGACCGAGATTCGGGACATCCTCGTTCGACGTCCGAACATGGGGACCCTCATCGACGAGGCCGGGGAGATCCAACGGCAAGTCCAGGCGATGCGAGGGGCGACATCTGGAGCGTCGACCCTCACGACGGCCGAGCTGAGGCTGCTTCCGCTGCTGACCACGCATCTCTCGTTCAGGGAAATCGGTGCGCAGCTCTTCGTATCGCACAACACGGTGAAGACCCAGGCGATCTCCATCTACCGCAAGCTCGACGCGACATCCCGCAGCGAGGCGATTCAGCGAGCCGCCGACTCCGGGCTGTTGGAGTCGACCCCTGGAGCCCATCGTTTCATCCCGTCGGGGTGATGCGCGGGTGGCTACCGCGGCGTCGAATCAGGATGCCGCTGAAAGCCAACTAGCATGACGGAACTACAGGACCGACTCCGGAGGCTCTCGCTCAACGACCAGAGCTACCTGGAAGGCCAGGTCTCCGTCGTCGCCGGGGGCGCGGGGGCGACCCACCTCGACTCGCGCAGCTACTGGCTCGCGTCTGTCGCCGCACTCATCGCCCTCGACGGATCGGTGAGCACATTTGGTTGGGCGACCTCCGCGGCCCTCGCCGCGGGAGTGACCTCGGACGAGCTCGTCGACCTGCTGGTCGCACTGAGCCCGATCATCGGCACGGCGCGCATTGTGGCCGCAGCCCCAAAGCTCGGACTGGCGCTCGGCTACGACGTCGAGGCCGACATCGAGGGTCTCGATGCCGGCCTCGGTGACTGAGCGTCGATAGATCAGTTGTATCCGGGGACTCGGCCTCGCCCGCCCATCGCTCCGCTCGCATACGACCCCGCGTCCGCGGCAAGTGCCAATGCCATCCACAGCCAGTCGAAGCCAGCGAGCCCGCCGGGGGCGATCAGGACGTACATCAGGGTCGTCCAGGGGACGAGGAGAAAGCCAAGCAGGGGAAGGAAGAACGTGTCAAAGGTGGCATTCCATCGAACGGGTTCGATCAGCCACCAGAAGAAGATGACCATCCTGGGTCCGAAGAACACCAGGCTCAGGAACAGACACATGTCGTCGCAGACCTCCGACTACTGACCCGGCTGGTTGTCTCGGGCGCCCGGGCCCCCATAGAGTAGGCGGCGCTTGGGCGAGTGCATCACCCGCTGCGGGTGAAAGGAGTGCCGACAGATGACCGATTCGGGGACGGCGGGGCCCGAGCCGGCGCCGGAGGAGCGAGGGCAGTCGCTCCGTCGCGCGGCAAGCCTTACCGCGGCGGTGGGGGCCGTTCATGCTCTTCTCTTTCTGGTCGCTTTCCTCCTGCTTTCGGGCGCGCCAGGCCCCGAAGCCACCGACGAAGAGATCTACGCGTACTACTCGAGCCCAGCCGGTCGACTGCCGAGCTTGGTCGGCCTGTACATCATGCCGTTTGCCGCGATTGCATTCATGTGGTTCATCGTCGCGCTCCGGATGTGGGAGGCCTTTTCGGTCAGGCGAGAGAGCATGCTGCTGTCGAACCTCCAGCTCGTCAGCGGGATCCTGTACGTGGCGCTCCTCTCGGCAGGCGCCTCCGCCCAGGCAGTCGTGGCGGCCAGCGTCGAGTTCGCCAACGGATCGATCGACCCGGTCGCGGCGCGGCAGTTCCCGTTGTATGGCAACACGATCTTCTTCGTTTTCGCCATCCGCATGGCGGCTGTCTTCGTGTTCACGACGTCCAACATCGGCCGCACGGCACGGGTGCTCCCGGCCTGGTTCGGCTACGTGGGCATGGTCGTCGGGCTCTTCATGTTGCTCAGCATCTCTCTCACGCCGGCCCTCCTGCTGGTGTTTCCGATCTGGCTATTCGCCCTCAGCGCGCTGTTGCTCATCAAGGCGCGATCCATCCCGCGTGACATCAGGCTGCCGGTTCGGGCGGATGCCCGCGTCGCCGCGCGATTCTCATCCAATACGGATGATGAACGCCCTTTCGAGGAGGGCTAACCTCCGATCCATGTTTGGTTCGGGTCGAGACGGCTGCGTCATGAACATCGCTCGCTCAATCCGGATGGGGCGTCCATCGCGTACGGCAAGCATGCGAGGCACCCTCGCTCGACCCAGCGCCACCGGCCAACGATCGATGCGCACGGCCGGCGCTTCGTCACGCACACGCAAGCACACGGCGGGGTAACCGCCAGAGGAGGATCGAGCATGGCCCTGGGACCCATCGAGCTGCTGGTTGTGAAGTTTCCCGGCAACCAGTTCAAGGGCGAGATTGCGCCTGCCCTGCGGGAACTGGTCGACAGCGGGACGATCCAGATCATCGACCTGATCTTCGCCATCAAGGACGAGGAAGGGACGCTAGCTGTGCTCGAGCTGGACGCCCTCGGTGACGAGACGCTGGCCGTCTTCAAGCCCGTCGAATCGGAGCTGAACGACTCGCTCACCGAGGACGACGCGCGCAGCCTCACGGGTGGCCTCGAGAACAATTCCTCCGCCGCGATCATGCTGTTCGAGAACGTCTGGGCGACGAAGTTCGTGGACGCCATGCGGAACGCAAACGGTGAGCTCATCCTGAGCGAGCGCATTCCGCGGGCAGTGATCGACGAGCTCCTCGCCGAGGTCGCGGACGCCAAGCAATCGACCGAGCAGGCGGGAACGCCGGCCTAACGTCAGCCACTTGAAAGGAGAGCACCGATGAGGATGCGTCGAGGCGGACTAGTCAGAGGGGTGGCGCGCACCGCCGTTGTCGTTGGCACCGCGTCCGCGGTAGCGGGTGGTGTCCAGCACCATCAGCAGCAGAAGTACGCCGCGCAGGACGCGCAGGCCCAGGATCAAGCCCAACAGGCGGCCGATGCCGCGGCCTACCAGCAGCAGATGGCGACGATGCAGGCTCAGCAGGCCGCGGCCGCGACCGCCGCCGCCGCGGCGCCTGCAGGGACACCGGATCTGACCGCTCAGATCATGCAGCTCAGCCAGCTGAAGGACCAGGGAGTCCTCTCCGAGGACGAGTTCCAGGCCGCCAAGGCGAAGCTACTCGGCGTCTAGCCCGAATGCCTCTCACCAACCAATCACCATACCGAGTTCTCCGGCCAACGCCGGGGATTGGATCTGGCTGGGCGTAGCAAGAACTCGATCAGCCATGGGAACGAGGAGGAACACTGCGCCGTGGCTGATTCCGTGAGACGAGACGTCCTGCCGATCCCCGACTCACAGCATGTGGGCGTCACCACGTACGAGGCGAAGGACCCCGACACATCCTTCCCGCCGATCGTGCCCCTGCGACCGCCTGACGGTGCGCCCAACGTGTTGATCGTCCTCATCGATGACGTTGGCTTCGCCGCCTCGAGCGCGTTCGGTGGCCCTTGCGACACCCCGAACTTCGAGCGCCTGGCCTCCGAGGGGTTGAAGTACACCCGCTTCCACACGACCGCGCTGTGCTCTCCGACACGGGCCGCGCTGCTGAACGGTCGCAACCACCACTCGGTGGGTATGGGGGGCATCACCGAGATCGCAACCTCTGCACCGGGCTACAGCTCGGTGCGGCCGAAGAACAAGGCTCCGCTTGCGGAGGTCCTCAAGCTCAACGGCTATTCGACCGCGCAATTCGGAAAGTGTCACGAGGTCCCGGTATGGGAGACGAGCCCGATGGGCCCCTTCGACGCCTGGCCCACGGGCAGCGGCTTCGAGCACTTCTATGGCTTCATCGGCGGCGAGACGAATCAGTACGCCCCGGCCATCTACAACGACACCGTCCCGATCGAGCCGACCGTCGCTCCCGGCGAGGATTACCACTTCACCGAGGACATGACCGACCGGACGATCGAATGGATCCGACAGCAGAAGGCGCTCATGGGCGACAAGCCCTTCTTCGTGTACTTCGCGCCGGGAGCCACGCATGCCCCGCACCACGTTCGGCCGGAGTGGTCGGACAAGTACAAGGGCAAGTTTGACGACGGCTGGGATGCAGAGCGCGAGCGGACGTTCGCTCGTCAGAAGGAGCTCGGTGTCATCCCGAGCGATGCAGAGCTCACCGCCCGCCCAGCGGAGATCCCGGCGTGGGATGAGATCCCGGAGGACCTTAAGCCTGTCCTCTCCCGTCAGATGGAGGTGTACGCCGGGTTCCTCGAGCACACCGACCACAACGTCGGGAGGCTCTTCGATGCGCTGGCGAGCCTCGAGCTCCTCGACGACACGCTCGTATACCTGATCATCGGCGACAACGGCGCCTCGGCCGAGGGAACCCTGCGAGGTACCTTCAACGAGCTTCTCGTCCTGAATGGTGCGAACCATCTCGAGACCACTGAGTTCATGGCGGCGCGGATCGACAAGTTCGGCACACCGGAGGCTTACAACCACTTCGCCGTCGGATGGGCGCACGCGATGGACACGCCCTACCAGTGGACGAAGCAGGTCGCCAGCCATTGGGGTGGAACCCGAAACGGGACGGTCATCCGCTGGCCGAAGGGCTTCAAGTCCAAGGGCGAGATCCGCAGCCAGTTCCACCACGTGATCGACGTGGCTCCCACCGTCCTCGAGGCCGCCGGCGTGCCCGCCCCGCTCTTCGTTCACGGCATCCAGCAAGCGCCGCTCGAGGGCGTCTCGATGGCGTACACATTCGACGATGAGAGCGCCGATGACCGGCACACGACGCAGTACTTCGAGATGTTCGTCAACCGTGGCATCTACCATCGCGGCTGGACGGCCGTCACGCGTCACTCGGCTCCCTGGGATCCAACCACGGGCAGGCAGCCGATCGACGACGACGTCTGGGAGCTCTACGCCCCCGACGACTGGACCCAGGCACGCGACATGGCGGATCAGGAGCCGGAGCAGCTCGCCCGCCTCCAGCGCCTCTTCCTCATCGAAGCAGGAAAGTACAACGTCCTACCGCTCGACGATAGGCGCGTGGAGCGCTTCAACGCCGACATCGCGGGCCGGCCGCAGCTGATCCAGGGCAACACCCAGATCCTGTTCGGCGGGATGGGACGCCTGTCCGAAAACTCGCTGCTGGTGCTGAAGAACAAGTCGCATGCCGTCACCAGTGAGATCGTCGTGCCCGAGAGCGGAGCGGTGGGCACGATCGTGGCCCAAGGGGGCGCTTTCGGTGGATGGAGCGTCTATCTGACCGAGGATGGTCGCCCGGCCTACTGCTACAACCTGTTCGGCCTCCAGCAGTTCAAGGTCTACGGCACCGACCCGGTCTCAGCTGGCGAGCACCAGGTGCGCGTCGAGTTCACGTACGACGGTGGCGGGCTCGGCAAAGGTGGCAGCGCCACCGTCTTCCTCGACGGGACGAAGGTCGGGGATGGGCGCATCGACGCGACGGTACCCATGGCGTTCTCCGCGGATGAGACTACGGACGTCGGCGAGGACACGGGTACCCCCGTCACCGACGACCTCGAGGAGGGAAAGGCCTCCTTCACCGGCCGAGTGAAGTGGGTGCAGCTCGACATCGACAAGGATGCGGAGGACGTCGACCACCTCATCAGCCCGGAGGAGCGCTACCGGATCGCCATGGCGCGCCAGTAGTCGTGGAAGAGTTGCCCGATGCCTGAGTTCCTCGCGACGCTGCAGAGCCTGTTCACGTTCGCGTTCGTGGTCAGCAGCATGCTGGCGATGGGGTTGTCGCTCACCGTCGGGCAGATCATCGAGCCGCTGCGCAGCCTGCGGCTTGTGCTGCTCGCGCTCGTCGCGAACTTCGTGATCGTGCCCGGCATTGCATTCGCGTTGGGGCAGGTCATTCCCATGGATGATCCACTCCGTATCGGGCTGATCCTCATGGGCTCCGCGGCCGGCGCGCCGTTCCTGCCGAAGCTGGCGCAGATCGCGAAGGCGAACGTGGCGTTCGCGGTCGGGTTGATGGCGCTGCTCATCGTCGTGACCGTCGGCTACCTGCCGCTCGTCCTGCCGCTCCTGCTGCCGGGCGTCGAGGTCGATGCCGCCGAGATTGCCGTGACCCTGTTCGGTCAGATGCTGGTGCCTCTCGGCATCGGCCTGCTCGTTCGGGCGCGGTGGGAGGAGGCTGCGGCCGAGGCCCAGAAGCCGGCCGCCCAGGTATCGAACCTGAGCCTGGTCCTGCTTCTGGTGCTCATGCTCGGCCTGAACATCGAGAACGTGATCGGGCTCTTCGGTTCGGGCGCGATCATCGCCACGCTCATTCTTGTCGCAGTCGCCATCGGATCGGGCTACCTGCTCGGTGGGCCGGGGCGCGATACGCGCCAGGTGCTGGCCATGGGGACAGGGCAGCGCAACCTGGCGGCGACGTTCCTGATCGCCGGGAGCAACTTCGCCGACCAGCCCGACGTGCTCGTCTTCCTGGCCGGAGCCGGGCTGATCGGGATGGTGTTGGTGATGCCCCTTGCGGCCGAGTTCGGCAAGCGTGCGAAAGACGCCTCGGCACCCGCCACTGCACAGCGCTCCGCTGTCGACGCGGCCTCGTGAGGCACGCGGCATCGGAGGGCGCCGCGCAAGAGCGCATTGACCTGACGGTCACCGGCTAGGAGGTATCCGAGGGTGGGCGCGACCGACCTCGCGATCCTTGCGGCGGTGGGCCTGGCTTACGCGGTCTTCTCGGGCTGGTTGAGCAGGACGATCCTGTCGTCCGCCATCGTCTTCCTCACGGCGGGAATAGTGCTCGGTGACGCGGTGCTGGGCTGGTTCGACATCCAGGCGGGCGGAGCCGCTCTGCGCCTCATCGCCGAGGCCACACTGGCCCTCGTCCTGTTCGCCGACGCCGCCAAGATCGACCTGCGGACCCTTCGGCGAGAGCTAGCCGTACCGGCGCGTCTGCTCGGCATCGGGTTACCGCTGACGATCATCGCCGGCACGGCAGCGGCCCTCCTCATCCTCCCCGGCCTCTCGCCGATCGAGGCCGTCCTGCTAGCCATCGCTGTCGCCCCGACCGACGCGGCGCTCGGCGCCGTAGTCGTCAGCGACGAACGGGTGCCCTCTCGCATCCGGCAGGGGCTCAACGTCGAGAGCGGGCTCAATGACGGCCTCTGCGTGCCCCTGCTCCTGATAGCGCTCGCCTTTGCATCGGCCGAGGGGGGCGGCGAGACCGAGCCGCTCAGGCTGGTGGTCGAGGAGATCGGCTTCGGGGTCATCGGCGGCCTGGCGGCGGGCGGGCTCGGAGCGATGGCGCTGCGAGGCGCCCTCAGTCGCGGCTGGATCGCGAAGGATTGGGAACCGATCGTTCCACTCGCGACAATCGGCCTCGCCTACGGCCTGGCGACGATCCTCCACGGAAGCGGGCTGATTGCGGCGTTTGCCGCCGGGCTGACGTTCGGCACCATCGCGACGAGGCGCGAGGAAGAGAGCGCGGAACTGGCGGAGACGGTTGGCGGCGCCGCGAGCGCCGTGACCTTCCTCGTATTCGGTGCCGTCGTCGTGCCCGCCGTGCTCGACGGGTTCGCGTGGGAGCCCGTGGCATTCGCGGTGGTCGCCCTCACTGTGGCGCGGATGCTCCCCGTGGCGATCGCCCTGCTGGGGCTGCGAGCCCGGCTCCCCACGGTCGCCTTCGTCGGATGGTTCGGGCCACGCGGACTAGCGTCAATCGTCTTCGCCGTGCTCATCCTGCAGGCTGAGCCGATTCCGAGCCTGGATCTCGTCCTGGCCACGATCAGCGTGACCATCATCATCTCCGTCTACGCTCATGGGGTGTCGGCACTGCCGCTGACGAACCGATACATCGCCTGGCGATCGGCCAACCCGCCGGAGTCGACCCCGGCCTCGGTCGAGCACGCTTGATCCAGAGAGTGACTGGGGGTCTGACCGGCTGGTACCGGGGCGTGCGCCCGGAGAAGGGGACCGTCGGACCCGAGGCGCTGGCTGGGCTCCCCGGTGCCATCGGGTCAGTTCCGGACGGGATGGCCGCCGCAGTGCTCGCGGGGGTGAATCCGGTCTTCGGCCTGTACGCGAGCTTCGCCGGACCGATCGCCGGCGGCCTCACCGCCAGCACACGCCGCATGGTCATCACCACGACCAGCGCCGCGGCGCTCGCCGCCGGATCGGCCGTCGCCGTCGTGCCTCCGGATCAGCGCCCGGCCGCGCTCTTCCTGCTGACCCTGATCGCCGGAGTCCTTATGGTCGCCGCGGGGCTCCTTCGCCTGGGCCGATACACCCGCTTCGTGTCGCACTCGGTGATGATCGGCTTCCTCACCGGCGTTGCCGTGAACATCGTGGCCGGCCAGATCCCGGACCTGACCGGTGCCGAGGCGGAGGGCCGCGTCGCGCTCGCCAAGGCCGTCGACGTGCTCACGAACCCGAGCCTCATCCATCTCGGATCACTTGCCGTGGGTCTCGGCGCGATCGCGATCCTGGTCCTGATCGGTCGCACGCGATGGGCAACCTTCGGAGCCATCATCGCGCTCGTCATCCCGACTGCCGCCGCGGCGCTGCTCGGGTCGGGCGAGGTCACCGTCGTCTCTGACGTCGGCGAGATTCCTAGGGGGGTTCCGCTGCCGCAGCTTCCCGACCTCCGGCAGACGTCGTTTGACGTCATCGTGGGCGCGCTGGCCGTGGCGGCGATCGTGCTCGTGCAGGGATCCGGCGTCGCGGAGTCCGCGCCAAACCGCGACGGAACTCGCTCGAATGCGAACCAGGACTTCATGGCGCAGGGCGCCGGCAATGTCGCATCGGCGCTGTTCCGTGGCATGCCGGTCGGCGGGTCGGTCGGGCAGACGGCCCTGAACATCGCCGCCGGAGCGCGATCGCGGTGGGCCGCCATCTTCTCGGGCCTGTGGATGCTCCTCATCCTGATTGCGTTCGGTGGGATCGTCGGGCGCGTCGCCATGCCGACGTTGGCGGCCGTGCTCATCGTTGCTGCGATCGGGTCGTTTCGGATTCATGAGCTCGGCACCGTGTGGCGATCCGGGGTCAGCTCGCAGATCGCCCTTGTGACGACGTTCCTCGCCACGCTCCTGCTGCCGGTGGCCGCGGCCGTCGGCATCGGCGTCGCCCTCTCGCTGCTGCTGCAGCTGAATGCCGACGCGATGGACCTGCGCGTTGTCGAGCTGCGGCGCCGGGATGACGGCCGGACCGAAGAGCATCCGGCCCCGACCAGGCTCGAGAGCCGGACCGTCACCGTGATCGATGTTTACGGCAGCCTCCTCTACGCCGGAGCCAGGACCCTCGAGGCGCGCCTGCCGAATCCTTCCGGTGCGCACGCCGCGGTCGTGGTTCTCCGGCTTCGTGGCCGAACCACGTTGGGCGCAACCGCGTTTACGGTGTTGGAAAACTACGCGCAGCGCCTTCACGAGGTGGGTGGACGCCTCTACCTCAGCGGCGTGGATCCGACCGTTGTGACGAGGTTCCAGCGGGTCGGCCGTCTCGATGAGCACGGCCCGCTCCGCATCGTGCGGGCAACCGCAGTGCTCGGCGAGTCGACCGACGCCGCCATCGAGGAGGCCGAGGCCTGGATCCGGAAGCAGGTGGAACGGGACGCAACCGATGATCGGTCGCCGTCTTGATGGTCCGGCCAGGCGGCGACGAGCGATTCCGCGATCCGGATGCGCTCGTGGATGCGTACGAAGGAGAGATGCCCCGCGCGTCGGAACGAACTGCTGAGCGGCCGCCGGCACATCGTCTCGGCTCGAGGCCGATCCGGGAGCCTGAGGAGGAAGCCCGATGAAATCGATGACTCGCGCGCTAGTGGGAATCCTGATCGCGTTCGCCGCCGCCGCGTGCTCGGTGAGCACGCCGACGACGAGCACGGAGACGGTCTGCGATGCCCGGGCCCAGGTCGAGGAGAGCGTCGAAGCATTCGATGCGCTCGACCCGGCGACGGCATCCGTCGACGGCTATCGCGAGGCAGCCGTCCAGATCCGGGAGTCGATCAGGGAGCTCGCCTTCTACCGGCAGGACATGGCGGAGGAGAACCTCGCCGACCTCGAAGAATCGATCGAGGCCCTGGTCAGTGCGATGGATTCGCTCCCCAGTGACGAACCGCTGACCGACGCCATCGGCTCGGTCGAACCTGAGAGGGAGGCGGTAAGGGCGGCCTTCTCCGCGATCACCGACGAGCTGAGCTGTCCATAGCCACGGGTTGTGGACCGCTTCGTCACCGCCCACGTCGAGTACGTCACAGAGCCTGAGGATTCGCCGGATCCCATCGGCTTCCTGATGGAGGTCCTCGCCGAGCCGGGCACCCTGCTTCTGTTCGCCATCGGGGCGCTCATCATCGTCGTCGCCCTTCTCGCGTGGGCGTGGTGGCGACCGCTCGAGGACGCTCGCCTGCGCCTGATTCGCCGGACCGACGACTACCACGCCTACCTGCCCTGGATCGTCCGGCTGTCGGTTGGCCTGGTCCTCATCGGCTCAGGGCTGTCGCGGGTCCAGCTGCTTCCGACCGTGCCGGCGGACGGGCTCCCGGTGCTCGTGCTCACTGCGACCGGGTTCCTCATCCTCCTCGGCCTCGCCGTGCGCCTGGCGGCCCTCGTGGCGCTGATGGCCTACGCCGTCACCTTCATCGGCCATCCGGAGCTGGTGATGATGCTCGACGTCGCCGGCGCGCTCGGCGCGGTGGCCCTGCTCGGGCCGGGCCTCCCCTCGGTCGACGACCTCCTTCGCGCCGCGTTTCCGCGCGGGCCGGGCGGCCAGGTGGCGACCGAGAACCTCGTGCGCGGTGGCTACGACGACGTCGTTCCGCTGCTCATCCGCCTCGGTCTCGGCGGTGCATTCGTGGCATCGGGGATCATCGACAAGCTCGTCATCTACGAGCAGGCCCTGGCGGCGGTCGACAAGTACGGGCTGACGGCCGTCGTGCCCGTCTCGCCGGGGATGTGGGTCGTGGGTGCCATGGCGATCGAGACGGCACTGGGCGTGGCCATCCTCCTCGGCGCCATGACGCGGCTGTGCGCGGTGATCGGGTTCACCGTCCTGACCCTGGCCCTGTTCGCCCTCCCCGACGACCCGGTCATCGCCCACGTGAGCCTCTTCGGGCTGTGTTCGGCGCTCGTCATCCTGGGTGGGGGTCGCTGGAGCCTCGACCGCCTCGTCCTGGAGCCGATCGGGGAGCGGCTGCGCCGAACCTGACCTTTGGTAGAATCGCCAGCCGAATCGAGCACGCGTGCCCGCGTTCTCCGCGCGTGGCGGGAGGGTCCATGTCCGGCCACAGCAAGTGGTCCACGATCAAGCGGCAGAAGGGCGCCAACGACGCCAAGCGCGGCGCGCTCTTCACGAAGCTCGCCCGCGAGATCATCACGGCCGCTCGCCAGGGCGGCGGTGATCCGGAGGCCAACTACCGGCTGCGGATGGCCGTCGAGAAGGCGCGCGCCAACTCGATGCCGGCGGAGAACATCAAGCGCGCCATCGAGCGCGCCACCGGCGGCGGCGCCGATGCCGAGCAGTACGACGAGGTCACCTACGAGGGGATCGGCCCGGCCAACGTGGCGGTGATCGTCGCGGCCATGACCGAGAACCGCAACCGCACCGCCTCGGAGATCCGCAGCGTCTTCAACAAGCATGGCGGCACCCTCTCGCCGGTGGCGTGGCAGTTCGAGCAGCGAGGGGTCATCGAGCTGCCGCTGAACGGTCGAGATCCGGATGAGCTGACCCTGGCCGCGATCGACGCCGGAGCCGCCGATGTCGGCACGCCCGATGGGGGCGTCATCCTCGTCACGACCGAGCCGACGGATCTCGAGGCCGTTCGGCGGGCGCTCTCCGAAGCGGGCTACGAAGCCGAGTCCGCGGAGCTCTCGATGGAGCCGACGACGACCGTGGCGGTAGGCGACGAGGGGACCGCGAAGTCCGTGCTCCAGTTCATGGAGCGGCTCGAGGACCTCGACGACGTCCAGAACGTCTACGCCAATTTCGACATCCCGGCCGAATCTGATGGAGCGCCTCGAGGCACAGGTCGTCTAGGAGGCGCGCCGCGGAGCCTTCGTGCGCGCCGGCGCGCCCGAATCCGGCGCGCCGAGGTAGGCATTGAGCAGCGTCCCGACGTCGGGCACCGCCTCGTCACGCAGGCGGTAGCGCTTCGAGCCGACCGTGGCGGAGATGAGGCCGGCGGAGCGAAGCACGATCAGGTGGTGGTGCATCGTCGTCTTGGCCACGCCGAACATGTCGGCGAGTTCCATGAGCCCCTTCTCGCCGTCGCTCAGGGCACGAAGGATGCGGAGCCGCTTCTCGTCCCCGAGCGCCTTCGAGAGGCGCACGAGACGCAGCGGTGGTGAATCCGTCTCCGCGGTGACCGACTCGTCGGCGACCGGGTAGGCGACGAGGAGGGTCTCGCCGAACTCGTAGTAGGTCACGAGCGGCCGGTTGACGAAGCTCGGCGTGAGCACGATCCGCTCGATCCCGGGTCGAGGGGAGAACTCGACGCCGTTCGTGGCTGTCGTGATGAATCGGTCCAGCGGGAGGGTCTGCTGGAGCTCGCGCTTGGCGTCTGCGTCGCGCTCGAGGATCGGCATGATGGTGAGCGACTCGGGCTTCCAGACCCGCTCGTTCCACAGCTCGAGCACCTCGATGAGCTCGGCCTTGGAAGCCTCGGGATCGGTGTCGAGCAGCCCCGCCACGTAGTTCCCCCATTCGGGCCACTCCGGATACGACGTCCGGAGGAACTCGGCCCGGGCCTCGACGTCACCGGCGGCGGCGGCGCGGATGACGGCCGGCGGGGTCATGCGTCGGAGGTCGCGCGAATAGAACTGGACGAGGTGGAGCCGGATCTCGAGCGGATCGGTCCCGCGAAGGTGTTCGAGGAAGGCGGGGACCGTCCTCGGGGCCGGCGTGTCGTGGACGAGCCCGGCGAGGTGGGGGAAGGTGTCGCAGGTGTCGCCGCCGATAGCCTCGATCCGGGCGACGAGGTCGTATCCGGCGCGGGCGCGCACGTCGGCGACCCAGTCCGAGCCGAGATCGCGCGTATCGGTCTCGTCGCCGTCGAAGGTGGCGAGGATCGAGAGGAGGAGCTCGTAGGCGGGGGAGACCTCGATGACGGCGCGCGGCGGGTTGCCGGGTCCGCGAGTCGGAGTCACTGGCGCATCCTCCGCGGCGTATGTGTCACGCCGGCCTGGGGGTTGAAGAGGACCGGGCAGGGAGGTCGGCCCTCTCGCCCCCAATTGACCGGCCGGCCGCGATGAGGACGCGGCCGATTCGCACGCGAAGGCCGACGCTGCGCGAGCCATGGCGCGTGCGTGCCTTGGGGCGCAGCTGAGCCTGCCGCGCGCGAATGAGCTCTTCCATAAAGCCGGTGTCGGGGATGATCATGGTTCCAATTCCACTTCGTCGTTCGATCTGGGTTGAGCGTACGAGAACAATCGAACGAAGTGCACTGTACGACCGAAGTCGAACGGTGTCAAGCCCTTCGGACAAGCGAGACGGGATTCGCGCGGGCTACCATGCGGCCGTGATCGTCCTCGGGATCGACCCCGGCAGCGCCGTATGCGGATACGGCGTCGTGGCATTCGATCGGGGAGTGCTGCGACTCGTGGACGCCGGGACCGTGCGGACCGATCCCGCCGAGACGGATGCCGAGCGGCTGCGCGCGCTGTACGGCGCCCTCACCCAGCTCCTGGTCCAGCATCGACCGGAGCGGGTCGGCATCGAGCGCCTTTACTTCCAGCGCAACGTGCAGACCGCGATGGCGGTCGGCCAGGCGCGCGGCGTTGCGCTGCTGGCGGTAGCCGAGGCTGGCGTCGCGGTCGATGAACCGACCCCGAACGAGGTCAAGCAGGCGGTCTGTGGAAATGGCGCCGCCGACAAGGGACAGGTGGCGACGATGGTTGGCCGCCTCCTCGGCGTCTCGGTCGTGGGCATGCCCGATGACGCGACCGATGCCCTCGCCGTGGCCATCGGCTGCGCGCATCGCGGTGCCGCTCAGCCGAAGGCAATCGTCGGGTGATCGGCTCGATTCGCGGCACGGTGACGCACCTCGGTGCGGATCACGTGCTCATCGAGATCGGGGGCATCGGCTACCGGGTAGTAGCGGGGCCAGCGCTCCTCGCCAAGCTCCGAGTGGGCTCCGAGGCGTCGGTCTTCACCCACCACCTCGTGCGCGAGGACCAGCAGGCGCTGTTCGGCTTCGCGAGCACCGAGGAGCTGGCGTTCTTCGAGCTGCTCATGACCGTCTCGCAGGTCGGCCCTCGCCTGGCGCTGGCCATCACCGCCGCGCACCCGGTGACCAGGCTGCAGCTCGCGATCGTGACCGATGACGTCGACGTCTACACCTCGGTCTCCGGCGTGGGGCGCAAGACCGCACAGCGCATCATCCTGGAGCTCAAGGAGAAGGTCCACGCGGCCGGCATCGCCGCCGGCGGAGCGGCGTCGACCGATTCGGACGTGGTCGCGGCGCTCGAATCGCTCGGCTACTCCGCAGCCGAGGCCCGCAAGGCGGCCGGTGCGGTGGCGGCGTCCGACGGTGAGCTCGACACGCGGATCAAGGCGGCCCTGCAGGAGCTGGCACGGAGCCGATGATCGAGGTCGCCGATCCGTGGAGCGACCCGAAGGTCGCCGAGCGCATCCTGCGCGCGTTCCACACCTGGGCGGTGGTCGGCTGCTCGTCCAACCCATCCCGCCCATCGAACGGCGTGTCGCGGTATCTCCTGCGCCAGGGCTACGAGGTGATCCCGATCAACCCTCGCGAGGAGTCGGTTCACGGCCTTGCCGCCTACCCGGACCTTGCATCGCTGCCCGACGCCGTCCGTGGATCGGTCGAGGTGGTCGACCTGTTCCGCCGCCCGGACCTCGTTCGGCCCCACGTGGAGGAGGCGATCGAGATCGGCGCGAAGGCGATCTGGATGCAGCTCAACGTCTGGAACCAGGAGGCTGCCGAGCTTGCCGCGCACGCCGGGCTGCTGGTGGTCATGAATCGCTGCCCGGCCATCGACCACCCGGCGATGATCGGGTCCGCTGGCTGAGGCTACTCCCGGCGCAGCACCAGCCCGATGTGCCCGTAGGGCGGCCGTGGATCCGCGTAGGTCTTCGTCCGGCCGTCGCCGGCTTCGGCGCCGACGTCCCAGAGCCGGTTCTGCGCATCGAAGCTGACCTCGGCCAGCTGGGGCCATCGGTCGAGCATCCGGGTCCCGATCTCGTTGACGAGGTGCTGGATGGAGAGCGACACGAACTCGTGGAAGACGGCGTTCGCCAGGTCGGCCACCTGCTCCGAAGCGACGTAGCGCGCGGGATCCGCGAGCACGGCGTCGGATGCATCGGCGTAGCGCCAGCCGATGTCGCACCAGATGTACAGCGGGCGATCAGGTCGCTCGGGCAGTGTCGTGTGCTCGTCGCGGGCGAAGTCGGCGAAGGCCGAGCCGGTGATCTTGATGAGCTGCAGGTCGCGGCGAGCGGATTCGTGGTCGGTGATGGCGACGACGCCGTCGGAACCGCGGGCGAGCTCGAGCCTTGCGGAGCCGGCATCGCCTCGTTCGCGACCGAAGAGCCGATCCGAAGCGGTGAATCCGCCTTCTCCATCGGGAACGAGCGCGGCGGGGAAGGGGAGCTCGCGACCGAGCATCGTGAGCGCGCCCATGTGCGGGTACGTGTCCAGGAAGGCCGTGCCGACCTCGAGCAGCCACTCCTCGAGGGCGCGCGCGCGCGTCGTGAGCGAGACGGCGTGGATGAAGTTCTTCATCGTGTCCGTTGCGACGACCTTGCGGTTGTCGCCGACCGTGTAGGCCTCGAGGAACTCTGTGCCGTGCACGATGACCTCGATCTGCGCCGCAGCCAGGGTATTGTCGCGGCCGCGGAACGGGGACTCGGGGATGGGCGTGACGCCGGTCAGCGCCTCGGCGTGCGTGCGGTAGACCTTGACGTCGGCCTTGCCGTACCGGATCTCGTGGCGCACGGTCACTCGCCTCCCGCTTCGAACAGGTCGGCGGCCTCGCGGGCGATGAGCACGTCGATCGCCTCCCGCTCATCAGGGCCAGCTTCCCAGCGCTCGATGAGCTCGCGCAGGCGAGGATGCTGCGTGACGGCAACGATGCGGCGGGCGCCATCGATCGGAAGGCTCACCTCGCCCAGCACCGAGGCGGCGGCGTGCAGCGCCAGCAGCTGGCCGGCCCGTGCCGACTCCCAGCCGCCGAGGCCGATCTCGTCCATCAGCCGATCGATGGGCTCGGCAACAGACTCGCCATCGCGGCCGGCCAGGGAGAGCGCCAGGAGTGCGGGTGACTCGATGCCGTCGTCGATAAGCCGGTGCGTCGCGCGAACGAGCCCGTCCGCGTCGAGCTCGCCCACCATGTGGCGGGAGACCTCGAGCGCGATCGCCTCACGATGCGCCTCGCTCAGGCGGCCGGGTCCTCGGAGGCTCCGCATGCGATCGGCGGCGATGAGGATCGCGTCGTCCAGGGCGCGGCGAAGCTCTTCGTCCCGATCGGCGCTCACCGCGCGCTCGAGCAGCGGCAGGATCTCGCCGCGCGGCCGACCGGCCACGAAGATGACGAACCGGAACCCGAAGCGCTCCTCGTACGCCTCGTTGAGCGCCTGGAGCTCGGCGCCGATCCACGCCTCGTCGTCCGGCGGCTCGTCGTCGTATCCCTGTTCGCCGTAGGAGAGCGCCGAGACCGCCGTCGGGTCGGCACCGATGCGGGGGTGGGCGTCGAGCAGCTCGATCTGCTCCTCCTCCGGCATCGAACGGGCCGTGGCGCGCGCCACGTCGAAGAGCTGCTCCTCCGACCCGAACGGCCGCGCATCGGCCAGTCGTGCGACGAACCGCGGCGCGCCCTCGAACAGGGGGGCGAGGGCAGCGACGAAGCCCTCTCGATCGAGCTCGTTGAGCTCAGAGACCGATCGCATCGTGGGTCAGGTGCCCCGATACGCGCTCATCCCGTACGGGCTGAGCAGCAGCGGGACGTGGTAGGAGCGCTCAGCATCGACGATGCGCAGCGCGACCGCGGCGCTCTGGAAGAAGGCATCCGGGTCGTCGGCATAGCCGCCGACGTCGAACGCCAGCTGGTAGTCGCCCTCGGTCAGGTCGTCGCCGTCGAGCAGATCCCGGATGCGGCCGTCGGAGTCGGTCTGGAGCTCGCCCAGCAGCTCCGGCGTGCCGTCATCGGCCAGGCGGAAGAGGGCTACCCCGACGTTCGCGGCGGGCTCGCCGCTGACCAGGTCGAGGACGTGCGTGCTGATGGTGGGGCGGGCGTCTGCCACATGGTCCTCCGCTATGCTGGCTCATCATGCCCGATGCACCCGACGCCGGGGGCGCGCGCGTCGACATCCTCCTCGCAGGCTCGGCCGGTCCCGACGTGGTGAGCACCTGCTCCCTCGTGCGCGACGAGGGCGCGGTGATCGTGATCGATCCCGGGCTCGCGCCTTCCCAGGCGGCGATCCTCGACCCGCTGGCGGGCCACGGCATCGCCCCGGGCGACGTCACCGATGTCGTGCTCTCGCACCACCACCCCGATCACGCCCTCAACGTCGCCCTCTTTCCCGCGGCACGGGTCCATGACCACTGGGCCATCTACGACTTCACCGGACGCTGGGACGACGTTGAGTGCGAGGGCCGAGAGCTCTCCGCCTCGGTGTCCCTGATCCGAACGCCCGGTCACTCGGCAGAGGACCTCTCGACCGTGGCGCGGACCGCGGACGGCACCGTCGTCCTCACCCATCTGTGGTGGACCGAGAGCGGCCCTGCCGAGGATCCCTATGCCCCGGACCCGGTTGTGCTGCACGCGTCGCGGGCGCGGGTCCTCGAGATGGCCGACCTCATCGTGCCAGGTCACGGGGCGCCGTTCCGGCCGACCGCGACGACACCCCGCTGACCCGGCGTATCCTGCGGACATGGCCGACCTGACGATCCGGGTGGGGGACCTCATCTTCGCCGCTCGCTGGGAGGAGGCGGCGCCCCTCACCCGCGCGGCGCTCGAGCCGTGGCTGCCCATCCGCTCGCGCCTCATCCACTGCAAGTGGAGCGGCGAGTCGACCTGGATCCCGTTCGGCGACGAGCGACCCGACGTCGGTTTCGAGAATCACACGTCGCACCCCGCGCCCGGCGACCTGCTCATCTACACCGGCGACATCAGCGAGTGCGAGATCCTCTTCCCGTACGGGGCATGCAGCTTCTCCTCACGGGTGGGCCAGCTCGCCGGCAACCACTTCGCGACCCTGGTCTCCGGCGACGAGCACCTGGCTGAGATGGGGCGGCGCGTGCTCTGGGAGGGCGCCCAGGAGATCGAGATCTCCGCCGGGGCCTGATCGATGGCGGATCTCCTCGTCATCGGTGGGACGGCGGTGACCCCCGACGGCGCCGTCCGCACCGACATTGCCGTCGCCGACGGGCGGATCTCCGGCATCGGCCCGGACCTCGACCCCGACGGCGCGAACATCGTCGACGCGAGCGGCCTGCTCGTGCTGCCCGGCGCCGTCGACGTGCATACGCATCTGCGCCTGGCGATCGACGAGCACCCGCATCGGTTCGGTCGCGACACGCTCGCGGCGGCGCGTGGCGGCACGACCACGGTCCTGACGTTCAACAACCCGGGCACCGGGATCAGCGACGAGGGAGCGTCGTCACCGCTCCGGGGTCTCGAAGAGTTCCGCCGCCGTACGGAGGGCCAGGCTGCCATCGACTATGGGCTGTGCGCCGTGCTGAGCGGCCTGCAGGACGACCCGATCGGTGAGCTGCCGGAGCTCATCGCGGCCGGGGTCCCCTCGTTCAAGGCGTTCATGGTGTACGACTTCCGGCTGCCCGATGACGACCTCGAGGCGGCGATGCGCACCGCCGGGCGCCACGGCGGCATGCTCCAGGTCCACTGCGAGGAGCCGTCGATCATCGACCCGCTGGTGAGCGAGGCGCTGCGTGCCCACCAGACGAGCTGTCGCCACCACGCCCTGACACGCCCGCGCCATGCCGAGGCGGCCGCCACGCGCAAGGCGATCGAGATGGCGCGCCGGGCGGATGCACCGCTGTACATCGTCCACCTCAGCTGCGAGGAGGCGCTCGACGCGGTCGCCGAGGCGAAGAGCCGGGGTGAGCCGGTGTACGCGGAGACCTGCCCTCACTACCTGACCCTGACCGACGACCTCTATGCCGATCCGGACGAGAGCGAGGTGATCAAGCGAGTCATCTCGCCGCCGCTGCGGACGCAGGCCGACGTCGACGCCCTGTGGATCGGACTGCGCGATGGCGTCCTCGACGTGGTCGGCAGCGATCACGTGCCCGATCGGCTCGATACCGAGAAGGCCGTCCCGGCGCCCCCGTTCCCCCAGATCAGCAACGGGGGACCGGGGATCGAGACACTGCTGAGCGTCGTGTACTCCACGGGTGTCGCAGCGCGCCGGATCTCGGTGGAACGCATGGTCGAGGTTCTCTCATCCACGCCGTCGCGGCTGTTCGGCCTTCCCACCAAGGGCGCGATCGAAGTCGGTCGCGACGCCGACCTGGTCCTCGTCGACCCCGATGCGCAGCGCACGATCCGCCAGGCGGACCTGTCGCACACGAGCGACTACACGCCGTACGAGGGCATGCCGGTCATCGGCGCCATCCGCGAGGTCCTGGTGCGCGGCCGCCCACCTGGCGATGCGCCGGGTCGCTTCCTCGAACGCACGTTGGGCGAGCGCAGCTGATCAGCGCCGGAGGCGCCCGACCTCGGTTGCTGGCGCGAAGGGGTACCCTTGTAGGACGTGACACGCACTCCGACGCGACTCTCCCGGCGCAGCGCTTCCGACATGCGGGCGATCCGCAGCGCCACCCGGCACATCCAGGAGCTGAGCGTCACCCTCGATCGGCAGCTGGGAGCCGACGCTCGGCCCGAGGAGCAGATGCGGCACCTGCGTCATGCGACGGGGCAGATCACGCGCGCCGCCAACGACGCGGTCCAGGCGTATCGGCGGGTATCCGGAGCGCTCCGTGCCGAGGCCGATCATCCGGACGTCGACGCCGCGGAGATGGAGCGCGCCCGCCGTGAGCTGGCGAAGGCGCGCGCCGCGATGCTCGAGGTCCTCAAGTCGGTGAGCGACCGCTATCCATGGGCGGCTCCGTTCGCAGAGCCCGACTGAAAGCGAACGACCCGGCGGCCTGGGCCACCGGGTCGCATCGGTGCGAAGAGCTTCGAGCCTAGCGGCGGAAGCAGTCGCTGCAGTAGACGGGCTTGGCGCCGGTCGGTCGGAACGGGACACGGGCCTCGTTGCCGCAGCTGTCGCAGGTCGTCGTGAACATCTCACGCGGGCGATCGCTGTAACCGCCGCCGCCGCCGTAGCCGCCGCCACCACCGTTGCTATAGCCGCCCGAGGTCTCGCCACGGGCCGCCTTCTTGGCAGCGCGACAGGCCGGGCAACGGCGCGGCTCGCTGAACTGTCGATCGGCGTAGAACTGCTGGTCGCTGGCGGTGAACACGAACTCGGTGCTGCAGTCGACGCAGGTCAGGTTTCGATCGGTGTAGGTGAACAAAAGAGAAACACTCCTTACTCGTGCGGCCTCAGCGAGCCATCTCGCCGTGAAAGACCGAGAGAGGAGCGTTGGAGGTTCCGCGCGATATTGATGCCCACGGTTGGGCGATTGCCGCGGCAGCGTACCACGGATCTGTAAATTGCGCCGCATGCGACGTAGACTGCGCGCATGGTCACCGACGAGAAGCTCGAGCACCTCAAACGCGTGCCGCTCTTCTCGCGGCTGGGGCGTCACGAGCTCGAGCGGCTCGGCCAGCTCGCTGACGAGATCGAGGTCGGGCTCGATCAGCATCTCACCGAGAAGGGCGAGACGGGTCACGAGTTCTTCGTCGTCCTCGATGGCCACCTCATCGTCCTGGACGGCACCACGCCGATCTCGACGCTGGGGCCGGGAGACTTCTTCGGGGAGATCGCGCTGATCGAGAGCGTCCCGCGCACCGCAACCGTTCGTGCCGAGGGCATCTCCCGCCTGCTCGTCATCGGCCACCGTGAGTTCCACGCCCTCATGGACGAGTTCCCGTCCGTTCGCGGCGCCGTGCTCGATGCGCTCGCGGAGCGGGTGCGCGCCAACGAGGCGCGGTGAGAGAGGGTCTCGGCGACCTCGTCGGTCGCTACCTGCCGCGCGGCGCGGCGATCCTCTCGGTCCTCATCTTCGGCAGCTACCTCGCGGGGCTGCTGCGCGATCGCATCTTCGCCCGCACGTTCGGCGCCAGCGCCGAGCTCGACGCGTACAACGCGGCCTTCGTGCTGCCCGAGCTGCTGCTCGACGTCCTCGTCGAGGCCGGCCTGGCCGCCCCCTTCATCCCGATCTTTCTGCGCCTCCGCTCCTCGGAGACCGATCCGGCCGAGGCCGATCGCTTCGCCCGCACGATCCTGAGCGCCGCCGTCGCGGTCATGGGCGTGGCGGCCGTCGTCATGTTCGTCTTCGCCGATGCCACGGCGTCGCTCATCGTCCCCGGGTTCTCCGGCGAGCAGCGCGAGCTCTATGTCTCCCTGTTCCGCGTCATGCTCGTCACCCCGATCCTGTTCGCCGCGTCGCTGACGCTGGGGCAGGTGCTCCTCGCCGAGCAGCGCTACTTCTGGTACGGGATCGCCCCGATGCTCTACAACGCCGGGATCATCGCCGGCACGGTGCTGTTCAGCGAGTCTCTCGGCATCTACGGGCCCGCCATCGGCGCCGTCATCGGCGCGGCCCTTCACCTCGGCAGCCGCTTCATCGGGCTGCGGAACAGTGCGTTCCGGATCGGGCTCGGCTGGGAGGCGCGGACCGCTTCGGTCCGGGAGTTCGTCCGACTCATGCTGCCCAAGGCGATCAGCCACCCGGTCGAGCCGATCACGTTCCTCTTCTTCACAAATGTGGCCTCGGGCCTCGCGGCGGGGAGCGTGACGGTCCTCAGCTACGCGCGCAACTTCCAGAGCGTGCCGGTCAGCCTCGTGGGCGTCGCGTTCTCGCTGGCGGTGTTCCCCGCGCTCGCGACGGCGCACGCCACCGGCCATCGTCGCCAGTTCCTGCGCCTGGTCGGGACGAACCTGGCGAGCATCGCGCTCCTGACGACCGCGGCGGCGGTGATCATGGTCGTGGTCGGCGAGACGGCCATCGGCATCCTGCTCGGCGGTGGCGAGTTCGGCCCCGATGACGTGATGCGCACCGCCGCGGTGCTCGGCGCCTTCGCCCTGTCGGTCCCGTTCGAGAGCGTGTCGCACCTGCTCAGCCGCGCGATCTACGCGACGCGCAACACGATCCTGCAGGTGCTCGCCTCTCTTGCGGGCCTGGTGATCACGATCGTGGCGACGCTCGCCCTCCTGCCGTCGGTCGACCTGCTCGCCGTGCCGTACGGGTTCGCGATCGGCCAGGCCGCGAAGACCGCGCTGCTGGGCCTGGCGCTCGCCGCTCGGCTTCGCGGGTGGCGTGACGCCGGGGGTCCCGCGCAGGCGGAGGCCGCCTAGGAGCCGAGCTCGGCTTGCGCGTCCTCGCGAGGCGTCGTCGGAAGCAGCACCACGAAGCGACCATCGCGGTCGGGATACGCTCCCTCGGGTCGCGTCCAGCCCGGTCCGATCTGCTCGTAGCCGGGCGGGCCCTCGAAGGCGGGCCAGTTCCGCTCCAGCTCGCCGAGGTCCTCGAAGTTGCCCGGCGGGTCGGACGCGCCCCAGATCGTGGAGACGCGCGGGTACCACGGGTCGAGGATGTAGGCGCCGGTGATCTCGGCATCATCGAAGAGGGTCGGGTCGGCATCGGCGCGGAAGCCGGTCATGACCCAGGTGTGCGCGCCCCACCACGGGAACATGACGACCGGCTTGTCCATCTCGACGATGGCGATCGCCGAGTCGCGAAGCGCATCGGCGTATGACTCGTACGCGCGGATCTCGTAGCCGGGCTCGCCATACGAGGCGAGCGCGAGGGAGACCGCAGCGGGTCCCCACCCGCCGTTGAGCGAGTCGTCGAGGGACTCCCACTCGCCGATGCGATCGTGGATCTCGGTCTGGAACTCGTTCGTGGCCTCGCCCAGGCCGAGGATCGTCAGCACCATCTGCGTGCCGGCCACGGCGCAGTCCTTTTCGGTGATCTGCGAGGTGAAGACCGCCTCGTGATCGTCGACCACGGCCATGTCGACCGGCTCGCGGACGAGCGGTGTCGGCGAGGGCGTTGGGGCCTCGGATGCCCGCTCGAGCGCCAGCGACGGGGACGGGCTGGGCTCTGGAGTGATGACGACGGTGGGAATGGTGGAGCGATCGGGCGGCGGATTGACGAAGTTCTCGATCCTGGCCGTCAGGCGTTCGAAACGCTCGCCCATGCCGAGGGCGTTGGTCCGGACCACGGTGAACCCGGTGACGAAAACGAGAATGAGGGCGAGCGCGGCGACGAGCCACGGTTGCCGGCGGCGACGGTCCATGGTGCGTGGGCGAGGATGACAGCCCCACTCGAAGTCGGCAACATGGACCGATGCCCGCGCGTCGCGCCCTGGCCGTCATCGTCATCCTGGCTGCAGGGCTGGCGGTCGCGCCGAGGGCGGATGCGGCGACCACGACCCGGCTCACACAGCGCTACGAACTCGCCGCGACCCTGGACGTCGCGGCCGGCAGGCTCGACGCGGTCGCCACGATCGAGCTCACCAATCGGTCCGCCACCGCCATCGACCACGTGAACCTCTCAGTCGTGCCGCGCGCGCTCGGGTACCTGAGCATGGACGCGCCGGTCACCGTCGACGGCGCCGACGTTCCGACCGAGTGGACGACGACGATCAACCTGCGCGTCCCGCTCGACGAGCTGGCGCCGCGCGGGACCGCAACGCTCCGCGTGCCGTTCCGCCTCGATGTGGCGCGCAGCCCGGACGCCTTCACCGCCCGAACGAGCCGCGAGAGCGGCGTCCTCTCGTTCGGGCAGTGGTTCCCGATCGTATCCACCGAGCACGACGTCTACGGTCTCGGCGACCCGCAGATCTCCTACAGCGCGGAGACCATCCGCCTGGAGCTGACGACGACCGCGCCGCTGGCTCGGGATGCCGTCGCCTGTCCGGGCCTCGAGACCGCCCCGGCGACGACGGGGACGACCTGGACCTGCGAGACGAACGACGTGCGCGACTTCAGCTTCGTCGTGAATCCCAGGTTTCAGCTCGCGCAGCGCACCGTCGACGGCGTCGACCTGCGCGTCTACACCGAGACCGTTGCCGGTGGCGTCACCGCCGATCTCGCCGCAAGCGCCCTCGCCGGGCTGTCCGAGACATTCGGCGCGTATCCGTGGGACGACCTGGTCCTGGCCGAGGTCGGCTCGGGTGGTGGGTTCAGCATGGAGTACCCGCGCATGATCCACCTGACCCGCGACAAGGTCTCCGATACCTACGTGGTCTTCCACGAGGTCGCCCACCAGTGGTTCTACGGCCAGCTCGGGAACGACCAGCAGGTCGAGCCCTGGCTCGATGAGGGCTTCGCCGACTTCAGCGCGCGATTGCTGATGGGCATCGACGAGAACCAGTGCTCGACGCGTCCGGTGGACAGCGAGGTCTTCGACTGGCCCGCGGGCTCGACCACCGGTGGGGATTGGACGAGCTGCGACGGGTACTTCCACGCCGTGTTCTACCGCGGGACCGAGTTCCTCAACGCGGTGCGCGCCGCCATGGGTGACGATGCGTTCTTCGCGGCGATCCGCTCGTGGGTCACGCGCCATCGTTTCGGCTTCGTCCGGGCGGATCGCTTCCTCGGGCACCTGCAGGACGAGTCGAGAGCCGACCTTCGGCCGACCTTCCGCGGCTACCTCGCCGATGCGCGAGCCTGGCGGCCGGCCCGCTCCGGGCTGGCGAGGCCGATCTGAGCCTCGCGCGTCACCGCGAGTCCGAGGCGAGCGTGACGAGGATCGATGCGATGGCATCGGTCATGAGCGCAAGCCGGGCGGGATCGACGTTGTCGATCGTGTCGCAGGCGGCGTGGCTGCAGCCATCGGCCGGTTGGCCGGCGACCGCCCCGTGTCGTGTCGCCTGGGCCTCGGTCACCGGCTCGCGGCCGCCGGAAAAGAGTCCGCCGGTGGGCACGCCGGCGGCCGTGAACGGGCCGTGATCCGAGTCGCCCGCCAGGTCAATCGGCTCCCATGGCAGCCCTCGCCGGTCGAAGTAGCTCGAGATGACGTTGTGGATCGCCTCGGAGCCTTGAGCGGCGCCAGGCTCGTGGTAGACGAACGTGACGCCGTTCGGCGATCCCAGCATGTCGAAGTTCAGGTACCCGCGGATCGCGGCGATCTCGGTCGCGGGCAACGAGTCGACATAGGCCCGGGACCCGAACGGCCCTCCCTCCTCGGCTCCCCAGAAGGCGAAGCGAACGGTCACGCTCGGTTCGGGCAGCTCGGCCAGGGCCGTGGCGACCGCCAGCAGGGCCGCGACGCCGGATGCGTTGTCATTGATGCCCGGCCCCACCTTGACCGAGTCGAGATGAGCGCCGAGCACGAACACGCCGCCGCCGGTGCCGGGGCGTTCGACCACGAGGTTCCAGCTCGTGACCGTCCCGACGTCGAGCGGCAGGCGCCGGACCTCGTAGCCGGCTGAGTCGAGGACGCGCTCCACGTAGTGCACCGATGCCTCGAAGCCTGGCGTGCCGGTCGCCCGGTTGCCTCCCGAGCCCGGGGCGTCGGCGATGGCCTGGAGCTCGGCGAGATGGGTCCGGAGCGCGTCAGGGTCGATTCGGTCGGTGAGCTGGCTGGCGGTCAACCCCGCCGTCGCCGTTGGGTCAGCGGAGGCTGCGGGTGCCGCTGATGCCGTAGGCGGAGAGCCCGAGGCGACCGCCGACGTATCGGTCCCGCCGCCCGAGGTCGGGGAGACGGGCGGAGCGCCGCACGCGATCACCGCAGCCCCGACCAGCATGGCGGGGAACGCCCGCCGCATCTTCCGGAGGCTCATGGGTGCGCATGGTACGGGCCTCACGGCGGGTGCACCGCACCGCGGGAGTCAGCGCCGGTCGCGGGTCGCGACGAACTCGAGGAAGCCGATCTCGCCCGGCGATTGGCCGGCCCGCGTGAGCAGCACCGCCGCCTCGCTGAACTGCTGGAGCCCGTGACTGATGAGGTGCATGACGTACTGCCACAGCGGGCGGCGGTCCTCGTCGCGGACGGGCCGCGCATCGAGGTCCGCATCGGTCAGCGAGGCGAGCCAGGCCCGCATGTCGCGCTCGTCGCGCTCCCAGTGCTCGGCGAGCGATGCGAGGGTGGGGTAGTCGACGCCCTTCAGCTCGGCGTCCGGGCCCCACTCGTCCCAATCCGCTCCCTTGAGCCGCTCGCGCCAGCTCCATTGCACGTCCAGCTCGTGGACGAGCGTGGAGCGCAGGTCGCGCGTTGCCACGGTCTCGCCCGATACGAAGGCATCAGGATCCAGGCGTGCCGTTGCGGCCAGCACCCGGTCCCGGACCCAGTAGAGGTGATCGAACAGGAGCTCCGCTTCGGTGGTGCGCATGGCCCGAGTGTGGCGGATGCCACCTGTCAACGCTTGTCCGGAATGTCAGGTTGCCGTCCCTTGACGATGCCATCGACCGCGACGATGCTTGCGCCCACGTCACGCCGTGCCGCAGGGGAGGAGGGCCATGGAGACCGAGGAGCTCGCGGGCTACATCTGGGAAGTCGTCGAGATCGACGAGGAGCCGGTCGCGATGGAGCGCCTTCCGGCGATCGAGTTCACCGACGATGGACGCGTCGTGGGAAGCACGGGCGTCAACCGGCTCATGGGCGGTTACGAGCTCGAGGGCGATCGCATCCGACTCCAGCAGCTGGCGACGACGATGATGGCGGGCGCAAACGAGGCGATGCGAACCGAGACGCGCCTCGTCACGGCGTTCAGCGCGGGCGGCACCCTCGAGGTCCAGGTCCTCCTGCGCAACGAGCATTCGGGCAACTCGGTCAGGCTGCGACGACGTCCCGGGACGAAGGTCGTGACACCCGAGCCCGTGCCGGCCGCTGCCGTGACAGCCGAGGCCACGACGCCGGACGTCGGCACCGAGCCGGAGCAGGCGCCGGCGCCCATCGCCGAGCCTGTGCCGAGCGTCGCCTCTTCCGAGCCACTCCCGGACGAGCCCGACGGGGATCCGAGGGTCAAGGGCAGCGTCTTCTATCGCGAGCGCATCGCCATGCCCGAGGGCTCGGTGGTGACCGTTCGGCTTCTCGACACCTCGCGAGCCGATGCGCCGGCGGCGGTGATCGGCGAGCACGTGATCCCCGAACCGGCGAACGTGCCGGTCGCCTTCGAGATCGGCTACGAGCCGGCCGAGATCGATGCCTCGCACTCGTACGCCGTCGCCGCGATGATCGAGGTCAACGGGCACCTCGCCTGGCGCTCCACCATCCATCACCCGGTGCTCACGCGAGGTGCGGGGGAGTCGGCGATGATCATGGTGACCCGGGCGAGCTGAGGGGCAACCGTTTCCCTCGAGCTCCGCTTCCGGCCCGAACGGCCGCGTGACGCTGCCGCGATCCGAACGGTCGCCAGCGAGGCATTCGGCGATCCACTGATCGGCAGGCTCGTCGACGAGCTTCGAGCGTCGCCGGACTGGATCGAGGGCCTTTCGTTCGTCGCCGAGCAGGAGAGCCGTGTCGTCGGCCACATCCTGTTCAGCCGCGGCCTGCTCGATGCGCCGGCCCGGCTGGTCGAGGTCCTCGTGCTCAGCCCGGTCAGCGTGGCCCCCAACTACCAACGGCGCGGGATCGGCGCACGGCTGATCAGGCACGGGCTCGAAACTGCCGCGACGCGTACCGAGCCGCTGGTCTTCCTCGAGGGTGCCCCCGCCCTCTACGCACGGTTCGGGTTCGAGCCCGCCGGGCCGCTCGGCTTTCGACGGCCGTCCCTGCGCATCCCCGAGCCCGCGTTCCAGGTCGTGCGGCACGCGACCTATGAGCCGTGGATGACCGGCACGCTGGTGTACTCGCGCGTCTTCTGGGACCTCGATTGCGTGGGGCTCCGTGAATGACAGGGGTGATGTCCTTGAAATGTCCATCGAAATGTCCGTAGAATGTCCACATGACAATGGCAGCGCAACGAGTTCAGCGAATCGTCGGGACTGGGTACCTCGACTCGTCGACGATCGCCCGCGTGCTCGACAAGAGCCCGCGCACGGTCGTGCGCTGGCTTCGCAACGGCGTGGCGCCGCGGTGGGAGAGCGAGCAGCGCCTGCGCGAGCTGGAGGCCGTCCTGGAGCGTCTCGGCGGGGTCGTCGAGCCTGCCGCCGCTCGTGAATGGCTCTTCACGCCGGTGCCGATGCTCGACCATCGGCTCCCCGCCGACCTCGTGCGCAATGGCGAGTACCGTCGCGTGATCGCGGCGATCGATGCCATCGGCGAAGGCGCCCACGTCTGACCCTTGGATGGAGCTCGACCGCAGCCTCGTCCGCGCGCTCGACCGGGTCGCGCCGACCGCCTGGAAGGGCATCGTCCTGCGCCACCACGCGCCGCGGTACGGCGCCATGGACGGGGAGGGCGCACGCGCCAACGGCGGGCGCTGGAATCCGCCGCAATCGTTCCCGGTCGTCTACACCGCGCTCGAGCGGACGACCGTTGACGCCGAGCTGCAGCGCCTCGCCCGTCGCACCGGCCTCCCCGTCGGTTCGCTCCTTCCGCGCCGGCTCACGAGGATCGCGGTGGATCTCACGAAGGTCCTCGACCTCACCGACCGCACCGTGCGGCGTCGGCTCGGCCTGACGCTGCGCCGCCTTACCGATGACGACTGGTCGGCCACCCAGGGGATCGGGCAGGCCGCCCAGTTCCTGGGGTACGAGGCGATCCTCGCTCCAGGAGCCGATGGGGGAACGACGCTCGCCATCTTCGGCGAAGCGCTCCGGGACCCGACCCGACTCTCGATCGAGGGAGCTGGCGAGCTCGCAGGGTGACCGGGATGGCCTAATGTGGTCACATCGCGGAGGTGGAGGATGGCATGACAGTTGGCGATCGATTCCTGGTGCAGCGCATGGGCGAGGAGCAGGGCCCGTACACCCTGCCCGACCTGCAGGCACAGGTGGCTGCGGGCGACGTCCGCTCAGACACGATGATCCGCAGGGAAGCCGGCCAGAACTGGTTCCGGGCGGTCGAGATCCCCGGGCTCTTTTCGGACAAGGATTGGCTCACCACCGTCCTCATCTCGTTCTTCCTCGGAGTCTTCGGCGTTGACCGGTTCTACCTGGGCTACACCGGCCTCGGCATCCTGAAGCTCGTCACGCTCGGTGGATGCGGAATCTGGGCGCTGGTCGACCTCATCATCGAGCTGATGGGCAACATGAAGGACGCCAAGGGCCTGCCGCTCCGCCGCTGATGCCCGCAGGGGAGCGTCTGGCTCGCGCCCTGAGCGCCGAGGGGCTGCTCGCCGCGGCCCTGGCGGGAGCGGTTCTGATGCCGCCGGGGCTTGCCGAGCGCGGACCCAACCTGTGCCTGATCAGCCGCGTCATCGGCCGCCGATGCCCGGCCTGCGGGATGACGCGTGCATGGGTGGCCATGGCGCACGGGGACGTGCGTCGCTCATTCGAGTGGCACCCCCTGGGGCCGCTCTCCTTCGCCCTTGCCAGCTTCCTCGTCGCTCGGCGCTACGCGCCGCTTCCTAGTCCGTCTGAATGATGGAGAGGATGTTCCCGGCCGGATCCTTGAACCACGCGATCGGCGGTCCGTACTCGCGCTGGATCCCGCGCTCGTCCTGAGCCTGGTCCTCGTAACGCTCGAACTCGACGCCCGCTGCCTTCAGGGCATCGGCGGTGGCATCGATGTCGGCGACCTGGAAGTTCAGCACCGTGAACGTCGCCGGCTGGTGATCGTCCTTGGGGTAGATGAGGACCGTCTGCTGGCCCATCTTGAGCGTCAGCATCCCCTCGTCTTCCGTGACGTTCACGCCGAGGACGTCGCCGTAGAAGGTCTTGGCGGCGCCGATGTCATTGCTCGAGAAGCCCGAGAAGGCTGAAGCGGTGCTGAGCATGCGTGGATCTCCTGTGTGGTGCTGCTTGGACGGCATCGCGTGCCTGAACTCATCGGCGCACCGAGCACAGAGGATGCCGCTGTGGAGCGGCCATGCATGTAACTCGCAGGGGTATTGTCGTTAGATGTAACACGGCAGTATGCTCGTGTTAGAGGCATTTGCCCCATGGAGACGAGGAGAAGCACGATGAGCGATGAGAGCCTGTACGAGCGACTTGGCGGCGTGTTTGCGATCGCGGCGGTCGTCGACCATTTCAGCGACGCCATCGTCAAGAACCCCAAGGTGGGCCAGGGGTCGAGCAACCCGCAGCTCGACGCATGGCACACCGAGAGCCTCGGCCGGCTCCCCGGCCTGAAGTTCATGCGGACGCTGTGGGTCTGCAACGTCGCCGGTGGACCCTTCGAGTACCAGGCCACGCGGCCGGGCGCGACGCAGGTCGGGCTTGAGGAGGCGCATCGGCAGCTCCAGATCGCTCCGGAGGAGTTCGACGAGGTGGCGGCCGAGCTCGGGCGAACGCTTGACGCCTTCAGCATCCCGGAGCGCGAGAAGGGCGAGGTGCTCGCGGCATTTGCCGCGCACAAGGGCGAGGTGACGGAAGGCTTCCTGGCCGCCGCCGCGCGCTGAGGAGAGCTTCGCGCCTACGAGAGGATGGGCCGATCGCTCAGCGCGAGTCGTCCGTGCTGAGCGGAAGGACGCTTGGCGTCGGCTCCGACGGCTGCCCGAGGAGGCCGTCGAGGATCGAGCGGCGACGGGTGGCCTCGAGCTTGCGCTCGGTCAGGAGCTGTTGGGCGGCGCATTCGATCGCGTCGCATTCGCTGCCCCACCAGGCAAGGCGCTGGCGGTGGATGGCGACGTAGATGTCCGCATCGGTGAGTGACTCGACGTAGGTGCCGACCTCGGCCCGCGTCGACTCCACCAGCGGCCGGAAGTCCGACTCGTACCAGTCGCGCGCGACGTCTGGCCACGGAACGACCGTGCCGGCGGCCTCGGCCATCGCGAATGCGTGCGCGCGCACGGCTGCATAGAGCTCCCCGTAGGCGTCGATCTCGCTCAGCACGAACCGCGTGTCGGGGAACGCGACCTCAAGGCCGGAATGGCGCCTGAACTCGCCCTCGCGCGCCGTGCGCAGGATCTCGTCCTCGTCCAGGTCGCTGGTCACCGCGTAGGGCGTGGCCACGCGGCTGATGCGCGCGTCGATGAACTCCCTGCCGGTCCGATGCGCCAACGCGATGCGCTTGTGCCCATCGGTCACGAAATACGCCTGGTCCACGCGGACGACGTCGATCGGGTCATCCAGCGCTGAAGGCGCGGCCGCTTCGATGTCGTCGATGAGCTTCTTGAGACGCGGGTTCAGCGGATGCCAGCATCCGTCGAAGTCACGCCCGCGCTGGACGGTGCCGATGACCTGGTCGACCGCGATGGTCTCGACGCCTTCCGGGATCGCGGCACCGAGGTTGAGCTGCCGTGTGAGCCAGCCGAGCTCGATGAGGGGTCCGCAGGTATGTGACGTTCCGAAGAGCCGCATCGCATCAACCTTACCTCGCGGCTCCCGGCGATCCAAACGCCCGACGATCAGGAATTCAGGCGCCGATACGCGTCCAGCGTCAGGAATTCCGCGAAGCCCTCGGACAGGACGAGGTCGTCGAGCAGGTCCGCCGCGTCGCCCCACCGGAGGTCGGGGAGGGTGGCTTGCAACGTGTCGAGCTCCTCGGCCCGCATCGCCGTGTAGCGTTCGGCCGTCAGGGGCGACCCATCGTCCATGGGGACGCGATGCGTCCGCCACTGCCACAGCTGCGAGCGGCTGATCTCGGCAGTTGCGGCATCCTCCATCAGGTTGTTGATCGCGGCGGCGCCGTTGCCGTCCAGCCACGCGGCGAGGTAGGAGAGCCCGATCGACACGTTGGCGCGCGCGCCGCGCTCGGTGACGCTCCCGCTGGGGATCCGGACGTCGGTCAGCTGCCGCGCCGTCACCTCGACATCCTCGCGATGCAGGTCCTTCTGGTTGGGCCGCTCGCCGAGGACGCCGTCGAAGATCTCGCGCGCGACCGGGACCAGGTCCGGGTGGGCCACCCATGTGCCGTCGAAGCCGTCGGCCGATTCGCGCACCTTGTCCTCGCGAACGCGTGTGAGCGCCTTCTCGTTTACCTCGGGGTCCCTGCGGGAGGGAATGAAGGCGGCCATCCCGCCGATGGCATGGGCTCCGCGCCGGTGGCAGGTCTGTACGAGCAGGTCGGTGTAGGCGCGCATGAAGGGGACCGTCATCGTCACCTGTCCGCGATCGGGAAGGACCATGTCGCCTCGTGCGCGGAACTTCTTGATGAGGCTGAAGATGTAGTCCCAGCGTCCGGCGTTGAGCCCGGCGGCGTGGTCTCGCAGCTCGAACAGGATCTCGTCCATCTCGTAGGCGGCGAGGATCGTCTCGATCAGGACGGTGGCGCGGATCGAGCCACGCTGGACGCTGAGCGCCTCCTGTGCCGCGACGAAGACGCGGTTCCACAGCGCTGCCTCGAGGTGGCTCTCGAGCTTCGGCAGGTACAGATACGGCCCGGAGCCGCGAGCGAGCAGCTCGCGGGCGTTGTGGAAGAACCAGATCCCGAAGTCGAACAGGCTGGCGCTGATCGGCCGATCGTCGACCAGGACGTGCCTCTCCTCGAGGTGCCAGCCACGCGGCCTGATGCAGAGCGTCGCGATCGAATCGTTCAGTGCATACGTCTTCTCATCGGTCTGCAGCGAGAGCGTGCGGCGCACGGCGCGTGAAACGGCCGACTGCCCGGTGATGACGTTGGCCCAGGTGGGGGACAGTGCATCCTCGAAGTCAGCCATGAAGACCGACGCGCCGCTGTTCAGGGCGTTGATGATCATCTTCGGCTCGGCGGGACCGGTGATCTCGACGCGCCGGTCGCCGAAGTCCGTCGGAGCCGGCGCCACTCGCCAATCGGCGTCCCGGCTCTCGATCGGGTTGGGCAGGAAGTCGGGCATCTCGCCCTGGTCGATCCGAGCCTGGCGCTGGGTTCGATCGGCGAGGAGCCGCACCCGCTCGGCATTGAAGGACCGATGCAGCTGTGCCACGAAGCCGAGCGCCTCGGGCGTGAGCACGTCGGCGAGCTGCGGCGCGTCCTCCGTCACCACGACACCGGGTGGCGGGGCGTTCATGCTTCCGGCTCGATTGGCTCGTCGTGCATCAGGTGGATGCGCATTCCGATCATGCGGGGATTCTAGGAGGACGGGTCTGGCCTTGGCCCGGCCCGCCGCTCGCGGGTGACGAGCCAGGGTCGCGGTCGGCGTCCGGTTCGAGCCGCTTCGAGAAGCTCGCCGAACCGCCTGTCTCTCGTATCCTCCCGCTTCGCGGCCATGACCCAATCGGCTGCCTGGCGCCGGAACGACGTGGTCTCGGCCTCCCAGTGATGCAGGGCCTCCGGGTCCGCCTCCAGCCGTGCCCGGAACGCGTCGGACAGCTCGAGTGGCTCGCGCTCGTAGGAGTAGGGAGCGTCCCGGCGACGGTCCCGCCCCTCGAACGCGCGGATGCCGGCCGGCTGCATCCGGCCCTCGGCGGTGAGCCGTGCGACCTTGCCGATGTTGATCGCGCTCCAGTTGCTCGTCGGCCGTCGCGGGGTGAACCGTTGCGCGGTGACCTCTTCGTCGAACCGCCTCGTGAGCCCATCGATCCAGCCGTAGCACAGGGCCTCGTCGACCGCCTGCACATACGTCATCGACTTCTTGTCGACGCCCTTCCTGTAGTAGCCGACCCACAGCTCGGTCGCCTTGTCGTGGTTCGCCTCGAGCCAGTCGCGGAATTCGGCGGCGGTCGGGAAGATGATCGGATCTGGTCTGTCGGCCGCTGTCACGGAGGAATGGTGGCAGAACTCCGACAACGAGGGTGACCGCCAGCCGACACTCGCGCTCGCGCTCGGGCCGTAGAATGCGCCGCAGTCAACACCCACGAGACGGAGGAAACGCGTGCCGCTCTTCCTCGACGAGCACGAGCACATTCCAGGTCTCACCGGCGAGGCCGTGGCCCAGGCGCATGGACGCGACCTCGAGGTCGGGCTCCCACGCGGTGTGACCTATCTGCGCTACTGGTACGACGAGGCGACCGGGAAGGTGTTCTGCCTGGTGGACGCTCCGTCCGCGCAGGAGGCGGAAGACGTGCACCGGGAGGCGCACGGCCTCCTCGCCGATCGCCTGGTCGAGGTCACCGAAGGGGCCTAGTCGCTCGCCGCAGCGCGCGCGAGCACGGTCTCCCATGATGCGGCTCGCCCCTGCGCCGCGGCAGCCGCAACGGCCTCGGGTCCGGCCGCTCGGCCCAGGTCGACGAGGTACTGCGCGACCCGAGCGGCCGATGGCGGGGGGAGGGTCGCGCCGGCGGCCTCGCGAAGCGCACCGGCCGCCCCGAGGAGTGTCGCGGCCCTGATCGGCCGGTCCTCAGCAACGCCCGCCAGGCGCTCCAGCAGGTTGGCGACCCCGGCGCGATCGCCCAGCTGCCCGCGAATGGCGAGGGCCTCCTGGTACAGGTGCTCGGCAGCCGGCAGGTCGCCATCCTCCGCCGACAGGTCGCCCATGCTGGCGGTCAGGCGCGCGGTCCCGTGGCGGTCACCGGTCCGGAGGTGCATGGCGATCGCCTCGGCGTAGTGCTCGCGGGCCGCCGCGCGATCGCCGCGTCGACGCGCCGCCTGCGCGAGCTTCGCGGTGGCGTGCGCGACGCCCCACTGGTCGCCGATGCTCCGGAATGCCTCGATGCTCTCCGCGTAAAGCCGATCCGCCTCCTCGGCGTCGCCCTGGCGCCCCGCGACATCGGCCAGGTTGATGAGGCTGTAGGCCACCCCGTTGAGGACGCCCGCGTCGCGCGCGAGGGTGATCGCTTCGCCATACAGCTGCCGGGCGCGGTCGAGGTCGCCGCGCTCGACCGCGACGCTGGCGCTGTTGCTGCACGCCGTCGCCACGGCGACCGGATCGCCGAGGTCGCGGTACAGCAGCAGGCTGGCATCGTGGAACGTCGCCGCCGCCTCGTAGTCTCCCAGGCGCGCGGCGAGGACGCCCGCCCCGGTGAGGGCGTTGGCGCGCCGGGCCGACACTTCGCCGCCGACCCGCGCCAGCGCGCGCGTCAGCCAGGCGCTTCCCTCGGCAACGTCCCCGCGCACTTCCCAGAATCGCCAGAGTCCCGAAGCGAGCGCCAGCTCGGCGACCGCGCCATTCGGATCTTCGTCCGCCCATCGAAGCGCCGCCTGGAGATTGTCGCCATCGGCGGCGAGACGAGCCAGCCACTCGGGCTGCACCGGACCCGAGAAGAATCCGGGACGAGCTCGCTCGACGAGGTCGACATACCAATCGCGATGTCTCAGGTGCAGCTGCTCCGCCTCTCCGGACTCGGCCAGCTGCTCCTGGGCGTACTCGCGAATCGTCTCCAGCATCCGGTAGCGAGCCTCGAGCGGGCTCGGGTCCGAGGCGAGGAGCGAGCGGTCGATGAGCCTGCCGAGCGTGTCGATCATGTCGGTGGCATGGACGGGGCCGCCGGCGCAGATCTCCTCGGCAGCCTGGAGCGAGAACGAGCCGCTGAAGACGGAGAGCCGGCTGAGCAGGGTCCGTTCCGCGTCGGCGAGCAGGTCGTAGCTCCAGTCGAACGTCGCGCGCAACGTGCGGTGGCGGGGGAGTGCGGTTCGGCTTCCGCCGCTGAGGAGTCGGAAGCGGTGGTCGAGCCGCGACGCGATCTGGGTCGGGGGCAGGGTTCGTACGCGAGCGGCCGCCAGCTCGACCGCGAGGGGGATGCCGTCGAGGCGCCGACAGATCTGCGCCACGGCGGTCCCGTTCTCGACATCGAGGGCGAAGCCGGGCATGGCCGCCCGCGCCCGATCGACGAACAGGCGGACCGCGTCGCACGCGGCGAGCGTCGCGAGATCCTGGCCGGTGGCCGACTCCGGCGGCAGGGACAGCGAGGGCACCGGCACGAGCGTCTCGCCGGCGATGCCGAGCGCCTCGCGGCTGGTGGCGAGGACGCGCAGGTTGGCGCAGTGCCTGAGCAGCTCCTCGGCCGTCGAGACCACCGCATCGAGCAGGTGCTCGCAGTTGTCGACGATGAGAAGGACGCGCCGCTCGCCGATCGACGTCGCGATCGCCCCGAGCAGTGGCGCGCCCGGGTTCTGCGGGACGTTGAGCGCCGATGCGACCGCCTCGTCGACCAGCGTCTCGTCGACGACGGACCCGAGGTCGACCATCCAGACGCCCCCCTCGTACTCGTCCGCGAGCTGTGCACCGATCTCGAGCGCCAACCGTGTCTTCCCGACGCCGCCCGGGCCGGTGAGCGTGAGGATCGACGTCTCACGCAGTCGCGTCAGCGCCTCGGCGACCTCTCCCTCGCGGCCGACGAAGCTCGACAGCTGGCGCGGCAGGTTGTTCGGGAGCGTGTCGAGTGACCGGACCGGTGGAAAGTCGGTCGCGAGGCCCGGTCCGTGCACCTGGTACAGGTGCTCGGGCGCATCCAGGCCGCGCAGCCGATGCGGGCCGAGATCCGCGAGCGTCACACCCGGCGGCAGGCCGGGGCCGATGAGCGTGTGCACCGCCTCGGAGACGAGGATCTGCCCGCCATGACCCGCCGAGCAGATCCGGGCGGCGCGATGCACGTCGATGCCGACGTAGCCCGTCGCCGCGCTCATCGGCTCGCCGATATGGATGCCCATCCGGACGCGCACTTCGGCCTCCGGCGGCCAGGCGTGCGCGGTCAGCTCGCGCTGTGCGGCTACCGCGGCGGCCAGCCCGCCACGCGCGGTGGAGAACGAGTAGAAGAGCCCGTCGCCCGCGGCGTCGACCCTGGAGCCTCCGTTCGCGTCCGCGGCCGCGCCCACGATGCGATGGTGCTCGGCCAGCACGGTGGCGTAGTCGTCGCCGAGCCGCTGCAGAAGCTGGGTCGAGCCCTCGATGTCGGTGAAGACCAGGGTGACGATTCCGCTCGGGAGGTTCGGATCGATCACCGAGCTACCAGCCGCCCTCGTCGCGGAGCAGGCGACGCAGCACGCGTCCGGCGACGCTGCGGCGGTAGTCGGCGGTCGAGCGCACGTCGTCGATGGGGTGCAGCTCGCCCTCGAGTGCCGTGACGGCCGCATCGGCGACCTCTCGCGTCGGCTGGGCGCCCTCGAGCACGGCCTCGGCGGCTGGGGCCCGGACCGTGGTCGCCGCCATCGAGCCGAGGGCCAGCCGGACCGACGACCACCCCGAGCTGCCCCCGGCCTGCCACGCCAGCGCGATGACGACCTTGCTGATCGCCTGGGCACGCCTGGTGCCGACCTTCCGAAAGCGGATCTGGCGCTCGGAGGCGAGGGGGATGCGGACGCTCACCAGCAGCTCATCGTCGCGGCGCGCTGTCGTTCGATACGACGGCCAGAACGCGGAGGCCGGCACGACCCGCTCACCCGCGGCGCTGGCCAGCACCATCCGCGCGTCGAGCACGAGGAGCACCGGAAGGGTGTCGCCGGCGGGGGAGGCGTTGATCACGTTGCCGCCGATCGTGCCGCGGTTCTGGATCTGCGCGGCGCCGATGGTGGATGCGGCCTCGGCCAGGGCGGGCACGAACTCGGCGACCAGCGGCGATGTGCGCAGCTCGGTGTAGGTGGCCAGGGCGCCGATGACGAGATCGTCCCCATCGATGGCGATGCCGCGGAGCTCTTCGAGCCCCCAGATGTCGAGCACGCGCCCCGGCGGCTCGCCGATTTCGCCGGTGATCTGGACCATCAGGTCCGTCCCACCGGCGATCGGACGCCAGGGCGCCTCGCCGGCCTCGGACAGGAGGCTGAGCGCCTCGGCAAGGCTTGCCGGGGACTCCGAGGCGGGCTCGACCGCGTTGGGCATCGGCGAACCCCGCTCAGCGCCGCAGGCTGCGAAGGATGCGCAGGAGGACGAAGGCGGCGATCGCCACCAGCGCCACCTGCGTCACGGTCAGCGCCTCGGTCACGTCGTGGTCGTCGAGCGCCTTGGAGACGCTGCGCCGTGTCATTGACCTCCACCCCGCTGGGCCGCCAGGGCGATCGCGTCGATGATCTTCGTGTAGCCGGTGCAGCGGCACAGGTTGCCGGCAATCGCCTCGCGGATGTTCTCGTCGGTCGCGTCCGCGCCACTGGCCAGGAACGCCTCGCCCGCCATGAGCATGCCGGGCGTGCAGATGCCGCATTGAGCACCGCCGGTCTCGAGGAACGCCTGCTGGAGCACGTTGAGCCGCTCGGGCGTCCCGAGGCCCTCGACCGTGTCCACCGATGCGCCGCGCACCTGGCTCACCGGGACGAGGCACGCGTCAACGAGGGCGCCGTTGACGAGGACGCTGCAGGCGCCGCACTCGCCCTCGCCACAGCCCTCTTTGGTGCCGGTGAGGCCGAGGTCCTCGCGGAGGACGTCGAGGAGGCGACGCATGCCTGCCGCCTCGACTTCGACGGGCGAGCCGTTGACCGTGAACGCGAAGGTCACCGCGGGTCTCCCGGGTCGGTCGGGGCGCGGAACGGCATCTCGTCGCCGCCAGGGGGCAGGTCCTCGATCGGCGGCGTCGATGGCGGCGCCGCCTCCATCGAGACGCCCGGCGCCTGCGGCACGCGTCCGCCGGTCATCGCCGCAAGAATCCGCTCGGGCGTGGCGGGAAGGTCGTGGACCCAGACGCCCGTCGCGTCGTGGATGGCGGCCACCACCGCCGGCGCACCGACGTCCATCGGGAGCTCACCGACGCCCTTGGCGCCGTGCGGGACGCCGGAGTACGGCTTCTCGACGAGGATCGACCGTATCCCGGGCGCGTCGAGCGCCGTCGGGATCAGGTACGTCGCCAGGCGGTCGTTCAGGTAGCGGCCGTCCACGAGCTTCATCTCCTCGATCGTCGCATAGCCGATCGCCTGGAGCGTGCCGCCCTCGACCTGGCCCTCCGCCAGCAGCGGATGCACCACTCGCCCGATCTCGTCCGCGGCGACGCAGTCGCGGACCGTCACCTCGGCCGTGTCGAGGTCGACGTCGACACGGACCACGGCACAGGCCCAGCCGAATGCCGGGTACGCGTCGCCGCGGTACGTCGAGTCGTCGAACGGCTCGCCGGGGTAGGGGACGAACTGCTCGTCGATCCGCATCGGGCCGGCATCACGATACGATTCGGTGAAGGGGCGCCCTGTCTGCGCCTCCACGCGGGCTCGAAGCCGCTCGGCGGCGGTGATGAGGAGGCCACCGACCACCATCGTGGTGCGCGAGGCCACCGTCGGGCCGGAGTCGGGGACGATCGAGGTGTCCTGCGGCGCGAGGTCGATCTCGTCGGGGTCCACGCCGAGAGTGTCAGCCACGAGCTGCGGAAAGATCGTCTTCGTGCCCTGGCCCATCTCGGTGCTCGCGGTCAGGATCCGGACGCGGCCGTCATCGGTCAGCTCGAGCCCGGCGACCGACGCGAGCTTGACCTCGCCCGACCCGGTGAACCCGGCGCCATGCCAGGCCAGGGCCAGCCCGATGCCGGTGGCGATACGGGCGCCATCGGTGCGACCCTCCCGCATGGCTCGCGTCTGAGCGTGCGTGCGATCGAACGCGGCGGCGACGGTCGCCGCCTCGAGCACCTCGATGCCGCCGACCGACTCGCGCAGCACCTGGCCGGTCGGCGTCACGTCGCCCTCGCGATAGACCCAGCGGCGACGGAGGTCGAGCGGCGAGGCATCGAGCGCCTCGGCGATGCGGTTGACCTGCATCTCGGCCGCGAACTCGGTCTGTGGCGCCCCGAACCCGCGGAAAGCGCCGTTGGGCGGGGTGTTCGTGGCCATGGCGCGACCCGTGATGCGCACGTTCGGGCACCGATACGGGCCGCCCGCGTGGAGCACGCCGCGGCTCAGGACGACCGGCGTCAGCGTGCAGTACGCGCCGCCGTCCATGATCACCTCGATCTCCTGGGCGATGAGCTCGCCGGTTCCCGAGACGCCGGACCGATAGCGCACCACGGCCGGATGGCGCTTCGTCGTGGCGCTGATGTCCTCGTGGCGGTCGTAGATCATGCGCACCGGCTTGCGGCACTTGAGCGCCAGCAGGGCCGCGTGGAGGGCGATGATCGACGGGTACTCCTCCTTTCCACCGAAGCCACCGCCAGTCTCGGCCTGGACGACCACCGCCAGCTCGTCATCCATGCCGAGCGCCCGCTTCATGGCCTTGTGGATGTAGTACGGGCATTGCAGCGAGCCGTGGACGGTCACTCCTCCGTCGTCTCGCGGGACGGCGATCATGGCCTGGTTCTCGATGTACAGCTGCTCCTGGTGGCCGACGCGGTACGTGCCCTCGATGACGACGCTCGCCTCGGCCATGGCGGCCGTGGCGTCCCCGGTGGCCACGGTGTAGTGGGCGAACTCGTGGTCGGAGTTGAGCGGATCGAAGACGGCGGGAAGCGCCTCGGTCCGAAGGCTCACGTGTCGCCGCGCCTCGAGCAGCGTGGCCCGGTCCGGTGCGGCGATCAGCGCGCACGGCTCGGCCTGGTGGCGGATCTCACCGCCGAGCGGGACGAGCACGGGCTGATCGGAGTCGATGAGGCTCACCACGTTCTCGCCCGGGATGTCCTCGGCCGTCACGACGGCCACGCGCTTCCAGTCGAAGGCGTCGTCGAGCTCGATGCCGAGGAGCTGCGCATGCGGCTGGGTGGAGCGGATGGTGGCCCCGTACCACGCTCCGGGGATGACGAGGTCGTCCGCGTAGAGCGCTGCGCCCGTCAGCTTGGCGGGGCCCTCGCGACGCAGGGGTGCCGCGGGCCGCGCACGACCGGGGAGCACGGTGCCGGCGGGCAGGACGAGCGGCGCGGTGTCGGGTGGCGCGACCCCCGGCGGGACGGTGCGGGTGGTCAGCCTCGGACGCTCCATCGATGCATCCTAGCGCCTCGTCACGAGCAGTTGACGCGGGCCATACGCTGGGCGGCAGTCACAAGGGGTGCAGCTCGTGGACTGGCTCGGGACGCTCTTCCTCTACCTCCACATCGCGGGGGCCATCGTGGCCTTTGGCCCAACCATCGCGTTTCCAATCCTTGCATCTCGGGCGGCGAAGGACCCGATGCACGGGAACTTCGTGCTGAGGGCCAGCGAATCGATCACCGAGAAGGTCGTGGAGCCAGGCCCTCTGTTCGTGCTGAAGCCCTTCTGAGGCCTCAGTCGATCGTCAGGAGGAGCTCCTCGCCGCGAAGGACGGCGCCGGTGCCCGCGCCACCGTGCGTACCCTCGTCCCACGCCTCGTAAAGCGCGCTGAAGACGGGTCTCCCGATGAGGTCGCTGGCGACGAGCGCCAGGAGCGCGTTGTAGGCGGCGGCGCGGACCGGATGCGCGACCCGGCCGCTCATGCACTCGGTCGCCAGACGCTCGGCGGCGGACTCGAGCAGATCGAGGCGATCGGCCTCCGCGATGGCAACCAGCGCCTCCTTGCGAGCGGCGAGCGCGGCCGGCTGCCGGGCGGCGCGCCATGCGGCCGTCCGGTCGACCTGGTGCTGCTGAATGTCGGCCAGCTCGTCGATCAGGGTCTGCACGGCGACCACGGCGACGTCGGCGACGGGGGGCATGACCGTCTTCTCCTCCCATCCGCGCCTGTTGAGGGTGGGCATGACCCTTCGATCGACGCGGGCGCCGATTATCACCGAGTGGTCAAGACCCGTCCAGACCGCATTCCAGTGTGCAATCCCCGTTCCACGACCACATCACCGCCCACGACGACCCAATCGATGCCATCGGGGAAGCGGCGCGGCTCTTCGTAGGTCGCGTTGGACCGAACGCGATCCGGGTCGAAGACGACGAGGTCGGCCGCGAAGCCGTCGCTGATGAGGCCCCGGTCGGTGAGCCCGAGACGCGCCGCGGGCGCCGAGGTCATCGAGCGCACCGCCTCCTCGAGGGAGAGGAGCGCCTCCTCCCGCACGAACTGGCCGAGCACCCTCGGGAACGAGCCGTAGGTGCGGGGCGATGGGCGAGCGCCGATGAACGTCGAGTCCGTGCCGATCATCCCGACCGGATGGCGGATGAACTCCGGCAGCGACTCGCTCCACGGACCGGGGGTGACCTGGTTCGGGCGCAGGTCCTCGTCGAGCAGGACGTCGCACAGCACGTCGACCGGGTCCGCTCCACGGTCGCCGATCAGCTCGCCGAGGGTTCGGCCCTCCCAGGGCAGGTAGGTCGGTGTCGTGAACGCGCCGAGCCGAACGTCATCCCACGCGCGGCGGCCCGCGAACAGCGTCCCGCGCTCGGCGAGCTCCTGACGGATGCGGTCGCGCACCGATGCATCGGCCAAGCGCTCCTTCGTCTTCATCGGTCCGCCCGCCTGCGCCCAGGGCGGAATCATGATCAGCAGGCGCGTCGATGCCCACTCGTACGGATAGGTGTCGAACGTGACGTCGAGCCCCTCGGCCCGAGCGTCGTCGACCAGCGCGAGCATCGGCGCCGGTCCACCGGGGAACGTCTGGCGGTGATAGAAGTGCGTGATGTGGGTGGGGCCGCCGCCACGGCGTCCGATCTCGATCGCCTCGCGGAAGGGATCCAGGTAGCGGTCGCCCAGTGCATAGCGCACGTGCGTGTGGTAGAAGCCGCCGAGGCGCGCCGCCTCGGCGGTCAGCTCGGAGAGCTCATCGGTGTCGGCGTAGGCGCCGGGCGGATAGTCGAGGCCCGAGGAGACACCGATGGCGCCCTGCTCCATCGCCTCGCGCAGCATGGCGCGCATATCGGCGAGATCGCTCGCGCTGGCGGGAACCTCTTCCCAGCCGATGGCGCCGATGCGCAGCGCGGAGTTGCCGACCAGGAAGGCCAGGTTCACCGACGGTCGCAGCCCTGTGAGCCGGTCGAGATAGGCCTCGACACTCGACCAGTCGTGCGGCAGCGCCTCGAGCGGCGCTCCGTCGAGGCCGGCATTCATGTGGATCAGCGCCTCGAGGTCGCCGGGATCCGAGATCGGCGCGTAGCTGAGGCCGTCGACGCCGATGACCTCGGTCGTGACGCCCTGGCGCACCTTCGGCTCGTGCAGCGGGTCGGCAAAGATCATCAGGCCCGAATGCGAGTGCAGGTCGATGAAGCCGGGCGCGACGACCAGTCCTCGGGCATCGATCCGGCGCCCTGATGGCACGCTCTCCTCGGTCTCGCCGAGGACGAGCTCGAGGCGGTCGCCGCGCACGCCGACGGCCGCCGCGAACCCCGGCTCGCCGCTGCCGTCGACGACGATCCCGTTCTCGATGAGCAGGTCGAACGGTGCGCTCACCCCGGAGGCGACCAGCTCTGCAGCTCGACGATGTTGCCCTCGGGATCGGTCACGTAGCACCAGGTGACACGGCGGCCGTCCGCCGTCTGCAGCGTGACCACGTCGCCGACCGCTCCACCACCGGCCTCGATGACGCTGGCGCGTGCCTCGTCGACATCGTCTACCCCGAAGGCGATGTGCCCCCACCCAGTCCGGTTCGCCGCCGAGGTGCCGCCGTCGACGAGAAGGTCGTAGGTGTAGATCTCGAGCGTGGGACCGGCATCTCCAAGCCCGGGGAGGCGCAGGTGCGCGCCGGTCAGGTGTGCGTCGGTCAGGCCGGTGGCGCGATCGAGATCGGCGCTGCGGTAGTCGCGCTCGGGCGGCACGGGAACGCAGCCGAAGACTTCCTCGTAGAAGTGCGCGAGGCGGCGCCAGTCGCGCGCCACGAGATTGGTGTGTCCATATCGGACTCCAGGGATCGCCATGGCTCCGATGGTAGCGCCAGAATGGGCCGATGCAGGCCGCCGCCGTCATCCTCGCCGCCGGGGCATCGACGCGCTTCGGGTCCCCGAAGCAGCTCGCGCTGATCGACAGTCGTCGGATGCTGGACATCGTGGCGGCGACCGCCGCCGCCGCGGGGCTGCGGCCCGTGCTGGCTGTGGTTCCACCAAAGCTCGACGTCCCCGACGACGTCGTTCCCGTGATCAACGACCGGCCGCAGGAAGGCATCAGCCGCTCGATTCGGCTGGGCCTGGCCGCCGTGCCGGTCGAGGTTGGCGCGGCCGTGATCCTGCTCGGCGACGAGCCGCTCCTCACCATCGCGGCCATCAGCGATGTCGTGGCCGCGGCCGCCGATGGCGCCGGCATCGTGGCAACGCGTGCGGGAGACCGACTGGGACCGCCGGTGCTCATGCGACGCGATCGGTTCACCCTCGCCGATGCGGCACACGGCGACGAGGGACTCGGGACGCTGCTGAAGGGCGAGGCGGGGATCGTCGAGGTCGACGCGCAGCAGGAGCCGGTGGATATCGACACGCCCGCGGATCTCGAACGGATGGCCCGGGCGCGGTCGCCGGATCGGTAGAATCGCTCACATGTTCGATTCCCGGGCCCGGCTCAGGCGATGACCATCGAGCGCGTCACCGCCGCCGACGTTGCGCCGGAAGAGGTGGAGCTGGAATCGACCGTTCGCCCCCGCCGGCTCGACGAATTCGCCGGCCAGGACCGGGTCAAGGAGAACCTCGCGATCCTCATCGATGCGGCTCAGCATCGGTCCGAGCCCGTCGACCACATCCTCCTGTACGGCCCGCCAGGCCTGGGAAAGACGACGTTGGCGAACATCGTGGCGGCCGAGATGGGCGCGCAGATCCGCACCACCTCGGGTCCGGCGATCGAGCGCGCCGGCGACCTCGCGGCGGTCCTCACCAGCCTCGCCCCCGGCGACGTGCTCTTCATCGACGAGATCCACCGACTCAGCCACGTGGTCGAGGAGATCCTCTACCCGGCGATGGAGGACTTCGCGCTCGACGTGGTCCTCGGCAAGGGCCCCGGGGCACGGACCGTGCGGCTTCAGATCGAGCACGTCACGGTGATCGGCGCCACGACCAGGGTCGGATCCATCACCGGGCCACTGCGAGATCGCTTCGGCGTCACCTACCGGCTCGACTACTACACCGATGCCGACCTCGAGCGCATCCTGCGCCGTTCAGCCGAGATCCTCGACATCTCGCTCGCCGACGATGCGGCCACGCTCGTCGCGCGCCGATCGCGAGGCACGCCGCGCATCGCGAACCGGCTGCTCAAGCGGGTCCGCGACTACGCCCAGGTGCGAGGCGGGGGAGACGAGACGGTCACCCTCGAGCTGGCGACGGATGCGCTGGCCCTGCTCGAGATCGACGCCCGTGGGCTCGACGCCATGGATCGTCAGCTCCTGCGCGCGATCGCAGAGCACCACAGCGGCGGGCCGGTGGGCCTGGCCACCATGGCCGCGACGGTCAGTGAGCCGATCGAGACCATCGAGGACGTCGTGGAGCCCTACCTCATGCAGATCGGCCTGTTGGCACGGACGTCACGGGGTCGCCAGCTCACCGTCGGCGGCTGGCAGCACCTCGGCCTGACGCCACCCGCCGGCGCCGCACACCCATCGGTCCGTCAGCCCGGGCTCTTCGAGGACTGACCGCCGGCGGCCCGGGCGGAAAACGGGCACGCGGGGAGGCACAGGCGGAGTAGGCTGCCCGCGGCACCGGAGCCCAACGTGGTGTCGGGCCCCGCTGCGCACGGATGGAGGGTGATCCGAGTGACGGCAACGGAGGTACCGCAGAGCGACGAGGCACGCCCCGTCGATACGGGCGGAGGCGGGGGTGGTGGACTCGACTCGTTCTTCAAGCTCAGGGAACGGGGCACAACGGTCGGGACAGAGCTGAAGGCCGGCCTGGCGACCTTCATGGTCATGTCCTACATCCTCGTCGTGAACCCCGGCATCCTGTCGGCGATGTTCATCCCGCAGGGCGACGCGGCCGTGACAGCGTTCCTCGCACCAGCGGCAGCCGCGACTGCACTCATCGCGGGCGTCCTCTGCATCGCGATGGGCCTGGTCAGCAACTACCCGATCGCGATGGCCGCCGGCCTCGGGATCAACGGCGCGGTGGCCTTCGGCCTGGTCCTGACCCAGGGCCTGACGCCGGCCGGCGCGATGGGCGTCATCGTGCTCGAAGGGCTCGTCGTGCTCGTCCTGGTCCTCGTCGGGCTGCGCGAGGCGATCATGCACGCGGTACCGCTCTCGCTGAAGCGCGCGATCGGCGTCGGGATCGGCCTCTTCATCCTCTTCATCGGCCTCGTGGATGCCGGGGTCATCGTGAACGCGCCCGACGAATCGGGGCCTGTGCCGGTGCTCTTCGTCTTCCCGGCGACGCCGGAGCTGGGAGTCTTCTTCTTCGGGCTCCTCATCACCATCGTGCTCATGGTGCGCAAGGTGCCCGGGGCGCTGATCCTCAGCATCATCATCACGACCATCCTGGCGCTGCTCGTGGGTGTCACGACGGTGCCCGAGAGCTTCACGTCGCCCCTCGACTTCTCGACCCTCGGCGACTTCGACGTGACGAACGTCTTCTCGACGCTCGGCCTCGTTGCCGCCCTGCTGACGATCTTCAGCTTCATGCTGACGGACTTCTTCGACACGATGGGCACCGCGACAGGCCTCGCCGAGCAGGCCGGCCTCTCTGACGAGGAGGGCCGCGTGCCCGACGTCGGGCGGATCCTGCTCGTCGACTCCGCCGGGGCCGCTCTGGGCGGCGCCGCCGGCATCAGCTCGAACACGAGCTACATCGAGAGCGCCGCGGGGATCGCGGAGGGCGGCCGGACGGGGCTGGCGGCCATCGTGGTCGGCGTCTTCTTCCTCGCCTCCATCCTGCTCTCACCGCTCGTGACGCTCGTGCCGTTCGTTGCGACCGGACCGGTACTCGTCGTGATCGGCTACCTGATGGCCACGCTCATCAAGGACATCGACTTCTCCTCCCTCGAGGACGGCCTGCCGGCGCTGCTGACCATGGCGCTCATGCCTCTCACGTTCAGCATCACCATCGGCATCGGTGCGGGCTTCGTCACCTGGACCCTCATCAAGGTGGTGACCGGCAAGATCGGCGACGTCCATCCGCTCATGTGGCTGGTCACGGCCGCGTTCATCGTGTACTTCGCCCAGGCAATCCTCCCCGGCGGCATCAGCGCCTGACCTGCTCGGGGGAGACCAGTCGCGCCCGGCCGGGCCATCCGGTCGGGCGCTACGCTGTTCGCCGATGAGCTCGCCGCGACTCCGGGTCGACGCCTTCGACTACGAGCTGCCGCCCGACGCCATCGCGCAGGTCCCCGTCGAGCCCCGTGACGCGTCACGCCTCCTGGTGATGGAGCGTGCCGGTGGGTCGCTCGAGCACGCCACGTTCGCCGAGGTCGGCCAGTGGCTGGGGGCTGACGACCTGCTGATCGTGAACGACTCACGAGTCATCCCCGCCAGGCTGCGGGGCTCACGACCCGGTGGCGGTGCCGCCGAGATCCTCGTGCTCCGCCCGCTCGACGAGGCGGAGGGCCGGTGGGAAGCCCTGGTGCGACCGTCGCGCCGCCTGGCTTCGGGCACGACCGTGACGCTGCGTGACGGATCGACGGTCGAGGTCGGGGAGCGGCTCGCCGACGGGACGCGGGCGGTCCGCTTCGACGGTGATGCCCGCGAGGTCATGCGTCACGCCGGCGAGATGCCGCTGCCGCCGTACATCCGCGACCGGACGACGCCGTCCGAGCGCTACCAGACGGTCTACGCCCGTCCACCAGGATCCGCCGCTGCGCCGACCGCCGGCCTGCACTTCACCGCCGGCCTGCTCGGGCGGCTCGAGGCGGCCGGCGTGCGGCGCGCATCGGTGACGCTCCACGTCGGGCTCGACACGTTCCGGCCCCTCGAGGGCGAGTTCGTCGACGAGCACCGCATCCATCGCGAGTGGTTCGAGATCCCGCCGGAGACGCGCGAGGCGCTACGGGGAGCTCGACGCGTCGTGGCGGTCGGCACCACCGTCGTGCGCGTGCTCGAGACCGCAGCTCGCAGCGGCGCGAGCGCGGGGTGGACGGATCTCTACATCACCCCGCCGCATCGGTTCGAGACTGTCGGAGGGCTCATCACGAACTTCCACCTCCCGCGAAGCTCACTGCTCCTGCTCGTGACCGCCTTCGTGCAGGCGGGGATGCCGGGCGCAACTCCCCTCGAGGCGCGCGACGCGCTGCTGGGCGCATATGGAACCGCGATCGAGGCGGGCTATCGGTTCTACAGCTTTGGCGACGCCATGCTCATCCGCTGAGCCGACTCAGTCCCAGCCTTTCGGGACGGCCGCGTCGTCGGAGCGCGTCGGGATCGCGTCACGGTCCTCGGGGGTGAGGTCGATGACCTCCTCGTCCTCGCCGATGCGGACCGCGGTGGCGGGCGGAGGCGCATCCGGCGCAGCCGCCCCCTCGTTTTCGCCACCCTCGGCGCCCTGCGAAGCGGGCGCGCTCTCGATCTCGTCGCCGCCCTCGGACTCCTCGGCGACCGGCTCTCCGGTGCCCGGCTCGGGAGCATCGGGGCCATCGCCGACCGGCGGCAGCGGTCGCGGGCCTCCGGGGATCGCCCCTGGCACATCGGACGACACCCGTCCGGCCGGCACGCCGAAGGGCTCGGCCATCACGGCGCAGACGCGGGCCAGGTCGCACAGCGCCTGCCCGAGGTCGGGCGACTCGGTGGCGGCCTCGAAGTGCGGATGGTGGAGCCGGAAGGACCATCGGGTTCGGTGCTCGCGAGCCCAGAGGCGGAACGTGTCGGAGCGAAGCTCGACGCCACGCAGCACCTGCCACGGGTACATCAGCATGGCCAGCCGATAGCGGGCCGACGAGCCGAACGGGGCGTATCGGTGGTCGAGGAGCCCGATCTCGGTGGCGACCATCACCCGGCGCTCATCGCCCTCGGTGCCGGCCTCCAGCGCATAGACGGCCAGGTCCTCCACCCCGAGGCTCTGGAGCTCCAGCGCAATCCATTCCTTGACCTCGTCGTTCAGGAACGGCATGCGCGGCCATTCGGTCAATCGCACCCGACGGTCACCTCTCCGTAGTGCACGTAGCCTATCCTCTCCGACGGTGTCAACGCACGCCCCCCTTGCCTTCACGTCCGAGCCTGCCGCCGTCGGCCACGCCAGGCTGGGGCGGATGATGACACCTCACGGCCCCGTCGATACACCGGGCTTCATGCCGGTCGGGACGCAGGGAACGGTGAAAGCGTTGACACCCGGCGATCTGCGGACGGCCGGCGCGCAGATGATCCTGGGGAACACCTACCACCTGAGCCTGCGACCCGGCGCCGAGCGCATCGCGAGCCTCGGAGGTCTGCATCGGTTCATGGGCTGGGACGGGCCGATCCTGACCGATTCGGGCGGATTCCAGGTCTTCTCCCTGGCCGAGCTGCTCCGCATCGACGACGACGGCGTCACGTTCACCTCGCACCTCGACGGCTCCACGCACCGCCTGACCCCCGAGCGGGCCATGGAGATCCAGGCGCTCCTCGGCTCGGATGTGGCGATGGCGCTCGACCAGCTCGTGGACCCAGGCCTCCCGGCCGCCGAGGTGGGGGCGGCCATGGAGCGGACCCACCGATGGGCGGTGCGGTCGCTCGATGCCCGGGCTCGACCCGACCAGGCCGTGTTCGGGATCGTCCAGGGCGGGGTCGATCCCGACCTCCGGCGGCGCTCGGTGGACGCCATCGGCGGGCTGGCGTTCGACGGCGTTGCCGTGGGCGGGCTGTCGGTGGGGGAGTCGAAGCCGCAGATGGCCGCGACCATCGAGGTCGTGGTCGATGCGCTCGGCGCCGACAGGCGCCCCCGGTACCTCATGGGGGTCGGGGCGCCGCCCGACTTCTTCGTCGCGGCGGAGCGGGGGATCGACCTGTTCGACTGCGTCCTGCCCACCCGCGTGGCGCGGACGGGACAGGTCTGGACCGATGCCGGCCGTCTCAACCTGCGCAACGCCGCCTTCCTCGACGATCCGGCACCGATCGATGCCGTCTGCGCGTGCGAGGCCTGTCGCAACCACTCGCGCGCATACCTGGCCCACCTGTTCCGGGCGCGTGAGCTGCTTGCGTACCGGCTCGCGACGGTCCACAACGTGACCTGGACGCTCGAGCTCATGCGCCGCCTCCGTGCGTCGCTGCACGACGGCTCGTACGCCGATCTCCGAGGCAGGGTGATGGCCGGGTTCGACCGCTCGACGGTGCCAGCCGGGTGAGACCACGCGTTCTCACCCTCGCCGTCGCCGGCACCGTTCTCGTCGCGTGCGGTGTCGGGTCCACTCCCGAGCCGACCACCACGCCGGCGCCGCTCGTACCTCCGACCATCGAGTTCGCCGGTCTGGTGACAGACATCAGCACGTTCGCGGATCATCACGAGTTCACCGACGCGGCAGGCGTGATTCACGCGGTCGCGTTTGATCAACACCGAGACGTCACCGGCAATGGCTGCTGTGGTCAGCTCGTGGTCCTGGGCACTGATGCGTCAGGGCCGTTCCTGGCCACCTTTCAGACGCAGGGCGGGCTGCCTGACGACTGCTTCGTTGAGAACGACGCCGGCATGGACCAAGGCTCGCACGTCGAGATTCATGGGGTCCTGTGGCGTAAGGCGCGCGCGCTCCAGGGTGCGGTGCCAGCCGGTGTCGCGTACCCGTCGGGGACGCGCTTCTGCTTCGACGAGCACGGCAGGATCGCCGGCATCGTTCCGCCGTAGCGCGTATGACACCGTATGACAACGGTGTAGAATGGGCTGTGAAACGCGACGGGGGAGCTGTCACGGACCGGAGCGTAGAATCGAGATCGGGTCGCGGGTAAGCGTCCCGTAAGCGGGGGGTAAGGGCCGGCGAGGCATGATCGTCAGACGCTCGGCCGGCTCATGACAATCGGAGGTTGAGCGATGGCAAAGGGCCGAGATCGACCACGGAAGGAGCCGAAGCGCAAGCCGAAAGAGAAGGCGCCGAAGACTCAGTCGGTGACCCCGACGTATCAGCCCCCGATGCGCCAGGTCGAGGTCATCAAGCCGAAGCGCAAGGAACGCGAACCAGAGCCTGAGCCCCAGGAACCGGGCCCTTCCGAGTAGGGATTGAGCCGATGCCGCCGGGCCGCCCAGCATCGCACGAGGAGCGAACCAGAACCATGGAAGCACCGGTGGCAGTGAGCCAGAGCCCTGCGGCGAAGAACGGAGACGGCGAGCGGAGCAAGGCCGTGGACGCCGCCATTCTCCAGATCGAGAAGCAGTTCGGGCGCGGCTCGATCATGCGCCTCGGCGATCGCGAGGCGCAGAACGTCCCGGCCGTCTCGACCGGATCGGTGGCGCTCGACCTCGCGCTCGGGGTGGGCGGTGTGCCGCGCGGCCGGATCACCGAGATCTTCGGACCCGAGTCGAGCGGCAAGACGACCCTGTGCTACCACGTCGCGGCCAACGCCCAGCGGATGGGCGGGATCGTGGCCTTCATCGACGCGGAACACGCGCTCGACCCGGGCTACGCCAAGAACGTCGGCGTCGACGTGGACGAGCTCCTCGTAAGCCAGCCGGACACCGGCGAGCAGGCCCTCGAGATCGCCGAGACCCTGATCCGCTCAGGCGGCGTCGACGTGGTGATCGTCGACTCGGTCGCCGCGCTCGTGCCGCGTGCCGAGATCGAGGGCGACATGGGCGACGCCTTCGTCGGCCTCCAGGCACGGCTCATGAGCCAGGCACTGCGAAAGCTGACCGGCGCCATCAACCGCAGCCAGACGGCGCTCATCTTCACGAACCAGCTGCGCGAGAAGATCGGCGTGATGTTCGGCAACCCGGAGACGACGCCGGGTGGTCGCGCGCTGAAGTTCTATGCCAGCGTCCGGCTCGACATCCGCCGCATCGAGACGCTCAAGACCGGGACCGATGCAATCGGCTCCCGCACGCGCGTCAAGGTCGTGAAGAACAAGGTCGCCAGCCCCTTCCGGGTCGCCGAGTTCGACATCATGTACAACGAGGGCATCAGCGTCGAGGGCGGCCTGCTCGACGTCGGCATCGCCGCGGGGATCCTCTCGAAGACCGGTGCCTGGTTCAACTACGGCGACATTCGCCTGGGCCAGGGACGCGAGAACTCGCGCGACTTCCTGAAGCAGAACCCCGAGATCGCCGCGAAGATCGACAGCGAGATTCGCGGCAAGGTCGCGAGCATCGAGGTCGGACCGGAGGGCATCAGCGAGGCGGAGTAGCAGGCGCCGATGACCGGTCGCCGTCGTCGAGAGCAACCGCCGCAGCCGCCGCCCGACGACGCTCGCGCGCTCGAGATTGCCGTCGGCTTTCTCGGCACGCGGCCACGGACCCGCTGGGAGGTCGAGGGACGCCTGCGTCGTGCGGGCGCCACCGATGCGGTGATCGCGGCTGCCACCGAGCGGCTGGCTGATCTCGGCTACCTGGACGACGCGGCGTTCGCCCGCTGGTGGGGCGAGCAGCGCGATCGCCACGCGCCGCGCGGACGGCGAGCGATCGAGGCGGAGCTCCGCCAGCATGGTGTCCCGAGCGCCGTCATCGAGGAGTACCGGGCCGTGCACGCCGCCCCGGAGCGCGTGCCCGAGGACGAGGGATTACCCGGCAGCGAGGCGGATCGCGCCGCCGCGGCACTGGCCAAGCACCTCCGCGGCCGGCCGATGCCGACGGAGCGCAAGGCGATCCAGCGCGTCGGCATGTACCTCGTGCGACGCGGTTTCGATCCGGAGACCGTGCGAGCCACGCTGCGAGCGGCCGAGGGCGCCGCGGATTCGGAGGGCCGGGGGAGCTGAGCGCGGCTCCGCGCGCGAGGTGAGCGCCAACCCGGCTAGGCTGTGCCGATGCGCTACGCCCTCATGACCGAGCCCCAGCAGGGGCTTTCCTACGATGAGATCCTGGCGATCGCTCGCACCGCTGAGAAGTCGGGGATCGAGGCATTCTTCCGAAGCGACCACTACGCGAGCTTTCCCGGCGCAAGCGGCCTGCCGACGACCGATGCCTGGACCACCCTTGGGGGCCTGGCGCGCGAGACGTCGACCATCCGGCTCGGCGTGCTGGTCTCGCCGGTGACCTTCCGCGTCCCAGGCAACCTGGCCAAGGTGATCCAGACGGCCGACGAGATGAGCGACGGGCGGATCGAGGCCGGCTTCGGGGCCGGATGGAACGAGGACGAGCACGACCAGCTCGGCATTCCGTTCCCCCCCATCGGGGAGCGCTTCGACCTGCTCGAAGAGCAGATGGCCATCATCCACGGCGTCTGGACCGAGCCCGACGGGTGGACCTTCAACGGCAAGCATTGGCGGGTCGGCGGCTCGAAGCGGCACGGCGAGATCGCCCGCGGCGGGCGCCGTCACCCGCACATCCTCTTCGGCGGCAAGGGAGGCCCCCGCCTCGCCGCGTTGATCGCGCGATACGGCGACGAGTTCAACCTGAACTCGGCCACGCCGGACGAGGCGCCCGCGGCCTTCGATCGCGTCCGCGACGCGTGCGTCGAGATCGGCAGGGACCCCGACGAGGTCGTCCGCTCGGCGATGACGGGGGTGCTCGTGGCCGAGACGGAAGGGGACCTGCGGGCGCGGGTGTCCGACCTCCTGGCCGGCTTCGGCCAGAGCGAGGTCGACGGGGACCAGTGGCTGGCGGATCGGCGCGGCCGCTGGATCATGGGGACTCCGGACGAGGCGCTCTCCCGCGTCCGCGCGCTCGAGGACAAGGGACTGCAGCGGCTCATGCTCCAGGACTTCGTGCCGCGCGACCTGGATCACGTTCGTCTCATCGGTCGCACGTTCACCGAGTGATCGGGGGTCGCGTCGAGGCGCGCCGGGACTTTGGGGTACACTCGATGCTTCCGGCCGGTCGTCGGCCGTCACATCGATCGAACCGACGCGCTTGCATCGGCGAGCGCCACAGCGCCCATACGGGCTCCAGAACGTGGGAGCCGATATGCCTGAAATCGTCGTCGTCATCGTGGCGGCGGTCGCCGCCGTCGTCGGAATCGCCATCGGGTTCGTCGCGCGCACCTACATCGCCTCGAACACGGTCAAGCACGCAGAGCAGTACGGCCAGCGTCTCGTGGCCGAGGCGCGCGCCAAGCAGAAAGAGATCGTGCTCGAGGGCAAGGACGAAGCCCTCCACCTCCGTCGCGCCGCCGAAGAGGAGGCGCGCGAGCAGCGCGCCACCCTCCAGCGCTCCGAGCGCCGACTCCTGGACCGGGAGGAGGCGCTCGATCGTAAGACGGCCGGGCTCGAGGAGCGGGAATCGGAGCTTGGCGGTCGCCATGCGGAGCTCGAGGCCGAGCGCGCACGGCTGGCCGAGATCCATCAACGGCAGCTCTTCGAGCTTGAGCGCGTCTCCGGCCTCACCGCGGCGGAGGCTCGCCAGAGCCTCATCGGCCAGATCGTGGACGAGGCCCAAGCTGAGGCGCAGCAGCGCGTGCGCGAGATCGAGCGCCACGCGAACGAAGAGGGCGAGGAGCGCGCGCGCCGCGTCCTCACCACCGTCATCCAGCGCATGGCGGCCGATCACACCAGCGAGGCGACGATCACCGTGGTCAGCCTGCCGAACGAGGAGATGAAGGGCCGGATCATCGGCCGTGAAGGACGCAACATCCGCGCGCTCGAGCAGGCGACCGGCGTTGATCTCATCATCGACGACACGCCGGAGGCCGTCGTGCTCTCCGGGTTCGATCCGGTGCGTCGCGAGGTGGCGCGCATGGCGCTCACCAAGCTCATCAGCGACGGGCGGATCCATCCCGGCCGCATCGAGGAGACGGTGGCCAAGAGCAGGTCCGAGATCGAGGTCGTGATGCGCCAGGCCGGCGAGCAGGCCGCCTACGACGCAGGGGTCCCCGGACTGCACCCGGAGCTCATCAAGCTGCTCGGTCGCCTGAAGTACCGCACCAGCTACGGCCAGAACGTGCTCGACCATTGCATCGAGACCTCGCGCCTCGCTGGCCTGCTGGCGGCCGAGATCGGTGCAAACGTCGGTGAGTCGAAGAAGGGCGGCCTGCTCCACGACATCGGCAAGGCAGTCGACCACGAGGTGGAGGGTCCGCACGCGGCCATCGGCGGGGAGATCGCCTCGCGCTACGGCGTCGCACGTTCCGTCTGCAACGCCATCGCCGCGCATCACCAGGAAGTCGAGCAGGAGACCGTCGAGGCGACCGTGGTCCAGATCGCCGATGCGATCAGCGCCTCGCGTCCGGGCGCCCGTGGCGAGACGCTCGACAACTATGTCAAGCGGCTCGACGACCTCCAGCAGATCGCGCTGAGCTTCCCCGGGGTGGAGCGCTGCTTCGCCATCCAGGCCGGTCGTGAGATCCGGATCCTCGTACGCCCCGAGGACATCGACGACGTCGCCTCCAGCCGGCTCGCGCGCGACGTGGTGCGCAAGATCGAGGAGCAGCTCCAGTACCCCGGACAGATTAAGGTCACCGTCATCCGGGAGACGCGCGCCGTCGACTACGCACGGTGAGCCAACCGCGCGGCGAGATCCGCATCTGCGTCATCGGCGACATCATCGGCAAGCCGGGACGCCTGGCGGTGATGCATGCGCTGCCCGACCTGCGCCAGGAGCTTGGGCTCGACATGGTCATCGCCAACGGTGAGAACGTTGCGGCCGGCGCCGGCCTCACCGCGAGCCTGGCGGAAGAGCTGCTCGGCGGTGGGATCGACGTCATCACCAGCGGCAACCACATCTGGGACAAGCGCGAGGTGTACGACTACCTCGACAGCGGGCGTCCGGTGCTGCGCCCGCTCAACTATCCCGACGAGGCTCCCGGGCGAGGCTGGCTGGTCCACCATACCGATTCCGGCGCCGAGGTCGCCGTGATCAACGCCATGGGCCGCGTGTTCATGAACCAGCTCGACTCGCCGTTCACGAAGCTCGACGACCTGCTCGACGGCGCCGCCGACCCGCTCCCGCCGATCCGGGTGCTCGACTTCCACTGCGAGATCACCTCCGAGAAGAACGCGATGGGCTGGTACCTCGACGGACGAGTCAGCGCCGTGGTGGGGACGCATACCCATGTCCCGACGGCCGATGCGCGGGTGCTGCCCGGCGGAACCGCCTACATCAGCGACATCGGCATGACGGGCCCGCGCGACTCGATCATCGGCTTCAGCCTCGAGACCGTCCTGCCGCGCTTCACGGGCCACCTGCCGACCCGCTTCACCGTGGCCGAGGGGCCGGTCTCGTTCAACGCGGTCGTCATCGCGGTCGATCGAGGATCCGGAAGGGCGAGCTCCATCGATCAGGTACAGCGGCTCATCGAGGTGTAGCGGCGTGGGCGCGGCAGTCTCTACGGACATACCGCGGGCGGCATGAGCGCGCCGCTCCTCGGGATCGTGGGGCCGACCGCCTCCGGCAAGACGGAGCTGGCGATCGCGCTGGGCTCGCACGTACCGATCGAGATCCTCGTGGCCGATTCGCGACAGGTGTATCGAGGGATGGACATCGGCACCGCCAAGCCCGATGCCGCCGCGCGCGCATCGGTCCCGCATCACCTCCTCGACCAGGTCGGCCCTGACGAGCCCTACAGCGTCGCGATGTGGGTGGATCGGGCGCGAGAGCTGATGCCGGAGATCGCGGAGCGCGGGCACCTGCCGGTCGTCGTGGGCGGCACCGGGCTGTACGTCGCGGCGCTCGTCGACGGACACGACTACGCGTCGCAACCGTGGTCGCCTCAGGTGCGCCAGCGACTCGGCGAGGAGATGGAGGCCGATGGCCTGCAGCCGCTGGCCGTCCGCCTCGCGCTCCTCGACCCCGAGCTCGCATCGCGGACCGATCTGCGCAACTCGCGTCGCGTGCTGCGCGCCCTCGAACGCGTCGAGGCCGGGGGTGGGGGAGTCGTGCCGAGCGCCGAACCGCACCCCGGTCCTGTGGCGCTCGTCGCCCTGGACCGGCCGCGCGCGGAGCTCTACCGCCGCATCGACGAGCGCGCTCGGTGGCTCTTCACGTCGGGCGGCATCCTTGACGAGGTGCGACGACTGTCCGATGCAGGCTACGGACCATCCCTGCGGCCGATGTCGGGACACGGATATGCCGAGGCGGCGCGCCACCTGGCGGGGGAGTGGAGCCTGGAGACCGCGATCGAGGTCACGGCACGTCGGACGCGCCAGTACGCGAAGCGGCAGCTCTCCTGGTTCCGCCGCGACCCGCGCGTCGAGTGGCTACCGGCCGGCGAGCGCACGGGTGACGATCCCGCGCTGGTCGAGGCGGTTCGAGCGCGCGCGGCTCAGCTGGGGGTCGGCAGCCCGATCGACTGACGCCAGGCCGAGATGCTCAGCGGCTCGAGCTCGCTCAGCGGCAGGGCATCCTCGATCCGCCCGGGACGTCCGAGGTGATGGCCCTGCCCGGCGTGGATGCCGAGCGCGCTCAGGGGCGGCAGCTGCGATGCGTGCTCGATGCCCTCGGCAACGACCAGCGCACCCATGCGCGTGGCCAGCTCGACGACCGAGCCGAGCACGGCACCCGACGGGCTTTCCGAGGCGCTGCGCTGCACCAGCCCGAGGTCGACCTTGAGGATGTCGAAGGTGATCTCCGACAGCAGGCGCAGGCCGGCATTGCCGGCACCGATGTCGTCGGCGGCGAACCTGATCCCGGCACGACGGCAGGCGTCGATCCGGTCGCGGGCGCGAGCCGGGTCCTGCAGCGCCTGGTGCTCGGTGATCTCGACCACCAGCCGGTCCGGGGCGAAGCCGTGGCGCGCCAGCAGCCCGAGCAGCGTCGCGGCGCTGAACTCCTGAGCCTCGATCGTGGCCGGGCTCAGGTTGAGGCTGAGGAAGACGTCATCGGGCATGCCGCGGGCGCCGGCCACGATCCGGTCCACGCACGCCATGTCCAGGGCCGAGATGCGTCCGCCGGCCTCCGCGGCCTCGAACATGGCGGTCGCGTCGGCGAACGGCGAGGGATCCACGGGCCGGATGAGCCCTTCGACGCCCAGGATGCGGCCGCTGGCCAGCGCGACGATCGGCTGGTACACCGCCTTGAGCTGGCCGCGCGCGATGACGTCCGCCACCGCCGCGGTCGAGTTGCGAACCCCGGCCTCGTCGAGCACCTCGACGTTGGGGTCGTAGGCCACGACCTCGGTGCGACCGCCGCGCTTGGCGGCGTACAGCGCGGTGTCGGCCTGCGAGTAGAGGCGCGCGCGTCCGTCCGCCAGCTCGGGGATGGCCGAGATGCCGCCGGAGAACGAGACGGCGGAGAGGTCCTCGTGCTGCATCGCCGGCTGCAGCGCCTGGGCCAGCAGCCGTCGGCCCAGCATGCGGGCGCTCTCGAGGTCGGTGGCGGGCATCATGACCGCGAATTCGTCTCCGCCGACGCGGTAGGCCCGGTCGCTGCGGCGCAGCGTGGTCGCCAGCAGCTGCCCGAACCCGCGCAGCGCCCGGTCGCCGGCGGCGTGGCCGCGCGTGTCGTTCATCTGCTTGAACTCGTCGAGGTCGATGAGCAGCAGCGCCAGCGAGCCCTCGTCGCGCATCGCGGCCTCCACGAACGCATCGAGATCCTCATGGAAGGCCCGATGGTTGCCCAGGCCGGTGAGCTGGTCGCGAAGCGAGTCGGCGACCGCGGCCTCGTAGCGCACCTGCAGGTCGGCCTGGACCGCGACCAGCGGCGAGACCGTGCGCGGCATGACGAGCGCCGCGACTCCGAGGGCGAGGAGGGCGGCCAGCGCCGTCGCGATGGGGGCGTCGAGGCCGATGATCTCGGTCATCGCACGATGAGAGACTCCGAACGCGGCGAGCGCGAGCAGGACACCGACGAGCATGCGGCGCATCAGCGTCACGGTGCTGAGGGCGCGCGGCGCGGGGTCGGTGGCAGCACGTTCCACGCAGGACTCCGTTGCGATCCGGGCGGTTGCCCGCTGGGTACGGGGTTGGTATGACTCATTCGGCCGGGCGGTGCAGCATTACCTTGGTACCGAGGTCGGCTACCATGGATCGAACAGATGTCCGAACGCCGCATGATCGACCTCACCGCCCCGGTCGAGCGCGCCTTCCTCATCGGTCTCGATGACCCATCCGATGGCCGATGGCCGGTGGACCGCTCCCTGGATGAGCTCGCCGCGCTGGCCGAGACGGCAGGCGCCACGGTCGTCGGGTCCGCGTTCCAGCGACGCGCCAGGCCAGACCCGGTCTGGTACTTCGGCAAGGGGCGGGCGGCGGAGCTGGTCGACGAGAAGGCCGCCTCCGACTTCAACGTCCTGATCGTGGACGACGAGCTGGACCCGAACCAGCAGCGCAGCCTCGAGAAGCTGCTCGACTGCAAGGTCCTCGACCGCTCGGCGTTGATCATCGACATCTTCGCCCGCCACGCGAAGACGCGGGAGGGCCGCCTCCAGGTCGAGCTCGCCGCGCTCGAGTACCACCTGCCGCGCCTGACCCGCCTGTGGACGCACCTGTCGCGCACCGGCGGCGGCATCGGCACGCGAGGCCCGGGCGAGAGCCAGCTCGAGACCGACAGGCGCCTCATTCGCGAGAAGATCAAGAAGGTGCGCGCGGACCTCGCCGACGTGCGGCGCCACCGCGCCACGGCGGCACGGCGACGCGACCTCAAGGAGGTCGCCGGCGTGGCGCTGGTGGGCTACACCAACGCCGGCAAGAGCACGCTGCTCAATGCCCTCGCCGATGCGGACCTGTTCGTTGCCGACATGCTCTTCGCCACGCTGGACCCGACCAGCCGCCAGGTGACGCTGCCGACCGGCCGCCAGGTGGTGGTCACCGACACCGTGGGCTTCATCAACAAGCTGCCCCATGACCTCGTCGACGCGTTCCGCGCCACGCTCGAGGAAGTGCTGCGCGCCGATCTCCTGCTCGAGGTGGTCGATGCGTCCGATGCGGGCTTCGTGGGCCAGCAGGCCGCCGTGCAGGCGGTGCTCGACGAGCTCGGAGCGGGGACCAAGCCGCGCATCACCGTCTACAACAAGGTCGACCTGCTGCCCGCCGACGAGGGCGCGCCCCCGGCCTCCGACCAGGCGGCGTTCGTCAGCGCACTGACCGGCGACGGCATCGGGGAGCTGAGGGCCCGTATCGGCGACGCCCTGCGCGGCCAGATGATCGAGGTGGACGCGCTGGTCCCGTACGAGCGAGGCGAGCTGGTCGCCCGCGCCCGGACCGCCGGCGACGTGGAGGAGCGGTACGAGGAGGGAGGGGTGCGGGTGAGCGGCCACCTCCCATCCACCATCGCGTCGGAGCTCGCCGCTGCCGGTCGACGAGGTCGACGTTCCGTCCCCTCGGGCTGAGCCGGTGATCCGTGAGCCCGCCCTGCGGGACGAGCTCCTCGCCATGGTCGAGCGCGAGCTGGCGGCCGCCGACGCCTTCCTCCTCCGCTGCGACGCGGATCCGGCGCTGCGCGCCGAGCTGGATCGGCGCCTGGCAGGCCCCGCGACCCCGTTGATCACCGCGCTGGCAGCCTGGGACGACCCGCCGCCGGAGGCCGATGTCCTGCTCGAGATCAACCAGTCCCACGCGGCGCGCCTGGATCAGATCATCGCCGCGCACGGATGGCCCGGCCTGCGGTCGGTCGGGGCCGAGGCGACCGATGCCGGGTGGCTGCTGGCCCAGCACGCCGATCGTGCCAACGATGCTCGGCGCGCGTGGCTGCCGCCGCTCCGCGAGGCCGTGGAGAGCGGCGATGCGGATCCTCGGCACCTCGCGGCACTGACCGACCGGGTGGCGGCGGTCGCCGGCGAGGCCCAGGTCTACGGCACGATCGCGATGGTCGCCGCCGATGGCGAGCCCGAGTTCGGCATCGCCGTCGAAGATCCGGCCGGCCTCGACGAGCGGCGGGCGGAGCTCGGCCTCCCGCCCATCGGCGAGGAGGCGGCGCATCTCGGCGACGGTGAGCTCGTGCCGTACGGACCCGAGCGGGGAGCGAATCCGCTGAACCAGTGGCCGATGCTGCTCGAGGGCCGTGTGTCGGTCGAGGCGGCGCTGGAAGCCGGCAGCCGGGCCATTCACCGGGTATGGGCGGCCCGCCCGGGGGATCGTCGCCTCGTCCGCCTGCGGGCGCTGGCCCGGGAGCGTGGCGTGCTGATCGACGAGGTGGAGGCGCCGATCATCGATGGGCTGGTGCGCGGTCGCACGCATGGCGGCGTCGTGGCGCTCACCGGACCGCGCCGTACGCTTTCCGTGCACCGCCTGCTCGAGCGAGGTGGGGGAGGGGGCCTTCATCGTGATGCTCGACGGCATCGAGGATCCGTTCAACCATGGCCAGGCGGTGCGGGCGCTGTTCGCCGCCGGCGTGGACGGCCTGGTCGTGCGCCGCAGCTGGGAAACCGCGCTGGCGGTCGTGACGCGCGCCTCGGCGGGTGCCAGCGAGCTCATGCCGACGGCTACGGCGGTCGATCCGGAGGAGGCGGCCGAGGTGTGTCATGCGGCCGGGATGCGGGTCGCGTGCGCGGTTGCCGATGCCGAAGCGGTCGAGCTCCACCAGGCCGACCTGCGTGGCGGTCTGCTGCTGCTGATCGGCGGTGAGCGACGCGGCGTGACGCGGTCGGTCGTCGAAGGGGCGGACCTGCTGGTCCGCATCGGCTATGGCCGGGAGCGGGCGCCCGACCTGGGGGCGGCCGCCGCGGCCGCCGTCATCGGCTTCGAGGCCCTGAGGCAGCGCGGCGAGGGCGCCTAGAAGATCCTGCGCCCTGCCAGACGGTCGGTGGCGGCCTCTGGCGGCGCCTGGGGCCGCTCCTGGCGCTTCCAGGTCCGATCCCGGATCGCCAGGCCGGCAACCATGTACAGGCCGCACAGGGTCAGGAGCGTGCCATAGACGCTCACCGGGGCCAGATCGCCTCCGATGGCCGTGCCGCCGACCAGGGCCAGCGCGCCGAACGCCAGCACGGCAACCGCCACGGACCACAACGAGCGTCTCATGCGCCGCAGCCTACGCCGGTCGTCATGGCGGTCAGATAGGACCATCCGCCCATGCCGGGGTGGACGTTCGCACGCGGCTTGGGCCAGCGCGGTTTCGCGCAACCAACTTCCGCAAATGTTGGTTATGTGATGTAGAGCAACGAACCGGGGGCTCGGCGACGATTCCTCCTCGGACCGCCGAACCTTCACGAGCTGATGCTTACGAGCCGATTCGCCGCGTTGACCGTCCGGATTGTCACCGGATGAACGTCAGGGGCCGAATGTGACGGTTCGGACGCGTTGCGGGCGCCTACCGGTCATCCCATGAAGAGTTGGCACCCTCAAGGGCGAATCCGGACCGGCTGAGATCAGCCCTGGGGAATGATCTGCTGTGCCGCCCACGTGTTGCCGTCGGGATCGCTGAAGTAGGTGAACCAGCCCCACGGCTGTTTGTCCACCTCGCTGGCGTCCACGCCGCGGGAGCGCAGCTCGTCGCGGAGCGCCTCGGCGTCATCGACGACGACCTGGAGACCCTTCAGCGAGCCCGGAGGCATGTCGGTCATCCCTGTGCCGATCACGATGCTGCACGCCGAGCCCGGCGGTGTGAGCTGCACGAAGCGGAGCGTGTCGCTCACGCGATGGTCGTGATCGGCGTTGAAGCCGACCTGGTCCACGTAGAAGGCCTTGGCGCGGTCGACGTCGGTGACCGGCACGGCGACGAGTTCGAGCTTCATGTCCATGGGTGAATCCTAGACCGCTGGGTCGGTCACGGCGAGGTGGACGAGACCGGCTGCGCGTCCGTCACGCCGAGGACGTTGGCGGCCGGCACCGGCCGGCTGATGCCCTTGAGCGTCAGCTCGCCGATGGGCTCGACATCGAAGGAGCCCTCGACGACCGCATGCGCCCGCTGGCTGAGCAGGATCTGGTTGGCCTCGGCCTGGCTGCTGAGGCGCGAGGCGAGGATGACGACGTTGCCGATGGCGGCGTAGTCGAACCGACCCTCGTATCCGATCCGGCCCAGGGTGGCGTAGCCGGACGCGATGCCGACGCCGAAGCCGAGCTCATATCCTCTCTTGCGCCAGGAATCGGCCAGGGTCCCGAACCGGTCACGCATGGTGACGGCCATGCGGACGGCGCGGTCGACGTGATCGGGCTGCAGGGCCGGATCGTTGAAGAAGATCATCACGCCGTCCCCGGCGAAATGCTCGAGCGTGCCCCCGTGCTCGGTGACGGCCGCGCCCATCATGCGGTGATACTCCCCCAGCACGCCGAGCATCTCCTCGGGGTCGGCCTGCTCGGCGAACGAGGTGAACCCGCGCAGGTCGCAGAAGGCGACGGTGATCTCGCGCCGGTGGCCCGCCAGCATCTGCTCCCCCTCGGCCGATGAGATGAGCTCGGCGACTTGGGGCGACAGGAATCGTGCGAGCTCGGACCTCTGGCGCTCGATCGTCGCGTTGAGCTCGCGCTGACGCTCCATCGACTCGAGCTCGAGGTCATGGAGCCGCTTCGCGGTCAGCGAGGCGCCGATGCGGGCCGCCAGGATGCGCGGATTGATCGGCTTGGGAAGGTAGTCGGTCGCCCCGAGCTCGATGCAGCGCACGACGCTCTCGAGCTCCTCGACGCCGGAGACCATGATCACCGGGATGTGGCGGATCGCCTCGTCAGCCTTCATCGCCGCGAGGGTCTCGTATCCGTCGAGCTCGGGCATCACGACGTCGAGCAGCACCACGTCGATGGCGGCGGCATGCGCCCTGAGCAGCTCGAGCGCCTCCTCTCCGTTGCCGGCCTCGAGCGCTTCGAGCCCGAGCGTCGCGATCTGGCGAACGAGGACGAGCCGGTTGACGCGGCTGTCGTCGACGACGAGCGCGATTGCCCCCTCGTCGGTCACTGGTCGGCGGCTCCGTCCGCCCAGGCGTGGAGCGCCGTGGTGGTCTCGTGCCACTCGGCACGGATGGACGTGGCCGCCTCCCGTGTCTCGGAGTCGTCGAGCGAACCGGATCGACCGGCCATCTCCAGCGTTCGCGCCGTCGTGGAGAGGGTCGTGGCGCCGAGCGTGGCGCTGCTCGACTTGAGCGTGTGCGCGGGGCGCACGAGCGCCTCGGCGTCGTTGGCGGCCACGGCGGCCTCGATGGCGTCGACCTGCCCCGCGCTGTCGGCGAGGAAGGTATCGACGAGATCGCGGACGAATCCGAGATCGCCGCCCACCGACGCCCGCAGGTCGTCGAGCACTCGTTCATCGATCATCGGGACCACCTCCGGTCTGTGCGCCTTCAAGAGCCGGGCTCCGCTCGAGCGCCGATGCGAGCTCAGCGGGACGAATCGGCTTGGCGATGTAGTCGTTCATACCGGCAGCCAGGCACGCCTCGCGATCGCCGGCCATCGCGTTGGCGGTCATCGCGACGATGCGGATCGGTCGGTCGGGCCACGTCGCGCGGATGCGGCGCGTCGCCTCGAGCCCGTCGAGCTCGGGCATCTGGACGTCCATGAGCACGACATCGTATTCGCCAGCCTCGACCGCCGCGATCGCTTCGCGCCCGTCATTGGCCACGTCCGCCCGGTAGGCCATCTGCTCGAGCAGCCGGAGCGCGAGCTTCTGATTGACCGGGTTGTCCTCGGCCAGCAGGATGCGCAGCGGATGGCGATCGCCGAGCGCGCCCGTTTCCGTCGGCACCGGAGCCGCGGCCGCCGTCGATCCGAGGAGGACTACGGCCAGCGTGTCGTGGAGCGCGGACGGCTTGACCGGCTTTCCCAGCCAGGCGGCCACGGCGGCATCGTCGCGCTCCCGGGCACCGATCGACGAGAGGATGACGACGGGGATGGACGGCCGATCCCCGTTCGATCCCTCTTGCGCGAGCGCCGCGATGCGCAACGCCAGCTCGAGCCCGTCGAGCTCGGGCATGGCAAGGTCGACCAGCGCGACGTCGAAGCGCTCGCCGGCGCTGAGCCACTCGAGCGCCTCGGCCGGCGAGCCGGTCTCCCGCGCGACCATCCCCCACCGCGCGGTCTGGGCGACCAGGATGCGACGGTTCGTGGCGTTGTCATCGACCACCAGCACAGTTCGCCCGGCGAGATCGACGTCGCTGCGCATCGGCCGTACCGGCGCCACGGCGTCAGCCGCAGCGGCCGGCATGCGCACCGTCAGGTGGAACGTACTCCCCTCCCCCGCCACCCCGCTCGACTCGGCCGCCAGCGTTCCGTCCATCAGCTCGGCCAGGCGACGGCTGATGGCGAGGCCGAGGCCCGTGCCGCCGTATCGGCGCGCGATGGACGCGTCGACCTGGCTGAAGGACTGGAAGAGCTTGTCCATCGCTTCGGCCGGGATGCCGATGCCGGTGTCGCGGACGTCGATGCGGATCCCCCACCGGTCGCCTCGTCGCCCCCGGCCGCCGGTCGGCGGCGTGCCGCCCACGGTGACGACGACCTCGCCGCTCTCGGTGAACTTCACCGCGTTCGAGAGCAGGTTGAGGAGCATCTGCCGCAGCCGACCCGCATCGCCCACCAGTGCCTCGGGCAGCTCATCGTCGATGGCGTACACGAGCTCGATGCCCTTTGCCGCCGCCGCGGGCGCGATGATGTCGAGCGACCCTTCGACGGTCTCGCGCAGGATGAACGGCGCCGTCTCGAGCTCCACCCTCCCGGCCTCGATCTTCGAGAAGTCGAGCACGTCGTTGATGATCGTCAGGAGCGCGTCGCCGGAGGCCCGGATTGTATCGGCGTAGTCGTGCTGCTCCTCGTTCAGCGGCGTGTCGAGGAGCAGGCCGCTCATGCCGATGACCGCGTTGAGCGGGGTGCGGATCTCGTGGCTCATGGCGGCCAGGAAGCTGCTCTTCGCCTCGTTCGCCTCCTCCGCCGCGCGGCGCGATTCCTCGGCGTCGGCGAACAGGCGCGCGTTCTGGAGGGCGATGGCTGCCTGCTGCGAAAGCCCGACGAGGAAATTCAGGTCGGCGCTGGTGAATGGTGGAGAGCCCTCGAATCGCCACACCACGAGCACGCCCGCAACCTCGCCGCGGACGATGAGCGGCGCGGCCATCAGCCGATCGTCCTCGTCCGCGTCGGTTCCCGGGATCGTGACCGCGCGATCGTCCGCATGGGTGCTGTTGACGAGCTCGGCGCGGCCGGTCATCGCGATGTCGCCGATGACCCCCTCGCCTCGGGTGACGGCGTCGGCCAGGATGATCTCCGCCATCGTCCCCAGAGCGACGATGGCGCGGAACTGCTCGCTGTCGGGCTGTGGCAGGAACACGGCACTCGTGTCCGCCGCCAGGAGCGCCTTGGCGCGGTCGGCGATCTTCTCCAGCACGACGGAGAGGTCGAGGGTGGCCGAGACCTCGCGCCCAACCTCGGCAAGACCCGCCATCTCCTCGGCACGTCGACGAGTCTCGGCGTACAGCCGCGCGTTCTGGATCGCCACGGCCACGTTGGCGGCGATGGTCGACAGGAGCCGCTCGTCCGCGTCGCTGAACCGCCCCTCGTGGGACGTGCTCTGGATGCTGATGACCCCGATGGCATGGTCGCCCGTCATGATCGGCACCCCGAGCCACGACTTGGCGAGCGTCCCCTGGCCGCGCTGGCCGAGCTCGTCCCAGTCCGCTTCGCGGTTGAGGAGGATCGGCCGTCGGCGTTCGAGGACCTTCGACGTCAGCCCCTCTCCAAGGGCCAGTGGCTCCTGAGCGGGGTGCTCCCCCTCCTCCACGTAGTACGGGAACTCGATGAGCTGGAGCTCCTCATCGACCATCGCAATGTAGGCGATGTCGGCATTGAAGGCCTCACGCATCTTCTCGCCCACGAGCTCGATCAGGGGCCCGAGGTCGAGCTGCGCGGTCATGGCCTCGCCGACGCTGTTGATGGTTCCGAGCTCGGCCACGCGCTGGCGGGTCTCGTCGATCAGACGCCCGGTGCGGAGCGCCACGCTCAGGCTGGCCGCGATCGTCGTCAGCAGCGAAACGTCGCGCTCGCCAAAGGCGTGCTCGCGGTCCAGGTTCTGGAGTGAGATAACGCCCATCATCTCGTCGCCCACCGCGAGCGGCGCAAAGACGGCCGATTTGGCCGGATCGGTCCCCCACATGAGTGCCGCCTGGCCGGCCTCAGTCGCGCGGGCGGCCAGGTCGTGGGTCACGAGGACCGGCTGGCCTGTCTCCATCACCTGTTTGCGAAAGCCCACGACGGGGCGGTCCGGCTCGTCGCTGACCCGAGCGCCGCGCTCGACGGAGTACGGGAAGCTCATGGTCCCGGCGGGGACATCGAAGATGGCGATGTCGACCACCTGGGTGTCGAATACGTCGCTGGCGCGCTCCCCCACCAGCTCGTACATGGCCTGCACGTCCAGCTGCGCCGCCAGGCCGCGCTGAACGCTGTTGGTGATCGCCAGCTCGGCCGCGCGGCGATCGGTCTCGGCCAGGAGCCGCCTGGTCTCGTCGAACAGGCGGGCATTCTCGAGCGCCACGCTCAGGCTCGAGGCGAGCGTCGTCAGCAGGCGGATGTCCGATTCGCTGAACGCGTGCTCGCGATCGACATTCTGGATCGAGATGGCGCCCCGGACGGTATCGCCCGCGACGAGGGGGGCGAACACCACCGACTTCGGCGACTCTCCGACGATCGCGACATCGAGGCCCCGCTCGGCCAACCAGCCCTCCAGGTCCTCATGAATGACGATGGGCTGCCGGGTCTCGATCAGGTGGCGCGAGAAGCCGCTGATGGGCATGTCCCGCTGCTCGAGGCGAACCCCCCGCTCGAGGCCGTAGCGGAAGCGCATCGTCCCGGCCACCGCGTCGAACAGGGAGATGAGGACGACCTGGGCATCGAAGACCTCCTGGATCTTTTCGCCGACCAGGTCGTACATCGACTGCATGTCCAGGTTGGCGGCCAGGCTCTGCTGGACGCTGTTGATGATCGCCAGCTCGGCGGCGCGCTCATCGGTCTCGGTGAGAAGCCGCTTCGTCTCGTCGAAGAGCCGGGCGTTCTCGAGTGCCACGCTCAGGGAGCCGGCGAGCGTCGTCAGGAGGCGCACGTCCGAGTCGCTGAAGGCGTCGACGCGGTCGATGTTCTGGATCGAGATCCGTCCTCGGACTTCGCCGCCCACGATCATCGGGGCCATGAGCACCGACAGCGGCGTCTCACCCTGAACCGACTGGGCGGCGCCGGTCTCGCTCAGCCAGGTCACGGCATCGCGGATGTACAGGGGCTGGCGGGTCTCGAGCACCGTCGTGGACATGGCGGAATCGGCGATGCGAATGTGCTCGTTCGGCAGGGGCTCGCCGCGCTCGATGCTGTACGGGAAGGAGATCGTCCCGGCGACCGTGTCGTAGATGCCGATGTCGGTGACCTGGGCGTCGAAAATTTCGCGGATCTTGTCGCCGACCAGGTCGTACATGGCCTGCATGTCGAGGTTCTGGGCCAGACCTTCCTGCACGGAGTTGATGATCGCCAGCTCTGCGGCTCGCTCATCGGTCTCGGTCAGAAGCCGCTTGGTCTCGTCGAAGAGCCGCGCGTTTTCGAGCGCGACGCTCAGGCTCGACGCGAGGGTGCTCAGCAGACGGACGTCCGGATCGGAGAACGCGTTGGTGTGATCAAGGTTCTGGAGCGAGATCCGACCACGGACGTCGCCGCTGACGATGAGGGGCGCGACGAGCGCCGAAAGCGCCGGCTCGCCCTGAGCGACAGCCATGGAGCCCGGCCGTTCAGCTTCCCAGGCCGGGATGTCGTTCAGGAGGAACGGTTGTCGCGATTCGATGACCGCTGTGGTCAACGTCGATTCAGCGATGGCCGTCGGCTCGTCCGGAAATCGAACGCCACGCTCGATCGAATAGGGATAGCGGACGAGACCCGCGTCGAAGTCGAGGATGCCGATGTCGACGACCTGGGCATCGAAGATCTCCTGGATCTTGTCGCCAACGAGCTCGTACATGGCCTGCATGTCGAGGTTCTGGGCCAGCCCGTCCTGGACGCTGTTGATGATGGCCAGCTCGGCGGCGCGCTCATCGGTCTCGGTCAGGAGGCGCTTCGTCTCGTCGAACAGCCTGGCGTTTTCCAGAGCCACGCCCATGCTCGACGCGAGCGTGGCGAGGAGGCGCTCATCGGCGTCGCTGAAGGCATGGGCCTCTTCGCGCTCCATGTTGACCACCCCGAGCACGCGTCCGCTGGCGAGGATCGGGACGCCCAACCACGAGGGGCTCCAGTCCTCGTCGCCCTCGAACCGCGGCACCGAGATGACGTCATGGGCCTCCATCTCCTCGTTGGTGCCGATGCGCAGTGGCCGCCGCGTCTGGATCACCTCCGAGTTGAGGCCGGGGCCGAGCTCGATGGGGTCGATCGGCACAGGAGTTCCACGGTCCATCGTGTACGGGAACGTCACGATGTTCGTGTCGGCGTCATACAGCGCGATGCCGACGGAGTTCGATGCGAAGACTTCCCCGATGCGGGTGGCGACCAGATCGATGATGGCGGCAAAGTCGAGCTGCTTCGCCAGCCCCATGCTGATCTCGTTGATGACGCCCAGCTCGGCGTTGCGCTGCTCGGTTTCCGCGAGCAGACGCCTCGTCTCGTCGAAGAGGCGGGCGTTCTCGACGGCCACCCCCATGCTCGAGGCAATGGTCGACAAGAGGCGCTCATCGGCCTCGCTGAATGCGTGAGCCTCGTCGCGCTCGAGCGAGACAACACCGAGGGCGCGTTCGCCGGCGAGGATCGGCACGCCGAGCCACGATTCGCTCCGCTCGTCGTCGCCTTCGAAGCGTTCGACCTGCACCACGTCATGGCGATCGAGCTCGTCCACGGTCCCGAGCCGCAGCGGGACGCGATCCCGGATGATCTCCGACGTCAGCCCCGGACCGAGCTCGTACGAGGCATCGGGCAGCCTGGTGCCTCGATCCATGCTGTACGGGAATGACAGGATGTTCGTCTCGGCGTCATAGAGCGCGATGGTCACCGAGTCGGAGGCGAAGACCTCGCCGATCCGCTCCCCCACGAGATCGACGATGGCGCCGAAGTCGAGCTGCTTCGCGAGCCCCAGCCCGATCTCGTTGATGACCGCCAGCTCGGCGTTGCGCTGCCGCGTTTCCTCGATCGCCCGCGCCCGCGTCAGCGCGGTGGCGATGTGCTGGCCGACGAAGGCCAGCAGCTCCAGGTCGCCCGCCGCGTAGCGACGATCCTCGCGATAGGTCTGGACGGCCAGCACGCCGATGGTCAGCCCCTCGTCGACGAGCGGGACGCCCATCCACTCCACCATGTCTGTGCCGACCTTCTCCATCTCGCCGGCAGCCACGAGCTCGCGCATGGCGGGCAGGTCGGCGAACAGCGGGGTGCCGGAGCGAAGGACGTAGGCGGTGACTCCGGACGCGTTGCCGCTGCCGAACGGCTCCCAGATGTTTGGGTCCGGGATGTCCGTGTCGACCTCGTCGAGGAAGAACGGGTAGTTGATGCGCTGTCTGGCCGCGTCGTACAGGGCGAGGTAGAAGTTGTCGGCGTACATGAGCTCGCCGACGATCTCGTGGATCGCGGCGTAGAACGAGGGCATGTCCTTCGCCGCACTCGCCGTCTCGGCAATCCGATACAGCATGGATTGCAGCTTCCCGGAGCGGCTCAGCTCGGTTTCGTGTCCATCCGGCGGGGGCGTGGCGCCTTGCGGAGTGGCGTCGGTCAAGTTGCGGCCGGCCGGCATCGCTGCTCGGAAGCGATCATGGTCCCCTCGTCGGAATGGCTGTGGGCGGGCCGAAGCGGATCTCGGCTGCCGTATTGTGCCGTGCGGCGCCGTCTCCGTCGAGCGCGGCGCGCGACGGCGTCCAGCTCATTCCTCTGTGAGCGAACCGGGCGATTCGGTGAGCGTGGTCGGCGCCCCATGCACCGCCGGAATGGACCCCAGGCGTCCGGCCTGATAGTCGGTGAAGGCCTGCATCACCTCGTCTCGGGTGTTCATCACGAACGGCCCGGCCCAGGCGACCGGCTCGCGGATCGGGCGCCCGCCGAGGATCAGCACGTCGAGGCTCGGGCTCCGGCTCTCCTGGCGCTCGGCGGCGCGCAGCCGCAGCGTGTTGCCGGGCCCGAACACGGCAAGCTGCCCGCTCTCGATGGCGACCCGCTCGGCGCCGACCGTCCCATGACCGGCCAGGGCGTAGACGAGCGCGTTGTAGTCCGCCCGCCACGGCAACGCCAGCTCCGCCTCGGGGCTGAGCGTCGCGTGCAGCAGGGTCATCGGGGTGTGCGTCACGCCGGGGCCGGCATGGCCGGCCAGGTCGCCGGCAATGACCCGGATCAACGATCCCCCATCAGGCGAGGCCAGCAGCCCCACCTCGCCGGCGCGGATGTCCTGGTAGCGCGGCGGTGACCACTTCTGCGCCCTGGGCAGGTTCACCCAGAGCTGGATGCCGTGGAAGAGCCCGCCGGACACAACGAGCGCCTCCGGCGGCTTCTCGATGTGCAGGATACCGGCGCCGGCGGTCATCCACTGCGTGTCGCCGTTGGTGATCACTCCCCCACCCCCGTTCGAGTCGCTGTGCTCGAACGTGCCGTCCATCATGTACGTGACCGTCTCGAAGCCGCGGTGCGGGTGCCAGGGCGTGCCCTTCGGCTCGCCGGGCGCGTACTCGACCTCGCCCATCTGGTCCATGTGGATGAACGGGTCGAGAGCAGCCATATCGACACCGTGGAACGCGCGGCGCACCGGAAACCCATCCCCCTCGAAGCCCCGCGGCGCGCTGCTCAGGCTGATGATCGGTCGCTCGCGCGCGACCGTGGGATCGGGCGCGCCGAGCCGCGGGAGGACGGTGATGTCGTCGACGGTGATGGCAGGCATGCTCGTATCCTACCATCAATGGTTGCGGACGCAACTATCGGCGTGCACTTCCCCAGTAGAAGGGCCCCTCCGGATGGACCGACGCGTCCCAGCCGAGCTCATGGAGCCTCGCCTCCAGCTCGAACGGCTCCCAGAGCACCTTGACCGCCCGAAAGGTGGTGCCGTCGGTCAGCCGCCGGCGCACGATCCCCTCTGAAGCGTCAATCCAGTCCTCGTGCCACAGCTCATGACGCCGTTCGTCGACGAAGAGGGCGCGTCCGGCCGGCGCCAGGAGTCCGTCGACGAGGGCCCAGAAGGCGTCGATCCGGGTTCGAGGGACGTGCGAGAGGAAGAACCCGAAGAAGGCAACGTCGAACCCGGGCGACGGCTCCATGGCGAAGACATCGAGCACCTCGTGCCGGACATGCGGCCGCTCGCCAACTCGAGCGCGGTTGAGCTCGAGCATCTCGGGCGAGGCGTCGGTGATGAGCAGGTCGTCGGCATGCTCGGCGAGGAGCTCGCTCCATTGCCCCGTCCCGGCCGCCAGCTCGATGACCCGGCCGCGCGGCGCGAGGGATCGCAGCGCGGCGCGGATCGCCTCGGCGTGCGCCGCGTACGGGTCGCCATCCGGCATCGATGTCGCGTCGTACTCGGACGCGCGGGCTCCGTAGTAGGCGACCTGCTCATCGATGATGGGGTCGCGGTCGGTCACCGGCGCTCGGCGGGGACGCCCAGCGTGACCGCGGCGGCCACGGTTGCGGTCGCGAGTGCCATGGCCTGGCCCGACGAGAGCGATCCATCCGCCCCGAAGAGCTGGGTCGCAGGGCTCGGAATGGCCGCCAGCAGCACCGGGATCAGGGTCCAGCCAAGGACGAGTACGGTCGGTGCTGTGGCGCCGGGAAGTCGCAGCATCCGCGTCGCCACCGCGGTGAGCACGCCGAGGAACGCGGACAGCAGGAGGATGAGGACGATCGCTGGCTGGTCGCGCGCGCCCGACGCGTCGACGAGGCGCACGATGCCCTGGTAGGCGATCGTGACCCCGGCCGCGAGAAGCAGACCGAGCACGGCGGCGCGTGCGCCGCTCACGCCAGACGCTCCGCGATGCCGCGCGCGATGCGATACGACTTGCCCGCGCCCATGACCAGCACGGCGTCGCCCGGGGCGAGGTGGTCCGCCACGTAGACCGTCGTTTCGTCCGCATCGCCGGTCGCGATGGTCGGGATGCCGGAGGCGCGCTCGATCTCGTCGGCGAGATCCGCCGCGCTCGTGGCGGCCATCGCCTCGGGGGTGTCACGGCTCGCGAAGATGTCCGCGATGACAACCTCGTCGGCATTGGTGAAGGCGGTCGAGAAGGCGTCCATCAGGAGCACCGTGCGCGAGTACATGTGCGGCTCGAAGACGGCCCACAGGCGTCGCTCGCTCCCCACCTTCTGGCGCGCCGCGGCGATCGCGGCCCGTACCTCGGTCGGATGGTGGCCGTAGTCGTCGTAGATCGTCACGTCGGCAGTATCCGCGATGAGCTCCATCCGGCGCCCGGCGCCGGCGAACGTTCGCAGACCCTCGGCCAGGCGGTCGATCGGCGCCCCAAGGGTCCGCGCCATGACGAGGGCCGCCGTGGCGTTCAGCACGTTGTGCTCACCGGCCAGCCCCATCTCCCACCGATGCCCGAACAGCGTGAACGACGTGGCCTCGGCACCGAGTGCCACCTCAGTCGCGGCGATCTCCCCTCCCGGACCGTAAGAGACGATGCGGCCCTCCCAGCCCCGGAGCCGATCCGTCAGCTCGGCGGCACCCGGGTCCGCGGCGCAGGAGAGCAGGAGCCGCCCGTTCAGGGCGGGATGGGTGCCCATGCCGAGCACGAACCGCTCGAACGACGCCATCACCGCCTCCTCATCGGCGAAATAGTCGGGATGGTCCATCTCGACGTTGGTCACGATCGCGCCGGCTGGGTGGTAGTTGAGGAAGTTGTCGCCGAACTCGTCGGCCTCGACCAGGAATGGCGCCCCGCTCCCTGCCCGGACCGATGCCCCCCATGCGCCGATGAAGGCGCCGACCTCGACGGTCGGGTCCAGCCCGCCCTTGACGAGCAGGTGGCCGAGGAGGGCCGTCGTGGTCGACTTGCCGTGCGTGCCGGTCACGCCGAGGCCGATGCGACCTGGAGCGGACATCAGCTCCCCCAGCAGGGCCTGCCAGGTCGCGACGGGCAGGCCACGCTCATCGGCCGTCGCCAGCTCGTCGTGGTGCGGCACCGCGCGCAGCGCCGGCGTGATCGCCACTCGGTCCACGCCGTCGAGGTGCCGCGGATCGTGGCCGCTCACCCAGCGGATGCCCGCGGCGTCCAGCGCCGGCGTGTACGGCGAGGGGGCGTCGACATCGCAGCCATCGACCCGCGCGCCGGCCGCGTCGAGCAGGACGGCGGCTCCCGCGGCGCCCGACCCGGCGATCCCGATGACGTGGACTCGCTCGGTCATCGGTCGGCCTCACGGGCCATGCGCGTCGCGAGCTCGATGGCCGCGAGCGCCGATGCGCGCTTGTTGCCGTCGCGGTCATGAGCCCACACGTGACGCTCCACGATTGCCGACCCGTCGCGAACGGCGCCGGCGACGTACGTCAGCCCGACCGGCTTGTCCGCCGTGCCGCCATCGGGGCCGGCGATTCCCGTCACGGCCACGCCGAGTTGAGCCTGCTCGAAGCGCTCGAGAGCACCCGCGGTCATGGCCTCGGCCACCTCGGCCGACACCGCCCCGACCTGCTCGATCAGGTCGGGCGGCACCCCGAGCAGATCCTCCTTCGCCGCGTTGGAGTACGAGACGATGGCGCCCAGGAAGTGGTCGCTCGAGCGAGGCACCTGGGTGACGACGTGGCCGAGCAGGCCCCCGGTGCATGACTCGGCGGCGGCCATCTGCCAACCTCGCTCGACGAGGGCGCGGCCGAGACGGCGCGAGGCCGCGGTGAGCTCGTCGTCGGTCGGCGGCCGGGCCATGACCTAGCGGTAGTTCGTGAACTGCAGCGCGACCGGGTAGTCGAGGGCACGCAGATCGGCGATGACGGACTGGAGCTCATCCTTCGACTTCGCGCTCACGCGGACGGCGTCGCCCTGGATCACCGGCTTCGACTTCGGGAAGCGGTCGCGAATGTGCTTCGCAAGCTCCTTGGCCTGCTCGGATGTCAGCCCGCGGCGCAGCTTGATCTCCTGTCGCACCGTGCCGCCCGAGGCCGGCTCCAGCCGGCCCCATTCGAAGATCTTGAGCGAAAGGCCACGGCGCACCGCCTTCGTCTCGAACAGGTCCTTCGCGGATCCTGCCCGGTAGTCGTCATCGGCAGTCAGCGTGATCGCGTCCTTGCCGAGCTCGAAGGCCACCTTGGTGCCCTTGAAGTCATAGCGCGTCGCGATCTCGCGCCGGGCCTGGTCGAGCGCGTTCACGAGCTCCTGCTGGTCGAAGTCGCTCACCACGTCGAAAGATGCGTCCGATGCCACTGGTGCCTATCCTCCCGCGCGTGCCACGCGCCACTCCACGACCTGGGCGTCGTCGCCCATCAGGCCGAGGTCGATGCCGTTGATGGTGATCCGAACGGCGCCGGCGTTCCCGACGCGGATGCGGAGCGTGTCGTCTCCCTGGATCTCGATCTCATCGCCCTCCGAGGCGTTTCGGCCCGATATCTCCTCGACGAGCGCTCCATCCTCCTCCAGGAGGAGATACGACTCGCTCTCGACGATCTCGAGCGTCGCCAGCAGCCCGGTGCCGGACTCGACGACGACGGAGCGACCGACGGGATCCCCCGCCTCGGGGCTCGCCCGCAGCCGCCACGTCCCGGCCGGCAGCGCGATCGACGCTTCGAAAGCGCCCGAATCGTCGGCCGTGACGCTGATCGGTTCGGGAGCGGTCGGACGCTCCGGGGTCAGCTCGACCGGCGCGCCCGACGCGGTGGTCACCGCGAACGTCGGCGCTGCGGCAGCCTCGAGCTCCGCGCTGACGGTGAGCTCGGCATTCGGTGCGGCCGTGCCGCGGATGGCGACCGTCCCGCCCACCTCGGCCCCTTCGGCCGGCTCGGTGAGCACCACCGCCACTCCTGCCGCGGGAGTCGGCTCGTCGCGCACGACGACGATCGTGCGCTCCTCGATCTCCGAGTCGCGCCCGGTCACCGGGTCGGTGGCCATGAGCCTCATGACGTTCGAGCCGGGCAGCAGGTCGACCGTGATCTCGAACTGTCCCGATTCGTCGGCGAGGGTCGTGGGATTCTCGGTGAGGTTGCTGACCGCCACCCGTGCGTTGGGTGCGGTGGTCCCGCGCACGATGAGCGTGAGGTCCGGGTACTCGCTGACGTTCCCGGCAGGATCGGTGATGCGCAGCTCGGGCGTGCGGGCGAAGGTGACGAACTGGTAGCCGATCCACGCGACGAATCCGCCGACGGCGATGGTCAGCAGGGCGGCAAAGACCACGCCGGGCGTCACGATGAAGGCGCGCGAGCGACGCGTGGCGAGCGGCTTGGGGGGCGCCTGGATGGTCGCAACCTCGACGGGGGCCGCGGATGTTTCGAGGCGATAGAGATCGATGAGGTACTCGGGATCGAGCCCGAGGTAGGCGCCGTAGTTGCGCAGGAAGCCCCGCGTGTACACGGCACCGGGCAGATCGCGGTAATCCCCGCTCTCGAGTGCCGAGAGGTAGCGCTCGCGGATCTTCGTCTCCCGCTCCACGCGCACGAGGTCCACGCCCTTCGCCTCGCGAGCTGCGCGCAGCACCTCCCCGAGCTTGTGGACCTCGTCGGTCACTCGGGGTCGCCTTCGTCGGGCCCCACGTCGCCGCCCCAGCCGTCGCTCGTGACCAGTACCTCGCGGAAGCGGCTGCCGTCCTGCGGTCCGACGATGCCGCGATCCTCCATCTGGTCGAGGATGCGTGCCGCTCGGGCATAGCCGATTCGCAGGCGGCGCTGAAGCAGCGACGCCGACGCCTTGTCGCTGCGCCGCACGATGTCGATCGCCTGCGTGAGGAGCGCATCGGCGTCGTCGTCGTCGTCTTCCTCGCCCGGCCTTCCACCCGAGCGGCCGTCGCGTTTCGGCGCGGTGATCTCGGGCCGATACTGCGGCGCGCCCTGGCCGCGCCAGTGGCGCGCCACGGACTCGATCTCGGGATCGGTGACCAGCACGCCCTGGAGCCGGACGGCGCGAGGCGCGTCGATCGGCTGGTAGAGCATGTCGCCGCGACCGAGAAGATCCTCGGCCCCGGTGGTGTCGAGGATCGTGCGCGAGTCGATGCCCGACGTCATGGCGAACGCGATGCGCGACGGAATGTTCGCCTTGATGAGGCCGGTGATGACCTGGACCGATGGGCGCTGCGTGGCGATGACGAGGTGGATGCCGGTCGCGCGGGCGAGCTGGGCGATGCGAGTGATCGTGGCCTCCACCTCGTACGCGGAGACCATCATCAGGTCCGCCAGCTCGTCGATGACGATGACGATGTACGGCATGCGCGGCTCGTCGCCACGCAGTGCCTCGTTGTAGCCGGCGATGTTGCGCACGCCCCGCGCCGCGAACTCGGCGTAGCGGCTCTCCATGGTGCCGACGGTCCACTTCAGCGCGTTCACCGCCTTCTCGGGCTCGACGATCACCTCGGTCAACAGATGTGGGATGCCCTTGTACTGCGCGAGCTCGACCCGCTTGGGGTCGATGAGGATCAGCTTCACTTCGGCGGGCGTCGCGCTCATCAGGAAGCTGCCGATGATGGCGTTGACGCACACGCTCTTGCCCGACCCCGTGGCTCCGGCGATGAGAAGGTGCGGCATGCGCGCGAGGTCGGCACTGAACGGCTGGCCCGCGACGTCCTGGCCGAGCGCGAAGGCGACCTTGGACTTCTTCCCGAGGTCGGCGTGCACCCGGCTGGCGAGAACCTCCTTGAGGGTCACCAGGTCGAAGGCCGCATTGGGGATCTCGACGCCGACGAACGGCTCGCCGGGAATCGGCGCCTCGATCCGGATGCTGCGCGCCGAGAGAGCCAGCGCCAGGTTGTCGCTCAGCCCTGCAATGCGGCTGAGCTTGATGCCCGGCTCGACCTCCAGTGCGTACTGGGTCACCACCGGCCCCTCCTGGATGCGCGCCACCTTCACGCCGATGCCGAAGTCCGCCATCGTCGCGCGGATGCGCTGCCCCTTGGCTGTCAGGTCCATCTGGGCCACGCTTGCCTCCGGCGCGTCGGCGAGGACCTCGAGTGCCGGCAGCTCCCAGGTCCGCTCAACGGCTTCGAGCGCCGCATCGGCGCTCTCCTGTTCGCCGACCTCGGCCAGGTGCGCCTCCTCGCCCTCCTCGAGCTCGTGGATCACCGGAACCGCGTCGTCGCCGCCGATGGCGACCGCCACCGGCTCGCTCGGCGGCGGGACGCTGCGACCGTTCCCGCTCCCGTTGCCGCTGGCTGGCGGCCGCTCTCGGCGGACGATCACCGGCGGCTCGTCGTCCAGCTCGTGGCTCCCTCCGAGCCGATCACGGACCCGATCGATGAGCCCAACCTTCGCCACCGCCTCGGCCTGGGCGGCGGCACGGTCGTCGACCGGCGGAGCGCGGCGGCTCGCGTTGCGTCGGGCGGCCGCCACCTCCTGGTCGCGCCGCTCGTCCTTCTCCGCCAGGTAGGACGCGACGAGGTCCCCGATCGTCATGTTGAAGTACAGCAGCAGGCCGACCACGACGAGCAGGGCGAGCACGATCCAGGCGCCGGCCGTGCCAACCGCACCACTCAACAGCTGGCTCACCCCGAAGCCGATGACGCCCCCGCCCTCTCCCGTATCGATCGCCTCGCTGCCGCCGCCGACGGCAAGGTGGAACATGCCCAGGATGGCGAGCGCCACAACCGCCGCGCCGGATGCCGCCATCCAGCGCTCCGCCGGCATGGTCTTCATCCAGAGCATCAGGGCGAAGCCGGCCAGCAGCGGGGCCGCGAAGGCGATGCCCCAGCCGAGCGAGGTGGCGAGGACATCGTGCCAGGGCCTGACGATCGCGCCGGACTCCGGCGCGAAGAGGGCGATGACGCTGACGATGGCGAGGAACAGGAGGACGAGTGCCAGCCCTTCCCGGATGAACCGCGCGCTGAAGACGAAGGGGGCCTTCTGGCGGCGTCGCGGCGTCCGTCGGCGCGTCGTGCGCCGTCGCCTGGCCACCGGACTCAGACCTCCATCACGATCGGCAGGATCATCGGCCTGCGCTTCGTGCGCTGGTGAAAGAACGGGCTCAGCGTGTCACGGATCTTCGTCTTGAGGAAGCCGGCCTCGGCGGCGTGCTCGTCCCCGCGTGGCTGGCGCAGGGCCTCCATGAGATGCTCGCGCGCCTCGGCCATGATCGGGTCGTCGGGATCGGAGAGGAACCCTCGGCTCACCAGGTCCGGCGCTCCGACCGGCTGGCCGGTAGCTCCGTCGACGGTGAGGGCGACCATCACGATCCCGTCCGAGGCGAGCATGCGCCGATCCCGAAGGACGACGCCGTCGATGCCGTCGATAGCCGCGATCCCATCCACGAGGACCGCGCCGGCCGCCACGCTCGACCCCATGCGAGCCCGGTTGCCGTCGAACTCCACCGCCTGGCCGTTCTCGAGCACGAAGATCTTGTCGACGTCGACCCCGGCGCCCTCGGCCAGGAGCGCGTGCTGCACGAGCATCCGGTACTCGCCGTGGACCGGGATGAAGTGGCGCGGCTTCACGAGCCCCAGCATGAGCTTGAGCTCCTCGCGCGAGCCGTGTCCGGAGACGTGGCAGTGGACGAGCGGCTCGTAGTGGACCATCGCGCCCTCCTTGAAGAGGTTGTCGATGGTCTTGGCGACGGCTTCCTCGTTCCCTGGGATCGGCGACGCGGACACGATGACCGTGTCGCCGGGCTCGATCGTGATGTTCCGGTGGTCGCGGTTGCTCATGCGCGTCAGCCCGCTCATCGGCTCGCCCTGTGAGCCGGTCGTCATGACGACGAGCTGCTCCTTCGGCAGCCGCTGCAGCTGATCCTTCTTCACCAGCGTCCCGTCGCGGGCGTCGAGGTAGCCGCGCTCGAGGGCGATGGCGGTGTTCTGCTCCATGCTCCGCCCCAGCGCGACCATGCGGCGCCCGTGCGCCCAGGCGGCATCGATGACCTGCTGCACACGCCCGATGTTGCTGGCGAAGGTCGCCACGATGACCCGGCCCTGCGCCTCGCCCACGAGCCGGTTGAGGCTCTCGCCGACGGTCGTCTCCGACAGCGTGTACCCGTCCTTCTCGGCCCGGGTCGAGTCGCTCAGCAGGAACTCCACGCCGCGGTTGCCGATCTCGGCCAGCAGGCCCAGGTCCGCGCGGCGACCGTCCGGAGGCGTGTGGTCGAACTTGAAGTCGCCCGTGTGGACGATCGTGCCGAGCGAGGTCTGGATCGCGTACCCGACCCCGTCCGGAATCGAGTGGTTGACGCGGAACGGAGTGATTCGGAAGTTGCCGACGGCGAACTCGCGCCCGGGCTCGACCACGTGGAGCGGCGTCGAGTCGAGCAGCTTGTGCTCGCGGAGCTTGCCCTGGACGAGGCCCTCGGTCAGGCGCGTGGCGTAGATCGGAGTCCCCGGGATCTTGGGAAGCACATAGGGCAGCGCGCCGGTGTGATCCTCGTGGCCGTGGGTGAGAACGATCGCGCGCACGCGGTCTCGTCGTTCGGCGAGGTAGGTGACATCCGGGATGACCAGGTCGATGCCGAGCATGTCCGGATCCGGGAAGGCGAGCCCGCAGTCGACGACGAGGATCTCGTCATCGGTCTCGATGATCGTGATGTTCTTGCCGACCTCGCCCACCCCGCCCAGCGGGATGATGCGGAGCGAATCGGTCATGGACGCTCCTCGAAGAGGGTCATCTGTTCCTCGGCGTCCGCCACCTGCGTCCGCTCGGCGACCTCGTCGGTCCCTCGCGCCGGCGCGGCCGAGCTCGTTCGTTCGGCGCCGAGCGCATCGCGCGCGGCGAGCAGCGCTGCGGGCAATCCGCGCACGTCTCGAAACAGTGTCTCGCGCAGCGAGGCCTGGTGCAGCGCCGCAGCCGGATGGTACATCGGAAAGACGTGCTGGCCCGAGAAGGAGCGACGCAGGAGGCCGTGGACCGCACTGATGCGCGCCCCGGGCAGGTACCGTTGCAGCGAGTGGCGGCCGAGCGTGACGACGACCGCCGCGTCAAGGGTGCGCTCCTGGCGGTCGAGGTACGTTGCGCACGCGGCCGCCTCGTCCGGCTCCGGGTCGCGGTTCCCCGGTGGGCGGCATTTCACGATGTTCGTGATGAAGACATCGTCCCGGGCCCAGCCGATGGCCCGCAGGAGCTCGTCCAGCAGCTGGCCTGCCGGACCGACGAACGGGCGCCCGGTGGCGTCCTCTCGTGCGCCCGGTCCCTCCCCCACCAGGAGGACGTCGCTCAGCATGTTGCCCTCACCTGGAACGGCCCTCGTCCGCGTGCGCGCGAGCGCACACCGAGTACAGGCGCGCACTTCGTCCGCGATCCGCTCCAGCGAGTCCTCGGCGCCCATCGGGACCGAGGGTAGCGTGCCGCCGCCTCCCGGCGGCGGCTCCGATGCGTCAGCTCTGCTCCGAGCTCCCGCTCCCGCTGCCGGCACGCGCCATGTGGCGCTCCATCGCCGCTCGGCGGCTCAGGTTCACCCGACCCATGCGATCGATCTCGGTGACCACCACCATCAGCTCGTCGCCGATGCTGACGACGTCCTCGACACGCGGGACGCGATAGTCGGCCAGCTGGCTGATGTGGACGAGGCCCTCCTTGCCCGGCAGGATCTCGACGAAGGCCCCGAAGTTCATGATCCGGGTGACCTTGCCCATGTACTCCTTGCCGACCTCGACATCCTTGGTCAGGCCCTCGATCCAGGCAATCGCCTTCTGGGCGGCCTCGCCGCTCGTCGCGGCGATCTGGATGGTGCCATCGTCCTCGATGTTGATCTCGGTACCGGTCTCTGCCGTGATCTGTCGGATGACCTTGCCGCCCGAGCCGATGACATCGCGGATCTTGTCGACGGGGATCTTGATCGTGGTGATGCGCGGGGCGTACGGGCTCAGCTCCTCGCGGCTGGCGCTGATCACCTCGGTCATCTTGCCGAGGATGTGCATGCGGGCGTCGAACGCCTGCTGCAGCGCGTCGCGCATGATCTCGGTGGTGATCCCGGCAACCTTGATGTCCATCTGGAGCGCCGTGACGCCCTCGGAGGTGCCGGTCACCTTGAAGTCCATGTCGCCGTAGGCATCTTCCTTGCCCGTGATGTCGGTCAGGACCGCGTACCGACCGCTGTCGGGGTCGGTGATGAGGCCCATGGCCGCACCGGCCACCGGCGCCTTGATCGGCACGCCGGCATCCATGAGCGCCAGGGTCGAGCCGCAGGTCGAGGCCATGCTGGTCGACCCGTTCGAGCTGACCACCTCGCTCACCACGCGGATGACGTACGGGAACTCCGCCTCGCTCGGGAGCACCGGGAGGAGGGCCCGCTCGGCGAGCGCGCCGTGGCCGATCTCGCGCCGGCCAGGACCGCGCATGAACTTCGCCTCGCCGACCGAGTACGGGGGCATGTTGTAGTGGTGCAGGTAGCGCTTCTCCGTCTCGGGCGAGATGGTGTCCATGCGCTGCTTGTTGCTCGACGGCCCGAGGGTCGCGATGCTGAGCGCCTGGGTCTGCCCGCGCTGGAAGAGTCCAGAGCCGTGCGTGCGCGGCAGGAAGCCGACCTCCACGCTGATCGGTCGGATCGTCCGTGTGTCGCGACCGTCGATCCGGATCCCCTCACTGAGCACGAGCTCACGCACGGTGGCCTTGGTCAGGGTGTCCATGAGCGCCGAGCCGATGCCGTGGCGGCGCCGAATGTCCTCCAGGCGCTCCCCCTGCTCCGACCGGTTGTAGCTGTCGCGCGCGCGGCGCACCTCGTCGGAGATATCGCCGCGGATCGCGTCGAGCCGCTCGGCAAGGCCCGAGGTGAAGTGGATGAAGAGCTCGGCCGTCGCCTCCGCGTCCGGCATGGCGCGGTGAGCCGCGGCATGGTCCCGGCCGAAGACGAAGCGCACGAGATCGGCGAGCTTCCAGGCGCCTGCGTCGGGGTAGAGCTGATAGCCGAGCTCGAGCGTGTCGAACACGCCCGACGGCTCCCACCGCACGTCGTTCGGCAGATGGCGGAGCACGAACGGGAGGTCGAAGCTGACGTTGTGAGCCACGACCGGCGCGTCGCCTACCCACTGGGTGAAGTTGGTCAGCACTTCGGCGGCGGTCGGCGCGTTGGCGACGTCATCGGTGCTGATGCCGTGCACCTGGTGGCCGACGATGGCGCGACCGGGGTTCACGAGGGACTCGAAGCGGTCGACCACCTGTCCGTCGCGCACGCGAAGCGCGGCGATGTCGACGATGTAGCCGTTCTCGGGCTTCATCGAGGTCGTCTCGAGATCGAACACGACGAACTCGCTCATGCCCGACGAGAGCAGCTTGCCGAGCTGGACGACCGATGACGCCTTGGGCCCGATGAACGGGAGCTTCTTGGGCGTTCCGGCCGAGGCCACCAGGCGCTCCTGGAGATCGATCGACTTCTGGAGCTCGGCGTGGCCGTAGGCGATCGCATCGGCCATGACCGTCTCCGGCAGGATCTTGGCGCCGGCCTCGACCATCATCACCGCCTCGCGGGTGCCCGCCACGACGAGGTCGAGCTCGCTTTCGGCGAGCTGGCTGTTGGTCGGGTTGCTGACGAACTCGCCGTCGATGCGCCCGACGCGCACAGCGCCGACGGGGCCGTTGAAGGGGATGTGGCTGATGCTCAGGGCCGCCGAGGCGCCGTTCAGGGCGAGGATGTCCGGGTCGTTCTCCTGGTCGGTCGAGAGGACCGTCAGGACGACCTGGACGTCGTTGTAGTAGCCCTTCGGGAAGAGCGGGCGGAGCGGGCGGTCGGTGAGGCGCATGGCCAGGATGGCCGCCTCCGACGGGCGCGACTCGCGCTTGATGAAGCCGCCGGGGATCTTGCCCGCGGCGTACATGCGCTCCTCGTAGTCGACGGTGAGCGGGAAGAAGTCGGCGCCCTCACGGGGCTCCTTCGAGGCGACGGCGGTCGCGAGGACGACGGTGTCACCGTAGCGAACGATGACGGCGCCATCGGCCTGCTCGGCGAGCTTGCCGGCCTCCATGCTGAAGACCTGGCCGCCGATCTCGGCCTCATGTGTGATGGACAAGGGATACCTCCATGGGTGGTGAGTGGTCATCCAGCGCTCTATCTGCGTGGCGCGCCGTGGTGGGCGCAGGCGTCAGGCAGGGGCGGATGCCGGTGAATTGTTGGTGCGTGATCTGATGGATACGCAAGACCCAGGTCCCTCGCGGGATCCTGGGTCGACGAGCGGCGAGCTAGCGGCGCAGCCCCAGACTGGTGATGACGGTGCGGTACCGGTCCACGTCGTGGCGAACCAGGTACGCCAGCAGCCTGCGGCGCTGGCCGACGAGCTTGAGCAGCCCGCGGCGCGAGTGATTGTCCTTGGGGAAACTGCGCAGATGGTCCGTCAGCGACTTGATCCGCTCGGTGAGAAGCGCAATCTGCACCTCGGGTGATCCGGTATCGCCCTCGTGCGTGGCATATTCGTCGACGATTGCGCTCTTCGCATCCTTGGCGAGCGGCACGTATTCCTCCACTTTTTCTTTCCGTAACCCGCCGAGTTTAACAGAGCGGCCGCTCCCCCGCCACGCGGGCTCAGCTCCGGCGCGGTGCGATCCCGAGCCGCCGTTGGGCTTCGGCTTCGTCGTTTCGCATCTGCTCGACGAGGGCCTCGACTGACTCGAAGCGCCGCTCCTCCCGGAGTCGATCGCCGAGCTCCAGCGTGAGCGGCGCGTCATACAGGTCGCCCTCCCAATTGAGCAGGTACGCCTCGACGAGTACCTGGTCCTCGTCGTGGAATGTCGGCCGGACCCCCACGCTGACCAGGGCCGGCGCGCCCGGATCGACGCCGCGGCCCGCCACGGTCACCCATCCGAGATAGATCCCGAGGGACGGCAGCGCCGGTGCGTAGGCGAACCGAAGGTTGGCTGTCGGGAAACCGAGGTCACGGCCTCGGCCGTCTCCGTGGACCACGGTGCCGCGGAAGAGGGGCCGCGCACCGAGCAGGTCGGTCGCCGCGGTGACATCCCCCGCGGCGAGCGCGGTGCGGACGCGGGAGGACGAGACGGCAGAGCCGTCCACCACGAGCGGCTCGACCGCGATCGCGTCGAATCCTCGCTGCGCCCCGATCTGGGCGACGCGTTCGATGGTCCCGGCGCGCTCGTGTCCGAACGCGCTGTCGGGCGTCATCGTCACGCCTCGCAGATCGATCCCCGGCGCGAGCGCGCCGAGGAATTCTTCGGGCGACATCTCGCGCAACGCCTCGTCGAACGTGATGCGCAGCGCGTGATCGGCTCCGGCGTCGTGCAGCCTCTGCAGGACGAGGTCCACCGGGAGCAGGCGCGGCACGACCGTTCCCGGCCGGATCACCTGCGGCGGGGGCGGATCGAAGACGACGGCAACCGACCGGGCTCCGCGGGCCGCCGCCGCGAGCGACGTCACCTCGACGAGATGCCGGTGACCCCGGTGCACGCCATCGAAAACGCCCAGCGTGACGACCGCGGGCCCGATGTCCGGCACCTGGAGCGTCATCCGCCTTCCTCCCGCGACAGGACCTTGGCAGGCTGGAGGTGCCCGCCGTCTGCCAGCCCGATCCCCAGGAGCTCTCCCGCGTCGTCGAAGACCTTCACCTTGCCGTTCGGCGTCCCGGCGGGCACAGCCTGGGCCGAGCCGTGAACGAAGCGCCACGCGGCCTCCGGCGCGAGGTCCACGCCCGGGAGAGCCAGCAGGCTGCCGACCCCGAGCACCGCATCGCCGAGCCGCCCCTCACCGGCCGCCGCCTCCAGCTCGGCCGGTGTGATCGCCGTGTCGACTCGAAGGCCCGCCGCCTCCGTTCGCCGCAGTGCGTGCAGGTGGCCACCACACTCCAGGCGGTCACCGAGATCGCGGGCGATCGAGCGCACGTACGTTCCCGGCCCGCAACGCAGGTCGATCCGGACGTCGGCGATCCCCTCCCCTCGGGTGATGTCCACGACGGTGAGCTCGTCGACCGTCACGCGCCGCGGCGCGAGCTCGAGCGGCTCGCCCTCGCGCGCGGCGCGGTGCGCCCGTCGACCCTCGTGCTTGCGCGCGCTGAACACGGGCGGACGCTGGTCGAAGGTCCCGACGAAGTCCGCCAGGGCATCGGTGACGGCCGCATCGCTGGGCAGCGCGGCCGACACCTCGATGATCGGGCCCTCGGCGTCGTCGGTGGCCGAGCGCTGACCGAGGCGAATGATCGCGTCGTAGCGCTTTCGGCCGCCGGTGAGCTCCTCGCTGAAGCGCGTGGCCTGCCCGACGAGGATCGGCAGCACACCGGACGCGAGCGGGTCGAGCGTCCCGGCATGGCCGATGCGGCGGGTCCGTGTGAGGCGGCGCAGGAGCCCCACCATGTCGTGGCTGGTCGGGCCGACGGGCTTGTCGAGGTTAATGACTCCGAGCATCGGCGCGCTCGAGCTCTCGCTCGCACTCGTCGAGCACCGTGGAGATCGCGTCGGGAAGGGACGCGTGCAGCGTGCAGCCGGCGGCGCGGGCGTGGCCGCCGCCACCGAAGGCGGTCGTGATCGCAACGGCATCGGCATTGGCCGATGTCCGGACGCTGACTCGCACCTCGGTCGCACTCGCCTCCTTGAAGAGGAGCGTGATATCGGCCGTGCGGGTCGTGGCAAGGAGGTCGATGAATCCCTCCGACGCCACCGGATCGGTCCCGGTCTCGGACAGCATCGCGAGCGTCATCACGGCGTGGACGATCCGCCCGTCACGTCGCTCCGTGGCGCCGGCGAGGATCCGGCCCCACAGCGCCAGGGTGCTGAATGGCTTGTCCGCGTAGATCGCCCGATGCAGCGCGGCGAGCGGCGCGCCGGCCTCGACGAGGTCCGCCGCGACGCGCAGCGTGCGCGGCGTGGCATTCGGATGCGAAAACGTATGCGTGTCCTGGACGATTCCGGCGGTCAGGACCGTCGCCATCGGCTCATCGATCGCGATCCCCAGGTCCGGCACGAGCAGCGCGATCATCTCGCATGTCGCGGCGGCACCGGCATCGACCCAGGCAATGCTCGCCTCACTGCCGTCGTTCGACACGTGATGATCGATGTTCGCGATCCTCGCTCGAGCGAGCCACTCGGTGCACTCGGTGGCCACCGCCCCCGTACGCGACAGCGGACCGTCGACGACGACGGCAAGGTCGGGCTCCAGGCCCGGGCGAGACTGGACGTCGCCGGCACCGGGCAGGTCGACCAGGGATGGCGGAAGCGGGTCGGCCGCCACGACCTCCGCCGTCTTTCCGAGGCGCTCGACGGCCATTCGCAGCGCGAGCGCCGATCCGACCGTGTCGGCATCCGGATTCTCGTGGCAGATGACCGTCACGCGCGACGCGGCGAGGATCGCGTCGCGGACGGCCTCGCGGCTCATGCGCCCCGATCCTCCTCGATCTCGCGAAGAAGGCGCAGGACGCGATCGCCGGATTCGATCGAGTCGTCATGCCTGATGGCGAGCTGAGGGACGTGCCGGATCGTCAGCCGGCCGCCGAGCTGCCGCCGCAGCCACGGCGCGGCGGCGGTGAGGGCCTTGACGGCCTCCTGCTGCTCCTCGGGCGTACCGAGCACGCTCACCCAGACACGGGCAGAGCCGAGGTCGCGCGCCGTCTCGACCCGGGTGACGGTGGCGAAGCCGATCCGCGGGTCCTTCATCTCGCGCTGGATGAGCTCCATCAGCTCGGCCCTGATCTGGCTGTCCAGGCGATCGGTACGCTGGCTCATCTACCTCAGGCCTGCTCGGACACCATCTGGTAGCACTCGATCGTGTCGCCCTCGGCAATCTCGTCGTAGTCGAGACCGATGCCGCACTCGAAGCCGGTGGCCACCTCTCGGACATCGTCCTTGAAGCGCTTCAGGGACGTGATGCGCGCATCGGCGACCATCTCGCTGCCGCGGAAGACCCGAGCCTGCCCGCCACGCACGATTCGCCCATCGGTGACGTAGGACCCGGCGACGTTGCCGGCGCGGCCGGCCTTGATGACCATCCGCACCTCGGCATGGCCCTCGACCTGCTCGACCAGCTTCGGCGTCAACAGGCCCGACAGCGCCTGGCCGATGTCATCGGTGAGCTTGTAGATCACGTCGTACAGCCGGACGTCGACGCCGGTGGTCTCGACCGACCGCTGGGCGCCCGGGTCGAGCTTGGTGTTGAAGCCGATGACGACCGCGTCCGACGCCGATGCGAGGTTGACGTCGCTCTCGTTGATGTCTCCGGCGCCCTCGCGCAGGATGTTGATCCTTACCTCGGTAGTGTTCAGGCGTTCGAGCGCTCCGCGAATGGCGCCGAGCGATCCCTGGACGTCGGTCTTGAGCACGACGCGCAGCTCCGCGACCTCGCTGTCGGCGATCTGGGCGCTGATCTCCTCGAGGGTGCTCGCGCCCCTGCCGTCGCCGCCACCGGCGGCGAGCTCCGCCGCCTCCGCGGCGTCTCGCGCCGTCTTCTCGTCGGCCACGACGCGCAGGGTGTCCCCCGCCTCGGGGAGGCCCTGGAGGCCGATGATCTCGACAGCGGTCGCCGGCTCGGCCTGCTTCACGCGCTTGCCGGCGGCATTGTTGAGGGCCCGCACGCGTCCCCAGGTGCGACCGACCGTGACGATCTGGCCCACCTCGAGCGTTCCGGTCTGGACCAGGACGGTGGCGACGTTGCCGCGGCCCTTGTCGACCTTGGACTCGACGATGGTCCCGATGGCGTCTCGTCCCGGGTCGGCCTTGAGATCCTGGAGGTCGGCGACAAGGAGGATCATCTCCATCAGGTCGTCGATCCCGGTGCGCTGCTTCGCGCTGACCGCGACGGCGATGATGTCGCCGCCGTACTCCTCGATCAGGACGTTGTTGTCTGCCAGCTCCTGCTTGACCCGGTCGGGCTGGGCATCGGGCTTGTCGACCTTGTTGATCGCCACGATCATCGGCACCCGGGCTGCCCGAACGTGGTCGATGGCCTCCTTCGTCTGTGGCATGACGCCGTCATCCGCGGCGACGACGATGATCGCGATATCGGTCACCTGCGCACCCCGCGCGCGCATGGCCGAGAAGGCCTCGTGACCTGGCGTGTCGAGGAACACGATGCGCTTGCCGTTGTGGTCGACCTCGCTGGCACCGATGTGCTGCGTGATGCCGCCGCTCTCCCCGGAGGCGACCTTCGTCTCCCGGATCGCGTCGAGGAGGCTGGTCTTGCCGTGGTCGACGTGGCCCATGACCGTGACGATCGGCGCGCGGGGCACGAGCTTGGAGGGATCGTCCTCGCTCCACGATGTCTTGCGGCCCTCGCCGTTCGACGCGACACCGGGGGCGACGAGCGCCTGCTCCGGCTCCGCCTCCGCGGCGGCGCGTGCGGCGGCTCCCCGCTCGACGGTCTCGAAGCCCAGCTCGGCGGCGACCAGCGAGGCCGTGTCGAAGTCGATCGACTGGTTGACCGTCGCGAAGATCCCGTTCTTGATCAGGACGTTGATGATGTCCGCGGCGCTGACCGACAGCGTCTCGGCAAAGTCCTTGACGACGACGGGGTTCGGCAGCTCGACGGGGCCTGCCGGCCGTACCGGCGCGGTCTCGGTCGCGACGCTGCCGGGGCGCGGGCCGCTGCGCTTGCGCAGCGGGCGGGGCCCTCGGCGGGGGCGGTATCTACTGGGTGGCATGACTCTCCTCGAATGCGAGGGCTCCGGCGGCGGGCTCGGCTCCCAGCGCCCTCTTGATTGCCGCCGCGCTCCGCTCGGGATCGCGGCAGTCCGGCTGTGTGCAGATGTACGTCCCGCGACCAGGACGGCGTCCGGTGTCGTCGCGCTCGATCGAGCCGTCAGTCGTGCGAACGATCCGGGTCATCTCGCGTTTCGGGCGCGAGGTCCGGCACACCGCGCAGGTGCGGGTCGGAACGTGATCAGGTCGTCGCTTCGGCATCGGCCGGCGCCTCCGCCGCGATCTCGTCGTCGCCGTGCTCGCCTCCGCTCGCCGCGGCGGTCGCGACTCCCGCCTCGGAGCGGATGTCGATCCGCCATCCGGTCAGCTTCGCGGCGAGCCGCGCGTTCTGGCCCTCCTTGCCGATGGCCAGGCTGAGCTGTCGCTCCGGGACGATGACGTTGGCGATCTTGTGCTCCTCGTCGATCCGGACGCTGAGCACCTCGGCCGGGCTGAGCGCCTCGGCCACGAAGCGAGCCGGGTCCTCGTCCCACAGGACGATGTCGACCTTCTCGCCGTTGAGCTCGGCGACGATCGACTGGATCCGGGCCCCCCGCTGCCCGACCGCCGCTCCTTTGGCGTCCACGCCGGCCTGGCGGCTCTCGACGGCAACCTTGGAGCGGCTGCCGGCCTCGCGGGCGATGCCGCGAATGACGACGGTGCCGTTGTAGATCTCGGGGATCTCCATCTCCATCAGACGGCGCAGGAATCCACGGTGCGTGCGGCTCGCCACGATGACCGGGCCGCGCGTCGTCCGGCGCACCTCCATGACGTACACCTTGAGGTGCTGGCCGATTCGATACGTCTCGCTCGGCAGCTGCTCGGTGACCGCGAGCACCGCCTCGACGTCCTTGCCCATGTCGAGCACGACGGCAGAGTCGGTCGTGCGCTGGACGTTGCCGGTCATGATCTCGCCCTCGCGAGCCGCGTACTGCTGGAAGACCACGTCGCGCTGCGCCTCGCGGAGCCGCTGGCGGTAGACCTGGCCGGCAGTCTGCGCGGCGATGCGTCCCAGCTGGGCCTGGGTCACGTTCTCGGGGATGCGGACCTTGCCGCCGACGCCCGTGGTCGGATCGATCTTCTGAGCTTCCTGGACGATCATCTGGAGCTCGGGATCCTCGATCTCCTCCTCGGTGGCCATCACGTCGTACTCGCGGGCGACGCTGATCTCGCCGCTCTCTGGGTCGACGGTGACGACAACGTTCTCCGGGGCATCGGCGTTGCGCCGGTAGGCGGATTCGATCGCCTGCTCCAGCGTCTTGATCAGGATCTCCTGCGGCACACCCTTCTCGGCGTTCAGCTGGAGCAATGCTCCGATGAAGTCTCGATTCATGCCGCTCCTCGCTCCGGGGACAAACAAAGACGTGGGAGGCGAACCGACCCACGTCTCAGGCACTCAGTTCAATATTGTGGTTCGCGATCGGCAGGTCGAACCGCGCTGAAGTATACCCGATTACCCCCAAACCCGCCAACGGAGAGGGGTCCTTTCCGCGCGACCTGGCGCCTTCAACCGCCGCTGATCAGCCGCTGGATGTCCTGGATGCTGATGAGGATGACGAGCGCGATGAGGACCGCGAACCCGGTCAGGTAAATGAGCGCCTCGCGCTCGGCTGGCAGCCGGCGGCGACGGACTCCCTCGAGGATCACGACAGCGATCCTGCCGCCGTCGAGCGGCGGGAAGGGAAGCACGTTGAGCACCGCGAGGTTCACCGACAGCAGCCCGACAAAGAAGAGCTGGCTCACGAGCGGCGCCTCGAGGACCCTGCCCGTCTCCTGGGCGATCCCGATCGGACCACGAGCATCCTGTGCCGCGTCGTTCAGCCCGAGCAACCCCCCGACCGCATCGGCAAGGCCGCCGGGGATCTGGATGGCGAGCGTCCACGCCGTCTCGAAGCCACGACCGATCGCCTGGACCGGACCCTCGACGGTCGAGGGATGCTCGACCACCTCGGCCGGGTCGTAGCCGAAGCCGATTGGACCCACGCCGCGGCTGCGATCGGCGTCTGAGACGACCCGGGGCGTCACGCTGACGTCGATCGTCTCGCCGCCACGCTCGACCTGCAGGACGACCTCGCTCCCGCCGTTGTCCGCGATGTACTCGGTGAGGTCGGCGGACAGCGCGAAGGTGCGTCCATCGGCGCCGAGGATGACATCCCCGACCTCGAGCGCCTCCTCGGCCGGGCTGCCGGGCTGGATCTCGGTCACGGTGAGCGGGCCCTCGCCCACGGGGATGGGCATGCTGAAGGCGATCGCGAAGAGCGCGGCGGCAAGAACGAAGTTCATGACGACGCCGGCCAGGAGAACCGCGATGCGGATGGCGATGGGTCGCCGGTTGAAAGCGCCCTCGAGCGCCTGGTCGATCTCCTCCTCGCTCATCCCCTGCTCGCGAAGGCGCTTGAGCTCGATGTCGCCGTCCTCGCCCAGCATGCGGACGAAGCCGCCGAGCGGGATCCAGTTCAGGCTGTACCTCGTCCCGTGCCAGGTCAGGGAGGCGGCACGCGGCGGAAACCCGATCCCGAATTCCTCGACCGTGATGCCCGCGCGCTTGGCGGCGACGAAGTGGCCGAGCTCGTGGACGAGCACGAGGACGACGAGAATCGCGATGAACGCGGCGATGGTGGCGAGCGTATCCATCAGGCGAGCTCCGCCGACAGGGCGTCGCGGACCTCTCGGTCGAGGACCTGGACGCCGGCGAGGTCAGGCTCGAGCTGCGACCCCCAGCGATCGACGGCGGTGGAGATCGTCTCGGCGATCTGAGGGAACGCGATGCGACCGCCGAGGAAGGCCTCGACGGCGACCTCGTCGGCCGCGTTGAGCACGACTCCGCGCGTCCCGCCGGCCTCGGCGGCACGGCGCACCGCGGCGTACGCGGGGTAGCTCGCATCGGCCAGCGGCAGGAAGTCGAGCGAGCCCCAGTCGGCCGGGTGCGAGGCGCGAGCCGGCGACGGCAGGTGCTTCGGATAGGTCAGGGCGTACTGGATCGGCAGTCGCATGTCAGGGAGGCCGAGCTGCGCCTTGAACGAGCCATCGGCGAACTCGACCAGCGAGTGCACGATGCTCTGGGGCTGGATCACGGTATCGATTCTAGAGTACGGCAGCCGGTACAACCATCTGGCCTCAATGACCTCGAACGCCTTGTTCACGAGGGTCGCGGAGTCGACGGTGATCTTCGGACCCATGCGCCAGGTCGGGTGCGCGAGCGCGTCCGCCGGCGTGACCGAGTCCAGCGACTCCGGCGCCCGCCCGCGAAAGGGCCCGCCACTGGCGGTGATCACGAGACGCTCGACCTCCTCGATCCGTTCCCCCACCAGGCACTGCCAGATCGCGGAGTGCTCGCTGTCGATCGGTCGCAGCCGCTCGAGCGGATCGCCGCCGAGCTCGTCGAGCACGGCCGCCACCAGATGGCCGCCGGCCACCAGGGTCTCCTTGTTGGCCAGCGCGACGCGCTTCCCCGATCGCAGGGCGGCCAGGACCGCGGGGAGCGCGGCCATCCCGGTCGTGGCGACCACGACGAGGTCCACGTCGGGCGCGGTGGCGAGCTCCTCGAGGCCGCCGCCTGCCCACCGATCCTCGGGCACCCCGCCGGCTCCGTCCTCGCACCAGGCTCGCGCCGACGGCAGCAGGCCGAGCTGCTCGGTGAACGCCGCGCTGCCGCGCCCGGCCGCGATGCCTCGCACCGCAAACCCCGGACCGAGGGCGGCCAGGACCTCGAGCGCCTGGCGACCGATGGAGCCGGTGGATCCGAGGACGGCGACCCCGGTCGTCACACCGCCCGCCCGGCGACGAGCAGGGCGTAGCCCGCAAGCACCGGCGCCGCGAAGAGGAACGAGTCGAGGCGGTCGAGGATCCCGCCGTGGCCGGGCACCAGGAACCCGGACTCCTTGCGCCCGGCGGCACGCTTGAGCAGCGACTCCGCCAGATCGCCGGCCTGCGCCACGAGGCCGACGAGCGGGCCGATGATCAGCGGGTGCCATGGCTCGAGCCCGACCAGCGCGGCCCCGATGCCCGCACCGATCGTGGCGAGCACCAGCCCGCCGACGAGCCCCTCGACCGTCTTCGAGGGGCTGATGTGCTCAACGAGCCTTCGGCGCCCGATCATGCGACCGGTGAGGTAGGCGCCGGTGTCGTAGCCCCACACCACCAGGATCAGCATGAGGGCCCACGCGACGCCGGATCGCATGCCGAAGACACCCACCGACGTCGTCCACGAGCCGTCGGGCGGGCCGAGATGCGCCACGAGCGCGATCATCGGCATGAGCAGGCCGATGTACGCGACGCCGAAGGTGGAGGTGGACCAGGTCAGGAATCCTGCGGCCGGATCGGATCGCATGAACGCGGCAAAGGCGAGCAGGAGGATGACGGCGACCGAGGCCGCCGCGACGATTCCAGGCGGATCGAGGGCCGACAGCAGGCCCGAGAGGGGGCCGCCGATGGCGGAGCCGTTGATGCTGACCAGCCCCGCGGCGGTGAGCCCGATGCCACCGCCGATGGCGAGCACCTGTGGCGGCTGGTATCCGGCCGCGTCGAGCAGCGATACCACCTCGACGAGGGCGAGGAAGGCGGCGATGCCGACCAGCAGGGACAGCCACGGCTCACCGAGCACCGCGACCGCGAGGACGATCGGCGCCAGGATCGCCGCGGTCAGGAGCCGTGTGCGCAGCATCGGTCAGCCTCCGAAGCGCCGTTCGCGGCGCGCGTATTCGCCAAGGGCCGCGTCGAGGTCGTCGGCAGTGAAGTCGGGCCAGAATTTGGGACAGAAGACGAGCTCGGCATAGGCGGCCTGCCAGAGGAGGAAGTTGCTCGTCCTTTGGTCGCCGCCGGTGCGGATGAGCAGGTCCACGTCGGCCTGGCCGGCCGTGTAGAGATGATCGGCGAAGTGCGTCTCGTCGATCGCGTTGGGATCGGCGTTTGCGGCAACGAGCGCGCGGGCCGCGTCGACGATCTCGGCCCGGCCCGAGTAGTTGAAGCAGATGTTGAGGATCAGGCGAGCCCCTTCGCGGGTGCGCTCCTCGGCGGCCCGGATCGAGCGCTGGACGTCGGCGGGCGCCTCATGCAGGCGGCCGATGACGCGGACCTGTACACCCTCGTCGATGAGCTCATCGGTGTACTGGCGGACCGCCCCGTCGATGAGCCCGAAGAGGCCGGAGACCTCGTCGTTCGGCCGGTTCCAGTTCTCGGTGCTGAAGGTGTACACGCTCAGCGTGCCGATGCCGTGATCGCGGGCTCGTGGCACGACGGCGCGAATTGCCTCGATCCCCTGGACGTGCCCCGCCAGCACCGGGAGGCCTCGGTCGCGTGCCCAGCGACGATTACCATCGGCGATGATCGCCACGTGCCGCGGGCCGACCGGGTCGGGCACCGGTCAGACCTCCAGGATCTCGGCTTCCTTGCGGTCGGCGCGCGCGTCGATCGCCTCGATGTGCCGATCGGTGAGCTTCTGGAGTCCCTCCAGCTCGCGCCGCTCCTCATCCTCGGACAGGTCGCCCTCGCGCAGCGCCCGCTTGAGCACGTCGGCCGCCTCGCGACGATGGTTGCGCACCTCCACGCGGGCATCCTCCGTGCGCCGATGGACCTGCTTGACCATCTCGCGTCGCCGCTCCTCGGTGAGCGGCGGCACGTTGAGGCGCACGACCGTGCCGTCCACGTTGGGGACCAGGCCGATGTCGCTCTTGGTGATCGCCTTCTCGATGGCCGCCAGCACCGATCGATCCCAGGGCTGGATGACGATCAGGTGCGGGTCGGGCGTGCTGATGCCGGCCAGCTGGTTGAGTGGAGTCTGGGCGCCGTAGTAGTCGACGACGATGCGCTCGACCAGCGCGGTCGACGCCCGGCCGGTCCTGATGCCGGCAAAGTCACGCTCCATCGCCTCGATGGCGCGCTGCATCTTCGGCTCGATCGCGGTCAGTGCTTCGTGCATCATGCCGTCCCGTCTCCTGAGATGAGGGTGCCGATCCGCTCGCCACGAACCGCGCGGGCGATGTTGCCGGCAACGGTCATATCGAACACGACGATCGGCATCTCGTTGTCCATGGCCAGGCTGACGGCGGTTGCGTCGAGCGCCTGGAGCCGGTTGCTGAGGAGCTCGGTGTAGTCGATCTTGGTGTAGCGCTGCGCGCCCGGATGCTTCTCGGGGTCGGCATCGTACACCCCGTCGACACGCGTCGCCTTCAGGATGACCTGCGCGTGAACCTCGACCGCTCGCAGCGTCGCGGCGGTGTCGGTGGTGAAGTACGGATTGCCGGTCCCCGCGACCATGACCACGACGCGGCCCTTCTCGAGGTGGCGAACCGCCCGGCGACGGATGTACGGCTCGCAGATCTCGTTCATGGCGATCGCGCTCATCACGCGCGTCGGACAGTCCGACTGCTCGAGGGCATCCTGGAGCGCCAGGCCGTTCATGACCGTGGCGAGCATGCCCATGTAGTCGCCGGTCGCGCGATCCATGCCGCGCGCGCTGGCGGCCAGCCCACGAAAGATGTTGCCACCCCCGACCACGATCGCGGTCTCGATGCCGTCACCGGCCGCGCTGGCAACCTGCCCCGCGATCTCGCGGACGATGGCCGGGTCGATCCCGTACTCATGGTCTCCCATGAGCGCCTCGCCCGAGAGCTTGAGCAGCACCCGGCGTCGCGCGGTCGTGGGCGGGGTGGCCGCCGTCATCCCTGGGACGGCTCGGACGCCGGATCGGCGGACTCACCCACCGCCATCCGCACGAAGCGAGCGACCTTGATGTTCTCGCCCAGCAGGGCCACCTTGTCGGTGATCAGGTCGCCGATGCGTCGGTCGGTGTCGCGGTAGGGCTGCTCGAGCAGGCAGACCGATTCGAACCACTTGTTCAGCTTGCCCTCCACGATCATCGGCACCTTGTCGGCCGGCCGTCCCTCCGCCTCGGCGTCCGCGGTGAAGGTGCGCGTCTGCTCCTCGACCTCGGCGGCCGGGACGTCGTCGCGGCTCACCCAGCGCGGCGCCATCCCGGCGACCTGCATGGCGAGCTCGCGGCCGAGCTGCTGGAAGTCATCGGTGCGGGCCACGAAGTCGGTCTCGCAGTTGAGCTCGAGCAGGACGCCGAGCCGCGAGCCGTGGTGGATGTAGCTGGCCATGACCCCCTCGCGCGCCTCGCGGCTGGCCTTCTTGGCCGCCGTCGAGAGGCCCTGGGTGCGGAGCCATGCCACGGCCGCGTCGAAGTCGCCGGCGGACTCTTCGAGCGCGCGCTTGCAGTCCATGATCCCGGCCCCGGTCTGCTCCCGGAGCTTCTTGATGTCCTCAGGCTTGATCATCACCGTGTTCGTCATCGGTCCTTTCCGGCCGCCCTCATTGCGGGGCTGGCTTGGTGTGCTCGTCGATCTGGCGCTCGTGCTCTCGATCGGGATCGTGCTCCGGCTCGTCCTCGTCGAGATGGGCGACGCGCCGGGCGCGGGCCATGCGCTCCTCGTCCTCGTCCTCCTCGGGCTCGGGCTCGAACACGAGCGCCTCGCCCGATGCGAGGGCGGCCGTGTAGTCCGCCTCCGAGGTGAGCGTCGTCTCGTCGACCGGTGGCAGCGCCTCGGCCTGCTCGAACTCCTCGTCGAGCCGCGCCTGGCGCTCCTGCACGGCGGTCGCCGCCGCTTCGGCAGCGAGGCCGCAGATGAGCCGAACCGACCGGATCGCGTCGTCGTTGGCCGGGATGACCCAGTCGATGACGTCGGGATCGCAGTTCGTGTCGGTCATGGCGACGATCGGGATCTCGAGCCGTCGCGCCTCGGCGACCGCGATCGACTCGCGGTGCGGGTCAACGATGAAGACGGCGCCGGGCAGGCGTCGAAGCTTGCGGATGCCGCCGAGCGCCGCGTCGAGCTTCGTGATCTCGTCGCTCAGCTTCGAGGCTTCCTTCTTCGTCAGCCGCTCGAACTCCCCCGCCTCGCGTCGCGCCTCGAGGGCCTCGAGCCGCTGGATGCGTCGCTTGATCGTCATGAAGTTCGTCAGCATCCCGCCCAGCCAACGGGTGTTGACGTAGTGCTGCCCGGAGCGCTGCGCCGCTTCGGCGATCGACTCCTGGGCCTGCTTCTTCGTCCCGACGAAGAGGATGCTCTCGCCTCGCCGCACGGTCTCGCGAAGGAACTCGAGCGCGTCGTCGAGCCTCGAGACCGTCTGGGCCAGGTCGATGATGTGGATCCCGTTGCGCTCGGCGAAGATGTAGGTTCGCATCTTCGGATTCCAGCGCCGGGTCTGATGCCCGAAGTGGACGCCCGCTTCGAGCAGCTGCTTCATGCTGGTGGCAGCCACGTGGTGATACCTCCGGTTGTTCCTCCGCCGACGTCACTTCCCGGAGTCGACCCATGCAGCGTGGCGTGGGCACCGACGACCAGCGGGATCGGTCGAGCGTGTGTGATGGGAAAGATCGGGCCCGCACAGATGCGGAAGCCGGTCGAAAGTATACCAGCGCAGGCCTGACCCAACCTTCGAGGGCAGCTGACCTCCCCGCACCCCACCGCTCGGTACCGCAGTACCCCCATGGTCACCCGTTCGTACCTTGACCCTCCACGAGCCCTTCCTAGCATCGAGACGTGTCGCGCGATCCGAGACGCGCGTTCGTGTTCGGATCGCCTTGCTGGAGGGACCCACCCATGCATCGCTTCAGGCCGCTCATTGCCCTGAGCTCGCTGGCAGCCGTGATCGTCGTCGCGCCCATGCTTGCCACCGTCGCACTCGGCGCCGATCCCGAGGTGGTCCGCCCGGGGGACACGCTGACGGCCATCTCCCGGCGCAGCGGCGTCCCGATCGAACGGCTCGTGGACCTCAACGACATCGCCGATCCGAACCGCATCTTCGTCGGACAGCGACTGCGAATCGTCGGCGACGCCCCGGAGGCCCCGAGAGCCACCGACGAGGACACCGGCACCGTGCACACCGTCCGTCGCGGCGAGACGCTGTGGGGCATCGCGCGCCAGTACGGCACGAGCGTGGCGGCCATCGTCGCGGCCAACGGCATCACCGATCCGTCGCGCATCCTCGGCGGTCAGCGCCTGAGCATCCCCGGAGTCGCCGAGCCCGCCGCAAGCTCCGCCCCCGCGGCCGCGAGGTCGGCGCCAAAGCCGACCGCCCGGCCCGCGGTCGTGCACACCGTCCGTCGCGGCGAGACGCTGTGGGGCATCGCGCGCCACTACGGCACGAGCGTCGCGGCCATCGTCGCGGCCAACGGCATCACCGATCCGTCGCGGATCTTCGGCGGTCAGCGCCTGAGGATCCAGGGATCGACCGAGTCCGCTTCGGCTCGCCCCGCCGCGGCACCGCGCATGCCGGCTGACATGGCAAAGGCGGTCGCCGCACGCGACGTCGTGCGCCGCACCATCGTTCAGGAGGCCAGGCGCTACGACGTGCCCCCAAAGCTCGCCCTCGCCGTGGCCTGGCAGGAGTCGAGCTGGCGGCAGGGAGTCGTCAGCCACGCCGGCGCCGTCGGCGTCATGCAGCTCCTGCCGGCAACCGCTGAGTGGGTCGGCGACGCCATGCTCCGCACTTCGGTGGACATCCACGACACCCGCCATAACGTCCGCGCCGGCGTGCGGTTGCTGGCGCACTACCTCGATCGATACGACGGAAGCATCGACCTCGTGCTGGCCGCGTACTACCAGGGCCAGACGGCGGCGGACCGCCACGGCGTGTACCCGGTGTCGCGACCCTATATCGCCTCGATCAAGGCGCTCGTGCGGCTCTTCGGCGGCTGACCCTCAGCCGATGCCCGCCAGCCGGCGCGCGAGCCACTGACCCGGTGAACCCTCTCGAGGCTCCACGCTGACGAGGTCAACGCGCAGCCCGACGTGACGCTGGTCGGTCGAGGCGGCAAAGGCGGCGAGCGTCCGACCCAGCCGCCCGGCTCGCCGCGAGTCGACGCTTTCGAGCGCCGGTCCAGTCCGCCGCGTTCGGCGGGCTCGAACCTCTATCGCGACCAGCACTCCGCCGGGGTCCAGCGCGATGACGTCGACCTCTCCGCCGGATGGCGACGTGTGACGGCGCGCGAGGATGCGCCAACCCTGTGAGGTCAGCCACGCCGCCACGCGGTCTTCGGCGGCGCGGCCGAGGGAGTGCCTCGGATCCGGCATGGGCCGGATGTTGCATGGCCGGGCTTTCCGGCGGCTTACCACCCCGTTACCGAGCGGCGAGGAGCGCCTCGTCACCGACCGGGATGGCGAGCTCCATCTGCTCGCCGAGCACCACGGCGCGAACCCGCGCGAAGGATCGCCGGTGGTACGGCGTCACGCCGTGCTCCTCGATCCCGCGGCGGTGATCGAGGGTCGCGTATCCAGCGTTGTGCTCCCATCCGTACCCCGGATGCCGCGACGCGAGGCGATCCATGAGGCGATCGCGCACGACCTTCGCCACGACCGAGGCGGCAGCGATCGAGTAGCACTGGGCGTCGCCACGCACGATGGCCGTGTAAGGCCCGACGTCCTGCTCCAGCCCGTAGACGCGGAGGCCATCGATCAGGACGTGCTGGCGCCCGCCGATGCGACGGATCGCGCGGCGCATGGCGAGGTTGGTCGCGTGGTAGATGTTGAGCCGGTCGATCTCCGCGACGCTCGCCGCGCCGACGCCGACGGCAAGGGCGCGGCGCCGGATGCGCGGATACAGACGCTCGCGCTGGGCGCGAGAGAGCATCTTGGAGTCACGCACACCCGTGACGCGGCGGCCATATGGCGGCATGACAACGGCGGCAGCCACTACCGGCCCGCTCAGGCACGCGACGCCGACCGCATCGGCACCGACCACCAGCTCGAGGCCGGCGCCCCAATGACGTCGCTCGACTCGGGTGGTGGGCTTGATCATGGCGGTCCCAGTGTAGGGAACGCGATGGGCGCCGGGCGGCCTTCGGCCGCGGCGGGGCCGGATCAGCCGGGGCGCCGCTCCCGCAGGGTGGCGGACTTGCCGACGCGGTCACGAAGGAAGTAGAGCTGCGCGCGGCGGGCGACGCCGTGGCGCACGACCTCGATCTTGTCGATGCGGGGCGCGTGGATCATGAAGGTGCGCTCGACCCCGACGCCGCTGGCGATGCGCCGAACGGTGATCTGCCGGTTCAGCCCGCCACCGCGCATCCGCATGACGGTGCCCTCGAAGACCTGGATCCGCTCGCGGTTCCCCTCCACCACCTTGACCGACACCCGCACGGTATCGCCGGGCGCGATCTCCGGCAGGTCCGAGCGGAGCTGCTCACGCTCGAGTTCCTTGATGGCGTTCATGACGGGGAGTCGACCTCGTACTCGCGGGGGCGGCGGCCGCGCGGTTGATCAGGGTGGCATACGAACGCGGCCGTTCGCACAGCGGCCGCGACGCCGGCGAGTATAACGTGGCGCCCTAAGCCGGGCAAGACGGGGTCAGCCGGCCCCGTCGTCGGAAGCGTCGATCTCGTCGAGGATCGCGCGATCGGCGTCGCTCAGGGGCGCCGATGCGAGCAGGTCCGGGCGACGCTCGGCGGTGCGTCGCAGCGACTCTCGCCGCCGCCAGCGGTCGACCTCGCCATGGTGACCCGAGAGGAGGATGGGCGGGACCTCGAGGCCGCGGAACTCCTCGGGCCGCGTGTACTGCGGGTGCTCCAGCAGCCCATCGGCGAACGAGTCGCTCCCCGGAGACTCCTCGCTGATCGCTCCGGGCAGGAGGCGGACGACGGCATCGATGACGACCAGGGCCGGCAGCTCGCCCCCGGTCACGACGTAGTCGCCGATGCTGATCTCGCGGTCCACGATCGTCCGGACGCGCTCATCGATCCCCTCGTAGCGCCCGCACACAAGCGCCAGACGTGGCTCTCGTGCGAGATCGCGTGCGACGCTATCCGTCAGCGGGGTGCCGGCCGGATCGAGGAGGATCACGTGCGCTCCCTCGGCCCGGAGTGGCTCGATCGCGTCGAACAGGGGCTCGGGGCGCATCACCATGCCGGCGCCACCGCCGTAGGGGTAGTCGTCGACCGCGCGATGGCGCCCGATCCCATGCTCCCGTGGATCGTGAAGCCCGAACTCGACGATGCCGTTCTCCGCGGCGCGACCGATGATGGAGGTCCGCAAGGGAAGCTCGAACAGCTCGGGGAAGATGGTGACCACATCGATCCGAGTGGCCATCAGCCGATCTCCTCGGACTCGTCGTCGGTCAGCGTCATGACGCCGGACTCCAGGTCGATGCGAGCGATCGCGTTGCGCAGCGCCGGGACGAGCCGCTCGCCGGCAGGACCCACCACGCGATAGACCTCGTTGCCGCCGGCGCGGAAGATTTCGACGAGCTCGCCAATCTGCTCCCCGCTCGGACCCTCCACGCGAAGGCCGATGAGGTCGTCCCAGAAGTAGCTCTCCGCATCGAGCGCGCGGGGCGGACCCTCGAGGTAGCGGCCGGCGAGGGCCGCAGCCTCTTCACGTGACGAAATGCCGTCCAGGTGAAGCACCGGAACCCGACCCCCCGTTTCGAGGGCGGCCAGGCGCCACGATCGGTCGCTCCCCTCTTCCCACAGGTCAGCGCCCGTGGCGAGGTCGTCCGGCCAGTCGGTGAGCAGCTCGACCCGAACGCCGCCGTTCAGGCCCTTGGGACCGAGCACCCGGGCCACGACCCGGCGACGGTCATTCGGCGTCGGAGACGATCTCGAGCTCGACGTGACGCCCATCCTTGGCAGCCATCACACGAAGCAGGCTCCGGATCGCGTTGGCGATGCGCCCGTCACGACCGATGACGCGGCCCATGTCGTCCTGGGCGACGCCGAGCGTCAGGACCGTCTCGTCGGCGTCGTCCTCGACCTGGACCCAGACCGCGTCCGGCTCATCGACGAGTGACTTCGCGACGTACTCGAGGAACTCCTTCACGCGTCGGCCTTCTCGGCTTTGACAGCCGGCTCATCGGCAGGTGCCTCGCTCGGCGCATCCTCGGCCGGTGCGTCATCGGGCGCCGGTGCCTCGACGGCGTCGGGCGCCTCGTCAACGACCGGTGTCTCGTCGGCAACCGGAGCCTCCTCGGCTTCGGCAGCCACCTCGGCTTCGGGAGCCTCCTCGCCCACCGGAGCGTCGGCGGCAACGGCTGCCTCATCGGGCGTCGCCTCGGCGGCAACGGCTGCCTCATCGGGCGTCGCCTCGGCGGCCGGCTCGGCGGGCGCCTCGGCTGCGACAGGCTCGTCTGCCGGCGCCTCGGCCGCCGCAGGCTCCTCAGCCGGCGCTTCGGCCGCCGCAGGCTCATCAGCGGGGGCGGCGGCCGCCTCGGCCTTCGCCCGAGCCTTCTTCGAGGGCTTCGCGGTCCGTGTGGCGCGCTTGGGCTTCTCCTGGACCTCCCCCTTCGCGGCCGCGTCGGCCTGGCGCATGAGCTTCTGGACCGTCTCTGACGGCAGGGCGCCCTTGCCGATCCAGGCGTTGATCTTCTCGGTGTCGAGCTGGACGGTTGCGGGCTCCGTGAGGGGATCGTAGAAGCCCAGGATCTCCAGCGCCCGACCGTCACGCGAGCGGCGCTTGTCGATGGCGATCACGCGATACGCGGGGCGCTTCGTGGCCCCGACGCGCGTCAGCCGAATTGCTACTGCCAAGTGATGCGTACCTCTGTGTGGGTTGTCGGATTGTTCATTCGGCGCCGGGCTCGAGGATCGTCAGCGCCGCGTGGAATTCGATGGCATCGTCTCGAGACGGAATGGTGAGGGCGACCGCCCCGAGCTGGGACAGGATATCGCGCGCGTCGTCCGGGAGTCCGATTCCGGCCTCGTCGAGCACGCCGAGCCCCAGCAGCGCGCCGATATCGACGTACGCCTCGGTCCCCGATCGCTCACCGGCCACCTCGAAAGCATCCAGGTACCGGTCGCTGGCGGAGAGTGCCGTGCCGCTGGTGTGAGCCGCGACGGCGGCGGCGACGTCGCCCGGCGCGAGGCCGAGGATCACCACGTCGTCCACGATTGCATAGCTGATATCACCAAGCTCGGGCACGGAGACGATCGTGAGGGCGACACCGTCGAGGTCCTCGTCGCGGGCCTCGGCACCGGCGTCGATGAGACGATCCACGAGCGTCTCGAACGACGCCGCCGCGGCATCGGGATCGCTCGGTCGCAGCACCAGCTGCCCACTCGGCCGGTCTCCGTCGAGGCTCGTGATTGCGACGCCCGCCTCGGCGTCGAGGATGGGCAGGAGGTCGGTGTCGAGGTCGAGACCGAGGCCGAAGGCCGCGAGCGCCCGGATCGTGTCGAGCAGGCTCAGCGCCTCGCTTCCGGCATCGGTGTCGCCCAATGCCGACTCGGCGTCCTCGAGCGTTGCCGGCAGTCCGAACACGACGGCCGAGGCGAGCGCGCCCTCCGGCATCCAGTCGACCACGGTGCTGGTCACGCTGCCGGTCGAGTCCGGCGGCGCCGCCGACGGATCCACCGGAACCACGCCGCTCAGCCGGAGGCCGTCAGCCTCCGCGACGAGGGCGGCGCTGGCCGTGGTCAGCCCGGCGACCTCGTCGGTGCTGCCGGCGGCGCCCATCAGGGCCTGGGTGTCGGCGAAGGCCGAGGCAAGATTGTCGGCCGGGACCCGACTCATCGCCGCCTGGAAGTCCGATCGGTCGGCCAGGGATGCCGCACCTCCGCGCACGTCGATCACCGTCCGCAGGCCGTCAGCGGTCGGAGCGACAAGCACGACGTCGTCGACGACGGCGTAGGCGACGCCGGTGGCGACCTGCAGGTCGAAACCGGCGTGCGTCTCGGTGACGAACGCTGCGCCGTCGCCCCCGAGCAGCACCGGCAGCGACGCATCGGCGGCCGCGGGATCCCCGGACGCGGCCAGTACGACGACCTCGGGCACGGTCGCGTCCCCGTCTGACGGCCATGCCGCGAGCGCGACCTGGTCGCCGAGCCATGGCTCGAGCTGGGTCTGGTAGTCGATGTCCGCCGCGGCGAACAGGTTGCCGATGATCTGGTCGACCTTGGCGTCGAGCGCCGCCGCATCGGCGAAGCCGGGGAGGCGGCCGATGAGACCCGCCAGGTTCATCTGCTGGCCCGGCGACGGTTCCAGGTTGACATTCACATACGCGGCCGTTCGGGCGGGAGCCAGGGCGGCGAGGCGATCGGTCGTGCCGGAGAGCAGCAGGTAGCCCGCGAGGACGGTCCCCGCTGTCAGACCCAGCAGGGTGACGAGCGCGATGACGAGGCGGGACACCCTACTGGCGACCGAGGAGCGAGCCCAGACCGCCGCCCATCTTCGGCAGCTTGCCGCCCGAGAACATCTTCATCATCTTCTGCATTTCGGCGAACTGCTTCAGGAGCCGGTTCACCTCGGCGGTCGACGTCCCGCTGCCGAGCGCGATCCGCCGCCTGCGGCTGGCCTTGATGATGTCGGGCCGGCGGCGCTCCCCCGGCGTCATCGAATCGATGATCGCCTCGATCTTCGCCATCTGTCCCGAGTCGACGGCCTCCTGCGCCGCCCCGGCCATCTGGCTCGCCCCCGGGATCATGCCCACGAGCTGGCCGATCGGCCCCATCTTCTTGATCTGGACGAGCTGGCTCCGGAAGTCCTCGAGGGTGAAGCGGTTCTCCATGAGCCGCTGCGCCGCCTGCTCGGCCTCGTCCCTGTCGACGTTCTCCTGCACGCGCTCGACGAAGGTGACGATGTCGCCCATACCCAGGATGCGCTGGGCCAGTCGGTCGGGGTGGAATGGCTCGAGGCCGTCCGTCCGCTCCCCCGTCCCGAGGAAGGTGACCGGAACGCCGGTGGCGGCGCGGATGCTCAACGCGGCGCCGCCACGGGCGTCGCCGTCCATCTTGGTGAGCACGAGCCCGGTGACCGGCAGCTTGGCGTGGAACGCATCGGCCACGCGGACCGATTCCTGGCCGGTCATGGCATCGACGACGAGGAGCGTCTCCGATGGCGTGACCGATCCGGAGATGCGCACGAGCTCGTCCATCATCGCCTCGTCGACATGGAGGCGGCCCGCCGTGTCGAGGATCATCACGTCGACGTTCCTCTGACGGGCGACCTCGAGGCCCGATCGCGCGATCTCCAGCGCCGGAGTCCCCACCGGCCGGGTGTGGACCTCGACGCCGACCTGGTCGCCGAGCTGGACGAGCTGATCGACTGCGGCCGGCCGGTAGACGTCGGCCGCCACGAGCATGGGCCGCTTTCCCTCCTTGCGGAGGCGAACGGCGAGCTTGGCCGCGGTCGTGGTCTTTCCGGATCCCTGGAGGCCGACCAGCATGAGGACCGAAGGCTTGGCGTCCAGCTTGAGGGGATGGCGCTCGCCGCCGAGCACTTCGACGAGCTCGTCGTGGACGATCTTCACGATCTGCTGGCCGGGGTTCACCCCATTGAGCAGGTCGGCGCCGATGGCCCGTTCCCGGACGCGCGCCACGAAGTCCTTGACCACCTTGAAATTGACATCCGCCTCGAGCAGGGCGAGTCGGATCTCGCGCAGGGCGACGTCGAGGTCGGCCTCGGTGATTCGGGCCTTGCCTCGCAGGCGCTGCGAAATGTCCTGGAGGCGCGCGGAGAGAGATTCGAACAAGCGAGTGGACCGATGCGGGATCAGGGCCGGCGCGACGCTGCCGGCAAACGGCTGCCCATTCTACGGACACGCGCCGCGGGCGGCAACGAGGTCAGTCGGCGAAGAGCCACTCGGTGAAGGCCTCGGGCTCGAACGGCGCCAGCGCGTCGATCTCCTCGCCCACTCCGGCGAACACGATCGGCACACCCAGCCGATCGGCCGCGGCCAGGGCGACTCCCCCCTTGGCGCTTCCGTCGAGCTTGGTGAGGACGATGCCGGTCACCCCCACCTCGCGGCTGAACCCCTCCGCCTGCAGGATGCCGTTCTGCCCGGTCGTCGCGTCCAGGACCAGCAGGACGTGCCGCGGCTGATCGGGCATCCGACGCTCGATGACGCGACGGATCTTGGCGAGCTCGTCCATGAGCTGCTGCTTGTTCTGGAGACGCCCGGCCGTGTCGACCAGGACCGCGTCGAGGCCGCGCGACTCGGCGGCCGCGACCGCATCAAAGGCGACGGCTCCGGGATCGGCACCGGGCCGCTGGGCGATGACCGGCACGCCGAGCTGGTCGCCCCACACGCGCAGCTGCTCGATGGCGGCCGCCCGGAACGTGTCCGCGGCACCCAGCGCGAGCGAGTGGCCCTGAGCGAGCAGCCGATGCGCCAGCTTTGCGATGGTCGTCGTCTTGCCGGTGCCGTTGACGCCGACGAAGAGGATCACCGACGGGGGAGGGCCGAGCTCGAAGGCCCCCGCGCCCGTCTTCACGAGGCGATCGCGGATCTCTGTGCTCAGCGCGCGGCGGGCGTCCTCGCCGCTGCGACCACCATCGGCATCGAAGCGAGCGCGCGCCGCCTCGACCAGCTCGATCGTCGCACTGCCGCCGACATCCGCCGCGATCAGGGCCTCCTCCACCTCGTCCCAGGTGGCGTCGGTGGCGGTCGAGCCGGCCCCGAGGATCGTCCGCAGCCTCGCCCCCAGGCCCGATGGCCTGGCACGAAGGCCCATGCCCGCCGGCTCCCGGGAGGGCCGCGCCATGGTCGACGGCGGCATCGGCTCGACGTCCGGTGCGTCGCTCGCCGCTGGTGCCTCCGGCTTTCGGCGACGGAACACCTATGCGCCGACCTCGACCGGAACGTCGCTCAGCCGAAGCGAGAGCACCCTGCTGACGGCCGCATCGGTCATGGTCACCCCGTAGATCGTGTCGGCCACCTCGATCGTGGCGCGATTGTGCGTGATCACCACGAAGTCGATGGTCTCCGCCAGCCGCCGCAGGGCGTCCGCGAACCGGCCGATGTTCGCTTCGTCGAGCGCGGCGTCGACCTCGTCGAGGATGCAGAACGGAACGGGATTGACGGTGAGCATGGCGAAGAGCAGCGCGACACCGGTCAGCGCGCGCTCGCCGCCCGAGAGCATGGCGAGGCGCTGGAGCCGCTTCCCGGGTGGTCGGACCACGATCTCGATTCCGCCCGGCGCGTCGCCATCCGCCTCGTCCCCGAGCTGCAGCGAGGCCGAGCCTCCGGCGAACAGCAGCTGGCAGTACTCGTCGAACCGCTCGCCGATGGCATGGAAGGCGGCATCGAACTGCTCGCCGATCTGGCGATCCAGGTCGGCCATGAGCTCTTCGGTCGAGGCGATCGCGGCCCGCAGGTCATCGTGCTGGGTGGTCATCTCCTCCATGCGCGATGCCACCTCGCGGTGCTCCTCGACGGCGAATGGATTGACCGATCCGATCTGGGTCAGGGTGCGCCGAACGCGGCGCAGCTCGGTCTCGAGCGCCTCGTCGTCGAGCGCCTCGATCTCGTCATCGGGTGCGGGCGCGGACGACTCCGGGATGCCCTCCAGCGCCAGCTCGCGCTCGCGGGCCAGGCCGGCGATGGCCTCGTCGCGCCTCGACGCCTCGATGGCGGTCTCCTGTGCCGCGCGCTCCAGCTCGGCCATGCCCGTCACCGTTCCAACGTGGTCTCGCTCGAGGTCGCGAAGGTCGGCGCGACGAGCCTCGCGGTCCGCCTCCGCTCGTTCGGCAGAGGCCAGCGCATCGCGGTCCGCCGCCGCGGCCGCAGCGGACGCCTCGGCCAGCGTCACTCGCTCGCGCTCGATGCCCTCCGCCACCGCGCGCCGGGCCGGAAGCGTCGCCGTCAGCTGCGCCACGCGCGCTTCATGGAGGGCCCGGTCGCGACGACGGGTCGCCGTGGCTGTCTCGAGCGCCTCCGCCTGGCCTCGAGTCGCGGTCCAGCGCTCGCGTGCCGAGTCTCGTTCGGCGGCGAGCTCGTCTCGGTGCCTGCGAGCCTCGTCGGCGCGCGCCTGCAGCTCATCGAGCTCTCGTTCCTCCGGTGGGTGAGGCCGGGCTGCCGCGGCGACCGGGTCTCCGACGTCAGCGAGCTCCTGGTCGAGCTCGCGAACCCTGGCCATCAGGCGCGCAGCGCCCGCCTCGGCCGTCTCGAGCTCCTCGCGCGTGCGACGCGCCGCGCGCTCGGCGGCATCGTGGCGCTCGCCCGCCGCGATGTGGGCGTCCCTGGCGCGCCGGAGGCGCTCGGCGGCGCGGTGAGCCGCGTCCTGGGCGTCGGCTGCCTCGCCCTCGACCACGGCGACGCTCGATCGCAGGTCACGCTGCCGCGCGTGCGCTCGTGCCGCGAGGCCCCCAGGCGGGTCCGCACGCCCACGGAGCACGACGAGTCCGCGCGCATCGGCGAGATCGCCGTCGATGGTGACCGCGCTCCAACCGGGAGGCAGGCGCCGCCATCCGTCGAGCAGGGCGCCGACGTCGCGGGCGACGACCGTGAGCCGGAAAGCGATCGGAAGCGCCTCCGTCCCGATCCATTCGGCCAGGGTTCGCTCTCCCCCAACGGCGTCCAGCGCCTCGCCGCGCCCGGGCTGGTCGCGGGAGTCGGTGTCGAGCAGCCGCGCGGCGCCGCGCGCGGCATCCATCTCGGCGGTCGGATCGCCGCCGTCGGTCCACAGCAGCGCGCCCTCCAGCTCCCCGCCGACGACGGCCTCGATCGCGGGCCAGGCCTCTTCGGGAGCGTCGATCGACTCGAGCATCGACGGCCAGCCGGCAGCCACCAACCGATGCCCAAGGCGGACCCCCGCGTCGTGGGGCTGCTCCATCGCGGCAAGCTCCGCCCTCAGCGCTCGGAGTCGCTCGGTGACCTCGACCGCCCCCTGCCGCAGGCGGTCCGCGTCGGTCTGCGCCGCTTCTCGATCCGTCGTCGCCGCGGTCAGCGCACGCGCCGCGTCGTCCGCGGCCTCCTCGGCACGACCACGTTCGGTGGCCGCCACCTCGGCCGCGGCCCGACTGTGGTCGTGCTCTCCCGCGACGCGTCGGCGCTCGTCCTCGACCTGCTCGCGCCTTGCCGATCGCCGGGCATCCTCCTCCGACGCGCGCGCGGCAGCGGCGAGGTGGTCGCTCGCCTGCGAGCGGACCTCCGCGACGGCCTGCTCGGCGGCGAGCAGCTCATCGTCGGCGGCCGCCAGTCGTGCGACGGCAGCGCGCCAGTCCTCCTCCGCTGCGGCGCTGAGCGCGAGGGCCGGGGAAACCTCGGCGACGGCATCGGTGTCAGTTCCGGCCAGGGCCTGCCGAGCGGCCGCGAGCTCCCCCTCGTCCGCCTCCAGGGCGATGCGCAGCTCGACCAGTCGTGCGTCGAGTGCCTCGAGCCGGCCCTCGGCTCGGATGACGGCCTCGCGCGTCACCTCGCGGGCGCGACCGGCCTGGCGCGCAGTCTCCTCCGCCTGCCAATACCGCTCTTCGGCGGCACCCACCGCCTTCTGGCCAGCCTCCTGCGCTTCGCGATAGGCGGCCAGCTCCGCCTCGGCCGCGGCCGCCGCGCGGCGCGCCTCGCCGAGGGCCGTCCGAGCCTGGCGCTCGCGGCGCCCGTGCGAAGCGATGACGAGGCCCCGAGCACGGGCGCCGAGGCTGTCGTGCTGCTGCTGGTGCTCGGCCTGCAGCGCGAGTCGCCGCACCTGGGGCTTGAGCTCGGCGACCACGTCGCTGACGCGGGTGAGGTTGTCGAGCGCGCGGGTGAGCCGCACCGACGCCTCGTTGCGCTTGACCTGCAGGCCCTTGACGCCCGCCGCCTCCTCGAACAGCTGGCGCCGCTCCTCCGGACGAAGCGAGAGGGCCGCGTCGACCGTTCCCTGTCCCACGACGACGAGCTCATTCGCGCCCAGGCGCCCCTCGCCGAGCAGCTCGACGACGTCGCGAAGACGCGCCCGGGCTCCGTTGATGAGGTACTCGCTGTCGCCGGAGCGATACGCGCGGCGGCCGATGGCCACCTCGGCGAACTCGATCGGCAGCCATCCGTCGCTGTTGTCGAGCGTCAGGATCGCCTCGGCCATCCCCTGTGCGCGCCGATGCTCCGAGCCGGCGAAGATGACGTCGTCCGCGCGCCTCGTGCGCAGGGATCGATTCGACTGCTCGCCGAGCACCCAGCGCACCGCGTCGGCCATGTTGCTCTTACCCGAACCGTTCGGGCCGATGACGGCGTTCACGCCGGGCTCGAAGACGAAGCGCGTCGGATCGGCGAACGACTTGAAGCCGTGGATGCGCAGCTCCTTGAGTCGGCTCATGGCGGATTGGCGCTCACGGGATTGTCGGCGCCGAGCTGCCCCAGCGCGGCGGCCGCCGCTCGCTCCTCGGCTCGCTGGCGGCTCGACCCGGACCCGATGGCAAGGCGACGGCCGTCGAGCACGACCGCGACCTCGAACTCCTGCATGTGTGGAGGCCCGGTCGTGCTCAGGAGCCGATAGCTCGGCTTGATCCCATGGTGCCGCTGGCTCCATTCCTGGAGGCGCGACTTCGCCGACTTCGGAGGCCCGTCGATCTCGGCCAGCGCCTCCAGGCGCGAGGCGAACAGGCGCTCGAGGATCTGGGCCGTGGCCTCCTGGCCCTCGCTCAGCGAGAGGGCACCGGCGAGAGCCTCGAAGCACGCGGCCAAGAGCGAGGGCCGCGTTGAGCCTCCGCCATCGAACTCGCCGCGGCCGAGCAGGAGGTATCGGTCGAAGCCGAGATCGAGCGCCATCGCGGCAAGCGCTTCGCGGTTGACCAGAGCGGCGCGGCGCGCGGTCAGGAAGCCCTCGTCCTCGCCCGGATAGCGATCGTAGAGGAGGCGGCTGACGGTGAGGCCGATGACCGCGTCGCCGTAGAACTCGAGGCGTTCGTTGTGCCCGGCGATGGTGCCGGGATTCTCGTTGAAGTACGAGCTGTGGACGAATGCCTGACGGACCAGCTCCGGGTCACGAAGAACGATGCCGAGCCGCTCGCCCAGCTCGTCGGTGAGCGGAGCTTCCATGGGCGGTGCGCCGGCTACTGAGTATGCTCCTCGATGTACTCGACCGCGTCGGAGACCTTCTGGATGCGCTCGGCGTCCTCGTCCGAGATCTCCATCCCGAACTCCTCCTCGAGGCTCATGATGAGCTCGACCAGGTCGAGCGAATCGGCATTGAGGTCCTCGACGAACGAGGCCGTGGGCGTGACCTCTTCCTCGTCGACGCCGAGCTGTTCGACGATGATCTTCTTGAGACGTTCGAACGTGGTCCCGTCTGTCACGAGTCAGGCTCCTCCACCCGATCTGGAAACGCTTCCTAGCACGCCGTTGACGAGGCGCCGGGCCGCGTCTCCCGCGTAGATCCGGGCGAGGGATACGGCATCACGCATCGTCTCCCCGCTCGGGGTCGCGGCGGAGTATAGCACCTCGTACAGGGCGCTCCGGAGGATGGTCCGCTCCACGCGACCGAGCTCCGGGACCGGGATCTGGGGGGCCTCGATGGCGATCCTGGTGTCCAGGTCGGCGAGGTGTTCGTCGACCCCGTGAACGATCCACGAGGCGTGCTCGCGCACGTCCGCGGGGACATCCTTCTCCCGCACCAGCCGCTCGAGCGCCGATGGCGCGGTGCCGGGCCTGAACTCCGCCTCGAAGAGCGCCAGCATGGCCAGCCGGCGCGCCAGCAGGCCGGGCGCCGACCGTCGACGCGCGGGCCGAGAGCCTGCGGTCATGGAACCCTGGTTCGCTCGCGGTGCAGGCGTGCTGCGATGCGGGAGCGGACGCCGCGGTGGACCAGCGCCGGGTGCTCTCGCGTCCACTCCACGATCAGGTCGGGGATGCGCGCGTGCGCCGCCTCCGAGGCGACTCGCAGCGCGTTCTCGATCATCCTCGCCTTGGCGCGCCCATGGGTCACGATGCTCACGCCGCGCACGCCCAGCAGCGGCGCGCCGCCATAGCGCTCGTAGTCGAATCGAGTGCGCAGCCGATCGAACCCGGGCTTCAGGGCGAACAGGGCCACGGGGGCGACGAACCCCTGCTGCAGGTCCTCGCGCAGCGACCGGAAGATGAAGCTCGTGATGCCCTCGAAGAACTTGATGATCACATTCCCGACGAACCCGTCGCACACGACGACGTCGGCGCGATGCGCGATCATGTCGTGCGCCTCGACGTTCCCGACGAAGCGCAGGTCCAGCGCCGCCAGCTTGGCATGCGCCTCGCGCACCATCTCGCTCCCCTTCTCGATCTCCTCGCCGATGTTGAGCAGCCCGATGCGCGGTTCGGTCACGTGGAGGACGTGCTCGGCGAAGATCGCGCCCATCGCGGCGAACTGGACGAGATTCTCCGCATCGACGTCGACGTTGGCGCCGACGTCGAGGAGCATCACCGGACCGGTCTCGGTCACCAGGTGCGCCGGGAGCGCCGGTCGGTCGATCCCCTCGATGCGCCCGAGGCGGAAGACGGCGGCCGCCATCGTCGCACCGGTCGATCCGGCGCTGACGACCGCGTCGGCATGTCCATCGCGAACGAGGTTGGTGGCAACGACGATCGAGGCGCCCTTCTTCGTGCGCAGCGCGGTCGCGGGATGATCCCCCATGCCGATGACGTCGGGGGCCTCGACCACCCGCACGTTCGCAAGCCGGCCGCGGCCGTAGGCCGCGATCTCGGACTCGATGCTCGCAGTCGCACCGACGAGGATGACCTCGTCGGTGCTGTCGGTCGCGTAGTCGATGGCTCCGCGGACGATCTCGCGAGGGGCGTAGTCGCCACCCATCGCGTCGACCGCGATGCGCATCGCGGCTAGAGCTGCTGGCCTTCGGCGGGCCCGACCGGCTCGATCGTCACTGCCTCACGGCCGTTGTACCAGCCGCAGGTCGGGCACGCGTGGTGCGCGCGCTTCAGCTCATGGCAGTGGTCGCACTCGACCAGCGGCGGAGCGCTGATGGCGAGATGCGCACGACGTTCGCCCTGGCGCGCCTTGGAAACCTTTCGCTTGGGAACGCCCACGCGAGAACTCCTTGATCAATACACAGCGGGAGGCCGCAGTATAGCCGGACGTTCGGCTTCCCGCGTGATCGGTCCTGGGCGTGCCGGTAGCCTACGATCCCTCCCGGTTAGGCTCCTGCAGGAGGGCGGCGAGGCCCGCGAGACGCGGGTCGATCTCGGGCGCGTCGTGCCCGTGCTCGCCGCGGTCGAGCTTCTCGCCACAGTCGGGGCAGAGCCCGGGACAGTCGGGCCGGCACAGCGGGTGCATCGGCTCCGTCAGCGACAGCTCGTCGTGCAGCACTCCGTCGAGCTCGATCTCGTGGTGCCCGTCGATGCGCGGGGTGATGTCGGTCTCGTCGTCGCCGACCAGGGGTGCGCCCGTGGTCGGATCGAGGCTGGGCAGGAACTCCTCGTCGAGCTCCACCCGGACCTCCTCCACGTATGGGTCGGTGCAGCGTGCGCAGGTGCGTCGCAACGGGGCGCGGACCTCGCCACGGACGAGGATCCCCCGGTTGGTGCGCTGAAAGCGAAGATCCGCATCGAGGGGTCCCGCCAGCTCGATGTCCGGCCCGAGGGTGACGTAGTGGTCCGTGAGCCGGGCGTCCCGGCTCGTCCCCGGCGGCTCGTGGAGCAGGCCGGCGACGTTGAACGAGGTCACGGCCGCGGCGTGGCTGGGGCCTGCTCCTCGGGGTCGACCTCGATCGGGGCGCTCGAATCGAGCGGCGCCGCACCATCGGTGGATGCGGGACGGTGGCGCTCGTCGAGCATGTCGATCCCGCGCTTGATGCTGGTGAGGGCCTTGATGCACTCCCCCTCCAGGCGGATCAGGACGCCGGCGGCGTACTCATCGGCCCCGCGCCGGACTTCCCTGCCTTCGGACTGCGCCTGCTCGATGATCTCGGCGGCGCGCTGCTGGGCCGCGCGCACGAGCTCGCGTTCCTCGAGCATCTGCGCGGCCTGCTCCTGGGCACGTGCCACGATGGAGTCGCCCTCTTCGCGGGCGCGCTCCGTGATCCGGCCGGCCTCCTCGGTGATGCGCCGAGCCTGGCGCACCTCGTCGGGCACCGAGACGCGCAGCTGATCGATCAGCTCGAGGATCGTGGCCTGATCGAGGACGATGTTGTTCGTGAGCGGCACCTTCTTCCCGGCCGCGACCAGCGACTCGAGCCGCTCCACGAGGAAGATGATGTCCGTGACGGCGCCCTCCTTGGGTCGGGATTATACGCTCGCCTCGGTGCTCAGTCGGTCGGCGAGCGCTGCCGCCACCGGCCCCGGCAGCATGGCGCTGACGTCGCCGCCGAACCGGGCGACTTCCTTGGCCAGGGACGAGCTGACGTACCCGTACTCGAGGGCGGTCATGAGGAACGTCGTGTCGACCTCCGGAGCGAGCTTGCGGTTGGTGAGCGCCATCTGCAGCTCGGCCTCGAAGTCGCTCACGGCGCGAAGGCCGCGCACGATGAATCCGGCGCTGCTCGACCGCGCGAAGTCGACCGTCAGACCGTCGAACGCCGCAACGCTGACGTGCCCGCCCAGGTCGGCAACGCAGCGTCTGATGAGCTCGACGCGTTCGTCGATGTCGAAGAGTGGCTTCTTCTTGGGGTTGTTGAGGACGCCGATCACCAGGCGATCGAAGAGGCCCGAGGCACGACGGGCGACATCGAGATGCGCGTTGGTCATCGGATCGAACGAACCCGGAAAGACCGCGACCCTCGTCATCCCGACTTCACCTCCCAGAAGCTGAGCGTCGTCTCGCCGAATCGCCGCACCCTGACCCGCTCGAGCCGGTCGATCTCGGGCGGCTCGGTGCGCCAGAAGTGCTTGACCACGACGTGCCCACCCGGCCGGACGCGCGGCACGAGGTCGCGAAGCGGCGCCACGATATCACGCACGTCATACGGCGGATCGAGAAAGGCAAGGTCCCACGAATCGCCCTCGCTTGAGAGGAAGCGCTCGACGTCCATGGCATGCACGCGCCCCTCAGCCGACAGGTGCGTGCGCTCGAGGTTGGCGCGCAGGGCGGCGATGGCGGCGCGATCTCGTTCCACGAAGTCCACGCTCCGCGCTCCGCGCGAGAGCGCCTCGATCCCGATTGCCCCGCTGCCGGCGTACAGGTCCACTGCTCTCGCGTCGACGATCCGCTCGCCGAGGATCGCGAACAGCGTCTCCTTGACTCGGTCGGTGATCGGCCGCGTCGCAGTCCCCTTGGGCGCCGTCAGTGGAACGCTCCGCGCGACGCCGGCGATGACGCGCATCAGGCCGCGTCTCCCTCGACCTCGGCGGGTGCGAAGGCCTCCTGGAGGCGCGCGAGCTCTGGTCGGGACGCGAGCATCGGGTCGGCAGCCACGATCCCGTTCGCCAGCGCCCGCGCGCGCTCGGCCAGGCGCAGATGCCGGGGCTCGAAGAGCGACGCCACCCGCAGCGGCGGCAGGCCGGACTGCCTCGTTCCGAGCAGGTTTCCGGCGCCCCGCAGCTGAAGGTCGGACTCGGCGATCTCGAAACCGTCCTGCGACCCGCGCACGACGTCGAGACGCCGGTGTGCCAGCTCGTCGGTGGCGTCCGAGAGCAGGATGCAGAACGACCGATGTGCCCCGCGGCCGACCCGCCCTCGCAGCTGGTGCAGCTGGGCCAGCCCGAACCGCTCGGCGTCCTCGATGACCATGACGCTCGCGTTCGGGATGTCGATCCCCACCTCGATGACCGTCGTGGCGACGAGCAGGTCCATCTCACCGGCCGCGAACGCGGTCATCGTCGCGTCCCGCTCGTCGGCACGCTGCTGGCCATGCACAAGGCCGATGCGGAGCCCGGGCAGCGCCTCGCGCAGGCGCGCGACCTCCGCCTCGGCGCTGGCGGCCTGGAGTGCCTCCGACTCGAGGACGAGCGGGACCACAACGAACGACTGGCGGCCCTCCGCCGCCTCGGCGGCGAGAAAGGCCTCGATCTTCGGCAGGGCCCGGCGGTCGCGCACCTCGGTCCGGATCGGCTTGCGGCCCGGCGGCAGCTCGCGGAGCGTCGAGATGGACAGGTCACCGTAGACCGTGAGCGCGAGCGTGCGAGGGATCGGCGTCGCTGTCAGGGCGAGCACGTGCGGCTCGCCCTCGGTGCCCTTCGCCTGGAGCGCGGCCCGTTGACCCACGCCGAACCGATGCTGCTCGTCGACGATCGTGAGCGCCAGGCGCGGGAACTCGACCGCCTCGCTGATCACCGCATGCGTGCCGATGACGACTTCGGCGTCACCAGCGGCGATGGCGTCGTGGATCTCGCGCTTCCGCTTCGCGGTCAGGGAGCCGGACAGGAACTCGGCGCGCGCGCCGAGACGCTCGAGCAGCGGCGCCAGGCCGGTGTGGTGCTGGCGGGCCAGGATCTCGGTCGGCGCCATCAGGACTCCCTGCCAACCGGCTCGTACCGCCCCGGCGAGGGCAACGGCAGCGACGGCGGTCTTCCCGCTTCCGACATCGCCCTGGAGGAGACGGCGCATCGGGTGCGGCCCGGAAAGGTCGGACAGGATCGCATCGGTCGCGGCATCCTGGTCCCCGGTGAGCTCGAAGGGCAGCGCCGCGACGATCTCGGCGCGGGTCGCAGCGGTCACCTCGATGCGCGGTGCCAGGATCGCCTCACGAGCGGATCGCGCCTGGGCCAGCGTCAGCTGGAGGGCGACGAGCTCATCGAACGCGAGGCGATCGACGGCGTCGGTGACGTCGGCGGCCTCCTCGGGGAAATGCGCCGTGCGCAGGGCATCCGCGAGCGGCGGAAGCCCGGCACGTTCGTCATCGGTCAGAGGGTCGTCGACCGCGGGCAGCGCGAACTCCAGGATCCGGGCCAGCAGCTCGCGCAGCCGTTTCTGGGTGATGCCCGCCGCGAGGTGGTAGACGGGCACGACACGGGCCGTGTGGACCGACTCCTGCCCGACCGGGCTGAACTCGGGAGACGTGAACTGCGCACGCCAGCCGCGCACGGTGACGCGGCCGGAGACGATCAGCTCGTCGCCGACCTTGAGGCGTCGCTCCACGTAGCGACGGCCGAACCAGATCGCTTCCGCGCTGCCACCATCGGTATCCGAGAGCTGGGCGATCACACGCTGTGGCTTCCGGCCGAACCCGGGCTCGACCCGGACCGCGTCGACGACCACCCGGGCCGACTGCTTCTCGTCCGGCACCAGGTCGTGCAGCGGACGGAGCTCGCTGTAGTCGTCGTACCGAAACGGCAGGTACCAGAGCGCCTCGCGCGCGGTCGTGATCCCGAGCCTTGCCATCCCACCGAGACGCCGGGCCAGCGCCGGGAGGACGCTGGGGATCGGCCGGTCGAGGTCGGCCGGATCCAGGGCCCGGCTCGATTGCATGAGCCGATCGTAGCGTGCTACCATCGCTGCCGTATCCGGCGCCCCGGCGCCGGTATTCCTGTGAGTGGAGATCCTTTCGACCATGGCTCGCGTCTGCGACATCTGCGGCAAGCGTCCGATCACCGGCTGGAACCCCCAGTCGGTCGGTATGAACCGCAAGCGCGCCCTCCGCCGATGGCTGCCCAACCTTCAGTCGATGACCATCACACGTGATGGCAGGACGACGAAGGTAACCGCCTGCAGCCGATGCCGGCGCACCGCCCAGAAGATCTAGTCCGGCAGAGCCCCGCCGTATCTGCGGCGCTACCTCGAGAACCGATTCGCCCGAGTCGATTGGCGCGGGTGTCTGTATTCCCCTCGCCCTCAGCTGAGATCGCGATCCGAGTCCAGGAGAAGCGTGAATGGCCCGTCGTTCACGAGCTCGACAGCCATCTCGGCCCCGAACCGCCCACTCTCGACCTGCGCGCCGGCGGCGCGGAGCCTCTCGATGAAGCGGCTGACGAGCGGTTCGGCAAGCTCCGGCAGCGCCGCGGATGTGAAGCCCGGCCGGCGCCCGCGATCGACATCGGCGAGGAGAGTGAACTGGCTGACGACCAGGAACGCGCCACCGACGTCGGCGATGGCCAGGTTCGTCCGACCCTCGGCGTCGCGGAAGTAGCGCAGCCCGACGAGCTTGTCGGCCATGCGGTCGACCACCGTCGCGTCGTCAGTCCGGGCGATGCCGACGAGCACCACCGCTCCCCCGCCGATCTCGCCGAGGAGCCCATCGTCGGTTCGCACCGACGCCCGCGTCGCGCGCTGAACGACAAGGCGCATCCGGCTACGGAGACGGTGACGCGGACGGGGCGGCGGAAGCCGATGCCGCGGGAGCGGGCGCAGACGACGTCGTCGGACCGGCGTCCTCGCCGTCACGCGGCCCGCCGAGAGCGGCCTCGGTGAACGTGGCGCGCGCGTTCCAGATCATCCAGCCCTTCGCTCCATTGTCGGCCGCCGCGGCGAACTCGGCCTGGACCTGGTCCGCGGTGTACGGAGGGAAGTCGCCGAATCCGAAGTCCTGGATCCACGGCCGGATCACCACCGGCAGCCCTTCCGCCTGGCGATTCATGATCTGCAGGGTCTCGTCGATGACGTCGTAGGGGTGGTCGTTCGGCACCGGGAAGCCGAAGACGCCCGGCCCGTAGTGCGACGGGTAGACCATCGGACAGAAGTAGTCGACGTACGGCATGATCACCTCGGGCCGCTGCCCGATGCCCTGGTCGTCGGGGACGATGAAGCTGATCGGGAAGACGTCGGCGCCGAGGAACGTCCGCGTCGTGTCGAGCTCCTGGCTCACGACGCGGAGGACGCGCTGGATGGCCGGCAGCCGGAACGACTGGGTGTTCGGCAGGTTCGTGTCGGCGACGTCGTAGGGCCCATCGCTGAAGAAGCGGATGTAGTCGAGCTGGACCTCGTCGAACCCCTTGGCGGCGAGGTCGCCCGCGATCGAGGCCAGGTACTCCGCCACCCCCGGCGCCGACGGGTCGAGCCACGCGCCCCCGATGTTGTCGCGCCACGGCTCCCCCGTCGCGCTGTTGCGCACCGCCAGCTCGGGACGAGCTGCAGCCGAGGTGTTGTCCTTCATCGAGACCATCCGCGCGATGGTGTAGATGCCGCGCTCCCTGAGCATCGGCAGGAGCTCTTCGAGGTCGAAGACCGGCGCGTCCCGGATGGCGCCGACCGCCGCAGCCGTTTCGAGGTCCGTGGCGTAGTACAGGCGGCCATCGGTCTCCTTGACGTCGATGACCATCGCGTTGGCCTCGGTGCGGTCCAGGAGCGCCAGGAGCTCGTCCAGTCGACCCGGACCCTCGAAGATGGCGGAAGGCGCGTAGAGCGCGCGCGCCTCGAACGGCTCGAGGGTCGCATCGATCGCCAGGCTCTCCGCCGTCGCCGCCTCGTGGAGCCGGTAGCCGGGCATCTTGAACACGAGCGTCGCCGCGAGCGGCACGCCGGGGAGCGTGTAGCCGCCGTCCTCGTCAGTCTCGGCCATCACCTCGGTCCCGTCGACGATGACCCGGACGCCAGAGATGGGGTCGCCGCCTGCATCGTTCACGACGCCCCGCGCGACGTTGTCGCGAAGCTCGAGGCGCAGCGGGCCTTCGTCCGGCACCGTACCGCTCGCCGGGTCATGCCCCGCCAGCGTCGCCTCGACCCGCGTGCCGCGCATGAGGGTCAGCGTGGCGTGGCCCCCGGCGTCGGTGACCGCGACGGCGTCTCCGGCCTCGATCGTCACCCCAGGCAGCGGCTCGGCCGTCGATGGATACAGCGTCGTCTCGATGACCACCTCGCGCGGCTGCTCCGGCGTGGGCTCCGGAGTCGGGACGAACGGGAGGGTCGTCTCCCCGCAGGCGGAGACGAGCGCCGCCATGGCCGTGATGGCCAGGGGCAGGACGAGGCGCCGGCGTTGCAGGGTCAGGTCCTTTCGTGCTCTGGCTGGAGCGCCGCGGCGCGCAGGGCGTCGACGGTGAGTCCCAGGTCTCCGGGGCTACTGTAGAGCGCGCTGCCGACGACCATCACGTCGCCACCGGCAGCTGTCGCACGACCGATCGTGTCGAGGTTCACGCCCCCGTCGACGCCGATGGGCAGGTCCAGGCCGCGGCGCTCGATCTCCTCGTGCAGGGCATCGAGCTTGGGGAGCACGTCGGCGATGAAGGCCTGGCCGCCCCAGCCTGGATGGACGGTCATGACGAGCAGCAGGTCGATCCGCTCCAGCCACTTCGTGACGGCACCGACGGGCGTCTCCGGGTTCAGCGCCAGGCCGGGCCGCCGGCCGGCACCCTCGATCTCGGCAATGACGGCGGCCGGATCGTCATCGGCCTCGACGTGGAAGACGATGAGATCGCTGCCGGCACCGGCGAACCGATCGGCATGGGCCAGTGGGTTGCTGATCATGAGGTGGGTGTGGAATGGAAGCGTCGTGCGGTCGCGCACCGACTCGACCACCACCGGGCCGAAGGTGAGGTTGTCGACGAAGTGACCGTCCATGACGTCGAGGTGGATCGAATCGACCCCGGCATCGGCGGCGCGCGCCACGTCGTCGCCGAGCGCACCGAAATCGGCGTTGAGGATGCTGGCGCTGATCTGCGTCTGCCGCGTCACGTGGGGAGCGCCGGTGCCGGCGGCGGCGCGGCGAGGTCTGGCAACGATCGGCCGGCGAGCTGGGCATGCAGCTGGCCGCACGCGGCCTCGATCTCGCGGCCACGCGTGTCGCGCACGGTCACCGTGACTCCGCCCGCGCGCAGCACGCCGACGAATCGGTCGATCCCGACGCGCGGTGTGCCGCTCCAGGCCGAGCCGGGCGTGGGGTTGAGCGGGATCAGGTTGAGGTGGGTCCGCCAGCCACGCGCGAGCTCGACGAGGCCACGGGCCTGCTCGTCGGTGTCGTTCACACCGTCGATCATCACGTACTCGAGGCTCACGCGTCGGCCGGTGCGAGCGGCAAATCGGCGCCCGGCTGCAACGACCTCGCGCACCGGCCACTTGCGGTTGATGGGCACGAGCTCGTTGCGGAGCGCATCGGTCGCGGCATGGAGGCTGATCGCCAGGTTCACCTGCGGCAGCTCGTCGACCATGCGGTCCATGCCGGGCACGACGCCCGAGGTCGACACGGTGATGTGCCTAGCGCCGATGCCGAGGCGATCCGGATCGTTCAGCAGCCGCACCGCGTCGAACACCCGGTCCGCGTTGTTGAGCGGCTCGCCCATACCCATGAACACGACGTTGTAGTGCCCCTCGCTGGCGTCGCCCAGCGCGTGCCATGGTGGTCGATGCCAGTGCAGCACCTGGTCCACGATCTCGCCGGGGGTAAGCTGCCGTCCGAACCCGGCCTGGCCCGTGGCGCAGAAGGGGCAGTTCACCGCGCAGCCGGCCTGCGAGCTGATGCAGATCGTGGTGCGCTCTCTGGCACCTCGCCGGCCCGGGTATCGCATCAGCACCGACTCGATGCGCTGGCCGTCGGCCAGCTCGTGGACGGCCTTTGCCGTCAGTCCTCCATCCGCGCCGATGGCATGGCTCGCCACGATCGAGCTGAAGCGCAGCTCTGCCTCGAGCCCGTCGCGCAGCTCGCGCGGGAGGTCGGTCAGGTCCACGAACGACGAGGTATCCGGCCGATGCGCCCCGGCGAGGATCTGATCGGCTCGATATGCGGGCTCGCCGCGGGCGGTGAGCCACGCGGCGAGCATCGGGCGGGAGATCTCGCTGATCGCCGGACGGACCGGGTCAGTCACGCCGCCCGAACACGAGGAACACGTAGTAGAGGAACGTCAGCAGCGCGGTCAGGGCGCCGGCAACATAGGTCCACGCCGCCGCCTTGAGCACGGCGCGCGCGCCCTCCTGCTTCTCGCCCACCATGCCGAGCCCGTTCACGAACGCGAGGGCCTTGCCCGATGCGCCGATCTCGACCGGCAGCGTCGCGAAGGTGAACAGCACCGCCGCGGCGAACGCGATCAGGCCGATGACGGCAAGCCCGTCGATCTGGAAGATGAGGCCGCCGATCACGAGCCACGGCCCGATCCCGGATCCGAACTGCGCGACCGGCACGATCGCCTGTCGGAGCTTCATCGACGTGTCGCCGGACGCGTCCTGGAGGGCGTGGCCCACCTCGTGGGCGATGACCGCCGCGGCGGCGACGGACAGGCGCGGGGCCGCGGTCGTGACCCCCGCAGTGGTCAGGGCTGAAGCGTCCGCGACGCTGGTGCTGACGCGCAGGATCTTCCCGCGCGGGTCGTAGTGATCGGTGAGCTGCCCCGGCGTCGGCTCGATGCGTACCGCCTGAAGGCCCTGGCGATCGAGCAGCCGGCGCGCGAAGTCGAACGCGTCGAGATTGACGCCCGAATCCACCTTGGACCACTTGCCATAGGTGGCCTTGACGCGCCACGCGGCCCACCCGGTGATCGCGATGGTCGGGATCAGGACGACGAAGATGTAAATCGGATCGAAGATGAACATGCTGGTGTAACCCACCTCCGCGAGGGTTGACGCGAGTATATCGGAGCCCTAGCGAACGAGCTCCTCGGGGGTCCCGCCGCCGACGATCACGTGCTCCCGAGGCAGGCCGCGCCGCCAGGCGTCGGCTGCCATCGCCGGACGCCCCTCGGGCTGGACGATCTCCAGCGCCAGGGCTCCGGCGCCGCACGCCACGCACGGAACCTCGCCGGGCATGAGGGCGCCGATCGGGACCTCGTCCACGCCGGCCACCGCCTGCGCGCGACGGATGTGGAGTCGGCGCCCGTCGATCGTCGTCCAGGCACCCGGCCACGGCTGGAGCGCTCGCACCTGGCGGTCGATCTCGACGGCGGGCCGCCGCCAGTCGATCCAACCGTCCGCTCGGGTGAACGGGCGCACGTGCGTCGCCGCCCGCTCGTCCTGCGGTCGAGTGACGATGTCGCCGGTGGCCCATCGCTCGAGCTCGTCGGGAACGACCTCCGCGGCAAGGTCGGCGAGCTGCACGTCCAGCTCCGGCGTGGTCTCGCGACCGGCGAGCGACACGGGCCACTGCGCCACGATCGGTCCGGCGTCGAGCCGCTCGGTCATCACCATCAGCGTCACGCCCCCCTCATCGTCGCCGGCGAGGATCGTGCCGGCGACGGGCGCCGCCCCCCGATGCCTGGGGAGCAGCGAGGGGTGGACGTTCAGCGGCGGCCGTTCCGCGACCTCGAGGAGGTCGGGCGGGACAAGCTGGCCGTAGGAGACGAGAAGGAGCCCATCCGGCCTGAAGTCCGTGATCGCCGAGCGCGCCTCGTCGGATCGCAGCCGTGCCGGGGTCAGGACGCGGAGGCCGCTCTCGCGGGCGAGGGTCGCGATGGGGGTGGCTCGCATCAGCAGCCGCCGCCCCGCCGGCCGGTCCGGCTGGCTGACGACGAGCAGCTCGTCGGCCATTTCCATGACGCGGGCAAGCAGCGGGACGCCGATGGCCCCCGTGCCGAGAAACGCGATGCGCCCGAGCCGACCCACTAGATGCCGGCGCCGGCCTCTTCGGCGACCCCTTCCTCGGCGGCATCGGCCACGCGGACGAGCTCCTCGAGGGAATCCAGGTGGTCGACGTAGAGGATCCCGTTGAGATGATCGAGCTCGTGGAGCAGCGCGCGAGCCAGCAGCTCCTCGCCCTTCACACGGAGGGGCCTGCCGCGCCGGTCGCGCCCCTTGACAGTGACCTTCGCCGCTCGGCCTGTCTCCGCCACGAATCCGGGAATCGAGAGGCACCCCTCCCAGTCCAGCTGCTCGCCCGACGCTTTCACGACCTCGGGGTTCACGAGCTCGATCACGCGATGGTCGATCTCGATCACCGCGACCTGGAGGGGCACGCCCACCTGGTTCGCCGCGAGGCCGACGCCGGGTGCGTCGCGCATCGTCTCGAGCATGTCGTCGAGGAGCCGATGGAGGCTCGCATCGAACGTGGAGACCTTGCGGGTGCGCTGCCTGAGGATCGGGTCCTCGGCGGTGACGATCGGTCGGAGGGGCATGGCGCGCAGCATTGTACCGATCAGAGCAGCGACTCGGGATCGACGTCGATGGCCACGCCGGGCGGGACCCGTTCCAGTGCGGCGAGCCGACGGTCCGTATCCGGGGCGCGCACCACGACCTGGAATCGATAGCGGCCCGCGCGGCGCGCCACGTACGACGGCTGCGGGCCGAGCGCCTCCACGCCCTCGATCGCCACGGCCTCGGCGGCCTCGCGTCCCCGTCGCTCCGCCGCCTCACGGTCGGCGTCGGAAACGATGAGGCGCGCGAGAACCGAGAACGGTGGATAGCCGAGGAGCTGCCGCCTGAGGAGCTCCTCGTCGGCGAACCCGTCGACATCCAGGGCGGCCGCGGCGCGAACGGCGTAGTGACCGGGGGCATAGGTCTGCACGAGAACGCGGCCGGGGAGCGGCCCGCGGCCGGCACGCCCGGCGACCTGGGCCAGCAGGCCGAACGTTCGTTCGGCGGCGCGGTAGTCCGGCAGGTTGAGGGTCACGTCGGCGGCGACAACAGCCGCCAGCGTCACGCTCGGCAGGTCGAGGCCCTTCGCCGCGAGCTGCGTGCCGACCAGCACGTCGATTCGGCCCTCGCGGAAGTCGTCGTACACCGACTCGAATCCACGGCGAGCGGCGAGCGCGTCCGAGTCCAAGCGCGCGACGCGCAACCGGGGGAACCGCTGGCGGAGCTCGGCTTCGACGCGCTGGGTGCCGGCGCCGAAGTAGCGGATGCGTGCGCTGCCACAGGATGGGCAACGATCGACCGGGGTCGCCGCGCGGCCGCAGTGGTGGCAGCGGAGCGTCCTGCCGTCGAGGTGGTACACGAACGGCAGGTCGCAATCGGGGCAGCGAAGGCTCTCACCGCAGTCGCGGCACAGGATGAAGGTGGAGGCGCCACGACGGTTGATGAGCAGCACCGCCTGCTCCCGCCCTCGTGGCAGCTGCTCGAGGGCCTCGGCCAGCGGCACGGAGAAGATCGACCGATTGCCGGCCGCCAGCTCCGCGCGCAGATCGATGACCGCGATCTCCGGCGTCCCTCCGACGCGCCGCTCGTCGAGCCTCGCGCGCTCGGTGTGACCACCGCGCACGCGCGCCAGGGTGACCAGGTCCGGCGTGGCACTGCCGAGCACGAGCCGTGCGCCGGACAGCGCCGCCCGACGGCGGGCTACCCATCGCGCGTCGTAGCGCGGCGTTCGGTCCGACTTGTATCCGCCGTCGTGCTCCTCGTCGACGACGATCATTCCCGGATCGAGCGGGGCGAAGATGGCGCTTCGCGTCCCGACCACGACCCGTGCCTCGCCGCGGACGATCCGCCACCACTCGTCGTGGCGCTCGCCGGCAGACAGCCCCGAGTGGAGCACGGCCAGGCCCGGCCCGTGCGCCGCGCGGAGCCGATCGGCGATCTGTGGAATGAGGCTGACCTCGGGGACCAGGACGATCGCGCCTCGACCGTCCGCGAGCGTGGCCTCGACCGACGCGAGGTAGACGTCGGTCTTGCCCGATGCCGCGACGCCCTGGAGCAGAAGCTCGGCGCCGCCCGGGAGTGCCGCGATGAGCTCCAGCGCGGATTGCTGCTCGGCTGCCAGCCGGTGATCGGCCGCCTGGGTCGCGGCACGGTGCCCGAGCGGATCGCGATCGACGGAGCGCCATTCCAGCGAGGCGAGGCCGTTCGCCTCGAGACGCCGTGCGGGGGCGAGAAGCGTGCTTGCCTCGACCCCGAGCTCGTCGGCCAGCTCCGGCAGCGTCCGCTCTGACCCATCGAGCGCCTCGAGCATGGCGCGCTGGAGTGGCCCGCGCCGCGGGGGCACTGCGCCGGGCAGCGGCCTCAGGATCCGAACTCGGTGCGGCGACGCCTCCGGTTGGTGGAGGACCCACTCGGCGTACAGCGCGCCGGATCGTCGCAGCCGCTCGACCCAGGCGTTCCTTCCGCGCTTCGGGGCGATGCGCAGCAGGGATGCGTCGGCGATGCGCCCCTCGCCGTCGACCAGGGGCTGCACCTCGCGCGGCAGCTCGTCCGCTGCGACCACGACCCATTGCCGCCTGATGCGTGACTCGAGGCCCGGTGGCAGCATCGCCGCCAGAGTGGTGCCGATCGGCGCGCGGTAGTAGACCGCGATCTCCTCGGCCAGCCGGAGGAGCTCGGGCGTCAGCATCGGCGGCGAGAGGATGGCCTCCACCGGCTTCAGGGCCGCGGTCGAGCCCTCCGCCTCACCGCCGAGCAGGTATCCGAGCGCCAGGCGCCGCCCATACGGCACCAGCAGCAGCGAGCCGGGTGCCGCCTCACCGAGGGCCGGATCGAGCAGGTAGCTGAACGTGCGCTCCGGCCGGTCGGCAACCGCCTCGACCGCCACCCGCACGGCGCGCGGCGACGGATCGCTCACGGCGCCGGGCTCAGACCTTCGGCCTACGGGGCGGCTCGCGACGGGCCTCGGCCTGGATGATCGCCCAGATCTGCTCCGCCGCCTCCTCCGGGTGATCGGTCTCGTTGACGACCACGTGGTCGTAGTCGACGGCCTCGGTCATCCAGCGCTCGGCATCCCGCCTGCGCCGCTCGATGCTCGCCTCGGACTCCGACCCGCGGTTGCGGAGCCGGTCGTCGAGATCCTCCATCGAGGGCGGCATGACGAAGATGAGGAGCGCATCGGGTACGAGACGGCGCACGTTTCGCGCGCCCTCCGGGCTGATGGTGAGGATCGCGTCGCGGCCCGCCGCGAGAATGCCCCGGACCTGGTCGATCGGCGTGCCGTACCAGTGCCCGTGGTTGTTGGCGTGCTCGAGCAGTCCGTCGCGCGCGATGAGCTCGCCGAACTCCTCGTCGGAGAGGAAGTGATAGTGAACGCCGTTGACCTCGTTGCCCCGCTGCCGCCGCGTGGTGGCGGTCACGATCGGCACCACCTGCGGTCGGTTCCGCGCAAGCTCGGCGACGATGGTGCTCTTCCCAACCCCGGACGGCCCGGACACGACGACCAGCAGCGGATTCGGAAACGTCATGCGCTTCTCGCGCTCGGGTGCCGACGGCGCCTCCTCGGCGTCAGGCGCGTCCGCCCGGCCCTGCTCGCTCACTGCTGATCGACCTCCGCGCCGATACCGGCCGGCAGTCGGCTCGCGGGCCCATCGATGTCGGTCGCCCCGAGGGAGGCTGCGAGATCTTCCGGCAGCTGGCTCCAGGCGCGCAGCCAACGCCCATCGCTCGGTCTCGCCAGCGCCAGGCGCGATGCGTGGAGGAACTGGCGCCGCAGCCCGTTCGGTCCCTCTCCGCCACCGTAGCGAATGTCGCCCGCGATGGGCAGGCCGAGGTACGACAGGTGCGCCCGGATCTGGTGCGTGCGGCCCGTCAGCGGGCGCAGGGCGAGGAGCGCGTACCCACCGCCGCTGGCGAGCGACTCGTACTCGCTCACCGCCTCACGTCCGCCGGCAACCACCGCCATGCGCTGGCGGTCGTGCGGATCGCGTCCGATGGGCGCCTCGATCCGGCCGCGAGTCGCCGGCGGCTGGCCGCGCACCAGCGCCAGGTACTCCTTCTCGATGCTCCGATCGCCGAACTGGCGCATGAGGGCGGCCTGGGCCGCATCGGTCTTGGCGACGGCGATCAGCCCGCTCGTCTCCTTGTCGAGGCGATGCACGATGCCCGGTCGGCCGACGCCCGCGATGGATCCGAGGGGCTCGCCGCGATCACGTGCACGCCCGAGGAGGGCGTTCACCAGCGTGCCGCCGGAATGACCCGCGGAGGGATGGACCACCAGGCCGGCCGGCTTGTCGACGATGAGCATGGTCTCGTCCTCGTAGGCGACCTCGAGCGGGATCGACTCGGGCTCGAGGGTCGCGTCGGGCGGGGCGGTCAGCTCCACGCGGATCGTCTCGCCGCCGGCGAGCCTATCGCTCGAGCGGCGTCGCGCGCCGTCGATCAGCGCGCGCCCGTCGCCGATGAGGCGCTGCGCGTGGGCTCGGCTGATGCCGGCAACGGCGGCGACAGCGACGTCGACCCGACCGACCGGTGCCGGGCCCTCGACCACGCGCTCGGGCTCGGCCACCCCGATCACTCTGCCGGCTCGCCCGCCGCGGTGGAGCGTTCGGCGAAGGTGAGATACAGGACGAGCAGCCCGATCCCGACGACCAGGGACGCATCGGCCACGTTGAAAGTCGGGAACCGCACGTCGCCGAATCCGACGCTCACGAAATCGACCACGTAGCCGAGCCGGATCCGGTCCGTCAGGTTGCCCAGGGTTCCGGCGAGGATCATGCCGAGCACGACCTGGATCCAGATGGTGCGGTCACGGAGGGTGCGATGGAACCAGGCCACCATCCCCAGCGCGATCAGCGTGACCGGCACGAACAGCCAGATCGCGCCCTGGAAGAGGCTGAAGGCGGCGCCATCGTTCTGGACGTACCAGATGCGAACGAGGTCGCCCAGCAGTGAGACGTACTCGCCGACCGAGAGGTTCGCGACCACGATTGCCTTCGTGATCTGGTCCGCGACGTAGAGCGCGGCGGCGGTTCCCACCAGGACGAGCGTCGGGCGCAACGACGTGACGCGCTCGGTCGTGGCCACCATCACGCCACTCTAGCCGACCGCCGGCTCATGCGCGTGCAACGGCAAGCTCGACGGCCTCGCCGTCCAGCTCGACCGATGCGTGTGCCGTCGCGTCGGGCAGATCGGCACGCAGTCCGAGCGACATCTCCGTTGCCAGCAGCTCGGCGGCGAGCCACTGGCGGTGCGGGTCGAGCCGGTTGGCGGCTTCGGCCGAGAGACCGATCGCGACCACCACCCGGTCGCTGATCTCGAATCCCGCCTCGCGGCGGAGCGCCTGGAGCCGATGAGCCACCTCGCGTGCGAAGCCCGCCGCCTCGAGCTCCGGATCGAGGGTCGTGTCCAGGGCGACGAGCAGGTCGCCTTCCTCGGCCACCTCCTGTCCCGGACGGCCGCGCGCGGTCAGCTCGAACTCGTCGGATTGGAGCGTTGCGCCCGCCACCGACGCCGTCCCGTCCGCGTTCAGGCTCCACTCCCCCGCCCTCGCGCCGGCCATGATCGCGCCGACGGCCCTGCCATGGCGCGGTCCCAGCACGGGCAGCAATGGGTACAGGCTGCGCTCGACCATCTCCGACTCGTCGCCGATGAGCTCCAGGTCGCGCACGTTGAGCTCGTCGATGACCTGGGTGCGAAGCTCGTCCGCCACGGCAGGGTCGGCACTGAGAGCGCCGCGCGCCGCGGCCGGCAGCTTGACACGGACGGCCCGCAGCGGCTGCCTGGTCCGCACGCCCGAGGCGGCGCGTGCCGAGCGTCCGAGCGTGACGGTGCGCCACGCGAGGTCGACGGCTGCCTCGATCTCGGAGCGCGAGCGGCCCGCGACGCGGTCCGGCATGTCGGCGAGGTGCACGCTGTCCGGCTGCGCCGTGTCGACGGCGGCGACGAGGTTGTCCCACATCGCATCGGCGAGGTGCGGAACGAACGGCGCCAGGAGGCGGCAGAGCGTGGTGAGCACCTCGTGCAGCGTGGCGTACGCGGCGCGCTTGTCGGCGTCCAGCTCCCCCTTCCAGAACCGGCGGCGGTTGCGCCGTACGTACCACCCGGAGAGTGCCTCGACGAACGCCTCGATCGCGCGACTTGCGGCCTGGGCGTCGTAGTCGTCCAGTGCCGCACGCACCTCTCCCACGAGCGCGTCGAGGCGCGAGAGGATCCATCGGTCGAGCAGGCTCCTGGCCTCCTCGACGCCGTCGAGCTGGTCGGGCGCCCAGCCATCGAGGCGCGCGTAGGTGACGAAGAATCCATACGTGTTCCACAGCGGCAGGAAGAAGCGGCGCACGACCTCGTGCCCGGGGCCGTAGCCGAAGCGAAGGTTCGTCGCCGGGTTGGCCGCCGCGTACATCCAGCGCATGACGTCGGCGCCGATCCGCTCGGCCGCCTCGTCGAACGGGATCGAGTTGCCCTTCGACTTGTGCATCTCCTCGCCGTGCTCGTCGAGGAGCAGCGCGTAGGCGAAGAGAGCCCGGGCCGGCGCCACGCCGGTCATCACCGTCGACTCGGTCAGCAGCGCGTAGAACCAGTTGCGGAACTGTCCCGGAAACGACTCGCTGATCCAGTCGGCGGGATACCACTGCGCCCAGTACTCGCGATCCGAGTTCCACTTGAGCGTCGACAGCGCCACGATCCCGGCGTCGAGCCACGGATTGCCGACGTCGGTGATGCGGCGCGCCGCGCCGCCACAGAGCGGGCAGGCGACTTCGACCGCGTCGATCCAGGGCCGATGCGGCGAGTGACCCTCGAACGCTTCCCAACCGCCGGTGGCCCGCTCGTGGAGCTCGTCCTTCGAGCCGATGACCTCGAAGCCGCCGCACTCCGAGCACTCCCAGATCGGCAGCGCCAGGCCGTAGTAGCGCTTCTTGCTGATCATCCAGTCGTCCATGTTTCGCAGCCAGTCGAGCTCGCGCTCCTCGAGGCCGATGCCTTCGGGCAGCCATCGCATCGAGCGCGTCGACGCGCCGATGGGCTCGCGCAGCGGGTCCATCGCGATGAACCACTCGTCGACAAGTCGGAAGACGAGCGGCGTGCTGCAGCGCCAGCAGTGCGGATACGAGTGCGAGTAGCTCTCCTTCGCGACGAGCAGGCCCTTGCGCTCGAGGTCCGCGACGACGTCGCGCGCCAGCTCCTCCTCTCCCGCGAAGCGACCGGACTGCCAGCCATACGCCGGGCCGAAGGTGCCGAACTGGTCGATCGGATCGAGCACCGCAAGCCCGTTGGCCTTCGAGAGGGCGAAGTCCTCCTGCCCACAGCCGGGGGCGATGTGGACGATGCCGGTCCCCTCCTCGTCCGATACGTCGGCCCATGCGATGACCCGATGCTCGATCCCGGCCGCCACGGGCAGCTCGTCGAACGGCCCGGCGTACGTGAGGCCGACCAGGTCGGCGCCTCGCGCCTCTGCCACGACGGCCGCGTCACCCGCGACGCGAGAGACCGACCCGGCGCTGACCCACCATCGACGGCCGTCCGCCGCGTCCACCAGCACGTAGCGGAGATCGGGATGCACGGCGGCCGCGACGTTGCTGGAAAGGGTCCATGGCGTCGTCGTCCAGACGAGGAGATCCTCGCCCTCGTGCCCGTCGCCGGTGATCGGAAGGCGGAGCGTCGCCGACAGGTGCCTGACCTCGCGGTAGCCCTCGGCGGCCTCCATGTTGCTGATGCCGGTCGCGCATCGCGGGCACCACGGCATGACGTCGTGGCCCTTGTACAGGAGCCCGCGGCGATGGCACTCGGCGAGGAAGGCCCAGATCGTGTAGTTGTTCTCGTCCGAGTTGGTGTAGTAGCTGTCGTCCCAGTTCATCCAGTAGCCCAGGCGCTTCGACTGCTCGGTCTGAACGGCCGCGAACCGGTCGACGCGGGCCTTGCACAGGTCGACGAAGCGATCGATCCCGAATTCTTCGATCTGGCGCTTGTTGTTGAACCCCAGCTCGCGCTCGACCTCGACCTCGATCCACAGCCCCTGGCAGTCGAACCCGTTCTGGTGGCGCTGACGCTCGCCGAGCATCGAGTGGTAGCGCTGGAACAGATCCTTGTACGTGCGACCCCAGGCGTGGTGCACGCCCATCGGGTTGTTGGCGGTGATCGGCCCATCGATGAAGCTGAAGCGGCGCTCGGATCCCTCGTTGCGGGTGAGGTAGCGAGCCATGGTGTCCCGCTCGCGCCAGCGCGCGATCACCTCGCGCTCCAGCGCGGGCACATCGAGCTTGCTGTCGACCGGCTTGAACACGCATCGCTCCATTCGGCTGAACATGAAAGGACCCGCCCCGATCATCGGGACGGGAACATGAGCTCCCGCGGTACCACCCGCGCTTGGCCGCCGCCTCGATGCGGCGGCCCACTCTCTCGCCCGCTATCGGGGGCGTCCCGGGTGGCGTTACGCGCGGCTCCAGCCGCTTGGCGCCCCGGCTCGGGAGGGATGGTCGGCGTGTCCTGCCGCCCGCTCACACCGTCTCGGGCTCGCTCCTGGCTCGGCTCCCACGCCGCCGTGGCTCCGTCATTGCCGTCTTCGGTTGGAGCGCGATAGTCGCAGCGCGGTCGCGCCCGTGTCAATTCAGCCGATGAGCGAGCGCCCGATGAAGATCGTGGCCGCCAGCCCGCCGACCACGACCACGCCGACGAGGCGCGGCCACCACGCCAATGCCATGATCGCGCCAACCGACGTCGCGGGTCCGGCGAGCACGAGGGCGAGTGACGTCAGCCGTGCCAGGTCCGTGCCCGCCTCCGGGAACCCTCCGCTGAGGCGGCCGACCCACCAGGCGAGGCCGGCCGCGATCGTCGGCATGAGGACGAAGGCCCATCCCGCATGCGGGCGCAGCAGGCGCAGGGTCGGCCGCGCGGTCGTCGGCTCCGGCTCGACGATGACGGCGGTGGACGGCTCGGCGGTGTCGGACACCCCGGCGGCCGCGGCGATGCGCGTCTGCTCGGCAACCTCGGCCTCCGCTCGCTCGCGCGCCAGGCGCTCCTCGAGCAGGGCTCGCTCGATGCCGGTGAGCGCTGTCGGCTCCACGTCGATGTCGAGCTCGTCCGGTTCGGCCACCGTCTCGACGGCCTGCTGCTGCTCCGCCTCGATGCGCTGGCGAGCCTGCGCGGCCACGGCGAGAGCGTCCAGCAGCTCCTGCTCACGCGCCGGCGCAACCGCCAGCCGGCCGCGGTCGGTGGGGATGAGGATGGCACTGCGCGTCGCGGTCAGGCGCACCAGCTCGATCTGCTCCTCGTCGCGAAGCCTGGCCGAGCCGATCCCCCATCCGAGCGCCCCCGAGCGTGGCCGCAGCCGCGAGGCACGCGGGCCCCGAAGCTGCACCCGCGTCACCGGTCCGGGGACCAGGCCGTAACTGCGGCGTCCGCCCATCCACATCAGGGCGACCGATGACTCGGCGACCTCGAACCGAACGCTGAGAAGGAGGGCCGCGCCGACGGCGGCCCCCAGGATCACCAGCGCGCCGAGCGCAACCAGCACGATCGAGAGCGTCCCCGAGGCAACGAGTCCTCCGACGGCAATGGCCCCAACGCCGGCGAGGAGGAGAGCCGCGGGCACCGCGAGCAGCCGCGGCAGCGAGCGGGCGAGCCCGATGCGGGTCACCGGAACGGCGGCGTCCGGCACGGGTCAGGCCTTCTCGGTGACGCGGTACTCGAGGTAACGCCCCGTCAGGAGCCGCGTCTGCGCGTCGAGCGCCGGCAGGGTGCTGAAAAGGATGCCGACGAGCGGCAGGCCGATCCACTGGACATAGCTCAGCAGGCGATCCCAGGGCCCCCACTCGGGTGGGCGCGGCGGAACGATGAAGTGCTCGACGACCACGAGGACCAGGAGGCTCACCACGGCCATGCTCAGCATCGCGCTCGCGAAGATCGGCAGGTTCTGGCCGAGCGTCGTCTCGGCGAAGGCGGGGTTCACCATCAGCGGCACGGTGGCACCGAAGGTGATCACGAACGGGGCGATCGCCCAGTTGATGTGCTCCCCGAACAGGTTGGCGATCCGCCAGAAGCGGGACCAGAACGGGATCTCCGTGTGCCTGATCGCGTTCTGGATCACGTACGGAATGTCCGTCACGCCCCAGGCCCAGCGCCGCACCTGGAGATACTGCTCCGCCATCGTGCGCCAGTAGGTGCGGGCCCGGACCGCGTCTCCGTAGATCGGAATGAAGAGCGGGACCGCGCGGAACCGATCGCCGTAGCGGAAGTAGCTCTTCCAGAAGAAGCGGCTGTCCTCCGGGATGGCGTCGGTCGCCCAGTAGCCCACCTCGTGAACCATGTGCAGCGTCGTCGAGTACGAGCTGAAGCTGACAAGCTTCTCGGGCAGCACGCTGCGCCACATCTGGAGCTGGGTCAGCACGGCAGCGAAGAGGCGCTGGAAGATCGGGGCCTGCCACAGGTTGTTGTGGAGGTACGGGATCGGCTGGTAGAGCTGCGTCTCCCGGTTCGCATCGGTCAGGTGCATCCAGGCCAGGTAGGCGAAGTACTGGGGGTGCACGCGGAAGTCCGCGTCGAGATCGGTGACGAGGATGCGTCGCGGGTCCATGCCCCGCTCCCGCACCAGGAGGCGGTAGAGGTACTTGCCGCCCCACGCCATCGCGCTGCTCTTGCCGATCACGATGCCCGGCTCGAGCGGATCGAGGATGTGGATGAACTCGGCGAAGGCAGGACCGAACTCCTCGCGCAGGGCCGCGACGTTGGCGATCCCGCCCTCATCGGTCTCGCGCGTGATGATCGCGCAGATCTTGCGCTCCTTCGGCCACTGGGCCTCGGCCAGGGCCATGACCGTGGCTCGCAGCTTCTCGAGGGGCTCGGTGTAGGTCGGGATCAACGCGAGCTGGATGTACTCGTCCACCGATGGTCGCGGCTCGGGGAGCGCCTCGACACGAGCAAGGTCGTCCATCTCATCACGGATCCGGCGCCGCTCGGCGCCCCCCACGCGCGCGCCGGCCACCGCACCCAGAGCGGCGCGAGGCCGGTCCGCGGCGGCAAGCCACGCGCGCAGCTCTGTTTGTCGCCCGGCGGGGTCGACCAGCGTCGCCAAACGCGCCGTCCAGTCGTCCGCCGTCACGCGTCGAATGCGCCTGAATGCGACGATGACCGCGCCGCTGAACCACAGCGCGCGGCACAGCCAGTAGAAGTTGAAGCTCAGGACGAAGTACGCGACCAGCGACGGATAGCTGAAGCTCAGCCAGATGGGCAGCACCAGGACGGCCCACGAGATGGTGCCGGGCACCATCTCGAGCACCCGCCCAAGCCAGAGATATCGATCGTGTTCGGTCGTCGTCATCGCTCTCGTGTCCGGCCGCGCGGCCGGTGGCGATGCCGAGCCGCGCGAAGGCGTCAGTAGATTGGGGTGAGCCACCCGCGGTACGCGGGAAGCTTCCCACGAACCGCGTCGAAGTAGATTCGAGCCAGCTCCTTGGTCACCGGGCCAGGGCGTCCCTTCGCGATCCTGCGCCGGTCGATCTCGACGACCGGGCTGATCTGGGCTCCGGTGCCGCACAGGAAGACCTCGTCGGCGCCGTACAGCTCGGTGCGGTCGATCGAGCGGATCATCACCTCCCGGCCGAGATCGCGACGCGCGAGCTCGATGAACCGGCCCCGGGTGATCCCTTCGAGGATGTTGTCGGTGATCGGCGGCGTGATGACCACGTCGTCCTTGACCATGAAGAGGTTCTCGGCGCTTCCCTCGCTCACATGGCCCTCGGCGGTGAGGACGATCGCCTCGTCGAACCCGTTGAGCTGCGCCTCGGTCTTGGCGAGTGCGCCGTTGACGTAGGCACCGGTGATCTTCGCCCGGGCCGGGATGGCGTTGTCATCCGTCCGGCGCCAGGTGGAGACCTGGGCGCGGATCCCGCCCTCGGTGTCGATGTACTGCCCGAACGGCACCCCGAAGATGGTGATGTCGGCGTCGAGGTTGTGGAGCCTGACGCCGATGGTCTCCGAGCTCTTGTAGACGATCGGGCGCAGGTACACGTCCTCGCGCAGCCCATCACGACGAAGGAGCTCGACGGTGATCTCGGCGAGCTCTTCGGGGGACTGGCGGACCTCCATCATGAGGAGGGCGGCGGAGCGGTGAATCCGCTCGAAGTGCGGCATGAGCTCGAGTCCGAAGAGCTGCTCCTCCTCGGCGTTCCAGTAGGCTCGGATCCCCTCGAAGACGGCGGTGCCGTAATTGAAGCCGTGCGTCATCACGTTGATGTTCGCTTCGCGCAGCGGTACGAACTCCCCGCGGAAGAACGCCCACAGCTCGGTGGTGGTGTCCACCGAGGCCGTCTTGGGCCTGCTCTCCTGCTTCAGCACTGCTTCCTCCTGTAGCGGCTCCTTGGCGGCCGCTGGCTCCGGCGCACGCGCGCGTCAGCGGGCACCGGCGAAGTATACCCGCGCATGCCTTCGGGACGCTCCGCGGGGGCCAGGGAGTTGCGGAATCAGTGGACCGGCGCGGCCGAGGTACCGAGGTCGGTGAAAAGGGCCAGGTAGATGTAGACGAGGTAGAGCGGCCCACCGATGAGCAGCGCCCACGCCGAGAGCCGGCCGCGCAGGATCATGCCCCCGAAGATGAGGAGGGTCGACACGAATGCGACGCCCGCCGACGCGAAGTAGATCAGGGTGTCCGAGCTGAAGACCCAGGTCGTGAAGAGCAGGCCCACGACGGTCGGGATGCAGCTCTGGAAGACCATGGCCCCGGTGATGTTGCCCATGGCCAGCGTGTCCTTGGTGTTCCGAACCCAGAGCACGCTGTTGAACTTCTCGGGCAGCTCGGTCGCGATCGGCGCGATGATGAGTGCCAGGATGGTCGGGTCGAGGCCGATCACCTCGGACAGGTGCTCCACGGCGCCGACGAAGACCTGCGCGCCGACCACGATGAGCGCCAGCGCGAGCACGACCTGCCCGATGACGATCCCCATCCGCGGCTCGGCCCCGGTGATCGAATGCGCGCCGGGAAGCGCGTCGATCTCGAGCATCCGGGGTCCGTCGAGGCCGCGCACGCGGGTCAGGTGCAGCTGCGCGAGGGCCTCGGGGTCGCTCTCCTCGGGAGTGTCGGTGAAGTGCAGTCTCACGTAGACCGCATAGATCACGATCAGCACCGCCGCGGCGACCCACTTCAGCCAGTCCAGGCCGGCGGGCAGGAACGCCGTGCCTATGGCGATGCCGTAGCCGACGAAGAAGAAGGCGATGTCGCGGCCGAGGACCCCGGTGTTCACGCGCATGTCGGTCCCGCGCCGTCCCTGTCGCGCGAAGATCACGATCGCGAAGCCCGTGACGAACATGGCGAGCGTCGAGAGCATGAAGGGCGCGCCGAGGATGGCCCCGACGCCGACCGCGTGTGATGCCTCGCTGGCGGTCTGACCCAGCAGGACCGGGCCGAGAATGGCGATGATCGGGATCAGCGTCTCGGGCATCGCGGTCGCCACCGCCGCCAGAACGCTCCCGACCGCTCCCTCGGCGAGATTCAGCTTGTGGCCAACCCACTCGATGCCGTTGGTGAACAGCTCGGCGGCGAGAAGGATGACTCCGAGGGAGCCAATGAGCAGGACGATGTCCACGGAGTCGAGCCTACCTTCCGATGCTCGCGGCGACACGGCGATGCGCACGCGCGGGGCACCCGAAGGTCTCTCCCGGCCATGGCCGGCCGGCGCCACCGGACGGAGTCGATCCCGACGTCATGACGATGGCGCCTTTGCGGGGGTACTCCCCCTCGGGCGGGTGGAGTGTCGCCCACTCCCCCGTGCCGGTCAACTCGGGGCCGCCAGGAATGCCGCCGCCGCCAGGCTCACGAGGAGGAGCGCGAGCACGACGACGGTCAGGATCGCGCGGCGGCGCTCCCCATTGCGCTCGAAGGCTACCGCGGCGGCGACCAGGGCGGCGGCGGGAGTCAGGGTGAGCGTGAGCAGTCCGGCGCCGATCAACGCGTCCGGTCCCCCACTCCCGAGCATGTCGATGAGCGGCGCGGATCCCGGCGACGGCGAATCCAGGAACAGTGCGAGGAGGAAGCCCGCACCGATGCCGGCGACGGCGAGAACCGTCCCGACGCGCAGCACCACGGCGATCGTGCGCCCCAGGTCCATCCGGCTTCGGGGCTCCATCACGACATGCCCAGCGCCCGCCGGGCCATCTCGAAGGCGACGTAGCCAAGCACGAGGGCGAACAGGATCACGAGCCAGGCCGAGCGAATGCGCGGACCGATGCGCGCCCCGAGCGCTGCGCCGACCACGACACCCAGCACCACGGGCGCGGCCTGGCGTGGGTCGATGTCTCCCCGGAACAGGTATGCGTAGGCGCCCGCGGCACCGGTGATCCCGATCATGTAGTTCGAGGTGGCCGTGGCGATGCGCATCGGCGCGCCCATGACCAGGTGGACGAGCGGCACGGTCACAGCGCCACCTCCGATCCCGAGCAGCCCCGAGACGTTGCCGGCGACGAACGAGCCGCCAACGGCGAGTGGCACGCGCGTGGTGCGGTACGCGGGCGCCCCGGCGCCGTCGGGTGCCGCCGGGTCGAGCTCGCCGGCCATCGAGCCGTCATCAGGACTCCGCCGCAGGCCGCGCAGCATGGCGAAGATCGTGTAGGCCAGGAGCGCGGCGAAGAGCGCGGCGAGGATCCGCTCCGGAAGGAATCCCGCGACGACCGCGCCGGTCACGGCGCCGACCACGGTGCCGGCGGCCAGCGTCACGCCGAGCCTGACGTCCGTCCTCCCGGCGCTGACGTTGACCGCCGCTCCGCCGGTCGAGGTGGCGATCACGCACACCAGGCTCGTGCCGACGGCGGCCTGCAACGGCACGCCGAAGGCGAGTGTCAGCAGCGGGACGATGAGGATCCCGCCGCCAAGCCCGAGGAGCGCACCGAACGCTCCAGCCACCAGCCCGCCGAGGACGAGGAGAAGCTCGGTGGGCATCGGGTCAGCCGGCGCTAGGCCGTGAGGGCGCCGGCATCGGTCGGGGCCGAGCTACGGGCGCAGGTGCTGGGGCGCGTACGGCAGCAGCGCGACGTGGCGCGCTCGCTTGAGTGCCGTGGTGAGCATGCGCTGGTGGCGCGCGCACGTGCCGGTCTTGCGGCGCGGCTCGATCTTGGCGCGCTCGCTGAGGTAGCGGCGCAGCCGGTTCACTTCCTTGTAGTCGATGCTCTCCGCCTTGTCGACGCAGAAGTTGCAGACCTTGCGCCGTCGTCGATCGCGGTAGAAGTCCGCCGATTCACGACGGGATCGAGGGCTTGCCATGCTGGGTGTCAGTCCTTTCGGATCGAGATCGTTGATCTAGAAGGGGATGTCGTCGACGTCCATCTCGTCGCCCGGCGCCGATGAACGCTGGGGCGCGCCGCGGGGTCGCACCGCTGGCGGAGCGTCGCTGAACGAGTCGTCGCCGCCGCTGCCGGGGCCGGCGCCGTCCTCGCGCGGCCGCCGCTCGAGGTTCACAACGCGTGCGAAGGCGAGCTCCAGGGACTGCCGCTTCTCGCCGTCGCGGCCCTCGAACTCGCGCACCCGGAGCTGGCCCTCGGCATACACCTTGTTGCCCTTGCGCAGCTGCTCGGCGAGGCGCTCGGCGGCCTGCTCCCAGACGCTGACACGGAACCAGAGCGTCTCCTCGACCCACTCGCCGTCGGCGCCGCGGGAGTTGTTGTTGACGGCGACGCGCAGATCCGTGACGGCCTTGCCCCCGGGCGTGTACCGCAGCTCGGGATCCGCGCCGAGATTGCCGATGATCATCATCTTGTTGAGCGTCATGCTGGGCTTCCTCCTCGGTGACGGGCGTCAGCCCGCGGCACGATCCTCATCGGCCGGCTCGTCATCGGCCTCCTCGACTGCCGGAGCTTCCTCGGCCACGGCTTCGATCGGCTCATTGTCGGCGCTCGCGACGTCTGACGTGGCCAGATCGGCACCATCGTCGGCTGCCACCGGGGGCTCCTCGAGAGCCACCGCGGACTCCTCGGGCGCGAATGGGATCGCCTCGCCGACGGCCAGCTCCTCGCCGCGCGGCGTGGCGGCTGGGGCAAGCTCCTCGTCGGTCACGCCGCGGTCCTCGAGCACCGTCACCAGGTGACGCAGGATCTCCTCGCTGATGAGCATGCCTCGTTCGATCTCGCGGACCTGGGACGGTTCGATGTCGAAGTGAATGAGGAAGTAGCTTGCCTCACGGTGCTGGCCGATGTCGTAGGCGAGCCGGCGCTTGCCCCATGGCGAGACCTTGCTGAGGCTGCCGCCGCCGTTGACGACGGCGCGGGTGACCTTCTCGACCGCCGCCTGGAGCTTGTCGTCCTCCAGGTCGGGGCGGAGCAGGAGCATGAGTTCGTAGCGGCGCATCGTGTGCGTCGTCTCCTCTCTATGGGGGTGCGGCGTGGAGGCGTGCGCACTCGGACGCGGCAGAAAGGGTGAGGATGGCGATGGGAAGGCACCTCCGTCGGCGTGGAGGCGCTGGGGCAGTATAGCCGCCGGTGGACGCCGCCGCCAACGGCCGCCGCTTCGGCCCGTATACTCGCCTCAGCCCAATCCGCTGTCGTGGTTTCATGTCGTCCAACTCGATCCTGATCTGCGCCCGGGCCAAGGAGCTGCGCGGCGACCTCGAGGAAGCGCTGTCCAACGCCGGCCATCGGACCATCACGGTCACGACGCCGGCGGATGCGGTTGCGACCATGCGCGGCAACCCCGTCGACCTGATCGTCGCGGAGGGCCTGGCGGCGTCCGGCGCGATCGCCTCGCTGCGCCTCGCCTCCGAGGGTCAGGTCACACCGATCCTCGTCGTCGCCCCGGCGCACGACGTCGAGGCGCGCATCGCGTTCCTCGAGGCCGGCGCCGACGATGTCATCGCCGGTGGCTACGCTCACAGCGAGCTCGAGGGCCGCGTCACGGCTCTGCTGATCCGCAGCGGGAAGGTCCGGCCTGAATCCTCGCAGACAACCACCGGTGAGCTGGTCACCTTCCTCAGCCCGAAGGGCGGCGTCGGCACCACCACGCTGGCGGTGAACACCGCCGTGCTCCTCGCCGGCGGCGGCGTGCCGGGTGCGGTGGCCGCAACGTCCGAGACGTCCCGAGTCCTCCTCATCGACATGGATCTCCAATTCGGCCAGGTCGGCACCCACCTCAACCTGACGCCGCGATACGACGTCGGGGTTCTTGCCAGCGACGACGCAGCCCTCGCAGATCCGGACGTCGCTCGCTCGTACCTGACCACCCATTCCTCGGGGCTGTCCGTCCTCGCGGCGCCCTCACGTCCGGAAGCGGACTTCAGCGTCACCCTGGATCAGGTCCAGCGCATCGTGGAGGTGCTGCGCCCGCAGTTCGATCACGTCTTGATCGACGCGGGCAGCCGCCTCGACCCGCGATCGCTCTGGTTGCTCGAGGAGGCGGACGTCCAGGTGCTGGTCCTCTTTCCGGAGATCGCGGCGCTTCGGGCCACCAGCATGCTCATGGCGTTCTTGAGCGAGACGTCGACACTGGAGGCCAAGAGCCACATCGTCATCAACCACATCTTCCCCAAGGAGCTGCTGAAGACGCGCGACGTGGAGAACCTCCTCCGCGCGAAGCCCGCCGCCGAGATCCCCTACACCGAGGTCGAGATGATCCGCTCGGTGAACGAAGGGGTCCCCATCGCCCTCGGGCATCCCGAAGCGCCGGCCACCCTGGCAATGCGGCGCGTCGCCCAGGCGATCATCGGCGTGCAGCACCAGGCCCTCGCAGACGCGAAGCCGGAGCGTCGAAGGATCTTCGGCCGCCGCTGAGGCAAGCCTGGTGCCGGAGGAGGGATTCGAACCCCCACGCCTTGCGGCCGCCGGGTTTAAGCCGGCTGCGTCTGCCATTCCGCCACTCCGGCGCCGAGCGGACCCGAGCCTACCACCGCGTCGCTAGACTTCACCCATGGCCGATGTGGCGGCCGTCGAGCAGCGCATCTGGTCCCTGCTGGAGCCATACGGCGCCGACCTCGAGCCGGCAACGATCTACGGGATGCCGTCACTGCGCTGGCCGGGGGCAAAGGCCCACGACTACTTCGCGGCCGTCCGGCCCGGAAAGAGCTACGTGAGCCTATACCTCCTCGTCGCCGATACCTACCCGGACGCGCTCGACGGGATTCCGGAGGCGCTCCTGAAGCGTCGGACCGGCAAGGCGGCCTTCACGTTTCCGGCGCTCGACGATGAGATGGCCGATGACCTAGCGGCGCTGCTCGATCGGCTCTACCAGCGGTATCGCGCGGATCACGCCGGGGACAGCTGAGCGCGACGCTTCGCCGATGAGCGTCCTCCCGAAGCGAAGTCCAACAATCGACGATCTTTCGCAGGGAGCGATGACCATGAAGCTGACCGCCTCGATGATGCTGACCGTGGATGGCGTGTACCAGGGCCCCGGAGGCCCCGAGGAGGACCGGCGTGGCGGGTTCGACCGCGGCGGATGGACCGCCGCCCACGCCGACGAGGAGATGTGGCCCTTCCTCACATCCTGGTTCGAGCGCGCCGATGCGCTCCTGCTCGGGCGCAAGACCTGGGAGATCTGGGAGCCGTACTGGCCCCTCCACGATGCGGGCGATCCGATCTCCCACGGCATCAACGTCCTGCCGAAGTACGTGCCCTCGACCACGCTCAAGGATCCGACGTGGCAGAACACCCACGTCCTCGACGGCGACGTCGAGGCGGCGGTGCGCGAGCTCAAGGCGAAGCCCGGGCGCGAGCTCCAGGTGCATGGCAGCGGCGAGCTGCTGCGCTGGCTGCTCGAGCGCGACCTCGTCGACCAGCTCAACCTGCGGATCTACCCCGTCGTGGTGGGCGACGGGCTGCGGCTGTTCCCCCAGCAGGGGCAGACGCATGACCTGGAATTGGTCGAGTCGCGGTCAACGTCGTCCGGCGTGATGCTCCAGACATACCGACCTGCCGGCCGCGCGACCTTCGGGACTGCCGGCTAAGCACGCAGGCGGCATAGCCCGCCGGCCAAGACGGATCAGCGCTGAGGGCTTCCCACCATCCAGCCGCGAATGAGCCGCCAGGCCATCAGGCCAATGGGATCGCCCACGTTCGGGATGTTGACCGCGGGCGGCGCCACCAGGGCGTCCGGGCGCAGCAGGTCAATCATCGCGCGGCGCGCGGCAGACCAGTGGAAACCGGACCTGAACGTCGTGTCTTCGCCGGCGGGTGACACCGTCGCCGCCGAGGGAACAGCGGCCGGTCGTGCGGGGACGTCGGCGATTGCTGTGGGGGCGGCCGCCAACGCCAGGGCGACGGCGATCGGTCTTTGAACGTTGAATGCGCTCGAGAGCATGGGAGTGAAATGAACCTCGGATGAGAGAAGGCCCCTGGCGACAGGTACGCGCCCACGCCAGGGAGCCCGATCAATGGTGGCGCGTACCGCCGAGAAGCATGATGCAGCGCCGTTCAGCCGTGGCATCGCTCACGTAAAGATCGCACCACACTGCCATCGAACCCGGCCCCGGAAAGGTCGGATTCGCACTTAGAATGTGGAGGCGACACGGGAATCGAACCCGTGTACGCGGTTTTGCAGTCGCCCCTGGAGCGTGCGGCAGTGTACGCCGATGTTCGCGGTTCGTGCTCAATCTGCGGATTCGGCAGGGCTCCGTCCGTCGGCCTTGCTACCAACCGTTGCTACCAGAGTCCGCGGGCGAACCCACGCGGAGAAGAGGCCCGGGCCTAAACGGTCTTCCAGTCTGGCTTATGGCAGTGTCAAGTTTCTCCCGCTACTCCCACCTCTGCACCGTAGCCGGCGTTCCGCGAACCGGCGACCAAGCGATTCAGTCAGGCTGCTCGAGACGCCCTGCCGCGGCCGCGTCACGCGCATCGGCGGCGATCCGTCTGACGATCTCGCCAGCAGGTGCGTCGAGCGCCAATCGGTGCGCCTGCCCGGCCCAGAGGTGGAAATTCTCGGCGTCTCCCCTCTTCCGTGCCTCTGCTCGCAACGGTGCGGTCGCGTAGTGAACATGCGGATAACCGATGGGTGCGTCGCGCGAGTGCCTTCTCATGAAATCGTTTACCACGCCCCGCGCCAAGCGACCGGTGAACGCCCTTGTCAGGGCCGTTGGAGCGTTGGAAGCCAGGGCACGGCGATGGGCGTCGCTGGTTCCCGCCTCCTCCGCCAGGAGGAAGGCCGATCCCAGCTGACCAGCACGAGCTCCCGCAGCGAGCACCGCCGCGAGGGCCGGTCCGTCGGTTATCCCGCCGGCCGCGATCAGAGGCAGATCGACCTCGGATGCGACTGAGCGAACGAGCGCGAGGACGCCCAATCCCTCCGCCTCATCGGTGTCGATCCACGTGGCGCGGTGGCCCCCGGCCTCGATCCCTTGCAGCACGATCGCGTCAGCGCCGGCGTCGCGAGCCGCCTTGGCCTCCTGCACGCTTGTCGCAGTGACCCAGACCTCGGATTCGACGTCGTGGAGCGAGCGGACCACCGCCGCGGATGGACAACCGAACGTGAACGACGCGACCGGCACACGCTCCTCTCGGAGGACGTCGAGCTTCGCATCCCACCCGTCGTCGTCGAAGTGAGGTTCCCCGAGCGAGACGCCGAGTCGTTGCGCCTCGGGCTCGAGTGTCGTGACGTACGCATGCACCGCCCCGTCGTTGACGGCAGGGTCGCCAGGGACGAAGACGTTGACCCCAAAGGGGGTGGTGGTACTACGGCGAAGGTCGCGGATCTCCGCACGGACATCGTCGACGCGTCGGTAACCGGCTGCCAGGAACCCGACACCGCCAGCCCCGCACACGGCGGCCGCGAGCGCCGGCGTGCCGGGTCCGCCGCCGAGCGGCGCGAGAACGATTGGATGAGTCAGGCCATTGAGCACGCCGCTCATGCAATGCAGTGTAGAAGGCCGATACCGATAGGCATTGAACGATCGTGCGCCGCACCTCTGGCCGGCACGCTTCCTACTGATCGAGTCCCCTGATGTCCGACGACGGAGCAGCCAGACGCCCAACCCGAGCATGACGGCACCCCAGACAAGAAACCCCATGTCATAGAGCAGCTCCTCCGATCCCGGGCGCACGTGGTGCACGCCAAGAATCTGGTGATCGATGATTCCCTCCACTAGGTTGAAGGCGCCCCATCCGGTGAGTAACCCGCCGATCAATCGGTTCCAACCAAGCGGCGCACCCCGTCGGACCGCGGCCCACAGGAGGAACAGTCCGACGGAGGTGAGCACCCATGTCGAGGCGTGGAAGAGGCCGTCAGCCACGGTGTTGAATTCCAGGTTAGCGAGCGAATCCGGCGGCGTATGCGCCGACAGCATGTGGTGCCACTGGAGGATCTGATGCAGGACGATGCCGTCGAAGAAGCCGCCGAGGCCGAGCCCTAGCAGGATGGTCGGCGCCGTGGCGGTTGCCCGGTCTGGCTGGGCGTCTTGAGCGTGGTTCATATGGCGCTGCTCCGTTGCCGAGACTAGTCAGCGTCGATTGCTGGCCTAGTTGGTGCGTTGGCCCTGGTATCCGATGGAGCAGCCCAGTTCTCGTCTACCGGAGCGGTCGGCCCGACATCCCGGAGCGTCGGCAGCAGAGCGAACAGCAGGACGCCGATTGCTGCCGCGAACAAGATCGACATCACCGTCCCGGCCGGGTCGTAACTCAGAAACCAGTACACCGCAAAGATCGCGGCATGCCCGAGGGGGATGATCAGAATCAACCAGCGGAGGCGCATGCCCACGCCTATTCGCATGGCCTGTGCCATGACAGTCACGGATGGCACGCCGGATGCTTAGGGACCGACCAATCATGACGCTGAAGCTGGGGCCCGAACGGCGGTCCGACATCAACCCGCCCCGGGGGAGATGTCATGGGTGAGTCAGCATCCGGTCCACTGTCATCAGCTTCTGGAGAGGCCCTTCCCCAGGGCAGTACCTCGTCGGCGCCTGCACCCTCCAGCGGCGCCGGCGCGGTCTACTGGACCGACGAGGACGGCGAGGCGTGGGTGATGTTCAGCCTCGACGACTGGCCGGAACACTTCGGCTCCGCGCGGCTCGGCATCCCCTAGATCAGCCGGCCCTGTGGCGGTACCCGTTCGATGCAGTCACGCTGGACGATCGTCGAAGACGAGGATGGTCAAGTGGTAGCACTGCACCGGCACGTCTACCAACGTCTGCCTGATCCGTACTCTCGACCCATCGCGGCCGAGATCCTTACTGCCGACCACGGCCGGCGGTACGCGCAGTGCCCGGTCTGCTCTGCTCAGACGGCCATCGATTAGCTTGGACCGCCGCTAGCAAACCTTCGTCGAGACCAGGGGCGTAAACAGCCAGCCGAGCCTTCGCATTGAGGCATCCCAAAAGCTCGAAATCTGGCATGGCGGTTGCAATCGGCGGCGCCGGAGTCCGCTAATAGGAGACGCACCAATGGTTGCCAGTGTTCGCTCGCGGCCGCCCCAAACCTACAGTGTCCCAGTCCTTACGTCCTGTCCGGTCACCGGAGCGCTGATACCCACTGGTGTCTTTGCCGAGAGGGTCGACGACCTGCCCGACGACAACTTGCTCCGAGACTGTCCCGAGTGCGGAGCCGATCACTTCTGGGATTCGGATGAGGTCACGCTCGCGTACGGCCGGGCGTAGCGACAAGAGGAGTCGGTCCCTTCGCGCCGATCGCCATCACCGCTCCGCGCCCAAGCAACCCAGTGAGCCTCGTGGACAATCACAGGATGGCGGCCATCGGTTGGTACGAGCGCCACGCCAGCCAGCTCCCAACTGAGCGGCAGCGCAGCCGATGCCCTCACCCATGATTCGGTCAGGGCACCTAGCAGACTCATCCTCCAGAGCACACGGAAGCCGCCCTGGTGTCCCTCGGCCGGGACGGCTCCATGCCGAGGCTAGTCGGCATCGACTACTGGCGCCGTGCTGCGCCCCTCAGCGGATCATGCGCCACGTCTGCGCAGCCTTTACAGAAGCGGTACTAAGGTGGACGCGGGCAGCCTCACGAGCTGCTCTTCGTCGCCTCGTGGATCGCGGCGCCGGCCATCGCACCGACGGTGATCGAGACGATCCACGGAAGGGGCCCGCATACGGACGTGAACGCCACACCGATTCTGGTGAAGAGATCGAATTCATCGCCTGCCGGCCACACGAAGTCCGTGCCAGCTAAGAGGCTTAGCAGGAACACGCAAGCCACACCCCATAGGAAGAAGACCACCCCCCACGAGTCCGGCTCGTTCGTGACCGCCCACGCAGCAGCCGCCGACGGTAGCCCTAAGCTCACGGCAGCGGTGACCCAGCACTCCACGCGGTCTCGACTCGTGACTTCGGATGCGACTTGGAGTCTACTGAAGCCGAAGGTCCCTCACGGAACTTTTCCGACCGTCTAGACCAGTCGGCGAACTAGTCGCGAGGCTTCGCGGCGGCTCCGCTGTGAGGCTAGTCGGCATGGATTACTGGGCGCTTACTGTCAGGAATAGCCGTCCTGACGCTGCGATCGACATATCGCTGATCGTTTCGCGTCCTGTCGATACCTGGGGCGATCAGTAGCCCACCTCGGTGACGCCGAAGACGGCCTCATCTGGCGTGAACCCTTCATACAGCAACTGGTCGATTAGTCCCTGACGCGAGAACGACGAGTAATCGAGGTAGTCGGCGGCCTTCAGCGCTGCCTGCTCGAACCAGTCCACATCGAGTGACTCAACTGCGAAGGTGGCGTCGGCGGTGCTGAATCCCTCGTACTCCAACTGATCGATGAGACCTGGCCGCGAGAAGGATGTGTAATCGAGGTAATCCCGCGCCTTCGAGATGGCGTTTTTTTGCCAGAGTCAACTCCGGCGTCGGCTCAACTGTCGGTGTCTGGTCTGGTGTCGCGCGGAGCTTTCGCTCCGGTGTGGGACGCGGAGTTGGCCATGGAGTCGAACGACTGTGCCACGCCAAGTCAAGGGCTTGCGACCGTCTCGGAGCCGCCGCTATCCGGTTCGCGGGGCGGATCTAGGTCGCATCTTGCTCAAGGTTGTGGAGGCGACGACGGGAATCGAACCCGTGTACGCGGTTTTGCAGACCGCTCCCTGAACCACTCGGGCACGTCGCCACCGGTCGTCCTGGCTGGCTGCCCCGCGAGGATTCGAACCTCGGTTCACGGATCCAAAGTCCGCTGTCCTACCACTAGACGACGGGGCACCGCTCGTGCCTCACGCTAGCAGGTCGGCGTCGAGGCGGACCAGCCGGACATGAAAATGGAGCGGAAGACGGGACTCGAACCCGCGACCCTCACCTTGGCAAGGTGATGCTCTACCAACTGAGCCACTTCCGCCCGCTTGTCCGCCGATGATGATACCGCGTGGCTGGTGCCGAGGGTCAGAATCGAACTGACGACACCCGCCTCTTCAGGGCGGTGCTCTACCAACTGAGCTACCTCGGCGCGGCACCATCGGGAACGGCCGCAAGGATACCGACGACCCGAATCGGTGGCAACCGAGGCGCCGTCGATGGCCCCGAGGCCTTCCAGGTGGGCGTCAGCCCCCAGGAATGCGTGTAGCTCCCATCTGGCCCGCGATGTTCTCGAGCGCGGCGATCCGCTCCCCGATCGGCGGGTGCGTGTCCCACAGGGACTTCGCCCGCTTCTCGAAGCTCTTGATCGGATTGACGATGTAGAGGTGCTGCGTCGCGCGGTTCGCGACCTCCAGCACCTCCTGGTCGTCGCTGATCGTGCGGAGCGCGCGCGCAAGCCCCAGCGGGTTGCGGGTCATCTCGACCGCGGTCGAGTCCGCGAGTGACTCGCGGCTGCGGCTCACGGCCGCCTGGATGAGCCTGCCGATGAGCGGCGCCACGATGGCGAGCACGATCGCGAGCACGAAGATCAGGGCCGCCGCTCCTCCACCGCCGCGGTCGGAGTCGCTGGTGCTCCGCCTGCCGCCTCCCCAGAAGGTGAAGCGAAGGAACCAGTCGGCCAGGAGCGCGATGCTTCCGACGAGCACGCCGACGAGGAGGGTGAACCGGATATCGAAGTTGCCGATGTGGCTCATCTCGTGGCCGATGACGCCCTGGAGCTCCTCGCGATCGAGCTTGTCGAGCAGGCCGGTCGTCACTGCCACGCTGGCGTGCTCGGGGTCGCGGCCGGTCGCGAACGCGTTCGGGGCCGAGTCGTCGATCACCCAGACCCGGGGCCGCGGCAGGCCACCGGCGAGCCGCATCTCTTCCACGATGTTGACGTACTGCTGGAAGCCTTCGGGTGGCGTTCTGGCCAGATCGATCTCGCGCGCACCGCTGGTGGCCATGACCAGCGCATCGCCTGCGAAATACGACCCGACGCTCATGACGGTGGCCACCGCCAGGGCCAGAACCACTCCGAACCAACCGAATCCGGTCGCGTAGCCGATCACCCCGCCCAGCAGGCCGAGGGTCAGGACGACGATCGCGACGAGGATCCAGCTCCGTCGGCGATTGCTCGCGATCTCGCGATAGAAGGTGGTCGGCGCCGGGCGCGCCGCCTCGGTCATCGGCTCAGGACGTGCTCAGGTCGACCTGCGGCACGGCCGCATCGGCTTCGGCGATCTGGAAGTAGTCGCGCTCGTTGAAGCCGAACGCGCCGGCAACGACGTTGTTCGGGAACGTCTGGATGGCTGTGTTCAACTCGCGCACCGAGCTGTTGTAGTGCTGGCGTGAGAAGCCGATCTGGTTCTCGGTTGTCGTCAGCTCCTCCTGGAGCTGCATGACGTTCTCGTTCGCCTTCAGCTCGGGGTAGTTCTCGACGAGGGCGAACAGCTGCCGCAGCGCGCCGGTGAGGAAGTTCTCGGCCTGCGCTGCCTGGCCGGCGTTCGCGGGTCCGCCCTGCTGAGCGGTGACCGCGGCGGTGCGAGCCTCGGTGACCCGGGTCAGGGTCTCCTGCTCGAACTGCATGTAGCCCTTCACCGCGTTGACGAGGTTCGGAATCAGGTCGTGGCGGCGCTTCAGCTGCACGCTGATCTGGTTCCAGGCCTCGTCGACCATGTTCCGGAGGCGGACCAGGCCGTTGTAGGTGAAGATCAGGAAGACGACGATCAGCGCGATCGCGGCGATGACGATCCAGGCCCAGAGTGGCATCGGCGGGGGCTCCTCGCGCTCGGTGGATGGACGCATCCATCGTACCAGCCGGGTCCGGGGGTTGGACTAGACGGCGGTCACGTCAGTTCTGTCGAGCAGGGGCGGCGGCCGCGTTGATCTCATCGGCCAGAAGGTCGAGCTCAGCGCTGAACGAGCCGTCGTCGCTCTCGCGGATCCCGGCGAGGATCTCGGTGCCTCGCCTCGCCGCGTGAGCCATCATCATCTTCCTGCGGTGCGGATCGAGGCGCCTGGCACTGTGCACCGCGTTGCGGAACGTGACTCGCAGCGCCCTGATTCGAATCGCGGACCCGTGTTCCCCCTGGGGCATCATGACCGCTTCGATGCAGCCCGCGTGCCATCAGGGTGTGGTGGGCGGTGAGGGGCTCGAACCCCCGACCTCCTCGGTGTAAGCGAGGCGCTCTGACCAGCTGAGCTAACCGCCCGCCGCGGCATGGTAGCCCATGGATCTCGGACGCCGCGATTTGCGCCGAGTGGGACTAACGGCCAACTTCGCGACCGCCGCGCGGCCTCCGTGGCCGGTGTGTGCGTCGGGAGGCATGTATCGGCCGAGCTGCGCCCGGAATCGGCCCAAACGTGGCCGTTGGTCCCATCCAGAGCAAGCCAGCCATGATTTCAGAAGACATGCGAAACGCCGCTCGCGAAGGCGAGCGGCGCATCGGTCAAGGTTGGAGTGGTGGTGCCCAGGCCGGGACTTGAACCCGGATGGGTTTCCCCATACGCCCCTCAAACGTACGCGTATACCAATTCCGCCACCTGGGCCCGATCGATCGTGTGGTACCGAGGGAGGGACTTGAACCCACACGACCTTGCGGTCACTAGGTCCTGAACCTAGCGCGTCTGCCTATTCCGCCACCTCGGCACGCACGGCGGATGATAGCAGGAGGCGCCCGTCAGGCCTGCGGCAGGAGGTTGAGCAGGCTGAAGGCGACGAACAGGATCGCGAGGACGATCGTGAGGCGGAAGAGCGTGCGCTCGATCCCGCGCCGGCTGCGATACGCGGTGACCTCGCCACCGAACGCGCCCCCGAGGCCGGTCCCGCGCTGCTGGAGCAGGATCGACGCGATGAGCGCCACGGCGAGGATCATCTGCGCGATGAGAAGTGCGGTCTCCATGGCCGGCGAAGTCTAGCATCCGGGCCGCTCAGGCGCCCTGGAGCAGGCTGACCCCCGTCATCTCCGGACCGGGCGGAATGCCCATCAGATCGCACAGGGTGGGCGCCACATCGGCGAGCTCACCATCGCGCAGGCGTGCGCCGGCATGCGCAGCGCTGACGAGCACCAGCGGGACCGGCGAGGTCGTGTGCTTGGTCTGCGGCTCGCCGGCGGCGTCGCGCATCTCCTCGATGTTGCCGTGGTCGGCGGTGACGACCAGGGGCGTATCGGTCCCGAGGGACGCGCGCGCCAGGCGTCCAAGGCACCCGTCGACGAACTCGGCAGCAGCCACCGCCGCACTCCAGACGCCGGTGTGCCCGACCATGTCGGGGTTGGCGTAGTTCGCCACGACAAAGTCCCAGGCACGACTCTCCAGAGCATCGACCACTGAATCGGTGATCGCTCCGGCGCTCATCTCAGGCGCGAGGTCGTACGTCGGCACGTCGCGACGCGACGGCACGAGGATGCGCTCCTCCCCGCGGAACGGCTCCTCGATGCCGCCGTTGAAGAAGTACGTGACGTGGGCGTACTTCTCCGTCTCGGCCACGTGGAGCTGGCGCTTTCCCAGCCGGGCGAGGTGGGCGGCCAGGGAGTCGATCACGAGCGGCGGGAAGGCGACCGCCACCGGCAGCTCCAGGGGATCCTGGTACTCGGTCAGGGTGGTGACGCTGAGCCCATCCGGATGCGAGCTTCGGTCGAAGTCGGCGAAGTCCGGCAGCGCCAGCGCGCGGGTCAGTTGGCGCGCGCGGTCGGCTCGAAAGTTGAGGTGGACGACGACGTCGCCAGTCTCGATCGGTGCGGCGGCCGGAAGGACGGTTGGCTGGATGAACTCGTCGCCCTCGTCGCGCGCGTAGGCGTCCGCGATCGCGCCGGTGGCATTCGCCGCGCGCAGCCCCTCCGCGTGAACGACGGCCCGGTAGGCGCGCTCAGTCCGTTCCCAGCGGTGGTCCCGATCCATGGCGTAGAAGCGCCCGGTGACCGATGCGACTCGAGCGCGGCCCTCGAATCGCTCCTCGAGCGCGGGCAGGAAACCGTCTGCGGAGCGCGGCGGCGTGTCGCGACCGTCGGTGAAGGCGTGGAAGAGGACGCGGTCGTCCGGCACGCCGGACCGATGTGCCAGGTCCACCATGGCGACGATGTGCTCGTCCACGGCGTGGACGCCCCCCGGTCCGACGAGGCCCATCAGGTGCAGGCGACCCCCGCGCTCGACGACCGTTCGGCAGGCCGCCACGAGAGCGGCGTTCTCGAAGAAGGATCCGTCGGCTATCGCGCGGTTGATCCGCGGCAGGTCCTGGAGCACGCGGAACCCGGCGCCGAGGTTGAGATGCCCGACCTCGCTGTTGCCCATCTGCCCGGGAGGCAGCCCGACCGCCTCCCCGGATGCCGCCAGCCGGCACGACGGGTACTCGTCGACGAGCCGGCTCCAGTTCCACATCGAGGCGGCCAGCAGCGCGTTCCGCTGCGGGTCTTCATTGAGGCCGAAGCCGTCGAGGACGACGAGGAGGACGGTCACGACGCGGCTTGGGCGGCTCGCAGGATGGCGGCGAACGACTCCGGCTTGAGCGATGCCCCGCCGACGAGGGCGCCGTCAATGTCGGGCTGGGAGAAGAACTCGGAGGCGTTCGCATCGGTCACGCTGCCGCCGTACTGGATCGGAACCTCTTCGGCGCCGTGCTCGTCGATCTCGCGAAGCATGGCGCGGATCCGGCCCGCGACCGCCTGCGCGTCATCCCCGGTGGCGGCGTCGCCGGTCCCGATCGCCCAGACCGGTTCGTAGGCGATCACCAGGCCCGTCCCAGCGAGCCGGTCCAACCCGCCGAGCGCCGCGCGGAGCTGCCGCTCGACAACCTCCTGGGTGGCGCCAGCGCGCCGCTCCGCCGCCCGCTCCCCGACGGCTGCGATGGGTCGCAGCCCATGGGCCACGGCGCTCGCGACCTTGCGGCCGACGGACTCGTCCGTCTCCCCGTCGTCCTGCCGGCGTTCAGAGTGGCCGAGGATCACGAACCGGCTGAGGCCGATGAGCATGAGCGGGCTCGTCTCGCCGGTGTGGGCGCCGCGTTCCTCGAAATGCATCGTTTGCGCACCGACCTCGATGCCCGCGACCGCGGCGGCGACCTGGGTCAGCCAGATCGTCGGCGGACAGATGACCGTCGTGACATCCGGCGCGTCGCCGGCGGCCGCCTCGACAGCCTGGCCCAGCGCGACGGCCTCGTCGGCGGTCGGCGGGTTCATCTTCCAGTTCCCGGCCACCACGGGTCGGCGCATCAGTTCTCCTCTTCGCTGGCGAGCTCGACGAGCCGTCGCAGCCGGTGGTTGACGGCTGAACGGCTGACGCCGAGCGCCGAGGCGAGGGAGTCCAGGTCGGCCTCCGGCATCCGACGGCGCGCGGCCGCGGTCTCGCGCAGCTCCGGGCCGAGGGCCGCCAGGCGTCCCGATCCGGAGAGGCGTGCGATGGCCGAGAGCTGGCGATCCGCGGCGCGGACGGTTCGACCCAGGTTGGCCTCCTCCGCATTCACGAGCCGATTCAGCCGTGCCTGCACCTCGCGGCCGACGCGGTGCGTCTCCAACTCGAGGAGCCCGCGGTTCGCTCCCACGAGCCTTAGCAGAGCCGCGATCTCCTCGTGGCCCTTCAGGTAGACGACGTGGCGGCCCCGTCGCTCGGCCCGCAACGCGCGAACCTCGAGCGCCGCGAGCCCGGCCTGGAGCTCCCTGGCGGCGGCCTCGGTGCCGAGCACGATCTCGACGTGCGGACCCGATGCCGTGAAGGAGATGGACCCGCTCCCGAGCAGGGCGCCGCGGAGGAAGGCACGCCTGTCACACGCCGCCGCGTTTGCCCATGACCAGGGGCCGAGCTCAGTGCGATCGAGCTCGACGGTGAGGTGGTGCCTGCCCCCGGCTCCCGCGCGCGACGGCGAGAGCGCTCGCGGCGGCTCGACGTCGATGCCCAGCGACGTCGCCAGGTGCACCACGGTCCGGGCCACGGCGTGGTCGAGCGTGCGGAACGAGCCGCCATCGGTCCCGTGCAGCAGTCCGAGCAGCTCCGCGCGCCGATCGCACGCGCGTGCCGGATGGATCCGGGCGAGCTCGCCGCGGACCTCTCCGGCCAGGAGCACCGGGGCGCTCAGGACGCCCGCGCCTTCGATCGTCCGAGGCGCCGCCGGCGGGGCCGCTCGACGCGGTCTTCCTGCAACAGGCGCATCAGCGCGGTCGCCAGCTTGGTTGGGTCGTGGCGGTGGGCGTTGGCGAGATCGATCACGTCCTCTTCGACAACGACGACGTGCAGCTCCTCGAGGCGGCGGACATCGACCTCAACCGGCTCCGCGCGCCATCCTTCCGGCGGGCGGGCCGCCGAGTTGCGGTTGATCACGACGCAGTCGATCAGGTCGTCGCCGACGTGGTCGAACAGGGCACCGAGGTGCTCGGATGCGGACATCCCGTCCGTCTCGCCAGCCTGGGTTGCGACGTTGCACACGTAGACGACGAGCCCCTGCGCCGCCGTGAGGGCATCCCGCACGTCGTCGATGAGCAGGTTCGGAAGCACGCTGCTGAACAGGCTCCCGGGGCCGAGCACGATCAGCTCGGCCTCGAGGATGCGCTCGAGCGCCTCGCCGTTGGCCCGCACATCGGCCGGCTCGATGGTGACCCGCTCGATTCGCTCGGTTGCCTTGGCGATGCCGACCTGGCCGTACAGGTGACGGCCCGACACGAGGCGCGCCGAGAGGTTCAGCGGGACGCTGGTTGCCGGCAGCACCTGGCCGCGCACGGCGAGGACACGGTTCGACTCACGCACCGCCTCCTCGAAGTCGCCGGTGACCGCCGTCATGGCGGCGATGAACAGGTTGCCGAAGGCGTGGTTGTCGAGGCCCGACCCGACCGGGAAGCGGTACTGCATGAGCTGGGTCATGAGCGGCTCGGCATCGGCGAGTGCGGCGATGCAGTTGCGGATGTCGCCCGGTGGCACGATGCCGAGCTGCTGGCGGAGCTGGCCGCTGCTGCCACCGTCGTCGGCCACGGCCACCACCGCGGTGATGTTGGCGCTATAGCCCTTGAGCCCTCGAAGCAGCGTCGACAGCCCGGTGCCCCCGCCGAGCGCCACGATCCGCGGGCCGCGAGCGAGGTAGCGCTTGGTGTAGAGGACCTCCATGACGCTGTCGCCCCGGCCGACGAACGGCGAGACAACCGAGCGCATGAGCCCCGACAGCCCCGCGACGATGAGGACCGTTCCGAGGATGGCGACGAGGACGGCGCGGACCTGCGGCTCGAGCCACGCGCCGGTGGCCCAGTAGATGATCGGGATCGTGTCGGCGTCGGTGGCGCGATACAGGTCGCGGATGAAGATTGCCGTGCCGAGCCCGAGCACCACGATGCCGATGAAAGCCAGCAGCAGCCAGCGCTTGAGGTGCATGCCCGGGTAGAGCCAGCGCGGGACCTTCATGCCTAGCGCTCCAGCTCGCGATGGAAGATCTCGACCGATGCGTCGGGCAGCTCGCCGAGGCGTCGCCCCAGCTCCTCGGCCAGTGCGATCGAGCGGTGATATCCGCCCGTGCAGCCGAGCGCGACACGCAGCTGCTCGCGCCCCTCCGCGCGGTAGGCGGGCGCGGTCAGCTCCAGCAGCTCGACGACCAGCTCGATGAACCGGTTCGCGGCCGGCTGGCCCATGACGAACTCGCGGACCTTGTCCTCCAGGCCGGACAGCGGCTTGAGCTCGGGATCCCAGTACGGGTTGGTGAGGAAGCGCACGTCGAAGACGAGGTCGGCCTCGAGCGGAATGCCGTACTTGAATCCGAAGGTGACGATGTCGATGCGCAGGCCATGGCCGGACGCCTCGCGCGGCAGGATCGAGAAAAGCCGCTCCTTGAGCTGGGCGATCGACAGGCCGGTCGTGTCGATGACGTGGTCGGCAAGGTCACGCGTCGGGGCGAGGCGCCGCCGCTCCTCGGCGATGCTGGCCTGCACGCCGCTGCGCGTCGCCTGCAGCGGGTGGCGATGCCGCGTCTCGCTGAAGCGGCTGACCAGGGTGCCGTCGGAGGCCTCGAGGTAGACGAGCTCGAGCCGTGAGCCCTCGGCCTCGAGGGCATCCGCCGCGTGCTCGATCGCCGGGGCCGGATCGCCGGCGCGGATGTCGAGCACCAGGGCGGCTCGTCGGTACTGCTCGGGATCGGCCCGGCGAAGCGCAAGGAAGCCGTCGAGGAGCGCGGGCGGCAGGTTATCGACCACCTTGTACCCGAGGTCCTCGAAGAGCTTGCTCGCCTGGCTCTTGCCGGCCCCGGACAGCCCGCTGATGACGAGCAGGTGCTCCTGGCCCGCCAAAGGGCGGCGAGAGACCTCCCCGCCTTCCGCTGCGGTGGGCGCCGCGGGGTCGGTGGGTGCCGTGTCCATGGGTGTGGGCCGCGCCACGTTCCCCTCCAAGCTCGAACCGGCCCGAGTATAGACCGGGATCAGCCCGCCTCCGACCCCTCCCGGATGCCACGGACGGTGGCCGCCACCGAGGCACGCAGCGCATCGAGGTCGTACCCGCCCTCGAGGGTCAACCCCACGCCGCCGAGCCCGAGGCGGGCGGCGGTCGCGCCGAGCGCCCGCGCGACCGCCTCGAAGCCCCCAGTGGTCACGGTGAGCTCGGCGAGCGGATCGGCGAGGTGGGCGTCGTAGCCTGCCGAGACGAGGATGGCATCTGGCCGAAATGCCTCGACCGCCGGCAGGAGCTCGTCGGTCCAGGCGGCGACGAAGTCCTCGTCACCGTCGCCGGCGAGCAACGGTCGGTTGAGCTTCGTCCCGGCCGCGGACCCCGTCCCGCGCTCCGTCGCCGAGCCGGTGCCCGGATAGAAGGGCGACTGGTGCGTCGAGGTGTACAGGAGGTCCGGGTCGGCGTCGAAGATCGCCTGCGTGCCGTCGCCGTGGTGAACGTCCCAGTCGACGATCGCGATTCGGCGCGCGGAGCCATCGGCGCGAAGGCCGGCGGCCGCCATGGCGATGCTGTTGAGAAGGCAGAAGCCGCTGCCGCGCGCCGCTGCCGCGTGATGGCCGGGTGGGCGCACGACGGCGAACGCGATTCCCGCCTCGCCCGCCACGGAAGCCCGCGCGGCTCGGAGCGTGGCGCCGGCGGCCAGCCGGGCCGCGTCCCACGACGCTGCGCCGACGTACGTGTCCGGGTCCAGCCATCCGCCACCCTGCGCCGCCGCCTCTTCGAGCAGCGCGAGATATTCCGGAGCGTGGACCAACCTCAGCTCCTCATCGGTCGCGGCCGGGACCTGCGGCTCGATCAGCCCGCCGCCGGCCGCGTCGCGGACGCCCCTCGCCGCCGCGTCGCGACGATCCGGTCGCTCGGGATGCCCCGGAACGCCATGCCGGTCCATGGCGGCGTCGGTGAGGAGCCAGACCGTGTCCAGCATCGGCCGCTACCGGCCCAGCATGCGAATGAGCTGCAGCGTGACCTCGAAGAGCCCGTACATGACCAAGGCCAGGGTCACCGACCCGATCACGATGTCGCCCGGCGTGATGAGGATCGCGAAGAGCGCGATGAGCACGATCACCGATCGCCGGCGGGCCGAGAGGAACGCGTACGACAGGATCCCGATGCGCGCCAGCACGTACATCATCACGGGGAACTGGAGCGCGAGGCCGAAGGCGAGAAGGAACGTCGTGACGAAGCTCACGTAGTCCGCCAACCCGAGCAGCGGCTCGACGTCCGGCAGCGAGAAGTCGAGCAGGAAGTTGATCGCGAGCGGGATCAGGACGTAGCCGAGCCCGAGCCCGGCGGCGAAGAGGGCGATCGCCGCGATGAGCAGCGGCCAGACGAGCCGGCGTTCGCTCTTCGTCAGCCCGGGCGTCACGAACGCCCAGATCTCGAACAGGATGACCGGCATCGCCATCGCGATCCCGGTCATCAGCGCGAGCTGCAGGCGCACCCCGAACGCTTCGCCGACCGTCGTCTGGATGAGCTCGGCGCCACCCTGGGGCAGGGGCGCGCGAAGCAGGACGATGATCGGATCCGCGAGGAAGAAGCCGACCACGCCGCCGATGAGGACGGCGATCGCGATGACGATGATCCGGCGGCGGAGCTCCTCGAGGTGCTCCACCAGCGACATGGTGGCCGCGTCGTCGGTCATCGGCGGCCGGGCATCACGTCATGCTGGGCGACGAGCGCGTCTTAACGGCGCGTCAGTGACTGCGGTCCGAGCCTTCGGCAGCCTTGGGCTCGTCCGGTCGCTTCGTCTCGCCGCGCACGGACTCCTCGATGTCGCTCGAGGCCTTGCGGAACTCGCGAATCCCCTTCCCGACCGCGTTGCCGATGTCGGGCAGCTTGCCGGGGCCGAAGATGATCAGGACGATCACCAGCAGCAGGATGAGCTCCATCGGTCCGGGAACCGGCATCTGATCTCAAACCTCCGATGTGGCCGCTCGTGCGGTGCTGGAACCCGAGTGTAGCACCGCATCATCGAGACGAGACCTGAGCGCCGATGCCGCCGCCGCGGCCGCCTCGCGCCAGTCAGCGCCTCGTGACGCAGCGGCGATGCCACGCGAGACGTTGACCAGCCCGGGAGCCCACGCGCCGTCGGCCGCACGCATGGCGGCATCGAGGTCGCCTCCCTGGGCGCCGACGCCGGGAACGAGGAACGCCGGGCCGGGGACGGCCTCGCGGAGGCTCCCGAGCTCCTCCGGAGCCGTCGCTCCGACGACCAGGCCAACGCGGCCGTCCGGCCACCGTTCGGCGACCCAGCGGGCCACGTGCTCGTAGAGAGGAGAGCCATCGGCGCGCAGCCCCTGCAGGCGGCTGGCGGACGGGTTGCTGGTCCGGGACAGGACGTAGACGAGCCGGTCCTCGTGCGCCAGGAACGGCTCGATGGCGTCCTCGCCGAGGTACGGCGAGAGGGTGACGCCATCGGCGCCCAGGCGTCCCAGCAGACCCTCTGCATACCGCTCGGCCGTCGATCCGATGTCACCCCGCTTCGCATCGAGCACGCATACCAGCTCGGGTGGAACATCCGCTCGTACGCGCTCAAGCGCGGCCCAGCCGGCAGAGCCGAGGGCCTCGAAGAACGCGACGTTGATCTTCACCGCGACGACGTGCGGGGCGACGGCCTCGATGAGCCCGCGCGCGAAGGCCTCGACGCCGTCGGGCGTTGGCGGCAACCCGTCGGGCAGGTGGTCCGGGTGCGGGTCGACCCCGAGGCACAGCGGCGTGCCAACGGCAGAGCGGCGGGCCCGCAGCCGCTCGAGGGCGGTCGCGCTCATCCGGCTCGCGCCAGCGCCGGTGGGACGCGTCGTGCCAGCAACGGGCTCGCAGCCGAGTGGGCGAAGTCGAGCAGCCGGAGGCGGAGGCGCGGCAGGCCCCCGAACTCGTCGCGCTCGACCGTTCCGACCAGGTCGACCTCGTCCCCCGATTCTGGCAGCGGGCGCTCGGCGTCGAGTCCGAAGGCAATCGCGTCGAGCGTCTCGATGCCGCGGCGCAGCCGGAACGTCGCGTGCTGCTCGCGAGTGCCAACGCGACGCGCATCGGCGAGCACGAGGCCGGTGACCGCCAGCACGGGCTCCAGGTGGCCCGGTCCGTACGGCGCGAGCCTCTCGAGCTGCTCCACCAGCGCCCAGTCCAGGTATCTGTCGCTAAGCACCAGGTCGACGACTTGGCGACCGGGACGCGCAGCCTCCGTGCCCGTGTCGACCGGGAACGGGCGCGGCAGTTCAGCGAAGGCCGCCACGAATGCATCCCACGACGTCGGCGCCAGGCTGAAGCCGCCCGCCGCGGCGTGGCCGCCTCGCTTCGTGAGCAGCGTGCCGCATGCATCGAGCGCCGCCGCAACGTTGAAGTCCGCCGGCGCGCGCACCGAGCCTCGGACCTCCTCGCCGATGAGCGTGGCGGCGCCGACCGGGCGCGCCAGCGTGTCCGCCAGGCGGCCCGCCACGAGGCCCACCAGTCCCGGCGCCCAGCTGTCGTCCCGCACCAGCAGCGGTGCCGTGCCGGGCGCTCGCTCGGCCAGAGGCCCCGCGGCGTCAATGGCAACCTTCGTCATCTCGCGCCGGCGCTCGTGCACGGCCTCGAGCTCGTCGGCGAGCTCCGTCGCGCGCGCCGGATCCTCCTCGAGCAGGAGCCTGATGGCGAGCTCGGCGTCGGCAATCCGACCTGCCGCGTTCACGCGCGGCACGACCCCGTACGCCAGGTCGCGGGCGGTCGGCTTGCCCGGCGCCTCGGCGGATCGCGCGAGAATGGCGCGGAGCCCGGCGTGCTGGGTGGCCGCCAGCTCGGCGAGCCCGAGGCGCACGATGGCCCGGCTCTCCCCGGTCATCGGAGCCACGTCGGCCACGGTCCCGATGGCGGCCACCGCGGCGAGGCCCGCATCGGTCAGGCCGTGACGTGCGAGCAGAGCCGCCGCGAGCTTGTAGGACAGCCCGGCGCCCGTCAGGTCCGGGTCTGGATAGGCGCAGTCGGCCCGGTGCGGGTCGACCACGGCCACGGCGCGAGGCAGCTCGGCGGGCGGCAGGTGGTGGTCGGTGACGATCACGTCCAGGCCAATCTCGTTCGCCACGTCGACCTCCGCCGCGTTGCTCACCCCGCAGTCGCAGGTGATGACGAGCGTGACACCGTCGGCGGCGAGCGCGCGGAGGCCGCTCTCGGAGAGTCCGTATCCCTCGGCGAGCCTCGAGGGCACGTACCGGACGGGGTCGGCTCCCAACCGCCTCAGGGCGGTGACCCAGACCACGATGGCCGTCATGCCATCCGCGTCGTAGTCGCCCCAGATCGCGATCCGCTCTCCCGCCGCCAGGGCCGCATCGATCCGGTCGAGGGCTCGGTCCGCATCGGCCATGCGCGAGAGGTCATGGAGCGCGCCCGCACCCGCCGCGAGAAAGCGCTGGAGCTGATCGTCGTCCGCGAAGCCGCGTCGGGCCAGGAGCGTCGAGACGGGACGCCCGAATCCGGTGAAGTCCGGAGGGTCGAGCAGAGGCTCCGGCAGCATCCACTCGAGGCTCGGGACGATCACGGGGCCATGGTAGCGGGCGGCAGTTCGCCACCGCTTACCGTTCCGTTATCGGTTCGCGCGAGCTTTCCGACGGGCGTCCCAGTCGCTCCACGAGACGACGATCTGGGAGGCGTTGAAGATCGACGAATACGTGCCGGCCAGGATGCCGATGAGCAGTGCGAGGGTGAACGTGCTGATCGTCGGCGGTCCCAGCAGGAGCAGTGCGGCGAGCGGGACCATGACCGTGATCGACGTGATGATCGACCGGCCCGCCGTCTGAAGGATCGAGTGGTTCACGATCGCCCCCAGCGTCTCGCCGGCATGGCGGACGCGGTTCTCCCGGATGCGATCGAACACGACGATGGTGTCGTGGACGCTGAAGCCGATGACCGTCAGCAGCGCCGTGACGAAGAGCGCGTCGAACTCGAGGCCGGCGAACCAGCCGAGGATCGCAAACGCCCCCACCACGATGATCACGTCGTGAAGCAGCGCGATGATCGCCGCCGTTCCGTACCGGAAGCCGAAGCGGATCCACAGGTAGCCGAGGATGAAGAGCTCGCCGATGATGATGAGGATCACCGAGCTCCGGATGAGGTCGGCGCCGATGACTGGGCCGACGGTGCGCGCCGTGCGCGGCTGGCCCTCGCCGAACCGATCCTGGAGCTCGGCGTGCAGCTCGCCGAACTCCGTGTCCCTGGCGATCGGTGCCGGCGTGGGTGATGCGCTCGACGATGCCGAAGGGGTCGCGCTGGCCGAGGGAGTCGGGGTTGGCGTCGAGCTCGGCGTGGCGGCTGCCGACGCTCCGTCGCTTGCGGCCGAGGATGGCGTCGGCCCCGCGCTCGAGGATCCACCGGCGGACGCGCTGGGGCTCGCCTCCGGCGTCGGGGTCGGGGTCGGGGTGGCCGGCGGGGCCAGATCGATCGGCTCCGTTCGGATCCTCAGGTAGCCGTCGTCGAGCGCGACCACCAGGACTTCCTCGTAGCCGAGCTCGGTCAGCGCATCGGTCATCTCCTGGACCGTCGGCTCGCTCGCGTAACGGACCTCCCACTCGGTGCCGCCGGTGAAGTCGATCGAGGGCTTCAGGCCACCGAGCGCGATGAAGATCAGACCCGGAATGGTGAGCAGCGCGCTGATCGCGTACCACAGGTTGCGCTTGCCGACGACGTCGTACATCTAGCGCTCCACGTGGTAGAGCTCGATCCGGCGACCCCAGCTCGTGCGGGTCACGAACCGGAGCAGCGTCCGGGTCACGGTGATCGCGCTGAACATGCTCACCAGGACGCCGATGATCAGGACGAGCGCGAAGCCGCGGACCACCGTGGTGCCCTGCCAGTAGAGCCAGCTCGCGACGAGGAGTGACGAGACGTTCGAGTCGAGGATGCTCGACCACGCCCGGTTGAAGCCCGCCTCGATCGCGGGGCCGAGGGTCTTGCCGGCGCGGATCTCCTCCTTCATCCGCTCGAAGATGAGCACGTTGGCATCGACCGCCATGCCGATCGAGAGGATGAACGCGGCGACTCCCGCCAGGGTCAGCGTCACGTGGATGACCCGGAAGATCGCGTACACGACGAGCGTGTAGAAGACGAGCGCAATCGCGGCGAGGACGCCGGGCAGGCGGTAGTGGGCGACCATGAAGAAGATGATCAGCGCCAGGCCGACCGCACCGGCCAGGAGGGCCTGGGTCAGGAAGTCGGCGCCGAGCGTCGGGTCGACGGCGTCGACCCCCTGCTCGGTCAGCGAGATCGGGAGCGCGCCGAAGCGCAGCGTGTTGTAGAGGTTCGTGCGCTCCTGCTCGTTCGCCGCGTTCGCGGCGCCGACGGTGATGATCGTCTGGCCCCCGCAGATCGGCTGCTCGATGGTCGGCGTGGTGATCACTTCACCGTCGAGGGCAATCGGGCCGGGCTGATTGACGTTGGCCGTCGTGAAGGTGCACCAGGTCGCCGACGCCTCGTCGCTGAGGGTGAACTCCACGCCGATGCTGCCGCCCTGGTCGGCGGCGGGCGCGACGCTGTTCGGGTCGATCTCGCCCCCGTCGAACAGCACCGCAACGGTGCCATCCTCGATGAGCGGGTTGATGTCCTGGCCGTCCTGAAGCCCCTGGCCCTGTGGGTCGACGTAGCCCTGTGGGTCGATGAACTGCAGCTGCCCGGTCGATCCGACAAGGCTTCTGATCTGCTCCTGGTCGCTCACGCCCGGTACCTCGACCACGATCCGGCGGGAGCCATCGCCGGCCGTCTCGGTGCGGACCTGGGGCTCGGACACGCCGATGCCGGCCACGCGACGCTCGATGATGTCTCGCGTCAGCTCCATCTGCTCGTCGGTGATCGGCTCGTCGCCGGTCGACTCGGCGACCAGGGTCACGCGCAGGCCGCCCTGCAGGTCGAGGCCCAGCACCGTACGGAACTCGACGCCCAGCACCTCGTCCGGCAGCCAGGGAACGAGGGAGCGCGGGATCGCGATGAACAGCGCCACGAAGGCGATGATCCCGATCACCCACGGAGCTATGCGACGCCACGTCATGCCAGAGCCGCTCGTTCCTCGTGCTGGGATAGCTCGTGCTGGCGGCGAGTGCGCCTCTTACACGAAACACGCCGCTGCGATCAGCGGCGGGCGGGCGCCAGTATAGCGAACTGGCCGTTCCGTGCTCAGCGGCGCCCTAGGCGAGCATCCCCTCCCGGGCGAGGTGCGACTTGAGCCGCTCCGCGAGCTCCCGGCTGATTCCCGGCGTCGCCGCGACCTCTTCCACCGATGCCTCACGGATGCGACGGACCGATCCGAACCGCTTCAGCAGGGCTCGCTTGCGCCCGGGCCCGATGCCCGCCACATCGTCCAGCTCGCTTCGCAGGGCACGCTTGCCGCGGACGTCGCGGTGATAGGTGATCGCGAACCGGTGCGCCTCGTCTCGGATGCGCTGGACGAGGTAGAGAGCCTGCGATCGTCGAGGGAGGACGATCGGCGCTGCCTGGGCCGGGACATGGAGCTCCTCGAAGCGCTTCGCCAGGCCGGCGATCGGCAGGTCGAGGATCCCGAGCTCGGCCAAGGCGCCGACGGCCGCCGAGAGCTGTCCCTTCCCGCCGTCGACGATGACGAGGTCCGGCACCGCCCACGTCGGCTCGCGCGGGCCGGTGTCGCCGTTGGGTTGGACCGGACCCGCCGTCGGGTCGAGGTCGGGCGGCAGCTCGGTGTCTCCCTCCGGCGCCTCATCGGCGCCGACCGCGGCGAGTGACAGCGCACCGGTCTCGGCCCGCAGCTTCGCCACGCGACTGAATCGGCGACGAATGACCTCGGCCATCATCCGGAAGTCGTCGGGCGTGTCGCCCGACCGGATCCGGAAGCGCCGGTACTCCTTCGGCTCCGGGCGGCCGTCGATGAACACGACCATGCTTCCCACCGCCGATGTCCCCTGAATGTTGCTCATGTCGTAGCACTCGATCCGCTGCGGTGGACGCGAGAGGCCGAGCGCCGACGCAAGGTCGGTCAGCGCCTCGTCACGGCGCGCCGTGTCGGCGAGCCACTCCGCCCGCTCGCGTGCCAGCGCCTCGACCGCGTTCTGCGTGGCCAGGGCGACCATGCGCCGCTTCTCGCCTCGCTCCGGCACGCTGATCGTGACCCGCACGCCGCGTCGGTCGGCCAGGTACTCGGCGAGGACGTCGGCATCGGCCGGCATGATCGGCGCCAGCAGGGCGCGCGGCACCGCATCGGTGTTGGCGTAGTACTGCTGCAGGAACGAGCCAAGCGCCTCAGCATCGGTCGCGTCGCGGGCACCTTCGACGATGAAGTGCTCGCGGCCGATGAGCTTCCCGCGCCGGACCTGCATGACCTGGACGCAGGCAGCATCCTCCTCGCGCGCCAGGCCGATGACGTCGTGCTCGGCCCGGCTGTACGCCGCCATCTTCTGCTGCTCCATGGTCCGCTCGACGGCACGCAGCTTGTCGCGGGCCGCGGCCGCCTGCTCGAATCTCAGCGTGTCGCTGGCCTCCTCCATCTCACGCCGCAGCTGCGCCGCGATCGGCTCCTGGCGCCCGTCCAGGAAATCGACGATCTGGCCGATGGTCTGCCGGTACGGCGCCTTCTCGATGGCCTGGATGCACGGGCCCTGGCAGCGGTTGATGAAGTAGAGCAGGCAGGGCCGCTCCAGGACGCGCTTCCCCTCGGGGATGTCGAGGTCGCAGGTCCGGAAGGGAAAGATCTTGCGCAGGAGCTTCAGCGTCTCGTCCACGCTCGAGGCCGAGGCGTAGGGCCCGAAGTACCGGCTCCCGTCGCGGGCGAGCTTGCGCGTGCGGATGATGCGCGGGAAGTCCTCGCCCAGGGTGATCTTCACGAACGGATAGCTCTTGTCGTCCCGGAGCCGGATGTTGAAGCGCGGCCGGTGCTCCTTGATGAGGTTCGACTCGAGCAGGTACGCCTCCGAGACCGTGTCGGTGACGATGTACTCCACGTCCGCCACGTCCTGGGCCATATGGGCGATGCGGGCGTCCTCTGGGCCGCGCGCCCCGAAGTACGAGTTGACCCGCCCACGCAGGGAGTCGGCCTTGCCGACGTACAGCACGCGGCCATCGGCGTTCTTCATGAGGTAGACGCCCGGGCTGGTGGGAATCCGCCGGAGGACGGCGCGCAGCGGTTCGGGCAGGGCGCGCTGGGGGCTCACAACGTCGATTCTAGGCCGCTCCGCGGACCCTGCTGGTTGCCCCGATCAGGACGGGTGACCCGGCAATCCCAGATAGCCGACGCCCTCACCCGCATCGCCGATGTGCTGGAGGAGCCGATGCAACCTCGGTGAGTCCTCCGCGATCTCCTCACGCGTGAGCCATCCCACCTCCGCGATCTCGCCCAGCTGCGGATCCATGTCGCCGCCGACGATGCGCCCGGCGTAGACGAAGCTCACGTCGCGCGGGTGGTGGGCGTCGATCAGCACCAGCCGCTCGACATTCACCTCGAGCCCGGTCTCCTCGCGCGTCTCGCGCGCCGCTGCGCGGTGCGGCGTCTCCCCACGCTCGACGCGGCCGCCGGGCAGCATCCACTGCCGCCCGAGGTACGTCGTGCGCACGACGAGGATCCGGCCGGCCTCGTCCACGGCAAGCACATGGGCCCCCTCGGTGCGCCGATATCGTCCCCCGAACAGGTCGGCGAGCTGGACGATGCCCAGCGCGAGGAGCCGTGGGACGTCGGCCAGGCGGAAATGGCGCCTACGGCGCATTGCTGGCCGCGGGCTCCTCGATGGGTCGCGCCAGCTCATCGGCGAGGAAGGCCTGGAACCCGCCGTACGCACCCGGCCCGGTCCAGTCAGCCGGGATGAGGATGTACTGGCCGATCGTGTTGGTGGTCGCGGTCAGGATCGTCCCATCGGAGATGTCGACGCGGCGGTCGCTGGACAGGTGGGACGACAGGAGGAAGAGGTCGACGACCGACAGGTCCGTCAGCACCCGGCCCTCCATGGCGTCCATCATCCGCAGGCCCGGGAGGAGCGACCCGACGCCGCCGTCACCGAGCTCCGATCGCAGCGCCGCCAGCACGCGCGCCTGACGGATCGACCGCGCGAAATCAGTCGACTCGGCCACGACGTTGGTGTAGCGGGCGCGCGAGTAGGCAAGCGCCTGGTTTCCGTCGAGGTGGATCTCCCCCGCCTCGAAGCTGCCGCTGTTCCAGTTGCCGGCATTGTGCTGGGCACCACTCGTCGCGTAGGCGAAGGCGACTGGGTTGTCGATCGTGACGCCGCCAGCCGCGTCGACCATGTCGCGGAATCCGGCGAAGTCGATCGACAGCCAATGCTCGATCTCGAGGCCGGTCACCTCGGAGAGCACCTCGGCCATCAGCTCACCGCCGCGCTCGAGGCCACCCTCGGCGTGGCCGGCGGCGAAGACCTCGTTGATCTTCCCATTCTCCGGAAAGGCGCCGACGCCCTCGATCCACAGGTCACGCGGGATCGGAATGGTGGTGGTCGTGTCGGTGGTCGGGTCGATCGAGAGGATCTGGATCGAGTCGGCCAGGTAGGGGCCGTCGTGATCGGGTCCTCCGTAGCCGATGAGGAGCACGTTGACGCGCTCGTCACCGTTGAGGCTGCCCAGCAGCGCGGTCGAGGGGAAGGGCGCGGTCGAGACCGCGTCGTTGAACGCCGCAGCGCGGAAGCCGAGCAGGACGGCGCCGATGACGACGGCCACGAGGATGAGGAAGACGAGAAGCTTCAGCGTCCCCCAGAACCCGCGGCGGCGACGCGGCTTGGCGGCGGCTGCCGGTCGCGTCCGCCTGGCCTGTGCGGCAGGAGGCGGCGACTGCGCCGCCCGCGGTGCCGGCTGTGCGCCACTGGAACGGCCCGCGGTCACCCCACCCGAGCGAATGAGTTCGCGGTCATAGGGAACCTCGTCGTATCGGTCCTGGGTCACGCGGATCTCATGCTGCGGCTGCGGGTGGTCGTCATTTTGGGCGTGCACAGGATACGGTTTCGACGCGTAAGGCGCAGGTAATGTCGCGGTAAGCGACCGTCTCGATCCTGAGCCGATGGTCGCCGCAGCGTCTCCCCCGATCCTCGACGTCGAGCCGATCCTGGCCGCCCTCGACCCCCAGCAGCGCGCCGCGGCGACGCTTCAAGACGGGCCGGCGCAGATCATCGCGCCGGCCGGCAGCGGCAAGACGACGACCATGGTTGCGCGCCTGGCGGTGTTGCTGGGTCGTGGCGTGGCTGCCGAACGCATCTGCGTCGTCACGTTCAATCGAGACGCCGCGCAGGACCTCGCCTCCCGCGTGGCACATCGCCTCGAACCGGCGATTCCGTCCGCGAGATCGATTGAGATTCGGACGCTTCACGCCCTCGCTCGCCAGGTGCTGCTCGACGCCGGTGAGGGCGCGAACCTGGTCGCCGATCGACTGCCGGTCCTTCGCGCCGCGCGGCGTCGAGTGGCGGAAGGCAGGAAGGACGACCTGCCCGGCGCGCCACAGCTCGACACGTGGCTCTCCGCTTGGAAGGTCGAGGGACGAGCGCCGCCGCCGGAGGCTTCTGCAGCCCTTGGCGCCTACGCCGACCTCATGAGCGCCCGCGGCGCCATCGACTTCGACGACATGGTCATCGGGGCCGGTGAGCTGCTCGCGACCGACGCCGAGGTCCGCGCGCGCTGGCAGCGTCGGTTCGTCCACGTCTGCGTCGACGAGTTCCAGGACGTCGACGCGGCTCAGCTGCGGCTCGTGAGACTCCTCGCGGCGCCCGAGGACAACCTGTTCGTCGTCGGCGACGACGACCAGACCATCTACGCCTGGCGGCTGGCGGACGTGCGGCGCATCCTGCACTTCGCCGATGACTATCCGGCGGCCCGGCGCGTGATGCTGGCGACGAACTACCGCTGTCCCAGGGCCGTCATCGAGGCGTCGGCACGGATGATCGGAGTGAACCACGAGCGATTCGACAAGCCGATCAGCGCACCCGGAGGCCTCGCCGGCGATCCATCGGCCATCTCGGCGGTCGACGCCGCGCGGCCGGACTCCCCCGAGGCAATGGCACGCATGGCGGCCGCTGAATCCGCCGCGGGACGGACCATCTGCTTCCTCTCGCGAACGCGGAACGAGCTCACTCCGCCCTTGCTCGCGTTCGTCCGGGGTGGGGTGAGGCACAGGACGGCCGTGGATCCGATCGTCGACTCGCATCGCGTGCTCGCGCTGATCGATGACGCGCGCCAAGCGGCGGGTCGCGGTCATCCCTTCCACGTGCTGAGGATGCTGAGATCTGGACGCGGCTGGCAACGTGGAACGCCGAGCGGCGACCTCCTCGCCGACGACGATCACGATGCGCTCGACGCGCTGATGAGCTGGACCGTTGGCTTTCGGACCGCCGATGCGTTCCTCGCGGCATTCGACGACGCGCGGGCGCGCATCTCATCGCTCCGAGATCCGAACGCATTGGTCGAGCTGGCCACGGTCCATGCCTCGAAGGGTCGCGAGTGGGAGACCGTCGTGCTGATCGGCTTCGAGGCCGACCGGATCCCGAACCGTCGGTCGATCGACGATGCCGAGGATCCCGGACGCGCACTCGAGGAAGAGCGGCGTCTCGCCTACGTGGCGCTGACTCGCGCCACCCGGCGGCTCGTTCTCGCGTTCGATCCAGCTCGCCCGTCACCGTTCCTCGCCGAGATGGGCATCCGTGTCGGATGACCTGCCCCCCTCACCGCGCGAGAGCGGCCGTCAGGACGCAGCGGCGGCGGCCTCGCGTCGGCGGCGTCGCCGCGGTGCATCGGTCACGGAGGACTCGGCGGTCACCCCGAGCACCGCCTTGAGGTACTGGCCTGTGTACGAGGCGGGGCTGCGCGCCACGTCCTCGGGCGTTCCGGCGGCGATGAGCTCGCCGCCCTTGTCGCCGCCCTCGGGGCCGAGGTCGATCACCCAGTCGGCGGTCTTGATGACGTCAAGGTTGTGCTCGATGACGACGACGGTGTTCCCGCTGTCCACGAGGCGACCGAGGACCGCCAGCAGCCGCGCGACGTCGTCGAAGTGCAGCCCCGTCGTCGGCTCGTCGAGGATGTAGAAGGTCTTGCCGGTCGCCCGCTTCGAGAGCTCTGTGGCGAGCTTCACGCGCTGCGCCTCGCCGCCCGAGAGCGTCGTCGCGGGCTGGCCGAGGTGGATGTAGCCCATCCCCACATCGTTGAGCGTCTCGAGCTTGTTGCGGATCGAGGGGACCGCCTCGAAGAACTTCAGCGCCTCCTCGACGGTCATCTCGAGGATCTCGGCGACGTTCTTCCCCTTGTAGTGGATCTCGAGCGTCTCGCGGTTGTAGCGCTTCCCCTTGCACACCTCGCATGCCACGTACACGTCGGGCAGGAAGTGCATCTCGATCTGGACGATGCCGGCGCCTTCGCATGCCTCGCATCGGCCGCCCTTCACGTTGAAGCTGAATCGTCCCGGCTTGTAGCCGCGCAGCCGCGCCTCGGGGACGGCCGCCAGCAGCTCGCGCAGCGGTGTCCAGAGCCCGGTGTAGGTCGCAGGGTTCGAGCGCGGCGTGCGACCGATGGGCGACTGGTCGATCTCGATCACCTTGTCGATCAGGTCGATCCCCTCGATCCGGTCGTGCTTCCCGGCGGGCTCGCGCGCGCCCCAGATCCGCTGGGCCAGCGCCGGGTGCAGGATCTGCGTTACCAGGCTCGACTTGCCCGAGCCGCTCACCCCCGTGACGGCCACGAACCGCCCGAGCGGGAACGCGACGTCGATCGACTTCAGGTTGTTCTCGCGCGCGCCGCGAACGACGATTGCGTCGCCCTTGCCGTTGCGGCGTCGCTCCGGGATGGGCACTGCACGGTCGCCGCGCAGGTATGCCGCGGTGATCGACCGATGATTCTCGAGCAGCTCCGGCAACGGCCCCGAGTGAATGAGCCGACCGCCGTGCTCGCCCGCCGCGGGACCGATGTCGATCACCCAGTCGGCCGAGCGGATCGTCTCCTCGTCATGCTCGACCACGAGGAGCGTGTTGCCCAGGTCCCTGAGCCGCACCAGCGTCGCGATGAGCCGGGCATTGTCCCGCTGGTGAAGGCCGATGGATGGCTCGTCGAGGATGTACAGCACGCCCATGAGGCTGGAGCCGATCTGCGTGGCCAGCCGGATGCGCTGCGCCTCGCCGCCGGAGAGCGTCCCCGAGGCACGGTCGAGCGTGAGGTAGTCGAGACCGACGTCCACCAGGAAGCCGAGCCGCGCGCGGATCTCCTTGAGCACCTGGACCGCGATCTGGTTCTCACGCGCATTCAGGCGCTTGGGGAGACGGTCGTACCAGGCCAGCGCATCGGTCACCGAGCGGCGCGTCGTCTCGATGATGTTTCGTCCCGCGATCGTGACGGCCAGTGACTCCGGCTTCAGGCGCATGCCGTTGCAGGTCGGGCATGGCTTGTTCGTCATGTACCGCTCGAGCTCGGCCCGCATCGCCTCGGAGCCCGTCTCCCGGTATCGGCGCGTCAGGTTGGGGACGACGCCCTCGAAGGTCGTCTTGAACGTGTGGGTGTTGCCGTTGCGGGCGCGGTATTTCACATCGACCCGCTGGCCCTTGTTGCCGTAGAGGAGGATCTGGCGCGCGTCGTCGCCCAGGTCGCGCACGGGAATGTCGGTCCGGAAGCGGTAATGGTCGGCCACGGCGTCGAGGATCTTCGCGAACCAGCTCTCGGTGGCGGCCATGCGGCGCCACGGGAGTATCGCCCCCTCGTCGACCGACAGCTCGTCGTTCGGCAGGACGAGGTCCGGGTCGATCTCCAGGCGTGAGCCGAGGCCCGTGCAGCCCGGGCAGGCTCCGTGGGGCGAGTTGAAGCTGAAGTTGCGTGGCGCCGGCTCCTCGAACGACCCGCCGTGCTCGGGGCACGCGTACTTCTCGCTGTAGACGCGGTCTGCCTCCTTCGGCGGGGCATCGGGCAGGTTCACGAGCAGCACGCCCTCCGACAGGCCGAGCGCCGTCTCGATCGAGTCGGCCATGCGGCTCGCGTCGGGTCGCGGGGTGCCCTCGTCGTCCGCGTGCCGGACCACGAGCCGGTCCACGACGACATCGATCGAGTGCTTGTACTTCTTGTCGAGCGTGATCTCCTCGTCGAGGTCGTGGAGCAGGCCGTCGACACGAACGCGCACGAAGCCAGCTTGCTTGGCGCCGGCGAGGAGCTTCTCGTGCTCACCCTTCCGGTCCCGGACGAGCGGCGCCATGAGCATGACCCGACTCCCCTCGGGCAGCTCGTACACCTGGTCGACCATCTGCTCAACCGTCTGCCGTTCGATCTCGCGTCCGCAGATCGGGCAATGCATGCGGCCGATGCGGGCGAAGAGCAGACGGAGATAGTCATAGATCTCGGTAACCGTGCCGACCGTGCTGCGCGGGTTCCGGCTGGCGCCCTTCTGATCGATTGAGATGGCGGGGCTCAGGCCGTCGATCTGGTCGACGTCCGGCTTCTCCATCTGGCCCAGGAACTGGCGCGCGTAGGCCGACAGTGACTCGACGTAGCGACGCTGTCCCTCGGCGTAGATCGTATCGAAGGCAAGGCTCGACTTGCCGCTCCCGGACAGCCCGGTGATGACGATCAACCGATCGCGCGGCATCTCCACGTCGAGGTTCTTGAGGTTGTGCTCGCGGGCACCGCGAACGACGATCTTGTCGGAGGGCATTCGGTCGCCCATCGTAGCAGGATTGGAGCCGATGCGAACGCCTGTTCGGTTTGCGTCGATCGCGATGACGGCCATGCTCGACCGCCAGTCTCGACCCTATTCCTGCCAGCCGCTGACCGGATTATTCCCGGTCGGCGAAGGATCTGCCGCAGCCCGCCGGTGGAGGGACGGGCTGCGGCCGCGTCAGCGCGAGTCGAGCGTGCCTGCGCTCGATTCGCCGCCGGAGATGAGATCTCGGTACCACAGGCCGCTCGCCTTGACGGTTCGCTGCTGTGTGGCGTAGTCCACGTGGACGATGCCGAAGCGCTTCGTGTAACCGAAGCCCCACTCGAAGTTGTCCATGAGCGACCAGGCGAAGTAGGACGTCACCGGAGCTCCGCTCTCGATCGCCCCGGCCGTCGCCGCGAGATGGTCGCGCAGGTACGCCACGCGCTGACCGTCGTGGACCGATCCGTCCGGTGCGACCTCGTCGACAAATGCGGCGCCGTTCTCCGTGATCGCGAGGGCCGGCGGATCGTACTCGCGGTGCAGCCGCTCGAGCAGCAGCTGCAGGCCCTCGGGATGAACCTCCCAGCCCATCTCGGTGACGGGGAGGCCGCCGCCGCTCGGGATCGCCGCTTCGGGGCCGTCGATCGCCTCGCCTTCGCGCGGCGCGCGGATGACGTGGCGGGTGTAGTAGTTCACGCCGAGGGTGTCGATCGCCGGCGTCCCGTGGTCCAGCTCTCCGACGTCGACGCCCTGCAGGATCGGCTCATATGCCTCGACCACGTCGCGGGGATAGCCCCGGCCCATCACCGGATCGAGGAACCAGCGGTTCGCGGTTCCATCGTGGAGCCGGGCTGCTCCACGATCCGCGGCGGAATCGCTGACCGGCTCGATGTGATGGAGGTTCAGCGCAATGCCGATGTCGGCCCGCGGCACCGCCGCCCGAATCACGTCGACCGCCGCGCGGTGCGCGAGGTGCGTGTGATGCGCGGCCCGCAACGCGGCGGGCCAGTCCTGTCGTCCCGGGGCATGCCTGCCGATGCCGTACCCCAGCATCGCGATGCACCACGGCTCATTGAGGGTCAGCCAGTGGCGCACCCGGTCGCCGAATCGGTCGGCCAGGATCGCGGTGTACTCGCCGAATCGGCCGACCACGTCGCGATCAGGCCAGCCGCCGGCGTCCTCGAGCGGCTGGGGCAGGTCCCAGTGGAACAGGGTGAGCCATGGCTCGATCCCCCGCTCCAGGAGCCCATCAACGAGGCGATCGTAGAAGTCGAGGCCCTCCTGGTTGGCAGGGCCGCTTCCCGTCGGCTGCACGCGGGGCCAGGCGACGCTGAACCGATAGGCGCCCAGCCCGAGCGCGCGCATGAGGTCGAGGTCGTCGGTCAGATGGTGGTAGTGGTCGCAGGCGACATCGCCCGTGCCGCCGTCCTCGGTCCGGCCGGGCGTGTGCGAGTAGGTGTCCCAGATGCTCACGCCGCGGCCACCGACGTCCGTGGCGCCCTCGATCTGGTACGCCGACGTCGCCGCTCCGAACACGAATCCGGTCGGGAAGCGCTCCGCGAGCGCGCGGGCATCCTGCGCGATGACGGTCATGGACGGGTGCTCAACGGATCGTCTCCCGAACTTGCGATGCTATGACGACGCCAACCGCACGACGGCGGCCGTGGCGCGTGTCCCCGCCGCGAGAGCCGGGTCATCTTCCTCCAGGTGCTCGGCCTCGCCGACGCCGGAACCGCTGCCGCAACAACTGAACCAGCTGTGGACCGCCTCCCAGGCAAGGCCCTCCTCATCCGAGTCGCCATCGTCGCCGACGACCTTTGCCTCGACATCGGTCGCGTGGTCCACCCAGGTCCCGTCCTCGTAGTAGCCCAGCCCGAAGCTCATGGCGCCGAAGCGCCGCATTACCAGGATCCGTCGATGCATGCCCGCTCCTTCCTCCGTATCGCGACCCGCGGCCGCGCCGTCCCACCACCCAGTCAGTCGGTCTCCTCCGCCGTCGACTCGCGCCTCACGAGCTCGGTGTCGAGAATCACCCGGCGCGGCGGCCGCCCCGGCGTCCGGATCTCCTCCATCAGCAACCGCACCATCTCGCGACCCATCTCCTCGATGGGCTGACGGACGCTCGTCAGTGCCGGGATCGTGGATGCGGCCAGCGGGGAGTCGTCATACCCCACGACCGCGACGTCGCCGGGGACCGTTCGGCCGGCTGCGCCGAGTGCGGCGAGGGCGCCGACCGCCATCAGGTCCGAGGCCACGAAGACGGCGTCGATGTCAACCGAGCCGGCGAGCAGCCGTTCCATCGCCGCGCGCCCGCCGTCGAGCGTGAAGTCCGCCACGGCGACGCGGCGCTCGTCGGCCGGGAGGCCGGCCTCGGAAAGCACGTCCCGGTATCCGGCGAGACGATCGGCACCCGGCGCCATGTCCTGCGGTCCCGCGATCGTCGCGATTGCCGAGCGCCCCGTGTCGACGAGATGACGCATGGCCAGGGCCGCGCCACCACGGTTGTCCACGTCCACGTACGTCATCCCGGCGGCGGCCGGGCGGCCGGCGACGACGGTGGGAATGCCCTGGCGCTGCAGGTCGGGCGGGAGCGGATCGGCTCCATGGAGCGAGACGAGCAGCACGCCATCGGTATGGCCGCCGGACAGGTATCGCGACACGCGGCGTTCGTCGAAGCGGTCCTGGGGCATGAGGAACACGAGCTGGAGTCCCTCGGCCGCGAGCTCGCCGCTGACTCCGCGCAGGAGTCGCGGGAAGAATGGGTCCCCGAACAGCCGGCCGGTAGGCTCCGGGATGACCACGGCAACGGATTCGCTCCGCCGAGTGACGAGGCTGCGCGCCGCACGATTCGGCGTATAGGCGAGGTCCCGGACCGCCGCCTGGACCGCCGTGCGGGACGCCTCGGCCACGCGGCGATCGCCGTTGACGACACGGGAGGCGGTGGCGCGAGATACCTTGGCCGCGCGCGCGACCTGCTCGAGCGTTGCTGGTCCACGCATGGAGCGTGCACCTACCACCGGGAGAGCGCTCTCACGTTCACCACGACAGGATACGACACGCCGTCAAGAGAGCGCTCTCACACACGGAGCCCGGTAAGAAGGCGACAATTTGAGCGGTGAGGTGATGTGTGGGTGAGACCTGACGAGTTGGCAGCCACCGCTGCCTGCGCGATCCTGTGTGGTACTAGGACCCAGGTAGTACATTCGTTCGCTGGAGCGTCGCACCCGATGTTCTCCGTCGCCATCAAGGGATACGGCATCGTCATCTATGACGACCTTGGCCGCTGGAGGGTCTTCAGCACCTCGGACTTCCTGAGCGCGCGGCTGGCGACCCGAGTCGAGTTCGCGCTCCAGGTCGTGCCGGCCCCGCTTGACGAGCGCGAGGCGCAGGAAGCGCTGCTCGGGATTGCGGGAGCCGGTCTCCTGTCCGCCGATTGCGATCATGCCCCGGGCGAATGTGACGGCGAGCGCGACGCCGGCTGACGCTCCCTGACGACTCGGCCGCCTTCCGCGGGGGACGCCGCGGTGCTACCATCGACCTCCCCTCCCGCAAACCATCTGCTCGCCGGTGCTCTCTTTCCATGCCTGACGAACTTGCCATCAGCGCGCGCGAAGTCACGCGCGTCTACAAGGCGAAGCCGAATCCAGTGACCGCCCTGGCCGGCGTCGATCTCGACGTCCAGCCAGGTGAATACTTCGGGCTGCTCGGACCAAACGGCGCCGGGAAGACGACCCTCATCAAGATCCTGACGACCCTGCTCCTGCCGACGAGCGGCACGGCCAAGGTCGCCGGCTTCAACGTGGAGACGGAGACCGCCAAGATCCGGCGCGTGATCAATATGGTTTCCGGCGGCGAACAGTCGGGATACGGCCTCCTGACGCTTCGCGAGCAGCTCTGGATGTTCAGCCAGTTCTACGGGCTCCCCTATCGCGAGGGCTGGCGCAAGGTGGACGAGCTCATCGAGATCACAGGGCTGACCGAGCAGAAGGACCAGAAGGTGCGCACCCTGTCGACCGGCCAGCGCCAGAAGCTGAACTTCGCGCGCGGGCTGCTGAACGACCCGTGGGTCCTCTTCCTCGACGAGCCGACGCTGGGCCTCGACGTGGCGGCCGCGAGGGACCTCCGCGAGCACACGCTGGCGTGGAAGGCCGCAGCCCCCGGGCGGACGCTCCTGCTGACGACGCACTACATGGTCGAGGCGGAGCAGCTCTGCGACCGCATCGCCATCGTCGACCGGGGTCGCATCCTGGCCCTCGGGACGGCCGATGAGCTGCGACGTCGCGTCCAGGCCGAGTCGATCTTCCGCATCGAGTTGGACCGGATGCCCGAGAACGGCGGCCTGGCCGCCATTGGCGCGCTGCCTGGTGTCCTGTCCGCGGTCCAGGCCGACGAGGATGGCGCGAGCGAGGCGGCCGGCGCCGACAGGGTCGCCCTGAAGGTTGCCCTCGCCGACGACTCGGCGCTGACCAGCGTGGTGACAGCCGTCGCGGAGCGCGGCTCACAGCTCGTGGGCCTCGCGAAGTCGGAGCCGAGCCTCGAGGATGTCTTCGTCGAGCTGGTGGGACGCGGCTTCGGCCAGGAGGGAAACCGGGAGCCCGAGTCGTGACGAGCTACCGCGCGACCACCGCGACGAACCCGCGCGACGCGGCCGAATGGTCGAGGAGCCGGGTCGTCCGATCGAACCTTCGCGCCGTAGTCGGGCGCGCCTATCCGCGCATCATCGGGCTCACGCGCGAGCCTTCGTGGATCTTCTTCGAGATCCTTCTGCCGTTCCTCGCCGTCAGCGCCTTCGTCTTCGTGTACCGCGCCCTCGAGGCGCCCGAGGAGTACATCGGATTCGTCGTGATCGGCGGCGCCATGACTGCCTTCTGGCTCAACGTGGTCTGGATGATGGCCGCGCAGTTCTACTGGGAGAAGGACCAGGGCAATCTCGAGCTCTACTTCACCGCGCCGATGCACCTCATGAGCATCCTCGCCGGCATGGCCATCGGCGGCCTGGTGATGACGAGCTCGCGAGCGGTGGCCGTCATCGTCATCGGCTCGCTTCTGTACGGGGTGACCTACGACATCCAGCAGCCATGGCTGCTCGTGGCGGTCTTCATCCTGACCATGATTCCCCTCTACGGCCTCGGGATGCTCTTCGCCTCGCTGTTCCTGATGTGGGGACGGGAAGCGAACCACTTGGCCGAGCTGCTCCAGGAGCCGATCTACTTCCTCGGCGGGGTGAACTTCCCACTGCGCGCCATCGGCCCCATCGCCGGCCTGATGATGGCGACCCTGCCGCTCGCGGTTGGCCTCGACGCAATGCGCCAGCTCGTTTTCGCCGGCAGCGACGTCGCGGGCGTGCTGCCGGTCGGTACCGAGATGGCCATCTTGGCGGTCATGGGCGTCGTGTTCCTCGTCGGCGCGCGGATCGCGCTGCGCTATCTCGAACATCTGGCCCGGCGCGAGGGGCGCCTCACGCTGCGATGGCAGTGATCAATCGGGCCGCCGAGGTCCGCGGCATGACGTTCGCCGATTCGTGGCGGAGCTTCCGCACCGCCATCGGCCTTGGCTGGGCGATCGAATCGAACTGGTCGGATCCGTTCCTGTTCGCCGTCTACACGATCGCCAAGCCACTCGCCGCCGCGCTGATCCTTGTCGTGATGTTCCAGGTCATCACCGGTGGCCAGGGCACCGAGTTCCTCCAGTTCATGATCGTCGGCAGCGCGCTCTGGAACGTCGTGTTCGGCGTGATGAGCGGCATGGTCCAGTCGATCCTCGAGGATCGCGAGCGCTACCGGATGATCAAGTACGTCGTCGTCACCCCCACGTCGCTCTTCCCGTTCCTCATCGGTCGATCGCTGGCGCGCGTGTTGATCTCGCTGGTCGCCGTCGTGCTGACCCTGCTGGTCGGTGTCGTCTTCCTCGACATCGAGCTGCAGCCGAACGTGCTGTACCTCGTGCCGGCCAGCGCGCTCGGCCTCGTCGCGGTCATGGCGCTGGGCATCGGGATGGCCGGCTGGTGCCTCCAGCTGCGCCAGGAGGCATGGCACTACCCAGAGGCCATCGCCGGCGCCCTCTACCTGATCTCGGGCGCGATCTTTCCGATCGACATCCTGCCGGCCTTCCTGCAGCCGATCGCCTACGCGACGCCCACCACGTGGTGGCTCGAGGCATCGCGCCGGGGTCTCCTGGGCCATGGATCTCCCGGCGCGCTCGGCGACCTCTCGGACGGAACGGTCATGATCTACCTGCTGGTAACCACGGCCATTGCCCTACCGCTCGCGCTGGCGCTCTTCGGTTGGTTCATGCGGCGGGCCCGCCAGCTGGGCCTGCTCGACATGGTGACGGGTTCCTGACCGAGGTCAGGGGCGAGGCGGAACCCTCCCGTAGGTCGGGGTCATCGAGGGACCCGGGTCCTCGGGAATGAGCGTGAGCTCCTCGCTCGTGACGAGCTGGACTCCCATCCCCACGACGGCGAGTGCGATCCACGCCACGGCCCACAGGAAGGATTCGCCGATCACCGCGCTGACCGCGCCGTATCCGAGCTCGCTCGTCTCGACCATCTGGAAGAGCACCATCACGCTGGCCAGGACCGCACCGGAGCCCCAGAGCGACGTGGTGACCACGACGAGGGCGCGGGGCAGGCGCAGGACGATCGCGCCGAGCGCGAAGACAACGCCGACGGCCAGGCCGATCAGGAAGGCGACGAAGTCGAGCTCCAGGCCGAAGAGCGGCAGGATCCCGTAGCCGATGGCGAAGCCCATCGCGCCGATGGCGATGACGACGCCGGCCCACCACCAGAAGATCGCGAGTATCGCGAACGCGAGCCCGGTGATCACGCCGACGACGATGCCGAGCACGCTGACGAGGAAGCCCTCGTTGAACAGGTAGGCGATGAACTGCGCCCCGGCGAAGAAGCCGGCGAACAGGCCGATGATCGGCAGCAACGTCAGGAACAGTCGAAAACCGAGCAGCAATACGGCCGCGCCAATGGCGAACAGGAACAGTGCAGCCAGGATATCCACGTGTCTACCTCACTATCCGGACGTGGGCCGGCCACTCTCCTCCGTGCCCTCCGTACCCTCCGTGCCATGCAGTCTACCTTGCTCGATCAACGAACAAGCTCGTCGTAGTCGCTCACAACGAGCGTGTCGCGACAGCGCTCGACACGCTCAGGAATACAGGCATCGGCGGCGGGATCGGCGAAATGGCCGACAAACACGAGCTGCCCTCCCCGCAGGTTGGGACCTTCCGGCTCCGCACGCGCCGGGAACGCCCGCCCCTGCGGCGCCGCCAGCAACAGGCCGTCCCGAAGGAGCTCCGCCTGGGTGACCTCGGCGTCGGGCTGAGACGGCAGGAGCACGCGGAGCGGGCATTCGCGCTGCAGCCAGCTCACCGAAGCATCGGCTCCCCCGTCGTCGCCGACGCAGTCGGCGTCGAGCTCGGCGTACCACCCGGTGACGTGCAGCTCCGCGTCGCTCCACCGGTCCGCGGGCGCGCCGCCGGCCAGGGCCTCGTCCACGCTCAGCGGATCCACGTCCGGGCGCGCGCCGCCGATCGAGCCGACCACGATCATCACGGCGACGAAGCCGCCGAGTGCAACCAGGCCGATGACGGCGAAGCGCATCTCGCGACTCATGCCCGCGCCATCGCCCAACGGTCGCGAAGGATGGCGATCCCGCGCCGCCAGAGCTCAACGCGCGCCGGGTCGTTGAGCCAGGTCGACGCGCCGGATGGATGCGGCAGACACAGCACCGACGCGCCCGGCGCGGCATCCCAGCGGAGCTCGCGACCGACGAGGTCGTCCAGCCGCGCGTTCGCGCCGAAGGCGAACCGATGCGCCACGCCGCCCACGAGGAGCAGGAGCTCCGGCATCACGAGGCGCAGCTCGTCGTGGAGGTACGGCGCCCAGATGGCGATCTCGGCCGTCGACGGAGGCCGGTCGACAGATGAGCCCGGGGCACGGCCGGGGTAGCACTTCCCGACGCTCGTGACGTACCAGCGATCCCGGAAGTCGTCGACGCCAATCCCCGCGGCGGCCAACCAGCCGCACAGGCGTTTCCCGGCATCCCACGCGAAGGGCAGCCCGGTCTCGATCTCCCGCCAGCCCGGTGCCTGGCCGATGAGCATCGCCGCCTCGGTGCCGTCGCCGGACAGCACGGGCGATGCCCCATCCGCGCAGCGCGGCATCGCGTCCTGGAGCCCGCGGAGCTCCGTCCCGGTGGGCGCGCGGCGAGGCTCGGGAACCGGCCACTCGCCGGCATGGCGCAGCCGCTTCGGCTCCGCCCCTTCCAGGTCGATCACGCCGTGGGGCGAAGGGCGTCGGCCGCGCGCAGGTCGTCGGCAATGGCGATGCGAAGGATGCGGCGCACGCCGTCCTGGAACGTGCCGGCCGCGGACAGCGCATCGGTCAGGGCGTCGCGGGCGATGTAGAGGCGATCGATCGGATCGCTGGTCAGCTCGGGCGCGGCCCCGCCCAGCTCCGCCACGAAGGCGACGTCCTGGCGCTCGATCGAGTCGAGGAGGTCGGCGGCCGCCAGCGGGTCCCCCGCATCGATCGCATCGGCGAGCTCCTCGCGGGCCAGCTCGAGCCACCGGAGCCACGCCGCGAACTCGTCGGCGCTCGGTGGCAGCTCGTCGAGCGTGAACGCCGCTCGGCGTCCGTCGCTGACCGCGGCCCGCTCGACCTCGTACCAGTTGTCGCCGACGAAGCTCGGGGACTCCTCACCGCGCTCGCGCAACCAGGTGGTGAACCGGCTCACCCGCATCGGGATGGCGCCGGCCGCCTCGTCGGCACTGGCCGCGAAGGCTGCGCAGCCGGGAAGCTCCGCGGCGTACGCGCCAACGAGTCCCTGGGCGTCGAGGTCGGTCTCGATGAAGATGGCATGCGGCATCGTGCCCGCCATCAGCCGCCACCGATTCCGACGGCCATGGACGTCATGGCCGCCTCCGGCGTGGGGGCCGCCGCCGGCTCCCGGCGGCGATGACGTTGGGGCGCGTCTGCACGCTGAAGACCTGGTCGTTCTCCCGCGGCCGGCGGACGTTGCCGTCCTCGAGCGCATCGGCGGCAGCGGCGTAGACGTCGGCCGGGATGGTGCCGGGGGCGGCCGCCAGCTCCTCGCGGAGGCGGCGCAGCTGAAGCACCTCGTCACGGAGCGCGGCCGCGCGCTCGAACTCGAGGTTGCGGGCAGCCTCCTTCATCTGCGCCTCCAGGCGTCCCGTCATGGCGGCGATCTCCTCCGGCTCCTTGCCCTCCACCTGGAGCTCGGCTCGCGACTCCGCGACCCGGCGCAGGCTTTCGTGGATGTCGCGGATCTCCTTCATCACCGTCTCGGGTGTGATCCCGTGCTCGGTGTTGTAGGCGACCTGCTTCTCACGGCGCCTGTTCGTCTCGTCGATGGCCGCCTGCATCGAGTCGGTCGTGCGGTCGGCGTACATGACCACGCGGCCGCCGATGTTCCGCGCCGCGCGGCCGATGACCTGGATGAGGGAGCCGCCCGAGCGCAGGAAGCCCTCCTTATCGGCGTCGAGGATCGCGACCAGCGTCACCTCGGGCAGGTCGAGGCCCTCGCGGAGCAGGTTGATCCCGACGAGCACGTCGTAGACGCCCAGCCGCAGGTCGCGCAGGATCTCGACGCGCTCGAGCGTGTCGACCTCGGAGTGGAGCCACTGGACCTTGATGCCCAGCTCGGCGAGGTAGTCGGCCAGGTCCTCGGCCATCTTCTTCGTGAGCGTGGTGACGAGGACTCGCTCGCCGCGCTCGACCGTGGCGCGGATCTCGGCCAGGAGGTCGTCGATCTGGCCGCTCGTCGGGCGGACGGTGATCGTCGGATCAACGACGCCGGTGGGCCTGATGAACTGCTCGGCGACGTGCTCGGCAAGCTCCTTCTCGTACGGCCCGGGCGTGGCGGACATGTAGACCACCTGGCTCATGTGGTCCTCGAACTCCTCGAAGGTGAGGGGCCGGTTGTCGAGCGCCGATGGCAGCCGGAACCCGAAGTCGACGAGGATCTCCTTGCGGGTCCGGTCGTTTTTGTACATGCCGTGGACCTGCGGGATGCTGATGTGGCTCTCGTCCATGATCAACAGGAAGTCGGTCGGGAAGTAGTCGATGAGCGTCCACGGGCGCTCCCCTTCCTCGCGGCCGGCGAGATGTCGCGAGTAGTTCTCGATGCCCGAGCAGAACCCGACCTCGCGCATCATCTCGAGGTCGAACTGCGTGCGCTGCCGGAGGCGCGCCGCCTCGAGGTCGCGCCCCTGATCGCCGAGCCAGGAGACCCGCTCCTCCATCTCGGACTCGATCTTCTCGATCGCGACCAGCATCTTGTCGCGCGGCGTGACGTAGTGCGTCGCCGGGAAGAGGTTGACCTCGGTCCGCTCGGCCAGCACCTCGCCGGTCAGGTCGTCGATCTCGACGATGCGCTCCACCTCGTCGCCGAAGAAGTCCACCCGCACGACGTACTCGCCGTGCGGTGGCTGGACCTCCAGCACGTCGCCGCGCACCCGGAATTTCGCCCGCCCCAGGGCGGCGTCGTTGCGCTGATACTGGAGGTCGACGAGGTGGCGCAGGATCCCGTCGCGCCGGTAGTGCCCACCGCGCTTGAGGTTGATGACCGTGGCGCCGTAGTCGACCGGAGCGCCAAGCCCGTAGATCGCAGATACCGACGCCACGATCACGACGTCCCGACGCTCGAATAGCGCTCGGGTCGCGTTGTGCCGCAGCCGATCGATCTCGTCGTTGCGGGACGAGTCCTTCTCGATGTACGTATCGCTCCGCGGCAGGTAGGCCTCGGGCTGGAAGTAGTCGTAGTAGCTGACGAAGTACTCGACGGCGTTGTCCGGGAAGAACTCCTTGAACTCCTGGTACAGCTGCGCGGCGAGCGTCTTGTTGTGCGCCATGATCAGGGTCGGCTTCTGGACGGCCTCGATCAGCTTGGCCGCCGTGAAGGTCTTGCCGGTGCCCGTGGCGCCGAGCAGGACCTGGTGCTTCAGCCCGCGGCCGACGCCGTCGACCAGCTCCGCGATGGCGGTCGGCTGGTCGCCGGTGGGCTCGTAGGGCGCGTGGACCTTGAGGTCGGGCATGGGGTTCCGATTCTAACCGGCCTCCATCCGTCCCATCCTGTCCGCCCCAACGACCTATTCCGAGCCGACCTCCCCATTTCTACGATGCCGCTTGGTCGCTTACCAACCCCCACCGCATGTGCCGCGCCATCGCCGAATGCACGAAATCAAGCGCGCCCCGCATCACGGGCCGGCGTTGCCGGTGGCTTTGCCGTTTCCGGGCACGGAACCCCGCGGACAGGCCCTCGTCGAGTTCGCTGCCGTCCTCCTGCCGATCCTGCTGATCGTCGTCGGCATCATCCAGTTCGGGCTGATTCTCGGCGCCAACGTGACGCTCACCAACGCGACCCGCGAGGCCGCTCGATCGGCGACCATCGTGAGGTACGACATCGCCGCCTCCCGCGCTGTCAACGACCTCGACCGATGCACCGCGGCACTCGACGCCGCGAAGCGGTCATTCGGGACGCTGTCGCCATCAGGGCCATATTTCGTCGCAACGCGGCCGTGCCCGCCCGGGTCGGCATCCGACCTCAACGGTGACGGCCTGCACGATCGCTGGGTCAACGGCGACATCACGCTCACGCTCTGCACGGCCATGGCGACACCGACCTCACCCTGCCCCGCGGCCGGGACGTACTGCGCGACCAATGATCCCGTGGGCTGCGTCGTCCAGGTCACGCTCACCTATCGGTCGGACATCATCGTCCCGCTGCTCGGTGGCATCCTCCCGACCGACGGCGGCGGGCGCTTCGTCCAGTCGGTGACGGCGACGATGGTCATGAACTGATGCCGCCGATCGAACCGCGCGGCCAGGTCTTCGTGATCCTCGCCATCGTCATGGTCGTCCTGTTGGGCTTCGCCGGTGTCGCCGTGGACCTCGGTCGCCAGAACGCCGAGCAGCGGCACGCGCAGACCGCGGCGGATGCCGCGGCGCTCGCCGCCTGCCGTGAGCTGATCCAGGGCGGGACGGACGCCGACGCATCGTTGGTTGCGCGGCAGGTTGCCCTCGCAAACCTCGATTCGTCACCGGCCGGCGCGCTGGCAAGCATCGACGCTCCACCAACGTACGAAGACGAGGACGGGAGCGCGTCGATCGAGGCCGATGAGCTCATCAGCGGCATCGTGGTCGCGGGGACGACGGTGCGCGTCGCCATCACCTCGAGCGTCGAGACGGCGCTCGCTCGGGTCGTCGGCGTGCCGACGCTCGAGGCCCGGGCCCGTGCCCGGTGCGACCTCCAGGGCGGCCCAGAGGTCCCGCTGGTCGTGCGTCGGTACAGCAGCCCGCCCGGGCCCGGAGGCGGATTCGTCGATCACGTGGCGACCAGCGGGACGAGCGGATCGGGAGCCGTCGATCCGGCCGACCCGAGAGGGTACGGCTCGCGGGTTCCAGCCACGGAGCTCATGCCGGGTCCCTCCTTCGACATCTACGGCCCGGGGAGCAAGGCGGTCAACGACTCGAGCTTCCGCGGCTTCATCGCGCTCGATGTCCGGAACTTCGAGACGGTCAGCAGCCGCCAGTACTTCAACGGGGTCACCCCGGGCACGAATCCGAACACGCTCAAGGATATGCAGGGCGAGTACCTCGTCACCGGCTATCCGGGGCCTGCCTTTCCCTCGGTCAGCGTCCCCCCAACCGGTGACACGCAGGTCGCCGTGCTGTCCGGCAACAGCAGCTCGTTCATCGTCCACCAGTTCGACGACTCGTACCAGCCCGGCGATCGCGTCCTCCTCGCCGTCTACGACGGCGTGGTGATGGAGATCCCCGACTTCGCGATCGTGCCCCCGGTCGAGATCACCCTGCCATCGACGACGACCGCGCCGGTCAACGGACCGAACGTCCGCGTGACGCGCAACGGCGAGTTCGCGAGCACCGTGACCCTGAAGCTGACGGGGGACGCCGCGGCGGCGACCGCCGGGTTCCCGGAGCTGGACATCCTGCCCGATCCTTCCGTCACTCCCCCGGGCGCAGGTGACTTGTCCGCGCCGACGTGGACGCCGAATGTCTTCATGCCGACCACTGGCGGGACGAACGTCACGATGACCGGGATGCGGTCGAACGCGATTCCACCGGGCATCTACACCACGTGGATCGAGGGCGAGTCCGGCAACCCGTACTACCAGCGCCGCCGCGTCCCGGTCCCTGTCCGCGTACAGACCGATGCGAACGGCGACGGTGACTACACCGATGCCGGCGACACCCGGGTGACCCGCGACTTCAGTCTCGCCAACTCGGTCCTCGACGGATCCACCGCGGTCCTCGGCGGAACGATCAACCTGCCGATCGCCGTCTCGACCGGCAGCGGCAGTGCCGCGTGGACCGGTGGCCCAGCGACGGCCTCATCGGTAAGCCTCAGCTGGGACCCAGGATCGCTTACGACGTGCAGCCTGGCTCCCGCCTCCCTCGCGTCGGGATCGGTCGGAATCAGTGCCGCGACCGTGGCGCCGGCAGCCGGCGCCGGCGCGCCGGCGAGCCTGACGATCACCACGACCGGCATGTCCCAGGGCTGCTATCTCTTCACGGTTCGGGCCATGGGCACGAACAGCGACGGCCAGCCCGTCACGCACCTGCAGAGCGTTCGCTTCACCGTTGCGACGACCACGGCGAGCGGCCAGTACGTCGACATCATCGGGTTCGCCGTCTTCGAGGTCGACTCGATCGGCTCGAACAACATCCAGGGACACGCAGTGTCCGGGATCCACGCCAATCCTCATGACCCCAGCCTGCGCCGTGCTCAGCGTGCTCGGCTGCAGCCCTGGTCGTGATCCGCCGCAGCTTTTCAAGGAGCGCCTGAACGTGGAAATCGAGTACTCAGACAAAAACAGCCGGCGGTCGAAGCTCTACATCGGCGTCGGCATCATCGTGGCGCTCCTCGTCGCGGGGACTGTCTTCGTGGCCCTCCAGACAACCAGCCAGCTGATGAGCCGCGACGTGGAGCTGCGATCCGTGGTGGTCGCGTCACGGGACATCCCGGCGCGCAAGGCGCTCGAGGAGGGTGACCTCAGCGTCCGGTCAGTTCCGATCGACCCGACGAACGAGGCGGCATTCGCCTCGCTCGAGGAGGTTCTCGGACGGGTGACCGGCTCGGCCGTGTCGTCGGGGCAGCTCATCACCCGCAACGTCCTCGCCTCGACCACCGAGGGCCAGACCTTCTCCATCCTCGACCCGAACGAGGAGTTCGACCCGAACGGCCCTGATCTCCGGGCGGTGAGCCTCACCGTCGAGGCGGCGAACGCGGTTGCCGGGACCCTGGTCGCCGGCCAGCTGGTCGACCTCATCGTGACGATGGCGATCAACCCGGAGGTCGGCCTGTCGCCTGACGAGGTCACCGCCCAGGCGGACCGCTACGTCCCCGGGCCCTCCACGAAGGTGACGCTCCAGTCGCTGACGATCCTGGCCCGCAACGGCGACCTCTACATCGTCCGGACCGACGTGGCGACGGCGGAAAAGATCGCCGAGCTCCAAGCGGTGGGCGGGATCTTCACGATGGCCCTGCGACCCGAGGTAGATGACCGCCTGGCCGACACGGACGGCTCCACGATCGATCAGCTCATCGAGGAGTTCGACTTCCCGGTCCCCGTCCCGCCCGACCTCGAGGATCGCAGCGCCGGGAACTAGGAGGAGCGCACCGCCGCCAGGGCGCGCTCCACCTGGCGGCGTGTCTCCTCGATCGGCGCCGACCCGTCGATCACGACGTCGGCCTTCGCGATCTTCTCGTCCTGCGGTGACTGGCTGGCGAGGCGCAGCCGTGCTGCCTCCTCGTCCATGTCGCGCGACTCGGCCAGGCGACGGATCGCGTCGGCCTCGTCGCAGCGGACGACCCAGACCTCGTCGTACGCATCGGCCAGCGGAGACTCGAACAGCTTGATGACCTCGACCACGACCACCTCGACGCCGCCCTGCTCGAGCTCGGCAAGACGCGCGCGGATCGCGCCGCGCACCCTTGGATGCAGGATCGCCTCGAGGTCGCGGAGCTCGTCGGGATCCGAGAAGACGATCGACCCCAGCTCGTCGGCCTCGTAGGTGCCGAAGCGCCGAACGATCTCGGCTCGGGCATCGGAGTCGTTGTGGCGAATCTCCCTGGAGACGACATCCGCGTCAACGGTCGCGGCCCCAAGGTCGCGCAGCATGCCCGCCACGGTGCTCTTGCCGCAGCCGATGTTGCCGGTCAGGCCGATCACCTTCATCGCGCCGTCGATGGTATCGGCTCGGGCTGGCAACGAGGGCAGAAGTGGGTGCTGCGCTGACCGACCACGATGCGGCTGATGGGCCGGCCGCAGCGATAGCACGGCTGGTCGGTGCGCCGGTAGACCATCAGCCGCTCCGCGTTGTCGCCGGGCTCCCCGTCGGCGCCGACGTAGTCGCTGAAGCTCGATCCGCGGTTGTCGATCCCCTGGCGCAGGACCTGGCGTACCGCACGGTGCAGCCGCCGCACCTCGGCGTCGTTGAGCGAGTCGGCGGAGCGCAGCGGATGGAGTCTCGCGCGCCACAGCGCCTCGTCCGCGTAGATGTTGCCGACTCCGGCCACGAAGGTTTGATCGAGCAGGAGCGTCTTCAGCCTCGCTGATCGGTGCGACAGGCGCTCCGCGAAGCGGGCCGCGCTGAACGACCGACCCAGCGGCTCCGGGCCGTGGCCGCTGAAGACCTCGCCGATGCGGTAGCGGCCGCCTCCCTCCGCGACCTTCCGCGAGCGCGAGCCGCGGCCGGCGCCGACGCTGCGCAGTCCGCCACCAGGCCACAGCCCGATCCGTCCGAACTTGCGCACGTCGCGGTACCGCAGCTCCCGGCCGTCGGTGAGCGCGAAGACGACCCGCGCGTATGGATCGGGTGGCGTGCCCGGCGCCGCGACGATAAGCGCCCCGGTCATGCGCAGCGCGACCGTCATGACGCGGCCGTCGGCGAGGTGCAGGAGGACCGTCTTGGCGCGACGGGTCACTCGCCGGATCGTCGCACCGGCGATCTCGGCCGCGAACCGCTCGGCCGGCTGTGGATGGCGGATCGTACGTTCCCAATGGACCTCGGCGCCGCGGATCGTGGCGCCGGCGACCCAGCGCTGAAGATCACGCGCGACGGTCTCTACCTCGGGAAGCTCCGGCATCTCGCGGATGAGTGTGGCTGATGGCGCCGGTCAGTTGCGCGACGCTAGTGCGTCAGCCGTTATATCGTTAGTGATATATCCGCTGACAGGCCATCTGCCGCGACCGAAGGCAGGTTGCGGCGGAAGCTAGCCGACGAGCTCGGCCGCGACCTCCTCCTCGGCCTCCTCGATCGCGACCTGGCCCGCCGACTTCGGAATGCGCCGCCACGAGCCGTCGGGCTCGTGCAGGTAGCGATCCATCTCCTCCCAGTTCTGACCGACCTTGAGGTCGACCTCGAGCGGGACGTCGAGCGGGAGGGCCGCCTCCATCAGCTCCTTCACCGTCGACGCGAGTCGCGGCAGCTCGTCCTCATCAGTCTCGAAGACGAGCTCGTCGTGGACCTGGAGCAGCATGCTCGAGTGGAAGCCGCCTTCGCGGAGCGCCTCGTCCACGCGGAGCATCGCGATCTTCATGCCGTCAGCCGCCGTCCCCTGGATCGGCATGTTGATCGCCATGCGTTCACCGGCGGAGCGAAGCGCGCCATTGCGAGCGGTCAGCTCGGGGAGGTAGCGGCGGCGACCGAGCAGGGTCGTCACGAAGCCCTGGTCGCGAGCGAGGATCTTCATCTCGACGGTGTAGCGCCGGATGCCCTCGTACGCGGCGAAGTAGTCGGTGATGAACCGCTGAGCCTCCTCGCGCGGGATCTTGAGACGCTCGGCAAGGCCGTAGTCGGAGAGCCCGTAGGCGATCCCGTAGTTGATCATCTTCGCGACGCTGCGTTCCTTGGGCCCGACCTGCTCCGGCGCGAGGCCGAGGACGCGCGCGGCGGCGGCGAGATGGATGTCCGAATGCGCCTCGAAGTCGGCGCGCAGGCCGGCGTCACCCGACACGTGCGCCAGGATGCGCAGCTCCTGCTGCGAGTAGTCGGCACCGAAGAGGAGGCGTCCGGGCGGCGCCACGAACGCCCTCCGGATGCGGCGCCCGAGCGCGGTCCGGATCGGGATGTTCTGGAGGTTCGGATCGGTGCTCGACAGCCGTCCCGTTGCGGCGACGGCCTGCTGGTAGGTCGTGTGTACCCGGCCGTCGGCGTCGACCAGCGTGGGAAGCGCATCGACGTAGGTCGACTTGAGCTTGGCGACCTGGCGATGCTCGAGGATCAGGCCAACGACCTCGTGGCGGTCTCGGAGCTCCTCGAGGACCGACGCGTCGGTCGAGTACCCCGTCCGCGTCCGCTTCGATCCCGGCAGGCCAAGATCGGTGAAGAGGACCTGCTCGAGCTGCTTCGGTGAGCCGATGTTGAACTCGCGCCCGACAAGCTCGTAGATACGCCCTTCGAGTCGCGCGAGGGTTGCCGCGAACTCCTCGCGCATCGCCGCGAGCGCACCGAGGTCGACGGCGATGCCGGCCAGCTCCATCCGCGCGAGCACGGGGAGGAGCGGCATCTCGACCTCCTCGAAGAGGCCGGCCACCGCGCCGTCGGCCAGCTCCCGTTCGAGAGATGGCGCGACGAGCAGCGCGGTGAGCGCTTCGCCGGCCGCACGACGAGCGATCGCCTGCTCCTCCGCGCCTGTCTCCGGGCCAACGGCACGCGGCGGAAGCTCGGTCGCGAAGCGAGTGGCGGCCACGTCATCGATCGTCTGCGAGCGGAGCGCCGGGTTGCACATGTAGCCCGCGACGAGCGTGTCGAAGAACGTGCCCTGCAGCACCAGGCCGCGATCGGCCGCCAGCGTGGTGACCAGCTGCTTGAGGTCGTGGCCGATCCGTTTGCGGTCCTCCCGGCCGAACCACGCTGGCAGGCGCTCGACCGCGATGCTGGACGGATCGCAGGGCACGTACCAGCTGCTGCCGTCCCGCCCGGCCAGCGCGATCCCGATGAGGCGCCGTGAGAGAGGCCGCCCGCTCCCGACCGACCACCCGATGCCGATGTCGTCGCCGTGCGCCTCGAGCCAGGCGTTCAGCTCGGCCATCTCGGGCTCGCCGCGCACGACGCGCGGGTCGATGTGCTCGATCGCTCCGCCTGGATCCGCGAGCGGGTCGGGCTGAGCGCGTGGCGCGCCGTCGGCCGCGGCCGCGGCTGCGGCACCGCTCCCCAGCAGCTCGAGGCTCAGCTGCAGCCCACCCTTCGTCTCCTGCTCCGGGCTGTCGTGGCCGGTGGGGGCGATGCTCGACGCTGGCAGTCGGTCGATGAGCGACCGAAACTCGAGCTCGCGGAGTCGTTGCGCCACCGCGCGGCGGTCGTATCGGCCCGTCCGGCCCTCCTCGAGGTCGAGCTCGACCGGCAGGTCCGTCACGATGCGCCCGACCTCGCGAGACATGAACGCCGACTCGCGATGCTCGGCGAGGCGGTCGCGAAGCTTGCCCTTGACCTCGTCGAGGCCGGCGTAGATGCCATCCAACGTTCCGAACTGCTGGAGCAGGCTGATCGCCGTCTTCTCGCCGACTCCGGGCACGCCGGGAATGTTGTCGGAGGTGTCGCCCTTGAGCGCCTTGTAGTCGAGCATCTGGTCCGGGCGAAGCCCGTACCGCTCCATCACCCTGGCCTCGTCATAGATCACCGTGGCAGCGACGCCCATCCGCGTGGTGAGCAGCCGGACGTGGTCGTCGACGAGCTGCAGCCCGTCGAGGTCGCCGGACACCATCATCGTGTCCACTCCGGCGAGGGTCGCCTTCTTGGTGAGGGTGCCTATGACGTCATCGGCCTCGTAGCCCTCCAGCTCGCGGATCGGCATGTTCATCATGCCGGCGATCTCGCGCACGATCGGGAACTGGGAACGAAGGTCGTCCGGCATGCTCGGGCGGCCCTTCTTGTATTCGGGGTAGGCGTCGAAGCGGAACTGCGGCCGGCCGATGTCGAAGCTCACCATGGCGTAGTCGGGCTTCACGTCCTGCATCCCGCGCAGGACGATCTGGAGGAACCCGAAGACCGCGTTCACGAGCATTCCGTCGGACAGGGTGAGCGGCGGCAGCGCGAAGTAGCCGCGGTAGACGAGGCTCGGCCCGTCGATGAGCATCAGGAGGGGTCGGCGATCGGGCATCGGTCAACCCAGTCTAGACCGATGCACCGGCCCCGGCCGCTTTAGAATCGGCCCCGATGGCGACGCGCACGAAGTTCGATCCGTACGCGGTCCTGGGGGTCTCGCGCGATGCGACTCCGCTCCAGGTGGCACGCGCCCACCGGCGCCTGGCCAAGGAGCACCATCCCGACCTGCACGAGGGCGCCGACGAGGCGGCCGAGCGGATGCGGCGTATCAACCTGGCCTGGGAGATCCTGTCGGATCCGCTCCGTCGGGGCGACTACGACCGCGCGACGGGCAACCCGGGTCGCGGTCACTGGGCCGCATCGCGCTCCCCCATCCAGCCGGTGGCGCCGACGTCGACCCGCACCTGGGCGACCTGGCGCGCTACCGCCGCCGACACGCGGGCCGTGCCCCCGACGGCGCGTCAGCCCGGCGAGGTGCCGATTCCTCGAACTCGTCGGCCGCCTCGACCCGACCCCGTACCCGAGACGTTCCGTGACTCCGGCTGGGCGGCGCTCGTCGCGGGGGTGCTGATCCTTGTGCTCCTGCTGGGCGCGATCGTGGTCGGGCGCCTGGCGTTGTAGCGCCCCGTCAGCCGGCGCGCGGGACGAGGATCCAGCGCAGGAGCGCGGCGGCGATCACAAGGGCGATGCCCGTGAAGAGCACCATCGGCCACGGCGAGCGTTCGGCCGACGCATCGGCCAGGGAGTCGATGCCGGCGAACTCAGCCGCCTCATCGGTTGGCGATTCCGGGGCAGCATTGTCTTCCTCGCCGCCTGCATTCGTTCGTGTCTGTCCGTCCGACGAGAGAGTTTCCACGCCGCCGGCTCCGCCCTCCGCCGAGGCCTGCCCGCCCGGGGCTTCCCACTGGGATGCCGCGTCCCCCGCGGCGCTGCTCGAGAGCGAGGGGGCAACGGTCCCGACCATGCCGACCAGCGCGAGGGCCGCACCCGCCGCCATGACAGGCCCGAAGATGCGCCGTGCCCAGGCGCCGAGACGATCCGGCCTCGGTTCGTCAGCTTCGGGAAGGAGGCGCAGCGGCCGAGCGGGTGCGACGTCGGGAAGCTCGGCCAGGGAAGCACCCAGCGCACCGAGCTCGTTGGTGATCTCGGTGCAGCGGTCGCAGGCGGCGACATGAGCGACCAGCGTCTCGTCGGCGACCGCATCGGCGTCGCCGAAGGCCAGCGCCGAGAGGCGCTCGTCGCCAGGGTGATTCGGAATCAGCATGCCACTCGTCCAGACGTGCTCATCGCTGGAACAGTTCCCGGTGCTCGGCCAGCAGCTCCCGGAGCCGTAGCCGGCCGCGATGGATGCGCGACTTCACCGTGCCGAGCGCGGAGCCGGTCAGCCTCGCGACCTCGTTGTAGTCCATGCCATAGACGTCGCAGAGGACGATTGCGGTTCGCTGGTCCTCCGGCAGGTGCGCGAGGGCTCGCTCGAGATGCCGATACATCTCGGCTCGACCGGCCTCCGCGTGCGGATCGGTCGCGGTCGCGTCGGGCAGCTCGGGCGCACCCTCCTCCGGATCCGGCAGCGGACTCGCCGGGCGGCGCTGCTGCCGGCGAAGGATGTCGTAGCTGGCATTCGCCGTGATGCGCAGCAGCCACGACCGGAAGATGCCGCCGCGGTAGGCACCGATGGCGCGGTAGGCGTGGATGAATGCGTCCTGGGTCGCATCGGCGGCCTGATCGGGGTCGCCGAGGAGGCGCCAGGCGAGGCCGTAGCATGCGCTCTGGTAGTGCTCCATCAGCTGGGCGAACGCCGTGCGGTCGCCGGATGCCGCTCGCACGATGACCGCCGCCTCGTCTGGAAGCGGCGGCGTGCGTCGTGAGGCGGCCGGCACGGGGGCATCGGTCATCGATTCCTATAATGACGCTCGCCCATGCCGGGGTGGCGGAATCGGCAGACGCGTCGGTCTCAAACACCGATGAGCGCAAGCTCGTGTGGGTTCAAGTCCCACCCCCGGCACCACGCCAGGTTATCCACAGACATTGGCCCGCGACTTGCCAGCTGGCACAGGACGAGAGCCGACCGCGCTGGTCCCGGGGGGAGCAGGTGCCTACGCGGTCGGCTCTCTCCCCTTGACCGTAGCCGACCCGTCAACACCCCAGCATCTGCAAGCGTGATCACACTCGACCGGATGCCCGAATCGGCGCCGGAGCTGTAGTCTCGCCGACGGAGTTGCCTGGTCCCCGTCGGCGAGACCAGCTCTGCTACCGCCAAGAGCGGCGACGTGCCTCTGGCAGGAGAGCGTACGTCCCACCCCCAGCGTTGGAGCGTAGCGGCGACTCCGTTTGCATCCGCCGTGCCACTTCCGTCACGGCCGTCCGGCACCCCCGGGCGCCGGTCACAACCAGCCGCGCGATCGAGCGACGAAGACCGTCCCGCCGGCCATCGCGAACATCGCGGCAACCACGACCCAGAACAGGTCGGGCTGATCAAACAGGGGCACCTTGAAGTTCATTCCCATGACCCCGGCAAGGACGACCGACGGCAGGAGGATGACCGAAGCAAGGGTCAAGATCCGCATCGTGTCATTCGTCCGCTGCGCCATGCGAGTCATGTGGATGTCGAAGGTGCCGATGAGCATCTCGCGCACGTTGGCGATCCCCTCGCCGGCGCGATCCAGCCGCTTCGCGACGGGGACGAACGCCTCGCTATGGTCCGCCATCGACGAAGGAAGGAAGTCGCGCCGGGAGAGCTCGGCGGCCACGTCACGATGGGGAAGGAGAATGCGGCGGACGCGTGCGATCCGACGCCGGAGCTTCACGAGGCGGTCGACGAGGTCCCGCTCGGTCCGCAATGCCGCATCGTCCAGTCGATCGACTGCACGCTCCAGCTCCGCGGCGGCGCTGAAGAACGCGTCGATATGCCAGTCGAGCACCGATGCAACGAACTCGATCGAGGTCAGACGCCCGACCTCTCGCTGATCCTGGATCAATTGGCGATGCTCGTCGAGGAAGGGAACCGGTCGAGCATGCTGTGTGATCACCCAGCCATCACCGGTGAGAATCCGCACCGGGACCGGATCCGCGTCAAGATCCTCGGCGATGCTGAGGACGACCACTTCCACGGCCCCGTCATGGATGTGAGCCACGGGCCGGCTCGCATCCTCCGTGAGCCGCGTGACGAGGTCGTCGCCGAGACCCAGCGCTCCCACGACGGCGTCGACGTCTTCGGCGGCCTCGAGGTCGATCCAGAGCAGCTCGTCGGTGGCAAGCTGTCGCGGATTCCACTCGGCGAGATCGACCGCTTCGTCCGTGCCGTCGGCCTTCGAGAGAAGTGCGTTGATGCTCATGCGGGCGCCTCCACTTGCACGCCGCGGACCAACGCTGGCCCTTGATTTGCATTGCTTACCGTCAAGCAAGCGTCGGGCACGGGCGCTTGATGCTTCGCAACTATAGGAGGTAGGGACCATGGAATGGCTTTCTTGGATCATCGTCGGGGCCGTCGCTGGATGGCTCGCCGGCCTACTCGTACGAGGCGATGAGGGCCTCGGCGTCATCGGGCACATCGTGCTCGGTCTGATCGGGGCGCTCGCGGGCGGATATGTAGTCAGCCTGTTGACCGGCAACGATCCGATGGATGGCGTGTTCGACATCAGCACCATTCTCACCGCGGTCGTTGGCGCGGTCGTGCTGGTGATTCTCGGCAGCATGATCTTTGGCCGCACGCGCGGCGGGACTGGCGCCGTCTAACTCGAGAAGCCGCCAGTAGTCGACGCCGACTGGCATAGCCACGAAGCCGTCCCGGCCATCTGGACACCGGGGCGGCTTCCGTGTGCTCGGTGAGCGTCCGGCGCCGCCGGCAATCCGCGCCGCCTGGCATCGAGAGCCGACCGCGTAGGCATGGCACGGCCAATGCCGATCTCGGAACCGATGGAACGAATGGTGGGATGGGCCGCTCGGCATGAACGCGTCCTGCGCGCCCATGGCTGGCGACGCTCCTGATCCTGGCCGCCTGCACCAACTCCGACGGAGGCGGCCCCGGCTATTAGCGCCCGTTCGGCGACGTATCCTTCGACCATGAGTGACGCATGGACGTTCGACCAGGACGACGAGGGCCTGCTCTTCGCAACGCATCGCCACGACGACCTCGAGGCACCGGTCGCCGCGGAGATCCTGACGAGCGAGGACGGGGCGACGCGCTACGCCCACTGTCCGCGATGTGGTGGCGATCACACGATCGAGCGCGATGGCGGAGACGTTGCCGAGATCCGCTGATATCCCTGCTCGCGTGTGGCTCCGGGGCGACGCCCTGCGCTATGCTCGCCCAAGATGTCGCCCGCGACTAGGGGCGCAGGGCAGGACCGGGTTTTTCGCTCTGTTTGTGCGTAATGGGACTGACGGATCGGAGGACACCGTGGCACCGCGAGTGACTGTTGTGAACGACAGCCCGGAGTTCCTTGAGCTCGTGCGCGACATACTGGCTGACGAGCGAATACCGACCGTGATGGTCGACGGTGACAGGGACGACGCCCTGGAGCGCATCCGCGAGTCTCGACCGGACGTTCTGATGGTCGACCTGCGGATGGGCAGCGACGAGCTGCATGGCTGGGAGATCGCACAGGAGATACGCCGGGATGCGGCGCTGGCCGACGTGCCGATCCTGGTCTGCAGTGCGGATCTCACCGCACTCGAGTCCATCCAAGACCAGCTCGACGACACGCGCCGGGTCGGGACGCTGACGAAGCCGTTCAGCATCGATCACCTGTACGAAGCGATCGATGCGCTGCATGAGCCGACGCCCTAGAGGTCAGGTCCGGTCGAGCTCCGCACGCGCTTCCTCGAGGCGGCTCTGAAGGTCGGGATGATCGCTGGCCGCCACCTTCAGGTCGTCGAGCAACCGTCGGGCCCGCGTCCGGAAGGCCTCCATCGTCGGTGAGTCGCGACGCAGCCTCTCAGCCCGATAGGTGACAAGAACGGATCGGATCTGAAGCTCGATCTGTCGGCGATCCACGATCATCCCCTGGCGGTGGTGAAGGTACCGCAGGGCAACTATCGTGCCCATCGCCCAGGTCGCAGCCGGATCGGTCCCGACGGGCTGCCGATCCAGCGACCCGATCCAGCCGAGCCGCCGGACGAGGCCGACGCGCCCGACGAGTCGAGCGGGATCGTCTGAGACACGTCCCGAGGCTACGAACGGCGCCGGCCCGAGGTGGGCCGGCGCAGGGTCACGTGAGGACGCCGTGTCAGGCGGCGGCGTTGTACGCGGTGGTGGTCACCAGGAGGCGCAGCTCGGACTCTTCGTATCGGCCCGGGTGCACCTGATCGGCGTGCTCCTTCACTTCCTCGAGGAGCTTGGCGTCGGAGTCACCCTCGAAGTGCTCTCCGCACGGACAGTCGACAGCTCGCATCGATACGTACCTCCTGCCAAACAACCCTGCAGGACACGGGCCAACGCAGCAGCGACCTACGTCCGCCCGAGGTGATGCGGAACGTTGGCGACGACGACGCCAGGCCGGAACAGCAACGCCGCCTTGAGGCGAAGCGCCGTCTGGTTGTGCAGCAGATGCTCCCACCAGTGCCCCGGCACGAGCTCCGGAAGCACCACGGTGATCGTCTCCTTCGGATGAAGCTCCTGCTGGGCCTCGACGTACGCCAGGAGCGGTCCACTCAGCGAGCGATATGGCGACTCGATGACGATCAGCTCGACTCCCCGCCCTGACTCCGACCATGCCTCACGGAGGCCTTCGGTTCGCGCCACGTCGTCGGTGACATGGACCGCGACCACCTGCCCGGGCTCGGGAGCGATGGCACGAGCGAAGGCGAGGGCCTGGCGCGCTCGAACGTCCATCTCGGCGATCGGGACGATCGCGCGGATCGTCATCTCCTGTGCGGTCGTCGGCGTCTGGGCGCGCATGGCACCGGTGAGCCGTGCGTAGTGGCGATGAATCGCGTTCATGACCCATATGAGGATCGGGATCAACAGCAGCACCATCCACGCCCCGAGAGCGAACTTCGAGGCCGCCACCTCGATGGCAACGACGCCGGTTGTAATCGCGCCGATGCCGTTGATGGCTGCCCGTAATCGCCAGCGACGCTCCTCGCCGCGCCGTCGGAGCCAGTGCCGAACCATGCCGCCCTGGCTCAGGGTGAACGCGAGAAAGACTCCGACGGTGTAGAGCGGGATCAGGGCAGTCACGCTGCCGCGGTACGCGACGATCAAAAGCGACGCGACGATCGCAAGCAGGACGATGCCACCGGTGAATGCCAGTCGATCGCCGCGGAACGCGAAGACTCGCGGCAGGTATCGGTCCCTGGAGAGGATGCTCGCCAGCCTCGGGAAGTCAGCGAAGGCCGTGTTGGCCGCCAGGATCAGGATCAGGGCCGTTGCGACCTGCACGAGGTAGTGCAGCGGCGTGCTGCCACCCACCAGGGTCCGGGTGATCTGGCTCAGGACGGTCTCCTGCTCGGTGGGATCAGGCAGGACTCCGAGCTGAGTAGCCAGGAAGCTCAGCCCGACGAAGATCGTGGCGAAGAAGGTCCCCATCAGGATGAGCACGAGCTGTGCTCGCCGCCACTCGGGCGGCTTGAAGGCGGGAACGCCGTTCGACACCGCCTCCGTCCCAGTGAGGGCGACGGCCCCCGAGGCGAACGCGCGAAACAGGAGCAACACGCCGAGAGCCTCCCCCGCCTCGGCCGTCTGCCGCCAGGCATCCGGGGCGTGGTACTCGGGGAGGGTGCCCGTCACCACCCGCACCAGGCCGAAACCGATGAGACCGAAGATCGCGATGAGGTACACGTAGGTGGGTGCGGCGAAGATGGCGGCGCTGTCCCGAATCCCGCGCAGGTTTCCGATCGTCAGCAGGACGACCAATGCAACGCCGATCTCGACACGCCAAGGGAACAGCTCCGGAGCGATCGATGTGAGGGCCGCGACGCCGGCCGCCACCGAAACGGCGACGGTCAGCACATAGTCGGTGAGCAGCGCGGCCGCGCCGACCAGGCCGGCAAGCGGACCGAGGTTCTCGCTGGCAACGATGTACGACCCGCCGCCGTTCGGATACGCGCGAATGGTCTGCTGATAGCTCAACACGACGACGGCGAGGACAATGATGATGCCGATCGTCACCGGCATGGTCAGGACGAGCGCGCCGGCACCGGCCAGGACGAGGACTCGCATGATCTCTTCGGTCGCGTACGCCGACGATGAGATGTTGTCCGAGGCGAAGGTCGCCAGCCCCGTGAAGACGTTCAGGCGCTCGTTTGGCTCCTCGGCGGTCGCCAGTGGACGGCCGAACACGAGCCGACGAGATCGCGCCACTGCTCGCCCGAATGGGCTATCCGCCGCCCCGGCGGTTGCGGCAGCCAGGATGTGACCGGGAGCAACCCTCTTGAAGTTGCGGTGATGCGCCACACGGACGTACCGATCCCCGACGTGGCGACCCGGCTCGAGCTGTCGCCACTCGAGCTCGCCGCCAGGTTGCTCAGGCGGCTGGGTCCGTGCGCTCCGGATCGGGAGCGGGATGGAGTCGGACTCGGTGGCCATGCATCGAGTCTGGCCGCGATTCGCTCAACGATGGCTCAACGCGAGCCTCCAGCGGCTCAACCTTGTCTCAACGATTCTCGCCGTCCTCGATCAGCCGATAGCCAACACCCGGCTCGGTTCGGATGTAGTGAGGCCGCGCCGGTTCCGGCTCGAGCTTCTTCCGCAGCCGGCCCATGTATACGTGGATGTAGTGGTGCTCGCGATCGTAGCCGGGACCCCAGACCCGCCGCAGGAGCGCTCCGTCGGTCATCACGGCACCTGGCGCCGAAGCCAGCGCGATCAGCAGGGCGTACTCGGTGGGCGTCAGATGGACCTCGGCCGAGTTGACCGTGACGCGGCGCTTCTCGAGATCGATCTCGAGGTCCCCGGTGCGGAACAGTGCGTCGGCGCTGCGCGACGGCCTCGCCGCATGTCGCAGGCCGACGCGCACCCTGGCGAGCAGCTCGTCGGCACCGAAGGGCTTGGTGAGGTAGTCGTCCGCCCCGAGATCAAGCGCACGGACCTTGTCGGCCTCGGCACCACGAACCGAGAGGACGATGATCGGGGTCGTCGTCCGCTCGCGGATCTCCTGGATCACCGCGAACCCGTCGATGTCCGGGAGCCCAAGGTCCAGCAGGATCAGGTCGGGGTGGAAGCTCGGTTCAGCGCCCAGCGCGTCACGACCGCTCTCGACGGCGTGGATCCGGAACCCGTGCCCGGCCAGATTCCGCTCGACCACGCGCCTGATGGCAGCGTCGTCCTCGACGACGAGGATCCTGGCTCCCTCCCCCGCTGTCATGAAGGATCCATCTCTGGCGCTGGGCCGGCCGGGAGCGCGAACTCGAATTTCGCGCCGCCGCGCGGTCGATTCTCCGCCCAAATCCGCCCGCCATGTGCCGCGACAAGCCCACGAGCGATCGCGAGGCCGAGGCCACTGCCGGGTGATGCTGGCTCGCCCGGGTCCCTCACGAAGGGCTCGAAGAGCCGGCTCGAAGGCCCAGGCGGCAGTCCGGGTCCCTGGTCCTCGATGGACACTCGAAGCTCTCCTTCGACAAGGCCCGCGCTGACACGGATGGGCTTGGTCGAGGCCGATGCGTTCGCGGCGTTCTCGACGAGGTTGGTGATGACCTGATCGATCTCAACTGCGTCTAACAGGACTGCCGGCAGGTCCGAGGGGACATCGAGCTGAATCTCGCGGTTTGGGAGGCTCGCTCGAAGCCGATCGACGGCGTCCTGGAGCACGACCGACGGGTCATGCCACTCGCGCGAGGGCACGAGACTGCCGTCCTGGATACGCCCCAGGTCGAGCAGGTTGCCGACGATCCGGTTGAGTCGCAACGCTTCCTGCTCGATGGCCGATGCGAAGTCGCGACGGTCTTCATCGGTCCATGCGACGTCCGTCTGACGAAGGCTGCCGGCGGCAGCGATGATCGATGCGAGCGGCGTCCGCAGATCATGCGACACAGCGTTCAGCAGCTGCCGCCGCAGCTCGTCGGACCGGCGCAGCATCTCGGCCTCGGTCGCAGCTCGACGGAGCGCGTCCTGCTCGGCCGCCGCGGCGAGCTGATTGGCGACTGTCGCGAGGACGCGGGCCATGCGTTCGGGCAGTCGCGAGGCGCTCGGTTGCAGGAGCACGTGCATGCGTCCGGTGGAACTGCCCTCGTCGGAACCGATTGGCACACGAAGCAACCGCGATCCCGATGGAAGGCGTCTCGGCGGATGTGGCGCGGCGATGCGTCGCCACGAAGTCTCGCGCAGCGGTTTCCCGCCATCGGCGACGGTCCCCGGTGCCAGCACATCGATCGAACCACCCGCCGATATCGCCTCGCGCAGCGCGCCGGCATTGCCTGCCACGATGCTCCGCGATCGCGTGCCGCCGAGATCAATCGAAACGGCGACAGCGCCAAGGTCGGCCCGAAGCCGCTCGGCGACTCCCTCGGCGGCCCTTCGAAGTGGCCGTGTCGCCAACAGCGTCGCGATGTCATGCAGGAGGACTGCCTCTCCCTCACGCTCGGCCGCCTGGAGCGCACGCTCTCGCTGCTCCGCGGCCAGCTGGCTCGTGACGACTGCGACCAGCAGGAATGCGAGGAGAGCGACGACGACGTCCGGATCGTTGACCGCCAGGGTGAATCGCGGCTCGGTGAACAGGAAGTTGAGCGCCAGGAAGGCCCCGAGCGCGGCGGCGACCGCGGGGCCGCGGCCGGCCACGACGGCCACGACGAGGACCGCGCCGAGATACACCATCGATCCGTTGGTCAGATGCAGCGGACCGAGAAGCGCGATGACCTCCGATGCCACGATGACGGCGGCGGCGGCCAGAGCGTACCCACGCCACGAGCTCATGGCCGAACTGTAGTCCTCGAATCGCGCGTACACTCGACGGCGATCGACCCGTTGCGGGGTCGATCATCGGCCGTCGGCGTTCTCACCGCCGGCGGCCACAGTGCGTGCTAGGCTTGCGCCGCCCCGAAGCCACCACGAGGAGCGCTGACCACAGCCCGATGACCGACGCGAGTGTCGAATGCTTCAACTGCGGCCGCGCCAACCCCGAGTGGGCACAGGTGTGCCGATCGTGCGGTGTCCCGCTCCGGAGGGGGCGCGAGCGGACGGTCCCGAGCGGCAGGATCCCGACCGATCGCGACTCGCTGATCTCGATCGGCGCGGTCCTGGGGACGATTCTTGCCGCGGTGGTCGTCGGCGTGATCATCGCCGGCCTGAACCCCACCGAGCCGAGCGTCGGGCTCGCGACGCCGACACCCTTGCCGAGCGTTGAGCCGTCGGTAGCCGCTCCGAGCGTCGCGGCGTCCGTCGCGCCGACCGCGACCCCCGAGCCGACGCCGGTCCCGCTCCCCGGCACGCTGGTCTTCGGGACCGGGCTCGGGGGGAGCGGCGAAGTCACGGGCCCAGTGGATACGTTCACGCCGTCGATGACGTTCGCCTATGGAGTCAGCGTCCCCGACGGATTCGGCGGGCCGCAAATCCACAACGAGGTTGTGCGGCTGGACGATGACCTGACGGTGGTGCTCCCGCGTGAGGCCGTCGCTGTCGATCCCGCAGCGACGAGCTTCACCTATGTGATCGGTCCGGCCGCCAACTTCATCGTCGAGTGGGGACCTGGCGAATACGAGTGGCATGTCTACGTCGGTGACGATCTCGTGGCAAGTCGGCCATTCCGACTGTCGGACGGCTAGGGCGCCCGGCTCTCCCGGCTAGCCGTCCCCGCGCGCAACCTCGTCCCAGGCGTCCGCGTACAGCCGCGACCATACCGGCAGGTAGCCGGGATACGCGCGCCGAGCGTCGGCCACCACCTTCGAGTCCACCGTGACCAGTGCCAGCGTGTCCGTGGTCTCGAGCAGGATCTCCCCGTTCGGATCGACGGCAATGCTCGGTCCACCCAGCAGCACACCGCCCTCCGGGTACGGCCGATTGACCGACAGCACGTAGCAGCAGCTGGTGATCGCGTTCGCGCGCCAGACCGTCTTCCAGCGCTGATAGGTACGCTCCTCGGAAGCCCGCGGATTGACCACGGCCACGACGCCCTGGGCGCCAAGCAGGTGCACGCCCTCCGGGCGGTTGTTGTCCGAGCAGATCTGCACGCCGATCGGCGTGCCGAATCCGTCGATCCGTTTCGGCGGCTCGGTTCCGGGCTCGTAATGGCTCGTCTCCCAGAAGCCGGCCTCCTCGGGCAGGTGAAGCTTCTCGTAGGTGGCCCTCACCCGGCCCTGGGCGTCGAAAACCAACGCCCGACTCGTTCGCCGGCCGTCGTCGGCGCGGTGGATGATCCCTCCCACCAGGCCGATGCCGGCCTCCGCCGCCGCCTCGGCCTGGACCGTTGCCCGACGCCCGTCCATCGGCTCCGCGTCGGCGTCATCGGCATCCTTCGTCGCCGGGCTCCATGGGTTGAGCGGGATCTCGGGCAGCACGGCGAGGTCGGCCCCGCGCTCCGCCGCCTCGGCCAGCCGCTGCTTCAGGCGGCCTGCCCCATCGGGCTCCCAGAAGACCTCGGAGACGAGCGCGATCGCGAGCTTCCCATCGGCTCGGGTGACTGCATCGGACATGGGCGGCAGGGTAACCGGTCAGGCCCGCGTCAGCATGCCGATGAAGTAGGACGCGTTGCGGGTCACATCGGCGTAGTCGGCCGGCCGCAGGCTGCCAGTCTCGTTGTAGCGCTGGAGGAAGCGCTCGGCGGCCTTGCGACCGTCGCTGCGGCCTCGGCCTGTCGACAGCGGCGTGAAGAACGGGCAATCGAGGTAGACGCCGACCGTGAACTCCTTGCCGGTGGGCGTCTCCAGCGTCTGCGCCTCGAGCTTTCGCGCGAGGGCGAGGAGCTGTTCGTAGGTCATCCGGCTTGCCACGGGGTTCAGCGTAACCGGCCGGTAAGAAGGTGGTTGTCACCATCGCCGGATGCTCAGGTCGAACGTCCCGCGGGCCGTCCGCCACCTTCGTCGCCATCGAGGCTGGCGCCAGACCGACCTCGGGGCTCGCGCCGGCGTGTCCGGACCCACGGTCTCGCGGATCGAGCGCGGGAATGTGCGGGTATTGTCGGTCGACGCCGTCGAGCGGATCGCATCGGCGCTCGGAGCAACTGTCGATGTCACCCGCCGCTGGGATGGTGAGCAGCTCGACCGCCTGGTCGACGCCGCTCACTCATGGCTCGAGGAGCGTGTTGCGGAGGATCTGACGGCGCGGCTGGCTGGTGAGCGCCGAGGTGAGCTTCAACCACTACGGCGACCGCGGCCGAGTGGACCTTCTCGCGTTCCATCCCGGGGCGCGAGTTGTCCTCGTCGTGGAGGTGAAGAGCGGCATCGGCGATGTCCAGGAGACGCTTGGCCGGCTCGACATCAAGGCCCGGCTCGGCCGGTCACTCGCCGATGCGGCAGGCTGGAGTGGCACTCGCGTCGTGGTTCCGGCACTTGTGCTCGGCGATTCGCGGTCAGCGCGCCGAGTGGTCGCTTCGCACGAGGCGCTCTTCTCGCGGTTCGCACTCCGCGGCCGTTCTGCGCTGGCGTGGACGCGGCGGCCATCGGTCCCGGCGCCATCCGGGCTCCTGTGGTTCGCCGAGGTGCCAGATCTTCATGGGGTGACTGCTACGAAGGGTCGCCGCGTTCGAACGGTCAAATCCGGCCCGTGACGGTCATCCGGTGCAAGTTCGGACGGTTCGGGAGCCGCTTCGGATGAAGAAGCGGACGGTTCGCGCGCGCCTCGGCCCCGCAACCGTCACCCGGTGAACATTCGGACGATTCGCGGCGGCGCCAAACCGACGAGCGCTACTCCCCGAGGAACTCGCGGACGAGGTTCTGGAAGTGGTAGACGCCGTTCTCGCGCTTGGCCGAGAACCGGCCCGTGTCGTAGGCGCGCGAGCGCAGTCCACGCTGGACCTGCTCGCAGATGACGATGTCCTCCTGCTGGATCTCGTCCGAGAAGGCGATCGTCTGCTGCATCGACTCCCAGCCGGGACCGGAGCCTGGCTCGGCGAAGAACCACTCGAATATCGTCAACGTCCGATCCGGCCCGAGCGGCAGGATCACGTTCGACGACATGTTGTCCTGGTAGATATTGAACATGGTGTTCGGGAAGACCCAGTAGTAGAGGGCCGAGTCCTCGGCGCCGGGCTGGCGAAGGTATCGGCGGTCCAACCCGATCTCCTCCCCGGCCTTGAGCTCGCGGATCGGCGCGTGCTGCTTGGAGTAATAGCGAAACTCCTCGACACGGTATGAGTCGTAGTCGAGCTCCTTGAACAGCTGCGGGTGCGCGATCGGGAGGTGGTAGCCCTCGAGGTAGTTGTCGACGTAGACCTTCCAGTTGCACTCGATGACGTAGTCGCGCCGCTCGACGAGGCGCATCGACTCCACGTCGTAGCCCGACGAGGCGACCTCGGAGGGGATGGCGCCCAGCATCTCGGCCAGCGGCGGCGCCTCGTCCCACAGGTTCACGAAGACGAACGGGCCCCAGGTCTCGACGCGCACCGGGATGAGCCCGAAGTCCTCCTTCGCGAAGCCCTCGGTGGCCTCCATCTCCGGGGCGGCGCGCAGGCACCCGTCGAGGCCGTACGTCCAGCCGTGATACCGGCACTGGAGGGACTTGCGGTTTCCCTTGGTCAGGGCCACCTGCCCCGCCCGATGCCGGCAGACGTTGTAGAAGGCGCGCAGCTCATCGTCGAGCCCGTGCGTGATGACGACCGGCTCGTCGAGCACGGTAACGGGGACGAAGTCCCCCACCCGCTGGAGCTCGTCCGTCCGGGCGACGAGCTGCCAGGTGCGCCCGAAGACCAGCTCCTTCTCGCGCTCCAGGACATCGGCGTCGAGGTAGTAGCGCGACGGCAGCGTCGCGGCGCGCGAGAGCGGGGTGAAGGGCGCGGTCGTCGTCATCGGCTGAAGTGTACCGATCCGGGCCTCACTCCTCGACGTTCACATCGGTCCCGAACCAGGTGCCGGTGAGCGTGACCGCGTACTCCGCGTCGCGCTCATACGCCAGATCGGTCCCGTCCGGCCCGGTCGCGGTGAGCGTGAAGGTGCCTTCGGCGTCGTCGATCAGGCCCTTGCCGCTCAGCGGAAGCCCGTCGCTCACCGCGCAGCCGTTAAGCATCACGCCGTAGCCCTCGTCGGTCGCCGTGTAGGTGAGCGTCCCGCCGTGGAGGCAGCCGACGACGAGGTCCTCGACCCCATCCCACGCCCAGTAGTCGGGCGAGTAGTTGACCTCGTCGTCGACGCCGAGCATCGCCGTCACCGGATCGGATTCACCGGAGACCGATGCTGGCGGCAGCGGCGCGTACGGATCGGGCGTCATCGGCTCGCACTCGGTCTCCCGCGCCGGACGCTCGCCATCGACCAGGAAGGCCGTCACGAGTTCATCCGGGCACGCATTTCCCCGGCCGAAGATGACGTGCGGCCCGCCGGGCTGGGTCACAAGATACCCGTCCGCGGCGTGCTCGAAGATGCGCTGTGCTCCGGCGTACGGTGTCGCCGGGTCGGTTGTCGAAGCGAGGACGAGGATCGGAAAGTCGTCGGTCGTGATGTATGGCGGCCGTTCCTCGGTCGGCGCGTGAACCGGCCATGACGCGCATGGCAGGTCGCCGTAGAAGACGCTCCCCAACCGATGCTCCGCGACACCGGCCTCCTCCCCCGCCTCGAGGAACTCTGCTTCCCGGCTCTCAGAGTCGCCGCTTCCGTAGGCGTAGTCCATGCACTCGACCGCGTAGTAGAGAGCGTCGGACCAGGTCGGATCCTCCAGCGTCTCGAGCGTGTCGGGGTCCTGACCGAGCGAGATGAGCGCCAGGCGGCCCATCGGCGCGATCTCGCCTCGAGCCGCGTAGGCGACCGCGCGCTGGAGGAGCATCTGGTCGGTCGTGGTGTACACGTAGCCGGCGCTCGCGGTCTCCAGGTCGCCGAGGCTCAGCTCCCGCGGCTCGCTCGTGCCGTCATCGAGGGTGAGCTCGTAGCTGACCGGGCCGGACTCCAGGTCGGCAGCGAGGTCATCCCAGGCTGCGAGCAGGCCGCCCTCCGGCGCTTCCTCGGTGCACGCATCGGTGCAGGTCTCCAGAGCATGGGTGAGCGCCTCGTCGAATGCCCGTGCAGCTTCTGCGTCGTAATCGGTCCCCTCCAGCGTCAGGTCGACCGGCCCGTCCAGGAGGAGCGCCGCGACCCGATCCGGGTGGACCGATGCGTACGTCTGCGCGTACTGGGTCCCGTAGCTCTCCCCGTATAGGTGGATTCGGTCCGCTCCCAGCCAGCGGCGGAAGACATCGAGGTCCTCGACCGCCTGCCGCGTCGCGTAGAAGGCAAGGACCGATGCATCGACGCCCGCCTCGGCCACGCAGGCGGCGCTGAAGTCGGACGCCACGCCGGCGAACTCGTCGGCGGCCTCCTCAGAAACGGTCGGTACCGCGTCGGTCGCGTAGTAGTCGACCGCGGCGTCGTAGCACTGGATCGGCCCCGACTGGCCGATTCCGCGCTGGTCGAAGAAGACGATGTCGAACCGCTCGGTGATCGACGGATCGAAGACCGAGGTGTAGCTGTCGGCCGATGCGATCCCGCTCGTCCCCGGTCCGCCAGTTGCCGTCACGAACACGCCCTGACGCTCCGCGCCCGATGCGCGCAGGACCGCGAAGGTCACGTCGAGCGTCTCGCCGCCGCTCCCGAAGTGGTCGCGGGGCACGCGGAGCGTCACGCACGTGAACTCGCTCTCGGGGCACCGCCCCTCTGCGACGACTTCCGGCTCCTGGCCGGCCGCGGGGGATCCCTGGTTCACCAGGCCCGCGACGGTGACCATGGCTGCCGCGGCCACGAGCCCAACTATGATCGCGACAACCGCCACCCGCGCGTCACGCCACGGCGGAGGGCGCGGGTCGTCGGCGACCGCGATGGTTGGGCGGGTCACCTCGGGAGTATGGCTGCTGTGCCTTCCTTGCCGTCTCTCCGGCCGAAGTGTTACAACGTCCCGACCGATTGATGGGGATGACCGATGGGCCGCGTTCCGCGAGCCCGCGCATTGGAGGACCTTCAGTGAACAAGATGCGACGCTTCGCGATCCTGCCGATAGCGATGCTCGTTCTGGCCGCCTGTCAGGGCGGCTCGGGAGCGAGTGGCGGTGAGAGCCAGAGCTCCGATGGCGAGAGCGCCTGCGCGACGGCGCCCGAGGGCGACCTGCTCGCCACCATCTGCGAGGCGGGCGTCATCCGCGTCGCCACCGATCCCGCCTATCCGCCCCAGTCGGAGCTGCTTCCGGACGGGTCGTTCGAGGGCTTCGACATCGACGTCGCGAACCGCATCGGCGAGGAGCTGGGCGTCGAGGTCCAGTTCGAGACTCCGGACTTCTCGGAGGTCGTTGCCGGTGGCTGGGCAGAGCGGTTCGACATCAGCGTCGGGTCGGTGACGATCACCGAGGAGCGCGACACCGTTCTCGACTTCACCGTCCCCTACTACTACACGCCGGCCCAGATGGGCGCCACGACCGCGTCGGGCATCACATCGCTCGACGACCTGGCCGGTGAGGTGATCTGCACCGGAGAGTCGACCACCTACCAGTTCTGGCTCGAGGGAACGCTCAACCTTATCGACGCGCCGGATCCGACGGATCCGCCGGAGGGCGCGACCGTGACGACGTTCTCCACGGACACCGAGTGCGCCGACGCGATCGCATCCGGGCGTGAGGACTTCACCGGCTGGCTGACCTCGATCACAACGCTGCAGGCGTCGATCGCCGCAGGCGCGGAGTTCGTCGAGGTCGGCGATCCGGTCTTCTTCGAGCCGCTCGCCGTGGCGACCGACAAGTCCGCGCCCGAGCATGCGGCGCTCATGGAGGAGCTCAATCGGATCGTCGAGGAGATGCACGAGGACGGCTCGCTGACGTCCATGAGCGAGGAGTGGTTCGACGGAGCGGACTTCACGACGACCGAGTAGTAGTCCTGCTCGCAACCTGGCATTGACGGGAGGTGTCGCGAGACGCCTCCCGTCGTCGTTCTGCCAACGACGAGGAAGCTGCCGATGACAGCCGACATCGTGGAGCTCGAGCCAAAGGCCCCGATCCTCGAGGAGATCGAGGCCTCGCGGCGGCGCGCGCGCTTCGGCTTCCGGCTGACATTCCTCTTCGTCTGGATCGCGATCCTGGCCGGGCTGGTCGTCGCCTTCGCGGCGACGGACAACATCGACACAGACTGGATCCGCACCTGGGCGCCGCTGATCCTCGGCGGGGCCGGAATCACGATCCTCATCTGCGTCCTGTCGATCGTTCTCGCGACAGGGCTGGCCGTCGTGGGAGCCCTCGGCCGCCTCTCCACCAATGCCGCGATCTACGCGGTCGCGTCCTTCTACGTGTCGCTCGTCCGCGGCACGCCGCTCATCGTCCAGATCTACATCATCTTCTTCTCGCTCCCGCAGATCTCCCGCCTCCTCATTCTGCCGGCCATCGCCGCGGGAGTCATCGCCCTCGGGTTCAACTACGGCGCGTACATGACAGAGATCTTCCGTGCCGGAATCCAGGCGGTCCCGCGTGGTCAGCGCGAGGCGGCCGCGGCGCTGGGAATGACGGAGGGCCACATCTTCCGGCGAATCGTGCTTCCCCAGGCGGTGCGGATCGTCACGCCGGCAATCGGCAACGAGTTCATCGCGATGATCAAGGACAGCGCCCTCGTCTCGCTGATCGGTGTCCAAGAGGTCCTGTGGCGCGCGGAGACAGCGGGGCGACCATCGCTCCACACGCTCGAGGCCTTCATCATCGCGGCCCTCGTGTACTGGGTGCTGACCATCATCTTCAGCTTCTTCCAAGGCCGGCTCGAACGACGCATGGCGCGAGGCGACCAATGACGACGGCGGCTGGCATGCACGATCCGATCGTCCGCGTCACTGCCCTCGAGAAGTATTTCGGTGAGAACCACGTCCTTCGCGGGGTCGACCTGGAGGTGAGGCCGCGTGAGGCCGTGATGATCATCGGACGCTCGGGATCCGGCAAGACGACCCTGCTGCGATGCATCAACTTCCTCGAGGAGCCCACGATCGGGTCGGTCGAGATCGACGGCCTGCACCTCAAGGCGGATCCGCTTCATGCGCGCAGTCGGACCCACCAGGAGCAGATCCGACAAATGCGGTTGCGCGCGGGAATGCTGTTCCAGGACTTCAACCTCTTCCCGCACATGTCGGCGCTCCAGAACTGCATCGAGGCACCCACCAAGGTGCTGAAGACTCCGAAGCCGATGGCAATCCAGAGGGCGGAGTACTACCTCGAGGTGGTGGGTCTGATCGAGAAGCGTGACGAGTACCCGTCGCGCCTGTCGGGCGGCCAGAAGCAGCGCGTTGCCATCGCACGTGCGCTGTGCATGGAACCAAAGGTGCTCCTGTTCGACGAGCCGACCTCGGCGCTCGACCCGGAGCTCATCGGCGAGGTCCTGAACGTGATGGAGGACCTCGCCCATGGCGGGACCACGATGATCGTCGTCACCCACGAGATGCACTTCGCGCGCGAGGCGGCCGACCGGGTCGTCTTCATGGAGGACGGCCTCGTCGTCGAGGAAGGTCCGCCCGAGCAGGTTCTCTACAACCCTCGGCATGCGGAGACAACCCACTTCCTGCGCCGATTCCTGGAGGCCTGAGCGAGATCCCTCCAGCGCCTAGGTGATGACGGCGGGCACGGCGGCGAGCACCTCGGTGGCGAGGTGGTCCCCCGCCATCCGTCCCATCACCTCGAGCGCCTCGTCCGGCGTCATGGCCGGGCGATACGGCCGATCGGCGGTGAGCGCCTCGTAGACATCGGCCACGGCGACGACCCGCGCCTCGATTGCCAGCCGCTCGGCGTCGAGGCCTCGGTAGTAGCCGGTCCCGTCCATTCGCTCGTGGTGGGCGGCGGCGATCTCCGCCACGCGGCTGAAGATTGCGACCGGCTGGAGGATCCGGAGGCTCAGCTCAGGGTGCTCGCGGATCTGGAGGTACTCATCGGCGGTGAGCCGCCCCGGCTTGTCCAGGATCCGATTCGGCACGCCCAGCTTGCCGATGTCGTGCAGCAGCCCGCCGCGCCGCACGTCGCGCGCGCTGGCGGCCGGCAGGCCGAGCTCGGCGGCCAGGCTCTCGGCGATCGCTGCGACGTTGCGCGAGTGGGAGCCGGTGAAGGGGCTCTTCGCGTCGACGACATCCGCGAATGCCATGGCGATGCGGTCGACATCGGTCTCGTCGGAGAGACGCACTAGGCTGTCCGGCTCCATTTCGCCGATGCGCTCCTCGACGCCCCCGTCGGTCAGCTCGTGGGACATGCCGTCCCGTGCGAGCTCGATCGCGAGGTCGACGAGCTCGGCCTGGTACCAGGTGCCGCGGCGTTCCTCGATGGTGCGCTCGGCGCGCTGCGGACCGACCGCGGATACGAAGACGTCGAGCGCGGCGGCGACGGCGATCATCCGGCTGAAGAGCGGGATCTCGTGGCCGCGCAGCCCGAGCGGGAGGCCACGGCCGTCCCAGTGCTCGTGGATGGCCGATACCGCCTCCGAGACCCTTGGGCCGAATCCGGCGTTCATGGCGATCTGCGCGCCGCGCTCACAGCGGGTGTGCTCGATCGCGCGCCGCTCGGCTGAACCGCGCACCGCCAGGTGCACCAGGCGCCGGATCCGGACAGGCAGCGGCTCGGTGGCCGACAGTCCGCGGATGCTCAGCACGGCCATGGCCGAGGTGGAGCGGCCCGCAGTCGCCTGCATCCGCTTCAGCGCGCGTTCGTCGCCGCCGAAGATGGCCGTGAGCGCGGCCGCGTTCGACGAGCAACCCGCATCCTTGAGAAGCGCGGCATAGAAGAGCGACTTTCGGTCGTCGGCGTCCATCCCGCTCCGCTCGGCCATGCGGAGCGCGATCCAGCACGTTCGTGCCGCGTGGCCCGCCACGAGGCCCTCGGTCAGGTCGAGCGCCGTAGAGAGCGCACCGATGAGCTCGGAGGTGCGGACCGCCGTAGGTTCATCGACCTCGCGCTCGACCAGCTCGGGATGACGGTGATGGACGGACATCGCGCGCATGGTTGCCCCGATGTGCCGCGCGCGCCATGCGCCGAAAGTCCGCCTGCCTAAGGCCTTTCAGGAGCCGCGGGAGACCCCGTAGACCTCTGCCCTGGGCAGGCGTGCCGCCTCGTCCTCGGCGCGGACGCGTTGCTTGGCGATCTTCAGCGCCGCGGGCTTGTCGGCCGGCTTGCCGCCCTCACGCTCGAGCAGCCATCGCAGGCCGACGGCGGTCAGCTCCGCGCCACCCGCGGTGCCGGGCTCGATGAACGGCACGACCACCATCCGGCGCTGTCCGAGACGCTCGACGGCGAGCTGGAACCGGTACGGGTCGGTCTGCAGCTCATCGGCGAGCGGCTGCAGGTCGACCACGCGGTTCGGATAGCGCCGCAGAAAACGGAGGATGGCGGCGTCGAGCTGATCGCCGTCGATCGGCGCTTCCGTGGCTGCCGGCACCGTCGCCGACTTCTTCGCCACGCTCCGGCGTGGCTTGATCGTCCGGTCCGCATCGGCGGGCGCGGCGGGCTTTCGGGCGCGCTTCGTGATCACGGGCGTCAGGATAGCAAGGCGCGTAGACTGCGGCGGCCGTGACCGAGCCGGACCCGTACGCCGTCCTCGGCGTCCCGCACAGCGCGACGCGCGACGAGATCGCGCGGGCGTACCGGGCGCTCGCCAAGCGCCACCACCCTGATGCCGGCGCCACCCCGAGCGCCGAGATGGGCGTCATCAACGACGCCTGGCATATCCTCTCCGACCCCGTCAGACGCGCCCGCTGGGACCACCGACATGGCACCGCCCGCCTCCCCGCGCCGAATTGGACCGCAGTACCCGCGACGGCGAACGACCAACCGAGTCCACGGCCGGCCGCCGCGCCGGTGGCCCCACCATCGCGGTTCGATTCCGGCCTGGCCGCTGTCGGTGTCGTCGCGGCGGTCGTCGTGCTGGTGGGCGTCGTCGCAGTCGGCATCTCCCTCGCGTCGAATGGCGGTGATGAACGCGTGGAGCTGCGGACCGACGCGCTGCGCCTCAGTCACGATCCGGATTGGTCAGTCGCGCTCGGCGATGGCGACGATCCTCCGGAACATCGCGTGGTCGCCCACCTGAGCACGTGGGGCGCGGATCCCGAGCGGCTGTGCACGACATACGGCGAGACGTGCGGGATCCAGGCCGCGAACATTCCACGGGACGAGGCGTCGATCCTCATCACCAGCCATGAAGGCGGCACGCCGCCCGTGCCCGACCCGGTCACCGCTCTGCCCGGTGGGCTCGACGCGGACAGGATGATCGGCGGCTCGCCGGCGGCATTCGAATTGACCGAGGTCGAGGGCGGGCTTTCCCTGGCGTGGTGGCAACTCAGCCCGCCCGGGTTCCCCGACCGCTGGATCGAGGTGCGGGCCCTGCTCCGCGGGCCTGTCACGCAGTCGGGAGTGCTCGAGGAGATCGAGACGATGCTCGAGAGCGTGGAGTTCGAAGGCTAGGAGGGCGGCTCCTCGTACGCCGGGCGCAGCTCGACGGTCAGCGGCACATCGGCTGCGCGGCGCACGAGCTCGCCCAGGCGGTCGTCCCACGCCACCTTGTCGGGCAGTCGTACCAGGCGCGTCGCTCCGGCGACGGAGAGGGACAGCACGACCGGAAGCGGTCCGGGCCGTCCCGACAGGGCCACCTTCACGGATTCGATCGCGCCGAGCAGCTGCTCGGTCGGCACGTCCTCCCCGATGGAAACGGCCACGGTCGCGACCGATGCCTCCGGGGACGACTGGATCGGCACCGCGTCGAGAGGTGCAGGCGGCTCTTCGGCGGGCTCGGGCGCCCCGACCGTCGCCGCAATGGGTCCGACCTCCTGGCCCTCGGCTTCCACGGGCACGGCCACAGGTGCAGCCGCCTCGACTGCCACCGCCTGGCGTTGCGCGTCGTTCCAGACTCCCTGCGCTCGCTGCTCGCCCACTCCGCGTGCGTGGCCGTTCTGGCCATTTCCCGATCGGCGGCCGCCGCGCGCCGCCAGGAGCCGATCGCGCTCGGCGCCGAACGCGACAGGTCCCATGCGCACGGCGTCGTCCCACTGGTGCACCGCCTCGCACAGGATCTGGGGCGACTCGTCACGTCGATCGATGCGTCCGGTGACCAGCACGACGGAATCGTCCACCCACGAGGGCGCGGTCTCCTCGAAGACGCGCGGGAAGACGACGACCTCGACCGAGCCGGTCAGGTCCTCCAGGTTGGCGACGAGCATGGTCGAGCCGGCGCGCGTGATCACGCGACGCGACGAGAGGACGATTCCACCGAGCGTGACCTTGGCCTGGTCCTCCTCCTCGGCCAGGTCGCTGGTGTTGGCGGTCACGTACTCGGGCAGCTGATCGGCGATGTCGCCCAGCGGATGCTCCGACAGGTAGAGGCCGATGAGCTCCTTCTCCCAGCGCAGCCGCTCGCGGCGCGGGATCTCCTCGCCGCCGTCGAGGTACGCCGTGCCGGACGACTCGGCCGGCAGCGCGAACAGGTCGAAGAGCGTGGATTGACCGGCCGCCACGTCCCGCTGGTGGCGCGCCCCGTTCTCGAGGGAGGCGTCGAGGGCTTCGAGCAGCGAGCCGGCGGTCCCGAGGGAGACCATGGCGTTGGCCTTGATCAGCGACTCGACCACGCGGCGGTTGATGGTGTGGAGATCGACGCGCCGGCAGAAGTCGTCGAGCGAGACGAACGGCCCCGGCTCGGCGCCACGCTCGCGGACCTCGACGATCGCCTCGACGGCACCCTCGCCCACGTTCTTGATGGCCGCCATGCCGAAGCGGATCGCCTCCGGGGCCCCTTCCGCATCGGTCTCGACGGTGAACATGGCGTGCGATTTCTGCACGTCAGGCAGCCGGACCTCGATCCCGAGCCGCCGGCACTCGGCGATGACCGCGGCCACCTTCTCGGCGCGACCCGAGAAGCCGTTGAGCACGGCGGTCATGAACTCGATCGGGTAGTTCGCCTTGAGGTAGGCGGTCTGGTAGGCGATCAGCCCGTAGCAGGTGGCGTGCGCCTTGTTGAATCCGTAGCGGGCGAAGGGCTCGAAGGCGGCGAAGACCTGGTCGACGATGTGCGGCGGGATCCCCTTCTTCTTCGCGCCGGCCTTGAACTTCGCCTCATGCTGGCGGAGGACGTCCTCCTTCTTCTTGCGGATCGCGTAGCAGAGGTTATCGGCCTCCGGACCGGTGTAGTCCGCCATGGCGATGGCGGCGGTCATGATGTCCTCCTGGTAGACGAAGATCCCGTACGTGTCGCGCAGCGCCGGCTCGAGCGAGTCGTGCAGATAGGTCACCGCCTCCTCGCCGTGCTTGCGCTTGATGTACGAGGGGATGTTCGCCATCGGGCCAGGGCGGAAGAGGGCGACCATCGCGGCCAGGTCGCGCACCTCGGTCGGCTTGAGCTCCTTGACGTATCGGCGCATCCCCGAGCCTTCCAGCTGGAAGACGCCCATCGTGTCGCCGCGGCCGAGGAGCTCGAAGGTCTTCGTGTCGTCGAGCGGAAGGTTGTCGACGTCGAGGCTGATGGACCGATGCGTCCGCACCAGCTCGACGGCATCGGCCAGGATCGTCAGGTTGATGAGGCCCAGGAAGTCGAACTTCAGGAGACCGAGCGCCTCGCAGGCGTGCATCTCGAACTGGGTCATCGTCGTCTTGCCGTCGGTCGCGCGCTGCAACGGCATGATCTCGGTCAGCGGGTCTCGTGAGATGACGATGCCCGCGGCATGGGTCGAGGCGTGGCGCGACACGCCCTCGAGCTGCTTGGCGATGGTGATGAGCTTGTCGACGCGGTCGTCGCCGGCCATCAGCTCCCGGAGCTGCGGGCTCGTCTCGACGGCCCGGTCGAGCGAGATGTTGAGCTCGAGCGGCACCGCCTTCGCGACCCGGTCCGCCTCGGCGTAGGTGAGGCCCATGGCGCGGCCCACGTCGCGGATGGCCGCCTTGGCGCCGAGCGTCCCGAACGTGATGATCTGCGCCACCCGGTCGTCACCGTACTTGCGCGTGACGTACTCGATGACCTCGTCGCGACGCGAGTCCTGGAAATCGATGTCGATGTCCGGCATCGTCACCCGGTCCGGGTTGAGGAAGCGCTCGAATGGCAGGCCGTACTCGAGCGGGTCGACTGGGGTGATGCCGAGGCTGTACGTGACGATCGAGCCAGGCGCGCTGCCCCGGCATGTCGTCATGATCCCCCGCTCGCGGGCGAAGGCGATGAAGTCGGCGACGATCAGGAAATAGCCTGAGTACCCCATCCGATCGATGATTCCCAATTCGTAATCGAGACGGTTACGAATTGCATCGGTGATCGTTCCGTATCGGTCCGCCAGGCCGCGCTCGCACTCCTTGCGGAGCCACGAGCCCTCGGTCTCCCCCGCCGGGACCTCGAAGTGCGGCAGGCGCAGCCCCGAGAAGTCGAGGTTGACCTCGCACTGCTCGGCGATGGTCAGCGTGTTGTCGAACGCATCGGGCAGCTCGCCGTTGAACAGGCGGCGCATCTCGGACGCCGGCTTCAGGTAGAACTCGTTGTTCTCGAAGCGCATCCGTCCGGGCGTGTCGAGGTTCGACGCGGTCTGGATGCAGACCAGGAGGTCGTGCGCCTCGTACTGCTCCGGGTGCGTGTAGTGCGTGTCGTTCGTCGCGACGAGCGGGATGTTCTGGCGCCGCGCCAGCTCCACCAGCTGCGGATGGAGCCGCGCCTGATCGTCGATCCCGTGCTCCTGGATCTCGATGTAGAAGTTCCCGTCGCCCAGGATGGACCGATACTCGTCGGCGGCCTTGGCCGCGCCCGCCTCGTCGCCCTGGCCCAGGCGCTTCAGCACCTCGCCTCCCAGGCAGGCCGATGTGCCGATGAGCCCTTGCGCGTGCTTCGCCAGCAGCTCCTTGTCGATGCGCGGCTTGTAGTAGTAGCCCTCGAGGTGCGCGGCGGTCGTCAGCGCCAGGAGGTTCCTGTAGCCGACGTCGTCCTTGGCCAACAGGATCATGTGGTGGTAGTCGGCGTCGGTCTTGCCCTCTTTGTCGGTCATGCCACGGGGGGCGACGTAGGCCTCGATGCCGATGATCGGCTTGATCCCCGCCTTCTTGGCCGCGGCGTAGAACGGGATGACCCCGTACATGGACCCGTGGTCGGTCAGCGCCAGCGCCGGCATCCCCTGGTCGGCGACCCGCTGCGTCATCTCGCCGATGCGGCTCAGACCATCGAGCAGGCTGAACTCCGAGTGGACGTGGAGGTGAACGAAGTCGCCGTCCCGGCTCGGTTCAGGGGCTCGCAGCGTCACCCGGTCATCGTAGCGACGGCCGCGTCGCCGCATGAAGCGGATCGGCTACGTCCCGCTGCCGGCTCGTATGGCACGCGGCGCTGCCGTCACTCTCCGAGTCCCTTCCGGCCTTTGCGAGAGAGCTCAGGCTGCGACGGGCGCGGTCTCGGCTATTCGGCGCAGCACAGCGGGGTTGTCGATGCGTGCGGCGAAGACCGACGCGGACTCGAACGCGCCAGGCACACCCAGCGCACCGCGGTGCAGCTGCGCGCGGACGAGCAGCTCGTTCATCCCCGTCCGCGCGGCGACGGCTTCCAGGTCGCTCACCCATCGGTCGGCACCTGTCACACCCTCCGCGATCGCCTGTTCACACAGCGTATCGAGGCAGTAGCCGTGGATCCACAGGTAAGCGTCCGGAATGCGGATGCACCGTGTGCGCGCGTCGTCCAGCCACCGAATGCCCTCGGCGACGTCCCCGTTTACGATCTTGACCACGCCGATTCCACGCGCGCCCAGGCCCTCCCAGCATGGATCACCGATCTGGCAGCCAAGCGCGAAGGCGCTGTCGAAGGCGTCGCTCGCCTCCTCGATCCGGCCTTCGGCGAAGTCGACCGCGCCGAGCAGCGACTGGGGGTACGCGATGAACGTCATCCAGCCGGCAGAGCGGACCGCCTCCACGCCCTGCTCGAGCGCCGCTCGAGCCTCGGGGAACTCCTCCCGCAGCAGGTGAGTGCGGCCGAGAAAGGTGTACGCCCAGCCCGTCAGACGCGGCTTGTCGAGGGTGGCGGCCTCCGCAGCGGATCGAGTCAGCAGGCCGATCGCTTCGGCGGTCCGGCCGCGATCGTTAGCCACCGCTCCGCTGACCCCCAGCGCCGCGGCGTGCCACGAGGGGTCGGGCGCTTGCTCGATCGCGCGAGCCAGCCAGGCGTCGGCCCGGTCGTACCGGGCACGCAGCATCTCCACATAGCCGAGCTCGCGGGACGCTTCACTGACCAGCCCTCGCTCCCCGAGCTCCTCCGCTACTGCGAGGGCGGCATGCAGCGCCGTCGCTCCCTCTCCGTCCCGGCCGCGCCCGCCGTGGATGTAGGCCTCTCCGAGGGCCACGAGCGCCCGTGCGGCCAGCGTCCTGTCGCCCGAGTCCTGGGCGTCCGCCACGGCGCGACGCAGGGTGTCGAGTCCGGCCTCGATCGCACCGGCCGCAATCGCCGCCTCGCCGGCGGCGATCAGGGAGTCCGCCGTCGCGCGCGTCCCCGTCCCCGGCCGGGAAGTAAGGGTCCCCGTGATAGGGTCGGCAGCCCGAACGAGCGTCGCCGTCGGCTCAATTCCCAGATCGCGACGGAAGCGGTCGAGGGTGGCCGACAGGTAGCGTCGGGCGGCGTCCTGGTTCCCGCTCGCGACGTGCGCGCGAATCAGGAGCGCATGGGCCTCCTCGTCGAATTCGTCGAGCGCCACCAGCCTCGTCGCGAGCTCCACCGCCGAGTCCGCGTCCCCCGCCGCCAACAGTGAGACCGCGGCTTCGCGGAGCATCGCTGACGCATGACCGGCATATCGGCGGCGCTCGGCCAGCAGCCATGCTTCGAAGGCGGCGTCCGCAGCCGGCTGGATGCCCTCAAGCAGCTCGCGATCGAGCCCGGGAATCTCGAGAGCCTCGGCCCAGGTCCCCGAGACCACGATCCGCACGTCGATCCTGGTATCCCGCGGAAGCTCGAGCTGCACCGGGTCGCCTCCGAGCCTCGCCCCCGAACCGAGCAGCCGCCGCAGCTCCGCCAAGTTCCAGCGAAGCGAGCCGAGCGGGTCATCGGCGTCGCCGAACAGCAAGCCCGCCAGTCGCTCTCGGTGCAGGGGCGACGACGACAGCAGCAGGAGGGCAAGAAGCGCCCATGGCTTGTGGCCCCGCGGCGACGTGCGTGGGACGCCATCGTGATGCACGCTCGGGGCACCCAGGAGGTGGATCTCCAGGCTCATCGGCGTCATGGTGGCGTCAAGGTGGCGGATTGGACAAGGGTCAGATTCGACCCCCGCTGTGCCGGCTGATGCTTTGCTCCGGGCTGGGGCCCAGTTGGCCGGAGTCCACGAAGGCATCCCATCGCGAGCCGATGCCGTGCGCCAGTGAGCCGACGCCGAGGGTCATGCGGCGCATCGCGTGGACAAAGCGATGCCAGCGCCTGGTACCGCGATTGATGGTGGTGGTGGCTGCCATCTCGGCCTTCCTTCCATGTTCTGGTCCCTGTGTGTCCGAATGGACCGATGCACGGCAGGATCAGGACGGTGCGTGTGACGGCGCGTGTGATGGGCCACGGCCCGCGCTGCGGAGTTCAGACTCCTTTCCGCAGAGGCATGGCAGATGCCCTGCATCGAGGCGGTCAAAGGCGCGACACGTCGTCACGCTGTCCGAAGCGTTGACTTATATCCGCTATGGATATAGGTTCAGTCCGTCACGGATATAGTGCGGAGACATGGTGAAGATCGGCAACGAAGCACCCCTCACCCCGGCTGTCCTGCACATCCTCCTTGCAGTCTCCACTGAGGAGCGGCACGGGTACGGGATCATGAAGCAGGTCGAGCGGGAGTCGCAGGGCAAGGTGAAGATGGGCCCTGGCACCCTGTACGGGTCGCTCGGCCGCATGATGACGGCCGGGCTGATCCGCGAGGGCGACAAGCGGGCTGATCCAGAGATGGACGACGAGCGTCGGATCTACTACGCGATCACCGGGCTCGGGCAGAACGCGCTCGAGGCCGAGCTCAACCGGTATCGCGAGGTCGTCGCCGTCGCCAGCGAGAAGCACATCACGCCGATCGCCATTGCCGATGGGATCTGAGCGCGCGATCGGCCGATACCGGCGCTGGTACTCGCGCCTCATTCGCCTCTACCCGAGACATTTCCGTCAGCGCTTCGGCGAGCCGATGGCGCAGACCTTCACCGATCTCATCAGCGAGCGTCGCGACGCGAACCGAGGGCTCCACACCTTCGCCTTCGGTGCGTTCGTCGAGACCTCGGCGGGAATCATGAGGGAGAACATGTCACAGCTGATGCAGTCCAAGAACTATCTCCGCTGGGTGCTCATCACCGCGACGCTCCTGGCCGTTCCGCTCCTCGCCATGGTCCTGAACCTCGCGGTCCCCGATCCCGGCAGCGGCACCGACAGCGTGAACTGGGGCCCGATGGACTTCGCCATCATGGGTGTGCTCATCCTGGGCAGCGGCCTCCTGTACGAGTACGCGAGCACGCGGGCCGGCTCCATCGTCCAGAAGGCCGCGGTCGGCATCGCCGTCGGCGCAGGCTTCCTGCTGATCTGGGTCAACCTCGCGGTCGGGATGGTCGGCGACGAGGGCAACGCGGCGAACCTGATGTACCTGTTCGTGCTGTTCGTTGCCATCATCGGCGCCGCGATCTCGCGCTTCGAGCCGCGCGAGGCATCGATCGCGATGTTCGCTACGGCAGGCGCTCAGATCGCGGTCGTCGTCATCGCACTGGTGGGCGGACTCGAACCGGAGCTGCGGGCGGACGCGTTCTTCATCGCAGCGTGGGTCGCATCGGGCCTGTTGTTCCGGCGTGCCAGCTTGGAGTCCGCTCCCGCGATCTAGACCTATCCGTATGCTGCAGGCATGGCAGCAGATGAGGGCCTCGCAAATAAAGGGCCGCTCGTGAGCCAGCTCCCGGCGGATCGGATGATCCCGATCCTGCCGTCCCGGTCGATCGACGACCAGATCGACTTCTACGAGGCGCTCGGATTCGAGGTGACATATCGGCAGAAGACGCCGAACGTCTTCGCCGCCGTGCAGCGCGGCGCGATCGAGCTCCAATTCTTCGTGCTCAAGGGCTATGAGCCGGCCAATTCGTACAGCACCTGCTACGTGATGGTCTCCAATGTCGACGAGCTGTACGCGGACTTCCGGGCCGGCCTGAAGCAAGCGCTTGGAAGAATTCCGAGCCGCGGCATCCCCCGCATCGGCGCGATCGGCGACATGTCGTACGGCGTGCGCCAATTCCTGCTGACCGATCCGGGCGGCAACATCATCCGCATCGGCCAGCCGCTGGAGAAGGCCGACGGCGCCGAGACGGCAACCCAGCCGCTCCCCCGCCTGGAGCGCGCCCTCGAGGCCGCCAGGCTGCTCCTCTACTCGAAGGTCGACCCCGAGACGACGGCCCGGGTCATCGACGACGCCCTCGCCGCAACCCCCGATGCGTCGAAGGTGCTCCGCGTCCAGGCGCGCATCCTCCGCGCCGATGCAGCGAACGCAATCGGAGACGACGCGCTCGCTCGAGCGCTGCTGGACGAGGCGGCCAGCATCAGGCTCGGAGACGCCGACCAGGCGAGGATCGCCGACGATCTCACGCGCGCCGAGGAGCTGCGCGGCTCACTCGACTGACTCGGACGTCTCCCGCATCGGTGCACCATCGGGCCAGGCGGCGATGCAGACCTTGTTGCCCGATCGATCAGCCAGGATCCACGAGCTCGGCGCCTCTGAATCGTCGACCACCGTTCCACCGGCGGCGACCGCCGCGTGCATTCGTGCCTCGGCCCGGTCGCGAGCGACCGAGACGTCGATGTGCATCGCGTGGCGGAGCGATTTTTCCGGATCCAGGTCCTGCATCCAGACTGTGGAGCCCTGACCGTTCGGATCGAGGCAATTGTCCTCGTGCAGCGGCGCATAGCCGAGGACGGCGCGCCAGAACCCGAGGTCGATCGCGTCAGGCTTGGCGGCGACAGCCACTTGGACCTCCTGAACCGCGCTGCGGTCTGCGGTGGCGCCGTGCTCTCGCGCCAGGGCCGAGATGGCTTTCGCGACCTCGACGTGCCGGGCTTCCGTCCCCCACATCTCCCTGGTGATCTTCACGGTGAGGCGGTCGGAGGCGGCCGTCAGCAGCGTTCGTGGCTCCAGGCCCGGCACATCGGCCACCGCCGCCGCCAGACGCGCGGCTTCGGCGAGGCTCCCCACCCTGAACACCGCGGTCGGACCGCCATGGAGGACCACCCAATCGTCGACGTCATCGGCGGAGAGGAATTCACGCCAGCCCTGTTCGCTCATGCGGGCAACAGTAGCCGGTGGCCCGCGCAGAACCTGTCACCAATCCCGCGAGGGGACCCCGCCCTACTCGCTCGTCGGAGCGGAATCCTTGAATAGGTCCGGCTGAGTTTCCTTGAGCGGCTGTGCGAGGCCGATGATGATGCCCGCGGGACCGTGAATGAAGCAGAGCCGGTAGACATCCTCGTACTGCACGACGTCGCGGACGAGCTCGGCGCCATGCGTGCGGAGGCGAGCCAGGGTGTCGTCGAGGTCATCGACCGCGAACATGATGCGGCGGTAGCCCAACGCGTTGACCGGCAGGTCCTTCGGGTTGGGACCGACGGCCGCGGGCCGTTCGAATTGCGTGAGCTCGAGCCTGCTGTGGCCGTCCGGGGTCCGGAGCGTCGCGATCTCATCTTTCGCGCCATCGATCCCAATGGTGCGGTCGACCCACTCTCCCTCGAGCTCCATGCGCCCCTCCAGCTCCATCCCGAGCTCGACGAAGAACGCGATCGCCGCATCGAGGTCCTCGACCACGATGAGGACGTTGTCCATTCGCAAGAGCGCCATGACCGAGTGTATGCAAGCCTTCGGCCCGGATACGATCGAGGCGCGGGCTGCCGCACGCAACGGGGGCTAGGAGGACATTGCCGTGGACGACGACCTCGCCGGAACGAACGTCAATCGCACGTACTCGCTCGGCGCGATGAGCATCGCGATCTTCACGTTCATGCTGATCTTCCTGTATCCGCGATACGCGAGTGGCGAGGTCAACGCCCTGCTCTTCCAGGCCACGCTCGTGGTGATGGGGGTGGCCACGTTTTCACTCGTGTTCGCGTCGTTTCACTTCTACGCGGCGTCGCTGGTGAGCCACATGAACGATGCCGAGCGGTTCCATTTCTCCCGGATCGGCGATCGCTTCTGGCTGGTCGGATCCAGCCTGCTGTTCGTGGCCCCGAGCATGGTGCTTGTCTCGGTCGGGCTCGTGGTCGTGGGGTCGATCTGGTTTGCGCTGTGGCTCGCCTATGTCGTCTTCGCGGTCCGCACATTCCCCCGCGTCCAGACCCGGCCGAAGGCCGACTGACCGAGACACGGTCCGCCGCAGCGGCTAGTGAGCCAGCACCTCCGCGGCATGAGAGGCAAAGCGACCGGGCGTGATGCCCAGATGGCGCTTGAACCGATGGGTCAGGTGCGCCTGATCGGAGAACCCGGAGGCCGCGGCAGCGTCGGCCAATGAATCCCCGGCCAGGATCCGCCCGCGGACCACCTCGAGGTCGTCGACGCACGACGTAGGCGTGCGGCGGGATTCCGAAGGCACGGACGAAGGCTCGCGTCGACTGGGTGGTCGACACACCGATGCGGGCGGCAACCGCCGCAGGGTCAGCGGCTCGAGAGCGACCCCTCGAGGATGGCGCGCACGCATTCGGCAACGTCATTGGCCATCGGTGAATCCGGCGCGGATCGGTTGACGCCGAGGGTGCCGCGCACGTGCTCGACGAGGAACGCGAGTCGTGTCTCGGCCATCGACGCGGAGTCGTAGCGCGTTCGCGATGCGGCTGGCCGGGACGGTCTACCTGCTCTACCTGGCCTGGCAGATCGCCGGCGCGCACGCCATGGAGCGCGGCGACGTCGCCCATCCGCTGACCATCCTCCAGGCGGCGCTCTTTCAGCCGATGAACCCAAAGGCCTGGTTCTTCACCATCGGCGCCGTGACGACCTTTCGCCCGGACGACATGTCGATGGTTGCCGGGAGTCTCGTGGTCGCCGCCGTGATGGTCGTGTTCATCGTGCCGAGCCAGGCCGTGTGGGCGATCGGCGGCGATCTTATCGGACGGTCGCTTACGAGCCCGCGAGCGCATCGGCTCCTCAGCGTGGTGCTCGCATTGCTCCTCCTGTCGACGATCGTGCTCGTGTGGGTCTGATGCGGTGGTACTGGAATCGATCGTGCTGGCAGAAGTCCGATGGCAACGTACGCGCTGATTCACGGGGCCTACGACGTGGGCTGGTACTGGCATCTCGTCGAGCGTGAGCTACAGGAGCGAGGGCACCGCAGCGTCGCGCCCGACCTTCCGATCGAGGACGACGACGCGAGCCTCGTCGACAATGCGCAGGTCGTGCTCGACGCCATCGATGGGATCCATGACGGTGGCGAGCTGATCGTGGTCGGGCAGTCGTGGGGTGGCTACGTCGCGCCGATCGTCGCGGACCGGGCGAAGGCGGATCGCCTCGTCCTGGTGGCTCCCATGGTCCCGCGGCCGGGCGAAACGGACACCGAGATGTGGGAGGCGACCGGCTGGAAGTTCCCGCAGGGTTCCGACGACCCCTTCTATCACGACGTCGACCCGGCGCTCGCGGCCGAGGCGAAGTCGCGCGAGCGTGGGCAATCGGAGACGACGGGCCGCGAGCCCTGGCCGCTCGATGCCTGGCCGGACGTGCCCACGCACGTCATCATCGGTCGGGACGACCGGTTCTTCCCGGCCGATTGGCTGCGGGAGGTCGTCCGCGACCGGCTCGGGATCGAGCCAGATGAGATTGCGGCCGGCCACACGGTGGCGTTGAGCCAGCCGCACGAGCTGGTGGAGCTGATGGAGTCCTACAGGAGCAGGCCGACGCCGATCGCGATCAGCCAGACAGACCACGCTACGTAGGCGATTGGCACGATCGTGCCGGCGATGGACCATCCGGCCCGCTCGTTCGGCCCGACGAACTCCAGGCTGCCAACCATGAGGGCGACACCGATCGGCACCCCGATCCAGCCGAGCCAGGCGGCGACAGCCTCGGCCGAAACGATGGACACGGCGACCAGCAGCGTCCAGAGGCCGGTCAGCAGATACCCGAGATGCTCTCCGATGCCGACCCCCAGGAGCCGGTGCATGGTCGCGAAGACAACCTCGATCGCTTGGCGTTCGGCGGCCGCCTCGGGTCCCTGCGCCGCGACATATCGCCTTGCGAGCTCGGGAACGGCGAACGGCCAACGTACGAGGCCGAGCGACTGGACGATCGCAGCCGCCACCCCGGTCACGATGCCAGTCACCGTCAGCGCCGAGTCGGCTCCCAGCGCCACGCCGACCAGAGCGGCCAGCGGGAGCATCGCGACTGCGCTCAGGAGCAATGCCTGCCACCGGAGCACCAATGGCGTCCCGCCCGCGGCAAATCGGCTCAGGATCTGCCCGGTCGGCTCACGCAGGATCGTCGGGTAGTCGAATGTCCGGCCGAGCTCGAAGAACGCGAGGTTGAATGCCACCGGGACAACGATCAGCAGGATGCCTGCGGCGGTTTCCGACATCGGCTTCTCGGGCGGCCCGTCAGTCGAAGTCCCAGATCCCGCGTCCGGCCGAGAACTGGAGGACGAGCCCGCAGCGCTTGCAGATCTGCAGCACGAGCTTGTGGCTGGTGATCCCCCAGCGGGAATCCATCCGGCCCTGCTGGCGGTCGAACTCCGCGCTCCCGCACAGCGGGCACTTCAGGACGGGCTTCGAGGCTTCCTCGGCGCGTTCCCAGGTCATCGGTGACTCCTCTGACGTGCTCACAAAAGCCTAGCAAGTGCGATCCGGGCGTGGTGCTTGTCACGGTCGGGCGTAGACCTGCAACACGATCCCCGATCGGAACGGCGTGCATTCGGTCAATGCCAGGCCTTGAACGGTCATGTCATCGGGCATCAGGTTGCGGCCGCGGCTGCTGAGCACCGGGTAGACGAACAGCCGGTACTCGTCGACGAGGTCTGCGCGCATGAGTGCGTGAACCACGCTGATGCTGCCGGTCACACCCAGCTCACCACGATCGCCCTGGCCCTTGAGGGCCGCGACCTCGTCCTCGAGCCGCCCTGAGAGCAGCGTGCTGTTCGACCAAGCCGGATCGGTCATCGTCGAGGACGCGACGTATTTGGGCACCCGATTCAGGTGCTCCGTGCTTCCGGACGCGTCGTCGGCCTGCAGCGGCCAGTATCCGCGGAAGTCTTCAAAGGTCTTCCTTCCCAGCAGGAGCGCTTCCTCACGCGCCATCTGGTCGCGCATGACCGCAAAGAGATCGTCAGCGTCATCCTGATCCGCAGGGTCGAACCAGTCGTCGATGAACTCGACAACCCCGTTCACGGTGATGTTTTCGGTCACGACGAGCCGGCGGTTGCGGGGCATGGCAGCCTCTCCCAAGGTGATGGTCGGTACCTGATTCAGACCCTGCACGCTGGCCGAACTCATCATCGGCTCTCATTCACGACCGCATCCGCTCAGCGAGGCGCGTCACCTAGAATCGAAGTCGCCATGACTGCCGAACCCAGGCGATGAGCGGAGGGCTTGAATGAAGATCACGGTCGTGGGGGCGAGCGGGCTCATCGGGACCAGGGTCACGGAGCTGCTGAAGGGCCAGGGCCACGACGTCGTTGCCGCCTCACGCGCAACCGGCTTGGACGTCCTCACCGGGGCGGGCCTGGCAGATGCGCTTGCCGGTGCCGAGGCTCTTGTCGACGTCACCAACTCACCATCGTTCGAGGCAGACGCGGTCATGGAGTTCTTCACCACCTCGGCCACGAACATTGCGGCGGCCGCCCGAGAGGCCGGCGTCGGCCACTACGTCGCGCTGTCGATCGTCGGCGTCGACGGCCTGCCGGACAGTGGGTACTTCCGCGCCAAGGTGGCCCAGGAGAAGATCATCACCGAGTCCGGCATCCCCTACTCGATCGTCCACGCCACCCAGTTCGCCGAGTTCGCCGACCAGATCACCGACTCCATGACAGTCGGCGACGAGGTCCATGTGCCCGATGCGCTGATCCAGCCAGTCCCGGCCGATCAGGTGGCCGCCGCGGTCGCCATGGCAGCCTCCGGGCGGCCGATCGACGGCATCGTGGACGTCGGTGGCCCGGAGAAGATCACGTTCGAGCAGTTTGCCCACGACGCACTGGCACGGAAGGGCGACGAGACGAAGAGGGTCGTCGTCGATCCGGAGGCCCGCTACTTCGGGGCGGCCCTGAAGACTCGCAGCCTGGTCACGCCCGACTAGGGCAGCGCGCTGGTCATCAGGTGCGCCTCATTCACTTCACGACGCGGTACTTGAGGTGCGCCACCCCCGGCGCCTCGATCGTGCGGAGCTCCTCGAGCTTCAGAGCCGGGCCGACGCCCTCGAAGAGGCGCGCGCCGCCGCCCAGAAGGAGCGGGACGATGTGGAGCTCCACCTCGTCGACGAGGCCGGCCGCCAGATACTGATTGATGACGTCGGCGCCGCCGCCGATGAAGACGTCCTTGTCGCCGGCAGCGGCCCGCGCTTGCTCGAGGGCGGACTCGATGCCATCGGTAACGAAGGTGAAGGTCGTGTCAGACAGGGTCAGTGGCTCGCGCTCGTGATGGGTGAGGACGAAGACCGGCTTGTGAAACGGCGGCTCGTCACCCCACCAGCCACGCCACGGATCGTCGCCCCATTCGCCGCGGGTCGCGGGACCGAACTTGCCCCGACCCATGATCTCGGCCCCGACGTTGGCGTGCTCCTCTTTCACGATATCGCTGCTGGCGTCCTCCTCGCCACCCTCCAGGCCGGCGGCCTCGCGCCACGCCCTCAGCCTGACCAGCCAGTTGTGAAGGTCTTCGCCGCCCTCACCTAGCGGGTCCTTCTGGCTCTGGTTCGGCCCGGCGACGTAGCCGTCCAGCGAGGTCGAGATGTGCACTCGTACCTTGCTCATGTGCCGGCTCACAGCTTCCAGCGGGTGGCGCCGTTCGGCTCTGCCGTTGCGACAGCCCAGATCGTGGTCGGCGTGATCTCGTACACGTCCCATGGCGGCGGACCGGCGCTCGGTGCGCTGTACTCGTGCCAGAAGGCACCATCCCGCACCTCCGGACCCCAATCGTCGTACAGGGCGGCGATGCGCTGCAGCTCTCCGTCATCACGAACGATCTTCGCTTCTCCCTCGGCGACGATGTCGACTCCCCGCGCCGCAATGCTGACCATGCAGCTCGGGTCGTGGGCGAGGTTCTTGCCCTTCTGCGTCCGCGCGCCGGTCGACAGGTAGAACTCTTCTCCATCCCACACGATGCCGACCCCCATCATGTGCGGACGCCCGTCCGGTCGCGTGGTGGCGAGCCAGAAGTGACTCGCCGAATCTGCGACCTCAAGGTCGCGGACTCCGTCCAGGGCATCGATCACGCGCTTCCATTCGAGCGGCGGGGAGCCGTAGCGGTCGAGATTCGTCGTCTCGCGCGGGGCGATCTTCGTGGTCATCGGATCTTCTCCTGCGGTCTGCGGGGTCGGCGTCGGTACGGACGGATTCTGAGTGGCGGCCATCCTGTCAGCCGATATATCACTACTGATATAACGCGTGACAGTCGGCGGATTCATCGGTCAGAGGTCTCTCTTAGCCGCCTGCAAGGCAGCGGCCAGCGCTATCGAGGGCGGATCGCGGCGAGCTCAGCGGCCGCGGCGGTGTAGCGCACGAGCGCCTCGGTCGGGATCCGGTCGCCCGGCCCATACGTGACGTAGCGGACCTTCTTGAGGTCCAGGTGGGCGCCTCGCAGCCGGCGGTCCGGATCGTCCATCCAGACGCCGTACTGGAAGCCCAGATGGACGTGCTCGGGCTCAGGGGCGACGAAGGCGAAGTACCGGGTCCGGAGGCCGACGGGCACGTCGTAGCCAATCAACCGCCAGCCGGTTCTGACACGCTCCACCGCCTCGGGCACGGCCTCGTGGACCACGGCGCGAAGCCTCTCGGCGATGTCGCGGATCTCACCCGGATAGCCGGCGAGAAACAGCTCCGGAGGAATCGGCTCCGAGCCCACGCTACGCCTCGTCGCCGATGTCCGGGTTGCGGCCGGTCCTCGGGCCGATCCGGCGGGCCTCCTCCGTGGTAAACGCGCCGCGGTGGTCCCGGATCCACGAGCGGGCGTACGGGTAGCGAAGCGCTTCGTAGGCGATGAGCGCCACGCACGCCGCGGCGACGAGGGCGATCGCGACAAGGGCCGGCACGACGGTGGCCACCGGCACCAGCGCAAGCAGGACGACCGTCACCACCGGCCGTCCATGACCCCACCCGCCGCCGGTCCGAAGGCGGTGCGCGACGTGGCCGGCGAAGTACAGCGCCAGCCCGCCACACAGGCCGACGGCCGAGATGACGTCGAGCGGGTCGCCGACGTGCCCGAGTGTCGTCTTCACGCCGAGCGCGAACAGCACGATGCCGGCGACCATCGGCAGGTGGAGGTAGGAGTAGAGGTCGCGTGCGAGGATGGCCCGCTCCTCCCCCCTCGCCTCGGCAAGCCGCGCCTGGGCCACGTAGATGACCCAGTCGAAGTACGCCCACCACAGCGCGCACGCCACCGTGATTCCCAGGAGCGCCGCCGCGATCACCGATGCCTCGAGCTCCACGTCGGCGGCGCCGATGCCAATGGCGACGATCGACTCACCGAGGGCGATGATGATGATCAGCCCGTGGCGCTCGACGAAGTGCTCCGCCTCGACACGCCAGCCCCGCATGCCGACGACGAGCAGCCAGCCGTAGTCAAGCGCCAGCGCCACGGCCCAGACCGCCATCTGTGCCGGGCCGTCGAGGAATCCGGCCACGACGAGGAGCGCCGCGCCCAGCAGGGCACTGGGCAGGATCTTCAGGACCGCGCGCTCGAGGTCCGGATCGTCGCGACCGGCGATGGCGTACAGGACGAGATGGAGCGCACGCACGAAGAGATAGGCGACTCCGAACAGGACGCCATCGACATCGAAGGCGTGCGGCGTAGCCAGCGCCACGATCAGCATCGCGCCCATCGAGGCGAACATGGCGATGCGAACCGCACCCTCTTCGGGGTCGAGCGTGTTGGTGAGCCAGGCATAGGCGGCCCATGCCCACCAGAGCGCGGCGAGGATGAACAGGCCGCGCAGGAGGCCACCCCAGGTCAGGTCGTCGGCGAGGAACGCCGTCACCTGGGTGATTGCGAACACGAAGACGAGGTCGAAGAACAGCTCGAGGTGCGTGACCCGGTGTTCGGCTTCGCTGCTGTGGTCGGTCATTTCGACATCCCATCCGGCTGCCCACGTGCAGCCTGAGCGTAGCCCGACTGCTGGCGAGGCGTCGGGGCCGCGCCGTGCGGTCGCAGGTTCGTGCAAGATCGAGCGGTGCGGAGTAGAGCGCCGGTCATGGCCAGGCTATCGATTGCGGTAGTCGGGCTCGTCCTGGCCGCATGCGCCGGCGCAGCGCCGGCCTCTTCGAGCGCTGCCGCGGTGCCGTCGCTCGCTCAGCTCGGACCGTTTCCGAGCGACCTCGTGGGCGGCCTCCGGACTGAGACGGATGTGGCGTACACCGACACGACCGACTGCGGCGGGACGCCGTGCCAGGTGCCGGGAGACGTCCTGGCACCGACCGAGGGCGGCGACCTGCCCACGATCGTGATGCTGGGCGGCGGCTCGACACCGTTCGCGGAACGCCGCTACCAGGAGGACCTCGCCATCGCGCTGGCCGAACGCGGGGCCGTCGTGTTCCTGATGTCGTATCGCTCGGCCGTGACCGGGAACTACGACTCCGACGGCTTCAGCGACGTCCGCTGCGCCGTGCGCTTCGCTCGCTCCACGACCGATGCGTACGGCGGCGATCCGAATCGGGTCGTCGTGGTCGGCCATTCGCAGGGCGGCTTCATGGCCCTCGAGGTCGCCCTCGAGCCGGAAGCTGAGGCGGACGGTTGCCTGGCCGACGGAAGCGGAAAGCCCGATGGCGTCATCGCCCTGGGCAGCCCGAACCCCTCGCTCGCCGGGGCCGGCGACTCCGCTCCCCCACTGTGGATCTTCAACGGCGCCGACGATGGGGACGCGGACGGCATCGCCGAGCGTCTGCGGGACGCGGGCTTCGATGCCGAGAGCCACGAGCTCCCGGGTGTGACCCATGACGGCATCACCGACCCGGCTGCGGCACCCGAGGTCGTCGACCTCATCGTCGAGGCAATCAACTCGATCTGAAAGGGAACCGATGGATATCATCGATCGGCACTTCGCCGCCGAGAACGCTCACGACGTCCAGGCGACCCTGGACACATACACCGATGACATCGTCTGGGACGACGTCACCCATCCCGACTCCCCGTTCCGCGGCAAGGACGAGGTCGCGCGGGTCTACTCCGGAATCATTGAGGCGATTCCCGACGTCACGCTGACCTCGGTCAGGAGGTTCACCGGCGAGGGCGGCCGCTACGTCGTGGACGAGTCGATCATCACCGGCCACGTTCACGGGTCGTGGGCGGGCATGGCCGGTGGCGGCGCGCCGGTCGAGGTGCGCATGCTCCACGTGTTCGAGCTCCGCGACGGGCTCATCTGCTACGAGAACGCCTGGTTCGACGCCTCGGCCGTGCAGCGCCAGATCACTGCCTTTCGCGCGGGCGGCTAGGCCGACTCCGCCTCGGCCTTTAGGTCCGCCGCGTAGCGCTCGAAGATCGGCTTGAAGTCGGGCAGCCTACCCGCCGCCATCGGGAGCACCAGGCCGGAGAAGACCTCGATCATCTCGAACTTCGTGATGTCGCCGGACGCTGGCGTCAGCCGGTACGTGCGTGCACCGCGGAACATGATCGGGTTGCCCTGGGTCCAGATCATCTCGCGCGGCGGCGTGAACGTCGTCACCTTGACCTCGAAGACCCTGTCGGGAGCCTCCGGGACCTCCATCCTGACGGTGCCGCCGGGCTCGATGGTCCCCGCCATGCTCGTCAAGGTCGAGTTCCACCGCACCATGTCGTCGGCGTCGGTGAGGAGCCCCCAGATCCTCTCCGGGGTAGCACGGATCTCTGCCGTAACGGCGCACTCCCGCCGGAAGAGGGAGTTGGAGGTCGTCGCTGCGATCGCCTGATCGCTCACGCGCCCATCGTAGCAAGCCGATCCGGCTGCGCGCCCCTTGGTCGAGGTCTTGCTGAGTCGTGCGGCATCGTTCCGACTAGATAGGAGCCCCCACGATGCCCGTCACCCACCTCAACCCCGCGTCCCTCCATGCGAATCCCGCGTTCTCGCAGGGCACCCTCATTCCCGCTGGGTCCTCGATCGTCATCGTCGGTGGGCAGAACGGCGTCGGCTCCGATGGTGAGGTCGTGGGCGACACGCTCGGCGCACAGACGGAGCAGGCGATGCGCAACCTGATCGCCGTGCTCGCGGAGGCGGGGGCGACGCCCGCCGACGTCGCGAAGCTGACCATCGTCCTCGTCGAGGGAGTCGACGTGAACGAGGGGTTCGCCGCATCCCGGAAGGTGTGGGGCGACCAGCCGACGGCGATCACCGTCATGTTCGTGCGCGCCCTCGGCCGGCCCGACTGCCTCGTCGAGATCGACGCCATTGCGGCGGTCGCGGGCTGAATAGGCCCCAGGTGCGGGAGCCTTGACCCCGCGCTCGTCGGTACCGTAGCGTCCGCGCGGGGGTCAACGCCGGAGGTGACATGACCGACGCGACCATGCCCACGGACGAGCTCGCACACGACTCCATCGGCTTCGTCGATGCGCTGGTCATCGGCCTCAACGCCACCTCGCCGGCCTATTCGCTGGCCGCCGTGATCGGTCCGATCGTCGCCCTTGTGGGCGTCTTCGCTCCCGGCGTTCTGCTCGCCTCGTTCGTGCCGATGCTGCTCATCGCAGCGGCCTTCTACTTCATGAACCGTGTCGATCCCGACTGCGGCACGACGTTCTCGTGGGTGACGCGGGCCATGGGTCCGTGGTGGGGTTGGCAGGGCGGCTGGGCGATCACCATGACCGGCGTGCTCGTCATCGGCGCCCTGGCCGATGTCGGCGTCCGGTTCGGGCTGCTGACGCTCGGGCTCGACGAGCTGGCCGTCAACAAGGCCGTGATCATGGTCGGCGCCGTCGCCCTCATCCTCCTCATGACGGCGATCTGTGTCCTGGGCACCGAGCTGTCGGCCCGCCTGCAGAACGTGCTGATCGTCTTCCAGGTCGTCTCCCTGCTCATCTTTGCCGGTGTAGCGCTCGCCCGCGTCTTCTCCGGCGATGCGACCACTGAGTCGGTCGCGCCCTCGATCTCGTGGCTCAACCCGTTCGCGGCTGGCGGCGGCGCGCTGAGCGCCGGGCTGCTGCTCGGCGTGTTCGCCTATTGGGGCTGGGAGTCCGCGGTCAACCTGTGTGAGGAGACGACCGACTCGGCGACCACGCCCGGACGGGCAGCTATTCTCTCGACGGTTCTCCTGCTCACGACGTACCTGTCCGTCGCCATCGCCATCGTGGCGTTCATGGGACCCGACTTCCTGACGGCGAACGCCGAGGAGGAGGAATTCATCTTCGGCCTCGTGGCGACCGAGGTGCTCGGCGACTGGGCCTGGATCCTCCTGTTCAGCGTCACGACCTCGGCGATCGCGTCGACCCAGACGACGATCATTCCCGCCTCGCGAACGGCGCTGTCCATGGCGCGCCGTCGCGCCTTCCCGCCGACGTTCGGGCACATCAACCATCGGTTCCGCACGCCGGACGTGTCGACGTGGTGGGTGGCAGCCATCGCCATCGTCTGGTACGTCGTCATCAACCTGATCAGCGAGAACGCGCTGTTCGACTCGTTGACGGCGCTGTCGCTGCTCATCGCGTTCTACTACGCCCTCACCGGCGTGGCGTGCGCGATCTACTACCGCCGACAGCTCACCGACAGTATCCGCAACCTGCTGTTCATCGGCATCGGCCCGGTCGTGGGGGCCGTAATGCTCGCCTGGCTGCTCGTCCTGTCGATCATCGACATGTCGGACCCGGAGAACTCCTACAGCGGCCAGGCGTGGCTCGGAGTGGGGCCGCCGCTGGTCATCGGCCTCGCGATGTTCGGGGCGGGCATCGTGCTGATGTTCGTGTGGCGCGCGATCGACGCGCGTTACTGGGCCGAGCAGCCGTCGGTCGTCGACCCGCGGTTGCTGCCCGGAGCGGAGGCGCCCTCGGCCTAGCCCCTGGCGGCGCCGGTGCTCATCGACCGTATTCGTCGTCGCCGATGAGGTCGCCCCATTCGGATTCGGGTCCTTCTGGCGGAGCCTCCCACATCGCCAGGTGGGTCATGAATCGGTCCGGCGCAGCGCCGTGCCAGTGCCACTCGCCCGGCTCGGTGTGAATGGTGTCCCCGGCCCGGATCTCGATGATCTCGCCGCCGCGCGACTGGACTCGGCCGACGCCCTCGGTGACGTGGAGCGTCTGCCCGACGGCATGCGCGTGCCATGCGTTGCGGGCGCCCGGCGCAAACCGGACGACGTTGACCCGGATGCGCGATGGCGGCTGGCCCTCGGCGATGACGTCGAACCAGGCGTCGCCGGTGAATCGGTCTGCCGGCGCCCTTACCGTCGCGCGCTTCGGAATGACCTGCATGAGACGTGCTCCTTCCTGATCCGCGGGTGCGGGCTTCAGGTGCGTATCTTGGCCGCGGCGGAGGGTGAGCCGCGATGCGGCCAAGAAATTGGATTGGTGGAGGTTCGGCTCGCCCGGCACACGAGGCATGCCAATTGCGGTGTCGTGTGCCCATGACCACGAGCTCGAGCGTGCCGATCGAGGTGCACGTCAGCCTCGATGGGCGCACGAACCTCACCAACGAGATCTATCGGCAGCTGCGCGCCGCGATCCTCGACGGTCGCCTCGCGCGCGGCGATCGCCTCCCGCCGTCGCGGGAGCTCGCGACTCGTCTCGCCGTCTCCCGCACGACCGTGATGGACGTCTACGACCGCCTCCTGAGCGAGGGATTCACCGATGCGCGCCCGGGCTCCGGAACGTTCGTCTCCGCCGAGCTGATGGCTCCTCTTCGCCGCCGGGCTCCGATCAGCGGCGCCCTGCGGCCGCGACCGATCTGGGAGTCCATCCGGATCCCGACCGCGCTCGACCGATCCGCCGAATTCGACTTCCGAGTCGGAGTCCCCGATGCGCGTCACTTCCCATTCGACGCTTGGCGACGCCTGGAGGCGAGGGCGTGGGCGCCCTCCGCGATCGGCAAGGGCTTCTACGGCGACCCGGCCGGAGACCGAGGGCTGCGCGAGGCGATCGCTCGCCACATCACCGTGGCCCGCGGTGTCCGAGCGCGACCGGATGATGTGGTCGTCACCAACGGCACCCAGCAGGCGGTCGACGTTGTTGCCCGTGCCCTGCTGCGACCTGGCGACGTCGTCGCCGTCGAGGACCCGGGCTACCCGTCGCCACGGCGGCTCCTCTCTTCGCTCGGCCTTCGGGTCGTCGGCGTTCCCGTCGATGCCGAAGGGATCGTGGTCGCGGCGCTGCCGCCCGATGCAAGGCTCCTGTTCGTCTCCCCGTCGCACCAGTTCCCGCTCGGAACGGCGATGTCACTTCGGCGCAGGATGGCGCTGACGGCGTGGGCCGAGGAACACGACGCCGCCATCATCGAGGACGACTACGACAGCGAATTCCGGCTCGGCGGCCGCCCGATCGAGCCGCTCCAGATGCTCGATCGCACGGGTCGAGCGATCTACGTCGGCTCGTTCTCGAAGACGTTGCTCGCCCAGCTGCGGATCGGCTTCGTCGTCGTCCCCGAGTCGATCAGGCATGCCGTGACGGCGGCGAAGTACGTAGCCGATTGGCACACGGCCCTGCCCGCTCAGCGCAGTCTTGCCGCATTCATCGACGACGGCTCATTCGCACGCCACGTTCGGCGCATGCGCACCATCTACCGTGAGCGCCACGACCGCATCGCCGCGATCCTCCGTCGCGACTTCGCCGATGAGCTCCGCCTCCTGCCGGCGGCGGCCGGCGTTCATGTCAGTGCCCTCGCCGTCCGGCACTCGGTTGACGAGGTCACAGCGATCGTCCGCCGCGCCCGGGCCGCGCGCGTCGCGGTCCACGAGCTGGCGACGTTCGCCGTGGGCGAGGATCGCCGCGCCGGACTGCTGCTGGGCTACGGCGCCATCGCCACGGAGGACATCGACGAGGGCCTTCAGCGCCTTCGCGTCAGCTTCGACGGAGGAGGCGAAGACGACTGAGGACTTACGGCCTCAGGAGTCCGTGCGGGTCATGGTCGACTGGTAGCCGCCGCCGCCCGGATAGACCCACTCACCGTCGTTGGTCTTGCCATCGGCACTGAAGGCGCCCTTGAAGAAGGCGGGCGAGCCCTTCTCGCCGGACCAGATCGTCAGGGTGTCGCCCTCGACCTCGTACACGTAGTCGAGGGTGCTGCCCATGCTGTCGAAGTAGCGTGAGCGGATCTCCGGCGTCGGCTCCTCGCCGAAGGGCTGCAGATGGCCGATGACCTCGATCCCCGTGACCGGCTGGCCGTCCTGGACCAGGTTCACGTGCTGGAGGAGGAAGAATCGACCCTCCAACCACTCGTATCGGATCGTTCCTTCGGCCCCGCCGGTGACCCGCCACGTCCCGACGAGACGCTCGAGGCCGTCGAGGTCGGGGTTGCGCGTTGGGGCGGCGGGATGGTCTTGGGTGGTGGCGTGCTCAACAGCCATGGTTGTACTCCTCTTGGTAGCGGCCACCTCGTGGCCGCGGGCCAGCTCCTGAAGACGGGAACGGCAGGTGGTGGACCTTTGGCGTCATGGACGCACCTGGACATCCCGACGATACGTCTCGTTCGGGGCATCACAAGCGCCAATTCGCACGGGTCCGACCAAGCCAATGCGGTGAATGGGTCGAGTTCCGCGGCCCCTTCCGGTCCGCTACTTGCACGCGCTTCACCTTGGAAGGAGCGCCGAAACACATGAACGCTCGAGACATGCCCGCCCGCTCGGCCGACACCGACGGGGCGCCGCGTTGGGTGACGATGTTCACCCCCCTTGCCAAGTTGCTGCTGAAAGCGGGCATTCCGCTTGGCCCCAACGGGCTGATCACCATTCGAGGCCGGAAGAGCGGCGTGCCCCGCTCGAACCCGGTCGCGATCATCGAGTACTCGGGCAGACGATGGATCTGGGCGCCGTGGGGCGAGGTCCAATGGGTCCGCAACCTGCGCGCCGCCCGCAAGGCGACCGTCACCCGACGCGGCCGGGTCGAGGAGTTCGACGCAACCGAGCTGACTGCCGAGGAGCGCGTCGGCTTCTTCCGGGACGACCTCGGAGGCCTTGCGCGCAGCGTTCCGTTCGGTGTCTGGTTCATTCGAACCGTTGATGGCGTTGACCTGAACCATCCGGTGGAAGCGGCGCAGGGTCGACCGGTCTTCGAGCTCCAACCCGCTAACGGGTGAAGCCGGGGCACCACGGGCGCTCAGCCGCCGCGGAGCCCGTGGAGCTTCTCCTGGTCCGCGATGATGTCGATCTCGACGATTCGCCCGTTGGAGACGGTGAACGCGGCGACGAGTGACAGGGCCGGGAACCGGACCAGCAGACCGGCCTCGCCGTTGACGACCACCGGCTCGGCTCGCGGGGCAGTGCCGCGGAATCCGCCGGCCCCGCGAGCCACGGCTTCGGCACCCCGGAGCGGTGGACCGGAGAACGCTCGCGGTCCGTTCGGCCCGCCATCGACCCGGAGCACCACATCGGGGTCCAGCACGCGCAGCAGGCCCTCGAAGTCGCCGTCGCGTGCCGCGGCGAGGAAGGCGTCCACCGCTCGGCGCTGAACGGCGAGATCCGCGTCCGGCTGCGGCGCCTCGGCCCGTACGCGCCGGCGCGCGCGGCTCGCGAGCTGACGCGCCGCGGCCGGCGACCGCTCCACCACCGGAGCGATCTCGTCGAACGGCACACCGAACACGTCGTGGAGGACGAATGCGAGCCGTTCCGCCGGCGTCAGCGACTCGAGGACCACCAGCAGCGCGAGGCCGACCGAGTCAGCCATGATCGCGTCGCGCTCCGGCTCGGCATCGGTCGAGGTGCGGACGATCGGCTCCGGGAGCCACGAGCCGGTCAGCTGCTCACGGCGCGACTTCCGTCGGCGCAGCGCGTCGAGGCAGATTCGGCCGACCACGACGGTCAGCCAGCCACGCAGGTCATCGGCCCCGCCCGGAGGGCTGCGGTCGAGCCGCAGCCAGGCTTCCTGCACGGCATCGTCCGCCTCGGAGACCGACCCGAGCATCCGATACCCAACCGCGCGCAGGTGCCCGCGGTGTCGCTCGAACTCCTGGGCCAGCAGGTCCTGTCGCGTCACGTCGTCGTCCTGTCTCGGGTCGTCATGAGAGGAACACGGATCGGGCGCTCCCGGTGTGACATCGTCGCCGATCGACGTTCGCCGGTCACATCCGGCGGCGGTGCTTCGTGCTCAGTGTGACAACGAACCACGACCGGAGGTCGACCCATGCCCATGACCACCACGCCGAGGATCCTCCTGACCGGGGTGATCCTCGAGCTCACCCTCGCGACGGCGATCATCCACCTGACCCTGGGTGGCACGCTGTTCCTGCTCAATGCGGCGGGCTATCTCGCTCTCGCAGCCGCCTACCTGGTCGGAGCTGCGGCGCCGATGCCGGCCATCCGCCGGTTCGGCTGGCTTCCGAGGGCAGTGCTGGCGGCATACGCATCGCTCACGATCGCCGCCTACATCGTCATCGGCCCGTACTTCATGCTCGGCTGGGCGACGAAGGGCATCGAGGTCGCGATCGTCCTGCTGGTGATCGCCGACCTGCTCATCGGCAGCGATGCGGGACGCGCCTCGCGGCGCCCACCGCGGAGCGCCTGAGATGGCAGCGACGCACTTCGATCCGTACGCGACCCTCGGCATCCCGGCGCGCGCAAGCCGGGAAGAGGCGGGACGAGCCCACCGGCGCCTGGCGAAGGAGTTCCATCCCGACGTCAACCCCGGACCTGCGGCCGCAGAGCGGATGCGGCGCATCAACGAGGCGTGGCGGATCGTATCGGACCCGACGGGACGTGCGCGGTACGACGCCGGACGTCATCCCGTGCCGTGGCCAGCCTCTGGCTACGGCACCGGCCACAGCCGGCCCGCGAGCAACGCGACGTGGACGACGTGGCCGGAGTCGCGCGGTTCAGCGACGAGCCGCATACGCCGCCCGACGCCGCTCCCGGTCGAACCCTCGTTCGGCGACCGGCCGGCGGTCCTCGTCGGCGTCACCGTGATACTGGGCTTGCTCTACTTGGTGGGAGCGTGGCTCGGAAGCCTCGCTCCGTGAGCGGCGACGGAGGTCACTCGGCCCTCCAGCTCAAGCCGCGATGAGTTCCCAGGTCGCCGCCGGTCTCATCTGCAGAGGAGAGGAGGCGACATGGGCGACGTGGCGATCGACATGAGCATGTCACTGGACGGCTACATCGCCGCACCCAACGACGTCCCGGGCGATGGCCTCGGCGAGGATGGGATGCGGCTCCACAACTGGGGATTCGACAACCCTGGCGTGTTCGAGCGGGTTTTCGACGGCCTGCTGGAGCAGACGGGCGCGGTGATCATGGGGCGCCGGACGTACGACAACTCGATCGTGGAGTGGGGCGACGGCGGTCCCGTAGGCGACGTCCGGTGCATCGTCGTCACCCACGACCCGCCCACGAGCGCCGGTCCCCTCTTCACGTTCGTCACCGATGGTGTCGAGAGCGCCCTCGCGAAGGCACGCGAGTTCGCGGGCGACAAGCGCATCGGCGTCATGGGTGCCGACGTCGCCGGGCAGCTCCTCGCCGCGGGGCAGGTCGACGAGATCCGGATCCACCTGGTCGATGTACTGCTCGGCGGGGGCCGACGGATGTTCGAGGCGCTTCCGCAGCGGATCGAGCTGAAGCAGACGGAAGCCTACGAGGCCGGCGGTGTGACGCACGTGGTGTACCGCGTCGATCACTGACCCCGTCACGCGCCCGAGGTGCGAGCGCGCTGCGCCACGAGCCGGTCGTGGCCGGCCGCGATGAGCGGCATCAACGTGATGCGGATCGTCTCGTGGCTCGGGTTGACGATCGAGATCCAGCGCTGCCTCGCGTAGACCGGATGCGGCACGAATCGGTCGAAGGCGGCGTAATCGGGATCGGTCATCGAGCCGACGAGCCGCTGGAAGGTCTCGCGATCGACGCCCACGTTCACGCGGTAGACGCCCTCGCGGGCGAGATTCGAGGGTGCGCCCTCGTCATGCTCGTCGGTCCACACGACCGTCGCGAAGTTCGGCCAGTGCTTCTCGTCGAGCGAGTAGAAGGCGGCGCTGTCGATCTGGGCGACGACGGCATCGGGATACGCGTCGCGGATCAGCTGGAGGACTTCGTCGAGATCCGGGCCATCGGGAAGGGTGTCCGCAGTCATGCCGTCGAGGCTACGACATGCGTGTCAAGTCCCCTTGCGCGGCTCAATCTCCCACTTCACGACGATCGCCCCATCGATGCCTGGCAGCGGCAGCGTCGCGGCCTCCGCCTCGACCGACTCTCGCTCCATCCTTGAGAGGCGGCGCCACGGTTCGACGGTCACGACGGCACCGGCGCGGCGCCAGACGCCGACTATCCGGGCGCTCATGAGCACGGCACCCGGCCAGACACGAGGCGTCCACAGACGTGACCGTCGCGCGGCATCGGGCACCAGGAGCTCCCGATCGCTTCCCTGGAGGAGGAAGTAGGTGTCGCCGCTCGGAAGCAGGCGCGTCCCCCCCGCCGTCTCGACCGGTGCGCGGAAGGCGGCCTCGTCCGAGTCCAGGATCCACCCCTCGCCGACCGCGGTCCTCACCCGAATCAGCGACGTCTCCAGTGCCTCGAATGCCCGATGGCCCATCGGCGGCTTGATCCCGGCCCATGTGGCGAAGGCATCCGGCGTGGCCGGCCCGAAGACGTGCAGATGGCGGCGGGCGAGCTCGAGCCGCGCATCGGCGACCTCCATCTTCGGGGCGGGGATGGTCCACACTGTCGGCTGCCGGGCGCCATCCCATCGAATCAGCACCCGGCCGGTCGGCGCGGCATAGCGCAGAGCGTTCGGATGAAACCGGAGCGCATGGCCGATGTCGGTCGCCGACATCCTCCTGCCAACGAGGAACGCGTCGAGACGCTCGGCGATCTCTTCGGCCCGTTGCCGGCCGCTGGGGCTCTCGGGATACCGGCCCAGCGAGAAGAGCGGCACGTCATCACGCGCGACGACGTACGCCGAGTAACGCGGTCCCCACAGCTGGACGAGCGCCGGATCCTCCCAGGATGAAGGACCGATGCCCTCGACCCGCGCGTGCAGCGAGAGCAGCGCCGCGCGCGGCATGCTGTCCTGCAGGCCGGCGGACGCCGCGCTCCGAAGAGAGCCTGGGCCCGGCGGCTGCCTTCGATCGAGCCCGCCGGCACGGCGGCGAAAGGCGAGGATCCGATCGCGCGTCAACGCCAGGGCCGGCCGGTCGCCGTGGAGCGGCATGCGGGCAGAATGCCCGATCGGCCGCCGCGGCGCTGCCGCTGTTACGCTCTCCGTGCCGAGGCCAGCAGAGGAGACCGGTGTCCAAGTACGAGAGCGTCGACGAGTACATGGCCCAGCTGCCGGACGACCGGCGGGCCGCCATGGAGCAGCTCCGTGCCACCATCCGGGCGGCGGCGCCCACCGCCACCGAGGCGATCTCCTACAACATGCCCGCCTTCCGGATGGATGACCGCTTCTTCGTCTCATACGAGGCGTTCAAGCGCCACTACAGCCTCTTCCCATGGACCGACGCGATGGTCGATGAGCTCGGGGATGCGATCGAGCCATACGCCGTCGGCAAGGGCACGCTGCGCTTTCCGGCGGATCAGCCGATTCCGGTCGATCTGGTGACGCGAATCATCGAGGTCCGGCTCCGGGAGTTTGACGTCACGGGAGGATGATGACCTTGCCGCTGGCATGGCCGTCCTCGACCCAGCGCAGCGCGTCGACGACCTGGTCCAACGGAAAGCTCCGATCGATCACCGGCTTCAGCTTCCCAGCCGCGATCAGCTCCTTCAGCGCTTCGACGTCGGGTCGATGCATCGGCTTCCACCACAGCATCAGTCCGCTCCACTTGTCGCCGAACCGCGAGATCACCACGCTGCCGCCGAGAGACGCCAGGATGCTGGCACTGTCGCCGCCCAGCGTGAGGTACACGCCGCTCGGCTTCAGGGCACGGCGGACGGAGCGGATCGGATGGTGCGAGTCCACGGCCATGATCCAGTCGTAGCGGGCCTCGCCCTTCGTGTAGTCGACCGCCTCGTAATTGATCACGTGATCGGCGCCGAGCGATCGCACCAGGTCCAGCTTGTCGCCGCTGGCCACCCCGGTCACCTCGGCGCCCATGGCCTTCGCGATCTGCACGGCGAACGGACCGACGTTGCCCGACGCGCCGTCGATCAGCACCTTGTCGCCGGCCTTGATGGTCCGACCGCGGCGCATGCGAAGGCCCTGGAGCGCGAGGACCGCCGAGTGCGGCAGCGTGGCGGCCTCCTCGAACGACATGCCCGTCGGAATCGGCTCGAATGCCTTCTCCCGCGCACAGACGTACTCGGCGAACGCGCCGAACCGCCCCGCCGCGAACAGGTCTGTCATGACCTCGTCGCCTGGCTTGAAGCGGGTCGCGCCGGGACCGACCGCCTCGACCACTCCGGCCGCGTCGATGCCGACCTCGGGGTTCCTTGGCGCGCGCACCCCCATGAACAGCCGCACGAAGCCGGGCTTCGGCTTCAGGCCGTCGAGGTCGGCGCGGTTCACCGACGCGGCACGCACCCGCACCAGCACCTGGCCCTCAGCCGGCTCGGGTCGTTCGACAGTTCGGACCTGGACGACCTCGGGAGGGCCGTACCGATCCGTCCGTGCCGCCCTCATGGTGCTCACGACGACACCGTCCCATCCGCCCGCATGCAGGTCAAGGCTGGGCCGCGCAACTCGACGTTTTGGACTCGGCCTTCACGGGGTGACAGCTATGGAGGGTCGGTGCGTCCGAGCGGTCAAATTCGATGCGTGACGGTCATCCGGTGGAGATTCGGGCGCTTCGCGCGGCGATTCGGCCGATAAACGGTCACGCCATGAACGTCCGGACCATTCGCGGCACGCCTGCGCCCGCTTGAGCCCACATCACTCGGTGGCAGGCACCGACGCGGAAGCCCCTTCCGGCTCCGCCTCGGTTCGAGCCGGCACGCCGCGGAGCGCGATCGCGGCCACGATCGCCGTGCCGACCGCCAGGATGGTCGCGAGCGCCGCCACGAAGTGGAGCGCGTCGACGAACGCGAGCTCGGCCGCAGCCACGAGCGCGGAGCCCAGCGCTTCCGGCAGCGTCTCGGCGACCGCCAGCGCACCACCAAGCGTGTCGAGGGCGGCATCCATGGCATCTGCCGGGATCTCCGTCGGGAGCGCGTCGGCCACCTCGGATCGGTACACCGCGACGCCCACGCTGCCGAGGATCGCGATGCCGAGGGCTCCGCCCAGCTCACCGCTCGTCTCGGACATCCCGGTGGCCGCGCCGGCCTGCTCCGGAGGGGCGCTACCCACGATGAGCTCTGTGGCGAGCGTGATCACCGGCGCGAGGCCCAGCGAGATCACCACCGAGGCTCCGGCGATGAGATACAGGTTCCCGGCGCCGTCGACCCCGAGGCCGATGAGCATCGCGGTCCCGATCGCCGCGATCGCCATCCCCGTGCCCATGACCACCGACGGTCGGAAGCGATGGATGATCTTCGGCGCCACGGTCGACCCGACGATGAAGCCGGCCGCTGACGGCAGGGACCAGAGGGCCGCGCTCAGCGGCGACAGGCCAAGGACCAGCTGCAGGTACTGCGCGATGAACAGGAAGTAGCCGACGACCACGAAGATGCCCAGGAAATACGTGCCGAGCGAGGCGCTGAATGCCCGGATCCGGAAGAGGCGCACGTCGATGATCGGTGACTCCAGGTGGAGCTGTCGGCGCACGAAGACGAGCCCAAGCAGCAACCCCGCGAGGATCGAGCCGATCGGCAACGGCCCGATTCCACCCTGCGCCAGCTCCTTCAGGCCGAAGACCACGGCCAGGATGGCGAGCAGTGACAGGGCGGCACTGAGCAGATCCAGGGGCCGGGCGTCCGGATCGCGATACTCGGGCAGGGTCCGCGGTCCGATGAAGAGCAGGAGCACCATCACTGGCACGCCGATCAGAAACACCGAACCCCACCAGAAGAACTCGAGCAGGATTCCCCCGAGGACCGGTCCTATCGCTCCCCCGGCGGAGTACGCGGCGATCCACACGCCGATCGCTGTGGAGCGCTGCTTCGGGTCGAGGAACATGGTGAAGATGAGGGAGAGGGTGGAAGGAGCAATCGTCGCGCCCGCGATGCCCATGAGCGCGCGGCTGGCGATCAGCATCTCCGAGCTCGTCGAGAAGGCCGCGAAGCAGGACGCCACCGCGAAGCCCGCCGCACCGCCCAGCAGGAGCTTCCGACGGCCGATGCGATCCCCGAGCGTTCCCATCGTGATCAGCAGGCCCGCGACGAGGAAGCCGTAGATGTCGATCATCCACAGCAGCTGCGCGCTGCTCGGCTGCAGCTCGGCGCTGATCCGCGGGATCGCGAGGTTGAGCACCGTCAGGTCCATCGCGTAGACCAGCGCCGCCAGCGTGAGGACGGCCAGGCCGATCCATTCGCGGCTCGTGGCGCGTGCCGGCACGGCGGTATCGCCCGTCATCTCGTTCATGCCGTATCAGACCGTCGCCATCCGCAAGGCTCATCGGTTCGCGGCCGCCACCACCCTCGGGTGGCGCCCGGATGGGCCGACTCAGCGGATGTTGCGGTTCACACGGAAGAGGTTGGCCGGGTCGTACTGCTCCTTGGCGCGAGCGAGGCGCTCATAGTTGGACCTGAATGAGGCGCGCGTCCTCTCGTCGGGCTCGTCATCGGTCTGGAAGTTGACGTAGTTCCCACCCGTCGAGAACGGCTTCAGCGCCTCCCAGGCGGTCCGGACCCACGACCGATTCGCATCGCCCGCCGGCGAGTCCGGCACCCACATCGACTGCGCGACGCAGGCAAAGGCCGCATCGCGATTGCCGACGGCACCGTCGTCCTCGGCGTGCTCCGACAGCGCGCCATCCAGGTGGAAGAGCACGACCTGGTTGGCCGGCGCCGTGAGCCCTTCGAACTGCTCGTTGTACGTCCGCAAGAGGTCGTCAGACAGGCCGGGGACGAACTCCGACTTCCAGTAGTAGTGGTTGCCGCGCGGCTGGGTCGCATCGAGCAGCGCCTGCTGCGCCGTGTACTCCCTCGCCTGGATCATGTTGGCCAGCGGCTCGCCGAGGGACGTGATCGGCTCCAGGTCGGCCGCGGCCTGGTCCGCGTCGCCGGAGTGGCAGGCCATGATCATGACGATCGGCGTCCCGTGCGCGGATTCCGGAAGCCACGGTGCCGGCGGAGCGTTCCGCCGGATCGCCACCAGTGTCAGCTCTCGAGGCGCCGACTCGGTGACGCGGCGGAACGCATCGAGGACCCGCTCGGCCTCCGATGCCGGCCACGCGATCGGCCCACCGGTGATCTGCGGCCCGACCTCGTGCAGGCGAAACGTGAACTCGGTGACGACGCCGAAATTGCCTCCCCCACCACGCAGCGCCCAGAAGAGGTCTGCGTTCTCATCGGCCGACGCCCGCGTGACCGATCCATCGGCCATGACGATCTCGACCCCCTCGAGGTCGTCTACCGTCCACCCGAATCGCCGGGTCAGGTAGCCGAAGCCGCCACCGAGCGTCAGCCCGGCGACGCCGGTCAGCGAGACGAAGCCGAGGGTGGTCGCGAGGCCGTGCTCCTGCGTCGCCCGATCGACGTCGCCGAGGAGGGCGCCCGCCTGGACCCGAGCGAGCCGTGCGCCTGGATCGACCTCGACGGCGTTCCGACCGGACAGGTCGAGCGTCAGCCCGCCGTCGGACAGCGCCAGGCCGGCGATGTTGTGGCCGCCGCCTCGGATCGACAGCTCGACACCGTGATCGCCAGCGAAGCGAACGGTGCGGACGACGTCGTCGGCCGATGCGGCCCGTACGACGATCGCGGGTCGCTTGGCGATCGAGCCGTTCCACAGCGACACCGACTGCGCGTATGCCTCGTCGTCGGGGTGGGCCAGTGTTCCGTCGAGATCGCCGGCCAGGGCGTCGAGGTGCGACGCGTCCAGCTGGATGCGGCCTCCGTCGAGGCCGGTGATCGGAAATGACGTCGTGCTCAATGGTGGGTCCTCCATGCCGGCAGGCATCAACTCTCGGCGAGCATCGTACGTCCGGGATCGGGCACGGGGCGTCTCCAATGCTCACCCCACGTGTCAGTTTCGCGACACCCGGCGAGGGTTGACAGGCGCCTGATACAACCGTATGGTTGTATTATGCAACTCGCTCCTCCCGACTTCGATCGCATGTTCGGCGCGCTGGCGGACCACACCCGCCGCGACATCGTGCGCCGCGCGATCGACAGCGAGGAGGGCATCGCCGAGCTGGCCAGCCACTACCCGATGAGCTTCGCGGCCGTGCAGAAGCATGTTGCGATCCTCGAGCGGGCAAGGCTCGTCACGAAGCAGCGCATCGGACGGCGGAAGGTCGTCCGAACCAATTTGGAAGGACTGCGGGTGGCCCGCCGTCTGCTGGACCGATACGAGGAGCTCTGGCTCGGCCGAATCGACCGGATGACCGAGCTCGTCGCCAATGAACCCGAAGGAGATGCCCGATGACCGTGACCGCCGTCCGCAAGGACCCCGCTGCCCTGACCATGACCCTCGATGCCGATTTCGACGCCTCGGCGGACCGCGTCTGGCAGCTGTGGTCCGACCCGCGTCAGCTCGAGCGCTGGTGGGGACCGCCCACCTATCCGGCCACCTTCACGAAGCACGACCTGGCACCTGGCAGCCGCATCGAGTACCACATGACCGGCCCGGAGGGCGACCAGCCCAAGGGCTTCTGGGACATCCTCGAGGCCGACGCGCCGCATCGGCTCCTCGTGCGCGATGGCTTCGCCAACGACGACGGCACGCCGAACGAGGAGATGCCGACGGGCGAGATGGAGGTGACGATCGAGGAGTCCGGCGACGGACGCACCCGGATGTCGATCCTGAGCCGCTTCCCGAGCACCGAGGCGATGGAGCAGCTGCTTGCCATGGGCCAGGAGGAGGGCATGATCGAAGCTGTCGGCCAGATCGACGCCATCCTCGCCGAGGAGCGGGCGGCGGTCTGATGGTGGCCACGGCCACGACCTTTCTCTCGGTCGACAGCCGATGACATCCAGCGCCCTACCCAGTCAAACCAGCAACGAGCGAGCAGGAGAGAACGAACCATGATCGTTGCCGAAGCGGCGACCCGCACCCTCGAGGCTCCGGGCGCAACGCTGACCTACGACGTCCGGGGTGGAACTTCGAGCGATGAGCCGCCTCTGTTCCTCATCGGATCGCCGATGGGCGCCGCCGGATTCGTGAGCCTCGCCAGCCACTTTCCGGACCGCACCATCATCACGTACGACCCCCGAGGCTCCGAGCGCAGCACGAAGGCCGACCCAACGACCGAATCGACGCCGGACCAGCACGCCGATGACCTGCATCGGATCATCACCGCCGTCGGTGGACCGGTCGATCTCTTCGCGAGCAGCGGCGGCGCGGTGAACGCCCTGGCCCTGGTTGCTCAGCATCCGGAGGACGTCAGGACCCTCGTCGCGCACGAGCCGCCCTCGGCGCCGGTCCTGCCCGACAGCGAGAACGCCAAGGCCGTCACACGCGCGATCCGCGAGACGTACCAGCGTCGCGGCTTTGGCGCAGGCATGGCGCACTTCATTGCCGTCGTGAGCCACAAGGGAGAGTTCCCTGACGATTACGCTCGGCAGCCTGCGCCGGATCCCGCGATGTTCGGGATGCCGGCCGAGGACGACGGCAACCGGACCGACGTGATGCTTGGGCAGAACATCGTGACCTGCACGCACTACGAGCACGACTTCGATGCGTTGCGGGCGGCCTCGACCCGGATCGTGATGGCCGCCGGCGTCGGTTCGGAGGGCGAGATGGCGCATCGCGGCGCCGAGGGCGTCGCCGAGCGACTCGGCACCCAGCCGGTCGCCTTTCCAAGCGACCATGGCGGGTTCCTGGGCGGCGAGTATGGCCAGACGGGCGAGCCCGAGGCGTTCGCCGGCAAGCTGCGTGAGGTCCTCGAGGCGCGCTGAGACTCCCCGCGTCAGCCGCGGTCAGCGGTCGGGTGGCGGGACTCAGTGCGGGTCGCGACGTCGATCAGCGCCCGCAGGGCAGGGTTCCTGACGTCGTCGGCGGAGGCAATCTTCAGGCTGCGCATCGTCAGCGAGCCGGAGACCTGCTTCCCGCCCGTAGTCGGTAGCAGCCCATCGGGATCGGGGAGCTCGCCTCCGCGATAGAAGCCGAGCGTCACATGCCGCTTGAACGGCATCAGGTAGGCGAACTGCTCGGTGAACTTCTTCGGCCCGGTCCCCCACCCGACCGAGCCCTGCCGCGGCCAGACGACCTCGACCGTCTGCGGCAGCACATCGTAGACGAGGTCGCGGGCGCGCCGCGCCAGCTCCTGAACCTGGGGCGCCGACGCCGCGATGATGCCTTCGAAGGCATCTCGATTGCCCGCACCGCGATCGTTGACGACGCCCGCCGGATCACTCATCGGCACAGCGCAACCTCAGTCGCGGCCGGCTACCGTGGCGATGTCCGCCTCGTTGCCGGCGGCGTCGGCCAGCGTCCACCACGAGGGCGCGAAGTCATCGCGAACCATCCGCCCGCCGGCGGCGAGCGCGGCCTGGACGCGGGCCTCCGCCTCTTCGATCGGGACCCACACGCCGACGTGGATCGCCCCGCCACCATCAGGTCGCGGCTCGGCCATGGACTCGAACCAGAACGCCGGGCCGCGGCCGTGAGGATCCACGAGATCCTCGTCTGGACTGTCGAGCCGCGGCTCGTAGCCGAGAATCGCGCGCCAGAACGGCATGACCTCCTCGCCAACCGGCGCGCCGGGGATGAGGAGGAGGTTCTGGACGGCGGACGGATCGGCCCGCAAGCCCATGTGTCGCGCGCGCCCCGATATCTCCCGCGCCAGCCCGACATCGAGCGCGCTCATCCCGAAGTAATCGTCGGCAACGGTGATGAGCCTGACCGTCACCCCGCCCTCCCGGACGTCGATGGCGGGTGGGTGGGCAACGGCTCCCGGGACTTCCGAGATCGCCTGAACGAGCCGCGCCGCGTCGGCAAGCGAGGTCGTGGGGAAGTGCGCATACGCGCCGTCGTCAAGGATGCGCCAGTCCTCGAGACCCGCGGTCGCGTGGAAGTCGCTCGCCGCGATCGGCGTGATCGAGTCGGTCATCTCGTCCTTCCCTCGCAGGTCATGGAGCGATGTTCTGGTTGAGGTGGAACACGTTGTCGGGATCGTACCGACGCTTCAGCTCGGCCAGCCGGGCGAGCTTGGTGTCTCCGTACGCGCGCTGCACCCCCTCCACGCCGGTCTCCGACAGCACGTTCACATAGACGCCGCTGGAGAACGGTGCGAGTGCGGCCCCGAAGGCACGGGCCGAGGCCATCCGTTCGTCGTCCTCGGCCGGATCGTCCCAGCTCTGGCCGCCGAAGAACTCGACGATCGCATCGCGGTGGCTGAACGCGGACTCTTCGTTCGAGACCTCGCCGATGGCGCCGCCGTACGCCTGGAATCCACCGGCCGCGACGCGCGTCCAGTCGACGTCGTCCACATCGCCCACGGCGACGCCCCGCGAGAGGAATGCATCGATGGCCGCGTCCGAGAGCTCGGTCAGGTAGTGGCCGGTCGAGTAACGCCGGCGGCCATGATGATGATTCTCGTCGCCGATGGACTGGAGCTCGAGGTACCGCATCGGCTCCACCGACTCGGCCCTTGGACTCCCGATGCCGCGCATCGTCTCCAGGTAGCGCATCCCGTCATCGGGGTCTCCGACCCATACGAAGCCGATGATGACCGCGGGCTTCCCGTCGATGGTGACCGCATCGGCCGCCAGCGTGGCTGGCCGCGGTGCGTCGGACAGCAGGTCACGCCAGCGTCGCATCGGGTCACGAGCGTTCGCGACGTCGAAGGTGAGCTCCACGACGAGGGCCTGGCCCGCCACCGGGTGAAGCAGGAACTCGAACTCGGTCACCACGCCGAAGTTGCCGCCTCCGCCGCGCAGACCCCAGAACAGGTCGGAGTTGTCGGTTGCCGTGGCGCGAACGGTCTCGCCATCGGCGGTGACGAGGGTATACGCCGCGACGTTGTCGCAGGCCAACCCGAACTGACGCGCCAGCCATCCCATCCCGCCCCCGAGCGTGAGGCCGCCCACCCCCGTGTGCGAGACATTGCCCGCTGTCGTCGCCAGCCCGTGCGCCTGCGCGGCCTGGTCGAGATAGCGCAGCAGCGCCCCTCCGCCAACCTTCGCTCGTCGGGCCCCCGGATCCACGCCCACCGCGGCCATCGGCGTCAGGTCGATCATCAGCCCGTCCTGTGGCACGGACAGGCCGAGCACGCTGTGGCCGCCTGACTTCACGCCGATGTCGAGGCCAGCATTCCGGGCATGGCGGATCGCAGCGGCGACGTCGGCGGCGCTCGTGCACTGCGCGATCAGTGTCGGCCGCCGGTCGACCATGGCATTCCACACCTCGCGGTGCTCGTCGTATCCATCGTCGCCCGGACCGATCAGGTCGCCCGCGAACCCCGGGATCGCCACCTGCATGAGTCAGTGCCTCCTGTGCTCTGGTCATCAGACGCCGTCGAAGCGCCAGACTCATCCGGCGCGCCCGCGCAGGCCAGCCGGCCTCTCGGCGTCAGTCCCAGGGATCGATGAGCGGCAGCCCGGCGGCCGCGAGGATCTCGTTCACCTCGGCGGTGTGGTGGGCGTCGTGGATGAAGACCCGTTGGATGACCGAACCACGGCGGTGCACCCAGTCCGGCCCGAACTCGGGGCGCCGGATCTCCTCGTCGAGCTCGTCCAGCGTCCATCGGTCCAGGCAGCCCTCGACGATGCGAAAGGTCGAGTCGAGCGCCTCGACGAGCTGTCCGGCATCGAGCACGGTCTCCAGGTCATCGTCGCCCGGGCAGTTGTTGCCCGCGTCGGTGAACCGCGTGGTCTCCGCGCCCGGCTCGCCGGCGAAGTCGCAGAGCCAGAACACGCGCTGGCAGGCGAGGTGGCCGACGGTGGCCCACATCGGCCAGCGCTCCTGGGATGGGCGCAGCGCGAGCTGCTCATCGGTCAAGCCGGCGATGGCGTCGCGAAGGATTCGGTTGTAGCGCGGCCAGTTGCTGTACGCCGGCCGTATCGATGCAACGCTCATGCGTCAACCGTATCGCCGATTCCCGACGGGCCGTGTCAGAAATGCGCGTCTACCTCGACGGGTCCTGATCAAGGGTCCACCGCGCCCACACGACGATTGCTCGTGCCAGTAACCAACGGGTAAGGAGCAAGGGCTCGATGGGCGGCAGGTACGACGCGAGAAATCGTCCGACCCATCTCGGGCCTGAATTGCCTCTCGTTGTCCGATGGATACCAGCATCGCCAACTCCAGTTGACTGCGAACGGGCGCGCCGTACTTGCATCCACGTAGAACTATACGTATACTCCTACTCATAGGTCTACATACCCGCCTGAGCAGGAGCTACGATGCACACGTGCCGAACAGAACGATCTACGTATCAGACGACGACCAGGAGCTCTACGCCCGAGCCCAGGAGCTCTCAGGCGGCAATCTCTCGGGCGCCATCACGACTGCCCTGCGCCGCTTCGTCGACCTCGAAGAGGGGCGCAAGGCCGGCTTCGAGGAAGTTGTCGTCAAGATCGGCCTCGGCGCCGGCCGCAAGGTTCGCTTCTCCGGTGTCCTCCTCGGGGAGTGGTTCAGCTCCGAGGGCGAGAAGTTCGAGCACTTCCGCGTCTATCGCGGAAAGATGGGCAAGTTCGCGCTCCACATCGAGAACACCGAGTACTTCGAGATGCGCGACTCGGAGGGCAACCCGCTCACCGGTTGGCGAGCCTGGACGGGCATCGGCATGGTGTCGGGCGGCGGCAAGCCGGCCAACGCGACCCTGGACGTCTTCGAGACGCTCGAGGAGCTTCGCGACCACATCCCTGCCGAGCTCTTCAGACTGGTCACCATGTCAGTCAAGCAGCCCGGAGTCGAAGAGATCGACATCTGAGTCTCACCTCGGCGGCGAGATGGGGGAACGGTCGTGACCGCTCCCGCGATCCAGGCCACCGGCCTGCGCAAGTCGTACGGCGACACCCTGGTCCTCGACGGCATCGACTTCGAGGTCGCCACCGGCTCGGTCTTCGCGCTGCTCGGCCCGAACGGGGCCGGCAAGACGACGACCGTGCACATCCTCACCACGATGCTCACGCCCGACGCCGGGGACGTCCACGTCGGCGGACACGACCGGGCGACCGATCCGGAAGGCGTGCGCGCCTCGATCGGCGTGACGGGCCAGTTCTCGGCCGTCGACAACCTGCTGACCGGCGAGGAGAACCTGCTCCTCATGTCGGACCTCAACCACCTGCCGCGCGAAGAAGGGCGGCGTCGCATCGCCGATCTCCTGGAGCGATTCGACCTCGTCGAGGCCGCCGGGCGGATGGTGGCCACCTACTCGGGCGGCATGAAGCGGCGTCTCGACCTGGCCATGACGCTCGTCGGCGATCCGCGCATCGTCTTCCTCGACGAGCCGACGACGGGGCTCGACCCCCGCGGCCGCCGCACGATGTGGGACATCGTCCGCGCCCTCGTCCGCGACGGGATCACGATCTTCCTGACCACGCAGTACCTCGAGGAGGCCGATGAGCTCGCGGGGCGCATCGCGCTCCTCGACGGCGGTCGGATCGTCGCCCAGGGCACGCCGGCCGAGCTGAAGCGGCTCGTCCCGGGCGGCCACATTCGCCTCGAGTTCGGCGATCCGCAGCAGCTCGAGCGTGCTGCCGAGCAGCTGGCGACGGCGCGTCGCGACCCGGACGCCCTCGCCCTCGACGTCCCGACCGATGGGGAGGTCTCCTCCCTTCGGGCTGTGCTGGATGGCCTGTCCGCAACCTCGATCGAGATCGCAGGTCTGTCCCTCCACACGCCCGACCTCGACGACGTCTTCCTCTCACTTACGGGTAAGAGCGCCCAAGGAAAGGTGGCCACAGAATGACCGGAGCCGCGTTTGCGCTCCAGGACACGGCGACGATGCTGCGTCGCAACTTGCTGCACGCCCGCCGATATCCCTCGCTGACCCTGCTGGTCGCCGCGATGCCGGTGGTCTTCTACCTGATCTTCGTGTTCGTCTTCGGGTCCACGCTCGGTGCCGGGCTGCCCGGATCCGAGGGCGGACGGGACGAGTACATCGCGTACCTGACGCCCGGCATCCTGATCATGACGGTCGCCAGCGGCGTGTCGTCGGTGGCGATCGTGATCGCGATGGACAAGCACGAGGGCATCGTGCTCCGCTTCCGGACGATGTCGATCCCCCGCTCTTCGGTCCTTGCCGGTCACGTCATCAGCGGCATGCTCCAGACGATGTTCAGCATCCTGCTGGTCCTGGGCGTCGCGCTGCTCACCGGGTTCCGTCCGACGACCGGACCGATCGAGATCGCGGGAGCGATCGGCATGCTCGCGATCTGCACGCTTGCGTTCACCTGGCTGGGCGTGCCGCTCGGCCTCGTCTCGAACAGCGTCGAGACCGCCAGCAACCTGCCTCTGCCCCTGTTGCTCCTTCCGTTCTTCGGAAGCGGCTTCGTTCCGCCCGAATCCATGCCCGAGCCGATCAGCTGGTTCGCGGCCTACCAGCCGTTCACGCCGATGATCGAGACGGTGCGCGGGCTGCTGCTGGGCACGCCCATCGGCTGGAGCGCGGTCATCGCGCTGGGCTGGTGCGCGTTCATCGGCCTGGGTGGATTCTTCTGGGCGATGCGTCTCTACGATCGCGACCCGGTCCCGGCCTGACCCTGCGGCGCCCGGGCGATCAGTCCGGGCGCCACAGGTCGGGCTGCGGGAGGCCGTGGATGCCGAGCGTCAGTGACAGCTCGCCCCCATGCCAGGCCTCGTGGGTCAGCAGCCGCTGGAGGATCGAGCCGCGGCTGTGGACCTGGACCGTATCGGCGTAGCGGCGCTCGATCTCCTCGGTAAGCATCTCGGTCGTCCACCGGTCCAGGCAGCCGTCGACGATAGCAAAGGTCGAATCGAACGCACCGGCGAGCTCGGAGGCCGAGCGCGGCTGGTCGAGGTCGTCGGCCCAGTCGATGGTCGTCACACCGTCCCAGAAGGGGGTCGTGTCCGCGCCGGACTCGCCAACCACCTCGCACACCCAGTAGACGCGCATGGCGGCGGTGTGCCCCAGCGCGGCCCAGATCGGCAGGAGGTCGGGCGCCGGACGGATGGCAAGCTGCTCGTCGGTCATCGGCGCAACCAGCTCGCGCAGGCGTCGGTTGTACTGCGGCCACATGCTGTAGGCGGGTCGGATCGAGGAGGTCACGCGCATCTCCTGGGCTCGTTGGGGATGCCACCACCCTAGCGTGGATTCCTGCCACGGGCTGTCAGCTACATAGGCGACGATGCGGTTGTCCTGATTCAAGGAGAGGCACCGCGTGAACGTCATCGACTGGCTGCTCGACTCGGACCCATCCATCCGCTGGCAGGTGATGCGCGACCTGACCGATGCACCCGCCGGCGAGGTCGCCGCCGAACGCGCGAAGGTCGCGACCGAGGGCTGGGGCGCGCAGCTGCTCGCGCAACAGAAGCCGGAGGGCGGATGGGGCGGCGGATACAGCCCGGAGTGGACGTCGACCACGGCGACGCTCCAGCTGCTCCGCCACTTCGGCGTCGATCCCACGGCCCCCGAGGTGCAGCGCGCCGTTGCCGGCGTTCGCGCCAACAGCCGCTGGGAGTACGACGACCTGCCCTACTTCGACGGGGAGGTCGAGCCGTGCATCAACGGCCAGGCGCTAGCGATCGGGTCGTACTTCGGCGAGGACGTGCGGGGCATCGTCGACCGGCTCCTGACCGAGCAGATGGCCGATGGCGGCTGGAACTGCGAGCAGGAGCGCGGTTCGACGCGCGGCTCGTTCGACACGAGCATCAACGTCCTCGAGGGCCTGCTCGAGCATGAGCGAGCCACCGGAGGCAACCCCGACGTTGCGGCCGCACGCGAGCGCGGCCAGGAGTTCCTGCTCGAGCGACGCCTGCTGCGCCGCCTCTCCGACGGTGAGGTCGGCGACCGGAAGTGGCTCTACCTCACGTTCCCGACCGGGTGGCACTACAACGTCCTGCGGGCCCTCGATCACATGCGCGACGCTGGCGTCACGCCCGACGAGCGGGTCAACGAGGCGCTCGAGCTCGTCGAGTCGAAGCGCGACGCCGATGGCCGATGGCCGCTGGAGCACGCCCTGTACGACGAGCTGCCGGTGGATCTCGGCCAGGAGGTGGACGGCCCGAATCGATTCATCACGCTGCGCGCACTGCGCGTGCTCCGCTGGGCCGGTCGTCCGGCGGAGTCTCTCGAACCGACCGCCACCTCGGCATGACCGAGGGCATCACCGTCGTTCCCGCCAGCGAGGCGCCGTGGAGAGACCTCGAAGCGGTGTTCGGCACACGCGGGTCGGCGCCGATCTGCTGGTGCCAGCGCTACAAGCTCGCCCCGAGGGAAGCGTTTTCCAGGTTCCCGTCCAGCGAGCGCGCCTCGCGCCTGCGCGACCAGACCGACCCCGGCAATCCCGTGGCCAAGCGCACCACGGGCCTGATCGCCTACCTCGACGCCGAGCCGGTCGGATGGTGCGCCGTCGAACCCCGCACCGCATACCCGGCTCTCCTTCGCGTCTATCGGACGCCGTGGGAGGGCCGCAACGAGGACAAGACCGACGAGACCGTCTGGGCCGTGACCTGTGTCTTCGTCCGCGCCGGTTTCCGCAAGCGCGGGATCGCCTATGCACTCGCCGACGCCGCCGTCGCACACGCGAGGGCCCGTGGAGCGCGCGCGCTCGAGGCTTACCCGATGCGCACCGAAATCGGCGAAGTGACGTGGGACGAGATCCACGTCGGGGCACAGCAGATATTCGATGCGGCGGGGATGAGCGAGGTCAGCCGACCAGGGATCCGCCGCCTCGTGATGCGGATCGACTTCCAGGAGCGACCGTGAAATCACCCATTGAGGAGCTCGTCCCAGTTCGGAGGAACGCGACCTTCAGGTCCGGGGACAGGCTGCTCCTCGGGATGATGATGCGGGGCCGCCAGCAGCGGTCCGTCGACGTACTCGTCGGTGCGGTAGTCGTAGAACCACTCTTCACCGGGCTCGAACGACTGGATGACCGGGTGTGACGAGTCGGCCCTGTGGCGAGTCGCGTGCTGTGACGGGGACTGGTCGCAGCAGCCGACGTGGCCACATTGCGCACAGCGACGCAGGTGGAACCACCATCCGTCGCTCGCGGCACACTCGACACACCCCTCCCCGCTCGGCGGCACCGAGGGGTCGATCGCGTCGAAGGATGGCGCCTGGTCTGTCACATGCGATACCTCGATGGCCTGACGCAACCACTGTAGCCGCACGGCCGGCAGCCCCTAACAGCATCTGAGGAGCACCATGGCTGACAATTCCGCACCGATCATTCTCGTCCCCGGGTTCTGGCTCGGGGCGTGGGCCTGGGACGACGTCGCCGCCGCGCTCCGTGCCGATGGCCACGACGTCACGGCGATCACGCTACCCGGTCTCGAGTCGAAGGACGCTGATCGCTCGTCGGTCAGCTTCACAGACCATGTCGACGCGATCGTGAGCGCCGTCGAGGCGGCCGCTTCGCCCGTGGTGCTCGCCGTGCACAGCGCGACCGGGTTCTCCGGATATGCCGCGTCCGACCGCGTGCCCGAGCGGATCGCCGCAATGGTCTATGTCGACACCGCTCCGGGGATCGGACCAGTCGACGCCGACTTCACTGACGATGACAAGCCGATGGTGTGGGCGGAGATCGAGGAGGAAGAGAACCTCGACGGGATCAGCGACGAGCAGAAGGAGACGTTCCGCCAGCGGGCCGTGCCGGAGCCCGGCGGCGTCATGCGCGGCAGCGTCGAGCTGACGAACGAGGCGCGGCGCGACATCCCCAGCACCCTCATCTGCACGGGCTTCAGCGCCGAGCAGTACCAGACCTACGCCCGCGAGCATCCGGACTGGGCGTTCCTGAAGGGCATCCCCGAGCTTCGCAACACCACCTGGGTCGACCTGCCGACGAGCCACTGGCCGATGTGGTCGCGCCCGACCGAGCTCGCCCAGATCATCGGCGACGTTGCGAGGACGACCGCCACCGCGAGCCGCTGACTGCCGGCGCGGAGCCTCAGTCGCTGCCGGTCCGAGGCTCGAGCACGACGACGGCGGTTTCGGACGGACGCCGGCTGGCGTAGCCCTCGACATCGTCGCCATGCTCTTGCCACCGTGCCCAGAGTCGTTCTCGCTCCTCGCCGACGGCGGCGCGCCCGCGGACCGGCAGCGAACGATCCGGCAGCTCGAGCGTCGCCTCGGGGTGGGCCTGCAGGTTGAGCCACCACGCGGGCTCGGGTGCTGCCCAGCCGTTCATCGCGAGCGTGATGAGGTTCGGACCGTCCTCGTAGTAGCCGAGGATCGCGGTCCGCGTCCGTCCCGAGCGTCGGCCGGTCGTGTGCAGGCGCATCGTCCCCCACTTTCCGGGCTTCGCCGGCCACAGGCCGAAACGGCCCGGGGTGAGCCGGTAGATCGACCGGTGGACGACCCACGCGGAGCGAACGAACCAGCGGGGAGGGACGCGCGGGGCATGCTCGGAAGCCACTTGGATCTCCTTCATCGTGCTGCCTGGCCGGGCTCGCCCAGGGCGGCCGCGCCGGCGTTGGCACGGCGCGCTCTGCGGAAGCCATCGTAGATCTCCCACCCGGTAACCATGGCGGTCCCGGCGGCCACCCCAAGCATCACCAAGCCGTCGCCCTCGGCCAGCGGCGGCCACCCGAGCGCGTCGGCGAATGCCGGGTTGATCAGGGTCCCGGTCAGCGCCAGGTAGATGACCGGGATCGAAAACCCGAGCTGGAGCAGCGCGAAGACGATGGCGAACGGGATCGTCCATCGGCCGACCAGGAAGATCACGACCTGCAGCCCGGCCAGCAGGATCAGGAAACCGATCAGCACCGGCATCCAGAAGCTCCAGATCTCGGGGTTGAAGAGCGGGATGACATCGCCGGCCGCATCGGTGAACCAGGCGGCGCCGGTGAGGAACAGGATGCCGCCGATGGTGAAGAGCGTGGTGACGAGCTCGCCGACCAGCTCGCCCGCGGTGATCCGCCCTGTCGGCAGTTCCGGCAGCTGATCCACCGTCCACCGGTCGGCAGCCTTGGTGAGCTCATCCCGTGCTTCCTTCGCGGCATCGACTCGCTCCACGAGGGCGAACGTCATCGTCACCCAGAAGAAGATGTGCAGGCCCACCGTCCAGGCGCCCGCGATCCCCGCGACGATCGCGCCGAACCAGGCCTCGCCCTCGGAGACCTGGACCACAACCTGGATCACGCCGACGATCGGCAGGACGATGCTGAGAAGCAGTACCAGGAGCTGCCGGTACTGGACGAAGAGGTCGGGACCGATCAGGTAGAGCGGACGCCCGGTGATTCCGGCTGCCAGCCGGGTCGGGTCACCGAGACCTTCGAGGACGGCCTTCTCCGCATCGGCCTGGTCCTCACCGGCACTGGTGCGGTCCTCGATCGCGTCGGCAATCGAGGAGCGGAGCTCGCGCTCCACATCGGTGCGCTTGGCTTCCGGGATACCTCGCAGTGCAGCGGCGAGGTATCGCTCGGTGAGCGGGGTCATCGGTCGGGTCCTCCATTCAGGGCGTGCAGCGACGCCGTCAGATCGGTCATGTCGGTCATCAGTCGGGCCGCAAGGTCTGTGCCGCTCGGGCTGGTCCGGTAGAACTTCCGCGGTCGCGTGTCGTCCGTGTTCCACTCGCTCGTGAGGAGCCCGCGCTCCTCGAGCCGCCGCAGCAACGGGTAGATCGTGTTCGCGTCGCTCGGGATGCCCGCGGAGCCGAGGCGCTTCAGCAGCGCGTACCCGTACTCCGGGGCCCGCAGCGCGAGGAGGCACGCCAGCACCACGGTGCCGCGGCGCAGCTCCTGCCTGTGGGTCCCCAGCAGCTCGTCATCTACCATGTGCGGCACATTACTGTGTGTCGCACAGTATTGTCAAGAACCCAGTAATGCGAGCCGCGGCTTCCGTGGGCGTGGCCGATGAGTCGTGAGGCCGCCGCCAGTCTGGGTAGCATCAACACCGCGACGACACGAGGACAGCACCGTGACGACCACCTGGACGACCGAGGCTGAGGGCGCCGGCACCTTTGCCGAGGTGAACGGCCTCAATCTCTATTACGAGACCCACGGATCCGGCCGTCCGATCGTCCTGCTGCACGGCGGGCTCGGGTCCGGCGAGATGTTCGGGCCGGTCATCGGTGCGCTCGCGGCAAACCACCAGGTGATCGTCCCCGACCTCCAGGGCCACGGACGCACCGCCGACATCGACCGACCGATCGACATCCGGCTCATGGCGGACGACGTCGCGGCGCTCATCGACCATCTCGGGCTCGAGACCGCCGACGTGGCCGGCTACTCGCTCGGAGGCGGCACCGCGTTCTTCACGGCCGTCAAGCACCCGACCAAGGTACGCAAGCTGGTGGCGGCATCGATCTACTTCCGGTGGGATGCCATCGATCCGGCCCTGCTGGCCCAGCAGGGCCAGGTGAACGCGGCCGCAGCCGAGTTCATGAAGGACACCCCGATGTGGGAGACCTACCAGCGCCTCGCGCCACGACCGGAGGACTTCGGCCGGCTGCTCGACAAGATCGGGGCGTCCATGGTCGACAAGTTCGACTACACCGAGGAGCTCCGCGGCATCGGCGTCCCCACCATGCTGGTCAGCGCCGACGCCGACATGGCGCCGCCGTCCCACTCGGTCGAGGCCTTCAAGCTGCTCGACGGCGGACTGCGCGATGGTGGCTGGATGGGCGAGAACCGGCCGAAGGGCGGACACGCCCTGGCGATTCTTCCCGGCCTCACCCACTACGACATCTTCGCCTCGCCGCTCTTCGCCGCGGTGACAGCGGCGTTCCTCGACCATGAGCCGCCCACCGCCGATGCGCAGAGCTGAAGGGATCCGAGATGGGCCGATTGATCTACCTGATGAACGTGTCCCTCGACGGGTTCATCGAGACGGCTGATCACTCCCTCGACTGGGCGAGTGTCGACGACGAGCTCCACCAATGGTTCAACGACCACACACGAGGGCTCGACGCGACGATCTACGGGCGGCGCCTGTACGAGGGGATGTCCGCCCACTGGCCCACCGCGGATGCCGATCCGGCGGCCACCGATGTCATGCGCGAATTCGGGCGCATCTGGACCCCGATGCCCAAGGTCGTCTTCTCGAACAGCCTCGACCACGTCGAGTACAACAGCCGGCTGGTTCGAGGCGACGTCCGTCCGGTCCTGGAGGACCTGCGGCGCGAGTTCCCCGGCGACATCGACGTCGCCGGGCCGGACATCGCCGGCCAGTTCGTGCGTGCCGGCCTCGTCGACGAGTTCAGGCTCGTCGTCCATCCGGTGACGATCGCGGCCGGCACCCGATACTGGCCGATCCTCGAAGCGCCGTTGCCATTGCGTCTCACCGAGACGCGGACGTTCGGCTCGGGGGTCGTGATGCTGGCGTACGCGACCGTCACCTAGGCTTCCTCTTCGCTGAACACGACCTCCCGCTGCCTGCGGATGGCCGGCAGGACCGCCACGATCAGCGCTCCGACAGCCATGGCGATCAGCACCGCCGAGATCGGCCTCGTGAGGAAGATCGAGAGGTCGCCGCGCGAGATGATGAGCGATCTGCGCAGGTGGTCCTCGAGGAGCGGCCCGAGCACGAAGCCGAGCAGGAGCGGCGCCGGCTCGCACCCGAGCTTGATGAGCGCGTAGCCGAGGAGGCCGAAGAACGCGATCGCGAAGATGTGCCAGGGGTTGGAGCCGATCGCGAAGGTGCCGATCGCCGCGAACACGATGATCGTCGGATACAGGTACCGGTACGGGATCATGAGCATCCGGACCCAGATGCCGATGAGCGGCAGGTTCAGCAGCACGAGCATGAGGTTGCCGATCCACATCGACACGATCAGCCCCCAGAAGAGCTCGGGCTCGTCGTTGATCACGTTCGGGCCGGGGCTGATGCCGTGGATGATGATCGCGCCGACCATCAGCGCCATCACGGGGTGCGCGGGCAGGCCGAGCGTCAGGAGCGGGATGAAGGATGTCTGCGCGGCGGCGTTGTTTGCCGATTCGGGCGAGGCCACTCCCTCGATCGCGCCGTGGCCGAACTCATCGGGGTTCCTGCTGAGCCGCTTCTCGATCGAGTAGGCGCTGAATGACGCGAGCACATGGCCCGCGCCCGGCAGGATTCCCAGGCCCGCGCCAAGCACCGTCCCGCGCGCAATGGGCGCCGCGATCCGCCGGAGGTCCTCTCGGGAGGGCCACAGGTTCGAGATCGCCTTGGTCACGACCTTTCGCGTCTTCTCGTCCTCGAGGTTCCGGAGGATCTCGGCGATGCCGAACATGCCGACGGCGACCGAGACGAAGTTGATGCCGTCGTACAGCTCGCGCACGCCAAAGGTGAAGCGCGGCGTGAGGGTGAAGGTGTCGTAGCCGATGGTGCCGAAGAGCAGCCCGAGCACGATCATCGCCAGCGCCTTGACGGTCGAGCCGCTCGCCAGCGCGATCGACGCGATCAACCCGAGGACCACAAGGCTGAAGAACTCGGGCGAGCCGAACGTCAGCGCGATCCGGGCCAGCGGCGGCGCGAATAGGACGATGACGAGCGTCCCGACGGTGCCGGCGATGAAGGAGCCGATGGCTGCGGTGGCCAACGCCGGCCCGGCCCGGCCCTTGCGCGCCATCTGGTGTCCGTCGATGGCGGTGACGGCGGCGGACGACTCGCCGGGCAGGTTGATGAGGATCGCGGTGGTCGATCCACCGTATTGAGCGCCGTAGTAGATGCCGGCCAGCATGATCAGCGCCGTCACCGGCTCGAGTCCGAACGTGATCGGCATGAGGAGCGCAATCGTCGCCGTCGGTCCGATGCCGGGCAGCACCCCGACCGCCGTCCCGAGTACGACGCCGATGAAGCAGTAGAGCAGGTTCTCCGGGCTCAGGGCCGTTTGCAGCCCGAGCGCGAGGTTCTCGAACAGCTCCATCTCCGCTCCTCAGACCGGGATCCACGGGCCGACGAGCGGCAGCCGCAGCTGAAGGGCGATGATGAAGATGACGACCGAGAGGGCCGTCAGGGCGACGGCGGTGATGACGGCGTCGCGGACGGTCGTCCGCGAACGGGCAAGGGCGGCGAGCAGCGCAGTCCCGAACAGCGCGCCGACGACGCCGAGGCCGCGAACCGTGATGCCGAAGAACAGGAGCGACGCGGTGACGAGGATCACGGCACGCCAGTCCACGTCGCCGATGGGCTCGCCCTCACCGGCGATGAATCCCTTGACGACGATGAGTACGCCCAGGCCGGCGAGCAGCATCCCGAGCGCCAGCGGCACGTAGCCCGGGCCCATGTTCAGCGGCGAGCCGATCTTGTACGCCAGCGATCCGATGGCGAAGGCGAGACCGAACGCGATGAAGATCCCCCCGGCGAGGATGTCCTTGAGCGCGCGACGGACTGCCGGCACCGCTTCCTCCTCCTGATAGGCAGATGGGGCGGCGTGGCCGCCGCCCCATCCCGACTGCTTGGGTTAGCCCGCGGTCACACCTGCCTCTTCGATGATCGGCCGCCAGAGCTCGATCTGCGACTCCAGCTGCTCGGTGTGCGCCGCCGGGGTCGCGCGATCCTCCGGTACGGGCGCCGTCCCGAGCTCGCCGAGCCGCGTAACGACGGTCTCGTCCTGGAGCGCGACCAGGAGCGCCGCATTGAGCGCATCGACGATCTCCTGCGGCGTCTCAGCTGGCACGTACAGGCCATGCCAGACGCTCACCTGGAGATCGGTCAGGCCGACCTCCTCGGTCGTGGGGACGTCCGGCAGGGACTCGACACGCTCCGGCGTCGTGACGGCGTAGGCCTTCACATCGCCGGCGAGGATCGGCTCGGACGTGTTCGTGGTCTGGTCGCACATGAAGTCGACCTGGTCGCCGAGGAGGTCGTCCATGGCCGGACCGGTCCCGTCGTACGGAACCTCGGTCAGGTCGAGCCCGGTGGCCGTCTCGAACAGCAGGCCGCACAGCTGCGACGCGGCGCCGATGCCGGCGTTCGCGTACGTCACCGTGTCGAGGTTGTCTCCGACGTAGGCGATCAGCTCCTCCATCGTGTTCGGCTCGAAGTTCGGGCTGCCGATGATGGTCATCGGCACCTCCGTCACCAGGCCGATCGTCGCGAAATCGGTGAGTGGGTCGTACGAAAGCTCGGGGTACAGCGTCGGCGCGGTCGACATGCCGATGTGGTGCATGAGCACGGTGTAGCCGTCCGGCTCGGCGTTGGCGACCTGGTCCGCTGCCACGGTCCCACCGGCGCCCTCGACGTTCTGGACCACGATCTCGACGCCGAGCTCTGCCGCCATCGGCTCAGCGATGAGCCTCGTGACGGTGTCCGTTGGCCCGCCGGCCGCGAAGGGCACCACGACAGTGATGTCGCTCTCGGGGTAGCTGCCCGCATCCCCGCCGCTGGCCCCATCGCCTCCCTGGCAGGCAGCCAGGAGCAGGGCAAGGGCCGCCAGCGATGCGGCGATCCGGCCGCCCACGGCGTGGGCGGCGCGTGCGTCGTGCATGGTGTCTTCCTCCAGTTGTCGACACGAGGCTCGGGCGCCCTGCAACCTAGCAGCCCGCGTGCCGCGCTGGAGTGGTCCACTTCGCGGCCCTCGCCTGTTCATCCTCGGAAGGTGGCCTTCGGCAAGGTCCGGGCGATTTCTTCGCGAGGTGACCGTTACGGGCCGAGACAGCTAGCGAACCGTCTGTCTCTTCACCACGTGACCGTTTTGGACCGATGCACCAATCGAATCGTCCGAGTGTTCACCGGGTGAACGTCACGGCGCGGAATTGACGGTTGGGGGCGCGGACTGCTCATAGCCTTCACCTGATGAAGATCCGGGCCGGTGGCGAGCCACACAGGTTCTTGACCAACCGTGGCACGAACTCGGACTACCCTCTCCGTCATGAACTACCGAATCGAGGCCATCACCCTTCCCGTCAGCGATGTCGATCGCGCCAAGGCGTTCTACGAACAGGCCGGCTGGAATCTCGACGTCGACACCGAGCCGACTCCTGGCATGCGCGTCGTGCAGCTGACGCCGCCCGGATCCGACTGCTCGATCACCTTCGGCATCGGCATGCCGCAGTCGGAGCCCGGGTCGTACCGCAACACGTACCTGGTCGTCGCTGACATCGAACCGGCCCATGCTGAGCTCGTCGAGCGCGGCATCCCGATCAGCGAGATCTTCCACTTCGGCGCCGAGGGCCAGATGTCAGGCCCGGATCCGAACCGCGGAGACTACGGCTCGTACGCGACCTTCGAGGATCCTGACGGCAACACCTGGCTTCTCCAGGAAGTTCCGAGTCGCGCCGCCTGATCCGGGAGTCTTCATCACGGGTCGACAAACGATGGTCGGCTACTGGGTCATCGACGTGACCGTGACGAGCGATGACCTCACCGATCGCATCCGCTTCGGGCTCGAGCTCTGATCTCGCGCCGATGAGTTTCGACGCCGGAGGCGGTCCCAGCAGGCGACGGACTGCCGTGATGAGGAGTCGAGGATGGAGAGCTGGCCCGGAGGCATCGGAGCCATCACCCTGTTCGTGGAGGATGTCGAGGCCGCGAAGCGGTTCTACCGGGACACCTTCGGGTTGCCGATCCACTACGAGGATCACGCGTCGGCCGTCTTCAGGTTCGGGAGCACGCTCGTCAACCTCCTGGCAGAGACCGAAGCCCCGGAGCTCATCGCGCCCGCGGCGGTCGCGCCCGCCGATGCCGGCGCGCGCATGCAGCTCACCATCGCGGTGGACGATGTCGATGCCGTCTGCGCAGAGCTGAGCAGGCGCGGCGTGGAGCTCCTCAACGGACCGATCGATCGGCCCTGGGGCGTCAGGACGGCGGCGTTCCGCGATCCGGCCGGCCACATCTGGGAGATCGCGAAGTAGAGCGATCTGGCAAGCGGCACGCGTGCCATGCCGTCGATGCGGTCACATTCGCGTGGGTGCCCACGTGTTGTGTGGGACAGGCGCCACTCAGCCAGTCCCCTTTCGGAGGCTCCCAACATCCATGTCACACGCTCATCCGCCCACACGCGGCGGAGAGGTGACGCGCGCGATCGCTCGTGTCACCGCTCCACTGGGTCGTCCTCTGGCCGGACGGCGCTTCTTCCCCCTCTGGGCCGTGGTTCACCACCGCGGCCGCCGCACCGGAAGCCGGTACGAGGTCCCCGTCGCCATTCGAGTCTCCGACGAGGCATTCGTCGTCCCGCTGCCGTGGGGTGACCGCACGCAATGGCTCCGCAACGTCGTCTCGGCGGGCGGGTGCTCCATCCGGTGGCGCGGGGTCGACCACCACGTCACGGATCCGCGGATCATCGGGCTGCCCGAGGCCGGTCCGGCGTTCAGCCCGGTCCAGCGCTGGGCGCTTCGAAACGCCGGCGTTTCCAGCTTCCTGCACCTCACCCGCGGCCCTGATGGCCGTGCCTGACATCTCCGGCGGTTGAGCCTCGGCGGCTAGAGTTGACCGATGCTGACCATCGGCTCCATCGTCATCCGCGTCGACGACATCGAGCGTCAGAAGGCGTTCTGGACCGCGGCGCTCGGCTATGTCGCTCGCGACGGCGACGACGAAGGTTTCGCGCTGCTCCACCCGCCGGATCGCGTCGGCCCGAACGTCTCGCTCGATCGGGTCCGCTCGACGCTCCAGATCCCGCCGCGCATCCATCTGGATCTCTATGCGAAGGACCAGGCGGCGGAGGTCGAGCGCCTCATCGGCCTCGGCGCTACCGAGGTGCACTGGGACAAGCGTCCGGCGGATGCCGACTACGTCATCCTCGCCGACCCCGAGGGCAACAGGTTCTGCGTGATCGACGCCGGATGACGGCCGCGGCTAGAGCTCGGCGCGCTTCCCGAAGAGCGTGAGCCCGACGACCCGCGAGATGACGAGGGCGACGTACATGAGCCCGGCGACCTGCTCGATCATGACCACGGCCCTCGCCTGGGGCGTGATCGGGATGACGTCGGAGAGGCCCGTGCTCGTGAGCGTCGTGAACGAGAGGAAGAGCAGCTCCATCCAGCTGCGGGGCTCGTTCGGTGCCACGGCCGCGGTAAATGATCCGGGCCAGATGATCTGGACGGCGGCGAACACGTAGGCGAACGCCCAGGCAACCACCGTGAAGGTCGCGCCCACCGCGAAGAGCTCGTCGGTCGTGACCTCGCGGTCCTTGAACAGGTATCGAAGCAGGCCGTAACTCGTATAGAAGTAGAAGGCGGCGTGGAGGATCGCCGACCACAGCGCGATGGTCGCGTTCTCCGGCCGGAATGCCTCGAGGAGCGTGAGCGCGAAGACCGGGACGCCGAGCAGCAGGGCGACCCAGGTCCATGCCGGCGTCGTCCGGATGGCGCGGACGGCGAGGACGAGCACCACCAGCGTGAAGATCGAGAGGAGGCCCTGGCCGATGGGCGAGTCGCCCATGAAGGGGTACAGGAGCACTCCGAGCAGCTGGGCAGCCAGGAGCACCGCTGACGGTCGCGCCCAGATCGATTGGAACCACGCTGACACGGATCCACTCTACCGGCGTCGGATTGAGCTGAACGCCAACCGCCGACTGCCCGAAGGTCCTGCTTGCCTCGCGCGGACGCATCGGTAATACTTCGGTGTAACCGATCTATACGGATGGAACGAAGATTTCTGCCACGACCCGGGCGGAGGCGATCGAAAGCGCCATGGAGGCGTTCGAGCGCTTCCACGAACGCCTCTTTGCCCTGAACACTCCCGACGTCCTGGATGTCAACCTGACGCTTGCCCAGCTGAAGGCGACCTACGTGATCGCGTTCGCGGGCCCCCTCACCATGGGGGCGCTCTCGGAGCGCCTCGGCACGGCGTTGTCGACGACCAGCGAGGCCGTCGACCGCCTGGTCCGCCGAGGCTTCCTCGAGCGGCGCGACGACCCGTCGGATCGGCGACAGGTGCTCGTGGAGGCCACGGCCGCCGCGCGCGAGCAGATCGAGCACATGTCCGAGCTCAACCGCACGCGCCACCGCCAGATGCTCGAACGGCTCGATCCCGCGGACGTCACGACAGTTGAACGCGCCATCAGGGTCATGACCGCCGCGATGGCCGACCTGAACGAGGAGACCCGATGACCTGGCTCACCCGCGCAGCCGTCAACAGGCGGAGCGTCACCATCCTGATCGCCGCGGGGCTCTTCCTCGGTGGCCTGCTCTCGTGGGGGAGCCTCAAGCAGGAGCTGCTGCCGCCGATCTCGTTCCCGATCGCGACGGTCATCGCTCCCTATCCAGGGGCCGCCGCCGAGGAGGTCGTCGAGGACGTCGTCATCCCCATTGAGAACGCGGTGCAGGCGCTCGAGGGGGTCGACGCGGTGAACTCCACCTCCGCGAACAGCATCGGCTTCGTCATCGCCCAGTTCGACTACGGAGTCGACGTGGACGAGGCCGTCGCCGACCTGGAGCAGGCGGTAGCCGGACTGACACTGCCCGATGGCGTCGATCCGGTCGTTACGCCCTTCGATTTCAACCAGTCGCCGGTTGTCATCGCCGCGATCTCCTCGCCGACCGCTTCGCTCACCGAGCTCGGCGCCATCGCGTCCGACGAGATCCTGCCCGAGCTGCTCGCGATCCCCGGCGTCGCCACCGCCGAGGTCACCGGTGGGCTGACCGAGCAGGTCGCCATCACCCTCGATCCGGTGGCCGTCGCGCAGTACGGCATCAATCCGCAACAGCTCCAGGCCGCTCTGGCGACCGCCAACATCACCGTGCCGGCCGGTGAGCTGACGACCGACGAGGGTGCGCTGCCGGTCACGGTGCGGGCCCAGGTCGAGTCGGTCGAGGCGCTGAACGATCTCGTGGTCGGTGCCGACCCGTCGAGCGGCGCCCCCGTGCCCGTGACCCTTGGACAGGTCGCGGAGATCGAGGTCGTCGAGGTCGCCAGCTCGGGCTACGGGCGAATCAACGGCAGCGAGGCGCTCGGCCTGACGGTCACCAAGACCCAGACGGCGAACACGGTCGACGTCTCCGAGGCGGTCGACGAGGTCCTCGACGATATCGTCGAGGACAGCACCGCGGATCTCGAGATCACCCGGGTGTCCGACCAGTCGGACTTCATCATCGAGTCGCGGGATGGGCTGCTCCGCGAGGGCGGGCTCGGCGCGATCTTCGCGGTGCTGACGATCTTCTTCTTCCTGTTCAGCCTGCGATCCACGTTCGTCGCCGCTCTCAGCATCCCCCTCTCGCTGCTGGTGGCGCTCATCACCATGCAGGTCACCGGCATCACGATCAACATCATGACGCTCGGTGGCCTTGCGGTGGCCGTTGGCCGCGTCGTGGACGACTCGATCGTCGTCCTCGAGAACATCTACCGGCATCGGGCTATGGGCGACAACCGGCGCGACGCCGCGATCCGCGGGGCATCCGAGGTCTCGGGCGCGATCACCTGGAGCACGCTCACGACGGTGGCCGTGTTCCTGCCGCTCGGCCTCGCCGGCGGCTTCGTGAGCCAGTTCTTCCTACCCTTCGCGCTGACCGTCACCTTCGCGCTCCTCGCGTCCCTCGTCGTCGCCCTCACGCTGGTTCCTGTGCTCGGCTACCTCTGGGTCGGCAAGCCCAAGGGCGACATCGACGCCTCCGGCGAGCCACGACGCTCGATCTGGGTCCGGCTCTACGACCCAACGATCCGCTGGGTGGTCAGCAGGCGCTGGCATGCCGCCGCCGTCATCGGGATCTCGTTCGCCCTCTTCGTCGGCTCGCTGTTCCTCGTCCCGCTGATCCCGGTCCAGTTCATCAACTCGGGGGGCGAGAACCTCCTGAGGGCCAGCCTCGCTCCCCCGCCCGGCCTGAGCTCCGAGGCCGTCCTCGAGCGGGTGATCGAGGCTGAGGAGATTCTCCTCGCCGACGATGAGGTCCAGCTCGTCCAATCGACCGTGCCGCCCGAGGGCGACACCGGCTTTGGCACGCTCATCGCGGCCACGTCGGGTCAACCGGCCAACTCGGCTCAGATGTTCATCCGCCTCGTCCCGGAGGCGAACCTCGAGGCGGCCACGATTCGGCTGGACGAGGCGCTCAGCGTGCTCGACACCGACGGCTGGGATGCCGTGATTCAGCAGACAACCGGCCCCGGTGCCGGGACGGCGACCTCGCTCGTGGTCAGCGGCCCCGACGGCGACAGCGTCGAGGAGGCTGCCCTCATCATCGTGGACGCGCTCGAACCGATGGACGGCCTCTCGAACGTCACCAGCGATCTCGTCGCCGAGGCGAGACAGGTCATCGTCCTGGTCGACCCGACCAGGGCCGCGGCCGTCGGCGTGACCGCCCCGCAGGTCGCGGGAGTCGTCGGTGGCGTGCTGTCGCCGACCGAGGTCGGGACCATCGCTCCAACCGACGCGGATGAGCCGCTCGCCATGATCATCAGCTTCCCGGCCGAGACGGCTACGTCGGTCGACGACCTGAGCGCCCTGCCGGTCGGGCCGGGCGTCACGGTCGGCGACGTCGCCGAGGTGGAGGAGGTCGAGGCGCGACCCACGATCGCTCGGGTCGACGGCGCGCCGTCGGTGACCATCACGGCCGACATCACCGACGAGAACACGGGCGCCGTGTCGACCGCCATCGCCGCCGAAGTCGCGCGGCTCGATGATGCGGGCGAGCTTCCCGCCGGGACGGACGTCCAGGTCGGCGGTGTGAGCGAGCAGCTGGCCGAGTCCTTCGGCGGGCTCTTTGCGGCCATGGGCATCGCGGTCATCCTCGTCTTCCTGATGCTCGTCCTGGCGTTCAACTCCCTGATCACGCCGTTCGTGATCCTCTTCAGCCTGCCCCTGGCGACCATCGGCGCCTTTCCCGCGCTTCTCATCACCGGACGCCCGATCGGCATCAGCGCCCTCATCGGCTTCCTGATGCTCATCGGCATCGTCGTGACGAACGCGATCGTGCTGCTCGACCTCGTCGAACGGCTCCGCAGCCAGGGCGTGCCGCTGCGTCAGGCGATCGTTCGCGGCGGCCACACCCGCGTGCGGCCGATTCTCATGACCGCGATCGCCACGATCTTCGCCCTCATCCCGCTCGCCGCGGGCCTCAACGAGGGCTCCATCATCGCCGCCGAGCTCGGCACGGTCGTCGTCGGCGGCCTGCTCAGCTCGACGTTCCTGACCCTCATCGTCGTCCCTGCCGCATACCTGCTCATCGAGGCCTGGCGGAAGCGGACGCTGGAACCCGAGTCCGAAGGGAGCGCGCAATGACCATCACGACCTTCAGCGCGGATGCCGATCGACCGCGAGACCTCGCGAACGCCTATGAGGCTGGCGTCTGCAACATCGGCCCGGACGAGATCAACCGGCGACGGATGGCCGGACACGTCGGCGCTGCCCTGACGGTGGCCGGGCTGGCCGTCCTGGTGGCGATCGACGCGCCCCCGGCGGCACGCCTGCTGCTGGCCGTCCCGGCAGCCATCTCGGCATCCGGCTACATCCAGGCACGGCTGAGGTTCTGCGCCGCATACGGTCAGCGCGGGGTCTTCAACTTCGGCGCGCTCGGCGACGCCGTCAAGATCGCCGATACCGAGGCACAGGCCATGGATCGGCGGCGGGCCCGACAGATCAGCCTGGGGAGCTTCGGCATCGGCGCGCTCGTCGGCGTTGCCGCCTTCCTCCTGCCGGTCTAGCTTCGGGTCGACCTCAGGCGGGGACCTCGGCCGGCATCGGGCTCATCAGCTGGAAGTAGTTGCCATCCGGATCCGCGAACGTCGCGATCAGGTCGCCCTCGGACGCCTCGTCCATGCCATAGGGCTCGGCGACGACGGTCGCCCCGGCGGCCTTGAAGCGGGTGTACTCGCCACGGACGTCGGAAGTCTCGATGTTCCAGATGATGCGGCCGGGCTGGGCAGTCTTTCCACTCACCTCGGAGTGCGCCCCGACCGTGACGTAGCCGCTGCCGATCTGCCAGACGGTGTACCCGCCCTCCGACATTGCGGGCTCGCCGAAGAGCCGGGTGTAGTACTCGACGAGCCGTGCTGGATCGTCGGATCCAATCAGGATCCCGTTCAGGTTCACGTTGGTGTCTCCTCGCTGGATGCGGTAGATCGTCGGTGTATTGGACCTCCGGGGCCAGCCGATCTCATCGGCGACCGGTCATCCATTACCTGCAAGGCGCAGACGGTGCCGGCCGCGGGCGCCGCACCCTAGGCGGCGGCCGGCGCCGAGCGGGCCGAGAAGCCGAGCACGATCCACATGATCCCGGCAAAGAGCAGCTGCAGCCCGACAAAGAGTCCGATGACGATGCCCGAGACCGGGATGCCGGTCCAGAGCCATGCCCCGAGCAGGATGTTCAGCACGCCGAGCAGGAGCACCCAGACCCAGCCTTCGCCGCGGTCCATGATCGCCGACACGATCCGGATGATGCCGTCGATGATCAGCATCAGGGCCACGACAACCGTGAGCGTGATGGCGCCCGCGATCGGGTCGTACACGATCTCGATGCCGACGACGATGTAGAGAATCCCGAGCAGGCCCTGGAGCAGGCGCCAGCCGAGGCTCGCTCCGCCGGCGAAGATGCTCACCAGGTGCATGACACCGGCGAACACCAGCAGCCAGCCCACGATGATGGTCGTGACAAGCGTGGCGTCCAACACGTTCCCCAACGCGATCAACCCGAGAATCACGAGCACCGCGCCGATGCCGATGAGCCATCCAGAGCTCAGCTGGGGTCCGGCACCCTCCTGGTCAACGCTCAAGGTCATTGATCACACCTCGTTCTGCCGCCAATGCTCGGGAGCACAGCTCGACGGCGGCGCCCGTCGAGTATGCACCCCGACGGACCATTTCCGCCGGTCGAGAGCGGTAGGCTGATCGGCGATGGGCGGATACAGCGCAGAGGTCGCGGCTGAGCGGTCGGGCGCCTCGACCGAGGAGATCGCGCACCTCACCGAGCTCGGGATCCTGAACGGCACCGACGGGTATAGCGATGCCGATATCCGGCGCGTGCAGGTCGTCCAGGCCATCGAGCGAGCCGGCCTGGGCGCCGACGACATGGCGCGGCTGCTCGAGGGTGGCAACTTCTCGCTCGACTTCATCGATGCCGCGGGCGCGAACGTCTTCGCCGCGCTGAGTGACCGCACGTTTGCGGAGCTGTCCGCGCAGACGGGCATCCCCGTCGAGCAGCTGACCGTGCTCAGGGACGTGACCGGAGGCAAGACGGCGCGGCCCGATGACCGGGTCCGCGAGGACGAGCTCGAGATCATGCCGCTGATTCAGTTCCAGCTCGAGCTCGGCTTCAGCTGGCAGGCCATCGAGCGTGCGCTGCGCGTCTATGGCGACAGCCTGCGGCGCGCGGCCGAAGGCGAGGCGGAATGGTGGCGCTCCGAGGTCCAGGCGCCGATCCTGGCCAGGGGCGGACCGGCGGGCGAGATCGGGCGCATCGCCGCTGAGGTCTCGCCGCGCCTGTCGGAGGCTTCCGACCGCGCGGTCATGGCCATTTACCACGCGCAGCAGATGCACGTGTGGTCGGTGAACATCGTGAACGGCATCTCCATCGCGCTGGAGCAGGCGGGCCTGCACGAGCACGCCGTGGTGGAACCGGCCATCTGCTTCCTGGACCTCACCGGCTACACGCAGCTGACGCAGCAGCAGGGCGATGCGGCCGCCGTGGAGCTGGTCGCGCGACTCAGCCGGATCGTGCAGCCGATCTCTGTCGAGCACGGCGGACGCCCGATCAAATGGCTGGGCGATGGAGTCATGTTCCATTTCCCCGATCCCGGACCTGGCGTCGTGGCCGCGCTGGCGATGATCGAGGCCCTGGCGGCCGCCGGCCTCCCGGCCGCGCACGTCGGCCTGGATGCCGGCCCGATCGTCATCCAGGAGGGCGACTTCTACGGCCAGACCGTGAACCTCGCGGCGCGCATCGGCGAGTACGCGCGCCCCGGGGAGGTCCTGGTGAGCCGGGCCGTTCTCGAGGTTGCGCGGGGAACGGCACTCACCTTCGAACCGATCGGTTCGGTGGGGCTGAAGGGCGTCTCGGGGCTCGTCGACCTCTACGTCGCCAGACGCTCGACCTGACCGACTCGATGCCTCGGCGCTCTCAATCGAGCACGACCCGCGTCGGGTCGCGGGAGATGTCGGTCCACGAGATCACCTTTCTGGTGCGGACGGCCATCGCCCCGTTGCGGACGTAGAACTCGGGCTTCATGCCGTACTCGGGGTACTTGCAGTTCGAGGCATCCGCCAGGCGCTCCGCGATCAACGTGCGGTTCCGTCATTCCGCCGACGGCCGGCTCAATCCGCCACGCCGGCGGGCTCGCGGCTGATCTCCCGGCCGAGCGCCGGCTCCAGCTCGCGGCGCCAGAACTCGATGAAGCCCGCCTGGTCCGGCCCGACCTGGTGGACATAGACGCTCGACGCGCCGGCCTCGGCCATCTCGCGGATGGCGTCGATGTAGCGAGCCGGGTCCGGCCCAACGGGGATCCGCTCCGCGAGCGCGTCAGGGGTGACGTTCTCCGCCGCCTGTTCGAAGTGCGTCGGCAGGGGCAGCTCCTGCGAGAGATCGCCGGGAACGCCCGCGTTCGGCCATACCCGATGCAGCGTTTCCTTCGCATCCGCCTCGTTCGATGCCCAGCAGACGGTGACCTGTCCATAGACCGGCTTCCGTTTGCCGCCGGCCGAGCGGAAGGCCTCGACAACCTCGGCCTGCGGCGCCACGACGATGAGCCCGTCACCGTGCTCGCCGGCGACGGTCCCCGACTCCGGCCCGGACGCGGCCACGATGATCGGCGGCGGCTCGTCGGGCAGCGTGTAGATGCGGGCGTTCTCGACCACGTAATGGTCACCCCGGTGGCTGTACAGCTCCCCTTCCCACAGCCCACGCATGACCTCCATCGACTCGATCAGCATCTCGCGGCGGTCCGCGTACGGCGGCCAGTGGTCTCCGAGGATGTGCTCGTTGAGGTTCTCCCCGGTCCCGACGCCCAGGAAGAAGCGCCCGTCGAACAGGTCGGCGGTGGTCGCCGCGGCCTGCGCGATGATCGCTGGATGCGTGCGGATCATCGGGCACGTGACGCCCGTGCCGACCTCCAGCGTGCTGGTCTCCTGCGCGATGCCACCGAGCACCGTCCACACGAACGGCGAGTATCCCTGCGCATCAACCCATGGATGGTAGTGATCGCTGATGAGGGCGAACTCGAACCCGGCCTCCTCGGCGGCGGCGGCGTTCCGGATGAGGTCAGCCGTGGGGTGCTCTTCGCTGCTCAACGCGTACCCGAAACGAACGCTCATGCCTGACCTTTCCTCCTCTCGCCGATGGCCATCGTCGCTCTCCCGATGCGGGTATCGTCAGGCTCGATTGCACGCGACGTGCCGCGCGCCCGTGGGCTTCGCGGTCCGGAACGTGCACTCGCGCCGTCGCCACGTTGCTGGAGACCTGATCCATGCCCGATCGCCGCCTCATCGCCGCCGCGCTCCTCACCTGGAGCGTCATCGGGCTCGTGCTGATCGGTGCCGGGCTGACGGTCGGACTCGACGCGGCCGGACGCATGGAGACGCTGATCAGCTCGAGCGACGAGGCGCTTGCAGCCGCCGCGTCGTCAACCGAGCGGGCGGCCGATGCGCTCGACGGCGTCGGGGTCGGCATCGACCAGGCGGTCGCTTCCTCGCAGCGAGCTGCCGCACTCGCCGACAATGCCAGCGCCACGCTCGATTCGATGGCGTCATCGATGACGCTCAGCATCCTTGGCGCACAGCCCTTCCTCGCGCTGGCGGACGACTTCTCGCAGAGCGCCGACGATGCGGCTGCCCTCGCCGACGAGCTCGAGGCGCTTGCCGGATCGCTCGAGACGACGGCGACCGATACCGACCTCCTCGCCGCGGAGCTGACTGGCCTCGCCGACGCCCTGGCCGGCTCCACCCGGGAGCGCGAGGAGGCACCCCCGCTCAGGCTGGCCCTGATCGTGATCCTCGCCTGGATGGCGATTCCGACCCTCGGCGCGCTCGTCGCAGGCGTGGCGATCCTCCGAGCCGACCCAAGCGCCTAGGCGGCGCTGCGCAGCGTCCTCCGCATCAGGATGACGGCGACGCCGAAGAGCCCGATCGCCATCGCGGCCAGGACCGGAACCACCCAGGTGCTCTGCAGCTCGCCCCTGAGCATCGACTCCTGGAGGCCGGCGATGCCATGGGTCACCGGCAGCAGGTACGCGATCGGCTCGATCCAGGACGCGAAGTCGGTAACCGGCAGGACCAGACCGGAGAGGAATACCGACGCCAGCAGGAGCAGCATCGCCAGCTGGACGGCCTGCCGCTCGGAGTCGGCTATGAGCGAGATGACGATTCCGGTCCCGAGCGCCGCGAGGGTCAGCAGCCCGGCGACGGTAGCCGGGATCAGCCAACCGCCGATCATCGGGACGCCGAGGACGCCCACGAGCAAGGCGGTGACCGCGACCCCGACGAGGATCGAGAGCAGCGCGTAGGCAAGGTACTTCCCGATCAGGATCTCGCTGGCCCTGACCGGAGCAACGCGGTAGCGATCGATCTGCCCGCCGCGGCGCTCGCGCACGAGCGACAGCGCGGTCAGGCTCACCCCGAGGTGCTGGATCACCAGGGCGAGCACCGCCGGGCCGTAGAAGTTGACGACGGATGCGTCGGTCGGCGCCACGTTCTCGGTCTCCGCCGTGCTGGGACGGGCGATGACCTCGGCAGGGATGGTGTTCACGTCGGCGTCGAGCTCGTCCTCGGCCTCGGCGATGCCACGAATCGCGGCGCGCTCGATGATCTCGGCGTTCACGTTCCCGACGAGGATGGCGGTGAGGGCGTACGTGAAGCCGTCGGCCAGCGGGTCGATCTCGTTCCAGGCAACGCGGATCACCGTCTGCTGCCCCGACCGAAGGAGCGCCTCGGCGTCGGCCGGTGCCACGATGAGCAGGTCGATCTGGCCGTCGGCGAGGCGTTGCTCCGCCGCCTCCGCATCCCCGCCGATCCGCACGACGCTGATGCGATCCTGGACCAGGTCGGCGTAGTACTCCGGATCTCGCGGCAGGTCGACGTCGTCGGGGATGACGATCTCCGTCGTGATCGGGTCGCGGAAGCCGGTCGTGCCCATGCCGAACAGGAACATGATGAGGAACGGGCCCACGACGACACTGAGCAGGACGCCCGGCCGGCGCCCCACCTCACGCAGCTCCTTGCCGAAGAAGGCCGCGATTCGCGTGATCCCGCCGAACAGGCTCATGCCGCTTCCGCGCTCGCCTGTCCGCGTTCACTGCGACGCCGCTCGACGAGAACCTCGAACGTCTCGTCGAACGAGGGACGGTACTCGACCAGGCCCACAACCTCGACGCCCTTGGCCTTGATGCCATCGATGATGCGCGGCGTGGCCGTCGCGGCATCCTCGACGACGATGAGCAGCCGGCGGGGCGCCGCTTGACGAACCTCGAGCACGCCGGCGACGCCAGCGAGCGCATCCGGTTCGAGCGCGTGACGCGCCTCGAGCTCGAGCAGCTCGCCTCCGAATGCCAGTCGCCGCAGGTTGGCCGGCTGGTCGAGGGCCACGAGCTCTCCGTCGGTGATGAGCGCGACCGCATCGCACTCCTCGGCCTCGGCCACGTGCTGCGTCGTCACCAGCAGCGTGCAGCCGTCCCCGCGCAGGCGACGCAGCTCATCCCAGATCGCCTGGCGGAGGATCGGGTCGATCCCGGCCGTTGGTTCGTCGATGAAGAGCACGCGCGGGTCGTGGACGAGGGCGCACGCCAGCTCGAGCCGGCGCTGCATCCCGCCGGACAGGTCTCGCGCGAGACGGCGACGCGCCGGCCACAGGTCGACGACCTCCAGGGCTCGCCGCACGGCCCGACCCCTGTGGATGAAGCCGACCCCGAAGAGCGCTGCCACGAATCCGACGTTCTCGGCCGCGGAGAGATCGGGCGAGACGCTCGTCAGCTGGGGCATGTAGGCCAGCCGGCGGCGGACGCCTCGGCTGAACTTCGCCGGATCCTCGCCCAGCACGCTGAGGGTTCCCGAGTCGCGGGCCAACGTCCCAGCCAGCATGCGGACGGTGGTCGTCTTGCCCGACCCGCTAGGCCCGATCAGGCCGAGGATCGTTCCCTCGGCGACGTCGAACGTCAGGGAGTGGACGGCGACGTGATCGTCGAATGACCGGGACACCTGGCCGGCGCTGATCACCGGCGTCACCGGAGGGCTACTCGAGTTCGATGGTGTGGCTGCGTTCACGGGGCCGCCGATTGCACCTGCCGTGCCACCACCCCGCCGTGGCTCCTTGCGTTTCGGTAAGCATCGGTTTACGGTAAGCATTCATTTACCGAATGGGAACCGCCCGTGGACGCATTCGAAGCTTCAGTGACCATCAAGGCTCCGGCTTCCCGAGTCTGGGAGATCCTGACCGATGGAGCCAGCTATCCGACGTGGGACTCAGGTGTGACCCGGGTCGACGGGCGCATCGCGGACGGCGAGCGCATCACGGTCCACAGCGAGGTCAGCCCTGGCCGCGCCTTCCCGGTCGAGGTCCACATGGATTCGCCGACCGAAATGCGGTGGGTCGGGGGCTTGCCCGCCGGCCTCTTTCGCGGCGTGCGCACATTCCGAGTGCTTCCTGGCGACGAGATGACAACCTTGACGATGCGGGAGGAGTACAGCGGCCCACTCGTCGGGCTGATGTCCCGCTCGATCCCCGACCTCGGCCCATCGTTCACCCGGTTCGTGAACGGCCTGAAGCAACGTGCCGAAGCCGGCTAGAGCGGTCGCGGCCGAGCGCGGCGACCCCTTCGGCGCGCTCGGCGACCCGCAGCGGCGCGCAATCCTCACGCTGCTCGGTGAACGGCCGAGGGCGGTCAGCGAGCTCGCCGCGGAGCTTCCCGTCAGCCGCCCCGCCGTTTCGTGGCACCTCCGGCTGCTGAAGGACGCAGGCCTGGTGGAGCAGCAGCGGATCGGCGTGCGCCGCATCTACGCCCTGCGACGCGAGGGCATCGGCAGCGTGGCCGCATACCTCGAGCGGGTGTGGGGCGATGCCGAAGGGCGATTCCGCCTCATGGCCGAGAACACGCGAGATGCGAAGCGGTGACGGCGATCGAGCCGCTGCGGCTTGCCTTCGACGTTCGTTGCACACCCGAGCATGCCTTCATGATCTGGACCGAGCGGATCGCTGCCTGGTGGCCGGCCGATCACACCGCAACCGGCGAGCGCAACCTCCAGGTCGTCCTCGAGGGCCGCGTCGGCGGGCGCATCTTCGAGCGGACCGCCGAAGGGACCGAGCACGACTGGGGTGAGGTCGTGGCGTGGGAGCCGCCGCATCGGCTGATGTACCTGTGGCACCTTCGGCGGGACCGGAGCGACGCGACCGAGGTCGAGATTCGCTTCGTGCCGGCCGGCGAGATCACCCGCGTCGAGATCGAGCACCGGGGTTGGGAGCGCCTCGGCGCCGAGGGACAGACATGGCGCGATCGCAACATGGGAGGCTGGAGCACGCTCCTCCCCCACTACATCGAGGCGGCCGCAGGTGCCGCTTCCACACTGGAGGATGACCGATGACGACGAACGCTCGCGGATCGGGCACGAAGGACGACCCCTGGCAGCTGAAGACGCCGCCGGGCACGAGCGACTACACGATCTATCGCGACGATTCCGCCGATCCGCCTCAGCTGGTGTGCCAGGTCGGCTCGACCAGGCTCACCTATCACGCGAGCGCCATCGACGACCTGTACGCGTGGCTCAAGGAGCAGGACGACTGGGTCCCTCTCGGCGCAGCCGACGAGCAGAAGACGGCCGCCGAAGGCACGGTCGAGGCATGGGGCCGATCCGAGTCCAACCCCAAGGGCGGCTGGTACGGGATGCGAAAGGGCTATCGCGGCCGGTTCGGCATGTACCTGCCACCGTTGCTGGAGGCGCTCGGCCTGGCGGAGCTCGAGCACAACCCGCGCAACAACCGCATGCGCGCCCTCTGACCTCGTCTCCGCGTGGTCCGCGCGTGCGGTCCACGACGGTTCACCGAGCGGCATCCAACGTGCAAGGACGGAGATGCTGACTCGCGATGAACACACGGAGGCATTCGAATGGCAACGAAGACGGCTCGACGCTCGGCCGCGCACAACGGGCACCCATCTCCCGAGCCACAGTTGGCGGAGCTTGGTATCGAGGTCCAGCCCTTCAGCGACCTCCGCGACCTCCCGATCGGCCTGGGCCGCAAGGTCCGCTCGCAGAGTGCCCGCGTGCTCAACGAGATCCTGGCCGACACGACGATCCTGTATGCGCTCTACAAGAAGCACCATTGGAACGTTTCGGGCCCGACGTTCTACCAGCTCCACCTCCTCTTCGACAAGCACGCCGAGGAGCAGGGGGAGCTCGTCGACCTGCTGGCTGAGCGCGTCCAGTCGCTGGGAGGCATCGCCGTAGGCGATCCGCGCCACGCGGCCGAGCTCACGACGATCGAGCGCGCGCCGGACGGTGCCGAGAGCGTCCCGGCGCAGATCACACGTCTGCTGAGCGCCCACGAGACGATCATCGGCAAGGTGCGCAAGGGAATCGACACGACCGAGAAGTCCGGCGACTGGGGATCGAACGACATGCTCATGGGCGATGTGCTCCGGCGCCACGAGCTCCAGGTCTGGTTCCTGGCGGAGCATCTCGTGGACGTTCCGCTCGTCGAGGACTGACGGCAGCTCGCTTCTCCCGTACCGGACCAGCAAGCCCGGCGTGGGAGAATCCGGCCGTGGCGAACTTTCCAAGTGCCGATACCGCGCTCACCACCATTCTCGTGGTGAACGACATCGGCCGTTCGAAGGCGTGGTACACCGATGTCCTCGGCGCCTCGCTGCATGGTGAGTACGGCGGCACATCGGCCGTCCTGCGCTTCGCGGAGGCCTGGCTCCTGCTCGTGACCGGGGGTGGCCCGACGCCCGACAAGCCGACCGTGACGCTCGATGTCCCACCCGATCCGGATCGGCTCGACCACCTCTTCACCATCCGCGTGGCCGACTGCCGGGGGACGTATGACGAATTGCGGGACCGCGGCGCGAAGTTCCTCACGCCGCCGGTGACGTCCGGCGCTGAGACGCGGGCCTTCTTCCGCGATCCTGACGGGCACCTGTTCGAGATCAGTGAGTACCGCCCCGCTGAGAGCGCTCCGTGAGCCGCAACGTCCGATCGGCGCGGCGCGTCCATTCGTAACGCGTACCTTGAGGGGATCGACGCTCAGGGGCCGGACGAGGATGATCGCGCCCCGTCACAGCCCCGGAGCACGCCACCGTGCCGCATGAGGAACCGATGACGCATTCGATTCGCCGAGCCGCCGCGTTGGGCCTCGTGCTGGCGCTGGCGGCGTGTCGCGGAGGCGGCGCAACGGCGCCCCCCACGGCTCCGGCAGCCAGCTCGAGCACCGCACCGAGCGAGACATCCGAGCCGATGCCAACGGCGCCGGCGAGCGTCGCGGCCAGCCAATCCGCGTCGGCCGAAGCGACACCGAGCTCCAGCCGGTCCGCAACCGGGTTCGACATTGCACCCCATGCCGAAGCCGACTCGCTCTTCCTGGATCGCGACGAGTGCGAGAACGAGGCGGACGGCTACCGTCTCGACTTCCCCGACGCGTGGTACACGAACACCGCGGTCGGAGAGTTCGAACCCTGCCAGTGGTTCTCGCCGACCTTCTATGAGGTCGAGGATCCCAACCAGGTCCCCGACGAGATCGCCATCACCATCGAGTACCTCACGGGCGACCGCGGGTCGATCGAGGAGGAGATCAGCCGCGCGTCCGGGATCGTGGGCGAGACGCAGCCTGCTGTGCGGGTCGAGTATCGCGGGGCCGCCGGCGATGGCGGCGAGATGCCAGCCGACTGGCGCGAGTACGTGTACCTCGTCCAGCTCGGTCCGACGGAGGAGGAAGGTCCCAACCTCCTCATCCGCACGACCACCGACATGGGCGGCGACTACGAGCTCAACAAGGCGGTCATGGATCGGATCGTGGCGACGATGGAGTTCACCGGCACGATCCAGTGACTCAGTAGTAGTCGGAGCAGCTCAGGAAGTAGCCGCAACCGCGGCAGATGAGCTTGCACTTGCGCTCTTCCATCTCCGCGCCACAGTTCGCGCACGTGCGCATGAGCCGATTCGGATCCGGCTGATGCTGGCTCGCGGCCGCAGGCGCGGGAGGGGTTGCGTGGATCGACTCCATCGGCGCCGAGGATAGGCCGGCGGGCGCGCGTCTTGCATCGGTTCAGCGCGGGAGGTGAACCGATGGACACCGATCGAACGCGTGACAGCGTCGAGCAGCTCGAGGACGCTGAGCTCAAGAACCCCATCACCGATGACGACGCCAGGCTCGGCGAGGCGGGCGACGCCTTGAATCCGCAGGGCGAGGCGCCTGAGACCGACAAGGACGAGGCGGAGGGGCCTGCGCCGCACGTGACGCAGATGCCGCGCTGATCGGTAGCATGGCGCGGTGACGACCAGCGCCGCGCCACCGACCCTTCAGGAGCTCGCCGCCGACTACTGGGAGGCGTGGCTCGCCGTCCATCCCGTCTCCGCGACGGCGATCGGAGAGCGCCGATTCAACGATCGCCTCCCCGATACCTCGCCGGCAGCCAAGGAGGCATGGCGAGCGCAGCTCGACGGCTTCGAGGCTCAGCTGCGCGACGTCCCCGCCGCTGAGGACCCGGTCACCTGGGCCGCGTTGGGCGAGGCCCTCTCCACCGATCGCGCGTTCCTCGATGCCGACCTCGAGGCCTTCAACGTTGACGCCATGGACGGACCGCAGGTCGGGCTCCTCGACGTCGCGTCGTTTCAACCCGCCGAGACGGACGACGACCTCCATGCGCTCCTGGCGCGCTGGCGCGCGATGCCGGGCTACCTCGACCAGGCCGGCGCCGACCTGCTCCGAGGGCTGGCCGACGGCCGGGTCGGGGTCGCCGCAATCTGCGCCAAGGTCGTCGAGCAGCTCGACGATCTCCTGGTCCGACCGGACGAGGATTGGCCGCTCGCCGATGCGGCCGAGCGCCATCCGGGAATCCGCGGGGAGCTGCTCGGGGTCATAGGCGACCTGATCCGACCCGCCTTCGCACGCTACCGCTCGGTGGTCGCGGATGAGATCGCGCCGCGCGCTCGCCCCGACGACCGGCCGGGATTGGCGCATGTCGAGCGAGGCCCCGAGACGTATCGCCGCCTGATGCGTGCCCACACGTCGCTCGACACGCCCCCGGAAGAGCTGCATCGCATCGGCCTGGACGAGATCGCACGCATCGACCGGGAGTTCGTGGAGCTCGGCCAACGACTCCTTGGCACACCCGGACTGGCCCCGACCCTGGAGGCGCTGCGCTCCGACCCCGCGCTCCACTTCGGCACGCGCGACGAGATCGTCGCCGTCGCGGAGGCGTCGCTATCGCGCGCCAACGGCGCCATCGGTGACTGGTTCGGCCGGCTGCCCAAGGCACCGTGCGAAGTCGTCGTGATGCCTGAGCACGAGGAGAAGCACTCGACCATCGCCTACTACCGCGAACCCTCGGCGGACGGGTCGCGCCCCGGGCAGTACTTCATCAATACCTACGCCCCTGAGACGCGTCCGCGATACGAGGCGGAGACGCTCGCGTTCCACGAATCGGTCCCAGGGCACCACCTCCAGCTCGCGATCATGCAGGAGCTCACCGATCTCCCCGCATTCCGTCGCTTCAATGGCTGCACCGCCTACATAGAGGGCTGGGGCCTGTACACCGAGCGGCTGTCAGAGGAGATGGGCCTGCTGACCGGGGATCTCGACCGCTTCGGCGTCCTCTCGTTCGACGCCTGGCGAGCGTCGCGGCTGGTCGTCGACACGGGCATCCACGCGCTCGGGTGGACGCGTTCGCAGGCCATCGCCTTCATGACCGAGCACACAGCGCTCGGCGCCAACAATATCGGCAACGAAGTGGACCGATACATCTCGTACGCCGGCCAGGCGCTCGCGTACAAGGTCGGGCAGCTCGAGCTCCTGCGCCTGCGGTCCGAGGCCCGCGATCGTCAGGGGCCGCGCTTCGACATTCGGCAGTTCCACGACGCCGTCCTGGCCCAGGGCGCGCTCCCGCTGCCGGTGCTGCGGGGGGTCGTCGAGCGCGAGCTTGTCTGAGGTCTTGCGCCGGCCGTCGGATTCTGCGTGAATCTCGGCTCGGCCGGGCTGGCGCATCCGGGTGAAAGGTGCGATCCTGCACGGGTGGCACGCGGGGACGGCGAAGGGGATCCTGGGCTGACATCAACGCGGCGACCGGAGCTCCCTTCCTCGGCCGCCACTCCCTCATCCGGAACCGAGCTGGCCCTTGCTCCGACGGTGCGGCCGCGTCCGTCCCACCGAGAGCCCTCGAGCACATCGCTCGAGGAGGCTGAGGCGACCTACGTCGCGGCGCGCGATGCATGGAGCGCCGCGATGCGCGCATCGGCCAGCGGTCGAGCCGCGGACCTTGCCTCCCTAGCGCTCGCGCAGGAGGCCTATGAGGCCGCCGTCGCCGATCGCGAGTACTGGCTCTCCGCGCCGGCTCGCACGCCGATCCCGGTCGATCCCGACGAGACGAGGCGCGGGATCGAGATCGTGGTGGGCCAGGGAGCCGAGTGGCGCAGGGTGAAGGATCACGAGCCCGTCGGCGGCATCCGGGGACTCTTCAAGCGACTCTTCGGCGGCTGACCACCCAGCCGCGCCGATACTGAAGGCGGGCCACCCTCTCGGGCAGCCCGCCTCCATCCGTCCTCAGCCTCTATCAGTCCGGCAGCGTATCGATGCCGGCGTGCGTCGTGAGCCGCTGGACATCGGCCTCGACAGCCCCACTGGCGCTCATCGAGTAGATGTCCACGTTGGTCAGGCTGGCCCGGTTGGCGGAGAACCAGATCCGGTTCCCGTCGCTCGAGTACGCCGGGGTGGTGTCCAGCCTGCTGTTCGAGGTGTGGCGCTTCAGGTCCGAACCGCTGGCGGTCATCGAGTAGATCTCGAAGTTGCCGCTATGCGGGCTGCGGTCGCTGCTGAACGCGATCCGGCTTCCGTTCGGGGACCAGGCCGGCAGGGCGTCCGTCCGCGCGTTGTTGGTCCGGTTGGCGAGCGAGGTTCCGATGGCGTTGGTCGTCGGGGCGATGGTCATCGTCCAGATGTCCGAGTTCCCGGTCCGCTCGCTGGTGAAGGCGATCGCGTTCGAGACCGGCGACCACGTCGGACTCATGTCCGTCTTGGCATGGTTCGTCCGGCGGAAGACCTCGGTGCCCTGGCCGGTGCCATCGACACGCATCGTGTAGATCTCGAAGTTGCCGCCGTGCGGGCTTCGGTCACTCGCGAACACGAGCCGCGTGCCGTCCGGAGACCACGACGGTGAGATGTCCAGCGCCGAGTTGACGGTGCGGCGGATGACGTTGCTGCCGTCCGCGTTCATGGTGTAGATCTCGAGATTGCCGTGCCGCGAGCTGACGAAGGCGATCTTCGTCCGATCGCGCGACCAGACCGCGCCACCATCGATGGCCGTGTTGCTGGTCAGGCGCACGATGCCGGTGCCGTCCACGTTCATGGAGTAGATCTCCATCGTGAGATGGTCTCGCATGCTCGAGAACAGGATCCGGCTGGCGCTGGGCTGCACCGTGAGCGTGCCGGCGACGAACGTGATGGCGTAGTTGGTGCTGGTCAGACCCGAGCACGTGATCGGATAGCCAGCTGGCGGGCTCGAGCTGATCGCAGTGGTCGTGCACGACAGTGTGCCGCCGAGGTTGGCCGGACCCTCGCCGGCGACGAAGCCGGAGTAGCTGACCGTGAAGGTCGGGTTGGCAGCGCCCTGTGCCCGAGTCTTTGCGTCGGCGGTGATGGTCAGGGCCTTGGCCCCCACCGTCAGCTCACCATCGACGTAGGTGATGTCGTAGTTGGCCAGCCCGCTGCCGAGCGCCGCGCTGGCGACGATGGCGTAGGGGCCCACGCCGGCCGTGGCGGCCGCGCCGTCACTGGCCAGGCTGACGCTGGCGACCGTGTCGCCGTTGACCAGGCCGTCGGTGTCGAACTCGAAGCCACTGAAGGTGACCTCGTCACCGTAGGTCTTGCTCCCATCGTCGGCGGTGATGGTCAGGGCCTTGGCCCCCACCGTCAGCTCACCATCGACGTAGGTGATGTCGTAGTTGGCCAGCCCGCTGCCGAGCGCCGCGCTGGCGACGATGGCGTAGGGGCCCACGCCGGCCGTGGCGGCCGCGCCGTCACTGGCCAGGCTGACGCTGGCGACCGTGTCGCCGTTGACCAGGCCGTCGGTGTCGAACTCGAAGCCACTGAAGGTGACCTCGTCACCGTAGGTCTTGCTCCCATCGTCGGCGGTGATGGTCAGGGCCTTGGCCCCCACCGTCAGCTCACCATCGACGTAGGTGATGTCGTAGTTGGCCAGCCCGCTGCCGAGCGCCGCGCTGGCGACGATGGCGTAGGGGCCCACGCCGGCCGTGGCGGCCGCGCCGTCACTGGCCAGGCTGACGCTGGCGACCGTGTCGCCGTTGACCAGGCCGTCGGTGTCGAACTCGAAGCCACTGAAGGTGACCTCGTCACCGTAGGTCTTGCTCCCATCGTCGGCGGTGATGGTCAGGGCCTTGGCCCCCACCGTCAGCTCACCATCGACGTAGGTGATGTCGTAGTTGGCCAGCCCGCTGCCGAGCGCCGCGCTGGCGACGATGGCGTAGGGGCCCACGCCGGCCGTGGCGGCCGCGCCGTCACTGGCCAGGCTGACGCTGGCGACCGTGTCGCCGTTGACCAGGCCGTCGGTGTCGAACTCGAAGCCACTGAAGGTGACCTCGTCACCGTAGGTCTTGCTCCCATCGTCGGCGGTGATGGTCAGGGCCTTGGCCCCCACCGTCAGCTCACCATCGACGTAGGTGATGTCGTAGTTGGCCAGCCCGCTGCCGAGCGCCGCGCTGGCGACGATGGCGTAGGGGCCCACGCCGGCCGTGGCGGCCGCGCCGTCACTGGCCAGGCTGACGCTGGCGACCGTGTCGCCGTTGACCAGGCCGTCGGTGTCGAACTCGAAGCCACTGAAGGTGACCTCGTCACCGTAGGTCTTGCTCCCATCGTCGGCGGTGATGGTCAGGGCCTTGGCCCCCACCGTCAGCTCACCATCGACGTAGGTGATGTCGTAGTTGGCCAGCCCGCTGCCGAGCGCCGCGCTGGCGACGATGGCGTAGGGGCCCACGCCGGCCGTGGCGGCCGCGCCGTCACTGGCCAGGCTGACGCTGGCGACCGTGTCGCCGTTGACCAGGCCGTCGGTGTCGAACTCGAAGCCACTGAAGGTGACCTCGTCACCGTAGGTCTTGCTCCCATCGTCGGCGGTGATGGTCAGGGCCTTGGCCCCCACCGTCAGCTCACCATCGACGTAGGTGATGTCGTAGTTGGCCAGCCCGCTGCCGAGCGCCGCGCTGGCGACGATGGCGTAGGGGCCCACGCCGGCCGTGGCGGCCGCGCCGTCACTGGCCAGGCTGACGCTGGCGACCGTGTCGCCGTTGACCAGGCCGTCGGTGTCGAACTCGAAGCCACTGAAGGTGACCTCGTCACCGTAGGTCTTGCTCCCATCGTCGGCGGTGATGGTCAGGGCCTTGGCCCCCACCGTCAGCTCACCATCGACGTAGGTGATGTCGTAGTTGGCCAGCCCGCTGCCGAGCGCCGCGCTGGCGACGATGGCGTAGGGGCCCACGCCGGCCGTGGCGGCCGCGCCGTCACTGGCCAGGCTGACGCTGGCGACCGTGTCGCCGTTGACCAGGCCGTCGGTGTCGAACTCGAAGCCACTGAAGGTGACCTCGTCACCGTAGGTCTTGCTCCCATCGTCGGCGGTGATGGTCAGGGCCTTGGCCCCCACCGTCAGCTCACCATCGACGTAGGTGATGTCGTAGTTGGCCAGCCCGCTGCCGAGCGCCGCGCTGGCGACGATGGCGTAGGGGCCCACGCCGGCCGTGGCGGCCGCGCCGTCACTGGCCAGGCTGACGCTGGCGACCGTGTCGCCGTTGACCAGGCCGTCGGTGTCGAACTCGAAGCCACTGAAGGTGACCTCGTCACCGTAGGTCTTGCTCCCATCGTCGGCGGTGATGGTCAGGGCCTTGGCCCCCACCGTCAGCTCACCATCGACGTAGGTGATGTCGTAGTTGGCCAGCCCGCTGCCGAGCGCCGCGCTGGCGACGATGGCGTAGGGGCCCACGCCGGCCGTGGCGGCCGCGCCGTCACTGGCCAGGCTGACGCTGGCGACCGTGTCGCCGTTGACCAGGCCGTCGGTGTCGAACTCGAAGCCACTGAAGGTGACCTCGTCACCGTAGGTCTTGCTCCCATCGTCGGCGGTGATGGTCAGGGCCTTGGCCCCCACCGTCAGCTCACCATCGACGTAGGTGATGTCGTAGTTGGCCAGCCCGCTGCCGAGCGCCGCGCTGGCGACGATGGCGTAGGGGCCCACGCCGGCCGTGGCGGCCGCGCCGTCACTGGCCAGGCTGACGCTGGCGACCGTGTCGCCGTTGACCAGGCCGTCGGTGTCGAACTCGAAGCCACTGAAGGTGACCTCGTCACCGTAGGTCTTGCTCCCATCGTCGGCGGTGATGGTCAGGGCCTTGGCCCCCACCGTCAGCTCACCATCGACGTAGGTGATGTCGTAGTTGGCCAGCCCGCTGCCGAGCGCCGCGCTGGCGACGATGGCGTAGGGGCCCACGCCGGCCGTGGCGGCCGCGCCGTCACTGGCCAGGCTGACGCTGGCGACCGTGTCGCCGTTGACCAGGCCGTCGGTGTCGAACTCGAAGCCACTGAAGGTGACCTCGTCACCGTAGGTCTTGCTCCCATCGTCGGCGGTGATGGTCAGGGCCTTGGCCCCCACCGTCAGCTCACCATCGACGTAGGTGATGTCGTAGTTGGCCAGCCCGCTGCCGAGCGCCGCGCTGGCGACGATGGCGTAGGGGCCCACGCCGGCCGTGGCGGCCGCGCCGTCACTGGCCAGGCTGACGCTGGCGACCGTGTCGCCGTTGACCAGGCCGTCGGTGTCGAACTCGAAGCCACTGAAGGTGACCTCGTCACCGTAGGTCTTGCTCCCATCGTCGGCGGTGATGGTCAGCGTCGCCACGTGAATGACGAAGTCGGCCGTGGCACCGCTGGCGAAGACATAGTTGGGCGCGGCCAGGCTACCCTGCGCGCAACTCAGGACGTCCGCATAGAGCGCGACGTGCTCGTCGCTGTTGAGCCGACCGCAGGCTGCGTCGCCGGTCACCCCGGCGCTGGTGGCGTTCTGGCCGAAGACGAAGCCGGACAGAACGAAGCCGAAGTCCGGATGCAGCCTGCCCGTAGATCTTGTCGTCGTCGAGCGCATTGATCGCAAGCGTCGCCTTCGCAGCAGCCACGACGTTGGTCATGTTCGGTGCAGCCGGAACGATCGCGTTGCCGGGCTGGCTGTACGTCACGGTGCACGATCCAACACTGCTCGTCATCGTGAACGTCGCACTCACGTTGGAGCACGACCCAGAGCTCGAGTACGACACCGGGAGCCCAGACGATGCCGTCGCCGCCACGACGAAGCTCGAGCCGTAGCTCGCGCTAGCCGGAGCCGGCGTTGTGACGGTGATCGACTGTCCGAGGTTGCCGATCACGAAGTCCCCGACCGTCATACCGGACACCAAGGTCTGGGTGGTGGTCGGCGTTCCGGACACGGTCACGGCGGACCATGCCGAACCATTCCAGCGACGCACTGCGAACGCGCTCGCCGTCGAGCCCGCGTCGATGTTCGACGACGGATAGTTGAAGGTCGTGGTGGACGAGAAGGTGACGGTTCCGCTCGCGATGGCGACGCTGAAGTACGTGTTGAGATTGCGGGCTGCATTGATGCCGCTGCCGAGCTGCGGATGCTCCCCGGCGGTGGCTCGTACGAGCAAGGCGCCACTGGCTGCGGAAGCGTTGATGTCGACTTCGGTGAACGCCGAGCTCGTGCCGACGTGGAACCCGTAGAAGCCGGAACCGCTCAACGCCCGCTGGAGGGCGCCGTTGACGTACCCGCTGCCACGAGTCGGGATACCTGTCGATGTCTTGTTGAGCTTGTTCGGGCCGGTCGTGACGACTGTGTCATTGAGCTCGAGCGTGCCGCCGACGTTGAAGTCGATGCCGCTCAGGATGACGGAGTCGACGCCGTTGTCGAAGACAACGTTTTCGACCGTCGTGACGCTGGATCCGGAAACGGTCTGCGCACCCGGGCCGGAGAAGGTAAATGTCTGATCGTCGCCATCGAAGCTGCCGTGGTTGATCAGGTTGCCGTTGATGTCGACGTCCTCGGCGTTGGTGTCGGCGTCCAGGGTCGTCCCGGCACCGATCGTGAGATTCCCCGCGACGTCGAGATCACTGCCGTTCTCGACCTGCTTGAGCCCCGACCCGGAGAGCACGAGGTGGCCGTAGCTTCCGAACGAGGTGCCCTCGATCGTCTGGGTCCCCGCGGCGGAGTACTGCACGGTGCTGGTCGCATCGACCACGGTGGTTTCGAAGCTGGGCCAGTTAACCGTCGTGCTGGTCAGGGTAAGCGTGCCGCCCGAGCCGATCGTGAAGGTCTGGGTCCCGCCGCCGTCGGTGACCTGGCCGGAATCCGATAACGAGCGTCCCGCTAACCAGCGCCCCGGTATTCGCGCCACTGATGTCGAGTGTGAACGTCCCGATGGTGAGCACGGCGTTCGCATTGACGGTGAGTGAATAGATGGTCGACGGCGAAGCCGTCAGTGACGGCGAGAAGGGCGTCCCCGCCGGGATCACGACCGCTTGTCCCGAGGTCGGGACGCCGATCGGGCTCCAATTCGAGGCGGTGGACCAGTTGGTGCTGACGGTGCCATTCCACGTCTTGACCTGGACGACAGTCAGTGCCTGTGTCGGGTCGCTTCCGTCGAACGATGCATTTGCGGTCATCGTGAAGGTGCCGGCCGCGGAGTCCCGATAGAAGAAGCTGACATCGTGGGAGGTGTCGCTCAACCCGTTGTCAAGGGTGACCGACGTGACGGCGGGGCCACCCGCCGTGAGCGAGAAGATCCCCGTTCCCGACGTCGAGCTGAGCGTGATCGTGTAACCGGCCGTCAGGCTGCAGGTGCTGTTACTGTCCTGGGCCTCGACGGTGATTGCTGCGGTTGATGCGTTCTGAAGGATCGTCTGGGCGGCAGTTGTGAAGACAAGTTGGTTGCACGCCGCATCGGCCGTGTACGGTCCGACAATCGGGCCACCGTCGCCGACTGGGGCGGTGCCGGCAGGCTGAATCTCGTTGGTGGGAATCGACCATGGCGCGAAGCAGGTTGAGTCGGCCGTTGCCCTCTTCGGGCGTGATCGGATCGGCGGTCGAGGCCAGTCGATGCACGACGACGCCATTCGACAGATTGGGCTCGTTGGCGCGCATCAGCGCGGCGGCACCGGCAACCATCGCGGCTGCCGCGGAGGTTCCTGAGATCGTCGATAACGTCGTCGCCCGATCGCGTGGTCGCGATGTCGACGCCCGGGGCGGCGAGGAAGACGGCCGTGCCGTGGTTCGAGCTGGCCGCGAGTGCATCGTCGGCGTCCGTGGCTGCGACGCCGATAACGCCTCGGTCGCCGGCCGGGAAGGTGTTGACGGTCGTGCCGTCGTTGCCTGCCGCGGCGACAAGGACGGCACCTGACGCCCAGGCGTAGTCGATGGCGGCTTGGAGAGCGGCCGAGTAGCCGGGGTTGCTGAAGGACATGAGGATGACGTCGGCGCCGGCATCGGCGGCATATACGACGCCCGAGATGATGTCGCTGTCCTGGCCGAGGCCGTCGGCATTGAGCACCGTGACCGGCAAGACGGAGACGCCCGCATAGGCGGTGCCGGCGATCCCGTAGGCGTTGTCGGTCTCAGCCGCAACGAGGCCGGCCATCCAGGTGCCGTGGCCGTTCGGATCTGTCATGCCGTTGGAGGCATCGAGGATTGAGTGGCCCGGCAGGACGACGCCGTCGAGGTCCGGGTGCGTAGCGTCAACACCCGTGTCGAGGATGGCCACGGTCGACGAGCCGCCGATGGCCGCGCTGCCGAATAGCTCGTCCCAGCCAACGCGGGGCAGGGCCCACTGATCGGCGTACACGATGTCAGAGGGAGCGGCCTCGACATCCCGGGTCCGGTCGCTGTCGACGCGCAGCACGTCGGGATCGGCGCGAAGCGCCTCGACCCGATCGGCGGCGCTCGCCGCATCGGCGAGGACAGCGCGCATGGTCAGCTGCGGAATGGCTCCGGCGTCGAGAACGCCGGCTTCAGCGAGAATCTCGAGCTGCCGAGCGTTGGATGTCCCGGGGGCGAAGGACACGAGGAAGGGGAGGCTCGAGGACTCACCCGGAGCCGAGGGCTCGGGAGTCGGATCCGGCGTGGCGTCTGGCGTGCTGGGATCGGGCGTCGGGTCTGGCGTGGCATCGGGAGTCGGATCGGGAGGATCGGTCGGGGCCGGCGCCTGGGTCGGCGCAGGTGCCTCGGTCGGGGCCGGCGCCTCGGTCGGGTCGGGCGCCTCGGTCGGATCGGGAGTCGGGTCAGGCGCTTCGGCCTGGGTGGGCGGTGGTTCTACCACGGGCTCCTCGGCGAGCAACCCCGTGGGTGCCACCAGGTACGTCACGAAGACGACCAGTTGCAGCAGCACCAGCAGTCGACGGCCTACCGGCCGACGGGCATCTGACGACATGATTCCCCCTATCCCTATGGCGGACCCGTGAATCGGATCCGCCCCACGCACAGTGGCCGGTACTGTGTCGTGGGCCCCGCACCCGCGCCATCCGGGAAGGTACGGACCGAGGTACGGAACCGCCGCTCCGTACCCTGACCTGGGCGCGTTGATCCCGCGCAACAGACGGGTCCGGGTACGGACGCCAGACTCCGTATCCGGCTCCGTAGGACTACGGATGCCTCCCTGCAGCCGGTGCGGCTACCGTCGATCGGTGAAGATGCCAGCGCGCGGCCGGGCCTCGGCCCCGAAGTCCGGCGAGACGCTGGAGGAGGTGGGTCCTGCGCTTCGCGACGCTACAGCGATCGCGCGGCGCTCCGAATCAGATGAGGCCGAGGCCGCCGCCGCCCGGGCACGGTTGCGGCGGGGACCGATCCCGGTCATCGAGCCGGACCCGGAAATCGTCCCGATGCTCGCCGACGGCGAGCACGTGCACAGCGCGCGCAGGCACGCGTTGCTGAGCCGTCCCAACGGCCATCGGGCGCGTGGGACCGGGGGGAGGCTCTATCTCACGTCACGACGTCTCGTGCATCTGGGCAAAGGGGTGGTAAGCGTGCTGTTGACGGACATCGAGGAGATCGCCCTGGCGGGCGAGACCCTGCTTCTGACGTTGCACGGCGACGAGGGCATCAGCCTCGACCTGGACCGGCCCCGCCTGCTTCGCGCCGAGATTGCCGCCGTGCTCCGGCAGCTGCGCCGATGACGGAGTCAACGACCCAGTCGACCGACACCAACGAGGGTCTGGCACTCCCCGCGGTCGTTGACCAGCCGACATCACTCGCCATCCGACCCTCGTCGCTGAGGCAGCGCCTGGCGCGGTACTCCCGCGATGAGGCCGAGGCTCGCTACGTTGCCGCGCGAGATGCCTGGTCGGCGGCGATGAAGGCCGCAGCAAGTGGCACCGAGGCCGACCTGGAATGGCTCGCAGTCGCTCAGGAAGCCTTCGAAGAGGCGTCGGCGGAGCGAATGCGCTGGTTGCCCGCGAACCACGGTGCGGCTGGGGCCCGGGCCGACCTGGACGTCGCCGTCACACAGGAGCTGGCGTGGCGCGACGTCCGCAGCGGTGAACCGCCGACCGACCGCTCGGCGAGGAGGAAGGGCTGGCGGCCGGGCCGCTGAGCATCGCCGCCGTCAAAGGCTGGCCCGATACCTCTGCGCAGCCTCCGCCCGGTTCTTGACCGCGAGCTTGCGCAGGACGCTACTCACGTGGCTCTCGACGGTGCGCGGCGAAATCGCAAGGGCCTCACCGATCTCCCGGTCGGTCATGCCATCGGCCAGCAGGCGAAGCACCTCCAGCTCCCGGGTGCTCAGCAGCTCGCCGATCCCGGAGTCACCGGAGTCCGGGGATCGCGACGATCGCTGCAGATGGTTCATGAGGACGGCGGCGTGCGAGCGTGACATCGCGAGATCACCCTGACGAATGCCGCGCACCGCGCGGAGCAGAGCATCGCCGGCGAGATCCTTGGTGAGATAGCCCACGGCGCCGTGGCGGGCGGCATCGACGAGGTCGCGACGATCAGTCGAGACCGTCAGCATGACGATCCGGGTGGCCGGGAGCCGCGGCGCGAGCTCGCGCACGGCCTCGATCCCGCTCATCCCCGGCAGGTCGATGTCCATCAGGATCACGTCGGGCTGGAGCTGTGGCGCCAGGGCGATCGCTTCCTCGGCGCTCGCCAGCTCACCGACGATCTGCATGTCCGGAGCCTCGAGGGCCTGCCGAATCGCGGATCGGACCAGGGCGTGATCGTCCACCAGCAGGATCGTCATCGGCGCATCCGTCGTCACGGCGAGTCCTCCCTGCGGCTGATCGGCATCACGAGCTCGACCCGGCTGCCTCCGCGCTCCTCGGACATGATCTCGAGCGTGCCTCCCACCAGGTCCGCCCGCTGACGCATGCTGTCGAGGCCGAAGCCCTCCGTCACGGCCTCCGGCCTGAAGCCGCGGCCATTGTCGCTCACGGTGATGCGCAGGTCGGCGCCCGTCGCGACGGCCACACGCAGCACCGTGGCGTCGGCGTGCTTCCTCGCGTTCGTGAGGGCTTCCTGGACGATCCGCATGACCTCGGCCTGGGCTCGCGGGCTGATGTCGGGCTCCGGTCCGCTGACCGTCAGCTCGGCCTGAAGGGCGAAGCGATCGGAAAAGTCCTCGACCAGGCGCTCGAGCATGTCGAGGAGGGGGCCCGCCTCGCCTCCGGCGCGCATGGCCGCGACGGCGCTGCGGGCCTCGGCAAGGGCGTTGTCGATCGCCTCCCCCACCTCGTCGCTCAGCTGCTGGCCGGCCTCGTCGAACTGCGCCGTCTGGGCGAGCCTCCCCTGCTTCAACTTCGCGTACCACAGGTCCTGGGCCAGCCCATCGTGAATCTCCCGCGCGAGCCTGGCACGCTCCTCGAGGGTCACGGCGGCAAGCTCTGCTTCGGCAAGTCGACCGACCTCCAGGTTCGCGCGACGAAGATCCGCCAGGTCCGCACGACTGTCGACGACGATCCCGACGAGGAGGACGGCATAGAAGGCGAGCCGCAGGAAGTCGCCGCTCGTGACGAGTGACGAATAGCTTCCCGGATGGATCGCGGCGTGGACCTGGCTGAAGGCCGCGATCAGGAGACCAACTCCCAGCAGGATATCGCCGGCTCGGCCCGATGCGCGGAACGACCGATACGCGAGCCCGGCGGCCAGGAGGAACGCCACGGCGATCGCCCCCTGGGCGAGGACCAGCAGCGGGGCGGTTCCCGGCACCAGCTGACGCGTGGGATCGTCGGCCAGGGCGTCGAGGGCGCTGAGCGGGGCGAACGCGGGGAGGCGGTCGAGCGCCAGGACACCGAGGACCATCACGAGCGCCAGGATGAGCATCGGCCCGACGAGGACGAGGCCGGGTCGCAGGAGCGGCAACGGACCGCGAACGCTGGCGTAGCCGGCGAGGACGAGCAGCAACGCCGCCAGGCCTCGTCCGACCACGGCACAGATCAGCGGGAGCTGTCCTGGATCGGAGAGTGATGCCCCCAACGCGGCGTCCGCGCCAACGAGATACACGGCCAGCGTGACGCCGTTGAGGAGCGCGAGCACGCCGAACGCCGCACCTCGCAGCACCGCTGCGGCATCGTTCTCAACGCGGCCTCGTCCCCAGGCGAGTGCCGCCACCGCCGTTGCGATGAGCGCCGCCGAAGTGATGATCGCGATGTCGACGCGATCGTCGACGAGCGCCGGAGCAACATCGGGCAGCAGCATCAGCGCGATGGTGCCCACGGCGAGCGCGGCCACCAGGAGCACGATCGCCGCGTCGGAGGCGCGGCGCCAGCCGCGCTTGCGCGAGACGTCCCCGATCAGGGACGCTGGGCTCGAAACGACGTCACCCTCCTCCGCCCTCCAGGCGTCGGCGCAGCTCCTCGTTGACGATCTTCGCATCGGCGCGCCCGCCGGTGCGCTTCATGACCTGCCCGACCAGGAACCCGATGACCTGCGCCTTCCCGGCGCGGAAGTCGGCCACCTGGGCAGGGTGCTCGGCCAGCACGGCCTCGATCTCGGCGCCGATCGCCGTCGCGTCGGAGACCTGCCCGAGGCCTTCGCGGTCGATCACGGTGCGAGGCGACTCTCCCGTCTCGAAGGTCATCGCCAGCACGGACTTGGCGTTGGTCGATGAGACACGACCGGCCTCCACCTCGCCGATGAGCTCGGCCAGCCCGGCGGGCCGCAGCGCGACACGATCGGCGCGGAGGCCGGTCGCTGCGTGCTGGTTCAGGAGGCGGCTGAGCTCTCCGGTGATCCAGTTCGCGGCACTCTTGGGCCCGATGCCGGCGGCAACGGTGGCGTCGAAGTAGTCGGCCAGCGCAGCATCGGCGGTGAGGACGCCGGCATCGTAGGCGGACAGGCCGAGCTCCTCGGTGTAGCGCTCGCGGCGCTGTGCCGGCAGCTCGGGAAGCAGTGCCCGCAGCTCAGCGACCCATTCGGGCGATGGGCGGAGTGGCGGCAGGTCCGGCTCGGGAAAGTAGCGGTAGTCGTTCGCCTCCTCTTTGCTGCGCTGGATGATCGTGCGCCCGGCCTCCTCGTCCCAGCCCCGCGTCTCCTGGGCCACGCGCTCGCCGCGATCGAGGACCTCGGCGTGGCGCGCGACCTCGAACTCGAGGGCCCTCTCGAGCGAGCGGAAGCTGTTGAGATTCTTCACCTCGACCTTCGTGCCGAAGGGGCCGCTGCCGGCGGGGCGCAGGCTGATGTTGCCCTCGATCCGCATCGAGCCGGCCTCCATGTCGGCGTTGGACGCTCCGATGGCCCGCAGCAGCGCGCGCAGGGTCTCGCCGTAGGCACGCGCCTGCGCCGGTGAGCGCAGGTCCGGCTCGGTGACGATCTCCATGAGCGGGACGCCCGCGCGATTGAAGTCGACGACGCTGTATCCGCGACCCGCGTGCTGCATGCGGGCGGTGTCCTCCTCGAGGTGAGCCCGCGTGATGCCGATGACAACCTCGCCATGCTCGCTCGGCACCAGCACGGCGAGACGGCCCCGGCTCGTCAGCGGCAGCGCGTACTGGCTGATCTGGTAGCCCTTGGGGAGATCGGGATAGAAGTAGTTCTTGCGCTCGAAGCGGACGGCATCGGTCTCGACTGTGCAGTCGAGGGCCAGCCCGGTGAGCATCACGAGCTCGACGGCTCGTCGGTTGATGACGGGCAGGGTCCCCGGCATGCCCATGCAGATGGGACAGACGCGACTGTTCGGCTCGTCGGTACCGCCCTCGGGAGGCGCCGTGGCGCAACCGCAGAACATCTTCGACTCGGTCCGCAGCTGGGCGTGGACCTCGATCCCGATCACCGTTTCGTAGTGCGTTCGCGCCTCGACCGCCATGGCGCCGATTGTAGAGGCGCTATGCTGCGCGCCCATGAAGATCGGCGAGTGGGACAGCCTGGGTCGGGCCCGTCAGCTCCTCCAGCACCAGCTGTCGGAGATGGGCGGGGTCGAGTACGCGACGCACGTGGCTGTCAACCCGGACAGCGGCAGGCTGCGGATCCTCGTTGCGAGCGACCTCGGCCTGATGGACTACCACTACGCTCCGGCGACCTCTGACCCCGAGGGCGACTGGGCGCTGCGCGGACAGCTCGTCCGCTGGTCCGGCGTCCGAGGCCTACGGCTTCAGACCGATGCCCAGCTCGACGAGGACCGCGATGAGATGCACTCGGTCTGGAGGCTGGTGGCGGAAGACCCGAAGATCGAGCTCACCGCGAGCAGCGATCACGGCGAGGTCGAGATCGATGCCGTTCTCGCTCTTGCGCGCGCCTGCATCCAGCACGCGAGCTGACGAGGATTCACTCAGTAGTCGTAATCGTAGGAAGGTGCGGGCTGGCTGGCCTCGGCACTCGCCTCAGGAGCAGCGCTCTCGGCACCCGAGCTCTCGGCCGGTGCGGCGCTTGCCGGCACCGATGGCTCGTCCGACGCTCCCCCGCCCTGGTTGGGTGGCGCGCACGCGCCGAGCACGACGGCGATCGCCAGGACGAGGCCGCCGATCCATCGGTTCTTCATGCGCATGCATACGCCTTCCGTTTCACTCGGGGACCACGACGTTCGAAAGGTCCTCGTCAACGGCCGGCCACTGCGGATCCATGCCGGCCGCCGTCTCGGCAAGGACCTCGGCCACCGCGAGGTCGCGATACCACTTGCGATCGGCCGGAACGACGAACCATGGCGCCGATTCGGTCGAGCAGCGCGCCAGCGCATCGGCGTAGGCGGCCTGGAACGCATCCCACTTCGATCGTGCGTCCAGGTCGCCCGACGACCACTTCCATTGCTTCTCGGGATCGGCGAGGCGCTTCAGGAAGCGTTCGCGCTGCTCGGCGCGGCTGATGTGCAGGAAGAACTTCACGATCCGCGTGCCGTTGGCAGCCAGGTGCGCCTCGAAAGCGTTGATCTGGTCGTAGCGCTGGCTCCACGCCGCGCGCGGCACGAGCTCGTTGACCCGCACGACCAGCACGTCCTCGTAGTGGCTCCTGTTGAACACGCCGATTCGTCCGCGGCCCGGCGTGACGGCGTGGATACGCCACAGGTAGTCGTGACGGAGCTCCTCCTCGCTCGGCACGCCGAAGCCGACGACGCGCGTTCCCTGGGGATTGAAGGCTGTGACCACCTTCCGGATCAGGCCGTCCTTGCCGCCGGCATCGAGCGCCTGCAGCACGATGAGGAGGGACTGCCGCTGCTCGGCCCACAGGCGCTCCTGGAACGCACGAAGCTGGGTGCGAAGCTCCTTGAGGCGGAGGCCCGCAGCGACCTTGTCACCGGTGAAGCCCGGCGTGCCGTCGGGATCGATGGCGGCCAGGTCGGGCGTCGACCCGGGAGCGACGCGCAACAGCTCGGAGAACGTCACGATGGCGCCCGCGCCGAGAGGTACAGCGTCCCGAACGGGATGCGGAACGCCCCGTCGGCAGCGCGCGGGCAGACGGCCATCAGCTCGTCTCCGAACGCTTCGACGCGCTCAGGCGTCCAGTCGGTCGTGGTCCTGCCGACGCGAAGCCAGGTGCGGAACGCCTCCTCGCCGCCAAGCTCGATGGCGGTGGTCTCGTCCGCCGCGGCTGCGGCGTCGAGCCATCCTGCCTCGCCCGCCCAGCCTTTCACCTCGCCTGCCTCTGGGTAGTCGTCGCTGCTGCCACCGACTCCATAGCGGTCGTACACCGCGCCGAAAATGGCCGCGGGAACCACGTGGTTGGGTCCTGGCACCGACAGGGAGAGGCGCCCACCCGGCGCGGCGATGCGGCGCCACTCCTCGAGCGCCGCCACGCGGTCAGAAGCGAACAGGAGGGCATGAACGGCCATCACGACGTCCACCGACCCGTCGCTGAGGGGGACGTGCGTGAAGTCGGCCTCGACGTACTCGACACCGGTGGAGCCGGCGCGAGCGATGTCGAGCATCCCGGCTGCGGCATCCAGGCCGATCACCCGCCGCCCGGCCCCGACGGCCAGCCGCGCGGCGGTTCCGGTCCCCGTCCCGATATCGATCACGGTTTCGCCGCTTCGCAGCGCGGCGCGCTCGACGACCTGCGCGGCCACCGGCTCGAGCGCCACCGCCATGGTGGTCGCATAGTCGGAAGCCGTGCGCGAGAAGGAGGCGGTGCTCGCGAATCGTTCGCGCGTCACGTCCGGTGGCGGGCGACGAACCGCTCGATGCGCTCCATGGCCTCCACGATCTCCTCGTAGGCCGTGGCGTAGCAGACGCGGACGTGCCCCGCACCCGACGGTCCGAAGGCGGTCCCGGGCACGACTCCGACGCGCTCCTCGGCCAGAAGCCGCTCCGCGAAGGAGGTCTCGTCCAGGCCGGTCGCCTCCGTGACGCGGGGGAAGCAGTAGAACGCCCCCATCGGCTCGAAGGTCTCGAGGCCGATCTCGTTGAAGCGATCGACGATGAACCGTCGCCGGCGATCGTATTCGGCATGCATCGCGGCCACGGCCGCCTCGCCGTTGCGAAGGGCCTCGATGGCGGCATGCTGGGCCGCGGTCGGTGCGCACATGATCCCGTATTGGTGGACCTTGGCGATGCCCTCCATCAGGCCCGCGGGCGCCGCGACATAGCCGATCCGCCAGCCGGTCATCGCGTAGCTCTTGCTGAAGCCGCCCAGCAGAATCGTCCGCTCCCGCATCCCCGGCAGGGAGCTGAAGGCCGTGTGGGCATGATCGCCGTACACCAGCCTGTCGTAGATCTCATCGGAGTAGACGAGTAGGTCGTGCGCGTCGGCGACGGCGGCGATCGCCGCCAGCTCGTCTCGATCGAGCACCGCACCGGTCGGATTGTTCGGATAGCCCAGGAAGATCGCCTTGGTGCGCGGTGTGATGGCCGCCTCGATCATCCCGGCGGTGACGCGGAAGTCGGTCGCCGCGGTCGTGGCGATCGGCACGGCCACGCCGCCGGCAAGCTGCACGCACGGCGCATAGGCCACGAAGCAGGGCTCGTGGTAGATCACCTCGTCGCCTGGATCGATGGTCGCTCGCAGCGAGGCGTCGACCCCCTCCGATGCCCCGACCGTGACGACCAGCTCGCTGCGCGGGTCGTAGTCGACGCCGTAGCGGTCGGCCAGGTTGGCCGCGATGAGCTCCCGCAGCTCGATCATGCCGCCGTTGGCGGTGTAGTGGGTCTCACCCGCCTCGAGGCTGGCGATGGCGGCGCGCGTAATCCCCTCGGGAGTGGTGAAGTCCGGCTCGCCGATGGTGAGGCTGATGACGTCCTTCATCTCGGCCAGCATGTCGAAGAAGCGACGGATGCCCGATGGAGGCATGGCCCTGACGGTGCCGTTGAGGAAGTCGGCGGTCGCGCGGCGCGTGGCTGGCTGGCTGGACATCGGCGTCAGTCTAGCGGGCCTCGGCGGCGCGACGGCGTTCGCCGTCCTGCGGGTGCACGTACATGCGCTCGCCGGCCTCGATCCGCATCGGCAGCCGGTTCGCGGGCCAGGGCAGCGGGCAGGTCGCATACGGACTGAACACGCAGGGCGGGTTATAGGCACGGTTGAAGTCGACCTCTATCCGTCCGTCGGCGTCGGGCACATCGGTATAGAGGAAGCGTCCGCCGCCATAGGTCTCGACGCCGTTCGTGGCGTCGGCGAAGACGAGCCACAGCTTGCCCGAGGTTCCTCCGCGCAGCGCCTGGAGCCGATGCTGGGTGCCGTCCACCTCGAAGACCACGTCTCCCGGAGATTCCTGCTCCTCGTCGAAGCCCAGCACGTCCGGTACGGTGAGCGAGCGATCCGGCGTCGGCTCGAAATGCCCATCGAGACGCCAGCGCGGTTCGACCGGCCAATGGTCGATCCCGGCGAACGCCGCCCGCGCCGACGAGTCGAGGTCCCAGGTCCGGACGGCCAGGCGCCCACCTCGCTCGATGAGGCACATGCGCAGGCGATCCACCTCGAGCAGGGTCGGCTCACCCCCCGCGTCGCTTGCCAGCTCCATGCCATCCGCCGGGCGTCCGGCAAGCGCGAAATCTCCATCGGCCCGGGCAAGACCGTGGGCCAGCATGATCGTCCCGACCCTGGGCGGGCCGCCGGGAAGTCGGACGTCGACTCCTTCCGCCGCGCCGACGACGTTGAGCCCGGGCTTGAGCCAGGCGAGACCGGCGAGCGTGAGCCAGCTCATGTCGGCCAGCAGCGCGGCGTACCGGCCCTCGCGCCAGGCCTCCACCCCGGCCCGGTGCGCGGCCGGATCGGTCATCGCGCAGGCAGGAAGATGAGCGCTGGTGCGGTGCGCGGCCCGAGCCGCACGTACGTGGCCGGCCCGCCGGTGACCGGGTTCGAGTTGACCGTCCGTCCGAAGCGCGTGGTGCCGTCGAGCGCCATGGCCACGGGGCCTTCACCGAACTTCGCCAGGCACGCCGCGACGAATCCTTCGCCGATCGGCTCGGCCAGGATCAGCTCACTGCGTCCGAGCACCAGGCGGCGGCAGCGCGCGTCGAGCACCTCGTCGTCGTCCGTCTCGATCCAGGTGTCGCCGAGGGCAGGCGCCAGGTCGGCGATGGCGCGATCGGTGTCGACCGTGGCGAGCAGGAGCGCCCGCGGCGCCTCGGTCCAATCGTCGACGGGACGCGGGAAGAGGCCGTACCGCGGGTCGTCCGGCGGCGGGACGTCCAGCACCTGGGTCTGCACGCCACGAATCCCCCACCACACGATCCGCGGCTCGTCGTCCGGTTCGGCGTACAGCCATTGCGGGAACTGCTGCGCTCCCCCCTCGCGGAGGATGCGGTTCAGGGTTCCCTGCTCGGGAACGGTGATGCGGACGTGGCTGATCTCGGGCATGCGCTGCGAGTCTAGCCGTGCGCGCTCGTCGTCGGCGCGCGCAGGTCTGCGAAGCCGGCCACCCGCTCGTACGCATCGGCGACGCGCAGAACCGTCGCCTCGTCGAAGGCGCGGCCGATCACCTGCAGCCCGACCGGCAGGCCCTCAGAGAGCCCGCAGGGCACGCTGATGCCCGGCAGGCCGGCGATGTTCACCGGCAGCGTGCACGCGTCGTTGAGGTACATCGACAGCGGATCGTCGACCTTGGCGCCGATCGCGAAGGCGACGTTCGGGGAGGTCGGGGCCAGGATCGCGTCCACGGTTCCGAGGACCTCGTCGAACTCGGCCTTGATGAGCGTGCGGACCTGCTGCGCCTTGACGTAGTACGCGTCGTAGTAGCCGGCGGAGAGGGCATAGGTGCCGAGCATGATCCGTCGCTTCACCTCGTCGCCGAAGCCCGAGCCGCGTGTCCGCGCGTAGTTGTCCCACAGCTCCTCGGCGCCCGCGGAGAGGCCGTAGCGCACGCCGTCGTAGCGGGCGAGGTTCGCGCTCGCCTCGGCCGGCGCGATGATGTAGTACGTGGCCAGCCCGCGGTCGGTCGATGGCAGGCTCACCTCCACGATCTCCGCTCCGCAGCCGGCGAGCACCTCAAGCGCCGCGCGCACCGAGCGCTCCACGCCGGGCTCCATGCCCGCGACGAAGAACTCGCGCGGCACACCGAGACGCATCCCGAGCACGTCGCCGCTGAGCGCCGCGGCATAGTCGGGCACGGGAACCTCGACGCTGGTCGAGTCCCGGGCGTCGTAACCGGCCACGGCACCAAGGACCAGTGCCGCGTCACGCACGGATCGGGCCAGCGGGCCGCACTGATCGAGGCTGGACGCGAATGCCACCATCCCGTAGCGGCTCACGCGCCCGTACGTGGGCTTCATGCCGACCGTGCCAGTCAGAGAGGCCGGCTGCCGGATCGAGCCGCCCGTGTCGGTGCCCAGCGCGAAGTAGGCCTGCCCGGCGGCGACCGCCGCCGACGAGCCTCCCGACGAGCCGCCCGGGACGGTGCGCTCGTCCCACGGGTTGCGGACCGGCCCGAAGGCGCTGTTCTCGTTCGACGAGCCCATGGCGAACTCGTCGCAGTTCGTCTTGCCGACCAGGACGGCCCCGGCGGCGTCGAGGCGTTCCTGCGCCGCCGATGCATACGGGGACCGATAGCCGTCGAGGATCAGGCTTCCTGCGGTCGTGGGAAAGCCGCCGGGCAGCGGCCGACCGTCGTCGTCGAGAGCGCGGGTGACGAAGATGTCCTTCAGGGCGTACGGGATGCCCAGCAGGGGCCGATCGGCGCCTTCCTCACGCGCGAGCACCGCGTCGGCCGCGTCGGCGGCCGCCAGCGCAGCCTCGGCGTCGACGGCCAGGAACGTGTTCAGGCGTGCGGCGTCGCGCTCGATCCTGGCCAGGCACGCATCGGTCAGGTCCCGGGAGCTGACCTCGCGCCGGCGAAGGGCGGCCGCAACCTCGGTGACCGTGCGGTCGGCGAGCGGCAGAGCGGTCATCGACCCTCCTCGAGCACGGTGGGCACCCGCAGGAACGGGTCGTCGCGCAACGGCGCGTTGGCGAGCGCGGCCTCACGGCCGATCCCCAGCCGCACCTCGTCGTCGCGCATCACGTTCTCGAGCTCGATGACGCTGGCCGTGGGACCGACATGGCTGGTGTCGACGTCGCGCAGCGTCTCGATGGCGTCAAGGATCTTCGAGAGCTGCATCCGCATACGGTCGATCTCGTCATCGGTGAGGTGGAGGCGGGCGAGCGTGGCGACATGCTCGACCGTCTCGCGGCTGATCTCGGCCATGGGCCGATGGTAGCGCCTCCGATAGGCGCGTTCTGGCAGCATGCCCCGGTGAACGTCGACTCGATCCCGATCCCCGGCGGCACGCTGGAGGCGCTGTCGCTGGGCGGCGGCGGCGGCACGCCGCTCGTCGTGCTGGGCGGGGTCGAGACGGGCCTGCGGCCGCTCGCCGGCACGGAGCAGCTGCTCACGAGGCGATGGGAGGGTCGTTCGGCGGCACGTCCGGTGAGGGTTCTCGGCCGCCCCATTCCCGACGACACCGACGACGTCGACCGGATCATGCACCCGCGCGTCATGGCCGATGCGATCGCCGCGGCCCTCGGCTGCCTGGGCCTCGATGCCGTGGCCATCGAGGCCGAATCGGGCGGTGGGCGAATCTCGATGTGGCTGACCGTCGACCATCCTGAGCTCGTCGAGCGGCTCGTCCTCGCCGCCGTCGCCTCCGAGACGCCATCCGAGTCGCCCATGGCGGATCGGATGCGGCGCTGGATCGACCTTGGCGAGTCGGGTGACTGGGCAACCTTCTTCGCCAATATGGCGCAGCTGATGAAGGCCGGCACGGAGGCCGAGGCGGGCTCGTTCGGGGCTGCCGCCCGGCTGCAGCCACGGCCGGCGACTCCAGAGCGGTTCCTGGGCGAGCTGAGGACGACGCTCGATCCGAGCTCGTTCGTGACCGATCGGCTGGGCGAGGTGGCGGTCCCGACGCTCGTGCTGGCCGGAGAGCTCGACCAGGTCGTCCCGCTGGCATCGGTACGGCTCGTCGCCGAGCGGATCCCCGACGCTCGTCTTCTCACCGATCCGGACTGCGGCCACACCGTGCGCAGCTCGTTCCGCGACTACGACGCCCTGGTCGAGGCGTTCCTGGCCGAGGGTGACCGATGAGCTGGGACCCGCCGGCCATCGGGACGATCGCGACGTGGGAGCGGACCTTCACGGCCGACGACGTCGAGGCATTCGCGACCATCAGCGGTGACCGCAATCCGCTCCACTTCGATGCCGGCTTTGCGGCCAGCACCCGGCTCGGCCGTCTGGTGGTGCAGGGCGGACTGACCACGGCGCTCTTCAATGCCCTGGTCGCCATGCGCCTCCCGGGGCCCGGGAGCGTGTTCCTTCACCAGGAGTGGGACTACCCGGCTCCGGTCTTCGTCGGGGACACGGTCATCGCCGAGGCCGAGGTGATCGAGGCACGCGCGGACAGGCCGATCACCCGCCTGCGCTGCGTCGCGCGCCGCGAGGACGGCACCGAGGTGCTGCGCGGCGAGTGCCTGGTGTACACGATGCTCCCCGACGATGGATGAGCCGGCCGGCCGCTGGGGCGCGCTCGCCGTCCTGAGCGCGTGCTTGCTGCTGGCCCTCGCCCCGTGGTTCAGCGCCGCGGCCGTGGCCCCGCTCATCGCCGCCGATTGGGGCATCTCCTCGCTCGAGGTGGCACTGCTCACCGTGGCGGTTCAGCTGGGCTTCGCGGTCGGCGCGGTGGGGATCGCGTTCAGCGGCGCCGCCGACGCCATCACCCCCTTTCGGCTCGTAGCCGTCGGCTGCGTGGTCGCGGCGGCGGCCAACGCCGCCTTCGCGCTCCTCGCGGTCGACATGCTCACCGCCCTGCCTCTGCGTGCGCTGATCGGCGCCGGTATCGCGGCGGTCTACCCGGTGGCGCTCAAGGTCCTGGCCGGCTGGTTCGATCGGCAGCGCGGCCTGGCGGTCGGCGCAATGATCGGAGCCATCACAATCGGCAGCGCCTCACCGCACGCGTTCCGCGCCGCGGGCACCCTGCTCGGTTCCGATTGGCGGGCCGTCGTGCTGGCCAGCAGCCTGCCGTGCCTCGCCGCGGCCGTGCTGGCCTGGGCCGCGGTGCGCGAGGGACCCTTCGCGGCACCGCCGGCCCGCCTCAGCCTGCGCATGGCGCGCCAGGCCCTTGCCGAACCCTCGGTCAGGCTGGCGAACGTCGGCTATCTGGGGCACATGTGGGAGCTCTACGCGATGTGGACGTGGGTGCCGGCCTTCCTGGCGGCCAGCCTCGCCCTGGGCGGCAGCGTGACGGCCGCCGGTGCGAGCGCGCTGGCCTTCGGCGTGGTGGCCGTCGGCGGCATCGGATGCGTCGTCGCCGGTGCGCTGGCCGATCGCATGGGCCGCACGACGCTGACGATCGCGGCGATGGCCCTGTCGGGCTCGAGTGCCATCGTCGCCGGCCTCCTCTTCGGCGCGCCCATCCCGCTCGTCCTCGCCGTGACCGTCGTATGGGGCGTCACCGTGATCGCCGACTCGGCCCAGTTCTCCACGGCAGTCACCGAGCTCGCTCCGCCAGGGACGGCCGGCTCGGCGCTGGCGCTCCAGACCGCCTCTGGATTCCTGCTCACCGGGATCACCATCGTCGCCGTCGGCCTGCTCGATCCCGGCGACCGGGCAGGGTGGTCGCTGGCGTTCGGGCTGCTGGCTATCGGCCCGGCGGTCGGGATCGCGGCCATGTGGCGCCTGCGGGCTCGTCCCGAGGCGGTGCGCATGGCGGGAGGCCGGCGCTAGGCCCGCTGGGCGCCCATCATCCCGGCGTCGTCTCGACGCGCACCGTCACCGCCCGGCGCAGCGCATCCGACACGGGGCAATGATCGACCGCCCAGCCAGCGATCTCGTCGAGGGCGCCCGCATCGGCACCGTCCGCCGCCAGGCGGATGCCGATCCGCACCGACAGCGGTCCGGCCGGCACCGTTCCATCCAGGCCGAGGATGCCCCGATCGTCCGACTCCGCGTCGACCTCCACCTCGCACGTGAAGCCGGCAAGCCCGAGCTGTGCCGCGCGCATGCCGGCCAGCGAGGCGACGCATGCCGCCGTGGCGGCGCGCAGGTACCAGCCTGGGCCGGGAGCCGCGCCGGATCCCCCGACGGCGCCCGGCATGTCGGTCTCCATCGCCTCGCCGGCGGCGCCCTCGACCCGGACGTGGAGCCCGGCTCCCAGCCGAGCCACGGCGACCGAATCGGTGTAGCGAGCCTCGTCCGGATGCTCCGTCAGATAGGCGGATGCCGCCTCGACGGCCGTCCGAATCGCATCGGTCATGAGCCCTCCAGTACCTTGCGGAACCCGTTCTCGTCGAGCACGGTGACGCCGAGCTTCTCGGCCCTCGCCAGCTTGCTGCCTGCCTTGTCCCCGGCGACCAGGTAGTCCGTCTTCGCGCTGACCGACGAAGCGGCGTGGCCTCCGGCGGCTCGGATCGCCTCCTCGGCCTCCGAGCGGCTGAGCCCTGGGAGGGTCCCCGTCACCACGAGCGTTTTTCCGCTCAGCGGGCCTTCGATCGGCTCCACCGATGCACCCGGCGCCGGCGCCTCCGCGCTCAGTCCGGCGTCGATGAGGCGGTGGAGCGTGCTTCCGGTGTGCTCATCGCCGAAGAAGCGCACGATCCCCTGGGCAACCACCTCGCCGATGCCGTACACGGCCGTCAGCTCCTCGACGGACGCCCCGCGCAGGCGATCGGCCGCGCGACGGGTCCAGTCCGCGTCGGATTCCTCCTCCGCGCGCGGCAGCTCGCGGGCGAGCCACGCCGCCAGGTCGACCGCCGTCTGCCCGCCGACGTGGCGGATCCCGAGCCCGTTGAGGATGCGGCTCAGCGGCCGGTGCCGCGCGGCATCGATCGAGGCCGCCAGGTTCCGCGCACTCTTCTCCGCAAGACGATCGAGACCGCTCAGGGTCTCCACGTCGAGGCGGAAGATGTCGGCTGGCTCCTTGACCAGGTCGCGGTCGACGAGCTGGAGCATGATCTTGAAGCCGAGCCCGTCGATGTCGAGGCCACCTCGGCCACTGAAATGGAGCAGCCCGCCGATGCGCTGCGCCGGGCAGTACGGGTTGGGGCAGCGCTGGACGACCTCGCCCTCCTCCCGCTCGGCCTCGGTGCCGCACACGGGACAGGCGGTGGGCATGTCCCAGACCGACTCGCTGCCGTCGCGCGCGTCCACCACCGCGCTCACGACCTCGGGGATGACGTCGCCGGCGCGCTGCAGCACCACGGTGTCGCCGACGCGCAGGTCCTTGCGCCGGATCTCGTCGATGTTGTGCAGCGTGGCGTTGCGCACCGTCGTACCGCCGACGACGACCGGGGTCACGTGGGCGACCGGCGTCATGGCACCGGTGCGGCCGACGTAGACCTCGATCTCCTCGAGCTTCGTCGTCACCTGCTCGGCAGGGAACTTGTAGGCCGTGGCCCAGCGCGGGGCCCGTGAGACGAAGCCGAGCTGTGCCTGCTCCGCCAGCGAGTCGACCTTGATGACGATGCCATCCGTCTCGTAGTCCAGGTCCTTGCGAGCGTCGGCCCATTCCTCGGTGAACGCGATGACCTCGTCGATCCCGGCAACGCGCCGCACGTTGGGGTTGACCGGGAAGCCCAGGGTGCGCAGCAGGTCGAGCGACTCCGAATGGGTCTCGAGGCCGTGTGCGCCGACGAGCTGGTACGTCCACAGGCTGAGCCGCCGCGCAGCCGTCACCTTCGGGTCCTTCTGGCGCACCGTGCCGGCGGTCGTGTTCCGCGCGTTGGCGTAGAGCGGCTTCCCCTCCGCCTCGAGCTGCTCGTTCAGGGAAGCGAAGGCTCCGCGAGGCATGAACACCTCGCCGCGGACCTCCAGCAGCTCACCGGGCGGGTCCGCGTTCAGGCTCAGCGGAATGGCCCGGACCGTGCGGAGGTTGGGCGTCACGTCCTCGCCAGTCGTGCCGTCGCCGCGGGTCGCGCCGCGCACGAACCTGCGGCCCTCGTAGCGCAGGCTGATGGCCAGGCCGTCGATCTTCAGCTCGCAGACGTAGGTGACCGGCGCGTCCTCGTCGGTGCGGCCAAGGCCACGCCGGACCCGTGCGTCGAACTCGCGCAGCTCGTCGGCGCCGAAGGCATTGCCCAGGCTGAGCATGGGCGTGTCGTGCCGGACCGACGGGAAGCCGCCCTCGACCGGGGCACCGACGCGCTGGGTCGGCGAGTCCTCGGTCACGAGCTCGGGATTCGCCGCCTCCAGCTCGTTGAGCTCCTTGAAGAGCAGGTCGTACTGGCGGTCGCTGATCGTCGGGGCGTCGAGCACGTGGTAGCGGTGGTTGGCCTCGTTGAGGATCGCGCGCAGCTCGGGGACGCGACGAGCCGGGTCGACCGCCTGCGACCTTGTCATTCGTCGGCGCCGAACCAGGCGCGGAGGTGGGCGGTGTGCTCGGCGTAGTGATCCGGCCCGTCGTAGCGGATGACCTCCTCGACCGTGTCGCCGTTGCCGAGCTTCAGGGCGAGCAGGTCCGGGTCGAGGCCCGCGATGCGCTCACGGAACGCCGCGAACGAGCGCTCCTCGCGGGTGAGCGCCGCGGCGGGCGTCGTGGTCCGTGCGTCGGCCAGGAACCGCTCGTTCATGGCGTCGGTGTCGCGTTTCGAGTAGGCGAACTCGGCGCCCCGACCGTCCGCGGCGAGGTCGAGGGCGGCGGCGCCATGCTCCGACCACGCCGCAATGTGGACCACGAGGTCGCGCACGCTCCAGCGGTCCATCACTCCCGGCGTGGTGACGAGATCGGCGTCGACCTCGGCCAGCGCGTCGAGGAGGTCGTCGTGGGCGCCATCGAGGTCCGCCAGGAGCGACGCTCGGTCAGCCACGGGGAGCCTCGTCGAGCGCGGCGCGCAACGCTTCGGTGTGCTCGCGGTAGTGGTCCGAGCCGTCCTCCCTGATTCCCTCGGCAAGCGTGGCGCCATCGGGCAGGGTCAATGCGAGCAGCGTGGGATCCAGCGAGCTGAGCCGATCCACCAGTGCCTCCGCCGATGCCGCCTCGCGCTTTCGAACCGTCTCCAGCGCGGTCTGACGCGCGATGCGCGCCACCGTCTCGTTCACCTCGTCGGTCGGCGGCTTGCCGGCGCCGACCTCGTCGACGCGCCCCTGCTCGACCTCGTGGATGACCTCAACGGCGTTGCCGACCCAATACCCGACGTGCGCGATGAGATCCCGCCCACTCCAATCGCCCACGAGCCCGGGCGTGGTCATCGACTCGGGTGCCACGCGCGTCAGCAGCTCGAAGAAGGCATCCCGCTCTCGCTGCAGGTCTGCCACCAGGCGCTCCGTCTCCGGCACCGGCCCTGCCATGGTCAGGCGCGCTCCAGGCCGGCATACGCGGCCACGAGCCGCTTCACGCCCTCGCCCACGAAGGCCACGGTGACCTCCTCGTCGCCCTTCACCACCCGGCTGGTGACCACGATCCCATCACCGAAACGCCGATGCCGCACGCGGTCGCCCGCCTTCCACAGCGGCTCGTCTCCGGCGCCGAGCACGTCACCGGCGGCCCCTGGCGCGGAGAAGGTGCCCGATCCGAGATCGACCGATGACCCCTCGTACGCGGTCGACGAGACGCGCTCGCGGGCCGCGTCGAGATCGCGCCCGACGGGCACCGGTGCGGAGTGATCGGGCAGGTTGATGGGTCGCAGCGGCTCCTGCGTGCGTCGTGGCATCGGCGTCCGATAGCCCGACGGCAGCCACGCGCCGTCGTCGTCGGTGCCGGCCCAGCGCTCGCCGCCGCGCCGGAAGGGGGCAGCAGTGCGTTCGGCGGCGAGCAGGTCCTCCGGCAGCTCGGCGAGGAACCGCGACGGATCGGCCTGGGCGCCTACCCCATACGTGGACCGATGGTGCGCGTGGACCAGGTAGAGCCGGTCCTTGGCGCGAGTCATGCCCACGTATGTCAGCCTCCGCTCCTCCTCGAGCTCGCGCTCGTCCTCCAGGGCGCGACGGTGCGGCAGGAGCCCTTCCTCCATGCCGACGATGAAGACGACCGGGAACTCGAGGCCCTTGGCGGCGTGGAGCGTGATGAGCGTCGCCCGGTCCGGCACGTCCTCGAGCTCGTCCTGGTCGCTGACGAGGGCCACTTCCTCGAGGAAGCGAGCGAGTCCCTCCGGCGGGGCGATCTCGTCGAACTCGGCGGCGTGCCCGCGCAGCTCGAGCAGGTTGGTCCAGCGCTCCTCGCCCTGGTCGGTGCCGTCCTGGATCGCCTCCTGGAGTCCGCTGCGCTCGACCGCGGCGTCGAAGAGGGCCGATGGGGGCTCGGTCGCCACCATGGCCATCAGCCCGCTCATGAGGTCCGCGAAGACGCCGAGCTGAGCGCGCGAGCGTGGGGCGAGATTCGCGTTGCCGCCTGCGGCGAGGACGGCCTCCCACAGGCTGACCTCGCGCGCCTCCGCCCAGGCATTGACCTCTTCGACCGTCTTGGCACCGATCCCTCGTGCCGGCACGTTGATGATCCGGCCAAGCGCGACGCGATCGGCCGGGTTGCGGGCGAGGCGCAGGTAGGCCAGCGCGTCCTTCACCTCGCGACGCTCGTAGAAGCGCACGCCGCCCACCAGCTGGTACGGGATGCCAAAGCGCATGAACGCTTCCTCGATCACGCGGCTCTGGGCGTTGATGCGATACGTGACGGCGACATCGCCGTACTTCAGCGACCCGTCCGAGTCGTCGGCACGGCTGGTGAGGAGGGCGGTCATGCTCCCGCGGCGTGCACCGCCGACGAGCTTCTCGACCTGGCGCGCGACGAACTCGGCCTCCTCGTACTCGTTATAGGCGTCGAAGAGCGTGATCTGCGTGCCGGCGCCGCGATCGGTCCAGAGCTTCTTGTCCTTGCGTCCGGCGTTGCGGCTCACGACCGCGTGGGCCGCGTCGAGAATCGTCTGGGTCGAGCGGTAGTTCTGCTCGAGCTTCACGATCTTCGTGTCGGGGTTGTCGTTCTCGAAATCGAGGATGTTGCGCAGGTCGGCGCCGCGCCAGGAGTAGATGCTCTGGTCGTCGTCGCCGACCACGGTCAGGTTGTGGTGCTTCGCCGCCAGGTGCCGGCAGATCAGGTATTGCGCGCGGTTGGTGTCCTGGTACTCGTCGACGAGAATCTGCTGCCAGCGCGCCTGGTAGCGTTCGAGGACCTTCGGATGGTCCTCGAACAGCGTCACGACGCGCATCAGCAGATCGTCGAAGTCGACGGCATCGTCCTCGCCGAGCTGGCGCTGGTACGCGTCATACACGCGCGCCGCGGTCTCGTCGTAGTAGTTCGCGGCCTGGCGGGTGGCCGTCGCCACATCGGCCAGCTCGTCCTTGCGCTGCCCGATCCAGGCCAGCATCCCGGCAGGGCTGAAGCGCTTCTCGTCAAGGTCGAGCCGCTTGAGGACGCTCTTGACCAGCGCAACCTGATCGGCTCGGTCGTAGATCGTGAATGAACGGGTGAGGCCGATGGCCTCGCCGTCGCGGCGCAGGATCCGGGCGCAGATGGCGTGAAAGGTGCCGATGGTCGCCTCTCGAGCCGCCTCGTCGCCGATGAGCCCGGCGATGCGCGTGCGCATCTCGGTGGCCGCCTTGTTCGTGAACGTGACGGCCACGATCTGCCACGGCTTGTAGCTCGTCGCGACGAGGTACGCGACCCGGTGCGCCAGCACACGCGTCTTTCCGCTTCCCGCCCCGGCCAGGATGAGGAGCGGTCCGGTGAGGTGGCTCACCGCCTCCCGCTGGGGCGGGTTCAGGCGCTCCAGGATCTCCTTGGCAGAGAGGCGTGTGAGGGTCGGCGCCGGGGCGGTTGACTCGGAGGGCATACGCTCGATTCTAGGGCGTTCGACCCCCACGCTCGCGTCGCAGCCAGGCCATCAGACTTCAAGTGCGCCTGAGCTCACCCCAATTGCATGTTGTGGGCGTACGGCGAGCGCGTTATCCCCTCACGAAGACCGGCTGAAGCTGAACCGTGGCGTTCGGCTGCGACGTGAGCGACGGCCACTCGGACGCGATCGCAAGGGCCTCCTCGGCGGTCTCGGTCTCGAGGATGACGAAGCCGCCCAGGATCTCCTTCGTCTCGATGAACGGGCCATCGGTCACCACGATGCCCTCGCCCTGCCGGCCCGGCCTGAGCGTCTTCACGCGAGCCGGCTCGTCCAGCTCCTCGCCACCCACGACGTGCGCGCCGTGCTTGCGGAACCAGTCGAGGTGGCGCTCGACGTCGGCCTGCTGCTCCTCGGGCGTCATCGCGTAGTAGGCCTCAGCGTCGGCCGGATCGACGTAGTTCATGAGGACGTGGCGCATCGGTCTCTCCATTGCGGGCGCCCTTCATGGCGCCGATCGAACCCTACGACGAACCAACCCGACTGCAGCTCGACAAATCCCCCGCCGCGCGGAGGTCGTCGGATGGCTATCTCCGCCCGATGATCATGAGCACGACGGTCTCGATCAGTGACCAGCCGATGAGCGCGGTGACGATGGCCGGGTTGAGGCCCATCCCGAAGTCCATCGGCTCCATGCCGAAGTTCTCGGCGATCGCCGTCACCGGTGCCGCGAGCGTGTCCGAGAGCGGCACGATGAGATCGACGAGAGGCATGTCCGGCGGCAGCACACCGAGGTCGAGCAGAATCCGGGCGCCGAGGACCGCCTGGATGATGGCGAAGCCGATGATGATCAGCTGGCGGATCGGTCCCATCGGCCCATCCTAGTGGGGCGGCGATGGCGATGGACATGCAAAGGACCCCGGCCGAAGCCGGGGCCCTCGCGCGGTGTGGAGGAACGGAGCTAGAAGTCCATCCCGCCGCCGGGCGGCATGCCCGGCATCGCCTTCTCCTTCTCCGGGAGATCGGTGATGATCGTCTCGGTGGTCAGGAGCAGGCCAGCGACCGACGCGGCGTTCTCGAGTGCCGAGCGGGTCACCTTGGCCGGGTCGATGACGCCCCATGCGAACAGGTCGCCGTACTCGCCCCGTGCGGCGTCGTAGCCGCTGCCCGGCTTGAGATTGCGCACGGCCTCGACCACTACCGAGCCTTCCTGGCCGGCGTTGATCGCGATCTGGCGCAGCGGCTCCTCGAGCGCGCGGCGCAGGATGTTGACGCCGATGGCCTCGTCACCTAGCACCTCGAGCTTGTCGAGGGCCGGGAGCGCATGGATGAGGACCGAGCCGCCACCGGCGACCATGCCCTCCTCGACGCCGGCGCGGGCGGCCGACAGCGCGTCCTCGATTCGGTGCTTCTTCTCCTTCAGCTCGACCTCGGTGGCCGCGCCGACCTTGAGGACCGCGACGCCACCCGACAGCTTGGCGAGGCGCTCCTGGAGCTTCTCGCGGTCGAAGTCGCTGGTGGTGTCCTCGATCTGGAGCTTGATCTGGCCGATGCGGGCCTTGATCGACTCCGCGTCGCCCTTGCCTTCGACGATCGTCGTGGTGTCCTTGGTGGCGGTCACGCGACGCGCCTGGCCGAGGTCCTCGAGCGATACGCTGTCGAGCTTGCGGCCGACTTCCTCACTGATGACCCGCGCACCGGTCAGGGTGGCGATGTCCTCGAGCATGGCCTTGCGGCGGTCGCCGAAGCCCGGCGCCTTGACGGCAAGCACGTTGAGCGTGCCCTTGAGCTTGTTCACGACCAGGGTCGCGAGCGCCTCTCCGTCGACGTCCTCGGCGATGATCAGGAGCGGCTTGCCCGTCGCGACGGTCTTCTCGAGCGTCGGCAGGATGTCAGCCACGGCGCTGATCTTCTTGTCGGTGACGAGGACGTACGGCGAGTCGAGAGTCGCCTCGAGCTTGCCGCCCTCAGTGCTGGTGACCATGTAGGCGGAGACGTAGCCGCGGTCGAGCTGCATGCCCTCCACGTACTCGGTCTCCATCTTCAGGCCCTGGCTCTCCTCGACCGTCACGACGCCGTCCTTGCCGACCTTGTCCATGACCTGGGCGATCATGTCGCCGATCTCGTTGTCGCGCGCGCTGATGGCGGCGATGTGGGCAATGTCGTCGGTCGTCTCGACCGGCTTGCTGAGTCGCTTGATCTCCTCGACGATCGCCTCGACGCCCTTGGTGATGCCGCGCTTCAGGCCCATCGGGCTTGCGCCGGCCGTGACGTTCTTCAGGCCCTCGGTGATGATCGCCTGGCCGAGGACAATCGACGTGGTGGTGCCGTCTCCGGCAACATCGTTGGTCTTGGTCGCGACCTCTTCGAGCAGCTGAGCACCCATGTTCTCGTAGGGGTCCTCGAGCTCGATGTCGCGGGCAATGGTGACGCCATCATTGGTGATGGTCGGCGCCCCGTATTTCTTGTCGAGGAGGGCGTAACGACCCTTGGGGCCGAGCGTGACCTTGACGGCATCGGCCATCTTGTCCACGCCGCGCTTCAGGGACCGACGCGCCTCTTCCTCGAACAGCAGCTGCTTCGCCACGTTCTCTTCGTTCCTCTCGCTATTCGATGACGGCCAGGATGTCCTTCTGGGAGAGGATCAAGAGCTCCTCCTCATCCAGCTTGAACTCCGTGCCGGCGTACTTCTGGAAGAGGACCTTCTGGCCCTCACTGACCTCCATCGGCTCGCGCGAGCCGTCGTCAAGGGTGCGGCCCGGTCCGACGGCCAGGATGGTGCCCTCCTGGGGGCGCTCCTTGGCGGTGTCGGGCAGGACGATGCCGCTCTTGGTCATCTCCTCGCGCGGGGTGGGCTGAACGACAAGGCGGTCCCCCAGGGGCTTGAGCCCGGTGGCCGTGCCGCTGACCGTGCTGGTCATCTGTGCGTGATGCCTCCTTGCATGCGCATCCGATGCGGATCGGGTGCGTTGAGTTGGCTTCCGCGGGAGCGCCAGTGACGGCCGATACGACCGGTTCGACTGGCACTCAACCGTGGAGAGTGCTAAGGGGCACGTTAGCACTCGTGCGTCGCGAGTGTCAAGGTTCGGCCAGTTAACGGATCGTGAACGCCGCCCGACCAGCATGTCGAGCGGCGTCGTCGCACGGATTCGCGAGATCAGGCGAGGTCCATGAGCCTCCAGGCGCTCGGAGAAGGCTCGGTGCTCTCGGCGGGAGCGGCACTCTCAGCTGGCGCCGTGCTCTCGGCGGGAGCGGCACTCTCAGCTGGCGCCGTGCTCTCGGCGGGAGCGGCACTCTCAGCTGGCGCCGTGCTCTCCGACGGCGCCCCGTCGTCCCCCCTGAAAAAGAGGAAATAGGCGAGGAGTGCGATCAACACGACGGCGACGATGATCCCGATGATCGTCCCCATCCCGCCGCCTTCCTCTGGTTGGCCGCTAGTCGGGGTGGTGGTTGGTTGGCTCGGGGTGGTGGGGGGTTGGCCGCCACCCGGAGTGGTGGAGTCGACGTTTTGCTGGGTCATGGTGGTGCGTCCTCCCTCCGTGATTTCGCCCCGCCCGATCAGGCGAGGTCGACGAGCCTCCAGGCACTCGGAGCGGGCGCCGTGCTCTCGACGGCACCACCGTCGCCGCCGTCGCCATTGCCCCCATCCGGGGTGCCGCCTCCGCTTCCACCCAGAAAGAAGAACCACACGACGACCGCGACCACGACGAGCGCGAGGATGACGCCGATGATCATCCCCATGCCGCTGCTGCCGGCCGGCTCCCCGCTGTTGGGCGTGTTGACGTTGATCTGACTCATGCTGGGCACTCCCTCGGCTACGTGAACTCACGCTGGTGGCGGATGCCACGGGAGCCGGATGGATGCAACCGGTGTGCCAGCCGAGCGAGCGCTCGACAGTTCAGGGTGCCAGCACGAGCAGGTACGCCACCACGCCGACCACGACGAGTCCCGCGGCGACCCCGATCGCGATCGCGCCGAGATCCCATCGCGCGGGCTTCGCCGCTCCCGTGGGCTCGGTGGTGGCAGGTGCGGCTGCCGGCGGCAGCAGCGACTCGTACGCGCCGCGGATGGCCGCCACGAGGTCGCCCGGCTCGACACCGCGGATGCGAGCCAGCTCGGCGGTGACCCGGAGCGCCGTGGTGGGCTCGTTGGTGGCCTCGCGATTCGGTCCGAGATACGGCGCGTCGGTCTCGACCAGGAAGCCACCGATTGGCAACGCCGCGGCTGCCTCACGCGGCCCACTGGCGCTGCGGAAGGCGACAGGGAGCGCGAAGCTGATCAGGAACCCGGCAGCGATGAGCGCCTCCGCCATCGGCCAGTCGCCCGAGAAGGCGTGCAGGACGCCGCGGCGACCCTCCCCGGCCGCCGACCACGCCAGCAGCGCCTCGGTCACGTCCGCGTGCGCGGCACGATCGTGGACGAGGACCGGCAGGCCGCGCGCGCCGGCGATCTGCAGCTGGCGCGAGAAGGCGGCGCGCTGGACATCGGGCGGCGACAGGTTGCGGTGATAGTCCAGCCCGATCTCACCCACCGCCCTCGCTCGCGGGTCGGCCACGAGGCCCTCGAGCCGGATCCAGGCCGCTTCATCCATGTCGGCGGCGTGATGGGGGTGGATGCCGACGGCCGCGTCGATGAGGCCAGGATGGCGCGCGGAGAGGTCCAGCGCCGCCTCGGACGAGGCGAGGTCCCAGCCGGGGACGAGGATGCGCTCGATCCCGGCGGCCAAGGCCCGCTCGATGACCGCCTCGCGGTCGGCGTCGAAGCGGTCGTGCTGGAGGTGGGCATGCGAGTCGACCAGCCCTGGAAGACGCTCAGGCGTGCGCCGCCTGCTCAGGTTGCGACCTCCGCCTCGATGCGCGGGAACAGAGGCACGGCATCTCCGGTCGTCCAGCCGGCCGGGCCGCTCCCCCACGTCAGCAGCGTCTCGAGGCCCGGGCCGTTCGCACCGCGTTCGTCGTACGAGGGCTGCGCGCCGAGCTGCTCGTGAAGCCGGCGCGCGGTGTCGGGCGCGACCGGTGCCAGGAGGTGGCCGATGATCCGGCAGGCCTCCGCCATGACCGCCAGCACCTGCCCCATGCGCTCGGTCTCGCCGTCTCGCGCCAGCGTCCAGGGCGCCTGGCTCTCGGCGTAGCCGTTGGCGGCGCGCACGAGCTCCATCATGCTGCCGAGTGCCTGGTCGAGATGGTGCTCGGCCATCGCGGCGTGGTAGCCGGCAACCGACCGGTCGGCCGTCGCCTGCAGCTCGAGGTCGGCTGGCTGGGTCGCATCGGCCACCGAAGGCAGGCGGCCCTCGAGGTATCTGCCGCTCATGCTGACCGTGCGATTCACGAAGTTGCCGAGGTCGTTGGCCAGGTCGGCGTTGTAGCGGCGCACGAACGCCTCGGTCGAAACATCGGCGTCGCGATCGAACGGAACCTCACGCAAGACCATGTAGCGCACGCCGTCGACGCCGAATACCGCGGCGGTCTCGTCCGGATCGCGGACGTTGCCGGTCGTCTTGCTCATCCGCTCGCCCCGATCGAGCATGAAGCCATGGGCGAACACCTGACGTGGCAACGGCACGCCGGCGCTCATGAGCATGGCCGGCCAGTAGAGGCAGTGGAACCGCGTGATGTTCTTCCCGATGACGTGGAGGTCGGCCGGCCACCATCGGGCCAGTTCGGCCTCGTTGTGCGGGAAGCCGGCGCCGGTCAGGTAGTTCGTCAGAGCGTCGAACCAGACGTAGATGCGGTGCGCCTCATCGCCCGGAAACGGGATGCCCCAGGTCGTCCCGGAGCGGCTGATACTGAAGTCGCGTAGCCCCTCCTTCAGCCAGCCGAGCACCTCGTTGCGGAAGTGCTCGGGCTCACAGAACGACGGATTCTCCTCGTAGAGGCGCTCCAGACGCTCCTGGTAGGCGGACAGCCGGAAGAAGTAGTTGGACTCCTCGAGCCACTGCGGCTCGAGTGTGGGATGGTCGGGACAGCGACCACCCACGAGCTGCTGATCGGTCTTGAACTCGTTGCAGCCCGTGCAGTACCAGCCGGAGTACACGCCCTCGTAGACGTCCCCCGCGGCCTGCGCCCGGCGCACCATCTCGACCGATGCGGCGGCATGGTCCGGATCGGTCGTTCGGATGAACCGGTCGAAGCTGATGCCGAATCGCTCGAACGTCTCCTTCCACGCGACCGCCCACGGATCGATCAGCTCATGCGGATCAACGCCAAGCTCGCGCGCGTCGCGCTCGACGTTCGCCGAATGCTCGTCCAGCCCGGTCAGGAAGCGGGTGTCGCGGCCCATGAGGCGCTGGTAGCGGGCGATCATATCTGCGCCGATGGCCTCGAACATCGAGTGCAGCGCCGGGCGGGCGGCCGGGTAGAAGATCGCCGTCGTCAGGTAATAGCTCGGACGCTCGCTCATCGGTGCTCGCGTCCCTTGGGCCAGTACAGCTCCTTGCGGATTTGCTCCGGCGGGAAGCCGCGCGCGAGGGCGATCTCCTCGACCGCGCTGACCATCTCCGGGTTGCCGCACAGGTAGATCGTCGTGTTCTCCGCACCGAGCCCGTGCTCGTCGAGCTGCGCGGCCACGATCGTCTCGACGCGACCTGTGCATCCGGTCCAATCGGGGCTCTGCTGCGGGCGCGAGACGGTGCCGACGTAGCGGAGCGGGAATCCACCGCCGGCCTCGAGGTCGAGGAGCTGGTCGCGCCAGGCGAGGTCGCGGTCATGGCTCACGCCGTGGAGGAGGACCGCGTCGCGGCTCTCGCCACGGCCCCGCAGCGTCTCGATCATGCTGATGAACGGCGCCAGGCCGGTCCCCGACGCGACGAAGAGGGCGGTGCGACCGTCGGGCTGGAGAAGGAACTTGCCCTTCGGCCCCTTGATGTTGATCGGGTCGCCAACGCCGATGCGCCACAGCAGCGGCGTGAAGCCACCGCTGTCTACGAGCCGGATGAAGAACTCGTACTCGGACAGGTCGTCGGCCGAGGAGGACACGCTCATCGGGCGCTGGATGAGCTTGCCCTCGGCGCCCATCAGCCCGAGCGTGGCGTACTGGCCAGGCTCGAACGGGAACGGCGCTTCGAGCGCCTCGACCCCGACGATCGCGAGGCCGGGCGTGATCTCTTCCCAGCGGCTCAGCCGCCCGTTGTACGGGTACTCCTGCGCCATCCGTCCCCATGCTGCACGCGACAGCCTCACCGATGGCCGTCGCGGGCGGCAAGTATAGGGCGCGTGCACGCCTGGCCCGACGTCGGGTGGAGCCGACCTGCGACGCGCGAACCTGGCTGTCAGGGACGATCCGTAAGCCTCCTCGTCAACCGTGGAGAAGCGTGGCACAGCGGCCTGCAGGTGCTCCTCGAGCTTGTTCAGCATGTCGTCCGCCCCCTCTTGCCGCTGGTCATTCGAGTCCAGCCCGTCCAGGAAGGCGCCCTGCTCGGTGAGCACCAGGCGCGTCTTGCCCCCGACATCGCTGAAGTCGACCGTCATCAGGGAGACAGAAGTCCGCTGGGCGTCGATGCTGACCGAATACGCCGCAACGATGCGCGAGCCATCGACGATGTCGAAGTACGTTGCGTCATAGCCGAAGTGACGGCCACTGGGGAGAGTTCCCGCCAGCCGCTCAACGCCCCCGACCCGGAAGCTCAGCGTGTATTCGTCCGTCCTAGCGAGGAAGTCGTCGCCCGTCCCGAACCATCGGTCCTTCTCCTCCTGCCTGGCCCACGCGGCAAAGACGCGCTCGGGCGAGGCGTCGTAGCTGCGCTCGAGCCTGAACGAGCCGTGGTCTACTCGATGGTCGGTCATGGCGCCTTCTCCTGATTGTGGTGAGCTCTCGGTTACCGGCGCTTCCGACGCGGACGTCGAGCGCTTCGGCGAGGCGGTCGAGGCGACGCTCCCATGTGCGCCGGCGGGCGGCGATCCAGAGCTGCACGTTGTCCAGCGATGCGACCTCGAGGCGGCACGTCCGGACCCTGCCCACCTTTTCGGATGCCACGAGGCCGCTCCGTTCCAGGATCTGAACGTGCTGCATGACCGCCGGCAGCGACATCGGCAGGGGGGCTGCCAGCTCCTTGATGCTCGACGGGCCTCGTCCGAGCCGCTCGACGATCATGCGCCTGGTCGGGTCCGCCAGTGCTCCGAGCACCCTGTCGATGTCACCGGCTTGGTTAAGCATTCACTTAACTATGGTGGGTGCGCGCGGGTGTGTCAAGGCGGGCCGGTTCTCTGGCGGCTGCGCATTCCTTCACGGACTCGTGAACCAGAGCAGGTAGTCGCCGTCCAGGCCGGCTGGTGGCTCGTCCCACGTCAAGGTCGTCACGCCCATCAGCGGCAGATGCTCGCCGATGACGCCGGCCATGTCGCTCGCAAGCGGTGTGACCACGCCGTCGCCGGAAACGACGTTCCCAACATTGACCACGGCCTGACCGCCTGGGCGAAGCAGGCCCGCAACCTGGCCGAAGATCGCGCCGAGCTCGCGCAGGTAGACGGCGTAGTCCCCGTCATCGGTCGTATAGCCCGTCAGAGGATTCTCAGGGTGATCGGTTGCCGGCATGTACGGCGGCGAGGTGAGCACGAGATCGACCCGCTCCTCGACGAGCTGTGAGAGGTCGCGAGCATCTCCCAGGATCAGCCGCGTCTTGCCCGCGCCGCGATCGCGGGCGATCTCAAGGTGCTCGGGCAACAGCTCGATGCCGATCGCTCGCCGCCCCATCCGCTCGGCCACGGTAATGGTGGTGCCATAGCCCGCGAACGGGTCGAGCACCAGGTCTCCCGGCTGGCTGGCGTGGCCGATCACGGACGCCGCCAATGCCTCGGTGAAGTGGATATCGTCCGCCAGACCTTCTGGGCGCTCGGCCACCAGGTCCGCCGCACGCAGGACTAGGGGCGCGGTCATGCAATGACTGTAGGCATGACCTGCGATGTCGGTCGACTCGCAACCGCGTGGCGAACCGGTGGCATGCCATGTGCGTGCGCCTGCGTCGACGACACCTCAACGGGAGGCCATCGATGTCGAAACTCAGCGCCAAGCAGCGTGCAAAGCTCCCGACCAAGGCCTTCGGACTGCCCGAAAAGGCTCGATCGGCCGAGGCCAAGAAGGAGACCGGCAACTACCCGATCCCCGACGAGGGCCACGCCATCAGCGCCAAGCGACTTTCACGGAAACAGCGCAAGGATGGGAACCTGAGCAAGGCCGAGTTCGAACGCATCAACCGCAAGGCGGACAAGGTTCTGAAGGCGAAGGACTGATCGCCGAACTCACGCCAGTTGTCGGGTCGCTTGCGAGGCTCCTCGTCGGGACGTAGGAACTGTCATGGCATCCGCGCCTCGCGCGCCCGACTCGGGTGTCTCTGTCGGTATCTCGCAGCTGGTACTGCTGCCGCAGATCTTGACGGCCCGATCGATTTCGAGCGTGTACTGGCGATCGCCGACGCGGTAGTGGACCAGGATTCCCTCCCAGCCTCCCCCATCCGATCCCTCCTTGCCCAAGCCGATGAGGAGCTCCGTGTGCGCACTGGAATCCACGATCGTTGCGCATGGAGTCGAGACCTGCGATTCGGATATCGGATTCAACGTGTCAGGGACAAAGGAGGTCGGTGGGGGCCAGGATTCAACGCTGATGATCGGTGTGTGCTCGGAGGTGATCTCGAATGTCCGAACCGACATGCCGAGCACCTCGAAGCCCGTTCCGACGGTTCGGATGGGCTCGACTCGTTCCAGCTGTGGGCGCTTCGAGCCGTTCGCCAGGCACAGCGGTACGCCGAAGGTCCATGACGTGGCTCCCGTCGCCGGGTCGGTGCTCATGCTCTCGGACACGGGGGTTCCGAGCGATCCCAAGGGACCACCCCCATCCACGTGTCGCGTCGGGCTCAGGAGCGAGACGGTTGCCACGGTCGCTGCGGCTGCCACGAGTGCGAGCGCGGCGGCCCACGCCAATGCCAGTCGTCGACTCACCGGCCGGTTCGAATTCGGCTCGCCATCGCGGGTGACGCGTTGTCCCCGTACATGAAGCCGGGAGTCGAAAGCCGGTAGTACATGACCCGGCTACTGTCGTACTCCGTGTCAACAGAGAGGTTGATCCCAAGGAAGCCGGCAATCAGGACGCCTCCCGACAGCCGGTATGCGTTGCCCGATGAGGAGATCCTCGCCCACAGCCCTGCGGAGACCGGTGTGCGGTTCGAGGTGAACGTCGGGGTGGAGGACGTGGCAGTCGTGTAACCGCCCGTCCCGTTCATCTGATGGGACGACCAGTGGTTGGTGTACCCAACCCCACCGCAGGTCTGCCGATAGCGGCCATAGCGGTGCTGTTCCCGATATGACCGGTCATTGGTGGACTCTGCCCAGGTGAAGGTGATGCCGCTCGACGCTGTGGTGGTTCCGCTGGCCTCCCAGTCGTTGCCGCCGGCGCTCACCGAGACCGCGGCCCCCAGCTCCATGGAGTGAGAGGTTGTCGTCATCATCCATCCTCTGTCAGACCCATACGGCCATGTCTCGCCCACCATCACCCAGGCGTTGTAGGTGTCCTGGAGCACCCAGACGCAGTAGATGGGCGGCGCCATTGGCTCGACGTCGCCATCGCTGCCGATGCGCGCGCTGCGGTTCGACGCGGGGGCGGACGGCGAGAGTGGTTGGTTGGCGGTCAGGTGGGCTCGCGCCGGTGCGGCGCCCTGCGCGAGGGAGGCGGACACGTAGCCAACGGCCTGCCGGGTCCCGGTCCACCCGACGACCTCGAAGTCAACCCAGTCGCCGGTCTTGTTCTCGCTGCGAATGAGCTCCGTGTTGGCTCGAACCGAGAAGGTTCCATTCCGTCCGACCTTCGCCCATCCCACGGTTCGGGTCGGCAGGACATCACCCACGTCCAGCGTTCGCTTGACGCTCGAGTTGGGGAGCACGTTGATGGCGACGGTGCCAGATGCCGGTCGTCCCGCAGCGTCGCGCATGATGCCGGTCGCGACCACCCTGCCCGTCTGCGGGGACTGCAGCGCTCCGACTGCGATGGAGCCTGGAGCGCGTGTCGGTCGGGGCGGCGCTGAGCTGGCAACCGCGGGGTTGATCGCGAGGACCATGGCACAGCAGATCGCGATGCGTGAGATACGCACGTCTCTGTCCTCCTGTGGGATGTACTGGGAATCGTTGACGCCAATGGAGACACGGAGCAGGACCGCGGCGGCCGCGCTCCGCGCGGCATGACCCGATGGCGGCTGCTAGCTGATCGGGCGACGAGGCCGGGGGATGAGCCCCGTCGCCCGACGACGTCACAGGGCGACGACGGCCTCCAGGTCACTGTCCGCGGTCGTTCCGTTGGCGACGGGAGCGCCGTCGGGATCCTCGGCTGCCGCCTGCGCCTCCTTGGCGTACTCCTTCTTTGAGCGACCCGAGAGCATCTCGAGCGAGGCGACGACAACCTCCGTCTTCCAGTGCCGCTTCCCGGCGTCGTCGTCCCACTGGCGCGTCTGCAGGCGGCCCTCGACGTCGACGAGCTGCCCCTTCGAGAGGAACTGGCCGGTGATCTCGGCCAGGCGGTCCCAGGTGACGCACGGGTGGTATTCCGTCCGCTCGTTGTTCGCACCGCGGAACTCATTGGTCGCGATGGTGAAGGTCGCGACGTGCTTGCCGCTTGGAAGCGACCGAAGCTCGGGGTCGCGCGTCAGCCGGCCGACCAGCATCACCTTGTTCATTCGATGGCTCCTTCCATCCAATCCACAGCGCACCGGAGACGAGACGGCCGCTTGGAGGAGGAGGCTATCGCCCGCCTCTTATCGCGCCCTTACCGGCCGATTACCGGCTCGAGCCCGGACGGCGCCGCGGATAGAGATGGTCGATCCCCGGCGTGCGCAGCGAGAGCTTGGCCACCGGAGCCAGCTGGCGCTTGAACTCCATGCGTGCGACGCGCCGCGCCACCCACTCGACGAGGTCGCGCGGCAGCCCGGCGGCGACGCATCGGTCGATCGACCAGCGCCTGTCGACGAGCGCGAACAGGGCGCGATCGAGCGCGTCATACGAACGTCCCAGCTCTCCCTCGTCGGTCTGGCCGGGCCACAGGTCGGCCGATGGAGGCTTGGCGACGATCTCAACGGGCACGCCGAGCTCGCCGGCCACCGCTCGCAGCTGGCTCTTGTACAGGTCGCCGATGGGCGCGATGGCCGCCGCCATGTCGCCGTGCAGCGTCCCGTACCCGAGCAGCGCCTCGGTCTTGTTGCTCGTGCCGGCGACGAGGGCATCCCACGCGGCGGAACGGTCGTAGAGCACGATCATTCGCTGCCGCGCCATGACGTTCCCGCGTCGGACGTTCATGGCTTCGGAATCCTGGCCGTCGATGAGGTCGAGCATCGGCTCGACCATCGGCGTGATCTCGATCCGTTCGGTCTCGCAGCCGAGCGCGGTGACGACGCGCAGCGCATCGGTCTCAGACGCCTCCGACGATGTTCGGAATGGCATCCGCACAGCCAGCAGGTTGTCGGCGCCGATCGCCCGCGCCGCCAGGAAGGCGACCGTGGCCGAGTCGACGCCCCCCGACAGGCCGACGACCAGCCGCTCGAACCCGGCCTGGCGCAGCTGCGACCGGATGAAGCCGACGATGACCTCGACCGCCTGGGTCGGCTCGATCGCCGGCAGGGGCGCGAGATCGGTGTCGGTCACGCCTCCGGCATCCCGTCGATGCCCGCGCGCTCGGCGATGATCCGGTCGAGCTCGCGTCTGACGAGCTCCAGGCGCTCGTCGGCCAGGATCGGCAGGCCGTAGCGGGTCATCCGCAAGTCATCGGTGTCGAGCGTGCCGACGACCAGCGCCTCCTCCCATAGCGGCGCCTGCGCGACGGTCGAGCCGTCGGCGGCCAGGATCCGGGACCCACCCCAGAAGGTGAGCCCTTCCTCGTTGCCCACCCGGTTGCAGAAGGCCAGCGGCACGGTGCCGAGGAGGGCGTACGTGTCCTGCATCTTGTGCCAGCCCTCGATGGCGGCCAGCCCGGCGCTGGAGCCCGGCGCGCGCGAGGGGCCAGCGGCCAGGTTGACGAGCAGCGAGGCGCCGTCGAGCGCCTGAATCATGGGCAGGCTGGCGTGCCAGAAGTCCTCGCACACCGACAGGCCGATGCGCCCGATTGGCGCGCCGGCGTCGTGCGTCCGGACCCGGTCCCCCGCCCGCGTGAAGCGGCCCTCGTCGAAGAGCCCGTACGTCGGCAGGTACACCTTGCGATGCACGCCGAGCAGTTCGCCGTCACGGACCAGGGCGGCGCTGTTGCAGTAGCGATGGTCGTCGGTCTCCTCGACGAAGCCGACGGCCACGAGCATGCCGGGCGCCGCAGTCCCGACCGACAGCAGGCGCGGGTCGTCAGCACGCAGGGCGACCTCGGGCACGAGGTCCTGGAGCAGGTAGCCCGTCAGCGCCAGCTCGGGCAGGAGGAGCAGCTCGGCGCCCTCCGTGGCCGCGCGGCGCACCGCGTTCGCCGCGATCTCGAGATTGCCGTCAAGGTTCCCGAGCTGGGTCTCCACCTGGGCCAGCGCGATGCGGTACTCCACGACGCGCAGCCTAGCCGATCAGGGCAGCGACGAGTCCCCCGGGAAGAAGGTGCCATCGTCGGGCGAGGGCCCGAGGTCCTCCGGGGCAAGAACGTCCTCGTCGCTCATTTGGCGCGCGTCGGAATGCTCCGCGGCGGCGGTCGTCAGCGAGCCCCGGCGCTCGCTCATGAGCGCCTCGGCGAAGTGGCATGCCACCTGGTGACCCGGCCGCAGCTCGCGAAGGCCGGGCGTCTCCGCGACGCAGATCTCCGGATCATCCAGCTCGCGCTTCAGCCAGCACCTCGTGTGGAATCGGCAGCCCGACGGAGGATTGGCCGGCGACGGCACGTCGCCGCGAAGGATCATCCGCTTGCGAGTGCTCTCGACCCGCGGATCCGGGATCGGCACCGCGCTGACGAGGGCGACCGTGTAGGGGTGCAGCGGCAGCTCGTATAGCTGCCGAGACGGCGACAGCTCGACTACCTCGCCGAGGTACATCACCGCTATGCGATCGCTGATGTGACGCACGACCGAGAGGTCATGGGCGATGAACAGGTAGGTCAGGTTGAACTCGTTCTGGAGGTCGGCGAGGAGGTTGACGATCTGCGCCTGGATCGAGACGTCGAGCGCCGAGACGGCTTCATCGGCCGCGATGAACTCCGGTTGCACGGCGAGCGCGCGGGCGATCCCGGCGCGCTGGCGCTGGCCGCCGCTGAACTCGTGCGGATAGCGGTTGATGGCGTTGCGCGGGAGCCCGACGATGTCGATGAGCGCTCGAGCGCGGTTCGTCGCCTCCGCCCCCTTGGCCAGGCCGTGCACCTTGAGCGGCTCGGACAGCATCGATCCGATCGTCATCCGCGGGTTGAGCGAGGCATACGGGTCCTGGAAGATCATCTGCATTCGGCGTCGCATGCGACGCATCCCGTCGCCCTTGAGCGTCGTGATGTCGGTTCCGTCGAACGTGATCCGGCCCCCGGTGGGCTCGACAAGGCGAATGACGGCCCGCGCGAACGTCGACTTGCCGCACCCGGACTCGCCCACCAGTCCGAGCGTCTCGCCGCGCTTGACCTCGAGCGAGACGCCGTCGACGGCCCGAACGGCACCGACCTGGCGCTCGAAGAGCAGGCCCTCGGTGATCGGGAAGTGGACCTTGAGCGCCTCCGTGCTCAGCAGCGCATCTGCCGCCTGGGGAGCGCCATCACTCGCGGGAGCCGTCGCTGCCGCGGTCACGACGCCACCGCCTCGAAGCCGGAGGGCACCAGCCGTTCGCCCTGCGCCGGGTTCCAGCACGCGACGAGATGCTCGTCGATCGCCGATGGAGCGATCTCCAGCGGGGGCATCTCCTCGCGACACCGCTCGATCACATTCGAGCACCGATCGGCGAAGGGGCAGCCGACGAGGTCTCGCGAAAGATCCGGCGGGTGGCCCTGGATCGGGACGAGCTCGCTCTGGCCCTCGCCGTCCAGGCGCGGGATCGACTGCAACAACCCCACGGTGTACGGGTGGCGCGGCCGCCCGTAGAGCTCGCCGGTGGGCGCCGTCTCGACGATGTAGCCGGCGTACATGACATTGATGCGCTGCGCCATGCCGGCCACCACCCCGAGATCGTGCGTGATGAGGATCATCGCCGTGCCGCGCTCCATCACGGCGCTGCGCATGAGATCCAGGATCTGCGCCTGGATCGTCACGTCGAGCGCGGTCGTCGGCTCATCGGCGATGAGGAGGTCGGGATCACAGGCCATCGCCATGGCGATCATGACCCGCTGCCGCATGCCGCCGGAGAACTGGTGCGGAAAGTCCCTGAGCCTGCGCTTGGCGGCCGGGATGCCCACCAGCTCCATGAGCTCGATGGCGCGCGTCGTCGCGCCGCCCTTCGTCACCTTGCGGTGCGTCTCCAGCACCTCGGTCAGCTGCCGCTCGACGGTGAGGACCGGGTTCAGGCTGGTCATCGGGTCTTGGAAGATCATCGCCATCCGGTTGCCGCGGATCTCGCGCACCGCATCCTCGCTCAGCGCCAGGATCTCCTCGCCGTCGAAGATGATCTCGCCCGACGTGATCCGCGCGGCTGGCTTGGGCAGCAGCCGCATGAGGGCCAGCGAGCTGACGCTCTTGCCACAGCCGGACTCGCCGACGACGCCGAGCGTCTCACCCTCCGCCAGGTCGTAGCCGATGCCGTTCACCGCATGCACGGTGCGATCCGCGGAGCCGAAGACGACTCGCAGGTCCCGGACGCGCAGCAACGGCAGCGTCTCGTCGCGCGTGCTGATCATCGGCGGAGCTTCGGATCCAGCGCCTCGCGCATCCCGTCGCCGAGCAGGTTGAAGCCCAGCACGCTGAGGACGATGGCGACCCCTGGGAAGATCGCGAGGTACGCGGCATCGTTGAGGTACCGGTACGCGTCGGAGAGCATCGTCCCCCACTCGGGCGTGCTGGGGTCCGGGGGCCCCAGACCCAGGTAGCCCAGCGCCGCCGCGTCGACAACGGCGGTGGCCAGGGCCAGCGTGGCCTGAACGGTCAATGGGCCGATGGCGTTGGGCAGCATGTGTCGGGTCAGGAGTCCCGTACCGCCCACTCCGACGGAGCGGGCGGCGATGACGTAGTCGGACTCGCGCAGGCTGAGCAGGCTGCCGCGCAGGAGTCGGGCGAAGATCGGCACATTCACCACGGCGATGGCGACGGCGATCTGGACCACGCCGCGGCCGAGGAAGGTCACGACGGCGATCGCGAAGAGCAGGCCCGGGATCGAGAGCATGATGTCGACCCCGCGCATGATGATCGCGTCGACCGTGCCGCGGAAGTAGCCGGCGATCGCCCCGAAGAACCCGCCGACGGTGACGCCCATGAGCACCGAGAGAACCGCGATGCCGAGCGTGATGCGCGCGCCGAAGATGATTCGTGACAGCATGTCCTGGCCCTGGATGTTCGTGCCGAACCAGTGGTCAGCACTGGGCGGGCAGGTAGCTGTCCGAGAGGACGCCGATGGTCGGGTCATAGGGCGCCAGGAACGGCGCAAAGATGGCCATGAAGAGGAAGAACGCGATCAGGCTGAAGCCGAGGATGGCGCTCGGGCTGCGCCTGGCGCGGCGGAAGGCATCGGTCCACAGGCCGACCGGCTTGTCTTCGGCGAGCGTTCCGACCGTGGCGGCTGCGGTGCTCACGAGTACCGGATCCGCGGATTGAGAAACGCGTAGCTGACATCCACCGCCAGGTTGACCAGGATGAAGATGATCGCCAGCAACAGCACGCCGCTCTGAATGACCTGGTAGTCGTTGTTCACGACGGCGTCATAGATCCACTTGCCCACGCCGCCCCACACGAAGACCGTCTCGGTCAGGATGGCGCCTCCGAGCAGGAGGCCCAGCTGAAGGCCGACGATCGTGACCACCGGCAGCATGGCGTTCCGCAGCACGTGACGCCCGTCGACGGTCTTCGACGGCAATCCCTTGGCATTCGCGGTGCGGACGTAGTCCTCGTTCTGGACGTCGATCACGCTCGCGCGCGTCACGCGCATGATGATCGCGAGGGGGATCGTGCCCAGGGCGATGGCCGGCAGGATCAGGTGCTTTCCGGCGTCGACGAAGGCACCGAAGTCGCGCGCGATCAGCGTGTCGATCAGCATGAAGTTCGTCACGCGCTCGATGTCGTACTGGCTGAGGTCGATCCGACCCGAGTCGGGCAGGATCGGAAAGTGGATGGCGAACCCCCACTTGAGCATGAGGCCGAGGAAGAAGATCGGGATGCTGATCCCGATGAGGGCGAGCGCCGTCCCGGTGCCGTCGACCCACGTGCCGCGGCGCTTGGCGGTGAGCATTCCGAGCGGGATTCCGAGCACGAGAGCGAAGGTCATCGCCGCGAGCGTGAGCTCGATCGTGGCGGGGAAGCGCTGGAGGAAGTCGTCGGCCACGTCGCGGCCGGACAGGAAGCTGCTGCCCAAGTCGAGCCTGAGCAGGCCGGAGAGGTACTCCCAGTACTGCTCCCAGAGGGGCCGATCGAGCCCGAGTGCCTCTCGGACGCGCGCGAGGCCCTCCGGAGTCGCTCGCTCCCCCAGGATGGCGCTGGCCGGGTCGCCGGGAAGCAGGCGCAGGAACAGGAACAGCCCCAGCGTCAGCCCGATGAGGATCGGGATGAGGAGCAACAAGCGCCTGGCGATGAACTTGCCCACGTCACTCCTGGCGTCGGATGGTGAGAGGGCCTCGGCGCTACGCCGAGGCCCTCTCGATTGATGCTCGTCAGGCGGTGGCTACTCGCCGCCGCCGGTCAGCCAGACGCCCGCGAACGTCTCCGAGCCCGTCGGGTTGGGCTCGTAGCCCTGGACGTCCTCGGTGAAGGCGAGTGCCGTGTCACCGTGAACGAGGGTGACGAAGCAGACGTTCTCGTGGATCAGGCCGGCCACTTCGGCCCAGGCCTCGCCACGCGCCGCCTCGTCGAGCTCGGCCACGGCCGCGGTCAGCGCATCCTCCAGGCCGTCGACCGCGCAGCCGAACTGCGCCGCCGGCTCGCCCTGCTGGTAGCCGAAGTGCACGCCGTACCAGTTCTCCGGGTCGTCGTAGTCACCGGTCCAGCCGAGGAAGTGCAGGTCGTAGAAGCCGTTCTGAGCGTCGAACAGGTATCCGGGATCGTCCCAGATATCGCTGTGCGGCTCGACGACGAAGCCCGCGGCCTCGAGCATCCCGGTCACCGCCTCGTGCAGGCCACGCGGATCCGGCATGTACGGACGCGTCACCTCGGTCGGATACCAGAAGTGGATGACCGCCGGGTTGTCGGCTGTGAAGCCGGCCTCCGCGAGGAGCGCCGCTGCGCCCTCGGGGTCGGGCGCGACCGGGGTCACTCCGGCACCGACGGCATCGAACCAGCCGCTCGAGTCAGGCATGAACGTGTCGGCAATCGTGCCCCGTCCGCCGTAGAACGGATCGATCAGGGCCTGCTTGTCGATCGCCATCTCGATGGCCTGGCGCACCGCCAGGTCCTGGAGGGGCGAGGTCTCGCCGGCGTAGACGTCGGCGACACCGCTTTCGGCAGCGGCCGCGTTCTCGCGGGCCACCGGGTTCAGGCCGAGGTACAGGGTGTTGAACGAAGCGCGCTCAACGAGCGCGAAGCCCTCGCTCTCGACGGTCTCATAGTCCGAAGGGTTGACGAGGTCGAAGCCCTGGATGCTGTCGCCCTGGAGGGCGGCAAGGCGGTCCTGCGGATTCGCGATCGGGCGAATGATCAGCCGATCGAGATACGCCGGATCACCCCAGTAGTCCTCGTTCCGCGCGAGCGTCGCGTTGTCGTCCGGCACGTAGTCATCGAGCACGAACGGGCCGGTGCCCGCCTGCACGATGTCGGTGTCGAGGGTGCTCGTCTCGGACGAGTCCGCGGCGGTCGACTCCAGGATCGCCGGGCTGACGATCGCGAACGGCGTCAGGGTGATGCCGAACAGGAACGTCGGGCTCGGCTCGCGCAGCGTGATCGTGACCTCGAGGTCGCCCGTGGCCTCGACGCTGCTGATGAGGTTGTCCGGGCCGAAGCCGTCCATGAGCGCGCCGTAGTAGTAGGCGCTCGCCTGGTCGGTCTCGTCGAAGTTCTGCATGCGGTCGAAGTTGATCTTCACCGCCTCCGCGTTGAACTCGGTTCCGTCGTGGAACGTGACGCCCTCGCGGAGCTGGAAGACGTACTCGGTGTCACCCGGGCCGCCCGTCCAGGACTCGGCCAGGACACCGACCAGCTCGTTCGTCGAGCCCGGGGCCAGGTCGACGAGTGGCTCGTAGACCTGCTGCAGGACGCGGAACGACTCGCCATCGCTGGTGAGCGCCGGGTCGAGCGATGCGGACAGCCGTGCGCCGCCGAAGACGAGCGTTCCGCCCGCCACCGGCTCACCGCCGCTTCCACCCTCCGAGGGCTCAGCCCCTTCGGATTCGGTCGCGGGGGGCTCGGATTCCTCACCCGCTGATGGGCTCGAACCGGACGGCCCACAGGCCGCCAGCACGAGCGCCAGGATCGCAAAGACGGAGATCAATCTCCAGGTGCGCATCCAGTGCTCCTCCATACCGGTTGTCTCGGACCACCGCTCCGGTCGTGATCTCGGCTGGGCCGGTGATCCGGGGCTGATCCTCGTCAAAAGACAGTGCGCTAGTCTCGCACAACTGTCACGCTTCAGGAAGGCTCGCCAAAGCCCGGAGCCGGCGGCTCCGCGGGCGGCACTTCCGTGTCATTGGCGGCCTCGTCGAACCAGGCCGTCTCGAACACGTCGACGGCCGGAACGACGCTCCGCGTCTCCTCGACGGCGGGCTCCTCGGTCGCCGGGCCGGCGGGTTCGGCGGCTCCCGCGCGCGACGGTGGCAGCAGCATCGCCGTGACGCCGGTGGCCGCCGCGGCATCCACGACTTCCGCCGCCTCGGCCGCTGGCTCCGAGCCGCGTGCCGGCACCGGCCGGGGAACCTGGCGCGTGCTCACGCTGAAGGCCTGCCAGCCCAGTGACTCGTCCGCGGCCGGAACCGTCATCGGCACGATCTCGGTGTTCAGCGCCAGCAGCAGGGCGAGGCCGGTCGCGGCGATCGCCGTGACGCGAAGGCGCCCGCCCAGTGCAGTCGACCACGCCAGGAAGCGGCTCATTGGGCGCGGCTCCGGCTCGCTGGCGCGGGCCAGGATGGTGGCCCATGCCCGGGGCGAAGGCGCGACATCACCGATCCGCTCGGCGAGCGCTCGCTGGAGCTGGGCGACCATCGCCCTGTCGAACCCGACCTCGTCGCGGCAAGAGCGGCATGTGGTGAGGTGATCGAGGTGGGGCTGCGAGCTCGGGCCGAGCTCGCCGAAGCGTGCCAGCCACAGGAGCTCACGACAGACGCGCCTGCAGCTCATCGGTTGGCTCTCAGGGCCGCGGCCTGCGCGCCGACGGGGATGCGCCGCTCGATCGGCAGGCGGGCGCGCAGCGCCTTCAGCGCGTAGTGGAGGCGCGACTTCATGGTTCCCACGTTGCAGTCGGCGATCTCCGCGGCCTCGGCCAGCGAGTAGCCGTGCAGGTAGTAGAGGATGATCGCGGTCTGCTGCTTCGGCGGCAGGGCATCGATCCCGCGCTGGAGCACGTCGAGAACCTCTCGTGACTCGACGACCTGGTCGGGCCGTGCGGCGAGGTCCACCACGAGGTTGGTGATGAGGCTGGTGATCGGCTCGGAGAGCGCCTTGCGGCGGCTGACGCGGCTGTAGCACATGTTGATCGTCACGCGCTGAAGCCACGGCAGAGGCGAGCGAAGCGGGTCGAGCCGCTCACGCACCCGGTAGGCCTTCACGAAGCAGTCCTGCAGGACCTCTTCGGCCAGGAACGGGTCGCGCGTGATCGCCAGGGCGGTGGCGTACACCGGGCGCTGATACGTGTTGAAGAACTCTTCGAACGCATCAAGGTCGCCACCCTGCATGCGGACGACGAGCTCGTCCGGTTGTCTCGCTTCCACTGGCACCTGACCGATCGGCTGCCCGGGCGGGTTTGTCATAGTACCCCCGCCCGTCCAGATAGGTTCAGAACGCTTCCGCCGCGTACCGGAGCGTGGCGCACGCTTGGCCATTGCACCTTGACGTACGCGGGCCGTTGCGGGACGCCGTTTCGACCTCAGGCGGTTGGCACCTCTGCCGGCGAAGGTATCGAGGTTTCGGCGGGCACGTCCGGCGCCTCGTCACTCACGAACCGATGACCGAGATCGGGGCGGCGGGCGGCGGCTGCCTCATCCAGGCGCCCGACCGGAGTCGTCTCGGGCGCGCGCTTGATGGCCTGCGGGTCCTCGGCGGCCAGGGCGGCGATCCCCCGCATGACCTCGACGAACCGGTCCAGTGTCTCGAGGCTCTCGGTCTCGGTCGGCTCGACCATCATCGCCTCCTCGACGATCAGCGGGAAGTAGATCGTCGGTGGGTGGATCCCGTGGTCGAGGATGGCCTTGGCGATGTCGAGGGTCGTCACGCCGTGCTCTCGCTTCTGGCGACGCCCGCTGAAGACGACCTCGTGCTTGCTGAGCCGGTCGTAGGGCAGATCGTAGACGTCGTGCAGGCGCACACGAAGGTAGTTGGCGGCCAAGACGGCGTCCTCGCTGATCGTGCGAAGCCCGCTGTCGCCGTTGGACCGAATGTACGTGTACGCGCGCACGAACATGCCGAAGTTGCCGTACCAGCTCCGCACTTTGCCGATGCTCTCGGGCCGATCGTGATCGAGTGCGAACCGCGCCCCCGGCGTCGAGCGGCCGGCCTGCGCGTTGGCCAGCACCTCGTCCGGGTCGCCTTCGGCGAGGATCGGCACCGGCTTCGGGAGGAACGGAGCCAGGCGCCGGCTGACGCCTATCGGACCGGCACCCGGTCCCCCGCCGCCGTGCGGCGTGCTGAAGGTCTTATGAAGGTTGAAGTGCATGACGTCGAAGCCCGCCTCGCCGGGGCGGAACCGGCCGAGGATGGCGTTGAGGTTGGCGCCGTCCATGTAGGCGATGGCGCCCGCCGCCTTCACGGCGGCGATCACCTCGTCGATCTGGTCCTCGAAGATGCCCAGGGTGCTCGGGTTCGTGATCATGAGCGCGGCGACGTCCGGTCCGAGTGCGGATCGCAGCGCATCGAGGTCGATGCCGCCACGCTCGTTCGAACGGATCGTGACCGTCTCGTAGCCGACCATGGTGGCCGTCGCCGGGTTCGTCCCGTGCGCGGAGTCCGGCACCAGCACCTTCGTGCGCTGATCCCCCTCGCCGTTCGACCGATGGAAGGCGCGGGCGATGAGCATCCCGGTCAGCTCGCCGTGCGCTCCGGCGGCCGGCTGGAGGCTGACCGCGTCGAACCCGCTGATCTCCTTGAGCAGCTCGGCGAGGAGCCACATGAGCTCCAGGCTGCCCTGGCCAAGCGATTCGGGATCGAGGGGATGGCTCTCGGCCAGCCCTGGGAGGCGGGCTGCCCACTCGTTGACCTTCGGGTTGTACTTCATCGTGCACGACCCGAGGGGGTAGAAGTTCACATCGATGGCCTGGTTCAGGTGCGCCAGCCGGTTGAAGTGGCGCAACATCTCGAGCTCGCTGACCTCCGGCAGCCGAGGCGCCCGGTCACGCCGGACCGACTCGGGCAGTGCCGGCTGACCCTCAGCCGCCGCGCGCGCCTCCTCGCTGGCCGGCGGAAAGCGCACGGCGCGCCGGCCGGCACGTGAGCGTTCGAAGATGAGCGGCTCGATGATCGTCAGCTCTTCGCCGCCCGCCGTGCCGGAGAACGCGGATCCCCGACCCGATGCGTCCGGGCGCGTCGCGTCCACGACGCTCACGACGTCGCCTCCAGAGCGTCGACCAGGCGCGCGATGTCGTCATCGGTGGTGAGCTCGGTCGCCGCCAGCAGGAGCGTGTCGAGCAGCTCAGGCTCGTCGCGCTCGGGGAGGTGCCCTGCCACGATCCCCCGCTCAGCCAGCAACGCGTGCCGTCGCGCCGCATCCGGGACGCTCATGGTCACCTCGGCGAAGTAGGCGCCGGAGAATCGGCGACGGGCGAGCCCGGCCGTCTCGAGGGTGCCGGCCAGGTGTCGTGCCTGGATCGTCGATCGCTCGGCCACCTCGCGCAGGCCGTCGGGCCCGACTGCGCACAGGTAGGCGGTCGCGGCCAACGCCATGAGCGCCTGGTTCGTGCAGATGTTGCTGGCTGCCTTCTCGCGACGGATGTGCTGCTCGCGTGCCTGGAGGGTGAGCACGTAGCCACGGCGCCCCTCGGCGTCGCGGGTGGCCCCGACGAGGCGGCCGGGCATCTGCCGCACCGATGCCATCCGCGCCGCCATGAGCCCGACGTATGGGCCGCCGAAGTTGGCCGGGATGCCGAGCGGCTGGCCCTCGGCGGCGACGATGTCGGCGTCGTACGAGCCGGGAGCCTCGAGGATGGCGAGCGATGTCGGCTCGATGACGGCGACGAGCTGCGCGCCGGCCGCGTGGGCCGCACCGGCCAGGTCCCGCATCGGCTCGAGCTGGCCGTAGAAGTTCGGTTGCGCAACGACGAGGCAGGCGACGTCGTCCCCCAGGGCGGCGGAGGTGACATCGGGATGCGTGGTGCCCGTGCCGCCCTCCGCAAGGTCGATCGGCACCGTCACGACCTCGATTCCCGGGCCGGAGCAGTAGGTCTCCAGCACACGGCGCGTGTCCGGGCTCACGCCGGCCGAGACGGCGACGCGATGGCGTCGCGTGAGCCGGCAGGCCATCAGGGCGGCCTCGGCCGTGGCCGTCGCCCCGTCGTAATGCGAGGCTGTCGCCACCTCCATGCCGGTCAGCTCGCACACGAGCGACTGGAACTCGTAGATGCTCTGGAGCGTGCCCTGGCTGACCTCGGGCTGGTACGGCGTGTATGCCGTCGCGAACTCGGGCCTGCCGATCACCTCTCCGACCACCGACGGGACGAGGTGGCGGTACACGCCGGCGCCCAGGAAGCTCACCTCGGGAATCCTGTTGCGGCCGGCAAGCCGGCTCAGCTCGGCACGGACCTCCTGCTCGGTGAGCGGCGGCGGGACATCCCACGCCGAGGCGCGAACGGCGGTGGGGATGTCGGCGAACAGATCCTCGACCGAGGCCACGCCGATGGCCCGCAGCATCTCAGAGCGGTCGGCATCGGTATGCGGCGAGTAGCTCATGGCCCCGGACCGGGCTCAGGCGGTCGCTTCGGCGTAGGCGGACGCGTCGAGCAGCGCGTCCAGCTCCGAGCGGTCGGCCAGCGCGATCCGCGCGATCCACCCCTCCCCGAATGGATCGGAGTTGAGCAGCTCAGGCGTCTCACGCAGGGCCTCGTTCACCTCGACCACTTCTCCCGACACGGGCGCATACAGGTCGCTCACCGCCTTGACGCTCTCGACCACGCCGAACGTCGCGAACTGCGTCAGCGCGGCCCCGACCTCGGGCAGCTCCACGAAGACGATGTCCCCCAGCTCATCGGCGGCGAAGCTGGTGATGCCGATGATGGCGCGCCCCCCGTCGGCGCGCACCCATTCGTGCTCGCGCGAGTAGGCGAGATCGGTCGGATACGACATCGGTGCGTGGATCCTCCTTCGGCGTCGGGCGACCGGCTCAATCGCGAGGGCGCCGGTAGAACGGCAACTTTACCTGCTCCGCCCTCTGGGGGCGGTCGCGGACCACCACTTCGAAGCCGTTGCCGATGCCGGCAAGCGCCGCCGGGACCAGCGCCATGGCGATTCGGGTTCCGAGCGTCGGCGACTGGGTTCCGCTGGTGACGCGGCCCACCCCTGCTCCCTCGGCGCGGACCTCGTAGCCGCTTCTCGGGATGGCATCATCGATCATCTGGAGACCGATGAGCTTGCGCTCCGGACCGCCCTGCTGCACGGCCTGGAGGGCGGCGCGCCCGATGAACTCCCCTTTCTCGAGCTTCACGACCCGCCCGAGGTTGACCTCGAACGGGTTCGTGTCACGGCTCAGCTCGTTGCCGTACAGCGGCATGCCCGCCTCGAGCCGCAGGGTGTCGCGCGCCCCGAGCCCGCAGGGTCTCATCCCGTGGCGGTCGCCCGCGTCGAGCAGCGCCGCCCACAGATCGGTCGCGCGCCGCGAATCGCAGAAGAGCTCGAAGCCGTCCTCGCCGGTGTAGCCGGTCCTCGCGACCAGGCAATCGACGCCGGCCACGGCTCCCTCGGTGGCGTGGTAGTTCGAGATCTCATCGAGCCGGACTTCCGTGAGGTTCTCCAGGACGGACGCGGCGGCCGGGCCCTGCGGTGCGATCAGCGCTACCCGATCGCTGCGGTCGTCGATCTCGGCACCGAAGTCGCCCTGTGCGAGGAGGCTGATCAGCTGCTCGAGGACCACGGCGCGGTTCGATGCGTTGCAGACGATCCAGAAGCGGCCGTCGTCCAGCCGATAGGCGATGAGGTCGTCGATGATCCCGCCGTCAGGCTCACACAGCATCGAGTACTGCGCCTGCCCGACCTCCAGGGCCCCCGGATCGCTGACGAGCGCATAGCGCAGGAACGCGACAGCCTCCTCGCCGCGGATCTCGATCTCGCCCATGTGCGACAGATCGAACAGCCCGACGCTGCTGCGCACCGTGCGATGCTCCTCGAGGATCGAGGCGTACTGGACCGGCATCTCGTACCCGGCGAACGGCACCATGCGGGCGCCGAGCTCGACGTGGGCGTCGTGCAACGGCGTTCGGTGCAGCTCGGTGGCGCCGCTCATGCGTTCGCCTGCGCCCCGTCGATCACCATCGCCGCGGCCTCCTCGACCACCGCTCGCTCGGTGGCATGGCTCAGGAGCGCCAGGGCTTCGTGGAGCTCGACCCAGCGCACCTCGTCGAACTCGGCGTCGTGCTCGTCGGTCCCGCCTCCGATGGCGCGCATCAGGAAGAAGTGCACGGTCTTGTGGAAGCGGGTCGACCCGCGCACGAAGAAGTAGCGGATCGAACGCAGACGTCGCTCGATCTCGACCTCGAGCCCGGTCTCCTCACGGGTCTCGCGCAGCGCCGTCTCCTCGACGGTCTCGCCGGAGTCCGGCGTGCCCTTCGGCAGGGCCCACAGGACCGGAGAGCGGCGATGGACCAGGACGATCTCCAGGCCCGCGTCGGTGGTGCGGTGAACCACCCCGCCGGCCGATGTGGCGCGTGCGGTGCGCAGGATCGGCACCCCGGAGCCGCTAGGCGCGGCGGACGCGCGGCAACCCGTACGGGAGCGCGGGGCGTGGGGCGGGAATGCGAGCGGCACGACCCACCGCGGGGAAGCGGAAGCGGCTGGTCTGGGAGCGCAGGGCGCTCACACTCGCCAGCGACATCGCCGCGCGACGCGGTCGGTGATAGACGGTGTGGGGCATGCCCAGCCCCAGACGTGGCCGATGCGCCAGACGGCGCCCCGAACCGAAGTCGATGGATGGGTGAGAGACGAAGCGGGCCACCAGACTCACTCGCATGGCCGGCATTGTACGCCCGCTCGATGCGGGCGCAAGCATTCGAACGCGTCAATCGACCAACGAGCGGTACAGCGCCTCGACTTCGGCCACCCTCGCGCCGACCGCGAAGCGACCGGCATCGGCCTTCGCCCGCTCGGCCATGTCCCTCCGACGACCCGCATCGGTCACGAGCGCGCCAAGGCTTTCTGCCAGGCGGGCTGCGACCATCCGGGACGGATCGGCTCGCACGATCAGCCCGTCCACGCCGTGGTGAACCGAATCGCGCACCCCCGGCCCTTCGACGGCGACAGCCGGAAGGCCCGCGGCAAGCGCCTCGGCCAGCACGAGGCCCTGCGTCTCGGTGCGCGACGCGAATGCGAACAGATCGGCAGCCGACAGCCGCGCCAATGCCTCCATCCTGGGCAGCGCACCGGTGAACACGACCCTTCCGGCGAGATCCGGTTCAGCCGCCCGCGAGCGAAGCTCGGGCTCGGATGGGCCGCCGCCGATGACCAGCAACCTCGCGCTCGCATCCGCCGCGGCGACGATGGCCATGGCGTCCAGGATCGTCCCCGGGCTCTTCTCGGGGGCGAGCCGGCCGAGGGTCGCGATCACAACGGCGTCGGACGGCCATCCCGCCGCCGGGCGCGGATCGACGCGCTCGAGGCGACGGATGGCGTCGACGTCGATCCCGGTCGGGATGATCCGGACCCTGGCACGCTGCCGCTCGGGCAGGCGCTCGCGGATCTCGGTGGCGAGCTCCGAGGACGGCGCGATGATGGCGGCGCACCCGGCCCAGAAGCCGCGCAGGTACGCGTCGGTCAGGGCCGCGCCGGGGCGCGCCAGCGGGCCGAGGTAGTGGCCATAGTCGGCGAAGCGGGTGTGGTGGGTGAAGACGAGCGGAGCGCGCACCGATCGCGCCAGCCGCCGAGCGAGGACGCCGGTCACGAACGGCGAGTGGGCGTGGACCACGTCGGGGCGGAAGGCGCGCGCCGTCCTCCATGCGTCGTCGATCGGGTTCGGCCACGCCATCCGGTACGCGGGCGGCGCCAGCCGCGGAAGCTGGTACGAGCCGAGCCATGCGTAGGCGGGTTCCGGCCCCGGTGAGCCGACGTCGACGATCGTCGCGCCGCGTTCGGGCCTCGGCGCAACGACGAGCACCTCGTGCCCGCGAGCTCCGAGACCTCGAGCCAGGGCATCGACCGACACGGTCACGCCGGAGAGGTAGGGCAGGTACGACTCGGTGGTGAGCGCGATGCGCAGCGCGCGCTCAGCCATCGGTCAGGGAGGGATAGGTGGTGGGCGATACTGGATTCGAACCAGTGACCTCACGGATGTGAACCGTGCGCTCTAACCAGCTGAGCCAATCGCCCATCGGGGAGTCGGCAGTATAGCCGTCGCCACGATGGCCCATCAATCGATGGCTAGAGCCGGCCGATCACGCGCAGGATCACCCCGAGCAACAGCATCACGATCATGGGCGCCCAGTCGATCCCGCCCGTCGGCGGAAGGACCCGGCGGATCGGCGCCAGGATCGGCTCGGTCGCCTGGTAGATAAATGCGGTCAATGCACCGCCGCCCATGGGGTTCGTCCAGCTCAGGACCACTCTCGCGAGCAGGAGAAGCAGAAAGAGGGTCACCAGCATCTGGAGGAAGGTGACGAGAAGGGTCGGCACGGAGCCGGAGGATACAGCGTCAGCCGGTCAGGCTCGCGGGCCAAAGAGCGCCGTACCGACGCGGACCATCGTCGCGCCTTCGGCCGCTGCCGCCTCCGCATCGGCGGTCATCCCCATCGACAGCTCCGGCAGGCCGATGCCCGCAGCCTGCTCGAGGCGATCCCGCAGCTCCCGCAGCGCCGCGAAGACCGCGCGTGCCTCCTCGCCGGATGCCCCCATCGGCGCGATCGTCATCAGCCCAACGGGGTTCGTGGCTCGCGCCGCGGCAACCATCGCCGGCGCGAGGACCTCATCGGCGCTCATCCCCTCTTTCGAGGCCTCGTCGCTGACGTTGACCTGGACGAGCAGCGATGGTCGTCGGGTTCCATCGGCCGCTCGGTGGTGGATGCGTTCGAGCTGCTCAACTGATGCGACCGAGTGGATGCAGCGAAACGCCTCGACCGCGCGACGTTCCTTGTTCGACTGGAGGTGACCGACGAGGTGCCACTCGGCATCCGGCAGTGCCGCGATCTTCGGCACCGCCTCCTGCACCCGGTTCTCGCCAAAGGCGGTGAGGCCCGCCTCGAGTGCGGCCCGGACCAGTTCGATCGGGTGCGTCTTCGTGACGGCCACGATCCTCAGCCGGTCGGGATCGTGCCCGTTGGCCTCGGCCATCGCGCGCAGCCTGCCGAGGAGCCGGTCGTGTCGGTCCCGGATCTGCACCACGCTCGGCAGCTCGGCGCCAACGATCTCCATCGCCGCCATCGTGGCACGGCGTCGTCAGCGCCGCTCAGCCGATCCGGGCGTAGCTGCCGAGAGAGCGTGTTCGCGCGCCAGGGCGCCAGCTGCGAAGCCCGCCACCATGCACGCCAGGCCGATGACAATGGCTGCGCCGATCAACGTGAACACCACCTGCACGTCGTCGAAGGCCATGCCATTCAAGAGGACGCTCGACCCGAACCCTGACTGCGCGGCACCTCCGGCCACGGCGAGCGTGGCCCCGGCCGCGATGAGCGTCTCCGGATGCAGCCACCCATCGGCAGGCAATGCGCGGATCGCGGCCACGCCGACGAGCGCGGTTGTGAGATATGCCACGGCCGCGAGCACGGCGAACGCGACGTACGGCGCTTCCGACGCGCCAGCGGGGGCGACGAACTGCGCCGCAAGCCAGACAGCGGTGGCGAACGCGGTGGCGCCGATGAGACCTACTGCCGCGATGGCTTCCTTCCGCGGGATGGTCAGCGATCGTCTCGACCGCGCCACCCACAGTCCTGCGGCCAATGCCCCGTAGGCGACCATCTCGGCAGCTGTGCTCGCGGCGACCCTCACGAAGAGCACGGTCTGCAGGCGAACCATGTCCTCGTCTGGGGACCGGACCACCCACCACGCGCTGAATGCCAGCTCGAGCAACCCATGAAGCCCCAGCAGGACCGCCCCCCAGATCAGCCAGTGACGCCCCGGTCGCCAGCGCTCGGCCCCGACGAGGACGGCGGCGGCCAGCAGGAATGGGCTCACCGCCCGGGCCGCGCCGAAGACCATCTCGAAGTCGACGAGCAGGTACGGCCCGAGGATGCTGTACGAGTCAGGCGCCAGCGTGAATCCGAGCTGGACGACAGCGGCGACACCGAGCGCGCCGAGCACCCATGGCATCCACGCCTCCGACCACCGCGAATCGCGTGAATCGGCCGAGCCGAAGTCCACCATCACTCAGATCATCGGCGGCGCCTCGGACGCCCGTCAAGGGCGCCTCGGAGCGCAGATAACCGAGCCCCGGCGCTCGGCCGGGGCTCAGGTCTCATCCGCGGGCGTCACGCCCGAAGTGGTCAGTCGTTCTTGCGGCGCAGGAAGCTGGGGATATCGAGGTCGGTGTCGCTGTACCCCGACCGCGGCTCGAGGCTTCCGGACTGCACCGGTAGCGGCTTCCGTTCGGGCGTCGAGATCTCGGTCGCCTCTCGCTCCGTCGGCCGCGCGAACGGCGACTCGGTTCCCATCTGGTCCTCGAGGTTCTGGCGCTGCTCGCGGTCGCGCTCGATCTCGGCCAGGATCTCGCGGCTGCGCTCGTCGAGCGACGATTCGACGCCGCCCGCGGCCTCGGCGCCAAATCGGTTCGGCTGCTTCGCCTTGCGCGTGCCGTCGAAGCCGGTGGCGATGACGGTCACCTTCACCTCGTCGCGCATTCGGTCGTCGATGACGGTTCCGAAGATGATGTTCGCCTCCGGGTCGGCGGCCTCCTTGATCACTTCGGCCGCCTCGTTGACCTCGAAGAGGCCGAGGTCGCTGCCACCGGTGACGTTGAAGAGGATGCCACGGGCGCCGGTGATGTTCACCTCGAGCAGCGGGCTCATGACCGCCGCGCGCGCAGCCTCGACGGCCCGGTTCTCACCGGTGCCGATGCCGATGCCCATCATCGAGCTGCCCGCCTCGCGCATGATCGTCTTGACGTCGGCGAAGTCGAGGTTGATCAGGCCCGGCACGGTGATCAGGTCGCTGATGCCCTGCACGCCCTGGCGCAGGACGTCGTCCACGACGCGGAACGCGTCGACGATCGACGTCTTCTTGTCGACCACCTCGCGAAGCCGATCGTTCGGGATCGTGATGAGCGTGTCGACCTTCTCCTTGAGGAGCTCGGTGTACTGCTCGGCCACGAGCTTGCGGCGCATGCCCTCGAAGCTGAACGGCTTGGTTACGACCGCCACGGTCAGGCTTCCGAGGTCCTTGGCGATCTCGGCGATGATCGGCGCCGCGCCCGACCCGGTGCCACCGCCCATGCCGGCGGTGATGAAGATCATGTCGGCGTCCTTGAGCGCCTCGTAGATCTTCTCCGAATCCTCCTCCGCCGCGCGCTGGCCGACGGCCGGGTCCGCTCCGGCGCCGAGCCCGCGGGTCAGCTTGTCGCCGATGCGGATCTTATGCGGCGCATCGCTCTGGAGGAGCGCCTGGGCATCGGTGTTCACGCTGATGAACTCGACGCCCATCATCTCGGCGCGGATCATCCGGTTGACAGCGTTGCTGCCCCCGCCACCGACGCCGATGACCTTGATGAGTGCGAAGTTCTCGGAGTCGGAGCGTAGCGGCATGTCGGGTGGCCCTCTGAGGTATCTCTTCGTCTGCGGCAAACCCGAGCGCACGACGGGTTTGACCGATTCTACCGACGTGGCCCGGCGCCCGTCGGCGTTTTTTCCACATCGGGCCCCGGACTTATCCACAGCCTGCAACGGATCGGTGGACGAGGGCGTCGTCTGTCCACGATCAGGCCATCGGGTCAGCCCGGGAAGAGGTTCCTGAACCAGTCGCCGACGCGCGAGAGCGGGCTCGTGCCGTTGGGGCTGCCGTAGCCGATCGGCTCCTCACCGAGGTGGTGGGCGCCCCACAGGAGCAGCCCGAGCGGCGTGCTGAACGCGGGGTTTCCGATCTGGTCCATGAGGCCGCCGACGCCCTGCGGCGAGCCGACGCGGACCGGCATCTCGAGCGTCTCGCGCGCCAGCACGTCCACGCCGGCAAGGCGAGCGCCACCGCCGGTCAGCACGGCCCCGGCGGGCAGCATGCCCGCGTGTCCGGATCGCTTGACCTCCTCGCGGATGAGGCTGCAGATCTCACCCATCCGAGCCTCGATGATCTCGCACAGCTTGCGGCGCTGGATGGTCTGGCCGCCGGCCTCGCCCAGGACCGCCACGTTGATCAGCTCCTCGGGCTCGACATCGGCGAGGTTGGCCGTGCCGTGCTTGATCTTGATCTCCTCGGCCAGGTTGAGGCTGGTGCGCAGCCCGATCGCGACGTCGTTCGTGACATTGATGCCACCGACCGGAAGCACCGCGGTGTGGTACACCGCGCCGTCCACGAAGATCGCGATGTCGGTGGTGCCGCCGCCGATATCAGCGACGAGCACGCCCAGCTCCTTCTCGGTGTCGTTGAGCGTGGCCTCGGCCCCGGCGAGCGAGCTGATCACCATCTCGTCGATTTGCACGCCGGAGTTCACGATGCATTTCGACAGGTTCTGGACCGACGTCGCGGCGCCGGCGATGATGTGGGTCTCGACCTCGAGCCTCACGGCGCTCATCCCGAGCGGGTCCTTGATGCCCTCCTGCCCATCCACGATGTAGCCGCGCGGCACGACGTGGAGGATCTCGCGGTTGGAGGGAACCTGCACCGCACGGGCCGCGTCGGTCGCGCGGGCCACGTCCTCGCGGCTCACCTCGCGCTTGTGGCCCGAGACGGCAACCACGCCACGCGAGTTCTGCGACGAGATGTGCGAGCCGCCGACCGCGACGAACGCGGAGCTGATCTTGTAGCCGCTCAGCCGTTCGGCCTTCTCGACACTCCCCGCGATGGACTGCACGGTCTGGTCGATGTTGGCGACCATCCCCTTCTTCATGCCGATCGACGGTGCGATGCCGTAGCCGATGACGTTCACGTCACCGGTGCGCCCGACCTCGCCGATGAGGGTCGTGACTTTCGTCGTCCCGGCGTCGATGCCGACGAGGACCGCTTCGCGTTCCAAGCTACCTCCTGAGCGCGGCGCGCGAGGGCGCGCCATCGATGCCGATCGAGCCTACAGGAAGTGGCGCCGAATGAGAGCCACGTTCTGGAAGATGCGCAGGCCGAAGGCGAAGAGCGCGACGAGGTAGAGGTCGATGCCCAGCCGATCCCCGACGAAGGTCAGCGCGACGGCCACCAGCGCGTTGGTGATGAACCCGCTGATGAAGATCCGGTTGTCGTAGTGGGCGTCGAGCTCGGCACGAATGGCTCCGAGCACCGAGTCGAGGCCGGCCAGGATGGCCACGGCCGAGTAGCGCGCCAGGTCTGGGCTCACGTTGACGTTGAGCACCAGCCCGAGCGCGATTCCGAGCGCGAGGCCGACGAGCGGAAGCCACATCTGGGACAGTTCCGAACTGGGGGATCCGGCTGGCGAGGCGCCGCGCCACCGCGATCACATCACCCTTTGGCACGGAAATATACCTTTCCCGGGTTGCGCACATCCACCCAGGCGAGCTCGGCCTCGGGGCGCGTGGCGAACAGCGTGCGGACGGCCGTCACCTGGCTGTCGAGCCGGGCTTCGGCATCGGCCGCCGTCTCGCTCGGATCACTGCCGAAGACGCCGAACGCGATCTCCCACCCCTCTTCCGCCGATACCAGGCGGAAGCCGTAGTCGTCGTCGACGCTGATCGACAGCTCGGTCGCATCGGAGCCGAGCAGCGCCGGATCCAGTGCCGCGAGGCGGAGCGCGACCCGCACGATGGTCTCCGGAATGACGTCACCGACGGTGAGCACACGGGCGGCGATCCGCATATCCCTGATCAACGGCAGCCCGTCCGGCGGAGCATCGGGCCCTTCGAGCGCATCCTCGCGCGCGATCAGCGCCCCGTCGGGCGCGCCGATGAACCGCGCGAGGCGGTTCTCCCAGGCGAACGCCGGCTCACGCTCCACCACGATCGCCCGGACGCTGCCGGTGAGGCTGGCCGTGACCGTCGCCTCGGCGACCGCGGGCAGACGCTCGATGCGCTCCCGCAGCAGGATCGTGTCGACGGCGAGGACGTTGGCGCCCTCCGCGGTCTCGAGCACCGCATCGAGGTCCGCGGCTCGGGTGAATCGGGCTCCCTCCCACCCGACCTCGCCCACGCGCAGCCATGGTCCCCCGACGAGCGCCACCAGCGCCGCCGCGAGGGCGACCGCGCCGACTCCGGCCAGCAGCCGCCTGATCGACGGCAGGCGCGTCGACAGGCGTCGGCGAAGGGAGATGGTCGGGCGGCTGGCCATGCGTCCGTTGCCGCGCCTGAGGAAGCGCCTCCCGGACCGCTTCGAGGCCGATGGCCGGGTTGCGCGGCGCGGCCGTGGCGGCTGTGGTTTGAGCTTCATCGATCCCGCTCCATCCCGAGCTCGATGAGCCTTGCGATGAGCTCACCGAACGTGATGCCCGCCAGTTCGGCCTGCTTGGGGTACATGCTGGTAGCGGTGAACCCGGGAAGGGTGTTCATCTCGCTGATGAACGCCTCGGCCGGCGTGACCAGGAAGTCGATACGGGCGAGTCCGGCGGCGTCGACGGCGCGATACGCGGCCAGCGCCAGCTCCCTGAGGCGTGCGGCAAGCTCCGGATCGACCTCGGCCCGGGGTTCGACGGTCGCCAGCCCTTCCACGTACTTCGCCTCGTAGTCGTAGAACTCGTGGCTGGAACGGACCTCCCCCGGCTCGAACACGATCGGATCCTCGTTGCCCAGGACGCCGCACTCGAGCTCGCGGGCATCGGCGACATACGCCTCCACGATCACCTTGCTGTCATGCCGGAATGCCTCGTCCAGGGCCGGCGGCAGCTCATCGATGCGATGCACCACAGACATGCCGATGCTGCTCCCAAGCCGCGCCGGCTTCACCACCGACCGCTCACCGAGGCGCTCGTGGACCTCTCGGATGACGTGATCGGGCTCCGATGCCCATGCGCCGCGGCGGTACCAGACCGATTCGACCACCGGCAGGCCGTGGCCGCGCATGAGGTCCTTGAAGACGACCTTGTCCATGGCCACGGCGCTCGCGAGCACGCCCGCTCCGACGTACGGGATGCCGGCCAGCTCCAGGAACCCCTGGAGCGTGCCGTCCTCGCCGTACGGCCCGTGCACGACGAGGAAGGCGACGTCGATCGCGTCGCCGAGCGAGCGCAGCGCGGCGCGGGCCGCGAGCGCACCACCGTCGGCGGAGGCGCTCGTCACGTGCGCGTCGTGCGCCCGCAGGCGCGCCACCTCCTCGGCAGGGCTGGCCGCGCCGACCAGGCCGGCCAGGCTCTGGCCACCGTCGAGCCGCGGCGCCGGACCGTCCGGCAGGGTCCACCGACCCTCGCGGTCGATGTACACGAGGTATGGCTCGAATAGGTCGCGGTCGATGGCTCGCAGGACCGCCTCGGCGGAGGCGACGCTCACTTCGTGCTCGGCGGAGCGGCCGCCGGCGAAGATCCCGACGCGCAGCCGGCTCACGAGCCGGGCTCCGGCCAGCTGCCGACGAACTCGATCTCGTAAGCGAGCTCGATCCCCGTCTGCTTCGCCACCACGGCACGGACGTGGTCGCCGAGCGCACGGACGTCGGCAGCGCGCCCGGCATCGCGCTCGGTGACGATGAAATTCGCGTGGAGGGTGCTTACCTGCGCACTGCCGATCCGGTGGCCCTTCAGCCCGGCCGCCTCGACGAGGCGGCCGGCGGAGTCGCCCGGCGGGTTGCGGAACACGCTGCCCGCGTTCTGATCGGCGAGCGGCTGAGTTTCGCGTCGGTGCGCCTGATGCTCGTCGATGAGGCCGCCGATCGCGGCCGGGTCGCCACGGGCCAGCTCCAGAAGGCCGCCGAGGACGACCTCGCCCGTGTGCTTGAAGCGCGAGTCGCGGTATCCGAACGCGCAGTCGGCCGCGGTGAGAGCCCGCCGCCCGCCACGGCCCGGATCGAAGACGTCGACCTCGCGCACGACGCCCGCCATGTCCCCTCCGTGGGCGCCGGCGTTGGCCCAGATGGCGCCACCGAACGAGCCGGGAATGCTGATCGCCCAGTCGAACCCCGCGAGCCCCTCCCGCGCGCAGCGACGTGCGAGGCCGGCCATGGCCGTCCCGGCTTCGGCGCGCACATGCGTCCCGTCGACGGCGACGCCGCCGGCTCTGGGACGGATGACGAGGCCGCGAATGCCCTCATCGGCCACCACCACGTCGCTCCCCTTGCCGAGCATGAAGACCGGGGTGCCGGCTTCAGCGGCGATCTCCAGGAGCGCGACGAGCTCGTCGACCGAGCCGGGCGCGGCGAGCCGGTCTGCCGGCCCGCCCACCCGCAGCGTGGTCAGCGGCGCCAGCGGGGCGTCCAACTCCAGCACGATGCCGCGATCGGCGGCAAGGACGTCGAGGCGCTCGATCCCGGCCGTCATCATCGGTCGGACCCCGGCTCAACACGAGCCGCGGCCAGGGCCAGCAGCTCCTCGGCGAGCGAGCGGGCCGCGTCGGGGCGGCCGAGCCGTCCGGCCGCCGCGCCCATGGCGGTGCGGCGGGCGTCGTCCAGCAGGCCCGTGGCCTCGGCGACCAGCCGGTCGGCGTCGAACGCCTCATCGGCGATTGCCAGCGCGGCTCCCTCGTCGGCCAGGTAAGTGGCGTTGTAGCGCTGGTGCGCGCCGGCGTAGGGATACGGGACGAGGACCGACGCCACTCCGACCGCGGCCAGCTCGGCGCACGTCGACGAGCCTGCGCGCCCGACCACCAGGTCGGCGGCGACGAGCGCATCGGCCATGCGATCGGTCAGGAACGGCTCGGCGGTGTACCGGGAGCGCAGCGCGTCGGGCAGCGCGTGGCGCGCGGCGCTCGCCGCGGCCATGCCCTGCTCGCCGGTCAGGTGCAGGACGTGCCAATCGGCGAGCAGCCGTGGCAGGGCGGCGGTGGTGGCCGCGCTCAACCTGGCCACCGCCTGTGAGCCGCCGAAGACGAGCAGCAGCCGGTCGTCGGGGTCGACCCCGAACGAGTGCCGGGCCGCGGACCGATCGATGCCGTCGAACGACCGGATCGGTGTGCCGGACACGAAGCTGTTCCCCGGAAAGGCGTCGAGCGTGGGTGGGAAGCTGACCGCCACGCGCGTCGCGTAGCGTCCGATGGCGCGCGTGGCCCTGCCGGGCTGGACATTGCCCTCCCAGACGAGGGTCGGGATCCCGCGCGCCCGTGCCGCCATGACGAGCGGGACGGCCAGGTAGCCCCCGGTCGTGAAGAGGGCCGCCGGGCGGAGGCGGCCGAGGAGCCACCACGCCTGGGGCATCGATGCGGCCAGCCGGGCCGGATCGAGGAGCGTGTGATGCGAGACCCCGGCCGAGCGCAGCGAGCGCACGACGAGCTCGTGGTAATCGAGCTCGGCACGCATCTCGTGGCTGGCCACGAGCCTCCGCTCGAAGCCACGGGCGCCACCGATGTAGTCGAGCTCAACGTCGCGACGTACGTCGCGCAGGGCCCGTGCGACGGCCAGCGCGGGGTACACGTGCCCGCCGGTCCCGCCGCCCGACACCGAACACCGCATCACGCAATGATCCTGTCTGGGTGGTCTCGCGACTGATCGACAGGAGGATGCCGATCGCCGCCAGGTTGATGGTCAGCGCCGACCCGCCGGCGCTGATGAACGGGAGAGGGATGCCGGTGACCGGCAGGAGCGCCGTGACCACCATCATGTTCACCAGGGCCTGGACGACGAGCCAGGTGGTGATGCCGCACGCGACGAGGCCCGAGAAGGTGTCCGGCGCGGCAATCGCGATCCGGTAGCCCTGGTAGGCGATCACGACGAAGAGGGCGACCACCCCCAGCGTGCCGATCAGCCCCCATTCCTCGCCGATGATCGCGAAGATGAAGTCCGTCGAGGGCGCGGGGAGGTAGAGGAACTTCTGGCGGCTCTCGCCCAGGCCGAGGCCGGTCAGCCCGCCCAGCCCCAGGGCCAGCAAGGCCTGGATCGTGTTGTAGCCGGTGCCGAGCGGATCGCGGAACGGATCGAGGAACGACTGCACCCGGTCGAGCTGGTAGCTCGTGCTGCTGACCATCACCCACGCCGCGGCGGCGACCGCCCCACCGGCCATGGAGAGGTAGATCAGGTTCGCGCCCGACATGAAGAAGATGCTGATGGCGACGATCGCGTAGATGCCCGCCGTGCCCAGGTCCGGCTCGGCCGCGATGAGCAGGAAGCCCGGTGCGACGAGCAGCCCGAAGGGGATGAAGCCGTTGGCGAAGCCGCGCGCCTCGCTCCCCCGCCGATCGAGCCAGTGGGCGAGATAGAGGATCACCGCCAGCTTCGCGAACTCGGAGGGCTGCAGGGTGCCGACGCCGGGAATCACGATCCAGCGCCGGGAGCCGTTGATCTCGGCGCCGATGCCCGGCACGAGCACGACGATCAGCAGCACGATGGTGATGACGAAGATCGGGATGGCCAGGTAGCGCAGGTGCCTGAAGTCGATCCGCATCGCGACCAGCAGGCCGATGAGGCCCAGCCCTGCCCAGCCGAGCTGCTCGAGGCCCTGCGCCGCGGGGTCAGCGCTGCTGAAATAGGACCTGACGCTCGACGCGGAGTAGACCATCACGATCCCGAAGGCCGTGAGCGCCAGCACCGCCACGAGGAGCGCCCAGCTCGGATCGTGTCGCTCGCGACGGACTCCGCCGCGCGTCCGGCCCGATGCGGTCGCCGTGCGTGCGGCCCCTCGCGGGAGGGCTGCGGTGGTCATCGGTCGCGCTCCAGGTCCGCCACGGCCGCGCGGAACGCGTCGCCGCGGGCCGCATAGTCGGCGAACATGTCGAAGGAGGCCGCGGCCGGCGTCAGCACGACGATGTCACCGGCCTGCGCGAGGCCCGCGGCGATCCGAACCGCCCCGGACATCGACGCGGCGCGTCGGACCGGCACCCGAGTCCCGATGAGCGCCTCCAGCTCGTCGGCCGTCTCGCCGATGAGCACCGCCGCGCGGCAACGCCCCGCGATGGTGTCGGCGAAGGAGTCGTACTCGAGACCCTTGCCCTGCCCTCCGGCGATCACGACGATCGGAGCCTCGAAGGCGGTGAGGGCGGCGATCGCGGCCACCGGGATCGTGGCCTGCGAGTCGTTGACCCATCGCACGCCCTCGCGCTCGGCCACCGTCTCGAGCCGGTGCGGAACGCCCTTGAAGCCGCGGATCGCATCGGCGATCGATGGCAGGTCGGCACCGGCCAGGCGGGCGGCGACCGCCGAGCCGACGACGTTCGAGAGCATGTGGCGTCCCGGCAGCGGGACATCGGAGACCGGCAGGAGACGCTCACCGGCGAGGACGATCCATCCGTCCGCATCGATGGCCCCGGCCGGGCTCACCTCGCCGGAATCGTCCAGCGCGTACCACGCCACGCTGTCAGCCGGCAGCCGGTCGCCCAGCTCGCGGGAGCCGGGATCGTCGCGGTTGAGCACGACTCGCCCCGTCGGGATCGACAGCTCGGCGAGTCGTGCCTTGACCGACCTGTAGGCCTCGACGCTGCCGTGCCGATCGAGATGGTCGGCGCCGATGTTCGTGTACAGGGAGACGTCCGCGCCGCGCGCGATGGTCGGCAGCTGGAGCTCGGACAGCTCGATCACGGCCCAGTCGTTCGGCCCGAGCTCGAGCGCTCGTTCGATGAGCGGCGTCCCGATGTTTCCGCCGGTCACGGCCGGCACTCCGGCAGCGTCGAGCATCGCCGCCACCAGCGCCGTCGACGTCGTCTTGCCCTTGGTCCCGGTGACACCGAGGATCCGGCAACGCGCGAGCCGGAGGAACAGGCCGACCTCGCTGACGATCTCCGTCCCTCGCGCCTCGGCGGCGCCCAGGGCCTCGCGCAACCACCGGTCGGTCGTCGGGAAGCGCGCGGAGACCGAGGGGCTCGTGACCAGCAGGTCGGCCCGTTCGAGGAGATCCCGCGCCTCGCGCTCGGTGATGCCGAGCCCAAGCTCGATATCGCGGCCGCCGAGCGATGCGACCGCATCGTCGAGCTCGGCGGCCGAACGGCGATCGTAGGCGGCCACCGTCGCTCCCTGGTCGAACAGGAACCGCGCGGCGGCCACGCCGGATCGCGCCAGGCCCAGTACGACGGCGCGACGTCCGAGCAGGTCGGCGGCCGAGCTGATCGGGGAGATCGGTGCGGTCATCATCGGTGCGGCTAGAGCCCCGTCACGCTGACGAGGAAGATGCTGAAGCCGAGCACGGCGGCGAGCGCGGCCACGATCCAGAAGCGGACCGTGATCTTCTCCTCGGCCCATCCGATCAGCTCGAAGTGATGGTGGAGCGGTGCCATACGGAAGATCCGCCGCCCACGCAGCCGGTAGCTGAGCACCTGGAGCACCACGCTCATGATCACCGCCAGGAAGACGATCCCGATGACCGCCAGCAGCGGCAGCTGGCCGTTCACGGTGGCGACGACGGCGAGGGTCGCTCCCAGGCTGAGCGACCCCGAGTCGCCCATGATGATCTGGGCTGGATGGACGTTGAACCAGAGAAACCCCATCAGCGCGCCGATGATCAAGGCGCACAGGATCGCGAGGTTCGGCTGCGCGAGCTTCACGCCCTCGATCGGCACGAGGCTGACGAGCAGGTACGCGACGAAGCTGAAGATGAGGACGCCCCCCGCCAGGCCGTCGAGGCCGTCCGTCAGGTTGACCGCGTTGCTCGTGCCCACGATCACGAAGGCCACGAAGGACACGAAGAGCACCGGACCGATGACGAGCTCGCCGACGCCCGGAATGTTGATGGCGGTGATGTCGAAGTGCCGCTGGATGTAATAGCCCGCCAGGATCGCGACGGCGGTCTGCCACACCAGCTTCCACCGGCCTCGCATGCCGATCCCGCTGCGCACGTTCACGAAGTCGTCCACCGCGCCCAGGATCCCGACGCCCATGAGCGTCAGCATCGGTGTCAGCGTCGCCGCATCCTCGATGCGCAGCGCCATGGCAAGGAAGAGAACGACGACCACCATGAGCATCCCGCCCATCGTGGGCGTGCCCGCCTTGCCAAGGTGCGCCTCCGGGCCGTCGCTGCGGATCTGCTTGCCGTATCCGAGCCGGCGCAGGAGGCCGATGTAGATCGGCGCCAGCAGCACCATGCCGGCGAATGCGGCAACCAGGGCGACCACGATCTCGACGAGGCTCACGGGGCCTCCTCGCCGAGGAGGGCCACGGTCCGATCGAGGCCGATGCCGCGCGATCCCTTGACGAGGACCAGGTCGCCCACGCTCGGGGCCACCTCACGCTCCAGCACAGCCGCCGCGTCCTCTGCGTCCTCGGCACGGTGCACGCGATCGGCGCCAGCGTCGACGGCGGCATCCGCGATCCAGGCGCCCCGCTCGCCCACCGCCACCAGGGCGTCGGCGCTCGTCGCGGCCTGACTGCCGATCTCCCGGTGCAGCCGCTCCTCGTCCGGACCGAGCTCGAGCATGTCGCCGAGCACGGCGATCCGCCGTCGGCCGGGAGGGACCGGGGTCTCGGCCAGGAAGCGCAGCGCCGCTCCGACGCTCACCGGAGAGGCGTTGTACGTGTCGTCGACGATCGTCGCGCCCGACGCGGCCGGCACGATGGCCATGCGGTGCTCGGCGCGGCTGCCGGCCTCGAGGGCGTCGGCGACCTCGTCGAACGGGATTCCCAGCCACTCCGCAACGGCTGCGGCGGCAAGCGCGTGCGGCACGAGGTGGATGCCCGGCGTGCCGCTGCGCACGCGCCGCGTGGCCCAGGACGCATGGATGGTCAGCTCGGTGCCCGCCAGGCCGCGGCTCACGATCGCATCGGCCCGGACATCGGCACCAACGCCCAGCCCGAACGTGCGGGCAGTGGCCGGAGTGACGTCGCGCATGGCAAGGACTCGCGGGTCGTCGGCGTTGAGGACGGCCAGGCCCTCCGGCGGGAGTGCCGCCGGAAGCTCCGCCTTGGCCTGCGCGATGCGCTCGATGCTGCCCGCACGCTCGAGGTGCGTGGGATGCACGGCGAGCACGACACCGACCTCCGGCCGCGCGATCTCCGCCAGGCGCGCGATCTCGCCGGTCGTATACATGCCCATCTCGAGCACTGCCGCCTCGTGCGAGGCGGCCAGGCGCAGCAGCGCCATGGGCAGCCCGCTCTCCGAGTTCAGGTTGCCGGTGCTGCGGAGCGTGCGCATACCGCGCGCGAGCACGTCGGCGATGATCTCCTTCGCGATCGTCTTGCCGGTCGACCCGGTGACGCCAACGACCCGAACGGCATGCCGAGCCCGCCACCACGCGGCGAGGTCGCCGAGTGCCCTGAGCGCGTCGGGCACCACGACCTGCGGCGCGCCCGCGCCGGCCGGCAGCTCCACGACCCGCTCGACGATGGCGGCCACGGCGCCGGCGTTCAGCGCGTCGGCAACGTGGACGTGGCCGTCGGTCCGCTCGCCGCCAAGGGCAACGAAGATCGACCCCGGGCTGACGCGACGGGAATCCACCGACGCGCCGCGGATCGCCACGCCGTCACGGCCACCGACGACCCGCCCGCCGGTGGCCGCCGCGACGTCGTCGATGCCGATCGCTTCCATCGTCATCACGGTTGCGCCACCGCGTCGAGCGGCCGATCGGGCGGGATGGCCAGGTAGTCGAGGACCTCCGGCATGAGCCGAGCGAAGACGGTCTCGGGGCGCTCGGCCATCTTGTACAGGCCCCACACCGCCGGCCGGTGGAGCAGGATGAGAGTCACGAGCTTCCGGTCGCTGGCGGGGAGGAACCCGACGTAGCTGGAGTCGATCCAGCCGTTGATGTACCGCCACTGCTCGACCTTCTCGCCGTCGGCATTTCTGACCTCGACCGGCCCGGCGACCTGGGCGGTGCCGGTCTTCCCGGCCACCGTGTATCCGGGGATCGACGCGCCCACCGCAATGCCATCGTCGATCGCCGAGGTGAGGAGCTTGACCATCGTCTCGGCCGTCTCGGCGCGGATGACCCGCTCGGGCTCCGGCCGCTCGGTCTCGTGGTAGACGCCGTCTCCATCGGTCCAGCCGGCGACGATGTGGGGCTGAACGAGGACCCCGCCGTTGGCGAACGACGCATAGCCTGCGACGAGCTGCAGCGCCGTGAGGCTGAGGCCCTGCCCGAAGGCATTCTGGGCGGTGGTGAGATCGCCGGAGGCGTTCGGCCCCTCCGGGTCCCAGATGCGGCCGCTCGCCTCGCCGGCGAGCTCGATCCCGGTGGGCGCCCCGAAACCGAAGCGCAGGAATGCTTCGTACAGGTCCTCACCTCCGAGCTCGAGGCCGATCTTGGCTGCGCCGACGTTGTTCGACAGTCGCAGCACCTGGCCCGCCGTGATCCGTCCGTGACCGTACGGATGGTCGTAGCGATCGGCGTTCTGAATCCTGACGGCTCCGACCTGCAGATTGTTGTCGTCGGTGAACTTGTCCCGCGTCGTGATCGCGCCGGCGTCCAGTGCCGCGGCCACCGTGAACGCCTTCATCACCGATCCGGGCTCGTACTGCCGGGCGATGGCCGGATTGGCGAAGAGCTCACCCTCGGTCGTCGCGAACTGGTTGGCGTCGTACGACGGGTAGCTCGCCATGGCCACGATTGCCCCGGTTTCGGCATCCATGATCAGGCCGGTGACGCCCACGGCGTGGTTCTTGTTGAAGGTGCGCCACATCTCCCGCTCGAGGAGGTCCTGCACTCCGGCGTCGATCGTGAGGCGCAGGTCAGAGCCATCTATCGGCTCCTGCAGCACCGATGCCGACTCGGCGATGCGTCGCCCAACCACGTCTTCCTGCGCGCTGACGAGCCCCGGCGTCCCGGCCAGGAGCCCATCCTCACCCGCCTCGATGCCGAACCGGCCATTGCCGTCGACGTCGACGAAGCCGATGACCTGGGCGGCCAGCGTCGTGTCGGCCGCAACGCCCTCGACGGGGTACACGCGCCGCGTCTCGGGCAGCATTCCGATCCCGCGGAAGCCCAGGCGAGCGACCTCGCTGGCCGCCTCTGGGCCGATGCGGCGCTTGAGCCACACCCACGGCTGGGAGCTCTCGAGGCGATCACGGATCTCGCTTGCCTCCATGTCCAGCACGGGGGCCAGCATCCGTGAAGCCAGGGCCGGATTGTCGACCATCGGAGGGGTGGCGAAGACCGATTGGACCTCGACCGACGCCGCCAGCAGCGTGCCCGTGGCATCGGTGATGTCGCCGCGCTCGGCCGGGAGCTGCTGGTGCTGGGCGAGCTGGTGGAGAGCCATCGCGGAGAGCTCGCCCTGCTGGACCACCTGCCACCAGACCAGTCGCGCACCCACCGCCGACGCCACGATGCAGGCGACGATGAGAAGGACCAGAGCGCGGGCACGGCTGTCGGTCCGGGCGAGCATTGATGTCTCCGATGCTGGCGGCCGCCTCCGGCCGCGAGGTCTAGGTCAATGGGCGGGCGAGGTGGGGGCGGGTGCGAAGGTGACCGCCTCCGGATCAAGTGGGACGAGGTGAAGCTCGTTCCTGGCGCGCGCGGCGATCACCGACGGTGAACGTGCGCGACCGATCGCCAGGACCAGCTGCTGGTGCTCGGCGCGGCGCTCGGCCAGGACGGCCTCGAGCGAGTCGATCTCGTACCCCCTGGCAGCCACGCTGGTCGACTGGCTCAGGTAGAAGATCGCGAGCGAGGCAACCACCACGATGGCGACGAGCAACGGGCGAACGTCCGCCCGCGTGTGCAGTCGCGAAGCAAGCCGCCTGCGGCGAACCCCACGCCTGGCCGGAGGAGGACGCCGGCGTCCACTCGACCAGGGACGGCGCAGGCCGAACCATGGGCTCTGTGCTGGCCGCGCGCCGATCACCGCCATGCTCTCTCTCGCTCCTTGTCGAAATCAGGCCGCGGTCGCGCGGCCGCGTCGGGCGGTGGGAAGGGTCGCGGGCGCTTCGAAGTCGAGGCCTTCCTCGATCTCGATCGCCGTGACCTGGTCGCTCATCCAGTAGGCCTCCTCACGGGCCGCATGCAGCCGGCGCTCGCGCAGGTCGCGCTGACGAGCCGAGTACATGCGGCGCCGGCTGGCCTGGTGGCGTGGTCGTCCCTTGCTCATCGATCAACCCTCCTCGTGCTGCCCGCGTCCAGAGCGAGCTTCTCGGCGACGCGCAGCTTCGCGCTGCGCGCGCGTCGGTTCCGCCGGACCTCAGCCTGGCCCGCGGTGATGACGCCCTTCGTGACCGCTCGCACCTGCGCGCGGTGGCCGCAGGTGCAGACCGGCGGCAACGGGTCCTCGATGCAGTCGCGGCTCTCGCGCGCGATGAAGCGCTTGACGATCCGATCCTCGATGCTGTGGTAGCTGATGACGGCCATTCGACCGCCCGGGCGAAGGGCGGCAAGCGCACCGGCCAGGCCGCTGCCGAGGACCTCCACCTCGCGGTTCACGGCGATGCGCAGCGCCTGGAAGGTCCGGGTCGCGGGATGGATGCGGCCGGCATCGGCACCGCCCGGCCTCGGCGGCGCGATGGCGGCGACCACCGCGGCCAGCTCGGCGGCCGTCACGATCCGACCCTCCGCACGCGCCGCCACGATCGCCTTCGCGATACGGCCTGCACGGCGTTCCTCACCAAACGTCGCGAGGATTCCGGCGAGCTCTCGCTCCGAGGAGCGATCGATGAGCTCGAGAGCCGAAACACCACTCGTTTCATCGAATCTCATGTCCGGCGGCGCATCGGCCGCGAAGCTGAAGCCACGGGAGGGATCGGCGAGCTGATAGCTGCTGAGCCCGAGATCGAAGATGACCGCGTCGAGGGGCACGAAACCGGTGATGGCGGCCGTGTCGTAAATCGCCTCGAAGTTCGCCTGGACCACGACGACCCTGGTGCCGAAGGGCGCCAGGACGCGTTTCGCCTCCGTGACGGCCGCCCGATCGGCGTCGATGCCGAGCAGGCGACCGTCCGGAGACGTGGCTTCCAAGAGCCGCTCGGCGTGCCCACCGCCGCCGACGGTGCAATCAGCCACGGAGCTGCCGGGACCGACGGCCAGCGAGGTAACGACCTCGTCGACCAGTACCGGCAGGTGCCCTTCTCCCATGTGACCGTGCACCTCGTTTGTCGGACAGCGGGCCGACCGGCCCGGAAGCGCATCAATGGCCTGGTCACCGTCAGATGCCCAGGTCGGCGAGGTGCTCTGCGAGCGCCTCCGGCTGCTCTTCGATCTGGGATCGATACGGCTGCCACCGCGTCGCCGCCCAGATCTCGAGCCGGTTCAGCGCGCCAACCACGACCACCTCGCTCCCGGTCAGGCCGGCGTACTCGCGCAGATAGCTCGGGACAAGGACCCGTCCCTGGCGGTCGAGCTCGACCTCGACCGCCCCCGAGCTCATGAATCGGCCGAACTGACGCGCGGCCGCGTTCGTGGTGGGCAGCCCCTGGATTCGAGCCGCCAGGTCCTCCCAGGTGTCCGCCGGGAATATCGCCAGGCAGCCATCCAGCCATCGGGCCAGCGTCGCGCCCTGCGCCAGGCGCGGGCGGAAGCGAACGGGGACCGCGATGCGGCCTCGATCGTCCAGCGCGTGCCGGAACTCCCCGGTGAGGAACGAAGGTCGATCCATCTGCCCTGCGATTCACCACTTGTCCCCATGCAGCCCCATTTGGAACCACAGGGCGCCACTATACAGGGCAAACGCCACCCGTCAAGGGCATTTCTGCAGGGGTTCCGAGGGATCGGCGGGTGCGCCGATCCGAGCGCTACTCGAAGTTCAGCGCCAGGTTCAGGTAGCTGGCGGTATCGCCGCGGGTCACCGTCTGCTCGGGACAGAAGGTCCCCTCTCCGCAGCTCTCCATGATCTGGGCAGCGGCCACAGCGTTGATGGCGCGCTCGTGGGGCGAGTCCTCGTCATCCGTGTAGAAGTCCTGGGTAGTGGGCGGGATGGGGAAGGCGCGCACGATGAAGGTCGCCATCTGCTCTCGGGTGACCAGGCCGTCCGGGCAGTACGTGGTCGCCGTGCATCCCACGGTGAGATCGTCCAGGGCGACCGCGTTGATCTCGCGGCGGTACTGGTTGTCGGCGATGTCCGTGAACTGGTCATCGTTCTCGGGCGCGAGTTCGAAGGCGTTGCTCAGGTAGAGCGCCATCTCCGCCCGATTGACGTCCTCGTCGGCGCAGGGCTCACCGGGTGCGCAGCCAACCCATCCCCACGCCACAGGCGGCGGCGTCGACAGGGACGCGACCGGCGTCGGCGCCTCCGAGGGCGGAGCGCTCGTGCCGGGGGTCGCGGTTGCGAACGGGGTCGTGCTGGGGCTGGTGGACGCGATGCCGATGCTGTCGCGCAGCAGGTAGGCACCGATGCTCCCGATGGCGACGATGAGCAGCAGGATGCCGACCCACAGGATCGCCGGGAAGCGGCTCGTGGGCTTCTCGCGTTCGAACGGTGGTGGCGCCTCGGGCTCGGCGACCGGAGGCGGCGCCACCGGCGGTGGAGGGGGCGGAGGCTCGGGGACGGTGCGCCGCCGAAGAGCCTCGAGCTCCCCGGTCGGGATGACGAGGACTCCGCGCAGGTAGCGGGGGCAGTTGCCGTAGCCGCGCTCCTGGCAGACCCGCGTCTGCTGCTCCGCCGACAGCGGGATCGGATCGCCGAACGCGAAGCACCGATGCTCGTCGCTGATCCCCTCGACATAGCCGGCGCGCTCGCCCTCGAGGCCGAGGAACGGGCAGATGTTCTCGGGGCGCACGGCGAGCCGCTCGAACAGCGCGCGACGCTCTTCCTCGCGTTCCGCCTCGGCTGCTGCCTGCTCCTCGCGCTTCCGTCGTCCGAACACACGCCCTCCTCTGGTCCCGCCGCGCACGCGCGGCCCGGGCGGTGAGTCTAGCGCGGCCGATGCTGCCGACGCGACGCGCCCGGAGGGGTGACCGGCATGGTACGAACGCGCCATTGTTGCCCGGACGCCACGGCCCGTACGCTGCCCTTCGAGCACGAGGCACCCGAGCAGAGGCAGTCCCATGGCGCTGGACCCGATCGAGGGGAACGACGAGCGCCGACCGATCCCGCGATCCGGTCGCATTCGACGCTGCTCGGTGCGCCACGTGAGCATCCTTGCCGGCGACCCGCCGCAGGTCCAGGTCGACTGCCTGCTCGGCGGCCGCGACCACCCCCTCCCGCTCGGCACGATGGACGAGGCACGCCCGGTCTGCAACGCCTGCACCGCGCGCTCGGTCTGGCGCGAGGACGAGGACTAGTCTCCAGCCCCGGCCGATCGAACGCCGCTGATCAATCCCTGGAGGCGGCCTGTAAGCCGAGTTCTGTCGTGACCGACGTTGCCATCGGTCACGGACGGCCATCCATCTATGCGACCTACCCGGGAGCTGAGCGAGCAGCCTGCGCTCCCCTATTCGGTCTTGCTCCGGCCAGAGCTTGCCGCGTTTCACTCCTCCGGCGAACCGGAGGCATCGTCACTGTGGCGCTGGTCCTCGCCTCACGGCGGACGGGCGTTACCCGCTGACCTGCTCTATGGAGCTCGGACTTTCCTCGGACGCGGCCTTTCGACCGATGCGCCCGCGGCCGTCCAGCCGCCTCCAGGGACAGGCATTGTACCCGGGTCGAACATGCGTTCGGTCGGAGGGCGGCCTACTCGCCGTCGATGGCGACGTTGCTCAGCCGATCGGCGTCCTTGTTCATCTCGCGTGGCACGTGCCCGACGGAGTAACCGTCGAAACCGCGGAGCAATGACATGACGGCGGCGTGGATCGGCTTCAGGTCCGGGTGCTTGACCCGGTAGATGCCGGCGATCTGGCGAGCCACCAGCTGAGAGTCCATTCGCATCTCGACGTGCGTGGCTCCCAGGCGCCTCGCCTCCTCGAGGGCCAGCCGCACCGCGGTCCACTCGGCGACGTTGTTGGTGGCGTGGCCCAGCGGCTCTGCGACCTCGGCCAGCACCGACCCATTGGTCGCGTCCCGCAGGATGGCTCCCGCCCCGGCTGGACCGGGATTGCCGCGGGCCGCGCCGTCGGTGTAGATGAGCACCCTCACCGCGAGCCGCCGCGGCCGATCTCGCTCGTCACCTCGAGGATGGCGCGCGTGATCTTGATGTCGCGGGGGCAGGCCTCCACGCAGTTGAAGGTCGTCCGGCAGCGCCAGACGCCGTCCGGGTCGGACATGATCTCGAGCCGCTCCTCCTTGGCCCGATCGCGCGAGTCGACGATGAACCGATGCGCGTTCACGATCGCAGCCGGGCCGACGTACTTCTGGTCGGACCAGAAGACCGGACAGCTGGTCGTGCAGGCCGCGCACAGGATGCATCGGCTCGTGTCCTCGAACCGCTCCCGCTCGGCCTGCGACTGGCGCCGCTCCTTGCCGTCGGCCGGGACGTCGTCGTTGACGAGGAACGGCTTCACGGAGCGGTACGACTCCCAGAACGGCTCCATGTCGACGAGGAGGTCCTTGACGATGGGCATGCCTCGCATCGCCTCGACGCTGATCCGATCGCCGGCGTCGCGGACGAGGTATTCGCATGCAAGCCGGTTGCGGCCGTTGATGAGCATCGCGTCCGATCCGCACACGCCGTGGGCGCAGGAGCGGCGGAAGGTGAGCGTGCCGTCCTGGTACCACTTCACCTCGTGCAGCAGGTCGAGCACGCGGTCGGACGGCTCGGCGCTGACGGTGTACTCCTCCCAGTGCGGCTCGATGTCGGCCTCCGGGTTGTAGCGGCGGATGCGCAGCTGGACGTCCATCAATAGGTCCGAGGCTTCGGTTCGAACTTCGTGATCGTCACCGGCTTGTAGGTCAGCGCGACCTCGCCGGTCCGCGGCGACCGCGTCGCCAGCGTGTGCTTGAGCCAATCGTCGTCGTTCCGCTCCGGGAAGTCGTCGCGCGCGTGGCCACCTCGCGTCTCGGTGCGCGCCAGCGCCGACACCACCGTGGCCTCCGCGCAGTCGAGAAGGAACTCGAGCTCGAGCGCCTCGCCCAGGTCCGTGTTGTAGCGACAGCCCTTGTCATCGACCAGCAGGCGCCTGGCTCGCTCCCGAAGGGCGGCGACGCTGTCGCGCGCGTCGGTCAGCAGCGGCTCGGTGCGATAGACGCCGCAGTTGGCGAACATGACCTCCTGGAGCTCGGTCCTGAGGACGGCCGGCCGTTCGCCCTCGCTCGCGGCCATGAGGCTGGAGATCCGACCCTGGACCGACGCCTCTGCCTCGCTGTCGTCAGCCGGCTCCGGCAGGTCGGCCAGGTCGGCCGCCATGCGCTTCCCGGCCCGCCGTCCGAAGACGAGGATGTCGAGCAGCGAGTTCGTCCCCAGACGATTCGCGCCGTGGACGCTCACGCAGGCCACCTCGCCGGCGGCGTAGAAGCCGGGCACGGCCTTCCCGGTCGCATCGGCCAGGGCGCGACCGTCAATGTCGGTCGGGATGCCACCCATCGCGTAGTGCGCCGTCGGCTGGATCGGCACGAGGTCGGTCAGGGGATCGAGGCCGAAGTAGGTGCGGATGAATCCGCTCATGTCGGGCAGCTTCTTGTCGAGCACCTCGGCGCCCAGGTGGCGCACGTCGAGGTGGACGTAGTCCTTGCCGCCTATGCCCCGTACCCTCGGCGACCTCCAGGTAGATCGAGCGGGAGACGACGTCGCGAGACGCGAGGTCCTTCATGGTCGGGGCGTAGCGCTCCATGAATCGCTCGCCGGCGTCGTTGAGCAGGACGCCGCCCTCTCCGCGCATGGCCTCGGACAGGAGGAAGCCCAGCTTGTACATCCCGGTCGGGTGGAACTGGAAGAACTCCATGTCCTCCAGCGGCAGCCCGCGGCGGTACGCGATCGCCATGCCATCACCGGTGAGGGTGTGCGCATTGCTGGTGACCTTGAAGACCTTGCCGTAGCCGCCCGTCGCAAAGAGCGTCGCCCTGGCGCGAAACGCGTGCAGCTCGGTCGTGGCGGTCTGGAGCGCGATCACGCCCGCGACGCGCCCGGTCGGCCCGTCCGGCAGCGCGAGATCGACGACCTGGTACTCGTCGAAGAAGGTGACCTCGGCCCGGATGCATTGCTGGAAGAGGGTCTGCAGGATGGCGTGCCCGGTGCGATCGGCCGCGTAGCAGCTGCGCCGCACCGGCCCCTCCCCGTAGTTGCGGGTGTGGCCGCCGAAGCGTCGCTGGTTGATGAGCCCCTCGGGCGTCCGGTCGAACGGAAGGCCGAGGTGCTCGAGGTTGACGATCGTCTCGATCGCGTCCCGGCACATCACCTCGGCGGCGTCCTGGTCCACGAGGTAGTCCCCGCCCTTGACCGTGTCGAACCAGTGCCACTCCCAGTGATCCTCCTCGGTGTTGCCGAGGGCGGCGCACACCCCTCCCTGCGCCGCACCGGTGTGCGAGCGGGAGGGATAGAGCTTGCTGATGACACCGATGCGGGCCTCCGGCCCGAGGTCCTTCTTCAGCTCCAGCGCCGCATAGAGGCCGGCTCCGCCGGCGCCTACCACCACGGCATCCATGTCGTGGACCCGGTGCGGTGGGATGACGCTGCCACCGAGGACGAGCGTCACGAGAAGGGTCCCGTCGGCGGCGCGGTGTCGGGGTTGAAGAAGGCGATCACGGCGATGCCGAGGACCAGCCAGATGGCGGCGACCCCGAGCAGGACCATGGTGATCAGGCCGCGCGCGGTCCGGTTCGAGACGTAGTCGGCGACGACGACCCGGGCGCCGTTGACCCCGTGCACGAACGCGAGCACCAGGAGCAGCAGGTCGTAGATGCGCCAGAACGGCGTCCCCCATCGGCTCTGCACGAACGCGAAGTCGATCTCGCCGCCGGTGAGCTCCACGAGCACGTGCATGATGAACATGTGCCCCAGCGCCAGGAACACCAGGGCCAGGCCGCTGAACCGCATGAAGTACCACCAGAAGCGCTCGCGTCCCGAGGCCTCGGGCATCGGCCGCGCGGCGCGCGACGCGTTCGTGTAGATCGTGCGGGGCCGGCGAACGGCGGTCATCGGCTCAGGCCCACGGCGCGAAGGGCCGGATCATGATCAGGCTCATCGGGATCATGGCGATGATGGTCGCCACGATCACCCCGTAGGTGAGCGGGCGGTAGTAGACCGTCAGCCCCGGCCAGAAGTCCATGGCGATGACGCGCAGGCCGTTCAACGCGTGGTAGACGAGGGCAGCCATGAGCACGATCTCGCCCAACCGCGCCGGCAGGTTCTTGAAGATCCCGACCGCGGCGTTGTAGACGTCCGGCCCGAACAGGACCGTCGAGGTTTCGACGATGTGCATGAACAGGTAGATCAGCACGCCGATGCCGCTGGCGCGGTGTCCGAACCAGGCCAGCTGCGCCCACGAGACGCGGTACCCGAACAGGTTGATCAAGGCGCGTGCTCTCCAGCGGTGACGTCGAGCGGCACCTCGATTCTATCGCGGAGGGCCTTGTCGAGTCCGCTCCAGCAGCCGCCCGACCGAATCTGGTGCGTCGGCGGTTCGGTCGTGTCAGATACCAATCACGATCGGCTTGGGCGGAGCTCGGTCCCGCCGCGCCCGCCATTCACCAACCAGCAGCGGCCGGTGACGAGAAAAGGGACGTCCCGCGACTGTCCGCGAGCCGCGGGCGTCGCCCTGGCCCGGGCTGGTTGGTAGGTGACACCTTCGCGCCCACCTGGTGCGTTTCGGCGGGTCAGCCCTCGCTCCTGACACGCGCCGCGACTGCCTCGCCGAACTCGCGAGTCCCCGTGGAGCCTCCCAGGTCGTAGGTGACCTCCTCGCCCTTCGCGATCACCTCCCGAGCCGCCCGCTCGACGCGATCGGCCGCCGCGGTCTCTCCCAGGTGGCGAAGCATGAGCGCGCCGGACAGGATGAGCGCCGTCGGGTTCGCCTTGTTCTGGCCCGCGTACTTCGGCGCCGATCCATGGACCGGCTCGAAGACGGCGGCCTTCTCGCCGATGTTCGCCCCCGGCGCCACCCCAAGCCCGCCGACCAGGCCCGCGGCGAGGTCGCTGACGATGTCGCCGTACAGGTTCGGCAGCACGAGCACGTCGTACAGGTCCGGCTTCTGGACCAGCTGCATGCACATGTTGTCGACGATGCGGTCCTCGAACTCGACGCGGCCGTCGTACTCGGTCGCGACCTGCTGGCAGCTCTCGAGGAAGAGGCCGTCGGAGAGCTTCATGATGTTCGCCTTGTGCACGGCGGTCACCTTCCGTCGCCCGTTCTGGACCGCGTAGTCGAAGGCGTAGCGCGCGATCCGCTGCGAGGCGGCGCGCGTGATGATCTTGATGCTCTCCGCCGCGTCGGGACCGACGCGGTGCTCGATCCCGGCGTAGAGGTCCTCGGTGTTCTCGCGGACGATCACCAGGTCGACGTCGGTGTAGCGGCTCTCGACCCCGGCCATCGTCCGCGCCGGTCGCACGTTGGCGTACAGCTCAAGGGCCTGGCGCAGCCCCACGTTGACCGAGCGGAAGCCCGAGCCCACCGGGGTCGTGATCGGGCCCTTGATCGCGATGCGGTTGCGTCGGATCGAATCGATCACGCGGTCGGGCAACGGGGTGCCCTCGCTCGCGATCGTCGCCTCACCGGCCTCCTGGACGTCCCACTCGAAGCCGATTCCGGTCGCTTCGAGGACTCCCTTCGTCGCCTCGGCGAGCTCCGGGCCGATGCCATCCCCGGGAATGAGCGTGACGGCGTAGCTCAAGGGTTCACCTCGTCGTGCGGCCGGTCAAAGCGCCGGCGTACGGTGAATCAGTCTAGGCCGATGCGGCCCCGGACGCGCCAAGGTCGGGATGCTCAGTGGTGCAGCTCCGCGAGCCGCTTCTCCATCAGCTGGTCGGCGGCGATGGCGCTGTGCGGAGTGCCGGTCACCGCCTCGAGGAACGCCTCGCGAGGCAGCCGGTACCCCGTGAGCGGATGGGTGACCTCGACCGTCGCCGTGCGCGGCCGGTCGCTGAGCAGGGCGATCTCGCCGAACCCGTCCCCGGCGCCCAGGGTCGCCTCCCGGTGGCCGTCGTGGATGATCGCCACGCTGCCCGACTCGATGAGGTAGAAGCAGTCCCCCGCTTCACCCTGGGTGATGATCCGCTCTCCGGCGCCGAACGAGACCGGGTCGAGGCTGCGCGCCAGCAGCTCGAGCGCGGTCAACGGCAGTGGCGCGAACATCGGCAGGCGGCGCATGGCCGCCAGCTCGCGTTCGGGGAGGACGGCGGCGGCCTCCGCCCGGCGGACGCTCGGGAAGCTCAGCAGCGCCAGCACCGGCAGGACGAGGCCGGTGATCACCAGCGCTCCCTGCAGCCCGACGAGATCGACCAGGAGCGGTGCCAGGATCGCGCCGAGCGCGATTCCGAACCCGGCGAGACTCTGCAGGACCCCGAAGACCCGGCCCCGCACTTCGTTCGGGACAGAGCGCGCCAGGAGCGTGTACCCGGCCACGTCGATGGCGGCATTGGCGGCTCCGATGATGCCGGCCATGGCGAAGGCGAGGGCAGGGTTGGGCACGAGGCCCATGACGGCGATCGGGGCGCCCCACGTCGCCAGCGAGGCCGCGAACGACACGGCCAGGCTGCGCCCAGCCAGCAGGCTCATCGCGAGGAGCGCCCCGACCAGGCCGCCGGCTCCGATCGCGGCGTTGAGGTACCCGACCCCCGAGTCGCCGATCCCCAGCAGGTCGATCGCCGTCGATACGAGCAGCACCGTCAGCGCCCCGCGGACGACGACCTGGCTGATGAAGAGCCCGACGAGCAGCCCGGCCGAGGCGTGGCTCACGAGGGCGCCGAAGCCTCCGAGCGTCTCGCGCAGCGTGGCCCTCACGCCCTCCGCGGCGCGTCTCGCGACCGTGGCGACATCAAGGCTGAGCACGAGGAGCGCGGCCAGAAGGTAGGCGACTGCGGTGAGTCCCAGCCCGAGCACGGGACCGCCGATGACGAGCACGGCGCCGGCAATGGCGGGACCGATGAGCGACCCGGCCGCCTCGCCCAGGCTGGTGACCGCGTTGCCGGCGATCAGCTCGTCGGGCGTGCGCGCCAGCGCCGGCAGGAGCGCACGGGTGAAGGCCGTGTGCTGGCGGGTCAGGATCCCCTCGATGATGGCCGCGGCCACGATGATCCCGAACCCGAGGTCGAGCTCGATCGCGGCGGCGGCCAGCGCGACGACGGCGGCCCGCCCAAGGTGGAGGCCCAGGAGGACGCGCGCGGGTCGGAACGACTCGAAGATCGAGCTGAGGATCGGCCCGAACAGCCCGGACGGCAGCGAGGCCAGGAGGGTGAACAGACCGACCGCGCCGACGCCGCCGATCTCGTAGGCGTAGACGAGGATCGCGACCAGGTACGCCTTCTCGGCGGCGATGCCGATCAGCCACGCCACCTGGAGGCGCCGCAGCGACGGGTTGGCCATCACCTCGGCGAGCGTCTCCAGGACCTTCACCGCGCCACGATACTGCCTACAATCCTCGGGTCCCCGAGCCGGTCGCTGGCCCCGCTGAGCAAGCACGTCGAAAGGCGGGGCCTCGACATTCAGGAGGTGGCGTGAAGCTCCAGGAGTATCGGAGCAAGGAGATCCTGGCCCGGCACGGCGTGCCGCTCCTGGCCGGCGAGACCGCCACGTCGCCCGGGGAGGCCCGAGCCGCAGCCGAGCACATCGGCGGTCCGGTCGTGGTCAAGGCGCAGGTGCTCGTGGGAGGTCGCGGCAAGGCTGGCGGCGTGAAGCTCGCCTCGAGCGCCGCGGAAGCCGAGGTGCGTGCCTCCGAGATCCTCGGGCTCGACATCAAGGGCGTGATCGTGAAGACGGTGCTCGTCGCCCCGGCGGCGGAGATCGCGCACGAGTATTACCTCGGCCTCATCCTCGACCGCGCGGCGCGCGCGATCACGGTCATCGCCTCGGCGGAAGGCGGAATCGAGATCGAGGAGACCGCGAAGACGAATCCCGACGCGATCCTGCGCCTGCCGCTGCATCCGCTGCTCGGGCTGCAGGACCACGAGAGCCGGCGCATCGCCTTCTTCCTGGGCATCCCCACGGACCTGAGGAAGGACTTCGCGAGCGTGATGCGCGGCCTGTACGACTCGTTCGTCGAGTCCGATGCCGACCTGGCCGAGATCAACCCGCTGGTGGTGACCGATGACGGCGCCCTGCTGGCGCTCGACGCCAAGATCGTGCTCGACGACTCCGCGCTGCCCCGCCATCCCGACCTGGAGGCGATGCGCGACCTGAACGAGGAAGAGCCGTCGGAGATCGCGGCGCGCGAGGCGGGCATCAGCTTCATCAAGCTCGACGGCAACATCGGCTGCATGGTCAATGGTGCCGGCCTTGCCATGACGACCATGGACCTCGTCAAGCTCGCGGGCGGCGAGCCGGCCAACTTCCTCGACATCGGCGGCGGCGCAAAGGCCGATCGCGTGGCGGCCGCCTTCCGGATCATCCTGGGCGACCCCAACGTGAAGGCCATCCTCATCAACATCTTCGGCGGCATCACGCGTGGGGACGAGGTCGCGCGCGGCATCGTCGAGGCCAGAGCGTCGCTCGACCGCGAGGTGCCCATGGTCGTGCGCATCGTGGGAACCAACGCCGAGGAGGCCAGGCCGATCCTGGCCGAAGCGAGCCTCATCACCGCCGACTCCCTCGACGACGCGGCCGCCAAGGCGGTCGAGGCGGCGGCGAGATGAGCATCTTCGTCAACCGCGACACGCGCCTGCTGGTCCAGGGAATCACCGGCCGCGAGGGCGAGTTCCACTCGACCGCCATGCTCGAGTACGGGACGAGCATCGTTGCCGGTGTGACGCCGGGGAAGGGCGGGCAGAGCGCTCTCGACGGACGCGTGCCCGTATACGACACCGTCGTCGAGGCCGTCGAGCAGACCGGCGCCAACGCCTCGTGCATCTTCGTTCCCGCCGCCTTCGCGCCTGACGCGATGCTCGAGGCGTCGGACGCGCGGATCCCGCTGGTGATCTGCATCACCGAGGGTGTGCCCGCGCTCGACATGCTGCGCGTCACGAGCGTCCTGCGAGCGGCAGGCACGCGCCTGATCGGCCCGAACTGCCCGGGCCTGACCTCGGTCAACGAGGCCAAGGTCGGAATCATCCCGGGCAACATCCACGCCCGCGGACCGGTGGGCCTCGTGTCGCGATCGGGGACCCTGACCTACGAGGTCGTGCAGGCCATGACCGATGCGGGCATGGGCCAGACGACCTGCGTCGGGATCGGTGGCGACCCCGTCGTCGGGACCAGCTTCATCGACGTCCTCGACGCCTTCAACCAGGACCCGGAGACCGAGGCGATCGTCATGATCGGCGAGATCGGCGGCGACGAGGAGGAGAAGGCGGCGGCCTTCTGCGCCCGCGAGGTCCGCAAGCCGATGGCCGCCTTCATCGCCGGCCGCACCGCACCGCCCGGGCGCCGGATGGGCCACGCCGGGGCAATCATCTCCGGCGGCGCCGGGACGGCGGAGTCGAAGCGGACTGCGCTCGAGAGCGCGGGCGTTCGGGTCGCCGACTCCCCATCGCACATCCCGCAGCTCCTGCGCGACGCCGGCGTTCGCTAGGCGCTCGGGCAGCGCCTCAGGTCTTCGGGCTGAAACGCCCGCCGTATTCGAAGGCGAGCACAAAGCACTGGAGCACCCCTTATGTTGTCGCGACCCCTCGATACCCCTCGTGCCCGAACCGGGCTGACCATGATCGCCGGTCTCGCCCTCCTTCTCGGAGCGTGCAGCTCCTCCTCGGGCTCATCGACGGCGGCGTCAGCAGCCGGCGAGGAGTCGGCGGCGGCCTCGGTCGCCGAGGAATCCGCGGCGGCCGAAGAGTCGGCGGCGGCCGGCGGTGACGCGACCGTACTGGCGGCCGATACCGAGCTGGGTGGGATCCTCACCGATGCCGACGGCAACACGATCTACTTCTTCGCCAACGACGAAGAAGGCGTCAGCAACTGCGCCGACGACTGCCTGGCGAACTGGCCACCCGTTCCCGCCGAGGGGACGCCCACGGCAGGTGACGGCGTGACCGCTGAGCTCGGAACGACCGAGGCAACCGACGGGACGACGATGCTGACCGTGAATGGCTTCCCGGCGTACTACTTCGCCGGAGATGAGGCAGCTGGCGACACGAACGGCCAGGGCCAGGGCGACGTGTGGTGGGTCTTCGGTGTCGACGGAGAGCCGATCGAGGGCTGAACCCCGCTCGATCAATCGGTCTGAAGGAGCTCCCAGAGCACCCCGCTGAGGGTGCGCGGATGCACGAACGCGACCCGGCCGTGTGCGCCGGGTCGCGGTTCTGCGTCGATGAGCTCGGCCTCCGCCACCGCGAGCGCCTCGAGCGATGCCGGCAGATCATCGGTCACCAGGCAGACATGGTGGAGGCCCTCCCCGCGCTCGGCCAGGAAGCGTGCGACGCCGCTGTCGGCATCGGTCGGCTCGACGAGCTCGATCCGCGCCGCCGGATCGGGCCCTGTCGGCAGGAAGCACAGGCGAACCCGCTGCGGCGCGAACAGCGTCGGCTCTGTCTCGGGCTCGAGCCCATACAGCGCGCGATACCTGGGCAGCGCCGCATCGATGGAGCGCACGACCACGGCGATGTGATGGATCGGGCCCAGGCTCATGGGCGGTGCTCGCCCCAGACGCGCCGCAGGGCGTGGCTGATCTCGCCGAGGGTCACGTCGGCCTCGACACAGGCGCGGATGCGGGGCAGGAGGTTCTCGGTGCCGGCGGCGGCCGCCTCGAGCGAGTCCCGGGCTTCGTCCGCCGCACGCTGGTTCCGACGCTCGCGGACGGAGCGCGTGCGTTCGACCTGGCTCGCCTCGAGCTCGGGGTCGATGACCTGCGGTGCGGGCCGCTGCTCCTCTCCCTCGTCGGTGAAGGCGTTGACGCCGACCACGATCCGCTCCCCCGCCTCGACGGCTCGCTGCATGGCATAGGCCGCGTCACCAATCGCATCCTGCTGATAGCCGTCGGCCAGCGCTGCCAGGGTGCCGCCGCGCGCATCGATCGCGTCGAGCTCGGCCGTGGCGGCGCGCGCGATCTCGTCGGTCAGGGTCTCGACGTAATAGGACCCGCCGAGTGGATCGACCGTGGCGGCCACGCCGGACTCGTGATACAGCACTTGTTGTGTCCGAAGCGCAAGCCGTGCGCTCGACGGGGTCGGCAGGCCGAGCGCCTCGTCCAGCGCGTTCGTATGAAGGGACTGGGCGCCGCCGAGCACCCCGGACAGCGCCTGCACCGTCGTGCGGACCGCGTTGACGTCCGGCTGCTGCGCCGTGAGCGTCGAGCCGCCGGTCTGGACGTGAAAGCGCATGGCCATGCTGCGCGGATCGGCCGCCCCGAAGCGGTCGCGCGCAACCGTCGCCCACACGCGCCTTGCGGCCCGGAACTTGGCCGCTTCCTCGAGCAGATCGTTGTGGGCGGCGAAGAAGAAGGACAGCCGGGGGGCGAACTCGTCGAAGGCCAGGCCCGCGGCGAGGGCCGCATCGGCATAGGCGATGGCGTTGGCCACCGTGAAGGCGACCTCCTGGACCGCCGTCGCCCCGGCCTCGCGCATGTGATATCCGCTGATGCTGATCGTATTCCAGCCCGGCAGCTCGGTGCGGCAGTAGGCGAAGACGTCGGTCACCAGGCGCATCGAGGCATCGGGGGGATAGATATAGGTCCCCCGCGCGATGTACTCCTTGAGAATGTCGTTCTGGATCGTGCCCCGGAGCCCACGCGGATCGACGCCGCGTCGCCGCGCGACGGTCTCGTACAGGGCCAGCAGGACGGCCGCGGTGGCATTGATGGTCATCGAGGTGGAGACGGCGCCGAGGTCGATGTCCTCGAACAGGACCTCCATGTCGGCGACCGAGTCGACCGGAACGCCGACGCGGCCGACCTCACCGATGGCCATCGGGTCGTCGGAGTCGTATCCCATCTGCGTCGGGAGGTCGAAGGCGACCGAGAGGCCGGTCTGGCCACGGTCGAGCAGGTAGCGAAAGCGCCGGTTGGTCTCCGCTGCCGAGCCGAAGCCGGCGTACTGCCGCATGGTCCAGGGCCGGCCGCGGTAGCCGTCCGGCCGGGTGCCTCGCGTGAACGGAAACGCTCCCGGCTCGCCGACTGCCTCGGGGGCAATCGCCTCGAGATCCCGTGCCCGATACACCGGCTGGACCTCGATGCCGGAGGTGGACCGATATGGACGCGCTTCCGGGCGCTCGGGGTCAGTCATCGGCCACCGATTGTAGTCGTGAGGCCCGCGCGACCCGGCGCGCAGATGCCCGATCCCGATGTCAGTCCAGGCGCAGCAGGGCCGCCCCGGTGGCGACCGCCTGACCGGCCGCCACGCTGACCTCGCTCACCCTGCCGGAGCGCGGGGCGCGCACCTCGTTCTGCATCTTCATGGCCTCGATGGTCAGGAGCGGCGCGCCCTCCTCGACGTCGTCGCCAGGGCTGACGGCGACGGCCACGATCAGCCCGGGGAGAGTTGCCGTCACCGTCACCGGCCCGTCGACAACCTGGGCGGACGTCTCGGCCTCGGCGAGGACCCGCTCGCGCCAGCTGAGGACCTCCACGGCGATCCGCCGGCCATGGATCGTGACCCACCACTGGGTGCCCTCGCCCTCGACCAGCACCACGATGGACTCACCTTCCCTCGTGGCTCGTGCGATGCCCTCGGCACGATCGACCCAGTCGATGGTCCAGCCGCCGAGGTCGCCGACGACCCGCCCATCGACTCTCGCCTCGTGGTCGGTCATCGTCGCAGCGCGTCCCGGCGCGCTCGCCGGCCCCACTCCGACGCGCCGTCGCGAGGCTCCTCGCCGGCATCCCGTCGATGGGGCAGCGGCTCTCGTCGGGCTTTCAGGGCCGCGGCTGCGGCAAGGCCAGTCGCAGGGTCCGACAGGCCTGGCCCGGTTCCCCACTCGTCCTCGATGAATCCGGTGTCATAGGAGCCGGTCACGAAGGGCTCGGTGTCGACCAGCCAGCGCAGGAACCCGGTATCGGTCTGGACGCCGCCGATGAGGGTCTCGTCGAGGGCGCGACGCAGCCGGGCCACGGCCGCTGGTCGATCCGACGCGTGGACCATCAACTTCGCCAGCAGCGGGTCGTACTCGGTGCGCAGGGCCATCCGCGCCTCGGTTGCGGTGTCGACGCGCACGCCCGGGCCGCCCGGCATGCGCCACGTCCCGATGGCTCCGGTGGTCGGACGGAAGCCCTGATAGGGATCCTCGGCGTAGATGCGGACCTCGATCGCGTGGCCGGCCGGCGCCGGGTCGAGCACGGCCGCCGGCAGCGGCTCGCCAGCCGCGACCCGGATCTGCCAGACAACGAGGTCCAACCCGGTGACCAGCTCCGTGACGCCATGCTCGACCTGGAGGCGGGTGTTCATCTCGAGGAAGAAGTGGCCCCCGTCGGCGTCGAGAAGGAACTCCACCGTGGCGGCGTTGTGGAAGTCCACGGTGCCCGCCACCCGTCGCGCACTGTCGAAGAGAGCCTCCCGGACGGCGGGAGTCACCGCGGGAGACGGTGACTCCTCGACCAGCTTCTGGTGCCGTCGCTGGACGGAGCAGTCTCGCTCTCCCAGCACCGCCAGGCTCCCATGGCGGTCGCCAAGCAGCTGGACCTCGACGTGGCGAGCCGGCTGGACGACCCGCTCGACGTAGATCGTCCCGTCGCCGAATGCGGCCTCGGCCTCGCGCCGGGCTGCGGCCATCGCATCGGGCACGTCCTCGGCGCGCGCGACGCGCCGCATCCCGCGTCCTCCTCCGCCCGCCGCCGCCTTGAGCATGACCGGGAAGCCGATGGCCTCGACCGCGGAGGTGTCCGTACCAAGCGGCACGGTCGTCCCGGGCACGATCGGCACGCCGGCGGCATCGGCGGCCCGCCGCGCGGCCAGCTTGTTGCCGAGCGCCTCGAGGGTCGCCGGCGGCGGGCCGATGAAGACCATGCCCGCCTCCTCGACCGCCCGCGCGAACTCGGCGTTCTCGGACAGGAAGCCGTAGCCGGGATGGACGGCAGACGCGCCCGACCGGCGGGCGGCGTCGATCACGGCCGGGATCGAGAGGTACGAGTCCGACGCGGGCGCCGGGCCGATGCGTTCCGAACGGTCGGCGGCGCGGACGTGCGGGGCGTCGGCATCGGCGTCGGAGTGGACCGCGACCGGCGAGATGCCCAGCTCCCGGCATGCCCGAATGACACGGACGGCGATCTCGCCGCGATTGGCGACCAGGATGCGGTCGAACGGCGGACGTTCAGTGTCCGTGTGCAAAGACACCGCTTCAGAGGGGGATGTTGCCGTGCTTCTTGGGCGGCACCGATTGCCGCTTGTTCTCGAGCATTGCCAGCGACGCGGCCACTCGCGCCCGGGTCTCGGACGGCAGGATCACCTCGTCGACATAGCCGCGGGCGGCGGCAGTGTACGGGTTCGCGAAGCGCTCCTCATACTCCGCGACCAGGCGGGCCCGCTCCGCATCGGCGTCATTTGCTTCAGCGATCTCATCCCGGAAGATGATGCTGACTGCGCCCTCGACCCCCATGACCGCGATCTCCGCCGTCGGCCATGCAAAGTTCATGTCGCCTCGCACGTGCTTGCTGCTCATGACGTCGTACGCTCCGCCGTACGCCTTGCGCGTGATGACCGTGACCTTCGGGACTGTCGCCTCGCAGTACGCGTAAAGGAGCTTCGCCCCGTGACGAATGATCCCGCGATGCTCCTGGTCGACCCCTGGCAGGAACCCCGGGACGTCGACGAGGGTGATCAGCGGAACGTTGAAGCAATCGCACGTCCGCACGAACCGCGCGGCCTTGTCGGACGCATCGATATCGAGCACACCGGCCAGCACCTCTGGCTGCTGAGCCACGATCCCGACCGAGCGACCTTCGACGCGCGCAAAGCCGCAGATGATGTTGCGGGCGTAATGCGCGTGCACCTCAGTGAACGATCCCGCGTCGGCGATGCCCGCGATGACGGTGTGCATGTCGTACGACTGCTTCGGCGAGTCGGGCACAAGCGCGTCGAGTGTCGGGCCATCGATCGTCGCCGGCGCCCAGTCCGCAGCACGCGGTGCCGCATCGACATTGTTCGACGGCAGGTAGCCGATCAGCGTTCGTGCCAGGCTGAGGGCCTGCGGTTCGCCCCCGGCCAGGAAGTGCGCGACGCCACTCGTCTCGTTGTGAACGCGCGCGCCGCCGAGACCCTCGAGATCGATCTCCTCGTGCGTCACCGTCTTCACGACGTTCGGGCCGGTGACGAACATGTAGCTGGTCCCGTCGACCATGACGACGAAGTCCGTGATCGCCGGCGAGTAGACCGCACCGCCGGCGCATGGGCCCATGACGAGCGAGAGCTGCGGCACGACGCCGGATGTCAGCGTATTGCGCAGGAAGATGTCGGCATATCCACCGAGGCTCACGACACCCTCCTGGATGCGCGCGCCACCGGAGTCGGACAGGCCGATGATCGGCGCGCCGTTCTCGACGGCGAGATCCATCACCTTGCAGATCTTCTCCGCGTGAGCCTCCGACAGCGAGCCGCCGAACACGGTGAAGTCCTGGCTGTAGACGAACACGAGCCGATCGTCGATGCGGCCGAACCCGGTGACGACGCCGTCGCCGAGATATCGCTCTTCGTCCAGGCCGAACTCGCTGGCGCGGTGGGTGACGAATGCGTCGATCTCGGTGAAGCTGTCGTCGTCGAGCAGGAGGTCGAGGCGCTCCCTGGCGGTGAGCTTCCCGCGCGCGTGCTGCTGTTCCAGCCGCTTCTCTCCCCCGCCGAGTCGCGCATCACCGCGCATCCCGGCCAACCGTTCCAGCTTGTCGGCAGTCGACACGCATCGCTCCTTCGTGATGCCCGGTGTTGGGTGGTGGGCCCGGCAGGAATCGAACCTGCGACCGTCCGGTTATGAGCCGGTTGCTCTGACCATTGAGCTACGGGCCCCCTGGCGAGACGGTGGACAACTTCGAGTATAGCCGCGTGTCTTTGCACAACGACATGCACATTTCTCCACGTTGTGGATAACCCGGGTTGGCCGATGCGACCCCCGGCGCCTATCATCGGTGGCGTCGCAACAGCGACCCCACCCCGCCCGAGCCGCACGAAGGTGATGCGTTGACCAAGGTAATCTCGATCGCTAACCAGAAGGGCGGAGTCGGCAAGACGACCTGCTCTATCAATCTCGGCGGGGCGCTCTCGGAGCGAGGCTACCGGGTCCTCTGCATCGACATGGATCCGCAGGCGAACCTGACCGTAGGCCTCGGAATCTCACTCTCCGACGTCCATCAGTCGATGGCCGACGTCCTGTCCGACGATCGCATCGCCCTCGACGAGATCGTGCGCGAGACGAACACGGACGGACTGTGGGTGGCGCCCGCGACACTCGAGCTCGCGTCGACCGAGGTCGGGCTGTTCACCGCCATCGGGCGCGAGATGGTTCTGCGCGACGCGGTTTCCGGCTGGGCCGATCGACAGTTCGATGTCGTCATCATCGATTGCCCTCCGACGCTCGGCCTGCTGACGATCAACTCGTTGGTCGCGTCGAGCCGAGTGATCATCCCGGTCCAGACCCAGTACTACGCGATCAAGGGCCTGACGGCACTGATCAAGGTGATCAACACCATCAAGCTGAAGCTCAACCACGACCTCGAGGTGCTCGGTCTGCTACCGACCTTCTACGATGGCCGGACCGTACTCGCGCGCGAGATGCTCGAGAATCTCAAGCAGCTCGGTGATCATCGAGTCTTCAACACCATGATCAAGCAGACGGTGAAGCTCGGCGAAGCCCCACTCACCGGGCGCCCGGTCACCGAGTACGCGACGAAGTCGTCGGCGGCCCAGTCGTTCCGGGCGCTGGCGCAGGAGGTGATCGAGCTTGGCTGATCGCAAGCCTGCGGCGTTCCGCGAGAATATCCACCGTCTCTTCGACGAGGCGCAGGCCACGGACCTGGCCCCCGGCATCGTCTCGCTCATCGAGTCGCGTGCCACCCAGGCGCAGATCCGCGAAGTGCCCGTCGGGAAGATCCTTCCCAATCCCGCCCAGCCGCGACTCTCCTACGACGAGGAGTCACTCACCGAGCTGGCGAGCTCGATTCGCGAGCACGGCGTGCTCCAGCCGATCCTGGTGCGGCCATCGGGCACGAAGTTCGAGCTGATTGCCGGTGAGCGCCGATGGCGCGCATCCAGCATGGCGGGACGCGAGACGATTCCCGCGATCGTCGTCGAGTTCGATGAGCAGACCGCACTCGAGGTGAGCATCATCGAGAATCTTCAGCGCGAGGACGTCTCGCCGCTGGAGGAGGCGGCGATGTTCCGCAAGATGACCGAGACGTTCGGTTACTCGGTACGACAGCTGGCGCACAAGGTCGGCAAGGACAAGGGATACGTCGAGAACCGACTCCGCCTGTCCGATGCGCCGGCGGACATCCGCGAGCTGCTGTCGTTGCGCAAAGACACGATCAGCCACGCCTACGAGCTGATGAAGATCGGCGACGAGCGCAAGCGACGCCGATTGGCCAAGCGGATCGTCGCCGGAGACCTGTCGCTGGCGAAGCTCCGCGTCATCACCGGCACGACCGCTGCCCCCGAGGCGAGCGAGCGTCAGCCAGCGAGGGAGCCGCGCAAGCGGGGAAGGACCGCCGCCGGCCAGGCGGCCGAGGTGCGAGCTGCCGACGATGCCCTCGTCGGTGCCCGGACCAAGATGGCCGAGGGGATGGACGACATGATCGACATCCTCCGCCAGCCGGAGCTGATGGAGCAGATCCCCTCGGTCAACCGCGACAACTTCGTGAAGCATCTGACGATCACGAGGCTGAAGATCGAGAACGCCATCGCGATCATCCGGTCCGGGGTCCCCGCCAGCGACGAGGCCGACTGAGGCACCGCCTCAGGGGGTGTAGCTCATCACCTCGCGATGGTCGACGAGGAAGTCGACCAGCTTGGCCTGCGCGTCCGGGTCGATCCTTCGCAGCCCCACGATCGTCTTCGGGAGCTCGAAGATCGGCGCAGCGAGGTCTCCGGCGGTGTCGATCCCGACGACGTGGTCCGGTCCCCCACCCACCAGGAACGCCCGTTGGAAGCCCTTCGCGTCGAGGCCGGTGGCGGCGCTGAAGGCAGCGATGGCACGGCCGACGCCAAGGCGCTTGGCGAAATCGACGAAGAGGTCCGAGGCCCATGTATCGACCTGGGACGGGTCCTGGGCGCTGACCATCTCGCGGTACTCCCGCTCGTCGACCCGCTCGCTCACGCGCCGATTCTAGACGAGGCCAGCCGTGCCGGGTGAGGCGTCGCGCCGCCCGGCGACTGCGCTATCCTCCGGCCCATGATCGACCCGCACGCCGATCCGCGGACCGAGGACACCCTCGTCTACGACCTGCTCAGCGGCCGCGCCGGCAGCGAGCCGGAGCCGATCGGCCGGGCCACGTTCTCGGGCGGTCGGACCCGCATCGAGGCCCCCGACAACGTGCGGATCGCCGTTGAGGAGCTGCTCACGCGGCCGTTCGTCGATCGCGTCGAGGCCGACGAACGATCTCGAGGCTACCGCCGCACCGGCACCGGCACCGTCGAGATGCTCGTGCCCGGCATGCCCGAGCACTTCATCGCCCGCATGCGCGGTCTGTGGCTCAGCTACCCGGACGGGACGGTCGTCACGGCACGCTCCTCGGTCGGTGCCTCGCTCCCGGCGGTGACGACCCCCGAGTCGACCGACGTCGGGCCGCCCGTCACCGATGCGGTCGTCAGGCGCGCCACGCTGGCGCACGCGGAGGAGACCGTCGGCAAGCGCCCGCTCGTCCTCGCGCACCCGCCCGACACGGGCATCCGCCCCGGTGACGAGGTGCTCCCCGTGGGCCGCACCGACTGCGGCTGGCTGGTCTGAGCCGGTATCATCGGTCCATGTCCGTGCTCAAGTACGTGGGATTTCCCCTCCTGATCATCGCCGTCGGAGTCATCTACTGGCTGGTGGCCTACGACTGGCCGGGCACCGTGATGCTGATCATCTTCGGCATCGCCATGGGCGTGATGAGCTGGGTCCTCGTGCCGACGTTCGACGACGTCGGACCCACTGCGCCGGTCGACCCCGACTGGCACCAGCGCGAGGGCTGACCCGCCACCGCTCAGTCGGGTTCCGTGTTCCCGAAGGCTTGACACGTAACCATTTGGTGACATATCCTCTCCGCCATGGAGCAGGACGACGCGCTGTTTCGGGCCCTCGCGGATCCGTCTCGGCGACGGCTGCTGGATCGCCTGTACGAGCGCGATGGCCAGACGCTCGGCGATCTCGAGGCAGCTCTGCCGCAGATGACCCGTATCGGGGTCATGAAGCACCTGCGCGTCCTGGAGCGGGCTGAGCTCGTCGTCTCGCACCGGGCCGGCCGGCGCCGGCTGCACTACCTCAACCCGGTGCCCATTCGACGCCTTCACGACCGCTGGCTCGACAAGTTCCGCACGCGCGCGGCGGACGCCCTCCTTGCCCTTCAGTCCTTCATCGAGGAGCCCACCATGGGAAACGACACTCCAGCCGGGGCGGCGCCACGCTTCGTCTCGCAGATCTACATCCGGGCGACGCCAGACCAGGTCTGGCGCGCGATCACCGAGTCGGAGTTCACGGAGCGCTACTACTACCAGAGCGCCGTCGAGTCCGACTTCAAGGCCGGCTCGCCGTACCGCTTCACGATCGGCGACACCGTGGCCATCGTCGGGACCGTGCTCGAGGCGGATCCCCCGCGCCGCCTGGTGCAGACCTTCGACGCCCGCTGGGACGATGAGGTCGGCCCGGACGCCCCGTCGCGCCTGACGTGGGAGATCGAAGAGACCGCTCCGGGGATCACCAAGGTCACCACCATCCACGACGAGTTCCCGTCGCCCACGGCCACCTTCCACCAGGTCGCCGGCGGGATGCCCTTCATCCTGTCGGGCCTGAAGTCCCTGCTCGAAACGGGATCGCCGCTCGAGGCACCTCGCGAAGAGGTCGGCGCCTCAGCCTGAGTCGCCCCCCGCCAGGCCCTGGGCATGCCCGTCGCCCGGGGCCTGGCTTCCGGTTTCTGATGCCCGCTTCGCTTCGGATCCGTGCTCCCACATGCTCTCGAGCGGATCACGGCGGCCGAGCGCCAGGAGCGCCAGGAGGCCCGCGAAGACCGCGAGGCCACCCCCAACGAGATGCACGGTACGGATGCCCGCCACGTAGGCGGAGGCATAATCCCCGAGGAGGTTCTGGTCCACGTTCACGACCAGCTCCGAGAACCCGGGTGTGCCCACGGCGATCAGCAGGCCTCGGAGAGGACCCAGTGCCGACTCGACGTCGGTCCCGGCCGGGAGCCCGGAGGCATAGGCCGACAGGCTCGCCTCGGTGAGGATCACCGACGCGACGGCGATGCCGATCCGACTGCCGAGACCGACCGATGCCTCGTTGAGAGCGGCGGCCGATGCCGGCAGATTCTTCGGCACGCTCGCGAAGATGACGGCCGTGCGCACCGTCGTGCCGATCACGAACCCGGCCCCGACCAGCACGAACGGCAGGATGAAGAGCAGGTAGCTCGCGCCGCGGTCCGCGACGGCAGCGAGGAGCAGATCGCCCAGCCCGACCGCGATCAGGCCGCCGCCGATGAGCGCACGGGGCGAGGTTCGAGGCAGGAGCCAGCCGGCGATCGGCCCGGCGACGACGAGGGCCGCGATGATCGGGGCGATCGCGACGACTCCGAAGACGGGGCCGAGCCCGAGGATGAGCTGGAAGAAGGCGGGCAGCAGCGTCATCGGTATGGCTTGGGCGAAGCCGATGAACAGGCCGGCCGCGAGCACGACGGTGACGGGGCGCGCGCTGATCTGCAGATCGGGCATGTGCTGCCGCGCCCGTCGCTCGAGGATGGCGCCCACGACGAGGCCGACAAGGCCGGCGACGATCATCGCGATGCGCGCCGGGTGCATGCCGCTCCCCGCGGCGGCAACCCCCGCCGTGAGCGAGATGATGCCGAAGGCCCAGATCGCGACGCGCCCTGCCACGGCGATCATCTCGCCCCTGGCCCCCGGCAGGTCGGGTACGTTCCGGCTCAGGCGGATGGCGATCGCGGCCACGGTGGCGCAGGCCAGGTAGGCGGGGAGGTCGGACCCGCCGGGCCCGGTGATCGTGAGCAGGATCGGCGGCAGAGCCATCCCGCCACCCAGCCCGGCGTAGGCAACCCCGATCGCGGTGGCCCGAGCCGTGCCCGTGTAGGCGGTGGCGACCGCGGCGATCGCGAACGGGATCGCCATGCCGGCGGCAATCGCTCCACCGAACCGCGCCGCGGTGAAGAGCGGTCCGGACGTGACGAAGAAGCAGGCCACGGACGTGACGACGAGGGCGATCAGCGCCCCCTCGAGGATGCGGCGGGTCCGGTACGCGTCGGCCGCCACGCCGCCGACGAGCAGCGTGGCGGCGGCGAGCACACCGATGAGCGTCGTGGTCGCCAGCAGCTCCGGCTGCGCCCGAATTGCGGCCTGCACGTCGACGATGAAGGGCGAGATCACCTGTGGATTGAGCCCGGCGGCCGCGAGGGCCACGGCCGCCGCGATGAGGACGCGCAAGGATCTCCGATCGTCGACCACCTCGGCGATGAAGTCGGGCAGCGTCGGGCGAGCCATCGGACGCAGTGTAGGGAGGGCCGCCATCCAGGGATGCCCGGTCGGGTTCATCACAGGACACTTCCCCCGCCGATGGCGTAGCGTTGCACCGTGAGCCGGGAAGCCGAGGAGTTCAACCGGCGCCTCCTGCGCGCCCGCGATGTCATGGACCGCGCCTACGCCGAGCCGCTCGACATCCGTGCCGTGGCCGCGGTGGCTCATGTCTCGGAAGCGCACTTCATCCGCAGCTTCCGCGCGGTCTTCGGCGAAACGCCGCACCGTCACCTGCAGCGGCGCCGGGTGGAGCGCTCGATGTTCCTCCTGAGGGAGACCGAACGCAGCATCACCGACATCTGCCTCGATGTGGGCTTCACCAGCCTCGGGACCTTCAGCCGCACGTTCCGGGAGATCGTCGGCGAGACGCCGTCGGACTATCGCGCCGGGCACGGGCCGATCGTCGCGCCCAACTGCGTCCAGATGGCGGCCACGCGACCGCGGACGGCGGCCGGCGCGGGGACGAAATCGAGCAGTTTCGGAGAAGCGACGGCCGCCGCGAGTCCCTAGGGTGGGATCACTCACCGCAGAAACAAATGAGGAGAACGACCCCGTGACAGGCACGAAGAAGAAGTCCGCGAAGGCGACGACCGGCAGGAACACCTCGTCCAAGATCTGGACCGACGAAGAGCGCGCCGCGATGCAGGAGCACGCCCGCGAGATGAAGGTTGCGCGCGGCCGCAAGGGCAAGTCGGATGGCGAGGCCGACGTGCTCGCCAAGTTCGCCGAGATGCCGCCCGAGGATCGCGCGATCGCCGAGCGAATCCACGCGATCGTGAAGGAGAGCGGGCCGAGTCTCACGCCGAGGACCTACTACGGCATGCCGGCGTATGCCAACGAGGACGGCAAGGTCGTCTGCTTCTTCACGCCCGCGGCGAAATTCAAGGAGCGCTACGCGTCCTTCGGCTTCAACGCCGAGGCAAACCTCGACGACGGCACGATGTGGCCGACCGCGTGGGCGGTGACGAAGCTGACCAAGTCCGACGAGGCGAAGATCGCCGAGCTCGTGAAGAAGGCCGTGAGCTGAGGAGACATCGACCGATGATCAGCGACCTGCACGTCACGACGATCTACGTCCTCGACAAGGACGAGGCCCTGGACTTCTACGTCAACAAGCTGGGGCTCGAGGTCGGGGACGACTTCAAGCAGGGCTCCTACCGCTGGCTGACCGTCCGCGTCCCCGGCAGCGAGGGCACCGTGGTCTCGCTGGAGGAGCCAGGCCCCCCGCTGCACGACGAAGCGACCGGCGCGCAGCTCCGCGAGCTGGTCACGAAGGGCGCCATGAACGGCCTCGTCTTCAAGACGGACGACACGAGAGGGCTGTTCGAGACCCTCAAGGACCGCGGCGTCACCGACTTCACCCAGGAGCCCACCGACCACTTCTACGGCACCGACATGGGCATCCGCGACCCCTTCGGCAACGCCATTCGGATTCTCCAGCAGGGGTAAGGGCCCCGGGTGGCGACGGCCCGACCGGCCGGGACGGGTTCCGGACCTCCAGGTGGGTTGGGCGGGCCGATTGCTCAAGACCCCACGCCTCGGGTGAACGCGCCATGGACCTGACCGCCTATCGCCGCCTGGTGCGGGACGCCAGGGCACGGCGACTGCTGGCCGGCCTGGCCGTGTCGTCGTTGGGCGACGGGATGAGCGTCGTCACCATCGCCTGGCTGGCGCTGCAGATCGCGCCGGAGGGCGACTCAGGCGTGTACGTTGGCCTGGCGATGGCGGCGTATACGCTGCCCGGCGTCATCGGCGGCATCACCCTCGGCCGGTTCCTGCGGGGTCGGTCCCCGACCTCCCTCGTCCTGGCGCATTCGGTCCTCCGCGCCGGAACCCTCGCCGCGATCGCGATCCTGTCGCTCACAGGCGCTCTCGATCCGCCGGCGTACGTGCTGCTGCTGGCAGCGTCGTCGCTCCTCGCGCCGTGGGGCCTGGCCGGCGAGTACTCGCTGCTCGCTGACGTCGGGGGCGCGGACGGCCGGCTCGCCGCCAACGCCCTTGCCAGCGCCCAGGTGTCAATCGCCACGATCGTTGGTCCGCTGGTCGCGGGCATTCTGCTGACGCAGTTCGAGGCCGGCTGGCTCCTGGCGATCGACGCGGCTTCCTTCGCATTCCTCGGCATGGTGGCGTGGGGCATCCGCACCGCGCCGGCGCTGCGCGGGGCCGACGAGGAGGCGCCGGCCAACGTCTCGGGCTTCCGCCTTCTGCGACGTCGCGATCTCCTGAGCCTGACGATCGTGACGTGGTTCTTCTTCTTCCTCTACGGGCCGGTCGAGGTTGCCCTGCCCGTCTACGTCGCGCGCGACCTGGAAGCTTCGGCACAACTCCTCGGCGCGTACTGGACCAGCTTCGCGCTCGGCGCGCTGGCGGCGACCCTGGTCACCGGAGCGCTGCGCACCGGCAACGTGCGAAGAATCACGATCGCGATCGTCGCGGGCTGGGGCGCCTGCCTGCTGCCCTTCGCCTTCGCTCCGGTGCCCATTACGCTCCTCTGCTTCGCGGTGGGCGGGCTCATCTACGGCCCCTTCCTTCCGCTCACGTACGCGCTCTTCCAATCCTCGACGTCCGCCGCTGACCTGCCAGGCGTCCTCGCCGCGCGGGGGACGGTCGTGATCGTGTCGACACCGCTGGGAATCGCGCTCGGCGGGCCGCTCGTCGCCCTGCTCGGCGGGGCCGGCACGCTCGCCGCTTCCGGCCTCGCCACGGTCGTGCTTGCCGTTGTCGCGTTCGTGGTGTGGCCGCGCGAGCTCGCGTCCGACCGCGGCGAGGCTCCACTTCCGGAGCACATGCCTGCGGAGGAGTGATCGGCCGCGTCGGGGATGGGTGGCTCCGGCGGTAGGATTCGAACCTACGACCAAGCGGTTAACAGCCGCCCGCTCTACCACTGAGCTACGCCGGAACGCGCGCGCGCCGAGGGTCAGTGACCTCGTCGGGGCCACATTCTATGGCTGCGGCGTACCGGCGGCAAGGCGACCTCGGTCCCGGTCAGGGCGCCCCGTGGATCTCCCGCGCGGCCCGAATGCCCGACTCCAGCGCGCCCTGGATCCAGGCGTGGTGCAGCGAGCAGTGCTCTCCGGCGAAGTGGACGCGACCCTCGGGCTGGACGATGTCCGCCTGGAGCTGCGTCTGCTGGCCGGGCGAGAAGAGCGCAAACGCGCCGGCCGCGAACGGATCGGTCGACCACGCCTGGGATGCGCCTCCCTCGTAGGCGTCGCGCACCGATGGGTGGATCTGGGCCACGTCGTCGAGCGCCTGCTCGAGACGGGTCTCCGGATCCATCGCCGCCCAGCGCGTGGCGTCCTGGCTCCACGTGTAGCTCGCCAGCAGCACCGCGCGCTCCTCTCCGTCTGGAGCGGGATGGCTGGGATACACCATCCGCCGGATCGGCAGGTCCGTCGCCGTCGTGCCCCCGACGATGCCGTCCTCCGACTCCCAGAACCGATGCCGCACCTGGAACAGGATCTTCGTCGACTCGCTGTAGTTGAGCTGTCGGACGGCGCGCTGCTTCTCGCGGCTGAAGCGCGGCGTGACCTCGACGTGGCGCAGGATGCTGAACGGAAGCGTGCAGATGGCGAAGTCTCCCCGCTCGGTGAACCGTCCGGCGAGGGTGCGGTAGCTGACGGTGACCTCATCGGGATCCTGCGCGATCCCGAGCACTTCCGCTCCGAACCGGACCCGATCACGGATCGGCGCGTAGAACGCAGCCGGCAGCAGGTCCATGCCGCCCACGATCTCCTGCATGTCCTCGAACGCGTGGCCGAGGCTCTCACGGAACTCCTCGATCACCGAGTTGTCGAGGTCGGACTCGACGAAGTTCATGACGCCATACATCTCAATCGCGCCCTCGGACCAGCCGCGTGACTCGAGGAACTCTCGAAGCGAGTACTGGTCGTAGTCGCGGACGATCGCCTCCCAGCCGGCGTCCTCGTCCTGCTTGAGCAGCCCGCGCAGGTCGGCGACCGTCTCGTCCCAGAGGACGCCGAAGGATCGGCCCCGCTCGGTATCGGTGAGGTCGAAGGTCAGGCGATTGGGGTCGACCTCGACATCGGCGGCGGTCATCCGCTGGCCGGCGACGTAGACGAGCGCCTTCGGGTTGCCCATCACGAACGGCCGAAGCTGGAGTCCGAAACGCTCGCAATAGCCGAGCGTCAGGTCATGGACGCGGGGGATGCGCATGGCGCCCGCCTCGCCGTAGAGGCCCGGCGCGAATCCCCGCAGCGTGTGAACCCGGCCACCGACGCGCTGGTTGGCCTCGAGCACGACGGGCTCGTGGCCGGCTCGGTCGAGCTCGTACGCGGCCACCAGGCCGGCTATGCCGGCGCCGATGATCACGACCCGCTTCGCTTCGCCGGCGCGCTGGCCAAGCCCGTCCTGTGGGGTGGCGCGCGTCGCCGGATCCATGAGACCTCGGCGTGGAGGCGGCGCGGGACGCGTGCGCTCGTCGGGCGCCGGGGCGGACGTATCGGTCATGCGGCGCAGCATACCGGCCGCTGCAGGGGCCGATCGGGCACGCCCGGCGACCTCAGGAGTCGGTGGACCGAATCCGATCGCTGCTCGGCGGAATCCCGTTTTCGACCCGTTCCCACGTCGCGTCGCGGAGAACCTCGTACGATCGGAAGGCGCACGGGATGCCCTGCGCCGTCAACGGGTCGGCCGCATCCATCAGCTGGAAGTGCAGATGGGCGGCCGTCGAGTTGCCGGTATGGCCAACCCGACCGATGACCTGGCCGGTCTCGACCTCCTCCCCCACCGCCACGCCCACCGAGCCGGGGGCGAGATGCGCAACGACCGCGTACACGTCGCCGCTGCGCAGGACGACGTGGTTGCCCACGACCGCGTTCAGCCTCGACGGCCTGAAGGTCAGGGCGTTGTACAGCACCAACGCCAGCGACTGCACCGGATGGATCCACGATCGCTCGGCGACGCTATCGACGGCCTTGACGACCTCACCATCGAACGGGGCGTGTATCGGAGCGCCCCAGGCGTAGCAGTCGCGGGTCGGGCCTCCGAGCAGGTTGCCACGCAGCGTGCCGGCCAACGGGTGGTGCTGCAGGCCGGGACGCTCGTCGACCTTGAGGAGGTCGTAGGCGTACCGCTGGCCGAGCTGGTCCGTCCCGTGGCTCGGAACCCGGTCGCCGGGGGTGGTGACCGCCACCCATCGCTCGCCACGCAGCGGGAAGTCGACGATGACCGGGTCGCGATCCTCGCCGACTAGGACGCGTTCCAGGTCTCCCAGTGCGCGAACTCGTCCTGTCCGCGCCAGCCTCGCTTGAGCGACGGCGACTTCTTGTCGGTGAGAGGTCGGCCGACGGGGATGACGCCGACTGGCGTGAAGTGCTCAGGCATGCCGAGCTCGGTGCGGATCCCGTCGAAATCGCCACCGGCGAACCCCGCGGCCAGACCCTCGTCGACGGCCGCGAGGAGGATGAGCATGACCGTGCAGCCAATGTCCATCCACCAGTACGGCACATCCCACTCGTCCGCGGTGCCCGGTGGCTCGGACGGGTCCCGCTTGTCGGGCTCGTTATAGCGATCGACGTAGACCTTGGCCGAGACGGCCGGGACGAAGAGCGCCGGGGCCTCGCTGATCCATGGGTCGAAGCCTCGATCGGTGTAGAACGCCTCGCCCACGAGCTCGGCCAGCCGGCGACGACGTTTCGCCTCCGTCACGATCACCAGCCGCTGGCCCTGGCTGAACCCCGCGGAAGGCGCTCGCTGCGCGGCGGCCGCGATCCGCTCCAGGACCTCCCGGCCGATCGGATCCGGCGCGAAGTGGCGCACCATCCGGCGGCTCTGGACTACATCGCGGAACTCCATCTTCAAGCCCTCCCGGATCCGGTCCACAGACCGAAGCGGAGACCGTCTGGGTCTTGCATGATGGCGAACCAACCCGATGTTGGCCCAATCGCGGTCCGTTCCTGTTCCACGCTGCCGCCCGACCCGATGACACGACCGATCGTCTCCTCCAGGTCGACGACCTCGAAATAGACGACGCTGCCACTCGCACCCGCTCCAGGCCGACCTGGGACGAGCGCACCCCCGACTCCATCGATGCGTTCGATCTGCCAATAGTCGTCGGCATACTCGGACATGGGGACGAACGCCCACCCGAACAGGTCTCCGTACCAGCGTTTGGAGCGCTCGACGTCGGCGACCCACAGCTCGAACCACACGACGCTTGGCCCCGCTGGGCCGGTGCTCACTCCAGATAGTCCTTGAGCTTGCGGCTGCGGCTCGGGTGGCGCAGCTTGCGCAACGCCTTGGCCTCGATCTGACGGATCCGCTCGCGAGTGACGTTGAAGTCGCGCCCGACCTCCTCGAGGGTGCGTGATCGGCCGTCCTCGAGGCCGAACCGGAGCTGGAGCACCCGTCGTTCGCGCGGCGTCAGCGAGTCGAGCACGCCCTCCACCTGCTCCTTGAGGAGCTGATGGCTGGCGGCATCCGCCGGCGCGACGCTGGCGAGGTCCGGGATGAAGTCGCCGAGGTGGCTGTCCTCCTCCTCGCCGATCGGCGTCTCGAGGCTCACCGGCTCCTGGCTGACCTTCATGATCTCGCGCACCTTCTCCGGGCTGACGGTCTGCGGTCCCTCGCCCACGCGCTCGTCCACCTCGGACTCGGTCGGCTCGCGCTGGAGCTTGTCGCGCAGCTCGCGGATCACCTCGTCGCGGCTCATGCGCCGCGCGATCTCCTCCACGGTCGGCTCACGGCCCAGCTCCTGGAGCAGGGTGCGGCTGACCCGGATCAGGCGGTTGATGGTCTCGACCATGTGGACCGGGATGCGGATCGTGCGCGCCTGGTCGGCGATGGCGCGCGTGATGGCCTGGCGGATCCACCACGTCGCGTACGTGCTGAACTTGAAGCCCTTCTCGTAGTCGAACTTCTCGACCGCCCGGATGAGCCCGATGTTGCCCTCCTGGATCAGGTCCAGGAAGCTCATGCCGCGGCCGATGTACTTCTTGGCGATGCTGACCACCAGGCGCAGGTTGGCCTCGGTCAGCCGCTTGCGCCCATCGGTGCTCTGCTCGACGAGACGACCGGTGCGCTTCTCGAGCGGCACGTCGAGCGGGATCGAGGGGTCGTAGCCCAGGCTCAGGAGGTACTCGGGGTCGTGGCCCGACTCGATGTACTCCTTGACGATGGCCTGGGTCGTCTCGCGCGCCCAGCGCTCGAGCTCGTACAGCTCGGCCGAGCCGGCATGGCTCACCGCGCGGAAGCGATAGGTGTGGCCGAACAGGACCGCGTCCTTGAGGCCCTGGGACGGATCGGCGGCCAGCACCTTGAGGATCGCCTCCGCCTCCATCAGCCGGGTGCGTGCCTCGTCGTCGAGGTTCGGCGCCTTGCGGTACTTGGCCAGCTTGATGGTCGGCGACTCGATCGTCTTGCGCTTGCGCCCGGTCCACCAGTCGATCGCCTCATGCGTGACGTGCGGCGAGTCCTTCGGCAGGTCGAAGGCTCGCATGCCGGCCATGCTGCGGGCCTTGGGCTCGGTGTCGAGCGTGACCCAGGTGAACAGGTTGACGAGCGAGCGGGCCGGGTCCTCGACGATGAGCTCACCGAGCTCGATTGCCTTGGCCAGGACCACCTCCTCTTCAGCGGTCAGGAGCGCGACCTTCCCGATCTCCTTGAGGTACATCCGGACCGGGTCGTCGATGCCGATGATGTCGGCGGCGAGCGCCTCGAGATCCTCCTCGCTCTCCTTCGCCTTGGTGGCTGGTGCCGGCCGCTCGGCCTCCTCCGCGTCCGGCTCGGCGATGAGCGTCGGCTGGTTCTCGGCGTCGAGGACCTCGACCCCGGCCTCCTCGGCCGCGGCGTAGAGCTCCTCCACCGCGGCCATCTGCGCCTCCGGCTCGGGAATCGCCTGCAGGATCTGGTCGTGGGTGATGAACCCTTCCTCACGCCCCTTGGCGATGAGGTCGGTCACCGCGGCCGAGGTGGCGCCGTTGGCGACCCCATCGGCCTTTGCCTTCGACGCCGACTTCCGGCCGGCCTTGGTCGCCGCCGGCCTGGCGGCAGGCGCCCTGGCCGACGATTCCTTCGTGGCCCGGGGCGGCGCGACGGGCTTCGCAGCCTTGTTGATCGGCGCAGCCTTGGTCGATGCCTTGCTCGCCGCCGGCGCGCTCGCGGCTCGGACGACAGCCGGCTTCGCGGGCGTTCCCTTGGCAGCCCGCTTCGCGGCGGGCGCCTTGGCCGTGGTGGCGCTGGTGGCGGAGGCCTTCACGGGCGAGGAGCCCTTGGCCGGCGCGGCGGTGCCTCGCGGCGTGGCGCGCTGCGCGGCCGAGGTCTTCGGCGCGGATGCTTGCTTCGCCTGAGCGGCAGGCTTGGTTGCCGCGGTCCGCGCGGATGTCTTCTTTTCCGGCGCCTTCGCCGCCTGGGTCCTCGTGCTCGTGGGGGTCCTTGTCGCCACCTGGTTACGTCCTCCTCTGGCCGACCGCCACCGCGGCCGGGTTGATCGCCTGCTCGAGCTGCTCGCGCTCCAGGTGAAGCACCTGGAACTGTCGCTCGAGGTCGTGAATATCGGTCTGGTCCGGGTCCTGCGACCCAATGCTGATGAGTGCCTGCAGGTCGGTGAGCCGGTCGAGCACGTGCTCCTTGCGCAGGCGAAGCAGGCAGACGCGGAGTCCCTCACGGTCCGTCTCGCCGTCGGCCTGCCGGCCGGCCGCCCGAGCCGACGCGAGCAACGCGCGTGCCAGCCCGCCGGTCACCGGATCGAGTTCGGCCACGAACGGCTCGAGCTCCGGACGCTGTCCACCGGCCTTGACGACGGCGCTCACCCATGCCTCGGCCAGCGCGCGCCCCGACTCGTCCCTGAAGGGGAGGCGCTCGTCGGCCTGCTCGGCGGCAAGCGCCGGATTCAACAGCAGCAGGGTCAGCGCTTCCCGCTCGAGCGTGCTGAGCGCCGGCTCGTCGCCATCGGTGGAGGTTCGCTCATCCAGCGGGCGGACCGGCATGGGCCGCGGACCGCGCGCGAGCTCGTCGCGCAGCACCCGCTCGTCGATTCCGGCCAACGTCGCCAGGCCCGGCACGTACGAGTCCTGCTCGACCCGGTCGGGGATGCGCCGCAGCAGGTCGAGCATGCGCCGCGTGTACGAGCTGCGACCCTGGGGCTGTCGCATGTCGACCTCGCCGGCCGCGCGCTGCATGAAGTACGGGAGCAGCTCGGCGGCGTCGGCGACCGCCGTGCGCCAGCCGTCGGGATCGGTCCGGATCAGCTCGTCAGGGTCCTTGCCGGCGGGGATCCGGATCACGCGCACCTTGCTCACGACCGGCCCGAGCTCCGTCAGGAGACCTCGCTGCGTCGCCGCCTCACCGGCGACGTCGACGTCGTAGGCGAGCGCCACCCCCTCGGCGTAGCGGTTCGCGAGCTCCACCTGCCCGGCGGTGAGCGCCGTCCCGAGGCTGGCCACCACGTTCTCGAAGCCGGCCTGGTGAGCGGTCATCACATCGGTGTAGCCCTCCACGATGACCGCCAGCTTCTCGCGCCGGATGGCGCCCTTGGCCAGCTCGATGCCGTAGAGCGTGCGGCTCTTGTCGAAGAGGATCGTGGCCGGCGAGTTCAGGTACTTGGGGCCTTCGGCGTCGGGCATGATCCGTCCACCGAGGCCGATCGCCCGGCCGCTGGCATCGCGGATCGGAATGATGATTCGACCGCGGAAGCGGTCATAGACGCCTCCGCGCGTTGACGGACTGGCGAGGCCGGCATCGGTGAGCTCTCCATCGTTGAAGCCCTTTCCGCGCAGGCGCTTGGTCAGCGCCTCCCATGTGTTCGGCGCGTAACCGATGGTGAACCGATCGAGCGTCTCGTCGCTGAACCCGCGCTCGGCCAGGTAGGCGCGAGCGTCGGCCGCCTGGTGCGCCTGAAGAAGGACCTCCCGATACCAGGCGATGGCGGCCTCGAGCGCCTCACGCAGCCGGCGACGGCGCCGATCCTCGCTCGCCGTTCGCTCCGAGAGCTCCACCCCCGCTCGCTCGGCCAGGCGCGCCAGCGCCTCGCGAAAGTCGAGGCCGTCCCGCCGCATGAGGAACGTGAAGATGTCGCCGTGCTCGCCGCAGCCGAAGCAGTGCCACGTCTCTCGTTCGGGCGTGACGGTGAACGAGGGCGTCTTCTCGCCATGGAAGGGGCAGAGGCCCTTGAAGATGGTGCCCGCGCGCTTGAGCTGAACCGTCTCGCCGACGATGTCGACGACCGGCAGCTTCGACTTGATCTCGGCGACAATGCCGGATGAGGTGATGGCTGCGCTCCCGTGCCCGGATGCCGGTCCTTTCGGACGGCTGGAATTTGTCAAGTAGTTTGTCAAGTCTTCAGCGCCTATTCTACCTCATTGTCAAGCCTGACGCCAGTCGTGCACGCTCACCGGAACGCTGAGCGAGGGTGCGTATCCCCGGCGTAAGATCCCCTCCCAACCCCACCGAACCTCACCGAATCGCACCTCACACGCCCGAGGCCGATGCAGACAACCGAGTCGCGCCAACCGTCCGCCGCACCAACTGACGACGCCCGGGTGCGGGCCGCGTTCCACGAGCTTCATGGACGAAGCCTCCATGGTTTCGCGCTGCTCCTCGTGCTCGGCGATCAGGGTGTTGCCGCCCGCCTCGCCGGTCGCGCGCTCGGCCTGGGCGCGGGCCGGCTCGACGAGCTCCGGCATCCCGAGCGCGCCGCGGCATGGCTGCGCGCCGAGGTGGTCCGTTCGGCCCGCCCGCTGCGCTCCGCCGATCTTCGGCCGTCGGCCGTGCCGCTGGGCGGTCTCGGGGCGGGGCACGGGGTCATCGCCGGGCTCGCTGCACTGAGCACCGTCGAGCGAGCGGGCCTGATCGCCTCCCACGTCGAGCGCCTCGACCCGCGGGATGTCGCGGTCATCGTTCGCCGGGACGGCAGTCGCCTTCGGGACCTGCTGCGAGCGGCACGGAGGCGCTATCTCGCCGCCTTCCTGAGCGCGGAGCCGGAGGCAGTGGTGGAGGGACCGGTCGCCGACCAGCTGCGCGACGTTGCTGTGCGGACGATCGGCTGATGGACCTCCACGACGCCTTCGCGGCCTGGCTGACCGGTGGCGAGCAGGCATCGATCCCCCGCGACGTTGCCATTCACGCATCGGCCTGCCCCGACTGCCTTGGCGCGGCGGCCGCGTTCGACGCGCTCGGGCACATCGACGTCGGCGCCGCGCCCGAGCCGGCGATCGTGACGGTCAGCGATGACCCGCGCGCGGCTGTGATTCGCGGATCGTTGTGGGTGGCGGGACTGGCGGCCGTGCTGGCGGTGGCGGCCATCGGGACGATGGCGGCCAACGGCGTCTTCGATCCGCTCCCGCGCGGCCGGGCCGCGCTCGCCACGGCGGATGCGTCGATCCAGGCAGCCGTGGGAGGTGCTGTGCTCGGAGACCGGTCGAGCCCCACGCCACGAGCGAGCGACTCCGCCGCTCCATCGCCCACTTCGGGCGACCGGGACGGGGACGACAGCGGACCGTCGAACGGCCCGGCGACGGGCGAATGGCAGCCCGTCCCTTCGTACGCCGGGCAGCCGTTCCCCACCGGTGGGGCCGTTCCGAGCCCGCCGTCGGCCGCACCGTCGACTCCGGACCCCAATCCCCCGCCGGCGCCTCTGCCCACGGCCACCCCGACGCCCACACCCACCCCGACGCCGACACCGACACCGACACCACCGCCACCGCCGGCCTGTTCGAACTTCACTGATGACGACGGCGATGGATTCGTCGACTTCCCGGACGACCCCGGATGCTCCTCTCCGTCAGATGACGAAGAGAATTTCGACGCCGACGGCGACGGCGTCCCCGACAACGTCGACGAGTGCCCATTGGAGCCGGTGGGTCCCGTCCCGGATCCGTTCCGGCCGGGCTGCCCGCTCATCCCCTGAGCGGCGTCGCTACCGGTCGCGGGTCTCGGTTGAGGCGATCGCGGCCTGGGCGGCGGCCAGGCGGGCGACTGGGACCCTGAAGGGCGAGCACGAGACGTAGTCGAGGCCGACCTCGTGGCAGAAGGCGATCGACTGCGGATCGCCCCCATGCTCTCCGCAGATGCCGATCTTCAGCCCCTTCTTCGTGGACCGACCCTTCTCGACGCCCATCCGGACCAGCTGGCCGATGCCCGCCGCGTCCAGGACCTGGAACGGGTTCTCGGGCAGGATCTTGCGGTCGACGTACTGCATGAGGAACTTGCCCTCCGCGTCGTCGCGCGAGTACCCGAAGCCCATCTGCGTCAGGTCGTTGGTGCCGAAGCTGAAGAACTCGGCGTGCTCGGCAATCTCGTCGGCGGTCAGCGCGCCGCGCGGGACCTCGATCATCGTCCCGAACTTGTAATCCACCTGCTGTCCGGAGTCCTCGACGATGCGCGCCACCTCTGCCTCGAGGATCTCGCGCGTCTCTCGCAGCTCGTTCACGTGCCCGACGAGCGGGATCATGATCTCGGGCAGAGGCTTCTTGCCCTCCGCCGCCACCCTGGCGGCGCCGGCGAGGATCGCCCGTGTCTGCATCTTCACGATGTCGGGGATCATCAGGCCCAGCCGGCAGCCGCGCATCCCGAGCATGGGGTTCTGCTCGATCATCGCCTCCACGGCGTGGAGGAGCTCCTCCTTCTCGGCCAGCTCGGCTTCGAGCGATGCGCGGTCCATCGGGGCCGATGCGGCCGCGTCCGGCTCCGACAAGCCGAGCTTCCGCATCGCACGCGCCGCGTCCTTGCGGCCGAAGAGCTTCACGAGGCCGGCCTGCACGAGCCCGGCGTCGATGCCCCCGGCGCCATCGAGCATCTCGATGGTGGTGCGCAATCTCGTCGTCTGGGCAATGAGCTCCTCGTGCGAGGGCAGGAACTCGTGCAGCGGCGGGTCGATGAGCCGGATGACGACGGGCAGGCCGTCCATCGCGCGGAAGAGGCCCGCGAAGTCATCGGTCTGGAGCTGCTCGAGGTCCGCGAGAGCCGCGTCGAACGTGGCGATGGCCTCGCGGTCGTCGTCGGTGAGATCGGCATCGGCCATCGCCTTGGCCGCGGTGGCCGCCGTGGCGGAAAGGATCATCCGCCGCACGGTCGGAAGCCGATCCTCCTCGAAGAACATGTGCTCGGTGCGGCACAGGCCGATTCCCTGCGCCCCGAAGGCGCGGGCACGCTCGGCATCGCGCGGATAGTCGGCGTTGGCCCAGACCTGGAGGCGCCGCACCTCATCGGCCCAGCCGAGAAGGGTCGCGAGGTCGTGCTCGTCCTCGAAACGTGCCTCGATGGTCGGGAGCTCACCGGCGTAGATCTCGCCTGTCGTGCCGTCGATGCTGATCATGTCGCCCTCGGCGATCACGGCCGACCCGGCGCGCATCTGGCGCTTCGCGTAGTCGATCTTCAGCGACTCGGCCCCGGCCACGCAGGGAAGGCCCATGGATCGCGCGACGACGGCCGCGTGGGACGTCGCGCCACCGCGCGCGGTGAGCACGCCCTTGGCGGCGAGCATGCCGTGAACGTCATCGGGAGAGGTCTCGAGGCGGACGAGGATGACCGGGTTGCCGGCCTCCTTGGCGGCCACCGCGCGATCGGGATCGAAGATGGCCTGCCCGACCGCCGCTCCGGGCGATGCGTTGAGGCCCTTGCCCAGAAGCCGATCGCCGAGCTTCTCCTTGGCACGCTCGTCGAACCGCGGCAGCAGCAGCTGCACGATCTGGGCGGGCTCCACGCGCTGGAGCGCCTCCTCCCTGGTCAGCACGCCCTCGCTGACCATGTCGACCGCGACCTTCACCGCCGCCGGCGCGGTTCGCTTCCCGGAGCGCGTCTGGAGCATGTAGAGGGTCCCGCGCTCGATGGTGAACTCGAGGTCCTGCATGTCGCGGTAGTGGGCCTCGAGGCGCCGCGCGATGTCCTCGAACTGCGCGTAGACGTCCGGCATCACCTCGCGCATCTGGCTGATCTTCTGCGGCGTGCGGATGCCGGCCACGACATCCTCCCCCTGCGCGTTGGTGAGGTACTCGCCGTACAGCACGTTCTCGCCGGTGTTCGGGTCGCGGGTGAACGCGACGCCGGTGCCCGAATCGTCGCCCATGTTGCCGAAGACCATGGTCACCACGTTGACGGCGGTGCCGAGGTCGTGAGGGATCTTGTTGAACTCGCGATAGTCGTGCGCTCGCTTGCCGAACCAGGAGTCGAACACGGCTCGCACGGCCAGCTCGAGCTGCCGATACGGATCGGTCGGGAACGGCTCACCGGTCTTCTCGGCCACGATGTCGGTGAATCGATCGCCGATCTCGCGCAGCTGGTCCGCGGTCAGATCGGTGTCGAGGGCAGCGCCGCTCTCCTCCTTGAGCGCCTCGAAGGGCTCGTCGAAGGCCTCGGCCGGCAGGTCCAGCACGATGCGGCCGAACATCGCGACGAAGCGACGCCACGCATCCCGTGCGAAGCGCTCGTTGCCGGTCAGCGCGATGAGCCCCTCGATGGTCTCGGGGTTCAGGCCGAGGTTGAGGACCGTGTCCATCATGCCCGGCATGCTGAAGGCGGCCCCCGAGCGCACGCTGACCAGGAGTGGGTTGGCCGAGTCGCCGAAGCCCTTTCCGGTCTGCTCCTCCACCTGCTTCATGTGGGCCACGACGTCGTCCCACAGTCCCGGCGGCAGCTCCTTGCCGGCCTTGTAGTACGCGTTGCAGGCCTCCGTCGTGATCGTGAATCCCGGCGGCACCGGCAAGCCGGCGTTCGTCATCTCGGCCAAGCCGGCGCCCTTGCCCCCGAGGAGCGAGCGCATGCTCGCGTTTCCCTCGGCGAAGGTGTAGATCAGCTTGCCGTTGCGGGCTGCGCGGGAGGTGCTGCGGCGGGGCTTGCGAGCGGTCGTGGCCATGCGGCGATCCGGATCCTCGTGCTGGCGGGGAGCGTCGATTGTAGCCTCAGGAGGTGATCGGCGCCTCGATCGGCTCGACCTCGAGCACCTCGTCGCAGGCAGGTATCACCACGGATTTGCCGGACGCCAATCGATCGCGATCGGTCCGGTGCCATCCAGGCCGGGAGGCGTCCGCTCGGTGCGAAGGACCATCACCGAGCCATCGCGCTCGGGAGTCCGCACGAGCTCGCCGTCGGCGGTGCGGACCAGGGTTGGGCCAGCCCATCGCTCCCAGCCGAGGCGCTCGAGTGCGGTTTGCTGTTGCGTGGAGATCGCTCCGATCGTGTACTCGTCACCGATGATTCGGCCGATCTCGGTCATCACCGCGACGCCGACGCCCTGTCCCTCGTGCGCCGGCAGCGTCGCGACGTGCTCGACGTACCCGACGTCGATGGCCTGATCGGCCTCGTGACCGACGTACGCGGAACGGTCGACGATCATGGCGTGCGAGACACCGCGCCCCGCGACCTCGCCGATGACGTGCAGGCCGGCGCCTACCCTCTCCCATCCATCCGAGAAGGGCCGGCCCAGAGCCTGCTCGCAGATCGCGGCGAGACGCGCAAGCTGCTCCCGGCCGAGCTCATCGGTCTGGGCCTTGCGCAGGCGTGGAGCCGTCATCGGCGCCTGCTCGGCCGGCGCCGCCCCGGCTCGCGGTGGCGTGCCTCGAGCAGCGGCCAGAGGTCGTCGAGGAGCACGCGGTAGTCCCCGCCGACGCGACGCGCCCGAAGCCGGCCGCCGCGAATGAGGCGCCGCACGTGCTCCGGATGAAAGCCGAGCACCGCGGCCGATGCGCGGGTCGACAGGTCGAGCGCGGCGGGCTCGACCTCGGTGTCCTCCGGCATCCCGGCCAGGGCCACGGCCATGGCCTTCGTGCGATCGGCGGTCAGGGCGATCGCGTCCGCATCTCGGTTCCGCATCGCCGCCTCGAGCGCGGACCCGAGACGCTCGCGGAGCAGCCCGACCTTCATGTCGACACGTGCAGCCATCCGCGCCGAAGGGCAGCGCCGAAGAGCGGCCCGAACGAAGCGAGGACGCGGCCCGCCCAGCCGGCGTGCTGGCGGTACAGGGTCCGCGCCTTCCGAACCACCCGCCGCCGGTCCGACCCGGTCACCTCGGACGACAGCGCACCGAACTCGGCGAAGGCGTCCGCGTCCTCGTCGGCGAGCCATCGCGCGTCGGCCAGCGCCTCGCGGGCCGCCGTGTCGCCGGGCAGCAGCGTCGCCGCGGTCGTTGCGGCCTGCATCGCCCCGCGGACGTCTCCCGTACGGGCGAGAGCCTGGGCCAGGGCCAGCTGCGCTCGACCGTTCGCCGGCGCCAGCCGGACCGCACGCCGCGCGGCGTCGAGGCCCATTCCCGGCTGCGCCGCACCGAGTCGCTCCTCGGCCTCGGCCACGGTCCACGTGGTCTGCCTCGGGTCGTTGCGCGCCAGCCGGCCGTACTCCGCGGCCGCGTCACGATGCGCCCCCTCCGCCGAGAGCACCTGGGCCATGAGCTCGCGATAGCGGATCTCGTCCGGGTCGAGCCGCACGGCGGCCGCTGCGTGATGCTCCGCCTCGTCGAGCTTCCCCAGCGCCAGGAAGGCGCGGGCACGGTACTCATGGGCTGCATCGTCGCCCGGTCGCGCGGCCAGGACCGCATCGGTCAGGCGCAGCACGAGCTCGTCGTCTCCGCGCTCATGGGCCGCCCGGATCTCGTCGAGGGCGGTCAACCGATCGGCTCCATCGGGTGGGAGTGAGAGTTCATGAGGAGGCGGATCCGCCAGCCATCTCCGTCATCGCGCAGGAAGTAGACGAGCCGGCCCCGCACCAGCGTGCGCGTGCCGTCCTCGCGGTTCAGCACCCTCTCGGTGTACGTGCGGAACGCGTAGGCATGGATCCCGTGCACCTCGACCAGGTCCGTCAGCGGCTCCCATGCGGACGTATCCATCCGCCGAAAGAAGACGGTCCACGCCTCGCGGATCGCCGCCCTTCCCTCCATGACCTCGCGGTGAAGCAGGAATACGCGTCCGTCGTCGGCGAAGCAGGCAGCCCAGGCATCGGCGTCGCCAGCGGCGAATGCGACATCGGAAAGCGTGATGAGTTCGTGGACCGCGCCGTCGTCGCCGTTGCGGCTCATGCCGGGGACTCCCGCGGGACGCCCTCCCACGTGGCGCGCCCGGCGACAAGGTCGGCGATGCGCTGGGGGATGAGCCCGAGGGAGACGCGCTCCTGGGTCATCGTGTCGCGGTCGCGGATGGTGGCGGCGCCGTCGTCGAGCGACTCGGGGTCGACGGTGACGCAGAATGGGGTCCCGATCTCGTCCTGGCGGCGGTAGAGCTTGCCGATCGAGGCGGTGTCGTCGTACATCGCGGCGACCAGCTGCCTGACGTCCGCGGCAAGGCCCTGCGCGCGCTCCACGAGCTCCGGCCGGTTGCGGAGCAGCGGCATCACGGCGGCCTTCACCGGGGCAAGCTCCGGCCGGATGCGCAGCACGACTCGGCTCTCCTTCGCCAGCTGCTCCTCGGTATACCCGTCGACGAGGACGGTGAGCACCGCCCGATCCACGCCCATGGCCGGCTCGATCACGTACGGGACGACGTGCTCACCCGTCGCCTCGTCGAAGACCTCGAGCTTCCGCCCGCTGGCGGCCGCATGGGCGCGCAGGTCGTAATCGGTGCGATCGGCAATGCCCTCCAGCTCGGACCATCCCATCGGGAACTCGTATTCGATGTCGGTCGTCTGGCGGCTGTAGTGGCTGAGCTCGTCCGCATCGTGAGGGCGCAGCCGCAGGCGCCCGCCGTCGATGCCGAGCACGTCGGTCCACCATCGGTGGCGCGCTTCGACCCAGTGGGCGAACCAGGTGTCCTCGTCGCGTGGAGGGACGAAGAACTCCATCTCCATCTGATCGAACTCTCGCAGGCGGAAGATGAAGTTGCCCGGGGTGATCTCATTGCGGAACGAGCGCCCGATCTGCGCGATCCCGAACGGGAGCTTGCGCCGCATGCTCGTCGCCACGTTGTCGAACTGGACGAACATCGCCTGGGCCGTCTCGGGGCGCAGGTAGGCGACCGCTGAGGAGTCGGCCACAGGACCCACGTGAGTCGCGAACATGAGGTTGAACTGGCGTGGCTCGGTCAGCGATCCCCTCGTGCCGCAGTTCGGGCAGGCGATCTCCGAGGGCTTGCCCTTGAGGTCATCCTCGCGGAAGCGCAGCTTGCAGTTGCGGCAGTCGACCATCGGGTCGCTGAAGCCGGCAACGTGTCCGGAAGCCTCCCACACACGGGGGTTCATGATGATCGCCGCGTCGATCCCGACCACGTCGTCGCGCAGGGTGACCATGTGCCGCCACCAGGCGGCCTTGACGTTGTTCTTCAGCTCGACGCCCAGCGGCCCGTAGTCCCAGAACCCGGCCATCCCGCCGTAGATTTCGCTCGAGGGAAACACGAAGCCTCGGCGCTTGGCGAGGCTGACGACGACGTCGAAGTTCGGCGCTGGCACGTTGGGTGGAGGGCTCCAAGCGGGTGCGACGAATGTTGTGCTGTCGCGGAGCCAGAGTCTAGCCGATCGTCGGTCAGCGCCCGGGAAGCAGGTCGAGGAAGCTCCGGCCGGCGCGCCGGATGCCCTGGGGCAGACGTCGTCTCATGCGCCGCCATCGGTCGGCGCTGGTCAAGGGAGGGTCGATCGGCGCCGGTGGGGGTGGTGGTCCGGTCAGCGCCGGCGCCGACGAGCCCTGGATGACGAGCGCCAGGGTCCCGGAGCTGGTCACGTACGGTCGCGTCGAGAGCTCCTTCGTGGACTCCGGCAGCGGGCCGCCGCCGGGCAGGCGCCGGGACCCGCGCCAGCCGCCGCACTCGACGCGAACGAAGAGGTCCCACGTGCCGTTGGGCAGCGGCCCGCCCGCCGCCAGCGTCGCCAGGTCGAGCGACACGCGCATCGGTCCGGCGACGCGGATCGTGCTCGCCGCGTCGTCGATCGGGAAGGGGAATTCGCGGTGATAGACGACGCGGCTGCCGCGGTGCTGGGCCATGACGCTCAGGGTCGTGGCCCGCGGCTCGTCGCCGGCGTCGAGGTCGTCCGGCCCGAAGAGGTCCGGCGAGACGAGCTCGGCCGGCGCGGCCCAGATCATCCTGTCGCCGTGTCTCTCGAACCGCAGGACGGAGCCGTCGGAACCGCGGAGAGCGACGTTCAGCTCGAGATCGAGCCGCCATGGGGCGGGTTCGACGGACGCCACCTCGCACCCGAGCACGACTCCCTGCGTGAACCGGGCGTGAGCCGCCACCAGCTCGAGGCTCCCGGCGCGAACGGCGCGCGCGGTGAGCCGATAGCGGAGCTGCACGTGGCGGTCGACGGCCGGACCGAATCGGTCCGCGGTGATGCTTCGCACCTCGTCGAACAGAAGACGCCGATGACGGCTGACGGCCGCCGGCACGAACCAGCCCGGTCCGCGCAGCTTGTGGAGCGTCTTGCCGCGGAACCAGTGGGCATAGAGACGGTCCCGCTCGTCGCCGGGCTCGGTGTGAGCGTCGACGATGTCGAGGATCTGTCGCATGTTCGCGTAGTAGCCGACCGGGTCGATGCGCAGGTGCGTCGCGTTCGCCTTCTCTCGGCGCTCGATCCAGTGGTAGCACGGGTAGTCGGCCAGGATCGAGATGCGCCGCGCGGCGAAGTACGCCTGGATGACGAACTGGTGATCCTCGAGGCGCCGCTTCCCCTCCGGGAACCGGATGGCGTGATCGATGAGCATCGACCGCCGAAACAGCTTGTGCGGCGTCAGCAGCGCCATCGCGGCGTCGCTCGGGAACGGCTCGTCGTCGACCGATCGCGCGAACGCGACCAGCGGCACCCCGAATCCGCCGTGTGCGACCTCCTTGCCGATGACGACGTCGGCCTCGTTGCGATCGGCACGGTCGGCGAGGCGCTCGAGAGCCTCCGGCGCGAGCCAGTCGTCGTGGTCGACGAAGTACACGTAACGGCCTCGGGCCGCATCGATGCCCAGGTTGCGCGGCCTGCCCGGCCAACCCGAGTTCGGAATGTGGATCGTCTGCATGTGCGCGTGCGTCGCCGCCAGATCATCCACGCGCCGGCCACTGCCGTCGGTCGAGCCGTCGTCGACGAAGATGACCTCGAACTCGCCGGGCGTGAGGCTCTGATCCAGGAGTGATACGACCAGGCCGTCGAGGTACTCGCCCGGGTTGTAGACGGCGACGATGACGCTGACGCGCGGTGCCGCGCTCATCCCTCCGCGACGACGGCGGTCCCGCGCGTCGCGACCTCGATCAGGAAGTCGCGGGAACGCAGCTCACGCTCCAGGACGGCCTCCACGGTCGCGTTGAGCAGTGATTCGACCTCGCGATGCAGGCCCGGCGCCAGGCGCAGCTGCAGGACGCCGACCAATGGCGATCGCTGGAGGTGGCGCATGACCTTGAGGCCATCGGCGGAGATCCGGCGCACCCCCATGGCTCCCGATCCGCACGAGGGACACAGGACGCCGCCGCCCGCGGGGAGGTACGCATTTCCCTCTGGCTCGATCGGGGCACCGCACTCCATGCACTGGGTGAGCTCGGGTCGGAAGCCCATCGCGTCGAGCAACGCGAGCTCGAACCAGCGCGCCACGACCTCGCGCGAGATCGAGTCGCCCGCATCGAGGCCCGAGAGGCCCTGGGCCAGCAGCCGGAACGCCTCGTGTGAATCTGCCGCGCCCTCGCAGAACCGGTCGGCCAGCTCGACGATGTACCAGGCCGCGGCCGTCGAGTGCAGGTCGTTGCGGAGGCCAAGATGCGGGTTCTCGAGCGAGGCGGATGTGACCACGTCGAACGTGCGGCCCACGGCCAGCACGAGCTGCACGTCGCTGAAGGGCTGGAGCCCACCCCCGATGCGGGAGCGCGGCCTCCGCACCCCCTTGGCGATGACCCGCAGCTTGCCGAGGCGCGGCGTGAGCACGGTCAGGACGCGGTCGGCCTCGCCGAGCTCCATCGTGCGCAGGACGATCGCCTCCGTCTTGTAGACACGCGGGCGCGGGCTCACTGGTGGGCGCTCACGAACCTGCTACATCCGTGTAACATGTATGGTGTGGAGACGCCACCGCGACGCGGACCGGCATCATGACCCGACTGATCGAGGAGGTCGGGTACCCTTCGGGCGTGGACATCAGGGTCGAGTTTAGTCGTCTCCTGACCGACATCGAGACCGAGATGTCGGCCGTGATCGACGAGCGCGGCGGCCATGCGCGTCCCCTCTACGACATGCTCGGCTACCACCTCGGCCTCGATGGCGTGAGCGGGCCGCGCGGCAAGCGCATGCGACCGCTCCTCGGCCTCCTGGCCTATGAATCGCTGACCGGCGAGTACCTGCGGGCGCTCCCTGGCGCGGCGGCAGTCGAGCTCGGTCACAACTTCAGCCTCGTGCACGACGACATCGAGGACGCCGACCGCGAGCGGCGGCATCGGCCCACGCTGTGGGCCCTGTGGGGCGTTCCGTTGGCGATCAATGCCGGGGACGCGCTCTTCGCCCTGAGCCGGCTGGCGCTGTATCGGCTGCTCGAGCACGGATTCACCGAGGGCCGCGTCCTGGGGATGATGCGGATCTACGACGAGACGTGCCTGGCTCTGTGCGAGGGCCAGTACCTGGACATCAGCTTCGAGCGCCAGGACGACGTGACCGTCGAGGCCTACCTCGAGATGATCGGCAAGAAGACGGCCGCGCTGGTGGGAGCATCGGTCCAGGGCGGCGCCATCCTGGCCACCGATGACGACGACGTGATCGAGGCATACCGGCAATTCGGCTACGACCTCGGGATGGCCTTCCAGATGGCCGATGACGTCAAGGGCTCGTTCTGGAGCGCCGCGGACTCGGGCAAGCCGCAGGCGGGCGACGTCCGCCGCCGGAAGAAGACGCTGCCGCTGGTGTGGGCGCTCGAGCACGCGTCCGAGGCGGACCGGGCACGATTGCGCGCGCTCTACGCGCGGCGCGACGAGCCGGCCGGCGAGAGCGGCGCGGACACGCCGCTCGACGACGATGCGGTGGCCGAGGTGCTGGCCATCCTCGAGCGATCCGGCGCGCGCGAGCATGCCCTCAGTGAGGCGCGCCGCTACCGCGACCTCGCGCTGGCCCAGGTCGCCACGCTCCCCTGCCCCCCGGAACGGCGCGGCGGGCTCGAGCGCCTCGTCTCCTCGGTGATCGCCGCCTAGTCCGAGTCGGTCTCGTCTCCGTTCTCGCCGCCCTCGTCACGCGGCCGCGGGCGGCTGGCTACCACCTTCGCGACGCGACGCGGCTCGGCTGCCTCGACCATGAGCCGGACCCCGTCCCGGAAGCCGAGCTCGGCACGCGGCAGCGGGATTCGACCGACCCGGTGGACCACGAAGCCACCGACCGTGTCGTAGGCGTCCTCGTCCGGCTCGTCGTCGTCGGACAGGTCGAACAGGTCGCGCAGGTCGTCCATGCTGACGCGGCCGTCGAGGCGGAAGGCGAGCTCACCGTCGGTCGAGAGGTCCTCGACCATCGGATCCTCGGTGTCGTACTCGTCCTGGATCTCGCCGACGATCTCCTCGACGACGTCCTCCATCGTCACCAGCCCGGCGGTTCCCCCGTACTCGTCGACCACGATGGCGATGTGCCGCTTGGCGACCTGCATCTCGTGCAGGAGGTCGTCGACCGGCTTCGACTCGGGAACGTAGACGGCCGGGCGGACCAGGTTGCGCAGGTCGATGTCGCCGTTCGAGCGCCCGTTGCCCTTGAGGTACGGAAGCAGGTCCTTGGCGTAGAGGATGCCGATGATGTTGTCGAGGCTCTCGTCGAACACCGGCAGGCGCGAGTGGCCGGCGCGGACGATGGTGTCGATCACCTCGTCGAGCGGATCGTTGACGTTCACGGCGCGGATGCCGATGCGCGGGACCATGACCTCGTGGACCGCCTTGTCCCCGAGCTCGATGACCCCGTGGATCATCTCCTTCTCCTCCTCCTCGATCTCCCCCTGCTCGGAGCCGGTCTCGACGAGGATCTTCAGCTCCTCGGTCGACAGGTATCCGCCCTGCGGCTTCTCACGGCCGCCGAGGAGGCGCACGAGCACCGTGCTGATCCTGGTGACGAACCACACGATCGGTGAGAGGAGGGTCTGAAGAAAGCCGATGGGCCGAGCCACGACGACTGCGAAGCGCTCGGGGAAGTTCAGCGCCAAGGTCTTCGGCACCAGCTCACCCACGATGATCGAGGTGAGCGCGATCACCAGCGTCACGATGACGAAGGCGATCCCGCCGGCGGCGTCCTGGACCAGCGTCCAGGGAATGTCGTCGATCAGCTCGGCCAGGTACCGCGAGAACGCGGCGGCGCCGACGGCGCCGGCAAGGAAGCCGAGGAAGGTGATCGCGATCTGGATCGTGGCGAGGAAGCGGCTCGGATCCTCGACGAGGCGTTGCGCGGTGCGGGCCGAACGGTTGCCATCGTCGGCGAGCTGGCCGAGGCGGTAGCGCTTGGCGGTGATCAGGGCGATCTCGCTGGCGGCGAAGAAGCCGCCGATGAGAATGAGGATGACGACAACCACGATGTCGGTGACCGGGTTGCCGGTGGGACTGCTGCCGTCCATTGGGCGGTGTTGCTGCCGCCTCCCTACGGGTTCCGTTCCGTCCCGGACGGGACGGGCGATGGTTCGGTGGCCGCGGTCGGGTCGGACGCATCCCGCGGCTGACGTCGCGTCTCGATCGGCCTGGCCGGGATGCCGATGACCGTGGCGCCCGGCGGCACGTCCCGCGTGACGACGGCACCGGCCCCCGTCGTGGCGCCCTCGCCGATGGTGACCGGTGCAACGAGCATGCTGTCGACGCCGAGGCTGACCCGATCGCCGACGGTGGTGGGATGCTTGACCACCCCGTCGAAGTTGGCGGTCACCGTGCCGGCCCCGACGTTCACGTTCTCACCGATCTCGGCGTCACCGAGGTAGCTGAAGTGGTGCTGCTGCGTGCCGGCGCCGAGGCGGCTCTTCTTGATCTCGGCGAAGTTGCCGATGCGGCAGCGCGCGCCGACCTCCGAACCGGGGCGCAGGTGAGCGTAGGGGCCGATGCGCACGTCCTCGGCCACGGTCGACTCCTCGATCACGCTGGCCCAGACCGTCGTGCGAGGGCCGATGCGACTGTCGCGCACGTGCGCGTTCGGGCCGATCACCGCGTCCTGGCCGATCACCGTCGCGCCGGCCAGCACCGTCCACGGCTCGATGCGGGCATCCTGGCCGATCTCCACGCCCGAATCGATCCGGGTCGTCGAGGGGTCGACGATCGTCACCCCGTCGCGCATGTGGCGTTCGGCGATGCGGCGACGCAGCCGTTCCTCCGCCGCGGCGAGCGCGACGCGGTCGTTGATGCCGAGGGCGTCCTCCGGGTCCGGCGCGGGGACGACGACCGTGGCACGCCCGTCCGTGACGGCGAGGGCCAGCAGGTCGGTCAGGTACAGCTCGCCGCTGGCGGCCGGCGTGACCCGGCCGATGGCGTCGCGCAGCCAGGCGGCGTCGAACGCGTACGTGCCGGCGTTCACCTCGTCGATCTCGAGGGTTGCCTCGTCCGCATCGGCCTCTTCCACGATCGCGGTCGGGTTGCCATCAGCGGTGCGCACGATGCGTCCGTAGCCGGAGGCGTCGTGCAGGCGCGCCGAGACGAGGGCGACGGCCGCGTCGGAAGCGTCGCGCGCGCTCGTCAGTGCCTCGAGCAGCTCGGCGGGAATGAGCGGTGCGTCGCCCATGGTCACGATGACCGTCGTCGCGGACGATCCGATCTGCTCGAGCCCGATGCGCGTCGCGTCGGCGGTCCCGCGCTGCGGAACCTGTCGCACCGTGCTGACCCGGCCCTCCAGGGCCTGCTCGACGGCCTCCGCCTCGTGGCCGACGACGACCACGGGATGGTCGATTCCGGCATCGGCGAGTGCGGCCAGGACGTGGTCGATCATGGGTCGTCCGGCCAGCGGATGGAGCACTTTCGGGAGGCGCGAGCGCATGCGGGTGCCCTGGCCGGCCGCCAGGACGATGGCCGCGTGGGCGGTCAATGGTGATGACACGTTGCGCGATGGTAGAGGTGGCCGATTCGGGGCGTCAACCGGGCGTGACCGCCGCGATTGCCTCGATCTCGACCCGCGCCGCCTTGGGAAGGTCCTTCACCGCGAACGCGCTGCGGGCGGGAAACGGCTCCGGAACGATGCGCGCATACACCTCGTTCACGGCCGGCCAGTCGCCGATATCGGCCAGGTAGACCGTCACCTTCACGAGGCGATCGAGCCCGCTCCCGGCGGCCCCCAGGATGGCGGCGAGGTTCGTGAGCGCGCGTTCCGCCTGCCCGGCGACGTCGGGTGCCTCGAACTCACCGGTGGCCGGGTCGAGCCCGAGCTGGCCGGCGGTGAAGACGAGGTCGCCGATGCGGATCGCCTGGCTGTACGGGCCGGCTGCCGCCGGGGCCCCGTCGGTGCTGATCGCCTCTCGGGTGCTCATGGGTCCTCCTCTGCGATGGGTTCGATCGCCGCGGGGGCTGTGCGGATCCGCGTCATGGTCGCATGCAGGCCTGCCTCGATCGCGCGGTCTGCGACGGCGCGGGCCCGCTCGGGGTCTTCGCCGCGGCTGAAGATCGTCGGACCCGATCCGGTCAGCCGCGGCTCTCCCCGGCGCGCTCGACAACGGCCATGATCCCGGCGAGCTCCGGCCGCAGGCGCAGGGCGGGCGCCAGGAGGTCGTTCGGCTGCCGTCCCCATTCGTCCGCGCGCAGCTCGGCGAAGACCGCGGCGGTCGAGAGGCCGAAGCCCGGGTGGACGAGGACGACGTGGCCCGGCTGCGGCTCCACGCGCTCGACCACCTCGCCGATTCCCGTCACGTGAGCGGCAGCGACCTCGGCGGCGAAGAAGGGCACGTCTGCGCCGATGCCTGACAGTGCCACCAGGTCGGCCGCCGTAGGCGGGTTGACCTCACCTCGCGACGCGCGGCCGAGGCGCCAGGCCGCCGCCGCATCCGACGACCCGCCGCCCAGCCCGGCGGCTGCCGGCACGCGTTTCTCCAGCGTCAGGCAGACCATGTCCGGCTCGCGCCCCAGCCCGGCGACGAGGCCACGCCACGCGAGGTTCGACTCGTCGACCGGGAGCGACGGATCTCGAGCGCCCTCGACCCGGAGCCCGCTGCACCCGGGCAGGAGGAGAAGGCGGTCGGCCAGCTCGAGGAGGACGAAATGGCTGTCGAGCAGGTGGTGGCCGTCATCGCGGCGACCGACGACGCTCAGTGACAGGTTGAGCTTGGCCGGCGCGTCGAGCCTCAGCGGTGTCACGACGAAGGAAACAGCTGCGCGGCGACGCACGCCCACTCCGGGATCGTCAGCGTCTGTGGCCGCCGATCTGGGTCGACCCCGCACGAATCGAGCGCCGTGGCGACCTCGTCTCGCTCGCGCCCGAGCTCCCGGGTCAGGCCGTTGTGAATCTGCTTGCGGCGCTGCCGAAACGCGGCCTGGACCACGCGGTAGAAGTCTTCCCGGCGATCCCCGACGGGCACGTCGGGCATCGAGCGCCGCCGCAGGCGGAGCACCGCCGAGTCGACCGCCGGCACCGGCTCGAAGGCATCGGCCGGGACGCGGGCCACCACTTCGGCCGTGGCGGCGTTCTGGACGAACACCGATAGGTAGCTCATCTTGCCGGGTGGCGCCGCGACTCGCTCGGCGACCTCGAGCTGGACGAGCAGTACCGTCAGATCGGGCGGTCGGTCCCCCTCGATGAATTCGTGGAGGAGCGGGCTGGTGATGTGGTACGGGATGTTGGCCACGAGCTTGAATGGCTGTCCCGGGAACATCTCGCGCGGGTGGAGGGAGAGGGCGTCGGCCTCGATCAGCTCGAAGCGCTCGACGCTGCCGAGCTCGCGACGCAGGTACTCGGCCAGACGGGCGTCGAGCTCGACCGCCAGGATCGTGGCGCCGGCGGCGAGCAGGCGCCTGGTGAGAACCCCCAGCCCGGGTCCGATCTCGACGACGAGGTCCCCCTCGTGAATCTCCGCGGCCTCGACGATCGCGTCGAGGACCACCGGATCGGTGAGGAAGTTCTGCGAGAGGCTCCGCCGCGGCCGCAACCGCTCGGCGCCCATCAGTCGCCGCAGCTGGCCGGGGGTCGGAGGGACGAGTCGCTCGGGGGCGAGCGGATCGGTCATGACGGCTCGAGCCATGGCAGCGCCAGGTTCGGAACGGCCTCGAGGGCGGCGTCGGCTCGATCTCCCGCCGCGAACCGGAACCCGGCGGCGGCGCCGATCATCGCGCCGTTGTCGGTGCACAGGGCCGGTGGCGGAACGAGCAGCGGAAGTCCCTCGGCCGCGAGACGCTCATCGAGCGCCGCGCGAAGCGCCCAGTTCGCCGCGACTCCGCCTCCGAGCGCCACCGCGGCGACGCCATGATCGAGGGCAGCCGAGACGGTCTTGGTTGCCAATGCATCGACCACCGCCTCCTCGAAGGCCGCCGCGATGCCGTCGACCGGGATCGGCTCGCCACGGTCGCGGTATCCCGTCACCTCACGCAGCACGGCGGTCTTGAGTCCCGAGAAGCTGAAGTCGTAGGCGCCGTCGGTCCGCGCCCGCGGGAAGCGGGTCGCCGGGCTTGCGCTCGCCGCGGCGGCGGCGATGGCCGGCCCGCCCGGATACGGGAGGCCGAGGAGGCGTCCGACCTTGTCGAATGCCTCGCCCGCCGCGTCGTCGACGGTCTGGCCGAGCAGCGTGTACCGACCGTGGTCCAGCATCAGCACGAGCTGCGTGTGCCCACCGCTCACGACGAGGCACAGGAGCGGGAAGTCCGGCTCGGATGGCAGTGGGGCGTCCGGCTCGCCATCGGTCAACCAGTTCGCGTAGATGTGGCCCTCGATGTGGTTCACGCCGATGAGCGGCAGCTCCCGCGCGGCGCTGAGCGCCTTGGCGAAGTTCACGCCCACCAGGAGCGAACCGATGAGGCCCGGGCCGCTGGTGACGGCGATCGCGTCGAGGTCGTCCCAGCCGGCTCCGGCCTCGCCCATCGCCCCGTCGAGGGTCGGGACGATCCAGCGCAGCTGCTGGCGGGCGGCGACCTCGGGAACGATTCCGCCGGTTGCTGCGTGAAGGGCCACCTGGCTCGCGACCACGTTGGCCTCGATCCGGCGGCCCCCGACCACCACGGCAACGCCGGTCTCGTCGCATGACGACTCGATGGCGAGGATGCGCGGGCCGCTCATGCCTCGAGCCGCGCGCGCTCGGCGGCGATGATCGCGCTCATCGACGGAGCCTCCAGCTCCGACGTCGTCATCACCAGGGCGTCCTCGCCGTCATCGGTGTAGTACCGCGGCCTCTGCCCCACAACCTCGAACCCGAACGATTGATAGAGCGCCTGCGCGGCATCGTTCGACGCGCGCACCTCGAGCGTCATCCGCCTCGCGCCGATCGTGATCGAGAGCTCCGCGAGCGCGAGCAGCAGCCGGCGACCGATCCCCCGTCGGCGCCAGTCGGGATGGATGCCGAAGGTGGTGATGTGCGAGTCGTCCACCATGAGCCACGTCCCCGCGAAGCCGACGACGTGGTCCCCGGCGCGCGCGACGAGGTAATGCGCCAGGCGATTACCGCGCAGCTCCTGCTCGAAGGCGTATGCCGGCCAGGGCGCCGAGAAGCTGAGACGTTCGATCTCATGGACGGCGGCGACGTCCTCGAGGCTCATCGGGTCGATGGTCACCGGCGCCGTCAGAGCCATCGCACCCGCGCATCGGTCTCGACCTCGACGCCGCGTGGCGCGCGCAGGTAGACCGGCTCGAGCAGGCGAACGTCATCGCGCCGGGTTGATCCGACAGCCGCCTCGCCGCGCGACGGCGATCGCCGGGGCGGCATGCGGCGAGATCGCGCGCGCCAGGCCGAACGCCGCGGCGAGCTCCGCCGGGCGACCACCGGCGTCTCGGCCAGCCGCTCCCGAAGCAGCGCGTCGGGCGCCACGACGGGACATCGGCCCCGCGCTCGAGCAGATAGGCCTCGTGCGCCCCGGCGCGGGCGATCGCAGCCCGGGCATCGGGCGCCTCGTCCAGCCATGCGGGGAGGCTGCCGACCCCGACCAGGGCGCGCCCATGAGCGACGGCGAGGCCCTTCGCCAGCGCCATGGCCACCGGGAGCCCCGTGACGCAGCCCGGTCCGGTTCCGACGGCCAGCAGGCGGCCTCGCCGAGATCCGGCCGGATCGCCTGAGCAGGTCCAGCAGGCGCGGCATCAGCTCTGCGGACTGACGCTGGCGCTCGTCCACGTGTCCGCGGCGAACGGCTCGCCTCCGGCTCGGCCAGGGCGAGCGAGATGTCGGTCGAGGCCGCGTCGATCGCGATGATCAGGGCCCGGCAGCACCTCAGCCGCCAGCTGCGCGTGCTCCGGACCGAGCGCCTGCCAGCGCAGGACGCGGACCGACTCGTCGTCGACCGGGGTGAGGGCGATCTCGAGTCGCTCGTCGGGCAGCCAGCCAGCGAGTCGATCCGCCGATTCCACCACCACGACACCGCGGCTGGCGCTCGTCGAGGAGCCGCGGCGAGCGCCTCCTCGGGATCGTCGAGGCGGTAGGCGTCGACGTGGTGAGACGGAGCCGGCCGACGTGCTCGTTCATGAGCACGAAGGTCGGGCTGTCGACCACGCCAAGGACCCGAGCCCCTCGGCGACCCCCTGGCGAGCTGGGCTTCCGGCACCAGCTCGCCGATGAGCGCGACGAACGTGCCCGGTCGCGCTGCGCGACCGATGGCCCGGCCGACCGCGCGCGTCCGTTGCCGGCCCGGTGCTGCGCAGGACGCCGGCAACGGCGGCAGGTCGCGAGCGCCGTCGAGCGATGCATGGCGGAGTATGGAAGCCCGCCGTCAGTCGCCGTCCGCCTCGGGTGCGCCTCCAGGTTGGCGAGGGGAACGATGGTGGTCTGCCGCTCCTCGAAGCGCACGACGGCCGAGCGAGCCATCAGGCCGAGGGCGCGGCATGGAGCCCATCGAGCACGCGCAGGAGCGGCCGCCGGCGCCCGCGAACGGCGTCGATCCGCCACGACCCGGTCTCCGGGCCGCGGCGGCCCGCGCGCGGGCGCCGGTGCGCGTCGTAGACGTACAGGCGCGATTCGGTGCCGAACAGGCTGGCCATGTGCCCGTCGTGGTCGGCGAACCAGCGGGAACAGGGCCGCATCCAGCCCGACCTTGCCGTAGCCTCGACAACGAGGACGGCGAAGTCGGCGTGCGGCGCCCCGACCTCGCGACGCCGGGCCTGCGCCGCCTCGAAGTCACGCAGCTCCTTGTCGAGGGCGCCACCGAGCACGATGCCGACGCAGCGATCGTCCGCGCCCTGGTGAGCGTCTGCCGACGGCCCTCGAGCCTCCGACGAGGATTCGACCGGCGGCCGACACATCGATGGTGCGGCGGCGCGAAGCTCGTCGGCGGGGTCCACGAGGCGAGCATGGAGCTCCGCGTGCACCGCGCCGCCCATACCGCCAACGCCGGCGATCACCGCTCCGCCACGGCAATCTCCACCGCCTCCGCGACACCGATGCGCACCTCGCCGGCGCACGTGGCCGATCACGGCTCGGCCTCGCCGAGCGGGCGCGAGCAGTGCCGTTCCGTCGTCGCGGTCGTATCCGAGGAAGAGGCACGAGGGTGCGGGACCGTCACCTGGCGACCGCGGCCATCGGCCGCGATGGGCTCACGGCCTCGAGGCGCATCCCGCCGCGAGACGAGCAGGTCGCGGTGCTCAGCGGCGAGCGACGCAGTCTTGCCGCCACCGGCAGGCTGGCGCCGTCACCGGCGATCCGGCGGGCGGCGGCGAGCGCCTACGGCAGGCTCGACCTGGTGGCCGACTCGACGAGCAGCGCGGGCGCGGTCGGGGGAGCACGCGATGCGCAACGCTCATCCGGATCGCTCGGCTCGCGGGTGGAACGCCTCACGCCAGGCGGCCAGCATGCCGGCGGTCGTCGCCGCGGGCGTAGCGGCCGCTGCGGCTGCCCCGTGCATCCAGCATCGGACCGACGGATCCGCGCCGTCGCCGCCACTCGAACCTGCGCGCCCGGCGAGCCGCTCCGAGGCTGATCCATGGCCGAGCCGTCGATCACGAGCTCCGCCTCGGCATCGGCGCGGCAGCGGGAGGACGAGGAGGCTGTCCAGCCCGAACCGCGACCGGCGGCGGCGTGGCCACCGCCGGCGCGCTGGACCGTGCCCGGCATGGCAACGTCACGGGCTCGCCGCCGCGCGAGACGACCGAGGTGCCGAGGGGATGGAGCAGGTCGTCGGACAGCAGCCTCAGGCCTTCGGCGCAGCTCGTCGATCGTCGAGCGAGCCCAACGGCCCGAGCACGCTCGCGAGTTCCACGGCGAATGGGTCACGCCGATCGGGCGCACTCCGTCGAGCAGCATGCGGGCCATGTCCCCAGGCCGATGCGCCGCCGCGATGTCTCTGCCCGCTCGATCTCTGCCCAGCCCCGGCCCTCTACCATCGACGGCGGGATGCCCGACGCCCCGGCTCCGGATGCCCCCGTCCCGGACGGCACGGCCGCCGAGCTCGACGGACCCGCCGACGCGCCCCAGGGCAGCCCCGACGGCGAGGCGCTCGACGGCAGGCCGGCGACCGACGCCGCCGCCCCGGCCGATGTCGCCGCCCCGGCCGATGCCGCCGCCCCGGCCGACGGCCCCGCTCCGGCCGACGGCCCCGGCACCGCCGTCGACGCGGCCGCGCGGGGGGACATCGATCTGCGGGTCGGCTGCGCCTGTCGTGCGGGCGCAGCGGGACCGGGCGGGGGCGGCGGCTTCGGCGCGATTGCCGCCGCCGGCCTCATGGCGGCGTGGCGCGGCCGGCGTCGGCGGTGGCGTAGGGAGCCAGCGCCGGGCCGTACTTTTCGAGCAGGCCGGGCGGGCGCCGGGACCTTCTCGCCGGTGAGCATCGACTCGATCATCTCGGCGTTGGCCGGCCGCCTTGCCGTCGCGGTGGTTGTTGGTGACGGCGTAGACGTCCTCGGTGCTCGCTGGCCAGCTCGCGGATGCGCTCCACCCAGGGGGCGAGCTCCTTCGGCGTGTAGAGGTAGTCGTAGCGCTCGTCGCGGCCGGCCGCCTTGCGGAACCACTCCTTGTAGTTGCGCCCGTGCAGGCGCACGTAGGCCACGGGCGAGGTGGCGTGCGCGGCCGGCTGATCGAGTTCGAGAACAGCGGCTGGTCGACGTTGACCAGGCCGACGCCCTTGCTCGGCCAGCCACTCCAGCACCTCCGGGCGCGTTCCAGCGAGGCGTGCCGCACCTCCAGCACCAGCGGCAGGTGCCCGAACGCGCGCGAACAGGTCGCGCAGCCATTCCTGGTTGGTGTCGTCCTTGCGGAACGACCAGGGGAACTGCAGCAGCACCGCCCCCAGCCGCTGCCGCTCGTGCAGCACGTCCAGCGCCTCGCGCGCGGCGGTCACCTCCTCCGCGGTCCAGGCGGTCGCCCGCTCGTGGGTGAAGCGCCGCCACAGCTTGGCGGTGAAGCGAAAGTCCCGGTTGTCCTGCACCCGGTCGGCCCAGGACGCCGCCACCTTCGCCGTCGCCGGCCGGTAGAAGGTGGAGTTGATCTCGATGGTGTTGAAGTACCCGGCCAGGTACGCCAGCGGGTCGAACCCCTTCGGCTTCGGCTTCGGAAACACCACCCCCTGCCAGTCCGGATAGTCCCACCCCGCCGTTCCGACGCGGATCATCCCCGGAGTATCGATCCGGTCCGGCGGATCGCGGGGGATGGCGGCCGGCCGGGATCAGCGCGCAGGCCGCTCTCGATGGTCTTGCGGACGAGGGGCTCGGACTCCTGGGTCAGGCGGCGGCGCAGGGCCAGCGCGCCTTCTCGTCCTGGATGTCGCCCAGGCTGCGGGCGGCGGCGTTGCGGGTGTGCAGCTCGCCGTGGTCCAGCAGCTCGTCCAGGATGGGCACCGCCTCGGCCTGAAAGCCGAACCCGTAGGCCTTGGCCCCCGCCCGGCGGGCGGCGTCGGAGGCGTCGGGGGCCATGAGGACCCGCTCGAACGTGGCCTTCGAGGCGGGGCCGGGGAAGAAGCGCAAGCTGGTGAGGGCCTGCACCCGGATGTGCAGCGGCTGCCGGGCGTCGTCGTAGATCGCCGGACAGCTCGGCGCTGAGCGCGGAGGGGCTGCCCAGCGCAGCACCAGGTCCTCGCGGGTGACGATGTGCTCGTAGCCGCCGAGCAGGGCGACCAGCTGGCTCCGCGGCCCGCTCGCCGTCGGCGGGGGCCGGCAGGGCGCTCTGGCTGCTGCCGTCGGAGGCCTGGGGCGGAGCAGGCCCGGCCGCGCAGCAGGCCGGCGCAGAACAGGGTGGCGGCGCGCGTGAATTTCATCGAGGAGCTCCTCATTGCAGGACCGGGTTGCGCAGCAGCACGAAGCGCTGGTCGTTGCTCAGCTTGCCGCTGAGGCACCTTGGCGGTGCCCCAGAACATCAGGTTGTCGGCGCCCTTGCCCGCGCACTCGTCGCCGTCCACGGTCTTGTCGCCGTTGGCGTCGTTGGCGCTGCCGCACTCGGGCGTGTCGAGCAGGGGGTCGAAGGCCAGGCCGTCGCGCTCGCCCAGGTGATAAAGGCCCAGGAAGTGACCACCCTCGTGGGCCATGGTCTCGGCGAAGACGCCCGTGTTGCGCTCGAGAAACGGCCAGGGCCACCGCCACGCCGCCGTGGGGCACGCCGGGGAACGCGGGCGGGCCGGGGATGCCGCCGGAGAGGCCCAGCAGCGTGCCGCCGCCGTCGAGGTTGAACGAGTCGATCAGGAAGAAGTGCAGCGCCTTGTCGGTCCGAACCGTCCGCGGTGGCGAAGAGCTGGCCCATCTTGCTGCGAGATCATCGATCACGGCCAGCTGCCTCGGCCTCGGTCCCGGTGATGTCGATGTAGCGTGAAGGGACCCAGCGTGATGCCGACGGCGCCGTAGATCTGGACCAGGTGGTCAGCACCTGCTGGAACCGGGGGTCGGTCTGCGCGGTGGCTGGCGTTCAGGTACTTCTGCTGGGTGAACCAGAACACCAGCGGCAGCGAGCCACCCTTGGGCACGCCCGACTGCTTCTTGAACAGCACGTCCACCTTCACCGTGGCGCGCGGCTTGGCCCCCAGCAGGAATCTCGTACTTGCCCGGCACCAGGGTCAGGCGGGGCGAGTTGGGGAAGAGCGAGCGCGACGGGCCCGTTGAGGAAGGTGGTCTCCTTGAAGTCGGTCTTCAGCGGATCGAAGTAGTCGTAGAGCAACCTGCCCGTTGGGCGCGTGACCTTGACCGGCACCACCGGTGCTCTGCGGCGCGGCCGGGCTGGCCACAAGCAAACGACACGGCACCGGTGGGCACCTGGACCGAGACGGGCTGAACTCGGGGGTCTGCGGCCCCGCCGCACCGTCCCGAGGTCCACCCGCTCGACGGCGGCGGTGCCGCTCATCGCGCCGCCCTCGGTGCACAGACCCACCGAGGTGTCGCAGGTGTAGCCCGTGGCGCAGCTCGCAGGTGCTCGCAGCGGGGCACACAGATGCCGAGATCGCCGTCGATGAGCTGGGTGGCGTCGGCCGAGCAGACGTACTCCGACGGCGGCAGTCGACGCCGGTGCTGCAGCCGCGGAAGCAGACGTAGGTCCCATGGTGCCGTTGTCGGCCGTCAGGCCCACACACACGCCGTCGCCACCGGCGCAGGGCTTGTTCTCCTCGGCGGCGGTGCACGCGCGCGTGCAGTAACCGCCGGGGTAGACGCCCTTCGAGCCCTCCTCGGTCACGCAGCGGCCGCCGGCGGCGCACTGGGCGTCGCTGGTGCAGGCCGCGCCGATGAGGCCGGGCTTCTGGGCCCCCGCCTCGCACAGGCCCGTGGTGAGGTTGCAGCCGAAGTCCTTGCTGCAGTCGGTGTCGGCCTTGCAGCGGGGCACGCAGACTGCCTGGGTGCCGGCGGGGGCGCAGACGTAGCCCTGGCGGCAGGCATGACCTCACCACAGCGCCAGGCAGAGCGAGGTTGCCTCGTTGATTTGGGTGCAGGCCGCGTCGGCCGGGCAGCCGTCGCCCAGCGAGATGACCAGGGACCCGCACGACTTCGAGCAGTAGCCGCCGGGCAGCGTCTACTTG
>CAWHEV010000011.1:0-27819 GCA_963828485.1 uncultured Chloroflexia bacterium
GCCTGGACCTGGTCGATCGTGAAGCTCGCGGCCTTCATCCGCGGCGGGAAGTCGATGAAGGTCTGGAGGAACGCGCCGACGATCGCCTGCGAGGGCACGACGAGGAAGACCCTGTCCATGTACCAGTCCCAGTACGTGTTCGACGTCGCATCCGCCCGCTCGAACGGATCGGTCCGCAGGTTGAAGAGCTTCGGGATGCGGAGCGGGACGAAGGGCTCGAACCACACCTGGAGCGTCCCGCGGACGCGCTGCTCCATGAACACGAGCTTCCAGTTGTCGTAGCGCAGCGCCACGAGGTCCCCGTCGTCGGAGAAGTAGAAGAACTCCTTTCGGGGATCCTCGTCGGACTCACCGATGAGGAAGGGGAGCTGGTTGTACCCGTCGAGATGGACCCTGAACTCCTTGTCAGCCGCCTCGTGACCCTCGAGCAGCTTCGCCTTGACGTCCGGGTCGCCCGCGGCTGCCACGAGCGTCGGCATCCAGTCGAGGTGGCTGATCATCGCGTTCGAGACCTCCCCGGCCGCGATGCGCCCGGGCCAGCGGATCATCGCCGGAACCCGGAAGGCTCCCTCCCAGTTCGTGTTCTTCTCGGAACGAAACGGGGTCATGCCGCCGTCCGGCCACGAGTTCATGTGCGGGCCGTTGTCGGTCGAGTACACGACGATCGTGTCGTCGGCGATGCCGAGCTTGTCGAGCGCATCGAGGACGCGACCCACGTGCTTGTCGTGGTCGACCATCGTGTCGTGATACGGCGACTGCCAGCGGCCCGCCTGCCCGAGGCTGCGACGCTTGGGATGCGTACGGAGGTGCATGTGCGTCGTGTTGATCCACGTGAAGAACGGCGTCTTCGCCTTGTGCTTGCGCTCGATGAAGTCGATCGACGCGTCGACGATCTCGTCGTCGATTGTCTCCATTCGCCTCTTCGTCAGCGGACCGGTGTCCTCGATCCGGTGGTTGCCGGTGCGGGTCACGCGTGACTTGAGCACGCCGCGTGGACCGAATCGGTCCTTGAAGTTCGGGAACTCCTTCGGGTCGGGATAGTCGGGGTGCTCGGGCTCCTCCTCCGCGTTGAGGTGGTAGAGGTTGCCGAAGAACTCGTCGAAACCGTGCGCGGTCGGAAGGTGCTCGTCCCGGTCGCCGAGGTGGTTCTTGCCGAACTGGCCAGTGGCGTACCCGAGCGGCTTCAGGAGCTCGGCGATCGTCGGATCCTCCGCGCTGATCCCGGTTGCCGCGCCGGGAAGACCGACCTTCGACAGCCCGGTGCGGTAGACGCTCTGGCCGGTGATGAAGGCCGCACGACCGGCGGTGCAGCTCTGCTCGCCGTAGGCATCGGTGAAGCGAGTCCCCCCTCTCGGGCGATGCGGTCGATGTTCGGGGTGCGGTACCCCATCAGGCCGTCGCTGTAGCAGCTGAGATTCGTGATCCCGATGTCGTCGCCCCACAAGACGACGATGTTGGGCTGGCCGTTCGGCACGGTTCTACCTCCTGTTCAGGGCATCTGCCGACGGTGGGAAGACGGTCGCGGATCGACGCGCCGCGGGCTGCCAGATGAGCCTCCGACGCGACGCATCGCGAAAAGGGCCGAGCGCAGGCGGCGGGGGGGACCTGCGGGTCAATCCTCGGCCCGGCGTGGATCGCGCCCTTTGCGCCATGGGACGACCCCATAGAGCTCAATCTCAAGCGAGAAGCTGAGGAACGTCCGGACGAGGACGATCAGTCCCAGGGTGGCGGCGCCTTCCAGGGTCGGATCGATCGTGATCGTTTGCACGATGTCGGCGATGATGAGGATCTCCAGGCCGAGGAGAATCGACTTGCCGACATCGCGGCGGGTCTGCTCGTAGACACCCTCCCGATGGCCTTCCCGCAACGACATAGCGGCGCGAAGAGCCGCAAGGGTGGACCCGATGGCGAGTACTGCGACCCCCACGATCTCGAAAGCGCGGACCGCAAACTCCATCGACTCCTGGAAGCTCATGGCGCATCCACAGCCGCTGTCGAGTCTTTCAGGCTCTCCTCGATCGTGCCCTGGAACGACGGCTCCGGAGGCGGCACGACGGTTCGGTCAGGTGTGGACTCCTCGGACTGCACGACTCTCCCATTCATACGGCGGCGCCCGCCAATCGGCGTTGACGGCCCGCAGGCGTCCGGCTGTCTTAGCTTCAGCGGCAGCCGTTCCCGCGATCGCGCACCGCCGCCAATCGTCCGGCGTTGGATGGAGCTTTGGCATCACTCGAACCGGGTGATTCCGCCGTTACGACCACCAGCCCCACGCTAGGTTGCTGACCGCCCGCGCAACCTGGACGTCACTCGTGGACGGCCGCCCGCGCATCCAGCCACAGCTGTGCTGCCGCGAAGGCGGCATCGGTAGACTCCCCAACGATTGGCGTGGCCTCCACGACCTCCAGCGAGCGGTCGCCCGCGGCGCGACCGGTCCGGCGAATGAGACCGACGACTGCGGGGTCGACACCGCTCAGGAAGAGTTGCCCGCCCAGCGCGTCGAGCTGTCTCGCGTACGTTCGCAGCACGGTCAGCGCAGTTGCGCCGAGCGTCGTCCGACCGCGGAGGCGCAGCACGACGACGGGGACCTCTGCGGCGCCCGGGTTCGGCAGTCGGGCCTCGAGGGTCCTGGCGCCTGCGTAGAGGAGGCTTCCGTAGACGTCGAGCACGGTCACCGCCCGATCAGGGAGGCTGGCCGGCGCGGGATGCTCCTCGAATCGGCCGTCGTCGCGCTTCCGGAGCGCGACGACCCGCAGGTCCATCGCCCCGCGGTTGAGCTGGAGCAGGAGTGAGAGCGAGACTCCGATGCCGACCGCGGCAGCAACCGGCAGGAAGAGCGTGGCCAGGAACGTGGTCGCCATCGCGATCTGCGAGCCGACGCCGGTCCGCCATACCGTGTCAATCTCGCGGATCCTGAGCGAGCCGATGGCGGCCACGATCAGCACCGCCGCCAGCGTCGGCATCACCACCCGGCCGACGAGCCCACCGAACGCGACGAGGATCAGGAGCATCCACAGGCCGGAGAAGATCGACGCCCAACGCGATCGCGCGCCGGCGGCGATGTTCAGCGCGGTCTGCCCGACCGAGCCGCCGACCGGCAAGCCACGGAACAACCCGGACGCAAGGTTGCCGAGCCCCTGCGCGATGAAGTCCTGGTTCGGGTTCGAGCGCGACCCGTCTCGGTTCGGCGCCGATTCGGCCACGCCGGTTCCCTGCACCAGGACGATCGCTGCCACCGCGAGCGCGCCGGTGATGACCTCGAACGACGTTCGACTCAGGTCCGGGAGCTGTGGAATCGGGATGCCACTCGGGATCTCGCCGATGTCGGAGACCGTCGCGACCGCCGTCATGCCCAGGATGCCCACGGCCAGCGTCGGGATCGCGAGCGCCACGATGGCGCCGAACGTGGCCCACGGTGTTCGGGCGGCGACGAGCAGGATCGCGATCGCCGCCAGGCCGACCACCAGCGAGCCGATGTGGATGGCTGACGGGTTGAGCACGACGTCGAGCGCCTTTGCCACGGCGACGTTGCCTTCCGCCTCGGCCCCTGCCAGGTCGGGGATCTGGCCGGCCACGATATTGACGGCCACCCCCGTGAGGAAGCCGATCATCACGGAATGCGACACGAATCGGGTGTAGCGCCCGAGCCGAAGGACCCCCGCGAGGACCATGAGGATCCCCGCGATGACGACGAGCAGGAACAGCGCACCCGGTCGGTCCTCGGCCGAGAGCGGCGCGATCGCCGAGCCTGCGGCCAGGGCCGCCGCGCTGGTCGTCGTGATGACCATCAGCCGCGTGCTGGCCGTCAGGCCTCCCGCGATCGGCCCGGCGAAGCTCGCGTAGAGGCCGAAGACCGGGTTCACCCCGGTGAGGAGCGCCGCCGCCATGCCGTCCGGGACCGAGCCAATCGCGCCCGGCAAGCCGGCGATGGCCTCGTCCCTGATGATGCCCTTCTCGGGGCGGATCCCGTTGAGCCATCCGCGGAGGCCGCCCTCCTGGACCGTCACGCCTCGACCGTCGGCGCGTCAGCCTCCGGGCGCGGGTTGGCGCGCATCCACGCGACGAAGCGCTCGGTGAGTGGCAACGCCGTGACGCCGTGCGCATAGACCGATATGACCACCGTCAGGCTGATCGTCGCCAGGACGATCCCGAGGCTCGGGATCGGCTCGGCCTGGAGAATGAGCACGGCAAACACGATCGAGGCCAGGCCTCGTGGGCCGAACCAGCCGACGAACGCGACCGTCGGGACTCGCGCCTTAGTGCCGAGCAGGGCGAGCGCAACCGGCAACATGCGCGCCACGGTCAGCGCCAACACCACGAACAGCAGCGAGCCCCAGGTGACGGCCTCGAGCATCAGCGGGACGATGGCCGCTCCGAACACGAGGAACGTCGTCGCGCTGAAGCCATCGCCGATCGTCTCGATCATCTCCGCAGACTCCTGCTCCACGTCCGAGGCGATGGTTCCGAAGGCCAGCCCCGCGGTGAAGGCGGCGATCAGGCCGCTGCCGTGGAACACCGTGGCGAGTCCGTACGCCATGCCGGTCGCCGCCAGCGGCACGAGCGGCGCCCAAGCCGAGGCGACCCAGCCCCGCTGTCGCCCGATCCGTAGCGCAAGCGCGCCGAGCACGCCCGCGATCAGGCCGCCGGCGACGCCGAAGCCGACTTCCTCCAGCACCAGTCGCACGGGTTCGGTCTCACCTCCACCCTCGGCGGACGCGAAGGCCAGGGCGATCAGCAGCAGCGGCACGCAGAGGCCGTCGTTCAGCCCGCTCTCGACGTTCAGGCCCTGCCTGATGCGCGAAGGCACGCGCTCGTCGGAGACGACCGTCTGGCCAAGCGCGGCATCGGTGGGTGCGACCGCGATGGCCAGCAGCGCCGCCTCGACGACGCTCAACCCGGGCAACACGAGCAGCGCCACGGCCGCACCGGCGATGATCGTCAACGGCAGGCCGATGCCCAACAGCCGCGCCGGGATCGCGATCTCCCGCCGCAGCAGGCGGAGGTTGATCTGCGACGCGTCGGCGAACAGCACAAGCGCAAGCGTGGTTTCAGCGATGAGGCGCAGCGCTGCGCCGTCTGCCTCGATCACGAACCAGCCGAGCACGGCATCGCCGAGCAGGATCCCCGCGCTGAGGAAGAAGATCGCCGACGTCAGGACGGTCCGGCCCAGCCGGGCCGAGACGACGGCGTACGCCATGCCGACCACGGCGAGGATCGTGAGGTCGAGGGCTTCCACGCGAGTCGCGCCTCCTGATCGATTGCGGAGTCTCGCGCGCCCCGCCGAGGCTACTGCCGCGCCATCGCCACCCGGAGGAGCTCGTCCGGGTCGAGCCGGTGATCGGCGTCCTTAGCGGCCTGATCCACGTCGATCTGAACCCAGTTCACCTCTCCGGTGAACGTGTTCGGCACGGGATAGTCCTCGGCCACGAGGGCGCCGTTCTCCTCACCGACGTCGCATGTGTCGTCGGCGGAGAAGATCATCGCGGCAGTCGCGGCGACCTCACCCTCACCGCACTTGACCCCGTCGACGGTACAGCGTCGCCGTGCCGCCCTTGCCGAGCCCCGGCCCTCCGTAGTCGAACTCCATGCGGACCTGGTGGATGCCCGCCGGCACCTCACTGTCGCCGTCGACATAGAAGCGCTGGATCCCCAAGAGGTTGTAGCAGTAGCGCGGCTTGCCCTCTTTGAGGTAGAGGCTCCAGCCACCGATGCTGCCGCCCTGGGCGATGATCACGCCCTGCGCGCCGCCGTCGGGCACCTCGATCTCCGCCGTGACGGCGTGCGACTTGTTCTTGATGTTGACGACCGAGCTCTCGGACAGGCGGCCCATGCCGCCGTAGAGGAGCTGCCGGTTGCCCCTGTACGAGCGTCGGCCGCCCGGCGAGCTCGGGGAGGAGACGCTCGGCGACGCGGTCGTCGAGCGGCAGCACGTTGTACTTGGTGGCTTCGATCAGGAAGAGCCGCTGGAGCTCGGCGAGCTTCTCGGGTTGCTCATTCGCGAGGTCGTGGTTCTGCGTCCAGTCGCTGTTCGTGTCGTAGAGCTCCCAGACGTCCTGGTCGAGCGCCGGCTTCACCCCGCCGACCAGCACCCATGGAATCCCGTGCCTGGTCACGGCGGTCCAGCCCTGGTGATAGATCCCGCGGTTGCAGAACATCTCGAAGTACTGTGTCGTGTGGCGCTCGCCCGCGTCGGCGTCGTCGAAGGAGTACGCCATGCTGACGCCCTCAATCGGCTTCTGCTGGACGCCGTTCACGAACGTCGGCTCCGGCAACCCGGCTGCCTCCAACACGGTCGGGGCCACGTCGATCACGTGCGCGAACTGACTGCGGATCTCGCCGCGAGCCTCGATCCGGGCCGGCCAGGAGACGATTGTCCCGTTGCGCGTGCCGCCCCAGTGCGATGCGATCTGCTTCGTCCACTGGTACGGCGTGTCCATCGCGTGCGCCCAGCCAACTGCGAAGTGGTTGTACGAGTCGGGGCCGCCGAGGTCGTCGAGGCGCTCCATCATGAACTCCGGCGTCTCGAGCGCGGCGCCGCCGTTGAAGTTGATCATCTCGTTATAGGTGCCGTTGAGCGTGCCCTCGGCCGAGGCGCCGTTGTCGCCGATGATGTAGTAGACGAGCGTGTTCTCCAGCACCCCCAGGTCCTCGAGCGCGTCGAACAGCCGGCCGACGTGGTGGTCGGTGAACTCGAGGAAGCCCGCGTAGATCTCCATCTGCCGGCGCAGCACGGGCTTGAGCTCCTCGGGCATCTCGTCCCAGGCCGGGATCTCCTTGGGGCGCGGCGTCAGCTCCGCGTCGGCCGGGATCACCCCCAGTTCCTTCTGTCCGGCGAAGGTCCGCTCGCGGAGCGCGTCCCAGCCGCCGTCGAACGCGCCCTTGTACTTGTCGGCCCATTCCGGCGTGACGTGGTGCGGTGCATGCGTCGCACCGGGCGCGAAGTAGGCGAAGAAGGGCTTGTCCGGCATCAGCGACTTCTGCTGTCTGACCCATGTGATCGCCTTGTCCGTCATGTCGGCCATGAAGTGGTAACCCTCGTCGGGCGTCTTCTCGGGCTCGACGGGAACCGTGCCCTCGTAGATGGCGGGGTAGTACTGATGCGCCTCGCCGCCGATGAAGCCGTAGAAGTACTCGAAGCCGCTTCCAGTGGGCCATGCGTGGTACGGCCCCATCGGGCTCGTCTCCCAGACCGGCACTTCGTGGCACTTGCCGAACTGCGCGGTCGAGTAGCCGTTCAGCTTCAGCGTCTCGGCGAGCGGCGCGCACGTGCTCGGGCGGATCGAGTTGTAGCCGGGCGCAGACGTCGCGATCTCCGTGATGCCGCCCATGCCGACACTGTGGTGGTTGCGGCCGGTGAGAAGCGCCGCCCGCGTGGGCGAGCAGAGGGCCGTGGTGTGGAAGCGGTTGTACTTCAGTCCCTTGGCGGCGAGCCGCTCGGCGTGGGGCGTGTTTATCGGTCCGCCGAACGCGCTCGAGGCCCCGAAGCCGACGTCGTCGATCAGGACGATCAGCACGTTCGGGGCACCCTCAGGAGGGCGCAGCGGCCTGATCGGAGGAAACGCCGTCGCCGGGTCCTTTGCCTCGTAGGTCGTCACCCCGACGTGCTGCACGTCGGGAATGGGCAGGACATCGCGCTTCACGGAATCAGCCACGGTATGCTCCTGTTCGTCTCATCGGCTGATCGGGTGATGTCCACGCCCAGCCACATTGAACCGGGCCGCCCGGTTCGCAGGGCGGACCATCGTCGTCATCGGTGATGCAAGCTGGCAGGGACAGCCCTGCCAGCCTCCTATCAGCCCGCCAGCAGCTTGGCCTTGGCGGCCTGGAACTCCTCGTCGGTGAGGACACCCTGCTCCTTGAGCTGCCCGAGTTGCATGAGCTGGGCAGTCAGGTCAGGGGTGCCAGGCGGCGCTGCTGCTGCCGCGGTGGCTGCGGCCGCCTGCTGGGCCTGCACCGAGGCCATCTGCTGCTGGTACGCAGCGGCATCTGCCTCCTGCTGGGCCGCAGCCTGCGCCTCTGCGTCCTGCGCGGCATATTTTTCCTGCTGATGGTGCTGGACACCACCCGCAACCGCGGACGCGGTGCCCACCACGACGGCGGTGCGCGCCACTCCCCTCACCAATCCACCTCGACGGCGTCTCATCTTCGATGCTCTCCTCTCGGCTGGCTGCCGCTATGCCGGCGTTCCGACTTGCTTCGCTGCCGCGACCTCGGCGATCAGCTCGTCGATCACCGCGCGCGGGACGCGCTCGATCATGACCAGCTCGCCGTTCGCGTTGCGCATGGCTTCCACGAACTTCGTCGCCCACGTGTTCTCGAACAGGAGGATCGCGGCTGACGAGTTGTTCTCGAGCCCGCCGCTGAGCGATCGGGCATCGTCCTCGGTCAGCGATCCGCTGAGCTCCGATGGCTCCGGCTCGAAGATGGCGAGCGTCTCGTCACCGAGGGCGTTGAGCTCGATGATCGCCAGCGTCCCCTCCTCGTCCTTGATGGCGAAGATGAGGTCGATGATCCGAATCGTCCCGGTCTCGACAAGCTCCTTGAGGGCCGGGGCAATCTCGCCCTTGAACTGGTTGCCGGGAAACTTCACAACCAGCAGCTCGATGGGTCCGATGGCCATGCGGTGCTCCTCCTCGAATCCGGGCGCAGGCCCGCTATGCGGCGTTGGGTGTCGGTGTCGAAGGCCGTCGGTCGGTCCTCAGCCCGTGTCACGAGGCTATTGGGAGGCGTTCCGCGGATCATCATCCCGATCGGGTGAGATTGGTCGGAAGGTGGCCACGGGCTCCCGTTCGGGGATTCGCGCCTCGCGCGGAATGGCGCGGGCCTTGACCAGCATGATTGCGCTGAGGGCGAGCAACCAGGTCGGGAACATCAGCGCCAGGGCGGGATGCAGCGTTGCGCTCAGCAACATGAACACGCCGGCTGCGTAGCCGATGTACACGAACCATGCCGGCAGCACGCCAGATGTGCGTCCGATGCTCGATGTGGTGAAGACGAAGATCGCGGCCATCCGAATGGCGAAGACGACGAGGATCGTGCTGCCGTACTGGGGGAATTGCCGCGCGAGCGCCGGGTCGACGGGTTCGTTCGAGAAGGTCGCGCTGGCGGCGAGGACCCCCTGGGCGGCGGCGCCGACGGCCAGCATCGCCACGTACAGGATGCCGCTGACGAGCTGAAGGTTCGAGAAAAGCAGGTTCTCGCGGCGAACCGAGAAGGCTTCCCACATCCGCAGCGCGACCGTGAACCACATGAAGGCGATCGCGGCGAACGGCATGACGTACAGCCCGACCACGCTCGGCAGGCTGCCGGCAGGGCTCGCGTAGAAGTCGGCGATCTCCTGGTCGGTCGCTTCGGGGCCCGGGACGCCGGAGAGCAGGAAGAAGGCGACGAAGAAGAGGATCGCGTGGACCGCGCCGACCGCCGCGGTGATCGTCGCCGCCTGCCGCAGGGACCGACCGCGCTCATCCGGCAGGCCCGCGGTCGTGGCCTGCTGTGCGGTCATGCCCGGCGCACGATGCACCGGAAGCCGAGGTGCCCCATCGAGGTGTCGATCGACTGTGGTTGGCGCGCGGCGGGCCGGTACCGCAGGCAGTAGTTCGGCGCGCAGAGGTGCGACCCACCCTTGACGACCCGGCGTGGGAACTGCTCCCCCGGCTGGCCGACGTTGTAGCTCTTGTCCGGCGAGGTCACGCGCGGGTTCACGGGCGGGCCACAGCATGCATCGGCCGTCTCGTCGGGGTGCCTCGACACGTAGAAGTCGGAGGTCCACTCCCAGACGTTGCCGGCCATGTCGAAGAGCCCGTAGCCGTTCGGCGGAAACGACCTCACCGGCGACGTGCGCTGGTACCCGTCCTCGAGGAGGTTCTGCCAGGGGAACTCTCCCTGCCACGTGTTGGCCATCATGCGGCCGCGGGGCTTGAACTCGTCGCCCCACGTGAACACCTTCCCCTCCAGGCCGCCGCGCGCGGCGAACTCCCACTCGGCCTCCGTCGGCAGCGTCTTCGCGGCCCAGGCGGCGTACGCCTCGACGTCCTCCCACGCGACGTGGGTCACCGGGTGGCGGTCGCGGCCGTTTGTGTCTGAGTCGGGCCCCTCGGGGCGCAGCCAGTTCGCGCCGGGGACGTAGGACCACCAGTTGCGATAGTCGTCGAGGTCGACCGGTCCGGGCGTGGGATGGAAGACGAGCGCGCCGGGGACGAGAAGATCCGGGACAGCGTCGGGATAGTCGGTCCGGGTTGAGCGGACGCTCCGCCATAGTGATGTATCCGGTCGCCCGAACGAAGCGACGGAACTCGGCGACCGTGACCTGGTGCTCGTCCATCCAGAAGCCGCCCACCGTGACCTGGTGGACGGGACGCTCATCCGGATAGAAGTCCTCGGAGCCCATGAGGAACGTGCCTCCCGGGATCCAGCGCATGTTCTTGCCCGGCGGCTCACCATTGGGTTCGCCCGTCTGTTTGAGCGTCGTCGCTGTCATGCCTCTCGCCCCGCTCACCTCGATGTTCGATGCCCTGAGCATCCACTATCGCGAAAGCCGGCGTTTCATCCGCTGCGGGTGATGCTTCCACTGGCGCCAACGCGGAACCATTGAGCTGCCCGGGCGCTACGTCCGCTCAACCGGGCGTGAGTCGGAGGTGCTCCCGCGATGTGTCTTTTCCTGAGCCTGCTGCTCTTCGGCCCCAGGGTGGTCATCCTCTTCTGGTGGCTCATCGAACCCGTGCGGTGGGGCGCGGCGTTCGACACGTTCTTCATCCCCCTCCTCGGGTTCCTCTTCCTGCCCTGGACGACACTGATGTTCGTGCTGGTGTCGCCGCTTGGCCTCGAGGGACTCGACTGGCTGTGGATCGGCCTCGCGGTCGTCGCCGACGTCGCCTCGTACGCTGGTGGTGCCATCGGTGGACGCGGACGCGTCCCGGGCTATGGGTCGCCGAGCTGACGGACTGACGTCGCTCGCAGGTCAGCCTCGTTCGGGGCCGACATCGAGACCCTCGATGTCGGCCTCGACGTCGTAGCCCAGCGCCAGCCCCAGCTTTGGAGCCGCCGATACGACCCGTGCCGACCCGAGCACGGGCGCCAACGCGATGAGCAGCTCAACGAGCTCTTCGGCGGTCACGCCCGAAGCGAGAGCGCGCGACGCTGCCCACCCATACGAGCTGTCGGACGCGTCGAGAGCGAACAGCGCCGCCATGCGGCCGAGGCTGCAACCGCGAGCGTCGAGGCGTGTCGCCTCTGCCCCGCGGTCTGTGGCCGACTGCACGCCGTCGAGGTAGCTTTGGTCGTGCAGCGACAGTCTCCGGATTGAGTCCCGTTGAGACGCCATGGAGAGTGTGGCCCTAGCGGCTGACCTGATTCGACCCCGCGGCCGGGGGAACCCACATCACCCCGACGGGATGAAACGATGCGTCGGCACGGCCGAGTCCAGCAGGCCGACCTGGGCCGCGCGCTCGATCGCCTCGCTGCGCGAGGTCGCATCCAGCTTTCGATAGATGGAGATCGCCTGCGTCTTCACGGTGTTGTGCGAGATGAACAGCTGGGCGCCGATCTCCCGGAAGGAGAGATGCGTGGTGAGCAACGGAAGGAGCCGCAGCTCCGCGGTCGTCAGTGTCGACGCGCCGATCATGTCGCCACGCATCGTGTCGACCTGACGCTGGCACGTGCTTGCCTCCTCGGCCGAGCGCACCCATGTGCGGACGCCGGACGAGGACGTCGCGCACCTCCGCGAGCAGCGTCCGCGCACCGGGCGCATCGGCGAGGGCGAGATGGGCGTGCGCGAGGTCCAGGCGCGCACGAATGGCGACCCAGGGAAGTGCGTGCGTCAGGAGCGGGCGTAGCCGCTGGGCGTGCGCGAGGTGCGCTCTGGCCGCCTCCGGCTGACCCCGATGGAGCGCGACGCGCGCCTGTGCGGCATCGGTCAGGACGCCGGGAATCTGCTCGCCGCCACGGCCCGCTTCCACCTGGTCGCGAGCTTCGTCGACGAGCTGGGATGCCGCATCCCAGTCGCCGCGCGTTATCGCGATGGAGGCGCGATAGTCGAGGGCGGCCGCGGCGGTTCCCTGGGCGAATCCGGCGCTGCGCGCTGCGCGGACGGCCTCTTGCAGCGTGGCATCCGCCTGATCGGGACCGATCGATGCGAGCTCCGCCGCGCCGAGGGTGAGCAGTGCGAGCGGCCGCCACTGATCGTCCTCCGCGAACACGGCCAGCGCGGCATCGGCATCTGATCGCATCTGCTCGACGCCGCTGCGGCAGAGGAAGGCGCGACCGAACCTGAGCATGGCAGCGGCGTGCGGATCGGTGACACTGTCGAGCGGAGTCTCGTGGACGTATCGCGACCAGCGCTCGGCCTGGGCCACGTCGTCGAGCAGCGAGAACAAGATCGCTCCGACCACTGCCAGATCGGAATGCGTCTCCGGCACTCCGCCCTGATCCATGGACTCGAACCAGCGCCTGAGGCTCCCGATGCGACCGGAGTTGTAGGCACGCTGGGCGAGCTGCGGCAGCAGGCGCGCGGCCTGGTCGGTGTCGCCGGCCAGCATGGCGTACTCGAGCGCCGACTCGTCGTCGGCACGGGATCCATGCCATGCCGCGGCACGGGTATGGAGTGCTCGGACCCGAGGCTCGTTCCGGCGGCGCAGCTCGGCCAGGAGATGCTCGCGCAGGAGGTGGTGATACCGATACCACTCCTGCTCCGCGTCGAGAGGGATCAGGAAGAGGTTCGAGCGGGAGAGGTCGTTGAGGCGCTCACCAGAGCCTTCGCGCTCCATGACATCGTCGCACAGCGGCCCGCTGAGCCGGTCGAAGGCGGCCGCGTCGAGCATGAAGGCGAGGTCGTCATCGCTGAGTCGCCCGAGGATCTCGGTCCGGATGTAGTCGCCAACGAGCCCGGCGCTGACCGGTGTGGCCGCGATCGGCGTCTCGCCATTGGTCCTCCGCGCCCGGATCGACAGCGCCGTCAAGTACAGCCCGGCGGGCCAGCCCTCCGTACTCGCGTTGATCGCCGCGATGTCGGCCTCCGGGAGGTCGACCCCTGCGGCCCGGAGCAGCTCGGCGGCGTCCCCGTCGTCGAGCTGGAGGTCGCCGGCCTCGATCAATGACCCGCGCCCGCCAGCCAGGATGCGAGGGAGCGGCAGGCGGCCCGCCGTCCGACCGGCCAGGACCATCTGCGATCCACCCGTGAGGTGGCTCGCGAGGGCGATCAGCACATCCGCGCAGTCGGGCCCGGTGAGGCGGTCGACGTCGTCGAGGACCAGCACGAAGGCGCGTGGCCGCTTGGCGAGCGCCGCGCCGAGGCGTGGAACCGCGGCGCTCCAGACCGACGGCCCCGGGGACGCGAGCGCTTCGGAGACATCGGGGCCGAGCGCCGCTGCGCCTCCGAGTGCGAGGGCGATGTATGAGAGCAGGACGGACGGGTCGTTGTCGCGCTCGTCGATCGACAGCCATGCGAATTGACGTGGGTCGCTCTCCGCCCACTGCGCCAGCAGGGTCGACTTTCCATACCCGGCCGGGGCAACGACCGCCAGGATCGGGACCTCGCGGCTTGCGGAGAGCCGGTCGATCAGGGCGCCGCGTCTCAGCAGGCCCGCACGAGATGGTGGTGGAACGAGCTTCGTCTCGAGCACGGGAAAGCCGCTCGGCAGCAGGCGCTCAGCGGCACGTGGGCTCCCCGCCGCGATCTTCGTCACCGTCATTCGCACCGCCCGTGCAGGCCGTGGAACGACACGGATCGGACGCGAGGACGGTGGGAGCCGTCAAGGTCAACTTGACTGTCCAACCGCCGGGACGCGTGAGGCTGGAGCGTGGGAGATCGAGCATGCGCGTGTTCTCGGTTCACGGCCCCCGCGGCGCATTCGGCGCCGAATTCGAGTTTGAGGCTACCGCAAACTCGCTCCGGTGAGCGAGCGCCTCATTTCATCCCATCGAGAGGATGAATCCGGATCAAGCCAGAGCCAACGTTGAACTACACCAGACCGATATACGAGGAGACCCACGCGATGACCTTGCTTCCCCGCCGTTTCGCGGCGCTCGGGATCGCCGCGATCGCCGTCATGACGATGGCAGCCTGCACCGAGGCCGCACCAACGGACCAGGCCGATGCCGAGGGCGCGCTGTGCGACAGCCTCGCGACCTTCTCCACCTCGCTCACGGCGTTCCGAGATCTCGATCCTGCGACCGCATCGGTCGAAGACGTCGAGGCCGCTCGCGACGACGTCCAGGAAGCATGGGACGCGGTCCGGGCCGCTGCCGCCGACGTTCCCGCGGCCGATGATGCCGCCGTCGACGCGGCCTGGCAGGGGGTCGCCACCGCCGTCGACGACTTCGATGCCGACGTCGCGATCTCGGAGGCACTCGTGCCGGTGCAGGAGGCCGCCGGCGAGGTCCAGGACGCCCACGACGAGATGCGCGATGGAGTCGGCTGCGAGTAGCGACCGACACCCTCCGCAGCGACCCGGAAGCCCCGCCGTCAGCGGCGGGGCTTCCCTATGCTTCGCGAACCGTGAGGGGGCACAAGGAGGCACGCGGCGATGAGCGCGACGACGGGCGGGCGGGCGAGGTCGAGGCGAGGCCCGAGAGCCACTCGTACACCATCTTCATGCTGGTGCTCACGGTGTTCTCGCTCCTCATCATGGCGCTGCTGCTGCTTCCTCTCAACCGAGCCGACGATCTCCGCCCTGACCGCGTTCGATAACTTCATCTGCGTCATCTTCCTGGCCGACTTCGGAATCAATCTTGCGAGGTCCCATCCGAAGCGCGAATACTTCATCACCCAGCGCGGCTGGCTCGACCTCCTCGGCTCGTTTCCCGCTCTCGTCGGGTTCCCGGCCACGGCGCTGCTCCGCCTCGCGCGCCTCAGCCGGCTGATCCGGATCAGGCGCATGCTGAGCGGCAGCAATCGTCGCCGGCTCATCCGGGACGTGCTCGAGAACCGCGGCCAGTACGCCGGATTCATCACGGTGCTCTCCGCCTTCCTCGTCATCTCCGTCGCGACGCTGCTGGTCATCCAGCTCGAGAGCGGCGCGCCGGACGCGACGATCACCGACGGTGGCGATGCGCTGTGGTGGGCGCTGGTGACGATCACGACGGTCGGATACGGCGATACGTACCCGGTGACGACACTCGGGAGGTGGGTTGCGGTCTTCGTGATGCTGGCCGGCGTCGGGATCATCGGCTCCCTGGCAAGCATCCTCGCCAGCGTGCTGGTCCCCCAGGCGGAACCGGACGAGGCGGATGGCGAGGCCCACCCCGGACGCGGCGCTGGCCCAGCGAGCTCGCGAGCATCCGGTCGGAGATCGCAGCGTTGCGGCGAGAGCTCGGCGAACGGGACTCGCCCGCGGGGTGAGGGCTCAGTCCGCCGGCTGCGGACCCAGGGCCTCGGCGCCGGGCTCGCGCAGCGCCGATGGCCTCCGACGTGTCGACCGCCGGCACAGGCCGCGCGGCCGCTCGATCACCCAGCACGTAGATGAGCGTGCGCCAGGTCGTGGCAATGACCGCCAGGATCGGGACGGCCAGGAACATCCCCGCCACTCCGGCCACCGCACCGCCGGCCGGAATCGCCAGCAGGACGACCGCCGGATGCAGGTGAACGGTTCGGTTGTAGACGAGCGGCGTGACGATGTTCCCCTGCACAAGGTTGAACACGATCGTGTAGATGAACATGATCACGATCTGCGTCGGTGTGCCATAGCCGACCGCGATGAGGAATGCCAGCCCGGTCGTGATGAAGCCGCCGTAGTACGGGATGAAGCAGGCGATGAATGACAGCACGGCGACCGGCACCGCGAAGGGCAGGTCGAGGATCAGCATGATCGTAAGCTGCGAGATCGCGCCCACCGCCGAGATCGCCGCGGTGCCGAACATGTAGCCACCCAGGATGTCGACGGAGTCACGACCGGCGCCATCAAGCGCCTCGCGGCGCCAGGAGCTCGCGCGTTGAACGACGCCCGCCCAGCCGCGAGCCCCATCGCGCAGGAAGTAGAACGCGAGCAGCGCCGACAGGAGCAGCACGACCCCAATTGCGGCGATCACCTCGACGAAGGCCGCGACCGCCTCCAGCAGGTTGCCTCCGAACGCGTCCGCGAGCGACTCGACCCACGCCAGCGTCCCGCCCGCATCGTCCTCGAGTTCGGCCGCGCTTGCGATCGCGGCCTCGGCGGCCTCGGCCACCGGCCCGACGAACTGCATCACAGCGACGACGACGAGCCCGATGATCAGCAGGAACGTCCCACCGGTCGCGACGATCGCGGCTCGACCCCAGCCCCAGCCACGACGCCGGAGTGCGCGCGCCACGGGCGCCACTGACGCTGCGATCACGAGCGCCAGGACCACCGGTGCGACGACCAACGGCGCCTGCGCCAAGACGAAGATCGCGACGGCGAACACGCCGAGCGCGGCGAGCAGGCGCCAGCTCCACTGGGCGAGGCGGTCGATCCAGCCGGCGACGAGGCGTTCCTGACGGGGCTCGGTATCGGGCTCCAGAGCCTGGACGAGGGCGCCGCCGATGGCGACTGCGAACGCGGTCGCCGGGATCGCGGCGAAGACGCCGACGATGCCCGCGATGGCCGCGCCGGCGGGGATGGCGATGATGATGATCGCCGGGTGGAGATTCACGGAGCGGCTGTAGACGATCGGCCGGAGGAAGTTGTTCACGACCCCGTTGGCGATCAGCATCAGCACGAGCAGGACAAGCGTGGCCTGGACCCCCACGGTGCCGAGCGCCACGAGGAGCACGGCCGCCATCGCGATGAACGGGCCGACATATGGAATGAACCCCCCGAGCAGGACGAGCAGGGCCAGTGGGATGACCTCCGGGACGCCGAGGACCCAGAGGAAGACGGCGTAGAGCCCCGCCCTCGCGGCGGAAAGCAGGGCCGTTCCGCGCAGGTAACCGCCGACCCGTTCCAAGGCATCTCGACCACTGGCGTCGATCAGCGCGCGCTTCTCCTCGGTCGTGACCTGGAGCAGCCACACCCACGCCCGCTCGCCGTCGTTCAGCACGAAGAAGGTCAGGAACAGCGAGAGGAAGGCGACGGTCACGACCGAGGCGATCGCCCCGACCACGTCGCCGAGACCGGACCCGATCCACGACCGGATCCCGTCCACTACTTCCTGGATCTGGGCGGCGATGATCGGCGGGATCGAGGCGACCGCGAGTTGCGCCCGAAGCTCGTCGACACCGGATTGGATGTCGGTGGCAAGGTCGACCAGATCGGGGACGAACGCGATGACGACGATGAGGACGGCGCCGACACCGATGAGCACGGCGCACACCGTCGCCGCGGCCGACGCCTTCGTCGAGGACCATCCGCGGGCGCGGAGGCTGCCGACCATCGGTGCGAATGATGCCGCCACGACCAGCGCCAGGAGGACCGAAATCGTGACGGTCCCGAGCAGCACCGCCAGCCAGATCGTGACCGCGGCGAGCGCCACGATGACGAGGAGCCGCCAGCTGACCGCGCCCGTGCGGCGCAGCCAGACCGGGACGACCGGATCAGCTGGTGCGATTGCCGTCAAGACCTTCCTCCGTTCACCGGTCGAGGGTCATGCCGCCTCCCCTCTGGTGGCCAGTCTCGACCGCCGGCTTGCGAGATCAGGATAGACCCGGCTTCTACTTGCTCGCCGTTCGGGCGAGCGCCTGCTCCTTGATCGTTTCGAACTCGGCGGGCGTGATGGCCCCCGACGTCAGCAGCAGCCGGGCCTTTTCGATCTCATCGGCAGCGGAGAGCTGCGTGCTGGGCTCCGCGCGAGCCCTGGCGGGCGGCAGGTCGATGACCGCCGAGGCGGGACGCACGATCACGTAGATCAGGACTCCCAGGAACGGGAGGATGACGATCAGGAGGGTCCAGCCCGCCTTCCCCAACCCCGTCAGGTCGGTCCTGCGGAAGATATCGGCGAAGGCGCCGATGAACATCCAGATCAGCGCGGCCCAGAGAAAGATGGCGAGCGTCGTGAGGAGGATGTCGCCGAAGTTCCATGCCACGTCTCGATCTCCAGCTCCATTGCAGCCTCGGCAGAATCGCCGGGACCGATCGCCACACGCTGAGCATCCGGCACGCTTCCGGCATCACCCAGACAAGGTGAATGCCTCGTCGACCCGAGCGTCGTGAACCGAGACGGGCCGCTCCTATAATGGCCGTCCCTGATTCGGCCACCGATCGCCCGAGGCGACTGCATCGGCCTCGGCGCTGCGCATGAATGCCCGCAAGGAGCACCGATGAAGCCGACCACCCCCGACCTGATCCGGAACGTCGCCCTCATCTCTCACGGTGGCGCCGGCAAGACGAGCCTCGCCGAGGCGATGCTCTTCGACGCCGGCGCGATCTCACGACTGGGAACCGTCGAGGCTGGCACGACCGCCCTCGACTGGGATCCCGACGAGCAGCGGCGCGGCCAGAGCATCAACCTCGGGATCGGCTCGCTCGAGCACGACGGGGTGCGCGTCACGATCGTCGACACGCCCGGCTACGCCGACTTCCAGGCCGATGTCGTCGAGGCGCTCGCCGCCGTCGACGCGGTGATCGTGGTCGTCGACGCTTCTGCCGGCGTCGAGGTGGGTACCGACGAGGTCTGGAGGCTGGCGGACGCCCGCGGGCTGCCGCGGATGGTCTTCATCAACAAGATGGACCGCGAGAACGCGAATTACGATGCCACGCTCGACGCCCTGAAGGCGCGCTTCGGGCCGAAGATCGCGCCCGTGTACCTGCCCATCGGCTCCGCCGATTCGTTCCGCGGCTACGTCGACGTCATCGAGGAGCATGCCAGCGTCTACGAGAACGGCCAGCCGAAGGAGGTACCGATCCCGCCGGAGCTCGAGGGCATCGAGCACTCGCGCCGCGACGCGCTCGTGGAGGCCGCCGCGGAGGCCTCAGACGAGCTGATGATGAAGTACCTCGAGGGCGAGGAGATCACCGACGACGAGATCGGCGCGGCGATGCACAAGGGCACCCGCGAGGGGTCGGTCGTGCCGGTCTTCGTCGGGTCGGCGACGAAGAACATCGGCGTCCGCGAGCTGATCGACATGATCGTCAAGCACGTGCCCTCGCCCGCAGAGGTCGGCGCGCGCGCCACCGCTGATGGCAAGGAGATCAAGCCTGACCCCGACGGCCCGTTCGTGGCGCAGGTGTTCAAGGCCGCCGCCGACCCGTTCGTCGGGCGTCTCACCTACTTCCGTGTGATCAGCGGAACGCAGTCGGGGCAGGGCCACATCTACAACGTCGACAAGAAGCAGGAGGAGCGGGTCGGCACGTTCCTGTCGGTGCAGGGCAAGGACCAGGAGAACCTCGCCAGGGTCGGCCCCGGCGACATCGCCGCCGTCGCCAAGCTGACCTCGACAGCCGCGGGCGACACGCTCGTCGCCGATCGGTCGCAGGCCGTCGCGCTGCCTCGCATCGAGTTCCCGGCGCCGTCGCTGCAGGTCGCCATCGAGCCGGAGTCGAAGGCCGACCTCGACAAGCTCGGCCAGGCCCTGCATCGGCTCAGCGAGGAGGAGCCCGCGATCAGTATTCGTCGCGAGGAGGGCACGGGCGAGACGATCCTCACCGCGATGGGCGACGCCCACGTTGACGTCATCGTCGATCGGCTCAAGCGCAAGTTCGGCGCGTCGGTGAAGACCGCCACCCCGCGCGTCCCCTACCGCGAGACAATCCGGCAGGCGGCGCGGATCGACAACAAGTTCAAGCGCCAGACCGGCGGCCACGGCCAGTACGGTCACGTCGTCATCGAGTTCGCGCCGGCCGAGATGGGCGCCGGCTTCGAGTTCGGCAACAAGATCGTCGGCGGGGTGGTGCCCCGCCAGTACATTCCCGCCGTCGAGAAGGGCCTGCGCGAGGCGATGGCCGAGGGCGTGCTGGCCGGCTACCCGGTCGTCGACCTGCAGGCGACGCTCGTCGACGGCTCGTACCACACCGTCGACAGCTCCGAGATGGCGTTCAAGGTCGCGGCGTCACAGGCGCTCAAGAAGGCCTTCGACGCGGCCTCCCCCGCGCTGCTGGAGCCGATCCTCGAGGTCGACATCGTCGTCCCCGACGAGTACATGGGCGACGTCATGGGCCAGATCACCGCCAAGCGCGGCCACGTCCTCGGCATGGACTCGGCCGATGGCCTCCAGCATCTCAAGGCGCAGGTCCCGCAGGCCGAGATGTTCCACTACGCCACCGAGCTGCGATCGATCACCCAGGGGCGGGGCCGGTTCAGCTGGCAGGTCGACCACTATGCCGAGGTGCCGCACACGATCGCAGAGAAGGTCGTCGCCGAGGCCTCGAAGAACGGCCACGGCGCCTCGGAGCGCGGCCACTAGAGGACGTGCGGTTCCGCAGGATATTCCCGTGGGGCGGTTGTGTCGGCGACTCAGTGTCCGAAATCCCGTGGCACGAGCGGACGGGACACGCTGGGGACACTCCGCGTTGCCGTTGGTGCCGCTGGGCGGGATTCCCGGCCAATCAGTGGCCGATCGTCCCGTGGGGCGGGAACCGCGCGGGGCCTGGGCATTGAATCTATTCTCGGTAGGCCCAGGGCTCCCCGGTTGCACGCTTCCGCTCGCCCTCGCGCTCGTGGAGATAGCGTTCGGCGAGGAAGGTCGCGGCACCGATCACCAGCGCGACGACCGGGATCAGCCACGGCGCCACCGACCAGGGATCCGACGAGCCGGTCAGCACCGTCGCGATCCACACGACCAGCGCGGTGAGCCCGGCCGCGGAGATCGCGGACGCCAGCGCCCCGGTGGCGAAGGCCGCGTTCACGGCGCAAGCACCTCGGCGACTGCCAGGTTCCGCTTGCCGCGGCGCAGGAGCAGCCAGCGGCCGGCCAGCAGGTCGGATCGGTCCGGTACGGCAGCCGGGTCGGCGACGCGACGATTGTTGACGTAGGCACCGCCGTCCCCTACCACCCGCCGAGCCTGTCCGCGGCTCTCCGACAGCCCGGAGGCCACGAGCAGGTCCAGGACCGATGGGATGCCGTTTGCGCCACCGATGTCGGCACGCGGGAGATCGGCAAACGCGGCCTCGAGGGTGGCCGGATCGAGGGCTGCGAGGTCGCCGTCGCCGAACAGCGCGCCGCTCGCCTCGGCCGCGCGAGCGGCCGCATCGGTCCCGTGGACGAGCTCGGTCACCTCGAGCGCCAGCGCACGCTGGGCCTCGCGCGCATCCGGGCGCTCGGCTACGGACGCCTCGAGCGCCTCGATCTCCTCGCGCGGGCGGAAGCTGAAGACACGCAGGTAGGTGCCGGCGACGCTGTCATCGGCGTTGACGAACCACTGGTAGAAGGCAAACGGCGTGGTCAGCGCCGGGTCGAGCCACAGGGTCGAGCCGGTGCTCTTGCCGAACTTCTCGCCGTCGGGCCGGGTGATCAGCGGCGTGGCCAGGGCGTGCGCCTGCGTGCCTTCCACGCGGCGGATGAGGTCGACGCCGGCGGTCAGGTTGCCCCACTGGTCACTGCCGCCGAGCTGGAGGGTCACGCCGTGGCGCCGATACAGCTCGAGGAAGTCCAGCGCCTGCATGACCTGGTAGCTGAACTCGGTGTAGCTGATGCCGCCCGCCTCGAGCCGGGCCGCTACCGCCTCCTTGGCCAGCATGCGGCTCACGCTGAAGTGCTTGCCGACGTCGCGCAGCCAGTCGATGGCGCTCAGCTCGGCGGTCCACTCGAGGTTGTTGACGACGGTCGCCGCGTTCTCGCCTTCGAACGATAGGTAGCGCTCGATCTGCGAGCGGATGCGCTCCACCCAGCCGGAGATGACATCGCGCTCATGGAGCTGGCGCTCGGCCGAGCGGCCGCTCGGGTCGCCCACGAGGCCGGTCGCCCCGCCGACCAGGCCGACCGGACGGTGCCCGGCCAGCTGGAGCCGGCGCATCGTCACCAGCAGCACGAGGTTGCCGAAATGGAGGCTCGGAGCGGTCGGGTCGAAGCCGCCGTAGTAGGAAACGCTGCCGGCCGCCATGGCAGCGCGGAGCGCGTCGCGATCGGTGTGGTCGGCGATCATTCGCCGCCACTCGAGATCATCGAGGACCGCGGTTCGAGTGTCGGGCGTCTCCATCGGTCAATGAGTATACGAAGCCGGCCATTGCAGGCCGTTCAACCGCTCAGCGACTCTTACGATGAACGAGGACCCGTCCGTGCTCGGTTTCGGTCGCTCAGCGCATGGAATCCTGCGCCGGAGGGCCACTGACACCGGATCGTTCGCGACAACAGTCGCTCAGCGACTGAAGCGGGCGAGGAGAGCAACGGGTAACGCGCATCGCCTGAGGATCGTCGAGTGTTGGTGCAGACGATCCCAGGTAACTCACGGCCCTGCCCGGGCGTCCGTGCTACCCTGCCGCGCGAATGACCCGACGACCACCGCCGCCGGGCCGGGCACCCGCACCGCGACGGGGGCAAGGGGGTACGACCCGCGACGCCGACCCGGGTCGACCGCGGCACCCCGCATCATCCTCATCGCCTTCGGCCTCGCCGCGCTGGCGCTCTTCGGCGGCATCCTGAGCGTGTACGCGACGTACACGAGCGGCCTTCCGCCCGTCGAGGAGATCGAGGACTTTGACCTCGCGCAGGGCTCGACCGTACTCTCGGCCGACGGCGTCGAGCTCGCCACGTTCGCCATCGAGGACCGGCGCGAGATCCCGTTCGAGGACATCCCGCAGGTCATGATCGACGCGCAGGTGGCCGCCGAGGACCAGAGCTTCTGGAACAACCCGTGCATCGACTTCCGCAGCATCGTCCGCGCCTTCCTCCAGAACTTCCAGGCCGGCGAGACGGTGTCGGGCGCCTCGACGATCTGCCAGCAGCTCGTGCGCATGCGCCTCTTCACGGCGGAGCTCATGGCCGCCGCCGATCGCCAGGTCGAGCGCAAGGTCAAGGAGGCGATCCTGGCCCTCCGTCTCGACGGGCGCTACACGGGCATCGAGGGCAAGCAGCGGATCCTCGAGATGTACATGAACCAGTCCTACTACGGGAACAACGCGTACGGGATCTGGGCCGCCGCCAACGCCTACTTCGGCAAGGACATCACCTCCGACGCGCCCGAGGATCAGCTGACGGTCGGCGAGGCCGCGATGCTCGCCGGGTTGGTGCGGGCACCATCGAGGCTCGACCCCTCCACCGAGGCCGTCCAGGAGGAGCGTGACGGCGAGACCGTCTACGTGGTGCCACCCACGGCCCAGGCCATCGTCGTCATGCGCGACATCGTGCTTCCGCAGATGCTCGAGTCGGAGTTCATCACGCAGGCGCAGTACGACGAGGCGGTCGCCGAGGAGATCATCCTGGCCCCGCCGCAATCCAATCGGTATCGCGCGCCGCACTTCGTGTATGCCGTGCGAAGGGAAGCGGACGAGCTCCTCGAGGGCGAGGACCTGCTCGACACCGGCGGCCTGACCATCCACACCACTGTCGACTACCGTGGCTATCAGCGCGTCGCAGAGAAGTGGGCACGCATCGGCTACGACATGGACCGCCTCAGCGACGAGCGGCTCATCCGCCGCTACGGCGAGGCGGCGCTGGCCTGGATCAAACAGCTCCAGGGCCGGAACATCAACAACGACGCCATCGTGACGGTCAACTACCGGACCGGGGCCGTGATGGCCTACGTCGGCTCGGCTCACTTCTACGGCCAGGCGACGCCGGAGCATCAGCCGAACTTCGACGTCATCGGCCAGGCCTACCGCCAGTCGGGATCCGCCTTCAAGCCGATCACCTACGCCACCGGCTTCCAGAACGGCGACATCAGCCCGGCCACGATGTTCATGGACGTCCGAACGAACATCGCCGATGGCTTCGATCCGCCCAATGCCGACAATCGCGAGCGTGGTCCAGTCCGCGTCCGCGACGCCCTCAAGTACTCGCTGAACATCCCGGTCAGCAAGGCGCAGCAGCTGATCGGCAGCGAGGAGGTCGTGGCCATGGCCGAGAGCCTCGGCCTCGAGTTCGACCCGGCCCACAACGGCGAGCACGCGGTCCCCTCGCTGACGCTCGGCACGCTCGGCATCCACCAGATCGACCTGGCTGGCGCGTACGGCGCGATCGCCAACGACGGACGGCTCATGGAGCCGTACCTCATCGAGCGGATCGAGGACTCCGACGGCAACGTCATCTACGACCACGCCACCGATGCCAACGACGGCCAGCAGGTCCTCTCCGCCTCCTCGGCCCATCTCGTCACCGACATCCTCGCCGACAACACCGATCCCGAGACGAACCCGCTGTGGGGTCCGCGCTTCCAGCTCCAGACCGATGACGGCCGGCGGCCGGCGACGCTGAAGACCGGCACCACGAACGACTTCCGCGACCTGCAGGCCTACGGCTACCTCGCCGGCAACCCGGACGATCCGGACGACCCGACCGGCGCCATCGTCACCGGCGTGTGGGTCGGCAACAGCGACTTCAGCCCGATCCAGGACGTCTTCGCGGCCGACGGCCCGACGTTCATCTGGCACGACTACATGGCCGAGGTCGCCGCGCGCAACGAGCTGCCGGTCTTCGACTTCCGCCGCCCCGACGGCATCGCCGAGGTCGAGATCGACGCGATGAGCGGCCGCCTGCCGGGCGAGTTCACCGCGACGACCGTCACCGAGCTGGTGCGCACCGAGTTCCAGCCGACGCAGGACGACACGCTCCATCGCGAGCTGGCCATCGAGGCAGAGTCCGGCAGGATCTGGCAGGAAGGCTGCGGCGACTTCGAGACGGCCGAGCCGACGGCCTCGCCTGATCCGGACGCCTCGCCGGCACCGCCCGAGCCCGACCTCCAGGTCTACCTGGACCTCGTGGGCTGGGAGGACCACCATCCCGACTGGGATGAGTCGAACAGCGAGTGGATCGAACTCTGGATCGACCGCGAGGAGGAGCTGAACAGCACGCTGCGCGTTCCGTTCCCCGGACCGATCGATGCGCCACTGGCTCCGGTCGAGGAGTGCACGCCGGGCGAGTTCCCGACCTCGACACCGTCACCGTCACCATCGCCGACGCCGTCCCCGACGCCGACCCCTCAGCCGAGCGTCACCCCGGAGCAGACCCCTACGCCCGAGCCAAGCCCCAGTCCAACGCCCGACGAGTGACGAGGCCGATCCTGCGGGCGGTGAGCCGGACCTCAGCACAGACGGCCGACGGGTGAGGAATGGCGCCTCCTCTTTGGCGACCAGACCCTAGAGCTCGGCGACCGTCGCCCCGTCCCCGCCCTCGTCCTTGCGCCCGCCGCGCACCGACCGGACGCGGGGATGCTCGGCGAGCGCCTCGCGCACCGCGCGCCTCAGGGCGCCGGTCCCGATGCCGTGGACGATGACGACCTCGTCGATGCCGGCGAGCAGGGCATCGTCGAGGTGGGCGGTGAGGCGCTCGAGAGCGGCCTCGACGCGCTCGCCGTGCAGGTCGAGCCGGGGTGACACCCGTTGGGCGGCGCGGCGGCGCATCTCCTCCGCCTCGAGGTCGCGCGGCGCCGGGCCGCTGATCGGTTCGGGGACGACTTCGACGTCGTCGGCAGGAACGACGAGGCGCGCCCCCTCGGTCTCGAGCGTGACCCGGCCGGTGCGGCCGCTGATCTCGACGATGCGCCCCGTGCTGCCAAGCGTCTTCGACCGTCCGAAGAGCCCGATGCGCGGCTGCGGGCCTTCCTCCGCCGGTTCGCCATCCTCCGGGATCTCCACCTCCGTCTCGGTGCGCGCACGGGCGGCCTGACGGCTGAGGTCGTCGAAGGCGGCAGCGCTCGCGCCGCGCCGGCCGCCGGCGAGATTGCGCTGACGGGTCATCTCGCGGCGTAGATCGGCCACTTCCCGCTCGGCGCGCGCGACGAGCTCGTCCGCGCTCCGGCGGGCATCGGCCAAGAGCTGTGCCGCCTCGCGGCGAGCCCGAGCGACGCCGGTGCGAGCCAGCTCGCGCTCGTCGGAGGCCGACGCCCGTTCGGCCTGTGCCGCCTCGAGCGCCGCGACCTGTGCCTGCTCGGCCGCCGCGATCGCGGCCAGCGTCTCCTCCATCGAGGCATGCTCGGCAGAGATGCGGTCGCGCGCATCGGCCAGGATCGCCTCCGGCAGCCCGAGCCGCTCGGCGATTGCGAATGCCTGGCTCTTGCCGGGAAGTCCGATCGTCAGGCGGTACGTCGGTCGCAGGGTGGCCACGTCGAACTCGACGGCCGCGTTGCTGACGCCGGGATGCTCGGTTGCGAACGTCTTCAGCTCGGCGTAGTGGGTGGTGGCGGCCACCATCGAGCCGGCGTCGAGGAGGCGGCTGAGGATCGCCATCGCGAGGGCGGAGCCCTCGGCCGGATCGGTCCCCGCGCCGACCTCGTCGAGCAGCACGAGCGTGGCAGGGCCGGCGTCGGCGACGAAGCGCACGACGTTGCGAAGATGGCTCGAGAAGGTCGACAGCGACTGGGCGATGCTCTGCTCGTCACCGATGTCGGCCATGACCCGACGGAACGCCGGCAGCCGCGCGCCGTCGGCGGCCGGGACGCGCAGGCCGGCCTGGTGCATGAGCGACAGTAGACCGAGCGTCTTGAGCGACACGGTCTTCCCGCCGGTGTTCGGGCCGGTGACGACGAGCGCGCGGTAGCCGAAGCGGTCGCCGAGGCGCAGGTCGATGGGCACCGCCGAGTCGCCGAGCAGGGGGTGGCGGGCGGAGAGAAGCTCGGCAGCGTCCTCGACGATGCTCGGGCGCACGCCGTCCATCGCGGCGCCGAGCCGCGCCCGGGCCATCCACAGGTCGGCGCGGGCAAGTGCCGCCAGGCTGTCGCGCAGCACATCGGCGCGGCCCTCGACGTCCCGCGACAGCTCGTCGAGGATGCGCTCCTCCTCGCGCTGTGCGGCGAGCGTCGCCTCGGTCCACTTGTTGTTGAGCTCGACGACGGTCAGCGGCTCGACGAACAGGGTCGCGCCCGACGCGCTCTGGTCGTGGACGATGCCCTTGACGCGGCCCTTCGCCTCAGCGCGGATCGGGATCACATAGCGCCCCGCACGCATCGTGACGATCGCCTCACCGATGATCCCGGCCATCGACGACGAGCGCAGCATCGCGTTGAGGCGCTCGCGCACGCGGTCCTGGGCCGTACGAAGCCGCTTGCGGATGGCGGCGAGCTCCGCGGACGCGGTGTCGAGGATCTCGCCGCCCTCGTCGATGCTGCGCGCGATACGTGCCGCGAGCTCCGGCGCAGGCTCGAGCGCGTCGCGAATGCCGGACAGGTGCGGCCCGTGCCAGGCCTTCAGGCGGGTCGCGAAGCGCTCGGTCGCCTCGAGCGTCTCCCCCACCTCGAGGAGCTCCGCCGGGGTCAGGCGTCCACCTCGACCTGCCCGTTCGAGCGCGGCCCGGATGTCGCGTGCCCCGCCGATGCTCGCCTGCGCCTGGTCGGTCAGGAGCCGGTCCGCCTCATCGGTCTGGTCCTGGAGCAGCCCGACGTGCGTCTCGTCCGCGACCGGCTGCGTTGCAAGGGCCAGCTCGCGCGACGGCTCGAACGAGGCGTGCCCGGCCAGCTCCTCGACGATCGTCCCGAACTCCAGTGCGCGGAGCGTGCCCGCGTCCGCGGCGGAGCCTGCCGCGGGCTCAGCGACGGGAGACGTGCGGGTCATCGGTGATCCAGAAGCGCAGCGGTCGCTCGGCCCACGGACCGGCGTAGGCGACACCGATGCGCGGGCCGCGGCTGACGCGTGGCTGCGGCCCGGAGCGCGGCTCCACCCGCACCGGGCCGTGAAGGAGATCGGCGCCGTTCAGGCTTCGGTCGACACCGAGCGCGCGTCCGACGTTGCCCGGACCGGAGGCGAGCCTCGCATCGGCCACCGAGGCGCCACGACGCTCCCGCGCGAGGTCGACCCCCTCGTCGAGCGTGAGCGCCCTGATGAGGACAGCCTCCGGCTTCTGGCCGGGACCGGC
>CAWHEV010000012.1:0-19403 GCA_963828485.1 uncultured Chloroflexia bacterium
ATGCTGGAGCACGGAACGCCGGGCCGGGCCCTCCCCGCGCACCGTCGCCAGCTCGCCCGCGAACGACCGCTCGGCGTCGGCGAGGAATGCGCCCATGGTCGGGAGGTCGATGTCCGTTGCGATGCGCCGGCTCTCCACGATCCGTTCGTGCGCCACGCCCAGGATCGCCGGCAGCGATCCCGTCGCGATCATGGCGCCGAGCACGGTGTTCGGACTCATGGCCGCGTCGAGCGGGACCGCAGCTCGATCCGCGACGAATGCGATCGGGTAGGTCACTCGCCCCACGAGAAGATCGGCGTGCATGCTCGCCAGCCCTTCCCGGATCTCGAACGCCTCGGCGAGCTTGCCCACCATTTTCGATAGCTTCGGCTCGACCTCCGTGCGCTCCGCGGCGACTGAGGCCGCAATGCCGATCGCCTGCGCCGGCGCCGCCCAGCGCGGACGGAGCTGGGACTCGGGTGCTCGATCCAGCGCCTCGGCGGCGACGTGCTCACTCATCCCGCCGTAGACCAGTCGGTCGGGGGGGACGGCGCCCATCAGCTCGCGTGTCGCGCGCTCGGTGCAGAACCCGACGAGGTCGGCGGCGTGGTCGTCGGTGAACGACGCCGGGTCGCGCATCGCGTGCCGGGCCTGGGTGCGGATGGTGAGAAGGACCGATGCGAAGAAGAGGCGACGCTCGATCTCGTCTCGCTCAGGTCCCGGCGGGCAACCCAGGTCCTCGAGCAGCCAGCCGCCGATGGAGAGCATTGGGAACTGGTCGCAGCCCAGGAAGGTGTCGTGGAACTGGCCGGTCGTCGAGTAGCGGAGGGCCAGGTCGTATTCGACGAGCTTTTCTCGGCGGAAGAGGCGCGGGGGCAGCTCGGAGATCAGACGATCCACGCGCGGCCAATGCCGCGCGTGGTGCTCACGCTGCGCTTCGGCCCACACGGGTCGGTTCGCGTGGCTTGCGGCCTGCGCTTACGTCACCGCGGCTTCGATGCCGAACGCCTTCGAGAAGCTCCTCAGGGAAACGATCGCGTCATCCAAGGCCTTGAGCAGTTCCTCACTCGGCTCTTCCCCCGTCACGTCGCGAAGCGCGGCTTTGCGCTTGTCGACGTCATCCGACGTGATCTGTGCCCGATATTCCTCGTTCGTCAGGGCTCGCCCGAGAACCTCGTGGAAGTGGCCACTGTCCGTAGTCGACTGTCCGTACGTCATCTCTCTCCTCGCGTGGACCGACCCCCCTGATTCGCTGCGACTAGGTCACCTCGGCCCGCGAGCCGAAGGTCTCCGTGAGGTACGTCATGGAATGAACGGCCTGGTCGAGCGCCTCGAGCTGGTCGTCGGTTGGCTCCTCGCCCGTGATCTCCCTCAGGGCCTCACGACGGTCGTCGAGGTTGTGGGAAGCGATCCGGTCGCGGAACCCGGCATCGGTCAGGGCTCGGCCGAGGAATTCGTGAAATTTGCCCAGATCCGGTGTCGACTTGTCGTTCATGGTGTCTCCTCACATTTCCCACACCGAGCCCGCGGCGCACTCGGAGTATAGGAAGGGCCGTCCACCGCGAGAAGTCACCCGCCTGACGCCTCCCACACCCGCGGCCGCCCAAGGAACTCGCCGAACTGACCGAGCGCGAGGCGGACGTCTTTCGGCTGATCGCCCGCGGCCTCTCGAACGCGGAGATCGGCCAGAAGCTCTACATCAGCGACGCAACGGTGAAGACCCACATCACGCACATCCTCCAGAAGCTCGGCCTCCGCGATCGCGTTCAGGCAGTCGTCCTCGCCCACGAGACGGGGCTCTTCAGCGACGACACGACCGTTGCAAGCGGGAGCGCTGGCGACGAGGGTGCTGTTGGCTGAACACACATGCAGTGTCAGCCGAGCGTCGCACCAACCCCCCAGTTAGCCCCTAGCCGGCTCACCCCTCCCGTCGTGGCCGACGCGCCGACCGATGGCCCCGAAACCAATGGCCCCACCAACAACACGACCACGGACACCGGTGAGACGTACCGGCTCGACCTGCGGAACGGTGTGCTGCGCTGAGCGCATAGAGGGGAGATAGAGCCGGCATCGACGGCGTGTCGATCGCTGTCCCGGATCGTGCCCTTGCCACCGCGCCGCAGAAGCGGCAGCGAGAGGCCAGACCAAGGAGCACGAACGTGGCAACGCAGATCACCGCAACCACCCCTCGCACCAGGCCCGGACCGCGTCTGGGCGTCCTCGAGCTCGCCATCCTCGCTGTCTTTGCCGTGGGGGTCATCGGCGTCGGCGTCTGGAGCCAGGCGGCTTCCATCCGTGACGTCAGCTTCGACAGCCAGGCGTACGACATGGGCTACCCGCTTCACGGCGGCCTCGCCGGACCGAGCCGCATCGGCCATGCGTCGACGGCTGGCCCGAGCGGCCCCGTGTCGACGGTCGACCTGGCCGGTCACTTCGGGACCGGCTACCCGCTCCACGGCGGTCTCGCCGGTCCGAGCCGACCCCTGTCAAAGGCCGACCTGGCCGCCCACTACGGGCCTGGCTACCCGCTCAGTGGCGGCCTCGCCGGCCCGAGCCGTGTCGACAGCGGGGACTGAGCTCCCGGCGGGCCTCCGACCAGCCACTCGACGGCGGCCGCGACGCGGCCGCCGCGAACCTTGACCCACCTTGGCGGCCTACGGCATCGTGGGCCGGAATGGAGGAAACCTTGCAGTTCAGGATCCTTGGCTCGCTGTCCGTCGTCGGCAACGGCATCGTCGCTGAACTCGGCCCACCAAAGCAGCGCGCGCTCCTCGCGATCCTGCTGACCCGCATCGGCGAGGTCGTGCCAGGAGAGCGGCTCATCGAGCTGCTGTGGGGCGAGGCCGCTCCGCGCACCGCCGACCACTCAGTTCAGATCTACGTATCGAACCTCCGCCGCGCGTTCGAGCCGCTGGCCGGATCCGATTTCCTCGTGACGCGGCAGCCCGGGTATGTCCTCGACGTGGACCCGGACTCGGTCGATGCGTGGAGGTTCGAACGCCTCGTGAAGGAAGGGACGCGGCTCCTCGAGGACGGAGATCAGGACGCGGGCCGCTCGACGATTCGCGAGGCGCTCGGCCTGTGGAGTGGCCCGCCCCTGTCGGATTTCCCGTACGAGGAGTTCGCCCAGCCCGTCGCCCGGCGGCTGACCGAGGAACGCCTGACCGCCGTGGAGGCGTACGCGGCGGCCAGTCTCGAGGCCGGAAGGATCACGGAAGCACTAGACCTGCTGACGGCTGCCGTGCAGGACGATCCCCTGAGAGAGCGAGCACGGGAGCTGCTGATGCTTGCGCTCTACCGATCCGGCCGTCACGCAGATGCCCTGCGGTCGTTCCACGCCCTGCGGACACAGCTCACCGACGAGTTCGGAGTCGATCCGTCGCCGAGCATCCGAGCGTTGTACGACCGGATCCTTGCGCACGACCCGTCGATCGGGAAGGGCTCGCTCGCCGCCAGCGTCAAGGTGGGACTGGCGGGCGAGGGCGCGGGGGTCGGCGGGGATCGCCTCGGCGTGGAGCGGGGCTTCGACCGGGCGGTCAGCGACTTCTCGCTGGTGCCCCGGAAGCAGAACGTGTTCGGATTGGCCTACCGGGACTGGTCGCTCATCGTGCGGGAGCTGTCAGAGCAGGCGCCCGCGCTCGTCGTCTCCCTGAGCTTTCCCCAGATCGACGCCATCGCGAACGATTACCCTGGCGCGCACTACCTGGTCTTCGACTACATGGGCGCTGAGCCGAACGTGTTCTACGTGTACTTCCACGAGCACGAGGCCTCATTCCTGGCCGGGATGGCGGCGGCACTCATGTCGAAGACCGGCATCGTCGGATTCATCGGCGGCTGGGACGCCATCCCGATCTGGGGCTTCCTGGCCGGGTACGAGGCGGGCCTGCGAGCCACTCGGGGGGAAGTCCACCTGCTCACCGCCTACGCGGGCGAGTGGCCCGACACTCGCGGCTTCGCCGACCTGGATCGGAATGAGGCGCTCGCACGGCAGATGTTCGCGGAGGGGGCCGACGTCATTCTCGCCGCTTCGGGTGCGGCAGGCATGGGGGTCGTCAGCGCCGCGGCCGACATGACGAGCTCCATGGACCGGCACCTCTGGGCAATCGGTGTCGACACCGATTGGTACGAGGATCTCAGCCAAACCCTGGGGATCATCAGCCCCGCCGCGTGGCGTGGACACGTGTTGACGTCAGTCCGCAAGCGTTACGACCTGGCCGCCTACGAAGCCCTGCAGGCCGTGGCGTCCGGCGACCGGCTTCCGCCGGTCAAGGTCTACGACCTGCGGTCGGGCTTCGTGGATATCTCGTATGGCGGCGGCTTCCTCGACGACGTTCGGCCGCTCATCGAGGACCAGCGCCGGCGGATCGTGAGCGGGCAGCTGCGCGTCCCGTGCCTACCGTCCGATCGTGTCGACCTCGCCCGTGCCCACCTGGCACGGACCGGGGTAGCGCTGGACGACTGGCTCGACCAGGGATGTCCGCCCTGGCGGGAATCGATTCCGATCATGTCGACCTCGCCCGTGCCCACCTGGAACAGACCCGGGTAGCGTGAGACGAGCTGACTCGACCGAGGAATGTCTACGTCGAAGCCGAAGGCGTCTTTGGCTTGGCGCGGGCTTTGCCCCCGTCAGCGCGACCTGCTTGTCCACCCGACAAACCAGACGACGACAACCGAGATGACAGCGGCAAGGAGGCCAAGCAGAACCGCGGCTAGGAGCGACTCCGTCCAGAGTCGTATCAGCACGGCGGAAGGCGATGACGCCCACCCGGAGCAGGCGCCCCATCGCACTGTTGGACCAGGCAGTCATCGACGTCGCGCCGGACGACGGGGAGCCTCGACCCGTCGTGCTTTCGCAATCGGAAGCGTCCGAGGGCCACCTCTAGATGCGTGGATCGCCAGCAACGGGAGGCGCCTTGGGAAGGTCGAAGCCTCCGGCCGACTCATGCGTCGGACTGGAGTGCGATCGTCCAGGTTCGGTTCCGTCCGGCGGGTGGATCGACCTCGAACGACCAGCGCGTGGCGAGGAGGTCGGCGATGTCGAGGGGATCTTCCGGATCCGCCGCCGACGAAAGGAGGTGGCTTGCCGCCTCGCCTCGAACCCGTTTCGCGATGACATCGCCGATGTGAGCCGGGCCTCCTGGCGACGGTCTGACCCGAAGGGTCACGGTCTGGTCGTCGAGGCCGGTCGGGCGACCGACAGCCTGGTAGGCCCTCGAGCGCAGATCGAGGACCGGTCCGCGTCGCGGGGCCGCATCGGTCAGGACCGGAGTCAGGATGGTTCGCCAGGCGGGCTCCAGGCGGTCCATGCCGACGAGTCGCGCGCAGATGTGGAGACGGTACGGCGGGATGTGATCCTCGGGGCGCAGCGCGCCCCACAGCGCCGACACGATGACCAGCTGCCGTGCTGCGCGCTTCTGGGCGTGGGACGACCATGACCGGGCGCCGAGCCCCTCGTAGAGCGGCCCGGAATAGGTGTCGACGGCAGATCTCGTCGGGAGGTCGCGCAGGTGCTCGTTGCGTGCGACCTCGCCGGCGAGCGACGGCCTGACGAACATTCGCCGGAGTGCATCGGGGCGTTGGCTGGTCGCCACGAGGGCGTCCATGACGCGCTCGCGCAACATGGTCAGTGACGGAAATGACAGCCGATCGAGGTCGAGTGGCGACCCGCGGTCAGGCGGCGGCCGCTTCGTCTCCGACGGCGGGAGAATAATCAGCACGATCGCATCCTAAGCCTCCGGCGATTCGGCCAGATCAGCTCCGCACGGGAGCCCCAGCCAAGGAGCTGAAGCTTTGGGCGCACGCGACCTCGCCCGATTCGATGCCCATCGGCGGCGACCATCAACGCGCAATGAGAGAGTCGGGGCCTGCCGGCCCCGACTCTCATCGGTTTGTGGCGGAATTCGGCTACTCGATGATGATCGTGAGCGCCTCACTCTCCTGCGGCGCCCCGCCATTGAACGTCTGCCCGAAATGGCTCGCGTCGTTGAGGAGGAGCAGACCGATCTCGCTCGGGTTCGTCCCCTCCGCGCCGAAGTCGATCACGGTCATCTCCTTCGAGGCTCCCGGCGCGATGTCCGTCGCGGCGATGTCGCCGTCGAAGTCGGCAAGATAGCGCTCGCCGAGCGGTGCGAACTGCACGTCGTCGATGCGATCAGTGACGTTCCCCGTGAAGTACGAATCCACGGCGAGCACGTCCGCCGTGATCGGCGTGCCGAAGTCCTCAGCGTTCATGCCGATCTGCTCGCCGCAGATCGTCAGCACCGTGTTTCCGGAGTTCGTCCCGTGATCGGTGAAGAAGAACGCCTGGACCTGGGTCGATCCGGCTGCCTGCACGAAGGTCAGGTTGCGACCGTCGGACAGGTTCAGTGCCGCATCGAGGTTGAAGACGAAGAACTCAGCCTGCGGATCGGCATCCGTGCTGAGCTGCCACTCGAACGATGCGGGCGCGTTCGCGTGCGTCTGTCGCTCCCAGGTGTTGACGGCAAACAGCAGGAGGAAGCTCGGGTCGGCTGAACAGAAGCCGGCCGGGACCGGGATCGTCTGGACACCGATGCTCTTGAGGTCCACGACCGGCGCCTGGCCGCCCACCGGGCCTTCCGGCAGGTCGGGGCTGGTGCCGAGCAGCGAGTACGCATCGATCTGGGCCGTGCCCGCGGCGGCGTTGTTCGTCAGCGTCACGCTGCCGTCGGGTGCCATCGTCGACGCCGAGCTGCTCACGTCTCCCGACTTGCGCGGGAGCACGTGCCAGGCAACGTGCATCGGGTCGTCGTCGTCGGAGTTCGTCGACTTGTTGTCGAACTGGATGTAGCCGTCGAACTCCATCGACGTGAGCGACGCCGGATTCGCGCCGTCCACGCCGGAGTTCATGATCCACTGCTCGAGCGCCGGACCATCGATCTGGAGCGTGATCGGCACGTCGACCGTCCGACGTGGGGGAACGGTCACGTTCTTCGCGACCGAGACGCTGACGGCGCCATCGGCATCGTCCGCAAAGCGGAACACGGCCGAGACGCGGTACGGAACCGCGCGTCCGCTGTAGTTCCTGACCGTGATCGTCTTGCTCAGCTCGACGACCTCATCGGTCACGTCCAGCTGCCCGAACGAGAGCGCGCCCTGGAGCGTGTCCTTGTCCCAGGCCGCCGTTGGTGAGTTGAGCGCGCGGTCGACCCGGACCTCGCCACCGCCGATGCGGGAGATCGCGGCCAGGTCACCGCCGAACGCGGCGAGCGAGTTGAAGATCTCGGTCTCAGCCGTGTTCATGAGCACGGCCTTGATCTCGGCGTTCGACCGGTTCGTGAACGCCTCGTTCAGGAGCGCCGCCGAGCCCGTCACCATCGGCGCCGCGCCGGACGTGCCACTGAATGGCTCGGTGGCCGTGCCGCCGCCGGCGACCGCCGAGATCGACGCGCCGGGCGCTCCGATCTCCGGCTTGATGATGTTTGTCAGCATCGCCGGCCCTCGCGACGAGGATCCGACCATGTGGCCAACGAGCGGGAGGGCGGTGGCCGGATCGAAGCGGGCGGTCACCCCATTGGCAAGCTCGGCCTTGATCGTGTTCGAGTCGGCCTGGCTGATCATGAACCCGGGGATTTCGGTGCAGGCATCCTCCGGGCACGCGCCCAGGGATCCCCCGAACGGGTCGCCCGGAGCGATCAGCCCGATCACGGCGACCTCGCCGCCCCCCAGCGCGACGTTGGCGACCTTGAGGCTGAAGTCGCAGGCGCCCCGGTCAACCAGGACGATCTTCCCGTCGAGCGAGCCCGCCGGAAACGCGGCGCAGCCGTTGAGATTGCCGCCGGCGCCGTTCCCGTACTGGACGGGTCCTTCGATCGCGCCGGTCTCCGAGAGTGGGCGCGAGAACGGCTGGAAGACCGCCTGGTACACGCCCGCAATGGACGGCGGAGCCAGGATCTCCATGACGTCCTGAGCCGCGGAGGGAACGTTGGTCTGGGCGACCGAGAGCGCGCTCGGCGCCGCTCCCGGCGAGCCGGTGATATACGGCTTGTCGGCGCTGTTGCCGGCGCTGGCCACGGTCAGGACGCCGATGGCGCTGGCATTTTCGACGGCCTGTGACAGATCGTCGTCGCGGGCCTGCCCGTAGGGCGAGCCGAGCGACATGTTGATGATGTCGACGGCGTCGTCGGTGACACCGTCTCCATTCGGATCGGTGGCGAAGTCCATGCCCTGGATCAGTGCCACGCCGCTGCACGAGGTCGACACGGCGGAGCAGACCTTCACCGCGTACAGATCGGCATCGGGCGCGACGCCCTGGGCGCCTGCGGTGATGTCGGCGACGTGCGACCCATGGCCACCCGTGCACTCGGCGGGCGCACCCGTCGGCCTCGGATTGACGGCCTTGCCGCCGCAGTCGATCGGGTCCTCGTCGGGCGCCAGCGGACCGAACGGCCAGATCTCGCCAACGAAGTCGAAGCCTCCGACGACCTTGGCGGTCGGGAAGAGCCCTTCGTTGAGCGTGTTCTTCGGATCGCCGGTGGTGGCGCCGTAGGCGGCGTCGTACGCGGCCTGCGTCCCCGCCCCGCCGAACGCCACGTGGGTGTAGTCGATGCCGCTGTCCAGAACCGCCACCGAGACACCATCGCCGGTGAAGCCGGCATCGTGGACCGCCGTGCCACCGATGTACGGCACCGTTTCGCTCAGGTCCATCTCGTAATCGACCACGGAACGAATCGACGCCACGGCCGGCTGGCTGGCGAGCTCGGGGAGCGCTTCAGCGCTGATGTCGAGGACCACGGCGTTCAGCGCGCGCTGGGCGTCGCCGACAACGCTCACCCCGCTGTCGAGGGACTTGGCGACCTCGACCACGGCGTTCTGTTGGGCCTCGACGGTTTGCAGTTGTGTCTGTTGCGCGGCAGCGCCCGCGCCCTCGGCGGCGACCTGGGCCACCGGTTCCTCGGTCAGCTGCACCACCACGGCCTGCGTGCCGGTCGCAGAGGTGAGGGGTGCGGAGAGCTTGGACGGAGCAGTGACCGCGTCACTCGTGACCGGCTGATCGAGGCGAAGCTCGCTTCCGGCTGTCGGCGCCGGCCGGTCGGGATCCACGGCCAGGGTGGTCGTGGGCAAGAGGAGGGTCAGCATGCTGACCAGGACTACGAGGCGTCGTAACACGAAATCTCCAACCTCCGCTCGGGCAATCAGGGTGCCGACCGCGAGCCCGCGGCCAGCCGATGGAGTTGAACGGCTCGGCGACAGATCGATGGGCTCAGTCGATAGGCGGCTCCTCCATCGGACAGTGACCGTCCGCGGGCATGCAGGAGTTGAGGGCAGGATCCTAGGCCCGCCGTCGGAGCCTAGTCAAATCATGCTTGACGTTGCTTGCTCAGCGGGCAAGCGACCGTCCAACCGCCGTCTGCCTCACGCGATCCCCTCCGCGGCGGGCACGATGTTCTGGTTGAGGTGGAAGACGTTTTCGGGGTCCCAACGCCGCTTCAGCTCGATGAGGCGAAGCAGCTTTGCGTCGCCATAGGCGCGCCGGACGCCGGCCGCGTCGTCGTCGGCCAGCACGTTGACATACACACCGCTGGCGAACGGCTCGAGCGCGGTTCCGAAGGCTCGGGCCGAGTCCATTCGCTGGGCGTCCTCTGCGGCATCGGTCCAGGTGTGGCCACCGAAGAACTCGACCAGCGTGTCACGGTGGCTGAAGGCCGAATCCTCGCTCGGCACGTCGCCGATCGCTCCACCGTAGGCCTGGAAACCGCCGTTGGGGACCTTGGTCCAGTCGACGCCATCTTGGTGTGCGACGCCGCGTGAGATGAATGCCTCGATGGCCGCATCGGTCAGCTCGCGGAGGTAATGGCCGTTGGCGTAGCGGCGCTTACCGTGGTGGTGGTTGGCGTCGCCGATGCTCTGGAGCTCGAGGTAGCTCATCTGCGCGACGCTCTCGTCCGCCGGCTGACCGATGTTGCGCATCGTCGACAGGTAGGCGCTCGCCTCGTCGGGATCGCCGACCCAGACGTACCCGATCGAGACGATCGGTTGCCCGGCGACCGTGATCGCATCGGCCGTCAGCGTCGCCTTGCGCGGGGCATCGGGGAGCAGGTCGCGCCAGCGTCGCATTGGCTCGAGGGCGTCGGCCGCGGGAAAGGCGAGCTCGACGACGGTGGCGCGGCCGACGATCGGGTGCAGGCGGAACGTGAACTCGGTGACGACGCCGAAGTTGCCGCCGCCGCCGCGCAGCCCCCAGTGCAAGTCCGGGTTCTCGTCGGACGAAGCTCGCACGATCTCGCCGCCGGCGGTCACGACCGTGAAGGCCTCGACGTTGTCGCAGGCGAGTCCCGCCTGGCGCGCGAGCCACCCCATCCCTCCGCCGAGCGTCAGGCCGCCGACGCCGGTGTGCGAGACGTTGCCGGCAGTCGTCGCCAGCCCGTGTTGCTGTGAGGCGCGATCCAGGAAGCGCAGCAGGGCGCCGCCCTGGACCCTCGCACGGCGCGCGTCCGGATCGACGATCACCGCGGACATCGGCGTCAGATCGATCATCAGCCCGCCGTTCGGCACCGAGTGGCCGAGGACGCTGTGGCCGCCGCACTTCACGCCGACCTCGAAGCCCTCGCCGCGCGCATGGCGGATGGCAGCGGCGACATCCGTTGACCTCTCGCAGCGGGCGATGAGCGCCGGCCGGCGATCGACCATCGCGTTCCAGACCTCGCGGTGCGCGTCGTAGCCGTCGTCTTCGGGGCCGATGAGCGTGCCACCGAACCCCGGGATCTCCTGTCGCATGCCGCTCCTCGTTGCGGGTGCCTTGCCGATGCTCATAGGATGGCGGTCGCGCCCGAAACTCATCGAGGAGATGTGGCTGAGTGGCCGATCGGTACGATGCAATCGTCGTCGGCCTCGGCGGGATGGGGTCGGCATCGGCCTATCACCTGGCCCGACGCGGCCGGCGCGTGCTCGGGTTGGAGCAGTTCGACCTCCTCCACGAGCTGGGCTCGTCACACGGCCTGACCCGGATCATCCGGCTCGCCTACCACGAGCATCCGTCGTACGTCCCGCTGCTGCGCCGGGCCTACGAGCTCTGGCACGACCTCGAGGCCGATGCCGGCGAGCGGCTGCTCGTCACCACCGGATCGCTCGAGGGCGGCCCGGAGGATGGGGCCACGTTCCGAGGGGCGATCGAGGCGGCCGAGCTGCACGACATCGAGCACGAGGTGCTCGACTCCGCCGATATGCGGCGGCGCTACCCCGCGTACGCCGGCTTCGATCCCTCCACGCGGGTCGTGTACCAGCCCGACGGCGGCTTCCTCCTCGCCGAGCGGACGATCCTCGCCCACGTCAACGGCGCTCTCGCCGCCGGCGCCGAGCTGCGCTTCCGCGAGCCGGTGCGTGGCTGGCAGGCGGCGGGCGATGGCGTGCGGGTCGAGACCGAGCGAGGATCCTACGACGCCGATCGGCTGGTGATCACCGCGGGCGCCTGGGCGCGAACGCTCGTGCCCGCGCTGGATCGGCTTGCTTCGCCGGAGCGCCAGGTCCTCGCCTGGCTGCAGCCGACCAGGATCGAGCTGTTCACGCCGGATCGGTTCCCGGTCTTCCTCATCGACGTCGAGGAGGGCAGCTACTACGGCTTCCCGATCCACGACGTGCCCGGCTTCAAGTTCGGCCGCTACCACCACCTCGAGGAGCCGATGAATCCGTCGGACACCGACCGATCGGTGCGGCCGGACGACGAGGAGGTGCTGCGCGCGTTCGCCGAGCGCTACTTCCCCGACGGCGCCGGGCCGACAGTGATGCTCAAGGGATGCATCTTCACGAACTCGCCCGACGAGCACTTCCTGCTCGACGCGCTGCCGGAAGCGCCCCAGGTGTCGCTGTTCGCCGGCGAGTCGGGGCACGGGTACAAGTTCGCATCGGTCGTCGGGGAGATCCTCGCGGACCTGGCGATGGATGGGGCGACGCGGCACGACATCGGTCTCTTCCGTCTCGACCGCTTCGGCTGAGTCTTCAACGAGTCTCCGGATGCCCTCGGGCAGCACCGATCGCCAAGTGTGCAAGAGACCAACACAGTAGCGAGACGGCGATTACTGGCCACTTATCGCCCGCTTGCTAAGGCGCCAGGCTGGGACCGTTCGTACGGGGTCGGGTCCGGTGTTGAACAAGATGTGGACAACTTGGTGGACATTCCCCTACCGTCCTGCGGCCAAACGCGCCTACGATCCGGCCCGGTCCTGCATCCTCATCGAGGCGCAGTGCCACCGTCATCATCCAATCTCAAACCACATCACAACGGAGGGTGCCATCGCATGACCCAGCGGTCGTTGGCGTCTGGAACCGCTGCCCCGCGGTCCGGATCCGGGGAGATGCCCACTCCTGACATCGTCGCCTTCATCCGCTACTGCCACGCCCGACGTGGTGCGTCCTGGCCGGAGCTCTACGACGAGATGTGCGCGGTCGCGGCACGTCGCGAGTTCAACGGCTGGGACCAAGCGCAGCTTGCAACCCGCGGAGTGAGCTTCACGTTGCTCGAGATGCCCCGCCTGGCGGGCTGGGCGCGCGCGGTGCTTGCCGGCATGGCGGAGGAGCGCGAGACGGACGATCATCGCGGACCGACGACACCACGCCTCGAGGCGCAGGCCGCGGTAGCCTGAGGCTCCGCCCCTGCGGGCATTGGATCCAACTCCCCGGAAGCCCCGGCCCGAGCTCGGCGGGTCGGGGCTTCTTCGTGGTCAGTACGTGTGGCGCCGGGCCATCTCGCGCTCGATCATCCGCTCCATGACCATGTACTTCTCGATCCGCCGGCGCAGCTCGTTGGCCTCGGGGGTGTAGAGGTGGACGTACTGCTGGAGCTCGAGGCTGAGCTTGCGGCTGAACATGCGGGCATGGTCGAGGTTGCGACGCAGGAGGACCTGGTCCATGCGCCGCAAGTGCTCCTCGTTGAGGAGATCCTCGTCGCGAAGCAGCTCGCGATCGGCGTCGAGCTGCGTGCGCTGGAGCTGGACTGGGGTGATGAGCTTGTCGTCGGCCATCGGCTGAGCCAAGTCTAGCCCGATGCCGGCACGGCCCGCCCGATCAGCCCTTCGACGAGCTCGGAGATCTGGTCGATCGAGAATGGCTTGGCCAGGATGTGGACGTCGCCGATGCTTTCGAGCTCGCCGGCACGCTCGCGGAGGGCGGTCACGTCCGCCGAGCACACGATGATCGGCACGCCCGCCAGGCGCTCGTCGGCGCGCGTGAGCGTGACGATCTCCCAGCCCGATGCGCCGCCCAGCAGCAGGTCCACGACGATGAGGTCCGGTTCCGACGCCGCCAGCGTGCCGATCTCCATCTCCTGGCCGTTGAAGAGGCTGACGTCGTAGCCGGCATCCTCGTCGAGGATGGCGGACATGAGCTCGAGGAAGTCGGGGTTGTCGTTCACCACGCTGATGCGCGGCTGACGCTGCTCGGACATGAGGCTCCTGGGTAGGGTGGCGAGTATAGGCCCGGCGCTATCCTGTCGCCGGGTCCCCGTAGCTCAGTGGACCAGAGCAGCCGCCTTCTAAGCGGCCGGTCGCAGGTTCGAATCCTGCCGGGGACGCCATCACTGCGGCGAGGGCACCGCGTCGCCCAAGTCCTGGCTCCCAACGCCGATCCAGCGCGACCTTGCCGCGAGGATGAGCGGGATCGCGACGATCGCGAAGCCGATGGCGCTGAACACGTACAGGCCCGCGACATCGGTGAGCGGAAACACGAGCGATGAGGCGAGGTTTCCGGCGCCGTGCATGATCGCGGCGAGCCAGGCGCTTCGGGTGCCGAGCCACAGCCAGGTCAGCAGGAATGAGAACGTGACGACCCAGAGCGCGAAGGCCCAGAACGGGTTTCCGTAGAACGGCATCCCGGGGATGAAATACAGCGGGCTGTGCCACAGCGTCCACACGGCAGCGACGACCAGAGTCGCCACGAGCGGTGACTGCCGGCGCAGCAGGCCGGCCAGCAGGAATCCTCGCCAGCCGATTTCCTCACCGATGACCAGGAAGAACAGCACGAGCAGGATCGGTTCGACGGTGCCTGGCACCGGGACCGCCGCGTTGCCCGAGACGACGTAGAGGACGTGGCCGATCGCGGTCCCCGCGATCGGGAGGGCCAACGCGGCGAGATACCAGCCGGGAGGGACTCGCCAACGGGTCGTCACGGCCCACAGCTCGCCAACGCCGGCTCGTCCATGCCAGACGCGCGCGACGGTGAAGGCGGCCGCCGCCGGCCCGAACAGGGCGATCAGGCCGAAGATGAGCGAGACGCCGAGGAGGAGTGCGAGCGCGATCGAGAACGCGTACGCCAGCACGACGTACGTGGTCAGGGGGTGCCGCCGGATCAGGCCGGCCGTCGCCGAGATCATGTTCGACCACCGGCGAGGCGCGGTGGCGATGTAGGCATGCCCGTCGCGCCAGTATTTCACCCCTGTCCAGCAATTAGCCGGTCAGCGCCTCGAGGGCGGCGACGGCATCGCCAAGCCCATCCTCGCCCGCCAGCTCGGTCGTAAGGCGCTGCGCCCGCTCCTTCATGGGCCGATCTCCCGCGGCGGCGAGGGCCGCATCGGCCAGCCGGTCCGCACGCAGCCCGCGGACCGGCTGGGCCCGTGGAGCGACCCGCAGGCGCTGAAGCCGGTCGGCCCAGTAGGGCTGGTCGCCGACGTGCGGGATGACGAGCGACGGCACTCCGGCGGCGCACACGGCGTGCGTCGTGCCCGAACCGCCGTGGTGGACGACGAGCGCGGCCCGTGGAAAGAGGGCGCGGTGGTCGACGACACCGATGCGCAGGAGGCCGGGCGAGATCACCTCGGCCGCCACGCCGCCCTGGACGACGACCCGGCGTCCGCTCCCGAGGATCGAGCGCACCGCGTCGTCGATGGCGGCATCGTTGGCGCCGGCCATCGAGCCCAAGGCGATGACGATCGGGGCCGAGCCCTCGACGAGGAACGCCTCGACCTCGGGGGCTAGGGGCGGGACCGGCGCGTCGTCGAGCCACGCCCCGATGACGCGCGTACCCGCAGGCAGGTCGGGCGGCACGCCGATGATCGCCGGTGAGCACGCGAGGAGATGGAGGCGTGGCGAGCGCGCCCGGAACAGCGGCAGCCCGCGCTGGGCGCTGCCCGCCCGCGACAGGATCGAGTCGACCGGCCGGCCCGTCCGGGCCAGGAGCCGATCGAGCGCCCACCAGGCGAGGCCGTTGAACGGTCCGAGGGGCGGCAGGCCGGGTGGCGGCGCGCTGCGCGTCGGCAGCAGGACCGGGTCGAAGACGGCGGTCGCGAACGGGAGGCCCGCGTCGAGGACAGCGGCGTGGGCGAGGACGTGGATGCCGTGGACGACCACGAGGTCGTGCCCGGGGAGCAACGCACTGAGGCGGCGGTAATGGTCCTCGCCGTCGGCGAGGTGGAAGTCACGGAGCACGGCAACCTGGTCGAGCGGTGGCCGGCCGGCGGCTTCGGCCGCAACCGCCGCGATCCGCCCGGGATCGGCATGCGGTCCGGCCACCTCGACCCGCACGCCGGGCAGCGCAAATGCGGCGCGGTGGAGCGGCCAGCTGATGGCGGTCACCTCGTGCCCGCGCTCGACGAGCCGGCGCGCGAGGAGGACGAAGGGCGCGACGTCGCCGGTCGTGCCGACGGTGGCAAGGGCGATCCGCATGTCAGAACGCGGCGAAGCTGCGCGGGGCCATCCGCGGGCCGTATCGCGGCGCGGTGATCCCCCCGACCTCCAGCAGGCGTTGCACGCGGCCGCGTTGGCCGCGGTACTGCTCGAGCAGCTCCAGCATGCGGGTGTCGTCGGCGCGCGGCTCGCCCGCTAGCGCCCACGCCACCATGTTCGGCACGTGGAAGTCGCCGACGCTCACCGCATCGGGATCGCCGAAGGCGCATCGTACGACCTCCGCGGCCGTCCAGGCACCGATGCCGGTCAGGGACCGCAGCCTGGTCGTCGCCTCGGCCGGCGACGTGGCGGCATCCAGCCAGTCGGCGCGGGCGGCAGCGCGGCGGATGACGTCGGCGCGACGACGCTCGACGCCGAGCGGATGGAGGACGTGGTAGGGGAGCCTTGCCAGCGTCGACGGTGATGGTGGCAGGAGCAGGTCACCCGGGCCGGGCGCCGCCTCGCCATGGCGACGCAGGAGCGCGGCGTAGGCGCGGAAGGCCTCGGTGCCGGTGACCTTCTGCTCGAGGATCGAGGGCACGAGGGCGTGGAAGACCCGCCGCGTCTGCGGCAGGCGGAGCCCGGCGTGAGCTCGCTCGATGCGGCGCAGCACCGGGTGCATGGCCACGAACGCCCCAGGCCGATCCGCCTCGCCGACGAGAAGGCCGGCGCCGTCGAGGGCGTGGGTGGCGCCGGGGCCCCAGGCCGTTGCGGCGAGCTGCGCCGGAGCGGAGAGCCGCAGCCGCAGCGCGGCCGGTCCGGCCGGCGTGCGGAAGGCCAGCCACGCCTCGCCTCGCCCGATCCGGATCGTGCTGTCGCCGCGGCCGTGGGCCAGCGGTCCGAGCGTGGTCGCCAGGTCGAGCGGGCCCCGCAGGGCGAGCCCGCGCTCGATCACCGACGCATCGAGAGGAGCAGCGGGCTCGCGCCAGCCTGCGTGGCCTCGAACTCGGAGCGGCTGCGCATGCCCCGATAGCCCTCGAACACCGCGATCTGGGCGCACGCCGTGCCGAGCGAGCCGCCCGGGCCGGGCAGGAGAACGACGTCCGGGGCGTAGTCGCGAAGGGCGACGCGGAGGCTGGTGGCGAAGTCGTACGTGGCGGCACCCTGGCCGTGCAGCGAGTGTTCGGCGAGGTCGGCCGGGTCCGTGGACCACGGCGTGAACCGCGTGCCGCGCCCGTCGATGAGCGTCACGTTCGGCCGGTCCCAGCGCAGGTCGGCGAGACGCGTTGCCGCCTTGTCCGCCGCCTCGGCTCGGAGGGGCGTGTGCCACGCGTCCGCGCTGGCCAGGCGCAACGGGTAGTCACGCTGGGCGACCTGGACCGGTGGGAGCCTGGTGGCCAGCGAGTCGATGCCGTCCGAGGTTCCGGCGACGACGGCGAAGGCGCCGAGGTCGATCGCCAGCGCCGCGCCGCCATCGGCCTCGCCGAGCGCGTCCCGGAGGCCGTCGATCCGCTCTGCAGCAGGCTGCCAGGCGTCGTCGGTGAGGGGGTAGATGAGCTCCGCCGGCTGCGAATCCCCCCCGAGCGGCGCTTCGGCGGCGGCCGCCATCTCCTGCGCGAGGCGGAAGGCGTCGTCGAACCCGAGCGCTCCGGAGGCGGCCAGGGCGGTGTACCACCCGGTCGAGTTGGCGACCACGACCACGACCTCGTGGTCGCCGGCGATGCGCTCGGCATCGAGGAGGCTGCAGAGGAAGACGAGCGGCCAGCCGTTCGTCGGCCGCAGGTGGACCTCTGGGTCGAAGCGGTCCGCTCCGTCGACCTCGGTGAGCGGCTGCAGGCCGGCGCCCTCGCGCAGCTCGTCGGCGCGGCGGACCCAGGGGTGCCCGCCGGGGAGCGATCCGAGCGAGGGCGGGCCGTACGAGCCCCGGCCCGGGAAGGCGACGGCCGCGCGCGTCACGATCGCGCGGCCGCCCGACGGCGCTTGCCGACGGCTGCGACGGCCGCGGCCACGATCTCGTCGTCGCCGACCAGCACGGCCGCCGTCGCGGGGCCGAGCGGCACGTACGAGTCGGCGGCGCGCACCGAGCCGAGCCGCTTCGCGACCCCGTGCTCGGCGAGGTCGGCGATGATCGCATCGGCCACGCCGCCGCCGGTCGCGCGGCACTCGTCGACGACGAGCGACGGTGCCAACCCCGCCGGCGTGCGCGCGGATCGCCTCGAGCGGCAGCGGGTTGAGCCAGCGCAGGTCGAGCACGCGCGCGCGCAGGCCGTGCTCGTCGGCGAGGCGCGCGCCGCGCGCAGGCAGAGGCGCAGGCCGTTGGCGTAGCTGACGAGGAGGAGTCGGCGTCGCCCTCGCTCGCCGTGCAGACCCGACCTCGCCCGGCAGGAGCAGCTCGGGCGGCGGGCGGGTAGTCGGTGAGCCAGCCGTCGTCGCCATCGGCGTGGAGGTCCTTCTCGTGTAGAGCGCGATCGGCTCGAGGAAGACGACCACGCGGCCGTCCTCGGCGGCCATGCGACGGCGCCGCGCAGCATCCGGACCGCGTCGTCGCCGCGCGCGGGCGCCGCGAGCACGAGCGCCGGGGATGTCGCGCAGCGCGCCGATGCTGTTGTCGTTGTGGAAGTGGCCGCCGAAGCCCTTCTGGTAGGCGAGCCCGGCGATGCGCACGACCATCGGGTTCCGGAACTGGCCGTCGAGGAAGAACTGCAGCGAGCCCGCCTCGCCGCGGATCTGGTCATCGGCGTTGTGGAAGTAGGCGAGGTACTGGATCTCGGGCACCGGCAGGAGGCCGAGGTGCGCCGCGCCCTGCGCGAGGCCGAGGATCGATGGTCTCGTCGAGCAGCGTGTCGAACACGCGCGCCGCGCCGAACGCCTCCTGCAGGCCGTCGGTCACGTCGTAGACGCCGCCCTTCTTCGCGACGTCCTCGCCGAACACGATCATCTCGGGTACGGCGCGAGCAGCTCGTCGTGCAGCGCGAGGTTGATCGTGAGCGGCGAGCGTGCGCGCGGCTGGGCGAGCGCGTCCTCGGGCAGGCGTCGCGCCGAACGCCGCGCGCCCGCGCCTCGCCGAGTCGGCGCGCCGGCCTCGCGCCGCGACACGCGCCTCGGGCTCGTCGTGGCGCGAGCGGCGCCATCACGTCCTCGGCGTCGCGAGCTGCGGGCGCGCGCCGCCTCCTCGCGCCGCGGCGGCGACGCGCGCGCGCGTCGTCGCGTACGATCGCGAGCAGGCTCGTCCGCGCGTCCGCCGCCTCGAGTCGACGATGCGCCGCGTTGCGCGAGCAGCGGATCCTGCGCCTCGATCGCCTCGATCTCGGCGAGCGTGCGGTAGGTCGGTCTCGACGTCGCTGCCCGCGTGGCCCCAGCAGGCGCACGCGTGCTCAGGTGCAGGAACGTCGGCGGCCGCGTGTCGCGGCACGTCGCGATGGCGTCCTCGCGGCGTCCCAGATCGCGTCGATCGTCGCCGCTCGGCCGCGAACGTAGGCGAGGTGCGGCCATCGCCCGAACGTCGTCTCGATCCAGCCGCTCGGCGTCGGCGACCGAGATGCCGATGCCGTTGTCCTCGCACACGAACAGGATCGGCACCGGCTGCCCCTTGCGCCACTCGCGTAGCGCGCGCGTTGATCGCTCCGAGCGCCGTCGCGTGGTTGGCGCACGCGTCGCCGAACGAGCACACGACGATCGCGTCGCGTCGGGCAGGCCCGCGTCCGACCCCGAGCCGCCTCGCGCGCGCGAGCGCGAAGGCGCAGCCCGACCGCCTTCGGCAGGTGCGAGGCGATCGTGCTGGTCTGCGGCGGCACCCACAGCGCCCGCTGCCCCACACCTTGTGCCGGCCGCGCGCGATCGGGTCCTCGCGTCGACGCGACCAGCCCCAGCAGCGTG
>CAWHEV010000013.1:0-54294 GCA_963828485.1 uncultured Chloroflexia bacterium
TGCGCGTCGACGTCTATCGGTCCAGCGGTCCTGGCGGCCAGAGCGTCAACACCACGGACTCGGCGGTGCGGATCACGCACCTGCCAACGGGCCTCGCCGTCGCGATCCAGGACGAGAAGAGCCAGCACAAGAACCGGGCCAAGGCGCTGAGCGTGCTCCGCGCGCGTCTCCTCGAGGCGGAGCAGGGGCGCCAGGCCGCCGAGCGCGGCGAGGAGCGGCGTTCGCAAGTGGGCTCGGGCGAGCGCTCGGAGAAGATCCGCACCTACAACTTTCCCGACGACCGGGTGACCGATCACCGCGCGGGCATCACCGTCCACAACCTGCCCGGCTTGCTGGAAGGCGACCTCGACCGCGTGATCGAGCCGCTGCTCGAGGCCGACCAGGCTCGGCGACTGGGAGCGCTCGGGGAGTCGTGAGTGCCGTGACCGATCGATCGGCCGATGTTCACGATGGATCGGCCATCTGCAGCGCGGCAACTGCCTCGGGTGATGCGTGATCGGCACATCGAACACCGTGGGCGACGCGCTATCCGCGGCCACGCAGCTCCTGCGCGCGACCTCGGACACGCCTCGACTCGACGCCGAGGTGCTGCTGGCCCACGTGACCGGGCGGGATCGGAGCTGGCTGCTGGCCCACCCGGAGGCCCCGTTGTCGGAGACCAATGCGTTCGCCGCCGCCGTCGAGCGACGGGCGCAAGGTGAGCCGGTCGCCTACATCCGCGGATTCAAGGAGTGGCGATCGCTCCGCATCCGGACCGATGCTCGCGCGCTCATCCCTCGCCCCGAGACGGAGCTCGTCGTCGAGGCCGCGGCGGCCGAGATCCGAGCGCGCGGAACGCGGGCCGTGGTGTGGGACCTCGCGACCGGCTCGGGCGCGATCGCGTTGGCACTCGCGCTCGACTTCCCGGATGCCCTGGCCGATGGCCGGCTCCGGCTCATCGCGAGCGACGCATCCCCTGAGGCGCTTGCGCTGGCGAGGGAAAACCTCGACGCCCACGGTGTGGCCGATGCCGTCGAGCTCGTCGAGGCCGACCTGCTGGCTCCGGCCGGCGAGCGGCTGCCGCGGCCCGACGTCGTGACCGCCAACCTGCCGTACGTCTCGAGCGCCGAGGTCGACGAGCGACGCGGATCGCTCGGGTTCGAGCCGCGCATCGCGCTCGACGGCGGGCCCGACGGGCTCGACCTCCTCCGTCGGTTCCTCGCCGACGTGCCCCTGCATGCGGCGCCGGGGGCGACGCTCGTCCTCGAGCTCGGCGTGGCCCACGTCGCGGCCATTGCGCAGCTGGCGCCGGTCGGCGCATCGGTCTCGGTTGTGCCGGACCTCGCCGGGCTGGACCGGGTCGTGCGCATCGAGCTGCCGGCGTGACCGACCGCCTGCCGCCGACGCCCGAGGGAATTCTGCGGGCCGCGGAGATGCTCCGCGACGGCTTGGTCGTCGCTTTCCCGACCGACACGGTCTACGGCGTCGGCGTGGCCGCCTCGAGGCCAGAGCGGCTCGCCGCGCTCTTCGAGCTGAAGCGGCGTCCGCTCGATCGGCGCGTCCCGATGCTGGTCGTCGGCCTCGACCAGGCAGCCGAGATGGACGCCACCGTCGACGATCGGGCAACAGCACTTGCCGACCGGTTCTGGCCGGGGGCGCTGACGATCGTCCTCCCGCGCGGCGAGGAGACGCAGGCGTTTCGCGCGCCGGACCATGACGTGGCGCTCGCGCTCATCGGTGCCGCCGGCCCGCTCCTGGCGACGAGCGCGAACATCTCCGATCAGCCCGACACGCTCGGCGCCGACGAGGTGCTCATCGCGTTCGCCACCCAGCAGGACGAGCTGGCGGCGGTCGTCGACGGCGGATCGGTGCCCGGCGGCGTGGCGTCGACGGTGATCGACCTGTCGGTGTCGTCGGCGCGCGTGCTTCGTGCGGGGCCCATCGGTGAGGCGCAGCTGGCCGAGGTCGTCGAGCTCGCGCCTTGACCCCGGCGCTATCCTGACCTCAGTGGCGCCACCCGCGCCCAACCTCGATCCGGTGCTCACGCCGCCGGCCCGCGAGGCAAAGGGGAACTCGCTTCCTCGGGCACCGAATCGTCCGCCTTCGTGCGCGGACCGCTCAGGAGCGTGAGTCCGGGCGGGCGCGCCGAACGAAGGAACTCGAGACGATGACCACCCAGAAGACTCTCAAGCGCCGCGTCCGGGCGCGCGCCGCCAAGACCGGCGAGTCCTACACCACCGCCCGAGCGCAGGTGCTGCGCAAGGCCGAGCCGTCCGAGCCCGACACGATGGAGCTGACGGGCATGACCGAGGAGGCATTCATCCGGGGTTCCGGAAAGCCGCTCCGCGAGTGGCTCGAGATCCTCGACGCCTGGGGCGCCCGCGAGCACGGGCACACCGACATCGCTCGATGGGTCGTGAAGGAGCACGGGATCGGTGGCTGGTGGGCGCAGTCGGTGACCGTTGCCTGGGAGCGCGCACGCGGCATCCGCGTTCTGCACCAGGACCCGGCCGGCTTCTCGATCAGCGTGTCCAAGACGGTCGCGGCCACGGCCACGCGCGTCTCGGACGCATGGACCGATGCCTCGCTGCGCTCGGCCTGGCTGCCGGACGCACCGATCCGCCTGCGCCGCTCCACGCGCGGCCGTTCCGCGCGCTTCGATTGGGACGAGCCGCCATCACTGGTCGGCGTGATGCTCTTCGCCAAAGGCGACGCCAAGACCCAGATCAGCCTCGGGCACGAGAAGCTCCCCGACGCCGATGCGGCCGAGCGCATCAAGCTCATGTGGCGCGAGCGCCTCTCCGCGCTGAAGTCGGTGCTCGAGCGCGAGTAGCACCAGGCGCCGACCGAGCGACGATCGCCCGCCGACTACACTCACGCCCACGATGCGCGTCGCGATCGGCTCCGACCACGCCGGCTTCCACCTCAAGGGCGACCTCTGCACGCTCCTCGACGAGCTGCGAGTCGAATATCGCGACTTCGGGACGTTCGACACGCAGCCGGTGGACTACCCCGACGTGATCGCGCCCGTCGCACGCGCCGTCGCGCGGGGCGACTACGAGCGGGGGATCGTGCTCGGCGGGAGCGGCACGGGGGAGGCGATCGTCGCCAACAAGGTCCGCGGCATCCGCTGCGTCGAGGCCGCCGACCCGGTGACCGCGCTCCTCGGTCGCGAGCACAACGACGCGAACGTGCTCTCGATGGGGGCACGGATCATCGGCACCGAGGTCGCACGCGCCTGCGTGCGGGCCTTCCTCGAGGGCGAGTTCGCCGGTGGGCGTCACACGCCGCGGGTCGAGAAGATCGCCAGCGTTGAAGCCGAGGAGGCGCGCGGCTGACGCTGCCGCTGGAACCCGCCGACCTGGCGCTGCTCGAAGGCGCGCGCGGGGAGGGAGCGGCCTTCGCGATGCGCCTTGTCGTGCGTGCCGCCGAAGTGACCGGGGCGAATCGGCTCATCGACATCACCGCGGCCCACGTCGACTCGTGCCTCTACCACGGCGAGGCGTCCGTCGACTTCGTCGACCGCCTCGTCGACGGCGGCGCCCGCGTGACGGTGCCGACCACCCTGAACGTCGGAGCGGTCGACCTGCTCCACCCCGAGCTCAACCGCGGCGATCCGGAGGTTGCCGCCCGAGGTCGCCTGCTCATGGACCGATACCGCGCGCTCGGTGCGCGGCCCACCTTCACGTGCGCCCCGTACCAGCTCGCCGCCTCGCGGCCTGCGCTCGGCGAGCAGGTGGCCTGGGGCGAGTCGAATGCCATCGCCTTCTGCAACTCGGTGCTCGGGGCGCGAACGAATCGCTATGGCGACTTCTTCGACATCGCGGCCGCGATCACCGGGCGCGTCCCGGACGCCGGCCTCCACCGGACCGATGCGCGCCGCGCCACCCTCGTGCTCCGGCTCGCCGACGACGTCCCGGATCGGCTGCGCGCCTCCGACGCGCTCGCGCCGGTTCTCGGGATCGTGCTGGGCCGGCGCGCCGCATCGGCGGTCGCCGCGATCGACGGGCTCCCGCCGAGGCAGCCCGAGGACCGGCTGAAGGCGATCGCCGCCGCCGCGGCCTCGTCCGGATCGGTCGCGATGTTCCACGTCGTCGGCTCCACCCCCGAAGCGCCGACGCTCGAGGCCGCGACGCACGGCCGGCCCGCCCCCGTCGAGGATGTGAGCCTGTCCGAGCTCCGCGCGACCCGCGAGTCCCTGAGCAGCCGCGCCAGCGGGTCGCTGGCGGCGGTGTCGCTCGGGACCCCACATGCCTCGCTCGCCGAGCTCGAGCGCTACGCCTTGCTGCTCGATGGGCGGCGCGCGACCATCGAATGCCTCGTCTCGACCGGGCGTGACGTGCTCGCCGACGCCGAGGAGCGGGGAATCGCGGGCCGGCTGCGGGACGCCGGCGTCGAGCTGCTCGCCGACACGTGCAGCTACATCGCGCCGGTCCTGCGCAACGCCTCGGGCCCGGTCATGACCGACTCGGCGAAATGGGCCTGGTACGCGCCCGGCAACGTCGGCACGCAGGCCGTCTTCGCCTCGACCGAGGAGTGCATCGAGTCGGCCGTCGCGGGTCGGGTCATCCGCGACGAGGGCGTATGGCGCGGCGAATGACCGTCAGCGGGACCGCGCTCGTGCTCACTGACGGCCTCAGCCTGTGGGGTGGGATGGACCCGGCCACCGGCGAGATCATCGACGTCCATCATCCACAGCACGGCGCCGACGTCACCGGCCGCATCCTCGTCATGCCGGGCGGCCGCGGGTCGAGCTCGAGCGCATCGGTCCTGGCCGAGGCCGTCCGCGCCGGCACCGCGCCCAGGGCCGTCGTTCTCGGAGAGCCGGATCTCATCCTGTCCATCGGCGCGGCGGTCGCCGAGGAGCTGTACGGCGTCATCGTCCCCGTCCTCGTGCTCGCGCCCGAGGAGCTCGCGGCGATCGGCGACGGCGCCGAGGTCGTCCTCGGGCCCGATGGCGTCAGAACGGCTTGAACAGCATCAGCCAGAGGAGGGCAAGGAACGCCGCGAAACCGATGGCCGCGGGCACGGCCGGGTTCCAGGTGTTGAGGAGCCGATCAAGCTCGCCTGGATCGGCGTCAGGCGGTGGCGCCGGAGGCCTGCGGCTGAACGGGTTGATCGCCTGCGTGCCGGCGGCAGTTCGGATGCGATTGACGGGCCCGGCGACACCCGGCGTCATATACGCCGCGACGACGACCAGCACGACGATCGACGTCCAGATCCAGAGCCGCCCGAAGTGGCCACCCACGATGCCGGCTGTGATGCCCGCGAGGACTCCGACAACGAGCGCCAGCGAGGGAGCGACGCCCAGCGACCACGACGACAGGTCGAGCAAGGCGCGAACGCGTGCCGGGTCCCGCTCCTGCCGCAATCGGAAGCCGACTGCCATCGACGTCCCGTGCGCGATGAAGAAGAGCAGGACGCCGGCTGCATGGACGAAGACGATCCAGGGATACCAGTTCATGTAGGTCCGAGCCTCCGTTCTCGTGAGCGCATTATCGGTCCGGCAACGCCACTACACTGAGCGCATGGACGCATGGGCCTCGCTCGAGACCGTCGACCCGGAGATCGCGCAGGTCGTGCGCGACGAAGAGGCGCGAACTCGATCCCACCTCGAGCTGATCGCCAGCGAGAACTACCCCTCGCTCGCGGTGCTGCAGGCGATGGGATCGGTCCTGACCGGCAAGTACGCCGAGGGCTATCCCGGGCGCCGCTACTACGGCGGCTGCGAGGTGGTCGACGTGGCCGAGAACATCGCCCGTGACCGTGCGAAGGAGCTGTTCGGCGCCGAGCACGTCAACGTGCAGCCGCACGCCGGCGCGCAGGCCAACATGGCCGTCTACCACGCGCTGCTGCAGCGCGGCGACACGGTCCTCGGCCTCAGCCTCGACCAGGGCGGGCACCTCACGCACGGCTCGCCCGTGAACTTCAGCGGCCAGTACTACGAGTTCGTCGCCTACCACGTCGACCGCGAGACGCACCTCATCGACATGGACGAGGTGCGGGCGCTGGCGCGCGAGCACCGGCCCCGGATGATCGTCACCGGCGCCACGGCCTACCCCCGGATCTGGGACTTCGCCGCCTTCCGCGAGATCGCCGACGAGGTCGGCGCACTCCTCGTGACCGATATGGCCCACTTCGCGGGCCTCGTGGCGGCGGGCGTCCATCCGTCGCCGGTGCCGCATTCGGACGTGGTGACGACGACGACGCACAAGACCCTGCGCGGACCGCGCGGCGGGATGATCCTGAGCCGTGAGGAGCACGCCAAGGCGATCGACAAGTCCGTCTTCCCCGGCATCCAGGGCGGTCCGCTCATGCACGTGATCGCCGCCAAGGCGGTCGCCTTCCGCGAGGCCATGAGCGATGCGTTCCGCGCCGACCAGCAGGCCACCGTCGACAACGCCCGGGTGCTGGCCTCGTCGCTGGCCGACGCCGGTGCCTCGATCATCAGCGGCGGCACCGATAACCACCTGATGCTGGTCGACGTGCGCCCGCTCGGCGTGAACGGCAAGGAGGCCGATGCGGCCCTCAGCGAAGTCCGCATCACCGTCAACAAGAACACGATCCCGTACGACCCCGAGAAGCCCATGATCGGCTCTGGCATCCGCGTGGGGACGCCGGCGGTCACCTCGCGCGGCATGCGCGAGGCCGAGATGCGCGAGATCGCCACGCTCATCGTCGAGGGGATCGCCGCGCGCGGCAACGCGGACGCCCAGGACGAGATCCGACGACGCGTGGCAATGATCACCGACCGCTTCCCGGTGCCCGGTCTGCCGGGGACCCGCGTCGCGGCCGACGTCCCCGCCTAGTTCCTCAGCGGGCGGAGGCCCAGGGAAGCGCGCGCGGCGCGCTGGTCACCGCGGGCGAGGCGTCGCCGCGAGCGTATCGGTCCAGGAGGCGGAGCTCCTCGCGGTAGACGCGGGCGAGCAGGCGCGGCGCGACGATCCGCTCGACGAGGCCGGCGAACCCATCGGCGTACCAGCGGGTGTGGATGCGGACGCGCGTGCGGCCGTACGGCTCGGGGTCAACCGTGAACGTCGTGAGCATCCGGCGCGAGGCGTCCGACTCGATCAGCATGCGGCCCGGCTGTGGCTCGCCAACGCGGACGCGGTACTCGGATGGTGCGACCGGCCAGCGTCATGCGGAAGCGATGGACGGTGCCGGCGCCCACGCCACCGGTCTCGATCTCGAAGTCGCTGAACTGCGGCGGCAGGAAGTTCGGATGGTGCAGCCGGAAGTCGCGAATGAGGCGGTAGAGGTGCGCGGCCGGCGCATCGATGGTCCGTTCGGCCGCGGCGGTGATCTGCATAGGCCCAGCCTCGCGCGTAGCGCGCACGGGCGCATCGGTCTGCGTGATGATTCGTGCCTACGTCCTTCGGCCGACGTCTCGTTCGCGCCTGAAAGGGGCCTCGGCTATACTCGCGGCGTCCGACCGCTCTGAGTCGAACTCGCATGGCACAGCTCACACCACTGGGGCTCGTCAAGATCCTCGGTCAGGTGACCGCGATCATGGTGATTCCCATGGTGGGAGGCGTCGTCGCCGGTTTCACAATCGCAGGGAACCTCGGCGGCGCACTGCTCGGCTTGGCGGTCGGAACGATCATCTCCGCCATCGGGATCTGGCTTCTCATCCGCGCCGGCGTGCGGAAGGGATACACCGATGGATCACCGCCCGATGGCGCCTGATCCGAGGCCTGGCTCCACCGATGGACCACCGCCGACGCGATCCCCGAACTGGGCCCTGGCGCTGGACCTCGGGATCCGGATGGCACTGACGGTTGGCATCGGTCTCGGCGGGGGGCTGCTGCTCGACAACTGGTTGAATACGCTCCCGATCTTCACGCTGATCGGGATGGTGCTTGGCATCAGCGCCGCGATGGTCACCATCTGGAACGTCGCGCGTGATGCGATGAGGAGATAGATGCCCGAAGAAGAGGCTGGCGGCGAAAGCCTGATCCACGTCGCGATCAGCGCCGAAGAGGTGTTCCAGATCGGCCCGCTGGTCGTCACGAACTCGATGATCGGCGCGCTTCTCGCTTCGGCAATCCTGCTCCTCGCCACCTGGTACATCAGCAGGCGAGGCTCCGCGCTCGTCCCCGGACGCCTGCAGGGGGTGATCGAGCTTCCGATCGAGCTTCTGGCCGGCATCATCTCCGCGTCCACGAGCCGATGGCGCAGCTATGCGGCACTGATCCTCGGCTTCTTCTTGATGATCCTCGTCGCGAACTGGATCGGGCTCCTTCCGGGCGTCGGGACGGTCGGCATCAACCATGTCGAAGAGGGCCACGAGGTCCTCGTGCCGATCGTGCGGCCCGCCTCCGCCGACCTGAACTTCACGCTCGGCCTTGCGATCATCTCGGTCGTGATGTTCATCTACTGGGGCATCCGCGCCCACGGTGTTGGCGGCTATCTCCGCGAGCTCATGGGCGAGCCGCTGTATCTGGCCCCGCTCATCTTCCCGATCAACGTCATCAGCGAGCTCAGCCGCCTGATCAGCCTGTCGATGCGGCTCTTCGGCAACGTTTTCGCCGGCGAGGTCCTGCTGGCAACGATGCTCGCGCTGACAACGTTTGCTGCCTTCGTGTACCCACTTGGATTGTTCGTCCCGGGGCTGTTCCTCGGCCTAGAGATCCTGTTCGGGTTCGTCCAGGCGCTCGTCTTCGCGCTCCTTTCGCTCACCTACATCAGCACCGCGATCGCCGAGGATCACGGCCCCGGCGAGGCGGACAGCCACGGTGGGGCCGATCCGGCCCACCCAACTCATTCACCGGCCGCGGAGGCCGCGGCGACCTAGGGCAAACCTTCGCCGACCGACATCCGGCCGGCGTCACGTAGGAGGACAGACGCAAGTGGAATCCAATCTCGCTGCCGGCCTGGCCATCGGAATCGGCACCATCGGTCCTGGTATCGGTCTCGGGCTCGGCGTGAGCCGCGCCATGGAGGCGATCGGCCGCAACCCCGAGGCTGCGGGCGCGATCTTCACCCCGTACATCATCGGCCTGGCCCTGACCGAAGCGCTCGGAATCTATGCCCTCGTCATCGGCCTGCTCCTGATGTTCGTCTAGTCGATGGGCGAGTTCTTCGAGGCCTTCGGCGTCGATCTGCCGAAGCTCATCTTCCAGGTCACCAACTTCCTGGTGCTCCTGTACCTGCTGAACCGATTCCTGTTCAAGCCGGTCCTCGCACGGATCGACGAGCGGAGCGCAAAGATCAGCAAGGGCCTGGAGGATGCCGAGGTGGCCGCCCGCGACCGTGAGTTGGCTCGCGCCGAGCGCGAGGCGGCGGTAGCGGAGGCGCGCAAGGAGGCGGCGAACGTGATCGCCAACGCGAACAAGATCGCCACCGACACGCGCGACGAGATCCTGGCCAAGGCACGCGCCGACGCCGAGAAGGTGACCCAACGGGCGCGCGAGGAGATCACCGCGGAGAAGGAGAAGGCGATGGCCGAGCTTCGTGCCCAGGTCGCGGACCTGGCGCTCGAGGCGGCCGGCAAGCTCGTGCGCTCCGACATGAACGCCACCACCCAGCGCCGCCTGGTCGAGGAGTTCCTCGCGGAGACCTCGAGCGGACCGGCGTCGAAGGCGCGAGAACTAGCCGATGGCGCGACGCGACACCGCGGCCCGGCGCTACGCGGAGGCGGCCTTCGAGATCGGCCGCGCCGACCGCACGCTCGACGCGTGGGAACGCGACCTCACGCGGCTGCGTGAGGCATTGGCCGATCCGGAGCTGCGCTCGCTCGTCGAGCATCCGGCGGTTCCGTACGCCGACAAGGAGCGCGTCGTGCGACGCGTCGTCGGCGGGGTGCTGCCGGAGGCGCTGAACCTCGTGCTGCTGATGGTCCGGCGCGGCCGGCCCGGCGCGATCGACCCGATGGTCGGCCACTTCGCCGAGCTGGTGAGACGCGACCGGGGCATCTCACTGGCCGAGGTCCGCACCGCGCTGCCGCTCGACGAGACGCAGCGCACCGCGGTGATGGATCGGCTCCACGAGCTGACCGGGGACGAGATCGAGATCAACGAGGTCGTCGATGAGGGCCTGATCGGCGGGATCACCGTCCGCATCGGTGACCGACTCTACGACGCCAGCGTGCGCAACCGCCTGGAGCGGCTGCGGGCGCGCCTGACCGCCGTCTAGGCGACCGAGAAGAAGGACCGAGGAACCAAACACCGATGGCGATCAGATCCGACGAGATCACGTCGATCATCCGCAACGAGATCAAGGGCTTCGACGCCGGCGCCGACGTTTCGGGCGTGGGCACCATCGTCGAGGTGGGCGACGGCATCGCCCAGGTCTACGGGCTTTCCGGCGCGCTGGCGCAGGAGCTGCTCGACTTCGGCAACGGGATCATGGGCATGGCCTTCAACCTCGAGGAGGAGACGGTCGGGGCCCTCATCCTGGGCGACTACACCTCCCTCAAGGAAGGCGACCAGGTCAAGACGACCGGCCGGATCGTCGAGGTGCCGGTCGGCGACGCCCTCATCGGCCGCGTGGTGAACCCGCTGGGGGAGCCGATCGACGGCAAGGGGCCGATCGAGACGACCTCGACCCGGCCCATCGAGCGCATCGCGCCGGGCGTCATCGTCCGCCAGCCGGTCGACACGCCGGTCCAGACCGGGATCAAGGCCATCGACTCGATGATCCCGATCGGCCGCGGCCAGCGCGAGCTGATCATCGGCGACCGCCAGACGGGCAAGACCGCGATCGCGGTCGACACGATCATCAACCAGAAGGGGCAGGACCTCATCTGCATCTACGTCGCCATCGGCCAGAAGCAGTCGACGGTCGCGCAGGTGGTCGCGCAGCTCGAGGAGGCGGGGGCGATGGAGCACACCATCGTCGTCTCGGCCGGCGCCTCGGATCCGGCGCCGCTCCAGTTCCTGGCGCCCTACGCCGGCGTCGCGATGGGCGAGGAGTTCCTCGACACCGGCCGCGACGCGCTGTGCGTGTACGACGACCTATCGAAGCATGCCTGGTCGTACCGCCAGGTGTCGCTGCTCATGCGACGCCCGCCCGGTCGCGAGGCCTTTCCCGGCGACATCTTCTACGCCCACTCGCGCCTCCTGGAGCGCGCGGCGCGGCTGAACGAGGAGAACGGCGGCGGGTCGCTGACGGCGCTGCCGGTCATCGAGACGCAGGCGGGCGACGTGTCGGCCTACATCCCGACCAACGTCATCAGCATCACCGACGGGCAGATCTTCCTGCAGACCGACCTCTTCAACCAGGGCCAGCGCCCGGCGGTGAACGCCGGCATCAGCGTCTCGCGGGTCGGCGGCAACGCGCAGATCAAGGCGATGCGCCAGGTGGCCGGCAAGCTGCGCCTCGACCTCGCCCAGTACCGCGAGCTCGCCGCCTTCGCCCAGTTCGCCTCCGACCTCGACAAGGCGACGCGCGACCAGCTCACCCGCGGCCGCGCGCTCACCGAGGTGCTCAAGCAGCCCCAGTTCCAGCCGCTGCCGGTGGAGAAGCAGGTGGCGATCATCTGGGCCGCCACGAACGGACACCTCGACGATGTCGACCCGACGCGGATCGGCGAGTTCGAGAGCGGCTTCTATCGGTTCCTCGAGTCGACGTTCGAGAAGCTCCTGCCCGCGATCGCCGCGGAGAAGTCCCTGTCCGACGAGCTGAGCGCCGAGCTCGAGAAGGCGGTCACGGCCTACAAGGACCAGTCCGGCTTCGGCAAGACCGATGACGGCGCCGCGGCGCGCGCCAAGGCCGAGGCGTCGGAGGACGTCGCCGAGAAGGAGCTCGAAGAGGGCGTCGCGACGATGCGGACGGGTGGATGACGTGAGCGTATATACGTATATACCCGGGCGGGGAGCCGACGCTTGCCGAGCCTGAAGGACATTCGCGGCCGGATCGGATCGGTCCGGAACATCGCCCAGATCACCCGGGCGATGGAGATGGTGGCTGCCTCGCGGATGAAGCGCGCGCAGGACGCCATCCTCGCCGCGCGCCCCTACTCCGACGAGCTGCGCGACGTCCTGAGCCGCGTCTCCGCGGTCATCGGTGAGGAGGTCGACCCGCTCCTGGCCCGCCGCCCAGTGCGCACGGTCGCGCTGATCATGATCACCACCGACCGCGGCCTGGCCGGATCGCTGAACGCGAACGCCATCCGCACGGCATTGCGCTGGACGCAGTCACGGCTGGGCTCGAACGGGGACGCGCCTGTGGAGATCGAGGCGATCACGATCGGCCGCAAGGGCCGCGACGGCCTGCGCCGCGCCGGGATCCCGATCGCCGCGCACTTCAGCCAGCTCGGCGACCGACCCGCCTACACCGACGTGACGCCGATCGCCAAGACTCGTGACCGAGGACTTCCTCTCTGAGAAGTACGACGAGATCCACGTCGCCTACTCGACCTTCATCTCGACGCTGACCCAGCGGCCGGAGATCACGCAGCTGCTGCCGATCAGCAGCCCGCAGCAGGTGGAGGGTGCCGAGGTCGAGAACGACGAGTACCTGTTCGAGCCATCGGCCGAGGAGATCCTGTCGAGGCTGCTGCCGCACTTCGTTGCCATCGACCTGTATCGGGCAGTGCTCGAGAACCAGGCGTCCGAGCAGAGCGCGCGGATGATCGCGATGCGCAACTCGACCGACAATGCCAACGAGCTCATCGAGGACCTGACCCTCGTCTACAACAAGACGCGGCAGGCCACGATCACCCGCGAGATGATCGAGATCGCCTCCGGGGCCGAGGCCCTGGGCGGCTGACCACTGAAGGAGACGAATAGACCGATGGCCACCGGAAAGGTGATCCAGATCACGGGCCCCGTGATCGACGTCGAGTTCCCGCCGGGCGACCTGCCGGCGATCTACAACGCGCTCGAGATCGATCGGCCCGCGGCCGATGGCGACGGCGCTGGGACCCTGACGGTCGAGGTGCAGCAGCACCTCGGCAACAACTGGGTGCGCGCGGTGGCGATGTCGTCGACGGACGGCCTGGCCCGCGGCCTCGAGGTCGAGGACACCGGCGCGCCGATCACCGTGCCGGTCGGCGAGGCGACGCTCGGCCGCGTCTTCGACGTCCTCGGCCATGCGATCGACGGCAAGGGCGAGGCGAAGTCGAAGACCCACCTGCCGATCCACCGCGACCCGCCCAAGTTCGACGAGATGGAGACCGAGGCCCAGATCTTCGAGACCGGCATCAAGGTCATCGACCTCATCGCGCCGTTCAAGCGCGGTGGCAAGGTCGGCGTCTTCGGCGGCGCCGGCGTCGGCAAGACGGTCATCATCCAGGAGCTCATCCGCAACATCGCCGCCGAGCACGGCGGCTACTCGGTCTTCGCCGGCGTCGGCGAGCGCTCGCCGCGAGGGCAACGACCTCCTCGGTGAGATGACCGAGTCGGGCGTCATCGACAAGACCGTGCATGGTCTTCGGCCAGATGAACGAGCCGCCCGGCGCGCGCCAGCGGGTCGGCCTGACCGCGCTGACGATGGCCGAGTACTTCCGCGACGAGGAGGGGCGCGACATCCTGCTCTTCATCGACAACATCTTCCGCTTCACCCAGGCCGGCTCCGAGGTGTCGGCCCTGCTCGGCCGGATGCCGTCGGCGGTGGGCTACCAGCCCACGCTGGCCACCGAGATGGGCGACCTCCAGGAGCGGATCACCTCGACGAAGAAGGGCTCGATCACCTCGCTGCAGGCCATCTTCGTGCCCGCCGACGACTACACCGATCCGGCGCCGGCGACGACGTTCGGCCACCTCGACTCGACCATCCGCCTGGAACGCTCGATCGTCGAGCTGGGCATCTACCCCGCCGTCGACCCGCTGACCTCGCACGTCGACCGTCCTCGACCCGCGCGTGGTCGGGCAGGAGCACTTCGAGGTCGCGCGCGAGGTGCAGCGAGACGCTGCAGCGCTACAAGGACCTCCAGGACATCATCGCCATCCTCGGCATGGACGAGCTGTCGGAGGAGGACAAGGTCACCGTCACCCGCGCGCGGCGCCTCCAGCGTTCCATGTCGCCAGCCGATGTTCGTGGCCGAGCAGTTCACCGGCCGCCCGGGCAAGTACGTCGAGCCTGCGCGGAGACGGTCCGCGGCTTCCGCGAGATCCTCGACGGCAAGCACGACGAGCTGCCGGAGCAGGCGTTCTACCTGGTCGGCTCCATGACGAGGCCGTCGTCCGAGCACGCCGAGAAGATCGCGGGCCGAGGCCGACATGCCCCTGCGCCTCGAGGTCGTCTCGCCCGAGCGACGCGGTCGTTCACCGACGACGTCGACTTGGTGGTCGTGCCCGGCATCGACGGCGAGCTCGGCATCCTGCCCCACCACACCCCGCTGGTCACCGCGCTCGGCATCGGCGAGCTGCGGATCAAGAAGGGCGGCACCGACCAGTTCATGCTCGATCAGCGGCGGCTTCGTCGAGGTCCGCCCGGACAAGGTCGTCGTCATGGCCTCCGTCGCCGAGCACTCCGACGAGATCGACGAGGCCCGCGCCGCCGAGGCCCGCAAGCGCGCCGAGGCCGAGCTCGAGCAGGCCCGGGATCCGGTGGACCTCGCGCGCGTCCGCGCCGCCCTCCAGACCGCGCTCATGCGCGAGCGGATCGCCACCGGCGGCGGTCGAGGGGATAGCCGCGATGCGTCTCCCCTGGCGTTTGCCCGCCCGGGCAACCTACGGACAACGAACCACCTGGACCGGCCCTTTGGTGTCCGGTTCTTGCCTGCTCGGGCAAATTCGACGCTGAGTCCAGCGCCTTCATGCCCGTTGGTTACCGGTGCCGGCAAATCCAACCGCTCGTTGGCACGAGGTGGCTGGGGTAGCATCTGTGCGTGGAAGACGACGGACCGATGACCCCGGAGGAGGCCGAGAAGGCGCACCTGCGCGGGCCGGAGGGAAAGCCGGACCCGGGGTATCGCCGCATGCAGGACCTCCGCAAGATCAGCCGGGAGTATCCGTTCATCTGCCCCGTCGACTTCAAGCCGCACAGGGGCTCGCCTCCCGGACGAGGATCCGAACCTCGACCCGGACTTCATCGCCCACCATCGCGAGGACGATGGCGCGCACTACCTCGCCTGACCGATGCTGACCTGCGAGCAGTGCGGCACCCGCAGGCCCCAGCTGCCGGTGCGGATCGAGGTCGTCCGCGAGACCGGGCCGATCGGTCTTCCGAACTCGCCGGCCCACGGCGGCGGTCCGAACTTCACGCGGCCGTTCGCGTTCTGCTCAGTCCGACCACCTGTACGCCTGGCTCGCGAGCATCGGATACATGCTCTGCAACCGGCAACCGACACCGGTCGAGGACGGGATGCAGCCACTCCTGCCCTCGCGCCACATGGGCGGCCGGCTCGGGCTGTGTGACGGCCACCACATCGGCGGGCACGAGTGGAAGGAGGCATTCCCCGGCGTAGGACTGCATCGGTCCATGCAGATTCGTGATCGAGGCGGGCGTCCCCGCTTCCGGTGAGGTCCGGGTCGCCGGCGCCAAGAACGGCGTGCTGAAGATGATGGCCGCCGCCATCCTGACCGATCAGCCGGTCATGCTGCGCAACGTCCCGCGGATCAGCGACGTGACGATCATGCGCGAGACGATGACCGACATCGGCTTCGACGTGGACCGTCTCGAACGGCGACACGCTCGAGCTGCGGGCGGTCGAGGCGAACTGGCCGTTCGTGCCGCACGAGGCGGCGATGAAGATGCGCTCGTCGTTCATCCTCCTCGGACCGATGCTGGCGCGGTTCGGCCAGGTCATCATCCGGAACCCTGGTGGCGATCGGATCGGCCGGCGGCCGGTCAACTACCACGTCATGGCGATGGAGGCGATGGGCGCGACGATCACCTATCGCAACGGCTACTACTATGCGGCCGCGCCATCGGGCGGGCTGGCGGGTGCGCGGATCGAGTTCCCGATCGTGAGCGTGATGGGCACCGAGAACGCGATCATGGCCGCCACGCTGGCGCGCGGGACGACGGTGATCGATAACGCGGCGCTGGAGCCGGAGGTCGACGATCTCATCGCGATGCTGTGCGCGATGGGCGCCAGGATCCTGCGCACCGCCGAGCGGCGCATCGAGGTCGAGGGCGTTGCGTCGCTTGGCGGCGTCGCGCACCGGGTCCTCGGCGACCGGCTCGAGGCGGAGACGTTCGCAATCGCCGCTGCCATCACCCGCGGCTCCGTGACGCTGGAGGGGATCGACCCGGCGCACGTCGGCTCGTTCCTCGAGGCCGGCGAGCAGATGGGGGTGTCCTTCGAGACCGATGCCGGCGCGTTGCGCGTCGTCGCCGTCGGACGCTCCGCTGCGCGCCGTGGACGTCCGCACCGATCCGTATCCCGGGTTCGCGACCGACTTCCAGGCGCCATTCTCCGTGCTCATGACCCAGGCTGATGGGACCTCGCACATCCACGAGACGATCTTCGAGGATCGCCTCGACTACACGCGCGAGCTGGTGCGGATGGGCGCCGACATCGAGCTGGTGGACGAGCGCCATGCCCGCATCACCGGCCCGACGCCGCTCCACGCCGCCGAGGTCGAGATCGCCGACCTGCGTGCCGGCGCGACCCTCATCCTCGCGGCGCTGACCGCTTCGGGAACGTCCGTCATCTCGGGGATCGAGCACGTCGACCGCGGCTACGAGCAGATCGAGGCCAAGCTCGTCGCGCTCGGCGCCCAGATCAACCGGATCGAGGCCTAGGCTAAGCCCTGGTCCTTCAAGTCGCGGCGTCGCCGAGCGAGCGCTGACACCGCGGACACCAGTAGGTCGTTCGCGCGAGCTCGCCCTGACGACCGGACCGTACCGGCACGCCGCACCGGCGGCAGGGACGCCCGGCGCGGCCGTAGACCCAGAGGTGCCGTCCGCGCGCCCGGCTGGAGGTCGTGATCCGTGCGCCGCCCGAGGTATTCGAGCGGAGGAGACGCTGCGCCGTCCCAAGCGCCGAACGCAGCTCATCGTCGGTGAATGCGGCCACGGGCGCCCACGGGTCGAGACGTTCGATGAACGCGGTCTCGCTCTTGATCACATTGCCGATCCCAGCGATGGCGCGCTGGTCCAGCAGCACGATGCCAAGCGGCACGGCATCCCGTTCGCGCAGGCGCCGGAGACCCTCGTCGATGTCGAAGGCGGCGCCGAGCAGATCGGGTCCGAGCTGCGTCAACGCTCGCGAACGGCGGAGGTCCGTATCGGTCAGGAGCTCGACGACCGGCGTGTCGAATGCGACCGCCACCGACCGATCCGTCTCGAGGATCGCGCTCGCCCGCTTCGACGGACGTCGCCACGGCTCGCCGCGGCGGTATCGGTGCCAGGATCCGGTCATGCGCAGATGGCTGCGAAGCGTCAGGCCATTGCTGAAGCCGATGAGCAGGTGCTTGCCGCGCGGCTCGACGCTCGTCACCTCGGCCCCGATGAGCCGCGACAGGTCGGGCACGCGGCGGAGCCCCGGTCGAGCCTGCGCGCGCGCCGCCGTGATGCGGCGCCCCACCAGCGCTTCGCGGAGAACGTCCGCGGTCCGGTAGATCGTGTCCCCTTCGGGCATGGCGCAGATCTCCGGTAAGTCACCGGTAAGTGGCCAGTACGTGCCGACCGTGCACGATGCCCGCCGCGCGCGCCCAACTCGCAACCTGCTCCTGAATCGGCCCCACGGGCGGCGGAGGTACGGGGTCGAGGGCGGAGCCGGCGTCGGTATACTCGCCACACGTCGCGTCGGCGCACCACCCCACACCGCAGAAACGGACCGATAGCTCGCGCATGAAGATCGGCATCGACCTCGGCACCGCCAACATCCTGGTGTACGTGAAGGGCAAGGGCGTGGTGCTCAACGAGCCGAGCGTCGTCGCCATTCGCGAGGACGACAACAAGCTCGTGGCCGTGGGCGAGGAGGCGCGCGAGATGATCGGGCGCACTCCGGGCAACGTGCGCGCCATCCGGCCGATGCGCGACGGGGTGATCGCCGACTACCTCATCACCGAGGCGATGCTTCGCTACGTCATCGACAAGGTCGGCCATCGATTCTCGTTCTTCAAGCCGGACGTGATGATCAGCGTCCCGTCGGGAGTGACCGTCCGTCGAGAAGCGCGCCGTACGGGACGCCGCCCTGAAGGCCGGGGCGAAGGACGCCTTCCTCATCGAGGAGCCGCTGGCGGCGGCGATCGGCTCGAACGTCCCGATCGCCGGGCCGTCGGGCAACCTGATCATCGACATCGGCGGCGGGACGAGCGAGATCGCCGTGATCGCCCTCGGCGGGATCGTCGTGACGCGACTCCCTGAGAGTCGGCGGCAACCGCTTCGACGAGAGCATCGCGAACTACATCCGGCGCAAGTACAACCTCATGATCGGAGACCGCACGGCCGAGGCGGTGAAGATCGAGATCGGCTCGCGCACTGCCGCTCGACGAGCCGCTGCGGATGGAGGTCAAGGGCCGCGACATGATCGCCGGTCTGCCGCGCACGATCCCGATCACCAGCACCGAGATCACGGAGGCCATCGAGCAGCCGCTCCAGGCGATCATCACCGCCGTGCGCAACGTCCTCGAACAGACGCCGCCGGAGCTGCTCCTCGGACATCATCGACAAGGGGATGGTGATGACCGGCGGCGGCGCCCTCCTCAGGAACCTCGACAAGCTCCTGACCCAGGTCACCGGGATCCCGTGCCACGTCGCCGAGAACGCGCTCAACTCCGTCGCGGTCGGCACCGGGATGGCGCTCGAGCAGTTCGGGAGCTACCGCAAGAGCCTGGTCAGCCACGCATGAGGCCGCCGATGTGACGATCGCCGCCTCGGCGACCGAGCTCCGCGCGCGCCTGATCGACGAGCGAGCGACCACCGGAAAGCCACCCACGACCAAGGCCTTCGCCGACTTCCACATCCACACCCGGTTCAGCCGGGACTCGCTGCTCACCGAGGAGCGGTTCATCGAGAAGGCCGTCGAGCGCGGGCTCACGCACGTCGCGATCACGAACCACAACAACGTCGAGGGCGCGATCGCGGTGCGCGACAAGGTCGCCGAGCTGGGCCTGACCGACAGGCTGACGGTCATCCTCGGCGAGGAGGTCTCGACGGCGGACGGCGAGGTCGTCGGCCTCTTCCTCACGAAGACGATCCCGCGCGGCCTGAGCGCAAACGAGACCGCGGACGAGATTCATCGGCAGGGTGGCCTCGTCAGCATCCCGCACCCATTCGACCCGTTCCGCCAGTCGCACATCACCGAAGGCCCGCTGCGCAACCTCGCCGAGGTGCGCAAGATCGACATGGTCGAGATCTTCAACTGCCGCGTCACCCTCCAGCGCCACAACCAGGAGGCGGCCGAGTTCGCGGCGCACTACGGCATCCCGGGCATCGCGGCGTCCGATTCCCACTCGGCGATGGAGGTGGCGATGGCCTTCAACGCCATGCCGCCATTCGAGAGCGCCGACGAGCTGCGGGCGTCGCTCCGCGACAACGACTGGCACGCGAGCCGCTCATCGGTCCTCATCCATCTCACCACGCGCTGGGCGGTCTGGAAGAACATGTTCGACGCGTGGCGCGGCAAGCGGACCGCGGCCGGTCCGATTCTCGGTCCCGAGCCGCCGGAGGAGGTGCGCCGCGAGCCCGTCCAGCGGCCAGGCCCCGCGGAGCTGCCGCCGAAGGAGAAGGCGGACGAATGACCGATGACCGACAGCGGCTCCCTCGTCATCCGGAATCCGGCCCGCATTCCCACGAGGGCGGCGCGCTATACGAGGCGGGCGAGTTCCTCGATGCGCCGGCCGACGAGCAGATCCCGGAGCGCGAGGTCAGCCTCGCCCGGCGCGTCCTCAACTGGCGGACGATCGGATCGGTCATCTTCGCGATCGTCCTGCTGGTGCTGGCGTTCCGAACGCTGGGCGTCAACCTCCAGGCCACGTGGGGGCTGATCGTCCAGGCCAACGTCGGATACCTGGCGCTCGCCTTCGTCGCCTACTACCTGACCTTCCCCGTTCGCACGTTCCGGTGGCGCTACATCCTCGCGAAGGTCGGCACGCGCGTCCGCTTCGTCGACGCGCTCGAGATCCTCTACCTGTCGTGGTTCGTGAACTGCCTCGTGCCGGCCAAGCTGGGCGACCTGTATCGCGCATACCTGCTGAAGGCGAACAACGGCGCCTCGGCATCCAAGACGGTCGGCACGATCTTCATCGAGCGCATCGCCGACATCATCGTCATCTTCGGCCTCGCCCTCGCCGCGGGCTACTGGAGCTTCCGCGGCCGATCGATGCCCGGCGTCGACGTCATCTTCATCATCGGCTTCGTCGTGGCGTTGATCCTCGTCACCTCGGTCATCGCCCTGCGACTCTGGGGCCGTCGCGTGTCTCGGTGGCTGCCGCTCAGACTGGCCGACCTGTGGGAACGATTCCACGAGGGCAGCACCGGGGCGCTGACGGCCTCCTCCCTGCCGGTCATCGCCGTTTCGACGATCGTGATCTGGCTGCTGGAGGGCGCGCGCCTCTACTTCGTCATCCGCGCACTCGACCTTCCCGACGTCGGCCTCGGCATCAGCGCCTCGATCTTCGTCGCATTGACCGCAGCGCTGCTGACCGCCATCCCGCTCACGCCCGCGGGGATCGGCTTCGTCGAGGCCGGCATCGCCTTCGCCCTCGCGATCTATGGCGTAAGTGGCGACCAGGGCGCGGCGGTCGCCCTTACCGACCGGGCGATCAGCATCCTCACCGTCATCGTCATCGGGGGCATCCTCTACTTCGTCAGCGGCAAGGTTCGACGTGCGCACGGGGTGGGCGTGGAGGCCGTTCCTTCGGGCTAGGGCCCGGGACCTTCCTCCTATTGAGGGTGCACCCTCCCCAGCGGACGATGCGGTTGCTCGGACGCACCACTGCCGCACCAGCGACAGTAACGTCCGGCGCACATAGGTCGCAGATGACGCTGCAGACGCCGAGATCCTTCAACGCCTGGCTCCGCGGCCAGCTGAAGGAAAAGAAGATGAGCCAGCGGCAGCTGGCGCTCCAGTCCGGGGTGGATCACTCGACCATCAGCCGGCTGATCAAGGGCGACCGCATGCCGTCGCTCGGCACCGCCACGAAGCTGGCACGCGGCCTCCGTGAGATTGCCGACGAGTCCGATGGACCGGCCTACTTCGCCTCCCTCAACTCGCGCGCGGTCCTGCCCACCACCCGCGTCGAGTACGCCCTGCGCGGCGACGACACGCTCACCGAGGCCGACGTTCGCGAGCTCATGCAGGCCTACATTACGGTTCGCCAGCGTAGGATCCGCAGCGAAGGCAACGGCTCGAACGGGTACGCCTAGCCTTCAACGGCCGCCGGTAGGTCGGCCCTTGCTCGTCGACGCCGCTCCTCCAGGGATCGCCGATAGATCGGCGACTCTTCACGCAGCAGCCGATCCGCGTGCGGTTTCGCCGATCCATCGACGGCTACGCCGCACGAAGTCCACGCCGCCGCGCGCCTCACGCTCATCCACGGCCGTTGTATCGGCGAAACGCAACGCGAGCCGGCTCTCACGTGACAATTCGCCGATAGATCGGCGCGCGTTCCCACTCCGGTGCGCCGGCGCACCGCCCGATCCCGACACGACTCCACCAGACCGGATTCGCACGCCCTACAGGTGCGTGACGAAAGTACTAGCCGCCCCGTACGTTCGGTCAAGCGACCAACGCTTGTACCTGCAGAACGGATTGGGGAACACGAATGATCGGCTTGACCACTCACCGGCGCCGCTCGGTCCGCACGACGCTCGCGGCCATCGTTGCAGCGGTCATGGCGGCCGCCGTCTCGGTTACGGCCGTCGCGGCCTGGGCCGCGCCGCAGCTCACCTCGTTGTGTGCGCCCAATGCCAACGAGTACGCCTGGCGAATCACGCTCAGCCAGGAGCCCGACTATCTCATCCAGTTCAGCTGGAACGCTGACTTCAGCGGCTATTGGACGGTCAACTTCGGTAGCAAGGGCACCCACGAGTTCGAGACCAACCGCGCGGGCGCCACGATTCACGCGCGCTGGCAGAACGACAAGTCCAAGAAGGCGAGCGCCCAGGCGAACGCCACGCTGTGTGTCCAGCCGGCAACGCCGACGCCGACGCCGACGCCGACGCCAACGCCCACGCCCACTCCCACCGCGAGCACGCCGTCGACCCCACCGTCCACGGCGCCGTCACCGCGTGGCTCGGTTGGGGGAGGCAATCCGACGCCGATGCCCCAACTGCCGGACACCGCGACCGCCGCGGAGCTCGGGATGCCAGGGTTCGGCCTGGTCCTGCCGGCCATCGTCTTCGGCGTGTCGCTGGCGACGGTGGTCATCTCGGCGGTGCGCCGCCGCTGATCTGTCCCGCGGAGCGACGAAACGGCTGCCGGCTCAGTGGACCTTGGGAGGGAGAGCCGGCAGCCAGATCCTCACGTTCGCCAACCCCTGAGCCCACGCGCGCCAGCGGGTATCCGTGCAGTCGCTCGCGGATTCGAGCATCCGGGACGATCGTGATCAGCGGCCCGGCCGATGACCTTTCCTGCCACCAGAGGTCGTGATCTGGACGATGGGGACGCTCGCCGTGGCCGCCGGGTGTCAGCGCCGGCGCTAGGCCGAATTCGGGAGGGGCCGACGCCAGTCGGCCCCTCCCACCACCTTCGCTGAGCGGCCGTTGACCGTGGTTGGCCGTCGCTCCTTTCTCTGGAGGTGTACGGCATGCTGTCCCGTGGGGCGGGCGTATCGGCCACTGATTGGCCGGAATCCCGTGGGGCGAGAGGCTTGGCATGCGAAGCAGCATCCACGTCGGCCAGGTCTGCCGTGGGATGGGAACTCGGACACTGATGCGCCGATACGCCCGTGGGGCGGGCACCGCCAGCAGCGTAACCTGCGGCACGCCATGCGCCCGCCACCTGTCACGCGCCTCGCGTTACTGCTATATCCGCTGACGGCGGCGGAAGCGCGACAGCAACTAGCGCCGATCCACCACTCGGGTGGAGCGCCGATTCGTCCGGAACGCCTTCGGCGGCAGCACCGGGAGCTCGGTCGCTCCGCCCCACAGCAGCCACGCGCGGCGCATGTTGACCGCGTCCCAGCCCTCGTCCGCGCCAGGCGTCTCCATGATGAACGTGGCTCGAGCCAACCGCGGATCCCGCAGGAACGCACCCAGCCCGGCCGGACCGATGCGCCCCGCCCCGACATGTTCGTGCCGGTCCGCACGCGAGCCCACCTCCGAACGCGAGTCGTTGAGGTGCACGAGCGCCAGCCGGTCCAGGCCGATGAGCTCCTCGAAGCGATCCACCACCGCGTGGGCGCCATCGGCCGTGGAGATGTCGTAGCCGGCGCCCCACAGATGGGCGGTGTCGAGGCAGAGGCCGAGCCGATCCGCGCCGGGGCCGACACCCTCGAGGATCTGCGCCAGCTCCTCGATGGATGAGCCGAGCATGTCGCCGCCGCCGGAGGAGTTCTCGAGGACCAGACGCACGCCGGCGGGCGACGACGCCAGCACATCGCCGACGCTCTCGACGATCCTCGCCAGGCCGGCCGTGCGACCGACTCCGCGGTGCGAGCCGATGTGCGTGTTCACGATCGTCGCGCCGTACGACGGCGCTCGCTGCATCTCGGTGATCAGGCCGGCGCGCGACTGCGACGCGAACGGCTCCGCCGAGCCCGCCAGGTTGATGAGGTACGACGCGTGGACGGCGATCGTGCGCAGCCCCTCGCGAACGCCGTAATCGACGAACTCTGGCGCCTCGAGCGGCGGCTCTGGCCGGCGGCGCCACGCGGTCGGGTTGTCGCTGAAGATCTGGAGCGCGCGAGCGCCGATCTGCCGGGACCGTCGGGCCGCGCGGAGCAGCCCGTGCTTCAGACCGAGGTGCATCCCCATCGCCGGCGCGTCCTCCGGCCAGGTCAGGCGCCGACGCGGTTCCGGCCGTGCTACGGTGCGGGCCATGGTCGAGCCGCACGACGAGGCACGCGCGAGCGGCGACCGGCAGGACGACGGTGACCTGCTGACGCTGGCCCTCTTCGTCTACTTCGTGGCGCTGATCGTGCTCGTCGCCGGTCTGCTCGTCCTGCCGGCGCTCTACTGACGCCGCCGCGGCGGCTCAGCGCGATCCTCCGGCTGCTCGTCGGTCGATCACCGGCTGGATGAGGCCGTAGTTGCCATCGGTCCGGCGGTAGAGGACGGCGACCTGCTCGGTCTCCGCGTCGAGGAACACGAAGAACGCGTGCCCGAGCTCCTCCATCTGGGTGATGGCGTCCTCCTCGAACATCGGCTGCATGTCGAAGCGCTTCGTCTTCACCACCTGCGGACCACTGGCGTCGGGCTCGACCGTGCCGATGGCTTCGCGGGCGAGCACCGATTCGATCTCGTCGATGTGGCGCTTGCGCACGCTGCCCGGCTTCTCCTTCGTCCTCACCACCTGTCGCTCGAGCTTGTCGATTACGACATCGAGGGCGGCGATCGGCGTGGCACCCGACGCGGTCGAGCGCAGGACGTCGCCGTTGTTCCTGAGCGTGACCTCGGCGACCTGGGCGCTGTCGGTGGCATGCGAGGCATGCCCGATGAGCTCGACGTCGGCCTCGGCCATCTCGTGGGTAATGCGATCGAGCCGGCGAAGCTTGCGTTCGACCTGGCCACGGAGCCGGTCATCCAGCTCGAGATTGCGGGCCTTCAGGTTCGTCTTCACGTACCGATGCCTCCGCTGCGCAGCTGAGGGATGGCTCCTTACGGTAGCACCCGCTGTGCCCAAGGGGATCTGCGGTAAGTCGCCGGTCAGCGGCCGGTAAGCGCCGGTCCGGCAGGATGGACCGATGTGGCGGCAGCTGTTGGACCTGCTCCTGCCGCCTGCGTGCGCGGGGTGTGGCCGGCCTGGGGCGCTCCTGTGCCGGGCGTGCATCGCCGCCTTCGAGGCGCCATCCCGGCCGGAGGACCGATTCGTGGCGCCCGACGCCGGGGTCGTGATCGGCGACGCCATCCTCCTCGGGGTGGCGGCCTTCGCGCACGGCGGACCGCTGCGCCGCGCCCTGGCGGGACTGAAGTACGGCGGCGCGGCGCGACTGGCGCCGGCCCTGGCTCGCGCCGCCGCGCCGGCATTTGCCCGGGTGCTCGAGGTCAGCGGACGCGCTGCGCTCGTCCCGGTGCCGGTCCACCGCGAGCGGATGCGTGTCCGCGGCTACAACCAGGCAGCGCTCATCGCCCGCGAGCTGGGACGCGAGACGAGGCAGCCCTTCGCCGACGTGCTCGAGCGAACGCGGCCGACCACGAAGCAGCATCGCCTCGATCGCGCGGCGCGTCTCGCGAACCTGCGTGGCGCCTTCGCCGCGCGCGCGGGGGCATCGGTTCCTTCGACGGTGATCGTGGTGGACGACATCATCACCACGACCGCGACGCTGGAGGCGTGCGCATCGGCGCTGTCAGAGGCGGGAGCGAAGGAGGTGTACGGGTTCGCCGTGTCGCGCGAGGTCTAGGTCCGGATCCACGGGGGATACGAACCAGGACCATCAGGTCATCGCCGCATCGGTACTGCTTGGCTAGGCTGCGGCGCAGCCCGCAAGGTGGGCTGCAAGGTTGCCCCGATACGGTTCCGTCACCCCAGTGCCAGGAGCGATCGACCGATGGCGGATCACGCTGCCAGATCCGGCGAGCCTCGCGGGAGTCATAACGCCGACGTGCGCGGCCAATCGCTGGTCGAGTTCTCGCTCGTCGTGCCGATCTTTCTGCTGATCGTCATCGCGCTGATCGAGTTCGCCCTCGCGTTCCACGGGCTCCTCTCCATCAACTTCGCCAGTCGGGACGCCGCGCTCTTCGCGGCGGAGATGTCGAGCGACTCCGGAGCGGACTGCATCATCCTGCAGAGCATCGAAGAGGACGTGGACAAGCCCGCCCGTGAGGCGGGGATCGAAGAGGTCCGCGTGTACTGGGCCACGGACACCGGCGGCGTCATGCCGGGCAATCCCGTCAACGTCTACCACCGCGTCGGATCGACCACCTGCGCGCTGCCCGATGGCGCCAGCGTGACGGTTCCCTACACGCTCGTGGGCGCGGCGGGATATCCCGAAGACCAGCGGTGCGACGTGCTCGGCGGGTGCGGTGGAGCTCACGACAGTGTCGACACCATCGGGGTCCGGATCACCTACACCCATACCTGGGTCACGCCGCTCGCCGATATCCTCTCCTTCGGTGGGCCCGGCTTCGAGTTCACTCACTCGACGGCGATGCGAATGGAGCCGTCGCTGTGATCCGCCTCAGAAGTCGCCGGCGCGACGAGCCTCGCGGCCAGGCGCTGGTCGAGCTCAGCATGGTCCTGATGGTGCTCATGCTGCTGACGCTCGGCACCATCGAGTACGGTTTCGCCTTCGACCATCACCTCACCCTCGAATACGCCACCCGTGAGGGAGCGCGAACGGGTGCAGCGCTCTCGAATGGCGATGGTGACACGGCGGTCTGCGCCACGATCGACGCACAGATCGTTGCCGCCGTCCAGCGAGTTATCCAGAGCCCCGGCTCCTCGGTCGAGACGGCTGACGTGCCCGAGATCAGGATCTACCGCTCCGGGGCGGACGGGCAGGAGCTGGGTGCAGCCAACCGTTGGACGTACTCCGCCGGCGCCGGGCCGATGGTGGACGGGACGCGCATCGACTACGTGAATGCCGCGACGCCATGGCCCCCGTGCAGTCGAGTCAGCGGGCCAGTCCCCGACTCGGTTGGCGTGAGCCTCGACTACACCTACCAATTCCAGACGCCTCTGTCGGCGCTCCTCGGGTTCGCCACGATTGGGATGAGTGACCAGACGGTCATGCCGCTGTCACCGACGGATTACTGAAGATGGACGCACAGACGCCAGCTGGAACTGCGGAGCCGGCCAGCCGCGCGACCGAGTCGACCGACTCGAGGTCCCGTGGCCAGATCTTCGTCATCTTTGCGTTCCTGCTCACGATCCTCATCGGCTTCTCGGCCATGGTCGTGGACATCGCCTGGATCTGGGCGAACGAGCTGAAGGTCCAGCGCGCTGCGGACGCCGCGGCCCTTGCTGGGGTCGTCCACCTGCCGGGACAGGTTGCGGCGGCCCAGGGGGATGCATGGGACGAGGCGCGCAAGAACGGCTACCGGAATGGCATTGACGGGGTGGTCGTCACCCCGGACCAGGACCCGGGCAATCCTCGGCGCATGCAGGTGCAGATCTCCGCACCCGTCGATACCTTCTTCATCGGCATCTTCGGCATCGACCAGGTGACGGTCATCAGGCGGGCCAAGGCCGATTTCGTCCTCCCCGTTCCGATGGGCAGCCCGTTGAACTACTACGGCGTGGGCGACTTCAGAACTGTCGTGGCCGGCACGGCCACATCGAGCGGCCATCGTGCGCCGACGGGCACGACGAGCCCGAACGGCTGGACGACGCCGAACGGTGCCCTCGTCGACGGCGGGACGACGCATGCGAATGACGACGACGGTGAGCAGCAGGGCTACGGCACCTTCGGATATTCGATCCCGAGTGGCTCGACGATCGCCGGCATCCAGGTCCGGGTCGACGCTCGCTCGACCGATGGCAGCGGCTGCGCGATTGGCGTGGCGCTCTCGTGGAACAACGGGGGAACGTGGACGACGCAGAAGTCGCAGAGCCTGACGGCCAGCTTCGCGACCTCGTTCCTCGGCAACTCCACCGACACCTGGGGGCGCACCTGGTCGGCCGGCGAGTTCGCCAACGGCAGCTTCGCGGTCCGGGTCACAGACCTGGATCCCGGGTCGAGCTGCACGGATTCAGCCCGTACCGACCTGGACTTCCTCACGGTGAACGTGCACTACACCGGACCGGCCACGACGCAGACCCGCCAGGTCATGGCGCCCAGCAATGCGCCGCTGTGTGCCGCCGCGAACTGCTCGCAGGGCTTCTGGGGCGCGATCGAGGGCCAGGGCAGCAACCGCTCGACCGGCGATGCCGTATGCGACCGGATACAACGGGAGCCCGACGCTGAACGCCGACTACGACTCCCAAGGGTACGACTACTCGATCGAGCTGCCCTCCGGCGGGTCGGTGCACATCTACGACCCGACCTTCTGCGCCACATCGGACGGTCCCGGCGGCGGCCACTTCGGCGCCGGCGACCACTGGCTCGGCGCAGCGACACCGGTGTCGACGTACTTCAGGCTGTGGAACACCAACGGCACGGTGATCCAGGGCGATGACACGCTGGTCACCAGCTCTGGATCGCTGTTCGTGAACGAGTACCAGGCGGACCTGCTGACTGGCTCGAACTTCAGTGACGGCGGCGAACCGACCAATCCCGCGAACTGCGGCGAGGGCGTCATCGCGAACTCCGGCCTGGGCGGCTATTACCACAACCGCTGGTGGCAGATGGCGAGCGGCCTGGCAGGGGGCAACTATCGGCTCCAGGTGACGACCACCGACCCAGCGGCTCCGGGCGCGAACTGGGATGAGACGTTCGAGAACATGTGGTCGATCTTCGTCGAGGGTGGGACGGAGCCGCGCATCTACGGTTCGGGCCGGATGGTCTCGTACGCGAACATCGAGGCCGGCCAGCAGAACTTCTATCTCGCGCAGATCGACCGGCAACAGGGTGCGGGCAAGACCGTCGAGATCCGCCTCTTCGACCCCGGAGACGTGGGCCAGAAGGCATGGATGGAGCTCCTCAGCCCGGATGGCAACTCGTACGACCCGGTGACCTTCAGCTACACCGCCGATAACGGCCGGTCAGGGTCGAACGTGACGTGCATCCAGACCTTCGGCGGCAGCGGCCCCGCCGCCCCGGCCGGATGCACGAACCTCACGAGTGGTGGCAGCCTCTACCAGAACTCGTGGATCACGATCAACGTGCCGCTCGATCCCTCGTATGGCGCGTCCGGACTCACGCCGCCCGGCGAGACCGAATCGGGATGGTGGAAGGTTCGCTACACCGTCAACAGCGGCAACGACACCACGACCTGGGAGGTCAGCATCCGGGGCAACCCGGTTCGGCTCGTCGTCCCGTAACGGATGGTTACCTCACGAGAGCAATCGACATCGCCACCGGGTCGCCGGGGTTGATCGGGCCGATCTCGATCGGGCCGGGTGCGGTCACCTTGCTCAGGAACCATCCCTTCAGGCAGCCGGTGGCGCCGTTGCCGCCGGCCGGAGGGTTCCCGGGCAGCTGGTTGCACTCACTGTCACTGCCCGAAACGAACGGGCCGTCGAGCTTGAAGCCGACCCAGTACGGGATGTGATAGTGGAAGCTGTTCCCGCGGCCGGACCAGTTCGGATACGTGGAGCATGCAGTGATCGGCTCCGGGTCCGCGTGATCTGTGCTCGGCACGTGTAGTCGTGGATCGGGAGTACACGACGAGGTCCTCGGCATCGCGCACGCAACCGATTGGGAGTGGAGCCCACTCGCGGGCGTGCCACCTAGATGGCGGTGCTGTTGAGCTTGTCGATCACGACATCGAGGGCGGCGATCGGCGTGGCACCCGACGCGGTCGAGCGCAGGACGTCGCCGTTGTTCCGGAGCGTGACCTCGGCGACCTGGGCGCTGTCGGTGGCATGCGAGGCATGCCCGATGAGCTCGACGTCGGCCTCGGCCATCTCGTGGGTAATGCGATCGAGCCGGCGAAGCTTGCGTTCGACCTGGCCACGGAGCCGGTCATCCAGCTCGAGATTGCGGGCCTTCAGGTTCGTCTTCACGTACCGATGCCTCCGCTGCGCAGCGAGGATGGCCCGGTACCTCGGCACCGTTAGGAGGCATGGCATAAGCGAAGCGGGCCAACACCGCTGGCCCGCTCCTTGAACCGTCCCCCTGATCCGCGGCAGGTCGCCGATGCCTACTTGATCAACTGGATGCCCGACCGTGGAGGTCTGGTCGTCGGCCTCGGACGGGGCTCGGAGCTCCCCAGGTCCGAAGTACCCGCGGAACCAGCCGCCGAAGCAGCCCGTCGAGCCGTTCCCGCCGTGCCGGGGACGACGTCGGAGGTTCGCACCGATCACGACCGCCGTTAAGGTCGACCCAGTCGATCTCGAACGCCGTCCAATCGGCCAGGTGGTACCACATGTGGCTCCCGTGACCGGGGCCCGCCGTGCACGCGTCGCGCGCCGCCGTCGGCGGATCTTCGTCGCAATCGGCATCGAAGAGCGGGATTAGGACGGTCGTGCCGGCGGGGGCGTTTGCCTCCGGACCCGGCGGGACCGAGTATTCGTTGAGCGCGTTTTGGAGGTCGGCGCTGCTCGGATTCCCGGTCGCCGGGACGCGGTACCACTCGGGGATCATCAACGTCGGGTTGCTCGGCGTGCGAACGGCGCAGCGCAGCTCGTTGTTGCCGTTGCCTTCGGTGTCGCACGCATCGGGCTCACCGGGCTCGCGCGGGTCCCAATCGAGCCAGCCGACGTTGCCCGGCCCTCCCTAGCACAGCGGGACAACGTAGTACTCGCCGAGTCCCAGCGGTCGCCGTCAGGATGCTGAACTGCACGTTCTGCCGTCGCACCCGGTGATCGTGACCGGGAACGTCACGGGCAGCACGGTGCTGGCCCCGGCCTCGGGGATGATGCCACTGATCGCCGTGGCGTCCGTGCGCGCGGTCATCTCGTCGAAGCCCATCACGCCGACCAGGAAGGTCTCGAATTCGCGCGTGCCGATCGCTTCACGCCGTATGCGGCGGATGGCGATCGGCACTGCGCCGAGCGACCCGACCTCACCGGGCCCGGGATTCGGTTCCCGTCGAAGTCGGTGTAGTACGCGTCCTCGAGGTCGACCTCGTTCGCGTCGGCTGCGTCCTGGACGGCCGCGAGCACCGCCGCGTCTGCATTTGGTGCGGCCTGACCGGCGACGGTGTATGGACAGGTTCTGAGCGAGCACGATCGCCCGGCCTCGAGACGCCGTCCGTGCCGTTCTGGGTGTTGCGCTGCTGGCCCCATGCGTGGCCACCGTCGATGATGACGCCGACCATCGCGATGATAGACGAGCATGCCGCCGCGACGATGACGAGGATCTGACCACGTCGGCGGATGCGTCGAGGTTCGCGCCCGCGGCGGTAAAGGAAATTGATCTGGCGAACCTCACGGGTTGGTGTTCTCGACCGGCGTACGCGAGGTCGAGGAGATGATTGGGACGAAGAGGAGCAGCGGATGTCGGCGTCACTGGCTGGCAGTCGTACTCCACCGTGACGCCATACGAGCATCCGGTCGACGAGCACGGGTCGGCGTGACGGCGACGCCGGTAGTGCCGAGCGATCCCCGCGTGAGCGGCGAGCCACGGCCTGGACGTCGGCCGCACCTGGTTCAACGATCGCGACCCGCGGCCGCGCTTCGGGCGGCGTTCGCCAGGTGTTGTACGCGTAGATCCCGCCCGACGTCGAAGATGCCGACAAGGATCAGGAAGAAGACCGGCGCAATCAGTGCGAACTCGACCAGGCTCTGACCGCGCCGCGAGCGCTTCCGCGGGCTCATGGGCGATTGCACGGGTGATGCAGTTGTTCTGCCGGCCACCAGGCTTTGTCGCTCCCGATGCAGGCGCGTTCGTACACGATGGTGCCGATGAAGGTCTCTCCGGCCTAGCCGGGTGTCTCGGTCGTCGACCTGCCGACGAGCGGAGGCGAACACTGCTCGGGCTCCTCGGGGAGCCCGGCGTCACCGTCATGCCGACGGTCAACCAGCGCACTCGCCGACGGCGGGGATCCGGCGGTCGCCCACTGGCCGCTCTGGCCGTTGGGCAGGAAGTCGCCGGTGAAGGCCGATGCCTCCCAGTCGTCGCGCGCGTCGCCGACGGTCTGCCCGTCGGAGCGGATGCAGGCCTCACCGGAAGGGCAGCCCTCGGCGGTCTCGCGATCGTGACGATGATCGTCGCGGTGAGCGGGATGCACGTGCTCTCGGTTCGGACGTGGGATTGTCGACTGACCGGTCACGGTGTCGTCGTTGAAGCCGGACGGCGGGTTGAAGAACCCGGAATCGTCGGCCGAGTCCAGGCAGCGCGAGCCTCGGCCACCTGCCGCCGACCATGCTCGGGAACGAGCGCAGGTGGCGGCTACCGCCAGGGGGACCGCCGCCCCCGACCGGAATGCCGTCGATCGTGTGATCGGATCGGGAATATTGCTCAGCCGCCAAGGTCCAGCGGGCTGCCGACGATGCTCGGGCCCAGAGGCGTGATGAGGTCGAAGTCGCATCGCGATCTCGACCGCTCCCCGGTGTCGTACGACCGGTCGCCGTTGAGGTCGTGAAGTTAGGCGCGGCAGAGGTCGCCCAGCGTGCAGTTGATCGGCCTGCATCAGCCTCGATCCGCGAGATGTTTCGTAGGACTGACGCGCGAGATCGGTCGGACCCTCCCAGGCGTCCGCGTTCTCCGCAGCGAAGTCGGCCGCGACCTCGAGCGCTTGTGGATGAGACCCACCCGAAGAACACGCGACCGAAGTCGATCGCCATCGCCAGAAGGAGCGACCATGAGGGGCAGGACGAGGCGAACTCGACAAGCGCCTGTCCGCTCGACATGACGCGAGCGGGCATAGCGGATTCCGTTTGAGCGTCTTGGCTGGGCCACGGGCGTGTGGGCTCCCCCGTACGAAGGTACCGCGCCACCCTAGTACCCCGACCTTGCAGCCGACCTTACAGCGGTGCCTGGGCGCATCCCCAACCCTCCGCACCCATCGCCGTGGCGCGAGAGGCTCAGGAGGCCGGCACCATGCGCAGCTCGTCGCCCTGCCGAGTGCCGCTGCGTTCGGCCGCCCCAGCCGACAGCTCGAGGCAGTCGCGGGCTCCGCGGGCCCACCACACCACCCGCCATGGCCGCAGATCGGGCACGACCTTCGTGACCCGAAGGTCCCCGCTGATGAAGACCGCGTCGATCGGGAAGCGCATGAAGAACATGTGGATCGATGGCGCGTGCTCGATCCAGAGGCCCTCATCGGCGGGGAGGCGATCGCGATCCAGCAGCCCGACGTTCCGGTCGCGAAAGCTGCGCGCCACGCGGGTTCGCTCCGCGACGACGGTGCCGCGCGTGACGTTCTCGACCCGGATCAGATCGGTCATCGGCACAGCCTAGCGATTGCGGAGGTTCGATCGTCGGCGGACACGCGGGCCGGCCCTCGAAGGTCGAGGGCCGGCTGCGCGAGCGTCGCAGGAGACGTCAGTCGATCAGGGTGAGCACCCACGAGCCGAGGAAGACGGGACAACCGTCCACGCCGCAGCTGGGAGCCCCGACGGTGAGACGCTGGTTCACGAATGGGCTCTTGAAGTAGCCCCCGACCACCTTGTCGCTGCTGCCTTCGGCGTACACGACACAGAACGTCGCCCAGCCGTGGAAGTTCCCGTCGCTGTTCACCACGGGAACCGGAAGGCACTGGTCGACCAGGTGGTCCTGGACCTCTGTGAAGAGCGCCGTATGACTACCCTGGTTGTGCTGGCCGATGTACTCGCCGAACTCGACAGTCTTCGTGACGACCAGGTTTCCCTCGATCATCTCGCGCACTTCGTCCGTGTTCACGTTGCCGGTCCCGTAGTTCGTCCACGTGAAGCCTTCCGCATCATCGGGCGCGTCACCCTGCTTCCCCTCGAAGGCGAACGGCGCATTCTTGTTGCCGAACTGCGGCAGCGGTTGGCCGGTGACCGGGTCGAACGCGTCGATGTTGAAGAGCATCGGCGCCGCACCTTCGGCGGTGTCGGGGAAGCCGCTGAGCGCTGTGGCGGTCACGGCGACATTCCACGTCGGGATGCCAACGATCGCGCCGAAGTTGTTGGTATGCGGCGACGTGATGTCGACCTTCACGGTCACGCCGTTGCCGACGTTCACGTCGACTGCAACCGTGGCGTTCGCGCCGTGCTCGTAGCCGTTCTCCTCGGCGCTCGCGCGTGCGGCGCTGATCGCCGCGCTGTCCGAGCCGGTCAGGAGATACATGTTCGCGCCTGCGAGGGCGCTGAGGTCGGCGGCGTTCTGCTCGTCCCGGCTCTGGGCGAAGGCCGAGCCGCTGTCGAGGATGAGGCCGAGCATGGCCACCATGGCGATGAGGAGGATCGCAAACAGGACGACGATTTGGCCGCGCTCCGAGCGATCGTGATTCTGGGCGTAACGATTCATGGCGTGTCGATTCCTGTCTGCTAGTGGTTCGTGATCTGCACGCTGCTGCTCGATTCGAGCTGCAGGGTCCCGATAAGAAAGGCGAGAGGCGGCGTGACGGGGGTATATGCGACGCTGAGGTCCACCCGGACCCAATTCCCGGTCAGGCATGCGTTCGTGACGGGATCGCCGTCGATGTCCTCGCAGGTGAAGTCGGTGGACGCCACGTCGAGGTCGGGGACCAGGTCCTCCTGGGCGGCAATGACGTCCGCGGTCTCGGCGCTCGTGCCGAGTGGCGTGCCGGGGTGAACGCTCGTCACGCGGGCGAGCTCCCGGGACGCCTGGGACACGCCGTTGTACATGAAGATGGCTCGGCCGAAGTCGAGCACGCCCATCACGAGGATGATGAAGATGACGACGGTCAGCGAGAACTCGACCAGCGCCTGGCCAGGGGTCGCGTCCCTCCAGCGGCGCGCGAGGCGCCGGCTAATTCGTGACATTGATGTCTCTCTCGAACTGGTTGGAGCTACCTGCGGTGTTCGACACCACGAGCGTCACGGTGTAGGTACCCCGCTTGTCGTAGATGTGCTGCGCGGACGGTCCCGACGCGTGGGCCCCGTCGCCCCAGCTCCAGCTGTAGATCGGGTTGCAGTGGGGGCCTCCGGGGTTGGCGGTCGTACTCGTCACCGTGAAGGTCGTCGAGTTCTTCCTGCCCGAGGCCGGACTCACGGTGAAGCTTGCGACGGGCACGGTGCAGGGCGTGGGCGTTGGGGTCGGGGTTGGCGACGGCGTCGGCGACGCACTGGGACCGCCGGGGCTCGGCGTGGGCGTTGGCGCTGGCGACGCGCTCGGTGTCGGGGATGGAGTGGGCGTCGTGATCGGAATCGCCCCGATCGTCGGTGTCATCGAAATGGTCGCGGTGGCGGTCGCATCGATCGTGACCGTCGTTCCGCCGAACAACCAGGTCAGAATCGGCGTGACGAGTGAGAACTCGCCCTCCACACGCACCGACGCTGTGTTGGGTGCGCCGGCGGTGCCCTCGGTGCATGCGACGCTGCACGTCATCGTGACATCCGCGGCGTCGACCTCGATGAAGGAGCCCTCCGCCTCGCGCACCGCACGGCAGACAACGCGGTTGCTGTCGCTGCACGGCTGGCCGGCGGCGTAGGAGTCGGGGTTCATCCCAGCCTCGAGCGCCCCCTCGCGCGCCGCGTTCGTGATCGTGATCTGGGAGTACCACGCGCGACCGAGGTCCACCGCCCCGGCGAGGAGGAGCAGGAGGACCGGCAGGATCAGGGCCAGCTCGACCAGTGCCTGCCCGCGTCGCCCCGGTCGGAGGGAGCGGGCGCTGGAGATGGGTCGTCGAGGATGCCTCTCCGCCCAGCGGCGGCGCTGGCTCGGATTGCGTGGAGTGTCAGGAAGCATGCGGGCGGCTCTCTGGATTGCGATGTCCCCACCGTATCGAGCCAACCTTGCCGAGGACCTTGCGGCGGCGGACCCATTAGTCCCATTGCCACCGGGTACGAAGGTCCTACTCGGCCTCGTCGCTGGGCTCGGCGGGGACGCGGATCGTGATCGTCGTGCCCTGACCCAGCCGGCTCACTGCGTCGATCGACCCACGCATCGCCTCCATCAGCCCGCGAGCGGCGTAGAGGCCGATGCCGCTCCCGTCGGGGGCCAGCCTCGCCGCCGACGGCCCGCGGTAGAACTGCTCGAACGCTCGGGCGAGCGTCTCCTCGTCCAACCCGGCGCCACGGTCGCTCACGTTGATCAGGAGCATCCCGTCGTCGGGTGCGATGTCGACATCGATGGGGGAACCAGCCGGGCTGTACTTCACCGCGTTGTCGAGCACTGCCCAGAGAACCTGCTCCAGCCGATCGGCATCGGCGACCGCCAGGTGTGCGGGACCATCCACCGTCAGCTCGAACGGTCGGTCGGAGCGGATCGCGGTCCACGTTCGCTCAACCACGGGAGTGACGGCAAACACCTCCACGCTCGGCGTCAATGCCCCGGCCTCGAGCCGGGATGCCACCAGGAGCTGGCTCACCATGCGGCGCAGCCGATCGGCCTGGTCGGTAATGGTCCGGAGGTCGTCCCGCCCGGCCGTGCTCAGCGCCTCATCCGCGTGGAGCTCCCGTGCCAGCCCGGCGATCCTCGTCAGCGGCGTCTGAAGATCGTGCGTGACGCCCCGCAGGAAGTCCGCCTGCAACCGCGCCATGTGGTCGAGCTGCTCGGTCTGCTGGCGCAGCCGCGCGTAGAGCAGGGAGTGGTCAACGGCGGCGCGAAAGTGCTGGCCGACCAGGCTGAGGATGGCGATCTCAGCGGGGGTCGGATCGGCGCGGCCCTCCCACGGTGCATAGAGAATCGCGCGCAGCCGGTCGGTGGCTGACCCGTGGATGACGACAAACGACCCCCACGGGCCCTCGATTCGTGACGCGGCGGCGTCGGGATTCATCGCCGACGCCCATCGCTCCAGCTCCCCCACTTCCGTCCGGATCACGTCATCGTCCGGCGCACCGTACACGCCCGCGGCCAGCAGCTCCGGGTCTTCCGTGTCGAGCACGCCCGCGCGCCACGTCGCGTCACGCATGACGGACTGCACGGTCGAGACGAGCGCCTGGACCACGCGTGGAGGCTCGTCGTCGATCGGGATGCTCGCGGTCTCACGAACCAGGGTCTCGATCTGGCGATTCCGTTCGTCCAGGGTTGCGGCGAGCCGGTGGTAGGCGGTCGACAGCTCCTGCGCCTGCGCCGGTTCGCCGCGCTGCGCCATCGCGAGCATCTCCCGGACGTCGTCCATGACGGATCGCGAGAAGACGATGCTCAGGATCCCCGCCCACATCAGCGTCCCGATCCCGGCGAGAACCGCGACGAGACCATGATCCGCGCTGCTCAGCAGCGAATCGCCGACCATTGCCCACACGAAGAGAACGAGGATGGGCAGTGCCGCGATGAGGAAACCGATGAAGAGGCGTGGCCAAACGCCGCCGCTCCCCATCCTCAGTCCCGGGCCTGGACTGCGCTGTCGGAGACGAGCCGGTACCCGATGCCGCGCTCGGTGATGAGATGCCTCGGCCGGTCGGGATCGTCCTCGAGCTTGCGGCGCAACCGTCGGACGGTGACCCACAGGTACGACGGGTCGGCGCCGTCGGCGTCGGTCCAGACTCGCGCCAGCAGCTCGTCGGTCGGTACCACCCGGTCCATCGAGGCTGCAAGGACGCCCAGCAGCCTCGCCTCCGTGGGCGTCAGCTGGTCACCCCCGGAGGAAGTGGCGATGCGCCGTGAAGCGAGATCGATCTCGATGTCCCCACCACCCAGCACGAGCCGCGGCGCACCGATCGCCGATCGCCGGAGGACGCGCTGGATCCTGGCGATGAGCTCGTCGGGGTCGAACGGCTTGGTGACGTAGTCCTCGGCGTAGAGCTCGAGGGCGCTGATCTTGGCTTCCGGCGCGTCGACCGCCGAGAGCATGATGATCGGCATGTCGGCGAGCTGTTTGACTCGCCGGCTCAGCTCGAAGCCGTCCATGCCGGGCATCATCAGGTCGACGACCAGGAGCGCCGGCCACCAGCCGTCGAGCAGCTTCAGTGCGGTCGCTCCGGACTCGGCCACGGTGACCTCGTATCCGGCTCGGGAGAGGTGTCGCGAGACGACCGACAGGAGCGTGCGATCGTCGTCGACGAGCAGGACAGCCGGCCGAACCGGCGGAAGCACCCTAGATTCCCAGGCCGCCGGACATGACGGTCACGATCGCCGGCCCGAGGATCACGATGAAGATCGTCGGGAAGATGCAGCCAACCATCGGGAACAGCATCTTGACCGGTGCCTTGGCGGCGGCCTCCTCGGCGCGCTGACGGCGTTCGATGCGCAGCTGGTTCGACTGGATCTGAAGGACCTTGGCGATCGGCACGCCGAGCTGTTCGGCCTGGACGATCGCGCCGATGAAGTTGCTCACCGGCTGTGAGTCGGCGCGCTCGGCGACGTCGCGGAGGGCGTCCCGGCGCAGGCGGCCCATCCGCACTTCCGCCAATGCCTGGCGGAACTCGTCGATCAGCGGGCCCTCCATCTTCTCCACCACCTTGGCCAGCGCCGCGTCGAAGCCGAGACCCGCCTCGACGCTGATGGTGAGCAGGTCGAGGGCGTCGGGCAGCTGGAGCATCATCGCCTCGCTGCGCGCCCGCATCTTGCGGCCGAGCCAGAACTCGGGAGCGAGGTACCCGACGGCGCCTCCGATGATCGCAACGAACAGCGCGGCGGGGAAGGCCTGGGTGATCACCAGCCCGAGCACGAACCCGAGGATCGCGAAGCCGATGAGGCTCAGCAGCTTCACGCCGACCCAGTCCGCTCCCCGGAGGCCGCCGGGGTAGCCGGCCTTCTCGAGCTTTGCGTCGATCCGGGCGATCATTCCGCCCTCCTGGCGCCGGCTGCCGACACGGGAGAGGCGCTGGATGAGGGGGCGGATCACGCGCTCGTAGAACGGCTGCTCGAGCTCGATCTCCTCCAGTGACCGAGCCTGGACGACGAGCTGGCTGAGACGTGCCTGGACGGCATCCTCGGTTGGCCGTGCGGCGATCCCGTAGGTGAGGAGGAGGACGGCCGCGGCTGCCAGCACGGCGATGAGGAGCTCGGGGGTGATCATCGGGCTAGACCTTAATGTCGACGATGCGGCGGATGAACAGGAAGCCGATTCCCATGCTGATGAGGCCGACGATGAAGAACACGATGCCCATCGGCAACCCGAACAGCTCCGGCGGCCTCTCGAACATCACCGCGATGTAGGACGGGCTGATGACGAACAGGATGCCGGCGAGGCCGATAGGGAGGAGGGTGATGACGTAGCCGGAGTAGCGCTGCATGGCGGTAAGGGTCTGGATCTCGCCATGGATGCGCATCCGCTCACGAATCGTATGGGCGATGGCGTCGAGGACGGTGGCGAGGTTGCCGCCGACCTGGCTCTGGATCTGGATGGCGGTGACCATGAGCTCGAGGTCCTCCGACGCGACGCGACGCGCGAGGTTGTTGAGGGCCGGCTGCAGCGCGAGGCCGAGCTGCATCTCGCGCACCACGCGCTCGAACTCCTCGCTGATCGGCGGACGCGCCTCGCGGGTGACGAGCTCGATGCCCTGGAGGAACGACGATCCCGCGCGCAGCGAGTTCGCGAGGAGGGTGATCGTGCCGGGCAGCTGCTCGTTGAACGTGCGGAGGCGCTTCGACTGCCGCCGCTTGAGGTACAGCCGCGGCGCCCACAGGCCGAGGAGGAACATGACGACCAGCGCCACTGGATTCCTGAAGCCCGGCAGCACGATGCCGACGATGAAGGCGACGAACACGAAGCCGATGGGGGTGATCGCCCAGAAGATGAGGAACTCGGCGGGACGCATCTTGAGGTCGGCACGCGCAAGGTCCGTTGCCAGCCGGGTGGTCAGGTCCTGGCGCTCGATGACGCGCGAGAGCCCGGCCACCACGGCCGACTCCGCGGGCCCCTCGTCGGAGCCGGACTCGCCGTCCCCCTTGCCCGATGCATACCGTTCCAGGCGCGCGGACACGCCTCCTCCTCCCGAGCTCATGGCGATGCCGACGGTGATCACCAGGACGGCGATCGCCGCGATGCCGGCGATGAGGAACGGAAGCATGGTCACGGGCTGGAATCCTCTGGCTAGAACGGCGTGCCGAAGATGTTCGGCGGAAGGTGGACGCCCATCGTCTCGAAGCGCTCGACGAAGTGCGGTCGGATGCCGGTCGGCTTGAGCCGACCCTGGATCCGGCCCTCGGTCACGCCGGTCTGCTCGAAGACGAAGACGTCCTGCATGACGATGACGTCGCCCTCCATGCCCTGGACCTCGGTGATGTTCACGATCTTACGCGTGCCATCCTTGAGGCGGTTCTGGTGGACGATGAGATCGACCGCGGAGCTGATCTGCTCGCGGATGGCGCGCAGCGGCAGGTCCATGCCGGCCATCAGCACCATCGTCTCGAGGCGGCTCAGCATGTCGCGCGGCGTGTTGGCGTGGCCGGTGGACATCGAGCCGTCGTGGCCGGTGTTCATGGCCTGGAGCATGTCCAGCGCCTCGGCGGAGCGGCACTCGCCGACGACGATGCGGTCGGGCCGCATGCGCAGCGAGTTGCGCACGAGCTCGCGGATCGGGACGGCGCCCTTGCCCTCGATGTTCGAGGGGCGGGCCTCGAGTGTGACCACGTGCTCCTGGCGCAGCTGGAGCTCGGCCGCGTCCTCGATGGTCACGATCCGCTCGTCGTCTGGAATGAACGAGCTCAGGATGTTGAGCATCGTCGTCTTGCCGGAGCCGGTGCCGCCGGAGACGAAGACGTTGAGGCGCGCCTTCACGCAGGCCTCGAGGAACTCGAACATCTCCGGCGTCGAGGTCCCGAAGCGGACGAGGTCGTCGACCGTGTACGGCGTCGCGGAGAACTTCCGGATCGTGATGACCGGGCCGACGAGGCTCAGCGGCGGGATGATCGCGTTCACGCGCGAGCCGTCCGCCAGGCGGGCGTCGACCATCGGGCTCGACTCGTCGACGCGACGGCCGATCGGCGCGATGATGCGCTGGATGATCTTCATGACGTGCTCGTCGTTCTGGAACGTCACGTTCGTGAGCTCCAGCTTGCCGTCACGCTCGATGTAGACCTGCTGGGGCCCGTTGACCATCACCTCGGTGAGGGTCTCGTCGCGCAGGAGCGGCTCGAGCGGCCCGAGGCCCAGGATCTCGTCGGTGATCTGCTCGAGCATCCGCACGCGCTCGGCGCGGGTGAGGGCCAGGCCCTCCTCGTCGGCGATCTTCCCGAAGAGCTCTTCGATCTGGCGCCGGACCTCGACCTGGTTGGTGAGGTCGAGCTTCGGGTCCAGCTCGTTGATGAGCCGGTTCTGGACGCGGAACTTCGCCTCACGGAACGACTCGCGCGCCGGCATCGCGGCGGAGAATCGCGAGGTCACCCCGGCCGCGGTCGGCACCGGCGGAGCGGGCGGTGGCGGGGTCCCTGCAGCTGGCGGGGCCGGCGGCTGCTCCGCGCCTCCCTCGGGAGTCGGGGTCGGCGCGGCCGGCACGGCCGGCGTCGCCTGGCCCTCGGCGGCGGGTCGAGCCCGCTCGATACGCTTCAACAGAGACATCGGCAGCGTCCTTCCTCAGCGGCGTGCGAAGAGTCCGCGCTTCGCGGACTTGTCGGTATTGGAGACAGTGGTTCCCGCGCCGGCGATCGTGCGAGCGAGGGCGGTGACATCGCGCGAAAGCGGCGACTCGGGGTGGGAGATGACGAAGGGCACGCCTCGATTGACGGCGAGGACGGCCAGCCGGCCGTCTGAGACGATCGAGCCATCGATGGGGCGGCGGATCGATGCCTCCACGTCACCGATGCGGATGCCCTGCGAGGCATCCGAGCGGTTGATCACGAGCCTGATCTTGGATCGCTCGTAGTCGAGCTGGTCGGCAACCTCCAGGAAGAGGCGCACGTTTTTGATCGTGGTGATCTCGAGCGCTGCGACGACCAGGATCTGGTCGGCCGCGTCGAGCACGCCGAGCGAGTGGTCGTTGAGGCCCGACGGAAGGTCGACGACGACCCAGTCGTTCGTCTCGCGCAGCATGTCGATCATCCTGCGCAGGTATACCGACGTCACGAGGTCCGCGCCTTCCGGGGACGGAGGGGCGAGGAGGACCCGGATGCCGGTCGAGTGGTCGATCATGACCGACTCGAGGATATCGCGATCCGGCTCGCCGCCCTCGACGGCATCTAGCATCGATCGGTTCTTCGGGTTCAGGTTGAGCAGGACGCCGACGTCACCGAACTGGAGGTTGGCGTCCACCAGCGCCACCTTCTGGTCGGTCTCGCGACGCAGCGCCAGCGCGAGGTTCGTGGCGATCGTCGTCCGGCCGGCCCCGCCCTTCGGAGAGAAGACGGCGATGACCTGGTGCTCCTCGACGTTGTCGTCGCTCAGCCCGGGGGATGGGGCGGCGGCCTCGCGAGTCGCCTGGATCTGCTCGCGACGCACGAGCTCGCGCTCGTGGACGCGCTTGATCGAGGTCGCGAACTCGTCACCGCTGAACGGCTTGACCAGGAACTCCCTCGCCCCGGCCAGCATCGCCCGCTTGAGGTGCTCGGCCTCGCCGTGCACGCTCATCATGATCACCGGGCTGTTCGGCAGCCGCTGCGAGATGATCTCCGCAGTGGCGATGCCGTCCATGCCTGGCATGTTGATGTCCATGACGATGACGTCCGGGCGGAGATCCATGGCCATCTGGATCGCCTCCTCACCGGAGGAAGCGGTCCCGGCCACATCGATCTCGCGTTCCAGCCCGAGGAGGCGCGACAGGTGGTCGCGCGTCTCAGGAATGTCGTCGACGATCAGGACTTTGATCATGCTCGGTGCTCCGAACGCCTCAGTCTGCGCGGACGCGGACTACGGCGTCTCTTCCTCGTTCAGCTGCTCGACGATGCCCGGGATGCGGAGGCCGAACTCCTCGACCACCTGGTCGATCGTGATCCCGAGGGTCTCCTCGGTCTCGTCGTCCTCGGCATGGCGGACCACGACCGAGAGCTCGCCGTTCTCGTTGACGTCACGCTGCGCGAAGCGCATCAGCTCGGCGTCCTGCGCGCTGCCGGCGAAGACGATGACCACGCTCTCGATGAGTGGCACGGCCTGCTCATCGTTCTCGTCGACGACCCCGTCGTTGTTCGTGTCCTGCGGGTCCTGCTGGACGGCTCGGCTCTGGCTCACGTAGATGACCCGCTTGTCCTGAAGGAGGGCCTTGACCGTACGCTGGCCCTCGAGTCCGGGTACGGGCTCGAACCGCTGCGGGGCGTTGGGATCGGTGTTGGCAATGGAGTCCGCGGTCTCCTGGAGGACGGTGACGTCTTCGGTCACGACGATGTCGACCGTGTCGCCCGGCTTGACCAGGAAGTCGAGGCCGCCAACCCGCTCCACCTGGAACGAGACGGCCTTCTCGCCAGGATTCAGGAGCGCCTGGATGTTCACCAGCAGCGGGTTGCCGAGTCCGATGGCCTCGGCGGTGAGCTGCGACCCGGCAGGAACCGCGAAGACTGCCGGCTGCCCGGCGACCTGCGACGGATCCGACAGCGCCGTCTGCTGGACGGCTGCCGGCTGCACTTCGACCGCTTCGACCTTGTCCGGCGTGACCTCATCGCCGATGGCGATCGCCTCGGTGGCGACCAGCACGGTCACGGTCTGCTGCTCGGGTTCGGCCGTCTCGGCCTCCTGGTTCAGAAGAATGACGATGGCCACGAATGCCAGCACGGCCAGCAGGACGCCGACAAGGATGACGAGGCGATTCGATCGCTTCACGAATGTTCCCCTTTAGCTCGGGTGGATGAGAACAAGGGATGATGCGCCAGCAGTGCACGGGTTGTGACTGCGGTCAACAGTCTACGCACGGGGAGCCAATCGCTACGACTGAACTTGTTGGCTACGTTGGGGGCAGTACCACTCTCCCGTAGCCGGGCGAAGAAAAGAGGCCCCGCCACCGATGTGGCGGAGCCTCTTCTGGCTGCAAAGGAGGGTCAGGCGGCCTCGAGGGTGTCGCCGACCTCCTGGAAAATGCCCGAGACGATCGGACCCAGGAAGAGCAGCGCCACGATCACGATGATCGCCAGGAGGGCGAGAAGCAGGCCGTACTCCACGAGGGTCTGGCCGTCCTCGTCCTCACGCTGGAGATGTGCGAGGAGAGTGCTGATGAAATGCTTGACCATTTAGAAGCGTTACCTCCTTTCTCAGGGATTTGCGAGCGCAACGTTGACCGCGCGAACGGTGAGTTGCTATGGGCGGATGGTCCGGGTGGGGGGAGAACGTGAGGCCCCCGGGCACGAGTGCTCCGGAGGCCGCACGGTGCAGCTGCTTAGGCTGCGGCGTCGAGCGTGTCGCCGACTTCCTGGAAGATGCCGGAGACGATCGGGCCCAGGAAGAGCAGCGCGACGATCACGATGATCGCCAGGAGGGCGAGAAGCAGGCCGTACTCCACGAGGGTCTGGCCGTCCTCGTCCTCGCGCTGGAAGCGAACGAGAAGAGTGCTGATGAAATGCTTGATCATGAGCTGGTGATACCTCCTTTCCGAAGAAGATCGCGTGCGCAGCGTAGAAACCGTACACGACCAGCGGTATGGCCGGATGGTCCTACCGCCCCGCAACGCGTGGCGTACCTTGCGGTACGTGCGGTTCAGTGTCAAGAACCATGCGACCTCCTACAACGAACGAGAGCCGCCCCATTGGGGGCGGCTCTCGCGCACCGGAGGAGGAGACCCGGGGATCGAGGCGATCCCCTTAGGATGAACGCCGACCTGGATACCCAGGTCGCCGTTCACGCACCGTATGCTCGTGGGAGCTCGATCGGAATGGTCCTCATGTACCGAAGCGTCGGGGACCTCCGGCGATCGCTCAGTCCTCCGGGATCTTGATCCAGCCCTGGCGCATCGCGTACACGACGGCCTGGGTGCGGTCGTTGACCGACAGCTTGCGCAGGATCGAGCTCATGTGGTTCTTGACTGTCTGCTCACTGATGGACAGCGCGTAGGCGACCTGCTTGTTCGTCATGCCCTGGGCGATGTTGTCCAGGATCTCGACCTCTCGCGGCGACAGCGGAGCGAAGATCGGCTGCGCCTCCGCACCGTAGACGGCCAGCTCGCGGAACTCCTTGAGCACGCGCGATGCGACCGCCGGCTTCGCGAAGACCTTGTCGTTGATGAGGTACTCGCCCGATCGCACGCGACGGATGATCGCGATGAGGTCGATCGGGTCGATGTCCTTGAGGACGTACGCCGCAGCGCCGGCCTTGATGGCGTCGAAGAGCTGGTCCTCGTCATCGTTGCTGGCGAGCACGATGACACCGGTGTGCGGCAGCTCGCGCTTCAGGCGCTGGGTGGTCTCGATGCCGTTCGGGGCCGGCAGGCCGAGATCCATCAGGACCACGTCCGGCGTCAGCTCCTCGACCGTGGCGAGCGCCTCGCGTCCGCTGCCGGCCTCGCCGACGACCTCGATGTCGTTCTCCAGCTCCAGGATCTGTCGCACGCCACGCCGGAACAGCGTGTGGCCGTCGACGATGACGACCCGCGTCTTCCCGGCGCGACGATCGCCGCCCTTGCGGCGCTCCTCGACCTTGACTTCGGTATCCACCATCGGATGTTCCTCCTCCTTACCGTGCATCAGTGCCCTGCTCCGGCAGCCGCAGCAGGATCCGCGTGCCTTCGCCCTGGCGTGACTCGATGTGCAGCTGTGCCCCCATCAGCTCAGCGCGCTCGCGCATGAACTGCAGCCCGAAGTTCTGGCTGACCCGTGACGCGACCCGCATCAGGTCGAAGCCGCGGCCGTTGTCGGCGATCACGAGCGCGTCTCCCTCGAGACCGATGGAGATCCGCGTGGCCGCCGCGTGCTTGCGCACGTTCTGAAGTGACTCCTGCAGGATCCGCAGGACCGATGTGCGGGCCGCCGGCGTGAGGCGCTCGTCGATCCCGTCGACGCTCACCTCGACGTCGATCGCGTGCCGCTGCTGCAGCTGCCGCGCCCGATCGGCGATCGCTGCAGCCAGCCCGACATTGACGGGCGGCGGCCTCAGGTCGATGATCAGGGAGCGGACTTCGTCCAGCCCGTTGCGGAGCATGTCGCGCAGGAATGCCAGCTCGGCGTGCTGCGCGGGGTCGTGAGGCTCGAGGATCCGGTCCAGATACTCGACCTGGAAGATCGCGTTCGTCAGGACCTGTGCAGGACCATCGTGAATGTCCTCCGCCATGCGCTGGCGCTCGGCTTCCTGCGCCTGGACGATTCGCAGGCTCTGGGCGGCCGGGGAGTCATCGGCCATCGGTCCGGGCTCGTCGACGGAGTCGTCGGTCGACTCCAGGTAGCTCCACAGCAGGTCGAGCTGGCGGGCGACGAGGTCGAGCCGCTTCAGCCTGGCCTGGAGCCCGGCCAGCTCGCGACCGCGCTGCTCGTACTCGGCGCGCAGCGCATCGGTCCCGACCGGTCGCAGTGCGTCGCCCCGGCGGCCGAGCCGTTCGCGGAGCTGCATCCACTGCTCGAGGTCGTGGCGATAGTGATCGCGGAGCTGCTCGGCCAGCTCGTGCAGCTGGCGCGAGTCACCGCGCAGGCTCTGCGCGGCCTGTTCGCCGATGTGGTCGAAGCGCGCCCCGGTCGTTCCGGTCGCTGGATCGTGCGCCATGACTCCCCTTGAGTACGGGGTCCGGCGTAGTACCGGACCAGGCGACCATCCTGTCGGCGCACTGTGCATCCAGACAACAGTACTTTGGGAACCGGAAGTACTACTCGCCTCTCACGTACAGCACGGACCGCTCGTCCTCGAACACGAGGCGCCAGCCCGCGGCGGAAGCCAGCCACTCGTTGAGCGGGTACTCCGGGCGGAGCAGCGCGGCGTCGATCGAGGCCCCGTCGAGCAGCGCAGATGGGTCGGACGCGAGCGTCAGCGCGGCCGCGTAGCGCTGGATCGGCTCGTTGCCGTAGATGTCCGAGCGGCCGTCGATGTACGCCTTGGCCAATGGCAGCCGGCGCGAGAGGTAGCCGCCCCAGGCGTAGGTGTTGAAGATCCGGGCATCGGGCCGGTTCGTCTCGAGCCACGCGGCCGCATCGGCCGGGATCGAGAGGTCGATCGCCGCTGCCTGGCTCGCCGGCGCGGCCCGCGCCGGTGGCGATCCCCACGCCCAGCACCGCGATGACGACGAGCAGCGCGGCGTTGATGCGCCTCCGCATCGGCGCCGAGGGCGTCCGCGACCATCGCTCGATGAGCGGGCGTGTCGCCTCGCCGAGCCGCGACCCGGCGACGAGCGGTGTGAGATGCACGGCCGCGAGCGCCGCACCGATCGGTCCGAGGAAGAGGACGAAGCGAACCGCGTACAGGGTCAGGACGCTGAGGCCGATGGCCCACAGGAGGTCTGCCGTCCGCATCCGGCGCCAGGCGAGCCCGACCGTGATCGCGGTCATCACGACGGCGGCGATCGCCACCTGGCCCTCGAAGCTGGCGAGGTTGGGCGGCGACCACTCGACGAGGAAGTCGCGATGCGCATCGATGCTCGCGGTGCGGAACGGGTAGAGGTAGATCTCGAGTCCGTTCGGGTTGACGACGAGGGCCGCGGCGGCGGCCAGGAGCGAGCCCGCGAGCGTCGCGATCGCCCGGGGGGCGAGGGCCGCGGCCCTGCGACGGATCCATCGGTCCACCGCCTCGCCGACCACGACCGCTCCCCCGAGGAGGAAGAGCATGACCCAGCCGGCGTGCAGGTTGACCCACAGCGCCGCGACCGGCACGAGGAGGAGCGCGATGGCCGGGCGCGGGCGGCCCAGGTACCACCACAGCACGCAGACCGTCGCGGCGGCCATGAGCAGGTCGATGGTCTGGACCCGGATGCCGATGATCGGCCCGGCCGCGACGAGGCCCGCGCTCAGCCAGAGGATGCGGCTCAGCCAGCCGGGCGCGGGTGATCGCAGCCCGATGGCGACCCACAGCAGCGCGAACGCGCCGACGACGACGAGCGCGAACGCCAGCGACAGCCAGGCGACGCCCCACTCGCCGGCGTTGAACAGCACCGCCATGCCGACGTTGCTCACCCAGTCCTGGCTCGTCCAGGCGAAGCCGTCGCCCGCGATCGTCCAGGTGTTCGTGTCCGGCACGCGGCCGGTCGCGAGGATCTGCTCGCCCGCATGGATGTGCCACCACGCGTCGCCATCGGCCATCGGGAGGGTGGCGCGAGGCAGGACGAGCACAGCGAAGAAGGCGGCGATGGCGACGGCGGCGAGGCTCATGGCACCACGGCGAAGATCCGCACGTTCTCCGTCTCGAACGCCGGCTCAGTCTCGAGGAAGTCGGCCCGATTGCCCTCCGCGTCGACGGCGTTTCCACCCTCCCACAGGCCGAGCGGTGCCCGCAGCTCGTTGGCCTGTTGCGAGACGACGACCCACTCGACGTCGTACGCGCGGACCGCCTCCTCGATGACGGGGAATGGGTCGTAGGGAAACGCCACCGCCGGATTCCCGCTGATCAGGTTCAGGGCAGAGGCCTCGCGGTACATCACGACGTCATCGGTCAGGCCGTTCTCGACGAAGAAGGAGGCGGCTGCTTCGTCTCGCTCCCGGCCCTCAACCCAGCCCTCGTAGAGGCTGAGCGAGCCGAGGACGGAGAGGACGATCGCGGCGAGAACGCCCACGCCGCCGAGGAATGCGTGCGTTCGCGGGCGGCGAAGGAATGGCCAGAAGCGGCCGATGGCGGTCGCGGTCGGTGGCAGGCCCGCCAGCGCCAGCGGCAGGCCGAAGCCGAGCCAGGCGGGAGCGGAGTGATACCACGCGCTCTGGGGCGCATGGAAGGTGAAGAGTCCGGCCATGAGGACGACGAGCGCGACGAAGTAGACGTAGAACGGCGCGAGGTCCGGGCGCTTGCGGAAGAACCAGAGGCCACCAACGAACGAGATGACGAGGAATCCGCCCATCAGCACGAGCGTTCGCCCGGCGATGACGCCGAGCGTCGAGATCTTCGAGGTGATGATGTTGGCCCACCCCCACGCGAGGTACGTGGCGAGGGAGACCTCGTGGCCGACGGAGAACTGCTCGTTGTAGCTGGTGATCCACAGCGTGTGACCGCCGGCCGATGGCAGCGGCGTGCCGAACACGATCGCCTGGCGGATCAGCCAGGGGGCGACGACGAGGAGGAAGGCCCCGGCGCTCGCGAACCCCGCTGCCCAGGAGGGCTTGCCACCGATGACCTTCCACGGCGTCCAGCCACGGCCCACCAGCCAGGCGGTTGCCGGCGCGAGCGTGAGCAGCACGCCATCGATGCGGGTCAGTGCGGCGAGCCCGGCGACGGCACCGGCACCGATGATCCACGGACCGGGCCTCTCGGACCGGACGGCTCGCGCGCTCATCCACAGGACGGCCGTGCCGCAGAGGCCGATGAGCGCGAAGTTGTCGATGGCGGGATAGAGGATGAACAGCGGCCCGGCGAAGATCGCGAGCGTCGCGGCACCGATCGCCAGCCAGCGGCCGCCGAAGAGCTCCCGGGCGACCACGTACGTGAACGGCGGAATCAGCGCGCTGACGAGGACCTGCGGCGCCTGGCCGGCGAGCCAGGTCGGGCCGAACAGCGCCATGCCCGCGGCGGAGAGCAGAGGCCCCAGCGGCGGCCAGTGCGCGTTGCTCGGGATCGGCAGGTGGGCGTCGGCCGGGATCGTGGCTCCGACGTCGAGATAGGCCCAGATGACGGGGACGGTGAATCCGTCACCCGACGCGAGGCGTTCCGCCACGAGGGTGTAGTAGGTGGAGTCGAGGTACGGGCTCCACGGGACAACGACCGCGGCGAGGGCTCGCAGCACGAGGGCGGCGAACGCGATGATCAGCAGATCCTTGAGGACGGTGCGATCAGCCATCCCGTCGCTCGAAGATCGTCCCGCCGGGCCCGTCGTAGGTCATCGAGTACCCGGCGTCCTCCGCGAGGAGCTGTCGCAGTCCGGTGCAGCAATCCTCGTCACCAAAGGGCCCTGTCAGCGAGCCCTTGGGGATGAAAACGTGCGTGAACGCCGTGTCCCAGGTCGTCGACCACTCGCTTAGGCACACGGATCCGGCATTGGCGCACTCTCGCAGCGCCTCGGCTGCATCGACGGCTCTGGTCGAATTCGTCGCTGCCGAGCCATTCGCGCCCCTGAACGGTTGCGACGCTGCGCGCGTCGGTCAAGGTCGCGAACCACTCCGAGGTCGCGTCGACCGCCCAGAAGCGGTCCGTGACGACGACGTACTCGGCGTTCGGCGCGTGCTCGCCCGCTTCCTGGATGGCGTCGCGTTGGGCGTCGTTGAGCGCGACGCCGGGCCAGGACGGCGCCTGTTGGCTGCCGACGGCGTCGACGAGCGCCACGGTGATGAGGACCGCGCCGATTGCGACCGGCATCCGACCTCTGCGCAGGAACTGCGCGAACCGGGTGGGAGCATCCGATCCGGACCAGAGCGCCGGCAGCCGCACGAGCAGCTCGACCGCGCCCGAACCGGCGAGCATTGCGGCCGGGACGGTGGCGTAGGTCGCGCCGCCTCGCGAGTCGAGCACCATCAGCGCGATCAGCCAGGCGGGCAGGAGCCATTGGCGCCGAAGGATGGCGACCAGAAGGCCGAGCGCGGCAAGCAATGCCAAGTACGTCGAAGAGGCGCGACCCGGTGATCTCGAAGGTGAGAAGGGTCAACAACCCGGTGAAGGGCCCGGGCTGTGTTGCCGACGCCGAAAGCAGTGGGGCAGGTCCGTGATTGACCAGCACGCTGACGACCCACGGCGCCGCGATCGCCGCAGCGATCGCGACGGCCACGAGCGCTCGAGTCACCGCCGGGCGGTTCCGGCCGAATGCGATGAGAAAGCCGACGCCGCTGATCAGGAGGAACAGCGTCGCCTGCGGGTGGGTGAGGATGACGAGGCCGGCGGACGCGCCAGACGCCACCACGCGCCAGCGGTCACGGCGCATGAGCATCCGGTGCGCCAGCCACAGAGCGACGATGGCGAGCAGCAGCCCGGGCGCTCGGGTCAGGCCGCCGCCCATCGTCATCCACTCGAAGGACCGCGGCATGAGGGCGAAGGCAACCGTCGCCGCCCACGTCACCGCGCCGCTCCCGAGGAGTCCTCGAGCGAGCAGGAAGAAGGCGGGAATCGTGAGGACGGATGCGGCAATCGGGATCGCCCGCATCACGTCCATCCCGAGCCAGCCATGCAGCGCGGCACCGACGTAGAAGCCGAGGGGCGGATAGGCGTAAGGGGCGTTCAGCCCGTTGTAGGTCGTCGTTTCCGGCAAGGCTGGCCAGGTCACCTGGAGGTCGAGGATCATCTGGTAGAAGAGGCCGCCGTCGTTGAGCGGGAAGCCGGCGGCCAGAGCCGCAGGAGCCCGGATCGCGAGCCCGACGAGGCTGACCGCCGCAAGGGCCAGCCACGTCGTCGATGCCCTCACGGCCCGCGGGAGCCGGCGATTGGCGTGGTCGTCATCGGCTCCTGGGCGGCCGATTCCCAGGCCGCGTACGGCGACGTCGGGGCTGCGGCCGGATCGACGATGAGGCGGATGACATCGACTGGGCTGATGTCGCCGGGGAACGACACTGACTCACGTGGGACGCTGGCTGCGAAGAACGAGCTGACGGCGTGGCGAGCGTGCTCGCTCGCGCTCACGGTCCCGTGGTCCGACATGAGGACGATCATGGCGTCCGGCGACGCCTCGCGGATGCGGTCGACCGCATCCAGGACCGCGCGGTTGACCGCCTCGAGGTGACTGGGATAGCGCGACCAGTCGGCGGCGGGTCCGAGCAGGTAGAGCGGACAGTCGGGGAAGCACGCCGGCGCCGGGTCCTCCTCGGCGGTGCCGAAGGCGATCGGCGCGTGCGGCGCCAGGAGGTGGGTCAGCACGAAGCGGGGTGCCTCGGAGGTCGCGGCTACCTCATCGACCATGAGGTCGAGGCTGCTGTGGACGCGGGAGCGATGCTGGTCGAACGCCAGGTCCGGCATGGCCTCGAAGAGGAGCCTCCCCGCCAGCGAGTGCTGGAGCAGCGAGAGCTCGAACGAGCTCATCTCGGTCGGGGTCAGGATGCGGTCCGCCGACGTCAGCGCGGCGCTCTCGTATGGTGGAGGGACGGTGACGATCTCGTACCCCTGCGCGCGAAGCTCGTCGAGGATCGGTGCGTCACGGATCGCCGCCATCAGGTGCCGGTACTGCTCGGCCGGGCCGGCGGGCGGGTTCCCCAGCCCCTCGATGTCGTGGACATAGCGCCCGTGGACCATCGACGCGATCGTCATCCAGGTGGAGGTGTAGTTCGATCGGCTCGAGGGGGCCACGTTGAAGCCACGCGCCGCCAGCTCAGCCTCGAACGGCGCTGAGTCCACGCCGAACTGGGCCTCGAGGGCGTCCCCTCGTGGGTAACCATCGAGCAGCAGGACCACGACATCCGACTCGGCCGCCGGAAGATCGCCGCTCTCCGGGCGCGGCGCGGCGAACGACGGCTGCGTGAGCTGGTTGACGACCACCGGGATGGCGGCGACGACGAGGAGCGCCCACGCGAAGACCGCCGTCACCCGGGCCAGGCGGCTCTCCGTCCACGCCGTGGTGGCTCCGCTCCGCCGCCGCAGCCAGGTCGACGCGGCCAGCCAGGCAATGCCTCCGGCGAGCACGAGCAGCGGCACCCAGTTCGCGAGCAGCACCATGACGATCGCCGCGGTGATGAGGCCCGCCCGGTCCCACTGTCGGACGACAGCGAAGGTCACCGCCTGCAGCGCGACGACGAGGACGACCGTCACGGCCAGCGGCCTCACGAGCGCGAAGGCGGGGTTCGGCGTCGCGGTGAACGAGAGCAGGACATAGGTGACGGCAAAGGCAACGGGAAAGAGGCCGGCCAGGATGCGTCCGATCGACATCGTCATCGCGACGTTCCGGCCTGCAGCCTGTCACGAGTCTCGACCGCGTCGTCCGGGTGCTTGGTCAGGAAGGCCGACACCCCGATCGCCCAGGCTCGCCTGATGATCGGCGACTCGTCGTCATTTGCCCGCCACTGGTCGACGAACGTGATCACGGGCAGGTCGGCTGACTGGAGCGCGCCGGCATCGGCCTCGAAGAAGGCCTCCATCAGCCAGCCATCCACCGATGCGTCAGCCGGCCCATCCTCGGGCCGCAGGTACGTCGCGATGCTCGCGTCGAGCTCCTTTACGCGCCGCGCATCTTCGAGCGAGCGACACAGGATGGCGGCATCCAGGCCCTCGAGCATGGGGACGACGTCGTCGACGATACCGGTCGGGGCATGCTGGACGTCCACGTGGACCCGACCCTCGTACCCCCGCAGGGCTTTGAGCACGGCTTCCAGCCGGGGGACGTGCAGGCCCGCGTGCCGCTCGGCGTCGAACCCGATGCCCCCGTCGATCCGCGCGCCCTCGATGTCCGTGTCGTGCAGCTCGGCGATCGCGCCCTCGGCATCGGTCGTCCGATCGAGGGTCCGATCGTGGATGACCCACCAGGTCCCGTCAGCGGACATCACCGTGTCGAACTCGATCCCCTCGACCGGCAGCTCGGTCGCCGCGCGGATCCCCTCGAGCGTGTTCTCGGGGAATCGATCCAGGTCGCCGCGATGTGCCACCAGCGCCATCGGCTCGCCGTTGCGCTCGGGAAGGCCAACGCCCGTGTACACCTGGAGCACGTCCCACCCGCCCAGCGCGATGAGCGCCACGAGCGCGGCGGCGTTGGCACCCAGCAGGAGCGCGCGTCGAGGCCTCATCGATCCGGGGTCAGCTCGACCGGCGTCGTCTCGAGTGGGGCGTCGTCGGCGGCCCACGCCGCGCGGTACTCGTGCTCGGGCAGCATCGTGCCGAAGTACGCCTGGAAGAGGCGAGGAAACACATCGATCGGCGAAACGTCATCGCCAAACAGTCCGACGTGGCCAGGCGTGCGCGCGGCGAGAAACGTGCGGAAGTGCTCGTCCGCGGGACCATCCTCGTATCGCGCGCCGTGGTCCGAGAAGAGAATGACGACGGCCTCCGGATCGGCCTCCACTAGCCTATCGATCTCCTCGACCAGCACGTCGTTGAGGTACGTCACCTGGGCCGTCAGCCCGTCCGCATAGCCATCTGCGCTGATCCCGAGTCGTGCGAGCTCGGGCGTCGTCAGCCCGCAGCTCTGCGGGTAGCACTCCAGCAGCGGGCGCGGCGACCCATCGGCGTTGAAGACGAAGGGCGTGTGCGGGCTGAACACGTGAGCGAGCGCGAACGTCGGGGCATCAGCCTCGTGAGCCAGCGCGCCAAAGGCGGCCGTGGTGTCGAGCACGCCGGAACGATGCTGCTCCGCGACGAGCTCCGGCCAAGTTCCGATGATCCACGCACCGATGGTCGTGTATCGCAGCAGCTGCTCCTCGAACATCGTCATCGTCGGGGAGTCAACGATCTCGTCGCCGGATACGAGCGTGGCCTCACCGTATGACGAGCCGATGGCCACGGTTCGGTAGCCGGCGTCGGCGAGCATTCCCGGAACCGGGGACTGGTTGATGGCAGCCGTCAGCTGGCGCGTCTGCGCCGAGAAGCCATCACTCGGGGTCCCAAGCTCGTCGATCTGCTCGACGTACTCCATGTGGAGCATCGACACCAGGGTCAGGAGCGTCCGGTTGTAGTTCGAGTTGCTGCTCGAAGCGACGTCGAACCCGCGTTCGTCGAGCCGGTCGAGGAACTGCGCGTTGTCGAATCCAAAATCCGCCCGCAGCGTGTCCGTGGCGGGATATCCGTCCAGCAGCACGAGGTAGATGCTCGGCGCGCTGGGGGCGTCGACTTCGAGCGCGGCCGGAGTCACGATTGGGCCGTCGATGCGGATCGCCCCGCTCGTCGCCAGTGAGATGACCACGATCACGAGCGCGGCCGCCGCGAGCGCCCGAAGGATCCGCGTCACCTGGTCTCCGGCAGCCTCTCGCACTGGCTTGC